>CAVYBP010000001.1:0-264544 GCA_963766775.1 uncultured Phycisphaerales bacterium
AACCCGCGCACACCCCTGCGGCGCTGGTCGGTGCCCGAGGACATCGCCGATGTCGTCGTGTTCCTCGCCTCGGACGCCGCGCGCTTCCTCACCGGCGAGACGATCAGCGTCGACGGCGGGATGGCCAAGACGGTCGATCTCTACGCCGGCGACGTGTGATCGCCCGGCGCGAAGATAGCCCCATCTCCCGCGCCGGGCGCGAGCCCCCCGAGGCGTGTTCCCCGGTCCCGGGGACCAGGTCCGGCGCGGTGGGCGCCCCTCCCTTCCGCGCCGGACCAATGCCCCTGGCGATTGATGACATGGTGGCGTGTGCGCGGACGTGGCGCATCCGGGGAAATCCTGAAGTTCGGTCCGGGACCGCCCGACGAGCTCACAGCGCGCCCGCGGTCGACCGTTCCGATCCCGTCGCTGCTTTCCACGGCGTGACGACCGCCGACCCGGTCATCTGCCTGCAGCACAACCCCGACGGCATCGACTCGCTCACTCCGTACCCCTGGCAATTCATGCTCTGCGGCCACTCCCACGGCGGCCAAGCGAACTTCCCCTTCGTAGGCCCCCTCTACATCCCCATCGCCGCCGCGAACTTCTGCGAGGGTTCTTTTTCTTCCCACCCCTACCAGGACAGCAGGTTCCACAACGAACGATGTTCGTCTCCACCGGCCTCGGACATTCGCATCCGATCCGGTCGCGTGTCCGCCCGAAGCAACCCTGTTTACGCTTACCGCGATCGCATAAAAACGTAAGTGTTGGCGCATCATCAATCGGAGTTCACGCTTCAGCGTGTCTTCGGTTTTTCATACGCATTTGTTGCAAAAACAAGAAAACGTGAACTCCCAAGTCAATCGGCTGACTTCCCAATTCACATCGGCGTCCCTTGGCTCACCGTCTTCTTGTTAATCGTCCGAATACGATTGATCGCCGCCAGATACGCCTTCGCCGCTCGCCTCCAGAATATCCGTGCTCACGCCGCGCCCGCGCACCTTTCGATCCGAATGAATCAACTCCACAATCGCCTCCCCCTGCGCATCTTTCCCCGCCGTGATCGAACGCACCTCATAATTCACCAACTGCCCGCTGATATGCGTGATCCGCTGAATCACTGCGAACATCGCATCGATTGGCCCGTCGCCCGTCGCCGCATCCGTGATGTCGTCGCCGTTGGAATCGATCAGCGTCACCGTCGCCGTCGGTATGCCGTGCGTGGATGCAACCACCTGCAAACTCTTCAATTTGAACAACTGGTCCGCATTCTCCAACTGCGCCTCCACGATGGAGTCCAGATCCTCATCATAAATTTCCTTCTTCTTGTCGCAGAGGGTTTTGAACGCCTCGAACGCTTTATTGAGTTCGGCTTCATTCAGTGCGATAGCCCAGTTCATCCAATCGCGTTTTGAACGCATGCCGCCCCGAATGCTTGCCCAGCACATTGCGCACTCCGCCCAGCCCACATCCGACGGCGTCATGATCTCATACGTCGATTTGTGCTTCAGCATTCCATCCTGATGGATGCCCGACTCGTGGGCAAAGGCATTTTCGCCCACAATTGCTTTGTTGCGCTGCACATGCAGCCCCGTGAGCGAACTCACCAGGCGGCTGATCGGGACAAGCTTTTTCGTGTTGACGCGCGTGGTAAACGGAAACGCATCGTGGCGCGTTTCAGCGCCATCACGATTTCCTCCAGCGACGCATTGCCCGCCCGCTCGCCGATGCCGTTGATGGTGCATTCCACTTGCCGCGCCCCGCCCTTGACCGCCGCCAGCGAATTTGCAACCGCCAGCCCAAGATCATTGTGGCAATGCGCCGAAAAAATCACCTTGTCCGCCCCCGGAACATGCTTCAGCAGATAGCTGAACATCGCCTCATGCTCCGCCGGCGTCGCAAATCCCACCGTGTCCGGACAATTGATCGTCGTCGCGCCCGCCTCAATCGCGGCGTGCACCACCTCCGCCAGATAATCCAACTCCGTCCGCGACGCATCTTCCGGCGAAAACTCGATGTCATTCACATACTCCCGCGCCAGTTGAATATTCTCGCGCGTCATGCGAATGATCTCCTCCTTCGCCTTCTTCAACTTGAATTCGCGGTGAATCTTCGAGGTGGCGAGAAAAATGTGAATGCGTCCGCTCTTCGCGTGCCGAATCGCCTCCCCCTGCGCGACGCACATCTTTTTCCGTGCAACGCGCCAGGCCCGCGATGGTCGCCCCCGTGATCTCCGCCGAGATGGCCGACACCGCTTCAAAATCGCCCTGGCTCGTGATCGGAAAACCGGCCTCAATGATATCGACGCCCAACTGCTCCAGAGCCCGCGCAATCTCCAGCTTTTCCTTCAGGTTCAGCGACGCTCCGGGAGACTGCTCTCCATCGCGCAGCGTCGTATCGAAGATGCGAATTGCGGTGGATTCCGGCACGGTGGCCGAGGCTCCGGCGGGCGGGATGGCGGGCATGGAAAACTCCTGTCAGAAGATCGCCAGACAATCATAAGTTCAGGCGAAAACCGTTGGCTTCAATGTTTAATTTGTGGTTCGCAACGACGCAACGCTCCAAAAAAAAACCCCGCGAGAATCTCTCGCGGGGTTCCATATTTACAGATACAGGATGACCCTACGAGCGATGCACGCGGAGAATAAGAAGCAGTCGAAGGGTAAGCGTTGAGGTCATCATGGTAGATGGTTATATCGACCACGGTGGGGGTGAGTCAACAGAAAAGTTTAGCCAGCCCTCTCGTCGGGCCGCGGAAGGCCTTCACCCCGCCGTAAAAATCCGCGAAGTGCTCCCCTCCGGGCGAATATCAATCTGCGCCGCCCGCTTGCATCGCGGACAGTGCCCCGCAAAGGCGGTGCTCGCCGCATTCCGATAGATCGGCGCGTAAATCTTGCAGCATTTGAAGTAAATCGACAGATACCGAACCGGTGCATTTTTAACAGGAACAGCCTCTTCATCCCTCCGAACCGCAGGCCCGCTCGATAAATCGAGCACATAATCACGCGGATCAGAATTGTCGGCAGACACGGTCATAATATTTTCAGCAAATGGTTCCGAACGATCGCATACGTTTTATCGGCTTTCACCGTTAAATCGTAAAGATTTTGTTTCAGCGATGCCCCCTCTTCGGGGTTCGGAAGCAGCGGCAAGTTGATCCGCACGTTCAGCTCCGACGCATGCACCGTCGCATGTGCATACACCGCCGCGATCCCCAAATCCGAAACCAGCAGTTTGTTCGTTTTTTCAAGCAGTGTCGAAGCGAGGGCGAGCACGTTCATCGCGATCCCCGCCGTCGTTTGCGGCGCGCGAATCGCCGCCACCACCGTCGCCGCATAATCCGGATGACTCAAACGCCCCGCCTCCGGCAGCTTCAGCATCTCCGACAGTGCCCCATACGCCGCCACATCTTCCAACATCAATTCCTGCAACAACGCGCTCGCCGTATCAAATTGAGCCATGCCGCCCCGAGTTCCACGTCATAAGCCGCGTATGCTTTTTTCCCGATGGTATACCGCAGCGCCATCGCCGCAAGGCTCGCCGCGAGCGCCCTGCTAGCGCCGCAACCGACCCTCCCCCCGGCGTCGGCTGTTTTGCCGCCGTCGCCGTGATAAAATCCCGCACCGGCATCTGCAAAAGCTCTGACATTACCCCTCCCTTACTTTGCCTGCGTCGTCGCTGCCGGCCCCATCATTGGCGACTCAAAACTCGGCAACGGCATGGTGCTCTGCGTGGCCGGCACCGCCGCCGCCACCATCGCGGTCAGCCGCGGAGCCTTGCGATAATCCGCAATGTGCGAAAGCTGAAAAGCAGCCTCCAACGCAAACGCCGTGCCCGCAAATCCCCCATTCTTGTCAGCTATTAACTCATACTGCTTCGCCGCCCCGTCCCAATCCTCCCGATCGAGAGCCGCCGCCCCGAGCGCCAGATGCGCCTTTCCAACTGCCAGCGGTTGATCCGGGAATTCGTTGATCACATGCTTCGCGGCCTCCTCCGCCTTTGCCAGAGCGTCCGCCTTCCCGATCTTCACCCCGTTATATCCCTCCGGCGGATTCCCCTGCGCCACATCATCCAGATAAAAATTCGCCACCTGAACCCACGACATCGCCTGCACGGCCTTCACATTGTATTGATTGATGACCGCCTGCAATTTCTGCGGCGCATTGATCACCCCTTCCCCGCTCGCCGCTTCAAATTCATTCCACGCCGACATAACCTCCGCCGCCTGTTTCTTCTCATGCCAGCCCCAAAGCTGCCATCCCAAAAGCCCCAGCGCCAGCGCAAGTAAAAGGTACGACCCATTCTGTCTCAAAAACAGCGGAAGCCCGACTTGAAACCACTCGACCATGTCGTTTTGTTTGAGCTCTTCGCGCTCCTCAGCCTTCATGCGATGCATCTCCTCATGAGCAGCGAACACGATTTCACCCGCGTTCTCCGTCTCTTTGTGAGCCTCAGAGTATACGTGGAAGCGTACACGAGCGAAATGTCGTGTTTCTCTTACTTGTTTCTCTTGCTGTGTATTCCGCGAGCCAAGCGTTTGTGCCAACCGTTCAATGACTGATTAATGAAACCAACTCAGGGGCCCGAAACGGTCAAAGATAAAATAGCTCAGCATCGCGAGGATGCAGAGGATGGTGGCGATGATGAACCATAGCGGCTTGGGATGCTGCTGATCTTCAAGCTGGATTTCCCTGCAGTAGGGGCAGCGGATGCTGTCTTCGAGAATCCACTTGCGGCAATGGGTGCAGCGGATGGTGGTCATCTCGTCGGGAGCAAGTCTGAATCGTTGTTCGGTTCGTTGCGTCCGGTGTCACCCCGTCGGCTGCGCTCTTGTGCGTCGCGGAAAAGGTAGTTTTCGGAATCGTCGTCGAATGGCGGCATCTGTTGTCTCAATTTGCTGGACCTGTGAGGATTTTTCACATTCCGCGGCCTGATCCGCAGGCCGGTTGCGATCATGTCGCGTTGGGCTTGTCCTTATCGCCGGACTGTTCGCGGATTTGATTGGCGGCTCGCTGTTTCGCGCCCATAAGGCGATTGGTATATCCGTCGGCGGGGGCTGGTTCGGCAGATGTCGATGGCATCCGTTCGGAGGGTGCCGGCGCGACCTCGGGTGATTGAGGAATGCTGGAAGGCGTGGTGGTTGTGGGCACTTTCTCCAGCCGATCGCGGAGGCCTTTACGCTGGGTGTCCACATCGCGGCGCGAATTTTTGACGTTGTGAAAGGCGCTCAGGTTCCCGCCCGCGCTTTGTGCAATCACGGGCAGCGTGGCCGAGCGGCGCGGCCTGAACCAGTCCGCGATATTCAACCGTCGCCAAGCGACATCGGCCAGCAGCGCCGCCGTCACAGCCACCAATAACGAGTCCCACAGCGGCCAAAACGTGCGAACGGGCTCGCTTTTCGGCGCGAATATTTGATCAATCGAGGAGAGATATTTACCACCCGTGGCGTCCGCGACGGCGTGGAGAAGCGTCGCATTCGGTTGCAGATCGCGATACTCCGGCGGATATGAAAGAACGCCTCCCCCGGTCGAAAGCACATCATTCGACTTTCCATCAGCCACGCTCACGAGATACGTCCCGCGCTGCGATGCGGTGAAGTGACCCTGATACCGTCCTGGTCCGACTTGCTCGAGTTGCACATCTTTCGTCGCGGCGGTGCTGTCCGGAAGAATGATATTGGCTTTTAGTTGCAGATCGTTGAGCGGCTTTCCGGTGTCGTCGGCGGCATCCACGATGACGCGGCCATCCGCACCGTCGATAACCGTCGTCGTCGCGAGGCCGTTGTTTTGTGCCGAGCGCGACACCCATCGCACCACCTGTGACCAGAATTTCGAGTAGCCGCCCCACGAGACCCAGTCGCGGCCCCAGCGCGGCGTTGAGTCCGACGTATACGCCACGCACTTGCCCAGCCCGATGACCCAGTGCGCCAGCAGCGGATCGTCGGCTGCCTCGCCATGCATCGCGAGCGACGCTCGCGGTTTCAGCGTGGTGCCCACGTAACCGTACACCTTTGGCACACCGCTCGTTAAAAATCCTTCCAACAGCGGCGAATTATAAAGCGTCGGCGGGATGCCCCTGGGATTTTCAACGTAGGCTTTTCGCGAAACCAGAAAGGCTTCCTTGGCAAAGAGCCGAGGAATAGCCATCGCGTCATCGGTGGAGGCCCAACGGCCATGGCCCGCTTTGGCGACGGCTTGCTGGAAGGCGGCATCGGGGTCGTGAGGGCTTCCCATTCCAATGACGGAGGTCGTGACGCCGCGCTTGAAATTGTCGGCCGCCATTTCAACGCAGTTTTCCTGCTGCTCGGAATCCGTGAGGTCGGCGAACATGATGACATGCTTGGCCATGGCGTGAATGTTGTCCGCGTTCACAAGTTCGTAGGCGTGAAGGAGCGCCGTTTCGCAGTAGATGCCGCCCCCGCCGGCCCGCACCGTGAGCGTTTCTCGCGAGACGCGAGCCTTGTTGGCAGGGGTCATGGAAATCACGCGCGGCTCGCCCATCCATTTCACTTCAGTATCGACAGCCCCGATCATCGCGTAGTCAGAGGGCTGTAGCAGCTTCAGCACTTCCACCGAGCCGGCGTTGGCGAGGTCCATCTTTTCGAGCGGCGAACCCGCCTTCGGCGGCATGCCCATCGAGCCGGACTTGTCATTGACCACGACGATTGCCAGAGAGGCCAGATGTTTTTCGCGTTTGACATCCATCTCGACTGGTGAGACGTCTTCCAGCGGCGTGCCTTTGTATCCACCGGGGCCGAATGAATCATCACCACCCACGAGGACCAGGCCGCCGCCGAATTCCTTGACCCAGCGTTCGAGTTCCGACATTTGCTGCGGGGCGAGGCGGAAGGCGTTCACGTCGTCGAGGATCACGCAATCGTACTTGGCGAGGTCTTTCACCGAGCCTGGAAGATTGTTGACCGTGCCCGCATCCACCGGGCTGCCGGTGGAGCGGAGCGCATCGTAAAGGGCGGTCTGGAGTTCGGGCTTTCCGCGGATAAGGAGAATGCGGCCGGGCGCTTCGACCTGCGTAAAAGCGTATGCGCTGTTGTTGGCGGCGAAGGTGTCATTTTCGCGGTTGTTGGGGACGATGGTGACTTGGAATTCATGATAGCCGCCGTCGGAGAGTTGGTTGGGAATGTCGATGACGTTGGTGCCGACTTTGAGTTTGACATCCATCGGATCGAGGGGCGTTCCGTCGCGGGAAATGAGGAGTTGGGCATCTTGTGCGGTGTCGGAGGAAATGATCGCACGGACCACGAAATTGGCATCCTTGCGCACGCGCGGCGGCACGACAAGTTGTTCGACCATCACCTCATGCCCCTGCTGAGCGGCAAGCATGAGCACGTCGATGTCGACATCCTTTGCGGCCGCGATGCGGGATTCGCGGAGGGCGTCGCCGGCGTTTTGATTGCCATCGCTGAAAAGAACGATCCGTTTCTGGCGGTCGGGCGGGAAGGAGGCTAATGCGAGGCGGAGGGCGCGGGCGATATCGGTCCGGCCTGTGTCAGCCACTTTCGCGGGTGGCGGCATCGCTCCTTTCGGCGGAGGGGAGCGACCCAAGGACCGCATCGCCGCCGAATTCCACGACAACGAACCGGTCGTCCTTCGTCATTTTTTGCACTTCGTTGGCCATTCGCTCGCGGACCACATCCCGCGCGGCACCGGGGACCGATTGGGACTGGTCGAGAACGAAGACGACGCAGATGCCCTTGTTGAACCACACCAGCCGCGTGCCCGCAAGCGAGAAAGTCAGGGCAAGCACCAGTGCTGAACGCAGCAGCAGCGTCACCCATCGGCGGATCGCGGTCGCCGGGACGCGCGATGTTTTCCAGAGGTATACGATTGGGAAAAAGATAAGGAGTGCCCAAAGCCACGAAGGATCGGAAAAATCCAGCGGACCGGCACGCAACGCGACGGTGGTGAGAATAAGAGGAGATGAAGGCACCAGCATCGCACCATTGTACACAGAGAAAATGGCCGGTGCATGACCGATGAATCGACGCAATTCATGGAATGGATGCGTGAGCGTGCCATCGCGTGAACGTCGATGCCCGACGTTCACGCTTTAGGTGTTCATTTAATGCTGGTGTGGCTAGGGAATCAGTGCCCTTTGGGCGTGAGAATCATGATCATGCGCTTGCCCTCAAGCTTCGGTTCGCGCTCCGGCTTGGAGAGTTCAGCAAGATCGGTCTTGAATTTTTCCATGAGGTTCCGACCCAGATCGACGTGCGCCATTTCGCGGCCCGCGGAACATGAGATTGAATTGAACCTTGTGGCCTTCTTCCAGGAACTTTTTGGCTTGATTGAACTTGGTGGTTTGATCGTGATCGTCGATCCGCACCGATTTGATGCGGAGCTCCTTCAGTTGCGTGACATGTCCGGAATGCGATTTCTGCTCTTTCTTGCGCTGCTTGTACTTCCATTTGCCGTAATCCATGAGGCGGCAGACGGGCGGCTTTTCGTGGGGGGAAACTTCAACCAGGTCGAGGCCGGTTTCCCGGGCCATGCGCAACGCATCAAGCGTGACGACAATGCCGACCTGTTCGTTCGCTTCGTTAATGAGGCGGATGGGTGTAATGCGGATCTGTTCGTTGCAACGCAAACCGTGCTGGCTAATGGCGGTAGCTCCTTCGTCTGTCTCCATGGCAAGCGCGACCGACGGCCGATCGACTGGCTATGGAGAAGCAATCAAGGCTCTATTTTTACAGTATTGGCAGGGTCAGGTCAAACTTCATGGGACGCGGACGCGAAAATGACGATGCCAACACACCTCGCGAAGGGATTCGGAGGAGGTCGGTTTGCCCTTTGGATGGGGTTTCGGTATTGTATTTAGTCCGGCAATTGAGCCGGGCGAAGTGAATCATCTATGCAGGGAACAGACGCATGACCCAGGTTGCAGAATCCTCGATGCAGGAAACGACTCGCGATATTTCTCAGGCGAAACAGCTTTATGACCAGGCTCTCAAGGCCCTCGCGAATGGGCAGATTGAGACGGCCATTGATCGTCTGGATGAGGCGCACGAGCTTGATCATGAGAACGAAGATGTGATGTTCAAGCTGGCATATCTGCTGGATTTGCGCGGGGCGGATCAGCGGGCGATTGAAATTTATGAGATTTTGGCGGATCGGCGGCCGGTGCGTGAGGGCGTGCTGCTGAATTTATCGATTTTGTATGAAGATATTGGGCGGTACGACGATGCCGAGGAATGTCTGACGCGATTGTTGACGGTGAATCCGAATCATCTGCGCGGGAAGCTGTTTCAGAAGGATGTGGACTCGTCGCTGTCGATGACGTTTGATGAGGATATTGAGAAGCGGACGGAGAAGCGGAATGCGCTGCTCGAGACGCCGGTGACGGATTTTGAGTTGTCGGTGCGGGCGCGGAATTGCCTGAAGAAGATGAACATTCGGACGCTTGGGGATTTGCTGAAGATCACCGAGGCGGAATTGCTGGGGTATAAGAATTTTGGGGAGACATCGCTGGATGAAATCAAGCAGATGCTGACCAACAAGGGGCTGCGGCTCGGGCAGGCGCTTGAGGAACAGCAGTCGCAGGCACGTAAGGATTTACTGAAAACGGTTGCGGCAAATGTGCCGGAGCATATTTTGAATAAGAATGTGAACGAGATGGAGTTGTCGGTGCGGTCGCGGAAGGCGCTGCAGCGGCTGGGAGTCGCGTCGGTGGGGGAGTTGGCGACTCGGACGGAAGCGGAGTTGCTGGGTGTGAAGAATTTTGGACAGACGTCGTTGCTGGAGATTAAGGAGCGGTTGACGGAGATGGGGTTGGGGTTGCGGAAGCTGGATTGAGTGGGTGGGGGGGGGGAGGACGTAAACACGAAGGGGTGAAGGTGCGAAGGGACACGAAGAGATTTGACACGAGGGAGCGATGTATTGCTTCCTCGTGTTTGTTTTTGCGTTGGACCGAGGATCGGGGGAAAGGGGGGAATGGGGAACGGGCTGGGGCTTTGCCCCCCCCCTCACCTGATTCGGGGATATAGGGGAGGGGCGGTGGGGGGCGAAATTGTAGAGAGAAGAAAGTGTGTGAGCCGATAGGCTGGATGAGGCGAAAATTGCGCTTTGTGTAGAGCAATGTGTGCGCGGGCAGGATGCCCGGCCTTTACATGTCTAACCCCCCCCTTCCCCGCACAGCGGAGCCTGTGGATGACGATGGCTGCTAAAACGAGCGTTGCCGGTAGTGCAGAGGAGAGCGGGGGGAGCGTGCGCGGTGGGGTTGGGGATAAGAATCCCTGGAGTCACGTGTGGCAGGTGCCGCTGCTGGTGCTGGGGATTTTGGCGTTTGGGTTGGGTGTGCGGGAACTGATTAAGCATCGCAAGACGGTTCCGTTTGAGACGCATGTTGCGGATGTTCAGCAGATATTGACGGCTGGGGAGTATGAGCGGGCGATCGATCGGATTAATGTGCTGGGGGATTTTTATAAGGCAGGTCCGCAACAGGCCCAGTTGCAGAAACTGGCGGGGGATGCGCATTATTTGGCGCAGCAGAAGGAACCGGCGTTTGTGCGGGAGAATTACCAGCGGGTGGCGGACCACTATCGGAAGGCGGTCGCTCTGGGGGCAAAGGCGGATGCGGAGATGAATGAACGGTGGGGTGAGGCGGCGCTGGCGATTGGCAATCCGGAATTGGCAATTGAGAAACTGGAAGCGGCGATTGCGGCGGATGTAAAGAAACTGCGGCCGCACGCTCGTGATCTTGTCGCGGCTTATCTTGCCGGCGGCGTGGTGGAGAAGGCGCAGCGGATTTTGGTCAGGACGCTGGGGCAGCCGGACGCAACGGTGGATGAGCGAGCGTGGGCGTTGTGCAAGAAGATTGAATTGGCGATGAAGGCGGGCGCTCCAGCGGGGGTGCAAGAGGCGATTGATGATGCTCGAGCGGCTTTGAAAACGATCCCGGAACGCGATCCGGCGGGGCGGGTGTTATTGGCGATTGGACATGCGGAATTTGATGCGGGAAAATTGGATGAGGCGCAGCGCGATTTGAGCACGGCGCGGCAGCGATTTGTGGTGCATCATTTGGATGACGGACGAGCTGCGGTCCTGCTAGGGAAAATTGCTGAGGCGAAGGGCGACCTTGTCGAGGCGGGGCGGCTCTATGAGGAAATTGCGACGGGGGATCAGGGAACAACGCTGTGGCCTGCCGCCCGGTTTGGGCGTGCTGAGGTGACGGCTTTGAAGGGACAACCGGATGCATTGATGCAGGCGGATTATCGGTTTGTGGTCAATTCCCTGACGCAGACGGATGAACCTGGAAGCATTCCGGATGCGACGGTGGGCGTGAGTAAGGAACCGGAACTCATCAACATCAGTCAGGTACGGACGAGTTATGTGAGTCATATCGAGCGGTATGCGGGGAAGGATCAGCTTGACGCCGCGTTGGTGTTTTTGGCATTGCAGCGAGAGTTGAAGGATCCGGAAACGCCCGCGACGGCGTATCGGTTGGCGACTATTGAGGAGCGGCGGGCGGGCGAACTGATGAATGAAGTGGCGGCGATGCCGGAGTCGGATGTAAAGGGGCGTGCGGAAAAGACGCAGGCGGCGACGACGATGCTCGCGGATGCCGCGGATGCGTATCGACGGCATGCGCAGTTGACGACGATGGATGATGCGTTGTCGGGCAATAGCCTGTGGCGGTCGGCGCAGCTGTTCGATCAATCGGGCCGCACGAAAGCGGCGGTGGATGCGTTAGCGAAGTTCACGACGGAGCGTCCGCACGATGTGCGCGTGCCGGAGGGATTGCTGGCGATGGGGCGGTTGTATCAGTCGGTGGGGATGATTGATGATGCGATTGCGATCTATCAGCGCAATATCAAGGAGAACGCGAGGACTCCGGCGGCCTATACGGCGGCGGTGAACCTGGCGCGGTGCTACATGGTGCAGGGGAGCGAGAAGTTTGAGCCTGCGGAGAAGACTCTGCTGTCGCTGGTGCAGGACAATATGGATTTGGGTCCGGCGGCGAACGAGTTTCGGGTAAGTCTGTTCACGCTGGGGGAATTGTATTACACGAATGGGCGATGGGCGGATGCGATTTTACGGTTGGAGGAAGCGACGGCGCGGTACCCGAGCGACAAGGCGATTCCGCGGGCGTTGTTTATGCTTGGGGAAAGTTATCGCAAGAGTGCGGCGGATATTCGCGATGCACTCCAGAAGAATCAGATGGTCGATCATCAGGAGGCGTTGGCGGCGGCACGAATGGATCGTCTGCATCGCGCAGCGGTTTTGTTTGGGCGGGTGATTGATGCGCTGGATGTGGACACGCTGCAGGCATCCACTCAGGAGACGAGACTTTCGCCGTTGGAGCAGGAATATCTGCGGACGAGTTATATGGACCGGGCGGAGTGTTATTTTGAATTGGGCGAATTTTCGACGGCGATCAAGTTTTACGATCAGGCGGCGACGCGATTCGCGCAAAGCGTGATGGCGATTGAATCGTACGTGCAGATTGTCAATGCGTATGTGTTGATGAATGAAAAAACGCGGGCCGACGCGGCGGCGGAACGGGCGCAATGGATTCTGAAGCGGATTCCAGATGAGGCGTTCAGTAAAGTTCCCGCACCGATGACGCGACAGTATTACGAAGATTTTTTTAAGCTCGGCAGAACCGCGCAGGAGCAACGTGATGCAATCATCCCCGGATAAGTTCGATATGTTGAAATTGATGATGGGAAACACCGGAGCGGCGGGTGCGGGCAACGGCGATGGCGCAAGCGGTGCCGACGGGTTGGTGCCGATGCTCGTGCGGACGCTTGTGGCGCAGAAGGAACTGTATGTGCAACTGTTATCGCTGGCGAAGCAGCAATCGCAGTATGTTGCGACAGGGGAATCTGAATCGCTGATGACGGTACTTGCGGCGCGTGGACGGCTGATCGATCAGGTGAGTCCGTTGGATAAACAGTTGCAGCCGTACAAGGGGCGGTGGCAGGAGGTGCTTGATGGTCTGGGTGCGCGCGATCGCATGACGGTGGCGGGGATGTTGAAGGAAGTTCAGCAGCTTTTGGGTGATATTTTGCGCAGGATGAAAAGGATAAGGAATCGCTCACGCGGCAGAAAACCGAGGTGGGCGTGGAAATCAGCCGGACGGTGACAGGAGCGACGTTGCATCGCGCCTATGGAGTGAAGCCGCGGGTTGGATCGGTCCTAGGTTGAAATAATCGCAGCAGATGCGGGTGAATGTTGTGACAGGCAGCGGCGAACAGGTCGATCAATTATTAGGGAGAATGGGGGCACACGCGCCGGTGCCGAAGAATCTGGAGGACTTGTATGAAGTCCTTCAGATGTACAACGACGTGACGCAGCGGTTGGAAGTGAGCCACGAACGGCTACAGCAGGAAGTGGTGCGGTTGCGGGAACAGTTGGAGCAGAAGAATCAGGAGCTGGAGTTGAAGAAGCGGTTGGCGGCATTGGGTGAGATGGCGGCGGGGATCGCGCATGAGATTCGGAATCCGCTGGGTGGGATTCAGTTGTATGCGAGCACGCTGGCGTCGGAGGTGGAGGATCGCCCGCTGGCGACGGAGCTTGTGAAGAAGATATCGGCGGGAGTGCGGGGGTTGAATGCACTGGTGGGGGACATGCTGGCGTTTACGGGGAAGATGAATTTGAATCGGCGGGATGAAGAGCTTGGGGAGATTGTTGCGGGCGCGGTCGAGCTGGCGCGGCCGACGTTGTTGCAATACAACATCCAGGTGGTCACCGGTGGAGCGATGGAGAATAGTGGGCTTTCGGTGAATGTCGACGCGCGGTTGTTGCATCGGGTGCTTTTGAATCTGGTGCTCAATGCGGCAGATGCGATTGGGGAGGCAGGTCTGAAGGATGGTCAAATCAGCATTTCGGCGGAAAAAATGACGGCCGATGCGGATTCAAAAACGGCCATCCTTATTGATGACAATGGCCCCGGTATTCCGCAAGAGGTGCTGGAGCGGGTTTTTAATCCGTTCTTCACGACGAAGCACTCAGGGACTGGGCTGGGCCTGGCGATCGTGCATCGGATCATTGAGGCGCACGGCGGCGAGATCACGGCGGAGAATCGCAAATCACCGGCACCGCGGCGCGGTTTCGGATTGTGTTGTAGCTCGTGGGAAGAAGCGTCACGCCTTTGCAGGAGTAGCCAGGATGGCGATTGTTTTGATCGTGGATGACAAGGAAATGATGCGGGATTCGTTGTCGCTCGCGCTTGCGCGGGCGGGTCATAAGGCGGTGACGACGGGCGATCCGTCGGAGGCACCGGCGCTGGTGCGGCAGCATCGGCCGGCGTGCGTGATCACGGATTTGAAGATGCCGAAGATGGACGGTATTGAGCTTTTGCAGAAGATTCGCGCGGAGTCGCCGGATGTGCCGGTGGTGCTGATGACGGCTTTTGCGACCATCGGCACGGCGGTGCAGGCGATGCGGTTGGGGGCGTTCGATTACGTGCAGAAGCCGTTTGAGAGCGAAGAGATTCTGGTGATTGTGGATCGGGCGGTGGAGCACGCGAAGCTGGTGTCGGATAACCAGGCGTTCCGGGCGAATGCGGAATCTGCGCCGCCGAAGATTCTGGTCGGTGAGAGTCGGCCGATTCGGGATGTGAAGGAGCGGATCAAGCAGGTGGCGGCGAGCAGTTCGGCGACGGTGCTGATTTCCGGGGAGAGCGGGACGGGGAAGGAGAATGTGGCGCAGGTGATTCATTCGCAGAGCAGTCGCGCGGGGCGGCCGATGGTGTGTCTGAATTGTGCGGCATTGCCGGCGAATTTGCTGGAGTCGGAATTGTTCGGGCATGAGAAAGGGGCGTTTACGGGGGCGGACAAGCTTCGTAAGGGGCGGTTTGAACTGGCGGATGCGAGCACGTTGCTGCTGGATGAAATCAGCGAGATTGATATGGGCACGCAGGCGAAATTGCTTCGCGTGCTGCAGGAACGGGCGTTTGAACGCGTCGGCGGGAATGTGACGCAGCAGGTGGATGTGCGCGTGATCGCGACGACGAATCGCAATCTTGCGGAATGGGTGAAGCAGGGTAAGTTTCGCGAGGATCTTTTCTATCGGCTGAATGTTGTGCCCATACCTTTGCCGTCGCTGCGAGAACGGTTGGATGATGTGCCGCTGCTGTGCGAGCATTTTCTGCAGAGGATCGCGGCGCGGGATGGTCGGCCGGTGCGGGTTTTCGAGGCTCGCGCGATTGAACTGCTGCAGAAGTATCAGTGGCCGGGGAATGTGCGGGAGTTGGAGAATATCTGCGAACGCAGCGTGGTGCTGGAGGTCGGCGAGACGATTCGCGCGACGACGATCAGTCCGTGGCTTGCGACCATCGGCATTAATGAGGATGTGGTTGAGGCGATGACGGATTCCAACGGGATTCTGGAGGAGCTTGAACGGCGTACGATTTTGAAGATTTTGGATAAGCATAACGGGCATCGGCTTCGCACGGCGAAAGAGCTTGGGATTGGATTGCGGACGCTGGGGATGAAGCTGAAGAAGTTGAAAGATGATGGGATTTTGGTTGAGACGTGACGAGACGATTACGCAGATGTTGCGCTCGATGCGCAACATCTGCTCTCCCCTTGGCCGGGGAAGGGCGTGATTTGCCGGGATTTTCAGTGATGCGTTCGATGGCATAACGGTTGCAATGAGACCAGCGAAGGAATCGAGACGATGATTCAGCAATTTGTAACTACGCCGACAATCACGCTGCTGGAGCAGACGCTGAACTTCACGGAACAGCGCCACAATGTGCTGCTGGAGGACATTGCGAATGTTTCGACGCCGGGATTTGTGCAGAAAGATGTGTCGGTGAAGGAGTTTCAGAAGTCGCTGCAGGATGCGGTAACGCGGCGGCGGGCTTCTTATAACAACGAGTATCAGCCCGAATCGAACAGCGCCGTGGAGTTTCAGCAGGGCGGCTCGGTGGTGCAGGTAAAGCCGCAGGAGACGGTGAACAGCGTGGCTTTTCATGACCGCGGGGTTCGCAGCATGGAATATCTGATGAGCGAAATGGGCGATAATGCGATGGCGCACAACACGGTCGTGCAGTTGCTCAGGGGCCGTTACGATATGTTGAACAAGGCAATCACGATGA
This sequence comes from uncultured Phycisphaerales bacterium, assembly GCA_963766775.1. Classification (GTDB taxonomy): domain Bacteria; phylum Planctomycetota; class Phycisphaerae; order WQYP01; family WQYP01; genus CAVYBP01. Next base: position 16,042 of record CAVYBP010000001.1, read on the forward strand.
AGTCGTAATGAACTCAGGTTTCATAAAAATCAGGGTGAATGATGTTTGGTGCCTTTGACATTTCGACGAGTGCTCTCACCGCGCAGCGGACGCGGCTGGATACGATTTCGTCGAACATCGCGAATATCGACTCGGTGCTGGGGCCGGATGGGAAGCCGGCTCCGTATCGCCGTCTTTTTCCGATTTTTCAGGCTCAGGCAACGGCGAGCGGGAATGTGGGCGTCGGCGTCACCAAGATTGACGAGGACCAGAGCGAGTTCAAAATGAAATATGAGCCGGGCAATCGTGCTGCGAATGCAGCAGGGATGGGTGCAGTATCCGAACGTGGACTTGTCGACGGAATACGTCAATGCGTTGGAAACGACCCGGGCCTACGAAGCAAACATTACAGCGATCGAGACGACCAAGTCGATGATGAATTCTACCCTTCGTCTGTTGGGCTGAGAATTCGGTATAGTGGATGACGGTTCAAGCGACGAAGTGATCTTAAAAACCATAGGGAATAAAACGTGGACGGAATCAGCCAAATTCGAAACTTGCAGGCGGCCCAATCGACCGCGGCGGGCGGCACGCAAAGCCAGGATGCGGTCGGCACGCGATGGCGGCAGCTTCAAAGACGTTCTGATGAAGAACCTCAATGAGGTGAATGCAATGCAGCAGGATGCCGATCAGACGTTGGAAAACTTCGTGACGGGCAAGACGCAGAACATGGGTGAAGTCATTTCCGCCAGTCAAAAGGCGAGCATGGCTTTCAGCATGTTGACGCAGATTCGCAACAAGCTTCAGGATGCCTACGACGAGGTGAAAAACCTGAGAATCTAAGCTTTGGCTTTCCGGCCCCGCCTGTGGTGTGATCCAGCAAAAATTGCGCGTTTTCGCGACTCCTACCATCCATTTCAATTCAAATACTAGTCAGGAAAAATCCCCTGTTGAGATGGCCATGCTTTGGCCGATGAAAACCCATACGACTGCGGAGCGGTCGAGTCTGCGGTACTTTCACGGTCCCAAAGAGGCATGGATGCCATGGATTATCTCCGTCAATATCTCAAGCACGATTCAAGCGCAACTCACCGGCCTGACGGTCAGCCAGAAGCTGCTCATCGGGCTGCTGGTCGTCGTGATGGTGGGGACGATCTTTTTCACGGTGACGCTGTCGGCGAAGCCGGAGATGGTCGTATTGATTCCGCAGAGCATGTCGGCGGAGGATATCAACCGCGCGGAGATGTTCCTTAAAGGCAAGTACGAGTATCAGGTGCAGGGGGACAAGATTCTGGTGCCTGCGGACAAGGCTTATGCCATCCGGGGCGAACTGTTTGCCGCCCAGGCGTTGCCGAAGGATACGACGGAGGCCTTCGCCGCGTTGGTGCGTGAGACGAACATTTTCAAGAGCGAGAGCGCGACGAGCCGGGAGTGGAACGTCGCGTTGGCCGAGACTCTTTCCAAGATGTTGCAGCAGTTTCCTTACATTGATAATGCGACGGTGGTGATCGCGCAGGGCGAGCGGTCGGGTCTTGGGCGGGATGCGATTCCTTCGAGTGCGAGCGTGACGTTGCGGACGCGCGGGTCGGATGGGCTTACCACGTCGCAGGTGGTTGCGATCGTCGATATGGTGCAGGGTGCGGTCGCGGGGATCAAGCGAAAAGATATTCACGTGATTGACGGCATGAGGAGCTATCAGGCTCCGAGCGATGACACGCCGATGCCTTCGGATTTGCTGGCGTTCAAGCGTTCAATCGAAGATGACCTCGCACGGAAGTTGTACGTGATGTTTGGGGACATCGGGAATGTAAAGATTGCGGTCAACGCGATGCCGGACCTTTCGCTGCGGGATCAAACCAAGGAAACTTACGATCCCAAGGACGTGGTCACCAAAGCGGAAGAGGAAACGAGCGTCGACACGACATCGAGCGAAGGTACGGGCGGCGGTGAGCCGGGCGTGAAGCCGAACGTGTCGGCGGTCGCGAATGACAGCGGCAGCGGCGCAAGTCGCTCTCCACCAGCAGCAACAGCACATCCAAGAACAGATACGTTTCGGCGAAATGACGGAAAAGGCGACCCTTCCGCCAGGCACCGAACTCAAGGACCTGACGGCCAGCATCAGCATCCCTCGCAGTTATTTCGTCTCCATTTATCGCCGGGTGGTCCACGATCAGAAGGCCGATCCAGAGGATGACAAGCTTCAGCCGACGATAGACGCGCAGATCAAGCGTGCCCAGGCGCAGGCCAAAAATACGATCGGGGCAAAGACGGACGATCAGGTACGGGTGGATTGGTTCGACGACACGATCGTCGTGCACACCACCGATGTCGCCCTCGCGGGAGTGTCAACCACTGGCTCCCTGCCCGCGTTGGTTTCGCAATATGCGAAGCAGGGCGTGTTGGGCTTCGTGGCACTGTGCGTATTGGGCATGATGTTGATGATGGTTCGCCGGGCGGCACCAGCGGACGCGGGGGACGTGGACACGGGCGTGTTTGGATTCGGCTCGGCGGCAAGGGCAAGCGGAAGGTCGCGGATCCGGAGAGTCTTGATTCCGGCGAGGATGTCTTCGGCGAAGCCAATTCGGGCGAAGCGGTCCTGACGGGTATTGAACTGGACGATGAAACGCTGCAGAGCCGCAAGATGGTGGATGAAGTCTCCATGATGATCAAAGAGAATCCGGAGAATGCCGCGGCGCTGGTCAAACGTTGGATGAGCAAGAACAAGTAAATCGGCCCCTCTCTGCGGAGAGCCTCGGAGATTGTGACATGCCCGAAACAAATGAACTCAGCGGGGTTCGGAAGTCCGCGATCCTGGTTTTGACGCTCGAGCAAACGGTCGCCACCGAGATATTAAAGCATCTCGATGAGAACCAGATCGAGGAAATTTCCCGAGAAATCGCCGGTCTGGGTCCGGTGACCCAGCGGATGCGGGATGAAGTCGTCAATGAGTTTTATCAGCTCGCGCTCGCGCGGTCGTATGCCGATGAGGGCGGGTGGGATTATGCGAAAAATTTGCTAGGAAAGAGTCTGCCGCCGGAGCATGTCGAAAAAAATCATCGACCAGGTGAACCAGACGATTCAGAGCGCGCCGTTCGCTTTTCTGCAAAAGGCGGAGAGCGAAAATTTGCTGACATTTATTCAGGATGAGCATCCGCAGACGATCGCGCTGATCCTGGCGCACCTGAAGCCGGCGCAGGCTTCGGAAATTCTCGTCGGACTCGCCGGCCAGAAGCAGGTCGAAGTCGTCAAACGCATCGCCAACATGGAACAGACAAATCCGGAAGTTATCAAGGAAGTGGAACGCGGACTGGAGCATCGGCTCTCCGCGATGATCACGCAGACATTCGAAAAAGCGGGCGGCGTGGATACCGTTGCCGAGATGTTGAATCTTGCCGATCGCGCCACGGAAAAGGGGATTATGGAAGGGCTGGAGGCGGAAGATCCGGATCTAGTCGAGCAGATTCGCCGCCTGATGTTTGTCTTCGAAGACATCATGATGGTCAACGACAAGGGCATTCAGTCGATGCTGAAGGAAGTGGACAACGACGATCTTTCGCTCGCGCTCAAGACCGCTTCGCAGCCGTTGAAGGACAAGATTTTCAAGAACATGTCGGAGCGGGCGGCTCAGCTGATCAAGGAAGACATGGAATACATGGGTCCGGTGCGCGTGAGCGATGTCGAGGCGGCGCAGCAGAAGATCGTGGACATCGTCCGCCGGCTCGAGGAGAGCGGCGAGATCATCATCGGCGGCCGCGGCGGCGAGAAAGATCTGATCGTTTGATCGTTGTTCGGACGAGTTTAGAAGGTAGTAGGCGGAAGGTTTCTATCGCAGGGCGAAAAAACGCTATTGAATGGGTCGGTCTGTCCTAAGCTTTCTGCCTGAACTTACATTTGGAACAATCGCATGCCGTTGATGAAAGCCCAAGACGCGCACCGCGTCTTCGAGAGAGTGCCATTGTAATGGACCTCTCGGATCTTGAACACGAAGCGTCGCGAATACTGATGGAGGCGCGGGCGGAAGCAAGCGAGCTTATCGCCGCCGCGAGGGCTAGTGCCGCGGATGAAGCTCCGAAAATTCGCGAAGTCGCGCAGAAGAGCGGCCATGAGGAAGGCGTGCAAGCCGGCCTCGAAGAAGGCCGGGCGGCGGGTCACGCCGAAGCGACAGCGCAATACGCGCAAGCTCTTCTCGATCTGACCACGCGCTGGTCGCAAACGCTTGATCTGTTGCACCAGAGCATGCCCGCACACGCGGCGGACGCGAAGACGGATCTCATTCGTCTCGCCCTCGCCATCGCGAATCGGATCACTCACCAGCAGCCGGCGCGGAATCCGGAAGTCGCGAAAGCGATTGTCGAAGAAACGCTACGCATGGTCGGATCAGCGCGTGCGGTCGTGCTGCTCGCGAATCCGGCCGAAGTGGACATGTTGCAGACCTATCTGCCGGAGCTTCTTGCGAAAATTCGGACCATTGAATCGGTCCAGCTTACGCCGGATAAAACGATCAGCACAGGCGGCTGCATCGTGCGTTTTGGTGCGGGACAAATCGATGCGCAGTTGGAAACCCAGATCAAACGCATCACGGATGAACTCTTGGCGTCTGACTAATAGCACAAAGAACTCAACCAACGGTGGAACCGTTTCATGAGTCTGCTTGAAAATTACGTTTCGCAGATTGAGTCCATCGAGCCGAAGGCGGCGCGCGGGCAGGTCGAGTCCGTTCGCGGATTGACGGTCCGCGTGGTGGACTTGGCGGTGCCTATCGATTCTTCCGTGGAGATTGAAACTGAGCGGGGCACGACTATTCCGGGTCAGGTTGTGGGCTTTGAGAATCATTATGCGATGGTGATGGCGCTCGGGCCTCTTCATGGAATTGCCCGAGGAAATCTCGTGCATGGGAAGAGCAATTCGCAGCGTATCATTTGCAGCCCATTGCTTGTTGGACGTGTGATCGACGCGCTCGGTCGGCCGATGGATGGTAAAGGTCCCATCAAACTGCCTGAGTACAAGCCGGTGAATGTGCGATCCGTCGATTGCATGCAGCGCGTTCCGATCGATCAACCGATTGGCACGGGAATTCGTGCGATTGACGCATTGCTCACTTGCGGCCTTGGTCAGCGTATGGGCATCTTTGCCGGTCCGGGCGTGGGCAAGTCGACACTGATGTCGATGATCTCCAAAAACACCTCGGCGGATATTTCGGTGATCGCCCTGATTGGCGAGCGTGGTCGTGAGGTGCAGGACTTTCTGCAGCATTCGCTTGGCGAAGAAGGCATGAAGCGCGCGATCGTGGTGGTCAGCACTGCCGACGATCCGCCGATTTTGCGGGTTCGTGCGGCGCGCGTCGCCTGCACAATTTCCGAATACTTTCCGCGATGCGGGCCTGAATGTGCTGCTCCTTCTCGACTCCCTGACCCGTATGGCCCAGGCACAGCGGCAGATCGGACTGTCGGTAGGTGAGCCTCCCGCGACCAAAGGCTACACGCCATCGGTCTTTGCTCTCCTTCCCGAAATTCTCGAACGCGCCGGCCGCATCGCCAGCGGCTCAATCACGGGCTTCTACACCGTTTTGGTCGAAGGCGATGATTTCAATGAGCCTATCGCGGATGCCGTCAAAGGCATCACCGATGGTCACCTGTGGTTGGACCGGGATCTTGCCAACCGCGGGCATTTTCCCGCCATCGGCCTGCTGCAAAGCATCAGCCGCGTCCGGCCTGAAGTCACCGATGCCGATCATCAAAAAATGGCACGACGGATTAATCAACTGGTCGCAACCTACACCGATCTCGAAGACCTGGTGAACATCGGGGCTTACACACCCGGGGCGAACCCGCTCAATGACCTTGCCGTCCGCATGCATCCGAAGATCATGGATTTTCTGCAGCAGCGTACCGATATGCCGACGAAACTGGCACAATCCACCATGCAACTGCTCGAACTTTACAATGCCGTTGAAAAAGAGGCCCGGCTTCTTGAGCAACAGGTCCGCCAGGCCCGCATCTTCGGCTGTGCCGACTCGGAAGAAGTGAGGTTTTAATTCATGGCACAGCCGCGATTCAAATTTCCGCTCGAGGCTTTGCTCGAACACCGCCTGCTCCTGGAAAAAGAGCAGCAGCGGGTCGTCGCCAAAATCCATCAGCAGGCGCAATTGCTGGCCCGTGAAATTCAACAGGCCGAGGCCCGGATCATCGCGGAAAATAAAACGCTTACCGGCGAAAAGCTCGCTCGGCCCCCTGGATATGCAGTATATCGGCATGGAGAAGCGTTTCGTCGGCAATCTGCATATGCAGATCGTCGCTCACGCTGCAACGGCTTGCGGGGACGGAAAGGGAACTTGCCGCCGCGCGTCGAGAATTGCTCGTGGCCGCCCGGGCTCGCAAAGTGATCGAGAAGCTGAAGGAAAAACAACTCGCCCGGTGGCGCGCGGAGCAGGAACACAAGGAAGCGGATGCGATGGACGAAATTGGAACACAGGTGGCGATGCGCGAATCCGCACGACGGGAATTGGAAGCCGCCCATGCGTTGGAAATTGATGTGACCCCCCAAGCTCACCCGCAAGGTGCAAGATGAAAAAAATTGGATCGCTCTTTCTTCTGTTGTGTGTGTTGAATCTCTTCGCGCTGCTCGGACTTGGCGGTTATCTCCTCGCCAGCGGTCGGCTCGATAAGACGAAAGCCACCGCGATCGCGGACCTTCTGCGTCACAAGGGAACGCCGGAGAAGTTTCGCGAAACGTTGTATGACATTCTTGAGCCCGCGCCGGCAACGACCTCGGCACCGGCCTCGCAGCCTGCCGTCGCCGACAGTAATCTGCCCGATCCGCAATTCTCCACGAGTGCGCAGGATCGCATCGACGCGGGGCACCAGGCGATGGAGCAGGAGCGTTTGAAGCTGGAGAATCAAGCGCAGGAATTGCGTCATCGGCAGGATTTGCTCGTGCAATTGCAGGTGGACGTTCAGGCCAAGTTGAAAAAAATTGATGAACAGCAACAGGCGTTCGAGAAGCGCGTCGCAGCGGCGAACGCAGGCGTGAAGGATGATAGTTTTCAAAAATCACTTGCTCTCTATGACGAGCTTAAAACCAAGCAGGTGAAGGATATATTCCTCGGAATGGCTCCGGATATTGTGGCAAATTATTTGCAGGCGATGGAGCCTTCGCGTGCCGGGAAAATCATCGGTGAGTTTAAATCGCCTGCGGAATCAGCGTTCATTGCGTCGGTTCTGGATCGCATTCGCGCGGCTGGCACGACATCTGCAATAGGGTCTGCAAGCAACGGCACACCTGCCGTCGCTGCCCGTCCCTAAGCAGGTATTGCATGACGCTTTCATCGACATTGTTCTCCACGCTTCGGGCGACACCGGCGGCGACTCATAAATCACCCGCGGCCACCACAGCGCATTCCGAGCCGGAACAATCATTCGATCGGGCGCTCGCGACGGTGCGCCAGTTGAAGCAGGAGCGGCGCACCCCACCCGCCACAGATAAAAAGCAAAAACCGCCGGAGAAACCGGAATCGCCTGAAACGCGGCAGCCGACTGACCATAGCGACGTGCCACACGATTCAAACACCACGGAATCGTCGGCGTCCCTTCCTTTCGGCATCCGATTCACATTCTGATGAAACCGCGGCAGCTCACAAATCCAAGGATAGTTCGGCCGATCCGGCATCCACAAACCCATCTCCAAATCCAGTCGCTGTTCCCTCTGAAACAGCGCAGATTGCAGCATTAAAGGCGAGTGGCAGCGATTCGACGGAGGCCGAGAAATCGCATCCCGCCGCAACCGTAGCGGTGGAAGATCCCAAGGCTGCCTCCGCGACGGACACGGCGATTCAAGCGTCGTTAACGACGCCGCTGGCCCCATCGGTTCCCGTCGAAGCAAAGACGGCTGCGTCTGTTGCAGCAGGTCTTGCAGCCAACGAAACTGCTGTCGCTTCATCGTCGAAAGCCGCCCCAGCGAAAACTGCAAAGGGCTCGGATGCGTTAAACCCCGACACCCAACAAACCGGCGAGTTGAAGCCGGATGGGGTGCTCGCCAAATCGCTTGCGGCTGATGTTCAAAAAACGGATGCGCGCAAGGAAGCACCCAAAAAGGGCAAACTCGCCGCGTCACCTGCGACATCGAACGTGCCTGCCTCGATTGAGGGAAATCCATCGAAACATGTGGAAGCGGATGCACATCTTGGTGATCCGGTTGCTATTCCGCCCGCTCCTGCCTTGGCCGCGAGCAAACAATTCGCAAAGTTCGCGCAGAACACGCCGAATAATTCATCCGCTCAGATTGTGGCCGCACCCGTGGAGAGTCTCGATCAGGTATCGAACGTTTCTGTCACAGCCGTCACGGCGGCGCAGATTGCGGACGTTGCCAAAGCATCGATCAAATCTTCTTCGCCGGTGGACTCTACGACGAAATCCGAAACCCCAGTTGGTGCCGGCGTTTCGACAAATTCTTCTGCACCCATTCTCAAACCTTCGACCGCTGCGGATCGCGCATCTTCCGCGTCCGCCGCGCAAGACTCGCCTTCCGCGGATCCTTCAAACGCCTTTGATCAAATCGTGCTCGGGTTGCATGGAAAGATTGATGCGCGGAATGGAAAGGCCGAAATTCGCCTGGATCCGCCGAATTTAGGCACGGTGCGCGTCTCTGTGAACCTGGATCACGGCACGCTGACGGCCCAATTTCAGAGCTCCTCTGATGTGGTACGTGAGTTGCTCAAGAGCAATATGGAAAAACTGAAAACGGTGCTTCAATCGCAGGGAATCACGGTCGACAAGCTGGCGGTCGGATCATCCACCGCACCAGAACGCGTCGCTGAGAACCTTCCCTCTCCTTCGCCGAATGCGGCCGCCAACGATGGCCGCAGTGCCGGGCAGTATCAGCAGAACGGTGCTGATCGAAAGCGCCCGCAAAAAGAGCCCGCAGCTTTCTCCCGCGCCTGGCAAGACGCCACCGCAGATGCCGCCCCGATTGATCTCGTGGCATAAAGAAAATCTAAATCTTCTCACAGGCAGGTGACATATGGCCGCGACAATTTCAGGATTCACGCCCACGACCTCCTCGACGACCACCAGCGGGAGCGCGGCTGGAGTGAAGTCGCTCACCAGTTCCGATTTTCTTAAATTGATGTTCACTCAGCTTGAACATCAGGATCCGCTGAATCCTACTGACAGCAATCAGATGCTCTCACAGATTTCGCAGATCAGCACATTGCAATCCAACACCGCCATGCAAACCAGCCTCCAGGGACTCACCCTGCAGCAATCCATCGGCGCAGGCGGAAACCTTATCGGCAAAAGCATCAAGGGCCTCGGCAGCGACGGCAGCAACATCACCGGCAATGTGACCAGCGTCCAAGTGCAAAACTCTACCGTCTATCTTGGCCTCGACAGCGGCGCGACATTGCCCATGTCCAACGTCACCAACATCAGCACGGCCAGCCAGACTTCGACGACCGGCTCAAGCACGCCGGCGAAAGCGACGCTTTCGAGTGCCACCCAATCCGCACTTCAGAGTCTGCTTTCAACCTTGACCGGTTGATTCTTCGTTCCGCGTAATCCCAGGCCCGCCGGAGGCGTGCCTTCAATCTCGTGCGCGGCGTGATCCATCGGAGCGGCGGAGTCCGTTCCATCACGTCGTGTTTATTTATCACCGCGCTCGCCTTTGTTAGTGGCGAACGCGATCTTTATAGCAGGGAGGTTCTTATGGGTACTGCACTTACTACAGCACTCAGTGGTCTTGCGACCAGCCAGCAGCAGATTGATGTTGTCGGAAACAACATCGCCAACGTGAACACCGTGGGCTACAAGGCGACCTCGATCGATTTCAAAACGCAGTTCCTGCAGAGCTTTTCTTATGGAAGCGCCCCCAGCAGCACCAGTGGCGGCACTAATCCACTGCAGGTCGGCCTCGGAGCACAATCCGGTGCCATCACCACGAATTTTAACGATGGCTCGCTTCAATCCACCGGGGTCGCCACCGATCTTGCCATTCAGGGCAATGGATTTTTTGTGCTCAAGGATGGCACCAGCCAGGTCTACAGCCGCGATGGCACTTTCCTGTTGAACAACAAGGACCAGCTCGTCAGTTCCACGGGCCAACTTGTTCAAGGGTATGGCGTCGATTCCAACTTCAACGTGGTTCCCGGTGTTCTGGGAAACATTACCATTCCACTTGGCCAGGGGATGATCGCGCAGGCCACCACCTCCGCATCCTTCACCGGTAATCTGAATGCGAGCGGCACTCCTCCCACCACGGTCTCGGACCTTACCAGCCAACCGCTTTATCTGAGCAACGGCTCCGGCGGCACCAACCCAACCACTCCGCCCACGGGCGCAACGGTCCTCAGCAATATCACGACCTCCAATGGGACGCCGCTTTTTCAAGTAGGTGACATTGTCACTCTTACCGGTAAACGCGGTGGGGTGTCCCTCGCCAATTCGACTATGACGGTCACCTCCGGCACGAAACTCAGTGATCTTCAAAGCTTTCTCACCGGCTCGCTCGGTATTGATACCGCCGCCGGAGCGAATGGCGCCGTCGCCACGACGCCCGGCACGACCATTCCCGTCGATGGCACATTCTCACAAGCGGTCGATCTGAAAATCGACGGCAATCCTGGCACATTCAACGACCTCAGCCTCAACGCCAATTCCATTACCATTACACGAGCCGGATCGCCCGTCACCCCCTTCACATGGGCAAAAAATGCCACCGCCAATGGCGAATCGATTTCCACTTCGATGAATGCTTTCGATTCGCTTGGTACCTCTGTCCCCGTAACCATGACCGCAGTGATGGTGGGCAAAAATACGTCCGGTTCCACCTGGCAGTATTACGCGACCTCCCCAAATTCGCCCACCAGTGCGACTCCCAATACGCTTGTTGGTGCCGGCGTCTTGACGTTTGACACTGCGGGTAACTTTCTGAGTTCCTCCAGCAATACCATTACGATCGATCGTTCGAATACTGGTGCGGTCGCCAATCTCGCGTTCACTGTCGATTTTTCTGGTGTCAATGCTCTGACGGGAACGACTAGTTCTCTCCAGGAATCCACCCAGGATGGAGCGACTTCCGGAACGATGACCAGTTTTTCGATCGCCAATGATGGAACCATTACCGGATCCTTCTCGAATGGCATCTCACGCAAGGTCGCACAGGTCGCGCTTGCAACGTTTCAAAATAATGAAGGTCTGGTCAACGACGGCAATAACACTTACTCCAGCGGGCCGAATTCCGGCATCGCGGTCATCACCGCTCCGACACAACTCTCCGCGGGAAAAATCGTCGGCGGTTCGCTCGAAGGCTCTAACGTCGATCTCTCTTCCGAGTTCGTCAAAATGATCTCCGCCAGCACCGCCTTCTCCGCAAGCTCGCGCGTCATTACCAGCAGCAATACGCTCCTTCAGGACCTCTTGGCCGCGGCCCGTTAATAGTTTGACGTCATCCTCTCAGGCACCATGATTTGAGGAATCCACATGATCGCACTCACCAAGCTCAACAACAATCCCTTTGTTCTCAATGCCGAACTGATCAAGTTCATCGAATCAACGCCTGACACCATGATTACCCTTGCCACCGGCGACCGGCTCATCGTCAAAGAACATGCGGATGAGGTGATCCGGCGCGTGGTTGATTATGGACGGCTGCTGCGACGGCTATTGGAACCGTCTTGAGGTGAGCAGCGGTAGGGGGGCAGTACAAAGGGGCAGAGGTTGGGCATTCCACATTCCCACCCGGCATTTCGCATTTCCCTCGCTAGCCGCTTGCCTTCACTTCCGTTACGCTATCTGCGAACGCTTCCGGCCCACATGCATGCCTTGAAAGGATGCCCGAATGCTCCGCAGGAATATCACCGCACTTCTTCTTTCCACCGGTCTTGTCGCCTTCGCTGGCTGTGCATCCGACACGGGCTTGCACAGTCCGTTCAAAAAAGAAACGCCTTTCGTCGCCACCCCGGTCCCCGCGGATTTCGCCGTGATTATCGACGAAAACCACGATACGTTTTATGCCCGGCAGCATATCGAGCAGGTGGTCACCAGCGCCGACGCCATGAGCACCACCACCTACACGACGTTCCGTGATTACAACAACACGGTCTCCAACAAGTTTTCGCAGGAAACGCCATTGTCACCGGTGCAATTGCAAAACATGTGGAACAACGTTGCCCGCTACAACCTTCTCACCGGGTCGCGCATCTGGATCAACTGGCTCTCCGATTCGGACCTCTATCGCCGCAACAGTTACACCGTGCAGCTTCGCGCCAACGGGCAGACGCGCTCCTACCGCTTCACCAACGGCTCCCCCGGCGGCCTTAAACCACTCTTGCTCCAAACCGACGCCGTCCGTCTCCCGATCACACAAAATTCCAAAACCCCCGTCGTTACCACCGCCCCTGCTGCCGCTCCCGAAGAGCCTGCCCCGTCGATGCCCTCGACTGAACCTGCTTCAACAGAAGCCACCACCACCGCGCCCGCCCCGCTCCTTCCGGCAACCTCGCAGGCCACCACCGAACCCGCCCCCGTTGCGGACACCTCCGCAATCGTTCCCACGACCATTCCCAGCATGCAACCTACGACCGCCCCATCACATTAAAAGAATTGCGCCTTTCCACGGGGACGGCTTACCGCGCCGGCGCTGGATACGCACGGACTTGGTCCGTCACCTATTTTTCTTCTTATTAAACAACCCATCCAGTCCCCCCGGAATGACATTCTGAATTGTGTTGCCAATGTTCTGTCCAATTCCGCGATCCGAAATTGTCAATTTCGGGCTGGCCGTCGTCCCCGCCAGTCCGACCGGAATCGGAATTTTCAGCGCGACGACGGTCACATCGACATTCATTGCCAGCGACGTGTCCACGCCCACCGATCCCGAGAAAATCAGATTTCCCTGCTTCGCGCCGAGCGTGAGATTCTGATACGTAACCTTGCCCGCGTTCACGCAAAGGCCCCATTCGATATCTGCGCCCCTGAATTACCTGATTTAACTGCACGATCTTCAGCACGCCCCCAAGGGCTCCAAACAATTGCGAGAAAAACGGCGCATCCGTCGTGAGGTTTGTGATGCTGAGCGTGCCGCTGGTCGCTCCTTTTGCTTGAAGACCTCGGAATTCAGCGGAATAAACGCCGAATCCAGGCCCACATTCAACTGGCCGGTAACCTGCCCAAAGGTTGGATTTGATTTGTCGCTCCCCCACGCAAGCGGAAGAAACGCCAACGGTCCGGCCGCGATTTCATGATTGAGCGCAACGTTCTTCACGAACTGTGTCCCCTGAGGCTGCTTGTCGAGAATGTACGCCGCCGGTGTCTGCGTGCAATCGACGCGGCCCGACAAGTGCACCGCGCCGCCATTTGCCGGAAGATCGACCGGCACCAATGTCAGCACGCCGCTCTTCATGGAGATGCCCACCTCTGCCTTCCCCATCTCAAACCCCTTGCAGAAAATTCGGTCGTAGCCAAATGTCGCGGGGTCCATGCTCAAATGCGCCAGCGCCGCCAGCCCTCCCCCAGCCGCCCCCTCCGCGAGTGCCCCCGTCACATGCAGCGTCATCGTGCGGCTACCCTGCAAAATGGTTCCCTCCGGCAGATGCTTTGCCAAAATCTGCTGCGCTCGAGACAGGTTGTAGGTAATGGGCACGGTCATGTCGTTATTGCCGCCGCCCCATGCAACGACCGAACCCGCCTTAAATCCAATCGTATTCCCCAAGCCAGTTTGCGGATCTTTTTCCGCGACGCTTGAATCTTTGCTGATGGTCAGCAGTTTCTTTGCCATGTCAGCCTGACCCGTGAAACTAATCGTGGCGGTCGTATCCGGAATGGTTCCCAGCAAGTGAGGCAACTGCTTTTTCAGGTGGGTCACATCGACGACCGCCGCGATCGTCACCGGCTCCGCTGGGGCACCTCCGGCTTCACTCGTTTTGACGCTGCCATTGACCTTCACGGAAACTCCCTGCGTGTCGAAGGCGAGTTGTTGGACGTCCACGGTCTCGCCGGCAAGTGTCGCCTGAAGGTTCAAAGTCGCCTGATCGCGCTTCAGCGTATCGCCCTCAAATGCCGCGCCAGTGGCGGTGAATTGAGCGATTTTGATTGCCGCATTCACCGAAGGCTTGCCGCCGGTTTGGTCCAGCTTCGCCGTCGCTTCCATCGTGCCGGCCAACTGCAATTTCAGGCCCGCCGCCGCAAGCAATGGCGTCGCTGCGGCAAGATCCAGCGACTGGATCCCTGCCTCTCCGTTGCCGGTGATTTCACCCAACGGCTTCACGGCACCGTTCGAGAAAAAATTCCCAGTGACATTCGCTGAGATTGTGGCAGGCTTGCCATTTCCGGATTTGGCAATCGCCCCAATCGTCAATTGTGTCGCACCGCCCACAGTGTCGATATTTCCCTTGATCGTCGTGTCATCAATCGACAACGCGGGCGCATTGGGGCTCTCGCAGGTGATGTGATGAATTTGAATATCGAGCGTCGCGATCATTTCGGAAACGCTGGTTTTTTTCGGCAGCGATGTTTCGCCTGGTGCTGCGGATGAAGGCGGAGCCGCCGGTGCCGCGGTCTTGCCGGCAAACGCTCGAGAAAGATTATTCGTGCCATCCGCATTCGATACGATGGCGGCACTCTCCGCGCAGCACGAGATTCAAGTGCCGCACCGAACCGCTCAGCGCATTCAAAAGGCTGAACCCAGTGTCCGCGCTCGGAATATTCAGTATGACTTTCCCCTCCGGGTCCTTCACCGTCAGATTGCGCCAATGCGCCCGAGAACCAGCCGACGGAGATGCTATCCGCCTCCACGCTGCCGGCGATTCGCTCATTGACCTTTGACAGTAAAAAGCTTTTTCCCACACCGGTCGATAGCAACGTCGTGCAAGCAGCACCAAAATCAGCAATACCGCCACCGCGCCGAGCAAGATTTTCCACCATCGTCCCCGCCGCTTGCGAGGTGCGGGTGGAACTGTCGCATCGTTTTGAACACTCGTTGTCATTGCATCTCTCCCAACAAAAACTCTTATCCCACGTGAATGATGGTAGACACTTCACTGCAAATGGGCGAGGGAATAAAACCGCCGGCTTTTTGGCGGTAACCGCACGCAACGACCTCCCCCCGAAGCGAATTTTGTGCCTCGGAGTGACACGCGGAACAAACCCGCCTAAAATTTTCCTCTCCCAGCTCGAAAAGAGTTCCCATGCAAACCCCCGCCATCGGCCCGCGACATTCGCCTGAACCCCTCTCGCCCACACACCATATCGCTTGCGTTTCTTTTCTTAACTCCAAGCCTCTCATCGACCCCCTCGTCGGCCGCGATAATGTCCAAGTCCAATTCGCGGTCCCCTCAAAGCTGCTCGACCTCATCGAAGACGGTGCAGTGTCCGCGGCCCTCCTCAGTGCCGTCGATTTTCAATTTTCCACCCATGACCTCCTCCTTATCCCCGCCGGCATGATCGGTTGCGACGGCCCCACCCTGACCGTCCGAATCTTTTCAAAAGTTCCCCCTTCTCAAATCAAAACGCTCCATGGTGACACCGACAGCCACACCAGCATCATGCTCGCCCAAGTGCTCTTGCGCGAACGCTACGGTATTACACCCGCCGTCGAGCCTTTCAAAACCGATCACGCAAATGCTGCAAAAGTCACCCCGGAGACGATGCTCCTCATCGGCGACAAGGTCGTGAACGCCGCCCCGGATCCTCGCGATTACCCCTACCAGCTTGATCTTGGTGAAGAATGGAAACACCTCACCGGTCTTCCCTTCGTATTCGCAATGTGGATGATGCGCAAAGACAAAATCAGCACCGATCTGGCCCGCCTTCTTGCCGACGCTCAGCAACGCGGGTCGGCCATGACCGACGAGCTGCTCGATCGTCACTGTGCCGATCACGGATGGCCGCGCGATCTCGCCCGCCGCTATTTCACGGAATATCTGCGCTACAAAGTCACGCCGCGCGACCGGCAAGGTCTCGCCCAATTTTTCAAACTCGCCGCAACGCTCGGCATCCTCACGATTCGCCGTCCCATCGAATACCTTGAACTCGGTTAACATTCCGCGCATGAAAACGATCGCCGTACAACTCACTGGGCCGGGCATGGGCGCGATTGCCGTCGTCGCCGTCGCTGGAGACGCTGCGCAATCAATTGTTCAACGCGTCGCAGGCCCAAAAAAAATCAGCGAGATGCAAACTGGAAAATCGTTCCGCGCGATGCTTCTGGATCCCCGAACGCAAACCGCTCTCGATGATTCCATCATTGTCTGCATCGCCCCGCACCACTATGAACTCCACATTCACGGCGGCGTCGCGGTCGTGAATGCCCTCCTTGAGGCTCTCGAATATGCCGGCGCGGCAAGAACATCCATTGACGAGGCATCCCGCCAAAACTTCTTTGGTCCCGCACTTCACGCAGAAGTCACGACCACCCTCCCCACCGCCCAAACCATGACCGCCGCTCGCCTCATCGCCGCGCAAGCCGAAGAAGGCCTCGCCGCATGGGCGAGTCGCTGGCAAGATTGGCTCCCGCAAAAATCCCCGGAGGACCTCTGGCGCCTCCACTCCGCAACACAATGGCTCCTGGAACGTTCTGCAGCCCTGCTGAAACTCCGTCGTCCGGCTCGCCTCGCCATCGTCGGCCCTCCCAACGCAGGAAAAAGCACCCTCGCCAACACTCTCCTCGGCCGCTCCGTCGCCATCACTTCCGACACCCCCGGCACCACGCGCGACTGGGTCGACGCTCTCGCCACCTTCACCCACAACGACATCCACGTTCCCATCCTCCTCGTCGACACCGCAGGCATCCGCGACTCGCAAGACGAATTGGAAAACGCCTCCATCGCCCGCACCCATCACCAAGCCGCCCTCGCCGACATCGTCCTCCTCCTCTTCGATGGCTCACGGCGCGCCACCCCCGATGAACTCCACCTCCTCGATGCCTTCGACCCTACCCGCCTCCTCGTCGCATCCAACAAATCCGACGCCGGCCAAATCGGCTCCGCGCTCCTCCAATCGCACCACCCGACCCTTCTCCACATCTCCGCAAAAGCCAGCGAGCGCCTCGACTCCCTCATGAGCGCAGTCCTTACCCAACTGGACCTCGCCGCAATCCAACCCACTGAACCCTTCGCCTTCACGGTGCGCCAACACTCGATCCTTCAATCGCTCTCATGGACCGGCGACATCGCCAATGCAGAACAACTCCTCCGCTCCCTTGCCTCCTGATTTCCCTGAACTCCCCCCCCCTCCCTCTCCCCGACGCCCGCCGCCGCAGCGGCGTGGGCACCGTGCCTCTTCTCAAAACCACTCTCATTTGTATGTTAACGTTTCACATTCCCCACCCCGCATTTATCATCCCCCACATGTCCCCAACCTTCACTCTCATCATCGTCACGCACAACAGCGCTCGCTGGCTCCCCGCATTCTTCAAAACCTGGCATGATGCAGTCACTACTCTACCCCACGAAATCCTCATCGCCGACTCTGGCTCTAGCGATAACACCCGCGAACTCGTCTCCTCCCTCGCCCCCTCCGCAAAAATCCTCGATTGCGGCAACATCGGTTTCGGTGCCGCCGCCAACCGCGCCACCGCGCTCTCCGCCGCTCCCTGGCTCCTCATGTGTAACCCCGACCTCACATTCCCGGCCAATTTTGAATCCGACTTCCTTGCCCCCCTCACGACCCATCCGCCCGCCGGCACCGGTTGCATTGTCCCCACCCTCCGTAACGAGGACCACTCCCTCCAGCACTCCGTCGGAAAATTCCCCACCCTGAGCGGCATGATTCGCGACCAGTTCCGACCGCGCGGAACGAAAGTATCTCCTGAATCCCCAGAACAACATGTATGACTGGGCCACCGGTGCCTGCCTCCTCATCCGCCGCGAGCACTGGAACGCCGTTGCCGGATTCGACGAAAAATTCTTCCTCTACGTCGAAGAAGTCGATTTCCAACGCCGCCTCGCCGCTCTCGGTCTTCGCACCCTTTTAAAGCGCGATGTCGCCGTCACCCACCTTTCTCCAGCAGCCTCTCGCTCCCCGTCCGCCACCATCCGCCGCTACGCTGCCCGCGGCCTCCTCCGCTACTTCGCCAAACACGGCACCCCGGCCCAACTCCTCACCTACCGCCTCCTCGTCCTCTCCACCGGACGCCTCTCCCCAAAAGAAGCACTCGCCCCAAAACAAAAAATCCTCGAGACACCGACGGGCCCGTAAAACGCAAACCACAAAACCTCGTTTGTGCTCTCGCATCTATTTTAATCACTTCACCATTTAACTACTCAACCACTCCCCCTACAATCCTCCCATGTCCGACCCCATCACCCCCACCAACCTCCACCTCAAGAAAACCGAATCCCTCGACATTACCTGGGGCGACGGCCACGCCTCGTCCCTCCCCCTCCGCATGCTCCGCAAATACTGCCCCTGCGCCGGATGTCAGGGCGAACGCGACCTCCTCGGCCGCACACGCCTCCCCATCGTCCAAACCACCTATGACGGCCCCATCACCGCGCGCGGTGCCGAACTCGTCGGCAACTACGCTCTCCGCATCGACTGGTCCGACGGCCACTCCACCGGCATCTACACCTTCGCCTACCTCCGCGAACTCGACACCCTCCTCGCCGCGAACAAGGAACCCCCCATCACCAAACCCACCCCATAGCCTTGCATGAAAACGCCGCCAAAATAGCCTTGCGTGGAAACGCAAGGCTTCGACAAAGAGAATGCGATCATTCCCTTTTACCCGCTCGGCCTTGCGTTTCCACGCAAGGCTATTCCCTCTGCAAGGCTATCTCTTACGCAAAACTATTCTCGACTCTACCCTGGTGACACATGCTGCAGCGACCGCAAAAACTTTCCCTCCTCCAACTCGCCGCGATCATCGCGTGGAGCATCCTCACCCTCGCCGTCTGCATCCGCGTGGGCCACGCCCCCGACAAACGCACCGTCTATC
Source organism: uncultured Phycisphaerales bacterium (assembly GCA_963766775.1). GTDB lineage: Bacteria > Planctomycetota > Phycisphaerae > WQYP01 > WQYP01 > CAVYBP01. The sequence goes on from CAVYBP010000001.1 coordinate 34,945, forward strand.
CCGTTTACACTCGCGCCGCGCACAACTGGATCGCCGGTCGAGACCTCTACGCCGGCGGGATCGACTTTCGCTACAGCCCGCCCGTCGCCGCCGCGTTTGTCCCGCTCGCGATTCTGCCCGACTCCCTCGGCGCGGTGTTGTGGCGAGTCATCAGCATCGCCGCATTTCTCCTTGCACTCGCATGGTGGGTCCGCTTGATTCTCCCGCCGACGCTGGATCGTGATCGCATCGCGGCTCTGTTCCTCCTCGTCATCCCCATTGCCGCTGCCAGCATCAACAACGGCCAGGTAAACCCGCTGCTCATCGCGCTGCTGATGGCCACCGTGTGCGCCGCCGCGACGGAAGCATGGACGCTCGCCTGCGTCTTCGTCGTTCTCGCCGCCGCGCTTAAGGTCTACCCCGCCGCTATCGGATTACTCCTTCTCGCCCTCTTCCCGCGCCGCATCGCGCTGCGTTTGTTGATCGTTTCCATCGTCCTCCTCCTTGCGTCATTCCTCCTGCGCAATCCCGATTATGTTCTCAGCGCGTTATCACGAATGGATTCACGCCCTGCGAACCGATCACCGTGAACTCCTGAGGATCGATCTCGCCCCCACCGACTTTCGCCTTTTACTTCGCCGCTGCTTCGGCCCGCCGCCCGCGCTGCTCTACGCCTCCCTTCAGGCCGCCTCCGCACTCTTCGTCGCCGCCCTCTGCCTGTATATGCGTCCGCGTCTGCCAAAACGAGAACTGCTCCTCCTGCTCTTCGGCCTTGCCTGCTCCTGGATGCTCCTCTTCGGCCCCGCCACGGAAGGCAGCACTATCATCCTCATCGCCCCCACCGCCGCCTGGCTCGTTCTCGCCTGTGCCTCCACCGGACTCGCCCGCACCGCCTGGCTCCTCGGCCTCGGCGGTTATGGCCTCATCGTCGCCAGCCAAATCGTCGGCTGGTTCCCCATCGCCCGAACCGTCCAAAGCTGGGGCATCGCCCCCCTGGGCACATTACTCGTCTTCGCCGCCCTCATCATCATCGCCCTCCGATCGCAGAAAACCTCCGCATCACAACTGCACGACGGCACGACATAAACCCAGCTTGTTTTCGCGAAAAGACACACTTCCCCCACGTCGTGCCGCCGTGCCCGTCGTGGTTCTCCGCTTTTGTCAAACGCCAAAACGCACAACCGCAAAATCCCCGCACCTTTTTCTCGCTTCTCGACCCTGCTACAATTATCCCGCTTCCAATAATCTCAAAACAGGCAAAGCCCCATGACGCTTTCCATCGACCCGCCCATGTCCCCTTCCACCTCGATCACGCGCGGCCAAACCTACCGCCCCTCCTTCAACATCCACCCCATCCTCGAAGGCACCGCCCGCCTCACGAACCCACAACTCCTCGAACTCTATAACGACGCCTCCCTCACCACCCTCGGCCGCTGGGCCTTCCAGGTCCTCAACCGACTCCACCCCGAGGACTACCGCACGTACGTCATCGACCGCAACATCAACTACACCAACATCTGCACCGCCCGCTGCACCTTCTGCGCCTTCAAACGCAACGACAAAACCGCTCCCGACGCCTACACCCTCGACTACGACACCATCTACAAAAAGTGCGAAGAACTCGTCGCCATCGGCGGCACACAAATCCTCATGCAGGGCGGCATGAACCCCGACCTCCCCATCACCTATTACGAAAATCTCCTCCGAGGTATCCGCGAAAAATTTCCCACCATTCACATCCACGCCTTCTCACCGCCCGAGTTCATCGAATTCTCCCGTTTCTTCAAAATGCCCGTCAGCGAAATCCTCAAACGCTTCAAAGATGCCGGCCTCGCTACCGTTCCCGGTGGGGGAGGTGAAATCTTCGCCGAGCGAGTCCGCTCCCGCATTGGCCCCGGCAAATGCACTGGCGACGAATGGCTCGACGTCATGACCGAAGCGCACAAACTCGGCATGCACACCTCCGTCACCATGCTCATCGGCCACATCGAAGACATCTCCGACCGCATCGACCACATGTCCCGTGTCCGCGACCGCCAGGACTGGGCACTCGCCAACGCACCCGCCAATTACACCGCCTTCATCCACTGGACCTATCAGCCCGACAACACCCCCCTCGACCGCAAACGCAAATGGAATCCGGATGCGGGCATTCCCTTTCAATTCGATAATGGCCGCACCGTGCGCCTCGCCGACGCCAACGAGTATCTCCGCATGCTCGCCCTTTCCCGCCTCTACTTCGACAACATCAAGAACCTGCAAAGCAGTTGGGTCACGATGGGCCCAAAGATCGGCGAGCTTGCTCTCTTCTTCGGCGCCAACGACATGGGCAGCGTGATGATGGAAGAAAACGTCGTCAGCTCCGCCGGCACGTCCTACCGCCTCGACGAAGCCATGATCTGCCGCCTCATCCGCGACGCCGGATGGACCCCCGCGCAACGCAACCAATATTACAAAGTATTAAAGCGCCATGACGGCCCCAACGCCCCCGACCGAACACCACACCCCAAAGGAACCTTCGCCCCGCGTCAGCATAAAATTACCCCCGACCAAGCCGCCGCCTACAAAGCCACCGGCTGGAACGGCCTGGGCACTGCTGCCACGACCACCAAATCCATCTCCCTCAACGTCGTCACCGAACCCGAAGACTACCACGGCCAAAACAACGCCGGCTGCGGCGGTCACGCCCCTTCCGCGGCCAGCGACTAATTCCATCGTTCAAAAAAATGACGCCCGTCGCCTCAGCGACGCGGGCACATCGCCTCAACATCAGCCCCGCCCTCCCCACGCTCCCCCCTCACGGCGGCGTCGCAAATCCCCCGCCATCCGGAAAAAATGAACTCGTCCACGGTGACTGCATCGCCTGATACGGCGTCGACCCCGCTGGATTCCCCCCTCCCTGATCGAACGCCACCTCGCTCACCCATTCCACATGGTTATCCCCAAACCCCAGATTCCCCCCGTTATTGTGCCGATTGGTAATCCGATCACCGCCGCCAAAAGCCGGCGCGTCAAAACATTCATCATTGAACGGCGACGCCTGATCTTCCTCCACGAAAAAAATAAAGCTGCTCGGATTCTGAATCACGGACCCCTTGATCGGATCCGCCCACGATAACCCTGTGTGCAAATAATTGCGGAACCGCCCCAGGCTGTTGAGCACAGAATTCACGGAGTAACTCCAATACCCCGGACTCCCCGGCCCAGGCACCACTTTTGAAACGCCCGCGTTCACCTGCATCAACAATGGGAAATTGGAATTAGTACCGCTCCTTGCGAGCGTGTCATCAGGACACAAGTAGGCCTTCGCAAGAGCCGCCTGCGGAAGCGGCAACGTGCCCGGTGCCGACGTCGGCTCCGTTCCACCCATGATCGGCCACAATGCCCCATACTCCAGCCGCCACTGCTGCATATTCATGACTTGCGCGTTCGTGAACTTGGCATTGGGAGTCGGCGTTAAATACATATCTGGCACCCCCGCTTTCGGAATTTCAAGCCCATTAATCGGGAAGGTATTGTCATATTCCGTTAAATACGTCGCCGTCGCGTTGCCCAATCCTTTGATTCGCGTTCCGCAAACGACCTTACTGGCCTGCATTTTCGCCTTGCCGAGCGCTGGCAAAAGAATCGCGATCAGGAGCGCAATGATGGAGACCACGACCAGTAATTCGATCAGGGTAAACGCACGGATGGGCCGAGATCGCCCTCGCGAAAATTCTAATACCTTTGCCATCGGTCACTCCTTCCCATTGGCTCGTCACCGACACATGTTCCAGAAGAACGCCTCTAGCGGTCATTTGCTGCGAAAATTAATTCCCAATTTTCGTAGTGTAACCGACCGATAACCTGATACGCCAGAACCAAAAACGTGAAGAAAGCAAAGCCCGTTCGCCGCCAGACTGGCCGGGTGCGATAGATTTTGGACAAATTTCCCCCCGCGCCGTTGACAATAACGGGACAACCGCTAATATGGTCCCTCCCCGGCGAGAAATCGCCGAAATAAAAAGTGAAAACGACCAGTTGACACTGCCGAAACAATGCAGTAAAGTGTTGAACTCGATGGCCGAAAGACGATAAGTTTAGCGGTTAAATCAACGACAGGAGTTCCCGGTTGCCCAGCAGCCTCCTACAAGTAACGAACCCGTAAGTCCCACCGAATTGCTCCCCCTGACAAGGCAGCTTACCGGTGAGACGAAACCGGCGAGTGAATAAAAAGACCTCGACAAGAGGCATGAGTTTTTCGCACCTTTTTACTGGCGAGAGCTACTAAAAAAGTGCCAACGACTCAGAGGAATCTGTCTCGCTGGTTTCTGGGCTCTTTGACAAGTGAAGATTGCGTGATGTGGTAGTAGGCTATCCGCCGAACTTTTGACTTTTCTACCAGGAGGGTCGGGAGGTATGGCGATACGCCGTTTACGAATTCCACATTTCACCAAAAAAACCAGTGTTCAAGCAATTGAACATGAAGTTGATAGTTAAGAGCGCAAGTTTACAAGCCGCTTCATTAACCCATTTTGAAGCGGATAGTTACTCTAAGGTAGAGACCAGACCTTGGACTTTCATTGGACGCTGTACCAGGCGAAAGATGACGATTCTCACAGGCCTTCACGGGTATGTGGGTGGACCGGTCCATGGTCAATGTGGTCAAGCTACTAAGGGTACACGGTGGATGACTTGGCATACAGAGGCGAAGAAAGACGGTGTAGCCTCCGAAATGCTCCGGGGAGTTGGCAAACAAACTGTGATCCGGAGATATCTGAATGCGGCAACGCATTTTACGGCTGGCCGAATGCATAAGCCAGTGCGAGCGAACGCAGGGAACTGAAACATCTCACGTACCTGCAGGAACAGAAAGAGAAATCGATTCCGTCAGTAGTGGCGAGCGAACGCGGAAGAGCCCAAACCGGGAGTAATCCCGGGGTTGCGGGCCTCAATGTGAGAGTCGAGCGATTAGCCGAACAGTCTGGAAAGTCTGACCATAGCGGGTGATAGTCCCGTAGGCGAAAATTGCAAAACCTCTAGAGGTACCAGAGTAATGCCAGACTCGTGAAATCTGGCATGAATCCGGGCGGACCATCGCCCAAGGCTAAATACTCCTGTATGACCGATAGCGAACCAGTAGGGCGATTGAACGTTGAAAAGAACTTCTATTAGAAGAGTTCAAAGAACCTGAACCCGTGTACCTACAATCACTGGAAGGCCGGATCCCGTAAGGGTGGGCTGACCGGGTACCTTTTGCATAATGGGCCGACGAGTTATCGATTGTGGCAAGCCTAAGGTCTTAAGGACTGCAGGCGAAGGGAAACCGAGGCTGAATAGGCCGTTAAGTCGCAGTTGATAGACCCGAAACCACGTGATCTACCCATGGGCAGGATGAACGAAACTTAACAGTTTCGGGAGGTCCGCTAGACGTGACCGTTGAAAAGGTCTGTCGTGACCTGTGGGGAGGAGTAAAAGTCTAATCAAACGTGGAGATATCTGGTACTCCTCGAAATACCTTTTGGGGTAGCCTCGTGTAATATAGTTGATCGGGGGTAGAGCTACTGAATGAAGACAGGGGCCCGCAAGGCTGCCTGCTTCAATCAAACTCCGAATACCGGTCAATGTTCCACGGGAGAAAGACCTGGGGGGATAACCTCCTAGGTCAAAAGGGAAACAACCCTGATCGCCGTCTAAGGTCCCAAAGTATCACTTAGTTAATGAGGAAGTTTTATTTCCGAGACAGCCAGGATGTTGGCTTAGAAGCAGCCACCATTTAAAAAGTGCGTAAAAGCTTACTGGCCGAGAAGTAAAGCGCCGTAAATGATCGGGAATAAGTGGTACACCGAAGACGCGGGTTTGAACTTAGCAATAAGTTCAAGCGGTAGAGGAGCGTAGTTAACCGCAGCGAAGGTCGACCGGAAGGACGGCTGGAGCGTTAACTAGTGCGTATGTCGGCATGAGTAACGATAATGCTAGTGAAAATCTAGCACGCCGTAAGTCTGAGGTTTCCTGGGGAAGGTAAATCCGCCCAGGGTTAGTCGGGTCCTTAGGCGAGGCCGAAAGGCGTAGTCGATGGACAGCAGGTTAATATTCCTGCACCGCACGATAGGTTTACATGTACGCGACGCTGTTTTAGACTTGGTCCCCCGACTAGACGTGGGGGTCCCGCAAGGGCGAGGCCGCTTTGATGCTGAAGCCAGGAACGAAACAGCCGAGAAAAACCGTGCATCACAATTCGTGTGCCCGTACCACAAACTGACACAGGTAGACGAGGCGAATAGCCTCAGGCGCTCGAGACAACTCCCTTTAAGGAACTAGGCAATTTTCCCCCGTAACTTCGGGATAAGGGGTGCCCTTCTTACGAAGGGCCGCAGAGAAAAGGGACTGGGAACTGTTTATCAAAAACACAGGACTGTGCTAAAGCGCAAGCTTACGTATACAGTCTGACGCCTGCCCGCTGTCGGAAGGTTAAAGAAGCCGGTCAACCGCAAGGTGCAGCTGGCGACCGAAGCCCCGATAAAAGGCGGCCGTAACTATGACGGTCCTAAGGTAGCGAAATTCCTTGTCAGGTAAGTTCTGACGCGCATGAATGGCGTAATCACTGGTCCAGTGTCTCAAAGGGAGACTCGGTGAAATTGGAGTTGTGGTGAAGATACCACAGTCCCGCGGCAAGACGGAAAGACCCCATGAACCTTTACTGTAGCCTGATAGTGATCCCAGTTGTTGTATGCGTAGCATAGGTGGGAGGCGTTGATCTCAAGGTTTCGGCCTTGAGGGAGTCACCGGTGAAATACCACCCTTATTACATTTGAGATCTAACCCCGAACCGTGAATCCGGTCGGGAGACACTGTTAGGTGGGCAGTTTGACTGGGGCGGTCTCCTCCCAAATTGTAACGGAGGAGTTCTAAGGTTGGCTTAGTGTGTTTGGAAATCACACTGTAAGGGCATGGCCATAAGCCAGCTTAACTGCGAGTCGGATATGACAAGCAGATGCGAAAGCAGGACCAAGTGATCCGGTGATTCCTAATGGACGGGTCATCGCTCAACAGATATAAGGTACTCTGGGGATAACAGGCTGATCGCGCCGAGCGTCCATAGCGGCGGCGCGGTTTGGCACCTCGATGTCGGCCCATCGCATCCTGGGGCTGAAGGCGGTCCCAAGGGTTTGGCTGTTCGCCAATTAAAGCGGTACGCGAGCTGGGTTCAGACCGGCGTGAGCCAGGTCGGTCCCTATCTGCCGTGGGCGGCAGGATTATTGAAGAGGACTCAACCCTAGTACGAGAGGATTAGGTTGGACGGACCCCTGGTATATCTATTGGCCCGCTCGGGCCATAGTAGAGTAGCTATGTCCGGACAGGATAAACGCTGAAAGCATCTAAGCGTGAAACCTCCCTCAAGATGAGTAATCCCCACCAGCCTCCAGCTAGACTAGCTGGTTGATAGGCCGGATGTGTAAGCACAGTAATGTGTTCAGCAGACCGGTACTAACAGGCGACTGGCTTGACCACTTTGATCACGGACCGTTTCCAGGATTCTCAATTTTTAAATCTGAATTCTGAAAAACGACCTCCGAGTCCAAGGTGTGTTTCAAGTGCTACCAATGAGTAACTAAACGTGTGCTCATAACCATCAGCGGAATGTGAACTTCGTCTGCCCATCACGCAATCTTCATAGGCCAAAGGCCCGGCTTTTTTAAGCCACGCTCGAGGTTTTACAAGTAAATACGTCCCTCGTGGAAATCCCACGAGCCCCATCCAATCTTCTGGGTTCGATCAGACATGATCGTCCCCGGTTTTCTGGTGCCTATACGTCAGGGGTAACACCGCTTCCCATTCCGAACAGCACCGTGAAGCTCTGACGGCCGATGGTAGTGCCCAACTGTGCGAGAGTAGGTGAGTGCCAGATTTATGTCGATGGCCATCCGAAAGGATGGCCATCTTCATTTTTGCCGTTCGTGGCGCACCTTGCAAAAATTTACTTGTGGGTTCCCTCGTAGGTCGATGAGGCTCTGATGTCCGAACCATCACCGATTTTTTATTACGCAAAACCAACACACTCGTTCCGTTGGAAACGCTGGCTGCCCTGCGGCCTACTTCTTGTTCTCAATGCGGCGAGCCTTTGCTTGTTCACGCGGATTTATTTTTCGGCGTGCGTCGCGGAACTTTCCGATGGAAAGGCTGTCCTCTATTGTGGCGGCGATCGCGAGATGCGAAACAACTTCATCTATAATGCCAGCGAATGGCCGCTTGCTCCCGGTGACGGTTTCGCGGGCCGGGAATATGACGGATCGTTGCTCGAGTATTATGGACCGGGGGAAGTACTGAGCGTAGGGTGGAACGACGGACGCAGTTTATGGGAACGCTGCGGAATCGAGCCGCCACGTTTGAGATGGGCCGGACCGGAAGAAGAGATGCGCAGGGGCGCGTTCCCTTGCTGTCCCCATTTTATGGCTGTGGCCGGCATTTGCGGTGATGGCTTTTTTTGTGCGCTGGCGGGCAGGATATGTGGTGGCAAGGAGAGCGAGGCGCGAAATAAACTTTAGGCAAGCGCCTTCCGTGATGTGAGTGCCTTCGGCATCTTTCCATTGCACCAATTCAACCATACTGCGCGATAGACATTTTCGATGCCGCGCGAAATGCTGATTGTCCATGAGAGGCGACCGACGCATCTTCCCCCGAAGCGAAGCGCGAACCGCCGCCAGCCGCCGAGAGTCTCCCGCAACCTGCCGCGCAATCCCCACATACTCCTCCGCCGTCCCCGCCACAAACTCCAACATCCCCAAATTCGACATCTGGCTAAACCCCGCCCGCGCCACCGCCGTCCGCCCGCACAAACTCACCACCGGCACCCCCATCCACAGCGCATCCAAACTCGTCGTATGCCCATTGTACGGAAACGTATCCAGGCACAAATCAATCGAATGATATAACTCCAGATACTTCAGCCGGGGCCGCCGTTCGACAAATTCAATCCGCCCTGGATCCACGGCCAACTTATCAATCAAATGATCACGAAATTTTCCCAGCGGCGCCAGGATAATCATTCGCGAGTCCGGGACGGCTGCGAGGATGCGCGCCCAAAGCGTCAAGACCGCGGTCGTTGACCTTGGCAAAATTATTCAAGCACCCAAAGGTAACGTGCCCATTTCTAATCGCCGGAAGCGGCCCAACTCAAAGGCTCGTCCAGCAGCGGATCGTAGCACCAAAACGTATCCGGCAGCCGAATCGATTTCTCCGCGTAGTACGCATCCCGCTCGCCCTGCGGTTCAACCGGATCGAGATACGGATCCGTCAGCCGATAGTCGATCGCCGTCAGCCCGGTCGTCCCCGGATACGCCAGCCAGGTCACCTGCACCGGTGCCGGCTTCCGCGCAAAAACGCCGGGCCGGCCCTTCGCCATGTGCATCGTCAAATCCACAAGAATGTCGATCTGATCCGCACGCACCAGCGACGCCAAATCCGCATCCGACATCCCCGTCGTCTCCCGCCACACATCCGCATAACCCCGCAACTGCTCCGTCACGACATCCGGACACGCAACGTCGGCATAGCAAAATATCTCAAACTTCGCGTGATCATGCGCCGACAACAACGGCACAGTAAAAAACGACTGACAATGATTGCGAAAATCCGGAGCCACATACCCCACCCGAAGCCGCCGCTCCGGCGAACGATCATTCGCCGCCGCCGGCATCTTATCCCGCAACGGCACCGCCCACCGCTCGTTCCACTTCGCATGCTCCCGATAGATCACTTCCGGATCATCCGCCGGCAAAAACTGCATACAGAACAATAAATTATGAGCCGCCGCAAAATCCGGCTTAATTTCCAACGCCCGCCGAAACAACGTCAGCGCCTCGTCAAACTCCGACCGATCAATCAGCGCCGCGGCGAGATTACTCAACGCCTCCGGGTACTCCGGGCGCAGCGCTATCGCATGCCGATAAGCCGCGACCGCCTCATCAATCTTGTCCTGCTTCCGCAGCGCATTGCCCAGATTACTATGCACTTCCGGATAATCCGCCCGCAGTTCAATCGCACTACGGCAAGCCGCGACTGCCGCCTCAAGGTCCCCCGACTCCGTCAACGCGCTGGCCAGATTGTTATACGCCTCTGGCAAATCCGGCCGCAGCGCGATTGCGCATTGCAAAGTATCAATCGCCTCATTGATTCGCCCCGCCGAAAGTAGCGCCGCCCCCAACCCCAGGTGCCCCTGATAAAGCGACGGCATCAGCGCAATCGCCTGCCGATATGCATCGATGGCCTTCTCACGATTTCCCTTCTCCAGCAACACATTCCCCAGGTTATTCCACGCTTGCACAAACGCTGGCCGTGCCGCGATCGCCGCCGTGTAAGCCTCAATCGCCTCGTCAATCCGCCCCGAACTCGACAGCGCATTTCCCAACCCATCCCACGCTTCCGCAAAATGTTCTCGCAACGCAATAGCCCGCCGATAAACCTCAATCGCCCCGGCAAAATTCCCCATCGCCTGCAGTGCGTGCGCGTAATCATAAAATGCCTCAGCCGACTCCGACTCCAGCCCCACCACCCGCCCCAGCAATTCCACCGCCTCCGCCCCGCGCCCGCGTGCCGCGCCAACACCCCCATCAGATGCAGCGCCGAAGAATACTCCGGATCAAAATCTAAAATCTGCTGACAAATACTTTCCGCTTCATCAAAATGGTGAAGCTCAAAATGCTGCCGGGCCAGATCGAAAGCGAGCGAAACAGAAGAGGCATTGATATGCAACATGGGTCGGTCCATGGTGAGGCGGCATCTCTTGAGAATTGTAGTGTTGATCACGTTTGGCGGGAAACCCGATGTGACCCACGCAATAGTTACTGCCGCTCTCTCCTCCCCCCCACATTCGGAGTTCACGCTTCAGAGTGTCTTCAATGCGTCCAATACATCTCGTTCCACAAGAAAACACGCCAAAAGCGTGAACTCATGCCACAACACGCCTGCAAACATTTCCGATTGAACCAAAACATTTTGCGCCGCCCCCGCCCTCTCCGTCTAAGACAATGAGGCGTGAATGAACCATGTGTGGATATTTCTCGAATCGCACGGGCCGGCCCTGCACACCCTGCTCCTCCGGCTCACGCTGCGCAACGACATGGCGGACGAACTCATGCAGGACCTCATCCTTAAACTCACCCACTCCACCGGCTTCGCCGCGGCGACTCACCCCGGTGCTTACGCCCGACGCATGGCTATCAATCTCGCGATGGACTGCGCCGCCGCTCAAGCGCGACCGGCGTGTCGAACTCCCGACAGAAGGCCTAGCCGATGTTCGCAAAGGCCCAGCAATGTCCGCGGAAGAAACCGAAGACATCGCCCGCATCCTCGATGCCGCGGAAGACCTCAGCGACTCCGTGCGCGATGCCTTCATCCTTCGCTACGTGCAGGACGAACCCTACGACCGCATCGCAGAAATCCTCGGAAAAACAGCCCACCAGGTTCGCGCACTCTGCCACGCCGGCGTCAAACAACTGCGCGAACGCCTCGCCGAAAAGGAGGTGTTCCTTGAACGAACTCAATGAACGTCAAATCATCCAACGACTTCGCAGCTTGAACACAATAAACCTGCCCGCAGACCGCACGCGCCTATTGGTGCTCGCGGCCCAGCGCGAATACACAAGGAGAAGGATCATGCGATGGGTAACCACAGGTGGAATCGCCGCGGCTCTCGCCCTCACCGCCGGCCTGCTCGTGATGAACGCAACCTCCCAAACTGTCACCGCCGCCGAAGCCCTCACCCAGGCAGCCCAGACAAGCAAAAGTTACAAAGGGTGGGTGCATACGCGGAACACGGTCGCCGGAGAAGACCCCAATAATTACTGCGTAACACACTTCAACAACGAAACCGGTGCGTGGGTTTCCGAAGTACATTCCGATGGCGCTCTGGAGGTGGAAATGTACGTGCCTGCTGAGAAGGAGGAGGTGAAGTACGACAGCAAAACCGGCGAAATTCGCATGGGAGAGGTCTACGCCAATTTCGCCGTGGAATGGAAAAAAATCGTTCAGCAGATGCCATTGACCATAACCGAGGAATTGAAAAATTCCGCAACCGCGAAAATCCGCGAAACGCGAGAAGGTGACCTTAATCGCTTTGACCTTATCCCTTCCACAGAGATGGAAAAGACCAGGGACCACGACCCGGCGAATGACCAACCCCAGCAAGCCACCACGTGGGCGGATGCCCGGACCAATCTGATACAAAAAATTCAGGTAACAACAGCAGGGAAAATCGAAACCTGCACTTACACATATGGTAACCCGGAAATTCGCGATATTTATGATGTGGGAGTCCCGCGAAATGCGAAAGTCCTTGACTCGCGGCCAACCCAGGCTGTCGACGAATTGTTCGCTCGTTTGGAGCAGCGATTCCAGAATGGCTTCGGCGATTTCGTCGCGGTGGAAACCGAAACGCAGGAAGGCGACGATGGAAAACTGGAACAGGGCCATGGTGCGGTTTCGCTCTATGCAACCGCCGGCAAAGCCTGGCTGATGGAACGCTTTCTGTTCGGCGATCGTACCGATGTACAAGGGAAGGTGACGGTCCATCGTCCCGCTTTGCCGCCAGGCTGGCCAACACCCGCCCTCAATGACGTATTGGCTGCCGTCAAGGACTGGAATGGCGGCAAGGGATGGGCCCCTTCAGAGTATGCGGTGAGCGATGGCGTCAAGGCATGGGCGGATATGGGACCCGGACCGAAAACGCTCCAAGGTGAAGAGGCGAGTTTCTATCGAAAGCATTACACACTGCCCGGTCATCTATGGCGGACTCGCGAGGCCATCGGACTATTTGGAGCCGACGGCAAAGCCTCCCTGCTTGCGGACAAGGATCGTCCGACGCTCATTGCATTGCGGACAGAACAAATGACGAACGGCCGCGATATGAAATGGCAAAAAGATGCGAGCACGTATTGGATTGACCCCGCAAGGAATGATGTTCCCGTGGAGACGTTGCTGCAGATATACCAGCCCGTGGTGGAAGCCGGCAATTCTCCGCCGCGGATCGAAAATGAGATTCACACGATTCGCACGCGGTTTGAAAAGACCGGCAACGGAACCTGGTATCCCTCCGAATGGCGAACATCCTTTACTCAACACGGACAGACTGAGAGCGTCTCCGGCGAACAGAATCACCTGCAAGTCTGGGGAGGCAAAACCTTGCCTCCAGAATGGTTTAACCCTCCGCCCCCTCCGGCCCATTGAAAGAACTCGCCGCCTTCATTGAGAAGACTGGTGGATGCGCCGCGAATGACCCGATATCGTGAGAGGCATACGTTGATGAGTTCCATCATGAGGTGTTTCGATGCGGATTGCGGTCATCATTCCTTTCAGAGGGATCCCGCGACGCTGGCATGGGTGCTTGAGGGATTTACAAACCAGGAATTAGCCGCCGGTGATTCACTTGAGGTCCGCATCTACGGCGACGGGGTCCCCACGCCGCCGGTGCCGTCGAGCCCAAATCCCGCAATCACTTTCTCAGCAAGTTCCGGCAAGCATGTCGGCGTTGCCGAGGCTAAAAATATTCTCTTGCGCAACCGCCCCTCCGATGTTTTAGTGATGTGCAATGCGGATACTCGTCCAGCCGCCGACCTCGTCTCGCGGCACGTTTCTCGCTTAATGTCATTGCCGCAAAACTCGATGGTGCTGGGGCCGGCATTGTATGAGCTGGCCGCGGCACCGACGGTGTTCGACATCCTCAAAGAACAAACGCCCATGATCTTCTTCTACAACCAGTTGAAGGCTCAAGAGTGGTACGATTTCCGCCACGGGTGGACGCTCAATGTTTCCGTGCGATATGCCGACCTGGATCGCATCGGTTTCTTTAATCCTCTGTTTCGTCCCTGGGGTTTTGAAGATCTTGAACTTGGTTTTCGCCTCATGGGCAACGCGCTGCAGGTATTTTACGACCCTGCATGCTCCGTCACGCATCGCCACCCCATGCTTTTCGACCACTATTTGAATCGCGAGGAACTGCTGGGCGTGATGGCTCCGATTCTGCACGGCGCCAATCCCGCTGCTTTTAAAGCGTTGTACAACACCGATGACTTGGAAGGAATGGCAACGGACTTCCGGCGATGGGTCGAAATGGACCTCGCGAGCCATACGTGGACGTATCGACGAATGCGGGAATGGTGCGACCTGCCCGCGGCATTGTTAGGCCGAGGCGATGACCGGAGTCGCCTATTGATGACGCTCTATCAGATGCATGTTCCATTGAAACGCTTCGCTTTTCGTATCGGATTCTTACGCGGAATAACGATGCGAGACGATTCTCGATGGCAGGAACGCCTGGGAAATAATTTCTGGCGAGAGACGTTGGGGCTCAACATGAAGTCCTGAAGACGCGAAGAACCACGAAAAAGCTATATTTTAGTGGTTTCGTACAGTTTGAAGACTCGCACGCCCTGCGATCGAAGGCTCTCGGTTTGTTGCCAGAACTGTTCCTGAAAAGTATCCGAACTAAGAACAATCACCGCGGGATTTGCGAGCGGCGTGCGTGCTTCAAACTTCATCCGTGATTCAATCGGTAGGCCCAGGTGCGTGCCGCCGTTTTGGAATCGGGGATGGTCGTCAATAATGCCGGCAACGCCATGGCCCTTGGATTCCCAAAGATGCGATTCCGCGAGCAGCCGCGATGTGTGGCGACCCGCGCCAAACAAAATAACCCTCGTCGGCCTGCCTGTTTCTTTTGAGACACTGTCCATGATGCGCGTGAGCCGCATGCCGGGAGTGATCGTGCTTGGGTCCGGCACGCCCGCCACGAACTGAGCGAGTTGTGTCACGGCTTTTAGAAGCGATGCGATGTAGTGCGGAGGAACGGACGCGAGCCGACCCGTGCGGCACCCCGTTAGGTGGTGGGTGGGTGACGACTTGCATAGCTGTTCGTAAAAACCGATGCGCCGGCCAATCGTATGTTCTGAAGAAAGCACGGTCCTCGCCCGGTGCAATGCCGCTGTGGAAAGTTTCTCGCGAAGGTCCGCGTCATTCCATAATTTTTCGATGGCCTGGCCAAGAGCGTCAGCGTTGCCGCGCTCAAATGTGATGCCCGCATCGCCGACGACTTCGGTCGCGCCAATGTTGTCGCTCACGACGACCGCCCGCCCTGCCGCCATCGCCTCGCAGCAGACGTAGGAATAACTGTCAAAAAGGCTCGGCACGACGACGAATGCCGCTCGCTGCAATTCCTCTGTCAGTTGCCCCCGGCTTTGCTCGCCCAGAAAATGCACCCGGGGAGCGACCGAAGCATCCAACCGCTTGCGGATCCATTCCGCCATCGACACTACTTTTGGATCAGGACTCACGGCGGTGTCCGGACCTGCCAAACGCAAGTGGGCTTCGGGATAACGCGAAAGAAAATAGTTTGCGGCTGGGGGGAGCAGATGGGTGCCTTTGACCATCTCCAGCCGACCGATGTACAGAATATTCCGCCCGGTTGCTGGAACGCTCTCGCGCAACTCGGCGAAAAAAGGCAGCGGCAGAATTGCGACCTCTCCCAGAGGTACCTGCTTTCGCGTATCCATCACCACTTGGTGGGAGGGAGCACACACCGCATCCGCACCAAGCATCGTTGCACACTCGATGGCTTCGGAGAGTAAACCATTCGCGTCCGTGATATCTGTCGGTTCTTGTGCACCACGGACAATCGCGGACCCTGAATGAAGATGCGTCACCAGCCGAACATCACCCGCGAGTGGCGACACGATCAGCGGCAGCATCAGCCCTTCGTACTCCGGCCCTTCGACGATATCGAAAGGAGTCTCTGCGTGAACCCTCCGCACTTCGTCGCAAAGAATGCCGCCAAAGACAATCGGTAGCCGCCTTCGCCAGCGGCCTGTACTCCCGCGGCAAGTGCCCCCGCGATCGTCCCCGCGCGAAGGCGCTCCGCAAACCCCGGAACTTCGTGAACAATGATCTTTGCCGGGGTGCTCGCACGAATTTCATCGGGAAGCGTGAACGTAACAATGTGCGCCTCGTGCCCGGCTTCGGCGAGAGCGCGCGCACAATGGAGCGTATAAACGCCGATGCCGCCGAGGCGTGCGCTGGCCATTGATGAGTGATAAAGGCAATTCGCATGAAGTTTACTATCGGCGGAGAAGTATCCGTTCGGTCACAATTGTCAGGTCGCGGGCTACACGCCGGCGACCTGCATTACCGCTTCCCATTGCTCCCGCGAGGTCGGCACGACCGACAATCGTCCAATCCGCACAAGGTCCCACCCGGCAAATCGCTTATCCTGCTTGATTTCCCCGAGCGTGACCGGTCGTTTCAATGGTTTCCCAGCTTGCAAATCTACCACCGCGAGCTTGCCGTCCTTCTGTTTGGGATCGGCATAAAGCGCCTTGATTACCTTTGCCGTTCCGACGACCTGTTTCTCATCGCCGGTGTGGTAAATAAGCAGTTCATCGCCAACGGTCATGGTACGAATATGCTTCAGGGCGAGAGCATTCGTAACGCCGTCCCAGGTGGTTTTTTATCGCGCACCAGGTCGGCAAAGGAATAAACGCTTGGTTCAGTTTTCAGGAGCCAGTAGGCCACGGCTTCTCCTTTGGGGACGGTTCGGCTGGCGGAACCGCGATTGCCTTCACTTCGATTGGCGGATGCAATTCCGCCGACGGCGCGGATGAGGCAGGCCGGTCCGTGCGGTAGACCTCGATAGTATTCGGAGCGGAGGGAATGAGCAGTGCCACCGCACTCCAGGTCGGGAGTAAGTCGAGCCCCGGCACCAGTTCCATAAAAAACGCGAGGACAAACTGCCATTTGAATCCGCAGACGGCCGTCAGAAGAATCGCGGTTACTACATCAATGGCATCATCAAAAGGCGATGCGCCGCCTTCAACGAAGAGCGGAAAAAGCACAATTTGGAGCAAGTCCGCCGCTCCGGCAATCGTGAGGGCGAGTGCTTTGCGGCGATGTGAAATAGGAGGTTTTGGGATCAGCGGGAGCATTTGAAAAGCTCCAGTGTGGTGTGAAGCGTGTGAAAACTGACATTAAAGCGTCGCGGGCGTCACATCTTGAACGGCTGTCGAAGGAGGCATTCTGCGTTTGATATCGTTTAAGAGTTGTCGGGACGAGACGCGATTGCGCAGCCAAAGTGTCCCAATGACCAATGCGGAAACGCCGGAGATTGCGCAAACAATCAGAAAGCTGTCATACACTCGTGAACTTTGAATGCTGGTGGTTAGAAGGGTGACGAGGAAACTCGCAAAGCTTGAAAGGAAAAACGTGGCAAATGTCAGAAAGACAGAGTCCGGTCCCCCCGCCGCCAACCGATTTAATTCATCCTCAGAAATAAGATAAACGCGCAATTCTCCGAGAGGAGCAACTCGCACGACAGGCTGAACAGTTTCGATGCCTCGCTGGCTCATCCCACTCTCCCGAAGGTATTCGCACTCAAGATACGGGCGGACGCCCGCACCGTTCCGGCGTTTCCCCCCAAGTCGATAACGAGAAACCAATGTCCGTAAGTGGGGGGACGAATGCTGAACGGTGATCGCTGGATATAGCCTCCATAATAATGGTAAGGCTGGCCATTGCGATAATTATCAAAATTTCCGCCGTTCATGAGTTGAACATTCGCGGCATGATCTAACGTGACCTCAATCACGTCATCGGGCCCTGCATCAAATTCCTGCTTTAAGAAGTTCATCAGAGGGGCTCCTTTCTTCCCATCATTATACACAAGAGGTCAATCGCCCGACTCGAGGATCGACATGAAGGCGTCCTGTGGGATTTCCACGCGGCCTACCTGTTTCATTCGTTTTTTGCCTTCTTTCTGCTTTTCGAGGAGCTTTCGTTTGCGGGAGATATCGCCGCCGTAGCATTTGCTGGTGACGTCTTTGCGGAGAGCGGAGATGGTTTCGCGAGCGATGACTCGCGATCCGATGGCGGCCTGGAGGGCGACTTCAAAAAGGTGGCGGTCGATTTCCTGCTTGAGTTTCTTGATGATGGCCCGGCCGCGCTGATCGGCCTTGCTGCGATGCACGATGAGGGAGAGCGCTGCAATCTTGTCACCGGCAACGAGGATGTCCATTTTGACGAGGTCGTCTTCCTTGAATCCGATGAGGTCGTAGTCGAGGGTGCCGTAGCCTTGGGTGACGGTTTTGAGCTTGTCGAAGAAATCAAAAATGACTTCGGCGAGGGGGATTTCATATTCGAGGATGACGCGGTCGGCGTTGATGAATTCGGTCTTCTTGTAAAGGCCGCGCCGATCGACGCAGAGTTGGGTCACGTCACCGATATTCTTCGCGGGCACGATAATATTTGCCTTAATCATCGGTTCGCGAATGGCTTTGTATTTTGATGGGTCGGGCAGTTCGGATGCGGAGTCGATGGTCATGATTGAATCGTCGGGCAATACGACTTCGTAGGGGACCGTCGGGGCGGTCTGGATGACTTCGATCTTGTGTTCCCGCTCGAGGCGTTCCTGCACGATCTCCATGTGGAGCAAGCCGAGGAATCCGCAGCGGAATCCGAAGCCGAGTGCGTCGCTGGTTTCGGGTTCAAATGTAAAGCTGCTGTCGTTGAGGCGCAGTTTTTCCAAGGCGTCGCGAAGTTGTGTGTATTCGGTATTCTGGCCGGGGTAGAAATCGCAGAAGACCATTTGTTTCGGAGGACGGTAGCCGGGGACGGCGGGGCGGGTTGTGCTTCGTCGCAGATGGTGTCGCCGATGGTGACGTCCTGGATGGTCTTGATGTTGGCAACGAGGAAACCGACTTCGCCCGCACCGATGTGAGGGACTTTTGTAGGCTTGGGCATGAACTTGCCGAGATCGCTGACGATAAAAAGTTTCGCGGCACCGATCATGCGGATTTTTTGGCCGATCTTTAGGGTTCCATTGAGGACGCGCACGTAGACGATGACGCCGCGGTAATCATCGTATTTTGAGTCGAAGATGAGGCACTGGAGCGGGGCATCGTTGGATCCCTTGGGAGGCGGGAGGATTTCGGCGATTTTTTGGAGCAGTTCGTCGACTCCGGCTCCGGTCTTTGCGGAGATTGCGACGCATGAAGGCGCATCGATGCCGAGGACCTGTTCCATTTCCTCGGCGACGTCGTCCGGTCGTGCGGAGGGGAGGTCCATCTTGTTGATGACGGGGATGATTTCGAGATTCTGCTCAATGGCGGCGTAGGCATTGGCGACCGTTTGAGCCTGCACACCCTGGGTGGCGTCGCAGAGGAGCAAGGCACCTTCGCAGGCCTGGAGGGCCTTGGCGACTTCGTAGTGGAAATCGACGTGGCCGGGGGTGTCGATGAGGTTGTACAAATATTTCTGGCCGGTGCCGGGGTGGGTGTAGAAGACGGAGACGGCAGAGGCTTTGATGGTGATTCCGCGTTCGCGTTCGAGGTCCATATCGTCGAGGAATTGCGACTCCATCTCGCGCTGCGTAATGGCGCCGGTGCGTTCGAGTAAACGGTCGGCCAGGGTGGACTTTCCGTGGTCGATATGGGCGATGATGCAGAAATTGCGGATTTGGATGTCAGTCATGGGGTTCCGTTGTGTGATTCGTGAGTGGATGTTGGTGTCGAGCCCATCATTCTAGCGAGAGGGTTGGGGGGATGCACGTTGGGGGGGAAGGTAGAGGCGTGGTGGGGGGGGTGTGGATGGGGTTGGAGTTTGTTTTTTTGTTGGTTTGGGGGAGACACGTTGAAGCGTGAACTCCGGTGGGGTGGGGAGCGGGCTGATTGTGGCACGGGGGGCGTTTGCGCAGGTGCGCAAAATGGTTGGAATGAAAATATTTTTGTAAGAGGTTGATGATGCGGGGGTTGGGAGAGAAGAATTTTTTGGGGGTCGAGATGCGCAAATCATTTTGTAATTTGCGCGGGGAGGGAGGGGGAGGCTGAAGGTTGAATTCTGAATGCTGAAAGAAGATGGGGTGCATGGTGGCCTCCTATAGAAGGGGGGTGCCGAGTTTGTGCGCACAGGAGTGGGGGGGTGGTGGCGTAACGTGTTGGAGAGGAGGGGGTTGGGATTTTGGAATTTTTTGAGAATTGTTTTTTGAGGGTGGTGGCTGTGCGCACAGGGTTTGGGGGTGGGGTGGATTTTGTTATCATTCGGCACGACTGCAAAGGAATGCGAATCAATGATTATTGCGGGTATTGATGAAGCGGGGTACGGGCCTTTGCTGGGGCCGTTGGTGGTGTCGGCGACGGCGTTTGAGCTTGTGGGGGTTCCGTTGGCGGTGGATGGGACGGAGACGCCGTGCCTATGGCGGCTGTTGAAGGGGGCGGTGGCGAAAAAGTCGCCGGTGAAGAAGGGGCGGATACTCATTACGGATTCGAAAATCGTTCATAGCCTGACGGATGGGAAGAAGCTTTTGGAGCGCGGGGTGCTGGCGTTTTTGCGGTCGTTGCCGGAGACGCAGGTGATCGATCATGGCATGCTGACGGCGGCGCGGCTGCTTGAACATTTCGGGTGCACGAATCATGAGCTGGCGGCGCATCCCTGGTATACGCCGCATGATTTGGCTATTCCGTGGCTTGCCGAGGCGGGCGATCTTGCCATCTCGGCGAATATGCTTGGGAGTGCGATGGCGAGGGCGAAGATCAGGACGCTGTGCATGCGGACGGCGGTGGTGAGCGAAAAACTTTTTAATCGGCTTATTGAGGGAACGAACAATAAGGCGTCGGCACTGGTATCGGTCACGCTTTCGCATCTTCACCATTTGCACAACACGTTCGGGCATGAGGGGCTGCTGGTGGGTGTTGACAAGCAAGGGGGGCGGGACCATTACACGGCGGTTTTGCTGCAATATTTTCCCGATGCGCGGCTTCGGGTGCTGCTGGAGTCGGCGAAGGCGAGCACGTATTTGATTACGGAGGATTGTGCAGCGGGGCAGCGGCGGACGCTGGTTCATTTTCGAGAGAAGGGGGACTCGGCGTTTTTTCCGACAGCGCTGGCGAGCATGCTTTGCAAATATTTGCGTGAACTTTGCATGCATTCGTTTAATGGGTGGTGGTGCAAGCAGATCGAGGGGTTGAGGCCGACGGCGGGGTATTATAATGATGGGTCGCGGTGGCTGCTGGATGTGGAGCCGCACTTGCCGCGGTTGAATGTGCGGCGCGAGATGCTGGTAAGGGTGCGGTAGGAATGATGAATGATGAAAGAAGAGGGTATGATGGTGCGGGTCATGAGGAGTGTGGTATGTCGACGTTGAGCAGTGTGAAGATGACGTCAGCGCAGTATTTGATGATGGGGGAGGATCCGCCGGGGGTGCATTTGGAGTTGGTGAATGGAGAAATTATTGTGAGTCCGAGTCCGTCGTCTGAGCATTCGACCGTGGTTGTCAATTTGATCAAGGTGTTGGGAGGATATATCGATAAGGAGGATTTGGGGCGGTTGCTGACGGATTTGGATACCGTCTTCACTGAGAACACGACACGGCGGTCGGATTTGTTGTTTGTGTCGAAGCGGCGGGGGCACATTATTCGGGATGTGGTGTATGGGGCGCCGGACTTGTGCATTGAGGTGATTAGTCCCACGAGCGCGACGATGGATCGGGTGGAGAAATTTGAATTGTATGCGCGGTCGGGGGTGAAGCATTATTGGCTGGTGGACCCGCATGCGGAGATGGTGGAGTCGTTTGTGTTGAAAGGGGGGGCTTATGTGTTGGGGGTGACGGGGCGTGGCGGAGAGACGGTGCGGTTGCCGCCGTTTGCGGGGTTGGCAATTGCATTGAAGCGGATTTGGCCAGAGTGAAAATGATGCGAGTTCTAGTGGTGATCGTCGGACTGGTTTGCATGGTATGGATGGGCGGGTGTACGCATGTCGCGGGGGTGGTGACGAAGATGGATGGGTATCCGCTGTCGACGGCGGTATTTTCGATTGGCAGGCCGACGGATATTGCGAATTACGGGACGCACCGGGTGGACGGGAGCGGGCGATTTGATTTTTATATTTCGCCTACGGATGAGACGAATTTATTTTTGTATGACGGGGCTGGGGCACCGGGGGAGACGATTCGGCAGATTGAGCGGAGTCAGATCGGCGGGAATATGCGGATACGGATGACGCCGATTATTCCGGATGCGGATCCTGCGATGAATCAGGTGCAATAGGGGCGCTGAAGCGTGAACTCCGGATTGGGGGTGGATCGGGGAGTGGGTGCGGCTTGCTCGGGTTGGGGGGAACTCCTAGAATCGGTTGCTCGTGGTCAGACGGTTTCGGTATTGATTTTCTCCCTGAACCCCCCGAAAGGATTTACGTGAGTACGCTCGCTCCTCCGCCCCCCCCCTCTTCCTCCTCCATCTCTTACTCCTCGCCTGTCGGCACATCCGTGGAACTTCGTGAAGCGGGGAAGGTGCCTGCGGCGACTTATCACACGGCGCCTGGCCGGCGGCATTTTTTGATTCGGCGGCTGCACTCGCTGACGGGGTTGGTGTTTGGGGGGTATATCACGACGCATCTGCTGGTGAATGCGACGGGGATTTGGCCGCGGGATTATCAGCAGAACGTGGACAAGATTCATTCGCTGGAGCCAATGTTGTGGCTGATTGAGCTTGCGACGATTTTTCTGCCGTTGCTGATCCATGCGTTGTACGGGATTTATATTACGAAGGCAGGGGTGAAGTTTAACACGACGAAGTACAACTATGGCGGGAATGTGCGGTATACGCTGCAGCGGTGGGCGGGGGTGGTGCTGTTGCTGTTTATTGCGTTTCATATCGCGACGCTGCACAAGTGGGGATTCGCGGCGATTTATAAAATGACGCATATTCCGTGGTTTGGAATCTGGGGGCGGGTTGTTTAAGGCGCACAATCAGGCGTTTCAATCGACGGTGGGCGGGATTCATTTGTTCTTCAATTATGATCAGCCCTGGGGTCCGGGGAATGTCCTAGTGATGGCGTTTTATCTGCTGGGGGTTTGGTCGGCGACGTTTCATTTTGCCAACGGATTGTGGACGAGTGCAATTGCGTGGGGGCTGACGGTGACGGCGAATGCGCAGCGCCGGTGGGGACATGTGTGTCTTGGGTTTGGCATCGCGCTGACGATTGTCGGGACCATCGCATGGGGGGCGTTCACGATCGCGCCGGCGGCTCAGGGAGATTTGGGGCGCTGGGATTCGGCGACGCATACGCTGCCGGATGAGAATCCGACGCATGAACAGGATCAGGGGACGGTGACGCAGAATCAGAATGAGATGAAGGGGCCGGAGAGGGCACCATGATGACTATCGCCCATGCAGGTGTTTGAGTTGCCCGGCACGCGAGGGTTTTGGACTTAAGGATTATTTTTAATGTTTCAGAAACGTGTGATTGTGGTTGGCGGGGGTTTGGCGGGTCTTTCGGCGGCGATGAAGCTGGCGGAGGATGGCATTCCGGTCGATCTGTTTTCGCTGGTGCCGGTGAAGAGGTCGCATAGCGTGTGTGCGCAGGGGGGAATTAATGCGTGCAATGATGTGGCGCGGCAGCAGGGGTATTCGGAGTGGGAGCATTTTCACGAGACGATCAAGGGCGGGGATTTTCTTGCGAATCAGCCGCCGGTGTTGGACATGGCGCGGATGGCGCCGAAGGTGATTGATTTGCTGGATCGGATGGGGGTTCCGTTTAATCGGACGAGCGAGGGGTATCGTGCGTTGCGGTTGTTTGGCGGGTCGCTTTTTCGGCGGACGCATTATGCGGGGGCGACGACGGGGCAGCAGCTTTTGTATGCGCTGGATGAACAGTGCAGGCGGTGGGAGGCGGAGGGGCGGATTACGAAGTACGAGTTTTGGGATTTTCTTTCGCCGGTGGTGGATGAGGGGGGGAAGTGCGTAGGGATCGTGGCGCAGGACATGCGGACGATGCAGATTCGGTCGTTCCGCGCGGATGCGGTGATTATGGCGACGGGTGGGAATGGTCTGATTTTCGGGCAGTCGACGATGTCGGTGATTTGTACAGGGTCGGCGTCGGCGCGGTGTTATGCGGCCGGGGCGCGGCTGGGGAATCCGGAGTTTGTGCAGGTGCATCCGACGGCGATTCCGGGGGAGGACAAGTGCCGTCTGATGTCGGAATCGGCGCGGGGCGAGGGCGGGCGAATTTGGGTGCCGAAGAAGAAGGGGGATGGGCGGCATCCGAACGAGATTGCGGAAGATGAGCGGGATTATTTTCTGGAGCGGCTGTATCCGAAGTATAAAAACATTGTGCCGCGGGATATTGCGACGCGGGAGATTTTCTATATTTGTGAGCAGGGTTATGGCGTGGGTAAGGAGGGCGGGGGCGGGCAGATGGTGTATCTCGATCTGACGGAGAAGGCGACCGGGATCAAGTATGAGGTGCTGAAGAAACGGCTGGGCGGGATTTTGGAGATTTATGAGAAGTTCGTGGGGGTCGATCCGTTGTTGGAGCCGATGCGGATTTATCCGGCGATTCATTATTCGATGGGAGGGTTGTGGGTCGGTTTTGAACGGGATGCGGCGGCTTATGATAGTGAGCATGGGCAGCGGCGGCGGGATGAAACCTGGAAGCCCGCAGAATCAGATGACGAATATTCCGGGTCTTTATGCGGCGGGGGAGGCGGATTATCAGTATCACGGGGCGAATCGATTGGGGGCGAATTCGTTGCTTTCGTGTATTTTCACCGGGCTGTTCATGGGGCCTTGCGTGAAAAATTATCTTGAGAAGGAGAAGGGGTCGGCATCGGATTTGGGGTCGTCGCTGTTTGATGCAAAGGCGCAGGAGCAGATGGCGCTTGATGAAAAAACTGCTTAGTTCGAAGGGGGATCAGAATCCGTACGTGATTCAGAAGGAACTGGGCAAGACGATGTCGGACAATGTCACCATCATTCGCATCAACAAGCGGATGAAGCAGACGTTAGGGCTGATTGAAGATTTGAAGAATCGGTATCAGACGCGACTGGGAACGCCGGACGGGGCGACATGGTCGAACCAGTCGCTGGGGTTCACGCGATCGGTGTGGGATATGCTGCTGTTGTCGGAGGCGATTACGAAGGCGGCGATCGCGCGGGATGAGTCGCGCGGGCGCATTACAAGATTCCGGATGACAAGGCGGATCGGCTGGATATATCGCTGGATGCGCGGGCGTTGCCGCGGGACGATCAGCGTTGGTTGAAGTCGACGATTGCGACGTATCGAAATGATCAGTGCGAGTTGTCGTATGAGGAGGTGGATATTTCGCTCGCGGAGCCGGTGAAGCGGGATTATGGCAAGACGAGCGTGGCGGCTCCGGGTGAGGTAAAGGCGGCAGAGGTCGCAGTGGCGGGGGCGAAGTGATTGTGATGTGCGATGAATGGTCGCGGATTAAATGTGCCCTGGCTGTGAGCGTCGGCCGCGGTGATTTTTCGGAAGGGTTTTGAGATGAGTGTGGTTGGCGGCAAAGTGAGCAATGCTCCGATTGTGGTGAGGATCAAGCGTCAGGACACGCCGGACGGGGCGGCGTATTGGCAGACGTTTTCGATTCCGTACAAGCCGAATATGAATATCACGTCGGTGTTGCAGGCGATTGCGATGAATCCGGTGACGGCGGACGGGGGGAAGACGACGCCGCTGAATTATGATGCGGCGTGTCTGGAGGAGGTGTGCGGGTCATGCACGATGGTGATTAACGGGAAGGCGCGGCAGGCGTGTTCGGCGTTGGTGGATCCGATTCGGGCGGCGGTTGGGCGATGGGCCGATCACGATTGAGCCGATGACGAAGTTTCCGGTGGTGCGTGATCTGGTGGTGGATCGGACGCGGATGTTTGAGAATTTGAAACGGATCAAGGGGTGGATTCCGGTGGATGGGTATTACGAGCTGGGGCCGGGGCCGCGGATCGATCCGAAGAAGCAGGAAGAGCTTTATGCGATGTCGCGTTGCATGACATGCGGATGCTGTCTGGAGGCGTGCCCACAGTTCACGAAGGACAATCATTTTGTCGGGCGCAGGTGATTTCGCAGGTGAAGTATTTCAATCAGCATCCGACGGGGAAGGTGGATGCGGACGAGCGGATGGAAGCGATCATGGGTGAAGGAGGGATCACGGATTGCGGCAATGCGCAGAACTGCGTGAAGGTTT
Source organism: uncultured Phycisphaerales bacterium (assembly GCA_963766775.1). Lineage (GTDB taxonomy): Bacteria > Planctomycetota > Phycisphaerae > WQYP01 > WQYP01 > CAVYBP01. Next base: position 60,914 of record CAVYBP010000001.1, read on the forward strand.
GTCCGAAGGAGATTCCGCTGGTGGATTCGATCGGGTGGGCGGGGCGGGCGGCGACGGTGTATTCGATCAAGAAGTTTTTTACGAAGTGAGGGGGTGCCGGGGGGGGCGGGTAACCACAGAGGACACAGAGAGCACAGAGACGCTTCTGTGCCTTTTTCATGGGAAACGAAAATGTTTTTTCCTTTCCTGTGTTCTCGCTGTTTTTGTGGTTTTTTGGGGGGGGGGATTGTTGTTTGAGTGGGATAGGGAGTAGAGGGGGAGGATTTTTAAGACACGCTGAAGCGTGAACTCCGGGGGTGGGTTGGGAGGGCATAGACATGGCCAATTGTCGATTTTAGGGATTGACATTTGGTGGGAAAATGATAAAAAATGTGTGTGCGGCGGGGACTGCGCGACGTACGACAAAAAAGAATGGGAGAGAGAGCTGCTTGAGAGAGCGGCTCGTTTTATTTTTGCGGCTGAAGCTGCGACCGAGCCCATGCTGGATCTTTTATTGGAGGTTCCTTCCATGGCATTTTTTTCCGGTCGGGCGTGTGGCGTTGCGTTGGCGGCGGGGGTGATGGGGATGTCCGGTGTGGCGTCGGCGGCGATTCAGAATGTCGTGCAAAACACGGCGTTTCAGACGACCAATCAATCGATGTGGCAGCCGGGGCCGCAGACGGGGCTGACGGGGAGCCAGTTTTTGGGAACGACGTGGGGACAGAAGACTTTTTCGTTTGATTACGGAATCCCGGGCAACGATGCGTTCGGGGTGGTGCAATTGCAGCCGGGGAAGATCGGGTTGCAGGTGGATTCAAGCCTGACGACAGGGAATGTGAGCGTGAATTATCCGGTGCAGCTTTCGTATTCGCTGCCGGACAAGGTGCAGCCGGGTCAGTCGTTTCAGGTGCAGACGTCGTGGGCGAAGAATCCGAATCCGTTGCTGACGACGACGGGTTTGCAGGCGTCGGCGTCGCTGTCGCTGGTGTTGAATCTCGCGGCGACGGCGGGGGCGGGATACGACGGGCCGGTCGGTGCGGCGAGTTACACGGCGTCGCAGGCGGGTGACCCGCGAAGTTTTTCGGCGCCGGTGTCCTCGAGCCTGATCAATGCGCATGCGCAGGATGTGTCGCTGGTGAATACGAATGGGGATGTGAAAATTCCGATTGTGTCGGTGGGTCCGTCGGGGGCGAGTTTCAGCGTGTCGGGCGGGCCGTTCAGCGTGACCGCGACGGTGCCGCAGTTGAATGTGTCGGGGAATACGTACACGGGCAACAGCATCACGGCGACGGGGAACAGCACGCCGCCATTCATTTCGGCGAACCTCGATCTGGTGTCGTCCGCGGTGTATGGAGCGAATGCGCTGGGGATTCCGATTCCGCAATTGAGCGGGAACGTGGATATTGGGATCGGGAAGATCAATTGGACGGGGCTATCGTCGACGGTGCAGGTGGGGCCTTCGCTTTACCAGGGGTTTGATTTTTCGCCGACGAAATTTCCGATTCACCTGGTCACGAGCACGGGGCAGGTTCTGGATGGAAAAGTCGGGGATACTTTTACGGTGACGGCACCGGACGATCCGAATTCGACGCTCGGCATTGATGCGACGACGGATATAAATAATCTGTTCACGAACAACACGGGGATTGTTTTTGCGGCGAATTTGAACACGCAGGCGCTGTCCGGGTCGATGGAGGTGGGGGGGTATAACCTGTTCAACTTTGGGCCATTGATTGAGGACAACACGTCGTTGTATACGTCGAGCCCGTGGCTGTTTCCGGGGTCGCCGGAGAGTTTTGCGCTGGGTGGATTTAATAGCGCGCAGCAGGCGTTGAGCGTGGAGATTGTTCCGGAGCCTTCGACGGGGTTGTTGGCGGCGGCGGGAGTGATGGGCGTGATTTGCGGAAAGGGGAAGCGTCGGCGCGGGGTGAGGTGAATGGTGAATGGAGTTCACGCTTTTAGCGTGTTTTTTGTTTTGTTTGAATTTGAAGACACGCTGAAGCGTGAACTCCGAGGGTAGATTGTATGTATGACTGGCGGCGGATGACCGTGGGGGAGCGGGCTGAGGCGCTTGAGACACGGAAGGCTCGCTCACGTCCGTGGCATTCGCCGCCGCGTCGTTACGTTGGGGGAATTCGGCGTTACAGCATTTCAGCGGCTTGTTATGAGCATTCACCGGTGATCGGTTTTTCGGGAGAGCGGTTGGATAATTTTTCGGATCGATTGCTCGAGACGGTGGGGACCTATGCGGATAAGATTTTTGCGTGGTGCGTAATGCCGAATCATTATCATGTGTTGGTTCGCAGTGAAAAGTTGCGGGATCTTTTATCGGGGTTGGCTTTATTACATGGGCGGACGAGTTATGTATGGAATGGAGAGGAAGGACTGCGCGGGCGGCGGGTGTGGTGCAATTACATTGATCGAGAAATGCGTTCTGAGCGGCAATTTTGGGCGACACTGAATTATGTGCACCATAATCCGGTTAGGCACGAATATGTGGACCGGTGGCAGGATTGGCCTTGGAGTAGTGGACATCGGTATTTGGAGGAGGTGGGGCGCGAGCGGCGCGGGAGATTTGGGAGCGGTATCCGCCGGAGTTGGGTGATGGGTGAGCAGCGGGGGAGACACGCTAAAGCGTGAACTCCGAAGGGGGGGTTTGGGTTCGGGGTTATTTGGTGGTGGCGAGGGTGGCGCGTTTTTCGGCGATTAGTTTTAGGAGGGCGTGTTGGGGGTCGGAGAACTTGGCGGTTCCTTCCTGCATGAGGGTGTCTTCCATCTTTTTAGGATCGACCTTTCTGTCGATCTCATCGAGGATGGTTTTGCTGGGCATGATTTCGACCTGGCGGGTGTAGGTTTTGTTGAGTTTTTCGACGGCGTCGTTGGTGGCGGGGGGGTTGGTTTGGATGTCGCTGCCGGCGAGTGCTTCGACGTATTTGTCGGCGGGGTCGGTGGGCTTTTTTGTGCCGGTGCTGGCGAAGATGATTTCCTGCTGGAGCGGGAGATTTTTATTTTTCCAGAATGATTGGTTCTGCGCCAGAGCCGTTTGGCGTTGACGATTCCGACGAGGCCCTGAGCGGCGGGAGAGAGGTCGGGGACTTTCTTTTCGGTGTAGACATCGACGCGGCTGACGAAGATGGAGTAGACGGATTTGAGACCTTTGACGCCGCCGACGCGTTCCTCGCCGCCGCGCCAGATGGCATTGCGGGCGAGTTCATATTGGCGTTGGGAGAAGATGAGGGTGACGTTGAGGGTGATGCCGGCGCGGGCGAGAGGCTCGAGGGCGTCGAGGCCGGCGGGGGTGGCGGGGACTTTGATCATGCGGTTTTTGTGGCCGGCGGCCCATTTTTTTCCGAGTTCGACGTAGCGCGAGACGGCTTCGTTGTGGGGCACGGGTTTGGCGAGATCTTCGAGGAGGGGGTCGAGTTCAAAGCTCACGTAGCCGTTGTTGGCTTTGGTTTCTTCCCATACGGGGAGGAACACGGCCTGGGCTTCCTTGACGAGTTTGTCGGTGACGAGCCAGGCGATTTCGTCGTCGTCTTTGCCTTGATCCATGAAGCTCATGATGTCGTTATCAAAGCGGCCGGTCTTGATGAGGTCGCCGATGATGATGGGGTTGGAGGTGGCACCGGAGGCACCCATGGCGCGGTTTTTTTTGACGAGTTCCGGGTCGATGGAGTCGAGCCAGACTTTTGTGCCGGTGGCGATGAGGGATTGGAGGGACATGGCGGGCTCCTTAAAGAGACTGGCGACGAGTGCATCATAGCTGCGGGGTGGCCGGGATACGAGTTATGGGGGCGTTGCATGCGAGGAGGGTGTCTCATTTGCAGGGCGGGGGAAGATGGAACGCGAAGGCACGAAGACGAGATTTGCCGCTTCAATAGCCTTCACGGACGATTTTTTCGATGAAGTTTTTATCTGCGGAGATGGCGGCGAAGCGGGCGTCGAGCTTTTCGGCGCGATCGACGAGGTTTTGCCGGTCCTGCCGTCTTCGGCGAAGGCGTCCATGGCTTCGATAAAGTTGGAGATGTCGGCAACGAGCGGAAGGAGGCTCTTGTCGGCGATGGGGCGGAGAAAGGCAAGGCGCTTGCGGGCGTTGACGGTTTTGTAAAGAGGAAGTGAGAAGCGGTCGAGCTTTTCATCGCCAAAAAGGATTTCGCGGAAAGGGCTGTAAATCACGGAGAGTTGGTAGTAGGTGCCATTGGCCGAAAGGGTTTTGGATGCAGTGCCGTCGGAAATAGCGAGGAGGTATTTGGCCGAGAGATCGTTGGGCGTGAGTTCGAGAATGTGTTTGAGTGTCGCGCGGGTTTTGGGCGTGTAGAGAGTGGATTTAGGGGGGGCGTTGAGCTGCGATTGAAGGGTGGCGAAGAGCTGCATGGCCTGGGTGAGGTTTAGGGCGCGGTCTTTTCGGGCGACTGCGATGGCGTCCTGCAAGGTGGCGATGGAGAAAACGTGAAGGTTCCAGAGCGCGGCATTGTCGTAGAGGTGCGACATGTCGGCGAAGGCAAGTTCGTTGCCTTCGGGAATGACGGCGTAGAGGCATTTGTCGAGTGTAGCCCCATGGAGTTTCGCGGCGACACCGCCGACTTTGCGGACTTTCCAGTCGACGGTGATGTCGCCGGTGACGGCGCATTTGGGGTCGATGTCGAAGCCTTCGAGCGTGGAGAGCATGAGGATGGCGAAGGCGGTGCCAGCGGAGGGGCCGCCGTGGGATACGGATTTTTCGCCGAAGCTGATGTCGATGTGGCCGGGCTGCCAGAGGGGGTAGCGGAGCGTGACGGCACGGACGGACTCTTCGAACGCGGTCTTCATGTCGTCGTCGCCATCGGCGCGGGCGAAGCCGACGCCGGCTTTGTCAGAGCGTCGGGAAGAGGGGCTGACGCTGGCGATGATGTCGGAGGTGAAACCGGACTCGTCGCCGTCATCGGAAATCGTGACCATCATGGAGGTGATGGATGTGATATTTTTGAGGAGAGTTTTGGGGGTGTTTTGGAATTCTGGGCGTTCGATGGCGGTCACATCCTGGGGCGCGGCTGGTGCAGTCGACGGGGCGGCGGAGGCGGGCGCGGAAGGGACGGAGACTTCATAGGGAGCGTCCGGCGTGCCTTTTTCTGCCTTGCGTAAGCTCTTGCGCGATGTGGAGATTGCATCCAACTTCGCTCGACCCGAGCCCGTTGTCGCTGAAAGAAATAACGACTTCTTCGGCGGAAGTTCGGTCGATTTTGACGTCTCCACGTCTGGCGACCGTGCTCGTGATGGTGATTCCCTCCGGCTTTCCGGGCCAGAGGGTTTTCGCTGCGAGGACGGCAGATTGCTTGTCAGACGTCCAATCGGGCCACCATAGAATTCCGTTGATGATGGTGGGGTAGAACCCGTTGTTCATGCCGACCCTGCCCCAGGTTCCACCATATTCCCAGAAAACGCCTTGCTCGCCGATATGGAGATAATCGTGCGCGTCGATTCTGGCGTTGATAAAGACGTTGCCTGCGCGGGTGACCCATTGGGGCCGCGACTGAGTAAGGATGATGTGTAGCCGTCCACCCCGGATGTCGGCGGGCTTGTCCGTGTCATTGATCCTAAAGCTGAGTTTCGCGTCGGCGGGGGCAATGAACGTCGCGTGTTTGCCCACGAGCATCGACCAATCGAGCGTGCCGAACTTTGCGATCAGGGCGTTCTTGGGATGTTGGCCGAGATAGTACTGCTTGAGGTCAGTATCTTTGAGGTCAAACGCGGGACCGAGGGCGCTGTATGCGTTCGCGGGGCAGGTGCCTTCTGGACCCGAAGTGGCTCCGTCCGACCCGCGCCATGTGCCGGTGGCTACAAGTTCGTAGCACTTGTTTTTTTCGACGGTGAGGTCGCTGGCCGTCCAGTGGTTCGTGCTCGGAATGTCGACAGATGAGGGCGCGGCACCCAAGACTAAGGGCGAACCTCGGGAAATGGCTATCACTGCGACGATGAGCAGGAAGGCGGAGCGTAAGGTCATAATGAGGCTTTCATTTGCGCACGGATGGGGGATGCCGCATGTCGGAAGGGTTGGATCAGGATTATAACAAAATGGAAGGAGGGTGCGTGAGGGAGCGTGACCGCGGATTCAGTCGGGGTCACTGGCGCTTGGCAGAACTGGCAAACGGGGGACAATTATTCATTGGGAGCATCGTTTGTGAACCCGGACCAGAGGTAGAGGAATTGGGATTCGCCGCGGGGGAGGATGTCGGAGATGCCGAGGTTGAGGTTGATCATGTTGATTTGGGGTTGGATGTTTTTGCCGGGCGCGGCGGCGTAGATGCTGCCTTTGGTTTGATCGGAGCGGGTGTAGGCGATGAGTTTTGCATGTTGGATATGGGCCATCTCTTTGACCTTGGCGATAGCGCCGTCGATATCGCCGACCTGATCGATGAGTCCGAGTTTGGCGGCATCGGTTCCGCTGACGACGCGGCCGTCGGTGACCATGGCCCAGTCGGCGGGTTGAATGTGATTGGGCGAGGCTTTGACGATGTCTTTGAAGCCGGCGTAGAACTGGTTGACGAGGTTTTGGAGGAGTTCGCGGTCGTGTTCGGAGAGGGGGGCGTCGGGGCTTTCGGCGGGTTTGAAGGGTGAGCCCATGTCTTTGTTGGGGCCGCTCTTGACGGATTCTTCGGCGATGCCGAGCTTTTTGAGGGTGCCATTGAAGTTGAGGGTTTCGATGATGACGCCGATGGAGCCGGTGATGGTGGTGGGATAGGCGATGCGATAGTCGCCGGCGCAGGAGAGGTAGTAGCCGCCGGAGGCGCAGACGTCCATCATGCAGACGACGACGGGCTTGTGGGTTTTGGCTTTGAAGGCGAGGAGGTCGTGGTACATCATGGCGCTGGCGGTGACGGTGCCGCCGGGGGTGTTCATGCGGAGGATGACGCCTTTGACGCTGGGGTCGGCGGCGATGGCGTCGAGTTGTTCGCGGAAGTCGGAGACGGGGTTTTGGCCGCTGCCCATGCTGAGGAGTCCGCCGTTCTTCATGTTGGCGATGAGGCCGGAGACGTTGATCATGGCGATTTTGTCGGTGGTGAAGAGCGATGCGTCGGCGCGCTCGATGATCTGAGGTTGGAGGTGATCTTCGACGGGGACGAGGTCGACGCGGATGGTGCGGCCACCGCAGGCGGCGAGGAGGAGGGACGCGAGGAGCGTGGCGGTGAGTTTGAGTTTCATGAGGCACCTTTAAATAGCCTTGCGTGGAAACGCAAGGCCGAGCGTGTAAGAGACAACGACTTAAGAGACAACGACCGCGATTACTTGATCGAGGCCTTGCGTTTCCACGCAAGGCTATGGCTTCGTTGCTATGGGTTCGTCGCGATGCGCTCGACGATTTGGGTCATGTTTCCTTCGCAGTCGGCGAAGGAGATGATGCGGCCGCCGCCGACGGCTTGGAGGATTTCGCTGAGGAAGGTGACGTTTTTTGTTTTGAGGTGGGCGAGGGCGGCGTCGAAATCTTGCACGTACCAGGCGATGTGGCTGATGCCTGGGTCCGCACCGGCGCGGGGTTGCGCGGGGCGGTGTTTTTGGGCATGACTTCGATCATCATGCCGTGGTGGATTCCTTCGGAGGGAGAGCGGCTGCCGCGAGGCACGGGTGGGCCGATGAGATAGGTTTTTTGGGTCTGGGACGGTTTTGGCTCGGCGACAGCGTGGATGACGAGTCCGAGGGTTTCTTCGTACCATTTGACCATGGCGTCGGTGTTGTCGGCGGCGATTGCCACATGATCCAGTCGTCCCGCAATCACCATTCATCGCTCCTTGGGGAATGAATTGTTGTCTCGCCTCGTCTCCACAAGGTACCGCGAGGCTGTTGTGATTTCCACTTCTAGACGCGGTGCGTGCGGTTCCGTAACATGCGTTTTCTCGCATCATCACCAGACGACCCACGAACCACGGATCATCATAATATGAATCTTGACGAACTTCTTTCGGTTGCTCAGTCGGATCTTTCCGCCGTGAAGACGGGGGCGGATTTGGAAACGTTTCGCATCAAATATCTTGGTGCCAAGGGTCTATTGAAAGATGCTGCGGATCATTTGAAGAGCCTTCCGGGTCCGGAGAAGCGTGCGTTCGGGCAGCGGATGAATGAGGTGAAAACAGCGATTTCGGCCGCGTTTGACGCGAAGAAAATTGAGATTGAAACGGCGGCGGGCGGTGGGGGGGTGAAGAGCTTTGTCACGGGCATTGATATCACGGAGCCGGGGCGGCTGCGGTTCGAGAACTATTCGCCGGGGTCGTTGCATATTATCACGCAGACGGTCAATGAGCTGACGGCGTTGTTTGCGCGGATGGGGTTTACGGTGGCGGAAGGGCCGGAGGTGGAGGATGACTTTCATAATTTTGAGGCATTGAACATTCCGAAGATTCATCCGGCGCGGGATCCGCTGGATAATTTTTATCTTGATCGTCCAAGCGGGGCGGCTCCGTTCATGTTGCGGAGCCAGACAAGTTCGGTGCAGATTCGGGTGATGGAGACGCAGAAGCCGCCGATTCGAATTGTCGCGCCGGGGCGGGTATATCGGCCGGACACGGTGGATGGGACGCATTTGTTTCAGTTCCACCAGTTGGAGGCGCTGGTCGTGGATGAGGGGGTGTCGATGGTGGATCTTCGGACGACGATCGATCAATTTGCCAAGGCATATTTTGGGCCGGAGATTCAGACGCGGATGCGGCCGAGCTTTTTCCCGTTCACGGAGCCGTCGGCAGAGGTGGATGTGCTGGTGCATTTGGCGGACGGGTCCACGCGGTGGATGGAGATTGGCGGGTGTGGGATGGTGGATCCGAACGTGTTCAAGGCGGTGAATATTGATCCGGAACGGTATACGGGGTGGGCGTTTGGGTTCGGGATTGAACGGTTGATCATGCGGAAGCATCATATTGTGAACGGGATGAATGAGCCGGATATTCGGGTGCTGGTGGAGAATGATTTACGATTTTTGAGGCAATTTTGAGCGGGTGGTGGGGTGGGTAGGGGAAGGGAGTGGCGAAGAGGTGAATACAGGAGAAAACGTGGGAAGGCGAAGAACCACGACGGCACGACGTAAAAAAGTAGCCTCTCATCTTCCTCTTCAAAGGCTCGGATCCGCCCCCAACGTTCCACTCAGCAAACTCAAATAGTTGTCACTCGCCGCGCGCAGCGACTCCGCATGCGCAAAATTCTTCCGATGATTCATCCCCAGCTTGATCACCTCCTGCTTATACGCAGGCTTGCTCATGAACTCATTCAGATACTCCAAATGACGCCGCCACAGCGCCACATCAATCGCCTGCTTCGCCCGCAGCCGCGCCTGATACCAATCCGATGTCATCACATACTCACGCGAAAACAGCGCCCGTATCTCCGGATGATGCACATCTTTCCCCTCAAAATGGCCCTCCGCCATGATGTGAATCAACGCACGCAATGGCGGACACGCATCCATTATCGACCCGTCCTCCAGATACTGCTTCGCCACCCGCTGCTGCGCCTCGCAGATGTTCTTGATCCCATCGACATACGCCGCATAGTCCTGCGTTTCCGGGCGAAGAATCTGCTCATCGAACACCTTCGCCGGATTGTCGAACACACGTCCAAAATAAGCGGACACGAACTTCGGCGTGATCCGATAGCCCAACCGCGATCCTAAAATCTTTTCGCCGCCATGCTCAAAATCCTTCAGCCGCTCCAGATGCCCCTGCGCAATCAGGTTCCTCGGGTCGCGCTCCTGCGGCGTCAGCCGGCACCAAATCTCCGGCACCAACAATGAAATGTCATGGTCAATCCGCACCCGCGGCCCCACATACCCCGCCGATGTCGAAAAACCCGCCAACCCCGTCAAAATGTACGACACCAGCGCATTGTTCAAATCCACAATCGGCCGCAGCGCATTGAAAGGCGACTTCGTCAACGCCCCCTCGGAGCCCGCCCCCGTCGTCGATGGCGATTTCCCCGTCAGCGAACAAATAAAATCCATGAACAGCTCGGGCAGTTCCTGATAATGAATCGGATTGTAAATCGCCAGACCCCGAATGCCCGCCGCCTTCTCCTCCGGATTATTGCGCCGCCCGATCAATACCGCATTGACCGGCGTGAGTACCGGATGATGCCCCGGCGTCCCGCGTGCGAAACGCATCGACTGATACGCCAGATACACTGAAAACGGATCGATAAGATCGGGACGTGTCTGCAGATAGCGGGGATTCTTCGACGGTTTTCCATCGACAATCCGCGTGTGTGCCGACGACACCGCATACGCCGCGCGTTCTTCCATCGCCTCGCGCAGGCACGCCTGCATCGGCACGGTGAACTTCTCGAAATCCACCACATGATTCACGATGCGCCTTCACCGCATCCGGCCGCAACGGCTCAAAATTTGAAATAAAATTGTCCGACTGCGCCATGTCATGCTCCGTCTGCTTGTCGAGCCCGCGATGCACCGCATCATCCGGCCGCTGAAACAGCCGATACTCACAATTCACCGCGAACTTGTACGAAAGCGCCAGCCCCGATGACGCCGCATACGTTTTGATCAGTGAACTCGCCTGCGCCGCCGGCACCACCACGGAAGCCGTAATATCATCCTCGGTCTGGATCTTCTGCGCCGCCGCAAAATCCTGCCGCAATTTAAATGTCCGCCAGTCTCCATTCGCCAGCAACCCGACGCGCAGATAAGTCCCCACCAGCTTGCGTCGCATCGATCTTCAGCTCATTCCCCGGCGCCCCATTCACGATATCCACGTGAAAATGATCGCGCCATCCTTCCCGCCCTACCGCCGCTCGCGCCGCCCCACTCCTGCTTGTAAAACCGCTTGATGATGAACACGATCGCATAGATATGTGAAGGAATCGACCCCAGCCACGCATTGAATTCATCGGTGTAATCCGGCGTCGGGGTCAGCAGCTTGATGACCGATCCCAGCGACCGCTCCGCCGACAGAATCTGCCGCGACGAACGCTTTTGAATAATCCGGAAACTCCTCCGCATCCGCCTTCCACCGCTTGAATAATCCCTCTCGAAAATCTCCGTCGACCAGCCCAGATCTTTCTCGATATCCGCCACAAAAATCGGCCCATACAGCATGTAATCGCGCAGGCTCTTCGAAATCTCCGACTTTCCGCCGCCCGAAACCGTGCACGGCTTGTGGCAAAACGTCCCGTCCCCCGCCGTCCCAATGATCCGCCACGACGGCGCCCCCGGATGCTTCTCAATATGTATTTTGTAGCCGCTGGGCGTCATGTACACATTCTCCGGCACCAGCGGAATCGCCACCTCTCCTTCCCCTCCGGCCTTCGTCCACCAAACCTCCAGCCGCTTCAACGACGCCCGCGCCGTCTCCGGTATATAAATCAGATTCGGAAACTTCTTGTCCACCCCGTATCCCTCCGGCTGCATCTCCATCAGATCGGTGTAATCTTTCACCACATCCGCCCACGTGCGATCGTTCCGTTTTGATCGCGAGTCCGCCACAAACTCATCGCCCAGATTGTACGATGCAAACGCAATCGCCCCGCCCGCGTGCTCCTCCTCCACGTTCCCAAACAGATTCGCCGCATACGAAATCTGCGTCTTCACTTCCTTCTTGCAATAGCCGTAATAATTGTCCGCGATAATCGTGACAATCACGCCGTCCTTACGTCCGGCAGGTCAGCTTGAACGGTACCCCATTGTTGTACTTTTCCTTCTCTGATTTCCAGCACATCGAATCCTTGCGCTGCCGCTCCGTCGCCTCCTCATACGATCGGCAATCCCAGCGATTTCTTCGTCAACTGCGTCAAATGCGGCGCAAGGATCACGCACCCCGTGTGCCCCGTCCAATGCTCCGGATCCAGCCCCGCATCATTCCGCGGCAAAAAGGGATCGCCCCCATTCCCAAAGATCGATTCCACAAAATCCAGATTCGATACCAGCGACCCCGGCGCAAAAAACCGAACCTCCATCGACTTCTCCGGACAAACCCCCGGCACTTCCGGACAGACCATCGGCCGCAGCAGCAGCGACACAAACGTCCGCGCCGCCGTCGGCTGATTCGCCGTAAACGGCAGCGTCAGCAATTCCATCGGCGGATTCATCGCCGCCTGCGAACAGAGCTGCGAAGACCGCCTTCGGCACCGCTCGCTTGTCCCCCGGTATCGGCAGCCCGCCTTCGGTCACATGGAACGTCCCCTCCGTCGTCCGCCGATCACTCCGCGGATTGTGCAGCACGCCGTTTTTCACGCGATAGCTGCGTCAGATAATCATTGCTGAATTCATTCCCGGTCGCCGGAATCGACAATTCTCGCGCAATTCCATGCCGCGACAAGAATCAAGCGTCCGCGCCGGCAAACGCAGCGGCCGCGCCAGTTTCACATCCGCAAAATGGGCTGCCAGAAACGCCTCGATCCGACGATCCACCGGACAACGATAATCCGTCAAGAAGCCGCTGCTGCTCCGCATGGGATTCCAGAAACCCGCGCGAGACATCCGTCAACGAGCTGCCGGTAAACTCCGCCGGCGCGGGCAATCCGTTCGCCAGCAGCAGCAGATTCACCTGCCGCGTACGATCCGGAAAATTGGAAGTGGGCACACCAAGGGAAACGAGTGGATCAAGCGCGGGCATGGGGCAGCACCTTTCCGGTATGAGTACATCTACCTCCGCTTAAAGCCGAGGACTCGTTTCTTTTGTTTTCGCCGATGGGATTGTTATGCGTGGGACGTGGGGTGTCAAATGGAAGAACTAAGTCGCCACGGTTCAATGATCAGAGCGGTTCAGGGAAGGAGAGACGCGACCGAAACTTTCAAGGACTTGCGTTTCGGGAGTGGAAGGGCGATGGATTGCTTGCCGGTGAGCGTTTCGGTATGGCCGTAACGGCCGGCGGCGGGTAGGGGCTGGGTGTACTGCTCGATACATTTTTCCGGCAGATTGATGAGAAGATACAGCGGAATCCGGGCCTTGGCATAGATGCGAAGTTTAGTGGTGCGGTCTCGGCGCAATGAGGAGTCGGCGACTTCAATCACCGCAAGAATGTCGGCGGCGGACGGTTTGCGATCACGGTAGTCCACAGGTGATCCGAGAATAAGGGCGGCGTCAGGTTCAGGTTCCTGCAATGCAGCAAGTGAAATGGCTACTTGAGTGAAGATAAAGCATCCGGCGGGTAGCTGACGATCAAGGCTCGCGAGTTGACTAACGATCCATTGGTGACGATTGCCAACAGTCATTGGGTCTTCTCCAATCGCCGAACGGTCTTTTCTCACAATGATGCCGTTGAGAAGTTCAAAGGGAGCCCCCTCTTCAAGAATCCCATTATCGATCATTTGGTGATATTGATCGACCGTCAACGGCGTGGGTGTTAGAGGAGGTTCCGCGACAATTGGCTGTAAGATCGTCATGCTCAGGATTATGCCATAAGTGGATTGGAGAAGGAAAGAAGAAAAGCCTATCGCGGTGAATTCGTCGATGCCGTCGCGTCGCGAGGCCACTAAATTTTGACAGGACCGGTGGACTAAAACCCATACTCCTTCCACCGCCGCGTCACCTTCTCCACCGTCCCCGCATCCATCTTAATCTCGTTGGGCCAATCGCGCACCTGCCCCTCCCCCGGCCACTTCTTCGTCGCATCGATCCCCATCTTGCTCCCCGCACCCTCATACGGTGCCGCATGATCCAGAATATCCAACGGCCCATCCACCAGCATAATGTCCCGCTTCGGATCGACGTTCCCCGCCACATGGAACATCACATCATCCACGCTGTGCACGTCCACATCCTCATCCACCACCACAATCATCTTCGTCCACGCCATCTGCCCCGCACCCCAAATCGCCGACATCACCTTCCGCGCGTGATACGGATATTCCTTCTTGATCTTGATAAACGCGCACGAATGAAAAACCCCAAACATCGGCAAATCGTAATCCACCACATCCGGCACAATAATCTTCAACAACGGCAGGAACAGCCGCTCCGTCGCCTTCCCAAGATAATAATCCTCCTGCGGCGGCTTCCCGACGATCGTCGTCGGGTACACCGGGCTCTTCCGATGCGTGATCGCCGTCACCGTGAACACCGGAAACTGCCCCGCCAGCGAATAAAAACCCGTATGATCCCCGAACGGCCCCTCCAAAATCGTCTGCCGCGGATCGACATACCCTTCAATCACAATCTCCGCATTCGCGCTGACCTCCAGCGGAATGGTCCGGCAAGGCACGAGGTCCAGCCCGCGCCCCTGCAAAAATCCCGCAAACATATGCTCGTCAATCCCCGGCGGCAGCGGTGCCGTCGCCGCATACGGCAACACCGATTCCCCGCCCAGCGTGATCGCCAGCGGACACGCCTTCCCCAACTTCGCCCACGCGCGATAATGCCGCGCGCCATCATGATGCGGATGCCAATGCATCGCCGTCGTCTTCGGCCCAAACAACTGCACCCGGTACATCCCCAGATTCCGCGCCCCCGTCTCCGGATGCTTTGTCACCACCTGCCCAAACGTGATGTACTTCCCGCCATCCTCCGGCCAACACTGAATGATCGGCAACTTCGTCAAATCCGCGGTCTCCGTCAGCACCACCTCCTGACAGATCGCCCCATTCCCACTTCCCCGCACCTTCGGCATGTACGAACCGATCTTTAAAAAATCGATCCCCTTCTTCACCTTATTCCAAATGCCCGCCGGCACCTCCGGCTTCGTCAACTCCGCAATTTTCCCCGCCAGTTCATCAAACGACTCGCACCCCAGCGCCATGTGCATCCGCTTGTACGAACCAAACGTGTTGATCGACAACGGCATATCCGACCCGCGCACCGATTCAAACAGCAACGCCTGATTGATCGCCGAAGTCCCGTGCTTCGGATTCCTGCTCCCAAACGGTGCCCCCGACCCATTGTCACCCCCACCACTCCCCGGATAATTACCCTCACGATCCGGCGACTTTGAAACGCGATCGGCAATCTCCGCCACCTCCAGCACCGGATCGACCGCCGTCCGCACATGCCGCAACTCCCCCGCCGCCTCCAACGCCTTCAAAAAGTCCTGCAAATTCTCATACGCCATCAAAACCCATCCCAACAAATTCCCGAAGTTGATGTCAACCCGAAGTTCACAGGTCAACCCGGAGTTCACGCCTCAGCGTGTCTTCAAAAAACACGCTAAAGCGTGAACTCCAAATATGCACCCCACCATCGTAGACGCCCGCGCACAAACTTGGCAAACTTGTCCAAAACCTCAAACCAATCAAGGCCCACCTAATGACCCGCATCCAAACCCTCCCCGACAACCGCCTCCAAATCCACGCCCCCGCAAAACTCAACCTCGGCCTCCGCGTCTTCCCGGCCCGCCCCGACGGCTTCCATGACCTCGAAACCTGGATGGTGCCCCTCTCTTGGCACGACACGCTCACCATCAGCAACGACGGACCTCTCCACCTTCAAATCACCGGCCGTGCCCAAAACATCCCCACCGACCTCGCCAAAAACCTCGTCGGCCGCGCCGCCCTCAAACTCGCCGCCGCCGCCGGCATCCAGCCCCGAGGCACCATCACCCTCCACAAAGTCCTCCCCCCCGGCGGCGGCCTCGGTGGCGGCAGCAGCGATGCCGCCAACGCACTCCTCGCCCTCAATCACGCATGGAACCTCCACTGGCCCGAAGAGCAATTAATCACACTCGCCGCCGAGTTGGGAAGCGATGTCCCCTTCTTCATCCCCGGACGAGCCAGCCTCTGCACAGGCCGCGGCGAAGTAATGACCGACCTCCGCGGAAAAGCAGGCCCCCTCTTCGCCATCCTTCTAATCCCCCCCATGGGCTGCCCAACAAAAGACGTCTATGCCGCCTTCGATCGCGGCGAACAGCACGACGCATCCTTGCGGAACAAGCCGACCGACTGGGTCCGAGCCGCCTCCGCCGCCGCCGACGAACTGCTCGAACTGCTCGTCAACGACCTCGAGCCCGCCGCCTTCTTCGTCGCCCCCTGGCTCAAAGAACTCCGCTCCCGCGCGAAAAAATCCTCTCACGCCGCGTACACGTCACCGGCAGCGGATCAACCCTCTTCACCTTGTGCTCTTCCAGCGTTGCCGCAGCCGAGATGCAAACAACACTCGAAGCCGCCCTCGAAAGCGACATCGCCTGCATCCCCGTAAAAGTCCTCATCTAAAAAATCCGCTCGGGCAGCCGCCTCTTACTGCGGATTCCCATCCGGCGTCGCCAGCGGCGGATTCATCGCCAGCCCCTCAATCTTCAGCACATACGCACTCTTGCACGGAGCCGCCGCCGGCAACGTCACCGTCAGCCCGCCCGCTCCCTGCTCAAACGACAACGCCCCCTGCACGCCCAACATGCTCACCTTGCTGATCTTGCCCTGGCCGCTCCCCAGCGAATTAATCACCGCCGCTCCCTTCGGCCAATTTCCCACAATGATCGCATACAGCACATCGTCCTTGACCGTAAAGTGAACGTTCAGCCCACCTCGCGGCTGCCCATCCGAAAACTTCACCCAATTGTGCGTGCCATAAATCGCCTCGCCATTAAGCCCCAGCCACTCCCCAACGCCCAGCAGCGTCTTCTGCTCTTCCTCCGGCAGCGTCCCATCCGACGTGGGCGAAAGGTTCAACAGCAAATTCCCATTCTTGCTCACCGTATCCACCAGCGCCGAGATAATGCTGCCCGAACTCGAGATGCGCATCCCCGTCGTGTACCCCCACGTGCTCCCAATCGGGTGATCCACCTGCCACGCCCCCGTGCGAATCCCCGCCGGCGAGCGTCCCCCGATCTTTTCAAAATCAATAATCGAGCCGATCGTTTTCACATTCGTGCCCGAAGGCGCGTACGCCGCCTTCTTCGTGCTGATCGACACTTCCTTGCCCCATTCCGCCGCACGATTGTAATAATACGCCGCCACCCACAGCTTCAGCGGGTCCAGAAACCGCATATCCACGCCGTTATCAAACCACAGCATGTCCGGCTGATACTTGTTGATCAGCTCTACATTGCGCTCCACCCAATTCACCAGGAACTTCTGACACGCCGCATCGCTTCGATCCGCAACGTGATACCAGTCCGCCCACGCCGGGTCGTAAAGGTCCTTCCCTTTGCCTTCAAATCCGCCGCCAGAGCCGCGGTCGGATTCACAAACTGAAACGCCTCAATCCCATGATTTGAAACGCCAAACTTCAGACCCTGCTTCCGCGACGCGACCGCAAGCTCCCCAATAATGTCCCGCTTCGGCCCCATGTTCTTGGCATTGATCGGATTCACCTGGCTGTCCCACATCGAAAAATTATCGTGATGCTGCGCCGTAGGCACAAAATATTTCGCTCCCGACTTCTTAAACAGCAACGCCCACGCATCCGCATCGAACTTCTCGCACGTAAACTTCGGAATAAAATCCTTGTACCCAAACATCTCCGGCGACCCGAAATGCTCGATGTGCCACTTCAAATCCGACCCCGTATACATATGCTTCTCATACCACTCATTCCCATGCGCCGGCACCGCATACAACCCAAAGTGCATGAACAACCCAAACTTCGCCTCCCCAAACCACGCCGGCACTTTGTAATGCGCCTTCAACGAGTCCCACGTCGCCTCATACGGCCCCGCGGCCATCTTCTCCGGAATCGCCGCCACCGCCGCCGCCACAACCTCCGGCTTCGTCTCCGGAGCCATATCAAACCCCTTCTCCGAATTCCCCGCCTCCGCGATATCCGCCCGCCGCGCCGCCGGCCCCCCGGTATCCGCCGGCGTTGCTTGCGCATTCAACCGACCTGCACCCACCGCCGCCGCCATGATGAAAAGTCCCGCCAGCCGAACATGAATGGTAGCCAATTGCATCTCCTCAAAACTTCTGTCAAATAGAATCGCCATGACCTTAACGACAGCAACCCCGCTAAATTTCGCAGGAAGCACATAATATCCGCTCGCCTCGGATTTCGCCCCATCAACAATTCACCCCGCACATCCATGCTGCTACAATAGGCCCTTCGTGGCCGTTCTTGGTTTCCATACCTTCGTGTTCACGTCCACCTCGACCAAAAAAAGGCGATACTCATGCTCTCCGACACCATCAAAAAAGGCGCATCCAAAGCCCCCCACCGCTCACTCCTCCGCGCCACCGGCGTCGTCCAGGCCGATTCCGACTGGGACAAGCCCTTCATCGCCGTCTGCAATTCCTTCGTCCAGATCATCCCCGGCCACGCCCACCTCGACGTCGTCGGCGTCAAGGTCCGCAAAGCCATCCGCGACGCCGGCGGAGTCCCCTTCGAGTTCAACACCATCGGCGTCGACGACGGCATCGCCATGGGCCACACGGGCATGAAATATTCCCTCGCCTCCCGCGAGCTCATCGCTGACTGCGTCGAAACCATGCTCCGCGCCCACTGCTTCGACGGCGTCGTCTGCATCCCCAACTGTGACAAAATCGTCCCCGGAATGATGATGGCTGCCGCTCGCGTCAACATCCCCGCTGTCTTCGTTTCCGGCGGTCCCATGGCGGCGGGCAAAATCCGCTCACCGGAAAGGCCTCCGACCTCGCCACCGTCTTCGAAGCCGTCGGCCAACTTTCCGCCGGTAAAATCACCCTCGGCCAACTCAAGGAAATCGAAGAATCCGCCTGCCCCACCTGCGGTTCCTGTTCCGGAATGTTCACCGCCAACTCCATGAACTGCCTTTGCGAAGCCCTCGGCCTCGCCCTCCCGGGCAACGGCTCCATCCTCGCCGTCGATAGCGCCGCGACAAACTCTTCGCCGCCGCCGGCGTGGCCATCGTCAACCTCGTCAACAAAAACATCCGCCCCTCCGACATCCTCACCCGCGAAGCCTTTGAAAACGCCATCGCACTCGACATGGCCATGGGTGGCTCCTCCAACACCATCCTCCACACCCTCGCCATCGCCATCGAAGCCGGCGTTCCCTTCACCGTCGCAACACCTCAACGAAGTCGCCGAACGCGTCCCCCACATCTGCAAAGTCGCCCCTTCCGGCAAATACCACATGGAAGATGTCGACCGCGCCGGCGGCATCTCCGCCATCCTCAAAACCATCGCCAAAAAACCCGGCACCCTCTACCTCGACCAGATGACCGTCACCGGAAAAACCCTCGGCGAAAATATCGCCTCCGCTGAAGTCAAAGACCACGACGTCATCCGTGAAGTCGAAAACGCCTATTCCCAAAAAGGCGGACTCGCCATCCTCTTCGGCAACCTCGCCCCCAACGGCTCCGTCATCAAATCTGCCGGCGTCTCTCCCAACATGATGCAATTCAAAGGCCCCGCCGTCATTTTTGAATCCCAGGAATCCGCCCTCGACGGCATCATGGAAGGCAAAGTCAAAGCCGGCGACGTTGTCGTCATCCGCTACGAAGGCCCGCGCGGCGGTCCCGGAATGCAGGAAATGCTCGCCCCCACCTCCGCCATCGCCGGTCGTGGCCTTGGCGAATCCGTCGCCCTCATCACCGATGGCCGATTCTCCGGTGCCACCAAAGGCGGCTCCATCGGCCACGTCTCACCCGAAGCCGCCGCCGGCGGTCCCATCGCCCTCGTCTATCCCGGCGACCTCATCGAAATCGACATCCCCGCCCGAAAACTCCACCTCCACGTCTCCGACGCCGAACTCGCCAAACGCAAAGCCGCTTGGAAACCCCATCCCCCCAAAATCACCTACGGCTACCTCGCCCGCTACGCCAGCATGGTCACCAGCGCCGACACCGGCGCCGTCCTCATGCAGCCATTTGCGAATTCGGAAGTGGGACTATGCCAACGTGCGCCGGAACCGGCAAAGGAATCAACAGCGCCCGCGCTACCTTCATTACAAACCGCAACCGCATCGTAATCGTAGTCATAGTAGCTCCGTGGCGGCAGCCCGGGGGCTCCATCGAAATAGAACAAGGGATCCCCGTCGGTTCATCGGCTGCGGGAGCACCACATACCCCCTCATGAGAGGTCGCCTACCCTACTATCGTTAGGAAAACCTTGCCGCGTATTTTCACGCGGGGCTGCTCCGGACTGCCGTTCAACTCGCGATTTAGGAGAATCTCTATGGAAATCAAACGAATTGGCTCCCAGGCTTCGGGCAAAGGACCGGGAGATTGGTTCACCGGCACGGTTCGGATCGACTCCATGTTTGACCGCACCGACCCGGCGCGAGTCAGCGGCGCGATCGTGACGTTCGAGCCGGGCGCTCGCACCGCATGGCACACCCACCCGCTGGGCCAGACCTTGATTGTCACGAGCGGGTGCGGTTGGGCGCAACGCGACGGCGGACCGGTGGAGGAAATCCGCCCCGGCGACGTGGTGTGGTTCCCGCCGGGCGAGAAGCACTGGCACGGGGCAAGCGCGACGACCGCGATGACGCACGTTGCCATTCAGGAAAAGCTCAATGGAAGCCCCGTGGACTGGATGGAGAAGGTCACGGACGAGCAATACGGTAAACCTCGATGATGGCCGGGCAAATCCGAAAGCGCAGAAGAAGCGCCTCGCTGAACAAATCACGCATGCCGTGATGGACGTTCTGAATTACGGCGACGAGTCCGTTTCCGTGGCCTTCCAGGAGATGAACCATGAGAGGAACAGTGCTTTACGGCCCGCATGACATTCGCTTTGAAGACTGCGAGACGCCGAGAATTGAACTAGCGACCGATGCGGTCATCCGAATCATTGCGACGTGCGTGTGCGGCTCGGACCTCTGGCCGTACCGAGGCTTGCAGCCGATCAAGGGTCCCCAGCCAATGGGCCACGAATACTGCGGCGTTGTCGAGGAAGTCGGCAGCGCGGTGAAATCCGTGAAGCAGGGGCAGTTCGTCATCGGCTCATTCGCCACCTCCGACAACACCTGCCCAAACTGCCTGTACGGCTACCAGTCCTCGTGCGTACAACGTGAATTTATGTCCAAGGCGCAGGCACCGATACTTCGCGTGCCGCTTGCGGATGGGACACTGGTCCCGACGCCGGGTATGCCTTCGGATGATCTCGTGCCAAGCTTGCTCGCGACTTCGGATGTGCTGGGCACCGGTTGGTTCGCCGCTGACGCAGCCAACGTAAAACCCGGATCCACCGTCGTCGTTGTTGGCGACGGCGCGGTGGGGCTGCTCGGTGTGCTCTCGGCCAAGCAGATGGGAGCCGAGCGGATCATCGCGATGAGCCGCCATGAGAAGCGGCAGAAACTCGCTCGAGAGTTCGGCGCAACCGACATCGTCACCGAACGCGGCGACGACGGCGTGAAGCGCATCATCGACCTGACCAAAGGCATCGGCGCGGATTCAGTGCTGGAATGCGTTGGCACCCAGGAGTCGATGGCGCAGGCGATTCAGTCCACGCGCCGCGGCGGCTACGTCTCCTACGTTGGTGTCCCGCACGGCGTCGAGTTTAAAGGCGAGGAACTTTTCTACACCCACGTTCACCTTCACGGCGGTCCCGCGCCGGTCCGACGCTATTTATCAAAACTGATCGATATGGTGCTGAACCACGCCATCGACCCCGGCAAGGTCTTTGACCTGACGCTGCCGCTGGAACAGGTGGCCGAGGGCTACCGCGCCATGGACGAACGCCGCGCCATCAAAGCGCTGCTGCGTCCTTGACCCGGCGCGGAGATCACATTGCACCCCATTCCTTGGCCGCCCGCCACACCCCCTGCTCCGCGAGCAGGCAGACTGTCCAAATTTTGGACGAAAAATAAATGGAGCCTGAGGGAATCGAACCCTCATCTACGCATTGCAAACGCGTCGTCCTGCCATTGAACGAAGGCCCCGGTCGAACCCGCCATGTTATCAACTTGCTCCACTCAGGCAAGAGTCGGATGAATTATCCATGACCATCGACCATCGACATCGCCGGAGTTCACGCTTCAGCGTGTCTTCGATGGCCGCCTATACTCCGTTCCTCAAAAACGCTAAAAGCGTGAACTCCAATATCGCCGCGCCGCCACATCCAAACCATTGATCCTCACGAACCTCCCCCCCTATGATGCAGGAGTCTTACCGAAAGGCCAGCCATGACCACCGATATCGACTCCTCCCGCCTCTCGGCCGCCTCCGTCTCTTCCCAACGCGCCGCGCCCCAATCCGCCGCCGTCAAATCCGTCCCCGACCTCGACGGCCGCTTCGGAGCCTACGGCGGCACCTACGTCCCCGAAACACTCATGGTCGCCGTCCGACAACTCTCCGAAGAATACGACCGCGCCAAAAAAGACCCCCAGTTCCGTGAACAACTCGCCTACTACCTCAAACAATTCGTCGGACGCCCCACCCCCCTTTACTTCGCAGAACGCCTCACCCAACTCGCCGGCGGCGCAAAATCTTCCTCAAGCGCGAAGACCTCGCACACACCGGCGCTCACAAAATCAACAACACCATCGGCCAGGCCCTCCTCACACTCCGCATGGGTAAAAAACGCGTCATCGCCGAAACCGGTGCCGGCCAGCACGGCGTCGGCACCGCCACCGCTGCCGCCGTCTTTGGGCTCTCCTGTGACGTCTACATGGGCTCCGAAGACATTCGCCGCCAATCCCTCAACGTCTTCCGCATGAAACTCATGGGTGCCCGCGTTATCCCCGTCGAATCCGGCCTCAAAACTCTCAAAGACGCACTCAACGAAGCCATGCGCGACTGGATGGGCTCCGTTGAAAAAACCCATTACATCCTCGGCACCGTCGCCGGCCCGCATCCCTTCCCCATGATCGTCCGCGACTTCCAGGCCATCATCGGCACCGAAACCCGCGGCCAATCCCTCGACCAATTCGGACGCCTCCCGGACGCCATCGTCGCCTGCGTCGGCGGAGGCTCCAACGCCGCCGGTATCTTCTACCCCTTCATCGAAGACACCTCCGTCAAACTCTATGGCGTCGAACCCGGCGGTCGCGGCACGGCGCTTGGCCAACACGCCGCTTCCCTCGGGCTGGGCTCCCCCGGCGTCCTCCACGGCGCACTGACGTACGTTCTCCAAAACGACGACGGCCAAACTGCCGACGTCCACTCCGTCTCCGCCGGTCTCGATTACCCCGGCGTCGGCCCCGAGCACGCCTACTGGAAAGACAAAGGCCGCGTCGCATACGCCTCCATCACCGATGACGAAGCCCTCGACGCCTTCCAACTCGTCGCACAGCGCGAAGGCATCATCCCCGCCCTCGAATCCGCCCACGCCGTCGCCTACGCACTCAAGCTCGCCAAGACAATGTCAAAGGATCAGGTGCTCGTCATCAATCTTTCCGGTCGCGGCGACAAAGACTGCATGGAAGTCGCGAGAATCCTGGACGAAAAGAAAAAATGAAATCGGAGCCAACGATCATGAAGCCTTTATTCTTCCCCGCAATGGCTGCCGCCATCCTGTGCGGTGTCAGCCTCGTCGGCCCGATCGGCTGTGCAAGCGATTTTGTCGCCGACCCCACGCGTCCCCGTCCCACGCGAGCCGTTCAAGACCCCGTGGAAAGCAACAGCGCCTCAGCCGAAGCTCGCGCAGGCGGCGCCACGGGCGTTCCGCTCGTGACCGTCGATCTTCCCAACAAAGAAGGCCAATCGCCAAAAGTGCGAACCATCAGCGACGCGGTAAACGACACAGTGAACCCTCCCGCCGCCGCGACCGCCCCACCCAGCGCCATCCCCACCACCGCGCCCTCTACCATCCACATCGATCCGATTCAAGGCCCGCACGAATAAACCGCATCAGAGCGGCGAACTCCAATCGTGCGGCAGCAGCAGCAAGGGCACATCCGCCGTCCGTATGATTTGCTGCGCCACGTTCCCCTCAATCAGCCGCGTCAGAACCCCCTTGCTCGACAGCCCCAGCATAATCATCGACGCCTGATGATCGTCCGCCGTCCGCAGAATCGCTTCCGCAAGGTCATCCCCGAACAATAGCAGCGTCTCCACCTTTGCCCCTTTCAGCCGAAGCTGTCGCGCGACTTTCTCCAGCACGCCTTCCCCCGGAATCGGATCGGCCCCGCTCCCGGTCATCCCATAAGCAACATGAACCACCAAAACGCTTCGGCCCAAACGATTCGCAAAATCCGCGATCGAATCCACCCGTGCGTCCGGCACCCAGCGGTCGGAGATGGCCAGTACAATTTTGCTCATGCTCGTTTCCCGCGATCCTGCTCGCTTACGTTTTTTCGCTTGCGGGGATTATACACGTCTTGCCGGGCTACATCATATGGATCGGATCGACATCCACCGAGATGGCCACATTGGCCAGTTCCGCCGCAGTGCCCAGTCGCGGCCGAGCGGCTGCCGTCAAAATCCCTCTCCCGCGAAGACTCGCCACCAATTGCTGCAACGAGCGCGGCGACGACGCCGACAAAATAAACTCCACACGATACAACTCCACCAACCTCTCCATCGGAGGCGGAAATGGCCCCTGCACCCTGATCGGCAAACTCAGCTTCTGCACCAGCGCAAGCATCAGCCGATTCAACGCATCCGCAGCCGCGTGAACCTTCGCATAACTCTTGTGCGAAAGCACGATCCGCACCAGACGCCCATAAGGCGGATATCCGAACTCCTGCCGATGCGGAAGCTCCGACCGCACGAATCCCAGATAATCGTGATTACACGCATGAGCGATCGCCGGCTCCTGCGGCTGGAATGTCTGCACCACCACCGTTCCTCCCCCCTCCCCGCCCTTCGCTCCCATCGACCTCCCGCTGCGCCCCGCCACCTGGCAGATCAATTGAAACGTCCGCTCCGCAGCCCGAAAATCCGGAATCGTCATCGCCAGATCGGAGTTCAACACCCCCACCAATTGCACGTTCGGAAAGTCCAACCCCTTCGCGATCATCTGCGTTCCGATCAACAAATCCAGATCGCCCCGCCCAAACGCATCCAGTGCCGCCTGATAATCCCCCGCGTTGTTCATGGAATCGGAATCCATGCGCTTGAGCCGCAGCGCGGGAAATTTCCGAATCAACTCATCTTCCGCACGCTGCGTCCCCTGCCCCAGATGCGTCAACCGCGCCTGACAAAGTGGACAACGCTCCGGCAGCATCATCGCCGTAAGGCAATAATGACACTGCACCGTGCCCTGGATCGCGCGGCGAGGCTCCACGGTTCCCGCGCTCGGACCGAGGTTTTGAGTTTTGAGTTTTGTGTTTTGCGTTTCGTCCGTGCGCTTGCGATGCACCACCATCGTCGCATCACAATTGTCACACATCAAAACCCAGTCACATCGCGGGCACATTAGATAATGCGCATATCCCCTGCGGTTGAGCAAAAAGATCGCCTGCTTTTTTTGCTCGAGCGTTTGCTTCAGATGGTGCTCCAGCGTCGTGGACAAAATATGCAGACCCCGCCGTTCCTTGGCTTGCCCCTTCATATCCACGATTACCACGCGAGGCATCTGGCTGCCCAGTGGACGCGACTTCAATGAAAGCAGTTCCCAATCCTTATGTGCATGGGCGTTATGCCAGGACTCCAGCGACGGCGTGGCCGATCCGAGCAGCACCGGAACATTCAGCATTTGTGCCCGCCGGATCGCCACATCCCTGCCATGATATTTCGGCAAATTGTCTTGCTTGTAAGACGCATCGTGTTCCTCATCGACCACGATCAGGCCAATGTTCTGCGCCGGCGCAAAGATCGCCGAGCGAGCCCCCACAATGACCTGCGCCCACCCCGTCGCAATCGCATGCCAATGCTGGTGCCGCTCCGAATCTTTCATCCCGGAGTGCAAAACCGCCACGCGCGGAAAACGAGCCGTAAAACGGCGAACCGTTTGCGGTGTAAGCGAAATCTCAGGCACCAGCACGATCGCCTGCTTCCCCTTCGCAACAAGGGTCTCAATGGAACGGATATACAATTCCGTTTTCCCCGAACCCGTGACGCCATGAATGAGGCGCACCGCGAATTTGTTTTCCATCATCAGCGGCGTGAGTTCCTCCATCGCTTTCTGTTGATCAGAGGAGAGCGTCAACGAGGAGTCCTGCACAATCAACGATGAAAGATCCGCGCCGATCAGCGCCGGTTCCGGAAGCTTAATTTCACGTTCCGCCCGAAGAAGGTTGAGCGTCAGGAGCCGCTTGAGCATCGGACGCGCGATCTGCGCGTGCGTGAGCGTTTCAAGTTCAGATTTCGGAGCCGCGAGAAGAAACGCATAAAGTTGCTCAAAGACCTTCCGAGTCCTGGGCGAGACTTTGATCCTGGCAAGCTGCTCGGAAATGCCCGTCGTCGCATCCGCAACCGAAATCAGCGTATTCGCCGGCAGCCGCGTCCCACGTTTCACCGCCGCGGGCACCATAGTCGCCAGCGTCATGCCGATCGGCGCACAATAATAAGCACTGATCCACTTCGCGAGATTGAGAAGATCCTCCGGGATGGCGAGGACATCGCGGTGAAGGTCCAGAATTGTCTTGAATTCAGAATTGTGAGTGGTCAATTCAGAATTCTGGGAAGCTGCGAAAAGCAGTTCCTCTTCGTGGAAGGGTTTGGGGGTTGGCGTTTGCGTTTCAGAACTTTGCGGAGCGGTGGTGGAGAGGGAGAGAATGGTGGCCGGGGTGGGGCGGTTCGAGCGGCCGAGCGGGACGGTAACGCGGGAGCCGCTTCTTACGTTGCGCTGAAGTGCGGTGGGGACAAGGTAGGTGTAGGTCGCGTCGAGGGGCTGATCGACGGCAACGGTGGCATAGAGAGATGGGGCAGCAGGGGACATGGTGGGCGATTGTAGGGGGCGGGTGGGGGTCATGGCGATTGCTCCGGCGGAGACGTGAAGAGGTGGCGGGATTTGAGAGACGGGTTCGAGTCTTCAGCGGGATAAACGAGCCATGAATGACCATGAAGGACGCAAATTCATGTTGGAATGCTGAAGCATTGTATGGATTTTGTTAGGTCACGTCAAAGTGAAAGTTTGTCGAATTGCCAAGACTGGTCGGCTGACGAGTGAAAACCTTCATCGATTCATCTCCGATAATTTTAGGTTGCGCTGTGAAGTTGGTCCGTGTGTTCGGGGTGGTATACTGGGCGAATGTTACCAATGACCGCGGGTATGACTCTTTTGGATCGGATGGTGCTGGGCGTGGAACGGGTGCGCGATCGGTTGGTGCGGGTGTCCGGGTGCTCGAGGCGGCGGGGGTTCCGTATGCAGTCGTCGGAGGCAATGCCGTGGCCGCATGGGTGGCGACGGTCGATGTGGCGGCGGTGCGGAATACCCAGGATGTGGATCTGTTGCTGCGGCGCTCGGATTTAGATGCCGCGGAAGCCGCGTTGGAAAAGGTGGGGTTTATTCGCCGTCATGTAGCCGGGATAGAAGTTTTTCTGGATGGGCCGGAGGCGAAGGTACGGGATGCAGTACATGTGGTGATGGCGGGCGAGAAGGTTCGAGCAGAGTACGCGAGTGCCGCGCCGGATGTGGAGAACGCTGAGAAGATTGGGGCGGTGCGGATATTGGGGTTGGAGGCGTTGGTGCGCATGAAGTTGACGTCGTTTCGGGATAAGGATCGGATGCATCTGCGCGATATGTTGGAGATTGGGTTGATTGATGGGGCGTGGGTTGGGCGGCTGGGCGGAATTTTGGGGGAGCGGTTGCAGGAGTTGGTGGATTCGCCGGAATCGTGAGGGAAGGGGCGGGGGTGAATGGTGAAGCGAAAATAAAATTCAAATGACGAATAGGCGGATCACGAAACCGGGTCGCGGTCAGGACATGATTGGGCGGCCGAGGGCGCGGAGTTGCCGGGCGTGGGAGATGAGGCCCGCCAACAGGGTGGGGTGGACGTGGTAGGGGACGTTGTAGCGTTTACAGGCTCGCTCCACGAGCTTGGACAGGCGAGGGTAGTGCAGGTGTGAGATGTTGGCAAAGAGGTGGTGTTCGGCCTGATAGTTCAGACCCCCGAGAAACCAAGTCAGGATTTTGGATTTCGGAGCGAAGTCGACGGTGGTCTGCATCTGGTGGATGGCCCAGGCTTCCTCCATGTCGCCGGTGGTGAGATTGGGCATTGGGTATGCCGCGGGCTCGACGACGTGTGCGAGTTGGAAGACCGAGGACATCACGAGTCCGGTGACGCCCATGGTGGCAAGGTACCAGAAGAGGACCGAGAGAGGGCTGTGGAAGAAGCACGGGAGGCCGATGGCAAGAAACATGAAGATGGCCTTGCCAACGATGAAGGCGACGAGGTCGAGGCCCTTCGGACGGGCGATGGGGTGATTGCCGATGCGGGCCCGGGCGACATCGCGGAAGTCATCGACGAAGTGCCATTTCACCGCGACGACGGGATATAAAAACCACAAGTAAATGTGTTGATAACGATGGAACCAGTAGCGGGGCTGCTCCGGGGCGAGCCGCGCGAGGGCGCCGAGTTCGATGTCGTCGTCGTGGCCGACGATGTTGGTGTAGGTGTGGTGCAGTTTGTTGTGCTTCACGTTCCAGATGTAGGAGGAGCCGCCCATGAGGTCTAGCGAAAGCGACATGAGCCAGTTAATGCGCTTGCGGTTTGAGTATGCTTTGTGGCCGGCGTCATGCTGAATGTTGAAGCCAACGCCCGCGACGGCAAGGCCGAGCGAAACCGACGAAAGAACAGCGACCACCCAATGATGCGCGAAGAAAACGAGGATGAGGTAAGAAACGAGCACCCAAAGGAAGATGGCGGCGGTCTTGGCGAACATGCGCCAACCGCCGTGGCGGGGGCGGCCGCTCATGCGGAAGTGACGGTCGACGCGCGAGCGGACGTACTGCTGGAAAGAGTCGCGGGCTCGAAAACGAACGGTGAGGGATTTTACGGCGGTCATGTTTGCAGTTGTCATTGGTACATCATAACGGATGGGGGGCGGAAATCGTCAAGAGGAGGGCGGGAATTTTTAGGACAGTGGCGGAGGAGGGCTAGCCGATTTGGAAAGGCGACTCGTAAGTTCTGCATCTCCGCAGCGCAAAGCGATCAGGGTGTAAGGACGACCTTAATGCAGCTTTCTTTTTTCTTGGAGAACGTGTCGTACATTTTGACAGCTTCGCTGAGTTTCGCCCGGTGCGTGATGACGAAACGCGGATCAATGCGGCCCGCCTGGACATGCTCCAGCAGCGGCTTCAGATATTTATGCACGTGCGTCTGCCCCATCTTCAACGTGAGCCCCTTTCCAAAAGCCGCACCCATCGGCATCTTGTCGAGGTAGCCCGCGTAGACGCCGGGAATGGAAACCGTTCCGCCCTTGCGACAACAATGGATCGCCTGGCGCAGGACGTGGAGGCGGTCCGTCGCCATGAAGGTCGCGGTCTTGATCCGGTCGTAGATGGCGTCGAGGGATGTGCCATGGGCTTCCAGCCCGACCGCGTCGATGCACGAATCCGGGCCGCGTCCGCCCGTGAGTTCGAGCAGCCGATCATAAATATACTCGTCGCCGAAGTTGATCGTGACGGCCTTCGCCTCTTCGGCCATTTTGAGACGCTCGGGAATGTCATCGATGGCAATGACTTTTTCGGCCCCCAGAAGAAATGCGGAACGGATCGCAAATTGGCCCACCGGGCCGCAGCCCCAGATGGCGATCGTGTCACCTTTTTGGATGTTGCAATTTTCAGCAGCCATGTAGCCCGTCGGGAAGATGTCCGTCAGGAAGAGAACCTGATCATCCGACAGACCCTCGGGAATTTTGAAAGGGCCTACGTCGGCGAAAGGAACGCGAACGAACTCCGCCTGCCCGCCGGCATAGCCACCGAACATGTGCGAGTAGCCGAAGAGCCCCGAGGGCGAGAAGCCATACATTTTTTCCGGCATCGCTGCATTCTGATTGGAGTTGTCGCAGCACGACCAAAGCTGGCTCTTGCAGAAGAAGCAATTGCCGCAGGCGATGGTGAATGGGATGACGACGCGGTCGCCTTTCTTCAGCTTTTCGCCGGAGATGGAGGCACCCGTTTCTTCGACAACGCCCATGAACTCGTGGCCGAGGATATCGCCCTTTTCCATCGTGGGGACGTAGCCATCGTACAGGTGCAAATCAGAGCCGCAGATGGCCGTGGACGTGACGCGAATGATCGCATCACGCGGGTTGAGGATTTTGGGATCGGGGACAGTTTCGACGGCGACTTTGTATTTTCCACCCCAGGTGACGGCTTTCATGGGAGCCCTTTCGCTTGTTAAATAGTTAAGTGGTCAGGTGGTTAAATAGGTTGGGACAGTAGAGGGTGGTTGAGAATGGGGTTTATTTGGAGACGCCCGTACCTTGGGGTTGGCCTTCGATGCGGGGGTTTTCGCCGGCTTCGAGGATTTGTTTGATGCGACGGAGGTCTTCGCGGATTTGCTGGCTGGGTTCCTGACCAAAGAGTTTGGCGAAGATTTCGCCGAAGATCCCGGCTGGTGGATCGTAGGCGAGGATGACTTTGACTTCGGTGCCCCGGTTTGCGGGAGCGGGTTCAAAGAGAACCTGGCCGGAGTTGGGCACCTGCGCGTCATCAGCCGATTTCCACGCAATCTTTTTGTTGGGGATTTCCTCAATGATGGTCGCGTCCCACTCGACCGTGCGGTCGCCGGGGGCTTTCGCGACCCAGTGGGAATGTTTGTCGTCGATGACCTGGACCGACTCCAGGTGGTCCATGAAGCGCGGGAGGTTTTTGAAATTGCGCCAGAATTTGAAGACTTCCTCAGCAGGCTTATTGATGGTGATGGAATGCTCGACCCGGATGTGCTGATGGAACGGATGCGTAAACGTTTTGCTTCCGATGACACCTTCGGAGGGATCGCGG
This sequence comes from uncultured Phycisphaerales bacterium, assembly GCA_963766775.1. Lineage (GTDB taxonomy): Bacteria > Planctomycetota > Phycisphaerae > WQYP01 > WQYP01 > CAVYBP01. Next base: position 91,479 of record CAVYBP010000001.1, read on the forward strand.
GAAGAAACGTTGAGCGCCTTGTACAACGCGCATTGGCCGGTGGCACCGCGCTTGACCATCCGGAAGCCCACGAACGCGATGCCCAACCCCGTGAGGCTGAACCGTTTGATGCCTGATGCGATGAGCATGCTTCCCAGCAGAACGGAGGCGGTGCGTTCCATTTCGCCGACGTTGGGTTGTTCTTTGGGACGATAGTCGGGCCGGGGTTGAGGGATAGCGACATGAGCGAGGGATTCAGATGCGATGGTGGTCATGGAAGGATCCTCTTGTTGGGAAGGCCGCTGCGTTCGCCGGAATGGCGAAAGTGCGGCCTGTGCGGGACAAAAGAGAATCAAAATGTGTGCCGTCGCGAAGAAGAATCAGGAAAGTCGTGATCACGTTCGGCATTTTTCAGGTGAAGGTGCTATACTCTAGGTAGCCAATCACCAAACGGTTCGGGAGTGCGCACCGTCTTTCGCGTAAAGATGCGATCGTTTTGGCATCAGGCAAGATTTCTGTTGCCTCCTTCGAATGAAATCATCCGAGGGTCGCGGGGTATCACTGTATGGCTCAACGTGAACAGACCATTTCGCCATGGGCGGCGGCGGCTACGGAAAATTATGAGGCGTTTCTGTCGCGGTTGGGTCAAAAGGCCCTGGCGGCGGTCGAGAAACATGCCGAACTCTGCGAAGCCGACGCCGGGCAGGGCTATGGCCGCTGGTGGAAGCGGCTCGCCGGGGTCCTCGGACACCTCGCACCTTTCGCCATTGAGACGGCAGGACATCAGGCACTCAAGTTTCATATCCCCGACGGAAAATACCGCCAGCAGGTCTTCGCCTTGGAAGACGGTGGCCAGGGCCGAATTTTTGTCTATATGCCCGATATCGCCGCCCTCGCCGTGACGAAGAAACTGGTGAAGGCACCCGCCGACGGCCACACCTATCCCGTCGTGGGCGAGGCGGAAACTCGCCTCGACCTGGAAATCATCACCTCCGAGACAAAAGACGCCCCCGTTTTCTGCAAGCCCATGCTGGGCTGGGGCCGACGGGCCATCCGAACCAGCGTCTCCGTGATTGCGGACGAGCGCCAAGTAAACGCCTTGGAGCGACTCTGCCAATTGGCCGCCGAAGCATGGGCCGGAAAAGCCGAAGGACCCGCCCCCGCAGCCAGATAAGCATAAGCGCTCCTGCATAACCCCTTCCCCACCCCGGAGTTCACGCTTTAGCGTGCCTTCAAAAAACGCGCAACAATAGAAACCCCCATAGCCCCCCAAAAATCCGTATCCTATATAAGAGAACTACGAGAAGGCCTCACAAGCCAACTCGGGCCAACCTGCGGAACCCCATGCGATGGGTTCCGCGACCCTCTTTTGCCTCCCTCGGGAAACTCCAGACCAAGCTTGAGTGGAAAACTGGAGAATTTGCAAAAAGTCGTAAATATCTTTTGCATCCCGTTAAATCCGCAATAGATTGTACATACACGTCAAAGTTACGATGGCGGCGGATGCCCTTTCTGCAGTTCTGCAGGGGGCTCCGATGAAAAGGAAGTCTTTTTTCAGAGGGCACACGATGCATATCCAATCGGCGGAGTGCGGCACCGGTTCTTCACGCACGACACGTCAACTCAAGCGGGCCTTGGTCATGGCCGCGATCGCTGGGGCGATTGGACTCGGCACAACCCATTCTTGGGCAGATACTTACGGAAACAACGGCGGCACCAATCTGAGCTTAAACACCAGTTGGATCGACGAGACAACCAGCACGAGCCCCGCACCGGTTGCCCCCGGCTCGGGAGACATCGCGGCTTGGGACGCGAATGATACCCTTGGAACAGCAACCACTTATACCTTGGGTGCTGACACGGCTTGGCAGGGGATTTTGATTAAGAACCCGACTGCCGCCGTCACAATTGATACGGCCCTGAACAACCTGACGCTGGGCAGCTCCGGCATCGATATGTCCTCGGCCACAGTAAATTTAACGCTTGACCCCTTGAATCTAATCCTTAGCGCGCCCAGACTTGGACCGTAGCCGTCGGTCGCACGCTGACCGTCACAGGACCAACAGCCACTGCCGGGCTTAACATGGGGGCGAACCTTCTCACGGTGACCGGTGCGGGCACCACCGTCATTACTGGCAACTCGGTAATTAATTCTATGCCGGCCTCCTTAAAACAGGTAACGGCATGCTGCAAATTACTGGCTCCACCACTGCGAACAACGACACCTTCGGTTCTGCCAATCTCGTCGTCAATGGCGGCGTGCTGCGGATCGTCGCCCCGACGGCTGGCCTTGCAAATACCATCAATTCCAGTGCCAATGTCGTGATGGGGGGCGGCGAGCTTGAATACCAGTACGCTTCTAGTGTCGTGCAGACTTTCACAAATTTGACTCTTAACCCAGGCGAATCTTTAATTCGCGTAAGTCGTAACGGCTCATTCAACACCTCGATCACATTCACCGGCACCATCACTCGTGCAATCGGCGCAACAATGGATGCGCTCGAATTGGATACTGCACGTCGGGAAACGGTTTTTTCAAATATTCCGGCAACTCCTCTCATCACTACCAACGGCGTTGCATACGTGACATTGGGGAGCATCGCCAATGGTGGCGGGGCAACTGTTGCCTTTTTGGATTGGGCACAGATTAATGCAGCCCATCAGCTAGCGGCTGTAGGGTACACGAACACAACCGCGACCGTGATCGGCACCACAGGACAGAACGCGACCGTGGCCGTTGCCACCACGACCTTGGCTGCAGACGCCACCGTTGCGAGTTTCCGTGATAATTTTAATACTTCCACGGCCACCGTCGATCTTGGCACTCATACGCTAACTACCGGCGGTATTTTGGTCACGCCGAATATCACGGTGGCTAACTCTGCCATCACTGACGGAAACCTTCAGGGGCCCTCAGGCCAAGACTTGGTGGTCTTCGTTGGCGCGAATGCGACAACTCCCCGGCCATTTACCATTAGTGCGAACATTGTTGACAACGGCGGATCCGCCTTGACCAAAGGTGCGCCAGGCACGCTTATCATCAGTGGAACGAATACCTTTACTAATGGCGTATACATTAATGACGGAACACTTCAGCTAGGCAGTTCCGGCGCCTTCAATTCCACCTCGCCAAATGCGGTAAACTTCGATGGCAGCGGTGGCTCTGTAGCCGGACAATTCGGAACAAGCCCCAATGCCAGCGCTCCCACCTTGGCTCTTGCTGGTTTCAGCACGACCGTAAGTTCGCTCTCTTCGACAAACCTGCAAAACGGCGTTAACGCAGTCGTGGAAAATGCCAATGGCGCGGCCGTTTCAAATGTTGTGTTGACCGTGAACGGCACGGGGACGACGACGTTTAATGGTGTCATCCAGGATGGTACCGGTGGCGGTACATTGGCTTTGACAAAGAGCGGGTCCGGTACCTTGGCCATTTTTGGGACCCACACCTACACGGGTAATACTCTCATCACCGGTGGCAAGTTGTCGGTGAACCATTCCTTGGCTTCCCCATTGGTTAACGTCGGCGCAGGTGCTACTTTAGATGCTTCTGCTAGTACCGCTGGATACGCAGTGGGTGCCGGAAAAACCTTGATGGGCTCTGGTACCGTGTTAGGGACATTGGTAATGCAAGCCGGCGGGAACCTCAACCCTGGCGATCCCGCAGTGAATACGGGCATCGGCACATTGACGGTGGGGAGCCTGACGCTTGGTGCAAGCTCCATTTTGAATTTCGACATGGCCAGTTCCTCGTCGGGCGATCTTATTAATATCTTGAATAACAATGGGCTGGTAATCAATGGCCCGGCGGGCTCTGTGGCGCTTCAGCTTTTTCAACCTAACACTTCCACGGTCTTCACGGCTGCTGGAACTTACAATGTCTTCCAGTATCTGGGTAGCATCGGTGGGACAGGCCTTGCCGCCCTCAACGATCCAAACGTCGGTGCGGGCAATGTTGGGACTTTTGGTACCACGACCATTGGTGGCTTACAGTTTGTCACGCTGACCATCGCCCCATCGACCGTGTCAAACCCAACGTGGGCTCTCACCGGTGGCGGATCTTGGAATGTTGCAGGCGATTGGAACCCGGTTGGCATTCCCAGCGGTCAAGGTGTCAAGGCGGTGTTTGACGCCTCCATTACCGCGGATAGCACGGTGACTTTAGATGCGAATCAAACGGTTGGAACAATCACGTTTAACAATTCCCATGCGTATACCATCGCGGCGAGTGGCTCTGAATCGCTTATTCTTGATAACGGGGCAAGCCCTTCCCAGGTGATTGCAGTTTCGGGTAGCCACGTTATTTCCGCCCCGGTCACCTTAAATGGCAATACCGCCTTGACTGTAAATGGCGGGAACTTGACGGTTTCCGGCGTGATAAGCCAGTCGGTCGCTGGCTTATCCGTTACCGTAGGCGGTTCCTCAGGAACCGTAGCTCTGACTAACGCCAACACTTACACGGGTGGCACGTTTATTAATGGCGCCATTCTGCAGGTCGGCAATAATCAGGCACTTGGCAGCGGTCCGGTAACCTTTGGAAGCGATGGCACCTTGCAAGCGGGTGCGGCGGCTTTGGTCCTCGCAAACAACATCTCCATCGGTAGCGGCGTAAACGCAAGCGTTAATAGTAATGGCCAAACATTGACGCTCTCGGGTGTTATCAGTTCCGCCGACGCCACCGGCTCTTTCATTAAAAATGGTACCGGCACGGTTGTGGTGACGGGTGCCAATACGCTGACGACACCCATCGTCATCTCTCAGGGAAACCTTCAGGTAGGCGATGGCGTGAACACAACGAGTTCGCTGGGTTCGGCAAACATCACGGCGAACGGAAATCTTGTGTACAACACCGTCGGAAATATTACCCTGAACAACACCATCAGCGGCAGCGGAAATTTTATTCAAAATGGCACAAACTTGATCACCCTCACAGCTGCTAACACATTTCACGGCATGACCATTAACAACGGCGGTGCTGTTCAAATCGCCGGAAACGCAACTAACCCTGTGGCACAGACGGGCGCAGGATCCGGTCCGATCACCATTAATAAAGGTAGTCTTTATATGGATGGGTTCGGTCCCAATAACGTGGTGGTGGCTGGCGTACCGACCGGTATGGACAATGCTCCCAACTACGATACCATGTCAAATGGCCTCATCATCCCAGCCGGTGCGACGGCCACCTTTGGCGTGGCGCAACGCGGAACCTTTTCCGGATCTGTGACTGGCAGCGGCACCTTGAATCTTGACGTTCAATATGTTCGCGGAACCCTCAGCGGCGACTGGTCCGGCTTTTCTGGACAGGTCAATGTCGTTCCAACTGTCCATTTCAACGATGTGAGCAACGGCGGTTTGGGCACGCCTGATGGCGACTTCCGTTTCGGGGCAAACTTCGATGGCTCTCATGCATCGTTTGACTTCGGCGCGAATACCCGCACTTATGCCTCCGCCAATGGATTTACCGTCCAATTTGGAAACTTAACTGGCAACGCAACGGCCGTCATCGGAGCAACTGGGACGTCAACTGGCACCGCGGTCTTCAGCATCGGTGCCTTGGGAACCGTCGGTGTGACGGATACCTTCTTGGGATCCATCACGCAAGGCAACTCCATTACCAAGGTCGGGCCGGGAATATTGGATCTTGCCGGCACAAATAGCTTTACCGGCGCGATTGCCGTCGCCAACGGTCTCCTCACCTTCAATTCAACTGGTACGAGTTCGGTGCCAGCGACTGTCTCCGCCATCACCATGGGTGCGGCTGCAACGACCGGTACGCTGGATCTGTCGGGTACTAGCCAGATCACCACTGCCGCCCTTACAACCGTTGCGGGAACACCCGTCGGCAACGTCATCGGGAGCAGCAGCACGACAGCCTCCACAGTCATTAATTTCAGCCCCACCGCAATCACGACGACCAACACCTTCAGTGGAAATATCGTGGATACAATCGGTCCTGGGAATCAGACGGTGGCCCTGAGTGTCAACAACGGCACACTTATTCTGTCAGGAACCAATACCTACACTGGCGGGACAACAATCTCGTCGGCCGGAACTCTTCAGTTGGTGCTGGAGGGACGACTGGCACTATCGCCAACCTACCTATCGCGGACAGCGGAACTTTGGCGTTTAATCGTTCAGACAATGTTACGTTTGGAACGACAATCTCAGGCACCGGCGGTGTGCTTCAGAACGGAACTGGGACGACGACGCTTACGGGTACAAATTCGTACACCGGCGTGACTACCATCAGCAAGGGTATACTTAGTGCTCCCGTACTCCTGAATGGCGGTGTTAACAGCAGCATCGGGGCTAGCAGCAACAGTGCCGCGAACATCGTTTTCTACGCAAACGCTACGCTGCAATATAGTGGAGCCGGTGCAACGACTGATCGACTCTTCACACTGACACCGACAAGCGGGACCTTGGACGCATCCGGCACCGGTCCGATTGTCTTCGCTAACACCGGGGCAATTGCGAGTGCCGATGCGAACAACCGATCCGCGACAACCGCGCTCAGCACAACCGTAAGTAATCTTCCCAACGTTTTGGATTTGGTTGTGGGTATGCACGTGTCGGATACGGACGGATCATTGCCGGGAGGAGTGACGATCACCGCGATTAATGTCGCCAACAAGTCAATCACTATTAGCGCAGCTGCAACTGCGGCCCAAGCTGTGAATACCACTGATACTCTTAGCTTCGGTCCGTCACCCAGCCCGGCTGTCCTCACCTTGACCGGTACGAACACCGGTGCAAATGCTCTTAATAGTGTTGTGGCAAACACTGCCCTTGGCGGTGTAGTGGCAGTCACCAAGACCGGTACCGGCACATGGAATCTGAACGCCGCCAACACTTACACCGGCAACACAACAGTCAATGCGGGTACGCTCTTTATCAATGGAACGGGCGGCGCCGGGGCCATCGTCCTCAATGGCGGTACCTTGGGCGGCACGGGCGTGAGCACTGGTGCCATCACGCCAGGCACTGCCGCTCATACTGTCAACCCAGGTCTTGCAGGTTCGGTCGGCACCCTCACCGTCGGCGGCTTGACTACCAGCGCGTTGACGACCCTCGCCTTCGACTTGACATCCCCCGCCGGGACAAGCGATCTGCTCGCCGTCAACGGCCCCGTCACCCTCAATGGCGGGAAACTCGCGATTGCCTCCCTCACCTCCACCGGTGCGGGTTCGCTCGGCTACTACAAGGTGATCTCCTACACCGGGGCTCTCACCGTTGGCACACCCGCGATGGTCATGCCGACCTCGACCACGCCCAATATCGTCTACACCCTCGATACCACGCACGATGCCAACTTCATCGACATCCACCGCGGTTTCCTGGGCGACACGAATGATAATGGTGTGGTTAATTTGGACGATCTCGACACGGTTCTTAATAACCTGGGCGTGACCACAAGTTCATGGAGCCTTGGCAATTTTGATGGTGCGGCCACGGTGAACGTGAACAACTTGACCATTGTGTTGAATAACCTCGGCGTACCATCCCAGCCGGTGCCAACGTAGTCGCCTTCGCCGAATCACTCGTCGCCGGCACCACCGCCACGCCGGAACCCACCAGCCTCGGCATTCTTGCTCTCGGTGCGGGCGGCTCTGCTCACTCGCCGTCGCAAGGCCTCCACGCTCTAAGGTTTTTTAATTACTGAAACCCCCACCAGCGGCGGATCGTTCAAACGATCCGCCGCTTTTTTTGTTCTTTTTCCGGACGTCGATGTCCCCCAAAATATTTTTCACGTTCCCTGGGTATTATTTAAGATACATTGAGCAGACATATCGGCATTTGCAATGGCGAATTGTTCGGAGGTCTTATGAAACGAGGTCCCATGCCTTTGTTGGAAACGCTTGAATCACGGACGCTTCTGAGCGCGAGTACGCAGGTTAGCGGCATTCATGCCGCCACGGTTGGCCAATACACGATGCTCCATGCATTAACAACCACCGCTTCGGTGGGCACCGGGGTAACGCTTCATCTCACCAGCGGTGACGCATTCACCGGCGTGGTTGCCTTTCATCCGTCGGCCGTGTTGGATCCACCCTTGGGTTTACATGCATCGATCAACTGGGGCGATGGAACCGTAAGCACGGGAACAGTCCAGTACGGAACGCAAGGCACCATCGCGGGATACGAAATACTCGGGACGCACACGTACAAAAAGACCGGCACGTTCCGGATTCGTACCACCTTGTCCACGGGACCGATCGTAACCCCGGGACAGCCTGCTGCGAAATTTCCGACGCACCTTCTCGGGACCATCGTCAGCAAAGCGATCGTCGCCGCTCCAGTCTCTTCCGGCGGCGTAACGATCAATGAAATCGCGGGCCACGCATTTACCGCCAACATTGGATCATTCACCACGATCGCGCCGGGAACCGGGCTTAAAGCAACGATCACGTGGGGTGATGGCACCTCGTCCGCGGGCGTACTGAAATCGGCCGGGGTCATCGGCATTGACGTGCTTAAATTCGATATGGAAGGACCCCACACCTATGCCACGGCCGGCACATACTCAATCCATGTGGTGGTGACGAAGCCTTCGATCACGCTAACCGCAGCCCCGGTTCAGATCGCCCCAACGACGACCACCGATCAAACCGTCGCCACGATCGACAGCAAGGCGATTGTCGCCACGGGCAGCACAAGCACAATCAGTCTCGCCGGCAGCACAAGCGGAACCTATCGGGTATCCGTACCCGTTCCCGATGCCGGTACGGTTTATCAGTTTCAGGGTACTGGGACAGTGACACCACTCGGATTGATGACCATCAGCGGGCACGTCACTCTGCCGGGACTGATCCTGCAGGGACATGCCTCGGGGACCTTGACGCTGACAAATTCCAACGGCTCGGTGACCCTCGCACTCACTGGCCCGACCGAGGACGGCTTCGGCTCATTCCCAACAACACTCGCCTACACGATCGCCCAGGCAAGCGGGCTCTACGCTGGAGACGCGGCGAGCGGATCCATCAGCGTGACGCTGATCCCGTCGGCCACTGCCGGGGCGCGAACCGATTCACGTTCACGCTCTCATAACACTGCAAAAACAACCTGCAATTTGGCAGTCCAATGAAGACGCCCCTGTTTCCTGGATCAGGAAACAGGGGCGTTATCGAAGTGGAGAGGAGGGGAATCGAACCCCCATCTACGCATTGCGAACGCGTCGTTCTCCCATTGAACTACCTCCCCTTGCGGGATTCGATGAGTGGGATGGGTATATTAAACTAAAAAGGCAAAGAGTGTCCAGCAACTTCAAAAGCGATGCTGAATACGGGTGCCCAAACACTTCACGCATTCCATGAGAGCTGATCAACACTCACCTATTTAGCAACTACCCCCTTAGAAAGTGTCATGCCGCCTCTCGCAGACCTCAGTTTCCCGCTGCTTGCCTCCACAAAATAACCAAATTTACGATTTCAATTTTTCAGCCGTCTCGACCAGTTTTTTCGCGATCGCTTCCACCGACGCCTGATGTTTTGGATCCTTCAACGATCCCTCCGCCGAAAAACACTCGTGCGCTTTCGGAAGCGTGAATTGGGAAGGCAGCACCACCACATTGATGTTCGAAAGAATCGAGCGAACCGTGACAAGCCCCCGAAGGCCCCCCAGCGCACCCGACGAAGCCGCGAGAAGGGCCGCGGTTTTGTTGGCAAAACACGCAAGATTCGGCTCCCCCACCACCGGCCGCGACACCCAATCAATCACATTCTTCAGCACCGCCGTGATCGAGGAATTATACTCCGGACACGCCAGCAGCAATGCGTCATTGGCCAGAAAAATCGCTCTAAGCTTGCGCACATTCTCCGGCACCGCCTCGCCCTCGATATCCTCGTCAAAGATCGGGAGCGGATACTCCTTAAGATCAATCACCGTGACCTGACCGCCCACTTTCGTCGCCGCCGCAGCCGCGATCTTCACCAGCGTTTTGTTATAGCTCCCTTTGCGAAGCGAACCCGCAAAGGCAAGAATGTTGGCAGCCATGAAACGCTCCTTCTATCTATGAGGCCATAAGGCCATTCTTTAACGGACCGCAGTTTACTGCCCACAAAGACAAAACTCGAATAACAACCCCAAGCCCCAAGCCCCAAGACTCAAGACTCAAACCCCAAGACCCAACAAGACTCACCCCAAAAGCTCAATCGCCTCATCAATCCGCCGACAAAGATGGTGCCGCATCACCCCACCTCCCCCCGCCTTCGCAGGAATCTTAGTCCGCGCGGTAGAACCGCATGCGCAAACCCCAGCCGCTGCGATTCAAGTATCCGTTGCTGAACCTGCGACACCGATCGAAACTCTCCCAGCAAACCCAGCTCCCCCAGAACAATCGCACCCCCCTCCAAATTCATCGCCCGATTCAGATGCGCCGAAGCAATCGCCAACGCAATCGCAGCATCAGCCGACGGATCCGAAAGTTTAATCCCCCCCACAACATTCACAAAAACATCCTTATCCACCAGCCGCAGCCCCGCCCGCTTCTCCAGAATCGCAATGATCATCGCCACCCGCGACGCATCCGCCCCCGACACCTTTCGCTTCGCGCTCCCCAGCATCGCATCCGTCGTCAGCGCCTGAACCTCCACCATCAGAACCCGCGACCCCTGCAGCGCCGCCGTAATCACCGACCCCGCCGTCTTCGTTCCCGCATCGTGCGGCTCCAGCAACAACGTGCTCGCATCATCAATCGGATCCAGCCCCGCACCCGTCATCCGAAAAAGCCCGATCTCCAGCGTCGTCCCAAACCGATTCTTCGCCGCTCGCACGATCCGATGATCGTGATGCGAATCCCCCTCAAAATACAACACCGTATCCACAATATGCTCCACCAGCTTCGGCCCCGCCAGAATCCCCTCCTTCGTCACATGCCCCACCAGACAAACCGCCGTCCCCGTCGCCTTGGCCAGATACACCAACTCCGTGCAGCAGTCGCGCAGCTGTGAAACCGACCCCGGCGCCGACGGATTCCCCGGATTATAAATCATCTGGATCGAATCAATGACCGCCAGCGCAGGCCGCAGCCGCCCGATATACCCCGTAATCTTTTCAAGGTTCGTCTCCGGCAGCACCTTCAGCGTGCGAATTCCCAAACCCCAGTCGCCGCGCTCGCAACTGCGTCTGTTGCGCCGACTCTTCAGAGGTGACATACAAAAGTTCCGAGTGCTGCGTTCCACCTGCGGCTTGCTTGGCCATTTGCGCCAACGCCTGAAGCAGCAGAGTGGACTTCCCAATCCCCGGTTCCCCCCCGAGGAGAATCGCCGAACCCGGGACAACCCCACCGCCAAGCACGCGATCAAATTCGGAGATATGCGTGGAAATGCGCGGCACTTCCAGCGGAGGCACATCCGCAATCGCCGTCGGAACCGACGAGTCTTGTGCATGGAGCACTGAGGCCTGACCTACGGCAGCGGCGGAGTGCGTGGGGTCCGGTGGGGGGGTAGGAGAGGACATGGAACTGAGACGCGGAATCGTAAGCGCCTTAGGACGATGCGGATCATCCGTCGCTTTCGTCACCTCCTCCAGCGAATCCCAAGCCCCACAGTCCGGACATTTGCCCAGCCACTTAGTGTGCATCGACCCGCAGTTGCGGCAAAGAAAGTAAGTTTTCGCTTTCGACATACTACCGAATTTTAGGCGAACGAGGCGGGAGGGCAAGGCTAAAATTTCGATAGCAGCACGTGAAACCTGTAAGTTATATTAAATCGCATGAGTCCAACGGTTTTTCGCCAGGGTCCGTATCGCTTTTTCTTTTTTTCACGAGAAGAATTGAAACCGCACGTTCACGTAAATTGTTCTGATGCGAAGCAAAGTTTGGATAAATCCGGTGGAACTGGCAACGAGTGTCGGTCTGACAAAAAAACAATTGAACCAGTTGGAGAAAATCATAAAGGAACACCATGATGAAATCGACGAAGCGTGGCAAACGCACTTCAAACCTTGAGGTCACGAATATTTCGCTGCATGGATTTTGGCTGCTCATTGGGAATGTCGAATATTTCGTGGGATTTCACGAGAATCCTTGGTTCCGCGATGCCACCATTCGACAGATTTTGGACGTGCGCCTCCATCACCATCGCCACCTTCATTGGCCCTCATTGGATGTCGATCTGGAACTGGAAGCATTGGAAAATCCGGAAAAGTACGCACTGGTCTATAAATAAAAAATATTCAACAGGCAGATAAGCAACCTTCATTCATTGTTGCAAACTTAAGATAATCTCAAACTCCGGGTGCCTGCCAATTTTCCGGCGCAGCTTGGAGAATCCTACCCTGTGAAACCTCACGCGCGGGAACACTCACTCCTCAGCTTTCAGCCTGCGCCAGAAAATGACCCGACCCCAAATCCCAAGGATGCAGGGCACTTTCTGCAAGGATGAGCTTGATTTAAAAGGTTGCGGGCTGTCCTCGCACGACCGTGCGGGCAAAATAAACCAAGCCCGTCGTGTCGTCGTGCCCGTCGTGGTTCCATTGTTTCTTAAATGCATCGCGTTCAGGTGAGCTACTTCATTCTTGCAAAAAGCGTCATGCATCAAATCCCAACAATCTCCCAAAATCATTTCCATCCCTCACTCCCCTTTGCTAAAATCTCGCAAGTGGTAACAAGTCCAACACGTTCGGGGCACCACCTTTCTACCACCCCGAGCATCTAACACGCGATCCTTGGCAGGGACCCCGAAACCGGGTAGTTCGCGTGTCCCACGGCGGAGACGAGAATCCTTTCGGCGAATCTCCCGCGACAACCGGTTCGATCCCTGCGCCCTCGTGCAGCTCGGACTCATCCCGCGGAGGAGTAAACGGTGGCGAAAAATAATCAGCGCAGGCGACGCTTCGCCTTCGATTCCCTCGAACCACGACGCTTCCTCACCGTCGGCAGTTCCATCGTGGTCCCCCCCAACCCCGAAATCATCACCAACATCAACCCCGCTTGGAAGTTCGCACTCAACCCCTCCGGCACACCCCAAAGCACCGGCTTCAACGACGCCTCCTGGGCCACCGTCGCACTCCCCCATACCTGGGACGGCTCCGCCACAAACGATCAGTTCGGTAACGGCTGGTACCGCAAAACCGTCAACATCTCCAACGCCATCATCGGCGACGAAATCTACCTCCAGTTCCAGGGCGCTAACGTCATCACCACCGTTTTCGTCGACGGCGTCAAAGTCGGTTCCCACAACGGCGGTTGGGAAACCTTTAACATCGACGTCACCCCACAAATGACCGCCGGCAACCACCTCATCGTCGTCGATGTCAACAACAACGGCAGCGATAACGTCATCCCCACCCCTAGCGGCGGTGATTACACCAAGCAGGGTGGCCTCTACCGCTCCGTCTCCATCGTCGCCGTCAATAAAACCCACGTCGCCCTCACCGAGCCCGTCCCCGCCGCCGACCAATCCGCATCCCTCGTCGCCGGTTCCGGCGTCTATTTCAGCAACTCCGCCGTCACCATCGGTGCCACTTCCGCCAACATTCAAATCAATACCCTCCTCGATAATTTGAGTGCCTCGTCCGCCCCCGTCACGGTGACCAGTTACCTCGTCGATGCCGCCGGCATCATTCGATCTCAGCAAAGCGCCAACGTCACCCTCACCGCCGGACAAACCGATCTTTCCGTCCCATTAAGCGACACCCTCGCAAACCCCCATCTCTGGAACGGCCGCGCCGATCCTTACCTCTACGATCTCTATGTCCAGGTCCAGGACAGCTCCGGCAATGTCCTCGACCTCAACCATCAGCAAGTCGGCATCCGGTCACTCGCCATCAACGCCCAAACCGGCTTCTTCCTCAACGGACAACCCTACAAACTCGTCGGCGTTAATCTTCACCAGGATACTGCCGTCACCGGTATCAATGGCGGCCCCGCCGGCTGGGCGCAGACCGACGCACAACAGCAAAATGATCTCAACATGGTCCTGAACACCGGTGCCACCATGGTCCGCACCGCCCACTATCAGCGCGACGCCGCCTTTTATAACTATTGCGATCAAACCGGCCTGCTCGTCGAAACCGAATTCGGCCTCAACAACAACATCACCTCCACCAACGCATTTACCAACAACGCCGACGACATGCTCACCGAAATGATCCGCCAAAACTTCAATCATCCCTCCATCGTCGCATGGAGTCTCTACAACGAAATCGGCTCCAGCACCAGCAACGGTAATTTTATCGCAACCCTAAACTCCCTCGCTCACAGCCTCGATACCACCGGACGCTACACCATCGTTGAAAGCCACGCCGGCTCCGCCACCGATGGCATCAACGCCAACGCCGATGTCGATGCACAACACCCTTACGACGGCTGGTACGGAGGCGACCCGGGCAACATCAGCGGATTCCTCAACAGCTTCCACAACGCACAACCCAACCAGCCCATCGCCGCCAACGAATTCGGCGCCGGCGGAAGCGCCTATCAATACACCAACAACGTTCAGATTCCCATGCCCATCACTACCGCCGTCTATCATCCCGCAAACGGCCAGACCGCCATCGAAGAGGCCATGTATGCCTCCATCTCCTCCCAACAATATGTATTCTCCAAACTCGTCTGGACGATGTTCGATTTCGCATCCTCCGTCCGTAACGAAGGCGACTCCTCCGGCGTTAACGACAAAGGCCTCGTCACGCGCGACCGCAGCACCATCAAAGACATCTATTACTTTTACCAGGCCAACTGGAACAACCCGACCTCCACCCGCGGCTACTCCACCACCCCCGTCGTCTACATCTCCGACCACTCCTGGACCGATCGTAACGGCTCCTCTTCCGTCCCCGTCACCGTCTTCTCCAACCTCGGCGCTCCCACCCTCACTATCAACGGCGGCGCACCCATCACCATGACCCAGCAAGTCGTCGATGGTCTCACCATCCCCGATGCCTACACCGCCAATATCACCCTCGCCGCCGGCATCAACAACATCCAGGCCGCCGCCGCCTTCAACGGCCAATCATTCACCAACTCCGTCGCATGGACCTACCACGCCGCCGCACTCGCCGGCACCTCCTACGCCCACATCAACTTCACCAACTCCACCGCAAACCTCCAATCCGGGTACGCCCCCGACACCGGACAGGCCTTCGCCGCCCAAACCAACGGCAACACCTACGGCTGGGTCGATCAAAACGGCAACCCCGCCGCCAACAACTCCGGCACCTATTTTCGCACCGGCAATACCTCCGCCCCTTACAACACCACCGCCGCACAAACCGGAATCATCCTCAATCCCGGAAATGTCTGGCAATACCAACTCCCCAACGGCACCTATGACATTCACATCGTCGGGTCCGACTCCGCCACCTCCAACCTCGTCGATAATCTCCAACTCAACGGCGTCACACTCCACGCAACCTCCTTCTCCACCTCCGGCGGCACCTATCAGGAATTCTTCGCCACCGTCACCGTCACCAACAACCTCCTCACCCTCACCGGCGGCCCCGGAATGACCCTCAGCATCGGCGGTACCCCCACCACCCAAGGCCGCCTCTCCTCCATCGACATCAACACCCTCACCACCACCAATTCCGCCCCAACCATCGCCAACCCCGCAACTGCATCGCCCAGCCCAGTCACCGGCACGACCACCGCTCTCACAGTGCTCGGTGCCGATGCCAATGGCGAGGCCACCCTCACCTACACTTGGATCACCACCGGCACGCCCCCGGCTCCCGTCACCTTCAGCGCCAACGGTTCTAACGCCGCCAAAAACACCACCGCCACATTCACCCGGATAGGCACCTATTCCTTCCAGGTCACCATTACCAATTCGTCCGGTCTGTCTGTCACCAGCAGCGTAACCGTGAGCGTCAACCAAACCGTTACAACCATTACCCTTTCTCCATTGCCCAACGGCCTCTATGCGGGCGCATCTCATCAATTTGCCGCCACCGCATTCGACCAGTTTGGAGCCCCGTTCACCACCCCGCCCACTTTCAGTTGGTCGTTCCTCTCCGACGGCGGAACGTACACAGACACAGGCCTCTTCACCGCGCCTATCCAAGGCACCACCGTCTACGTCAAAGTTTTCATAGGCGATGTGTATCAATTCCAAAGCTTCCAAACCACCTCCGCCCTCCCCGGCGATGCTAATCTTGATGGCACCGTCAATCTCTCCGACCTCAACACCGTCCTCAATAATCTCGGCATGACCACCAGCGCATGGACCGACGGCAACTTCGATGGAGCGCCCACCATCGACCTTGATGACTTCGACACCGTCCTCAACAACCTCGGCCAATCCATCCCCGCCCCCTCCGTAACCACCACCTCCCCCCTCACTCCCTCCACAACACCAACCCCAACACCAACCCCAACACCCGTACCCCCCACAACTCCCACCCTAACACCCATCACGCCAACACCACCAATCACCACACCTGTCCCTGCCCCCGTCGTGCAAACCCCCACACCCCCTCCACATCCCCGTACAATCCTCCGCAAACATCACCCAAAACACCACATCAACCCACTAAAACCTTCCACCTAACCCACCGTCAACTAACCTCACGCCCCTCACCCACCGCCAAACAAACCCAACTGCCCCCCTCTCCCCACCGGCACCCGAAAATGCTCCGTGCTCAGCCCATACTCCCCGCGCTCCACCATCCCCAACCGCTCCACCGTCTTCCGAAACACCTGCCCAAACTGCTCCGCCCACACCCCCTCCCCGCGCATCCGGCTCGAAAAATTCGGATCATTCAACTTCCCACCGCGCAACTCCCGTATCCGATTCAACACCTTCTCCTTCCGCTCCGGAAAATGCTCCTCCAGCCACACCGTAAATAAATCCTTAATCGCATACGGCAGCCGCAACGTCACAAACCCCGCCGACCTCGCGCCCGCCTCCGCCGCCGCTTTCAATATCAGCGGCATCTCATGATCCGTGATCGCCGGCACCACCGGGGCCACCATCACCCCCACCGGAATCCCCGCACGCGACAATTCCCCAATCGCCTCCAGCCTCCGCCGCGGCGAACTCGTCCGTGGCTCCATCACCCGCGCCACCTCCGCATCCAACGTCGTCACCGACACAAACGCTCGCACACACCGAAACCTGTTCAACTCCACCAGCAAATCAATATCCCGCGTGATCAAATGATTCTTCGTAATCAACGCCACCGGATTCCGAAAATCCAAAAACACCTCCAGACACCGCCGCGTGATCTCCAACTTCCTCTCAATCGGCTGATAACAATCCGTCACCCCCGAACACGCCACCACCTGCGGCACCCACTTCTTCCCCGACAACTCCTTCCGCAAAAGCCCCGGCGCATCATGCTTCACCAATATCTTCGTCTCAAAATCCAACCCCGCCGACATACCCAAATACTCATGCGTCGGCCGCGCAAAACAATAAATGCACCCATGCTCGCACCCCCTATACGGATTGATCGAAAAACTAAATGGCACGTCCGGCGAATCATTGCTCGCCAAAATCGACTGCGTCCTATCCGCGATCAACTGCGTCAACGGATGCGAACGCTCCTCCACCTCCCCCGTCAACTCATCCCGCGCCGGCTCCTGCGGATCCGGATCCGCCCCATACCCACGCGACTCAAACCGATTTGTCGGATTCTCCGGCGTCCCCCGCCCCTGAATCTTTCCCTGACGCTCCATGCAACACCTCCACCCCTAATCCTAACAAACAACGAACCCAATTGACAACGCCCCACATCCATCAACCCCCTTATCCCCCAAAAAGGGTCCCCAATGCAGCATTTATTGCGCCCCACTTCCCCCCGAATGTAAACTTCCCCACCCCACTGGTCGATGTAAAGATGGGATATTTGAGTAGCCCCGGTAAGCAAGGTAAGCTTCCCGAGTCCACTCGCCACGCCGACCGATAAGGCCGGGAACGGAGTCCACCGTGAGTAACCAACCTCCTGTCACACCCTCCCCCCTAGGCTCGGCTCTGCCCGCCAAAGAGGTCTACACCACCGGCGAAGCCGCCGATATCTGCAAAGTCTCCCAGCAAACCATCATCCGCTGCTTCGACGCCGGCCGCCTCGGTGGATTCCGCGTCCCCGGCTCCAAGTTCCGCCGCATCCCCCGCGACGCCCTCATGAAATTCATGAAGGACAACGGCATTCCGCTCGATAATCTCGATTCAGGCCGCCGCAAAGTCCTCGTCGTCGATGACGATGCCGAAATCGTCGAACTCTTCGTCGACGTCCTCAACCGCGACGGCCGCTTCGAAGTCCGAACCGCAAGCTCCGGCTACGACGCCGGCGTCCTCACCCAGGAATTCAACCCCGACCTCATGATCCTCGACTACATGCTCCCCGACATCAACGGAAACGTCGTCTGCCAAACCGTCCGCAACAACCCCAAGTTCGAGCAGATGAAAATCATCATCGTCTCCGGCGTCGTCAACCAGGAAGAAATCAACGAACTCCTCCAGGCCGGCGCCGACGACTTCGTCAAAAAACCCTTCAACATCGAAAAACTCGTCGAACGAATGTCCGAACTCCTACAAATGGCATAAAACAAAAACGCAAAACGCAAAACGTGAAACCCGGAAACGCAGAATGTAGTAGACGGTAGACGGTAGACAGAAGGCCGTAGGCAGAAGGCAACTATCGAATCACGGGAATACAAAATGACCCCTCACCCCACAAAAACCATCCCAACCCTAGCCCCAAAGGGGCCCACGACAATAGCCGGGGGTGACCAACGGGAACCCCTGGAAAAAAGCCCCAAATAACCCAAAAGCCCCAACGGGGCGCTCGAACCCCCACCCAAGACCCAAGACCCAAGACTCAAGGACCCCCATGACCCTCACCACCGTCCACGAAATCAACACCCGCAAAGTGGACATGGTCCTCCAGCAACTCGATTCACTCCCCACACTCCCCGTCATCGCCGTCCGGCTCCTCGGACTCACCGGCGATTCCGATTCCAAAATCCAGGAAGTCGTCGACCTCCTCTCCGCCGATCAGGCCCTCACCAGCAAACTCCTCTCCCTCGCCTCCTCCGCCATGGCCGGCGGTGCCGGCATGTCCCCCATCACCACCGTCCAGCAGGCCGTCGTCCGACTCGGATTCGAAGCCGTCCGCAACCTCGTCCTCTCCGTCAAAATCTTCGAAGTATTCCAACGCGGCGAGGATGCAACCCCACCCGCCGATAACGAAACTGCCATCGACCGCCCCGCCGTCTCCTTCAATCGCGAAGAATTCTGGAAACACTCCCTCGCCGTCGCCACTGCCTCCGAATCGCTCGCCGCCCGCTGCAAGCCCAAACTCAACGTCCACGACGCCTTCGTCTGCGGCCTCCTCCACGACATCGGCAAAGTCGCCTTCGACACCGCCATGCCCAAAAGTTTCGCCCGCGTCATCGAAGCCACTACCCTCACCCGCGGCGACGTCGCAGACATCGAACGCCGCGTCATCGGTATGGACCACGCCCTCGCCGGCAAACGCCTCGCCGAAGCATGGAATCTCCCTCAACTCATCACCCAGGTCATCTGGCTCCACGGTGCCCCCCCGATGCCCGCGCCCACCTCGCCCCAAACCCACACCACCCACACCCCAAAGCCCAGCGGACTCGTCAGCATGCCCATGGTTCTCGTCGTCGGTCTCGCCGACCTCCTCGTCCGCCGCCAGCACATCGGCTTCTCCGGCAACTTCCTCTTCCCCTACGACACCGACCAATACCTTCGCCCCCTCGGCCTCACCGAGCACGACCTTGAGGACATCACCGCTGAACTCGCCGACAAACTCGAGAAAAAAGCCCACGCCATCGGCCTCTACGACGTCGAATCCCGCCAGCTCTACCTCGAATCCATCGCCAACGCCAACACCGAACTCGGCCGCGTCAATCAAACCCTCTCCGCGCAAAATCGAAAACTCGCCCTCCGCAGCGCCTGCTTTGAAATCATGACCCGCTTCTATCAACAGATCGTCCCCTCCGCCAACCCCTCCCAGTTGCTCCGCGAAATCGGCCGAGCCTTCCACGCTTTCCTCGAATCCAATCGCCTCGTCCTCTTTTCCCAGGACCCCGACCGCACCTCCAACAACCCCGACGACGAAGCTCGCGCCACCGGCGTTGGAGAGGTCCTCCTCTTCAACTCACAACAGCCCGCCCAGGAAAGTTTCCTCATGCCCATGCCCCCCTTCGCTGGCGACATGCGCGTCGGAGGCAGCCGAGGTATCGCCGCAATGGCCGCCGCTGTCGCTTCCGGCGGGCCCGACGCCACGCAAAATTTCACCCGCCCCGCTATCCCACAATTAGAATGGCTCATGGAACGCGCTGTCGGCTTCCTCGGCACGCGACACTGCTGGTTCATGCCACTCCTCTGTGGCACCGAACCCGTCGGCGGCGTCGTCTGGATCGCCAAGGAACACGCCAACGCCATGGCCGGCGTCGGCGACCTCATGCTCGTCAGCCAATCCCTCGGAATGACCCTCCGAACCGCTCAAATCCGCGAGCAGCAGGCCATCCTCACCGAATCACTCGCCGCCGCCAACCGCGAACTCGGCGCGGTCCAGCAGCAACTCGTCCGCGCCAAGAGCCTCGCCAACCTCGGCGAAATGGCCGCCGGCGCTGCCCACGAAATGAACAACCCTCTCGCCGTCGTCTGCGGCCGCGCACAACTCCTCGCCGCAAAACTCACCGACCCCTCCATGAAACAAGAGGCCGGCCTCATCGCACAACAGGGCGACCGCCTCAGCCAGATCATCACCGACATGATGGAATTCGCGAAGCCCCACGCGCCCAAGCTCCTCCCACTCTCCATGGCCCGCGTCGTCGACGACGCCGTCAAAGTCGCCACCGAGCCGCCGGCGAATCCGCCGCTGCAATCCACGTCAAAATCGAATCCGCCACCGGCATCCCCGAATCCAAAGGCGACGCCAAACAAATCCGCAACGCCATCGCCGAAGTCATCCTCAACGCACTCCAGGCCACGCACCTCAACGAAAATGCACCCACCCGCGCCAACGCCCCCGCCGAACTCCTCATCCAACTCCGATTCGATCCACTCGACAAACAAATCATCGTCCAGGTCACCGACCACGGCATCGGCATGACCGAAGAAGTCATGCGCCAAGCCTTCTCCCCCTTCTTCTCCGCCAAAACCGCCGGACGAAACCGCGGCATGGGCCTCGCCAAAGCCCTCCGATGGATCGAAAACCACGGCGGCACCATCCGCCTCGACTCCACCGCCGGCAACGGCACCACCGCCATCCTCCTCCTCCCCCTCACCGGCACCCCAACATCAACATAAACCCCCGCGCGAGTCCCACCAGTCTCCCAGCGCCCCCGTCTACGCAGTTCACCGAGTGCCACGGGTCTGCGCAGTCCGCAGACCCGTGCCTCATGTGCCCTCCCGCCCTCCCCAAGACCCAAGACCCAAGACTCAAGACTCAAGACTCAAGACCCAAGCCTCAAGCCCCAAGCCCCAAGCCCCAAGCCCCAAGACCCAAGACTCAAGACTCAAGACTCAAGACCCACCCCTCAAGCCCCCCCTCTTTCCGGTTCCCCCCATTCCGGTCTCTCCCCACGTCTCAAAATCTCCCCCCTAACGACACTACCTCCCCCCTCATTTTTAGGTCACTCCCCAAACCCCTCAACAACCTCCTCTCCCATCACAAATTACAAAACTCCCCACCCAAGCGCCACTCAATTGCAGACGATGAATACGCTGGCGAATGACAACATTCACCAATCGCCCGGCGGTTCGTATCTCGCCGGGTCGCGCCCTTCACAATGGCGCGATCAGTAAGAGCTGGCGATGGAGCGACGAGAAAATAGCCGTAGCAACGCGGTCCAGGAGCATCAATGAATCTGCACCCATCCGAAGTCCTCGGCGTCTTGGACGTCCTTGTCGTCGATGCCGACCCCCGCGTCGGTGAACTTGTCCGAAAACAAAACCTCTGCCGCGGTGCCGTCCGCATGGCCGCCACCGTCGATCAGGCCACCCTCGAGATGCGACACAAGCCCGCCGACCTCCTCCTCGTCAACATCGAAATCAACGACAACGCCGGCCTCTCCCTCATGCGCACCCTCCGCGAAAAATATCCTCGCTGCGAAGTCATCGCCATCTCCCGCGTCCGCCGCAGCGAACTCTACCTCGAAGCATGGCGCGCCGGTGCCGCCGACATGCTCCTCGCCCCACTCAAGTCCGCCGACGTCGAACGCTCCTTCAACAACGTCGCCGCCCGCCGCGCCTCCATCGAAAAACTCGGCAAACGCAACATCCGGCTCCGACAGGTCTGCAAACAACTCAACAAGGCCCGCCACGAAATCAGCCAGCAAGTCGACCTCCTCTGCAACGACCTCGTCCGCGCCTATCAGGAAATGGCTCAACAACTCAACGTCACCCAGCAGACCGGCGAATACGCCCAGGCCCTCGGCGACGAAATCGAAGTCGAAGGGCTCCTCCGCAAAACCATGGAATGGATCCTCCAGAAAGTCGGTCCCGTCAACGCCGCCGTCTACCTCCCCGACCCCGACCGCAGCTTCGCTCTCGGCGCTTATCTCAATCTCGACACCGCCGCCGACGCACCACTCATCGAAGCCGTCAGCGACACCCTCGTCAAGCACGCCGACCTCACCCGCAACATCGTCGTCGTCGATGACGACCGAATCCTCAAGGAACTTTTCGGCACCGCCGCCGATCGCCTCAAGGGCCGCTCCTGGGTCGGCATGGGATGCCTCACACGCCGCGACTGCCTCGCCGTCATCGTCATCTTCCGCAATCAAGGCCAGGCCATCGACCCCACCGTCCGCAGCATGATCGAAGCCATCGCCCCCGTCCTCGGCGATCGAATCGAACAAGCCCTCGGCCTCCACCACCGCCTCCACCCCTTCCCCAACGACCCCGATGACGAATAACCACTCGGAGTACCACCCGTATCAAAACCCCGGAGTTCACGCTTTAGCGTGTCTTCCCTCAAACCCTAAAAATAACACCCCATCCAAAACTTGGAGCCTTCCACCATGTTTCGGTATAGTGTGATAATTCAGCCAAACACCACCCAGTAACAGGTCCGGGCAAATGACCGACGCAATGCAAACCGGCTACGACTTCAGTGCGGTCCTCCAACCGTACATGCCCGTCTTTTACGTCTCCTTCCTCGCCACCATCATCCTTACCCCCCTCATGCGTGTCCTCGCACATCGCCACGGTATCGTCGATGACCCCGACGGCCGCCGCAAGGTCCACACCCAGCCCATCGCCTACCTCGGCGGCGTCTCCATCTTCCTCGGTTGGCTCGCCGGCGTCAGCGTCTCCGTCTTCCTCCGACCTCACAACGCCGACCAGATCATCCTCAACACCGTCCAGGTTCCCCCCGGCGTCCTCCTCGGTGCCGCCACCGTCGTCCTCTTCGGACTCCTCGACGACGTCTACAGCCTCAGCCCCAAAGTAAAATTGTTCGGTCAACTCCTCGCCGCCCTCCTCCTCGTCGCACCCGGCGCACTCGGTGTCGTCGGCAGCGATTTCTTCCTCGGCCTCCACGGCTCACACACCGGCCCCGGCTTCATGATCGTCGATACCCTCGTCCGAAACGGAATGATCTCACCCGACACCTTCGCCTCCCACACCCTCGTCCTCGCCACGGCCGCATTCTCCGCACTCGTCGCCATCTTCATCATCATCGCCGCATGCAACGCCACCAACCTCCTCGACGGCCTCGACGGCCTCTGCTCCGGCGTCACCGGGGTCATGTCCATCGGTTACCTCATCCTCGCCGTCTATCTCGCCAGCAAAATGATCGGTACCAGCGGCGGTTCCCCCATCGACCCCACCCGCATCACCCTCTCCCTCGCCCTCCTCGGTGCCGTCCTCGGTTTCCTCCCCTTCAATTTCAACCCCGCCTCCATCTTCATGGGCGATACCGGCTCCATGTTCCTCGGCTACATCTGCGGCACCATGATCCTCCTCTTTGCCCAGGACCAAACCACCAAATGGTTCCTCTCCGCCATCATCATGTTCGGTCTCCCCATGATGGACACCTTCCTCGCCATCGTCCGCCGCAAGCTCAACGGAAAACCCATCTTCTCCCCCGACTCCAACCACTTCCACCACTTCCTCGTCAAACGCGGGCTCAGCGTCCGCAAGGCCGTCTTCATCAGCTACGCCATCGCCGCCATCTTCGTCAGCTTCGCCCTCATCATCGTCATCATGCCCAACACCCGCCTCGCCATCGGCATCTATCTCGTCCTCTTTGGCTGGATTATCGTCGCCGCCTTTAAGATGGGTATGATTTTCCAAAATGCCCCACCTGCCACCAACGGGCACCTCAACATGGCCGTCCTCAAAGCCGGCACGGACGGAATGCCCTCTCCGACGGTGGGAGGTGGTAATCCCGTGGCGGCCAATGGCGGGGTCGGGGCAGGACCGGGGCATGGTGTGGTAACGACCCCCCCCAATCCGCAGTCGCAACCGCCAAGTTCAACTAACCCCCAATCCGCCACAACTCCATGCCCCCCAAAACCTTACCATTTTCCCTCAAGTTTTAACCCGCCTCGCACTCCGCAGCTATTGCATTTATCGACGTTAATATGGTACCCTCATCGCCCTATGGCCACTTCAATGAAGTCGAAGCGTCGGACCTCAGGGTCCAAAGTCAAGATCAAGAATGCCAAGTCGGCATCCAAGCAGGGTGCTGCACGCGGGCGCGTCGGACGTTTATCGTCCCGCCGCATGGCGTTACTAAAGGCTCCCGCCCCCGCGCGGTCCCTTGATCCACATCCTCAGTACACCAAAGCAATTAACTTCCTCCTCACCCACACCGACTACGAAAAAATGCGCGTCGTGCGATACAACACCACGACCTTCAGCCTCGACCGCATGCGCACCCTCCTCAAGTACCTCGGCAACCCCCACACCAAATTCAAAACCGCCCACGTCGCAGGCACCAAGGGCAAGGGCTCCACCTGCCACATGCTCGCCGCCATGCTCCAGGCCGGCGGCCTCAAGACCGGCCTCTATACCTCGCCCCACATTATCGATATGCGCGAACGCGTTCGCCTCAACGGCGAAATGATCCGGCACGACGAATTCGTCGCCCTCGTCCGCCGCATGGAGCCCGCACTTCGCAAAATGACCTCCGATCGCCCCACCTTCTTCGAAATCTTCACCGCGCTGGCCTTTTGCCACTTTGCCGATCAAAAAGTCGATATCGCCGTCATCGAAACCGGCATGGGCGGCCGCCTTGACTCCACCAACGTCATCACCCCCGAAGTCTGCGCCATTTCCAGCATCTCCAAAGACCACATGTCCGTCCTAGGCAATACCTTATCCAAAATCGCCGAAGAAAAAGCCGGCATCTTCAAGAAGGATATTCCCGCCGTCACCTGCATTCAGGATCCCGACGTGATGAACGTCCTCAAGCGCGTCGCCGGGACTGCAAAGTCCTCCTTGCAAGTCGTTGGGCAGGATATTGAATTCAGCTATCGGTTTGAGATCACCCGCCCCATCGGACCCCA
This sequence comes from uncultured Phycisphaerales bacterium, assembly GCA_963766775.1. Lineage (GTDB taxonomy): Bacteria > Planctomycetota > Phycisphaerae > WQYP01 > WQYP01 > CAVYBP01. The sequence goes on from CAVYBP010000001.1 coordinate 116,890, forward strand.
CATGCGGGTCTGTCTGACCACCGACACCAGCCGCTTTGAACACCTTGCCGTCCCCTTGATGGGCGAGCATCAGGCCGTCAACTGCGGACTGGCGCTCGCCATGCTCGATAAACTCAAGCAGCGCGGCTTTACGTTTGAGGACTCCAAGGCGCTGGAGGGTCTCGCCAAGGTCAAGATTCCCGGCCGCTTGGAAGTGGTCAGCCGCCAACCCCACGTCATCATCGACGGCGCCCACAATGCCGCCAGCGTCCAGGCCCTCTTCCGCGGGATTGGCCAGCACATCCCCTACGACTCCATGGTCGTCATCTTCGGCTGCAACTGCGACAAGGACATCGACGGAATGCTCGAGCAAATCTCGCTGGGCGCGGACAAAGTCATCTTCACCAAGAGCCGCAACAATCCCAAGGCCGCCGACCCACAGGAACTCTCCGCCCTCTATACCGACCGCTACGGAAAAATGGCCCAGGTCGCCGAGTCGTTCCCCATCGCCTGGGAAATCGCCGAACGGGCAATCACCCGCGAAGACCTCGTCACCGTCACCGGCTCCTTCTACCTCATCGGAGAAGCCAAACAATTCTTCCAAAACCGCGAAGCGGCAAAGAAAAATTAAGAGACGCGGCCGGACATTGAATGGATTAAATTAAATTGTCAGGAAGGCTCGCTGTTTAGCGAGCCTTCTTTTTTGGTGCGATAATTCTGGAAACCGCCGATGAACGCGGATAAACGCCGATGATTCAAAAAAAAACGTCACCCAACTCCTCCCATCTCATCGGCGTTCATCGGCGTCCATCGGCGGTTCCCTCCCGTGGCTTTACCCTGATCGAATTACTCGTCGTCGTCGCAATCATCGCCTTGCTGATTGGCATTCTGCTGCCCTCGCTCGGACAAGCCCGCGAGCGCGCCAAACGATCCGCCTGCTTAAGCAATCTACGCCAGGTGCATCTCTCCTTTTATATGTACGCCCAGGACAGCAACGACCAGGTGCCGCTGGGATACCGCACCGTTTCCAAGCAATTCAACAGCATGATCTATTCATCCACCGTCAGCCGCTGGGTTCTGTTCGGCCTGCTGGTCACGGGCGGCTACGAAAAAGTCCCCAAGGTGATGTACTGCCCATCCCAGACCAACACCAAGTTCATGTACGCCACGTCGGACAACCCGTGGCCTGCGGTAGGGGGGATCCCGACCACCAACATCCAGGCCGGTTATTGCAGCCGCCCTGATCAACAGATTCCCGATGATCTCTCCGCCGCCCCCGCCTTTATCATGCCGCACTTCCGCGACTACCCCCATCAATCCATTTTCGCCGACCTCACCGCCGCCGCCAACCGCGTCCAAACCGGCCACCACGACGGCAACAACGTCCTCTACGGCGACGAATTCCGGCCACTGGGTTCCCCTCGGATCATTCAAACAACCCGCTTCACAATGGCCCGAAACCGCGAATCCTCCCATCGCCACTTACAACGCAACCCAGGACGCAATCTGGACCGCCTTCGACCGCAATTAGCACCCCATGTGCATCCAGCATTTCATCATTATTTATGATCAGCCTCGCTGGGCAGAACAATGTGCGGGCGGACGAGAAGGACAAGATGCCGTGCTTTTGCATCGTCTTTTTTCGGGTCGGGTTGGCCTTCCAGCGGATTTCTCATTGAAGTGATCCCGGTGAGGACGCAGGTGGCGTCGTCAGGGATCGCGACCCTGGTGGACATATCCGATTCTTCGACGACGGGCTTTTGAATGAAAAATTCGGGGCCGATGGGGACGTTTGGCGCTGGGAATTTGTCCATTCGCATGAGGGTGCGAAATATGGGGTGGAGTTGGGTAATCACGAATTTCCGATCCGCGGAGACGGCTGCCTCAATACCAAGGGTGACGCCAGTCTTGACCTTTTGTAATTCATAGTCCGGAACAACTTTTCCTTTTTCATCTGTCTTGGTCTTGCACTCGGCGACGTACGCTTCCTCGTGACCGGTTTGAATAGAAGCATTATCGCCGCTGAACAATTGAATCCGAGGCGAGGCAATGCTGATGATGGTTGGATCGCCGGCGATTTTTTTCAATAGTGCTTTTATCTCATCCGGGTTCAGGAATACGCCTTGTGTTTGGCCGTTCGAGTCGGCCATCAGATGCAGCGATTTATAGGCTGCATCATCAAGCAGAAGAATATGGGCTTCCACTCGAACTTCGAGCTCATTGGCGCGGCGCAAGACGAGGAGAAGGTTTGCAATTTGCTCGTGATTCTTCGCGGTTTGCGTGATTAGCAGGTGGCCCTGGAATTCCTTGATGCTTCCGCCGGTACCGCCATTGTTGGTCCAGCTATTCGGGGCGACGGTCGAAGTGATGGCATTTTCCAGAGTTTCAATAATGTGAGATCGGAGTACTTCCGGCGAGAGAGGGGCGTCGGGCACTCCTAATTCCGAGGCGCGGTCTCCAAGACGTAAGGACGTTTTTGTGCTGTCCCGCGGGATGAGGAGATCGCGAACGTCATAGACTTTAGTCAAAAGGTGTTCAGCCTTTTCGAGGTCGTCCCCCGTGGTGATCGTCAGCACATTACCATCGAACTGGGTGACAAGCCGTTCATCGACGCTGGATAGGATGGTCGCGACAGCTTTGTCCAATGACACCCTGTGAAGATTGTGCGAGATGGCCGTGTCTTCCGCGATTCCGGCTGTCTGTAAGGCTCGTGAGTTCACAAAAAGATTGACATCATGCGCGGCGCAGAGATCTTGTAGCACTTTCTTCCAGGGTTGCTCATGCACATTTAAATCGACGATGACCAGCGGCATGCTTCCGGGTAATGCCGAAGGGTTCGGCAGATCAATTGTTATTTCAGAAACGCCATGCATTTCCTTCCCACCGACAAGAAGGGTGCCGTCCTGGGGGACCTTCACGGTGGTCCGCGTCACTTTTTGCCCTTCGGCAGGCGAGTCGGCGGATGTGGCTCCCGTTTGACGGCAGCCGATGAGGTAGGAAACCAGGCCGAGGATGCAGACGGTGAGGAGGATGGAGGTCGCGCTGACGACGCGGTTGCGTGAGGTTGTGGGCATGGGGATCTCCAAAATTCGGCGGACGCGCCTGATAAGTGAGCCGCCGCGCGCACCGAGCGCGAGGCTTTCGGGGACATGACGTGGGGCGCTGCGGAGGGTTTCCATCCAGGTGAGGGCTTCAGTGTAAGCGCGGCGATTGCCAAGCATGGAGATGGCGAGGTCGTCGCAGCAGTGCTCGCGCTCCTGGCGGACTTGTGCGGAAATCCAGAGGACTGCGGGATGATAGAAGAGGAGCGTTTCGATGATGGATTGGAGCAAATTCGCAGCGTAATCGTGGCGGCGGATGTGGGCGAGTTCGTGGAGGAGCAGGTAGGTGAGATGTTCGCTGGAGAGGCCGGTGAGGGCGGTGGCGGGGAGGAGGATGATGGGACGAAGGACACCCAGGACGGTGGGAACTTCGACGCTGGCGGATTGGAGCAGTCGGATGGGTTTGAGGAAGCGCAGACGTTTTTGGAGAGAGGTGAGAATGGCGAGATGTTCGTTGGATGCGGGGAGTCCGCCGGCGCGGAGGCGTCGCAGGACGTGATAGCCGAAGAGGAGTCGGAGGGTCAACGCGCTGGTGCTGACGAGATAAAGGAGTGAGGCGTAGGGAAGAAGCGGGCGGAGGGAGTCTGTAAGGCGGTCCGCAAAGGTTGGAGCGGGGAGTTTTTGCGATAGGAAACTGTTGATGCCGGTGGTCACCGATAAGGGTGCGGGGCCAAGGCGGTTTGGCGGAAGAGGTGCGGGTGAGGTGGTGCCGGCGTGGGGGGCGCGACTCCACAGATAGGCGTAGGTTGCGACCGGGGCGGCGGCCATGGCGATTAAACAGGCATAGGCGGCGAGGTAGCGGAGTTGGGAAGATCGCCGGCGCAGGAGGAGCAGAAGCGTCCCGGCAATCATGGCGATCAGGGAGAGCTGCCACAGGGAATGCAGGAGCGTCCAGCCGAGGACTTCCATCCACGTGTTTTGTAACCATGGGAGGTTCATGGGGAGGTTCATGGTTGATCTCCTTTCTCCTGATATTGGTCGAGCATGCGGCGAATTTCGGCGAGTTCATCCGGCGTGGCGCGTTGGGCGGCGAGGGCTTGGAGGACCAGCGTCGCGGACGAGCCTGCGGAAGGCGCGATCGAGAAGGTCCTTGAGCATGTGCCGCTGGGTCTGTGCGGCGGGCTGGGCGGCGGCGTAGATGTGGGTGCGGGCGGCTTCGTCGCGCTGCACGAGGCCTTTGACGGTCATGATCTGGAGGAGCTTGAGGACGGTGGTGTAGGCGGTGTCGCGTCCGAGCTTGTCGTGGATTTGGCGGACGGTGGCTGGTCCGCCGTCCCAGAGAACGCGGAGGATCGCGAGTTCACCATCCGTAGGCCGTGGCAGGCGGGGGGGGCGGGGCGGGGCGGTGGCTTTGGACATAATTTTTCTCCTGTTGATGAGCGTGTGGCGGAGGATATACGAAGTTGTTCGTAGAGTCAACGAAAGGTTTCGTAGTTTTGGCTTTGAGGGGGTGGTGCCCACGTTGGTGAGGCATCGGGCGTTGTTTTGTGGGGGTTCAGGAGGGGGTTGGAGAAGGCGCGATTCGAGGTTAAGAAGAGAGGCGGGTGTGTCCGATAAATAGGGAAGAGTCGTCGCTCATGGATGGGCGGGGCGAGGTTCATGGAGGAACGGTGCGTGCGGAATAGTGCGCGAATCATTGCGGTGGCGGTGCTGTGCCTGGCGGGACTCGTCGGGTGCGACAGCCTGTTTCCGACGAAGAGTGCGGCGGGACCGCAGCCGGTGGAGTATGTGCTGACTTCGCCGTACAAGGGGGTTCGGACGCTGGCGGTGGCACCGGCGATCAATCAATCGGGGAGCCGGGACTTTGATGTTTTGACCGTGTCTGATTCATTATTTGAAGAGATGCAGCAGGTGGGGGGGCTGAATGTTTTGCCGTTGAACAAGACGCTGGCGGCAATGCAGAAGTTGGGGATTCGGACGATTGACACGTCACAGATGGCGCAGAAGGTTGCCGAGTTTCTTGGGGTGGATGGGCTGGTGATACCGGCGGTGACCGCCTATGACCCGTACAACCCGCCCAAAGTGGGGATGATTCTTCAAATGTATACGCCACGGCATGTGGTGAACGCGGATGCGTCCGGAGGCGGCACGGTCGTTTCGGAACGGCAGCCGGTGTCACAGGTATCCGCGGTGTTTAATGCGTCAAACCAGACGGTACTGCGGGAATTGCGCGATTTCGCGGAGGGGCGGACGCAGCACGATTCGGCGTTGCAGGATGAGAAATTTTTGATGGATGCGGATGCGTATACGCGGTTCGTCTGTCACGCGATGGTGCGTCGTCTAATGGAAGTAGAGAGAGCACGCCTTGCTGGCCGATAAAAAGGGCTGAGGTTGAAAAAGGTTGCCAGACATGGACGCGATTGTGGGATTGGTAAAGAAAACGGACGTTGGCCAGTAAACAGGCCCGAAAAACTGGCCGATGCAATAGCAGTAAGAAAGGGTTTGGCATGTCAAACGAATCGCGGCAGTTGACCTTAATTAAGAAGGGACAATACCACCTCTTTCGCTATCAGGCGGGAGATGAGGCGGCGTTGATTCAGACGCTGATCGACAAGGCGGAAGACCCGAAGTCGCCGCTGGATTGGTTCGACGCGGCGGTTCTCGCACATCAGATGGGTCATCGGATGGCGGCGGAGATGCAGATGTTGTTGAAGGATAAACTGGGGATGGCCGGGGGCTATAAGAAGGCGGCGGACGCCGCCTGAGAATACTACGGATGGCAGGCTTAAGGGCTTTGGCAGCGCGACGGAGTTTCGTGACGAGGCAGATGGAGCCGCAGAGGCACATGTTATGGATCACGTCGCGCAGCCCGCACGGGTACAGCAGTTTTTGAACTATTTGCAGTTCGAGCGGCACTTCTCGTCCTACACGAGCCGGTGTTATGGCGCGGACCTGCGGCAGTTCTGCCAGTTTCTGCTCGGCGTGCCGGCGGAGATCATGCCGGACGATGAGATCGCGCCGCTTAATGGCATGGGTCTTAACGGGCATGGCGCACGGGCGTCTTGGGGGCGGCGTGTGGCCGTGATCGAGCAGTTGCCGAAGGTCGATACTTCACCGGAGCACACGGAGACGTTGCTGTTGAATGCAACGGCGGACGATGTGCGCGGGTATTTGCAGTTCATGCGTGAGAACAATTATTCCAAGGCGACGATGGCGCGGAAGCTCGCGACGTTGCGGAGCTTTTTCAAATTCTGCAATCGCCGATCGCTGACGGGCAACAACCCGATGATTACGATTCGCACGCCCAAGCAGGAAAAACGCCTGCCGAAGTTCATGAGCGAAGATCAGATCACGAAGCTCCTGCAGACGCCGAAGGATGGCGATTTGCTGGGTGCGCGTGACAAGTCGATGCTTGAGTGCATGTACTCGACGGGCATCCGCGTGAGCGAATTGGTCGGGATGAACATGGAAGATGTGGACTTTTCCGGCAGCGTGATTCGCGTGCGCGGCAAGGGCAAGAAGGAACGGCTGGCTCCCGATGGGACAGACGGCGATCGCGGCGATTCAGAAATATCTCGCGATGCGCGGCGGCATGGTCAAGGACGCGATACCCAACGGAGCACTCTTTGTGAACAAGCACGGCCAGCGGTTGAGCACGCGATCGGTTCGCCGCAAGCTGGACAAATACCTGATTGAAGCGGGACTCGATCCGGATATCAGCCCGCACACGCTGCGGCACTCATTTGCGACGCACATGCTGAATCACGGCGCGGATCTGCGCAGCGTGCAGGAGTTGCTGGGCCACCAGAGCTTGAGCACGACGCAGATTTACACGCATCTGACGACCAGCCATATCAAGGCGGTTTATGATGCGGCGCATCCGCGGGCGAATTAAAGAAATAGATTGATCGGAATAAAAGCACGTGGCAGAATCGATGATTCTGCCGCGTTCGTTTTTGCTGCCGATCTCTTTTGTTTGACGTTTGAACCACGCTTGGTTTTATGCGGATGTCGGCGGATCGATCTCAATTTGTTCCGGCGGCACGAGCACCGATTTTCCATCTTGCCATGTGGCCATCGGAAGGCCCAGTTGTTTGTGCATGATGCGTGCTCGCCGCAGCGCACGGTTAATGGCTGCCGTGACCAATTCTTTGTCTGCAAAAGCCTTCACGGGATCGATTGCGGTGGGAGTTGCTACCGGCTTGCCGCTATTTTCGCTGATTCCCATATGTTGCTCCTGAAGATATCGGCTCGTTCCAGCGTAGACCCTTCGGCCACAAGTATACCATTATTGAAAACACTGTTATCGTAAAAGTACCATCGATCGGCTATCGGCATATAGAGATTAAAAAAGTTCCAAAGACCACGCGTGTAGCGTCTTCGAACCACGTCATCGGGGACAAAGTGTCCTCCGTGGCGCACTCTAGTGGCCACTCGATCGATGGAAATGTCCGGACTTTTGACCCATACGAATGCGAGAAAAAACTGATACGCATTCTGTTTCCGCAGATCCGCGATCCACGGGGCGAAGGAGCGACTTGCCAAGGTCGTTTCAAAGGCAAATGGCGCACGGCTTTCCGCAAGTTCTTTGACTCTTGCCAACATGATTTTCGCGGCGGCGATAGCGGATGCATCGGGATTGAAACCGGATAGGCCTCTCGCGATAACGTCGGCATTCACGTATTCAACCACGCCAAGCGTTTCAGGAAGCAGTGCCGGGGCGATGGTGGTTTTTCCCGCACCATTCGGACCTCCGATGATTATTACCGGTGGCTTCGCTTCCGCCATATCACTTCCCTCGCAGGCGCTTCTGGCGGAGCTTGCGTTTTTGTTCGGGGGAGAGGCGGGATCTTTCCTGCGTGCTGCTGGTGAGTTTGGGCATTTGGCCGGGGACGAGTTTGGACATGTCGAATTGGGACATGGCCTGGGCCATTTTCATGCGGGAGCCCATGGAGAGGCCGGACATTTTTTTGGCCATGTCGCGAGCGGTGGAGAAGCCCTTGATGAGGTGGGAGACGTCCTCCGGTTTGACGCCCGAGCCGCGCGCGATGCGGCGGCGGCGGGAGCCGTCGATGACTTCGGGCTTTTCGCGTTCTTGCGGTTCATCGATTGAATGATCGCTTCGGTTTTGTTGAGTTCCTCTTCCGGGATTTGGATGTCCTTGAGGGCGGCACCGATGCCGGGGAGCATGCCCATGATCTGTTTGAGCGGGCCCATTTTTCGGACGCTGCGCATCTGCTCGAGGAAGTCATCGAGCGTGAAGGTGGCGTTGGCCATTTTCTCCTGGAGCTTGGCGGCCTTCACTTCGTCGAACTCGGCCTGCGCCTTTTCAACGAGCGTGAGGATGTCGCCCATGCCGAGCATGCGTTGGGCGATACGTTCCGGATGAAATTCTTCGAGCGCGTCGAGCTTTTCGCCCACGCCGATGAATTTGATCGCTTTGCCGGTGATCGCTTTGACGGAGAGAGCCGCACCGCCTCGGGTGTCGGAATCGAATTTCGTAAGGATGATGCCGTCGAGTTCGAGTTGCTCGTTGAATGCCTTCGCTGAGTTGACGGCATCCTGTCCGACCATGGCATCGACGACGAGGAAAATCTGATGCGGCTTGACCTGGATATTAATCGCCCGCAGTTCGTTCATTAGCGGCTGGTCAATGTGCAGACGGCCGGCGGTGTCGAGAATCACCACATCGCGGCCGTTCTTTTTGGCGAACTCCACGGCATTGCGGCAGACCTGCACGGCGTTCTTGTTCTCGCGTTCGGAGTAGACCGGCGTATCGGTCTGCTGGCCCAGTGTATGAAGCTGATCGATGGCGGCGGGGCGTTGCAAGTCGGCTGCGACGAGGAGCGGATTCTTGCCTTTGGCTTTGAGATAGAGGGCGAGCTTTCCGCAGGTGGTGGTTTTGCCCGCGCCCTGCAGGCCGCACATCATGAGGATGGTGGGGGGGGGATCGACGAAAAGAATACGCGGCGGGCGATGCGGAGGCGTTGCCCTCTTCATCGAACTGCACATTGTCGCCCATGAGGCGGATGAGTTCATCGTAGACGATCTTGATCATCTGCTGGCCGGGCTCTACGGAGGCGAGCACTTCGGTGCCGATGGCTTTTTGTGTGACTTCGGAGACGAAGCTGTTGACGACATCATAGTGGACGTCGGCTTCGAGCAGGGCGGTGCGGACTTCCTTCATTGCGTCGCGGACATTGGATTCGGAGATTTTGCCTTTGCCGGCGAGGTTTCGGAAGAGGGTGCCGAATCGGTCTTGGAGAGAATCAAACATGAGGGTCTCGCTTCATGCAGGGATAAGAGGGTGGGCGGACAACTGCGGATATTGTAGGGAAATTCGATGGGCTGGGGAAATGTCGCGGGCTTGCGTGGGTGGCTCGGTTTTGGCTCGAATGATTTGCTTGGTGCGATTGAGGAGTTTTTAACCACCAAGTTTTAACCACCAAGGCACCAAGAGGTTGAGTTTGGGGCGAAAAGTCCTTTTGCTGATGACTCCTGTAAACCATTATTTGGAGTGATTGGTTTTGGGGGGAGGTTCGAGTGCGAGAAGACTCTTGGTGCCTTGGTGGCTAAAAAGGGCGGCGCTTGTCGGGAAGTTCGGGCTCGTTCATCTGGGCTTGTTGCTCGCGGGATAATTCCGCGATGGTGCCTTGGGGCATCTGGTCGTGGACTTTATACTCTGGTCCATGACCTACGCAGCCGACTCTATTCATGCTCAGGACCCGTCGACTCTCACGCCCGCGATGCGGCAGTATCAGCAATATAAGCAGCAATATCCGGATGCGGTTTTGTTTTTCCGCATCGGCGATTTTTATGAATGCTTTTATGAGGATGCCCGCACGGTGGCGCGGTACGCTTGGCGTTGCGCTTACTGCACGTTCCAAGGGTGAGAATCCGGTGCCGATGGCGGGCGTGCCTTACCACGCGGTGGAAACGTATCTTCATCGGATGGTCGCGGCGGGGTTCAAGGTCGCGATCTGCGAACAGATGGAGAACCCCAAGGAGGCGAAGGGGGTGATCAAGCGGGAAGTCACGCGGCTGGTGACGCCGGGGACGCTGACGGAAGACGCGATGCTGGATGGCCGGGAGGAGAATTTTCTGGCGGCGGTGGTGACGGATGGGGGGGGTGGCGGGGGTGGCAGGAGGCAAGAAGCAGGAATCCGAGTCGGCGGCGATCGCGTGGTGCGAGCTTTCCACGGGAAAGTTTCTTACATTCAGCGGGACGCTGGCGGCGTGCGCGGATGAACTGTCCCGGCTTCGGCCACGAGAACTCATCCACGCGGAATCGGCCGACCATCGGCCCGGCGAATGGCTTGAATCGCTGCGGGTGCAGGTGAACGCGACATTGAGCGGGCGGCCGGCATGGCAGCTTGATGCCCACCATGCGGCCCAGATGTTTGAAAACGCACTATGCCGTCTCCACCTTCGCGGGCTTCGGTTATGACAACGAAAAGGACCTCGCCCTTCGTGCTGCCGGCGGTCTCGTCGGATATTTGCTCGAAACGCAGAAAGTCGCTGCTCGAACATCTTCAGCCGCCGCGGGCGTTCAAGCAGAGCGGGCACCTGCTGATCGATCCGGTGAGTCTCCGCAGCCTCGAAGTGTTGCGGACGTTGCGGGGGAATAGCGCTCGAAGGCTCGCTGATCGGCGCGGTGGATCGCACACTGACGCCGATGGGATCGCGGCTGCTGCGCAACTGGCTCTGCTATCCGCTGCGCGATATCACGACGATTCGTGAACGGCAGGACGCTATTGAACAACTCGCCACCGCGGAATCGATGCTGGCGCGGATCAGAGAAATGTTGCGGGAGTGCTCGGACATTGAGCGGATTACCGCCCGCATCTGTTGTCGGCGCGCCAGCCCACGCGATCTCGTGGGTCTTGCGCAGTCTTGAGACGCTCATTCAGGCGGCGAAAATCCTTAAGACACCGCGCGAGTCCGCCTCCATTGAACTGCCCAATCACAATGCCGAACTGATCTCGCTCGTCGCCTCCGCCAAGCCCATCGCGGAGCAGATCCGCTGCTGTCTTCCCGAGGATCCGCCCGCGCATCTTCGCGACGGCAACGTCATCAAAGATGGCTGCAATCCGGATCTTGACCGCCTGCGTTCACTCTCGCGAGACTCCCGCACCTTTCTTGCTGAGTACCAGTCCAAGCTCATCGCGCGTTCCAATATTTCGTCCCTCAAGGTGGGTTACAACAAAGTCTTCGGCTTTTACATCGAAGTCACCAACACGCATGCGGAGAAAATTCCCGCTGACTTCATCCGCAAGCAGACCGTCAAAAATGCCGAGCGGTACATCACGCCGGAGTTGAAGCAATACGAGAGCGAAATCCTCACGGCACAGGAGCGCAGCCTCGCGCTGGAGCAGGAGCTGTTCGAGCAGCTTCGCACTCATCTGGCGACGCAGGTGGTCGTCCTTCAACGCATCGCTGCCGCCGCAGCCGCGCTCGATGTCACCGCCGGACTCGCCCATCTCGCCCGCACGCGCCACTATTGCCGCCCGACGCTTACCACTGAAAAAACGCTCGTCATCACGGATGGCCGCCATCCCGTCGTTGAACAATCGCTCGGTGAAAAGTTCGTGCCCAACGACACGATCTTTTGCCAGGGATCAGAAGCATCGCTGGGCACCCTTCCATCGCCTGACCCTTGCGCTGTGACCCCGCTCGCTTCCTCGACCCTGCACGTCATCACCGGCCCGAATATGGCGGGCAAGTCCACGTATATCCGCCAGGTTGCGCTGCTGGTCCTGCTCGCACAGGCCGGCTCCTTCATCCCCGCCAAATCCGCCACCATCGGGATCGTGGACCGCATCTACACCCGTGTCGGCGCGGCGGACGATCTCGCGCAGGGACAATCTACTTTCATGGTCGAAATGATCGAGACCGCAAATATCCTTCACCATGCCACGGAATCGTCACTGGTTATCCTCGACGAAATAGGCCGAGGCACGAGCACGCTTGACGGTCTCGCGCTCGCGTGGGCGATCGCCGAATTTCTCGCCGACACGACCAAAGCCCGCACGCTCTTCGCCACGCATTACCACGAACTCACCGAGCTTTCTGAAACGAGCAAAGCGGTAGCCAACTACAACGTGCTCGTGCGCGAATGGGAAGACCAGGTCATCTTCATGCACCGCATCGCCCCCGGCCGCGCGGATAAGTCCTATGGTGTGCATGTCGCGCGCCTTGCCGGCGTCCCGCGCAGCGTTGTTGCTCGAGCCCGGCATCTCATGACCCAACTCACCGTGCATGTCGGAAAAACCGGATCGGCAAAAGCACGAGCCGCCAGCCCCACCATCGCCCCTCAGATCGGGATGTTCGACCCGGTGGACCAGCAGGCGCTGTCGCAATTACGCGCCTTGGATATGAACCGCATGTCACCCATGCAGGCATGGGAGGCGTTGCGGGCGCTACAGGGGTTGCTGGAAGAGGCCCGGAAACAGTGACGGAATTTCCGGGAAAAAGCTGTCACCCATCGGTCCGGGTTACGTTTGAGTCGCCCAGCGTATCTCCTCTGCGGTAGTGTTAGAATCCGAACGCATTTCGTAAAGCCAAGGACGCTACGCATGAAAACAATTTGGATCGTTGGGCTTGCTTTGATTCTTCTCATCCTGGCAATCACTCTCGTCGAGGTAGCGCATCGTCATACTGCCGCTCCCGGGTTGGGCAACGGGACGGATACGGCCATGCAGGGTCCGATGACGCAGAGTCCAGGTACTGAGCCAGCCAGCGAGGTCGTACCGGAGCGTCCTGAATTTGAGCGTGCCGTGAATCCCGATGGCACCACTCGCGTATACCGCACCCTCCTGCCAGGGAAACCGGGTGAGGAGTGGTCGGAAGTCCGAATCTCCAAAACCAAGAAAGGCGCTTGTCCCTACCTGGGCGATTTCCGCCCGGCGGATCCCATCACGCTTACGATTCCCGCGCTCCCTCCGCACAAACTTCTGCAAATTTCATTCGATCTTTTTCTCATGCGATCGTGGGATGGTTCCTCCCCGAACTATGGTTACGCTCGCTGGGATTTGGATGTGGATGACCGCAATCTGATTCATACGACTTTCAACAATTGCGGGTTCTTCAGCGATAACAACAAAGAAGCTTTTCCTGATACGTGGCCCGCCCGCTGGCATACCGCCTGGACCCTAGCGGCGGAACACGAAACATTCGGCGTCATGCAGACATGGGGGACATTTACGGGTGATGCATCGTCCGTCTATCACTTCGTTCTGGCCTTCCCGCATTCCGAACCTAACGCCACTTTTCAGTTTGAGTCGCACATGGAGAAGAATCCAAAAAAGTTCTATGGCCTCACGAACGTCGAAGTCTCAACGCTTCCTGAACTTGCTTCCTACCCCGACGATAAGTTCGCGATGCTTTGGTCTGATCTGGGCAGTTCGGATACGGCAGCTTTCTGGAAGGCTCAATGGGAACTGACGCGGGCGGGCGATGCGACGACCCACTTTATCGCCAGCCATCTTTCGGAGAATGTCGATCTGACTTCTGACCAGCTCAAGAAGGCGGTCATGGAATTGGAGGGTGCCGATGAAGCTCGGACGAACGCGATTTACAGTCTGATTGTCCAGCAGGGGTGCAATGGCGTGAACCCTGTGACGGCGATGCTGGGGGACTCTTCCGTCCCGCCGCTGGCACGGCAGCGCTTGAGTGAATGGCTGGACAATATCACGTTCTACGCGAAATATTTCCCCGAATCCGCCACCGAACTCCGCAATGAACGCGCGAAGCATCTGCTCAACATCATTCATACGCCGGCAGCGCTGGCGCTGGCGGAAAAAATTCCCGATCTCGTGCGGCCTCCGTTGACCCACTAGCGGCTACCAACGGCAGCAAAGAAAAAGAGAGCCGTTCTCTATTCCCCGTTTTACACCCCAATATCCTCATTCCACAAATCCGGCTTCTCCCGCACAAATTTTTCCATCAGGGCGATACAGCCGGCATGATTCAAATTCACCAACTCGACGCCGCAAGCTTTGAATAAATCCTCCGCGCCCAGAAAGTTTTGATTCTCGCCGATCACGACCCGCGGAATGCGATATAATAAACTTGTACCGGTACACATCACGCACGGCGAGAGCGTACTCACCAGCGTCAACCGAGGCCAATCCCGCCGGCGCCCCGCGTTCCGAATGCACGCCACCTCCGCATGGGCGGTCGGATCGCCCGACTGCACCCGTAGATTATGCCCCACGGCAAGAATGACTCCGTTCTCGTTCGCGAGCACGCTTCCGATGGGCAACCCACCCTCGCGATACCCCTTCAGCGCCTGCTCATACGCTGCTTCCATCAACAGATTAGAATCCATCGCGAACCTCGTGAAAAAGAACGCAGGGGATCACACCTTCATGAAGCGCTCTTGAATTGCCTGATCCGAATATCCCCTTTTGGCAGATGGGCAATCATTTCCAACTGCCCGCCCAATGCCTCAACAAGCCGTCGAAGCGTACTGATGTGCATATCTTCCTGATTTTCCAGTTTGGATAAACTCGGCTGCGTGATCCCCAGCGAATCCGCGAGATTTTCCTGTGTCAGACCTACGGACTTGCGGATTTCTCCAAGCAACATCTCGGTCATCATTTCCTTGGCTTCCACATCCGCTTGCACGAGCTGGGCGGGCGTCATTTTGGCGCGAAGTTTTTGAAAGGAGTGGCGAGTCATCAAATCAATCCTTCTTTTTGAAGGTCTTCCAGATATTTATCGTAAAGCCGGTCGGCGAGCGGGATCATTCGATCATAGAATCGGTTATCGCCCGTCTTGTCGCCGCCAATGAGTAGAATCGCGCACCTTCGCGGATCAAATGCGAAAAAAGTCCGTAGCGGACGTCCTTGGCATTGTGTCCTGAGTTCTTTCATATGGGCATGCCTGGATCCTCTCAAGGTGTCGGCATGGGGGCGTGATAACTGTGGGCCAATGAGTTCCAACAATCGAATGCTTGCGTCCAAGGATGCCTGTTCATTCACGGTGAGCGTTTCCCACCAGAGGCCAAATTCGTCCGTGTATTCGACTTCCCACATGGCCAAAGTATAGCCGATAGAAAATATGCATTCAAGGCTATTATGAGAGGTCGTGGCCTAGCGGAAGCGTTATTCTCCATGCCTTCTCACGCTCACCCATTTCTGCAAGGGTCACGCGACTGTCGTCCGCCTCCACCACCTTCGTCTGACCCGCCGCCACACGCTTCACTTCCCCGCGTCCGCCGGAGATTTCGCCCTCATAGTTCATATACAAGACCCGGTGATCCGCAATCCTCACCGCACCCACAGCGTCCGCCCCCGCCCACTCGCCCGGCCCCGTGCCTATCCGCCACGTCATCAATTCATTGCTGCCAGGCACTTCGATCAACAAATCAAAGTGCGGCTCTGCCACCCCCGTATGATGCAGCACCACGAACCGCAGAGCCATCCCAACGCGCAACAAATTCAGCGTCTCCCATTAGAAACTGCGATACCGGATCGCCCCAACCTGTGTGATTTAAAACTGGATTTCAAGATGAGCCATCACCCGGGTTTCGCGGACGTTGGCGTCGTTGAGGCGTTCACCGAAGTAGATGAGTTCGGTGCCCAGGGTGGTGTTCTTCCCGATGGTCATTTGAGCGCCGCCCCCGAGGCCATAGCGGTCGTAGGTGTCGAGTGAATCGACTTCGTGCGCGACAGTGGCGAAGGGGACAAACCAGTTTCCGGTGGGCGCGAGCACGTGAACGGTGGTCGTATCGGACCAGGGCCGTTCCTCCTCATTGACGTCGAACATTTCGCCGAGGGCGTCGAGACCTTCGGCCCCGATCACCTCGCGACGAATAAACGCCCACTCGTGCGCGGTGTTGGAGGAGGCGGGCATGCGCCAGTTCAGGTCGCTCGTCCGTTGGCGAAGCTTGGCCAGGCTGGTGCGGCCAAGAGTGAAATCGGAATAGGTAATCAGACCAGGGGACGGTCGAAGGGAAAGTTCCGGTGCGCGGGCTTGAGGTGTGTGATGTGAAACGGCAGGCGCGAGGGACTGGGCGGTGCCAATGGCCAGTTGGGGCAGGCCATTTTCGAGAGAGATTCCCGTGAGGTCGGCCGGTAACTCCGGCGCGGCGAGGCCATTCTCGAGAGGTACCACGGCGGCATGCCCGAAACCGGCAAGACAGCCGGTAGTCAGGACGGCGGCAAAAAGTGCTGCGAGCTTGTGCATCATGCACCCATTTGGTTTCACGCGGAGCTGCTCCCTGCCCTGCGCTGGTGACCGGAGCTAGACACGGGCCGGCAGGGATCGTTAGAAAACTTCCGCCGACCAGATGTATGCATCGTAGTCAGTGAGCCGGCGAGTCGCGAGTGAATGAGGACTATTTTCGAAAAAAAGGCGACGTTTATCGGCGGCGGCTCGTGACAACGTCCGCGCCACTCGTGGACACGCTCCAATGTTTCGCGGCCGAAGGGATAAGGACGGATAGCACACGATCAGAAATTCCGTGGATTGGCGTCCTGTTTGCTATTCAGTCCAGACGAGCATCGAACCGATCCGTACTATACCGGATGGCTCCTTGCCCTCAAGAATGCGTTTGACTCAGCGTATCCTGGGGATATAAAAGCTGTGGCAGAAATGGAGGCGTGGCATGTCGCAGTCTGACTTTGCGGTTTCATCCGACTCCCCCGTTCCGCACAAAAAGAAAAAGCTTTTCACGCTTGCGGAAGCGCAACGCGCGTTGCCTTTGGTAAAACGCGTGGCTGCGGATATTCAGACCACCCAGGCGCTTCGCCTCAAAATTCATGCGGAACTCAGCGCCGGCCTCTCTGATCTGTCGCCCGGCCGGCAGAACATTCTGCAAGGCGACTTTGATCGCGCGACCGACCGCCTCGAAAAACTCATTGATGAATTGGCTGCCATCGGGGTGGAACTGAAAGACCCGCGACGAGCCTTGCTGGATTTCCCCGCCCTGCACGAAGGCCGGGTTGTGCTCCTCTGTTGGAAAGCGGACGAAGACACCATCACGCACTGGCATGAGATTGAAGCCGGATATGCGGGACGAAAACCCGTGGCGCTTCCTTCACGAGTAGGCGCGACGCCCTTCACTTCTTCACCAATATCGCTTCCACCTGCACCGGCCGATCCAGCACATAGGGTATTTGCAGGAGAAAACTCCCATCCGGAAACGCGGGCGGGTCGGCAAACTGTTTCCCATCAATGTTAATCAGCACGCGCGAATCCTTCACGTCCACCGCGTCGCGCTCCACCGCTGGAACCGTGAACAGGTAGGGCGGATAAAACAGCGGGCGCTCCTGCGGATAAATCATGAAGCTCGTGCGCCGATTCGACAGGCGAATCACCTGAAATCCGTAAGGCTCGACGAGGCCGTCATTGTCCAGGTCGCCGGGGAAATTCCGATCCAGCTCTCCCTGCCGCACGCGGACCTTCGGCGGCACCAGGTACTGTGCGAACGAACCGGCCTGCATCAGGGGCGACGGCGAGTTGACGAGCAACATGCAGTCCAGAGGCCCTTTCCGTTGCGTGATCCCGACGCCGAAAATTTTTCGACCGCGGCCCTCCGCCCACCACCAATTATTTTTTCCGCCATTGGTCGAGCCGGTCTTCGCCAGCATCGCGATTGGGGCGTTCATCTGCATCTGATGCGGCAGTGCGGTGGTCAGGCCCTGACGTACCGATGCCGGATAAATCTCGCTTAGCAATCGCTCAACCCCGGCTGCTGTCGATTGAAGGTCCGCGTCCTGTTTTTGACGCACGGCATTCTGATCCAGCACGAGCGCCCAACTGATCGGATCGTCGACCGTCGGCGACCCTTTGGTCCATTCCACGTGCACAAAAATTTGCCCCCACTGATAAATCATGAACCGCCACTTGAGCGCGGCAGCGGGTTGTCCTAGCCGATCGAAGGGGCCGACGTCCTGTTTCACCTCGACAATCGCTGCCACTGGCGAGGTCCAGACACATTCCCACGACCATTGGCTCACGCCGCCGACGGGTCGGGGCCAGCTCTCGGTGGGGGGGTTAAGAGCGGGGGGGGTGAAAGGGGGAATAGGCGTGCCGGGATCGGTTCGAGTGGTCCCGATCGCATCCTGGCGTACGCCGGAGGCAATCGCGTCGTACATATCCTGATCCAAGAGCATCAAGCCGGTGCCGGGCTGTCCCAGTACCATCGTGCGTTCAGGGTTGGCGATGTTCGCGTCGGTCTGGGTAATCGTGATCCACGGACGCTCGACACCCGTCCTCTGGTAAAAAGTGACCTCGTATTGGCCGACCATTCCGATGGCCAGACGGGTTCCGTCGCGTTGCGCATAAAAAGTTTTCGGCGCGCCGAGCCGCTGCCCCATGTAGGCGTGATAGTCGCGTTGCACCGACCACGTATCGGTTTGCACTTCCAAGGGCTCGGTTACCCCCTCCCGTGCCTGGCGAAATTCAATACCGATGGTGGCCACATGCCCCAGATCGATCCCTTCACTGGCGGCGGTTTTGATGTCCAACGGCAGCGCGGTCCATCGGGTCGTCACCGGATACGCATCCCCGACAATCCGTTTTCCACTTTCATCCACTAAGACCACCGCTGCTGTCCAATCGCTGCTCCGCGCGGGTTCGCCCAGATGTGTGACACTGATGGAAACCGTGTCAAAATTCTGGAAGTCCGCAGGCGTGGAGAAGCGATGAACCAAGCTGCCATTGTTCCCGGGAAGCAGCCGCGCCTCGAGCGACCAAAGCCCCGTGTTCGGCCGGAGGCTGCTACGTGTCAGATGCGACGGGTCCGAAACTGGCTCGGTGGTGGGAGCGGTGGCGGCGGCTTGGGTCGTAGCGGCACCGACCGCAGGCAGTAGCTCCCAGAACACCGACGGGTCGGGCTCCTCAAAATCGAGAATGATGCGCGGCCCCTCCCCTCGGACATGTGCCGTGGCAGCGCCAACCCCCACTATCGCGTGGTTGGGCGACGTTTTCCCACAGGCAACCGCCCACAACGTCGCCAGCACGCAGAAAATGGCAGTCACGTCCACCCGACGGAAAATGTTCATCCGTGCCGATCCTTTTTGACTGCGGAACAAGGTCGGCAAAGCGTACCACAACCGACCATGAGGGAAAGTCCTAAAATATTTCCCGATTTCTTGACTTGAGCCAAATCCGTGGTATTCACATGGTAATCAGCAATAGACCACCTGAGCGGGTAAAGAGAACCTGTGGCGTAAGGACCGGCTTACACGGGGCTTCCGTGGGACACGTCGTCCGTCCGGTAGGTACAACAGATTGGCCGACCCTGATCGCAGGGTCCCGTGAGGAGAGAGTCGCGACGGCGGCAGTGCGCAATCGCGAGGTAAAGAGAGAGAACGTGGACACAAGATCGGTTGGGTGTCCGCGAGAGGGAGCAGCGTGTACGTAGAAAAACCAGCCTCCGGTACGGGCGTCGTCCTGTACTGCGGGGATCCCGCGGTGGCAGCCGCTCTTTTGCCATCGCTTCATTTACAAATCACCGTAGTCGCGCGGGAAGAAATATTTTCGCTCGCAAAAGATCTTCAACATCCGATAACCTGCATCATCTTTACCCTGTGCGAAGAGAAAGCCGGGCGTCTGAGCCTGTCGTCGGACGATCCAGAGGGTGCCCCGCCCCCCCCCTCCCGCTTCTTCAATCGCTTCGACTCCTGCAAAATAGACCGTCCCCGCCGGCGGTTATTCTGCTTACGCAAAGCGGCCTGCCGCTCGATACCTGTTGTGATTTCGTCAACTGCGGCGTCAGCCATTTTGTGGATATGGATGCTCAGGGGTGGGAGCGGCGCCTGCATGGGCTGCTGTCATCCTCGCATATTTCCGTTATGCCGCTTGCCGTGCGCGATCCCCAGGAACTGCTCGACACGGTCGGTATCCGCGCCATCAGTCCGGCGATGCAGAGTCTTATCCTTCAGGTTTATCGTGGCGCTCAGGTGTCGGATGCCACGGTCCTCATTCAGGGGGAATCCGGCACGGGCAAACAGCTCCTCGCCGAGGCCATTCACCAGCTTGATCCCAAGCGCGGCAAGTTGCCTTTCGTCCCCGTCAATTGCGCGGCCATCACCGGTACACTTGCTGAGTCCGAACTCTTTGGCCACACCAAAGGCGCTTTCTCCGGGGCCACCGATCCACGCCTTGGATACTTTCGCACCGCCAACCGCGGCACCATTTTTCTTGACGAGATTTCCGAATTGCCCCTCTACCTTCAACCCAAGCTTCTGCGCGTTCTGCAGGAACGCCGCGTGATGCCCGTGGGGTCTGACAGGGAAGAGTCGATCGACGTGCGGGTCATTGCCGCGAGCAATGTTTCGCTGCAGGAAAAAATTGCGAAGGGGGAATTCCGCCTCGATCTCTATCAGCGATTGAATGTCATCCATCTCACGCTCCCGCCTCTGCGCCAGCGAACGGAGGACATTCCCCTTCTGGTCCAGCACTTCGTCAAAAAGTATCAGCACTATTCCCTGCATCCGATCGTCGATATCGACACGCGCGTGTTTGAATTGCTTAAAAGAAAAGCCGGCGCGGGCAATGTGCGAGAACTCGAAAACATCATTCGCCAGTCCCTCGTTTTCAAGGCGAGCGGCGACCGCCTGGAACTGCAGGACCTTCCGCGCACGCTTCTGGAAGGAACCGAGCATGCGCCAGCCAAAGAAATCATCCCCAGTGATATCGCCAACAATCTCGTCGAACTGATCCGCAGCCGCCGGTTGACGCTGAAGCAGGTGGTTGAGACGTTTGAAAAATCACTGATTCATCGGGCGTCAAAAAGCAGTCCCGCGATCAGCAAAGTCGAACTCGCCAAAGTCCTCGGCATGCCGCGCCGCACGCTGTATTACAAACTCGACGCGAAAGATTCTGAATAAAAAGTTTGTCGACTTTTCCCCGCCTCCACCGAGAACTGCGATCATCTACATCCAACGCGGAATCCTCCCCACCCCTGCGACGGAATACCTCAGCACCTATTCAGGTCGGTCGACCATTTCTAAGGGCATGACAAGACGGTCAAACTCGCCAAGATACTTGATAACTTTTTGATGGAACTTCTTTGCATCCTTAGGTGCCATGCTTTGCAGCTCTGACCTGTCCAATTCTGACGCGAGATTCGCAAGTTGGCTACTAATCTCAATTTCCCGATCTGAAAGGCGTCCGGATGTATCAAATTCGTCGAACGTTTGCTGTATGTGGGCAAAAAGGTTTCGAAGTTTCTTTTGAAGAGCGCTTTCATCCTCCCAGAGTAGAAACGGAAACCATGAGGTAAAATCTTCTGCGCGTTTGATTTTCGTATTCCAGTATTCCAAATCAGATAAGATCTCTGGGGAAGATTCCGCACTCACACACCGCATGACTCCGTCGAGTAATCCCTTTACCGATTCCGGTCGAATGCGCTTTAATGCACGCCTGAAGTTATGTGTGAACATTTCCTTAATATTCGGAATATCCCTCAACTCTTCGTTGGGTCCATTTTCGTACTCATGTTTAAAAGCGGGAGATAGATAGCTTGGTATCTGGGCGAAAGAATGTCGTTTTCTTGACCTTCTCGATTACGCCTGAATACGCATAACGTGGGTCCGGCGAACCAGTTCGGAGACAGCGAAAGAGTCCCCCGTTGTAATTTTTGTGCACTCGGTCAATTATTTGGTAATCTTCTACATCGGCGCGACTCCTGAGAATAAGAAATAAAAGATCGACCCATTTAAAAATATTTACAATGTTTACTTCGTTGTCTTGCTCAGGTCTGTCCATAGGTCACCATCAATACTCCACCGTCGGAAAATTCGCCGTTGCCGTCTCCTTGTATCCCGTCGGCACCGTCTGCTCCAGCGTGTCCTTGCTCATCCCAAGCGCCGCCAATATCGCTTGCATATTGTCCGCGACGGGTATCGGCTTGTTTGCTCGCGTTCCCCATGTCGCCTCCGCCGCGGGTTGTTTCGCCTCCTTCGTCCGAATTCCCGTGTGATAATGCACGGTCGCATCCGGGTCCTTCAACCCATGGCCCGTCAAAATGCAGGCCACGCGCTCGTTCCGCCCGATGGTCCCGTTCGCCAATAACTGCTGCAGACCCGCGATCGTCGCCGCACTTGCAGGCTCGCATCCAAACCCATACCGCCCCACCAGCGACTTCGCCTCGAGAATCGTCTCATCCGTCACTTCCGCCACCACGCCCTTCATCACATCCAGCGCCCGCAGCGCCTTTTTCAAGTTCACCGGCCGCGAAATCTCAATCGCGCTCGCCACCGTGTGCGGATGATAATTCGCCTCATCCATTCCCGCATAAAGCCCTTTAATCCGTCCCCCGTCGATATGCCCCCCGTTCCACTTCATGTTCATCCGATTCACCACCGTGTTCAGCGTGTTCGCTCCCTGCGCATTAATAATCGCCAACCGCGGCACCTTCTTCACAAGTCCCAGCGCCAGCAGCTCCTCATACGCCTTCCCAAACGCCGAGCAATTCCCAAGATTTCCGCCCGGCACCACGATCCAGTCCGGCACCTCCCAATTCAATCCCTCCAGAATCCGGTACATGATCGTCTTCTGCCCCTCCAAGCGAAACGGATTCACCGAGTTCATCAGATACAAACCCAACTGCTGCGACACATCCCGCACGCGGCGCAGACACGCATCAAAATCACCCTCGATCTGCAACGTCAGCGCACCATAATCCAGTGCCTGCGACAGCTTCCCGAACGCAATCTTCCCAGTGCCGATAAATACAATCCCCTGAAATCCATTCTGTGCCGCATACAGCGCCAGCGACGCCGACGTATTCCCCGTGGATGCGCATGCAACCCGCCGCGCCCCGACGATCCGCGCATGCGTAAACGCCGCCGTCATCCCATTATCTTTAAACGAACCCGACGGATTCATCCCTTCATACTGCAGATACAACTGTCCCGGCCACATCCCCAATTGCCGTCCCATGCACTGCGCATTCTGCAAAAACGTCTGTCCCTCCCCAATCGTGCAGATCATCGCATCCGCCGCGAAAGGCAACAGATCGCGGAACCGCCACACCCCCGAATGATCCAGCGGAAACCGCCGATGCGTCCAGCGTTGTTCAAATTCCTTCAGCGACTTCGGCAGTTCCGCCTTGTCCCACTCGTACCGAATGTCCAGCAACTCCCCACACTTTGCGCAGCTGGTCAGCGTCTGCGTCACGTCGTAGGTGGCCGCACATTCGGGATTCATACACTGTTGATAAGCAATCGTCTTCATGCAGGCGATTGTAGCGGAGGCCATGAATCGGGTACACCCCGTTCTCCCGCAGATCAACCCGCGCCATTTTTTCGCCCGCGACCATTAAGGGGCGCGGCCCTGCTATACTGAAGCGATAACTGATTTTGGAACCCACGCCATGCCTCCGACTCCTGCCCTCCGCCCCGAACTGCTCGCCCCGGCCGGCGACTGGGACGCCCTTCGCGCCGCCGTCGCGAACGGTGCCGACTCCGTCTACTTCGGCCTCGATCGCTTCAACGCCCGCCACCGCGCCACCAATTTCACCCTCGACGAACTCCCGCGCGTCATGGATTACCTCCATGCCCACAACGTCAAAGGTTTCCTCACGTTCAACACGCTCATTTTCAGTGATGAACTCGAATCCGCCCTCGAATATATCCAGGCCGTCGCCTCCGCCGGCGTCGATGCCGTCATCGTGCAAGACCTCGGCATCGCCAAACTCATCCACACCCTCGCCCCTTCCCTCCACATCCACGGCTCCACGCAAATGACCCTCACCGAGCCCGAAGGCATCAAATTCGTCCAACAACTCGGCGTCCAGCGCGTGGTCCTCGCCCGCGAACTCGGCCTCAACGAAATCAAGAAGATCACCGCCGCCACCGACATGCCCCTCGAAGTGTTCGTCCACGGCGCGCTCTGCGTCGCCTACTCCGGACAATGCCTCACTTCCGAATCCCTCGGGGGCCGCTCCGCCAACCGTGGTCAATGCGCCCAAGCCTGCCGCCTTCCCTATCAGCTGCTTGTCGATGGCACCCTCAAGGACCTCGGCGACAAGGCCTACCTGCTCTCCCCTTCCGACCTTGCCGCCCACGATCTCATCGGCGAACTCACCGACCTCGGCGTCGCCTCATTCAAAATCGAAGGCCGCCTCAAGTCCGCGCACTACGTCGCCGCCACCACCCAAACCTACCGCGCCGCCATCGACGCAAAAATCTCCAATCTTAAATTTGAAATCTCCCAACAACACTCCCACGACCTCGAACAAACATTCTCCCGCGGCTTCACCCACGGCTTCCTCTCCGGCGTCAACCATCAACAACTCGTCACCGCCAAATACTCCAAAGCCCGCGGCACAAAAATCGGCACCGTCCTCTCCAAAACCACCCACTCAATCACGATCAAACCTTCTGTACCGCGACCATCAGGGAGCGCTGATTCACCTCTCAAACCCGGTGACGGCATCCTCTTCGACGAAAACCGCCCCGAACAAGACGAACAAGGAGGCCGCATTTACGCCGTCCGCGCACTCCCCAACAACCAACTCGAACTCCAATTCCGCGAAGGCGACCTCAACTTCGCCGCCATCTCCCCCGGTGCTCTTGTGTGGAAAACCGACGACCCCGCCCTCAAGCGCCGCCTCGAGCACTCCTTCTCACGCGATACCATCGCGCGCCGCGTGAAACTCCACTTCACCGTGATGGCACACGTCGGGCAAACATTGGAAGTCACCGCCGTCGACGACGAAGGCCGCACCGCCACCGCCACATGGAAGCCTCTCGAAAAAGCCCACAAATTCCCCGCCACCAAAGAATCCATCAAAGAACAAATCGACCGCCTCGGCGACACCCCCTTTGAACTCGCCGACCTCACCATCGACGAATCCGACGGCCCCATGATCCCCAAAAGCGTCCTCAACGATCTCCGCCGCCAAGTTGTGGAAAAACTCCTCACCCATCGCACCCGCAACCACAAAATCGAAAACCCCCACGCCCTAGAATCCCTCCGCAGCGCCATTCCCCCCTTCAGCATTCAGAATTCAGAATTCAATCTTTCCCTCCACCTCCTCGTCCGCACGCTCGACCAACTTACCGCCGTTCTTTCGCACAATTCACCACTGAAGCCCACCACGATCTACGCCGATTTTGAAGACGTTCGCCGCTATCCCGAAGCGATCACCCGTTGCCGCGCCGCCGGAATAAAAATCGCCCTCGCCACCCTTCGCATCGTCAAGCCCGGCGAAGAGGGCTTCCTCAAACAAGTCTCCGATTGCAATCCCGACGCCCTCCTCGTCCGATGCCTCGGCGCGATCCACTACTACCAGCACCATGCCCCACACCTCCCCCTCATCGGCGACTACGCCCTCAACATCGCCAACGAACTCACCGCCCAGATTTTCACCGACGCCGGCCTCGTGCGAATCGTCCCCTCCTACGACCTCAACTGGACCCAACTTGCCGCCATGCTCCGCCGCTTCGATCCGTCGAAATGTGAAACCGTCCTCCACCAGCACAT
This sequence comes from uncultured Phycisphaerales bacterium, assembly GCA_963766775.1. Classification (GTDB taxonomy): domain Bacteria; phylum Planctomycetota; class Phycisphaerae; order WQYP01; family WQYP01; genus CAVYBP01. Next base: position 142,356 of record CAVYBP010000001.1, read on the forward strand.
GCCGATGTTTCACATGGAGCATTGCGTCTTCGCCCACACGCTCTCCAACGGCAAAGACTTTCACGACTGCGGCCGCCCCTGCGAAAAACACAAAGTCGATCTCATCGACGCTCGCCGCGCCGCGGGCGGCGACGGCGGCGAACCCCACCCGCTCATCCCCGACGTCGGCTGCCGCAACACCCTCTTCAACGCCAAAGCCCAAACCGCAGCCGAGTACCTCCCCGACCTCCAAAAACTCGGCATCCGCCACTTCCGCATCGAACTCCTCCGCGAATCCGCCGAAGAAACGACCCGCCTCCTCGACCGCTACACCCGCCTCCTCACCGGCCACGAAAAACCGCTCGACACCATTCGAAGCCTCCGCGTCCTCAACCAACTCGGCGTCACCCGCGGAACCCTGGCTCACGAGTGATAAAATTTCACTTCACGTGTATATTCCGCCCATCATTTCCGAATCGGGAACCTTATGCTGTTTGAATTCGATCAACACGGCCGCCGCCATAAATTCGCCATCGAATTGATGAAACTTCGCGTGCCCGGCATTCCTCATCCCGTTGCGTTTCGTCCCGACACCAGCGACCTGGGCACCTTCGCCCAAACATTCCTCGACCGCGACTATCAACTCACTCTCGCCGCGCCCCCTCGGCTCATCATCGACGGCGGCGCCAACGTCGGCTTCGTCTCCATCCTTTTCGCCAATCAATTTCCCCATGCCCGTATCCTCTCCGTCGAGCCGATGCCCGAAAACTTCGCGGTCCTCTCCGAAAATGCCCGGCCCTATCCGAATGTCCAACCCATCCACGCCGCCATCTGGAATCGCCCCGGCCAGATCGATCTCGTGACCCACGATCAGAACAACACCTTCCTCGGCCACTGGGGCATTCAGGTGCGCGAAGCATCGCAAACCCCCTCCAACGCTGTGCGAGCCATGACCATTCTCGAACTGCTCGAATCCACCGGCCTGCCTTTCATCGACATTCTCAAATTGGATATCGAAGGCGCGGAAACGGAAGTATTTAACGACGACGCCGGCGCGTGGCTCAGCAAAACCAACATGCTCATCATCGAACTGCACGACCGCTTCAAACCCGGCTGTTCTGAAAAAGTCTACGCCGCCCTAAAACCGTTTGGCTTCATGCAGTTCACTCGAGCCGAAAACACCTTCTTCGCCCGCACCATTCCACTCTCGCAGTAGGAGGCCCGCCATGATCTACCGCGTCCTCGCCCACTCCCGCGACAACGGCCAGCGCATGACTTTGGAACTCAACGCCAAATCCAAAGCCGACGCCGAACGTCAAGCCCAACGCCAAAACCTTCAAATCATCCGTATCGAAGCCGCCAGTCCCGAAGACGCCCCACCCGAAAAAGAATGGACCCCCGTCGCCCCCCGCCGCGCATTCAAAATCCCTTGGTTACTCCTATTCCTGCTGCTGGCAACCGGCGCTATTTATTATTTCTGGCCCATCCTGTCCGACCTTGCCCACCGCTTCCAACCAAAGCCTCACCTGACGACTGCCCCCGCCGAAACTTCTTAAGATACTGTTTGAAAAGTGGGTATCTCCGAGCCGCGCCCGTCAGGAAGCGGTTTTCGCGGCGCTTGGGAACAACCGCTTCCTCACGGGCGCGGCTCGGTCGGATACTTAACTTCTTAAACGGGCTGGCGGTTAATGTTGGCGGCGCTTCCGGAGGAGGAGGGGGAGGGCGAATGCAAGCAGGGAAAGCGAAGCGGGTTCAGGGGTTGGGGTCGCGGCGACGAGGGATTCGGCGGCAATGACGCTGCTGCTGTTAGCGAAGTTGGTGCCCAGGTTATTGAGAACATCGTTAAGGTCGTTGAGATCGATGGTGGAGGCGTTGTCGAAGTTGCCGCTGGTCCAGAGGGACGTGGCGGAGCCGAGGTTGTTGAGGACGGTATCGAGATCGTTGAGGTCAACATGGCCATCCACGTTGGCGTCGCCGAGAAGTTCGGAGGCGACGAAGATGGAGTTGCTGTCGGCGGGCTGGCCGCCGAAGGTGGTTTTTTGGGGGACCAGTGCGGAGTTGGCGAAGACGGCGACGCCCATGTTGGCGGGGAGTGTGGAACTGTAGAGGGTGCCGGCGAGGACTTCACTTTGGAGGGCGGAGAATGTGGTGGCGAAGTTGGAGGTGGCTTCGACGATGAGTTTGTTGTTGGTGAGGTCGAGTGAGCCGCTGGTGCCAAGGGTGAAGGCCTGAATGAGGCTGGTGCCGGTGGCGGTGCCGTTGGTGCGGATGCGGACGGAGCCGTTGATGATGAGGGTGTTGACGAGGATTCCATCGGAGGTGAGTCCGGGTGCGACCTTTGTGCCTGCGGAGACGGTGAGGGTTCCGGCACCGTTAATGATGCCGAGATTGTTGGCGGTGCCGCCGAGGGTGAGGAAGCCGGCGGAGATGACGGTGGGGGAGGAGGTGGTGAAGTTTTGCGCGAGGACGAGGCTGCCGGGTCCGACTTTGGTGAGGCCTCCGCCGGACAGGGGGCTGTTGACGGTGAAGGTGTTAGCGGCGGTGTTGATGTCGAAGGTTCCGCCGGCGGGGCTCCAGTTCACGGTGTGGCCGACGGCAGTGAAGGTCGTGCCGGTGACTTGAAGCGTTCCGCCATTGAAGGTGATCGGGCTGGTGGCGGCACCGAGGTTGGCGGTGGCGCTGACGGAGAGGACGCCGGCGGTGAGGGTCGTTCCACCGGTGTAGGTGCTGGTGCCGGTGAGGGTCTGGGTTCCGGTGCCGGTCTTCACGAGGTTGATGCCGCCGGTGATGATGGCATTAAAGGTTGCGGTGGCGTTGTTATTGCCGACGGAGAGGATGTGCGTGCCAATGTTGTTATCGACGGAGCCGTAGGTCGCGCGTCCGGCCGAGAGGCCGTTGATGCTCAGATCAAAACCATTGAGTTCGAGGACGGGATCGAAGGAACTGGTGAAGTCGGTAAGCGTGGCGAAGACGACGTTGCCCTTGCCCGGACCGAAGGGGAGCTGATTGGTTGCGCCCGATTTTGAGGACGCCCATGTTCATGGTGGTGTCGCCGCTGTAGGTTAAAGCGGAAGTGGCCGCGAGTGCCCAGGTGTTGGAGCGGTCTTTGGTGAGGAAAGTTTTTCCGCTGGAGGGATCGCCAATGTCGGCACCGAAGGTGCTGCTGGTGGTGCTTTCGCCTTCAAGGCTGAGGGTGCGATCACCGGTGCCGCTGAAGACGATGGGACCGCCATTGGAGAAGGTAATTCCGCCATTGGCGTAGATGGCGCCGCCATTTTGGGTGACGGTGAAGAGTCGGTCGGTGGAGGTGGTTGCACCGGTGTAAAAGAGGATGCCGCCGTCGAGGACGAGGTTGGAAGCGGCGTTGGAGGATTGTCCGATGCTGCTGGGGGCATTTCCGTTGGCGAGTACGCTGGCGTTGAGGCGCAGATCGCCGGTGTATGCGAGGCCGGTGCCGTCGTTGGGGCCGCCGAGTCCCATGTTGAGTATGCCTTGGCCGATGACGGTGGGGCCGGTGTAGGTATTCGCGCCGCCGAGGATGAGTTCGGCATTAGCGATTTGCTTGAGCGTGCCGGTTCCCGTGATGACATTGGTGGCGGTGGTCATGTACCCGCGGTCGAAGACAAGCGTGGCGTTGTTAATGATGGTGCCGGCGCCGAGTTTTCCGCGGAAGCCGCCATCGCCGGGTCCGAGGCTGCTGGGCGTGCCGCCGATACCAACCTGGAGTGTTCCGCCGCTGATGGTGGTGGTGCCGGAGTAGGTGCTGTCGCCGGAGAGGATTTGAGTGCCGGAACCGGTCTTGACGAGGTTGATGGCACCGCCGATGACACCGGAGAAGAGTCCGGCAGCATTGCCATTGCCGATGGTGACCGTTTGAAGAGCGCCGGAGTTGGTGAGCAAGCCGCCGCCGGGGCCATTGGGGCCGGCCCAGCCATTGGGATTGGTGGCGGTGATGGGGCCTGCCGGTCCGTCGTTGAGGCCGTTGGTGGAGAGGGATTGGCCGTTGATATTGAAGGTACCGGCGGTGGCGAGGACGAGATTTCCTTTGCCGGTGCCGTTGGGGAGATGCGCCGCCTGAAGCGAGTTGAAGTGTGCCATTGAGGACGGTGGTGTCACCGCTGTAGGTTTTGAGGCCCGCGCCGAGACTCCAGGTGCCCGTGGCGGTTTTGGTGAGGGCGGTCGTGCCGGTGGAGGGGTCAGCGAGCCCGGGCGCGAAGATGTTGCCGGCGGTGGTGCCGGTCAAGGTCACCATGCGGTTGCCGGTTCCGCTTGCGACGGTTGAGGCGGTGTTGTTGAAGTTGATCGCGCCGGTGCCGGAACCGTCGAAGGTCGCGCCGGTTGAGCCGAAAGTGAAGAGACGATCGGTGGATGCGGCCGCGCCGGTGTACTGGAGGGTGCCGCCATTGATGACAAGATTGGCGGCGACGTTGGAGAAGCGCCGATGCCGCTGTTCGCGCCGCCGATGGCGAGTGCCGCGGTGGAGAGGATGATGCTGTTGATGGTCGTGACGCCGGTGTAGCTGTTGGCGGCGTTTGGGATGACGGTGCCGCTGGAGCCGGTGTTTCCGATGATGACCCCGGCAGTGCCGGTGATGACGGGCGAGAAGGTCAGCGTTCCACCACCGCCGCCGAGGCGATAGGTGTTTCCCGCGGGGGTGTAGGTGCCGGTGTAAGTGACGTTTCCGATGGCTCCGATGGCCATGTTGGCGAAGGGTGCGAGAGGTGAGGCAGTAAAGTCGAGGGTGGTTGCGGCATCGGTGGATGTCAGCGCCAATGCGCCCGTGGATGTGGTATTGATGCGGGAGAGGAAGGTGGGGTCCGTGATGCCAGGAGCATAGCTGGCCGCACCACCGGGTCCGACGGCGATATTTGCGCCCGCTTCCGCCGATGCTCGCTGCCGAGCCAAATTGAACCGCGCCGCCGGTGATGCTGGTTCCACCGGTGGTGTTGCTCGTGCCATTAAGGATGAGTAGGCCGGCGGTGTTGCTGACGCTGGAGGCGTTAAGGGTGCCACTGATGGTAGCGGTTCCGCTGTTGGTGAAGATGCCCGTAAGAGTGATCGTGCCGGTACTGGTGAGCGTTCCGCTGTTGGTCAGCGATGCGGCCGTGACCGTGCCGGCGGTATTGGACAAAGTGCCCTGCGGGCCGACCGTGATCGCATTCGCGCCGGCGGCAAGTGTGCCGCCCGAGGAGACGGTTACGCTGTTAGTGGAACCGACTTGGCCAAAGCTGAGACCTGGAACGGTCCATTGTGACCCCGCGCCATCGACGGTCATGTTGCCGCCATCGAGCATGGTGACTGCGCCGGTGGAAAGGACCTGAGCGCCGGCGGAAATGGTGTTGTTAAAGTTGACGGTGGTGAGGGAAAGGGCGTTGATGACGGCGGTGCCGGTGACCGTTGCGCCGCCAAGAACCAGGACATCATTGGCGGTGATGGTCCGCGTGCCGCCGGTGGCGGTGAGGGTGCCTTCGAGAAGGTCGAGGCGTTGCACGGCGGGGGAGGTGTCCAGCGTGACGGTGCCGCCATTGATGATGGCGTCGTAATAAACCTGAGAGGTGGTGTTGTTGATGGGAGCGATGCCGGTGGCACCGTCGGCGAAGGTGGTGGTGCCGAAGTTGTCGGTGGTGAGGCCGGTGCTATAACCGTAGGCGCGAGTTTTCCATTGGGTCGCGTCAGACCAATTGCCGCTGGCGCCGTTCCATTGGGAGGAGGACATGGTGCCTGGGTTGGTGACATCGAGGCGCAAAGCATCCCACTGCATCTCACCGCCGACGATGTGAAAGTTAAGTGTGTTGAGGGTGGTCGTGTTGTTGGCAAGCCAAGAGGCGGGGAATGAAAGTTTTCGATAAAGGACCTTGCTGGAAGTGTCGCCGCTGCGATTGACGGAGGGGGCGGTGTCCGCGGTGTGATCGAAGCTGGCATCGACGCGGTGGCTGCCGATGAGAATACCTATATCGTCGATGAATTCCTGGGCGGCGATGGCGACGGTCACGGTAAAGGTCGCGTTGGCGGCGGGGACAAAGGGCAACTTGAAGTTGACCTTCCAGAAGTCGTTGCTGCCATTGATCTGATCGAGCCCCCAATTGTTGCGCCAGTTTTGAGTGTCGTTGAAGGGGTTGCTGTTATCGACGGTGTAGCTGACACCGTTGGGGAATTCTTTGGATTCATTAAAGGTGTCGATCCAATTGTTGTAGTTGTTGCCGTCGCGGAACTCGCCGGCGGTTCGATCGAAGGTGCCAACCTGCCAGATACCCTTTCCGCCGATATCGGGGTTGAAGGTGAGGTTCCCAACGCTGGTAGTGCCCCCGGCGGTAACAGTGATGTTGTCGAAGGTGGTTTCGCGGAAGTTGCCGGGCTTAATGATGGTGACTCTGTAAGTGCCGGGGCGGACGTCGGGCATGGTGAAGGTGCCGTCTTTGTTCGGCGTGACCCAATAGTTATAGCCCGCAGCGCGACGTTGATATTCCTGAGAGACTGGGCTGGTGGAGTAAGCGACGGGGTCGAAGGTGGAGAGGATGATGGTGGCGCTGTCCATATTAGTGCCGTCAGCGGTGCGGGCTTTTCCGGAGACGGTGCCGCGTTGCGCCGCGGTGGGGTTGTAATCGAACGAAGGCACGTTTGGAGTGAGCGGGTTGGGACGCGAGAGAATCGTAAAAGGCATTCAGGCCGGCACCTGTTGCATTGGTGCCCGCGCAACGGCGTCGGCATCGGCGCGCAGCGCGTTGATGTCCGTGCCCTTATTAAAATATGTGAAGAACGGCCCGAACGCTTTATCCATGTTGCCGGTATAGAGAAGGCTCGGGCCTCCGAAATGCGAACCGGCGGGTTCGAGAACGAATGTCCCGACGCCGGTTTGGGGATGGGTGGGGCCGGAGTTTTCACTTTCATTGGTGCGGGAGTTGTTGATATTCCATACGCCGTAATTATTTGCCGTCAGCGCACCGGTTGCAGCGCTGGTATTAGCGGCGCTGACCAGACCGGTGATGTCGCCATTACTCTTTTGATAGGTGGTGCGCCAGTCATATTTGGTTTGATAATTTTTGATATATTCGCCGGGAATGCCGCGCATGTCGGACGTTTCCCCAGTGATGAATCGCCCTTGATTGACACTCTGAGGATTGTATCCCCAGAAATTGTCGGCGATGGAGGAGTAGTTGAAGAGGCTGCTGTTCCAGTACGAGACAAGGCGGTTCTCGGTGCTCGCCCAATCGGCCATCGAGGTGGTATGGTGATAAGTGAGGTACGTGCTGAAGCCGCTTTGTCCATCTTCAAATATCCAGTTCCACTTCACCTCAAGCGGTTCGGCGGCGGTGGCGGCGTGGGTCGCGGTAATCTCCGCGTAATTTCCGGTGGTGACAAAATTATAGGTTTCTCCGCCGCCGAGATAGATGTTCGGACTGCCTTCGATATCCGAATAAAGACCCTTGCTTCCCACCATCTGCTGGCTGTCGTAGATAATGGAAGTCACTTTCCCTGCAAGGGAGCCAGTGCTGTAAAGCTGGAACTGGATGACGCCATTGTTGACGAGGTAATAGTTGCCGTGGCTGTCGGAAAGCGTCTGTACGGTGGGGGCTGCCGGGCAATGGTCGCCCCGACCGCGAGGGTCAAACAGGTGCAGACAAACGCAGGATGCAACGTGCGTTTTGATCTCCCGCGTTGGGAGACTTTACCGCATTGGGATTGCCGCATGTATGTGTGAGCCAAAGGCCACCTCCGCCACAGAGGAAAAACTTCTCGACTTTTAGGTACGACGCCAAGATCTGCCAACCTATGCAGATTATGGTGGCAGGACGCCTTATTAATTGCAAGAGATTTATTGAAGAATGCGAGAGTGACCGATATCCGCTAAATAGCCTATATTGCCTCAGTTCCACAATGGCAATTTGGGACGGAACTTGCTGCGGGTTTCAATGCGAGACTGACAGGATTCAAGGGAGGTTGTAATGAATGTCGTTCGATGGGGGATTATTGGGTGTGGCGATGTGACGGAAGTGAAGAGCGGACCCGGTTTCTATAAATCGCGGGGAAGCTCGCTGGTGGCGGTGATGCGGCGCGACGGAGCGAAAGCTGCGGACTATGCGCGACGGCATGGAGTGGCTCGCTGGTATGACGATGCGGATGCACTCATTGACGATAAGGACGTTGACGCGGTGTATGTTGCGACGCCGCCGGGGACGCATGAGTTTTATGCCATGAAGGTGTTGGCAGCAGGGAAGCCGTGCTATGTGGAAAAGCCGATGTCGCGGAACGGGGCGGAAGCGCGGCGGATGGTGGCTGCGTTTGCGGCGAAAGAGGTGCCGTTGTTTGTAGCGTACTATCGGAGGGCATTGCCGCGGTTTTTGAAAGTAAAGGAGATTTTGGAGAGCAGGGTGTTGGGGGACCTCGTGAGTACGCGGTGGATGTACTCGGACATGCGCGGAGCGGTGCGGGAAGAGAATCTGCCGTGGCGGGTACAGCCTGAGCATTCGGGTGGAGGATTGTTTCTGGACATGGGCTCGCATGCGTTGGACATGCTTGATTTCTGGTTTGGACCGTTGAGTGTTCATCGCGCGGTTGCGGAGAATGTGATGTGCGCGAATGAGGTGGAGGATACGGTGACTATGAATTTGGTGTCGGAAGGAGGGATGCAGGTAGCGGTTGCTTGCAGTTTTTGTAAAGCGCCCGTGGACGAATTTAGAATTGCGGGTACGCATGGCGAGGTTCGCATGTCGTGCTTTGGGAATGAAGGGCCGCGGTTAATTCATGCGGATGGGCGCGAGGAAGTTTTTGATTTGCCGAATCCGGCGCATGTGGCGCAGCCGTTGATTCAGACGGTGGTCGATGAGTTGTTGGGGGTGGGGAAGTGTGCGAGTACGGGGGAGAGCGGGCTGCGGACGCAGTTGGTGATGGATGCGGCGTTGGAGGGTTATTATGGGGGACGGGAGGATGGTTTTTGGGGTCGGGAGTGGCCGCGGGGGTAGGGGGGGGGGTGGTTCTGGGAGGGGGGGTTACCGCACTTCGACGACCTGCGGGCGGGTGGATTCGAGGATGGCGAGGAGTTCTTTTTGTTCGGGAATTCCGACTTGAAGTTTGTCGAGGGTGGCTTTCATGTCGCCCACAGCCGCGTCGAATTCCGGGTTCGCGATTTTCATGCCTTTGTGTGCGTCGGTCATATTTTTGCCCGAATAAGCAGTGGGTCCGCCGGTGGCTAGTGCGAGAAACTGCACGACATGGAGTTTCAATTGTTGAAGGTTCTCGGGGGTCGGGTTCCAGGCGGCGGATTTAGCGTGGACGCCCATGAAGCCGCCGGTGGTCACGGCATGGCGGTCGAAGTTGACTCGCGGGTCGGCAAGGGCCCGAGCGACCCAGTCGTCGGCGATCGTGTGCAGACCTGCGTCGCCGCCGAGACGCTCGTAAAGGGACTGTTTAGTGGCTGCGCTCGCCTCGCCTTTGAGTTGCTGATGCGCGGCCATGGTTTGCTCCCGCGCTGGTCGGCGGGACGGCTGCCGGAGGTGAAGAAGTCTGGGTCCTTGGTTTGTTTGCCGCCGCAGGCGGGGAAGAGGGCTGCGAGCGTGACCAGAAGGAAGAAGGGGAGGTACTGAGTGCTGAGGACTGAGGACTGAATTTTCAACATGGGGTAGTCCTTTAGTTCGCGGGGCTGTCGGAATCAATCATGGTTGCGGGGCCGAATTGGAGGTGGTCAATGTCGGGCGCGGTGCCTTCAAAGCGCGGGAGGTACGCGCGGACGAAGGCATTTTTTAGTACGTTGCCGACCGTGGCGAAGATGTCTGACTGTGGGCCGTCGATGCTGCCTTTGAGCGGAATGAGCGTGGCGAGTTGGTCGCGGCTGCGGTTTTTGAGCAGCTCGGTAGTGACGCCCACCACCGCCTCCCAGAAAAATTCGATCGGATTATCCTTCTGAATATTATCCTTCGGACTGAAGATGGTGAGGTTGCGGAACAGAGGCTTCACGTAGCCTTCGATTTCGCCTTCGTTGGCGTTGAGTTCGGTAACGAGGTCGAAGGTGCCGCCCTTGAAGTCGAAGTGGCCGTAGGCTTGTGCGAGGGCATTGGTTTGTGTCACGTCGAGGCCGATGAGGCGAAGCCCGAGTTGGAAGGTGGGTTTATAGGAGAAGGGGTTGAGCTTCATGTTGAGTTCAAATTTTGCCTGTCCCATGGCAAGGGCGGAGGCCTTGACGGTCGTGACGAGCGGGGCGGTGTCGTCGTGGATATTGGTGAGGTTTTCAATATCGGTCTCAAGCTGACTGAGGTAAACATCGACGGGTGGATTGGACTCGAACGCGCGGAAGTGGATGGAGCCATCAAGGATGATGCAGGAGTTGATTTTGAAGGGGAAGAGTTCGGAGATGATTTCGAGCCATGGGCCGCCGGGGGAAGTCTGGTCGGAGGCTTGGCTGGAACTATCGACGAAATTGAGTTCGGGCTGGACGAGAGCAATTTTGCCGACGACTTTTCGGGAGAAAAGGGCGTCCCATTGGAGAGTCAGGTCGATGCGTTTGGCGGAGAAGAAAGGGACGGGGACATTGCCGGAGGTTTTATTGAGCTGAACATCGTGGATGGTGTAGCCGCCGGCGAGGATGTGGAGGTCGACATCGCCGATGGTGCCTTTGTAGAGAGGGGACTTGTCGATGGTGCGGTTGACGTACCAGCGAACCCAGGTGGGAAGTGCGAGCCGGACGATGGTGAGGAGGCCGACGAAGAGGATGAGGGAGACGAAAATTTTTCGCCAACGGTGGTGGCGCGGTTTGGGCGGCATGGTGGTGGGGGTCGAACTTGGCACGGGGGGTGGGTTCACGAGGGCTCCCCTGTTGAACTCATCGGTTAATCAGCAAATCCTGCACCCTCTTTGCGAATTACGGTATTATAGGTGTCGAGTCGGCGGTTTTTCGCCCAAACGCCCCGGCTGCGGCGTTCAATCCGTCCTCTCGCATTGCTCGTAGATTCTCCTGACCGGTCCACCTCAGCAAGGCAGTCGTATGTACCTAGCGCACTATAACTTTACGCAACTGCCCTTTCGGAACACGCCCGACCCGCGGTTCTTCTACGAAACCCCCCGCCATAACGAGGCGCTCGCGAATCTGATTTATGCGGTAGAACAGCGGCGCGGGTTTGTGCTTCTCTCCGGTGAGATTGGCTCCGGCAAGACGCTCGTGACCCACCTGCTGCTCCAACATCTTGAAGATCATGCGCAGATCGCCCTCGTGCGCAATACGCACTTGAACAGTTCGCAATTGATCCGCCTCATCTGCGATGAGTTTTCCATTCAGGTTCCCCCCCACGCCGACAAGGCGACGATGCTCCTCAGCATCAACCAATTTTTGATTCAACAGTTGGCGGAAGATCGGCTGGTCGTCGTCATCATCGACGAAGCGCAAAACCTGTCCGACAAGGTTTTGGAAGAGCTTCGCATGTTGTCCAACCTTGAAACGTCATCCGACAAGCTGTTGCAGATTGTTCTGGTGGGTCAGCCGGAACTGCGGGAAAAAGTATCGCAGCCGCACCTGGAGCAACTGCGGCAACGGATCGCGCTTTCCTATCATCTTGAGCCGTTGACGCTCGACGAGATCACCGCCTACATCAGCCATCGATTGAAGATCGCGGGGGCGGAACATAAAGCTCAATTCACGCTGGACGCGGTCGCCAAGGTTGCTCGCTTCTCACGCGGTACGCCGCGCATCATCAACGGTCTTTGCGACAATGCGCTCCTCTATGGCTTTACCGCGAAGACGCATGTGATCGATGAGGCTCTGATCGACAAGGTCCTGAAACATTCAATGCACCTCGCGCCTCGGCAACATTCGCGCACGCAGTCGCCGTTGCAAAACGTCGGCGGCCCAAGCGCGCCGCCCGCGAGCAGCCCCAACCCGGCGCGCGTTCGCCCCGCGGCTCCCGTCGCTCCCGCTTTCGCTGATCGCGTCGTGCCCATTGCTCCCACCGACGTGACGCAGCCAATCGAAAATGGAACAACACCGATTGACGCGGACGACGATAAAAAAAAAACGCCACTCCCCCCAAACATCCCATTCCCGACGCTGCAGCAGCGCGCGTAGAAAACGCCGCCATCGAGGACAGCGACGCGCTATCGCCCGCAAGCGATGATGAACCCCTGCCGCTCGCCATCCCTGAGATAGACCTGCCTGAAAAAGACGCCGCCGACCTGGCCGATTTGGAATTAAACGAAGACGCCGCACCGACCCCTGCTGATAGCAGCATCGTGGCTCCCCCACGCATGACATCGATCGCCATGGTGATACCAGCCCAATTGCTCTTCGGAATTTCTTCACGGAAGAAAGAGTCTTCTTGAAAACAGAAGGTTAAAACGCGAAGACACGAAGAAAAAAAATCAGAGTTTCGTGAATCCCACCCGTTCCTGCTTTCTTCGCGTCTTCGCGTCTTCGTGTTCAATCTTTACGACCTCTTCGTAATTTGGTCGATCAAAGCGTTCGTGAATTCATCCGTGGAAGCAGTCCCGCCAAGATCACGGGTCAGCGTGCGACCCTCACTGAGAACAGCGTTATATCCGTCCTTGATCTTCTGAGCAGCCGTGTGACACGTCGCATCGCCCGTGGTATCGAACATGTGATTGAGCATCATGACACCGCTCATGATGCACGCGAGCGGGTTCGCGACGCCTTTGCCCGCAAGGTCCGGCGCGGTGCCGTGGACAGCTTCAAAGACCGCCGCATGGTCGCCGATGTTCGCACCCGGAACGACGCCCAGGCCGCCGACGAGCCCCGCACAGAGATCGCTCATCAGGTCGCCGTACAGATTTTCCATCAACAGCACATCAAAGCGCGTGGGGTCTTTGACCAATTGCATGCAGCCGTTATCAATGATGAGTTCTTCGTATTCAATGCCGGGATACTCTTCATCGTGGACCTGCTTGGATTTGCGGATGAAGAGGCCGTCCGTGAGTTTCATGATATTGGCTTTGTGGAAGACGGTGACCTTCTTACGTCCCCGCTGTTTGGCGTAACGGAACGCCGCCCGCGCGATGCGTTCGCACGCCTTCTCCGTGCAGACCTTCAAACTCGTCACGACGCCCGCGGTGATTTCATTTTCGATGCCGGAGTAGAGTCCCTCGGTGTTCTCTCGAAAGATGACAATGTCCACATTCTCGTAACGCGTCTTCACATTAGGCATATTCCGCACAGGCCGTACCGCCGCATAGAGGTCGAGCTTTTTCCGCAGCGTGACGTTCACGCTGCGAAACCCCTTGCCAATAGGCGTACCCACCGGCCCCTTAAGCCCGACCCTGTATTTATTAACCGCATCCAGCGTCTTCTCCGGCAACGTGTCGCCATCCGTCTTGATCGCGCCTTCGCCGGCGGGCATCTCCACCCAGTCAAAATCGACTCCCGCCGCATCCACGACGCGCCGCGCCGCGTGCGCGACTTCCGGTCCAATGCCATCGCCGGGAATTAAAACAATCGTGTGCTTTGCCATCAGGTTCCTTTGAAAATCCCTCAATACAACAACATCCACTTCGCCGGAAGTATCCTAGCGGGTTCGGTCAGCCACTCAAGGGCATGGCGGAAACTACGATGGTGTTGTTGGGTAGAATGGGATTTAACCACAAGGCACCAAGGCACCCAGAGTCTTCACTGGTTCAAAACGGCTGATTTTCTATGATGAACCGATAATTAATTTTTAGTTTTCAATGGCGGATGCAGGAAAAGTCGCCAAGACTCAACGGGCTGCCCGTTTTTCCGGGGAGTGCTTTCGTGTGCCTGCTGACTGTGAAAAATTCCGAGACGCGCCCGTGAGGAAGCGTTTGACCCTCAGCAAAGAACGCCGAACGCTTCCTGACGGGCGCGTCTCGGAATCCCATGTATTTTCAGCGGTTGAGCCAGCGCCTCGAAAAAATGGTCACGCCCGACTCAACCTCTTGGCTTGGCGGTTAAAAAATGGGCAGCCGCATCAAGAATGGGTTCATGGATTTGCGGTCCCTGTGCCGGGCTTGGGGTGGTTGGGACGGTCGGCGGCCGTGTGGAGGTGAATGTCTTCGACTTGGGTAGTTTCGCCGGCTTTTACGGTAACGAGTTCTCGGGCGATTCCGAAGCCCGAGCCTTTCTTGCCGGCGATGACGCGGACCTTGCCGACCGGGACATCAGTGAGGGTGTAGGTGCCATCGTCAGCGGTCGTCGTCTTGGCGAGGGGATGCATGCGGGATTTTTCCGTCGTCGGAGGTGCGTCGGCGGCAGGTTTGTTGGCGGGATTTCTGCGGGCGGCGAGAGTTCCCGGAACAAGGGCGGCGACGTTGACGCCTTTTGCGGGCTGGCCTTTGTCATCGAGCACTTTTCCGGTGAGCGTGCCAGTGGCTCGCGTGGGGCCTTCCTCGGCGCGGGCGATCGACGAGAGGATTCCCGCGGCGGCGATCGCGATGGCGACGACGGTGAGGCTGAACGAATGTCTGAACGTGCGCATGGTCATTTCCTTCCTGAATGGCGTTTTTATTTGACCCGCCGGGAGCATTCCGGGGCGGCATATTCCATTGTTGGATGTACGCCGCACGGAAGCAAAAGTTTCAGGAAGATCGGGCCGTTGGAAGGGTTTTGGGGGACCGGGTATAGTGCGGCGCTTCATGTTTTTTTGATGATGAGGCAGATGTGGCAGAGCTGAAACGAACGCCGTTTTTTGATTTTCATGTGAAGTCCGGCGCGAAGATGGTGGACTTCGCGGGGTGGGAGATGCCGTTGTTGTACACCGGGATTATTCCCGAGCACGAGCACACGCGCACGGCGGCGAGCATCTTTGATGTCTCCCACATGGGGCGATTGAAGTTTACTGGCAAAGGGGCGGAGGCATTTTTACAGAAGGTCTGCACGCGCAATGTCGGCAAGGGGATCGCGGGGCAGTCGATGTACTCGCTGGTGTGCAATGAGCATGGGAATGTGCTGGATGATGTGATTGTGTCGCGAGCCGAGAATTACTGGTTCATGGTTTGCAATGCGAGCAATCGGGAGAAGCTGTTGGCATGGTTTGAGAAGGTGGGGATGGAAGGGCGGAGTTGGAGGATGAGACGGGGAAGAGCGCGATGGTGGCGATTCAGGGGCCGCGGGCGGTGGAGTTGCTGGACAGCGTCCTGCCGGAGCCCGTGTCCGATTTAAAGCGTTATCACTTTGAAACAATGCGCTACATGATGGTGGTGCAGTTCACGGTGTTTCGCTCTGGGTACACAGGTGAGGATGGCGCGGAGATTATTTGCGGGAACACGGCAGCAGGGATGGCCGTGAATTATTTGATGAAGGGGGACGGCGAGCATCAGATTTTGAAGCCGGCGGGATTGGGTGCGCGGGACACGCTACGGCTGGAGGCGGGGATGCCGTTGTACGGGCATGAGTTGACGGAGGATGGCGATCCGCTCAGCGCGGGACTGGGATGGGCGGTCGATTTGACGAAGGATTTTATTGGGGTTGAGGCGCTGCGGAAGATTCAGGCGGAGGGATTGAAGAGGAAGCTCGTGGGGCTATTGATTGATGGGCCTCGGGCGGCGCGGCAGGGGATGAATGTGATGCGGGACGGGCGCGTGGTCGGTGTGGTAACGTCGGGGGCGATGTCGCCGACGTTGAAGCGCCCGATCGCGATGGCGTATGTGGACACGGGCGAGTCTGCGGTTGGGACGGCATTGGGCGTGGATTGCGCGGGAATGTGCTGGGGGCGACCGTGACCCCGCTTCCGTTCTATAAGCGCGCGAAGTAAACTGTTTTCGCTTTATCCGGTTCATTTTTATTGGGTCCGCGATTTACCTTTTATTCCGAGGTTTTTATGGCCGCTCCGTCCGATCGCAAGTACTCCTCCTCCCACGAATGGCACAAGCAGGACGGCGACGTGGTCACGATTGGCATTACGCAGTTTGCGGTGGATGAGCTGACCGACATCACCTATGTGGACCTGCCCGCAGTCGGTAAACAGGTGACAGCGGGGAAATCCTTCGGCGAGATCGAGTCGGTAAAGGCGACGAGTGAGCTCTATTCCGGCGTGACGGGCGAAGTAGTGGAGGTGAACGGGGCGTTGAAGGATGATCCGTCGCTGGTGAACTCGGATCCGTTCGGTCGCGGATGGATGATTAAGGTGAAGGCGGTCAGTGGGGGGGGGGATTTGGGGGGGATGATGACGGGGGAGGCGTATAATGCGAAGCATGGGTGAAGGAGGAAGGCGGGGGGGGGAGGAGTGAAAGGTTAAAAAGTAAAGGCGTAAAGGGGGGCATTTTTCAAGTATGGGGAGCGCTTCGCCGGCCCGTGGGACGCGTGCGGTCGCCCTTACCGAGGAGCAGGCCGCGAACGGAAATATCTTCATCCAGGGCATCCCAATGCAGACCGGCTCCTCCGCCGCTGATGGTAAACTTTTTTCGTTGTGCGGGAGTGGCATTCAAAAGGCGCGGGAAATAGGTGAGGGGAACGCCGAGTTGCCGACCATCGTTGAGCTCAACCCAAAAGGTATCCGCGTCAAAACGTACTTTTTTGCAGAGCGGTTCAGAGGTTAAAATACTCATCCCAGTAGTCCTTGATTTCTGACGAATTCCGGACGATTAGTTTAGCTATTTTATTCAATTCCGTTGCGGAAAATCCATAAGATTCCGCTAGCTCCACACGAGGATCGATCCAGAACTTCGCGAGTCGCTCTCCACAACGAACGTGAATATGCACGGGCTCAAGAGGATCACCTTCATTGCTGAAAAAGAAGAAACGGCAGCCGCGATGTCGAAAGACGACGGGCATGCAATGTCCTTACTTTTTCGTTTCCTGCTGGGTGGCGATGGCTTCTTTTTTCGCCTGATCATTTTCGCCGAGGACATCGTCGACGAGGCCGTAGGCCTTGGCTTCATAGGCGTCGAAGTATTTGTCGCGTTCCTGATCTTCCGAGATGCGCTCGACGGTTTGGCCGGTGAGCTTGGCAAGAAGGTCCGTGAGCGTCTTCTTGGTTTTAAGAATTTCCTGTGCCTGGATGGCGATATCCTCCGCCTGGCCCCAGATGCCGCCGAAGGGCTGGTGGATCATCACCTTGGCATGCGGGAGCGCGTACCGTTTGCCTTTGGCACCCGCGGCAAGGATCACGGCACCGCCGGACATGGCCTGGCCGATGACAAACGTCTGAACGTCGCAAGTCAGGAACTTCATCGTGTCATACATCGCGAGGGTGTCATCCACGGAGCCGCCCGGAGAATTGATGTAGAGCATGATGTCCTGGGATTTTTGGAGCGACTGCAAATAGAGGAGTCGCATGATGACGTTGTAGGAGGAGACGTGGTTGATCTCGCCGACGAGGAAGACGACGCGATTCTCAAGGAGCATCTGATCGACGGTCATTTCACGGTAGCGCTGATAGTCGCCCGCGATACGCGGCGCGATGGCATGATGGCCGGCCGAACCGGGCAAGAGGTCCGGAAGCATGCTGCCGAGGGCGTCCACCTGATAGGCGGCCCCGGGGGTGTTGGCGATGCGTTGCTGGGTCGGGAGGACAAGTTTGCCATTAGAATCGTAAAGCGACATTTGGTTTCCTCAATTGGGGTGAAAGCGAGAGAATCATAGCGGAGAAATACGAAACACAAAACGCAAAACGCAAAACTCGAGAGAAATGGTCGTCTGGCGGTGCGGTCGGGGGCGTGTAAAATACGGGACTGTCCGGTCTGGAAGGAGCATTTATGACATTGGCGGTGATTTTTCCGGTGGTGGCGCCCGGGTTCGCGGGGAAGGCGCCGCGCGGCCGTTTTCTAAAATTGATGGGCGGGAGGTCTTTTTGCGGTCGGTCGAGTTGTACACCTCGCGAGCCCAGGTGCAGCAGCGGATCGTCGTCGTGCGGCCGGACGATCTCGAGACAATGCAGGAGCGCTTTTCCGCGCACCTGGGTTTTCAGGGCGTGACCGTCGCGGGCGGCGGGAGCGACTGGTTCGGTTGCGTGGGGCGTGGGCTGGAGAAATTGGATGCGTCGATTGAGACCGTGATCGTGCATGACCCATGTTGCCCCGCGGTGCCGTTTACGTTGCTGGATGTGCTGGAGGAAACGTTGGCGAAGTCCAAGGGGTGCGGCGGGATTGTGCCGGTGCTGCCGACACGGAATGGATTTGCGGATCTGGATAGCGAGCGGCGAGTGTCCGAGTACGTCGAGATGGCAAAGGTCAGCGAAGTGCAATCGCCGCAGATTTTTAGACGGAAGGCATTGGTGGAGGGGTATGCGAAACGCACGGCAGACGGAAACGTATTCGTGGATGACGCAGAACTGGTAATGCACGCAGGCTATGCCGTCGGAACCGTGGCAGGATCGCGGTTCAATATCCGCATGGATTCAGACGAAATGGTGCGGCTGGGAAAAGATTTGATCGAGCATTTGCCAAAGGCAAAAGGCCGAACACCCCTGATGCCATTCGGCGAAGCGGAGTGGTGAGGAAGGGGTAATTGGTAATTAGTAATTAGTAATTGGGATGGCTCAGGCTTCGTGGGCTCCTGCCACCCTTGAACCCTTATACCCTTGAACCCTTGAACCCTGTATTCTCGCACCCTCAAGCATTGACATAGTTGAGTGCATTAAAGTTCGCGGCAAACGTCGCGAAGTCGATGGTGACGATGCCGTCGTTGGGGTTGCCGTCATTGCCCGCTCCGTCGACGCCCCAGGGGTTGCGAAGTTGAACCATGACCGCGCCGGAGCCGCTTCTGAAGGCACCAATGACACTGTAGACGTGAGATTGAATCAGAGGCGCACCGGCCCGCACCACGCCGTTGGTGCTCGCGACAACCGCATGACCCGCGGAAAGATTCGAATTAATCACTGACAGCACGGAACTGTCCGGGGTGGCATTGGGTGTGAGCGCGTTCGTGCTCATTCCGAGGTCGGAGAATGTCGAGGATTGCGAGCCCCAGTTGAGCGAGGCATAGCTGTCCGCGCCGGTGCGGAAGTCGGCATAGGCTTTTTCAAAGAGAGAGCCCCATTCGTTGCCGTTGGCACCGGGGGTGGCATTGCCGAGGCCATCGGACCAGTATCCAGCAGCGAGGTCGCCGTCGACGCGGACATACGTGTTGGTGCCACCGCGGACAAAGCGGAAGGCGTACGTGCCATCGCCAAGATCGACCGCCATATTCATCAACTTCTGCGGCTCCGAATAAGCCATCGACGCCAGCGGCGCGAGGAAGTAGCAATCGGAGAGGCCGGTCTGATTGATGTCGTTCATCGTCGGCCCGGTGCCCCAGAACGAAGAATTGGTGAGGCGGATTTCGGTGCCGGAATCGGTGGGATCAGCGAGATTTTGTCCGTAGAGATTGCGCGAGACACCTTGAAAGAAGCCGCCGACGCGGTTCACGCCCTTGAGCGCGGTTTCCGCACTGCTCGCATGGACGGTGTCGGCGTTGTTAACCCAGTAAGCGGTATTGACGCCATTGCCGGTGACATTATTAACGCCATTGCCGATGGTGACGATGGTAGCCTTGCCGGTGGTGAGGTTGTAGATCGTGTCGTTTCCGTCCCCGCCGTAGATGAGCGTGGCGATGTTGACGGAGGAATTGACGACGATCGTGTCGTTGCCGTTGGCACCGTAGATTTTGAGGTCGCCGAAGGTGTTGTCGTACGTGGTGGTTTGCCCGTTGGCGACGATGTTAAGGACGCCGCCCGATTGAGTAACGGCAATGCTGTCATTGCCGCTGGTGCCCGTGATGACAAGTTCGTTGAAAGACGTTTCGTTGCGGATGGAGAAGGTGACGCCCCCAACAGGGGCCGGGGCGGGCGGCGGAGCCGGCGTTTGCGTCCCGATGGAGGCAGCGGCGGAACGCGTCTCGCCGCCGGTGTTGAACGCGCCGACTTCATAAGCGTAGCTCGTGCCGCTGCTGAGACCGGAGTCGGTCCAGGTCGTAACGCCCGCGTCGGCAGTCGTGACGAGCATGAAGTTCGTGCCATCGGTGGAGCGGTAGACGTGATAGCCGGTTTGCCCGCCGGGGGCGGACCAGCTTAAGGTGATCGCGGAAGTCGTGACGTTGGAAAACGCGAGATTCGTTGGGGCAGCGGGCGCGGTGATGGGAGCCGGTGGGGTCTGGGTGATGGTCTGTGAGGCAGTGGTGGTGACGGAAATCGCCCCGGAGGTGGCTTGCCCGCCCGCATTCCTCGCCGCGACTTTGTACCAATAAGTGGTGCCGGCATTCAGGCTGCTGTCGTTGTAGTGCGTGTCGTTGGAACCAGTGCTGCCGATGGCAGCGAAATTGGTCCCGTCAACGGAACGGTAGATGCGATAGCCGGTTTGATTCGTCGCGGTCGGAGCCCATGAAAGCGTGAGGCTGCTGGTCGTGACATTGCTTGTGGCCAGGCTCGTTGGAGCACTGGGCAATGCGACCAAAGTGGAGACGGTCGACGCATCGGACAATTCGTTGGCGGTGGAATTCCATGCCCCGATTTCATAGGCGTAGCCGGTCTGAGCAGTCAGGCCGGAGTCCGTGAAGGAACTGGTGTTGGCATCCACGTTTCCGACGAGAGTATAGGATTGCCCGTCCGTCGAGCGGTAGATGCGATAGCCGCTGATGTTGGTGGAGGGATCAGACCAGGAGAGCGTGACGCTGCTGCCAGTGACATTCGAGAAGGTCGGCGCGGTGGGAGCTTCAGGACCGGTGGGGCCGGAGAGGGTGGGTGGGGGGGTGATCGGAGCGGGCGTGACGACCGGTGTTCCGAGAGTGGCAGCAGTAAAGGGAACGCTGGCATACGTCTCGCCGGCGCCATTCCATGCGGAAAGTTCGTAGAAGTAAGTGGTGCCCTCGGGAAGCTGCGAATCCGTAAATGCGTGAGCATTGCCTTTGAGGCTGGCGATGAGCGTATAAGCTTGGCCGTCCGTGGAACGGTAGAGATGGAAGCCCGCTTGCGTCGTGGCGTTTTCCTTCCATGAAAGGGTGATCGAAGAAGTCGTGCTCTTGGCGTCCACAAGCGAGGTCGGTGCAACCGGCGGCGGCGGAGGCAATAAAGTGATCGACTTCGACGCATCCGACGGAGTCGCGCTCGTTTTATTGAACACGGTGACGCGATACACGTAGGTCGCCCCGGAAAGAGCCGTCTTGTCGGTGAAGCTCGTTTTGGAAGCACTTACAATCGCGATTTGTTTGAAAATTGTTCCGTCAGCGGAACGCTCAATGCGGAAACCCTTATTATTGGCGCTGTTGTTCACCCAGGTGATCGTGATCGCTTTGGTCGTGGAGGAGACATTGATGTTGGGGGCGGGAGATGTTGCGCCGTTGCGCGCGACCAGGGGGGCAAGGCCATTTCTGTCTGAACCCGCCATCGAGACGGCACGGCTCGCGCCGGACTGCAGAGAAATCAACTTCGTGCGATTCCCCAGGAGAGAGCGCTGCTCTGCGCATGAATGCCGAAGGCCGTCGGGGGGCGGCAGCGCCCGCGAGGGTCGAGAGGTTGAAGCGGGATTCAAGATTTTCAATCGCGAGAGTAGTGGGTCGAGCGGCCATGGATCATGCCCCTGTAAGACAAATGAAGCGGATGAAACTTCAAATACGTTGGGGGGCGAGTCAAAAGATAATGTGGGGAATTTGCAGAGATTAACGTCTGCTAATGTTTTGATCGGAAGGAGAGCGATAATGGTGCGAGAACTGCCGAAACACGTGCAAAACAGTATGTCCGAGAATAAATGAGCATAAAAAAATCGCGGCAGCCCCCCCTCCCCCCACCACCCCCGGAGTTCACGCTTCAGCGTGTCTCCCCCCTAACGCACTTCAACCATACATATAAAGGGCATTCCGAGACGCGACCGTAAGGGAGCGTTAAATAAAATCGAACATCCCCCCCTTATCCCCCACCCATAAAATAGCAATCCAACCCCTCAGTCATTAAATAAGAAATGCGCAATATCCCCATCATGCATAACGTACGTCTTTCCTTCAGACCGCATTTTCCCCGCTGCCTTGATCGCGGATTCAGTCTTGAGCGCCATCAGGTCCGCGAAATTATAGATCTCCGCCCGGATGAACCCTTTCTCAAAATCAGTATGAATCACGCCGGCAGCCTGAGGAGCCGTCGCACCAATCGGGATCGTCCACGCACGGATTTCCTTCGGGCCTGCCGTAAAGTAGCTCGAGAGCCCAAGCAGCTTGTACGCCTCTCGCGTCAGCGTGTTCAGCGCCGGCTCCGTCATCCCATAATCCGCCAGCATCACCGCGCGGTCTTCCGCAGGCAGCTCCGCAAGTTCCGATTCCAGCTTCCCGCATACCGGCACCACGCCGCCTTCTTCCTTCGCCGAACGCTCGCGCACCTTTTGAACCATCGGCCCCTTCCCCGTGGGATCAGATTCATCCACGTTCGCCACGTACAGGACCTTCTTCGACGTCATCAGGCCCAGCGGCTTGATCAGCTTCGAATCGTCCGCCTTCAACCCCATCGCCCGAACCGGAATCCCCTTCTGCAAATGGATGATCACATTTTCAATGATCGGCACCGCCGCAAGCGCATCCTTATCCCCCGCGCGGGCGAGTTTGCGGTGCTTGTCGATCGACTTCTCCACCGTCTCCAGATCGGCATACATCAACTCGGTATCAATAGTGTCAATGTCGCGCAATGGATCGACGCTGCCCTCGACATGCGTGATTTCCCCACCCTCAAAGCAGCGCACAACATGCAGCACCGCATCCACTTCCCGAATATGCGACAAAAACTTGTTCCCCAGCCCTTCACCCTTGGACGCCCCGCGCACAATTCCGGCGATGTCGACGATCCGCAACAACGCCGGCACTAATTTTTCCGATGCGATATGCACGCGAATCTTTTCCAACCGCTCATCAGGCACCGCCACGACGCCGACGTTGGGCTCTATGGTGGCAAACGGATAATTCGCAGCCAGCGCGCCCGCATTGGTCAGCGCGTTGAAGATAGTGGACTTCCCGACATTGGGCAGACCGACAATACCGACTTCCATGGAGGCCTCGGGGGTGAGGGGACGAAAAACAGGTCGCACGCGGCGAGCCGGGCATTGTAAAAGCCGCCAGCAAAAACATAAAGCACGGTGATCCACGCGCCGCACTGTTGTGCGTGGGGTCTGCTCCAAAGTAGTAGGTGGAATTTAAGCGGCAAGAAGCGGTTTGCGGCTCCAGAGGATTTTTTGTTCTCCGTTGGCGTAGCAGCAGCGGAGGCTGAGCATGCTTTGGCAGCCTTGATCGGACCAGCGCGGAGAGCCGCGTTTCATGCGCGCGTGGATCAGATTCTTGCAGTCCCCTTCGATCGCTCCCGAGCCGATATCCAAGCCCCGCTCGCGGTAACGCTTGTAATCCATCCGGCTCCGGTGACGTTCCAAATAGCCCGTCAACTCCTCGATCGAATCACGCTTTCCCCGCGCCCGTCGATGCTCCTCCTTGAGTTCCACAACAACGTCTCCAGCGATCCGGCGAACTCACCGCACCTTTGCGTTCCCTCCCCATGAAGCGCTTTGGCCGTCGAGAACAAATGCTCCCTGGCGTGATACCAATCCACAATCTGCGTCGCCGCGTCGGCAATCGGTCCCAGATGGTTCCATATCCAGGGAATCCCATCCCCCAATAACACGCTCTCTCTTGCGTTCTCCAGACCCGATACATGCATGCACCCCCACGCCAGTTTGGCAAAACCCTCCACTTCTTCATTGCGGCATAAGTGCCGGGAATGCCATGTTCCTTGCGCATCCTGATGCCGGCAGATCAAGGCCTTGACCTCATGCCACCCATCGAGCCGATGCACCATCGCTCCGTCGGCTTCTACATACAGCCTTCCGACACTGGCCGCCGCGAGATCATGGCGATTGTTTTGGACTTGCTCCGCCGCTTCCTCTTCCCTCTGGTCCGCAGCCCTTCCCACCCCGCGCGTGATGCGATTGATGGTATTGGGAGAAAGACGCCTGCCCAGCACTGTCTGTAATTGTTCAGCCGCCTCGCGGAACGGCATCGCCTGCGACAGGCTCACCGCCACTTTCGCCAAAGGCACGCTTAGACAGCGCGTGCCCCACCCCTGCTTTTGGTCATAAGGCAACTGGCCGCTGTGGCATTTGGCGCAGTGATAATACGCACGCCGCACCGACAAGGGTCCGAAGAGCGTTTCGAGATTGCGGGGTCTATACCCGACAAAACGCATGTCGCCTCCGCAGACGCATGCCCGGCTGGAGCCTTCATATCCCAGTTGGCGTTGCTGATCCATGTGCATCTGAAATGCCCCTGTCCCCAGTCGCGACAACAGATCCCGCAGCCCCTCTTCGAGCTGTCCCAGATCCTCCGTCAACAGTCCCTCTTCGCCGGCGAACGCCAGCACGTCCTGTGCAAGCTTGCTAAACTCCATGATCGATGGCCCTCCTGTGCCTATAAACGAATCGTTCCAATCCGTTTTAGGCAGGGTTGGGCCATCTTTCTTTTACCTACTATGTTGGAGCAGACCCTTGTGCGTGTGTGCGTGTGCGAATGAAGGGCGGTTGCATCGTTAGGAGCATCTTTCCACTGGCCATTCGAGGCCAGCGGAAAGATCACGGCGGAGGGCCGCCGTGCCACAATTATTTCGGAGCGTTGTTAGATGGTCGTCAATGGTAGAGGTCTCGTTGTGCGTGTCGTCTTGTGCGCGTCATCATGCGCGTCGTGTTAAAAATTCGCTTACGGCTGCTATACTCGCCGTTTTGAAACACCCTCGCCCCCAAACCCCCCATACGGAACCACTCATGACGCTCACGCCGGAACAAACGCTCGAAGGACTCACCGCTCCGCAAGTTGCCGCCGCGACTCACGTGGATGGGCCGCTGCTGGTTCTTGCCGGCGCGGGCTCGGGGAAGACTCGCACGATTACCCGCCGGATTGCGTATATGGTGGCGTGCGGTATTCCGGCGTACAACATTTTGGCGATTACGTTCACGAACAAAGCCGCGGGTGAAATGCGGGAACGCGTGGAGGCTCTTCTCAAGTCGGCAGGCCGCATGGGTAGGGGGGCTACGGTGTCCACATTTCACGCGCTCTGCGCCCGCCTGCTTCGCGAGTTCGCTGTTCATGCCGATCTTCCCAAGACTTTCTCTATTTTCGACAGCAGCGACCAGAGCAAAGCGGTCAAGCAGGCGATCAAGGACGTCAACCTGTCTGTCGATAATTTTCAGCCGGCTGCCGTGCTTCATGCGATCAGCAACGCCAAAAATAAATTGCAAAGGCCGGCTGCTTTTGCCGCAGGCTTCGGGCGGCTTTTTTGAAAAGAACGTCGCGCGAGCCTATATCCGTTACGAGCAGATTCTTGCCGAAAATAAGGCTGTCGATTTTGATGATCTGCTTCTTAAGATGGCGATCATGCTTCGTGATAATAAGGAAGTCCGCGAGCAGCTTCAGGAGCGATTTCAGTACATCCTTATCGATGAGTATCAGGACACCAACCACGCCCAGTTTATCCTCGCCCACATGCTTGCCATGAATCACAAAAATATCTGTGCCACCGGCGACCCGGACCAGTCGATCTACGGCTGGCGCGGCGCAAACATCAATAACATTCTGGAATTCGAGCAGTTTTATCCCAATGCCAAGGTCGTTCTGCTGGAGCAAAATTACCGTTCCACCAAGATCATCCTCGAAGCCGCCTCCGCGCTTATTGCCAACAATTCCAAGCGCAAGAAGAAGGACCTCTGGACCGAAAACGAAGACGGCCCAAAGATTCAAATTCTTCGCTGCAACGACGAGCATCAGGAAGGCGACGGAAGTCATCCGCCGCCTCAAGGACCAGCACGACCAGACCATGGCCTCGGCTGGGACAAAATGGCACATCTTTTACCGCGTCAATTCGCTCTCTCGCGTGCTCGAAGACGCCCTCATGAAACAAGCGATCCCCTACCAGATCGCCCGCGGCACCGAGTTCTACGCCCGCAAGGAAATCAAGGACGTTCTCTCCTACCTCCGCGTCATCTCCAACCCGGGCGACAATCTCTCCCTCGAACGCATCATCAATGTTCCCGCCCGCGCCCTCGGCGACACCAGCGTCATCAAAATCCAGGCCTATGCCTCCCAACAACGCATCTGCCTCCTCGATGCCTGCCGCGCATCGCCGACCAAGTTCCCGAACTCACCCCCCGCGCCGCTCAACGCCGCCAAAAAACTCGCCGCCCTTTTCGACACACTGGCAGCAAACTCGATCGCCGCCACGCGTGGCCTCGGCCCCGAACTCTGCACCGCCGGCATCTCACGGACGATCCCCTCTTCGACGCCTTGCGTTCCTGCCAACTCCGATGATGATCTCTGGACGTTCCACCCGAAGTCCGACCAAGACTCAAGACTCGAGACTCGAAGACCCACCCCTCCGCACCGGCGTTTCTCATCCCTCGGCGGCATCCGCGGCCTCATGGAGCGCGTCGTCAAAGAATCCGGCATTCGAAGACGACCACAAAAAGCAGGATGCGACGGCGACAGAAACCGGCAACGACCGCCTCGCCAACATCAATGAATTGATCACCGTCGCCGCCGAATTCGATGTCGCAAAATCCCGAAGGCACCCTCGACGATTACCTCCAGCAAGTCACCCTCGTCTCCGACGTCGACAAAATAAAAGACAGCCGGCGGAGCCGTCACCCTGATGACCCTCCACGCCGCCAAAGGCCTCGAATTCCCCTTCGTCGCCATGGTCGGCATGGAAGACGGACTGATCCCGCACGCCCGCGCCATCGGCTTCAACTCCAACCCGACGAAATGGAAGAAGAACGCCGCCTCGCCTTCGTCGGCATCACCCGTGCCATGAAACAGCTCGTCCTCTCCCATGCCCGCTACCGCATGATCCGCGGCCAAACCGAACGCACCATCGCCTCCCAATTCCTTAAGGAAATGCCCGACGAGTGCTTCCAGGAACTCGACCTCACGGGCGAAGAATTCGGACTTCGGCAGCGTCGGCTACCGTGATGAATCCTCGTACGGCCGCCGCGCCAGCAGGAACGCCGCCAATATCGAATCGGCCTCGCAGCGCCGCAGGCGGACGCGATGGCGGGCGAATTCAAGCGAGGGTCATTGGTTCGCCATCCGCAATTTGGACTTGGACGAATTGAGGAAATCACACCGGCGGGAACCATGACTAAAGCGATTGTGCAGTTTCAGGGGATGGGGAAGAAGACGTTGATTTTGCAATATGCGAGATTGGAAAAAGTGGATGCTTAATGTTCGTCGATGGAGGCAATGGCACCCGGGTTTTTACTCCACGTTAAAATATTTTGCATCCGCATGATGCGTGACCAGTGCGCTGGTTGATTGCTCCGGCGTGATGAAATAATTCTCCGTCAATGCCGCATCCGATTCGCTCCGGCTCCAGCAGTTTGAACAGTTTGATCTCATCTTCCAGCTCGGGGCAGGCGGGATATCCGAAGCTGTATCGGCAGCCCTGATAGCGGCACGCAAACAGGTCGCGCATCGTGGTGCCGTCGTTCACGGCGATGCCGAGCTCCTGCCGCACTCGTTTGTGCCACATCTCCGCCAGCGCTTCCGCCATCTGCACGCCGATTCCGTGCATGTACAGATATTCCGTGTAATCGCCCGCCTCGCGCAAGCGAGTTTTCATACACGCTGATGTCCGGCCCCATCGTCACGCACTGGAATGCCACGACATCCATCACGCCGGATTCCTCGCGGCCTGAAAAAGTCGGACAGGCACCAGCGCTTCTTGGCTGTCTGCCGCGGGAAATGGAACCGAAGCCGCTCGGTTTTCTGATCGTCCTGATAAATCACCAGATCGTTCTTATCCGCCTGGCAGGGGAAATAGCCGTAGACGACGCCCGGCTTCAAAATTCGCAGCTCGCGCACCTTTGCCTTGATCCGCTCATAAATCGGCTGGACTTTTTCCTGGGTCCACGCCCGGAACGCATCCCGCTCCATCACTCCGCTCTTGAATTGCCACTGTCCGCGGAAGAGCGCCACCTCATCGATGTACGGGAAAATCTGATCGACGGGAATATCGTTCACGACGCGCGTGCCGAAAAACGGGCGGCTCGGGCACGGGGCGTCGCGCTCGAATATCCGACACCGCGAAATCCGCCATCGACGGTCCCACCGGCATGCCGTCCTCATTGTTCATCTTGTCGCCGACCACAGCCGACAACGGCGGCAATCCGCCTCCGCAGTACAGTACCGCACGATCGTCTACCACGCCCGTTTGCACCAGCATCTCCTTGGTCTTCCCGGTGCAGATCGCATCCATCACGCGCAGCCCTTCAAACGCATCCTTCCCGAAAAATAGCGGGCCTTTATAAATGCCGCGCAGATCGGCCTCCACGTATTTCCGCGTCAGCGCAGCGCCGCCCAGGATCACCGGGAATGCCAGCCCCTGCCGATTCAACTCCGCCAGATCGTCCTTCATCACCAGCGTCGATTTCACCAGCAAGCCGGACAGCCCCACCGCATCCGCGCCGACTTCTTTCACCTTCTCGATCACATTTTGGATCGGCTGCTTGATGCCGATGTTGTAAACGGTGAAGCCGTTGTTTGTGAGGATGATGTCGACAAGATTCTTGCCGATGTCATGCACATCGCCCTTCACCGTCGCCAGCACCAGTTTGCCGCGCGACTGCCCGTCGACCTTCTCCATGAACTTCTCAAGATGCGCCACGGCGGACTTCATCACCTCCGCGCTCTGCAGCACGAAAGGCAACTGCATCTGCCCGCTCCCAAACAACTCGCCCACCACCTTCATCCCCGCCAGCAGATGATCATTGATGATGTCCAGCGGCTTGTATTTCGCCCGCGCTTCCTCCAGATGCTCCACGAGTTTCTGTTTGTCGCCATCAATGATGTGCCGCTGCAATTTCTCCTCGATCGGCAAGTTTTCCGTTTCCGAAGCTGGCGCCGCCTTCTGCTCATTCCCTAGCATTCGACAGCAGTCCGAGCGGGTTGATAGCCCTCGTGCGCGCGGTCATAAATCAAATCCATCGCCCATTGATAATGCTCGGGATTGATCTTGTTCTGCGGCAAAATCTTGCTCGCATGCACAATCGCGCTGGTCAGCCCCGCCTTCACGCACTCATTAAAAAAGGCCGAGTTGATCACCAGCCGCGCATAAGGCTTCAATCCGAACGAGACATTGGAGAGCCCGAGCGTCGTGTGGCAGTTCGGAAATTCCGTCGCTGATGCGCTTGATGCCGTCGATGCGTTTCAATCGCCAGCCGCCGGACTTCTTCCTGGCCGGTGACGACCGGAAAAATCAGCGGATCAAAATAGATATCGGTTTCGGGAATGCCGTACTTACCGGTCAGCATCTCATACAGCCGCCGGGCGATTTCGAACTTGCGGTCGGCGGTTTTGCCCATCGCTTCGATCTTGTCTTCATCAATCGTGCCCGCCACGACGCCCGCGCCATAGCGCTTGAGCAGGTAGCACATTTTCGCGAGCTTTTCCTCGCCATCTTCCAGATTGATCGAGTTGACGATGCACTTTCCCGGCGCGGCTTTCAGGCCCGCCTCGACGACATCCAACTGCGTCGAATCAATCATCAGCGGTGCCGTGACATCTTTGGCAAACCGCTGCACGACCTTCGTCATGTCCGGCACGCCATCGCGGCCGACATAATCCACGCACACATCGACGACGTGCGACCCTTCCTTCACCTGTTCGCGCCCGATGGCGGCACAGGTGTCGATATCCTCCGCGATGATCGCTTCCTTGAACTTTTTCGAGCCGTTGGTGTTCGTCCGCTCGCCGACGATCAGAATCGACAAATCCTGCCGGGCGTTCACCGCGGAATAGAGCGACGACACCATCGCGTTCGCCGCCGTCGGCTTGCGTCCAAACGCCTCGCGCGTCTTCGGCTCGACATTCCTTCAAGCGCCTCCGCCACCAGCTTGATATGCGCGGGCGTCGTCCCGCAGCATCCGCCCGCGATGTTGATCCCGAACGTCTTCACAAAATCGACATGCGCCTTCGCCAAGCTCCTCCGCCGACAGCGGAAAGTGCGTATGCCCCTCATGCAGCACCGGCAGGCCGGCGTTTGGCTGCACGCTGAAATACCGCGTGCACTGATTGCTGAGCACCTCCACATGTTGCCGCATCAATTCCGGCCCGGTCGCGCAGTTCATTCCGAGCACGTCAATGGGCAACGCCTCGAGCGCCACGATCGCCGCGGCCATTTCGGTGCCCAGCAGCATCGTGCCGGTCGTCTCCATCGTGACCTGCACCATCAGCGGCATGCGTCGGTTTTTCTCGCGCATCGACATCCAGCGCCGCGGTCGCGGCGATTTTCGCGACGTTCAGATCAAACTGGGTTTCGATCAGAATGGCATCGACGCCGCCGTCGATCAGCCCGCGCATTTGTTCCGCGTAGGAATCGAGCAGCGTGTCGTAATCGATATGGCCGAGCGTGACCGCCTTGGTGCCCGGCCCAATGGATCCCGCAACAAACCGCCGTTTCCCGTCCTTAAACCGTGCCGCCGCCCGCCGCGCCACCTTCACGGCCGCCACGTTCATTTCATAGGTTTTGTCGGCCAGGCCAAACTCCGCGAGCACCACCTTGTTGGCGCCGAACGTGTCGGTCTCGACGCAATCGGACCCCGCCGCGAAATAGCGGGCATGAATCTCCTCCACGACATCCGGCCGGCTCAGCACCAGCACATCGACGCAATTTTCCTTGTCCCAAAAATCTTTCAACGACAGATCGAACGTGAAAATCTGGGTTCCCATCCCGCCATCAAAAATCATTACGCGCTCGCTGCAACAGATCGAGGAATGCCGACTCGCCCGGCTTCATCGGGGCGGAAAATCGCGCATCCGTCAGATATTTCTCCAACGACTCCAGATCATGAATCATTCGCCAAATCCAATGCCATGCAAACTCCCACATGCCCGAACTGCACGGGCGAGATTTCAAATATCTTACTCGTCCGACTTCGCGGCATCGCCCAGCGGATGCGCTCGCTTCACGCCTTCAGATACTTCGGACGAACTTGTACCTTCATCCGCGACCTCTCGTTCAGCCGGCTTGACGCATTCCCGCTCCAGCCGTTGCTTTCCGATAAAATTCCCGCCGAATGCCTTGCCCGCGTTCCGCCCCGTCGGCGGCACGAACGGCTTCTTGCCCTTTCGCTCCGGCCGTTCCTGGAATTTCTTAAACCGCTTCTCCTCGGCAGTGAGCGAGCTCTTCTTCGGCGTGGTGGCTTCAACTTCGCCTCCGCCGCCTCGCGTCTCCAATCGCTTGCGCTCCTTCTCCATCTCCTTGGCTTCGTACCATGCTTGTGTTTCCGCTTGCTGCTCGCCGTGGTATTCCTTCGAGCTTGCGTGATACAGCCATTTCACTTCCTTCTGGGTCATTGGCCGATACTCGCCGGGATCGAGCCCCTTCGTCGTCAACTTCTCCGCAATCGCCACGCGGTTCAGGTCGCGCACCACATGTCCGATCCTCGCCATCACGCGGCGAATTTCGCGGTTCTTGCCCTCCGCCACGTTTAGTTCCAGGATGGTGCGCCCGCGTTCGCGTCCGACCAGCTTGATTTTAAATCGCTCTGTCTTCACGGCACCGCGTCCGCCGCCGGTCCCCGCGGGCCGATCAGGTCCAAGCCAGATGCCGCGCTTGATCTTCTCCAAATCGTCATGCCCGATGCGCCCGTCGACCTCGACGATGTACGTCTTTTCGACGCCGTAGCGGGGATGCGTGAGCCGATTCGCCAACTCGCCGTCGTTGGTCATGATGAGGGCGCCGCGCGAATCCATCTCCAGCCGCCCGACGGGAAACACGCGCTCCTTCACGCCTTCCATCAACTCATTGACCGTCTTCCGCTCTGACGGGTCATAATTAGTGACCAAGATCCCCTTGGGCTTGTTCAGAAGGAAATAAACTTTCGCCTGCTCCTTCAGTGCCCCCTCGCTGCCGCCGCCTGCGCCCTCCATTCCAATCTCTTCCTCATCCACGGTGACGACGTCTTTCTCGGCCTCGACCATCACCGGCATCTTGGTGAGCACCTGACCGTTCACGCGCACGCGCCCGCCCGCGATCATCGCCTCGCACTCGCGCCGTGACGCGACGCCACAATCCGCCATAAACCGCTGCAGTCGAATCTTTACCGCCATGAATCGGTTCCTTTTACTTCAGCAAGGCGACAAAACCCGCCTGCTCAAAATGATGATCCGCTGTGAGTGCCTCGCGGACATCAAATTCCCGCATGATCTCGAAAGAGATGCAGTCCGTTAGCGACCATTCTTTGTCAGCACGAGAGCGATGCAGATCCAAGCCCCGACGAAACCACTCATTTGATGCCGGCACGACCAGTCTTTCTTGATAATTTTCCAATTCGGTGATGATTTCACAGGCCCGCGCACGGTCAGAGACGCCGCTAAAAGCGGCGGCGAATTCAACAAGCACCCACTGAGAAGTTAAAAGTTGCGCCGGCGTCGCGGCCAACGCACGTGCTTGGGCGTGATATTCGTCTTTCGCTTGATAGAGGGCGATGAGGAACGAGGTATCTATGTAACGATGGATCACTGTCCCGCCTCGCGTTTGGGTGTACCGTAAAGATAATGGTCATGATTTCTCGCGTAGTCCGAGGGATAGACGCCCTTCGCCGTGCCTGCGAAGCGCATGAGCAGGTTGTTGAATGGTTCCTGAGGGCCTTCCGCTTTTCGAGGACTATATTGCACATCGACGGTCGCTCCTTCGGGCAGGAGGCCGTCCTTTACGATAACAACACCGTTTCGCACGACGCCGCGGTATAAGATCATGCTTCACCTCGCAATCTTGAGTCTTTACGTTCTAACCCAATTCTACCGCGCCGCCGGGCAATCTCGCCTCGAGCCACGCACAATCCGTAATCGTCTTGATCTTCGCATTTTTCATCCCTGCCGGAAGCAGCAATGTCTCGCCGCTCACGAAGGCAGTGGGGGGGAACCCTTCGACCTGAATAACGCCCTGCCCCTCCAGCACGATCCACACTACCGGCTCGCTGTAGGGAATCTCCTGCTCGAAATCCTGCACCATCCGCACGCGCTCCAGCGTGAAATAATCGCATGTCACCAGCCGCGTCACCGTGGTGAACAAACTTCCCACGTGACTCTTCGCGCCGCTGCCATCGGATTCTCCCCCGCCAAAATCAATGCACGCCAGAGCTTCGTCGATATGCAGTTTCCGACCTTTCCCGTCCGGCCCCAGGCGATTCCAATCAAACACGCGGAAGGTCGTATCGCTTGGCGTCTGCACCTCCGCCGCCAGAATTCCCGCGCCCAGCGCATGCACCGTCCCGCTCTTCAAATAATGACAGTCGCCGGCTCGCACCTTGATCGCATTCAACAACGGCTCAACCTCGCCGCTGCTCCAGTGCCGCCCGAAACGCCTCTCGCGTCACTCCCTTCTTCACGCCCTTATAAATTTTCGCCCCGGGCTCCGCGTGCATCACATACCACGCCTCGCTTTTCAAATGGGCCTCGGGATGCTCCGCGCAATACGCCTCATCCGGATGCACCTGCACCGACAAATCCTGCTGTGCATCCAAAAATTTAATCAACAGCGGAAAATGCCCGTGATTCAATTGCGCGTTGCCCATGATGAGGGTCTGCAATTTTGAATCAGAAATCAGATCGTGCAGATTTCGTCCCGCCCACTCCCCATTGGTAATCACGCTGGCCAGCGACCCATCGCTTGCCGCCCCGGCGGAATCACCCTTCACCGTTCCCGCGGGCAAATCCGCCAACTCCCACGCCTCGCCGACCGTTGCCCCCTCTGTGGGCTTGTGGAGCAGCGCGCGAGCCGCTTTCCTCCCCAGATACGATCTTGAAACACGGGCCGAAATTTTAACGGATACATCGCACACCTTTTTGGAATTCAGAACTCCGCATTCAGAATTCATCGCGCCTTTACCTCAACCCGCCGGCCATCCGGATCGCGGACCACAAACATCCGCCCGAGTTCGGTATCACGCACATCGCGGGGGGCGAACTGGTTCCGCCGCATCAATGTGTGCAGCCCTTCCAATTCTCCGGTGATGAATCCAAGCCCCGTCTGATCGGCCACCGCGCCTTTGCGCGGGTAAATCTCAAACACGCCCGAATCATCCGTCGCTGAATAATGGATTGGCCCGTTTCCGTGCTGCTCCTGGACAAACGTCATCCCGAACAGCTCGTAAAAAGCCTTCGCCCGCTCAATATCCCCGCAACGCAATACCAGTAAATTTAAAGTTCGCATACGTTCCCTTGAATGAGGCCTGTGATTCTTCTATCATTCTATCCGGATGAACGGATCATTGCCAGAGACAACTTCGTCCCGGACTTCACCCGGAACGCGCAATTCTACGCCAAACGGCGGCCCGGGGCACCTCATCGAGCTGCTCCGCACCCTTGCCGATCCCATCCGTCTGCGCATCATGCGGCTCCTTGAAGCACAGCCCCAGCACGCCGCCTCCGGGGGCCTGTCGGTCGGCGAGCTTGGCGATATCCTCAAACTCCCGCAATCCACGGTGTCCCGCCATCTCAAAACGCTCGCCGACGCCGACCTCGCCGACGCCCGCCGCGAAGGCACGAGCATGTTCTACAAACTCTCCGAAGCCGCCACGCACAACGCAAGCAAACAACTCCGCACCCTCGCCCGCGCGCACCTCGATCACGATCCCATTGCAAAAACCGACACCCATCGCCTGGCCGCCGCCCTCCGCAAGCGCGACGCCGCCAACCGGCACGATTCTTTCTTCGGCAAGCATGCGCCGCAGTGGGACCAGCTTCGCACACAATGGTTCGGCGATACCTTCCATCTGGAAGCGCTCCTCGCATTGCTCGACCCCGCCTGGACCGTCGCCGACATCGGGACGGGTACTGGTGCGATGCTCCCTCTTCTCGCCCCTCACGTCGAAAAAATAATCGCCATCGATCCCACGCCTGCCATGCTCAAAGGTGCCCGCGCGCGTGTTCGCGAACTCGATCTCTCCAACGTCGATATTCGGCAAGGCACCGCTGAATCGCTTCCGGTTGAAGATGCCTCGGTCGACGTCGCGCTGCTTGCCCTCGTCCTTGCGTACACCACCGATCCTCAAGTCGTGCTCCGCGAGGCCGCTCGTATCCTCAAGCACGGCGGCATCCTCCTCGTCATCGACCTCCAACCTCACAACGTCGATCTCTTCCGTGAAAAACTTAATCACCGCTGGATGGGCTTTCCACAAAAACAACTCAACGACTGGCTCGCCGCCGCGAATTTCACGCACATGCGGTGGCACCCGCTCGCCGCCCAAGCGGCACGCTCCAAGAGCCGTCCTCATGGCACCCACCGTGCCGATGCCACCACTCCTGTCCCGGACCTCTTCGTCATGCGCGCGGAGGCAATCAAAAATGTCTGACCTCCCCCCCCCCCCCATTTCCCCCATTCCCCTCGCCCGCTCCACATTGGCCTGGACTTTGACGACACGCTCATGCCCACGCGAGAAGCCCTCGTCGCGCTCCTCAACCAGCTCCACGCCACCGACATTCGTGTTCAGGACTGCGACGACTACTATCTGTTCGAGCCATGGCGGCTGACCGAATCCCAGTTCCACACCATGTTCAACACCCACGAAGAGAGCATTCACGCCCAGCTTCCCCTTGAGGGTGCCCTTGATACGCTTCGCGCCTGGTCGCCCCATGCCCGTTTCACCGTCATCACGGGCCGCCCCGAATGCTGGATCCCCTCCGCGACGCGCTGGCTCGAACAACACCAGGTGCCCATCGTCGAAATCATCTCCGCCAAATCCGCTGGGGGAAAAGGTGCAGTCGCGCCAACCTTGCCCTGGATTTCTTTATTGAAGACCACGCCCCGTTCGCTAGGGAAATCGCCGACGCCGATATCCCTGTGTTCCTTCTCGACCGCCCCTACAACCGCTCCCTCACCCATCCGGGCATCACTCGCGTAAAAGGCTGGCATGAAATCCGCGAGCAGGCCGCCACCCGCTTCAATCTTTCTCAACTATCTCCATCGCTATCCCCTTGACCTGTGTTCTCAGTGTCCTCTGTGGTTAAAAAATAACGTTCAAATAAAAGATTTCTGAACACCTCAAACCCTCCCCAAGAAAGGAAACGCAATGTCCACGAAGTACGACGTCAAAGATCTCTCCCTCGCCGCCGAGGGCAAAAAACGCATCGAATGGGCCGACAAGGACATGCCCGTGCTCCGCGCCATCCGCGAGCGGTTCGCCAAAGAGCAGCCGCTCAAGGGCTACCGCATGAGCGCGTGTCTGCACATTACGACGGAGACGTCGAATCTCCTCCGCACCCTCGTCGCCGGCGGAGCCGAAGTCGTCGCCTGCGCCTCGAATCCCCTTTCCACGCAGGATGACAACGCCGCCGCACTGGTCAAAGAGTACGGCATCAACGTCTACGCCATCAAAGGCGAAGACCGCGACACTTACTTCAAGCACATGAACGCCGCCCTCGACATCAAGCCCAACGTCACGATGGACGACGGCTGCGATCTCGTCGCGCTCCTCCACGGTGCCCGCAAAGACCTTGCCGGCAACATCGTCGCCTCCATGGAAGAAACCACCACCGGCGTCATCCGGCTCAAGGCCATGGAGAAGGACGGCACGCTCAAGTTCCCCACCGTCGCAGTCAATGACGCCATGTGCAAACATTTCTTCGACAACCGCTACGGCACCGGCCAGTCCACCCTCGACGGCGTCATCCGCGCGACGGATCACCTGATCGCAGGCAAGCGCGTCGTCGTCGCAGGCTACGGCTACTGCGGCAAGGGCGTTGCCTCCCGCGCCCGCGGCCTGGGCGCTCTCACCATCGTTACCGAAATCGATCCGATCAAGGCGATCGAAGCCGTCATGGACGGCTTCCATGTCATGACCATGGAAGAGGCTGCCAAAGTCGGCGACATCTTTATCACCGTCACCGGCAACATCCACGTCATCCGCGAGGAGCACTTCAAAGTCATGAAAGACGGCGCTCTCGTCTGCAACTCCGGGCACTTCGACGTCGAACTGGACCTCGTCGCCCTCGGCAAGATCGCCACGCAAACCCGCAAAGGCCTGCGAGAATTCGTCGATGCTTACACGGTCCCCAGCGGCCACAACGTCATGGTCCTCGGCGAAGGCCGCCTGATTAACCTCGCCGCCGCCCACGGCCACCCGGCGAGCGTGATGGACATGTCCTTCGCCGTCCAGGCCCTCGCCACGGAATGGGCCCTCAAGAACAAGGCCAGCCTCTCGGCAAAGGTCTACAACGTCCCCGCCGAAATCGACGCCTGGGTCGCGAAGCTCAAGCTCCAATCGATGGGCATCAACATCGACACCCTCACCGCCGAACAGGTGAAATACCTCGCCAGCCACGACATGGGCACGTAACGGTATGGTCCGCAGTATCGCACAACCCGATGGCACGGATCAGTCTGCTAAATCTGACAAGGCCCGACGCACCGTAGCGTCGGGCCTTACCTTTTTTTAAGAGCAGCTTCGATACCTACGGCGAGGAGATCATTCAGTCGCCTTTTGCACGAAGTCGCGTACTTGTACAGCCTGATCACTTGCGGCCAATAGCGTCATAACTGGTGCCTCCCACCCGATGTCCCACCACCCTGCATTGCCTTCTTCGCCATCCCAAGGGTTACGCTCGCGAAGCGCGCAAGCAACCCACGTAATGTAGATTTATAGGGATTGCGAGGGGGAGAACTGATGTGAACTCC
The DNA here is from genome assembly GCA_963766775.1 of uncultured Phycisphaerales bacterium. Lineage (GTDB taxonomy): Bacteria > Planctomycetota > Phycisphaerae > WQYP01 > WQYP01 > CAVYBP01. Next base: position 179,882 of record CAVYBP010000001.1, read on the forward strand.
AAAGTGGGGACCCTCGCCATCCCGTGAGAGCGTCACCCCAGCCGACACTGAGGGAACCTTATTCAACCCGCCTGCAACGAGTACTTTAGTGAATCCGACGTGCCCCCATTTGGCGAAAAGTTTTCGTTCGTCCTGAATCTCACGCCCCACTGGAAACGCAGCTAATATTTCCTTCAATGGCGAAACCAGTTTTTCGATTTTCGCTTCGCAATCATCTGCCATCATTGACCATGCTCGAAGCATCGCCACATCCTCAAATTCCAATCTCGATTCCGGCATTTCAGCATTCCTCCAAAAATGATCCGCGATAAATCCTAAAACATGACGAGCGATAACATGTTCCTCGACAGGTATCGCATCAATTCGAATGCTATCTCGTAGCATGATTCCCACGCCTGTCCACGTCATACACTTCCAATGCTGACGCAGATCGTTAGGCAACTCCGCCGTCATGTTCTCAATCGCAAGGACAAAACCACCTTTGATCGCCGTCGTTTGGTTGCTCAGCCAATAGTCATAGTTTCTCACCTGATTCACTAGCTCTGGATCAGAATCCATTGCGACCGCATCCAAGTCAGAATTAATATCTGAACTGGAATGAAACGAAGCTGTGACCTTCACCTCAATTGTCCACAGGATCACACGGACTCGGTCACACCCAATCGTTCGCCACCCTTCGATTCGCAAATCGTCTCGCTTACCAGCGATCTGCTGCTCGGTGCTAACCAAGAATTCGCACCCTTCCAGTTCAGAAACTCGAACGCCTGAAAAGGTCGCAAGCCATTGGCAAAAGCACTTGCGCGTCACCGGCGCGTTGATTAATAGTCCGGCCAACATTTCCGCGCACTGGCGCGTCGCGAATGGCGGTGGACCCGCAGCGGATTCCTTATGATCCGAGTAAAAATATTATCCGCCGCCAACGGCAGCAACCTCCCGCCCGCGACGCGTCGTTTGGTATTCTCCGGAATCAGTAGGGATGTTTTCACTTATAGGCTCTCAAATTCGTCTGGCGTCAATCCGGCCTGATTCAAGATACTACGTAACGTCCCCAACGGAATATCAGAAGTATGGTGCGGAACAATCGCAATCCTTACGCCTTCCGCTGTAGTCTTGGCAAATTTGACATGACTCCCGCGCTGGCTCACTTCCTCAAAACCAGCCGCACGCAGTTTTCGACGTACTTCTCGAAAGACCGAAGGCTTAAGCCGCCCCAACTTCCACCTCAATATTACTGACTTTCGGAAGAACCGTAGCCGTCGGGGGCTCAAAATAAAGCTCCAGCGCTTCCCGAAGATGATCGAGTGCCTCCTCTTCGGTATGCCCGTGGCTCGCGACATCCACCTCCGCGCACTGCGCGATGTACCATTCCTCTTCCCGCCATACCCGAGCCGTAAACGCACGTTTCATGAGATATCCTTTCGTTCCAGTTTTGAATTATACCGAATAATGCGTCCGCCTCGCCTATCGTGCCTTCTGTTACAATGCCACAAAGCCGCTTGGAAGCAGTCCAACGTCAACCACCCCCCACCCTCCGTGTCCGCCCTGAGGAACATTTACATCTTGAAGGCCCCGAAGATCGGTACGCATGTGCCCTCTATCCGCCCTATCTTGCCGCGTTCGGCTGCCGGCCGCATTTCGGTCTACTGCGTCCCCTCGCACGCCCTTAACACATCCTTACAACTTCTCTCTTGCCTCCGGCCTCACATTGGTTAACAATTGCCGTGTACCGCTGGTGCCCCGTCTGCCGATAATAACCCCAAGGGCTCGCGACCCTCGCCTCGCGGCCTCTCTCGTGCTCGGACGTTCGTACTCAGGAAGCCTAAACCTATGACGGTGGCCAACAAACAAGACACCATCCTCGGCAAGCTCGTCGTCGATCAGGGACTAGCCACCAAGGCCGAGGTCGAGGAATGCCTTGGCATGCAGGCCGATCTCGCCAAGGAGCAGAACCAGCGCAGCCTTGCCGACATCATGGTCGAAAACGGCGTTATCACACGCCGCCAGATCGAAAGGATCCGTCCCGTGGCCGACGAGCAATCCTCCAGTCAACAGATCCCCGGATACCAAATCCTGTCCAAGCTCGGTGCCGGCGCGATGGCCACCGTTTACAAGGCCAAACAGCTTCGCCTCGACCGCACCGTCGCCATCAAGGTCCTGCCCCAGCGAATGACCAGCAACCCGGAATTCGTCGAACGCTTCTACAAGGAAGGCCGCGCCGCCGCCCAGCTCAATCATCCCAACATCGTCGGTGCGATCGACGTGGACGAAGCCAATGGCTACCACTACTTCGTGATGGAATACGTCGAAGGCAACACCGTCTACGACAAGCTCGACAAGGGCGAACGCTACACCGAAAAAGAAGCGCTCAGCCTCACCATCCAGGTCTGTAAAGCGCTCGTCCACGCCCACAAGGCCGGCTTTATTCACCGCGATGTGAAACCCAAAAATATCATGATCACGCCCGACGGCGTCGCCAAACTCGCCGACATGGGTCTCGCTCGCGAAGCCTCCGACGTCGAAGCCGCCCAGGCCGAAGCCGGCAAGGCCTACGGGACACCCTACTACATTGCCCCCGAACAAATCCGCGGCGAACTCGACATCGACCAGCGAGCCGACCTCTATTCTCTCGGCGCAACGCTCTACCACATGGTCACCGGCCGCGTCCCCTTCGACGCCCCGACCCCCTCGGCCGTCATGCACAAGCATCTCAAGGAAGAGCTCGTCCCGCCCGATCACATTGTTCCGGAATTGACCGCGGGCGTCGGTGAAATCATCGAAGTCGCGATGGCCAAGAAACGGAAAATTCGATATCAGACCGCCGAAGAGATGCTCTCTGACCTCGAAAAAGTCGCCGCCGGAGAACCGCCCGTCATCGCGCGGACCACGTATAATCTCGCCAAGCTTGAAGAACTCGAAAAGAGCGGGACCACCTCGGCCTCGGAAATTCAGTCTCATTCCAACGCCGTCCCCGTCTACGCCCAGAACACGATCGACATCGACCCTCGTTCGGTGAAGATGCGCCTGCTCGATCCGATCGTGCTCGGCCTCGTCGCCGCGCTTCTCGGTTCCACCATCATTATCTTCGCACTACTACTACGCTAACCCCCCCCCCGCGCGGCCCCCCGATCTCACCCCCGCCCGCCGTCATGCCCACCCCCCGGCCCTTTTTGTGGCATACACACCGCACCGCAAAACCTACCCACCCCAGTCTCAATCCGCCTTATACCCCTCCAGCACCCCGGCCGCATTCAAAATAATCACCCAGTCATCCGAACTCCGCACGAACGCCCGCGCCCCCTTGATCGGCGTCGATGAAACAACCGAGCCATCGCTCAGCGAAAGCGACTTTAGGTTCCCCGCCGTGTCCCCCACCCACACATGATCCCCGACCACCGCCGCGATTTGCGAAACCCCATCGGCCTCCCACGTCACTTCTCCATTCGCCGTGGCAACTCCATAAAGCCCCTTGCCGCTCGAAGGCACCAGCACCATCCCCTTCGTGCTCATCGGCTTCTGGTCCAGTGTCCCCTCCAGATGCGTGTCCCACAATTCGCTTCCCGTGGCCGCATCAAACGCATACAGGTAATGATCCAGGCTCGGCACATACACCGCCTTGCCGTCGGAAGCCAAGCCTCCTGTCACCTGACCGTTGGTCTTGCGATCCTTCCAGATCCAATTGCCGTCCGATTCATTCACACGCCAGAGCTTGCCCTGTGTGCTCGCCAGCACCAGCGTATCGCCGATGACGGCAGGCTCCGCGGTGAAGCCATCATTCGGTGCCGCCGTCACCCAGACGCGGCCGCCCAGTTGATCCAAAAATAATCCATAAAAATAATCATTCCCGCCGACGCACAGATTCGTCCCGCTGACCACGGGATTGGTGGAGACGACAAAATCAAAGCGGTTGATCGCTTCGGTCCGCCCCGTTGCCTTGTTCAATACCGACACCTCACCCCGGCTCGCGATCAGCACGCGCTTCCCGCCCGAAAATTCCGTCGGACGATGGAACACCGATGTCCCGCTCCCCACGATCACATCCCACGCCTTCACGCCGGATGCGGCTTCAATCCGCACGACGCGAGCCTGATTGGTCGTCACATACACCGAATCAGCGACCCGCCATACATGATCAATAACCTCGCGCGGGCGAGGACGATCTGCCGTTCCCACACCTGCCGCAAGCCGACCTGCTGCAAATTCGGGAATGGAATGTATGCGGGAATTTTATTATTCGAGCATCCCGACAATCCGATGAACAATACCCCGGAGCCCACCGCGGCCAGGATTGCGGACGCGAGCCGTTGACGAAAAAGCATGCGGACTCCTTGCGGATAGAGGCGAGCCGGGTTCGGCACACAATATTAAAAGGCAAAGAGGCCAGACAGGTTCATGAAAGCAGCAGCGCAATGATCCGCGCCGCTCCTGCCACCTTCGCCATTGGGAACATCTTACTTCCACCGCCTCAACGGTCAACTCAAAAGCCCGCGTCGATGGCTCCAGTTTTCCTCCACCCCGCCCCACGCTACACTAACTCTCCTAATCCCTGGAGCCTAAACCGTGCTTTCCCCTCCGGACATCCTCACCCGCCTCCGCGCCGCCTTCAATGACGACGCGATCCCCGCCGCCCACCTCGAGGGCCTCCACCCCTGGATCGTCGTCGCCGCCTCCGCCTGGCCCACCGTCGCTCAATTCCTCCGCGACGACCCCGCCCTCTCCTTCACGCTCCTCCGCTCCATCACCGGCCTGGACTACCCGGACAAAAAGCATCTCGTCGCCGCCTACGATCTGCTCTCCTTCGACCATCACCACGAAATCTGCATCAAGATCATCCTCCCTCGCGATCGCCCCATCATCCCCTCGGTCGCCCATGTCTGGCGCGCCGCCGACTGGCACGAACGCGAAACCTACGACCTCCTCGGCATCAACTTCACCGGCCACCCCGACTCCGTCACCGACTCGGTCGATGCCAACGGAAACGCCATCGAACACCCGCGCCGCATCCTCCTCCCCGACGACTGGCTCGGCCACCCCCTCCGCAAAGACTACCCCTTCCCCCGCGAATACCACGGCATCCCCGGCACCGTCGAAACCGACTGGGCGCAAAAACCCAATTATCCCAAGTGAGACAACCGCCACTTCGCCCATCCGCTTCTTCAGGATCCCCATGACCACCATCAACACCGCCGATCTCGACCAGCACTCCGACGTTCAATCCGAGGAAATGCTCGTCAACATGGGGCCGCAGCATCCCTCCACCCACGGCGTCCTCCGCCTCGTCCTCCGCACCGATGGCGAAATGGTTCTCGAAGCCACGCCCCACATCGGCTACCTCCACCGCTGTGCCGAGAAGATCGGCGAAAATCTCGCCTACTACCAATATGTCCCCTACACCGACCGGATGGACTACCTCGCCGGCATGAACAACAACGTCGGATGGTGCCTCACCGTCGAAAAACTCGCCAACCTCGAACTCCCCAAACGCGCCCAGTACATCCGCGTCATCATGTGCGAACTCAACCGCATCGCCTCCCATCTCGTCACCATGGGAGCCTACGGCCTCGACATGGGCGCGTTTACCCCGTTCCTTTACGCCTTCCGCGAGCGCGAATTCATCCTCGATCTCTTTGAAGCCGCCTGCGGCGCCCGACTCACCTATTCCTACGCCACCATCGGCGGTCTTACCCACGACCTCCCCCAATCCTGGATCGACAAGTGCATCGAATTCCTCAACTACTTCGAGCCAAAACTTGCCGAGTACGACAACCTCCTCTCCTTCAATCACATCTTCATCAAACGCACCCGCAACGTCGGCATCCTCTCCAAAAAACTCGCGCTCGATTACTGCATCACCGGTGCGATGCTCCGCGGTTCCGGCGTTTCGTGGGACCTCCGCAAACTCAAACCGTACTGCCACTATGAAGATTTCGATTTCGACATCCCCATCGGCGACGGTCGCCAGGGAACCCTGGGCGACTGCTGGGACCGCTACTACGTGCGAATCCAGGAAATGCGCCAGAGCCTCCGCATCCTTCGCCAGGCCCTCGCCGCCCTCCCCCCCGGCCAACACCGCATCGCCCTCCCGCGCATCTTCAAAATCCCCCCTGGCGAAATCTACATGGAAACCGAAGGTGCCCGCGGACAACTCGGCTTCTACATCGAATCCCACGGCGGCCCCATCCCCACCCGCGTCAAAGTCCGAGGCCCATCCTTCTGCAATCTCTCCATCGCCTCCGAACTCTGCAAAAACTGCCTCCTCGCAGACGTACCCGCCATCATCGGCTCCATCGACATCGTCATGGGCGAGACGGATCGGTAATGTTGTTGTTTCGTGGAGCGACCGGCATCCGCCCTCCCGCGCCAAATGCCGATCCGCAAATTCCAGAAAAATCCGCCAATCGCCCGCAGTGATCGTATGCGGCCCCGTATGTTCCTCAAACCCAATATCCCCCGCTGTCAGCGCCACATCCAGCCCCGGCATTTGCTCCGTTCCCAAATCCTTCTTCCCCAGCAGCCGATATACCGGCCCCGCCGCCACCGCCGCCAGAAACTCCCCGTGCGGATCCGCCCACAGGTCCTTCGACCCGCCCGTCACCAACAACGGCCGCGGCGCAATCAGCGACAACAGCATTTGCGCATCCACCGGCATATCGTTCCAATGCCCCACATACCGCGCCATATTCCCCGCAAACTGCCACGGAAAACTCTGCACCATATCATCAATCGTCTCCCCAAAATCACGCCGCCCCAGCGACGATCCCAACTCCCCCGCGCAACTCGAAAAAACCAGCGCGATCCGCTTATCCTGCGCGCCCGCCCACAACACCGTCTTGCCCAACCGCGAATGCCCCACCAGGGCAATCCGCTTCGCATCCACCACCGAATCGGTCTCCAGATAATCCACAATCCGGCTCACTCCCCACGCCCACGCGCTGATCGTTCCCCATTCCTCCGGCCCCGGACTTGCTTTCCCATTCAATGTCGCCCCAATCACCCCTGACGAAAACGTTCCCCGATTATCCGCCTGAATATCCGTGTAGCGCACCGTTGCATACGCACACCCATGCGCAAGAATATCCCAGATCGGCACCGACTCCACCGCCACGCACTTCCCCTGCGTCGTCGCCACACTCGCCATCGTCGCCACCGAATCCTCCACCGACGGCGGCGCAACAAAGCTCAAATTCAATACCACCGGAAATGGCCCCTTCGCCTCACTCGGATACACCAAAAGGACATGAATCACCGATCCATCGCCGCCTGCGATCCGCCCCTCCACCCGCTTAGCCACCGCCTTCCCATTCATTGCGGAGCCCGTCGACGCGACACTAAACGTCACGGCCGGCACATTCCCCGGAACCCGTCCATAAATATCCTGCCGGTAATACTCCAAAATCTCCGGCCTGCGCTTCCCAAACCACATCTCCGAATCCCGTACCCGTTCACCATTCGCCATCGTCAGCGGATCGGGCAGCGCGTACGTCCCCACCTTCGATTCATCATAATTCGTCACATGACCCGTCTTGTGAGAAACTCGAACCGGACTCCCACTGACACTCGCGCGTAACGCCGGACGACTCGCCGGCGCAGTTTCCGCCGCCTGCTGCCCCTTCACCCCACCAAGCGGCAACGCCAGCGAGCACGCAACAGCGACTCGAATGATCGATACCCGCATAAAACCCTCGAGCGTCAGCCACTACTCGCGAGCCATCTCACTCAAGCTCATCCACCCTTCCCTACCACCAATATCTTAAACGTCCCCGCCGTCGGCTGCGGCCGCTTCCCCTTCTCCGCAGCAGCCTCATATCCGCTGTGGGCAGATAAATCATCGCCCCATCCGCGCTCGCCGCCATCGTCCGCGCACCCAACCCCGTCTTCACCGTCTGTTCCACCCCATATTTCCCATCCGCCTGACCCACTACCACCAACGTCCCATCCCCGCCGCTGGCAAAAGCCTTCCCGCCCGCAAATGCCGTCGCATCATTCCCCGCGCCAATGGGCAACTCGGCAAGCACCTTCCCATCCGTCGCGCTCATCACCACCAGCTTCTTATTCCGGCATCCCACAAACAACACCTTCCCGGACGCATCCATCGACAGCCCCGTCGGCGTCGTCCCGCTCCCCGTCGGCCAATGCGCCAACACCTTCATCGCCTTCGTATCCACCACGGCCACCTGATTTTTATCCGCAATGTTCACGTACACTTTCCCCTCCCCATCCGACACTGCAAACTCCGGCTTCCCGCCAAGATCGACCGGTGCCTCCGACACCCCGCTCTTCGGATCCACATCTGCTGCAACCCCCACCATCACTCCCGCATCGCCGCAGAACGTCAGTACATGCTTGCTCGCCGCATCATACAAAATGCAATCCGCATCATCCGCCGCCTTCACGCTTCCCAGCGTCTCATTGGTCTTCAAATCAAAAATCTGAATCGTCGCGCCCCCTCCATTGCTGATAAAACCCCGCTCCAGCTCCGGCACCAGCGCGACACCGTGCGACAAATCATTCCCCTCAATCTTCGCCATCACCGCTCCCGTTTCCGCATCAATCACCTGCGTATATTTCCCGCGCGTCGCATACAGCAACTTTCCATCCGCGCTCAACGACACATAATCCCACCCACCCTCACCGCCCACCTTCAACGTCTTCACCACCGAATACCCACCACCCGCCGGCATATCCGCAGCAAACAATCCCGACGCCGCGCACACCCCGACCAGTGCCGCCACAATTTTCAACGAACCCAAAACATTCTTCATCGAAATCACTCCGCTTAAATAAAATGCCAACAGACCAACCGCTCGAATCCACGATCCCACACACCCTCCCACAACACTATGAAGCGAACATGAACCCCCCGCAAGCCGCACACGACCAATGGGTACTTTCGGCACCATTTGGTTGTACCGCGACCGCAACGAAGCGTACATCCACCGTTCCCCGCAAAGTACGCTCAACCCGGTAACTATTGGTACCGCGACCGTAAGGGAGCGCACATCCTCCATTCCCCCGCAAGGTACGCTCAACATGACAAAATCAATCAATGGGTCGCAACAGCGGTGGGGGGGCGGAAGGAAAGGTGAGGAAGGGGGGGAGCAACAAAAAAACGGGGACGACGGGGCTCGAACCCGCAACCTCCGGCGTGACAAGCCGATACTCTAACCAATTGAGCTACGTCCCCGAATTATTACCTCATGTAAGTTCTTGTTATTGCTTGTTTTGCAATCGTATTCTTTTGTCTACATTCGTCATCTTCGGTCTCATTTTTGGTCGCTTTCGGAAGAGGCCTTATAATCCGTCCATGTCGAATTAGGCTCCCCGAGCAGCGAGCCCAAAATCGTACCCGAGAGTGACCATCATGGCAAGCGAAAGTAAGCGTAGATCGCGCGGCGGCTCCATCACCGAACCCACCCATTGCACTACAACAGCCTAATAGAGAACTGCCTCCGCGACTTCAAACTCGAAGGTGGAGAGTGGTGAGCACGTTTGTGTTTTTCTCCATCCCCATTACGCCCCTCAGCAAATAGCCTACCGAATACTTGACTATCATACAAAGTATGCTATCATACTATGTATGAATTACGTATTTGTTCAAACGTCTTCCTTCGCCGCCAAAGCCAGGAAATTCGGCCTGTCCGTTGAGGACATCCGGCGGATTGAACTGACGATCTGTGAGAACGCCAAGACCGCCCCTGTCATTGCCGGGACCAATGGACTCCGCAAGATGCGGTTTGCACCGGAAGCTACCGGCGGCGGCAAGAGTGGCGGAATCCGGGTTTGTTACGTGGTCATCGAAGAAGCAGCGTACGTGTACTTTATTACTTTCTTCGCCAAGAACGAAAAAGACAACATCGACCCGAGTGAGCGCCATGCGATCGCGGCCCTCATCGTAAGACTCAAAAAATCCCACAGTTGAAAGGAGATACCGTGAACACAAAGAAGAAAACCAAAGGTACCGCAGCGGGGCGTGAGATCATCGACGCCCTCACAGACCTCGTGGAAACGCGCGAGGCTGGAATCCCCCTCGAAACCAAGTACACCGTTCATACCATGAACATCCCCGAGCCGGGAGCATATGGCGCGAAAGAGGTTAAAGCCTTACGCGCACGGCTGGGGGTGAGTCAATCCATCTTTGCGAGGCTGGTGGGGGCCTCAACGATTCTGGTACAGAAGTGGGAAGGTGGCGACCGCAATCCCGATGGAATGGTGCGGCGACTTTTTGACGATATCAATCGCGATCCGGAGAAGTGGCTTGTGGCGCTCGGAATCAGAGAAGGTCGCCACGTCTCCACCGAGGACTATAAGCGGCCGGTCGGTCGCAAGAGGGCCGAGGTCGCAGCGTGATAGATGAGTGCAACGTGATCGGAGACCCCATGGTTTCGCGCGGAGTTCATGCTTCAGCGTATTTTTGCCGCCTCAAAAGCAAATAGCCCAGGCGAAGACACGCTGAAAGCGTGAACTCCGCATGGCATCCATCGCGCAAAAATAACCCGCATTGCTACTCACCGCACTGCCAACTCCCCAATAATCCCCACCGCCCCTATCTTGACGCCCATTTTATGCGATGATAGCCTCGCGTCTTTATGCCCCCGCCGATTGGTTACAAGGAGACGGCAATGTCCGCCACCCCACGCGTTCCCCTCTATACTCGCCTGCTCATGCTTTCCGCACTCACCCCCACACTCCTTCTTTCCGCCGTCGCCGTCGCGCAAACCACCGCCGCGTCCGCACCGAATAATCTAATTCTCATGCCTCCATCCACTATGCCGTCCGCTATTACCAGCGGTTCGTCGTCCGCCCCCTCGTCCGCACAGACGACCAATAATTTGACGCTGCCGCCCAGCTCGCAAAGCTCAACACCCGTGCCCTCGGTCTCCCAACCCTTCGTCGGCACCATCACTGCCGACCGCGTCTACGTCCGCTCCGGCCCCGGTTCCGCCTACTACGAACTTGGCCAACTCTCCAAAGGCGACCTCGTCCAGGTCATCTCCACCCGCCAAGGCTGGTACCAAATCCTTCCCCCCAACGGCACCTTCTGCATGGTTGCCAAAGACCTCGTCGAAATTGACTCCACCTCCACCGCGGGCACTGCCAAAGCCGACTACGTCAACGTCCGCGCCGGCACCGCACTCAACAAAAACCGCGAGCCCAGCGCCGTCCTCACCGTCATCCGCAAGGGCACCAAGCTCAACATCCTCGGTTCCACCGACAAATACTACGAAGTCGCCCCGCCCGAAAAAGCCTACGTCTACATCAGCCCCCAGTTCGTCAAAAACAGCGGCGTCGTCGCTGAATACAAAGTCCCCGATCTCAAACTCCCCAACGGCGCAACAGGCCCCGCCAAAAATACCGTCTCCGCTCCCACCACCCTCCCCTCGCCCACTGTCGAAATCAGCCCCGCACCCTCCGAATCAAATCCTACCTACAGCGCCGCAGTCGCGCCCAATCAGCCCGCCGCAACCACTGAGCCCGCGACCGCCGACAGCGGCAACAGAAAGCACACCGTCGTCGTCCCCCCCCAGCCCACCACCAGCTTCTCCAACGATGCCTACTCCCGCTTCAACGACCTCAACGCCCGCTACCAGGCCGAACTCCAAAAACCCGTCGGCCATCGCGACCTCGACCCATTAACCAAAGACTACAAGGCCCTCTCCACCAGCCCCGGCCTGCCCCCGTCCGTCCAGCAAGGCAGCGAGTCGCGCATCGCCGCCCTCGAAAAACTCGCCGCCATCCAACGCCTCCAGCAGGAAAACGCCACCTCCACCGACGCCATGGCCGCCCGCCAGCACGCCCTCCAGGAAGAATACGCACAAGCCCAAAAAGCCATCACCGACTACGAACAGACCGGCCCCTATCTCGCCGAGGGCCGCCTCCAGGCCTCCACCGCTCTCGAAGGCAAGTACGCACTGGTCAATCCCGCCACCGGCCGCGTCGTCGCGTACGTCGATCCTCAAGCCGAGGTCGACATCGGCAGCCTCACTGGCAAATACGTCGGCGTCCGAGGCATCAGCCATAAACCCGAAGGCACCGACATCACCATCATCCAGGTCAAAAACGCCACCCTCCTCCCCGAACCCGAAGGAACATCGACCCCCGCCCGCTAAAACAACCGCTCTCGCAACGCTCCCCCGCACCCACATGTGCCCCCCAACGGGCTTGCCACGTCGCGTCACAAGCACAAACCCCTGCATAAAAAAGTACCCCCTCATGGACCTCATCGTCATCAGCATCGGCACCCTCTCCAAAAACCCCCTCTGGAACGAACGCACCCCCGTCCGCACCAGCCACGCCACCACCACCCTCATCCGCACCACCCTCGACAAATCCAAAGACCCCGTTGAGCTCCTCATCGATCCCTCCCTCCCCGCACAAATCCTCGAAGCCCGAATCTTCGAACGTGCCGGCATCAAATCCGAAGCCATCACCCACGTCTTTCTCACCAACTGGCGACCGATCCACCGCCGCGGCATCGAGCATTTCGCCAAAGCCACCTGGTGGATGACCCAATCCGAAATCGACGCCGCCACCGCTGCCCTCGACAACGCCGAAGCCAACGCTCGCCGCCAAAACGCGCCCGCCGATCCTCTCATTGAAAAAGAACGCGCCCTCCTCGCCCGCGTCCAACCCGCCCCCGACATCCTCGCCTCCAACGTCGATCTCTACCCCCTCCCCGGCTACACCCCCGGCCAATCCGGCCTCCTCGTCAGCGAGCACACCCGCACCACCATCATCGCCGGCGACGCCGTCCCTACCGCCGCCCACTTCATGATCGGCCAAGTCCTCCCCGACTGTTACGATTTAGAAAAAGCCAAAGAATCCCTCGCCGAAATGTACGAAGTCGCCGACCAAATCATCCCCGGCCACGACAACATCTTCACCACCCCCCGTACCATGTAAAGTCGCCAGCCGGCACGTGAACACAATTCGTTAAGCACGCTTTATTTTCGGATATCACTCCATGAACAGAATGAATCCCAAGGTGGACGGCTATATACGTAAAAACAAAAAGTGGCAGGACGAATTGCAGAAATTGAGAACGATCATTCTCGATTCTCCACTGACCGAAGAAGTGAAGTGGCGTGTGCCTTGTTACACGTTTCACGAAAAAAATGTCATTTTCATTGGAGCATTTAAAGAATCCTGCGTGCTCAGTTTTGTCAAAGGGGTCTTGTTGAAGGATGCACGGCGTATTCTCATCCAGCAAACGGAGAATTCGCAGTCGGTGCGCGTGATTCGCTTCACCAGCGTTCGAGAAATAGCCGAGATGGAACCCGCCTTGAAAGCCTACATTCGCGAAGCCGTTGAAGTGGAAAAAGCGGGTTTGAAAGTGACCTTGAAAAAGATTACCGAACGCCCAATTCCCGAAGAATTTCAGGCGAAATTAGATGAAAGACCCGCCTTGAAAAAAGCTTTCGCTGCATTGACGCCCGGACGGCAAAGAGCATATCTCCTCTATTTTTCAGCCGCCAAACAGTCCAAAACGCGGGAGTCAAGAGTTGAAAAATGGTTACCCCAAATTCTCAACGGAAAAGGATTGGACGATGAGTAATGCCGCCCAACCTTCGATACAAAACTTGCCTAATGTGAGTATCTGCGCAACTCCCACACCCATCACTCCTCGCCCATCCCACGCCCCCCCTCTATAATGCCCTCGCCATAAACCCACACAAGGAATCTCCCATGTCCCCGCGCATCCTCCTCCTTCGCACCGCCGGCACCAACTGCGACCGCGAACTCGCCCACGCCTTCACCCTCGCCGGCGGCGGTGCTGAAAATGTTGCCATCGACGCCCTCCACATCAACACCCTCCTCCAAAACCCCACCCGCCTCGCCGATTACCAAATCCTCGCCTTTCCCGGCGGCTTCTCCTACGGCGACGACATCGCCTCCGGTAAAATCCTCGCCAACCAACTCATTCACCACCTCAAAGCCCCCCTCCGACAATTCATCGACGACGGCAAGCTCATCCTCGGCGTCTGCAACGGCTTCCAAATCCTCGTCAAGTCCGGACTCCTCCCGGGCCCCATGCCCCAACTCGCCCCCGACGACTGGCACCCCGCCACCCTTACCCACAACACCCAGGGTAAATTTGAAGACCGCTGGGTCAAAGTAAAATCCACCTCGGCCCTCTGCAAATGGATCCCCGCAAAACATCACCATGGACCTCCCGATCGCCCACGGCGAAGGCCGCTTCGTCACCCGCGATGCCGCAATCCTTGAAGCACTCCAGGCCAACGACCAAATCGCCTTCCAATACATCGACTCCCACGGCAACCCCGCCACCACCTTCCCCGAACTCCCCAACGGCTCCACCCACGCCATCGCCGGCATCTGCGACACCACCGGCCGAGTCCTCGGACTCATGCCCCACCCCGAACGCATCGTCGAAAAAATCAACCACCCCCTCGCCACGCGCAACCTCGGTTCCCCCGACGGTCTCCTCCTCTTCCAAACCGCGCTCACCTACATCCAAAACCACCAAACCATCACCGTGTAAATACTGGTTGAATTTTAGCGCCGTCGTAACGCGACGCCTTCTCCCGTCTCTGTGTTTTCTGTGCCCTCTGTGGTTCAACCCGCGAGTCCCTATGCTCCCCATTTACCACACTCCGCGCGACACCCCGGCCATTGATGCCCTTCGCGCCAAGCTCTCCCTCAAACCCCTCCTCCTCGAAGGCATCGACGACGAAACCCCCGACCAACCCACCTCCAAATTCCAAACCGTCCGCGCCATCCTCCGCGACATCCAAAAAAACGGCGACGCCGCTCTCATCACCTACACCCAAAAATTCGACAAAACCCTCCTCACCCCCGCAACGCTTCGCGTCCCCGCATCCACCATCGAAGCCGCCGTCAAATCGGCCTCCCTCAAATTCCTCGCCGCCCTTGACGTCGCCATCAAAAACCTGCGTCACTACCAGCAAGCCATGCTCACCAAAGAGCCCGCGTCAATCGCCCTCCCCGGCGGGGGGGTGGAGGGGGGAAGCTCGGTGTGAAGTTTACGCCTCTCGAACGCGTCGGCCTCTACGTCCCCGGCGGTGCGGCCGCATACCCCACCTCCGTCCTCCACACCGCCATCCCCGCTCAAATCGCCGGCGTCAAAGACATCTGCCTCTGCTCCCCCATGCGCGACGGAACCATCTCCCCCGCCGTTCTCACCGCCGCCCACAAACTCAACATCACCGAAATCTACGCCGTCGGCGGCGCGCAAGCCATCGCCGCCATGGCCTTCGGCACCGCCACCATCCGGCCCGTCGACAAAATCGTTGGCCCAGGCAACACCTACGTCCAACTCGCCAAAAAAGAACTCTTCGGCATCGTCGACATCGACTCCTTCGCGGGCCCCTCCGAAGTCATCGTCCTCGCCGACGACTCCGCCGCACCCCAGCAAGTCGCCGCCGAACTCCTCGCCCAGGCCGAACACGCCCCCGGCTCCTGCCTCCTCATTACGCCCAGCGGCTCCCTCGCCAAACTCGTCCAGCAGGAACTCGAATCCCAACTCCAACAACTCTCCCGCGAACAACTCACCCGCACCGCCCTCCAATTCGCCAGCGCCCTCATCGTCACCACCACCCACGACGAAGCCCTTGCACTCGTCGATTCCTTCGCCCCCGAGCACCTCCAAATCACCACATGCAACGCCCGCGAAGACGCCTACAAAATCAAACACGCCGGTGCCATTTTCATCGGCCCCTCCACCCCCGTCGCCGCCGGTGACTATCTCGCCGGTCCCTCCCACGTCCTCCCCACTTCAGGCACCGCGCGCTTCTTCTCCGGCCTCTCCGCCGACAGTTTCCGCAAACGAACCTCCCTCATTGAATTCGACGCCCCCTCCCTCGACGCCCTCGGCCAATCCATCGTCGACTTCGCCCTCACCGAAGGCTTCGATGCCCACGCCAAATCCGTCACCACCCGCGCCAAATCGTAACTCCCCAAATGACGCCCGCTGCCTCGGGCAGTGCGGGCCCCGCGCCTCAACACATACACCTACCAAAAAACCTCACCTCGTCCCCTTCAATTCGTCCCCCTCAATCTTGCCCCCACCCCTCCCTCCCGCTACTCTGTCCCCATATGAAAACCCTGATGGACGCCCCCGCCATCCAGCAAGCCATCTCGGCTCTCGCGGACCAGCTTCTCGCCGATCCGTCCCTCTGCCCATCCCATGACGCACCCCTCGCCCTCGTCGGCATCCGCTCCCGCGGCGAACTCATCGCCCAACGTCTCGCCGCCGAACTCCAACGTCGCAACCTTCCCTCCACTGCCGGCATCGACCTCGGCACCCTCGACATCACCTTCTACCGCGATGATCTTTCCTCCCATCGGGCTCTCACCATCCCCCAGGGCACCGACATGAACTTCCGACTCGACCACCGCCCCGTCATCCTCTGCGACGACGTCCTCCAGTCCGGCCGCTCCGTCCGCGCCGCGCTCGACGCACTCGTCGACTTCGGACGCCCACGACTCATCCGACTCGCCGTCCTCATCGACCGCGGCGGCCGAGAATTCCCCATCGCCGCCGACTACACCGCCCTCCAGGTCAACGCCCCCAGCCCGGCCCAAAAAATCATCGTCCACCTCCACCCCACCGACCCCGAAGACGCCGTCTACCTGGAGGACCGCCCATGACCAAAACCCAAGACCCGACCCTCAAGACTCCAGACTCAAGACCCAAGACACAAGACCCCGGTTCCCCCGAACAACCCCGCACATGGGCTCGCCCCCACCTCCTCGACCTCGAATCCCTTTCTGCCGCCGAAATCCTCGCCGTTCTCGACACCGCGCACACCCTCAAGGAAGTCTCCACCCGCTCGATCAAAAAAGTCCCCGCCCTCCGCGGCAAGGTCATGGTCAATCTCTTCTTTGAAGACTCCACCCGCACCAAAACCTCCTTCACCCTCGCCGCCCAACGCCTCTCCGCCGACATCCTCGACTTCTCCGTCTCCACCTCCTCCGTCTCCAAAGGCGAAACCCTCCGCGACACCGCCCACAACATCGAAGCCATGGGCGTCGACGTCATCATCATCCGCCACAAATCCTCCGGCGCCCCCCACCTCCTCGCCCGGCCGTCGGCCCACGCTGCTCCATCATCAACGCCGGCGACGGCTCCCACGAACACCCCACCCAGGGCCTCCTCGACCTCTTCACCATCCGCGAACACTTCTGCAAACCAACTCAGTCCTCAGATCCTCGATCCGCTCAGTCCTCTCTCCGGCCTCCACGTCGCCATCGTTGGCGACATCGCCAACTCCCGCGTTGCCCGCTCCAACATCCACGGCCTCGCCAAACTCGGCGCCAAAATCACCCTCGTCGGCCCCGCCACCCTCGTCCCCAACGACATCGAAAAAACTCTACCCCGACCAAATCCAACATCTCCCACGACCTCGACTCCGTCCTCCCCACCGTCGATGTCGTCAATATGCTCCGCATCCAATTTGAACGCCTCACCTCCGCCGCCTTCCCCAGCGTTCGCGAATACTCCCGCTTCTTCGGCCTCAACAAAGAACGCCTCCTCAAGGCCAAGCCCAATCTCCTCGTTCTTCACCCCGGCCCCATGAACCGCGGCCTCGAAATCACCTCCGATGTCGCCGACGGCACCCAACTCCGCCATCCTCCGCCAAGTCACCAACGGCCTCGCCATCCGCATGGCCACCCTCTACCTTTGTGTCGCTGCAAATACCCTCCTCATCGCCTCCCCTCAACCCAGCATTTCGACCCCCTGACACCTCAACCGGCGCAGACCGGAATACCAAACTCGCCCGTCAGAAAGCGTTCGACCGAGGCCCACCGCAAGCTTATTCCTCACGTTGAAGGAGAATCTTTTATTCCTGACTTGACCCTAACATATACCAAAAATATTTCCGCTTTTTCCATTTACTTGAACCCCCCACGCGCCTATCATTCTTCGCCAAAAAAATAGAACTCGTATATCAAAACCCGCTTAACGATCCGCAGTGCTAGGACGGCCTGCGCCTCAAAAGCCAGAATCGGAGATTCATCATGTTACGTGCCAAAAAGCCCGAGGCAGTTACCAAACGCCTCAAACTCTTTATGTACGGACCCGCCGGCGTCGGCAAAACCACCGCGGCGATCCAGTTCCCAAACTCCTACATCATCGACTGCGAAAAGGGCGCTGAAAACTACGACAAACTCATCACCGCCTCCAACTCAGTCGTCTTCCAGACCACCGACATCAACGAGGTCATCCAGGAAGTCAAAGCACTCCTCACCGAGAAACACGACTTTCGAACCCTCGTCATAGACCCCATTACCACCGTCTACAATGACCTCCTCGAAAAATGCGAGCAGCAGGTCGGCTCCGAATTCGGACGTCATTACGGTGCTGCCAACAAGGTGATGAAACGGCTCGCAAACCTCATCATGGCCCTCGACATGAATGTCGTCATCACCGCCCACGCGAAGAAAGAGTATGGCCTCAATGGAGGTGGGCTTGCCGTGGTCGGCAATACCTTCGACGGCTGGAAACAACTCGACTACTGGTTCGATCTCGTCGTCGAACTTGGCAAGATCAACGCCGGCAAAAAGAACCGCCGCCGCGTCGCCAAAGTCGCCAAGACCCGCCTTGATCAATTCCCCGATGAGGAAGCCTTCGAATGGTCCTATGACGCCATCAAAAAACGCTACGACATCGAGCAACTCGAACGCGAAGCGCATGTCATTCGCCTGGCAACTCCCGACCAAGTAGGCGAAATTCATTCGCTGCTCTCGATCGTGCGGCTGCCTGACAACACTGTCGAAAAATGGTTCGCCAAAGCCGGCGTCGACACTTGGGAAGACATGCCCTTTGAAACTTTGCAAAAGTGCATCGACTTCGTAAAAAATCGCTTCCCCCACGCCACCGCGGCCTGACGATCACCAGGGAGGCACGCAGCCACGGAGCTTCGGGGAAACATAAATTTATTTTCTCTCGCTCCGTGCCTCCGTGTCTCCGTGGTAAATAAAATCGATCTGCTGACCACGTTGGTCATCGAACTAGCACCTCGTCGCCTCAAGATTCTTGAGGCCTAATAAGGAGGCCCACCATGGGTTTCGTCAATAAAGTCATGCTCCTCGGCAACACCACGCGCACCCCAGAACTCCGCGAGCTTCCCTCCGGAACCAGGCTCTGCGATTTCGGTCTTGCCATCAACCGCACCTACAAAACCGCCGCCGGAGAAGAAAAACAGGAAACCGTCTTCGTCGACTGCACCGCTTTCGGCCGCACCGCCGAAGTCATCGCTGAATACTGCCCCACCGGACGCGCCCTCTTCATCGAAGGCCGTCTCCACTACCAAACATGGGAAGATAAGAGCGGCAACAAACGCAACAAACTGAGCGTCGTCGTCGAAACCTTTCAATTCATCGGATCTCGCGACGCTGCCCCCACCGAAACTTTTTCTCCCGTTGAAGCGCCCCAAACACCTCTTGGAAAAAAGCGGACCCCCGCCCGAATCGAAAATTCAAATCAAACCGCCCAACTCGCCGCCGCCACCTCCGACCTCGATCTTCCCTTTTAACGCGAGTCTTCTCACACTCCAGGTCGCTTCGGCAACTTCCCCGGCCACCCCGAGGCGACCAGCAGTTCCATTACATCCGCCAGATTCCCCAACGCCATCCCCGTCACCTGCCGCATGCAAAAAGCTCTCGCATTTTCCCCGGCTCCCGGCAAATCATCTTCACCGCACGCCCAATCCTCGCCCTCCCATCCTCATCCACCAGCGTCAGCAACTCTGGATTCAACGGCTGCTTCGCCGTATCCGAAATCGCCCGAATCGTCATGAACGGAACCCCTCCCCCCCCCCCCGCTTCCCCGCGAATCGCCGCACGATCGCCGTCTCCATGTCCACCGCCACGCACCCTGTCTCCGCAAGCAATTTCGCCTTCGCCGCGGACGTCGCAACAATCGTATCACTCGTATGAATCAAACCCACCCGCGCACCCGCATTCACCAGCGATGATGGAACATTCTTTCCATCAATCACAATTGCCCCCAGGTGCAACTCCGACGCGATCCCACCCGCCAGCCCGGCCATCACAATCCCCGCCGGCGACGCCAGCATCGGAACTTCTGAAATCGCCCCCAGCCGTGCCGCCCGAATGCCTACCACCGCCACCGCAATATCATCCCGACTCCACAGCGGAATCGGCGCTGCAACTTTTTGAAGCTTCATGCGCTTCACCAGCGCCCGCGCTTCCGGAACAATGGCGGTCAAAATAAGTAGTCGGCAAGCAGACATGCACCAAATTGTACGACCGAAGAGATTTCTCCGCCTCCCTCCAAACGACTCAACTTTCCTGCTCAGCCACAACATCATGGAAACGCCCGCCCAAAAACGTTATCATTCCCACACCCTTGAGTTTGTAGCGTTTTTGGTTTTTCCAGGAAGGAAGCCATGCCCGTACCGATATCGCAAATGTGGACCGTCGCAACCTATGTCCTCAAACAAAAGCTGCGCGGCCGCAAGCAGTACCCTCTCGTCCTCATGCTCGAACCCCTCTTCCGCTGCAACCTCGCCTGCGCCGGCTGCGGAAAAATTCAATATCCGCCCCACATCCTCAAAAAGAACCTCACCCCCGAGCAATGCTTCGCCGCCACCGAAGAATGCGGTGCGCCCATGGTCAGCATCCCCGGCGGAGAACCCCTCCTCCATCCCCAGATCAAGGAAATCGTCGAGGGCCTCGTCCAACGCAAAAAGTACATCTACCTTTGCACTAACGCCCTTCTCCTCAAAGAAAAAATCGACCTCTTCAAGCCCAGCAAATATCTGACCTTCAGCGTCCACATGGATGGCCAAAAAGACCATCACGATTTCGCAGTCTGCCGCGAAGGCACCTATGATGTCGCCGTTGAAGGCATCAAGGAAGCCGTCAAACGCGGATTTCGCGTCACCACCAACACCACCCTGTTCGATGGCACCGATCCCACCAGCGTCCGCTCCTTCTTCGACGAAATGATGGACCTCGGCGTCGAAGGCATGATGGTCTCACCCGGCTATTCCTACGACAAAGCCCCCGACCAATCCCACTTCCTCGGCCGCGCCAAAACCCGCAAGCTCTTCACCAAGATCCTCAGCAACCGCAAAAAGAACTGGCGCTTCAACCAAAGCGCCCTCTTCCTCGATTTCCTCATGGGAAAACGCCAATACAAATGCACCCCTTGGGGAATGCCTACCTTCAACATCTTTGGCTGGCAGAAACCCTGCTATCTCCTCCAGGACGGTTACGTCGATTCCTTCAAGGAACTCATCGACACCACCGCATGGAATGAATACGGCACCGAAAGCGGCAATCCAAAATGCGCCAACTGCATGGTTCACAGCGGCTACGAAGCCTCTGCCGTCGACCACACGTTCGGCTCCATCGGCGGCATGGTCGCCACCGTAAAATCGATGCTCTTCAGCAAAAACACTAACAAGGCCGCGCTCGAAGCCCTGGGCGAAGGAGCCGAGCCTACCCACGGCGCTCCGGTGCCGCTGACCATCAGCGCCGCCAAACCGCAGGCCTCAAGCACTCGCGAAACGGCGAACGTTTAACGAAAAAAATGAACCGGCGGAGACACGAAGACGGGAACCGGATGTCTTAAAAAATGCTTCGTGTCTTGTTGGTTAAAAATTCAGATGTACGACTGGAGCAGTGATGCCGCAGGAAACGAAAGCAATGCCGCAGAATCCCGATGAAGTCGAACACTCCCCCGGCTTCGTCCATGAAAAACTCGAAGGCTGGGTGCCCGCACTCGCCACCGATGACGAGCTCCGCAACGCCCTCGAAAAAGCCTTCGACTTCCGCGGCGACGTCACCATCACACAAAAGAACGGCACCATCATCGAAGGGTACATCTTCGATCGCCGCGCTGGCAAAACACTCCACGATTCCGTCGTGCGACTCTTCCCCAAAGACCGCGACGAAAAAATCGAAATTCCCTACCACGACATCAGCGCCCTCGCCTTCTCCGGACGCGACACCGCTGCCGGAAAAAGCTGGGAAACCTGGCTCAAAAAGTACACCGAAAAGAAGGCGGCGGGCGAAAAAAATATCGGCATCGAACCCGAAAAACTCGATTGACCCCCCCCTCCCCCCCACACCCCTCCCGACTCAAGACTAAAGACTCAAGACCCCACACCCAATCATTCCGACCTTGACGGCTTCTCCCCACCCACCATCCAACACAACATCAACAGCGGCACCCCCACGCACAACATCACATCCGCCACATTAAAAATGTACGGGTACCAATTCACATAAAATCGCAGCATGTCCCGCACGCCGTTATGCACCGCCCGATCATAAAGATTCCCCAACGCCCCCGCCGTGATCATCCCCAACGCGATATGCACAAGCCACTGATCGCGCCGGCTGCTGAGAAAAACCCAGATAATCATGCCCAACGCCAGAATGCTGAAAAGCAGGAAAAAGAATACCATTCCCTGCCCGATCCCAAAGACCGCGCCACGGTTGATCGTGGTGGCGAATCCGAGGATGTGCGGAATGACCGGCGTTACGGGATAAAACTCCGCGGGATTACGGCCCGCGGCGATTTGTGCCACTTTGCTGTCGGGTGGAACGCCGTCGGGGAATGACCATGCCTTCAACCAGAGGTCCGCACTGAGGCCAATTGCCGCCGGAATGAGGAAGCAAGCCCAGGCGGCGGGGAAGCGATAGGCGTACGCGATTCGCGGCACCGGCGCACACCCTGGTAATCAATTGAAGATGGCGAATCGGGATGGGGCGGAAGTGGGTGGGTGGGTGGGGGGGGGGAGGAAGAGGAATTGCTCGGCATAGTGCTCATCGTATTCTCACGGCGTACGACCCTCGGCAAAGCCGAAAGGCTGTATACGATGCGGTGGCCTCAATCCTCGTCGTCATCGCCGCCATCGTCGTCCGACGAGGCCGCGCTGTCGCGATTAAGTTTCCCGGATTCCAGAAGCCGCGAGTATTCGATCGTGTACTTCGCCCACGGGACAGCCTCGAGCCGAACGCGCGGGATCGGGTTGCCCGTGCCTTGGCAGATGCCATAAATCCCCGAGTCACAACGAACCAGCGCATCCTGAATCTCGCGCAGAATCTGACGCTCCGATTCGATCAACCCCAGCGTGAACTCCTGCTCGAAGTTGTCCGTCCCAACATCCGCCATGTGGATAGGCATATTGGAAAGGTTCGAACCGCCCTTGAAGGCTTCAGACTCCATGGAACCGACGTCGCCCAGAAGCTCACGCCGCTTTTCCAACAGGAGGTTACGAAAGTATTGTAAGTCGGACTTCGAGAGTCCCTTCTTTTCTTTTTTAATGGCTCGTCCCTGCTCTGCAATAGGATTGGAATTTTTTTGTACAACAATTTTGGACGTCGGGCGCACGGGGGCCGGTGGGCGGGGAGGCGTGGGGGGAGGGGATGAACTTTTCGCCTTCGCCTTGGGTTTCGACGATTCAGCGGACCGTTTCACAGACTTGGCGGCAACGGGACGGCGCACGGATGCGGCCTTTTTAGACGGGAGGGGCTTCTTGGCTGGTTTTTTGGGGGAGGATTTTTTCTGCGCCATGGGAACGTCGCCCTAACCACAAGTAATGCGAAGACTTCGTCCCTCGACCGGAATCGCCTGCAGCCCGACAGGCCTGCCCTGCGAAACGCCGAGTCTTGCCTTTATACCTGCCTTAAAAAGAAGTGTCAATCGGTTGGGAAACTACGCCGCCACCCCATCGCCCCCTTAATTTTTTCATTAATCATTATTTTTTAATAAGTTACAATCAACCATCAGAAGGAAAATGCCCGCGCTGAGTCCCCGTAAGTCCGGAAGGAAACCTTCCTCGGAACCCCTTCCCCATAGATTCTGGGACGAACTGTTTAATTCGTATGAGCGTTCGGTCGATAGTTTGCTAGTAGAGGTCACGGACCTACTTGGGAGATCAGAAATGGCCGCAACCAGCACCGCCTTACACATCCAAGTACCCGCCATGCCTCAGCCCGCGTCGGAAAGACGGAGTAATGGCGTCAGTACGCCATCGTTACGTCTGCCCATGGCGGTCGGTGAATTCAAAGATCGCCGCCGTCGCCGTCGCGTCGCCCTCCAGCCCATGTACACAACTGCGTCAATCCGCGCCCTCTCGCGCAAGATGGCCCTATCGATGGTCATGTCATCAACCTCAGTGAAAATGGCCTCGTCATCGAGATGGATGATCTGGTCGGCGTCGGCCAAGCCGTGACGGTCGAATTTTCCATCGCCGGCCTCGGCCGAACGCGGGCCGGAGACTGGCCCACCTATGCCGTCGCAGGCGAAGTCGTACGCATCGACGACCTGGACGATTTTCCCCAGGGCCCTTACCGCACTGCCATTCGCTTCGTCCGCATCGCCACGATGGCCCAGGCCCAGATCGCACGATTCATCGTGACCCACCCCGACAAAGCCGTAGTATGAACTCTTGATGATAAATGATAACCCATTCGCAAGCCCGGCCTCCCCGGGCTTGCACTATTTTGCCCCCTGAAACAGGTCCAGCATAACCGCCCCCGGAGTTCACGCTTCAGCGTGTCTTCCCCAAAATAAACGCATAAGTACCGCAGAAAAACCTCCAAACTCAACGATAAACCAACGATAAACCCTGGACCCTGACTTCTCCACCCTATACCCTCTACCATCCCTTCGGAGATCCATAGTGTCGCGCACCCTCGTTACTTTCATTCTATTCATCGCCATCACCGTCGTCCTAGGCACCTGGGCGTGGTCCGCCCTGCGACGGACAGTTCCTGCCAAAGCCGACCTACCCGCTATCGAAGCCGTGGCCGACACCCAAAAACTCTGCGTCATGACCGCCAATGTACGGTTCTCCGATCCAGGCGACGGCGTCAATGTCTGGGCCAATCGCCGCGAGTTGCTCGTCAAGACGCTCTTGAAATACAACGCCGACATCATCGGTTGCCAGGAAGTTACCCCTGCCCAGGGTGCTTATCTCATCAAGGAACTGGGCAACTGGTACACGCACTATCCCCGAGTCGGGGTCGGCAAAATCGAAGGAGCAACCGGATCGCGCGGGACAACTGCTCGGCGAAGTGACCGCAACCTTCGCCTCCCTGAACACTCTTTTTTATCGCACAAGTCGCTTTGACCAAGTCGACGGTATGGCCGGCCTGGCCGTGCCCGAGGAACCGCAGGCGGTGCCGTCGGAGAACACGTTCTTTACGCTGGCGGTGCTGCGGGAAAAAGCAGAACACGCCAGACCAAACGCAGGCGGGGGGGGTGGGGCCGGAGGGGGCGGAGAGAACGTGCTGATCGTGGTCGATACCCATATTCGGCACCATGCGGACTTCGCCGTCAAGTGCGCAACACGCATCCGGGCGAATATCGGAGCGATGCTGAAAAAATATCCGGGTGCCGCCGTCGTCGTCATGGGCGATATGAACCATGATCGAACTTCGCCTGTCTATCGCGCGCTCACCGGAACAACCGACGTGGGCATCGGCAAGGGGGGAGCGATGGAGGCGACGGACGGCGTCGGTCTGCTCACGGATAGTTTTGACTACACCAAAAAACGCGCGAATGAGAGTTGGGGAAACTGGCACGAGTTCACCGGAGTGGCACGCGGAATGTGGCCCTCCGATTTAATCTTGTCCAATGCCGCATTGTCGGCGGCGGGGGGGGGAGGGGGAGGGGCAGAAATAGTGCGCGACGGAGGCGAAAAGGGCATCTGGCCCAGCGATCATTTTTTTGTGGCGGCGGAATTCGAGAAAAAATAGCACCGGAGTTCACGCTTTCAGCGTGTCCTCATTTATCCGCTCCATGCTTTATGCTTCTCTGTTCCGTAATTAAATCCCGCCGCCTCACCCAATCCACAAATCCCCGCTATACTCCCCGGACTATGCCTACCGCTCGCGACATTGCCCTTCGTGCTCTCCTCCTGTGGACCACCCCCTCAGACCCTCCATTTCTTCCTGAACGGACTGACCCGGAATGGAACGCCCTCGGCCCGCGCGACCGCGCGTTCGCCTTCGACCTCCTCACCGGCATCATTCGCTGGCGCGCCACCCTCGACGCCATCATCGCATCACGACTCCGCCAACCTCTCGACCTTCTCGACCATCCGGTCCGGGCGGTCCTCTGGATCGGAGCCTATCAACTCCTCTTCCAATCCGGCACCGCCGACTACGCTGCCGTCGACACCACCGTGAACCTCGCCAAGCAGAACCGCGGCACCACCAAAGCCGCGGGCCTCGTCAACGCCGTCCTCCGCGGTATCACCCGACTATCGCCCGTCACCGCCAAGCGCGCCGATGCTTCACCCGCCCCCGCCCTTTCACGCCGCGCCTTCGCCCTCGACTTCGACTCGCAACTTTTTCTGAACAACGACCTCTTCCCGGATCCCACCAAAGCGCTTGCCGCACATCTCGCGGTCGTTCGCTCCCACCCTGTTTCATACGTAAATCATCTGCGGAAAATCTACGGTGACGATCTCGCGGGCGAGTTGTTGTTACGCAACAATCTCCGGCCGGTCGTCACTCTTCGCGCGGATTCCGGTTCAATTGATGTGCCAACAAATGCCGGCCTGATCGCCCACGCCGACACGCCGCGCTTCCTCGTGGCCGCAGAGGGTTGGAACCCGATGATCGAAGCCTTTGTTGGCAAAGGACTGCTCTCCCCGCAGGACCCTACCAGCGCGAAACCGGTCCGCCGCGCTGCAGAACTCGCTTCAGAAGAAAAGATCATTCGCCCCGCACGCATCCTCGACCTCTGCGCCGGCCTGGGCACCAAGTCGGTGCAACTCGCCCGCGCGTTTCCCCGTGCAACCGTTATCGCCGCCGATATCGACGATGTGAAACTCCAACGCCTTGCCGCCCGCGCCACGCAAATCGGTCAGAAAAATATCACGATCACCCCCGCCGCGACCATCGCCGCCGGCGTCCCGGGCACCGAAAAATTCGACCTCGTCTTCGTCGATGTCCCCTGCTCAAATACCGGCGTCATGGCCAAACGCGTCCAATCCCGCTGGCGGTGGCCTTCGCTCGACCACACCGCGCTCCACACACTGCAAACACAATTGCTGATGCAGGGATTTCGTCTGCTCGCGCCGGGCGGAACGCTGATCTATTCCACCTGTTCCCTCGACCCCGCCGAAAACGAATCGCTCGTCGCCGCCTTCCTTGCGGGCCTCCCGGGCGCTCTCCGCGTCGCCGAGCAGGAGGCAACGCTTCCCGCACTCACCACGCGCGCGGACACAGCCCACGATGGCGGTTATTTCGCCATTCTCGTCAAGGAAGCACCGCCCCTTAATGCACCGGCGACAACTTCTGCATGACCGCCAATAGTATCGATGCCTTGTCGAGGTTGTAATCCTCGCCATATTGCACCGGTGTCAACTTTTTCAGATGCCCATCGCGCTCAATGTGGTAAATCCAGGGCGGCATCAGCAGGCATCGCCGCCCCGCGAGCGTTTCCAGAAACTCCATGTCATCGATCGACCGAGGCTGCTGCCCCGCCGCGATGGCTTGAAGTTCATCCGTTCCAAACGCATGTGAATGATGAAGAGTTCGCATCATAAATCCCCTTGAAAAAGCCGAAACTTTCCCCATCCTCTCTCACTACACCCAATACCGCCGTGAATTACCATCTTTTTCCACAATTTATCGGACTTTTTTCGGCGCTGCTCAGGCATGAAAGATTGTGAATCGCCGAGGTTCCGCTACTATTCGCAAGACCCCGGAGGGGGAAAATCGCCATGGAGGTTGCCGGTCGGATGCTCAATTCACTCGCTTATTACGTACACCATCTAAATCCAATTATCGTGAATCTTGGACCAATTCAGCCGCGATGGTACGGTTTCGCGTACCTCATGGGCTTCCTCGGCGCATACCTGTTAATTCAAAAACTGTCGCGCGACGGAATGCTCCGCCTCGCTCCCGAAAGGGTCCCGGACCTCGTCCTGAACGGCTGCATCTTCGGTGTCCTCATCGGAGGGCGGCTCGGTTATGTACTCTTTTACGATGTGCCCACCGCCATCAGCCACGGAACCACCCCGCTGCTCTGGTCCTTCAGCAGTTCCTTTCCATACTGGGGCCTCCTGCGAGTCAACGAGGGAGGCATGTCCGCCCACGGCGGCGTCGTATTCAGCATCCTCACACTCCTCTGGTTTGCCCGAAAATACAAAGTCTCCCCCATCAACATCGGCGACGCCGCCTGCATGGTCGTTCCCATCGGCCTCTTCTTCGGACGTATCGCCAACTTCATCAACGGCGAACTCTATGGCCACCCTTCCAACGTGCCCTGGGCTGTCAAATTCCCCAGCGAAATTTACGCGCCCACCAACGGCACCGTTGAGGTCACCGCCCCTGACTCATGGAGATGCAGAACGCCGTTGCCACCTACATTGGACAACACTGGCAGGACCTCACCCCCCAGGAGGTCCGCGACTTTCTCAATAACATTGATCATCGCGACCTCCGCGACATCCTCCTGAAGCAGTACGGAGAGTTGAACTACAACAGCCCTGTCCAACTCGCCGACATCAAACAAATCATCGCAACCCACATCACCACCGACCCATCCTACATTACCCCCTCCGACCTCGGCGCGTGGTGGCAGCACGGACACGATGGTCTCGTCGACCTCCTCCGGCAATGGTTCGACACCATCCTTCCCGCTCGCCATCCCTCCCAGTTGTACGAGGCATTGCTCGAAGGCGTCGTCCTCTTCCTGATCTGCTGGACCATCGGCCGCCTCTGGCGAAAGGACGGCATGGCCAGCGGTGCCTTCCTCACCTTTTACCCCATTATGCGAATCATCGGCGAACAGTTCCGCGTCGGAGACTCCGCGCTGGCCGGTACTCACGCGACCGTCGGAGCCGGCGTGATCTACAGTCTGCTGATGTTCTTTCCCGCTCTAATTTATTGGATCTACTGGATCCGGCGCGATCGCCGCGTGCCGTGGACGCCCCAGGCACCAGCGGTCGCCGGGACGCCCGTAGCGGCATCCCACGGCATTTCAGGTTAATCTTTCCGCTGGCGATTGCCTAAGAGGACCCGAGAGTTAATAGTGCAGCGATAACCCCATAAGGGAAAGGAGTCCGCGGTGTCGCATCAAGCGTTCGACAAATTGCTGGAAGATTTACAGGGGCGATGCCTCGGCATGGCTGGAATGGTGCAACTTTCCGTTGCCATGGCTGCCGACGCGCTCATCAAACTGGACCCCGTCACCGCCAAAAAAGTTCTCGACGGCGAACAAAAAATCGACGACGAAGACGTTGAGATCGAACGCCAGGCCATCAACCTCATGATCCTCCACCATCCCGCCGCCGCCGACTTCCGCGCTGTCTTCGGCATCGTCAAGATCAACGCCAACCTCGAGCGCATCGGCGACTGCGCCGTCAACGTCGCCCAGCAAGTCCCTCGAATCCTCCAGGCCGGAGTCGATGTCCCGCGTGATGCCCGCCTCCTCGCCGAAGCCGCCCTCAAACAGGTCCAGGACACAGTCAAGTGTCTCTCCACGAAAGACCCAAAACTCGCCGACGAAATCTGCCGCGCCGATGACGTCGTCGACGCCCTCAACAGCCAGATCATGCAGGACCTCTCCTTCCAAATGGAAGAAGAAGCCGGCAGCGTGCCCGGCAATCTCGGCCTCATCATGGTCGCGAAAAATTTTGAACGCATCGGCGACCACTGCAACAACATCGCCGAAGACGTCGTCTACCTTATGCACGGCGAAATCATCCGCCACGCCCACGACCGGCAATAACACCCCCCTCTTCATTGCTCCAAAAATCCGAGCAAATCAAACTAACCCACCGCAAATTACGTGCCGCCTTTCGGCCAGATGCTCCGATGTTTTGGCCATGTCCTCTCCATCTCCACTTAATCGGCACGGCAATTGCCACCGAAACCTACCAGATTTACACGGTCCTCACCGAACACTGACAGGAGGGCATATGGCAAATACGTTCGGAACAAAAACCCCGGCACAAGATCAACATTCGGGAAACATTCACGTCATCATTGAAACCCCCCAAGGCAGTCGCAATAAGTACGCATTCGATCCCGACCTTCATGTTTTCACGTTAAAAAAGGCCATGCCTTGCGGCTCCTTGTTTCCTTACGACTTCGGATATGTGCCCGGCACGACCGGTGAGGATGGCGATCCTCTGGACGTTTTGCTTCTCCACGATTGCCCGACTTTTACGGGCTGTCACCTTGAGGCTCGCCTTCTGGGCGTCCTCGAAGCGAAACAAACCGAAGGCAAAGAAACCGTGCGAAATGACCGCCTCATTGCCGCCGCCGTGGAATCCACGAGATACGCGGATTATTCCTCCGTCAAAGAGCTTCCCTCGAACCTTTGTGAAGAGATCCAAGCCTTCTTCGTTTCATACAATCAACTCGCGGGGAAGAAGTTCAAACCGCTCGGCTTCCGCGGTCCAAAGGCTGCCAAAGCCGCCGTGAAGAAGGGGATCGCACACGCAAAACATAAGGGAGGAAAACGATGACGACCGCGTACCATTCCGCCGCTCCAAGCGGACCCCATGAGCCGCAGTCACTTGAAAAGACCGTCTCCCACCTCCTCGAAGAATGCCGCATGGTCCTCCCCGGCATTCAAGCCATCTTCGGCTTTCAATTGATCGCCGTCTTCAATAATGGGTTCTCGGAAAAACTCAGCCAGCATGAACGCTGCGCGCACCTTGCATCCGTTGGACTCATTGTGCTCGCCATCGCGTGTCTTCTCGCCCCTGCCGCATACCATCGCATCGCGGAGACCAGAAGCATCTCAAACACTTTCGTCAGTCTTGCCAGTTGGCTGCTAAGCTTTGGCCTCTTTTTTCTCATGCTCGGAATCTGCGTCGATTTCTTTTTGATCGCGAGAATCATTCTCCAGACGGTCATACCCGCCGCTGTCGTCACGGGGTCCGCGGTTGTACTGCTTGGCGGAATGTGGTTTATTTTTCCGTTGTATCGGCGATTCCAAAATCGCATCGACTCCCCGCCACGAGGGTAGTGGACCATCCATTATGGTAGAATCAGGCACCTGAATAAGGAGTCCCTATGCGCTGGCAGGATCACATTCATCAGGATCCCAAAATACTTTCAGGAAAGCCGGTCTTTATTGGCACGCGGATTTCAGTGGAACTCGTCCTCGAAGAGATGGCCGCCGGGGATACACCCGAACAAGTTTTGAAGTCGTATCCACACTTGAAGGCAGACGATATTCGAGCGGCATTGACTTATGCGGCAGCCGCACTTCGGCAGGATGAGACCGTATTCCTTGAAGCAAACATCGGACAATGAAAGTTATCGCTGACGAAAATATTGATGCGGATATCATCGCGTGGCTTCGCGACCGGGAAGTCGATGTCTTCTCCGTTCGCGAAATGATGCAAGGCGCGATTGATTCAGATGTTTTGAAGCGGTCCAATTTGGAGGGCCGCATTCTATTGACCAAGGACATGGATTTCGGCGAGCTGATTTTTCATGGTCATTTACAAGCAGATGGGGTAATTCTACTTCGAATGAAATCAGCCGGCGCGATGGTTCGATTAGCTGCCGTACAACTGCATTGGCCCGAGGTCGAGAAGCGAGCACCAGGTCATTTTCTTGTCGTATCGCAAGACCGGATTCGAGTGCGGCCCATCAAGTTTTCTTCCTAATCAAAACTTCGCCGGTATTTCCTTCTTCACTGGCAAAATCGTCGCAATCGACAACTCCACCAGTTGCTTCGCCTCCACCGGGCTCGGTGCCTCCGTCATCAAGTCCGCACCCGACTGCGTCTTCGGAAATGCAATCACATCCCGAATGCTCTGCCGATTCAACATCAGCATCACCAGCCGATCCAATCCCAGCGCAATCCCACCGTGCGGCGGTGCCCCAAAACGAAGCGCATCCAAAAGGAACGCAAATTTCTTCTGCGCATCCTCCGGCGAAATCCCCAGCAGTCCAAAAATCTTCGACTGCAAATCTTTCCGATGAATACGAATCGAACCGCCCCCAAGCTCAATTCCATTCAACACGATGTCATACGCCTTCGCGCGCACCTTCGTCGGATCGCTGTCCAGCAGCGGAATATCCTCATCCAGCGGTGCCGTGAACGGATGATGCTTCGCGATATGCCGTTTGGCCGCATCGTCGTAATCAAAGCTCGGAAAATCCACGACCCACAGGAATTTATGCACGCCCTCCGGAATAAGATTCAGATCGCGCGCGATTTTCTGCCGCAACTCCCCAAGCACCCGCCAGCAGGTCGCCTCCTTGTCGGCCGTAAACAAAATGACATCCCCATCATTCGCCTGCGCAAGCTGACGCAGTTCCGCCTGCTTTTCATCCGAAATGAATTTCGACACCGGTCCGCTCATTTTCCCCGCACCCGCTTCCCCACCGAGCTTCAAATACGCAAGCCCCTTGGCACCGAACTTCTTGGCCTCTTCAGTCAGCACATCAAGAGCCTTGCGAGTCAGCGCCGCGCCGCCGCCGGGCACCGTAATCAGTTTCACACTTCCCCCCACTTCCACCGCCCCTTTGAAGACCGTCGCCTCCGTCGTCTTCGCCCACGCGGACACATCCTTCAATTCCAACCCGTACCGCATATCCGGCCGGTCAATGCCAAATCGCTCCATCACCTCCTGATATTTCATGATCGGCAGCGTCGCCGGCAGATCAATGCCCAGCACCTGCTTCCACAGCCGCACGATCAACCCGGTGATCAACTCAATCACTTCTTCGCGATCGATAAACGACATTTCAAGATCAAGCTGCGTGAACTCCGGTTGGCGGTCCGCGCAAAGATCTTCATCCCGGAAGCAGCGCGCAATCTGCATGTATCGTTCCAATCCCCCCACCATCAGCACCTGCTTGAAAAGCTGCGGCGACTGCGGAAGT
The DNA here is from genome assembly GCA_963766775.1 of uncultured Phycisphaerales bacterium. Classification (GTDB taxonomy): domain Bacteria; phylum Planctomycetota; class Phycisphaerae; order WQYP01; family WQYP01; genus CAVYBP01. Next base: position 212,711 of record CAVYBP010000001.1, read on the forward strand.
GCATAAAAACTCCCTGCATGAAGCCGCGACGGAACCAGAAATTCCCGCGCCCCTTCCGGCGTGGATTTATAAAGAATCGGCGTTTCAATTTCCAAAAAGCCATGCTCGTCGCAATAGTCCCGCATGATCTTCACGATCTTATGCCGCGTGACCAACGCATCCGTCATCTCCTTGCGGCGAAAATCCAGATACCGATACTTGAGCCGCGTGTCCTCCGAAACCGTGTCACGCTGCGAAGGCGTAAACGGAACCGGGTCTGCCTTGTTGATCAAGTCCGCAGCGCTCGCGTCAATCTCAATTTCCCCCGTCGGCATCTTGGGGTTCGTCCGCCCCTCATCCCGCGGTCGAACCTTCCCCACGATCGAAACAACATCCTCGTTCCGCAGCGCCCGCCCAATCTCATGCGCCTGCGCCGCCTCCGGATGAAAGACCACCTGCGTGATTCCCGCCCGGTCGCGAAGGTCAATAAAGACCACGCCGCCATGATCGCGGTAGGCATTCACCCACCCCGCAAGGCGCACTTCAGAACCAACATCGGACTTGCGAAGAACACCGCAGGAATGGGAGCGTTTAAAGGACATTTGTGGGCCTCTTTGAGGGTTGGGAGATAAAGGCTATAGGGTATAGGGGATGGGGTTTTGGGTACAGCGATTGGGTTGCGCAATTGCGAACCATTAACCTACGCAAATGGCCGTAGTTTTATAGTCCCGGAGTTCACGCTTCAGCGTTTTTTTGCAAAATAAAAGCTGAACCAACCTCTTTTTAATGTGGCACGGCGGCCCTCCGCCGTGATCGCTCCGCAGCCCTCGTACGGGCTGTGGAGCGATGCGATGTACTACGTCCTATCGTAAATAATTAGTCCTGGGTATTGAAGTCGTCTCCGCGCTAACGTATGGAAAAATCACGAAGGCACCCCTGCCAGCGTCGCGCATTCCTCTGCGTCTGCCAATCAATATGCAGCCGCCAATGCTGATCATCCAACCCCGGAAAATCCGTCCGGTAATGAACCCCTCGCGTCTCCGTCCGAAGGTTCGCACTCCGGCCAATTAGCGTTGCCACTTCCAGCATGTTCTGCAACTCCCACCCGGCCGGCGTATCAAATGTTTTGTCCAAAACATACCGCGACCAGAAGTTAATAATCTCTCCCGCTTCATCAAGGTGCGGGCCATTGCGCTCAATCCCCACGTTGCGCCACATCAGCGATCGAAGCGACGACCGCACATCCGCGGTATCCAACTCAGTGCGGGACGAAGGCGGCACTTCAATCGTCAGCTTTGGCGGGATCAAATCTTCAGATTCGTCCGAAATGAGATGCCCCGCATGTTCTCCCGCTCGCTTGCCAAACACCAGCGCTTCAATGAGCGAGTTGGACGCGAGGCGATTCGCGCCATGCAGCCCCGTGTTGGAAACTTCGCCGATGGCGTAAAGGTTCTCAATGGACGAGAGCCCATCGAGGTTCGTGACGACTCCGCCCACCATGTAATGTGCGGACGGATGAACAGGAATCGGTTGCTTCGCCGGATTGACATCAAAGGAAATGCACATGTCGTAGATGCCCGGAAATCGCTCGCGAAACGCTTGCTCGGACATGTGGCGTGCATCGAGGAATACATGAGTGAATTGAGTCTTGACCATCTGCGATAACATCGCTCGCGAGACGACATCGCGCGGGGCAAGTTCAAGCTGCGGGTGATAATCACCCATGAAGCGGTACCCGTTTTTATCAATCAATTTCGCCCCTTCGCCCCGGACGGCTTCCGTGACCAGTGCGCGGGTCGCCCCCGCGATGTAGATCGTCGTGGGATGAAACTGAACCATCTCCATGTCCCGCATCACCGCCCCGGCGCGAAACGCCATGGCATGTCCATCCGCCGTGGCGACGGCGGGGTTCGTCGTTTCGCGATAAAGAACCCCCGCGCCCCCCGACGCGAGCAGTGTCTTGCGCCTAAAATCATGAAAATGCCCCCGCCGCCCGCGGTGCTCCCGCCCGGCCCGCTCACGCGATCCTTTTGATACGCGATCGCACCCAGGCAGCCCCCATCCACCGTCACGAGATCGAGCACGAACGTATGCTCCATGATCTGAATATTCGGATGCTGCCGAACCTTTCGCATCAGCGAGTTCGCCAGTTCCCGGCCCGTGGCATCCCCCAGCGCATGAATAATGCGAGCGTACGAATGTCCGCCTTCCCGGCCCATCGAAAGAGCGCCATCCACTTCCCGGTCAAAATTGGCGCCCCACTCAATCAGTTCCTGAATGCGAGCCGGCGCATCGCGCACCACCGTTTCGACTGCCGCGCGGTTCCCCAACCCGCACGCGACCGTCATCGTGTCCGCAATGTGCGATTCAAACGAGTCGACCGACGTCGACACTGTTGCAATCCCCCCCTGCGCATAATAAGTGTTCGATTCCTTCAATTCCGATTTCGTGATCAGCAGAACATCCCCATAGTTCGCCGCCTCCAAAGCGGCACGAAGCCCCGCCACGCCCCCGCCAATGACGAGTGCATCTGTGAGGACATGCGGAAGACGATGAGCCTTAAAAGGCACGAGGTAACGGCGAAACATAAGGCCCTTGTTCTTGTAAATGACAAATGAAAAACCCAAATGACCCATCAAATTTTTGAACGACCGGGTCATTCAATTCTATTTTAGCGCCGTCGCAACGTGACGACGTTTTGCTTTACCCGCGAATTCATATGTCATCGTCCACTAGTTTTATTTACCCGCGGCCTTAATCGCCTCCGGGGAGGTCGGATACTTGTCCATGATTTCGCGGTAAAGTCGATTCGCTTCCGCCGCATGGTGAAGCTGTTTCTGAAGGTCCGCCGCCAAAAGAAGCGCCGTCGGAGCCGACGTGCTCGCGGGGTAAAACACTGAAATATGCAGCAGCGTCGCCGCCGCCGCGTCTCGATTATTTTCGCCCTCGTACGCAAGCGCCTTGAGCTCATAAGCGCGGATCGCCGTCTCCTCGCTGGCGCGCCGAAGCAATTCATCCGCTTGTCTGATCGCGCCCGCATAGTCCTTGGATTTAATCGCATTTTGAATCGGCTCGATGACGCTCGCCTCCGTCACGGCCGCCGCCGGCTTGGGCTCAGCGGATTCCACAATCCCCGTCGTCAACTCCTTGACCAGGCTGTTCGCACGCGGGTCGCCCGCCTTGCTGTACAGTTCAAGCTGCAAGGTTTTGAGGTTCTTTTTCGCTTCTTCCGATTCAAAGCCGGCCAGCCGCGACTGAATTCGCTCCGCCGCTTCCGTGAGCATCATCGAGCCCGGCGCGGGAATATGGGTCGGATGCAATTTCCACGTCGCATCGGTGGGATGGACAGCGTAGACATCAAGGAACCACGTGATCGCATCCACATATTTTCCATCCGCATCCGTCGGCGCCACGGCTCGCAATTCCGCCAGCAACTTTTGATCCGGATCATTCAACGCTCGAATCGCGTCTCGATAAAAGGCCGCCGACTTTTTCACGTCCGTCGTGCGAGCTTCCTCCGCATCCCGAAACTGAGCGGCACCATCAAGTGCGATCCACTTCACCTTCCCCAATTCCAACAGTTTGACCCCAGCCTTCAGCGTCACCGCCAACCGGTCATTCTTGTATCCAATGACAACTACATCCGCATACTCAAACCCATCGTAAAAAACCCGATCAGCCCGAGCCGGCACGTCGAGAAGCAGAACCACGAAAATAAACACGACCCATCCACGCATCGCGGTAGATTAACACGCACCCATCAAAGGGTCCAAATATCAACCTCATGGAATCACGGGTCCAAAAAGGGTGCCTGACACTTTATGCCGCGGGTCGGTAAGCGGAACGTTATCTTATGCTTTTTATTGGAAAACACGCTGAATCGTGAACTCCGCGGTTATACAATATCGGGCACGTAGCAGTATCTTGGGGGCGGCAACGTTGAGGGTAGTGGTCGATTTGTTTGGAGGAGCATTCATGCGTCGGCATTGTTTTTCGATTGCGTTGATGGCGGCGGTGGTTTTGGGGGGCACGGATGCATTGGCGGCGAATGGGGGGAATCCGCAGACGGGGGCGGAGAAGAAGGCGATTGAGTTTCTTTTGTCCAACCAGGGGCCGGATGGTTCCTGGTTGCCGCAGGCGGGGCCGGCGGTCACGGCGCTGGTGGTGCGCGGGCTGATTCAGGCGGGGCATTCGACGGGGGAGCCGGCAGTGAAGAAGGCGCTTGATTTTATCGCGGCGACGCATCAGCCGGACGGGGGTTTTTATGTGGATTCTCATGCGTCGTATAACACCGCGATCACGCTGACGACGCTTTCAAAGTTGCCGGAGGCGGATCGTGCGCGGTTTAAGGAACAGATTACGGATGCACAGAATTTTTTGAAATTGATTCAGGCGGGCGCGGATGGCGCTTCCAAGGATGATCATGGGAAGGTAATTGCGAAAGAGCATCCGTGGTTTGGCGGGTGGGGTTATGGCGAGGGCAGGAAGCTCAAGCCGGGGCGGCGGCCGGATATGTCGAATACGCAGTTTGCGGTGGAGGCGCTGCGCGAGTCGGGTGTGCCGGCAACGGATCCGACGATACAGAATGCGATCGTGTTTATGTCGCGCGAACAGGCGTATGAGGGGAACGGAGAGTCGTGGGCGAAGGGGCGGACTGATGGCGGATTTATTTATTCGATGGGGTTCAATACGAAGCACAATTTTTATGGGGAATCGGAAGGGGCGGACTCGATGGATCGGGACGGGAATGCGATTCTGACGACGTATGGGTCGATGACGTATGCGGGGTTGAAGAGTTTGCTGTATGCGGATGTGAAGAAAGATGATCCGCGCGTGCAGGCGGCGATGCGATGGATTACGGGGAATTACACGCTGGATGTAAATCCCGGGCTGAACAATGCGCAGGGGTTGTACTATTACTATCATGCGTTCGCGGCGGCGCTTCATGCGTATGGGCAGGACACAATCACGGATGCCAAAGGGGTGAAGCATGAGTGGCGGAAGGAGTTTGAGGCGGCGATGGGGGCGCATCAGAATGCGGATGGGTCGTTTGTAAATGCGGCGGATCGGTGGATGGAATCGAATCCGGTGTTGGTGACGAGTTATGTGGTGTTGGGGTTGCAGGATGCGCGGGGGTTGTAAGGTGGAGTGTTTTGGTTCGCGGATTTTTTTGGCGGAGCGGCGTATGCGGTTATTTTCTTGTCATGTGGCGGCGTTGACGTTTTTGTTGGCGGCTCCGGGGTTGTTTGCGGGGGAGACGACAGGGCCGGTCATTCCAATGATCTCGGGGAAGTTGGGCGATCCGATTCAGTTGTTTAATGGGAAGGATATTGACGGGTGGGTGTGGGTGGCGTCGGTGCCGAAGTCGAACGAGCCGATGGGACTTCCTCTGAAGGTGGAGGATGTTTGGACGGTGAAGGATGGGGTGTTGCATCTCAATGGGAAGTCGCAGGTGCCGCGGTTTACGGCGGGGTATTTGCGGGGGAAAGGGGAATTCACGAATTATGTTTTGACTGTGGAGCAGCGTCATTTGAGCAAGGGGAATGGGGGGATTTTGTTGGGGATTACGGGACCGGATGTGGTGTGGCCGCGGACGGTGCAGGTGCAGGGACAGTTTGGGGATGTTGGTGATTTGCTGAATCAGGGGGAGTTCAAGATGACGACGGATGCGGCGCGGACGACGGTGCGGCCGAAGAATCATGATACGTTGATCCGGAAGATTGGGCCGAATTCGGAGAAGGCGATGGGGGAGTGGAATGTCGTGGAGACTACGGTGGATCATGGGACGATCACGGTGAAGGTGAACGGGGTGGTGCAGAATGTGGCGACAGATGTGGAGCCGTTGCGGGGGACGATTGGGTTGCAGAGTGAGGGGGCGGAGATGGAATTTCGGAAGATTGAGGTGCGGCCGATTGTGGAGTGAGGGCGGCGGCGGGCGGGGGGGGAGGGGGTTATGACCAGAGGCGTGTGGGGTGGGTGACGGTGAGTTCTTCGAGTTTTTCGGGGCCGACGAGAGCTTCGATGCGTTTAAGGCCTGCGAGTCGGGTGGTGAGGTGCGAGGCGCGGTGGCCATCGGTGCCTACCATGAAGTAGCGGCCATCCATGAGAAAGCGTTCAGCAAGTGCGACGATTTGGGGCGGGTCCGCGCCGCCGATGGGGCCGAGATTTCCCTGGAAGAGGACGCCGAGTTTGGCGATTTCGTCGATGCGGCCTGGGTCGCCGCGCATCATGGGCATGCGTTCGGGGTGAGCGATGATGACGGTGTGGCCGCGGGCCTGGAGCCATTCGACGGCGCGGCTGGCCCATGTGGGCCATTCGGGTTCCCAGAGGTCTGCGAGGACGTATTTTCCGGAATGGCCGTAGGTGGGGACGCCGAAGTGGAGGAGGTCTTCGGCGATATGGGGGCTGAGGCGAAGCTCGCCGCCGGGGCGTAGTTGGATGGGGATTTGAGCGGCGACGGCGTGGCCGTGGAGGGTGCGGACGCGTTCGGCGACTTCATCGCAGGTGAGTTCGCTGAATTCGGAGGAGCCGGCGTGGGGGGTGCAGAAAATTTTGGAGTAGCCTGCGGCGACCATGATGCGGAGGCAGTCGAGGCTCTCGGCAATGTCCCGGCAACCGTCGTCGATGGCGGGGAGGAAGTGGCAGTGTACGTCGATGCGGTTCATGTTTGGCGCTCCCGTGTTGATGCGCCCCGTGAAGGCCCAGGGATTTTGTGATCCCTGGGCTTGGGTAAGGTGACTTATTCGGTTTCGCTTGAGCGGCCGAAGCGTTTGCGGTCGTTTTCCTTGAGGTAGCGTTTGCGGAGGCGGATCGTCTTCGGGGTGATCTCGACGAGTTCGTCGTCTTCGATGTATTCGAGGGCGATTTCGAGGGACATGTCGCGGGGCGGCTTGAGGATGATGTTGTCATCGCTGCTGGTGGTGCGCATGTTGGAGAGTTTTTTCTCGCGGCAGACGTTGACGACCATGTCGGTGTCTTTGTTGTTTTCGCCGACGACCATGCCTTCGTAGACTTCGTCGCCGGGCTTGATGAACATCATGCCGCGGTCGGCGAGTTTGTCGAGGGCGATAGGGGTTGGCGGTGCCGTTTTCCATGGAGATCAGGACGCCGTTCTGGCGGCCGGGGAGGCCGCCGCGGAGGAGCTCATAGTCATGGAAGGTGTGGTGCATGATGGCTTCGCCCTGGGTGGCGTTGAGGAGGCGGGTGCGGAGGCCGATGAGGCCGCGGGCGGGGATGGAGAATTCCATGTGGGTCAGGTTGCCCTTGACGTCCATCTTGACGAGTTCGCCGCGGCGGTTGCCGATGGCCTGCATGACGGCGCCTTCGAACTGTTTCGGGTACGTCGATGACGAGCATTTCGATGGGCTCGCACTTGTGGCCGTTGAGTTCCTTGAAGATGACCTTGGGCTTGGAGACCTGAAGCTCGAAGCCTTCGCGGCGCATGTTTTCGATGAGGACGCCGAGGTGAAGCAGGCCGCGGCCGGAGACGCGGAGCGAGTCGGCGGAGCTGGTGTCTTCGACGCGGAGGGCGACGTTGGATTGCAGTTCGCTTGTAGAGGCGTTCGCGGAGGTTGCGGCTGGTGACGAACTTGCCTTCCTGGCCGGCGAAGGGGGAATCGTTGACGCTGAAGATCATGTTGAGGGTGGGTTCATCGACATCGATGAGGGGGAGGGCTTCGGGATTTTCCATGTCGGCGATGGTGTCGCCGATGTCGACGTCTTCGATGCCGACGACGGCGCAGATGTCGCCTGCTTCGGCATGCGGGTGTCTTGCGCCGGCCGAGGCCTTCAAAGAGATAGAGGTCGACGATCTTGTGTTTTTCGACTTTGCCGTTGCGTTTGAGGAGGGCGACCTGCTGGTCTTTGTTGATGACGCCGTTGAAGATGCGGCCGATGCCGATACGGCCGACGTATTCGTTGTAATCAATGTTGGTGATCTGCATCTGCAGGGGTTTTTCGAGGTCGGCGACGGGGCCTTTGATCTTGGTGACGATGGTTTCGAGGAGGGGCGCATGTCCATGCCGGTGTCGGCGGGGTCGAGGCGGGCGTAGCCGTCGCGGCCGGAGGCGTAGATGACGGGGAAATCGAGGGCGTCGTCGCCGGCTTCAAGCTCGACGAAGAGGTCGAAGACTTCGTTGAGCACTTCGTTGGGGCGGGCGTCGGCGCGGTCGATCTTGTTGATGACGACGATGGGCTTGAGGTGGTATTGGAAGGCCTTCTTCAAGACGAAGCGGGTCTGGGGCATGGGGCCTTCGAAGGCGTCGACGAGGAGGAGGACGCCGTCGGCCATTTTGAGGACGCGTTCGACTTCGCCGCCGAAGTCGGCGTGGCCGGGGGTGTCGATGATGTTGATTTTGCGGGTGACGCCGGCGGCATCGGGGTAGGTCATGGCGACGTTTTTGGCGAGGATGGTGATGCCGCGTTCGCGTTCGAGGGCGTTGTTGTCGAGGATGAGGTCGTTGGACATCGACCTGTGAGCGGAACATGCCGGACTGGCGGAGCATGGCATCGACGAGGGTGGTTTTGCCGTGATCGACGTGGGCAATGATGGCGATATTACGGAGTTCGTCGCGGCGTTTTTGATTGGGCATAGGGCACTCATTACGGAGTCTGAAGAAAAACTCGGGGCCATTTCGCGGGCCTCGTGGGAGCCCCGCATTGTACTGGGGGCTGGTTGCAAAAGCATCCGTTCGGGGTGATGTGTGGGGTTTTGTGAGTGCATTTGTTTGGGCGCGGGGGAGTTTAACCACTAAGGCACCAAGAGTCTTTGCTGGAGCGGAGGGTTGTTGGTTATGAGTGTAAGGGAGGGGGGAGGGGGTGGTCAGGTGCTCATTCAGGTGCTCATGGTTTTTTGGGGGTGAATGCAGTTTGTAAGAGGTGTAGGGGGAGGGGGTTGGAGTTATCTCAGGGGGTTGGTGCTCATTTTTTGCGGTCATTTTTGAATTCAAAGGGGTGTGGCAGGTGCGCAAATGTTTTTTTGGTTTTTTGGAGAGTGTAAAGTTTGGATTTGCAACGTGTTGGAATTATCACAGGGGCGAGGTGCGCAAATTTGTGAGAACTTTTTTTTGAGTTGGGAGGGTGGGGAATTAGGAAGTATGAATTCTGAATGATGAAAGGGGAGTGTGGGCATGCGGGCCTCCTCTATAGAGGGGCGGTGCGCCGAGTTTGTGCGCACACGTGGATGTGAATTTTTTGTTAGGGGTTGTGGTTGTGGAGGTTGTGGGTGGGGGATTTTTTTTGAGGGGGTTTTTTGGGGTGGGGGCTGTGCGCACAGGCGGGAGCGGGTGGGGATTGGTTGGGAGGATGCAGACGTAGAGTGTTGATGCGCGGTGCCCGCACTGCCTGTGGGCAGTGGGCGTTGAATGGGGGTCCGCTACGGAATGTTGGAGTGGGGGTTATTTTGGGGTGCGGACGCCGGCGATTAGGCCGGTGGCCCAGCGGGCGTAGCTGTAGAGGAGGGGGATGGTGACCCAGCGGGGTTGGATGTCTTTGGGTTTGATGAGGAGGCCGTTGCGGTCGGGGTATTTTTCGGGGGAGTGTCCGAGGGCGCTGACGGGGATGTAGAAGACTTCGTCGGAGAAATCTTCGGCATTGCTGACGACTTCGGGGGTGAGCTCGAGGAGGAGTTGGCGGACTTTGCGGCTGATGCGTTCGATGCGGTCGAGGTCGAGGACGGAGAGATGAGAGGTTCCGGCGGTACCGCCAGCGTCGCGGACAATGGGCTCGGAGATTAAATCTTCGTCGGGGATCAGGGGCGCCCAGATGTCGCTTTTGCCGACGAGGACGAGGAGCGGGCGGTCGCATTTTTGATAGGCGCTGAGGCCGGCGTGCTTGCGGAAGCGGATGGCGGCTTCGGAGAGGATGGTTTCCTGGCGGACGGTTTGGACGGGTTCGACGATTTGGGGATCGGCGGAGACGCCTTTGCACTTGGCGCGGAAGCGGGGGTCCTGGGTGGGGTCGAGGAGGAACATGAGGACTTTGGAGCGGGAGAGGTGCCGGGTGACGGGGCTGAGGGCGGTGTCCTGTCCGACGTTGTAGTGCTCGCCGGCGTTGTCGTAGAGGCAGACGATGCGGCCGAGCTCGGCGCGCATGGCAACGCGGGGATGGTCGGCGGCGGGATGGAGGCTGAAGAGGAAGGGCTTGGGGAGTTGGGTTTCCTGGCCGCCGATGGTGACGGAGCGGTAGAGGTCGCCCTGGGTGCGGGTTTTGTCGAGGACGACGGGGCGTTCGGGGTCTTCGGGGAGGAAGAGCGTTTCCTCGTAGCGGTTGAGGATCCAGTTGGCTTCCTTGTCGCCGTCGGCAAAGATGATGGCGAAATCGCGTGCGAGGCGTTGGCGGAGTTCCCAGGTCATGGTGGCGAGGAAGTTGGATTTGCCGGAGCCGGCGGAACCGATGATGCTGATGAAGGTGACTTCGTTTTCGATGAGGATGCGGGGGAGTACGAGGTGGCAGGCGGGGCATGCGAGTGCGGTGCAGACCATGCCGCGGGCGTCGAGGGCCTGGCCTTCGACGGTGAAACGGGTGGGGAGGAAGCGGAGGGCTTCTTCCTTGAGGACGGGGTCGCCCATGAGTTCTTCGTGCTGGGAGACCCAGAGGATTTGTTCGGGGCGGAATTCAAACCAGCAGTGAGGGCAGGTGACCCGTTTGACGAGGGGGATCTGGGAGTTTTCGGGGAGTGGGTCGGTGGGGCTGTCGGATAGGGGGGATGAAGAGCGGGTGGTTAGTGTGTTGGTCACCGAATTCCTCCAAGGCGGCAGGGGGGGCCGTGGTGATTGTTGTTTTGCGTATCTTACACTGGGGGAGTGGGTTGCTTAAAGGGGGATGTTTTTGTTTTGCGCGCACATTGCATCGATCCACAGCCCGTGCGAGGGCTGTGGATCGATCACGGCGGGGGGCCGCCGTGCCACATTTTGGGGTGCACATTTGGAGTGCCGCGTTTTTTTGGGGGTGTTGTGATAGGGGGATTGGTGAAGACACGCTGAAGCGTGAACTCCGGGGAAGGGGGAATTTATACGATGGTGGGGCCGTAGAGGGCTTCGATTTCGGAGGCGGGTTTCCAGGTGAGTTGGTCGGTGCTGACTTGGTGGAAGCGGGAGAGGGTTCCTTGTTTGGCGTGGCGTTGGAGGGTGGGGAAGTCGAAGGGGCCGGTGACTTTTCCGCGGGAGCGGATCCAGTAGCGGATGGAGGGGGCTGTGGGCTTTTGGGCGGGTGCGGCTTCGGCGGTTGGTGAGGGTGTAGCAGGGAGAGGGGAGGGTGGTGATGTCGACGCGGTGGGGTTGGTTGTGGCGGGAGGAGCGGGTGTCGAGGTGCGGGCTGTGGGGGTGGGGGCGTGTGCGATTGGGGTGTTGATTTCTTCCTGGGCGTGGGAGAGGTCTTCGAGTAATTCGGCGGCGGAGGAATATCGTTGGGCGACGGGTTTGTTCATGAGGCGGGCGATGATATTGGATAAGGCGGGGGGGAATTCTTTGCGGACTTCCTGGACGGTGGGGGGTGTTGTGTTGATGGATGCGTGCCACATCATCCATTTGTTGGGGGGTGGCTCTTTGGAGGAGTTGCCTTCGAAGACGGCGGGGAATTGTTTGATGTGTTGGCGGGTTCCGAGGGCGAGTTCGTAGGCGATGTGGCCGAGGGCGTAGAGGTCGGTGGCAGGGCCGACTTTGCCGAATTCGGAAGTGAGGAGTTCGGGGGCGGCGTAGCGGACGGTGGCGAGGCCGTGGGTGCGGTTTGCGGCGACGACGGTTGCGAGAGAGAAGTCGGTGATTTTGTAGTTTCCGACGATGTCGATGAGGACGTTGGAGGGCTTGAGGTCCTGGTGGATGAGAGGTGGTTTGAGAGAGTGCATGGCGAGGAGTCCGCGGGCGAGGTGTTGGAGGATTTTTGCAATTTCGGCGGGGTCGAGGGGGTGTTCGCTGATTTTGGCGGCGAGGGTGGCGTGGGCGTGCTCCATTGCGAGCCAGGGGTAATTGTCGGTGAGTCCCATGGCGTAGATGGTGACGACGTGGGGGTGGACGGCAAGTTGTGCGAGGACTTTCACTTCGTTGTAGAAACGGTCGGACTGTTGGGTGTCGTTGGGGTTGATTGGGGGTAGGACTTTGAGGGCGACGGGGCGTTTGTTGTCGCCGGGGAGGATTTCTTCGGCGCGATAGACGGTGCCGGCGCTGCCGTCGGAGAGGATGTCCTTGAGGATGAAACGGTCGATTGTTCTAGCGGCCACGGTGAACCTCTGTTGAAGATTGGGGATGATGCGTGGGTGTTGATCTTTTGCGCATTTGATCGAGGAATTGTATCAGGGCGGCGCCGAGGTCGTCGGGTGTGGGTTCGGGGGCGTGGTCTTTGGGTTGGAGGAGGTCGGCGAGTGCGCGGCGATTGGAGTCGGAGGCGGCCTGGAATGCGGTTTTGTCTTCGAGGCTGGAGAGGAGGATTCGGAGTCGGAGCCATTCGGCGGCGGCGGAGGCGGGGTCGCCGGCGGAGCGGAGTCGCCAGGCTTTTTGCATGTGGGTTTCGGCTTCGGTGGGGAGTATTCCGGCGGCGACTTCGGAATGGACGAAGGAATCGAGTTTTGCGTAGACGCGGGTCCAGTTGAGATTTTGTGTTCTGGCGCTGATTGGGTCCCAGATGACGACGATCATGAGGGTGAGGACGAGAAGGAGGACGAGTCCCATGAGGAGTCGGCGGCGGCCGGGGTCGCCGGCACCGGCGGGTACGGCTTCGACGCGGAGGACGGTGTCTTGTCCGAGTCGGAGGCGGTCTTTGGCGCGGAGGCGGACGCGGCCGGAGATGCGTTCGTCGTTGACGAAGGTTCCGCCGGCGGAGAGATTTTCGACGAAGAAGTCGTCGCCTGCGCGGAGAATGACGGCGTGCTCGAAGGAGACGGTGGGGCTTGCGAGGCGGACGTGGGAGCGAGGGGATCGGCCGACGACGGTTTCGGCGGTGGAGCAGTGGAACTCTTCGCCTTCGCCGGGGCCTTTGATGATTTTGATGAGACAGTCCATGAGGGGTCCTTGAGGGTGGTTCAGTCCATGAGGGTGCCGGTGACGAGGTACTTCACGATAAATGGGGCGAAGAGGAAGAGGACGGCAGAGAGGAGGACGAAGGTGGAGGGAAGCATGACGTAGACGCCTGCGGCACCGGCGGTTGCCTGGGCGTTGAGGATGCGTTCGGCGTTGATGCGGTCGGCGAGGCGTTCGAGCGTGTCGGCGAGTGGCCAGCCGAGTTCTTCGGACTGGACGATGGCGTCAACGAGTGCGGTGATGTCGGGGATTTTGAGGCGTTCGGCCATTTTTTTGAAGGCTTCGGTGCGTGGGGAGCCGACGTCGATTTCGGCGACGACCTGGCCGAGTTCGATGCCGAGGGGATGGTGTTTGATAGTCTTCGATGACGCGGCCGAGTGCGATGCGGAGGGAGGTACCGGAGCGGAGCATGAGGACGAGGAGATCGATGGCGTAGGGCATGGCGCGCAGGATTGCGACTTCGCGTTCGCGGCGCGGGATTTGAGGTGAGCGACGAGGGCGAAGAACCCGAGGGGCAGGCCGATGAGGGCGAGCCATGCGAGCATGACTCCGAAGAGGGAGACGCAGAGGAAGCCGATGAGGAGGGTGAAGATGAGTGAGAGGAGGGTGCCGGTGGCGACGAGTTCGTCGTCGTCGAGTCCGCCGGGGTATCCGGCGCGGACGTAGGGTTCGTGGACGTATTGGCGGAGGGGTTCGATGCCGAGGCGGTTCGATGGTTCCGGCGGCGGAGGAGATGAAGGGGAGGGAGAGGCGGAAGAGAGGGGAGCCGGCCATGGCGATGCGCGCATTTCGGCGCGGCGCATGGAGGTGAGGGGGCGCCGGCGACGCGGCATGCCGCGTTGTTTTTGGACGAGGTTGTAGGCGGCGAGGGCGAGCAGGGCGACGGCTGTGCCGAACAGGCCGGCGGCGAGAAGATTGAGAATGGTGGGCATGGAGAGTCGCTTGACGGGCTTTCGTCAAATCTCGGACTGGGTGATGCGCTTGGCCAAGTAGACGCCGGAGCCGGCTGAGAGGGTGAACGGCGATGGTCAGCATGGCGATGCCTGGGCTGGTGGTGAAGAGGAGCATGACGTCCTTGCGCATCGACGAGTGCGCATGAGGAGGAGCATGAAGACGGGGGCGACGAGGAGGACTTTGATATTGGTGCGTCCTTCGGAGGTGTGGGCTTCGACGGTTTTGCGCATTTCGCGGAGTTTGTCGAGGCTTTTGGAGATTCGGGTGAGGGTTTCGGAAATGTCGCCGCCCATTTCGCGGTTGAGGAGGAGTGCGGAGGCGAAGAGGTTGAAGTTGGGGAGAGTCGAGGCGGGATTTCATGTTTCGGAGGACGGTTTCCATGTCGGCGCCGTAGGCGTATTGGTTGGCCATGATTTGGAATTCGAGCTTTGATGGGTTCGGGGGCTTGTTCGGCGAGGCGTGTGACGCCTTGGACGAGGGTGAGTCCGGCGCGCATGGAATTGGCGAGGGAGGCGACGCATTGGGAGATTTGGCCGTCGATTTTTTTGATGCGGCTGCGCCAGGCCATTTCGATGAGTTGTTTGGGGATGAAGAGTGCGATGGCCCAGAAGCCGAAGGCGATGAGGGGGTTGGGGACGAGGGCGAGGAGGGCGAGGAGGAGGAGTAGGAATGCGGCGTAGTAGGCGAGCATGTATGCACGAGCGTTGATGGGGGTGGGGGAGAAGCGGAGGTAGGTTTCGTGCATCCAGGCGGTGTCGCGGGCGAATTTTGCGGCGATCCAGGCGCGGCCGGCCCAGAGGGCGAGGGCGACGGCGAGGCCCATGAGGAGGGCGGCGATGGGGAGGAGGAGGATCATGGGGCGCCTTGAGGGAACAATCGGATCCAGAACGATGACCGATGATATAGGAAGACGTTAAGAGTTAATCATCAGCCGGTTTTTTTGATGTGACGATCATATCGTCAGTGCCGCCTTTGCCATCGCGGTTTCCGCCATCGTCTTTTTCGTTGAGGCCGACACTGTAGAGGATGAAGTCGTCACCTGTGCGATGGTAGTGAAGGGGGTCGTCGGAGAAGGGATCGAGGGGGACTGCGGAGAGATAAGCGGGGACGAGGGCGTCGAGAGAGTTAGGCCAAGCTCGGGTAGCGCGATGGAATTTTGCAAGGGCGATACAGGTCTCGGTCAATGCGCGTTCGGCAGCAGGTCTCTGAAAAAGGTTTGTTTGCGCAAGGCAGTCCGGGCATCCCCACTGAATAACTTGGCTATCCGGCGGGAATAGTCATCAAGTCCTTCTTCAGAGCGACGCTTCAGAAATGATTCAAAGAGCGTCCGATTATTTGCTGGATCAAATTTCAAGGAGACAAGGACACTGGAGGGCAGACCGTCCTTTTCATCGTCGGCGGCAAGCCGAGCGATTGCCTTATTGCGCCGGCGCGTGGCAATGCCAATACTTTGTCGAACTCTTTCAGGCGGGTAAGAACGGTTCGTAAAACGATGGTCCAATTCGCCCGCTGCAAATCGCCGTGATCGATGGTGACAGATGGATCGAACTCCACCGCCATTGCCCGTAGAAGAGGTTGTTCATCGCCGCGGATGGCCTGCATGACCGTGTCCAGCGCGAAGAACTTTTCGTAGGGGTCAGAATTTCCGGAAGAGTAGGCGGGCGGGAAATCCCTGGTGAGCATGTCGATTGCCGGTTCATCGAGCATGGACTGAAGTGTGAGATAACGATAAGCCTGCATCGCACGAATGTAGGTCATGGCTCCGCCGAGATTCTGTATATCCGAGTGCGATTTACTGGTAACAATCGCTAGTTGAGCAAGCGTGCGAAGATCGTGGGCAGCTTGGATTTTATTGCCCTCGCCAATCTCGCCGTAGATTTCCGCAATGAATGCGAGTGTTACGGAGGTGGTGCGTAATTGGAGTGAGGATATGAGTGCTCGGAGCATGCTCGGCGGTTGTTCGCGCGAAATGAAAGGCTCGATAGTAGTTTTTGCATTCAGCGGCGGATTTCAGAAGGTTGATGTAGGGTTGTTGGTCTTGCAGCCAATGGGCTATCACGGGGTTTTCGCCCTTCGTCCAAGGCTTGTGTTCCACGTCAAATACGCGGTTGCTCCATTGAGTTTCTCCGGCCATCGCTTTTTCGTTGGGATGGCGGATAGCCAGTCACCGAACATCGTATAGGAGGCCGCGTTCGATTTAGGCAGTGGCTCTTCCAAGTTCGCATAGAGTTCGGCGGGAATATCGTAAGGCGGATTTCCTCGTGGAACGATCTTGAGAAAAATCTTCACTGCGTTGTCTTGCCGAACAAAAGCACTCTGTTGTGCATTGGCGGCGGCGACGTAGTTAATGGTGCCGTCAGGGTTGCGGGGGCCGGTGACGAGGGTGGTGTCCGGGCCAAGGGGAATGCCGGCGAGGAGGTCGTGGGGTTGGGTGGTTGAGGCGGCGCGGGAGGGGGAGGTCAGGGTGAGGAGGTATACAGCGGTGAGACATGCGCAGAGTTGGTGGCGCGCTATCACGATGCCCTGCAAAATTCGAATGACGAAGCAGGAATGATGAATCAAATTTGAATGATGAAGGTTAGAATGACGAAACTGCTGACGTGGGGAGTGAGGGGGTGGAAGGTGATGAGGAGTTGTTCGGAGGCGTGGTTGTGGGGCCGAGGTTGCCCCAGAACCATGGCACCGGTGCAACGTCATTCGTGCTGCGTTGTTCGTGCTTTTCATGAGGCTTTCACCGCTTCGAACCAGGTGTCCAATTTGAGGAGGCCTTTTTCGACCATTTCGCCGAGGAAGCGTGGCATGTAGCCGGTGGCTTTGAGTGCGCGGTGTCCGTCGGCGAGGTAGACGAGTCGCATGATGTCGCGGGTTTCGACTTCGCCGGAGAGTGGGTGGAGGCCGATGACTTCGGAAATTTGGGAGACGAGGCGTTGGCCGCTGGGGAGGCGTTCTTGTTGGACGATGAGGTGGATGGCGGAGGCGATCTGGCGGCGGACGGCGGCGAGGGGAATGTCGGAGCCCATGAGGACCATGGTTTCGAGTCGGGCGATGGCGTCCTGGGTGGTGTTGGCGTGGATGGTGGTCATGGAGCCGGCGTGGCCGGTGTTCATGGCCTGGAGCATGTCGACGGCTTCATCGCCGCGGCATTCGCCGACGATGATGCGGTCGGGGCGCATGCGGAGGGCGTTTTTGAGGAGGTCGCGAGTGGTGTATTGGCCGGTGCCTTCGGCGTTGGCGGGTTTGGTTTCGAGGGAGACGACGTGGTCCTGCTGGAGTTTTAGTTCGGCGGAGTCCTCGATGGTGACGAGGCGTTCGACGGTGGGGACGAATCCGGAGAGCACGTTGAGGAGTGTGGTTTTTCCGGAGCCGGTGCCGCCGGAGACGAGGACGTTGGCGCGGTATTGGACGCAGGCTTTGAGGAGGGCGACGGCGGGCATGGTGATGGAGTTCCAGCGCATGAGGTCGTCGACGCTGACGCGGTAATTGGGGAATTTGCGGATGGTGATGCAGGGGCCTTTGATGGCGAGGGGCTCGATGATGGCGTTCACGCGGGAGCCGTCGCGGAGGCGGGCATCGACGAGGGGCTGGGTGCGATCAATGCGGCGTCCGAGGGGGGCGACGATGCGTTCGATGATGGAGAGGCAGGCTTCTTCGGAGGGGAATGCCTGGGGTATTTTTGACGACGCGGCCGTTGCGTTCGATGTAGATGTTGCGTGGATTGACGACCATGATTTCGGTGATGGAGGGTGAGCGGAGGAGATCTTCGAGAGGTCCGAGCCCGAAGATGATGTCGTAGAGGGTTTTCTTGATGTAGGAGATGATGACGTAGGTGCGGATGTTTTCGAGGACGTCGGCCATGATGGCGTCGACGGTGCCCCAGAAGACGCGGTCGATCAGTTCGTCGGCGTTTGGCGGGATGGGTTTGCCGGTGTAGATGCCGGCCTTGTTGACGAGTTTGAGGACGATGGCTTCGACGGGTCCTTCGAGTTCGGTATTTTCGCCAAGGCCGTGCCATTCGGCGGCGATGGTTTTTTCCTGGGTTTGTTTATGGATGAGCCAACTGTTGACGCGGGCGCGCATGGCGATTCGGAGGAGGAGTTGGGTGAGTTCGGACTCGAAGACTTCGCGGCGGAAGTCGTTGAGGAGGAGGGTGTCGATGATTTTGTTGAGCTGGTCGGTGCGATGCTGGGAGATGTCGGTGGAGGTGATGGCGCCGAGGCGGAGGTCGAGGCGTCGGAGGACGTTTGCGTGTAGGACGTTGAGGAGATCGGTGAGTTGTTCCTCGGCTTCGCCGCTGGGGCCGACCTGCTGGGCGTCTTCGAGTGTGAGGACGAACTCCATGATTTTGAGGGAAGCGGCTTCGCGGAATTGAACTTTTTGACCGGCGGCGACTTCGTTGCCATTGATTTCGATGGGGCTGACGTTGGGGAGTAGTTCGACTTCCCAGCCGATTTCGGAGCGTTCGACGCGGAGATGGGTGCTGGAGACGAAGCGGGAATCGAGAGCGACTTCGCATTTGGGATCGCGGCCGACGGAGAAGCCGGCTGGGCCGTCGAAGGCGACCCATTGGCGATTGGTCAGGGTGTTTTGAACCAGCACGCGCATGGTGGGGACTCGCTCAGGTTGAACTGCATGGCGGAATTGTTGAACGCCCGTTTGAGAAGCAAGGGAAGCGGTGATTATAAGCGCCGTGAAAACCGCTTCCTCACGGGCGCGGCTCGGAAACATCCAGTTCTCAAAGAGGCTTTAGGGTGTTGGTTCGGTTGATGCGGGGGTTGTAGGACAGAGTAGTAGCATGTTTCGTTGAGCGCTGGTGCTGATGGCGGTGACGATTTCTTTGGCCTGGTCGGCGGTGACTTCGAGGGTGACGAGTTTGGATCCGCCGGCGGAGTTTTCAAATTGATCGGCGTTGGTGGCCTGTGATCGGGTTCGGCTGAGGGAGCCGCCGACGGCGAGGACGCGGTAGGCGCGTCCGCCGCTGATGAGGGTTGCGTTGTTGAGTGCCTTGGGGGTGGGTGCCATTCCGGGCTGGGCGGGAGCGATGGGTTCGGGGCTGGAGACGAGGATTTGGACGTGGTCGCCGGGGATGACGAGGCCGGCGTCGGCGGGGATTGTGAGTGCGCGGTAGGGTTCTTTGAGGTCGAGGCTTCCGCCGGCGGAGAGGTCTGCGAGAAAGATGGGCTGTCCGGCGAGGATTCGGCGATTGACGCGTTGTCCTTTGTAGGTGGCGCGGGAGTCGGGATCGAGGGACTGGCCGGCGAGGCTGGCGAATTTGACGGGGATTTCTTCGACGCGGAGGTCGCGGTCGGGATTGATGGAGGCGTTGGGTTTGAGGTCGACGGCGGCGACGACGATGTGGACCTTGGGGCCGCGGTCGACGGCGGCGGAGTTCTGAATGAACATGAAGGCCATGACGGTGGCCAGGACGCCGAGGACGACGGCTCCGATGAGGAAGATTCGCGAGGAATTATTCTCAGCCACAACGCCTCCTGCCTGGTGAGATGATGATAGGGGATATGGGTGCATCGTAACCTTCGGGAAAATTCCAGGCAATGTGGGGGCTGGGGTGGGCGCGGCGATGGAGGTATGATGAGTTGGTGCTTAAAAGATTTAACGCGAAGGCGCGAAGACACGAAGACACGAAGAAAATCTTGGGGTGGTGGGGATTTTTTGGGGATTGGGGAAGGGTGTCGGGGCTTTCTGGAAAAACATGCTGAAGCATGAACTCCGGGGGGAGGGAGGTGGGCGTCAATAGAAAACGCCCGAGCGCGGGGGCGGTCGGGCGTTTTTTTTGGGGTTGGCGGTGAGTTCTTCTTTTTTGGAGTTTATGCGCGGCGGCGGCGGGTGAGGAGGGCGAGGGTGCCGAGGGTGAGGAGGCCGAGGCTGGTGGGTTCTGGAGAGGGGGCGGGGAGGACCATTGTGGAGCCGTTGGGGAGGATGTCGAAGAATGCGGAGCTTGCGGGGGGGTCGATTTGGTCGTTGGAGATGTTGGAGCCCCAGAATGCGGGGTCAGGGGAGTAGCCGCTGCCTTTGGGACCGGCGAGTCCGTCGGTGGGGAAGGCGGAGCCGAAGTTGGCGGGGATGAGGAGGGGGACGCCCAATTCGATGAGCATGTGGTTGGTGGTGGCGAAGGGGCTGCCGGCTCCGACGATGCTGGTGGGGGTGGTTCCGAAGCCGACGGCGGCGTCGATGTCGAACTCGGCGGGGAGGTGGGGGCCGGAGCCGTCGTGGAGGTCGATGGAGACATTGACGGGGATGGAGGTCGGGGAGGAGATGACATTTGCGGTCAGGTTGATGGCTGAGGGGGCATTGAAATTCACGGTGATCGTTTTGCTGACGGTGGTATTGCCCTGCGGGACGTTTAAGGGGAACGAGACGGAGGCGATAAATTCGCCGGGAGCGAAGGTCTGCTGGGTGCGGGCGAGGTAATCGTACATGAGATAAAGTTCGGGCGGCTCGGATACGACACCCTGAGCGATGGCGGCGAACAGGAGGCTGTTGGCGTTGGCAGCGTTGGGGAGGACGGGAACGGCTCCGCCAGCGGGGGTGGAATTGAACCATGCGGGGTGGACGTCGGACCATTCTTGAGCGGTGGTGTATTGGCCGTCGGCGGTGATGTGGAATTGGCTTTCGGGATTGATGATGGGGTCGGTGGGGGAGGGAGGTGGGACAAAAATGGTGCTGGCGTGGGAAATGGCGGTGAGCATGAGGCAGGAGGCGGCGGCGCAGAGGGCTTGGGTCTTGAGCATGGTTTTTTCTCTTTTAACAAATGGGGTGTAGGTGGGGCGCAATGCGACCCTGGTTAATTTTGGATTTCGTGACTCAACGGTACTGCTGCCGAGAATGTACCTCGGGTTTTGGGGGATGCAAGGGAAGTTTGGACTTTTTGGGAGGGGTGAGGTGGGGAGGGTGGGGGTTGGGGTGGTTCGAGCATCTTTCCAATGGCCATTGAGGCCATTGGAAAGATCACGGCGGGGGGCCGCCGTGCCACATTAGGGGGGCACATTGAGGGTCACATTGGGGGGGCTATATTTGGGGGGTCACACTGGGGGCCACATTTTGGATTGGGATGTTGGAGATTTTAAATGTGACATTGTGTGACATTTGGACGGTGGGGCAACTGTTCAGTGGGGAGGGGGCCTGATAATATGTGCAGGAATTGCGCGAATAAGGCCGAATAAACGGGAATAGGGTTTTTATGAGGCGATTATGCCGGTGACGATGGGCAAGGGTACGAGCAAATGGCCGGCGCGGGTGGCGGTTCCGCGCGAGATGGGGGGGGTGGGGTCGCTGGGCGCGGTGCCGGCGTTGGTGAATGCGATGCCGGCGCGGGCGTACATGGGGGGACGGTCGCGGTTTGTGCTGGCACCGTTGTCGTTGACGCTGGATCAATTGTTGTTTTTGATCACGGCGGCGTTGCTGTGCTTTGGGTTAGTGATGGTGCAGAGTGCGGACTCGCGGGTTCGGGCGGCGTCCGGGGGGTGGCTGGTGGAGGCATTTAATACGAAGAATGCGTTGCATGCGCTGATTGCGATGGCGGCGCTGACGGTGCTGTGGCGTGGGGATTATCGTTTTCTGCTGGGGAGTGGGAAGGGGCGATTTCCGTTGTTGACGAGTCCGGCGACGTGGCTGATCGTGCTGACGATGGGGACGTTGGTGGCGGTGCTGGTGACGCCGTTGGGGCGGGAGATCAATGGGGCGCGGCGGTGGCTGGCGTTGGGGCCGATTGGGTTTCAGCCGTCGGAGTTGGCGAAATTGTCGCTGGTGCTGTTTGTGAGTGCGTATGCGGTGCATCGGCAGGGGAGGGTTCGGAGTTTTTTCTGGGGGTTCTTGCCGTTGATCGTGGTGTTTGGGGTGGCGGCGGGTTTGGTGGTGAAGGAAGATTTCGGGACGACGGTGCTGATCGCGGCGGTGGTGTTCGTGATGATTTTGATGGCGGGGTGCCGTTGGTGGCACGTGGGGTTGTTGATTCCGCCTGCGGCGGTGGTGATTCAGCATATGTTAAATACGCCGTTTCGGCGGGCGCGGTTGTTGGCGTTTCTGCATCCGGAGCAGGATTCGGCGGGGGTGGGGTATCACCCGATGGAGTCGCTGCTGACGATTGCGAGTGGTGGATTCTGGGGTTTGGGGCTGGGGCAGGGGATTCAGAAAATGGGGTATCTGCCGGAGGATAATACGGATTTTATTTTCGCGGTGATCTGTGAGGAGTTGGGTTTTTTTGGGGCGTTGATGGTTGTTGCGTTGTTTGTGGTGTTTGTCATTATTGGATGGCGGATTGCGAGCCGGTGTGAGCATCAGTTCGGGAAGATGGTGGCGTTTGGGATCACGGCGATGATTGGATTGCAGGCGGCGATCAATGTCGCGGTGGTGACGGTGACGATGCCGACGAAGGGGATTGCGTTGCCGTTGATTTCGTCGGGTGGGACGGGTTGGATCATGAATGCGGCGGCGATAGGGGTGTTGATGAGCATTGAGCGGATCAATCGTCGTGAGATCGCGGCGCGGGCGTATGGAAGCCGGCCCGCGGAGCCGGCGTTGGGCTTTCCGGTGGAGGTGGCGGCGGTGCCGGTGGTGGTTGCGAGGGAGACAGTATCCGTATAAAGACGAAGTTGGCGAAGGTGTGAAGGATACGAAGTTTTTGGTTGGACGATATCGCGCAGATGAGGCGCGGTGAAGAAGGCAGGGATGCTTATGACGACTGTTGTTTGGCCGCACCGGGAGAATCCGTTGTTGGGGATGATGCAATCGGGCGGTTTGGCTGCGGGGCGGGCGGTGCCGACGAAGGCGACGAAGCTGTTGCGCGTGGTGATGGCGGGTGGCGGGACCGGGGGGCATTTGTATCCGGGGCTTGCGGTGGCGGATGCGTTGCGGGCGCGGGCGGAGTCGATGAGGCTGGAGTTGGAGTTGATCTGGGCGGCGACGCCGCGGGCGGTGGATCAGCGGTTGTTGTCGCAGTTTGGGGAGCAGTATGTGAAGCAGCCGGTGCAGCCGTTGGTGAAGTCGGTGAAGAAGTTGATGGGGTTTTTGGAGAGGGTGGCGGGAGAGTTGTCGATTTTTGGTCGGCGCGATTTGGGGGTGAGAAGGTGGATTGTGTGGTGGCGTTGGGGGGTTATGCGGCGGGGCCGGCGGCGTATGTGGGTGGCGAAGCGGGGGATACCGGTGGTATTGTTGAATCCGGATGCGCTGCCGGGGTTGGCGAATCGATTTTTGTTGAAGCGGGCGGACGTGATTGTGACGCAGTGGCCGCTGGGGGCGAATTATAGGAAGGGGTTGAAGGGCGTGGTGAAGCCGTTGGGGTGTCCGATTCGGCCGGAGTTGATGGATCGGACGCGGGAGGAGGCTGCGGGGAGCCTGGGTATTGATGGGCTTAAAAAGACGCTGGTGGTGACGGGTGCGAGTCTGGGGGCGAAGACGATCAATGATGCGATGCTGGTGCTTTTGGGGGATTCGCAGGTGCGCGCGGCGTTTGGCGAGGAGGGGCGGTGGCAGATTGTTCATTTGGCGGGGCTGGAGCAGGCGGAGGCGGTAAGGAAGGCGTATTCGCGGTGGCCGGGGTTGAGTGCGAAGGTGATCGATTATTGCGATGACATGGCGAGCGTGTGGGCGGTGGCGGATCTGGCGATCGCGCGTGCGGGGGCGAGCACCTGTGCGGAGCTGACGGCGTGCGGGGTTCCTTCGATTTTGATGCCGTACCCGTTTCATAAGGATATGCATCAGCAGGCGAATGCGATGGAGCTGGTCCGCGCGGGGGCGGCGATTATTGTGGATGATGTGAAGGATGCGGTGGGGAATGCGGCGGCTATAAAAACAGTGCTTGGACTCGCTACTGTATGATGATGGGTTGAGGGACAGAATGGCCGATGCGGCGCGGGTTGCGGGCAAGCCGTCGGCGGCGGATGAAATCGCGAAGGAAATTCTGGCCGTGAGCGGGACGATCATAGCGATAACATAGACGTGATTCGGGATTGTTTTGAGTGCAGGCACTCCCGCGAATCACAAGCCGCCACTTATCCGCATGGAGGCGGTCGTCATGCCCCCGATTATTGAAACGAAAGCCGTGATGTATACAGTCAAAGATTTGCTGCAAACGATCAAGCCCCGGGTGGAGAGCACGCCGTTTACGGATAAGTGCGTGCATTTTGTGGGCATTGGGGGGTGCGGGATGAGCGGTCTGGCGCAAATGCTGTTGAGCTTTGGGGCGAAGGTTTCGGGGACGGATCGGACGGCGTCGAGCGTGACGAGACGGCTGTCGGAAATCGGGGCGACGATTGTTTATGAGCAGGTTGCGTCGAGCATTCCGCCGGGGACGGAGACGGTGGTGTATTCGGCGGCGATCAAGTCGGAGCATCCGGAGATGGTGGGGCGCGGCGGCGTGGGTGCGAAATTGTGAAATATGCGCAGATGCTGGGGCGCGTGATGGCGCTTGCGGCATGGGATCGCGATCGCGGGCACGCATGGCAAATCGACGACGACGGCGATGACGGCGCATGTGCTGCTGGCGGCGGGGAAGGATCCGTCGTTTGTGGTTGGGGCGACTTGTCCGCAGTTGGGCGGGTCGTCGCGGTCGGGGCATGGCGAGCATTTTGTCGTGGAAGCGTGCGAGTTTGATCGCAGCTTTCACAACTTGCAGCCGCGGATCGGCGTGGTGCTGAACATTGAGGAAGACCACCTCGATTACTACAAAGACATTGATGAGATCAATGAGAGTTTTGCGACGTTTTTGAAGCAGGTCGATCCGGCGGGGGTGGTGTTGATTTCGGCGGCGGATGCGAATTGTGCGACCGCGGCGCGGAATGTCGAGGCGCAGGTGGAGACGTATGGGATTGATGTGCCGGCGGACTGGCAGGCGACGGGGATTCGGCGATTTCAGGGGAAGGCGCATTTTCATGTGAGCTACAAGGGCAAGAAGATGGGGCGGCTGACGCTGTCGATCGCGGGGCGGCATAACGTGGGGAATGCGACGGTGGCGGCGGCGATTGCGACGCATTGCGGGGTGTCGTGGGAGCAGATTCAGGCGGCGATTGAGAATTTTCGCGGGGCGGATCGGCGGTCGCAGATGATGGGGAAGTTGCCGCTGCCGGGGAATGGCGGATGAGGCGCCGGTGACGATCATGGATGATTACGGGCATCATCCGACGGAGATTCGGGCGACGCTGCTGGCGTTGCGCGAGCACTATCGGCCGCAGCGGCTGGTGTGCGTGTTTCAGCCGCACCAGCACAGCCGGACGCGGTTTCTGCTGGATGATTTTGCGCGGAGTTTCGCGCATGCGGACGTGACGATCGTGCCGGACATTTATTTTGTGCGGGATTCGGAGGCGGATCGAAGGCGGTGAATTCGGCGATGCTGGTGGAGCGGATTGTAGGAGAATGGCCGGGAGGCGATGTACATCCCGACGTTCAAAGAGATTGAAGATTATTTGATGGAGCACATGCTGCCGGGCGATCTCGTTGTGTCGATGGGCGCCGGGCCGGTTTGGGAAGTGACGGATGAATTGGTACGAAGAATTCGGGGAGCAGGTACGGCTTAATGTGCCGCTGGCCCCGTTGACGTGGTTTGGCCTGGGCGGTCCGGCGAAGTATTTTGTGCAGCCGCGCGATCTGGGGCAGCTGCAGGCGATTGTTGCGCGCGTGCGGGAGAATGAGATTCCGATTTATGTGCTGGGGTCGGGGGCGAATCTGCTGGTGAATGACAGCGGGGTGGAGGGGGCGGTGATTTGCCTGAACACGCGCGGAGTTTAAAAAAGTGTCGATTGACAAGAAATGTGGTGACGGCGGGGCGGGAAAGGACGTGCAGAAGCTGGTGCTGGAGTGCACGCATGCGGGGCTTTCGGGGCTGGAGTGCCTGGCGGGGATTCCGGGGTCGGTGGGGGGGAGATGAAGATGAATGCGGGGGGGGCGTTTGGGGATATCGGGTCGGCGGTGCAGACGGTGACGGTGATGGATACGAACGGCACGATGTTTGTGCGGGAGAAAGATGATCTGGTGTTTGAGTACCGGAAGTCGAATATCTCGGCGAAGTTTATTCTCGGGGCGACGTTTTCGCTGGCGGAGGATGATCCGCAGCGGATCATGACCAAGGTGAAAGAAATCTGGATGTTCAAGAAGAACAGCCAGCCGCTGGCGGATAAATCGGCGGGGTGCATTTTCAAGAATCCGCGCGGGCTTTCGGCCGGGGCGCTGATTGACCAGACCGGGCTGAAGGGGCAGGTGCTGGGCGGCGCGGAAGTGAGCATGAAGCATGCGAATTTCATCACGGCGAAGAAGGGGTCGAAGGCGGCGGATGTGCTGGGCTTATCGATTTGGTGAAGACTCGGGTGCAAAGAGAAGTTTGATGTGAAACTGGAGACGGAAGTTGTGATTTGGTGAAGAAGATGAGCCGCGAAGACGCGAATGACGCAAAGGAAGATACGAATGAAAAGGAGCCGTGTCATGGATGATCGCAAACTGGATATTACGTTGTTGTGCGGTGGGATTTCGGCGGAGCGGGAAGTGTCGCTGATGACGGGGACGCAGATTGCGGAGGCATTGCGCACGGTGGGGCATCGCGTGTGGCAGTCGGATATTTCGCCGGACGAATTTGGCGGCGCTGGATCGCCGGCCGTGCGATCTGGTGTTCCCGGCGTTGCATGGGGTGTTTGGCGAGGATGGGCAGTTGCAGCAGATCCTCGAGGAGCGGGGGGTTCCGTTTGTGGGTTCGGGCGAGGCGGCGAGCCGGCTTGGGATGGACAAGGCGGCGACGAAAGCGTGCCTGCTGGAGAATAACATCCCGACGGCGAACTGGCAGGTTGTGTATCAGCACAAGTTCAAGGAAAGCTGGACGCCGGCGACGGGGATCGGCTATCCGTGCGTGATTAAGCCGATCAGCGAGGGCTCGTCGGTGGGGTGCAAGGTGTGCATGAATGCTGGAGCAGGCGCGGGCGCATTTGGCGGAGACGTTGCCGAAGTTTGGGGCGATGCTGGTGGAGCGGTTTGTTGATGGGTACGAGTTGACGGTGGGGATTCTGGATGGGAAGACGTTGCCGGTGATCTGGATTAAGCCGGCGACGGAGTTTTATGATTATGAGGCGAAGTATACGCGCGAGGATACGCAGTATGTGTTTGATATTCCGCTGCCCGCGCATGTGTTGGAGCAGGTGCGGAACGTGTCGGAGGCTACGCATCGTGCGGTGGGATGCCGGCATTTGAGCCGCGTGGATGTGATGGTGGAGAAGCGGACGCATGAGGTGTTTGTGCTGGAGGTAAACACGATGCCGGGTTTCACTGGGCATTCGCTGGTGCCGAAGGCAGCGGAGAAGGCGGGCATTGCATTTACGGAGTTGTGCGATCGATTGGCGCGGATGGCGTTGCGAGATGCGGCGGTTAATTCGCGGTGAGGGCGACTTTTTTTGAGGGCCGCGGGCGCGGCGAGATTTATGTTCTTTGGCAGAAAAGAAAAGACGGCGGCGGTGGGATCGCCGAAAGAGCCGGCGTTTTATGAGATACCGTGGATTCGTGCGCTGATTCGGCTTTGTGTGGTGTTGCTGGTGGTTGCGGTGTTGATTGAGTCGTATCGGAAGGCGGAGCAGTACGCGAATAAAGTTGTGAAACGAGAGTTTAACGACGGCGGGGTGAATGAGAAGATCACGCTGACAGCGCAATTGATGAATAAGCCGGCGTGGCTTGATAAGGCGATCACGGATCAGATTTTTCTTGAAACGCAGAATTTCGCGGCGCAGGATCAGGCGACTTATGACCGGCTGTTGAATCCGTTGGATCATGATGTTTTGCAGGAAATTGCCGCGAACTATACGGGCACCGATGCTCAGGGCGTCAACCACTGGACCCTGCGCGACAATGCGTGGATCAAGCGGATCACGGAGGTGCGGCGGGTGATTAGTGCGGACCGAAAAACCGAGACTATTGAGATTCATGCGGAGTATCGACAACCGGCGGGATGGGTGGTGTACGGCGACAAGTTTTATCTGGTGGATAGTGAGTTTGTGCGCCTGCCGGGGGAGTATTCGTTGGAGGATCGCAAGGCGACGTCGGGCCTGATGGCGATCAGCGGAGTTGATTTACCGGGTGCGAGTCAGAAGGTGCCGGAACCAAGTGAGGCGTGGGCGACGGAGGATTTAGCGGCGGGAATGAAGTTGGTGGATTTTTTGAAAGGTCAGCCGTTTATTTCGCAGGTGGCGTCGGTGGATATGGCGAATTACCGTGGGCGGAAGGACAAGGGGCAGCCGTGGATTTTGCTGGATACAATCTGGCCTGCGGCGGATGGGAAGGCACGGGTGGTGCAGTGGGGGCGGCCATTGGGAGAAGAATCATTTTATGAGGTGAAGGCGTCGGCGAAGCTCAAGGCGCTGAATGAAATTTATATTCGGTTTAATCGGATCGATGCGGATCGGGATTATGTGGATATTCGGAAGGATGAGGTGTTGTTGCCGAAATTGGCGGCTCAGGGGGAGGCGGTGGGGGTTGGGGTGCCGCCGAGTTGAGGGGTGGGTGACGGTGGGAGGTTCGTGGTGGGGGGTGGGAGGGGTTATCCCGGGTTGGGACGGGTTATCCCGGGTAAACCCGGGGCTATATGGGTTACACTTCTTCGGTTTGGGGTAGGCCTTTGGGGGGGCGGGGGGTGGAGGTTGCGGTGAGGCGGGCGGTGGGTCGTTTGGCGGGGGGTTCTTCGGCAATGGGTTCGTCGGAATCGAGGGCGCTGCCGTTGAGGCCTTTCTTGAACTCGACGATGGTTTTGCCGAGATTTTTGCCGACTTCGGGGAGGCGGCGGCCGAAGATGAGGAGGGCAATGACGAGGACAATCAGACCATCCATGCCGACGAGGTTGGGCAGGAATCCAAGAGTTGTGATCGGTGTTAGCATAGTATGTAGCCTTTCATCCAGTCGCCGGTGGGGGGGACGCAGACGGCGCCCTTCGCGTTTTTGATCCAGTTGCGATCTACCCAATATCCTAGCGGTCGTTACGCGTGATGTACAGTATCACGCGGGTTTGGCTGCAAGTTCCAGGGGATGGGTCGCATTGATGATTATCGGAAGGTGAGGGAGGTTGGCTTGAATGGGAGGGGTGGGCGGGTGTTGGAATGCGCTCTGGAATGGGAGAGGGAAGCGTTTTAGGCAAAGAAAAACCCTCGAAACTGCGTTTTTGGCGAAGTTTCGAGGGTTATTGGAGTGGGCGCGGCAGGATTCGAACCTGCGAAGGCGTAAGCCAACGGGTTTACAGCCCGTCCCTATTGGCCGCTCAGGCACGCGCCCGGGTGAGTCGCGTATCGTAACAACCCGTGTCATTTTTGCCAACGATGCTTGGTTCAAATCTCAAGGTCGGAGGTATTCAGGCTTGGGGGGGCATTTTTTGTAAGAAGTGACGTGATCCTTCTGGAAGGGAAGAAATGTTGGGACCGACGGACACGATGGGACGACGCTTTATCGTTTGGCTTTTATCCTTTAACCTTCCTTCCTTTCGTTGCCCCAAAGGATTTTTATGCAAGCCTCCGCTGCCGGCCCCGCGCCGATCTCGTCTCTGTAAAACGCGCCTTGATTTCGGTTTCCGATAAGACGGGGATCGTGGAGTTTGCACGCGCGCTGCAGAATGAATTTCAGATTGAAATTGTCTCGACCGGGGGGACGGCGAAGACGTTGTGCGCGGCGGGGTTGAGGGTCAAGGATATTTCGGAGCTGACGGGGTTTCCGGAAATGATGGATGGGCGTGTGAAGACGCTGCATCCGCTGGTGCATGGGGGGTTTCTTGCGCTGCGGGACAATGCGGAGCATTTGGCGGCGATGAAGAAGCACGGTATTCAGGCGATTGATCTGGTGTGCGTGAATTTGTATCCGTTTGAGGAGACGGTTGCGAAGCCGAATTGCTCGTTTGAGGAGGCGATTGAGAATATTGATATTGGCGGGCCGGCGATGATTCGGTCGGCGGCCAAGAACCATCGGTCGATTGTGGTGGTGACGGATGCGGTTCAGTACGAGAAGGTGCTGAAGCATCTTCGGCGTAACAGCGGGGCGACGCCGTATCGGTTTCGGTTGGATCTGGCGATGTGGGCGTATTCAAAAACGGCGCAATATGATGCGGCGATCTATCCGTATCTGGCGGAAGCTTATTATAAGGATGATGCTGAAAAGGTGGTCGAGGCGGCGGGGTTGACGCCGCTGCTGACGCCCCGGTTGAAGAAGATTGAGAATCTGCGTTATGGGGAGAATCCGCACCAGCTTGCGGCGTTTTATGCACTGCCGCATTCGGCGGTGGGCGTCCCGCAGTCGGGTTCGATTGCGACGGCCAAGCAGCTTCATGGGAAGGCGCTTTCGTATATTAATATTCTTGATGCGGATGCGGCGATTGAATTGGTGCGGGAGTTTGCGCTTCCGGCGGCGGCGGTGATTAAGCATACGAATCCGTGCGGGTGGCGCAGGCGGGGACGTTGGCGGATGCGTTTGATCTGGCGTATGCGGGTGATCCGGTGGCGGCGTTCGGGGGGATCGTTGCGCTGAATCGGGAAGTGGATGAGGAGACGGCGGGGCGTGTGGTTTCGGGTAAGCGGTTTCTTGAGGTGATGATTGCGCCGGGGTACTCGGCGGGGGCGCTGGCGATGCTGAAGGAGCGATGGAAGGATTGCAGGATTCTTGCGACGGGTGCGCTTGCGTCGGCAGGTGGTCGTGAAAAGAAAGAACTGCACTATCGCAGTGTGACGGGGGGGATGCTGGTTCAACAATGCGATGCGGCGGGATTCGACAGGTCGGGGTGCGTGGTGACGAGTTCGCGGCAGCCGACGGAGAGCGAGTGGGCGGATCTTGCGTTCGTGTGGCTTGCGACGAAGCATGTGAAGTCGAATGCGATTGCGATTGCACGAGGGGGGCAGTTGCTTGCGGCGGGGGCGGGGCAGATGTCGCGTCCGATGTCGGCGAAGATCGCGGTGGAGTTGGCGCGGAAGAATGGGCATGTTGAGAAGTTAGTTGGCAGCGTGGCGGGTTCGGATGCGTTTTTTCCGTTTCCGGATGCGCCGGAATTGCTGATTGACGCAGGGGTGACGGCGATTATTCATCCGGGCGGGTCAAAGAAAGATCAGGAAACGATTGATCTTGCGAATCGGCGTGGTGTGGTGATTGTTGCGACGGGGCAGCGGCATTTTCCGCATTGAGAAAGTCGGTGCCATTGGAACGGGGCAGTTGAGACAGCCGCGGTAGCGGCGGAAAGATTTTAGCCCATGGCGAAGCCGTGGGAGGGTGGGTGGATGGCGCATTATAGGGAACCCCGGTAGGAGTGAGGGATTGAATTGTTTGAAGCGTTGTGGTGCCATCGATTCATTCAATCGAATACGAAGCGTTCATCATATTCGATCTCGTGCTTTTTAAGGAAGGCGATTAATTCTTCCTTGAAGGAGATGCGTCGATGATGCTCTTCCTGCCTTGCGATGTATGCACGAACATCTTCTGTGGCACTTTTGCTGACGCTGAAAGCGGAGTAGCCGGTTTGCCATGCAAAATCGTGATGGGTGGGGAATGTTTGTTTTACCCATGAGGAAGAGTTTGCTTTAAGTTCGCGCATAAAATCCGAGAGGGCTATTGTCGTGGGCATGAGGGAAAGGATGTGGACATGATCTTCAATACCGTTAATGATGAGGGCGGTGCCTTTCATTTCTCGGATGATGCCGCCCATGTAGGGATGGAGGCGGTTCTTTACGTCAGGTGTGATGAGAGGGTGTTGTTCTTTTGTTGAGAAGACGATGTGCGCCAGGAGATTGGTAAAGGTGTGGGCCAAGTCACGCCTCCATAAAAAGATGTGGTAGGGAGGGGATTGTAGTCCATGGCGTGGAGAGGGGAAAAGAGGCGGGGCGGCGCGAGGTGAAGTGGGGGGCGTGTGGTGGGATGAATGAAAAATGAATCCATCACCCCTGCCGGGGTTCAACGTGTATACCTGCTCTGCGACCCACGGCTTCGCCGTGGGCTAAAATCTT
Source organism: uncultured Phycisphaerales bacterium (assembly GCA_963766775.1). Lineage (GTDB taxonomy): Bacteria > Planctomycetota > Phycisphaerae > WQYP01 > WQYP01 > CAVYBP01. The sequence continues at coordinate 244,599 of CAVYBP010000001.1, forward strand.
TTCGCCGCTACCGCGGCTTTGGATCGCCGCTGCTGCGGCTTTGCAGTCGCTGCGACGCGGCTTTGCAGGCATTGCGGCGCGACTTAGGGGTTGTTTTTATCTGTTCGGAAGGGGGCGGCGGGGAGGTTGGCTTCGTTGTAGAGGTTGCAGCCGTCGGGGTAGGGTTCCCAGGCGTAGCGGGCGGCGGTGGGGGTTTTGATGTCGGGGGAGGAAACGAGGACGGAGTCGCCGTCGATTTTTGCGATGGCGGGGACGAACTTTCCGTCGGGGCCTGCGATCACGAAGGTTTTCAGGTCGCCGCCTTTGGCCATGATTCCTTTGGCGTGGGTGAACTTGAGGCGGATGGAACTGCCTTCGACGGCCATCGATTCGTAGACGGGGCCGGAGAATTCGATATTTTTGCCGTAGGTGTTGGCGAGTGCGATGCGGGTGAGACGGTCGCCGACGTCTTGTTTATTTTTGGGGTGGACGTTTTTGGGATCGCCGATGTCGATGGTGACGGCCATGGCGGTGTGGGGGATGGCGAGTGCTTCGGCCTGCATTTCACGGACAGCGGGACCGTTGCTGGCGTTCTGGAGGGCGGCGAGTTGGCAGAAATAGAAGGGGAGGTTTGGATCGTTCCAGAGGGTGCGCCAGTCGTTGATGAGCATGGCGTTGAGTTTGGGGAAGAGTTTTTTGTCGCCGGTGATGGATTCACCCTGGTACCAGAGGATGCCCTTAATGCCGTAGGGGATGGTGGGGGCGATCATGCCGTTGAACATGACGGTGGGGTTGTGCTGATCCTGGGCGGGATCGCGCGGGGCTCGGGAGGCGCGGCGGGGGCGTGAGGTGCTGGTCGCAGTTGAGGGTGGCGGTGGGGGGGCTGCGGGGAGGGTTGCTGCGGGGAGGGCTTTGAATGCTTCGACGGATTTATCAAAGGCGTCGATGAGAGGGGCGGTTTCGGGATTTTGCAGGAGTGTTTCGCGGCGAATCCAGGCTTGCGCGGTGCTGGCACCGAAGGTCATGGTGACGATTCCGACGGGGACTTTGAGTTCTTTTTGAAGGTCGCGGGCGAAGAAGTAGCCGATGGCGGAGAACTCGCGGGCGTTTTCGGGGGTGCAGATTTTCCAAGTGCCTTCGATGGTCGATTCAGGCTTGTAACTTCTTTTCCACTGGCCGGAGAACATGCGGATCGTGGGATAGTTGGCGGCGGCGACTTCGGCGGCTTCGTTGTTGACGCCGGCGAAATAAAATTTGGTGGTCTTGGCGAGGCTGAAGTCCATGTTGGACTGGCCGGAGCAGAGCCAGACTTCGCCGACGTAGACGTCTTTGAGCGTGAGGGAATTGGTGCCGGCAATGGTGAGGTCATAGGGGCCGCCGGCCTGAAGATTCTGGAGGTGAACCATCCATTTGCCATCTTTGTCGGCGACGGCGGATTGGTCCTGGCCGTTGAGAGAGACTTTGACGGATTCGCCAGGGGTTGCGGTGCCCCAGATGGGAGTGGCCATGCCTTGCTGGAGGACGGTGTGGTCGGTGAAGAGCGAGGCGGGAGTGACGGCGGCGTGGGCGGAGGTGGCGAGGAGGGCGGCGGCGAGGAGGGCGGTTAGCCGGGTAGGCATGAGGGGCATGGGGGGCTCCTTGTGGGGTTGGGTTGGTGAGATGCTCTTGAGGGAAACGATGGGGTGGGGGGGGTATTGCGTTTTTTTTGTGGGTTTTGTGCGAGATTGTAAGGTGCCCGCGCCGCTGCGGCGGCGGGCGTTAGGGGTTGGGGTGCCAGGGGCATTAGATGAATTTTATTTTGCGGGCGGCGAAGGCGGCACATGCGCAGGAGCAGTAAGCCATGGCGGAAGCGGGAGATGTTGGTGGTTCCGTAGACACGCTGTTTGTAGTGGACGGGGACGTCGGTGATTTTTAAGTTGAGACGTGCCGCGCCGAAAAGGAGGTCGAAATCGCCGAAGGGGTCGAAGTCGCCGAAATAGGCGCGGTTGGCGACGATTTTTTCGTAGTCGGTTTTGCGGAGGACTTTGGTGCCGCAGAGGGTGTCGCGGAGGCGCTGGTTGAGGAGGAAGGTGAACATCCAGCCGAAGCATTTGTTGGCGATCATGTTGAGGAATCGCATCGCCTCTTTTTCCATGGGGTAGACCAGGCGGGAGCCGTTGGCGAATTCGCATTGGTGCTTAGCGATCAGATCGACGAAGCGGGGAAGCTCTTCGGGTGGGACGGAGATGTCGGCGTCGAGGATCATGAGGATATCGCCGGTGGCTTTTTCAAAGCCGAGGCGCACGGCGTCACCTTTGCCTTTACCGGATTGCTTGTAGCAACTGACGGCGAAGCGGCCGGAATAGTCAGCGACTGTTTTTTGGATGGTCGCCCAGGTGTCATCGGTGGAGTTGCCTTCGATGAAAATGACCTCGGTCTTTTCGCCCATCGCGGGGACACGATCGAGCAAGGGCTTGATGTTTCCGGCCTCATTTCTCGCGGGGATGATGACGCTTACGCACCTGGGCACATCGAGTCGATTGGTGCGCGGCAGAATTCGGGCGACGGTGACTGTGCAGAGATTCAGATGTTGCAGCATCGGGAGCGGGGCGAGCCAGCGGTTGACGAAATTGCTTAGGAGGGGAATGCCGACGGGGAGAAGAATGCTTTCGCGCTGCGTGACTGTGTCGAAGTCGCACTGGCGGAAAATGCTGCCCACCTCGGCGGGGGGGATCCAACTTTCGTCGGGGACGCGAGCCTTGCGCCCGAGCATCTCTCCGGTGCGGATTGCGGGCTGCCAGAGGCGGCTGAATGTGGTCACGATGATGCGAGTGCGATCGTGGCAGACGGCCCGGATTGCTTCGAGCGCGCTGTAGACATCATATAATTGCGGCAGGACGCCGGAGAGGATCACGTAGTCAAAGGTTTCGCCTAGTTTGCCGACGTCTTCAGCCGCGAGTTCGTGGAATGCGAGCGTGGGGTGATTTTGGCGAGCCTGTGCGATGGCTGATCTGTTGATGTCGATGCCCACCCCGTACGCCGGTTTGAGCGATGCGAGCATGTCGCCCGCGGCGCAGCCGATATCGAGAACCCGCGATCCGGGCAATACCTGGTGACTCACAATGCGGGTGAGGTACTGATGAAAATAATTGTTGCGGCGGCGAGAGCGCTGAAGAGCGTCATGACGATCTTCGCCGAACGCCTTCACGTTCTCCCGATGGAGAAGTTCCGGGGAGCGGGGGTCGGGCACGCTGGCACGCAATGAAGCGGGCGAGGATGGCAACGGAGAGGTCATTCAATACCCCGATGAGGAAAGGGCAACAAAAAAGCCCGGAACCACTGAGGTTCCGGGCCTTGATAATACCACAAAACGAGCCTTGTGTTTCGACGTGCTCCGCTTACTTGGACGGACTTGCGTGCGAAACGCCGGTGACGTTCGGGCCGACGTTGGACAGCGGCGGGAGGTTCTTGAACTCCTCGGCCAGTGTCTTTTCGTCCACTTCCGTCAGGTCGGCAGTTTCCAGGAGCTTGTCGACGACCTTGCCGTCGCGGATTTGCAGGTACAACTGCTCGATTTGGTTCGAGGCGGACATCTGGCTCTTGAGCTTCTCGGGGCGGCGTCCGTACTGGACGGCCATGGAGGCGATGCGGGCATTCACTTCTTCCTCGGAGACCTCAATGCCGAACTGTTCGGCGAGCTTGCCGAGGATGAAGAACAGACGCAGATCGACTGCCGCCTGCTGCGCGGAGGAGATGCGGAGTTGATCGATCTGGTGAACGATTTCGCTCTCGGGCATGCCCTTCTGCATCAGTTCGGTGGCGCGGCGACGGAGGACGTTGCCCATTTGCCGCTGCGAGAGCTTCGCGGGGAGATCGAGGTTGGTGTTGGCGAGCAGGTAACGATAAATCTGCTGGGCCATGGCGCCGTGGGTTTCCTGTTCGAGCTGGGTGACGAGGCGTTCTTTCAGATCGTCTTTGAGGGCGTCGATGCAATCGAAGCCGAGCATCGTGGCGAAGTCCTGGTTCACTTCGGGGAGGTGCTGGTGCTTGATGCCCTTGATGGCGATGGTGACGGTGATCTTTTTGCCGCGGAGTTTTTCGTCGGGGTGTTCCTCGGGTGCGGTTGCTTCGAGGGTGACGGTGCTGCCGATGGTGCTGCCGGTAAGTTTTTCGCCGAGGTCGTCGAACTTGACGCCGGCGATGGAGCCGGGCTTGGCGGAGAGGCTGACCTGCGATTGTTCAGCGATGACGGTGCCATCTTCGCCGGTGACTTTGACGTCGCCGGTGATGGTGTCGGTTTCCTTGGCGGGTTCGGTGGTGTCGTGCCAGTGGCCGAAGTATTTGCGGAGGTTATCGATGGCGAGGTTGAGGCGTTCTTCGTTGGCTTCGAGCTTGGGCTTTTTGACGACGATTTTTTCAATGGAGGGGAGGGCGAATTCGGGGGTGACTTCGACTTCGATGGAGACGGTCATGTTGCCGGAATCGGGGAGGTCGATTTTTGAGAGGTCGATTTCGGGCTCGCCGATGGCGTCGAGCTTGTTGGTCTTCGACGGCCTTCTCGTAGGCTTCCGCGACGAGCTGCTGCTTGACGGTGTTGCGAAGATCGCCGCCAAAACGTTTTTCGATGAGGCGTTTCGGAGCGCGACCGCGACGGAAGCCGGGCATCACGGCATCGCGCTGCAGTTCGCCGAAGGCTTCGTCCAGCTTGCCCTTGATTCGTTCGGCGGGAATGTCGATTTTGATGCGCTTGCGAGCCGCGCCGGCTTCTTCAATTGTGGAGGTGGAGAGCGGGAGATTGTCCTGCTTTTCTTCGACCTGGGTCATGGGATGCTCCGAAAAAGAGGTTCCTGACCGGCGGCAAATATGCGGGGAATGCACGAGGCAAGGTCGCAAATCGGCCAAACCGCCAGGCGTTTGGAGCCTTGTGTCGATTCGTTTCCGAAAGGACAGTGGGGCCGATTGCAGTTCGCCGCGACCAACGCCTGGGGGTACCGGTATCTCGCGGCGGCGCTCCCCCTCGAGTGAAGGGGAAGGAGCATTCTAGCAGGCGGCTTTGGAAAGGGGAAATGATGTGGTTGTTATTTGCCGCGTTGCGTTTTTGCACGCTGGAGCACGATTGGGGATGGATTCTTCTGCAGCCCGCACTGTTATTTTCCGGAGAGCCCGGCTAGAATCTGTCGCTCCACGGCCGGATGCCAGAGTGGACTAATGGGGCGGATTGCAAATCCGTTTATCGTGGGTTCGAATCCCACTCCGGCCTTTATCAATCGCCATCTTCATCTTCCAAGGATTACCGGTAAATATCTTTTCGGTGGGCGATGCGAAGCACGAGTATCACAATCTCCCGTTCATGAATCTCGTAGACAATACGGTAATCGGCCACGCGGATTCGCCAGGCGTCCATGCCGGCGAGTTTCTTGCAACCTTTGGGGCGGGGATCATCCTCCAGCGCAGTCATGGCGGCTACAAGTCGCGTCGCCACCGCCAGCGGGAGGCGCTTCAGTTGACGGTCCGCCGACGGTTTGACAATGACGCGGTAGGGCATGCGTTACTTCTCCACCTTCGCAGCCGCTCGCCGTGCCGCCAGATTGGCACGAATCTTTTCCAGCGGAACGCCGCCCTTTTCCTTGCGGGCCTTCAAAGCAGCCTTTAGGTCCGCCGCATCCTCGATCGCTTCGAGCATGGCCGCATCCTCGACGCTCACGAGGACCACGGCCCCTTGGCCGCGGCGCGTGAGCACGACCCGTTCCCCGCCATAAGCCACCCGGTTAATAGGGGTGGCCATATCGTTGCGAAATTCCGCAATGCTGATTTCCATGAGACGCTCCTTTTATTCAATTTACTATGAAGGCTATGTTAGCTATTAACGCTATCGGGTGTCAATGAGGATTGCTTTACTAGCTCGCCCGAATCGGCGTTCCGGCATTCAATGCACGCCAGCCTGAAGATCGGCCGGCTTGGCGACAAGGGGCAAGAACGCTGCGATTAAAGAAGATTAAGCTGCTCTGAATTATTTTTCTTCGATGCTTGCCATCGCGGTCTTTGCTGCCAGGTGATCGGGGCTGGCCTTTACGCGCCAGGTCGAACTCCGCTTTTGCTTTATCCTTATTTCCGAGCCCAAGCTGCCCGAGTCCGATGACATAGTGGGCGTCCGCGACGTGTGCTCTGGTGGCGGGTGTTGTTGCGGATTTGAGTGTGTCGATAACGGGCGCATCAACCAAATTTTTATTCCCCGTGTCGATCAATTGCTGAAACAGTGGCTTGGCTCGATCATCCTGCCCGAGCGCTTTAAGGCACAGTGCTTGATAATAAATTCGGCTGGCCGCCACGTGTACGCCCGCTGCGAGACCGCCCATTGGGGCACGAGCGCGATTGCTTGCCGGTCCGCTGGGTGGCGCGGGCCTGGTTGCCGCGTCCCCGGATAAATTGGCTCCGTCTTGCCACGTGCGATGTGCTTCTTCGGCGCTTCCGAGTGCACTCTTTGCCTTTCCGATCCAATAGCATATTTCGGTGCCTCGACCGGAAACGTCGCCGGTGGCATCCTGAAGATTGGGAGGAATCCGCATGGCGGCCTGATAGTCCGCGAGCGCATCTTTATTGAGGCCCGCCCTCATGTGCTGATGTCCGCGTAAAAGGTTGGCATTCACCCATGCGTCTCCCAGGCTGAATCGGCCTCCGCCTTCCCATGCGCGAAAGAATCGTGATTTCAGCAAGTTTATTGCGGCATCATATTTTTCGGCGAATATCATCAGATTGATCTCGCGAGCAATGACGTCGTCACGGTTGATGAGCGATTGGTGTTTTTCCATCAGCGCCAGCCGGGTGTCGGGCGCGACTGCGTTTTCTTCGTACAATTGATCGAGTTCGTTGAGGACTCTTGCGGTGCCCCCACACTCGACGGCTTTCTCGAGATAAGCAAGTTCCTCTTCTCGTGCTGCATTTTTATGCTTTGATGCCATGGCGAGGTTTGCGTAAACCATGGGAAAGTCCGCTCCCATGGAAGCGGATTGTTTCCATAATGCAACTGCCTTTTTCGGCTGCCAATCGAAAAGCAAATTTCCCAGATAGTAGGGTGCGTGTGAATCCTTTGGATTGGCACGCATTGCCTCCTCCAGGACGTCGATCATTTCCATCTGGAATGGAAATACATAATCGGTGCGGGCGGCGGCTGCCAATTCATAGTATTCAGTGGCCTTATCCGCATGATTCATCTTGTGCGCGAAGTAGCCCAGGTCATAATAAATCAGGGGCGAGAGCGTCGATTTATCCGGTGTTGCGTTGACCATCGCTTCGAGCAGTGCAAGACCATCATGCCACAGACCTGCATTCATATCATCGGCTGCCACTTCCAAGGCTGTGGCTGGAAAAGCGTGGACAGTTGCAAGCAGTGAGGGACTTATTTCAGGATTCGCGCTTGCCAACCATTGCTCAGTCATCGCATGGACGTCGAGGGGGTCGATTTTCATGATCGCAGCAGCCGCGGCCAGGGCGTCATCGCTTCGTCCTACTTGTCGGAGAATCGCGGAGCGGAGTGCCAAGGCGCGAATATTCAGGGCATTGGATTCAAGTGATCGGTCCACGTAGGCAAGGGCGGCATCGTAGTCGCCTTTTATGGATGCAAGTTGAGCCAGCTCAAAAGAGGCTGGGCCCCGCCATGCGGCGCTCCACGTTGCCTTAAAAAATTGATCGAAGGCGTCCTGGGTGTTTCCCTCTCCCTTCAAAGCGAGGCCCAGATAAGTAAAACGGTTCGCCATTCTTCGGCGATGTGTATTTGTCGGTATCACGTTCGAGCGCCTTGCGCAGGAGTTGTTCCGCGTCGGCATAGCGTCCGGCCTTGACCGCGTCGATTCCCAAGGCTGTGTTCACACGAACATCGCCGGGGTCGCGCCTAGGGCCTCGCGCCAGTAAGGGTCGGGCAGCACACCCGGGGCACGGAACTGCTCGATCCGAAGCCCGGTTAAATACAACTCTTCGGTTGTCTTAAGCTGATCCGGCGGTAAGGGTGGTTTTACCGATGCCGGGATTGGCTTTGGTTGCAGTTTGATAGGCGCGTATGAAACAAGCTCTTTCCCGTCTACTGACAAGGTCGCACGCAGATCATGCTCATCCGCGCGCGGAGGAAGGGCGACTTCATTTCGATAAGGCTTTCCTGGATGAATGGAAATCTGTTCGTCAGTAGTATCTCCGCCCCGCGAGCGAAACACTTACTGTTGCCACCGGATGATCGGCTGTCGAACAAAACCCGACGGTCGCTTTGCCGCCTTTCACTTCAAGGTTAACGGCTGCCTCGGTATTCGCTTTTTTAACGCCATCGATATCGTGGAAGGGGTACCAATATTCCGTCCACTTGCGCGTTTCATAGGGTTGCAGCCAGCTATAGTCGGGTTGGTTGTCCGAATAGCGCCGACCATCAATTCGATATATGGACCGTCATTGTCCGTCAGCAGGGTGTCCTGCGAGCGTCCATACGGATTGTTCCCCCATGTCCAGAATTTCTTGCCAGGCACTGCGTGATGATCCGCAATGCTCATCGTCCCTACATTCCGGCCATGGTCGTATCCGGCAAAAAAATCGTCCTGGTAGTTCCACGCGAACATCGAGTTAGAGTTGTAATGATTTTTATACCAACTAACATCCACGCCGGAGGAAAAATCGGTGCTATTGAAAGTCGTCGTCGCAATCGGCCACGTGGTAAAATCGCTCCCAGGTAGACGACTTCGGTTTGCTTGCGCGTCTTGCGGTACTCGTCGGCGAAGTGCTTCGAGCCGAAGAAGTATTCGTCGTTGCGTGGTCGAAGACGTATTCCTCGCCGTCGAAGAAGACGAAATCGACGCCGACGTTGCGTCTTCAGGTCCTTCATGTGGTGGCCCAGCTCCATCAGCAGGGCGACGCCGGAGCCGCCGTCGTTGGCGCTGACGAACGGCTTGCGCCAGTCGCGCGGGTCGGGCTCCTGGTCGGCGATGGGCCGGGTGTCGTAGTGCGAGCAGAGGATGACGCGCCGCTTGCGCGTCGGGGTGCCACGAGACGATCAGGTTGGCCATCTCGACGGCTTCTGGCGCCGGCTGCGCTGCTGGGCGGTGAACTTCTGATACGTGACCTTGGCCGCCCAGGTCCTTGAAGTGCTTCTCGATCAATTCCTGCTGCTTCTTCATGCCCTCGGTGCCGCTGATGCGCGGGCCGATGTTGCAGATGGCTTCGAGGTAGCCCATGGCCCGCTTGGCGTCGAAGGCGACGGGTTCGACCTTGGCGTCCCAGTCCATCGCGTACTTCTCTGCCTCTTTGGGGGTGCGGCGGTGACGGTCGGCTGCTGGGTGCTGGCCCATTTATCCCAGGTCAACAGCACGGCGATCAATCCGACGATACCCACCCCAGCGACAATACTGGCCGCGCGCGCCATGGCATTCCTCCGGCGACGAGAAAGTTGTCTCCCACAGCAATAATACCGTCTTTCGGTTCGCGGAGCGAGTCTGCTTTTCGCCGGTTGCACGGAAATGCCGGCGGCGCGTGGCAGCGAGGCGGGGCGATGGTTTCCTTCTGCGAAAAGTCTGCTGACAAGAAGAGTCGCAGCGGCAACAATTACAGGTCGGCAGCCGCGGGTGTGCACACGACGAACGAAGGAGGCCGGACCCATGAGCGGAGGCCATCGCATTGCAGTTGGGGCGTTGTTGAGTGTCTGTGTCGCGGCGTGGATTATCGTGCCGGGACGCATGGCGGCGCAGTCGCGTCCGGTGATGGTGAAGACCGTCCAGGACCTCGGCCCCCTTTCGCCCGAACCACCGCTCGTCGAAGGTGTCCCCTCGCTCCTGGGGGGAGAGGGGTAGGCGGTGAGAGGGGCGTCGTCGATCCGCCGGTTCCCGTCGTCGCGATTCGCGTCCGTGTGCCGGCCAGCGCCACCGCCGGACAGGAACTCACCTATCGCATCTTCGTGGACAACACCGCGATGGCGACGGCGCATCGTGTGGCCGTGCGCCTCGTTGCCGACCAACGCCAAAATCGTCCGCGTGACGCCGGAGCCGGATCAAAAGGAACCCGAACTGCACTGGACGTTCGGCACGATGGAAGGCGCGCGCCGAAGGAAATCACTGTCGTCGTCGTGCCGGACGGCAGCGGCGAAGTGCGTCTCCTGGCCCGCGTCTCGTTCGAGCATGGGCAGAGTGTCGTCACCCATCTGAATCAGCCGGAACTGCGCCTCACGAAGACAGGCCCAGCGCAGGCCGGGCTGGGAGACAACCTCAAGTATCAGCTGGAAGTGACGAACACCGGCTCGGCGGACGCGACCGAAGTGGTCGTGACGGACGAACTGCCGGAGGGTTTGCTGTTTCTTCAGCCACGCCGACCAGCGCGGGAACAAGCCCCTGCTCTGGGAACTCGGCGACGATCCGGCCGGGCCAGACCGGCGCATCGTCTACGAAGTGTCAGCGGAGAAACGCGGCGTGTTGACCAACAGCGCCGTCGCCACGGCGCCGGGCAACCTGCGACAGACGGCGACGCACAGCGTCACCATCGGCGAGGCGAAGTTGTCGATTGTCAAAACAGGACCGGCGCAGCGGCTCGTCAATCGGCCGGCCGATTTTCTACATCACGGTGAGCAATCCCGGAAACGTCCCTGCCACGAACGTCGTCGTTAGCGATGGTTTGCCGGCGGGCATCGCGCTGGTCAGCGCCACCGGCGGCGGCCAGCAGGTCGGCAACGAGGTGCGCTGGTAGCTGGGCACGCTGCCGGCCGGCGGCCGCAAGACGGTACAAATGGCTCTCCGTCCAGTCAGGCCGGCGAACTGAAGAACATCGCCACGGTGCGGGCCGATCGTATCGGGACGGTGCATTCGGAGACGCGCACCAATTTCATCAATCCAACCGTGGTGGCTGTTGAGATCGACAAAAGCGGCGATCCATTGGAGGCCAGCAAGGAGGGATCGTTCAGTCATTAGTGTCATCAATCCGACAAACGCACCGGTGACAAACGTGACGCTCAAAAGTGACTGGCGAGCAACTGAAGTTTCTCAACCCGCACGGCCCGACGGAGGGGACGCTGGAGCGGGAAGACCCGTGATTCAATTCAAGCCGCTGCCGACGCTGGCGGCGGGCGGCGAGGCGGTCTGGACGATCACGGTCGAGGCGCCGGCCGCCGGCAAAGCGCACTTGAGCGTCGAAGTGACGGGGAATGGCTTACCTGCGCCGATAACGGTCGATGACAAAACAACGATTTGGCCGACCGTGGCGAGGGCCAGTGAGGGACGTTGCGCCAGGACGCCGGGGGATCACCAATTGCCGCGACCAGGAAAGGACGCCCCCTCGGGTCCCTTGCTGGCACGGCAACTGGCATTTCGGTCACTCTCTTTACTTGCCCTGCGTATCATTCATGAACTCGCCCGACGTCAAGAACCCCGTGATGAGGTCGTCGAAGTTCTTCTGATTCCCCGATTGCAGGACACTCAGCCAGTAGTCCACCCCCAGGGAGTCACCCCTGCGGCCCAGGTAGTTCTGGTAAGCCCCTTCCACGAGGTTCCCCAGTGCCTCGCCACTATGGACGAAGTCGTTAACGACCTGTTGTAACGGAGCACCCGAGGTGAGCAGTCCAGTCCAAACGCCCACTTCGGCCACGGACGGCAAACGCCCGAGCAAGTCCCCGATCCCAGGCTGGGGACCAGGGAAGTGCCGCTGGGATGTGCCACTGATACTCGGTTGAGGTCAAGAAGCCCTCGATCACCTGGGACTCATCCATGCCGCTTTTCAGTTTGTCGATCAGAAGGCGCGGCCGTCGGCGTCCGCGGTACGGTGCAGGAACCGAGCATAGAAATCGTCGATCTCGTTGCCTCGGAACTCGTCGGAGTTCAAGAAGCCCTGCACCAACTGGGCGTTGGTCAGCCCACGTTGTTGTCCAGCCAGAACGAGATACCGCTCTCCTCACCCTCGCGTCCCAACAAGCTATGGGACAGGCCGCGGATAAAATCGCGGGCCGGGTCACCGCTACTGCCGGTAAACTCGCGGAGGATCCGCCCTAGTGGCAGCACCCCCCGATTTTCAGCAAGTCGGTGACACTGGACAGGAGATTGCCCAGGAGATTGCCCGGCCCCGGTTGGGCAGAGACGGCCACCGTCACCGGGCCATTGGCACAGTTGTCGAGGCGGACCTCCAGGCCCAGCAGGTTCAAATTTACTGGCCCCAGCAGAGGTTCAGAATGTTCCCCGGCGTCGTGGCCGCGGCGGCTGCAGGCGACGTGATGTCCCTAAATGCGGCGTCCAGCAGAGAGGTAAGGCCCATTAGTGAGGGCCGTCTGGTCTGAAGGCGATAGACCGTTGTAGTAGTCGCTCACCGTTCCGCCACTGTTAAGCGACTTGGCAAGAGCTGAGTAGATTGCCAAGCAAGTTGCCGGGGCCGGACTGGGCGGAGATGTCCAGGCAGATCTTGCTAGTACCTACCTTCAGGCCCAACAAGTCAGATGAATTTCGTTGAGCTGAAGGTGTAGGACCGGCGTGGTGGTAGACGACGGGCTGGCAGTGAGGATGAGTGGGGCCGTGAGAGGAATGCACCGAGCAGACCACTCGCGACCAATTGACCGTTCTGCAAGGCTACGCCGGTAATGTTCGAGGGCAGCGTGTCGAGCAGACGGGTCACACCGGAGAGGAGATTGCCGAGCAGGTTACCGGGGTCAGGTTGCGCGAGACGGCCACCGTGATCGGCCCCCCGTTGCAGTTGTCGAGATTAACATGGAGGCCCAAGAGGTTCAGGTTTACTGGCCCCAGAGACAAGTCAGAATGTTGCCCGTGCCGCTATTACTTAGCGAGGAGGGACGTACCAGGCTCGTCGCGACACTGTTGAGCATGGAGGTCACACCGGTCGTCAGCGTGTTGAGGTCGGTGGCCGAGACCGTTGAGGGTGGTGGCGAACTTTGGCCGCCGTTGAGCGAGTTGGCAATGTTTTTAGCACGTTCCCCAGTGGCGTACCCGTATTGGCGGTGATGTCCAGGCAGATTTTGCTGGTATCCACCTTCAAGCCGAGCAAATCGAGGTGGTCTGGTTGAGTTGGAGATCCAGAGATCGGCGCTGTCACCCGGCGACGCGGGAGGACTTGGCGGTCAGGGTGAGCGGGGCTGTGAAGGGGATACCATTGAGCAGGCCGCTACTACCAGCTGGCCATTTTGCAGGGCAATGTTGTTAATGGTCGCCGCGTTATCGTCCAGAATGTGGGTAACGTCGGAGAGCAGGTTACCCAGCAGATTGCCGGGGCCAGGCTGGGCTGTGACAGCCACCGTGACCGGGCCATTGTCGCAGTTGTCGAGCTCGACGTCAGTCCTAGCAGGTTCAGGTTTACTGGCCCCAGAGACAGGTTTAGAATGTTGCCCGTGCCACTGCCGGTGACTGCCGAGGGAGCGGTGAGGTTCTGAGCTACTGTGTTGAGCATGGAGGTCGAGACCGGAGGTCACGGTGTTCTGGTCCGACGTGGAGAGGCCGTTGAGGAAGCCGCTTACCGTGCCACTCCCATTGAGAGCGTTGGCAAGGTTGCCGAGCAGGTTGCCCAGTAAGTGGCCCGGACCGGGTTGAGCCGTGATATCCAGGCAGATTTCGGCTGGTGTCCACCTTCAAGCCGAGCAAGTTCAGGTGAATCTCATCGAGATGAAGGTTCAGGATCGTCGTGGAACCCTGGACTGTAGAGCTAAGGGTAAGGGGTGCTGAGAAGGGCAGACCCTGAAGCTGCCCGTTGGCTACCAGCTGGCCGTTCTGGAGGGAGACGCTGGTCACGCTGGCGGGACTGACGAGCGTGGCCTGGTGGGCCGCTTGGCCGGTAAGGGACTGAAGCCAGACCAGGACCGAAGTTTGCCAGTGGCAGAACACTGGCCGCCATGAGGTCGCGACCCTCCAGCACTTCGAGAGAGACGAGGCAACGCATGGTGCGTTCCACGGAGGGGTGCCTGGGCGGTAAGCGTGTTACGAGTCAACTGACGCATGAGGTTCCGGATCATCGCAGAGTTCTCCATACTTCGACTTGTGGGCCGCACGCTACCACGAATCGCTTTTCACTGAGTTCGTCATGGGGTGGATTTGGTTCACCAGAGTACGCCCACGGGTAGTGGGCGTGAAGTGCCGGTGTCTGATTAAAAAAGAGCAAACAGAATGCCAGCCCGCCGAGTAGAACGCTTGCTTTACTTTGATAAGGGGGACAAACCAAAAGGACTGTACGAAGCCGTACAAAAAAAGTGCTTGCCAACGCTATGAGCAGTGGAAGTCCAACCCTGGACGCCCCGTTCCTTGAGTGATTTCCTGGGGGAATGGGTGCGTTTGCTCAGAAACAGGAAAGAGTTTGCTTAGAGCGGTTCACAGTGGGGTGGCGCACGGAAAGTAGGACGGCTCTCCTGAGCCGTCCTGCCACACAAGACGGCTCAGGAGAGCCGTCCTACCTACCTGTGTGCCACTCGTCTGTGAACCGCTCTAGGAGTGGCTACCCTGCTCGCAAGCGGCAAGAGAAAGACTGCCTTGGTCAGTAGAACCTTGCCTGCGATAGGGTCCAGCAATATCCACTTGCGAATTACAGAATGGTCACTTCCCGCCCGGCACCATCAGCGTGAACGGCGCACACATACGCCTGCAGCAGCGTCATCAGCCCCACGATGCACGCCAGGAAGATGCTGTGCCAGAACACCGCCTTGAAGATGTCCGCCTCCTTGCCGAGCTGATGCGTCGCGGCCGTCGCCACGACGATGCTCTGGGCGTCGATCATCTTGCCCATCACGCCGCCGGTGCTGTTGGCCGTGCAGATCAGCACCTGCGCCTGCCCCAGGTCGAGGTTGCGCCATCGCGCCGCGTGCGCTCGATGCACCTGCGTCGCGGTGATCTTCTGCAGGCTGCCGAACAGGGCGTTGCTGCCGGCGTCGGTGCCGGTCAGGAAGACGCCGAGCCAGCCGAGCATCGCCGCGAAGAACGGGATACAGCACGCCCGGTCGCTGGCGAACGCCACGCCGAGCGTCGCATCCATGCCGGCGTAGCGCGTCACGTAGCTCAGGCCGAGCATGAACGCGATCGTCGGGATCGGCATCTTCATCTGCACGAACGTCCGCCAAAGCACCGCGGCCGATCTCGCGTGGCATTCATGCGCAGCAGGACCATCGACAGCGAGCGCCGCGAGAACACCGCCGTCCCCGGCGCGGTCAGCCAGGCGAAGTTGAACACGGCCGTCTCCGGTCCGGCTTGCTCTCGCCGGCAGCGCCGGGTCGCGCATGAAGCTCATCGCGGCGAGCCAGGCGGTGCAGCCGGGGTAGCGTCCACGATCGTTCAGTGTGGTCGCCGAGGAGCGGACGTAATCGTCACCGGCCCGAGCTTGCCCGCGCCTCCTTCGCGCTGGCGGACAGCCCGGTCAGCATCAGCAGCACCGACATCAGCGCGAACGGCGTCCAGGCCAGGACGTACCTGGCCGACGGTCAGCGGCGCTTCGGCCGTCCCGGGCTTCTCGGCTGCGCAGCGCCTCAGCAGGCGCCGGCCTCGGCGGCGTGCGGGTCGTCGGGTCGATGCCGCTCGTCGGCGGGCGCGGCGGCGCGGCGTCGCCGGAGCGGCGTGTCGAAGTGCCATTCCTGTCTTCGGCTTCCAGAAGCGCAGGAAGAGCGCGGTCACGACCAGGGAGAAGATGCCGCCGCCGATGTCGGTCATCGGGTACAGAGCCCGACGCCGGGAACCAGACGTGGCTCGTGGCGAAGGAGTACTGGAAGACGGCGAACGAACCGCCCGCGACCAGCAGGGCCGGCCAGACCTCGAACGTCTTGCCGCCAGGTGCACATGCACTTGACCATGTAGGCGGGACGAACAGCGACAGCAGCGGCAGCTGATGCCCGGCCATGACGCTCGAGCGTGTCGCGGCAGGATGTCGGTGACGCCGTCGAGCGTGATGAGCGGCGTGCCCAGGCCGCCGTAGGCGACGGGCGACGTGTTGGCGATCAGGCAGAGGACGGCGGCGAGGAACGGATGGAAGCCGAGGCCGACCATGATCGCGCCGCAGATGGCCACCGGCGTGCCGCCGCCGGCCGCGCCTTCGAGGAACGCCCCGAAGGCGAAGGCGATCAGGATGGCCTGAATGCGGGCGTCGCCGGACAGGCTGGCCACGGAGCGGCGGACGACGTCGAACTGCCCGGTCTGAACGGTGATGTTGTACAGCAGCATGGCATTGAAGATGGTCCAGCCGACCGGCAGCAGGCCGAAGCCCGCCGCCGTAGACGAAGGACCATGCGCGGCCATGTCGGACGGCATGCCGTAGACGAGGACCGCGATGAGGAGGCGCGACGGCGGCGGCGGCCGCGCCGGCCCGCGGGGCCAGCCAGCGGCGCGGACGAGCAAGTAGAAGAGCACGAAGACGGGCACCGCCGCCAGGAGGGTGGACCAGATGGTAGACCAGGGAAGCGTACGGGCAAGGGGGTCGAGCTGCTGCGTGTAGCTGACGGCCCAGAGCATGGAGAGAGTCCTAGTGGGGTAGGAAAGCGTCGTTCGGCGGAATGTACGGGCCCGGCCGCGCCGATGCAAGCGGCATTCTGTCAGAAGCACCATCACTTGCGCATGTCGAGGATGTTGACGTTGGGCCAGATCTCGCGGACCTTGCGCGTCAGGTAGCCGCGGATCTCGCCGACGGTGTGCATGCGTAGCACGCGGTGGGCGATCTCCTCGGCGATCGGCAGCGTCGTGCGCCGCACCAGCTCCTTGATCGACGGCACGAACGCCGGGACTCATGCTCAGCCGGCGCAGGCCCATGCCGAACAGCGGCAGGAAGCAGCGCGGCCGGCCGGCCATCTCGCCGCACAGCGTCACCGGCTTGCCGTGGTCGTTGCAGGCCCGGATGACGCTGGTCGAGCAGGCGCAGCAGCGCCGGGCTGAACGGCTCGCACAGGTGGGCCACCTTCGGGTTGTCGCGGTCGGCGGCCATCAGGTACTGGATCAGGTCGTTCGAGCCGATGCTGACGAAATCGACCTCGTCGCAGCAGCTCCTCGATGCACAGGGCCGCCGCCGGCACCTCGATCATGATGCCGAGCGGCATGTCGTCGCCGAACGGCACGCCGGCGCGCTGCAGCGCCAGCCGCGTGCGCTGCACCATCTTCTTGAGCCGCTGCACCTCCTCCAGCGTGCTGATCATCGGGAACAGCAGGCTCGACCTTGCCGTAGCTGGCCGGCGCGGAGGATGGCCCGCAGCTGCGTCTGGAAGAACTCCGGGTAGGCCGAGCTGAGGCGGATGCTGCGGAAGCCCATGAACGGGTTGGCCTCGCTCTGCGTGGCCGAGGTACGGCACCTGCTTGTCGCCGCCGAGGTCGAGCGTGCGGATGGTCACGCGTGCGGTTCGGCGCCGCCTCGATGACCGCGCGGTAGGCGGCGAGCTGCTCCTCCTCGTCGGGCACCGACGGGTGCGTCAGGAACAGGTACTCGGTGCGGTACAGGCCGACGCCGGTGGCGCCGGCGCTGGACGGCCATGCCGGCGTCGGCGGCGCCGTTGACGTTGGCCAGCAGTTCGACGCGCGATGCCGTCGGCGGTGACCGGCTCCAGGTCGCGGTTCTCGATGAGCTGGTCGCGCAGGTCGACGTACTCGCGCTGCAGCTTGCGGTAGGCCGCCTCGACCTCGGGGCCGGGGTTGAGGTAGACGTGCCCCTCGCGGCCGTCCAGGGCGATCAGGTCGCCGGTGTGGACCTCGCGCAGGATGCCGCGCAGGCCGGAGACGGCGGGGATGCCCAGCGAGCGGGCCAGGATGGCGGCGTGGCCGGTGGCGCCGCCGCGTCTCGGTGAGGATGCCGGCGATCGAGCTGGCGGTCGAACGTCAGCGCCTGCGACGGCAGGATCTCCGGGGCGACGAGGATGACCGGCTCGTCGACGTCGACGGCGGGCCGGCTGCTCCTGCGCGGCCAGCTGGGCGAGGATGCGGCCGACCACGTCGCGCAGGTCGGCCATGCGCTCCTGCAGGTACGTCGTCGGCGATCTGGCTGAACAGGGCGGCGTACTCGTCGAGCATCTCGCTGCAGGGCGGTGGCGGCGTCGATCTGGCGTGTCGAGGATGGCGGACTTGACCTTGGCGAGCAGGGCGGGGTCGCGGAGCAGCAGGCGGTGGGCGCGGAAGATGGCGGCCTCGTCCTCGCCGACCTGGCGGGCGACGCGGGCGATGATGGCGTCCAGCTCGCGGGCGGCGGCGGCGCAGGCGTCGTCGAAGCGGCTGACCTCGCCGGACAGGGCGGCGGCGTCGAGGTGGTACGGCTCGCGCCGCGCCAGCACCTCGTCGACGCAGTAGGCGCGGGCGACGGCCACTCCCGGCGATACGGGTACGCCTTTTTTCATGGTCCTCGCGGCCGCAGGGGAGAGCGTTCCGGCTCGCTCGGCGCCGGCAAGAGGGTCGGCGCGGTAAATCTCGTCTCATCTTACTTTTTCTTGTATCAACAGCGTCCCTGCTTCAAGGAGGCCGACAGAGTTGTTTCCGCTGCTCGCTCTTTTCACCGTGCAAAACGTCCATCTGTACCCGGCGCGGCACAAGCCCCTTGACACCACCCGACACCTGGGACAATATCAAGGAGCGCCTGTGCAGGCGGCTCACCTCCAGGCCCGGCGAGGCGGCACTTTGCTGCCAGAACTGTCCTGAGGTGGTGAGGGCGGCGACTTCCTGTCTGGCTCTGCGGATTTCTAAGCTCCGTTATTCCTCATATAACTAGCTTACCACGATGGTGAGCGCCCCGACGCAGGGTCGTGGCAGTCTCGTGCGTTCCTTGGCCGACAAAGGTGATGGCATGTGTCTCGGAATCCCCGGTCGCGTGGTCGAAACCTATCAAGAGCATGACGTGCTGATGGCGAAAGTGGATTTCGGAGGCGTGGCGCGGCGGGCGTGTCTGGAGCATGTGCCAGAAGCTCGGCCGGGCGATTATGTGCTGATTCACGTCGGCTTCGCTCTGGTCGCGCATCGACGAGGCCGAGGCCCAACGTGTCTTCGCTGCCTGAAGGAGATGCAACAACTGGACGAACTTGGGGACGGAGATGTCCTTTCCTAAAAGCGAGCGGACAAAACGTAGCCACAAGCTGCCAGCTTGTGAGCTACAACAGCACACAAGCTGGCAGCTTGTGGCTACGCGAGCAAGCACCTGTAACCATCTTCGAGGTTCTCAGTTCATGCAATTTCTCGATGAATATCGAGACGGAGCGACTGCCAGCCGGTTGGCGACCGCCATTGCCCGGCCGCCACGCGGCCCTGGACCTTGATGGAAGTATGCGGCGGTCAAACGCACTCCATCGTCAAGTCGGGCTGGACGCGCTGTTGCCGGCCGGCGTTGAGTTGGTTCACGGCCCCGGTTGTCCCGTCTGCGTGACCCCGCGAGAAACCATCAACCGCGCCCTCTGGCCATTGCCGCCCGGCCCGAGGTCACATTCTGTTCCTTCGGCGAAGATGCCTCGCGTGCCGGGTTCCTCTGGCGACCTGCTCCAGCTCAAGTCCAGGGGGGCCGACGTGCGCGTCGTCTACTCACCCCTGGACGCGGTCAACTTGGCCGCCGCCCGGCCCGACCGTCAGGTGGTGTTCTTCGCCATCGGCTTCGAGACGACGGCGCCGGCCAATGCCATGGCCGCCTGGATGGCTCGCAAGCGGCGGCTGCATAACTTCAGCCTGCTGGTGTCTCATGTGCTTGTGCCGCCCGCTCTCGTCGCTCTACTTGAGGCTCCGGACAATCGCGTGCAGGGCTTCCTCGGGCCGGGACACGTCTGCACGGTTATGGGCTGCCCGAGTACGAACCGATCGCGGCCACTATAAAGTGCCGATTGTCATCAGTGGTTTCGAGCCGCTCGATCTGCTGGACGAGTTACGTGTGCGACCAGTGCGAGCAACTCGAAACGGGGCGCGCCGAAGTGGAAAACGCTTACAGCCGCGTTGTACGCCACGACGGCAATCCGACCCGCAAAATGACTTGCGACGAGGTCTTCGAGGTGTGCGATCGCAAATGGCGGGGTATCGGCCTTATTCCCAGCAAGACGCCGAACCGTTGAGTACATAAAC
>CAVYBP010000002.1:0-825933 GCA_963766775.1 uncultured Phycisphaerales bacterium
AAGGTGTGAGGCGTGAAGGGATTCAAGGCTTTGTCGGGGGCATGGTAAAAATTGACACCCTTTGGGGGATTCCCTATAAAAGCTCGGCTCGGCCCTCGTGGGGGCGGCTGAACTTGGAGCTTTGCGGCTGATGCTGTTTTATCTTGCTGAAATGTCTGCGTCTCAAGCTGTTAGCGTGCCGGCGCTTCAGGCGGGTGCGGTGGGGGGAGGGGATTACGGGCCGCTACCGGCGATTTTGTTTTATGGATTTGGTGCGGTGACGGTGATAGCGGCTTTTGCGGTGGCGTTTTCGCGGAACATTGTTCGGGCGGCGGTGGCGTTGTTGTTTGCGCTTTCGGGGATTTCGGGGCTTTATTTTCTTTTGCATGCGGAGTTTCTCGCGGCGGTGCAACTGGTGGTGTACGTGGGTGGGACGTTGATACTGATGATTTTCGGCGTGATGTTGACGAGCAAGTCGCCTTCGCTGACGTATCGGCCGACGAATGGGGAGGTGGCGTGGGCGTCGATTGTGGCGGGGGCGATTGCGGTGCCGCTGATTTGGTTGTTTTTGAATGTGCGGTGGAACACGGGGTCGGTGGTGGGTGGGCCGAGCGTGGAGGAGATTGGGGTGGCGCTGCTGTCGGCGCGGGCGTATCTTTTGCCGTTTGAGCTGGTGTCGATATTGTTGTTGGCGGTGATGATTGGTGCGGCGTATTTGGCGAAGAGCCGTGCGACGGGCAGGGGGAGCGGCGGGGGGGGGGGGAGGTGGGCAAATGATGTTGGGTATTCAGCATTATCTTGTGGTTTCGGCGTTGCTGCTCGCGGCAGGGATCGTGACGATGGCGATCAAGCGGAATGCGATTGGGATTTTGATGGGGGTCGAGTTGGTGTTGAATGCGGGGGCGCTGAATCTGGTGGCGTTTAATGCGTATACGGCGGGTGTGTCGCCGGGCGGTTCGGTGCCGCGGCTGGATGGTCAGATTTTCACGCTGTTTGTTATTGTGATTGCGGCGGCTGAGGCGGCGGTGGCGTTGGCGATCTTTCTCAACTTTTATAACAACTTTGCGAGCATTGATGTGGATCGTGCGACGAACTTGAAAGGATAAGGCGTGGGTTGATGGTTAAGTAGTTAAGTGGTTAAGTGGTTAAATAGGTATTGGACCTGTTATTTTGGCCGCTTGACTTGTTTGGCTCATTAACCCGTTAACTACTTGCCATTCGCTAACGTGCCTGTTGCTAATTATCTCATTATCGCTGCTTTGCTGCCTTTGGCGGGGTTTTTGCTGCTGATTTTTTTGGGGAAGCGTTTTGGGCGGCTTTCGGGTGCGGTGGCGTCGGTGTTGATACTGGGGTCATTTGCGCTGTCGATGGGGGCGTTGTTGACGTAGGTGGCGAAGCCGGAATATAATCGCGCGCATTATGTGGAGGCGTTGACGTACCGGTGGATTCCTATGCCGGCGGCGGTGGTGCGGCGGGAGACTGGGGGGGCGGTGACGATGGGTCGTCGCCGGTGGCACCGCAGTCGAGTCCGGCGATTTCGGCGGGGTATCTGGTGGATTCGCTGACGATCACGATGTTTTTGACGGTGACGCTGATAGCGTTGCTCGTGCATCTTTTTTCGATTGCGTACATGGCGAGTGATGAGCGTTTTTCGCGGTATTTTGCGTATCTGGGGTTATTTTGTTTTTCGATGTTGTCGTTGATTCTTTCTAATTCGCTGGTGCAGCTTTTTGTTTTTTGGGAATTGGTGGGGATCTGTTCGTACTTGCTGATTGGGTTTTGGTTTGAGCGGCGCGGGCCGGCGACGGCTTCGTTGAAGGCGGTGATTGTTAATCGCGTGGGCGATGCGGCGTTTTTGGTCGGGCTTGGCATTTTGATGATGCATGTGGGGCCGAACGGGCTGACGTTGTTTGATTCGGAGGGTTCGTCGCTGCTGGTGGAGGGTGTGCGTAATTCATTGAAGATGGGCTCTTCGGAGTTTCTTTATATCACGACGACCGGAGGCGGCGGGGCGGGATTTTTGGGGCTGCATTGGCTGACGTGGGTTGGGTTGTGTCTATTTGGCGGGGCTGCGGCGAAGTCGGCGCAGTTTCCGCTGCATGTGTGGCTGCCGGATGCGATGGAGGGGCCTTCGCCGATCTCGGCGTTGATTCATGCGGCGACGATGGTGGCGGCGGGGGTGTATCTGGTGGCGCGCATTTATCCGATTTTGACGATGGATGCGCGGCTGGTGATTGCGGTGATTGGGTGTGTGACGTTGCTGATGGGGGCGTTGATTGCGCTGGTGCAGACAGATATCAAGCGCGTGTTGGCGTACTCCACGATTTCGCAGATCGGTTACATGATGTTGTTTCTTGGCGCGGGCGGGTATGTGGCGGGGCTGCTGCATCTGTTTACGCATGCGTTTTTCAAGGCGTGCCTTTTTCTGAGTGCGGGTTCTGTTATTCATGCGCTGCATCACGAGCAGCGTCTCGAGCAGATGGGGGGCTTGTGGAAGAAGCTGCCCGTTACGGCGGGGGCGTTTCTTATTGGAACGCTGGCTTTGATCGGTATGCCGTGGTTCTCGGGGGCGTACTCGAAGGAACTGGGCCTGGCGGTTGTGTATGACTATGCGTCGGCACTGGTGCCTGCTTCGATGGGAGCGGGTGGGGCGGGCGGGGGAGGGGGAGGGCATTATGCGATGTTGCTGTTTTGGATTCCGGCGTGCACGACTTACCTGACCGCTTTTTATATGGTGCGGTGCTGGTGGCTGGCGTTTGGCGGGAAGAATCGGAATGAAGAGTTGATGGAGGAGGCGCACGAGTCGGGGCTGCTGACATTTCCGATCATTGTTCTGGCGATTCTTTCGGTGGGCATCTGGTTCGAGTTTTTTCGGATGCCGGACCTGCTGCACAAGAGTTTGCTGATTGATCGGGGGCTGCTGGGGAAGGGGATCGCGATTGATTCGACGGAGGAGCTTTTCGGCGGCATGACGGCGTATTGCGGGAAGTATTTTCTTGTGGCCGCACCGCTGGCGGGGCTGCTGGCGATTCCGATTTATTTCTCCGGCTTCGGCGTTGCCACTCGCATTCGCAAACTGCCGGCCCTGAACCTGCTGTATATCTGGCTGCGGGAGAAGATGTTTTTTGATGCGTTGTATAATGGGGTTCTGGTGACTGCGGCGTTGTGGGCTTCGCGTGTGGCCGGGTTTATTGACCGCTATGTCGTAGATGCGCTGGTGCTGCTGGCGGCGGTGTTGGCTCGACTGCTCAGCCGCCTTGCGGGGCTGATCGATAAAAATCTTGTGGATGGGCTTGTTTCCGCAGTGGCGGATTCGGCGGTGTGGTCGGGGAATGCGGCGCTTACTCCGCAGTCGGGGCGCATTCGGATTTATGTGCTGACGCTGTTTACGGCTCTGGCGTTGGCTGGGGTGACGGTTTTTATTACGGTTTTTCTTCATCATTAGGTGAAGTGTTTTGGGAGGGGTATTCGGCGGAGGGTCGGTCGCCCCGTTGGGGCTTGAGGGGGGGGTGGTTTTTTTCCCAGGGGTTCCCGTTGGTCACCCCGGGCTATTTTCGTGGGCCCCGTTGGGGCTGGGATTTTGTGGGGATTTGTTTAGCGTTGTGGGGAGAGCAGATGGTTGGGGAGTGGTAAACGCTTCCTTATGGGCGCGTCTCGGAGTGCCTGCTATGGGTGCGGGTGAAATGTTTGCAGGGGGGCTACCCGAGGGTCGGTCGCGCCGTTGGGGCTTACGGGCGCGGTCTCGGAGTGCGTGCGATGGGTGTGGTGGGGTTGCTTGGGTTGCTCTTCTCGCATAGGGGGCTCGTATAATGTTTTGATGGATGATCAGCAGACGTATCTTCTGAATGGGCTTTTGGTTCGGCAGTTTGAGCTGGGGCGGATTGTGCGGTTTCGGCAGGTGGCGCGGGGGCGGCAGGCGGCGACGTATGAGTTTTTGACGTCGGAGCAGAATGAGTATCTGGTGCAGCTTTATCCGTCGGCGTTTTCGGTGGAGCAGTTGGAATTTATGGCGGGGGCGTTGAATGCGTTGGATGCAAATCGGTTCTCGGTGTTGCCGATGTTGCCGACGAAGGGCGGTGGTTTTGTGGCGGAGGGGGTGCAGGGGTCGCATATGCTTTTGTCGCTTGGGGCGGCGGGGTCGGCGATGTCGGCTGCGGAATATACGGCACATGACATTTCGCAGGTGGGGCTGCGAATGGCGTGGATGCATCGGCTGATGAAGGAGCAACTGCCTGCTCCGGGCGAGCGGATGAGGCTCATTGCGAGCCTTGAGAAATTGTTCGCCCATCCGACGGCGGAATCGTCGCGGGCCATTCCGGCGATTCCAGAACACATTCGGAAGATGCTGCTGTCGATCCTGGAAATTCAGGTTCCGCTGGAAAATGGGTGGGTGCATGGGCATTTTCAAGTGGCGGCATTGTTGCATGATGCGGACCATCAGCTTCGTACGATTGTGGATTGGGGGTTGCTGCATTTTGGGATGCCGCTGGAGGATGTGGTGGATGCGTTCGTGTCGATTTGCGTGACGGAGGATGGGACGTATTTGCCGCACCGGGGGCGGATTTTGCGGGAGGCGTATGAGTCGCTCGTGCCGTTGAAGCAGGTGCCGTGGACGCCGGTGGTGGGGGCGTGGTGTGGTCAGCGATTGCTGGATGCGGCGCGAGGGGTGCGGGCGTTGCCGCGGGGGTTTGGGGTTTTGCTTGGGGCGCCGGAGAAGTTGGCGGTGGCGTTGGCGACTTGTCGGTGAGGGGAGGAGGGAGGGGGGGCGGGAAGGGCGGCTTGGTTGTGCGAGCATCTTTCCGTCGGCCATCCGAGGCCGACGGAAAGATAACGGCGGGGGGCCGCCGTTCCACAATTGCGGGGGCGGAAAGATGACGGCGGGGGGCCGCCGTTCCACAATTGGAGGGGACAAATTGTGGGTGCATGAATGTACATTTTTCGGCGATGCTGTCGGCGGCTTTCGGTGGGTTATTTTTCGATGAGGATGACGCAGTGGCAGGCGATGGCGCGTTCTTCGCCGACGGCGTCGACGGATTCGCCGGTTTTGCCTTTGATGTTGATTTGGTCTTCGCGGACGGCGAGAAGTTGGGCGAGGCGTGCGATCATGGCGGGTTTGTGGGGGGCGAGTTTGGGTTGTTGGGCGAGGATGATGATGTCGGCGTTGACGATGCGGTAGCCGGTGGCGGCGAATTTTTGCATGGTGGCTTGGAGGAGTTTGGCGGAGTCGATGCCTTGGTATTGGGGATCGGAGTTGGGGAATAGTTGGCCGACGTCGGGGAGGCCTGCGGCGCCGGTGATGGCGTCGATGAGTGCGTGGAGGACGACGTCGGCGTCGGAGTGGCCGTCGAGGCCTTTATCGTGGGGGATGGTGATGTTGGCGAGGACGAGGGGGCGTCCGGGGAGGGTGCGGTGGAGGTCGTAGCCGATGCCGATGCGGAGGTTGGACATTTAGAAACCGCCGATGAACGCAGATGAACGCCGATGTTAGAAGTTGTTTACGAAACGCTTCAGTTCGACGCGGGGTTTGGCAAAGTTTATCAGGAGGCAAACGGTTAGTCCCGTGGCCTTCAGGTAGTTCATGCATTGAGCGTACATGATTTCATCGAAGTTTTTGACGCATTTGAGTTCGATTGCTATTTGATTGTTGATAAGCAGGTCGACGATGTACTCGCCCACGATTTGGCCTTTGTAGTGGACGGCGATCCGGACCTGCTGTTGAACTTCAAGACCGAATTCCAGAAGCTCGATTGCCAATGCGTTTTCATAGACTTTCTCGAGAAATCCGCATCCGAGAGTGTTGCTTACCTTATAGGCGAGCCGAATTATCTGCTCGGTGATCTCATCGAATGAAGATCGGCGTTCATCTGCGTTCATCGGCGGTTTCTCATTCTTTCAGGCCGTATTCTTTGATTTTGCGGTAGAGGGTGCGTTCGCCGATGCCGAGGATTTTGGCGGCTTGTTCGCGGTTGCCGTGGACGGCGGTGAGGGTTTCTTCGATGGCTTGTTTTTCGAGGTCGGCGAGGTTTTTTCCGGCGAGGGTGATGGCGGTGGAGGATTGGGGAGTGAGGGATGAGGACTGGGAGAGGGGGATGATGGCGGTGCGGTGAGGCGGAGGCGGGGGTGATGCCGGAGATGTTGGAGGGGAGGTCGGCGAGGGTGAGTTTGTGGGCCTTGGGCGAGGACGATCATGTTTTCGACGGTGTTTTCGAGTTCGCGGACGTTGCCGGGCCAGTTGTAGGCGATGAGGGAGTTGCTTGGCGTCGGCGTCGATGCCATCGATTTTTTTGCCGAGC
Source organism: uncultured Phycisphaerales bacterium (assembly GCA_963766775.1). GTDB lineage: Bacteria > Planctomycetota > Phycisphaerae > WQYP01 > WQYP01 > CAVYBP01. The sequence goes on from CAVYBP010000002.1 coordinate 6,273, forward strand.
TTTTCGAGGGTGCGGGCGAGGACGTGGTTGATGAGGAGCGGGATGTCGTCGCGGCGGTTGCGGAGCGGGGGGAGTTCGATGACGGCGCCCTTGATGCGGAAGTAGAGGTCTTCGCGGAAGGTTTTGTCGCGGACGGCGTCGAGGAGATCTTTGTTGGTGGCGGCGAGGAAGCGGACGTCGACTTTGATGGGGTCGTTGGAGCCGAGGCGGGTGATTTCGCGGTCTTGCAGGACGCGGAGGAGTTTGGCCTGCATGGTGAGGGGCATGTCGCCGATTTCGTCGAGGAAGAGGGTGCCGCCGTCGGCGTATTCGAAGCGGCCCTGGCGGTCGCCGCGGGCGTCGGTGAAGGCTCCGCGGACGTGGCCGAAGAGTTCGTCTTCGAGGGTGGATTCGTTGAGGCCGGCGCAGTTGAGGGCGACGAAGCGTTCGGTGCGGCGGCGGGAGTTTTGGTGGAGGGCGCGGGCGACGAGTTCCTTGCCGGTGCCGGATTCGCCGAGGATGAGGACGTTGATATCGGTGGGGGCGATCTGGGCGATGAGTTGGAGGATGCGTTGGATGGGGGCGGATTGGCCGACGATGCCGTGGATGCCGAAGCGTTGGTCGAGTGCGTCGGCGAGTTCGCGAGTTCTTGCGGGTGAGGAGGATTTTTTCGGCGGCGCGGCGGACCTGGGTGCGGATGACTTCGAGGTCGAGCGGTTTTTGGATGAAGTCGTAGGCGCCGTCGCGCATGGCCTGGACGGCGGTGTTTACGTCGCCGTGGGCGGTGACGACGATGACTTCGGTTTGGGGTCGGGCGCGGCGGACGAATTGGAGGAGGTCGAAGCCGTCGTTGGGGGTGTCCATGCGGAGGTCGGTGATGACGAGTTCGAAGCCTCCGGCGTCGTCTTCGGTGAAGAAGCGTTTGGCGTCGGCGAGGTTGTGGGCCTGTTTGACGGAGTAGCCGCCGCCGGGGATGCGTGCGACGGCTTCGGCCATGACGTCGGCGTGGTCGATTTCGTCATCGACGACGAGGACGCGGATGGAGGGGGCTTTGCTCATGGGGGAAAGTATAGGGGCGGGAGGGGGAGGGGCAAGTGGGGTGGTGGTGGGGGGGGGAATGACGAATGACGAAGGCTGAATGACGAATCAAATTTGAATGACGATGACTGAATGACGAAACCGGTTGTCGTGGATCGTTCGCTGGTAACAAACTCGGGGAATGCAATGGTCGAGACAAGGGCAGCCTTACTTAGGATCGCATGGAATGCGTGATCTCCTATATCCGAAGCAATTATACCGTGGGGGTTGAAATGGGTGCCGGGATGATTGAGCGGAACTTTGCCCTGGGCCGTAGTGGTAGCCGTTGGTGAAGGCGGGGAGGTCCATTGGTTTTTTGTTGGCGGGTTGGAGGGTGATGAGTTCGAGGGAGCCGATGGCGCAGGCGATGGTGTGGTCGGGGAGGACGGTGCCGTGTTTTTCGGGCGGGTGGGTGGTGGTGGAGTGGGTGGCTCGGACTTTGAGGAGGGTGGCGGTGGTCGGGGTTTGTCCGGTGGGCGTCGATGAAGTTCGATTTGGATGCCGGGCCAGGGGCACATGCCGCGGATGCGGGCGGAGACGAGGGGGGCGGGTTGGGAGAAGTCGATCCAGGCGAGATCGCGGGAGAGTTTTGGGGCGCGGGTGGCGCGGGATGTTGTCTTGTGGGATGCGGGTGAGAGAGTTGGCGGCGAGATGGTCGAGGACTTGCGGGAGGAGGGGTGCGCCGAGTTGGGCGAGGCGGTCGTGGAGTTCGCCGGCGGTTTCGGTTTCGCCGATGGGGGTGGAGGCGGACGGCGAGGATGTCGCCGGCGTCCATGATATTGGTGACTTCGATGACGCAGACGCCGGCGGTGGGGTCGTTGTTGATGATGGCCCAGTTGATGGGTGCGGCACCGCGGTATTTGGGGAGGAGGGAGGAGTGGAGGTTGATGCCGCCGTGGGGGGCGATGGAGAGGAGTGCGTCGGAGAGTTTTTGGCCGAAGGCGATGACGACGAGGCATGCGGGTTGGAGGGAATGGAGGAGGGCGAGGGTGTCGGGGGCGTTGGCGTTTTCGGGGGTGCGGGTGAGGGGGAGGTTGTGATCGATGGCCCACTGGGAGACGGGGGTTGGGGTGAGAATTTTGCCGCGGCCGGCGGGGCGGTCGGGTTGGGAGATGATGTGGAGGATTTTGTGGCGGGAGGCGGCGAGGGCGTTGAGGGAGGGGATGGCGAAGGCGCCGGAGCCGAGGAAGACGATGTTCATGGAGGCAGTGTAAACGCGATAGCGTTGTGGGGAAACGCACGGGCTGGGGGTTAGGCTGGGGGGGGGCGTGCAAGAGATGAGGGACGCACATGGGGGTCGCGGCCTTGCGTTTCCACGCAAGGCTATTTTTTATGTAAGGCTATTTTTTATGCAAAGCGGTGGGTTAATCGCCGTGGTCGAGGGAGAGTGTTTCGGTGTCGACTTCGTAGACGAAAAGTTCGGCGAAGCGGCCCCAGGAGACGACGATTTCAAAAAGTTTTTCGACGTCTTCCGTGGGCAGGCGGATGGCGAGTTCTTCCAGCACGATGTCGCGCGTCAGCCGCTTGTTGGGGCATTCGTTCACGATTTGCAGGATGAACTTGAAGGTGTTGAGGGTGCGGAGCTGCTTGTTGATGAGCGGCTTGCGGTCGTTGATGTCGGCGTCGAGAAAGCGGTTTCCGAGTGCGGTGAGGACGACATTGTTTCTGCGGGGTGTCGAGCAAGTCGAGCATTTCGCCGGCCTTGATGACGGCGAGGGTGTGGCCGAAGTCGTACTCGGTGACTGTCGAGGCCGAAGACATCCACACGGCCGCCGCGGTCGCGGAGGACTTCCATCAGGCCGAAGATTTCGCCGAGGTTGCACGCTGAGGCAGGGGCTCGGGCGCGGGAATGCCGTTGAATCCGTCGGTCGGCATCGCGGGTGCTTCCGGGGAGATGTTCGGAGACGATGATGTCGTGGAGTTGCTGGACCATTTCCAGGAAGGCGGGCGATTGGTAGTCGCGCGGGTGGGGGAGGTCGTTGTGGATGATCTTGCGGATATGGCCGGGGCGCGTGCCCATGATGACGATGCGGTCGGCGAGGAAGACGGCTTCTTCGATGATGTGGGTGATGATCATGACGGATTTGAGGTGGGCGATGCCGCCGGGCTTGGCGGTAGGTCGTGGCCTCGGCTGCGGCGACGGGGCCGGTCCAGAGGCGATAGACTTCGGAGCGGAGGATTCGGCGGTGAAGACGTCGAGTGCGGAGAACGGTTCATCCATGCAGAGGAGTTCGGGGCCGCGGGCGAGGGCGCGGGCGATGCCGACGCGCTGTTTCATGCCGCCGGAGAGTTCTTTCGGATAGGCATCTTCGTAGCCTTCGAGGCCGACGATGTCGATGCAGCGCGCTGACGCGTTGCCGGGCTTGTTCCGCGGTCAGGTTCAGGCCATTGAGGGCGACGGCGATATTCTGGGGACGGTGAGCCAGGGGTAGAGGGCGAAATTTTGGAAGACGAGCGCGATGCCGGGATGGACGCCGACGAGTGGCTTTTCCATGGGCGAAGACCTCGCCGCTGGTGGGTTTGAGGAGGCCGACCATGGCGCGCAGGAGGGTTGATTTGCCGCATCCGCAGGGGCCGAGGATCGCGAGCACTTCGCCCTCGTTCGCCGCGAGGGTCACATCGGATAGCACCGTGCGAGCGGGATCGCCGAACGCGACGCTCACATGGCGTGCCTCGCAGATCGGCGTCGTTGTCCCAACTTTTGTCACAACCGCGGTCATGAAACCACCTTGGATGAGGGAAAGGTTACGAGTTCAGCGCGTAGCGGGTTTCCGCGAGATGATACAGATGCTTCCAGAAAAAACGATTCAGCATGACGACAAAAACCGCCATCGTCACCGTTGAGGCCGCGAGAATCGAGAATCTTCCGTCAGCGGTCGCCCGGGCAATGATAGCACCGAGTCCAAACGCCACGAGCGGATTTTGATCGCGTCCAAAGCTCATATATTCCGCAACGATCGTGGCGTTCCACGCCCCGCCCATCGCGGTGATCAGGCCCGTGACGAGCGATGGGAATACGCACGGCATGTACAACTTCGTCCAGCGTTGCCACGTCGGCATGCTGTAGGCGATGCTCACTTCCTTCAAATCCGCGGGTATCGCCATCGCCCCCGCAATCACATTGAAGAGAACATACCATTGTGCCCCGAGCAGCAGCAGCACCACGCATCCGATGTTAAAGGGCACATGCAGAAATCCCAATACCGCCGCCACAATCGGAAACACCATCGGAGCCGGATAACTGGCCATCGTCTGAATCACCGGCTGGAAAAAATTGGATAACTTCGGCGACCGCCCGATCACAATTCCCACCGGCAATGTCCACAACGCTCCCAATACCACTGCCGTGGACGTTCTCAAAAATGACACCAGCAAGGCGAGCACAATCGTGGCCCAGTCATCGTGTGCGATCGGCTCCCACAGCGGCACCCGCGACGATCAGCAGGCCCAGTTGCAGCAGTCCATACAACCCCAATCCGACCATTGCGATCATCAGCGTCCACTGCATCACAGGGCGGAACCATTCCCGTGCCGGAGCGGGTGCGTATTTCAACACCGCGCGGCGCGAAATTTCGATACTTGAACGCCGCTTTGAGACGCCGCCGGTCAGATTTGAATATCCGTCCTGCCCATACCAATAGCTTCGACTTGGCAAACAGCGACAGCAGCCACGACTGCGGCGTCTTCGCCTCCGTGTTCTCTTCTAGCTTGAACTTTTGCGCCCAGACCACCAGCGGCCGCCACAGGAGCTGATCGAATGTCACGATCATCAGCACCATTGCGATGGACCCGGCGATCAGCGGTCCCGCGTCGTGCTTTTCAAGGAGGTAACGGTTTGCCTCGACCATGTATGACCCCAGACCGGGGAGGCGGAAATCGCGATCCTTCAGCACAAACGCTTCCACCGTGGTCAGAAAAAACCATCCGCCCGCCATCGACATCATGGAGTTCCAGATCAATCCGATCATGGAGGATGGCACTTCGAGCCGGCTGAATTTCTGCCACCATGTGTAGCCGTTGAGGGTGGCGACTTCGCGCAGTGCCGCAGGAATATTCTTGAGCGAGCCGTGGAAGGAGAAGGTCATGTTCCAGGCTTGGCCGGTGAAAATCATGAGGATGCAGGAAAGCTCAAGACCGACCTGGCTGTGGGGAAAAATCGTGATGAGCGTGAGGACGGCCCCCGGCATGAAAGACAGCACCGGGATCGCCTGCAGGATATCCAGTATCGGCAGCATCACGCGCTCCGCCTTGGGTGAATGCGCGGAGGTGGTTCCGTACACCAAGGTGAACGCCAGCGAAAGGACATACGCCGCCATGCCGCGCATGGCGGTGAACAGCACATACCGGGGCAGCGCCCAGTATGAAAGCTCGATGACCACCTTGTCTTTGAACGGCGCGGAGAACCGCTCGCCGAATAGCAGAACCCCCGCCGCGATTCCGACGATTCCGGCAAGGATCAGAAGATCGACGCCAAAGGGCGCGCGGGCCTTTAATGCGTTGGTGACGTTGCGTGTATGAAACAGTACCAATGCCATGAGGAACCATCAAAAATGTGAGGGCTGAAACGAACACCCGGGGTTAATTTCTTTACAGACTATGCCCCCATTTGAACAAATCGGCAATAGCCTTGCATGGAAATGCAAGGCTTTCGGTGGAGCGGATGATCGCTTTCATTGGCCCGCTTGGCCTTGCGTTTCCACGCAAGGCTAGTGAGGGGTGGTGGTGATTGGGGTCCAGATTTCGGTGCCGGTGAGGGGGGGTGTGGGCCATGGGGAGTGGCAGTGAGGGCAGAGTGGGTCGTGCAGGAGGCGCATGCGGCGGCAGAAGGGGCAGCGGGTCCAGCGGGGGAGGCGGTGGGTTGCAAGGAATGTGAGCAGGGCGGCGGGGCCGAAGAGGAAGGCGAATGCGGACCACGCGGAGCGAGCGGAGATGGAGCGGGCGTAGATCCATGCGAGAATCCAGGTGCCGAGGGCGTAGGCGGCCATGATGGGGAGTGCGGTGGCCCAGAATCGCCAGCCAAAGTAATCCAAGCCCTTGACCATTTGGTACTCTCCGTCTCGTAGCAACGCCCATCCCCAAGCGGCTGCCATAACGGCCGGACTTCCGAGCGCCGCGAAAGCGCCGGCGCGATACTCCGTGCGATGCAACAACCGCACGCCTTTAGGCAAAAGAGTTGGCGAGAATATGGAATCCGCCGTATGCCAACTCATGAATGTTTTTGTATCGCGCAGTTTTCCAACGTAATCATAAAACTCATACGTATACTCGGTACCCCGGCGGTCCGCTGCACTTAATTTTCGGGTGTAGACAAGTACCCGCTCATGTAGTTTAGGAAAGTCCTGGACTGTGAGGGTGAGGATTGAGGAATCATGAGCGTGTGCCAATGCCCAAATAACCTGCCCCGCCGGGTCAAGGCATACAATTCTCGTCGTTGTAAAGATCAGCAGGTTTGGTTCTGGTTCGTTTCGGGATTCGTCATGGTCGGAACTAATATGAAGGATAATTTCATCCGTAGCGGTCATGAACCATGGGTTGAGCCGTATATGTTCGAAGTCAAGCTGGTACAACGAATTGGGGGACATTAAGAAGGTTCGCCCGTCATGATAGGGATTGCGTGGGGCTGCATTCAGGAACGGCTGCGCAGTTTTTTGCGATTGGAGGCCATTGATGCCAAAACTGCCCAGATACTCCGGATATATCTTTGCTATGCGTGGTTGTTCCTCGGGGTTATATGCGGAAAGGTTGGGTTGCTGGTATACGTAAAAGATGTGACGGTCCGGCACCCAGTACCACACGTTTTCCATTTTGGTATTCCAGATGGGCGCTGTACTTCTGGAGATGTTGTATACCGCGTCGCGAAAAGTGTGTCGATAAGGTTCCAGCTCCGGCTGATTGAGGGAAATATACCGCTCACGCCATCGCATTTCGTACATGTCCTGAGCACTTGGCTCCGGAGCCGGATGCCCGCTGATATCCGTAGTTGTGTGTGAAAGGATTTCATAGTGGCGAAGTGTCTCGTTCCATTGTGAGACGTGCGTGGTTTTTATGATGGTCGCATCAGGGGTCAAACTATAGGATGAGTCTGCATTAATCTCCGTGCTATCGTCATGTGTCCATAGATTTTGCGTTGACTGTCGGTCATAAAATGCATGGGCGACTTCCCACCGGCGAGTCAATACTCGTTCCATAGCAGCGCTTGTCGGCGCGAGCACAAGAATCGTCAACCCAGTGAACAGTACGAAAATTAACGCCCATCTGGTTAATCGAGGCGCTCGCATTGAAAACCCGTGCGATACGGCGGAACCAAGGCTGGCCGCTCCATAGAGAAGTATGAGTACCCCACTGATACTTATTGCGGTCCAGAAGGAATAAACGGTCATTCCGAGAACCGAACCGGCAAGCACGGCCAAAATTGGTAATGCCCGCGATCCATACCAACGAGCCTGCCGTTCCATGATAAGCAGACCAGCAAAGTAATAAGCCAAGCCGGCGATCCAATCCGCGATTGGCGGCAGCATGTCTTGTAAAAGGAAAAAGTGCCCGCCCCAGCGTGTTGGCGCGATGGCGAGGGCGAACCCCACGGGCAACCCAGCAGCAATAAGGTACAAGCTGAAGCCTGCCAAAGCCCGTCCGAGAAATAGCCACCATTGGGGCACAGGTCTATGTGTGAGAAACGCTCTCAATTCAAAGTTGCGATCCGCAAGAGGTTGCAAGATTCCCAGGAGAAGTCCGGCGACGCCACATCCGAGGGTGATCGCCGATGTCACTGCTGGAAGCAGCAATACATTGCGTATGGCGCGGTTATAGGCCGAATCGAATATCCACCCGGAGCGGAACCATTCCGCGATGCAGACGATGATGAATTCGAGGCAGATGACGAGGGCGAGGTTGATCCAGTTTTGGCGCAGTTCCTTGACCATGACCGCGCACACGACTGTTCCCATGCGGGGACGCTCGTTGGCGTCGTGGCGATCGGCCTTCTCCATTGATCCTCCAGAGCCTGACGTGGCGGCGGTCATGGTCATGCGGCACCTCCGAGTTGTTCGAGGAAGAAGCTGCGGTTGCGGTGGTCGGACATGTAGGCGGTGACGGCGTCGGCGAAATCGACGGGTTGCTTTTCGAGGGTGGTGGGGGTGAGGGAGGCGAGGGTTGGTTCGAGATTTGCCGCCGGGTTGGCGACGGTGAGGCGGAGGGTGTTGTTGACGCGGAGGGTGTCGAGCAGACCGGGGATGGGGGGGAGCGGCGGGGGGGCTGCGGGGAAGGTGAGGTGGTATTGGGCGATGCGGTTGCGGAATTCGTCGAGGGTGCAGGCGGCTCGCAGGACGGAGCGGTCGAGGATGAGGAGGTAGTCGGCGACGCGTTCGATGTCGTCGAGGAGGTGGGAGGAAAGAAGGACGGTGCGTTCGGGGGTGCGGGTGATGTAGAGGATGGCTTCGAGGAGCGCGCGGCGCGCGACCGGGTCGAGGCCAAGGGCGGGGTCGTCGAGGATGAGGAGTTCGGGTTCCGTGGCGAGAGTGAGTGCGAGGGCAAGTCCGGCGCGTTGGCCACGGGAGAGCGCGGCGGCTTTGGCGTCGCGGCGGAGTCCGAAGTGATCGACGGTGGCGTCGAAAATTTTGGTGTTCCAGCGGGGGTAGAAGGCGGCCTGGTATTTGGCGGATTGGGCGACGGACATCCAGGGGATGACGGGGTGGTTCTCGGCGAGGTATCCGACGCGGCCTCGGATGGCGGGGGTGAGGTGCTGGGAGTTGATGCCGAGGAGGGTGGTGTGTCCGCGGGTGGGTTCGAGCAGTCCGAGGAGGATTCGGAGGGTGGTGGTTTTGCCGGAGCCATTGCGTCCGAGGAATGCGGTGACGGAGCCGCGGGGGACGGTGAAGGAGACTTGATCGACGGCGCAGTGCTTGCCGAAGTATTTGGTGAGGCCGGCGGCGGTGATTACGGTGTCCATTTGGGTCTCCAAGCGGCGCGTTCTGGATTCGGAATGTTTGAACGGCGAAGGGGGGAAGACGCGAAGGGGGAATTCGGGGCAATGGCCTGAATAGGTTTGCTAGCCACTGCCGATGCCTTTCCATTTTTTTTCCAGGAGATCGGCGAGTTCTTTGGGGGAAAGTTCGAGGGCTACGGCTTCGGCGACGGTTTGTTCGAGGAGGGGTTCGATGCGGCGGAGGCGTTCGGCTTTGGTGAGTCCCATACCGGCGCGGCGTGGTGCGACGGCGAGTCCGCGGCCCGGGAAGGTTTCGAGGAGGCCGTCTTTGGAGAGGTCGGCGTAGGCTTTGGCGACGGTGTTTGGGTTGATGAGAAGTTGTTCCGCCAGGGACCGGACCGAGGGGATCAACTCGCCGGCCTCGAAGGCGCCGGACGAGATGGCGTGATGGATTTGGGTGACGATCTGCTGATAGATCGGGGCGGAGGAGCCGGGGGTCACGCGGATGTTGAGCATCGCCGCACCGTGTATGATGTGTACTGGTTAGTATAGTACACTTGTGGGGAGGGGGAGTCAAGTGGAAAGTGGGGCAGGTGGGGAATGACGAATGACGAAATTTGAATGACGAATCAAATTTGAATGGACGAATGAAATGAGTGGAACGGAGGCGCGGGGAGAAGGGGTGGATGCCCGCCGTTACGTGGGGGGGGCGAATATTTTTTCGATGCTGGCGAGGAGGCGGTCCATGCGGAAGGGTTTGTTGATGTAGTCGTCGACGCCGAGAGTTTCGGCGTAGGTTTTGTGGCGCGAGCCGAGGTTGCCGGTGATCATGATGACGCGGGGCTTTGAGCCTTTGGGCTTGCGGGCCTTGATTCGTTCGAGGACGAGGAAGCCCGAGCGTTTCGGGAGCATCATGTCGAGGACGACGAGGTCGGGCTGTTCGCGTTCGGCCAACTCGACGGCCTGTGCGCCGTCGATGGCGGCGAATACTTTGGCGCCCTGGTCCTGCAGGGCCATCGTGATCGCGGTGACTACGTCGGCGTCGTCGTCGACGATGAGGATTGATTTGTCTTTGAGGTCTGCCATTGTGTTTCCTGGGTAAGTTTTAATGTCCGAACAAGCCGCGTAAGCGTCGATGTCCGGGTCTGCGGAGTATTGTATGGGTACCGCCTTCGCGCAGCACGTAAAATCGTGCAACTAAGCGTTGCTCCTGAAAATTACCCAAGGTTCCTGATGATTTCGTCGGCGAATTCAGAGCATTTGATCTTGGTTGCGCCTTCCATCTGGCGGGCGAAGTCGTAGGTGACTTTTTTCGCGGCGATGGAGCGTTCGAGGCCGGTGATGATTGCTTTGGCGGCTTCGTTCCAGCCGAGGTGTTCGAGCATCATGACGCCGGAGAGGATGACGGAGCCGGGGTTGACGACATCCTGGTCGGCGTATTTGGGGGCGGTGCCGTGGGTGGCCTCAAAGATCGCGTGGCCGGTGATGTAGTTGATATTGCCGCCGGGGGCGATACCGATGCCGCCGACTTGAGCGGCGAGTGCGTCGGAGAGGTAATCGCCGTTGAGGTTGAGGGTGGCGATGACGTCGAACTCGTCGGGGCGGGTGAGGACTTGCTGGAGGGTGATGTCGGCGATGGAGTCTTTGATGACGATGCCGGTGCCGGGCCTGCCTTCGGGGATTTTGCACCAGGGGCCACCGTCGATTTCGACGGCACCGTAGAAGTCCTTGGCAACCTTATAGCCCCAGTCACGGAAGCCGCCTTCCGTGAACTTCATGATGTTGCCCTTGTGGACAAGGTTGACGGATTTCTTTTTGTGCTTGATCGCGTAGCCAATGGCGGAGTGGACGAGGCGTTCGGTGCCGAGGTAGGAGACGGGCTTGATGCCAATGCCGACCTGGGTGGAGACTTCGCGGTGGGGCGAGCCGATGGTTTCGAGATCTTTCTGCCACTGCTGAGAGGCGGCGAGCGTGCCGAAGCGGATTTTCTTGAAATCCTTGGGGAATTCCTTGGCGATGAAGTCGAGAATCTTCTGCGCCTCAGGTGTGCCGGCGGCGTATTCGATGCCGGCGTAGATGTCTTCGGTGTTCTCGCGGAAGATGACCATGTTCACTTTTTCGGGGTGCTTCACGGGGGAGGGGACGCCGGTGAAGTATTGGACGGGACGGAGGCAGACGTAGAGGTCAAGGAGTTGGCGCAGCGCGACGTTGAGGGAGCGGATGCCGCCGCCGACGGGGGTGGTGAGCGGTCCTTTGATTCCGACGAGGAAGTGGCGGAACGCTTCGACGGTGTCTTCCGGGAGCCAGGCCTTGGCATCGCCTTCGGGGGTTCCGGTCTTGAATTTGTTGAAGGCTTTTTCGCCGGCGTAGACTTCCATCCAGGCGATTTTTTTCTTACCGGCGTAGGCCTTGGCGACGGCGGCGTCGAAGACGCGGACGCTGGCGTGCCAGATATCGGGGCCGGTGCCGTCGCCTTCGATGAAGGGGATGATGGGATTGGCGGGGACGGAGAGTTTTCCGGCGGCCATGGTGATGGGAGCGCCGTCGGCGGGGACGGCGACGGTGGTAAATGCGGGCAGATTTGCCATGAGGAACCCTCTTGTTCAATTGATTGAAACTCAAATTCGGATCGGAAAACCGTACAGACCGGGTACGGTAAACCAAACGCTAGTTCGCTTCAACGATGCAGAGTACGTGTTGTCCAAAGAGGTAAAGGTTTCATGTGAGGGATAGTTTTCGGGGAGTTGATTGAATAGCCACGGATGCACACGGATTTCCACCTTGCCGCAGTGGGGCGGTTGGCGGCAGAATGATTTGCTTCTCTATGGAAATGTTGGTTTTCGGATTGGCGATTATTTTATGCAACGTGAGGCGACAAAAGTTCCACCGTCATTGCCATCCGTGCATTCCCCGTGGCGAATGCTGACGGTTCTGCAATCTGTCGTCTTGATGACAATCGCCGTGCTGTGTTTCCATTTAGCCTATCAGTTCCCACCGCTTGCGTTCCTCCTCTTTGTGTCATTGGCGTGTCTTTTTCCGCTTGTACACACGAAAACTCCGCGAATTGCTTTTTATACCGGGCTCGTGCTCGGGATACTTTTATATGCGCCGCAACTCGCTTTTTTCTGGAATATTTTTGGCGTGGCGGCGATCGGTCTGTGGATACTGCTTTCTGTTTGGATGGGGATCTTTTTTCTGCTGGCTCGCGCTTCATTCGCGTTTCTTCCCGACACCGCAGCGACGCTGATTCTGCCGGTTCTATGGACCGGTTTCGAATACACGCGCTCGGAACTGTACTATCTTCGATTTGCCTGGCTCACGCCCGGTCTTGCGTTTTCACATGCGGCGCGGCTCCAGTCCGTCCATATCGGCAGTTATGGCATCGGGTTTCTACTGATGTTTATCCTGGCGATCCTTTTTCTTTTTCCCAGGAAAATTTCACTCGCGCTCGGGGTGCTCGTTCTCCTCGGGCTCGCCTTCGTCATCAATCTTCCGCCTGAATCTTTGGCGGCACCGCTTGCGAACTCTCCTTTCGTCGTGGGTATCCAAACGGAGGAGGCTTCGGAAACCGAGGTATCCTTCGGGCATTGGACGGGGCGCTTCAGACCTATCCGCAGGCCGATTTATTGGTGTTGAGTGAATACGCCTTTGCCACTCCAGTGCCGGATTCCGTGCTTGGCTGGTGTAAATCCCATCGTCGCTATCTCATTCTGGGGGCAGTCGATCCTCTCCCCACTCCGCCGGATGCCCACACCAACACTGCCTTCGTCATCGATCCCGACGGACGCATCTGTTTCAAGCAAGGCAAGTCGGTTCCGGTACAGTTTTTCTCGGATGGCCTGCCCGCTACGAGTCAGCGTGTTTGGAATTCCCCCTGGGGCAATATTGGCATCTGCATCTGCTATGACCTTTCCTATACGCGCATCACGGATACGCTCATAAGGCAGGGTGCGGTGGCATTGATCGTTCCAACGATGGATGCCATCTCGTGGGGTTCGCAAGAGCACCTGCTGCACTCTCGCATCGCACCCACAAGAGCGGCAGAATATCAGTTGCCGATCTTCCGGCTGTGCAGTTCCGGTATTTCGCAAGTGGTGCTTTCCAACGGGGTGGTTGCGGTTTCAGCGCCCTTCCCGGGCGAAGGTCAAATGATTGCCGCCGCCCTTCCCATGAGCGCCCGCCCCACGCTTCCTCTGGATCGCGTCCTCGCACCGGTCTGCGTTTTTATTACAGCTATTTTCGTGCTGATTATTTCTGTGCGTACATTTCGGTTTCGACGGAAACGGTTTGCGATTATCCCGCTATAGGCGCGGTTGAATGATGTAGGGGTCACGGCTCCCAATATTCCGCAACGGTAGTCAAAATTATACACAGAAAGCTTATTGGCAAAGGCACCCGCTTGCCGGGGTGGGGGTTGATCCTTATCCTCGCGGTTCTCGTGGAAGCAATCATTTTGGAGTTCTTTTCATGCCCGGCTATAACCCCGCGTCGATTGAGAAAAAATGGCAGCAGCAGTGGGCGGCGCACAAGACGTATGCGACGGTGGTGACGGACATCACGAAGCCGAAGTATTACGTGCTGGACATGTTTCCGTATCCGTCGGGGCAGGGTCTGCATGTGGGGCATCCGCAGGGGTATATCGCGACGGACATCATCGCGCGCTATAAGCGGGCGAATGGTTTTAATGTGATGCATCCGATGGGGTGGGACGCTTTTGGTCTGCCGGCGGAGCAGTATGCGATCAAAAACAATGTGCATCCGCGCGAGACGACGGCGAACAATATCCACCGCTTTCGCCGGCAGCTTCAGTCGCTGGGGCTTTCGTATGACTGGGATCGGGAAGTCGATACGACCGATCCGCGTTATTACCAATGGACGCAGTGGATATTTTTGCAGTTGTTCGACACGTGGTTTGATGAGGTGCAGCAGAAGGGGCGGGCGATTGCGGAATTGGTGGAGGAGTTTGAGGCGGGGAGCCGGAAGTTGGACGTGGGGAGCTGGAAGGATTTGTCCGCGACGCAACGGCGGGAGGTGTTGGCGGGGTATCGGCTGGCGTATCAGGCGGAGGTGCCGGTGAATTGGTGCCCGGGGCTGGGGACGGTGCTGGCGAATGAGGAGGTGATTGATGGGAAGTCGGAGGTGGGCGGGTTCCCGGTGGAGCGGCGGCCGATGCGGCAGTGGATGCTGCGGATCACGGCGTATGCGAACCGATTGATCGAAGGCCTGGAGAAACTGGAGTGGTCGGACTCGCTGAAGGAGATGCAACGGAATTGGATTGGGAAATCAGAGGGGGCGGAGGTCACGTTTCAACTGGAATCCTCCGTCCTCCGTCCTCCGTCCTCAGCACTCACCGTCTTCACCACCCGCCCGGACACGCTGTTCGGCGCGACGTATATGGTGGTCGCGCCGGAGCATCCGCTGGTCGATCGGATCACCACGCCGGATCAAACCCAAAAAATCGCGGCGTATCAGAAATGGGCGGCTTCGCGCTCGGATCGCGAACGGCAGGAAGACACGAAAAAAACCGGCGAGTTCACCGGCAGTTATGCAATCAATCCCGTCAATGGCGAAAAAATACCGATCTACATTTCCGACTACGTTCTTATGGGTTATGGCACGGGCGCGATCATGGCCGTCCCGGCGCACGATGACCGCGACTTCGAGTTCGCGACAAAGTTCAACCTGCCCATCACCCAGGTCGTCGCGCCAAAATAGCCCCGGGTGGCAACCCGCGGCCCGTGTCCGATGCAATGACGGCAGCCCTCACCGAAGAAGGCCTCGCCATCAACTCCCCCTGGATCGAGGGCCTCCCCACGCAGCAGGCCAAATCCAAAATGCTCGCCCTGCTCGAAGAAAAAAAGATCGGCAAACGCCACATCAATTACAAGCTGCGCGATTGGCTCTTTTCGCGGCAGCGGTATTGGGGTGAGCCGTTCCCGCTGGTGCATCTGGCGGATGGAACAACGGTGCGGCTTGCGGATAGTGAATTGCCGCTGACGTTGCCGGAGTTGCAGGACTTCAAGCCGACGGGGACGATCGATCCGCCGTTATCGAAGGCGAAGGATTGGGTCGGGGTGTGGGTGGTGCTGGAGGAATCAGGGGTCGCCCGCGGTGCCGGCGGGGGGGGGGGAACGGCGGGGGCGGTGGAGGCGCGGCGAGAGTTGAACACGATGCCGCAGTGGGCCGGTTCGTGCTGGTATTACCTGCGTATCTCGATCCGAGAAATGAGACGGCATTTGTCGATCCCGCGATTGAACGATATTGGCTGGGCGCAACAAAAGCACCTCAGTCCTCAGCACTCAGTCCTCAACACTCGTCCAGCCCTCAGTCCTCCTCCGGCGGCGTGGACATGTACGTCGGCGGCGTCGAGCACGCGGTTCTCCACCTGCTCTACTCGCGATTCTGGCATAAGGTTCTGTTTGATCGCGGGCTGGTATCGCATGATGAGCCGTTTCGGCGTCTGGTGAATCAGGGGTTGATGCTGGGCGAACCGGAGTACACGACGTTCCGCACGGATTCCGGCGGCCAGCGGGTAAGCATTGAACTTGTGGAGAATCCGGAGGAGCTGACGAGCACGCTGAAGAAAAATGTTCCGCTCCCGGCAGGGCTTCTTGCGGGGCAGTCCGTCACCGCGGAAAAGCTGACGGCAGAGCAGATCGAAAAGCGCGGCGAGCATTTCATCTTGAAAGAAGACCCCGCGATTCGGATCGATGCGCGGTCGTTCAAGATGTCGAAATCGCGGGGCAACGTGGTCAGCCCGGATGACATCATCAGTGATTACGGCGCGGACTCGCTGCGCATGTTCGAGATGTTCATGGGGCCTATCGAAGCAGGGAAACCGTGGTCCACGGCGGGGGTGGAGGGTTTGTATCGCTTCCTGCAGCGGATTTGGCGGAATCTTTTTGACGAAAACGACAACCCCAAAGTCGCGGACATCGCGGAGCCGGGGGAGTTGCAGCGACCGCTGCATCGGCTGATTAAAAAAGTGACGGACGATATCGAGCGACTCGGCTTCAACACGGCGATCGCTGCGATGATGGAGTTCAACAATCTGCTGGCCAAATCCACTGCCGTCCCGCGCGACACCGCGCTCACCTTCATGCGGCTGCTAGCCCCCTTCGCCCCTCATTTCGCGGAAGAAGTCCACGCCCAACTAGCCCCGGGTGGCAACCCGCGGCCCGCCGTTGCGTCCATCACCACCCTCCCCTGGCCCACGTACAACCCCGCCTATCTCGTGGACGCCACCATCGAAGTCCCTGTGCAAATCAACGGGAAGCTCCGCGCTCGCATCATTCTTCCCAACGACGCCGACGAAACGGCGGCGATCAGCGCCTGCGCTGGCGGATGCCGAGGTGCAAAAGCATCTGGCGGGCAAAGAGCCGAAAAAGAAGATTTATGTGAAGGGCCGGATGGTGAATTTGGTTGTATAAGCGAAGTGTCGCCGCAGTCGGAAGCATTTAAGACAAAGGAAATCGCATGATGAGCTTTTTAAAGTTCTCGGGGTTCCGGGTGGGAGCGATAATGATCTTCGCTGCTGCTGGAATTGCGTGCGCGGTGGAGCCTTCGACGCAGCCGGCGGCGAGTTGTGTTTATATCCTGGGTGAGGTCCAGCGTCCGGGCGTGTATGAGCTTCAGGATGCAGCGCCGCGGCTCCATACCGTACGGGAACTATTCCTGGCTGCGGGGATATTGAAAGGGAACGACGAGATGGTGGTGCGTCTGGTACGGCGAGGTAATGCGGGAAAGGAATTCATCCAAGAGCTACACCTGGACAACGCATTTAAAAACCCGGACTGGAAACTGGAGTTGACGGCGAATGACGCTTTGAACGTGACACGCCCGGCCAGCAACCAATCGTGATTAAAAGAGCGAGTAACGCTGGGCGAGCGGAAGCTTCGTCGCGGGCTGACAGGTGATTTCCTGTCCGTCGGCAGTGACGCGGTAAGTGCGGGGGTCCACGCGAATGACCGGCATGGCGTCGTTGAGCAGCATATCCTTTTTGCCAAGGCCCCGGCAGCGTTTCACAGGCTCGATGCGCTTGTCGAGGCCGTAGCTCGTGACAATGCGGGCGTCAATGGAGGCCTGGCTGACGAAGAGAATCGAGCTTGGGCCGATCGCCTTGCCGGTGCTGGCGAACATGGGCCGCATGAGAAGCGGCTGCGGCGTGGGGATGGAGGCGTTGGGGTCGCCGATCTGGGCGAAGGCGATGAAGCCGCTCTTGAGGACCATTTCCGGCTTGGCGCCGAAGAAGGCGGGCTTCCACAGGACCAGGTCGGCAACTTTCCCTTTTTCGACGGAACCGATCAGGTGCGACATGCCGTGGGCGATCGCGGGGTTGATCGTGTACTTGGCGATGAACCGTTTAATGCGGAAATTGTCGTTGCCGGCGGCATCCTGCGGAAGCGGCCCGCGCTGGCGTTTCATGTGGTCCGCGATCTGCCAGGTGCGGGTGATGACTTCACCGCGCGGCCCATCGCCTGGGAATCGGAGGTCATCATGCTGATCGCGCCCAGATCATGTAGAACGCCCTCGGCGGCGATCGTCTCGGCGCGGATGCGGCTCTTGGCGAATGCCACGTCTTCGGGAATGTTTTTGTCCAGGTGGTGGCAGACCATGAGCATGTCGAGATGCTCCGCCACCGTGTTGATCGTGTACGGATTGGTCGGGCTGGTGGAACTGGGAAGGATATTGGGCTCGGAGCAGACGCGGATCAGGTCCGGGGCGTGGCCGCCGCCGGCACCTTCGCTGTGATACGTGTGAATCGTGCGGCCCTTGAAGGCGGCGATGGAGTCCTCGACGGTGCAGGACTCGTTAATCGTGTCGGTGTGGATGGTGACCTGCACATCGTGTTCCTCGGCCATGGACATGCAACTGTCGATGGCGGCGGGCGTCGTGCCCCAGTCTTCGTGGAGCTTCAGACCCGCGGCGCCGGCGAGGATTTGTTCCTTGAGTCCGTGCGGCTTTGCCGAGTTGCCGCGACCGGTGAAGACAAAGTTGAGCGGGATCGCGTCGGTGGCCTGAAACATGAGGCGGAGATAGTTGGGGTTGGGCGTGCAGGTCGTCGCAAGGCTGCCGGTGGCAGGGCCCGTGCCGCCGCCGACGAGGGTCGTGATCCCGCTGGCGATGGCGCTGTAAGGTTGCTGCGGGCAGATGTAATGGAAGTGCGTGTCGATTCCGCCGGCGGTGAGGATGAGGCCTTCGCCCGCGATGACTTCCGTGTTGACGCCGATGATCATGCCGGGCGTGACGCCGGCCATGACGTCGGGATTGCCGGCCTTGCCGACGCCGGCAATGACGCCGTTTTTGATGCCAACGTCAGCTTTGACGATGCCGGTGTAATCGATGATGAGGGCATTGGTGATGACGCAGTCGAGGGCGACGGAGGAATCGACGCCGGTGGTTTGGCCCATGCCGTCGCGGATCACTTTGCCGGCACCGAAGACGCACTCGTCGCCGTAGATGGTGAAGTCTTTTTCGACCTGAAGCAGGAGGGTGGTGTCGCCCAGTTGAAGTTTGTCGCCTGTGGTGGGGCCAAAGAGGGCGGCATAGCGACTGCGTTCAATGTTGGAGGCCATAAGATCAATTCCTGTGAAGAAGCCAATGGTTCAATTTTGCAGGGTTCGGGACGATTACTCCTGCGTGGCAAACGAGCGGGCGCGAGCGTGATCGAGCGTCTGGGCCTTGTTGTCGGCGCTGACGGCTCCGTCGGCGAGGTTGTTGCCGCCGCGGATGACGCGGTTGCCCGCGATTTCGATCAGGTTCACGCTCTTGCTTTCGCCCGGCTCGAAGCGAATGGCGGTGCCGGCCGGGATGTCGAGACGCCTTCCGTACGCTTGCGCGGTCGAAGCGGAGTCGCGGGTTGGCTTCGACAAAATGGAAATGGCTGCCGATCTGGATCGGGCGGGTGTCGGTGTTGGTGACCGCAAGGGTGATGGCTTCGCGGCCTTTGTTGATGGTCAGGTCGCCGGGGGCGGTGATGAGCGCGCCCGCGGTTTCGGACACGGTGTCCGCGGGGCCGAACAGGGAGGCGTCCGGAATCGGCAGGAAGCTGCCGTGAAGCGCGAGCTTCAAATCGCCGGTCGGGGCGGTGATGGGGCGTCGAACCGCGACGAGCTTGGTGCCATCCGGGAAGGTCCCTTCGATTTGAACCTCTTCGATCATTTCGGGGACGCCGCTCATGACTTCCCGCCGGCCTAGGAGTTTGCGGCCGATCTCCATGAGGTCCGTCACGGACGATTTGCCGTCGCGGATCAATTCGAGGAGGACCGTGGCAATCAGGGCGACGCTCTCGGGATAATTCAGGCGGAGGCCCCGGGCAAGGCGTCGCTGGGCCAAAAGGCCGGCGTTTTGCAGGGTGAGCTTTTCGACTTCGTGGGGTGTCAAATGCATGGGGATGAACTCCTTTTCCGCGACTCTTCAAGGCGCGGCAGACGGGAAAATCACGCACAACCCCTTCCGGAAAGCGCGTGCCGCCGCTTCCAGGGTCAAACGTGACGTGCAATTAAATGTGGATTCAAAACGACGCGCCCGGACGTGTGGAAGCCCGGGAAAGCCAATCTCCTTGACCCCTCAAGGAACCCCGCGCCGTCGAACTCGTGTTTCCGCCTGCGACCGGCGCGGTCGATGTCAGGAACTCAAAATGTAATACCCGTTGAGCGGCGTTTCCGCAAGGGTGTGGGGGGAATGATAATGAAGGGCCTGCCCGTTTTTCCGAAGAGTGCTTTCTTGTGCCTGCTGTCTGCGAAAAATTCCGAGACGCGCCCGTGGGGAAGCGTTTGACTCTCAGCGAGGAACAAACGCTTCCCCACGGGCGGTCTCGGAATCCCATGTATTCTCAGCGGTTGAGCCAGCGCCCGGAAAAACGGGCACGCCCTGATAGTTTAAGGTTGTGAATTTTTGTGGAGGTAGGGGCGCAGCATTTCGGCGGCGACCGGAGAGTGGTCGGCGCTGAGCATGCTCAGGTGGCAGCCGGCGAGATCGATGACCCGGACACCCCCCGCGGCTACTTCGGCCCAGCCTCCGGATGCGTCCATCTTGTAGAAGATGTTGTAGGTTTCCAGATCGATCGCGCGGAACAGCACCACGGAGCCCGCGTAGGGTTGCGGGTGGTAATTCTCCACGGCTCGCGCGTTGATTAGCCCAAGGTCGGCGGGGGTGGTCTTGCGGATCTGATCGGTGGAGGCTGTCGGTGCTTCCACTTCGACTTTTTTGGCATCCGCAAGGGTCTTGCGACGCTTGAGGGCGGCGCGGAGGTATTGCAGGCGGCCGGGACGAGTGGCGAGGAGATAGCCATGCAGGGCGACACGCTGCCAGCGGGGACGGACCCTTCTGCCGCGCGGCGTGAAGGCGTCATAGATCGCGAGCATGGAGACGGTTTCACCCATGGCGGTCAATTGCCGTGCCGTCTCGTACGCAAGGAGTCCGCCAAACGAGTAGCCGGCCAATTGATACGGCCCCCGCGGTTGCACGAGACGAATGGTCTGCAGCATGGCGGTGGCGATATCTTCGACGCGCAGTGCGCGGCGGTTCTTCGCCGGTTAGCCCCGGCACGGTCAGGCCGTAGCAGGGCTGCGTGGTGCCGAGATGCGATGCGAGATTGGCAAAGGTCACCGGATGCCCACCCAGGCCGGGAAAAAAGAAGATGGGGAGGCAAGTGCCATGCGGTTGCAGATTGATGACGCCCGGCCAGGTCGGCGCTTTGGGGGAGGTGTCATGATCGGCGAGGCCGTTCGCGATCGCTTCAATAGACGTGTAATCCCACATCAGCGTCGCGGAGAGATCGCGATTCAGCCAGCCTGCCAGTTCCCCGGTAATTCCCATCGCCTCGAGCGAACCGACGCCAAGCGACTCGAGCGGGGCGCCAGCGTCGATGGCGGAGGGATCGACGTTGAGCGAGGCGCGAGGTTACCGACAATCCATTGACGAATGTCAGCGGACGAACGCGCGATCGGGGTGGTTGAACATTCAGCTGTGAGCGTGGGCATAGGGCGTATTTTCCAGTCGTTCCAGTGTGTGGCTCAGGTACGCATCGCGAGTATTTCGGCGGCTCAGTTTGCCGCTGGTGGTGCGCGGCAGGGCACCGGGACGCACAAGCACAATTTCGTGCGGCGTCACTTCGTGCTCCATGACGACGGCGGCGCGGAGGCGGCGGCGAATGGCTTCGGGGTCGAACTCTTCCGGCGCTGGGCTTCGTGAGGACCGTGCGAATTCTCGCCGCACTTCCGCCGCAATGATGAGTCGTTCTATCCCATCGATATGCACGGAGAACGCGGCTACCGCCACGGTGGCGATCGCGGGGTCCGCCGATTCAACGGTCCGCTCGAGATCGACAGGGAAATAATTTCGTCCATAAATGATGAGGAGTTCGCGGAGACGCCCGGTGATGAAGAGTTCTCCGTCAGCGATGAAGCCGAGGTCGCCGGTGCGGAGCCAGGCGCGTGCGTTGTCCGCATTGTCTGTGGCAGGTTCGAGGCGTGCACTGAAGGTGGCGGCGGTGGCATCAGGGTTGTTCCAGTAACCAGCCGCGCAAGCTTTCACCCGCGACCCAGATTTCGCCGATTTGCCCTTCGGGGACGCGCTGGGCGGTTCTGGGATCGACGATGGCGAGTCGGGTGTCGCCAAAGGGCTGTCCGCAGCCGAGGTGACCGCCGGGGGCGTCATCCGCGAGCAATTCGCCTTCCGCCCTCCGTCGCGGCAACCGGCGCAGTCGCGCGGGGCCGGTGACGAAGAGAGTCGCTTCGGCAAGGCCATAGCACGGAAAGAAAGCATCCCGCTGAAAACCGCAACCGGCGAACGCCGATGCGAAGCGATCAAGAGTGGCAGGCCGCACGGGCTCGGAACCGTTTAATGCGTTCCGCCAGCAACTCAGATCGAGTTTCGCTTTATGTTCAGGGCTGATTTTTTCGGCACAGAGGTCGTAGGCAAAGTTGGGCGCGGGGCTGGAAGACGCCTTGTAATCGGAAATCATTTGCAGCCAAAGCCACGGTCGCATGAGGAACCGTTCCGGTGACATGAATACGCAGCGCAGCCCGCAGTAGGCCGCTTGAAGAACAAGGCCGATGAGTCCCATGTCGTGAAACAGCGGAAGCCAGCCGACGGTCGTCTGTTCAGGGCCATTGCCGGTGGCCTCGGCGATGAGGGCGCTGTTCCGCATAAGATTGCCGTGCGTGACGATGACGCCACGCGGCTCACCCGTGGAACCCGACGTGTATTGCAGCAGCGCCGGCCGGTCGGCAGGAGCGGGAAGAACCGTTCTGTGTGAGGCGGGCGAATGGGCAGTATCCGGATCGATCCAAATCAACGGCGTGGCGTTAGCATTCCCGGTCATGTCGTTGCCGATCCGCTGCCGCGTTTCCGCCGAGCCAATAGCGAATCGAGCACCCGCGTCAGTGATGATTCTATCCAGCCGATGCTTTACTCGTTGATGCCGCGGAAGACTCACGGGCACCGCAATCGCCCCCGCATACCAACACGCGAAAATCGATTCAATAAACGCCAGGCCCGACGGCAGCGTAAGCAGCACCGGTTGCCCTGATGCGCCCTGTTCAGCCAAGACCCCCGCAAGCGCCGATGCTCGCTGGTCCAGTTGTGACCACGTCATCGACCGCGCGTCGCCGGCACCATCCGCGAGAAAAATATAGCCGACGCGATCTCCTTCCCTCTGCGCGCGCCGATGCACCACTTCCGCAAGCGTTTTTCCATCAGGCACGATCAAGGTTTGCCCCGTCAATCCTTTCAAGCCGCCTCCGATCCCGCGTCCAGCGAGACGGCGGCCGTTCCTCGCAGTTCGACCGTCGCCTGCAACGACGGCAACTGCCGGAGCGTGATGCCGGGGTTCGGTTCAATATGCTGGCCTTCCACCGGTCGCAGCCGGAACTGCTGCGCCAACTGCGCGAGGAGTATCGTGCCTTCCATCAGGGCGAAGTGCATTCCGAGGCACTGGTGTCGTCCGCCGCCGAAGGGAAAATAGGCGTAACGGTGCGTGTGTGTTTCTTCGGAATTGAGGAATCGCGCGGGGTTGAACTGGTCGGGCGCGATCCAAAACTCTTTGTGCCGATGCGTGAACCACGCGGAAACCAGCACGCACGCCCGCGCGGGATCGCATGCCCATCGATCACATCATCTTCATTCGCGACGCGAGCCATGTACCACACCGGCGGGTAAAGACGCAGCGCTTCCTGAAAGACCGCTTTCGTCCAGGGAAGAGTGGCAAGATCATCCAATCCCGGTGCGCGGCCGGCCAGCACTTTGTCGAGTTCCTGGTGCAGCTTTGCTTCCACATCCGGATTTTCCGCGAGCGCTTTCCACGCCCAGGCGAGCGAGAGCGCCGTCGTCTCGTGGCCGCCGACCAGCATGGTCACAATCTCATCGCGAAGTTGCTTGTCGTTGGGCTGCCCGCCCTCTTCGTCCGCTTCAATCAGCAGCGTGAGCAGATCCGCCGGCCGATTCCCCGGCATCATCGCGCGGCGGCGGGCGATCATGTCATAGCACACGGCATCAATCGTATCCTTGCCCGCGTGAAAGCTCGCATTGCTGCTCGGCGTAAACCGCACCGGCACGCCAAAGATCGTCCATGAAATATTCCCCAGGTCATTGATCGTCTGCGTGATCGCCGCACATAACTCGGTGGCGAGCGCGTCGGAAAGGTCATCACTGAAAAGCGCCTGCACGATGATTCGCAACGTAAGGCGCGTCATCGCGGCGGTGAGATCGACGGGCCGTCCATCGCGTGCCGCACCCCGCCAGTCGTTCGCCGTGCGATTCGTCTCGCGGGTCAGAACTGAAATAAAAGGTGCGACCCTTGCCGGAAGAAAATCCGGCTGCATCAGCCGGCGCTGCGATTTCCAAAGGGAACCATCGCTCGCCAGAAGGCCCTCCCCCAGCATCATTTTGACCAGCGAAGCCCGCCGGTAATTTTCGCGATGAAGGATGGTGTGGACATGCTCGGGATGCACAAAAAGAAAACAGGGCCCGAATCGTGTCTGGTACCGGACCACATCGCCATACCGATCAATCAAACCCCTCAGGAATTCCAGCGGATCAATATGCGTATCAAACGAAACAAGACCCGTCGGCCCAGGCGTCGAACTCCCCGCCGCCCCCAGGGAGGGACCGGAACGGCTTCCGCTCGACGCGAAAGGACACTTGCCTGAATGCCCGTGGTTGTCCATATCCCTAATATCGTCATAAATGTCCGCCGCCCTTAACGCCTAACCTCACCCTCCCCGTGCAGTTACAAGAATCACAATGACCGCCCTATCCCCGGCACGGAGTTCACACTTTAGTGTGTTTCCTCCCCCCAAAAAGCACAAAAACAAACCGAACCCACACCCAAAGCGTGCACCCCGCCGCATTTTCGCGTTTCTGAGTGCATGACGCTTTGGGCGGATTTCAATGTGGCACGGCGGCCCCCCCGCCGTGATCGATCCACAGCCCTCGCATGGGCTGTGGATCGATGCCATAGGGGTATTGATAGGCAATGATGACGCTTACACAGCGAGCATCTTTCCACTGGCCATCCGAGGCCAGCGGAAAGATCACGGCGGAGGGCCGCCGTACCACATTTGCCCCACCGCACTCAGACGCGTTTCTCAACGACGTCCGATCTTCTTGCATCTTATGCGGTCTTTGGCTACATTAAGCGGCTCGTCTCTGGGCGGTGTTGCGCATCTCGTGATCTCACGGTGACGCAAGTCGTTCTATGACAGGTTTTTTACGGATCGAATTGTCGGTCCCGTTTGCAAAAGAAGGGCTCACATGCCGACGATCAATCAGCTCATCAAGAAGCCTCGCGTGCCCGTGAAGAGCATCAACAAGGTCAAAGACCTTGAAGCCAGCCCGCAGAAACGCGGCGTCTGTCTGGTCGTCAAGACCATGACGCCCAAGAAGCCGAACTCGGCGCTGCGTAAGGTGGCTCGCGTCCGCTTGTCCAACGGCAAGGAAGTCACCGCCTACATTCCCGGCATCGACCATAACCTGCAGGAGCACTCGATCGTGCTCGTCCGCGGCGGTCGCGTCCGTGACTTGCCCGGCGTACGTTACCACATCGTCCGCGGCGTGTTGGATTCGTCGGGCGTTGAAGCCCGCCGTCGCAGCCGCTCCAAGTACGGCGCCAAGAAACCTAAGTAATTTTTCAGAGAACCCGGAAGCCCAGAGCAAGAAGCAGGCTTTGTTAGCAATGCTCTCGGCAGCGAAATTCTGGTCCTCATCCCTGCTTCTCATCATCGCAAAGTATCCCCAGCCTGAATGGCCGATCCGGGAGAACCGAAAGGAATCACCATGGGTGCAAAGTCTTACACGTCCGCCATCGAACAGCTCAAGCCGGACCCCGTCTACGGAAGCCTGCTCCTCAGCAAGTTCATCAACTGCCTCATGTATGATGGCAAAAAAGCCACCGCCCAGCGCGTGGTCTACGGGGCGTTCAAGATCATCGAACAACGCGTCAAGGATCAGAAGGCGATCGACGTCTTCGAAAATGCCCTGAACAACGTGAAGCCCGTCATCGAAGTCCGCAGCCGCCGCGTCGGTGGTGCGAATTATCAGGTCCCGATGGCCGTCGGCTCGCAAGCGTCAGCAGTCGCTGGCGATTCGCTGGGTGCTCGAGGCGTCCCGCTCCAAAGGCGGCAAGCCGATGCACGAACGCCTGGCGGAAGAACTCATCTCCGCATCCCGCAAGGAAGGCGCACGCCATGACCATGCGCGAAAACGTCCACAAGATGGCCGACGCCAACAAGGCGTTCGCCCACTTCGCCTGGTAACTTATTCAAACTCAAAAAAGTTGTACGAGGAGCCTCGCTGGCGGAGCGAGGCTTCTCTTTTTGCGGCGGGGGGGGGGGGAAGGGGGGGAACGTAAACACGAAGTCACGAAGAGACGAAGACCACGAAGATTGTTTAGATATTGAAGAGCAGCCCACCCCATAAACTCTTCGTGGTCTTCATCCCTTCATCACTTCGTGTTTCATCGTCTCGTATTTCCGCCCTCACCCCGGCGAATGAGACTTGTGCCGATTGCGCCGCCGGTGAGCGGGATCCAGAATCATCACCATCGGTGGGGAATCCGGTTCGCTGGGAATCACAAGCAGAAATTGGTCAAAGCAGCGGTCGCACGCGGGGCGGAAGCGGCCAGGGTGGGCACCCTTCACGCGCATTCGATGCTGACAATATGGACACTGCACGACCATCGGCGGCCCCTTGGAGTGCGGTTGCGTTCCCTCGCTCTGGGCAGCGTAGCCGCCGATGGGGATCCGAGGCAAGCAGACCCCTGCACGCAGCGCGCGAAAAAGCCGGCGGCTCGGCGAGCAGCGGGTGGACCAGTAAACGCGGCGACAAGCCGGCTTACCCCGCTGCTCGTCGGTGCCGCCGGCGAGGGTGCTTCCATCTATGGGATCAATCTGCCGGGGCGGGAGCGATTGGAAAGTGAATTGCCTGCATTTCACTTTCGCATCGCTTCCCGAACGCGATTTTCACGTCACGCCATGACCAATGCGTGTTTGGACGTCGAACCGGTTGGAAGGCGGAGCGTCGTTTTGGCCTGAACCATACAGACTCGATCGAGGTAAGCCTTGAGATCGTTCACCTCGAACCGCGCCAGAAATTCCGGGGCGGCAGTGCTGTTGTGCTTGATGATCGCGTCGATCAGTTCTCGCTTGCTCATGGGAATCTCCTGATTGCTGAGCTGCGACCGCAGGCCTCCCTTGGGGAGGGGGGGGGCGGTCGGGGTTCCGGTCCCCGGAACGAATTGCGCAACGGTTCCACCGTCTTGCCTCTGACTCGTGCCTCACTCCATGGCCGGTTATCAGATGCATTCGACCGAAAGCTATCGGACGACCCCGCGGTAAAACTTCAACCTCTGAACAGAACTTCAAAATTATTGCGAACTATCTCTAAATGCCTTTGTGGCAATCGGTTTCATTCTTCCTGACAGATCGGCGTGACATCCAAAAATGGACCGCGGCGCGGAGGTCCGCTAAAAACGCACATCCCTTACTCTGCTGTCCGCAGTTCAAATGCAATTCTGCAATCCCAGCTTGCGAAAAATTACCCAACTTACCCAGACCGGCAATTGATCATTCTCCCACTCGGGCATGAAGGGGCGGGGTTGGCACTGGGGGGGGCACCGAGGGGGCACGGGGGGGGGGAATTTCGGACGTGCGTTTCCGCGACGGAACCGTTATTCTTCGATTGTCGACCAGTCCCCGAAACGCCCCAGGAGACAACGATGTCTGAACTCCCTTTGCATCATGAAGACCATCCCGCCGTCATCTCGCGCAATGCGCGGATCGGTTTGGCCCTCTTCGCCGTCTATTTCTCGCTGTATGTCGGTTTTCTGCTGCTGAATGTTTTTGCGCCAGCCTGATGAGTGACACGCAAATCCAGTTAGGCAGCGATCGCGTGTTGACGCTGTGGGGCACCAACCTCGCTATTGTGTACGGGATGGGCCTGATCCTTGCCGCGATCATTCTCGCCCTCGTCTACATGCGAGCCACCCGACAGCGAAACGGATAAGGACCGGGGGCGGGACGACTCCTACAAGTAAGGAATTCGGAGACGCGCCCGTAAGGAAGCGTTCTTTTGCCGCTCAATAAAAAGAGCCGGTTTCGCTCACCGCTACACCTAAGCTAGAACCGCTCTATTACTTCTGACCCACGCCCAGCGGGCCCCTGCCCCACCGGCCGTGGCACACATTCGGCACACATCCCTTTGCGTGCCTAAAATGCCTGAGCCTTTTGGAGACCTTCGCAGTGGATTCAACACTCACCAATCACCCTCACTCCCGCCGTTTGTATTGCGACAATTCGGCAACGACATTTCCCAAGCCCCCCGAAATGCTTCAGGCGATGATCGAGTACGCCACCCACATCGGCGCGTCCGCCGGGCGTGGCGCGTATGCCGAGGCTCAGGCTTCCGCCTCCGTCGTCAAGACCTGCCGGGAGCGCCTCAACACGCTCTTCAATGGCGAAAACCCGCATCATTTCATCTTCACCCTCAACTGCACCGACGCTCTCAACCTCGCCATCAAAGGAATCCTAAACCCCGGCGACCACGCCATCACGACCGCGATGGATCACAACTCCGTCCTCCGCCCATTGCACGCACTGGCGGATGCGGGGATCCTTCACACGCACGTCCCGGTCGATCCGGTCTCCTGCGTGATCGATCCCGCCGATATTAAAAAAGCGATTCAAAAAAACACAAAATTGATCGCCGTCGCGCACGGCAGCAACGTCACGGGAAGCGTGCAGCCGATCCGCGAAATCGGGAAAATCGCTCGCGAGGCCGGAATCACTTTTCTCGTCGACGCCGCGCAGACCGCCGGCCATGTACCGCTCGATGTGCAGGCCGACTTCATCGACCTCCTGGCGTTTCCCGGCCACAAGGGACTGTTGGGGCCGCTCGGAACGGGTGCGCTATACATTCGGCCCGGACTCGAAACGCGGTTGAAGCCGTTGCGTCACGGCGGAACCGGGTCGATCAGCGAACAAGCAGTCCAGCCTGAATTCATGCCCGACAAATTTGAATCCGGCAGCCACAACGCCATCGGCCTGGCCGGACTTTCCGCGAGCGTCTACTGGATATTAAAGCGCACGGTAAAGTCGTTGTATGAACATGATCAGATGTTGTGCCGCGCGTTTATGGAAGGCGTCGAGGGAATTGGGGGAGTTGGGGGAATTAGAGGAGATGGGGGGGACATGCTGCGATATTTTGGCCCGCAGGGCATTCGCAATCGAATGGGCGTATTCAGCGTCCAGATCGGCGGCTGCCATGGCATGGGGCCTGGAAAATTGGCCGACCGCCTCGAAAATGAATTCGGCGTCCTGTCGCGGGCGGGACTGCATTGCGCCCCATTCGCCCACGAACACTTGGGTACGGTCGCCTGCGGCGGCACCACGCGCCTCAGTTTTGGCCCGTTCCTCACCGTGTTCGATGTAAAATATATCGCCGACGCACTGGCATCAATCGCGATGGGAACTCTCTCGCCAGCGCGATAAAAAAATTAATCAAATACACTGTTCTCGGAATATCAATTGCTCTGTATATTGGTCGTTCCGGGATAACTTTCCCCAGTCTATTTCGTGTGGTTCTCTTATCGTTTCAACTGTCATTTACCGTCAGGATTGTCCTGGCGATGAACCCCTGTCAAAGGAGAGAAGATGAAGAATCTATTGCGAAGTACCGTAAAATCACGTCATGCATTTGCCCTGCATATGAGTTGTGCTTCTGGCCGGAACCGATCACACAACCGCACCTGCATCGAGCCTTTGGAAGCCCGAACATTCCTGTCCGCCAATGTATTAACGTATCACAATGACGCGCAAAGCAGCGGCGCAAATCTCAGTGAAACAATTCTCACTCCAGCCAATGTGAAAGCGAGTTTCGGACAACTCCATAACATCGCACTCGATGGTCAGGTGTATACGCAACCGCTCTTCGTTCAAAACGTCAATGTCGCGGGCCAGGGCGTGCACAATGTCGTTTATGTTGCTACCGAGCATGACAGTCTCTATGCCATTGATTCAACAAGCGGCGCGGTCCTGTGGAAGAAGAGTTTTCTCGGCACGAACGTGACCACCGTTCCTTCGCCCAGCGATACTCAGAGCACCGATCTCACCCCTGAAATCGGCATCACCTCAACGCCCGTGATCGATGGATCGACCGGCACTTTGTATGTCGTCGTTAAAACCAAGGAAATCTCCGGCGGGAACCAACATTACGTTCAGCGCCTCCACGCCATCGACATCACCAGTGGCGCTGAGAAACTCGGCGGTCCCACCGTCATCGCCGACACCATCTGCAATAACCCCGGTGCCGCCAACGCCACGTACACGTACGTCAGCGGCCCTTCCGTCAACGGCACCGGTGCCGGCGCGGTCAATGGTAAGGTCACCTACAACGCACTCCGCGAGAATCAGCGTTGCGCGCTCACACTCGCCAATGGCACTATCTACATCGCCTCCGCATCCCATGGCGACAATGGCCCGTACCACGGCTGGGTCCTTGGATACAGCGCCGCCAACCTCCATCTCGTTTCCGCGTTCAACACCACCCCCAATGGCAGCGATGGTGGCATCTGGATGGGTGCCGGAAAGATCACCGTCGACGCCACTGGAAACCTCTACCTCGTCGTGGGCAATGGCACTTTTGAAACCACACTCACCAACGGCTTCCCTTCCAACCACGACTACGGCGAGGCCGTCCTGAAACTCGCCGTCGATACAAGTTCGTCGCCCACCAATCAAAATGGCAACGGCTGGGGCCTCCGGGTCGTCGACTATTTCGTTCCTTTCAATCAAGCCTCGTTGACCGCCCGCGACCAGGATTTCGGCTCCAGCGCGCCGCTGCTCCTGCCCGCTTCCGTCGGCAGCACGGCGCATCGGAATCTCCTCTTCGTCGCCGGAAAGGAAGGCCGAGGCTATCTCCTCGATACCAACAACCTTGGCAAATTCAACGCTGGCGGTGATCGCGTCGTGCAATCCACCACCGGCCTCGGCGGCCTCTTTACGCCTCCCGCGTACTTCAACGGAAAAATCTACGCCGGTCCCACCAACCATGCCGCTGAAACCTTAAACATCGCCAACGCTGCTTTCTCCAAGACCCCCTCCTCCACCTCCGCTACCAACTTTGGTTTCCCAGGCACCAGCCCCAGCATCTCCGGTAACGGCACGACCAACGATATCGTCTGGGATATCGACACCACCACCAATCAGCTTCGCGCCTACTCCGCCGCCAGCTATGGCACCCTGCTCTTCGCCGGTTCCGTCGGAGCCGCCAATAAGTTCACCCCGCCCACCATCGCCGACGGCGAAGTCTTCGTCGGCACGCAGAACAGCCTCGAAATCTTCGGTCTGCGAAGCAACACTCCGCCTATTCCCAATGGCACGTATACCCTCACCAATGTCTTCAGCAAGCTCGTTCTCGATAACCCCGGTTCGTCCCCCGCCTCCGGTACCCAGATGGACCAGGCTGCCTCTACCGGCGGGGCCAATCAACACTGGAAATTCACCGTCAACAGCGCCGGCACCTACACCATTCAGAATGTCGCAAGCGGCCTCTTTTTAGGTGAACCCGCTCCGCCCGTCGCACGCGGAACTCCGCTTCGCCAATTCACCGCCACCCGCGCCGACGATCAACTTTGGTCCCTCACCGCTCTCGATGGCGGATTCCTCATCCAAAATAAGGCCAGCGGCCTCGTCATTGATGACCTTGGCCATAGAACCAACCCCGGCAATGGGATGGATCTCTGGACCAACACCGGGTCCCAATGGCAGGCGTGGACGTTTGCCTGATTTTAAATAAAGTCGAATGTCCCAATGGCATTGCCGCACTCCCGCGGCAATGCCATTTTTTTTTTTGGAAAGAGCAAACGGTCGTTGGGTATTGGGGTCGTGGTGGTGGTGGGGGGGGGGGGAGGGCTTACGCCGTTTTCTGCGAACCCAGTTGGCTCTTGTTCGCCTGATCCGACAATCGCGTGAGCAGATCCGGCACCAGACGCTCCGCCGTTCCCGCCACAAGCGACCACACCAGCAGCTTCGCGCTCTCGCCGACCGGCAAAAGACTTTCGTACAAAAGCTGGTCAGGGCGCGTGGCCGTCGCGACATCTGAAGACCCGAATGCCGGGAACAGCGCCCCGGTCAGCAGCCCCGCGCGAAAAATGAAATAGAGCGCGATCGCCGCCAGCGATCCCTGCGTCAACGCCAGCAACGGCGTCATCACCCACACCACCCGTCTCGACGCCGCGGGATACCGCGCCACCAGGTCCCCCTTCGATGGAATCTGCGACAGGCGCTGCAACATGCTAAGCCCCGCACCGAATATCCCGCCCACGATCACCAACAGCAGAACCGGTATACGCGGATGCATAAACGGCAATACCGCGATCAGCAGGATCAGCAGAAGAGTCACCCCAAACGTCAGACTGGTCGTATACGCCCGGATGATGTCCAGCATCGAACGGCCCAGCCGCAGCTCATGAAGCTTTCGCAACACATTCTCCACGTCCCGCCGCACTTCCGCCGCTGGAACCGCCGGATCGCGCAGATCCGGAGGCCTGCTGTCGACATACGCCCGGTAGAGATCATCCGTGGCAAGGTTTCGGAATTCTTCTCGAATCGACCACGCTTCGTACCGCAGGCTGTCGTCGTCCATCACCCGCATGATCAGCGATTCAAGATCGTACAACTCGAGCCACGACAATACCTGCGATTGCCCCTTTAAGATGATCCCCTCGATGACGATCCGCACCCCGGCATTCGGCATCTCCTCCGCGTTGGAAGCGGGAAGAGGCGGAAAGCTCAGGGCGCCGTACTGCACGACCAGTTGGCGAAACACCAGTTGTTGCGTGTTTTTGCCGCCCGCCGCCACGACCGCCTGATTCACATTGTCAACGATGCGCATGTGCCCTACTTTTAATCCGCAGTTCACGATTCAGCGTGTTTTTCTCATTATTTTCGACGTGAGTACAGCAGCAGCGAAATAACCGCGCCCTGCAACATCACCGCCGCGGTCGTCCAGACTGTCGCCCGCTGCAACGACGTTTCCGCCTTCGCCCAATCTATCTGCATCGGAAACGTCACCGGCGCGGAGAACATCGTATACAGTCCCGTCAGCAGCGCGATGATCGCCACAATTTGCAGGATCATCGCCGCCAGCTTCGTCATCGAAAATTCAGGCATCAGGTCCGCATTGCGATTCTGCTGGCGGATTTGAATAATTAGATCGTCCAGAGAGCGTTCGAGCTTCGAAGGCCCCGCGGGTTGAACCAAGGCGCTGTGCCGCGCAGCGCCTGCGCGATCTTCTCCACCACCGCGGCCTCATCAATCAACGACGGGATCGCGCCCGCGGCCGCTGTTTGCGCGGGTGACGGTTCCGCAACACTGGAAACCGCGGGCTCATGCACCACCGGTGCCGCAGCGGGAAGCGTGGAAACAGTTTGCACGATGGGTTCGCCTTTGATCGGGGTCGATGCGGAAACGGGTCCCGCCGCCGCTGTGTGATTCTTGCCTTCTCGAGAGATGATGCGGGCCGCATCCGCCAGAGTTTTGACAATGAAGTTCGGGCTCACGTCCAGGCCGTTCGTTTCATTTCCCGAGCCCGACGAATGCGGATGATCCGGATCGCGCAGAAGAATCGTCCGCGTCCCCGCCGCCGCGCCCGCCGCGATGTCACGCGGCATGTCCCCGATCATCCAGCATTGCGAGAGGTCCAACGCGAAATCCGCCCCCGCCTGCTTCAGCATCCCCGCCTTCGGCTTTCGCCACTCATGATCTACCTTGTATTCCGCGATCACCGCGTCCGGATGGAACGGGCAATAGTACGACGCATCGATATGCACCCCCGCGTTCTCCCGAAGCTGCTTGCACATCTCCTGATTCACCGCCTCCACCGCCCGCTCATCAAACATCCCCCGCGCGACCCCCGACTGGTTCGACACGACAATCAGCCGATACCCCAGCGCGCGAAGCGCCGACAGCGCCGTCGCCGCCCCCGTGAGCAACTTCACCTTCGACGGATCCCCGAGATAACCATCGTTGTCGATGATCGTGTTATCCCGGTCCAAAAATACGGCGCGTTCAGCCATAACAACAAATTCCTGTGAAAACAGCGGCACCGCTTTGAAGAGTGTGGGGGAACGAGGGAAAAGAATCAACTTGGAAGGCACAAATGGTCCAGAACAAAACTCGCGAGGGGAACGGATGAGACGGGGTTTAGATTATCTCGACTGGAAGCAGTGCGATGCCCTTGAAATGAAGATCACCCGTATAAAAATGCGTTGCGCCATGGATTACCGCGGACGCTAAATGCAAGGCGTCCGGCGTACGAAGCCTTGTCATCGCGCGAATTTCTGTCGCTTTATTCAGGATTGAACGATCGAGAGGGCACAGTTGTATTTCCGGAGAGCTAAACAAGGCATCATACAATGCGAGCAACTTCCTATCGCCACTTCGAAGAGGTCGGCACCGACATTCAAGTAACGAAAGCTCGCACGTTAAGAACCGCCCTGCTTCTCTCAAACGATTTTTAAGCGACATCCGCGACTCTGGTTCGGCTTCCAAAAGCCGAATGATGACGTTCGCATCAATATAAATCATTCCCGGCCCCACAAGTCCCGTTCCTCAGATGTTTCTTTGAGAATTTCCTGGGGACTCCGGGCACCGGTAGCACGGGCGACAATATTCCATAATGATTCCGCAGGCACACTCTCCCCGACATCCATAAAGGTGATTTCAACCTCGCACGGAATGTGCCCCGCCAATTCCTTGGGCAAGATAATTTTTTGGCCATCAAAGAGTGTTCGGATTGTCATGAAAGTCTCATGCTTCTTAAAAAGCTCTCGTAGAGTGTCCACATCATTCCAGCGTTTTTACGGCATTCATTTTACCACGTTACAGTCCCTTTTTCCGCATTTTCTCGACCGTGCTTGTCGTTGATCGCCCCTCCAGAAACGGCGCCAGCACCACCCTCCCCCCCGCGCCTCCACCGTCGCACGCCCCACAACCTCCTTCCCCGAATAATCCTCCCCCTTCACCAGAACATCCGGCCCCACCGCCGCGATCAGCGCCGCCGGAGTGTCATCTTCAAAACTCACCACATAATCCACCGCATGCAACCCCGCCAGCACCGCCATGCGATCACCCAGCGTATTCACCGGCCGCGTCGCCCCTTTCAACCGCCGCACGCTCTCATCCGCATTCACCCCCACAATCAACAAATCCCCCTGCTGCCGCGAAAACTCCAAATACTTCACATGCCCCGCGTGCAAAATATCAAACACCCCGTTCGTAAACACCACTTTCTGATCCGGATTGCTCTTTCGCCGCCGTTCCAGTTCCTTCGCAAGCTGCGGCGCGGTGCGTTCCTTGCCTCGCGAGTCCGTGTCCAATCGGTGAAGTTCATCAATGATCTCATCTTTCGTGATCGGAACGATGCCGAATTTTTCGACCTCCAGACCCCCCGCGATGTTCGCGATGTGCGCCGCCTGAAGCCACGTCGCCCCGGACGCAATCGCCATCGTCATCGCCGCCAGAACCATGTCGCCCGCGCCGGTGACATCGTATACATTCCGCGGCCGCGTCGAGATCTGATGCCCCACCCCACCTCCCCCGCCCTCTCCGCCCCCTTCCAACAAATACATGCCGTGCCGGTCCAGCGTCAGCAGCACCGTCTCCAGATGATGTTTTTCCGCCAGCGTTTTGGCCAGCAGCGGTGCCGACTCAATCGAATCCGCAAGGTGCAGCCCCGACGCCTTCTCTGCCTCAAAACGATTCGGCGTGATCGTCGAGGCCCCATCATATTTCGAATAATCCGCGATCAATGCCGGATCCACCAACACCGGCTTCTTCAGCTCGCGCGATCCCAATGATCTTCTGACAAAATCCCAACGTGAGCAGCCCCTTGTTGTAATCCTCCAGCGCCAGCGCTTCGCACGTGGGCAGCTCCTTCGCAATGTACGCCAGCAGGACCGTTTCCTGTTCGGGAGTGACCGGACTTGTCGTCTCCTGATCGAGCCGAGCATCTGCTGCGGATGCCGATGCTGCGCAAGCCCCACGAGGCGAATTTTCGACGTCGTGGGCCGGTCATCGCACTGCAGCAGTCCATCCGTGTTCACTTTCAGCGTGGCGAAAAGATCCTTCAGCAGCCGCCCCTGAAAATCGTTCCCGCAGACCGACACGCAAAGCACCTGCGCGCCAGCGCTGCCAGTCCCGCCGCCACGTTCCCCGCCCCGCCCGCCCGCTGTTCCCTATATTTTTCCTGAACCACCGGCACCGGAGCCTCCGGCGACTCAACCGCTCCGCATTCCCATAAATGTACTCATCCACCATCACATCCCCCACCAGCATGATCCGCGCGCACCAGCCTGCGAAATTTTTCCACCAGCGGTATCAGCGTATGCGGCGTAGTCGGCATGACGAAGCAATCCTTATATGCAATGGCTCGTAGCATAAGCGCGAAACATAAAAGTTAAAAAGATCAAATTTCACCGCCCCCCATATAGCCCCGGGTTCACCCGGGATACCACCCCCCCAAACAGAAACCCCGCCCCTAAAAAACCACGCCAACATCCCCCCACAACGCGCCTTCGCCTTCGCAATTCAATTCTCTTCAACCCTTAAATATACTTCCCCGCCGACTTCAAAAACTTCGGATACAAATCATTCTGCAACATCAACTCACATTCCCGCCGTGCCGCCGACCACGGTGCATCACCCCACTTCTTGCTCACATTCGCCGCATCAAATTTCTTCACCAGCCCCGCATCTATATTAATCTGGTTTGAAGAACCCACCTTGCAGTAATTGTCATACAACGACTGCGCCGCGCCCCCCGACGGCGTCGACTTCGTCTTCAAATAAAACTCCAACGTCTCCGGCGAAAGAAAATCCTTGCACGCTTTCGTAAACGCCGCCAACAACGTCGCATCGCCCATCACTTTGGCAAACGTCAACGCCTTCCGCTTCTTCGCCGCCTCCGCCATCTTCAAATCCGGCTCGCAGCAGCTCTTCAACCCCGTGGCGAAATTGCTCGCTCCCGTCGACATCTTCTCCAGATACTCACGCGACGATTTCGGTATCAACGGATTCTTCTTGAACTCGCCCGCATACTTCGTCGCCAACGCACTCAACGCGAACAGATCCTTCCGCGTCGGCTCAAAGTGCGCCACATACTCCGCCTTCATCCCTTTGACAAAAGTATCGACCTCTTCCGGCGTCCCCGCGTCATCCGCCTTCTTCCCATCCATCTTCGTCCAGTCGATCGCGTCAAAGCTCGCTTGCGCCTTCTTGCAAGCCGCCCCGATCCCCGTCTCCCCCTTCACCAACTTCGCAAGAATCCCCTTTTGCTTGTCCCAATTACCCGCTTTCAGAACATCAGGATAGACAGGCTTCGGCATGGGGCGTCTCCAAGTATGAGGCATGAATGTGCAAAGTGTACCATACGCGCAGCCGTTAGCGAAAAATTATCATTCCGGCTTCGACGACGCGTTCGCCAACAGCCCCAGCCGCGCCCTCAAAAATTCCTGCTCGTTCGGCCGCAGCCGCGCCTCAATCCTTACATGCCAGATCGGCGGCGTATGCGCCGGAGCGCCTTCCCCCGCAGTTTCACCCAATCCTTCAACGTCGTCACCATCGATTCAATCTGCCGTTGCTGCGCCACATTCACCAGCCCCACCAAATCGCCGCGGCAACCGATAATTATAATGGTCCGATCAAACCAACTCGCCGCCGATACATTCATCCCCAACGACCGCACCGTATGCAGAAACCCCGCCGGATTCCCGATCCCCGCGAACGCAATCACCTTCCGACCCTCGTCCCCCCGCCCAGCGTCGCCGCCAATGGCACCGGTCGATCGTCCTGATCGTGCAGCCCAATCACATTCGTCCGCTGCTGAAAAATCGCCCGCGGCGACACCCACTGCGTCAACAGCCCTGCCGCCAGATTCGCCAACTCATCCTCCACCTGCTCGCACCGCGTCAACATAATCATGTTCGCGCGGTTCAAATTGTGCGGCGGCTCCCGCCATGTCCCGCGAGGAAGCACCCCCGGAATCCCCATCGGCTCCGTCGCATCCACCAGCACAATATTCAAATCCCGCGCCAAACGCCGATGCTGAAAACCATCATCCAACACTAGCACATCCGCCTGGTGCTTCATAATCGCCTCGCGACCGCCCGCTACCCGATCCGGATTCACGATCACCGGCGTCCCCGGACATTCATGCTCAATCACCATCACTTCATCCGACTTCCCCCGACTCCCATCCGCCAAACGCGGCGCCATACCCCCGCGTCAGAACCGCCGGATTCTTCCCCAGCTTCTTCAACTCCTTCACCAGCATGATCACCGTCGGCGTCTTCCCCGTCCCCCCCGTCGTGATATTCCCCACCGAAATCACCGGTACCGACAGCTTCACCTGCTTCAAAATCCCCACATCATAAAACACATTCCGCGCCCCAACCCCCAGCGCATAAAACCACGACACGATCTCAAAAAAGAACCGAAGAATAGCCGGGAACGCCCCCGCCCGTTCCCCAGAGATGATGGAGCGGTACCATTGATCCATGCACGCCATTGTAATTGGTAATCCACAAATAGTAATTGCCGCCAACCACCCTCCCCATATTTTCCCACCCCCGGAGTTCCCCTCCCGAATTTCCCAATTCCCGGAGTTCACGCTTCAGCGTGTCTTCCAAATAAAAACCTCAACCCACCAAAATCCCCACCCGCAAACCACTCCAGCGATGCCCCCAAATGCCCCTCCACCTCCCGCTTCACATCAATCCCCGGCCCACCCGCCGAAAACTCCCCCCGCTTCACCGCCTCCATCAACGCCGCCGCAAGCTCCCCCCGTCCCCGCGTCCCATCCAGCAGACAAAGCAACGCCCGCTCAAACCCATCCACGCTCCAATCCCGCTGCAGCATGCTCGTCGCCACCGGCTGCCCCGCGCTCGCCGACGCCCGCGCCACCGCATTCGCCACCGGCTTCTTGCTCACATGCCCCACCACGCGCGGACAATGCGACATGAACTTGTATCAACCCTCCCGCCGCCACCTCCAGCAACCCCGCCGCAAACGTCGCCACCGTCTCCCCTCCCGCCTCCGCCCCTCCCCCGGCTCCCGGATGCCCCCACTGATACATCCCCTCAAACATCATCCCCTCCGGCCCCGCCTTGCATAACGCCCCCAACGCCCGAATCACCGGATCATTCATCGTCCGCAGCATCGACCCGTCCGGCCCCCGAAACACCGCACCCTGCACCGACGGCTCCTGCCGCGCCACCGTCGTGAACCGCACCCGCCGCATCGGCTCCACTAACATCTGCCGGCTCACCTCCACCGAATCTCGCACCAGCAGCGTCCGCCGAAAATCTCGCCCGCGCAAAAAATCCAAATACTGCTCATGCCTCACATAATCACTCCCCGCAACCTCCCCCAACTTCGTCGCCAGCGACCCCGCCACCTGTGCCGGAACCACCTGCGTGATTTCCGCATCCCCCATGATCTCCAGCCCGCAACCCTTCGCCCGCTCCGCAAACTCACAAAACGTCACCGGCTCACCCGCCGCGCTCCCAAACTCATGCACCAGATAATTCCTCCCCTGCTGCTTCGCCCACTTCTGTAGTTGCCCCGCCATCTGCCCAAACGGACTCGCCGGCACAAACAAATTCCCCGCTACATACTCCAGCGACCGAAGCGCCGCCTCCGTCGCCTTCGCCGGCTCCGGATGCTCCACCTGGTGATACCGCACCAAATCCCCCAAAAACCGCCTCAAATGCCACCCCGGATACACATTGTAATCCACAAACGCCACCCCATTCGGCGCCAGATGCGCCCGGCACAACGCCAGCAGCGCATCCTGCACCGCCCGAGGCACCCATGAAAAAACCCCATGCGCCAAAATGTAATCAAACTCCCCAAGCCCCTCATGCCCCGCCCGAATGTCCCGCACTTCAAACCGAATATTCCCCAGCCCCGCCGCCTTTGCCCCCGCCTCCGCCATCGCGATCTGCCGCGGCGAATAATCAAACCCCACAAACGTCGCCTCCGGCAACTGATACGCCATCGGAATCAAATGCGCCCCCGCCGCACACCCAATCTCCAACACCCCGCCCGCTCCACCCCTGCCGCCTCCACCCCATGCAGCCACCCCACGCACGCCATCCGATCCGGATGAATCATCGGATCCGGATGCCCCTCATAAGGCAACACATCATAATCACCCGCCGAAGACTCATGCATCCCAACGCTCCCGGAAAAACACCACCAATATAGCAAAAATTCCGAGACGCGCCCGTGAGGAAGCGTTCTTTTACCCCTCAATAAAAAGAAACCTTCCGCTCACTACCAAAACCACTCTAATAAAACATAACAAAAAAAGCCGATTCTGCCGGCACTCTCCCCAACACTCACCCTCTTGGTGCCTTGGTGGTAAAAAATCCACCGCACCTCAATATAAAAGCCACCCCCCCTCACACCGGTGCCAACACCTGCCCAGTCCGACTCGGCAAATACAACTGCACCGACTGCCCCCGCCCATACATCGGCACATCCTGCTTCGGATACATCGCGAACTCCGGCACCACGCCCAAACCCTTCAAACTGCCGCCCATCCGTATTCAACACCACCCGATAATCCCGCGGATCCGGCACCGGTATCCGCAGCCCCACATAACTCTCCGTCGGATGAAAATTGAACACAAACACCAGCGGCCCGCGCCGGATACACCAACTGCTTCGTATCCTCATGACACGCCAACTGCTCAATGAACGGATCCTCCAGCAGCTTAAACTGCTCATCCAGCATCTGCATCGCACGGTCAAAATTGTTCAGACCCGCGTACCGCAGATGCGTCCCATCCACCAGCGACCACTGCCGCCGCGCAAACTGATACGACCAATTATTCCCCACCCGCGGAAAATCGATCCACTCCGGATGCCCAAACTCATTCCCCATGAAATTCAGATAACCCTCACCGCCCAGCGAAAAAGTCATCAGCCGGATCAACTTATGCAGCGCGATCCCCCGATCGACCACCAAGTTCGGCGTCAACTTGCTCATCGAGAAATACATCTCCTTATCCATCAGCCAGAACGCCAGCGTCTTGTCCCCCACCAGCGCCTGATCGTGGCTTCCGCATACCCAATGTGCTTCTCATGCGCCCGCCGATTCATCAGCGTCTGATAGATATCCATCAAGATTCCACTGATCGTCACTCCTTCTCCTTCAGCAACTTGATCCAATAATCCGGTATCCCCATCGCCAGTCGATAATCAAATCCCAGTCCCCCCTCCGCCACCGGCCGCGCCAGCCCCACCATCCCCGACACATCCTCCGCAATCGTAATGGCCGCCGGTTTCACCGTATGCGCCACCACATTCGCCAACTGCAGATACGCCAGCGCATCGCCATCCGTGTTCAGCGAAAAATAATCGTCATAGCTCGCCAAACGTCTTCCCCAGCCCATGATCCAGATACAGCATGGACGTCACGCCATCAAACCGGAACCCGTCAAACCGAAATTCCTCCAGCCAATACCGCACGTTCGACAGCAAAAACCGCTGCACCTCATACTTCGAATAATCAAAGCACAACGAATCCCACGCCACATGCATGCCCGCGCGGCCCCGCATGAAAATACTGATGATCCGTCCCATCAAACCGATTCAGCCCCTCATTGAATATTCTTCACCGCATGCGAATGCACCAGGTCCATGATCACCTGCAGCCCCAGCCCATGGGCCGCATCGATCAGCTCCTTCAAATCCTCCGGCGTCCCGAACCGCGACGACGGCGCAAAGAAATTCGACACGTGATACCCAAACGACCCGTAATACGGATGCTCCTGAATCGCCATCAACTGTATCGCGTTGTAATGCAGCCCCGCGATCCGCGGCAACACATTCGCCGTGAATTCCTTGTACGTCCCCACCTTCCCCTCCTCCTGCGCCATTCCCACATGCGCCTCATACACGCGCAGCCCGCCCACTCGCTTCGGCACCTCATGCCGGAACCGAAACGCGGTAGGCGGGGTTCCATACGAACGCCCACAAAATTCGGCGACCCCGGCGGATCCTGCACCACGCGCCGTATGTACGCCGGGATCCGATCCATACCCACATTGTCCGCCCCCACCACATGCACCTTCACCCGCGATTCGTGCCGCAATGTTTCCGCAAATTGTTCATCCGGAAGAAATACACTGACCAGACGCCCCACTGATCGCGCGTCAGCGGATTCGCCCCCCGATCCCATCGAATTAAAATCCCCAATCAACCGCAACGACTTCGCCTCCGGCGCCCACTCCCTATACCACGTCCCCGTCTTCCCCTCCCTCGTCCCCCGATTAAATCCAAAATACTGATGCCCCAGCGTCATCTCCCCCAGCGGCCCCCCATGCTCATCCAGCACCGCCCGAAAATGCAAATAATGCTTAAACCGATCCCGCAACTTCTCCTCATAAGGCTCCAACCACGGATCCAACCCCACCAACCCCGTCCCATCATCCCGCCGCAACGGTGCGCCACCCTTTCCCGCCGTCGCAACCGCCCCCAATTTCTTTGCACCAACATCACCCATGAAAATCGCTCCACAATCACCCTCCGCCCTTATCCACCATCATAACCCACCTCGCCACGCCTCGCCCCCACTCTCTCGCCTCCCCCTCGCCCCGGAGTCACGCTTCAGCCTGTCTTCGTTCCCCACCAGCCTCCCTATCACAAAACCAATACCACGCGAAAAATATCTTCCTCCCCCCACCCCCCCCCGCCCCCCCCTTCAAAACCCCCCCTTATCCAAATCCGCCGGCACCATCACCACATCAAACGGCCCACCCTCCGTCTCAATCCCGATCGCCCCCTTCCCCGGCTGCGTCCCTCCAAACGCACTCACTCCCTTCACCCGGCTCACCGTAAAAATATTATCATTGCCCTGCC
This sequence comes from uncultured Phycisphaerales bacterium, assembly GCA_963766775.1. Classification (GTDB taxonomy): domain Bacteria; phylum Planctomycetota; class Phycisphaerae; order WQYP01; family WQYP01; genus CAVYBP01. The sequence continues at coordinate 48,675 of CAVYBP010000002.1, forward strand.
CAATATCCGGCCTCCGCACGAACTCCGCGTGACCATCCGCAAACCCCACATTCTGCCCGCTACCACCATGATTCCCCGAATTCCACGTCTTAGAATCCGTCGGCACCGCCCCCGGTGCGACCACCCGCACCGGCTTCCCCGTCCCATTCAACGGTGCCATATCACTCATCAATGGCAACGTCGAATCCTCCGTCTGCTTCCACCACGCACCCACCTTCCCATCCTTCCCGTACGGATACGCAAACGAATAACTCAATTGCTGTTCCGACTGAAAATTCACATGCCACCCCCCACTCGCCGACCCCACTTCCCCAGCCGACACCGTCACATACGGATCCTCCTTACAAATATACTGCTTCGGCAACGTGTAATTCTTCAACACCAGCAACCACACCGCCCCCAATGGCGACCCATCCTGCGCCCCGCTCCCCCCATACATCGACCGCACCGCATCCTCCATCGATGCCCCCGCCACCGTCCCACTCAACACCCCCGAATTATTCAACCGATACGGAGCATACGGCAACACCGGCATCACACCCCCATTCTCCGCCGCATAAACATTCATCGAATTCATAATCCCCCGAACGTTCGCCGCACAGTACGAACGGTTCGCTAATGGGCGACTTCCATCCGGCGACAGCATCAACACGCACACCATCGACAAGATACACGCCACGGCCCCGAGCCATCCCCCAGCCTGCGCATATCCCAACCCGGAATAAAGATGTGGCTCCCGCATGATCCAATATCGCACCCAAATCCCCAGCCCCAGCGCCACCATCCCCGGAAAAATCCCCACCCCTGCCACACTTGTCACGATTCCCACAATCCCCAACACCATTGCCGTCATCGCCCCCGGATGCCGACGATAGCGAACCGAATCATAGTCAACCACTCCCAACTTCTTCCCTTCCAAACGCTCTTCGGCACGCTCCTCCATACTGCATTCCTTTCCAAATCACCACGACACAATCCCCACCACCTCCTACGCCCCCCACGCAACAAAGTTCACAAAATCCCAATCAACCACCCCCTCCCTCCCCCGGCTTCGTGGTCCTTCACCCCTTCACCCCTTCGTGTTTCCACCCCTCGTCCTGACACCCAAATCCCCCGCAAAAACACCAAAACCCCCAAACCAAAGTTTTGCGTTTTGAGTTTTGAGTTTCACTCCCCCTCAATCCCCACCCCCCCCTCCCCCACCGGCACCGCCTCTACCCGCATCGGCCTCTTCCACCTCTTCACCCGCACAAACAACTTCCACAACACCCACCCAAACAAAACCATCGCCAACACACAAAACACCGGCGCCAGCAACGCCAACAACGACACCACCGCACTCACAAAATCCTCCACCACCGACACCACCGGCCCACCCACCCCCAGCGTACTCACATTCACCACCGGCCTCGCCATCGTCTTCACCGCATGAACCCCGCCTCCCATCAACAACCCGATCACCACCCACACCCCCGGATGCACATGACTCACAATCCCCATCTGCGACGCAAACAAAATCGCCCCCGCCGTCGGCCTCACCGCCGTCTGGATCACATCATTCACATGATCCGCCCCCGGCACCTTATCGACGATCAACTCCACCAAACAAAGAACCCCCAAAATCGCCACGCACCACCACTCCCCCAACACATCATAAGGATGCCCCAAATGAATCATCCCCCGATTCGCCAGCACCGACATCAGCAACAACGGAATATACGCATTCAGCCCCGCCGCACCCGAAAGCCCCAACCCCGACGATAAATTCAGCAGCAAGTTCATCCCCCAAGTATAACCTCTCCTTCCTGTGCCACCTCATCGAGCAAGATTACCCAGCTTACCGAAGTGGCCCTCGCGCGCGCACCTTGGCACACTCACTTTCGCACTCGCGTTTTTACTCGCCACTCCACTCTATTGCCCCCCAAGCCCCTCCATTGCTACAATGCTCCGCTCAAATACGCGGCAGCGTAGCTCAGTTGGTTAGAGCGAGGGATTCATAAGCCCTAGGTCCCCGGTTCGAATCCGGGCGCTGCTACTGCCCCTTTCCCCCCTTGGCGTGCATCGGCACAAAGGCACCTACGCCACGGGCTTTACGAATTTGCCTTTGAAACTCACGAGGTCCCCATGAAAGAAAAAATCCACCCCCAATACAGCTTCGCCAAAGTCCGATGCGCCTGCGGTAACACCTTCGAAACCGGCAGCTCACTCAAGCACATCGAAGTCGAAATCTGCGGCGTCTGCCACCCCTTCTACACCGGCAAACAAAAATTCGTCGACACCGCCGGCCGCGTCGAACGCTTCCAAAAGAAGTACGCCAAGTTCGCCACCGCCCAACACGGTGGTACCGGCGGCGCAGCCGGAATCGCCGAAGCCGCCGCCGCCAAGTAGTCATCGCTACCAACAACCCAAAAACGCCGTGCACACACCAACGTGCACGGCGTTTTTCTTTCACTAAGATAGCCCGCACTCCGCTATACTTGCCGTTATCGCCGCTCTTGGGGATTTTTCCATGGCCATTCAGGTTCAATCCATCGAAGAACTGCTTCGAAAAGACCCGTTCAGCCCCTTCAAAATTCTGACGGCAGACGGAAAAGAATACCCGGTCCAAAATCCGGATTTCGTCCACGTCTTCCGCGCTGAAATCTTTTACGTCTTCGCCGGAAACGAACGATGGTCGCTAATACCTCTCTCCCAAGTCACGGCGATCGAAGTGAACGCCGCCGCCTAATGCTCGCGGCTATCCAACAACCAACGTCCTCTGTATTACTATTCCGCAATTTCCTGTTTTCCTAACAAGATTTTTTGATTCAAATGCATCAGGCTCTTCAACACTTTCGTTTTTTCGTCGTGCGTCCTGTTTTTCTTCGTGGCTCTTCGTGCCTTCGTAACTTCGTGTTTACGTCGTCTTGGGTTGCGGCTATGCCGCACCAAGCGTCTCTGTGCCCTCTGTGATTACCAACGTCCCCCCACACCCAACTCGCGATTCCATGACACCCATCCCCACCATGTACCTCCCCATCCTCACCAAGCTCGAAGCGATGCAATCGCGCTTCCTCGCCCTCGAATCCGAAATGAACGCCCCCGACATCGCCGACCGCCCCCCCCCCCCGCCCGCATGGTCGAACTCGCCAAAGAGCACGGCAAGCTCAACCGCCAACTCCAAAAATTCCACGCCTTCAAAATCGCCCAGAAAACCCTCGAGGAAACCGCCACCCTCGCACAATCCGACGATTCTGACATGCGCGACCTCGCCCACGCCGAACTCCCCGCCCTCACCTCCCTCCGCGACCAATCCCTCGAAGCCATCGTCAACGAATTCCTCGCCGCTGACGAACTCTCCGTCGACGCCATGATCCTCGAAATTCGCGCCGGCACCGGCGGCGATGAGGCCGCCCTCTTCGCCGGCGACCTCCTCGAAATGTACCGCCGCTTCTGCGAGCAACGCCACTTCCGCTGGGAAGTCCTCGACTTCTCACCCGGCGACGCCGGCGGATTCCGCGACGCCGTCATCTCCGTCAAGGGCGAAGGCGCCTACCGCGCACTCGCCTACGAATCCGGCGGCCACCGCGTCCAACGCGTCCCCGCCACCGAAACCCAGGGACGAGTCCACACCTCCGCCGCCACCGTCGCCGTCCTCCCGGAAGCCGACGAATCCGCCATCGTCATCAACCCCGCCGACGTTCGCGAAGATGTCTCCCGCTCCGGAGGCCCCGGCGGCCAGGGCGTCAACAAAATCGAATCCGCAGTCCAACTCAACCATCTCCCCACCGGCATCGTCGTCCGCATGCGCGAAGAACGCTCACAACACAAAAACCGCGACAAGGCATGGCGCGTCCTCCGCTCCCGCGTCTTTGAATATTTCGACTCCAAACGCCGCGCCGAACGCGCCGGCCTCCGAAAACAAATGATCGGCTCCGGCGAACGCAACGAACGCGTCCGCACCTACAGCTTCCCCCAAAACCGCTGCACCGATCACCGACTCAACCAAAATTTCTCGCTCGAAAAAATCATCGCCGGCAACCTCGACGAACTCATCGCCGCACTCCAATCCCAGGACCGCGCCGACCGCCTCGCCGCCCTCGCCAATGCTTAACTCGCAAGATGTGGCAGTAGCATGCTTGCCGATATGTTATAATTGAAGGCGAAAGGAGCGTTACTTCATGATTCAAGCCCTCAAGGATCTCCTCGATAGGCACCCATTCGAGCCGTTTAAAATCGTGACCGCCAGCGGCGACAAGTACACTATCTCCGACCCGCATCTCGTCGCCGTCGGTAAGGACACGATCTTCATCTACACCCGCGACGATCACTTCGCCTTCGTCCGCAACAATCAAATTACCGCGGTTGAATCCCTTCGCAGTGCTGCCTAATCATCGCAGTTACTCTTCATCCCCATCCGTGTCCGTCTTCTCCACCATCAACCGCTCCCCCGCGATTTTCCACGCATCCACATATTGCGTCTTCGCCGCCCCCAACCGCCGCGACGAGGGCCGCGAGCCATACCGCACCCACTCCCGAAATGTCGCCGCAAACCCCACCACCAGCAGCAAACAGATCAACAAAAACGACAACAGCATTACCCCTTCCACCAACCGCTTCAACATCAACTCCGGCGATTCTCCGCCCGTGGCATGACCCGTCGCCGCCGGCATCGTCGCGGCAACCGCCCCCGCCGCCGCGACCAGCGGTGCCACATACCACAGCCACATCGCCAAACAAAGCAGCGCCACCCCCGCCGTCACAATTGTCGAAAACATCGCGCGATACGGCATGCCAAATCCCTCAAGACCAACCAACATCTTTACGCGGATTGAAGCCATGCGCCTTCTCTATCTCCGCCAACCGCTTCTTCTCCTCCTCGCTCAAATCCCCCGGCAGCATCACCAGAATCCGGCAATACTGATCCCCCCGCGTCCCGCTTTTCTGCTGAACCCCACGCTCCTTGATCCGCAGCCGCTTGCCGCTCGTAATCCCCGCCGGTATCCGCAAATCCACCCGCCCATCGATCGTTGGCACATTGATCGTCGCGCCATTCACCGCCTCCGAAGCACCCACCGGCAAGTCCAAAAGAATGTCGTTCCCCTCCCGCTTAAAATACCCATGCGGCTCCACATGCGTCACAATAATCAAATCCCCGCGCCGACCCTGCCCCGGTTGCCCCTTCCCGCGCCCGAACCTTCGACCCCTCCTGCACCCCTGCCGGCACCTTCACGCTGATGGTCTCATCCGTCGCGCCATCCGGCGATCGCAGCCGCACCTCCACCGTCGTCCCCCGAATCGCCTGCTCAAACGTAATCGTCACTGGGTAAGTGATATCCGCCCCGTTCAGCGCCCACTCCCCCCATCTCGTCGCCGCCCATGCCCCCAAACGGCCCTCCCCCTACCCCGCCCCGGCGCTGCCCGCCCGCGCGCTTTCCGCCGCCACGACCCCGCCCGCCCATAAAATTCTCAAAAAGATCGTTCAGGTCCACTTGGCCAAAATCTACCGTCCCCCCGCCCGGCGTCTGCGGCGCATACCGAAACCCGCCCGTCCCCCGTCCCGCCTGAGCCGCCGCCGCCGCCGCTTGTGCCGCCGCCGCCGAGTTCACTCCCTCATGCCCAAACTGATCGTACGAGGACCGCTTCTTTTCATCGCTCAAAATGTCATACGCCTCCTGAACCTCCTTGAACTTCGTCTCCGCCCCAGGATCATTTTTATTCACATCCGGGTGAAATTTCCTCGCCAGTTTGCGGTATGATTTCTTGATTTCATCCGTCCCCGCCGTCTTGGAGATGCCCAGAACCTCGTAATAGTCTCTTTTGGTGGCCATGCCTGAATACCCTGGAAAACTCAAAAAACAATTCACCCATTATACCCCGATCCCACCCCGGGTAGCATCCAAACGCTAAACGCTCCTCACGAGTATAAAGAACCGCGATCAACCATTCCGAATAAGCGCTTTCCCTCACCGTGCCGATAGTAACAACAGTTCTACGAAAACAAGGTGCCCGGTTGCCGATCCAAACAGCCTCCAAAATCGCCGATGCAGCCCCCGAAAAGTCCGCCGGTACTCCCCCCGGTCTGGGACAGCGAGCCTTCGGCGGTGCCATTTGGACCCTTGCGCAAATTATTGGCAGCAAAGTTGCCGCCATCGCCGCCCAACTCCTCCTCGCCGCCTTCCTCAGCCTCGATGATTTCGGCCAACTCGCCCACGTGATTCTCTTCGTCTCCCTCGCCGCCCTCGGACAGCAACTCGGCGTGGGCGAAATCCTCAACCGTCGGCACCGAAAGTTTGAAAAGTGGGCCGAAATCGCATTCTGGATCAGCCTCACCACCGGCGTCATCGGGGCCTTGATCGTCGTCATCCTCTCCCCCTTCGCCGACCATTTCTTCAAAGACGGCCATGGCATGACACCCCTCCTCCTCGTCGCTGCCATCGGTTTGCCTTTCGACGCCATGGCCGTCGTTTCCCAGGCAAAACTCCGCATCGACCTCCGCTTCCGCACCCTCGCCGTCCTCGGCACCTCCGGAGTATTTGCCACCTCCATCCTCAGCGTTGCCTTCGCCGCCACTCGGCTAATCTGGCCGCACTCGCCCGTCGGCGGCGCGATGAGCCTCGTGCTCCCACGCCCCATTATTTCCATCGCCACCATGGCCGTGTCCTTCCTCCTGAGCGGGATGCGCCTTCGCATGCAACCGAGGTTTCGCCGATGGTGGTTCGTCCTCCGCGATTCTCGCTATTTTTTCTTCAACACGTTTTTCATGACCATCCTGATGATGGGCGATTACATGCTCGCCAGCATCTTTTTCTCCACCGAACGCGTCGGGGCCTATTACTTCGCCTACAACCTCTCAACCCAGACGCTCCAACTGGTCAGTTCCAGCGTCTCAGGCGTCCTCCTTCCCAGCTTCGCCAAACTCGATCGCGAGCCCGAACGCCAGAAGGCCGCTTACCTCCGCGTCTGCGCCATCATGATGCTCGTCGGCACTATCGGGTGCCTCCTCCAGGCCATCATGGGCGGCCCCATGCTCCACCTGATGTACCACGCAAAATACAACGAAGCGATCCCCCTCTTTCAACTCCTTACCCTCGGAATGATTTTTCTCGTCCCTTCCGGCAATGGAAATAGCCTCATGCTCGCGCAGGGCCGTTTCCGCCGCGTCATGGCCTATTCCGGATTTGTGGCATTTACATTCCTCCTGAATGTTGCCATCGGCGCATCCACCGGAAGTACGCAAGGAATTGCGGTGGGCGTGGCAATATGTTTCTTGATGTGCGGCCCCCTGTGGGTCGTCTCACCCCTCGGCTTCTCTCGCGCAACGTTCAGCGAAGTTATTCGTCGCGTGTACGGATTCCCGATCATCTGGGGAATTGTGTCCGCCATGGCAGCCTGGGGTGCCTACCGTGCGATGGACGGCACTTCCGAACTGCCCCGCGCCTTCGTATCCGCCGCTGTTGCCGCCTCCATTTATGGAACCGCCGCTTATATCGGCGCCGAAACGAGATTCTCGACCTCACCTCCCGCCTCCAACCCTATGCCGCAAAGCTCTTCAAGTCCCGCGCCCCGGCACCAGTCGCCGCCGTATCTCCTCAGCCATCGCCCCGGTTTGATCCCGCGGATAAAACAAATAGTTGAGATCACGCATCTCCAGGTCCGGCACAATCGTTTCCATTGGCACCAGCCCCGTCGTCTTGACCCAGGCAAATGCGTAATCAAACGCAGTGCTGAACCGTTCCAGCGCCCCGATGTCTGCCGTCGGTAACACCTCGGAGATAAACGTGGGCCGCCATCGTTTGATCGTCATCGCCGCGCCCGCAAGCACCGCCGGCTCCGTCGTTTCCGTGTCAATTTTCATCAAGTCGACCCGGTCCAGCTTCCGCTCCCGCACAAAATCATCCAACGTGATCGCCGTCACACGGACAGCAGTCCGATTCGGACGGTGCCCCGCAGCCGTCGACGTATCCGAATCCAGCGGATCAAGCGGAACATACAATTCAATCGTCCCCGAATGATCGCACACCGCCCCATCCACCACCTCCACCTGTAAGTGCCCATTCATAGCCGCAATTTGTTTCGCCAACCCCCCGAGCTTCGGCACCGCTTCAAACATGAACGCCCGCCCCCCCCCCGACCCCCCGCCGCCGCCGCCGCCAAAAGCCCGAAGTACCCCAGATAAGCCCCCACGTCGAACGTCACTTCCGCATGAAGCGCCAGCGCATAAAAAAGTTCAACCGACGGCGATTCATAACCATTCCACCCACCATATCGAAGAAATTTCGAACAGCCGTCCCGGAACGGCTTAAATTGGATATCGACGCCATTGGGAAGCCGGATCGAAAATGCGTCCACAAGAGGCAGCCGGCGCTCAAACCGGGCGAACGCCTCTTCCGGCAGAATCAGATGCCCCGCACTCTTCGCAAAATAATTGATGATCTTTGTGCTCAATATTTTTCGAAGAATCGCCACTGTTTCTTCCCCGGATAAAAACAACCATGCCCATGGGCTTTGGATCCGCTGCGCAATTCTCCCTCATTGATCTGAGTATATCAGCTTGTGCAATTTTGACTTGCCTCCCACGACATAATCACCGCTTTGTTTTAGGATATGAACATGAAGGTACTATGGATCATTCACGGGGGCGAGGTTTTTGGCGAGAAGCGCGCCGTCGCCTCCTTGATGAAGGGCGTACGCATATCCGGCTGGGAGGCCGAAGCGGTTTCCTTGACCGAAGGGGAATGTAGCCGCGAACTTTCGCGCCAAGGCCTGAACGTCACCTGCCTTCACCTCGGAGATTCCCCAGGGATGCATTTGGCGGAGACACCGCTTGGAAAGCTCTGGCAAGCAATCCTCTTGTGCGGGCATCAAATCAAATTGATAAAGCCCTTGCGCCGCGCTATCCGGTCCAGCGGTTCCGATGTCGTGCATGTGCTGGATAAAAATATTTTGCCCGCCGTCGGTTGGGCCGCATATCTTGAACGGAAAATCTGCTTCTGGGAAATGACCGCCGTGGTACGCGATGGTTATCCGTTTAATTTCAATCGAATCCTCTACAGGGCGTTATGCAAAATATTCCGAATCGCTCCCGTGGCGAACAGCCATTACACGGCAGGAACCCTCGCCACTCCCGCATTCCCCGTCAATGTGGTCTACCTCGGCGTCGACCGTCGCATTTTCGATCCGTCACGAGCTTACAACGTCCAGCGCGAAACCCTGGGAATCCCTCGCGAGGCCGTCGTGTTCGCAATCATTTCTCGTTTTGATCCCACCAAAGGGCAGCGGCTTTTTCTCGAAGCGATCTTACGATGCGCCAACACCACTATGCACCTTCTCTTGGTCGGTGCCGAACCAGGCAACCTCGAACTCGTAAAAATTAACGCATTGGCCCGCGACCGGGATGCCGCCAACCGCGTGCACATAGTGCCTCAAACCGACCAGCCCGAGGCCTACATGGCGATCGCCGACGTGATCGTCAGCGCCATGGTCGATCCCGAAGCCTTTGGACTATCCACCGCTGAAGCAATGATGATGGGCAAACCCGTGCTCGCACATGCCCTGGGCGGACCCGCGGAAATCGTCGCTGACGGAACAACCGGATGGCACGTAAAAGAGCCGACCGTAGACGCATACGTAGCCGCTATAAAACGAGCCATGGACGATCGCCCTCGTTGGAACGAAATAGGCCGCGCAGGCGCGAGCGAGCCGAGAATCTCTTTTCAATGGAAGCACAGGCTCAACATTATCAAGCCATCGTTTTAAGATTAGCTGGCCACAAGGTGTGATTGTCATTGCGAGGGCGGTATAGCCGCTTGTTCCGGACTATACGAAACTTCATATTCAGTCCGTCCCGAAGTCACTTTGCCTAATAGCCATAAAATAAACAGTGTAATTGCCGAACCGAATGTAATAGTCGAGTTCCAGGATCGATAGTTGTTAAATGTACCCAACAGGAAGGCATAGTATCCAATCGGCAAAAGCGCGATGAGGAAGTTTTGGGCATCCACCACTGTCAAATCGTCAGCCGCGGACAGTATCAAACGCTCTAGCAGGCGGTATAAAAATCCCATGTACACAAACGCCAATGAACCCAACCAGCCAAGATGGGCAAAGGTGTCCCCAAACATCGACGGAGTATATCCCCACGCGCCCTCGCCTCCCAGAAACCTCGTCAGGTCCAGACTGAATCGGCCCGTGAAACTGAAAATATGCGGCAGTGGAAGTTGGAATACCATCCAATCGAAAGGCGACATCGGCGCAATATCCGCTGTCGCCTCATGAGCCGCCATGACCACCGACATCGGGGTTACCACTTCTGTCGCAAGTGAGTTGGAACTCACGGTGTCGAACGAAAAACCGCCGCCACTAAGAAAATATTCTGCATAAGGGATCGCGCCCGCAAAATGACCGTACGCACCGCGTCCCGTCAGGCCCACCTGTGCCCGTAAAGGCTGAACGCCGTAGCTCCCAGCAGTGCAATCCACGGAATGCGCCGCCAACGGCCAATGTAGCCGAGGACGAGAAATAAAGGCATCATGCCTGAACTTCGACTAAAAATGGAGAATAGGAATATGCTCCCCATCAAGATCACATATATCGCGCCTACCCAAAGGCCGGGACGAATACGGGATCCGCGCTCTGGCCACGTTAATCCATAAAGAATCATCGCCAATACATTTAAAGGAACCATCAGAAAATTAAAAATGTACGTGGTCAGGCTTCCCATGGAATAAGGAGCATCAACGAATACCGCATACCCCTTCGCAAACATTAAAAATGCGAACGTTGCGGTGACAATAAAGATGGAGGTTGAGCGCAGTTGACGAGGCGTGAGGCCGATCGAAATGCTTCTCGTTGCCCGTTGAAGGTATGAGGATCCCACCGTGAATGTGAAGCCTACCCAAAACATACAAAGGCATAGCACGAGATAAAAGAGGACCGCTTCCTCATTCGTCTCCCGGTATCGATCGTACCTCGTGACGACGGCACTGAAGCTATAAACAATCGCAGGATAGAATGCGACGAACCAGAAAAGAAGCGGCACCACGAAGCGGGGCATTAGCAAGTCAAAAATTCGACGCGGTGGCTTCACGAAACCCACGAAGCAAAGCGCCGAACCTAAAAGAACATAGAGCCATGATAAAAGCGCTGAATAGCATTCGCTCCTAAAATGAGTTCAAAGAAACGCTGACTGCCTCAACATAATGTAATGCTTACCTGCCAGAAGGCCAAGCGGCGACAAAGCCCATATCACCCACGCCCCCCCCTCGACCTTCTCACAATCACCGAAAGCGCCGCCGCCACCACCACAATCATCCCCGCGCTCGTAAACGCCCGGCTCCCCTCCTCCAAATGCTCCTGCGCATCCACCCGCAGCACCGCCCACTCCGGATGGTTCGCCCACACATAACATATTTGATCCAATGCCGGCAATGGCGTGTCCGAATCCACCTTCTCCGACGTCGTGTGCGCATGATCCCAAAAATTCTTCCGGCTCCCGTAATACCGCCCCCCCTGATACACGAACACAAACTGATCCCGTGCCCGCATCCCGCACGGCACCCGCTCCCACGAATGCGATGCCCACGCATTCTCCACCAGTGGCCAGCACGTCAGATAGAACACGATCCCCGCTACCGCGCACCAAAGCACCACAAGAATCGACGGTCGTTTTTTTTCTGCGCCATGCGAACGCTGGCGGTTTCAGCGCCACTCCTGTTCATTGTCTATCGGAACGATCAAGCCTCAAGCATTATCGAACCAATCGCCGCCCCACGCAAAAATAAAAGAACCAGGCTGACGGCCCTGAGGGAACATCAGCCTGGGGAGGGAGAGAGAGCAAATTAAAATCCGCGGTGCCCGTCAGCGATGAAACAACATGAACAAAACGATCCTCTGATATTCAATCGCCGCACGCCGGCGTTGGTTTTAAAGAACCAGGCTAACGGCCGTGAGGAGCGCAGCCTGGGGAGGGAGAGAGAGCACTTGTAAGACCTGGCCGGAATCACCAGGATTTTGCCGCCGCCACATGATCGTCTGCGTCAATCACCGTTCGGATGGCCTCCGCCGGCACGATCAATGGCATCAACACGCCTTTCACTTCGATCACCGCAAAGGCCGTCTTTCGGTCCCCTTTGTCACTCATCAGCGTGATCGTTCCCTGCAGTTCCGTGTCTTCCGTCATCCGATTCAGAATCTCTTCAATCGCGGGCAGGTGAACGTCCGCAAGTCTGAACTGTACCTTTTGGCCGGGCTGTAAAGTTTCCGTTTTCACAAGGTACATCCTGAAAGTCAGCCCGTTGCCGTTTGTACGAAAAGGGATATAGCGAGGCTCATGCCAACCGTGACGGCCGCGAAACTAAATCTTTCCCATCCCCAAAAAAAGGCCTATTTCCCGGCGTTTTTGCGATAAAAAAATCCCTGCGCGACCGCTCCCCGCCCGCACGCCGCTCCCCACGATGTGCAAGGACTTGCTCACATCCCCCCTTCAAAATGCCCCAACCCGCAAGAACCCGCTGAAAACACTCTACGGATAGCAAAACGCCGCCGGTTGCACACAATGTGCAACCGGCGGCACACTTCTCAAAGTCGGAAAAGAACGGCTACCGAGTCGCCACCAGAACAAAGCGTTCTTTCGCCACTCCATAAAAACAAACCATTTCGCTCACCGCGACACCCGCGGTAGAAACGTCTCTACCCAATCTTTTCGGCCAAAAACGCCCGCGCCGCACCGATCGGAATACGCTCCTGCAACAACGTGTCCCGATGACGTACCGTGATCGTCTGATCCACCAGCGTCTGCGAATCCACCGTCAAACAGAACGGCGTCCCCGCTTCATCCATCCGCGCGTACCGCTTCCCAATATTCTGCTTCACATCCAACTGAACGTTCCACGTCTTCCGAAGCTCCATATAAAGATTGCTCGCAATCTCCGGCATCCCTTCCTTATCCACCAGCGGAAAGATCGCCGCCTTGATCGGTGCCATCCGCGGATGAAACTTCATCACCACCCCGGACGGTCGGCCCGGGTCGTCCGTATACGCTTCACACAGCAGCGCCAGCGTCCCACGATCCGCCCCCGCCGACGGCTCAATCACATGCGGGAAATATTTGCACCGCTTATCAATTTCCTCTTTGGGGAGCCCCTCGGCGGCGAGTTTGAGCTGGAGTTCCTGATCGAAGTATTTGAGCTTGTCGCCGAGGCCGGAGTGTTCGGCATGGGCCTTGAGGTCAAAGTCCGAACGGTGCGCAATCCCTTCCAACTCACCGAACCCTGGATCAGTGAATGGAAATTTGTATTCAATATCCGAAGTTCCCGCGCCCGTTTTCGCATAGTGCGCAAGCTCATCCTTATCATGCTCGCGCAATTGCAGGTTCGCCGACGTAAGCCCAATCGACTGCCACCAGGCAAAGCGGGAGTCGCGCCAGAATTTGTACCATTCGTGGGCGGAGTCGGGGCGGATGAAGAATTCAATTTCCATTTGTTCGAATTCCCGCGACCGAAACGTAAAGTTCCGCGGCGTAACTTCATTGCGGAAGGCTTTGCCGATCTGGGCGATGCCGAAGGGGACTTTGACGCGTGAGGTGTCGACGACGTTGCGGAAGTTAGCGAAGATGCCCTGGGCGGTTTCGGGGCGGAGGTAGACTTTGCTTGTTTCGTCTTGAACTGCGCCGGCGTAACTTTCGAACATCAGGTTGAACATCCGAGGCTCGGTCAGCGAGCCAGCTTTTTGCGTAAATGGACTAGGTACTTGGTCATACCTGCCCTTGTATGCTTCTTGCGAAATCGGCTTCAAAATCCATTTGAAATACTTGCCTGGGGATCGCTTGTCTTCAGTGATGATTGATACCACATTTGGGCCAGACATTTCCTGAACGATAATGTCGCCGACCTGCTTTTGCTTGCGATCCTTAGAAAGGTAGCTGACAGCTTGCTCCGCCGCTTCGCCGATTGCAGCAGCGACGAATGTCGCCTCGATCTTGAAACTTTCCAGCCCCGCCAGGCTGAGCGTGTCAACTTCTTCGAACCGATCCGGGCTAGCGCCGGTGCCGACCATCCAAGAGCCGGTCAGGTGATCGGCTCTGAATCTTTGCTTGGTTTCCTTGTCGTCAACCATTGGATCGTTGAATCCGCCGACGTGGCCGCTGGCGATCCAGACTTTGGGGTTCATGATGATGGTGGCGTCGAGGCCGACCATGTCGAGGAGGTGGCCATCGGGGCCTTTGCCGGGGCAGCGGATGATGTCGGTCCACCAGGCTTCCTTGAGGTTGCGTTTGAGTTCGACGCCGAGGGGGCCGTAGTCCCAGAAGCCATTGATACCGCCGTAGATTTCGGAGGAGGGGAAGATGAAGCCCTTGCGTTTGCAGAGGGAGACGATTTTTTCCATTTTGGAGGCGGCGGGGGGGGGGGGGATTTGGGTTGTTCGGACATGGGGAGGCTCCGTGTAAGGCGGGCCGAGCGTTTCCACGCCGGGCGGTGTCATGCCCGACACACTGCACATTGGCATTGCGCCAGCGCGGGCAGGGAGATTGAGTTTATCGGAGATTCACACCCGGAGCGAGAGAATCAACCCCCAATCAACCCCCTCACAATCTGGCACACCCTTTGTTTTACAAAACCCCGTCGGCGAGCCGATCCCCTTCGATCCCCTCGCCGGCTTCCAGGTTTTCTTCGCTTGGTTCGCAGCACAACGCGAACAACCGATTGCGTCGCTCCCACCTTTCCCTTCGCACGCAATCGCTACCCACATTCCAGTTTTCCTTCCACACGCACCCGCCCCCCAGCGGGTGTCCCTCCTTTTGCCTCCCCCTACCCCCTACCGTCTACCGTCTACCCTTTCCCACAACCATCCCCCGCACCACTTGCATCCCCGCCCCATGTCGTGTCTCATTACCCCCTTGTTTCATTCCACCTAACGCGAGGATTTGTCATGCCAACTCGTCATGCTGAAGCGATCTGGGAGGGCGATCTGCCCAAAGGTAAAGGCACCGTAAAAACCAACAGCGGCGTCCTCAACCACCCCTACTCCTTCGCCACCCGTTTCGAAAACGCCCAGGGCACCAACCCCGAAGAACTCCTCGGTGCCTCACACGCTTCCTGCTTCTCGATGGCTCTCTCCCACATGCTCGCCTCCGCGGGCCACACCCCTACGCGAGTCTCCACGAAAGCCGACGTCACCATCGACAAAGTCGGCGACGGCTTCAAAATCACCAAAATCCTCCTCACCACCGAAGCCATCGTCCCCGGCATCGACGAAAAAACCTTCCTCGATACCGCCAACAAAGCCAAAACCGGTTGCCCCATCTCCCAAGCCCTCGCCTCAACCCCCATCGAACTAAACGCCAAACTCCTCAAATAACCCCGCAATGTGGCACCGACAATAGGGTGTCACCCACAATAATAATGTGGCACCCCCCAACTAAATGTGGCACGGCCGCCCCCGGCCGTGATCGATGAGAGGGCCTCGCAAGGCCCTCTCATCGATGCTCAAACAACAATAATCATAAAATCCCCACCACCACCCTCAACTTAAACCCCTCACGCCCCCCCATCCTCCGCCTCCACCGGCAACAACAAAACAAACGTCGACCCCCGCCCAACCTCCGACGTCACCGATACCTCCGCACGCAACAATTTCGCCGCCGCCGCTACAATCGCCAACCCCAACCCCACCCCCGTCTGACCATGCGTCTGCCCCCTCTGAAATACATCAAACAGCAGCGACCGGTCCTCCATCGCGATCCCTCTCCCCATATCGCTCACCGCGATCGCCCACCGATCCCCCTTCTCACCCCCGCGGCTCGCATGCACCCGCACCGTTCCCCCATCACTATACTTGATCGCATTCCCCACCAAATTCTGCAGCGCCAACGTCAGCAATTGCTCATCCGTCTTCACCACCAACTCCCTCGGCATCTCGTTCCGCAATTCAATATGCTTATCCTCCGCCCGCGGAACCATCGGCAAAATCAGCCGCTCCACCATCCGATACAGCCCCACCTTACTAAACCGCGGCTCCACCGCCTTCCTCTTCAATCGCTCCGCCTGCATCAGCCGATCCATCCCCTCCATCGTCTCCCAAATCGACCGCCGCGCCGCTACCAGGCTCTCATAATCCTCCTCGAACTCCGGCAAATCCCGCAGCCGAAACGCCAGCAGGTCCACCGTCAACGTAATATTGTTCAAATTGTTCCGCAGATCATGCGACAAAAATGACAGATACTTCGACTCCGCCTCATTCGCTGGCACAGTTGCTCCTGTTGAAAATCCATAAACCCCACCACCGCCTGCTGCAACGCAATGTCCAGCCCCGCATTGATCGCCGTCACCTGGTGCACATCCACCGGCAAATTCTCCCGCGCCTCCCGCCGCCACATCTCCTCCATCACGATCACCCGCAACAGCCGATACTCCGTAATCAACTCCCCAATGCTGAACGCCTCGTGATACCGCACCACCCCATGATTCCGCGTCACTCGAAACAGCTCCCGCGTTTCCTCCTGCGTCGCCGTCTCCAGTGCTCTCGCCAACTGTTCAATCACCGCCGGAATACTGTTCCGCACCTGCTTCGCCGTCAGCTCATCCGCCTTCGGCATCGTATTCCGAACCGCCTCATCCCATCGCCCCAAAATCGCCCCCTTATTCGCACGAAGTCTCTCCGCCGTCGTAGGCAACGGCTTCTCTAAAATCACATGCGTGATGTATCGTTCCTCAGCATTCATAACAACCTCCCGCACGGGCAGAGCTGCGACAAATTCGCATCATCGTGCATGCCCATCCATATCGCAAATACCGGGCTAGCCCATGCCGTAACTCAACCATATTTCCCCCGCACTACCACCCCACCACTTTGCAGCGCCGCCGCAACCCGGCGACGCATCCCCCCATAACCCCATAAACCACCCCCTCCTACAACTCCGCTCATCCACTCCCCCCTCTCCCCCAAAAAAAATCCCCACACCCCCCTCCACTCCCAAGACGCAACCCTCCCGCGCGGTTAAACTACAATCTCCCAAACCCGCGCCCGTAGCTCAACTGGATAGAGTTCGTGACTTCGAATCACGCGGTTGGGGGTTCGACTCCCTCCGGCGCATAAACCAAATAAAAAAAAACACCGATCCACGCCGATCCAAAAATAATCATCGGCGTCCATCCGCGTCCATCGGCGGTTCCCCCCTTTTCAGCATTCAGAATTCAACATTCAGCATTCAGCACTCCCCCACCTCAAACGCCGGCACCTCCACATTATCCCACCCCACCCGCTCCCCCACCCGATAATCCCCCGCACTATATTTCTCCGGCATCTTCACCGTCACCTCATACCCCACCTGCACCGTCAATTCATTCGCCCCCGCATTCACGCTCAATATCGTCCCCTGCATCCGCCGCGGACGACCATACAAAGGCTCCACATAATTCCCTCCCATATCCACCCGATCCACCTTCCACGCCGGCGCATGGATCCGCCCCCGAACCCGCTCCCCCGCCACCAACGCCGCCGCCCCGTTCCCCACCCGAAACGTATTCTGATAATTCATCCCCGGAACCCGCACCGTCACCATCCCATCCCCCACATTCTCCACAATAAACTTCGCCATCACACAAACTCCATGAACCATTAAATTCTTCCCCAAGTATAAAGCACCCCCAACCCCCCCGCAAAGCCCCCCCCATATAGCCCCGGGTTTACCCGGGATCGCCCTCCCAACCACCGCGCCCCTACACCCAAGAAAAAAACCTCCCCCCCCCCTCACCCCTTCGCCCCCCCGTTCCCCTTCAACGCATACTCCATCCCCGGCAAAACATAATTCTTCGCCACCGCATCCCAATTCATCTCCCCTCCCAACTTCCCGCCACTCGCAATCAACCCCGCAAAATCCCCCGCCGTCCGAGGCAACCGCTTAAACAACTCCTCCGCTATTTCCGCCGCAACGCTCCGCTCAATCTCCTCCCGCGTCGCCTTGTCCATCTTCAACAACTCGGGAATCGTCTGACTCTTCATCCGCTCCGGCAACTTCGTGTAATCCACCTCAATTGCATTCGCCGTCGGCTTGTTCCCCGCCGACTTCCTCACAAACCCCGCGCAACCGCACAACCCCGTAAACACGCAAATTCCCCCAAACGAGATCGGCTCCACCTGCGCAATCCCAAACGGCTCATAAATGCTCTGCCCAAACTCCGCATCGCTCCCCTTCCGAATATCGAGAAAATCCATATCGCTCGGCATCCGCATCCCGCACGACTTCCTGTCGAACCCAAACTGATTGATGTACACAATTTTGCACCACCGCGCCCGCGCGTTCCACTCCTGCACCCCCGCATAAAACGCCGCCTCCCCACCCGTCAAATCCGTATGACCCTCCCGATGCGCTACCGGCCACTTATAATTCCGCTCCATGTTCTCAATGTCATGCGTCGACCGACCGCACGTCTCCGTCGACAGCACATACAGCACCGCCGTCTTCTTCTCCTCCGCCAGATGCTTCTCCATCTGCTCCACCACCCGAATGTCCCGCCACAACCCCTTGCTCGGCACCAGCCGCGTCACATGCGTGAAAATAAAATTCGGATCGAACCCCAGCAAATTCGCGCAATACTGCTGCAACTTCCGCCGGCTCTTCTGCTTCTCATCCGCATTCAACGTCCGTGCCGGCACCCCGTTGTACGCCAGATCAATATGCAGATCCTTGAACTCCTTCCGCAAAAACCGCAGCTCCTTCACCACATAATCCCCCACCGCGAAAATGTTGTCGCAAAATCGGCTCGCCTCCACCAGCGGATGCTTGTAAAAATCCTTCTGGCTCCCAAACACATCCTCCACGTACTCCCCCTTCGCCACCGCTTTCTCCAACACGTTATAGAACATCGTGTCATGACCCGGATGTTCCTCCACCAGCCGCCGCATGGTCGCCACTTCATGCGCGTAAAAAATCGTCCGGAACTGACCCGGATATCGCGACCGCGCACACAGCGCCGTCGGCATCCCCATGTACTCGTGACTCAAAATGATCGGCTTCGTCCCGTCCGAACACCCGCCAATCGCCCGCACCGCCTCCAGCCCCGGCTCCGCGATGCGGCAATACTGCTCGTAGTCCCACACATGCTCGTACCGCGCGCTCTCAATCCCATAATCCTGAAACAATACAAATTTCAGGACGTCCATCTTCTCCGGATTGTAATGCCGCACATCAATCAGAATCACCTCCGGCTCGCTCGTCACCCCCGTCAACGGATCATGAAACGTCTTCTTCCCGTACACGATCTTGATCCCATACTCATGCTCAATCCGCGCAAAATCGTTCGCATACGGCGTGTTCCGAAACCCATCCACCCCGCTGTACAACACCTCCCCGCCATGCAGCCGCCCCTCCACCGGCCCGTCCGTCGAAAACAACGGTCCAAGCAAAATGTCCCGGCCTACCTCCGAATGATACGTCTTGCTCGTGATCAACCCATGCAGCACCGCCCCAATGCCGCCAATCTTCTGAACCGCCTCATGCGTCACATGAATTACCGTTTTCATCAAACAACCTCAAATAAGTTTCAAATAATCACACAAAATCCCCCCACCGTATCCCAAACAAAAAAAACGCCCGCTGCCCTCAGGCCGCGTGGGCACCGCACCTATGCAAAAAACCGCAAAAACAATTATCAGCCGCCACCTACTCTATCCGCAGCCCAAACCCTCCGCTATCCACCATATAGCCCCGGGTTCACCCGGGATAACCTCCCACAACCACATACACACCCCTCAAATAACACCACCACCACAACCACCTATCAATCCTTATCGTCTCATTGACCGTACCCAATGAAGAGACGAACATCATCGCCACCCCACCCCTCGGTCGCGGCGGTGGGGGGGGGGTATCACTCGCTTTCTATTGGAGAACCAAACAATGCGGACACTCACCGCCATCACCCTTTCCTTATCCCTCGCCGCCTCCTGCGCCTACGCACAAACCACCGACCCCGCAACCGAACCACCCACCACACAACCCTCCACCCAACCCGCACCCCAATACGGCAAACCCATCGCCACCGACATCAACCCCGGCCAAATGATCACCTACAAAGCCGGCACCACCGGCCGCGACATCCCCGCATACCTCGTCACCCCCAAAGGTCTCCCCGGTGGCGACAAAGCCCCCAGACCCGCCGTCATCGTCGTCCCCGACATTTTCGGCATGACCGATTGGATCAAAACCCAGGCCGACTCCCTCGCCAAACAAGGCTACACCGTCATCGTCCCCAACCTCTTCTCCCGTCTCCCCGGCTCCGACAAACCCCTCACCCCCCAGCAAGCCTGGCTCGACTACGACCAAACCTCCGACGGCCAAATCCGCGACGACCTCTCCGCCGCCATCGAGTTCCTCCAGGAAGAAGGCAAGCCCACCGCCGCGCAACCCCTCGCCGTCGTCGGCTACGACATGGGCGGCGTCTACGCCATGATGCTCGCCGGAAACGACCTCCGCGTCTCCGCCGCCGTCAACTACTACGGCCGAATCCTCTACGCCAACACCACCCACAACCGCCCCATCTCCCCCGTCGAAGACCTCTTCAACCTCCACGCCCCCCTCCTCTCCTTCTACGGAACCAACGACCCCCAAATCCCCGAAGACCACATCCGCGCTCTCGACTCCCGGCTCGCCCACAACCCCAACCAAATCTACTACGAAATCGTCCGCTTCCCCGCCGTCGGCCACGGCTTCCTCGTCCCCACCCGCCAAGGCTACAACCCCGCCGCCGCCTCCCAATCCACCGAAAAAACCCAATCCTTCCTCGCCCGCTACCTCCGCCCCGAACCCAAAAAATCCGACGAATAAAAATAAAAAAAATAAACATATAAACACAATCGCCTCACCCCGTTTAGCCGCCGATCAAAGATCGGCGTAACCCGCCACCAAAACTGGTCCAAGCCCACACACACCCAACCTTCGGTACCGCGACCGTAAGGGAGCGCCTAACAGCGCCGCATCATCACATGCTTATCCACAACCCCCGATGTACAATCACACCAACGTCAATCAACATTGGCCCCAACGGAGCCCACGACAATTACCGCAGAGCCCCAACGGGGCAATCGAACCCATCTGCCAACATGTAAAGACACATAGTGAAGGATCCCTTATGTCCTCCCCCTTCCGCACCACAATTTCCCTCGCCGCCCTTACCCTCTTCGCCTCATGCAAACCCACCTCCCCGCCCGCCCCACCCCCGCCTCATCTCACCTACCAATTTAAAACCGGCCAAACCCTCATCTACGCCATCACCATCGAAACCCATTTCCTCGATTCCACCCAAACACGTACCGGCAACTCCTTCTACAAAGTCGAATCCATCGACCCGACCACCAACGCCGCCACCCTCACAAACTCCGCCGATCTCTCCATCCAACAGACGTTATCCAACGCCGCCACCTCCGCGTCTTCCCCGTCCGCAACCACCATCACACGCCGCCTTGTCATCGACCCTTCGGGAACTTCCATCCCGCAAAACGACGACAAACAACCTGCCCTCGGCCGCCTCGCCGAATTCATCATCCAACCCTTTCCCACCACCGCCGCATCCCACTGGACCACCCACCGCACCATTCAAATCACCGACCAAACCCGCAACTCTTGGCATCTGCTCCCCTCAACGCCTTCCGCCAGCTATGCCGCCCAGGAAATCACCGACTACACCCTTGGCAAACCCGATGGAATGCTCTTCCCCATCCAAAAAGACCAAACACTTAACACCGACGCGAATACCCCGCCCGCTGCTTCCTTTGCCCAATCCGCTCATGGCCAAATCATCTTCGACACCGCTACCGGCCTCGTCACTTCCGTCTCCGTGAACTACGATACCACTGCCATCCAGAACACCATCACCCTCCACATCCCCACCACCTTTACCGCTCGCCTCCTCACCCCCGATCAAACCAACGACCTCCTTTCACAACAAAAGGCCGACGCCTTACTCGCGCAACAAAAAGCTGCTGACCTGCTCGCGCAACAAAAAGCCACCGACCTCCTTGCGCAACAAAAAGCCGTCGATCTTCTCGCGACAAAAAGTTGCAGCCATTCTTGCGCAACAGCAAGCCGCCGACCTCCGCAAAAAACGTGACGCCGCTGCCGCTGCCCAACGCGCCGCTGCCATCGAAGCCGAGCGTCCTAAACCCATTGACAATGACGAAGTCACTGGGCTCATAGCCATCATCAACGCGGGAGATCGCTGGAAAATTATGCCCGCCTGTGATCGCCTCGCACATGCCATCCCCATCGATTCCCGCCGCGCCGACGTCGGCAAAGCCCTCGATCCACTCCTCTCCAACGAGGACGTTTTCGTCCACTCCGCCGCCGCCAAAGCCATTGCCATCTGGGCCTCGCCGCGCGATCTCCCCGCACTACTTGCCGTGCTTGACACCAAGGGTCCCTTCCTCCGCGCCCCACTCATGAATGCCATTGCCGCCACCCGCGAACCTGAGGGCGCCAAGCCATCGCCAAACGTTTGGCCGACTTCTTCCAGCGAACCGACGCCTCTGCCGCTCTCCGCGCCATGGGCCCGGTCGCCGAACCTTATGTCATTCCCTACCTCAACGACCCTGATGGCGGACTCGAAACCGAAGCCTGCCAAATCCTCAACATCATCGGCACCTCAAAAAGCCTCCCTCTCCTCAAAGCCCTCCGAGACATCGACAACAGCAACCTCGGCGACCTCGCCGATAAAGCCATCCAGTCCATCACCGCACGCGCCGCCACCACCAAACCCGTTTCCCTCAACTCAGAGACTCGGCCCAACAAATAGCAGACTCTCATTCCATATCATGCCGCCTGCTAATTAGATGCCCCACCCATACAGATTTCCTGGGCGACGACCGCTCACACCCCATAAAAGCATGTGGATGTGTACCGGATCTCCAACAAAAATCCCCCTCCCCCCCCCTTCACATCTTGACACCTCCCCGCCGACCATTAGACTACCCAGTGCGTGGTTGATAGTGTCTGATGGCGGAGTAGCTCTTTTTCCGGTCCCCTCCCTTCCCCCTTTCATCGCCCCCTCACCGCCCATACGCCTCAGCCCCAGCGCCGAGTTGCCCATCGAACGCCGCCCCGGCTCCTCTGCCCGCGCCGTCTCTGCCCTTCGACCCTGACGACCGCCCCTGACCTCAGGTGCGGTCCCTAAAAAATGGCCCTGTCTTACGCAAGCCAATTTATTAAACCCCTTTCGGGAGGCCTTCCTTGAGCAGCTTAACTAAAATTTTCGTCGTCCTGCAGCTCGTCTTCTCACTCGTTGTCGCCGTCCTCATTGTCTTCGGCGTAAGTCGCCTCCAGAACTACCGCCTCGAAGTCGACTCCTCCCACACCCAGGCCGTCGCCGCCCAGGCCGCGCTCGCGAAGTCGCAAAACGACGTCGCCGTCGCCAACGCCCAGGTCGCCGACGCCAACAGCCGCCTCACCAGCGCCACCGACGAACTCAAAAAACAAAATAACGACCTCGCCACCAAGCTCGCCCAGGTCTCCTCCGAACGCGGTGCCCTTGAAGCCCGCAACGCCCAGCAACAGAGCTCCATCAGCCAGTTAACCTCCTCCATCGACTCCCAAAACAAGCTCATCGCCGCCAAGGACACCGAACTCGCCTCCCTCCGCCCCGAAAACGTCAGCCTCGTCCAGAAGAACGCCGAACTCAACCGCGTCAACAACGAACAATCCACCGCCAATCGCTTTGCTGAACAGGCCATCCGAAAACTCCAGGAACAACTCGCAACCACCGAAACCGCACCCTCCAAAAACGGTGCCGCCGCCCCCGGCGACAACGGCAACTCTCAGGTCGCCAGCCTCTCCGCCAGCCCCGCAAACGCCCAGATCAACGGCAAAATCACCAACATCGCCCCCTCCGCCGGCCATACCCTCATCGAAGTTCCCCTCGGCACCCGTGACGGCGTCAAGGTCCAGACCGCGCCTCTGAATCTACCGCAACAGCGGCTACGTCGGCGATGCCGTCGTTCAAAGCGTCTTCCCCGATTCCGCCGTCGCACAGGTCACCGTCGTCAAGCCCGGCGACTCCGTCAAGGTCGGCGACCTCGTCATGACCGGCGCTCAATAACCGCATTCACCGGGCATGATCAGGGCACGATCGGTACATGATCCGGTCATGACCGAGTCATGATCGGGACGTTCAAAGTAATGAAACAGCCGCCCAATGACCGATAATGACCGTACCTGCTGCGGACGACGTAACGGGTACCAGGGCCGCTGAAACCTCTCGACCTCTCAACCCTCGCCGGTAAACTCGCCGGCATCAAGGAGTTGCCCATGAGCCGCCTAGGTTCCGGTACCATCTACGTCAAGCCGATCAACAACGTCTACACGGGCCTCGCCTTCATCTCGATGGCCGCCACACTCGTGGCTCTCGTGTACGTCGCCCTCCGCCTCCACGAACTCGGCGCATTCTAAAAAAATCGCCCCGCGTTCCCCCGGCGGCCGTCCCCGAACCCATCCCGGCGACGCGCAAAACGATCGGCACCCCCAGCAAAAAAAACCGAGGCACCCCTCCGCCTCCCCCCAAAACGGACCCCTCCCTCCGCCCACGCCCCAATGCGCCTCCCCAAGCCCCAAGCCCCAAGCCCCAAGCCCCAAGCCCCAAGCCCCAAGCCTCAAGCCTCAAGCCTCAAGACTCAAGACTCAAGACTCAAGACTCAAGACTCAAGACGACCCAACACCCAAGGCCCCATTCGCCCTCTTCCCCAAAATGACATATACTCTACCACGCAGCTATCCCATGACCTTCCTGTGGCTTATCGCCGGGCACCGATCCCCCAACGCAATCGGCTCAGCTCCGGCTTCTCTCGAACGCCCTCCCGGCAAAGGAGTCGCTCGGCGTGTTCTTTGATTCGATCCTCGGCTGGTTCAGCCTCGATATGGGCATCGACCTCGGCACCTGCAACACCCTCGTCTGCGTCCGCGGTGAAGGCATCGTCCTCAACGAACCCTCCGTCGTCGCCGTCAAAAAGGGCACCAACCGCGTCCTCCAAGACGGCAACGCCGTCGGCCTCGTCGCCAAGGAAATGCTCGGCAAAACCCCCGGCTCCATCACCGCCATCCGCCCCCTCAAAGATGGCGTCATCTCCGACTTCGAAATCACCGAAGCCATGCTCGCCTACTTCATCCGCCGCGTCCACGGCCGCCGCGGTTTCGTCAAACCGCGCGTCGTCATCGCCATCCCCTCCGGCATCACCGCCGTCGAAAAACGCGCCGTGCTCGACTCCGCCGAACGCGCCGGCGCACGCCGCGTCTACCTCGTCGAAGAACCCATGGCCGCCGGCATCGGCGCCGGTCTCCCCATCACCGAGCCCACCGCCTCCATGATCGTCGACATCGGCGGCGGCACCACCGAAGTCGCCATCATGTCCCTCGCCGACATCGCCGTCTCCGAATCCATCCGCACCGCCGGCGACGACTTCGACGAAGCCATCGTCAACCACATGAAGAAAACCTACAACCTCATGATCGGCGAACAGTTCGCCGAAAAAATCAAAATCGAAATCGGCTCCGCCGGCTCCTTCGGCCAGGAAAAAACCATGGAAGTCCGCGGCCGCGACATGATCTCCGGCCTCCCCCGCAAGTGCATCGTCACCTCCGAGGAAATCCGCGAAGCCCTCCAGGAACCCGTCGGACAAATCATCGACGCCGTCACCCGCACCCTCGAACGCGCCGAAGCCGAACTCGCCGCCGACCTCGTCGAAACCGGCGTCGTCCTCGCCGGCGGCGGCGCACTCCTCCGCTCCATCGACAAAGTCATCCACCAGGCCACCGGCCTCCCCGTCCGCATCGCCGACGACCCCCTCACCTGCGTCGCCCGCGGCACCTCCGTCTTCCTCGAAAACCTCGAACTCTGGAAAGACACCATGGAATCCGACATGAGCGACCTCTAACACTAGCCTTGCGTGGAAACGCAAGGCCTCTTTCGACCTTCATCCAAGATAAAATATGCAATCACGCCCAATCGCCCTGCGAAAACCCGCTCTTCCGCATCTTGCGTCGAGTTTCCCATGCAGAATTCTCGCCTCACCCCTCGCCGTCTTTTTTGGTCACTCACCTTCGCCGCCTGCCTTTGGGCATTCATAGGCGGCCGCACCGCCGCTCCCTCAACCCGTAATGCCTCCCCGTCGATCATGCAGCGCACCCAGGGCTTCTTGGGCGAAGCCCTCAGCACCATCCTCACCCCCGCCAAATTCATCTTCACCGGAATGCAGGGCGTCGGCACTTGGGCCGCCGATCGCATGGACGCCCACCACGACGCCACCGAATCCATCGACACCCTCCGCCAAACCATCGCACAACTCAACGACCAGGTCGACCAGCGCGACCGCCAGATCCGCCTCGATCAGGAACTCTTCACCGCCACCAAATCACTCGCCCCACAGGGCCTCCGGGCCGACGAACTCCTCCCCGCCGGCGTCACCGGCTATCAGGCCGGCCCCGGCTCCAGCATCCTCACCCTCGACAAAGGCAACTCCGACGGCATCCACCGCGGTATGGTCGTCACCGCCTGCTCCACCACCCCCATCGTCAATCCCAACACAAAACAAACCACCACCGGCATCGTCCCCCAGGCGTCCATCCTCGGCGTCGTCGATACCGTCCTCGCCCGAACCTCCACCGTCCGCCTCCTCACCGACCCGCGCATGAAAACCCAGGCCAAACTCGTCCGCAGACTCCCCGAAGGCTCCGTCGTCCTCACCCCCGAACCCTGCATCGTCGAAGGCGTCGGCGACGGAAAACTCCGCTGCGAAACCATCTCCGTCGGCAACGTCGCTCGCCGAACCCCAACCCGGCGACCTCATGCCGAACTCGCCGACCAAAACTGGCCCGCCGAAGTCCGCTACATGGTCATCGGCGAAGTCGCCACCGTCGCCCGCAGAGACACCCAACTCCTCCGCTACGACCTCACCATCACCCCGCGCCTCAATCTCAACAGCGTCCAAACCGTCCTCATCGTCCTCAAAGAATAACCCATATAGCCCCGGGTTCACCGGGATAACCCCTCCCAACCACCCAACCTATAATTCCCCCAACCCCACCCTCCAACCGCGATTCACCCACTGCATATAAACCACATCCAACCACCGCCCAAACTTAAACCCCACCTCCCGCAACAACCCACACTCCACAAATCCCGCCTCCCGATGCAGCGCCACACTCCCCACCTGATCCGCCGAAATAATCGCAATCACACTCCGATGCCCAATCACCTCCGCCCGCCCCAGCAAATCCGCCAACAACATGCGCCCCACCCCACGCCGCCGAAAATCATCGCGCACATACACCGAATTTTCCACCGTGAACCGATACGCACTGCGCCCATGAAACGCATTGAGCGCTCCCCATCCAACAACCTGGCCATCACTCACCGCCACAGTCACCGGATACCGTTCACCATGCACCCCAAACCACGCCACCCGCTCCGCCGCCGTCATTTCCTCCTCCTGATACGTGCAAGTTGACGTGACTACATAATGATTATAAATGGCATTAATCGCCCCCAAGTCCGCACCCGTCGCCAACCGCACCAAAACACCCATAAACAAAACCCCTCAAAATTCCATTAACTCAATCATACCCCACCTCGATCGGGCCGGGTGCCATGCTTCTGGCCCAACCTCGGGGCCAGAAGCATGCCACATGTCGCCCCCCAACACCTTGCAACCCAAAAAACTCTTCCCCAAAATCCCCTCCACCACTACGATTCCAACATGTCCACTCATTCATCCGACCCGCCCCACCGCAAACGCTGCCGCCGCTACAACACCCCTGGCGACTACCACTACCTCACCTTCTCCTGCTTCCGCCGCCAACCCTTCCTTTCTCGCGACCGCTCGCGCCAATGGCTCGCCGACGCCATCATCGCCGCAAAACAAAAGCACCCCTTCCGCCTGACTGCCTATGTCTTCATGCCCGAACATGTCCATCTCCTGATCTTCCCAACCCAGCGTCCCTACGACATCAGCACCATCCTCCAATCCATCAAACTTTCCGTCACAAAAAACGCCGGAACATTCGTGCAAAACACGCCCCGCATTCCTACAACGAATGTTGGACATCCAACCCAACGGCTCCCAAGCCGTGCGATTTTGGCAACGCGGCGGTGGCTACGACCGCAACATCCACACCGCCGAAGAACTCTGGGAAAAAATCACATACATCCACCGAAATCCAGTCAAACGCAAATTAGTGCACGCCCCGAGCAATGGCACTGGTCCAGTGCCGCCGATTATGCAAAAATTCGTGAAGGCCCGCTGCCCGTCGATAACGCCGATTTACCATGGCCGCCATGAACCCAGGAGCGGATGCAACAAACTGATGCCACCACACAAGTCATGCTTCTGGCCCCGAGATAGGGGCCAGAAGCATGCCACCCTACGTTGCCCGCATGTGCCCCTCCTCAACACCATGCACCCGCTCAAACAACGGCCCCTCCCAATCCGCCGCGTTCGCCCTCTCCCAATGCTCCGTTCTGCAACCACAACGTACCACAACGCTGATTCAACCCCACCGCGTGTTACAGCTAAGCTGAAATTGCAATGAGCGCATAAAGACGGCTACCTCTGGTAGTTGTAAAGCAGCCAGGAGGCAGCCGTCATGAAACTGCAAGACGCAGTGAAGCCGTTCGTGAATCGTATTGTTGGCAAAGTCCTGAAGGAGAGTCAAGCGGAGGCATTGGCGATTTTTGTCGCGTGTGCGTTAACGCTTGCCCGCTCGATCCTGACGGATCTGGCGGTGGAGATGAAAAGGCAGGGCTTTGCCGCCACCACCAAAGGCGCTGAAGCGTCTGGACCGCTGGATCAACAATCCACGCATCCAAGTGAACGAAGCGATGAAGCCGATTGTTGAATCGTGGGTGAAGAAGCGAAGAAGCGGCTGATCATTAGTCTCGATTGGGTGGACATCCGGAGCTACAAGACGCTGGTGGCGGCCGCGAACATCAAGGGCAGGGCGGTGTGGCTGTTGTGGAAGAGCGTGCCGATCAGCGGCTTGAATCTCAACATGAGCCGAATCGAGGAGGAGATGATTTATGACCTCAAGGGAATGCTTCCCGCGGGATTGAAAGTCGTGATTCTGGCGGACCGGGGCTTTCACAAGAGCCGCCTGTTTGCCTGCTGCCAGAAGCGTGGCTTTGATTATGTGATCCGAATCAAGCCGGAGTACAAAGTGGATGCGAAGGGCTTCCAGGGGTGCCTGTCGGAGTTGCCGGTGAAGCCGGGGTACGGCGATTCTGGACGAACGTGGTATGCGGTCAAAGGCCGGAGATCACGCAGAACGTGGTGGTATATTACAAAAAGAACCTGCCGGAGAAGCGCGATGAGCCGTGGTTCCTGGCGACGAGCCTCATGGGCACGCCCACGCAGATCGTGCAGTTATATGCCCGCGCATGGGGATCGAAGAATGCTTCCGCGACAAGAAGAACGTCAATAACGGCTGGGGCTTGAGACACATGCGTCTGCATACCGCGGCTGCGCTGGACCGTCTCCTGTTGATTCTGGCGATTGCGTATCTGATTCTCTGCGGGCTGGGGCTCTTGGCGTTAAAGCGCTGTGCACCGCGGGAATGGTGTTCAAATAACCGAGCCTGCGAGTGCGGCGTGTTCACCATCGGACGCCGCATGCTCAATATACTGCAAGTCACCATCGAACAAATCTTTGCCGAGATTGGGTTATGTACGAAAATGCTCTCTCCCACGTGGGGATGAATCAGACCACAACGCCATTGAACCCACCCCTCCCCCTCCGTATACTCGCCCTGTTCGCTAGGGGTGCCGGCATCTCGCCGGCTGAGAGCACACCCTCCGAACCTGACCCGGGTGATACCGGCGTAGGGAAGCGACAACCTCGCACCATTTCCTCCTCCGCCGACCTCCCGTCTCTGTGCCCTCTGTGCTCTCTGTGCCTCATGTGTTCAATTCGTTCCTCACTGCGCAGGAGCCCACCATGATCCAGCCCAACGCCACACCCAACGGCAAACAACTCTACACCCAGTACGAATTCGCCAAAGCCGGCATCATCACCCCCCAGATGATCCGCGTCGCCCAACGCGAAGCCCAAACCCCCGAATTCATCCGCGCCGAAGTCGCCCGCGGCCGCCTCGTCATCCCCGCCAACATCCGCCACCTCGCCGGCGCTGCCGGCCATAGCCCGGCAATCCTACGACCTCATGGAAACTCTCAGTACCAACGAACCCAGCCTCGGCCACCCCGGCGCCCGCGGCGATGCCGCCAACCTCTGGGTCAACCAAACCGTCGCCCAGCGCACCACCTTCATCAACGACCCCAACCACTCCAAAGGCCTCCACGCCCCCAAACGCCTCGACCCCATGGCCATCGGCCGCATGGTCACCACCAAAATCAACGCCAACATCGGCGCCTCCCCCGTCTCCTCCGGCACCGCACGAAGAAGTCGAAAAACTCAACTGGGCCCAGAAATACGGCGCCGACACCCTCATGGACCTCTCCACCGGCGGCAACCTCGACGAATGCCGCCAGGCCATCATCGACCACTCCACCATCCCCATCGGCACCGTCCCGATCTACTCCATGATCATCGGCCGCAAGATCGAAGACCTCACCTACGACATCATCCTCAAAGAAGTCGAACGCCAGGCCCAGCAGGGCGTCGACTACTTGACCATCCACGCCGGCGTCCTCAAGAAGCACATCCCGCTCCTCAAAAACCGCCTCACCGGCATCGTCTCCCGCGGCGGCTCACTGCTCGCCAAATGGATGATCGTCCACAACAAAGAAAACCCCATGTACGAACTCTTCGACGAAATCTCCGCCATCATGCGCCAATACGACGTCACCTATTCCCTCGGCGACGGCCTCCGCCCCGGCAGCTGCGCCGACGCCACCGACGCCGCCCAACTCGCCGAACTCCACACCCTCGGCGAACTCACCCAGCGCGCCCGCGAGGCCGGCGTGCAAGTGCATGGTCGAAGGCCCCGGCCACGTGCCGATGGACCAGATCGCCATGAACATGACCCTGCAGCAGCACAGTCTGCGACGACGCTCCCTTCTACGTCCTCGGCCCGCTCACCACCGACGTCTTCCCCGGCTACGACCACATCACCAGCGCCATCGGCGCCACCGAAGCCGCCCGCGCCGGCGCCGCGATGCTCTGCTACGTCACCCCCAAAGAACACGTCGGCCTGCCCAAGGCCCAGGACGTCAAAGCCGGCTGCATCGCCTACAAAATCGCCGCCCACGCCGGCGACCTCGCCCGCGGCATCACCGGCGCCCGCCAATGGGATGACGACATGTCCAAAGCCCGCGCCGCCCTCAACTGGCCCAAACAATTCGAACTCGCCTTCGACGGCGAAACCGCCCGCGCCCTCCACGACGAAGACCTCGAAGTCGACACCGACTTCTGCGCCATGTGCGGCCACGACTGGTGCTCCATGCGCATCAGCAAGGAAATCGTCGAATTCGCCAGCGGCAAAGACGAAGACTTCCAGCCCCAAAAAGTCGCCATGAAATCCGACAGGCGTCAGCGCCGAAGGCAACGAACTCCTCAAACAACGCGGCGTCCTCACCCAGGAACAAATCCACGCCCTCGCCCACAAAGGCAAAAAAGCCGACTGCCACAGCGACAACATCCCCGAACCCAAACAAGCCAAACTCATCCAAATCAACACCCTTAAAGCCCACGGCGTGGTGCTGAATGAGAGCAGTATTTAAGAGTGGAATTTGTATTGCCTTTTGTGACGTTGAGTATTACCCTCATGGGATAACCACCACCCTAAAACTCTCCCTGCGCTCGAAACGAAGTTGCCGCCGCAGCCCGTACTCGGCGTGTTTCAAAATCGCAGATCATTCGCGAGCTCCTTGAAGAGCACTTTAAATCGAACGCAAAAAAGAAACGGCCAACCTTCGGCGACCTGGCGCAGGACCTTATCGGCTCCCTCAAAGGCGGCCCAAAGGATCTCTCGGCCAATCCTAAACATAAATATATGAAGGGCTACGGTGAGTGACCCGTTCGTCATTATTGATGCGGGCCCCATCGTGGCTTTGTTGCGTCGGGATGATCAGTATCATCGGTGGGTTTCCGCTATCGCGCCGAACCTTCCCACCCCTTTCATCACCTGCGAATCCGTTGTCTCCGAAGTGCTTGACCTTGCCCAAGAATGACGGGCGCTCCAACAGACGGAATAATATACCCGTCAGAATGACTGTTCTACATATGTGGGATATTCTGGTAGAGCACCGGGCGTTGTTGGCAGTGCCGCCTTCAAAATGCCGCCGAGAGGGCATTTCGTCCACCAAGGTGAATCGGGGCGACCGGCGATGGACATTTCCTAACCAGATTACAGGACAATCGTTTTTGTTGACGGCTCTCTCCTATAGGTTTGATTTTACAGCGGTTGCGCTACAAACGTCAAATCTTGGATGAGCCGTACGTAAACGCCTGTCCTTACCTCTTCAGATCCATTACCCGGAATCTGGAGACGAAAAAATGACATTTTATAACTCTGTGTCCCCCGAACCGCGTTTCGGCAACACCCTAGAGGTTCTCGTCGGGTGTCGCATCAGCGGGTGTGTTGATCAGAAAGAAGTGAGCTTGGTGGACCAAGAAGATCACGCTCGCGAGGTCGTCGAAGAGCGCTACACTGGTCCGGCTGCATACAAGGTCATCGCAACGATCGGAAAAGGCGAAGCATTGGATCGGCCCGAACTCGCTGATTTCGAGCGGGAATTGCGGAGCGACAAATACGACCTCTTCCTTCTCGAAGACATCGGCCGCTTGATCCGCGGGGCCCAAGCGGTTTGGCTCCTTGGAATCGGCAAGGATCACGGCGTCCGCACTCTCTCTCCAAACGACGGTCTCGACACGGACGATCCTCGTTGGGAGGAGATCGCGATGGCCGCCAGCCAAGCGCACCTCGCGCATAACGCTCACGCATCGATGCGCATTAAGCAGAAGAGCATGAACAGGTTCCAGAAGGAAGGCGGCTGCCCCGCCCGCCCGCCCGCCGGCTACATTATCCCGCCGGGGGTAGTAACGTACGGCGGCTGGCAAAAGGATCCCGCGTGGACCCTTATCTTTAAGGAAATCTGCCGCATGCTCACTGCGGGCCGCAGCTATGTCGCCGTCGCGTCGTGGATGAACGCGAAGGAATCCCCGTCGGCCCGTATTGTCGCAACACGCGCTGGGACGCGAAGATGGTCAAAGCCTCCTCGCAAACAAGTTGCTGAAAGGCATCGCTAGTCGCGGGATGACCGCAACGAAAAAGCACCACGAGTCCGGCCGGCGTCGTCCTCATAAGAACCCGAAAGGGCCTTCCTTCTATTCTGTTCCTCATCTCGCTCACCTCACTCCGGAAGAATTCAGCGCGATGCACGCGGCGTTGGACAAGGCTGTGGCCCACCTCCGCCGCCGGGCGGACCAGGGTCCGCATCCCACGAAGGGGACTACGCGGCGGGCAAGCAAGTTTCCCGGGCTGGCGACGCATTGTTGGTATTGCGGTGCCCTGAATGTTTGGGGCGGGAACGGCAAGAATTCGGACCTCATGTGTTCGGGCTCACGGAAATCAGCCTGCTGGAATTCCATGGGCTTCAGTGGTCCGCTCCTTCGCCGCGCTGTTATGACGACGATTGGCGATAAACTCTTTGAACTCGCGAAGTTTGAATCGCAGTTTCAGGCGATTGTGCAGGCCGCGGAGTATCAAGCACCGGCCGGGCACGCCGACAAGGTGAAGGCTGCGGACGCCGGCCTCCGTGACGTGGTTCGTCGCAAGGCCAACATTGTGGCCGCTGTTAGCGACATGGGTGCCCTGCCCGAGTTGAAAGAGGAATTGGCATCGCTTACCCAGCGCGAAGTCGAACTGACCATGTGGCGCTGCGAACTTGATCGGCTTGGGGACCATAAGTGTCGCCTCCCGGCGACGCTGTTGAACTTGCGTGCTGAGTGGGACACGGCGTGCACAACGTTGGGTGAGGAGTCCGCGGCATTCGCGGAATTGCTTCGGACGATGACTCCGACGATCCATACTTACTTTGTCCGGATGTGTGACGGGCCGAACATGCTGGCGCGTGCGCTGGTGAGTTTTGACCTGTTGGGCGACTATCCGGACGCTGCCAAACTCAAGAATTTGGCTTCGCTTAGTAAGTTCACGACCACGATCGATCTCTTTATCCCGCCGCAACGTGAGCGGATTCGCGAAGAAGTAGTTCGGCTTCAGCGGTCGGGTATTAAGCTCGAGGATATTTGCAATCAAATCGCCGAAAGGCCGAATTATTCTGCTGTGCAGTATGCGCTGCACATTCAGACCCTAATGGAAAGGCAGGGGCTGACCACGCCCTACATCCTCATTGGCGCTCCTCCGCCTGAGAATCGGCAGTTGCGCCGCTATCGGTCCGTCGATTACAAGTTCACTCCTGTGGCGGGATATGTGCGGCCCGATTTGATCTAGTCAACTACCCCATACGCTCGTCACTGTTTCCCAAACCCCGGCTATGAAGCTGGGGTTTTTTCGTGCCCATTTTTTTTACTGCGGAGAATCTTAATGAAAAAGCCCATAAATAAACTACCAGTTCCGATTGTCTGGTCGCCAGTTCTCAAGGACACGGCGCTCGCGGATCTGCTTGAGCTGGTTGCCATCGAGATCGTCAAGCAACGGAGGAAGAACGCTGCGGCGATTCGTGCCGAGCACGTGGATCCCGAGTTCGATCGCGACAGGCGCAAAGAGGCGGCCGGAGAAGTAATCGATCTTCGGTCAGCATCACACCCTCCAGGCCCGCACTTCTCGCCGGATTTATTTTGCAGCCGTCTCGTACGGTGCTTTAGTGATGATAGGAACCGCGTGCAACAGCAGATCCAACCGATGGAAAACAAGAAAACGAACCTAGGACCAGTCCGATTAGGATCGCCGCTGTATCGCTTAATGGAATTGCTGGCCGCTAGGACTGCGAAGCACCTGTCCGCACCGCAGGAGACGGATACAGGAGAGAACTCGCCCTCGCCACCACTAAAGCATGCCGCCCCCCCGAATTAAACGCCCAGTCCGGACAAAGCCCTCAGTAACCCAAAGAATGTCTTTACAACGCCTAAGAGGGCATGAGACACTACCGCGTATCAAATGTTCTTTCGGAGGCCCGATGCCCTAAACACATTTCGCTGCTGTGCGGCGACTGACATTTTGATAGACGCGTGAGCGTCAAGACTCTGCTTCGCGGAAAAACCGGCGAACTTTTTCAATGTACAGAAGCAGTGCCTTGGTGCCACGCCCCGAAAGGGGCGTCGGCCAATGGCACGTTCTGTACACCCCTCGCCGGGGGTTCCACGAGCGTCCTTGGTTCGACGCCTCCTTTATTTTTGCATGGGGCGTCAGCTCAGAGGCTTCTTCTCATTGGCATTTTTTGATCATTTCTCACTTTGGAGGAACTCTATGGCCGTCAATCTTCCCCCGCTTCCACCGACCTCTAACTTGCCACCTCTACCAACGGTGCCATCCGCGCACTTCATCATGATTGCCGCGAGACAGCGTCAGCTCCTATGGGGCATCGTAGCTTTAATGTTTTTGTCGCTGTTCGCTAACGCCCTGCCGATCTTATTTTTGCCGTTAATTGTCATCCAAGTCCTCTTGATATACCGCCTCGGCAAAGCACTGGGCCTTCCCTCGCTCTGGCTATGGACGATCGGATGTTTAGTTCCATATCTAGGAATTCTTGTTCTTCTTCTGCTGAATCAGAAGGCTACCACCACGCTCCGATCGGCTGGCTTCAAGGTCGGCTTCATGGGTGCCAAGATCGCAAAGGGGGGCACTCATGTCTGAGGCACTTGTGATTTCCGCACCTCTCAGTTGGTATTTAAGCCCCAAAGGTAAAATCGAGGGTCCTTTCTCCGATGAAGATATCGTTGCGAAGTTGCTCGGTCGCACGATTTCTCCCAGTACGCTCGCATGTCCGGACGGTGGCGCGGCATGGCACCCGCTGGTGGAATGGTCGGCGTTTTCAAACGTGGTGGCTCACCTCCCTCAACTGGCGAGTCACCTCCCGCCAGCCCCGAACGCCAAGCCCAAGCTCGTCATCATGGATCGTATTGTTTTGTGGTATGCGCTTGGTGCCAATCCCTTCATGATCCTTATGGGTACGCTTACGTTTTGCATCGTACTGGGCTCTTCCGACAGCAATGGTCCTCTGATCGGGACCAAGTTCTGGATATACATCGGGTTTTGGATCGGTCGTACGGTTGCCCGGGGTTGGATTGCGACTGCTGGAATTAAACTTTGGCGACGAAGCCCTACCTGGCCCGTAACCATGAGTCATGGGCTATGGGGTATTTTGCTTTTCACTGTCGGCTATCTCCCGATTCTCTATGCCGTTGTGACGCTTGTCGCAGTGCTTGAACGACAAGGTGCCCCGGCCCCGCCGAATTCTGATGGGGAGAACGTGATGATGGGGATCATCATCCTTACCGACCTTGCAGAATTAGCATTTCTCATCGTCGGCTTGGTTTGGCTTGGTCGGCGGTCTCGCGTGCTGGCAGGTTCGGGAGGGCAGAATGGAAAATAGGTGGTACTACTCACATGATGGGGTATGGCGCGGTCCCGTGACCAAAATCGAGCTTTCTCGCCTCGTTGAACACAAGATCATTATTTCTGACACGGCCATCGTCAGTGACGGCGGAGCAAAATCCACTGCCGGACAGATCATCGACATCTTACCATCCTCCGGCAAAGGTATTGTTCCGCCACCTTCGGTCGTCGTGCCCTCTTCGCAGGCTGCTGAGACTAAACCCCCATTAGAGTCCACTTCGGCTCGATCATCTCCGCCTTCTTCTAAATTTGGGAATATGATAAGGCTGGTGCTTGGAATTTCCGGATTATGCGTACTTGCCTGGGCCTGGTGGTGGTATTTCCATAGCGATTCACCGCTGTTACCCGACAAAGCCCACCGTGCGCAGTATCTATCAGCCCTGTTGAAAATTATCGAAGCCGTAAGTAGCCATCATGCCGAATAGGAATAGTTCGTCACCATTTCATGTGGTGGCGGTTGATCCAAAGAGTTACCCACCCATACAGCCTGGCAATGTGCCAGGCTGCTTTTATTTTTACTTTTTAATGGAGAATCACCTTATGTATCCAGAGCGTTCTGGTCCCACGCCTGTACCGATTTTCCCCAGTTGCACCTTTTAGCGGACTGATGGCGGGGGCCGAGAGTCCGCGGCTCTATCTCGGTTAAAAGAACTTGACCAAACTTTTCTGAATAAGATCCCATCTACTCTTATTGAATGCATGATCGCGACAAGCAACAACTTCTGGCACGAACATCACCACTGTATTGCATTTGTGTTGTTCTATCATCCAGCGTGCAGGAGCGTTAAAATTCAGCCGACCGGATTTTTCCTGCGGCTTTTTTTAGCTATCAGAAATATGGAGGACAAAGGGAGTCCCGATCCATGCCTATTGAATAGCTGTTCGCGCTCGTCGATTATTGTCCTGTTCCTCACTTTATAAATCGCGTCTTTGTTTCCGGGTAGTCGCCGGCCACATGGGTTTCACGCCTTTTCTCGTTGGTGATTTCCTTGAGATCCTCGAACTTTGAAGCGCGAAGGATCGTCGGTCGGACAAAGACGTAAAAGGCCGCGGTGCTGTTGGTGTCGCTTTGGTTGCGACCGATCCAGCCGAGGATGGGGATTTCACCCAGTCCGGGCACCTTCGCGACCGTGGTGGAATTGTTGCTCGAACGCAGGCCGCCAAGCACCACGGTCGATCCGTCCGGCACGCTCACGAAGCTGGTGATGGCATCGGATTGTTTGGGGGGCGGAACGCCGGCGGCGGAACTGCTGCCGGTGAAGCTGCTGACTTCGAGGCGGTATTCCAGATTGAGGTAATCGCCTGGGGCAATGTGGGGCGTCATCTCGAGGGTGGTGCCCGCCTCGGCAAAGCCGCCGAACGAGGTGGTCGAGACTGTGGTTGATGCGTTGACGCTGGTGTAGGGGACTTCCTGCGTGCTTTGCAGAAGAGCGGGCTTGTTATCCAGCGCGAGCACTTGAGGGACACTCATGATTCGTGCTTTGTTGCTCGTTTGAAGTGCCTGAAGAAAGACCGAGAAACTCGCGGGATTAAAAATTGCCGCATTAAGACCGGGTACCACCGTGGGCGTTCTTCCCTTCACAAAGTCCCCCGCTCCCATTCCCGAGTTATTGGTGCCGATCCCTAATGTGCTTCCGGCGAAGTTGGCTTTCACGGCGGCATCCACCGCGGCACTAAACGTGTTCGAGTCCGAAACGGACACGAGCATTACCTCCATGAGCACCTGTGCTTGTTTTTGATCGAGTTGTTTGATGAGCTTCTCGATGCGCTGATGGGTTTGACCGGTGGCCGCAACGAGGAGGGTGTTGGTGCCTTGGTCGATGGTGATGTTGACGGTTCCCGTGTTCTGGGTGGCAACAGGAAATGCGGGCGTGCTTGGGGTATTGGCGTAGCCAGGATTCGGAGGCGTTTCACCTGCGACCGCCCCGACATGGCTGATGCCATAGGAGTTAAATGAGGAGCGGAAGCCTGGTTTGCTTTCCGTAATATCGAGGTTTAATGGGCCGCCGCGATTGTCACCCATCAACCGGGTCAAGGTGGCGTATATTTCACCGGCATCGCGATTCTCGATGCGGTAGGCTCGCAACTGAACGACGCTTCCATCGGCACCGTTTTCTGTGCTGCCGACGAGGAGTTCCTTGATGCGACGATGCTGGCCTTCGGTCGCAAGGACCGAGAACCTCTGGGGGGCGGTTACGATCCGTGGGACGCCATCGCGGCCTTTCTCCTGTGAATTTTGGCCCAGCACCTGGCGGATCGTGTCTAGAGCCTGGGCTCGCTGCTGATCGGTCACCGGGTAATCGATGCGTACGAGACTGGGCGCGGTGTCGAATTGTTTGATCAGGTCGGTAACACGGGAGATATCCGATTCCGGTCCGACTAGAACAATGCCGGTTCCATCATCGGAGGGAGAGATAAAGACTTTGTCGGCGTCGGTCCGGCCTTCGGTCTTGGCGATCTGTCCCAAGAGCTTGGTGACTCGATCGGCAAGGGGTGCCGCTTCGGCGGAGGTGAGGGGTATCACGGCGACTTTGGCGGTTGCTTGGGGTCTATCGATCAAGTCCATCAGGCGATGGAGTCGGGCAAGCTGACTGCTGTAATCGGTAACGATCAGCGCATTGACACGGGGGACGGAAGTAAGCTGGCCCGCATTGGGCGTTAAAAAACCTCGGAGGAGACCAGCGGCGGTTTCCAAGTCAATACTTTTAGGTGTAATAAACTCAGTGACGATCTGTCCGGGGCCGCCTCCCGGACCTCCGTTGCCAACGGGCTTGGCACCTTGGGCTAAACCGGGTTCCGTCAGGCTTTGAGCTTCGCGACTGGTGACAATCCGCCAGATCTCAGGCCTATCGGTGGGTACGATTGCCAGGCCCTTGGCCTGGAGAATCGTCTTTAAGAGCGGCAGCAGAGCATCCACAGGCAATGGACCGCTGAGCCGAATGGAGACCGGGACATTCAGTGCGGTGTCATCGTAAATCAGATTGAGCTTAAGTTGTGTGGAGACGATTTCCACGAAGTCTTTCAGGGGCACGCTTTCGGTGAGATTGAGATTGACCATCTGGGGCTGGGTTGTCGGCGGCGCGGTGCTCTCTGTGGGATTGGCAGGTGTGCTCGTTGTGGCTGCTGGAGGAATTGCGGATGGCGCTGGCGGGGGATCCATGGATGCGGTGGAGGAGGACATGGTTGCTCCTCCGACGGGCTGTACCGGAGTAGCTTCCACTTTTGCTGCCTGAACGTTGACCTCATATGGAATGACAAGTTTGGTGAGCTTTGGATGATCGACAAAGAGGATGATCTGGCCGTTGAGCATTCCCGGCTGCAAGGGCAGATGCCATGTCGCGTGAAGTGTTGCCCGCGCCCAGCGGCGATGGGTGTATGCGGGACCTGCAACTTTGGTCCGCTAACGGGGCCGGTGGCATAGAGCGGAGTCACGGGCGCGTCCGAGACATTAATGATCTCGAATGTGGATGAAACATCGCTGCCCGGAGGTTGAGGTGCGGCGAATGTCATTTCAGGCGGCCAGATGCCGGCGGTGTCCGTCACGTACCCTGTTAAGGGTATTTTGATATTAGGTTGTTGAGGATCGGATGTGTGAAGGGTGACCGAACGATGGACGGGACCATCCTCGGTGGCGGGTGGAGAGAAGGTCACTTGGATCGTTGCGCTCTTGCCTGGTGCCAATGTCGCAGGCGTAAATGTCATATGCGTGCACATGGTGCACGAGACATCGACCGAAAGCAGCTTGCAGGGCACGCTTGAGCTATTCGTCACCGTGAGCGTTTGGGCGGTCGAAGAGTTTGGTCGCACGACGCCGACATCCAAAGCGGATGGTGCGACGGCGAAAGTACCCGCACTCGCCGCTGCACACCAAAAGATCGCCAGCAGAGCCATCGCACGAAGGGCGTGTCGGTAAGAACGATGCATGATTGAATGCTCCATGCGTAGTGAATACGCCGGTACAAGAATTTCACTGGGAGGAAATTAAATGGGCGTTGGGAATGTAACGCACACTTGATGGATCGCAATACAAAAAAGATAGAAATATTTTATTTTGTTGTTGACGCTTCGCGGACTGGGAAGGTAAAAGGTACCCCATCACCTCAACTCAACTTTTGAAGGCGATTACAACGGTAAGTTTTCCGTGCTTGCATGGTCTCGCGAGCGCTTCATTTTCCTTGGATTATTTGGTTTATTTTTTGTGTTGGAGTGAGAATCCCCGAGGATTAAACACACTTGTGCGCGATGAAGCGGTTCTAACTTTTCGCATCTAAATTGCAAGAAAGAATGGTGTCGCATGGCGGCGGTACGACGACATTGGGCGCTGGTAACGGCGGTTCCCGTTTTGATCTTGGCGATCTTGGTCGCGATATTTCAGCGAGGGCTGGATTCGAGGAAGGCGCATGCGGATGCGGCTATGAACTCGCAAATGTCTGTCAGCCAAATTCCCGTGGCTACGACAAATCCCGCGGTATCCGCATCACAAATCGCCACCTACCAGCGACTTCGGTCTCTCCGCGCGGAACTGGCATTAGACACGCGGGATCTCGCCGCCTTGGGCGTATCTTCAACAACCGCTCACCAGATATTTACGGCCGTGAAGACATTTGCCGCGTCTTCCATTGATGCGATAGCAACGGCGGATGCGAACTGTCAATCGGCGAAACATGCGCTACAAGAGGCCGTGCGAAGCATCAACGTCGGATCCGGTGACGACACGACGCTTGCCTCCCTGCCGACATTGAAGCAGAACGTCGCCGACTCAGCAGCTCAGCGTGCCAATGTCATGAGTCCTTTAGTCCGCCAGATCAACAGTCTTCTCACCTCGGACCAGCAAGCCCTCTGGGAAGCCGCCCGCACAAATGCCGCCTCACAACGAGTGGCGGGCGCTACGAGCGTCCCGGGACCTTTTCGTTACGTCAGCGGACTTACCAGTGAGCAGATTCAGCAATTGGATACTGCCGCTCGTAGCAGCGGAGGGCCGGGTTTACTTGCCGCTGCTCCTCAAATACTCAA
This sequence comes from uncultured Phycisphaerales bacterium, assembly GCA_963766775.1. Classification (GTDB taxonomy): domain Bacteria; phylum Planctomycetota; class Phycisphaerae; order WQYP01; family WQYP01; genus CAVYBP01. The sequence goes on from CAVYBP010000002.1 coordinate 90,232, forward strand.
TTCCTTCCAATGGTCCCAAGTTCAGGCGACCGTGGCGAATTCCCAGTTGAATATGCACGTGATTGCATCCTTAGAATCGGCCGATATGCCCGCACCGTACCCGCTGCCTCGTGTCCAGCACGTCACCACACGGCCGGCTTCCGTTCTTCCCCAATAGCATTCCAATCCCGCACTGTCCATTCGCCACTTTTTCAAGATTAAACTTCCTGGAGATTGCCCATGGCCTTTTCAATCCTTACTCGCCCAGCCGCAATCTTGTGCCTGGCCACGGCAGTCACATTCGCGGGTCGATCGGCATTGGCCGCGGTACCTGAAAGCGTTGCGGTGCGGCAGCAATCTCCAGACGTCGAACAGATCATCAGCCAACTCGAAGCCAAGGCTGCCGGTGCCACCGGCACATGGACCACCAAAAGTGCCCGGAAAGATATGCCGGCAGAAGAATGGACAACTACGATTAGTGGCCGCGAGTGGACGCTCAAGTCCTTGGCCACCATACCTTCATCAAGTCATGGCTTCTCGTTATATTGCGATGGGGAAGATTGCTTCGCACGACCTGATGGTGTGCAGTTTCAGAACGACACGCTTACGCAGGGACGGTTTCAAGATTTTCGGATTGGTCATTATTTGCTCCTGTTGAATTTGGAGCCACGACAGTTGATTGGTTCGCTTGGCGGATTGACATTGTTGGAAAATGCGATGATTAATGGAGTGGCGTACGAGCATCTTCAAGCGGATCTATCAAGAGATCCCCTAATCAAATCCGACACGGCAGTAAAGCCACGCACAGCACTACTTCCTAGGATAGACTTGTACGTCGATTTGCATCGCCAAGCCGTTTTTCAAGTGTCAATCACTGACCGAGCGGGATCACGGTTCGAAACGACGGTTACTTCATGGGATAATTTTGGAACCTCATCATCATGGCCGAAAAACGTCATTGGCCATACGTATCTTGATGGGATGATGCCTCTGCGTGAAATAGAGGAGCCTAATCTTATCACGATTGAGCGTTTTGACTCCGGGCCAGTCCAAGATATCGCAGACATGAAGAAAGCAGTTGCCTCAAGGAGTTTTTTTTCGGCACCCCCGACCAACCTTCGGTCTATTGAGTTCTATAAGAAGGCCGTTGAGCGAAATAGCTCCGATTTGAATGCCAAAGTCGCGCTCATCCAGACTTCATTCAATGAAGATGACGTGCCCGGCGGCTTAAGCATGTGGACGATGCTGGAATCCCAGTTAGCGGGGCCGGACCAAGAAGAGCTTCGACACGTTGTTGTGCCGCACGCGGCTTATGCCCTGTGGACACATCCAAAAACAAATGAACAAGTAGCGGCGTCTGTCGAGGTTATGCAAAAGTTATTAAAGGATCTCTCCTCCGAGGAGCTTAAGGCAATTTGTATCTCCTTGTACGTCGGTTGGGAAAACCTGTATACAGATGCATCTCGGCACATCGCGATCGAACCCGTAAATGCACAGTTGATGGCACTGTTTTCTTCTGCTGGCGAAGATTTTGTTTTTGGGAGGTTGGTGCAACTCAGTCAGAAAAAACAGTATAAGGAGACACTCAACACTTATTTTCAAACATTGGCATCTAAACCACTTCCTGCGTCAGGATATTCCCTATCGCCGTTGTCATATTTGGTTGCAGCTTCCATTCAGGCGCACGAATTAGACATAGCCTCAGGCTATTTGCGAAATATAATTTGGGACACTTCAACGCCGGAATCCTCCAAAAAGATTGTGCTTGGCATCGAGGCTGCGATTGATCGAGCTAAGTCTCTTAACGAAAACTCCTTCCTCGGACTGACGGATATCCTTGAAAGTTTCAATGTATTCATGCGAGGAGTCAACGCAAACGACAGAATTAGTGCTGAAGCAGTCCAGATGATGCTCGTAGAGGTGGGAAGTCAGCATGTCGTGAAGGTTTTAGACGCCCAGGGACAGCAAAGTCTGCTATTGGGAAAACAGGATGCGGCTATTCCAGGTGCGAGCATTTATTGGGATCATTTGCTTAAGAAACTGCTTTCAGACTTTGAACGCTCACCCTCGAGATTGATAACCGTTGTGGGGCCTCTGCTGAAGGAATATGGCCGGGTGTTTGACCAGCCTCAATATGAGGCGACTACATGGATGACGCTAGCTCGCAGTGCGACGGGGTACTTGGGAATCCAAGTGGAGTATCTGAACAAGGCTCTTGTTGCAGCAACAGATGACCCTACTCGCTTCTCAGTCGTGCAAATGCTCGGTAGCACGTATGCGTCTGTGCATGAGTACGCTGTCGGTGCTCAGGTTGTGGAAGGTGCCGCACAACAATTAAGGGATGTTTCCTTTGTTATCAAGGCGCAAAAAGTTCGGGATGATCTTTTTGGTGAGATGAAGAAAGAGCAAGTACGGGCGGCTGAGATAGAAAAGAAAGCGAAGATCCAAACTCAGGAACAGTTGCTTGGATTAATGAAAAATCAATTGGATGCGGCCCGCAAAAATGGTGCGAGCGCGGGAGATATAGCTTCGCTCGAAAAAGTTGTTCAATCGATAGAAAATTCGCCGCAACCGGCGGTTACCAACTGAGTAAGTTTGTCCAAATGCCATCGACAGATGGGAAATTTCCGGGCCATGAGATTAAAGTTTTAGTTAACTCCCAATGGAGCGTCCTCCGATGACCAAAATAAGCAAAAGGCCTTCTTTTCGCGTGCAAACAATTCTTATTGCGGCCTGTTTCGTTACCGTGACGGTGCGGGAAACCCGCGCGGTTGACCCGGCTGACCAACCTCAAGTTTATTCTAGTTCTTCGCAGGAAGAATCCAACGATATTAAAACTACATACTCTTTACCCTATGGACTACAGCTGGGAGTCACTTTCGATCCCACTACGAGCGAATGGAATGGAGGTCTCGCACTTATCTCACCTTATAGTTCCTCATCCGATCCAATTGATACTTACTCGTCTTTTACTTCGCACTCATCAAGTGCATCTTTTACCTGGTCAACGTCTGGATTAGCGCCAAGCGCCTTTATTGGTGGTAATGGCCCATCCCCCAGTGGCTTTGAACTGATCGTCGAAGCCGTTGCGGGTACCGGGGGCTCAAGTACTGCTACTCTTACGGGCGTTACCGTGACGGGGCAGGGCGTCAAGCCCGGGGGAGTGATGTTGCCAGTGGCAACCGCGACAGCGGGTGCGGAAGATGCGCAGATTGCCACAACGGGCGTAACGCAGCTCAATATGACGACGGCAACTGTTACAGGAAATTTATCCGTGAACGGAAGTGGGAGCAGGCGGGGAGAAATATATTTCCGGGGAGATGGGGGACCGTACCACCCCAGATGTCCTACTTGTATTGGGGGCGATACGCCAGTTGGCTTTTCTAATCAAGACATAGGTGCAGGAAATGAACCTAGTGCTACGTCTGGAAGTGGCGCTGACTTAGCACGTGGTGGGAGCAGCACAAATTCCGTCTCTTCGGCGATTGGTATGCCGGGTGTCTCGACTTCAGTGACCTACAACAACTTAACGAGTGACCCCGGAGATGTCGGAGTGGGCTGGTCTCTCGCCAAATATCCCACGATCAGCCGCAGCCAAGCCAAAGACGTCGTCATCTTTACCGCGCCAGGCGACAATGAACTGCATTTTAATGAAAACAAAGACAATAATGGCAATGTTGTTTCTTATACGCCGTTTTTTGGCGGATGTCACGACCAAGTCATTCTAGGAAACAACAGCCTGACGTTGGTCGATTCACAAGGAACACAAGCGACCTATGGGGAAGCAGTGCCTGGGGGCATCGGAAAAATTAACGTTTACACCGATCCGAACGGCGTCAGCACTCATTTTTATTATGACAGCAACCAACGCGTTAGTAACATGATTCGTACCATCACCGCGAGTGGTCATACGACCGTCGATACTTTGACATACACGCCCTATGCTTCGGGAGTGAATACAGGACTGCCGCATTTTATGGTATGGACGCGTGCCATTGACGGGGGAACAGCCGCCCAGATCCGAAAGGTCACCTATTCATATTATGGTGGCACCTATTCTGGTTATGATGCATATGGCAACCAGGGCGATCTACAAAGTGTGACAACAAGTGATGCGAATAACGTCACAATTGACCAGGAATATTATCGCTATTACACCCCTAATGACAGCGTCGTCCAACAAAACGGGACGAACGTAACGGTGGGATTTTCACATGGCCTCAAGTATTCGTTCAATCCTGGTTCTTTCAAACGGCTCGTAGCGGCGACGGGGGATCCCACGCAGAATAACGTCAACGATGCAGCCATTGCCCCATTTGCTACAAAGCACTTTCAATATAATAGTTCATCTGCGGTGACTTTAGCGGAAACGCAGGGAAGTGGCTGTTCGTGTTCGGGCAGTGGGCAAGGAAGCTATTCCTATTTCCGACAAACAAATTCCAACCCAAGTTATACCGATGGTTATAATAATTGGAAAACTGTTACGACGGAAACTTTACCAGATAATAATCAAAAGATTGTTTATCTTAACTACATGGGGCAGGTTCTCCTCGAGGTGAAGCGAGTCTATTCAAATCCCCTGAACCATGCATCGAGTTACACAGATTTCCCCCATTTCACTTGTTACAATGACCTTGACCAGGTCGAATTTAACGCAGAGGCTTCCGCATTTGTGGGTGGTACGGCAAATACTCTTGCGGCGGTAGCGTCGATCTATTGGGATGATACCCATAACGATCTTGTCATTTTTGATAATATTGGATCGTCTCCCTACTTGAACCAGAATGTCGGCGTGTTTCATACCTATGGCTATGATGCCGTCGGACATGTCGTGGAGGAAAGCATTCAATTAGGAATGGGAGATTTAGAGGATTTTACGGTATCGTCGATGACTTATACGTCTCATACAGACGCAAATGGCTCCACCCTATATTTTCTTGCGAGTTCCTCGACGTATCCCACATTTGATACCGCGTTCCCGGAGACGACTAACTACAGCTATACATGGACAACTGGAACGAATCAGATTCAAACTCGGACAACGACCAAGCCGCTGATTTCCGCAGATGAGAATGGTCCAGGCACTGCCGATGTCACGACCGAATATTTTGACACATTTGGCAATGTGATGTGGAAGCAGGACCCTGACAGATATGTTCAGTACACTGCTTGCGACCCGTCGACAAACGCAGTGGTTCAAACGATCCTGCATGTCGATTACGTAAGTTTAAGCTCTGATCAACAAACGTCTTTTAATTCGACCGCATGGTCTCATCCGGTGTCCAATGCGCCTGTGACTACTATTTATTCAGTGGATAATCTTGGCGCGCTGTCACGATGACCGACCCTCGCAATTATACGACGTATACAGTTTATAATGATGCATTACACGAAAGCCGCGTATATCCCGCTTGGGATCCGGTCGCTGGAAAATTTACAGGGCCGGTACAAATCTCCCGGCAGGTCCAGAGCAGCAATTACACCGAAAGCCTGACGATGAGTTCGTCAGGCCTATCGCTCCCGCCCAATGGGTCGGAATCGATTGTACTGACGCTGTCGCGCCAATACTCGGATAACTCCGGCCGTCCCGTGGTTCAAGATCGATTTTATAACCTGCCAGGCGGAAGCTTGCCCGCAGCCGATCCCAACGCCATCACATCGCCCACCATTCTTACCAATATCAACGGAATGGCCTATAGAACTCTCTACGGCTACGACGAATTGGGGCGTCGGAGCCGCGTTGCGGACGCGCTCGGCGATATAACACGCACCGTTTATGACGGCCTAGGACGGATTCAAAGCACGTGGATGGGGACAAACGACACTCCAGCCAGCGGATATTGGTCGCCAACAAATACCACCGGCAGCAGCAACATGACAAAGGTCAGCGAAAATTTATATGACAACGCATCTAGTGCAAGCTCGCTTGTTACTGGTGATGGCAATCTTACGCAAGTTACGCAATTCCCTGACAATGTCGCCGCTGACGCCCGCATGATGCAGATGTATTACGACTGGCGAAATCGGCTTGTGGCGACAAAGAGTGGGGTCGGCTCTTCAGAAACCACCACGGACGGCATTCATCGCCCGATCGTTGTCTACGAGTTGGATAATCAAGGAAGACGCGTCGTTCAGCAGGTTTATGACGGCGACGGTGCAACTATTACGCCTGGTGATACTTCGACGCCCGGGAATACCTCTGCCACCGTGAGCCCGAATAATCTCCGGAAGCAAACACTCATCAGTTATGACGATCAGGACCGCGTCTATCGGCAAGTCGTTCAGGGTGTTTATCAGACATTTGGTGCTCTGACGACCGACATATTTTACGATCACCGGGGCAATGTCATCGCGACTTATAGCCCCGGTGTCGTTGTGAAAAAGACCGTTTACGATGGTGCCGGACGGGTATCGGACACCTACACGACCGATGGTGCCACGGACTCTGGCTGGTCGAGCGCGTCCACCGTGACGGGTAACAATGTCCTGGAGCAAACGGATTACACCTACGATCTCGCAGGAAACATCGTTCTCACCGTCTCCAAATCACGCAATCATGACGAAACTGCGACGGGTGCCTTAATGACGCCCACCGCTTCTCCTAAAGCCCGCGCCACCTACGCGACCGCATACTATGACGCGGCCAATCGTGTGGTGGCCACGGTGCAGTATGGCACCAACGGTGGCACTACTGTCAGTGCGCCCGGAAGTAGCACCCCGCCCAGTTCGTCGAATTCGGTGTTGGTCACGTCCACCAGCTACAATGCCTCCGGCTGGGCGGCGAGTGTCACGGATCCCAAAGGGCTGGTCACAAATACTTCTTATGACGCTGCCGGAAGGGTTGCCCAAACTATTGAGGATTACACCAATGGCACCCCAACCGCGTCGACCAATCGGACGACCAACTACTCCTACGATGGTCTGGATCACACACTTACTCTGACCGCGGTCATGCCATCCGGCACTCCAAGCCAGACGACGCATTACACGTACGGCGTCACCACTTCCAGTGGTAGCGGCATCAACTCCAATCACCTGCTGGCTCTTGTGCAATACCCGGACAAATCCACGGGAAACGCAAGCACGAGCAGCAGCGACCAGAACAGTTTCAGCTATGACACCTTGGGCGAGGTCGTGACCAAGACCGATCAGAACGGAACCGTTCATACCTACACGTATGATGTTCTTGGCAGAACCACTGCGGATACGATCACGACCCTGGCCTCGGGCGTTGATGCGAGCGTCCGCTCCATTCGCATTACTTTTGACACGGTGGGCAGGCCGTATCAACTCACCAATTACGCCGACGCGGCAGGCACCACTGTGGTGAACCAGTTGCAGCGGACGTACAACGATATGGACCAGTTGATCGGGGAATACCAATCGCATTCCGGTGCCGTCAATACGAGCAGTACGCCGCAGGTGCAGTACGCCTATGCGGCTTACGGCAACTTCAGCCGTTTGACGAACATGACTTACCCGAACGGTCGCCAAGTTTACTTTAACTATGATGATGCAGGCGATGTGCATGGCGTCGCGAACATCATCTCGCGTGTCACGGCCATCGCCACGAGCACGACGCGGGGCACCAATGATGCCAACGTCATTGCGTCTTACGATTACCTGGGCCTTTCGACGATTGTGCGGAAGAATTATCCCACGCCGGGGATACGCCTGGACCGCTTCGGCGGGACGTCGGGCAGTTATGTCGGCCTCGATCAATTCAATCGGGTGATCAATCAGGAATGGACGGGTTACTCGGTCTCGACGGGCACGAATACCACCAATGGCGATCTCTTCAAGATCGGCCACGGCTATGATGGCGATTCCAACCGGCTGTATGCCGACAATCAAACGCAAAGTGCGGCGGCGCACGCATACAGCTACGACAACCTCAACCGATTGACGGCCGACAAGTCTGGCGTGCTCAATTCGGGCAAGACCGATGTCCCTTTCTGGAACGCAGGCAATGACGCCTGGACGCTCGATCCTCTAGGCAATCCGACGGCTACCACACAACTTGTCGGCGGCACGCAAACCACGCTTAATGCCCAAAACCAGATTATCACCCGCAAAGTTCAGGGCCAGTATCCGGCCCCTATATTCATTGACTGGTTATATTTGAGCAGTGACTCCGTCAACTGGCAGAAGCCTGGGAGCGGCGATGCTTTCGACGTTGCAGGCACTTTCAGTTCTGGCCTCACATTCACAACTGTTGCTCAGGATACCCTTAACGGCACCACCGAAGGAGAGGCTCGAGCCTTTGTTCTCGAGCCGGAAAGTCTTGGGACCTTTGAAGCCCACAGCCAGATCGATCTTCCCTCTACAGCTACGACCGGCCAGTTTGGGTTCGTGTTCGGCTATAAAGCCTCCAGCGACTACTGGATTGATGTGATTGATATCGCGGATGACCATGAAAAGGTCTACCACGTCATCAACGGTGCAAAAGGCTCCGCGATTTCCAGCATCGCCAGCGGCCAAGATGTCCTCCACACGCACTCTGCAAGCTTCCTTACCAGCGGCCAATCGGGCCAAGTGCTCTATCAAACCCTCGCTAACGGCTTTGCCTCGGGACAAATGGGCCTGTATACAACGGTGGCCGGCACGCGCTTTGAGTGGGTGAAGGTATTCCCCGCGCATGAGCATTCGGACATGGCGGGCCGGTGGGATAATTATGCCAACAGCAACACCGAGGACTGGTGGTTTGGCGCCATCGACCCGTCCACCAGCCGCCTGCATACCTCTGTCTACGGCGGAGCCAAACGTCCAATCCTGCTCAAGAACTTGAACCTGCAGAACTTTCAGGCGACCTTCTCCTTCACCGGCGAGTCAGGCTCTCCCTATACGGAGGTGGGTTTTGTCTTTAACGCTCAAGGGCCGGAGGATTATGCGTATCTGGAGGTGCCGCACGTTCCGTATTCCACACCGGTGACCGGCTCGCAGATGGCTAAGGGCCAACTGGCTTCATCAGTCAGCGCCACGACCTCGAACCTCGCGGCCACCAGTGACGCCGACGTGATCTGGGTGAGAGTCACCTGTAACGGCGGCACCGTCTCGGTCAAACGCCTCGTCAATCCCGGCGGTACCCCCACCGACTCCACCTGGTCCTCCACCGCAGCCTGTTTCATTTCCAGCTCCTTTAGCGGTAATGGCGGCAGGCTCGGATTCTGGCCCGCAGGCCCCGGGGCCATCGATGACCTGACGATCAAGAGTTACAACAGCAGCACCAGCAGCTTCGACACGACGGAACTCGAGGAGCACTTCACCGTGGATTCCAGCGGCTATGCCTCCGACACGCTCACCTACGATGCCAATGGCAACCTCACCTATGACGGCACGCAGAGCTACACCTACGATGCGTGGAATCGGTTGAAGACGACCGCTCATGCGTATCGGGACTCCGGCGGCACGCTGCACAGCGGGCAGACCAGCGGCACCTACAGCTACGACGCGGCGGGGAGACGGATCGTCAAGGCGGTCAGCGGGACGGGGAGCATGGACTGCACGTACCACGATTACTACGCGGGCCAGAGCAACATTGAGGAACGCAACGGCTCGAACCAATCGATCAAGGATCGCGTGTGGGGCCTGAGCTACGTCGATGAGGCGGTGCAGACACGGGTGAACACGAATCCCACGGGCGCGGGGGGGGCGGCGAGTTGGACGAGTTATTGGCTGTGTCAGGATGCGAATTACAATGTGCTGGGGGTCGTGAACGCCAGCGGCAACCTTGCTGAGAGATATGAATACTCGGCCTACGGCCAGCGGCAGGTGTTCGCCTCCTCGGGCAGCAATGATCCGGGCTGTTACACGCCGACGAGCATGAGCGGGCGCGTCGTGGCCACAGGGAGCGTCGTTGAGCCTTGGGGCATCAACGAGGTTGGGCATCAGGGGTTGGTGCATGACGAGGAGAGTGGGCTCATCTACAACCGGGCGCGAATGCTAAGTCCGACGCTCGGGAGGTTTATGCAGGAGGATCCATTAAAGTATATACCGGGGCCCGACCTTTATCTCTACTTGAGAAGCTCACCTGTCGACCTAACCGATGCGTCCGGTTTGGATGACAGTATATCGATTACTTTGCTACGAGCTATAGCCTCGGGTGATGTGGGAGAGGTTAAATTCATTCTTGAAACGGCCGGTGATCTTCTGAGCACTGAAGCGAAAGCTGCCGCAAAGGAATTCCTATTAAAGGTAACTAAATGCACGGCAACTTATGCGGCTTATAAAGCCTTGAATTGCAGAGGGTGTGGCAATTGCCCAACAAAGGCGGACGCTATGGCGAATGGCGCTTGTCTCGCCGCCGAGGTGGCGGGTCGCGCAGCTTATTTACAAATGAAATGTGACTATGTTTTAGCAGGGAGCATTGCGAGAGGAAGTGCTGTGGCAGAAAAAGGGCACCAAATGGAACTGGCAAATAAAACTATCGCGGCCGCAAAATGTGCTGCTAAAGCTGCAACTTTGCCATAATGCATGGGCTAAACAGGGAACGCTAAAAATATGACAAGTACAGACATTTTTCTTTTACAACAGCTATGGCTCCGACTGACTGGGGAACCGTTTTCAAATCAAGTACTGGTGCAGCAATTTGAAAGAGACGGCGGAATTGACATTCAACATCTATCACATGAGGCTCTTCTGAGTATTCTCAATGGAGATTTTTCCGGCAACTGGTATGATGTCGCATTTTCATTCTCGGAAATGTTAGCCTCGTATGCGGCTCAGGAGTCCCTGAATATACCAATGAATGATCGGCAAGTCGTTGCTTGGACTGCAGCCGTATTTGTGATCGCCGATGTGATCACAAAAGGTGAAACAGAGATAGAGCTTCAGTTCGATAAAGTCATCCTAGGTTTTCTTGCAATTCGTGGAAAAATGCAACTGCCGGAGTTAATTTACCTATGTCAACGTTTCTTTTGCTCCCAACCTATAGAAATAAATGAAAAGTTTTTATAAGGCTGTAGCGTCTCTGTAGCGGCCCAGAAGCTTGTCGAGCAACTTGTTCGGTAGTTAGACGGTATTCTTTGTTGTGCGGTCTCCGGCGGTTGTAAATTTTCGAGAAGCAAACTGCCTCAAATATTATGTCGTGCGTGATTTTCCGACTCAGTGCGCGCGAAATCGGCGCACCTATTTGACAAGTGAATAGCCAATCCGAGATCAGGCCGCGTTGCGGGTGACCGAGATTTCAATGACCGGCAACCATGGATCGCCGCGGCAACGGACGCGATGGATTTGAATTCGCGGCCTAATTGCGTCACGTTCGCGGAAGGAAATAGGTGGAGGCGGTTCGGTGCCTTGCATGCCTCATCGGGTGTCAGGCCGTTTATTTCGCTATGGGGGCGGTGATGGTTGTACCACTGCCGATAGTTATCCTGCGTTGCATGTTTCTTTGCGAAAGGCCGGTAAGCACGCGGCACCCCCAGAGTCGGAGGTGCGGAAGAAGCGTTCAATTTTGCTGTGGGGAGAACCTTTGATTTTTTCTCCCAGCTTTCGATGTATGCTATCGTCACGAACAGCATGCTCATCACCGCCCGCAATCAAGGATCATAAGGATCGCCACCAACCATCCATCCTCCCTGACTGCCCTGGTGCCTTTCGAGTTCGCTCGCGAGCACCTGCTGTTACCGACGCAAGAAGCCCTGGACGCCGATGGCGTCGCGGCGATCCATTGCCTGACCGCTGGAACCGCCACCGCAGCCGCTATCGACAACCTCTCGCTGCTGTTCGATGCACCCCTTGAACTCATCACGGCCCCGGAAGTGCAAGTTCGTGACGCCATTAGCCGTGCCTATCAGGAACAGATGGCCCAGTCCGACGCCCTCCGCCAATCGGCCCTTGCCGATAACTCGCCCTCCACAACCCCCAACATCGAACAGGAACTCCAAAACCTCTTCGATCGGGACCTTTTGGCCACCGGTGACAAAGCCCCGGTCGCCAAGCTCGTCGATGCCCTGCTCTTTGATGCACTGGCCAAAGGGGCAAGTGACCTGCACGTCCATCCCTATCCCGATGCGTCGCTGGTCATCCGCTACCGCATCGACGGCGTTCTGCACAATCTCTATCGCCCTGATCCGGCCCTCTATGAGCAGATCGTTGGTCGAATCAAGGTCCTGGCCGGCATGGACGTCGCGGAGAAGCGTCTGCCGCAGGACGGCCGCACCAGCGTCAGCGTCGGCGGTGATGGCGGCCGCCAAATCGACCTTCGGGTGAGCACCCTTCCCACCACCTGCGGCGAACGGGTGGTCATCCGCCTCCTCGAACAAACCGCCAAGCTCAAGAACCTCTCAGAACTCGGCATGCCCGAGAAGATCGAGCAGTCGTTTACCGAATCGATCCACCGCAGCCATGGCCTGATCCTCGTGACCGGTCCCACCGGCTCGGGCAAAACCACCACGCTCTACAGCGCCCTGGCACAATTAAACAGCACGCAAAAGAACATCCTCACCCTGGAAGACCCCGTCGAATACCAGTTGCAGGGTATCAGCCAAACCCAGGTCGCCACCAAAAAAGGGATGACGTTCCTGAGTGCCCTCCGGCATGTATTGCGTCAGGACCCGGACGTGATTCTGGTGGGCGAAGTCCGGGATGAACCCACCGCCCGCATGGTGATCCAAAGCTCCATGACCGGCCACCTCGTGCTCACGACTCTGCATACCAACAACGCTGCCGGTGCCGTGGCACGCCTCGCGGACCTGGGCATCGAACCGTATCTGATCGCGTCGAGCCTGATCGGCGTGCTCGCCCAGCGCCTGGTGCGCAAGACCTGCACCGCCTGCAAAGGGATTGCATCCGTGCCGGTAACGTCTGTCCCGAGTTGCAAGACCTGCGGCGATACCGGCTTCTCGGGCCGCATCGGCCTCTACGAGTGGCTCCCCGCGACCCCGGAGATTCGCGAGCAGATTCTCGCATCCGCGAACGCCGATGCGTTGGAAGCAATGGCGATCAAGCAAGGGATGGCGACCCTGTGGAGCCAGGGCAAAGCACTTATTGCCTCCGGCATGACCACCGACGCCGAACTACACCGCGTCCTTGGCACACAAGCTCTCGACGAAGAGCCCTGACCCGCCTTGCCATAAAGTCACGCAGCGCATCACTTTTCTTTTGCGCTGGAGCGGCCCGCCGATACACTCGCTTGCAAGTTCCGCTACGACTTTAACAGAACATCCTTTCACGCAGGGACCGCTATACGTGCCAGTTTTTTCGTATACCGCACTCGATCCCGCCTCGCGCCGCGTTCGCGGCGTCATTCAAGCCGAGACCCCGCGCCAGGCCCGGTCGATACTCCTGCGCCGCGGTATCCGCACGACGGGCCTCGATACGCTGGCAATGACCAGCGAGCGCTCCTGGCGAACCCCGATCACCACACTCGTCGGACGCATGATTGCGCTCCGCCAGCGCAGCCAAGTCCTGGATAGCTTTGAAAATCTTCTCACCCTGCTCGAAAGCCACGTCCCTTTGGAAGAGGCGTGGGACAGTTTGGCCCAAGGCTCGCGCAACAAAGGCAAGTCGGGGCGAACGCTGTCGGTTGTCCATGCCTTGCACGAAGGCGTTCGCATGGGCCGTCCGATGTCGGCAGTGATGGAAGCGTTCGGGCAGCATTTCGATGCGGTGGATGTGGCGCTTCTGCAGGCAGGTGAGAACTCGGGGGAACTGGCACAGGCAGTTTCGCGATTTTGCACGCGGCGAAGAATGGCGGGGCATCTTCTGTCCACCTTCGCCGGGCGCTGGCCTACCCCGCGTTTTTGTTTGTGTTCGGCTCTGCGGTCATTGTTTTTCTGACGACCACGGTCATTCCGAACTTAAATGCGATGCTCCTGGCGGCGGGCGGACATGTCCCCTTGCCCACGCGGATCTTGGTGGTGGCGGGCCGCTGCATCAGTATGGGAATCGTGCCGGCGATTTGCGCAGGAATCCTCGCGCTGATTGTGCTCAATCGCGGCAACACCGTTTTGAAACGCACGCTCTTACGCTGGGCGATCAAGATTCCCGTGGTCGGCAATGCGTGGCGGAACTGGCAGCTCGCTCAGTTTTGTCTGGTCCTGAGAACGCTTCTGGCCAGCGGAATCCATCTGCCCGCCGCCCTTGTCCTAGCGGGCAAGACCGCTGGCGAAGGGCCTGTCGCAAGGGCCGCGGTCGCCCTTAAAGATCATCTTCTCGAGGGCCACGATCTCGAGTCTTCAGAGCGGGCGGCACCCGCACCAGAAGATCCACGTGCGACAGGCTTTCCGCCGTGGTTGTGGCGGGCTCTGGCTGTCGGTCAGGCGGCAGGTGATCTTGTGCCGGTCCTGGAGCGCGTGGGTCAGCGCTTTGAAGCGGCCGCCAATAAAAGCGCCAGCCGCTTGGCTGCGGTGCTCGAACCGTTGATGATCCTGATCATTGGCGCGTTCGTCGGCATGATCGCCTACGCGGCACTCTTACCTATTATCAAACTCGGAGGTGCATTCTGAGAGCGGACGTTTTAGCGCAAGAATCGAAGGGACCTACTCGGTCACGTGCGTTCACCCTGATGGAAGTGCTGGTGGTGCTCGCGATCCTGGGAGTCTTGGCCGCAGTCCTTGCGGTGAACTACACCGGCGTTCTGGGAAGCGCCAAGCACAAGATCGCGGTGCAGGAAGTCGCCAAGCTCAAGGAACTCCTGGAACAGTACAAACTGCTTACCGGCGATTACCCAAGCCAGCAGGATGGCCTTGCCGCCCTCACGAGGCCGATCCCGGGTCAAAGCGAGGCACTACTTACCTCCAGCAAAGTCGCCGACCCCTGGGGCCACTCTTACGTCTATATGTTTCCGGGCCAGCACGGCAAGTTCGACCTGATCTGCTTGGGGGCCGATGGCGTCGAAGGCGGCGAGGGCGAAAATGCGGACATCTACAGTTGGGATACTGCTCAAGCCACGACCAACCCCATCGCGAGTCCCTAATCATGCCCACGGTCGAGACACAGTTAAAGCTCGCTCACCGGCAACACAATCGCCGGGCCCTGACACTGGTGGAATTACTGGTCGTGATCGCCATTCTGGGGGGATTGGCAACGGGCGTCGTTCCCTCGGTACGCCTTCTTCTGTCTCGAGCGAATGCAGAGGATGTGGGAGCCAAAATTAAAAATTCGTGGCAGTTGGCCTTGGCGACCGCTCAGGCAGGACAGAGGGCGGTCGTGTGGCACGCCGCATCGGACAATCAATCGCTGGATGTGGCGATCTTCGATGCGCACGGCGAGACGCTCTGGTCCCTCCATCTTGTCGCCGTACATGCCCACATGATCTGTGGGGTGAACGGCGAACAATCCCAGTCGGTAAATCTCATCGTCTATCCCCACGGTCTCGCCGATGCAGTTTTTGTCGAATGGGATGCTGAGGGCCAGACGCACAAGATTGCACTGCAGGACTTACCATCTGCGGCACCCATAGTCCCGAGCGATGCATCTTTGGATACGGCAGGGACGTGACGTGCTGGAATTATCCACATCTACGATTTGGCCCCACCGCCGTGCCGGCACCTTGATCGAAGTGCTGGTCAGTCTGGTCATTGTCACGCTGGTGCTCTCCAGCGTACTGCGCGTCTCTGTCCACAGACGCAAGGCCGCATCCGAAGCACAGCACTCGCGGATGGCACTAGACCTCGCTCTTGCATGGCAATCCGCGAGATTAGCCAATGCTTCCTGGACTCAAGGGAACTCTGGTTTTTTTCCTCATCAAACGGGGCCACGATGGACGCTGGAACCCTTATCCGCCATGGAGGTCTCGGGGCCGGGATTCGCTCCGGATACCTCATGGCGGTCTTTGCATATCCTACGTTCTGACGACGATCCGCCGGTCACGTTTTCATTACGACTGGACCTGCCCCAAACGCCAGTGACGTCTGCGGGGAGCCAATGAACGACCCGTCGCGCAAGTACGGATATCTCGCCGCTGGCGCAAACGACCGCCGGTGCGGCCTGACCCTCATCGAATTGATGGTGACCCTTGTCTTAAGCGTTTTGGTGCTGGGCATGGTGCTTCCTCTGCTCACCAGCTTGCTCAAGCCACATCCGATCTTTGCAACCACGTCCAGTATCCCCCCGTTGTGGCAGCGTGCGCTTCAGGCCGATCTTCAGGAATTGGTCAGCCCCTCCAAATGCGGCGTGCCGGTCTTTCAAATACTGGCCGCATCAGAGGCCCAGCCCTATCCGGAACTCATTCTCGAGACTTTCTGCCGTGCGAGTGGGACGGACTTAAATTCATTAAGCCGTGGTCCCAGCGAAGTCCGCTATTGTCTGGAGGCCGATCACAATGCCGGGCCACTGATACTGGTCCGCTATGCCAAGGGATGGCACGACCCCGTCACTTCCCGTTATGTGCTGGCCGAACATCTAACCCAGTGGAGCATCGATTTCGATGGCGCCACGGCAGCTCTCCCGGTTCGGGACACACCTGTGCCGGCAGGCCCGACTGCGGATGTTCGTCCGGGCCGCTTGCGGATTCAGCAAACCACTTTGACCAGCACGAACGAGTTCTCGCTTTGGGTTTCTTTGCTTCAGCGGGCACCGGCCAAGTCCGACCAAGCGAGTGATTCGGGCATGGAGAGCAACAAAGCGGGCACGGAATCTCCCCTGGAGATGCCGCCGTGAATCACCTGCGTTTGAAAGCACACGCAAAACATCCACCCCGCCATCGTCGAGGCATTACTCTGCTGCTCACGATGCTGGTTCTCGTCTTGGCCGTGACGGTGCTCGCGAGGCAGATGCTCGAGACGACGGTCGTTCGGATGTCGTCCGCTTCCGTGACCTTCGCCGCCGAATCACGCGGGGTCGCCGAAGGAGTCGCTCGCCAGTGGCAGGAGCGCTCTTGCGATCCCAAACTCAACATCGACGATTTACTCCGACCGGTCTCCTGGACGCTCGGGGATCGTTCCACCACCGTCCCTGTGTCTGTTGAGATCACTCCGACGAGCACCGAGAACAAACTCTCGATTGCACTTGTGCCGGAAGCGGACTGGGTCACGTTCTGGCAAAACCAGGCCAGCCCTGTCACCTTGGCGGAGAACCCTGCCGCCAAGCTGCTGGTGACTGCCGATACGGCCTTGGAGGTCATCCTGGCACCACGGCACATCACGGCCCAGGATGCGTACGTGACACGGGAGACCAACACCCGCACCGCCCAAACCCTGGTTCCCTTCGATATCATGACCGTCTGGGGAGAGGGCCATCTCGATCTCAATCGAGCCTCTCGCGAAGTGTTACAAGCACGATTCAAAACGTTCACCGATGCGCAGATTTCCGGGATATTGCGTGTGTGCGCGACCGGGCCGATCAATGACCTCAAACAACTCCTTGATGAATTGAGCCTCTCTGAGGACCAAAGTCAGTTATTAAACGAAGTAGCCGTGTTTGCACCCAAGTCGTTGGAACTCCTCATTCGGATTCACCGCGGTAGCGTCAGCGCCCTCTACCTGGCAGTACTCAGTGTAGGCAAAGAGGGGCAAGTACTGGAGGTCCGACCGATCCTGTAGAATCGGTGCCGATCTCATGAAAACGTTTCCATCAAACGCCAGCCGCTTCCGAATATTCGTCCGTGCCTTGCACATCGGCGGATGGGGATGCTTCGCCCTGGCGATAATCTTTCTTGGCTGGGTCCTCTTCACGCATCGAGCAAACGCACCCGAGTCCCTCGGTTTGCCAACACCAACTCCCCGCACGACACCGGCATCCCGTCCAGAGTTTATCGCGGTGCTCGCGTCCCGATCCCTGCGTCAGGATGTGAAACCGCCCACGCCCATCGCATCAGTCGCACCGGTGATCCAGCAAGTGCATCCTCCCGACGTAGAAGTTGTCGCCACCATCGTGAACCCGGGCGAGATACCTTCCGCATACATCCGCTCGGGAGTCACTAAAAAACTCGTCAGCATCCGGCCCGGCGGCCAGATCGATGGGGCAACGGTCAAAAGTATCACCGAGGGACAGGTCATCCTCGAACTCCAGGGGCAGGAGTTTCCCGTCCAGGTGGGGAAGAAGGGTTCATGATTTTCAGTCCTTCAAAACAATTGCGAGCTACCCTTCACGTCGGTCGGAAGGACGCCTGCGTGTTTTGGTCCACGCAGGAGCAATCGGGATCGATTGTCTTTGCTTACCAAGGGTCGGAGGTAATCCCCTCCCTGGTATGGCAATCCGCCGTGCTGTCGCTGCGCCAGGAGATTGATCAACATCCCAGCGCCAAGGCGATTCTCGCACGTTGCCGATGGCGGTTGGTTTTGCCTGGGGGTTTCTACGTCGTTGCAGGCCGGCCCCAAGGTCGATGGACCACGACGCTTGCCAAGGCCGCTGCCAATGAACTGGAGACGGCTTGTCCTGTCGCACTCGATGAACTCCAGACCGCAGCCATACCACTGGGGCCTGACACCGCGTGGGTCTGCGGATTCTCAGAAGCTATCCTTACGAAGTGGCAACAGGCGGCTCAGGAAGCAAAACTTTCACTTGAAGGTGTGTGGACGCAGGCCAGTGCACTGATCGATTCAGCCCTGGAAGAAGATATCCATCAAGACGTTGATACTGTCACTTGGCAGGATGGATGTGTGCGTGTGGAACTTGGACGTACGAAAATGGATGTAACGTCTCGGGAACGAGCGATTGACCGCGCCCGCGTGTATTCGTGCCGCAGCGCACCTGCGTTAACGGGATTCGATACGGCCCTCGCTCCGTCCGTGATCCATTTTCCGGGTCGGGCCGCTCATCAGCTCCAGGAGATCGATCCTTCGGAAAGTCTCAACCTTTTACGCGGCCTCTATGGCTCTTCCTTGCTGAAGCGTCAAATCGAGCTGCCACTCGCCGCAGTCCTCTTTATTTGGGCGATCGCGATGGCCCTCTTCGCTTTGGCAAATCTCGCGAGCGCGCGTGCTGCACAAAAGCAGACTCTGGTCGCCCAGGAACAAATTGCCAGCCTATGGCACCAAGCCCAAGGCGCGTCCCTGATGCCCCCACTCGCCGTCACCACCCTAGAGCAACAAGCCGCCAGTTGGCGTGCCGCGCGGGTATGCTCCCGGTACTTGGACCCACTCGTCCCAGCATCCTCGCCGCGTGGGCAGCCTTGATAGAGCACCTCCCTCCCGATCTCACGGTTGCAGTCTCGTCGCTTCGCACGCGAGGCCGCGAGTTGTGGATCGACGGAGACGTCAAGTCCCAAGCCGAACGCGCGTCGCCTCGAAGCGGCCTGGGATTCCCTTTCGAGTCTCAAGGCCGATCCGATGCGATTGAGCGCGGGTGGTGGCGGCCTTGTGAGCTTTTCGGTAAGGATGGTGATGCGATGACCACAATTGCCTCACAACGTCCTGCAGACGCCCATTTGCCGCCGTGGATCCGCTCTGTTCAGCCACTTTGGCTTGCCGTCGCGGCGCTGGTGATTGCAGCCCTATTTTTGTGGTGGTCGATCAGTGAATCCCGCAGCGCCAACTGACCTCGCCGCCAGAAATTCTCAAAACGTTGCCCGCGCCAAGCACGCGGCTGCCGATCTGGTGAATTTGATGCCGCCGCTCCTGACTCCCACCAGTATCAGCGGTACCAGCCAGCGCGTCTCGGCACTTATCGATCGGAGCCTTCATGAGGCCTCCGTGGCCGATCATGCATTACGTTCTCAATCGATCCATTCGCTTGGCTCCGTGGGACAAACAGCAGTCTCCCGTGAACAGGAGCGAATTGAATTGACCGGTCTTTCACTCAAACAGGCAGGCATGATTGTTGACGCACTCGAACGTGCCGATCTACCCGTCTGGGTGGAATCAGCGGATCTCACCCCTTCGGGCTCTCAAGAGTGGTCTCTCGTTCTTGAAATCGATTGGCTCGAAGCGACGACCCGATAAATAGAAGGAATGTATGTTCAATCCCAGATTAAATCATTGCTCGGTCATCCGAATCCCGACCATTGCGATATGCCTGGCCGTGCTTGTTGAGTTGGGTGCCTTAGGGACGATTCCCGGATGCTCAACCGTTCCGCACGATAAATCCGGCAGCACCACGGCCTCCGAACTTAACGCCAAAGGCATTGCTGCCAAAGACCCCCAACAGGCCAAGATGTTCTTTCAGCGTGCCATCGCTGCTGATCCCTACGATGGCCCCGCCTACAACAATCTAGGCATCCTCTTTTTGAACGAAGGCAACTACTTTGAAGCCGCCAAGTGCCTCGATCAGGCCCTGCACCTCATGCCCAACGACCCCGCGCCGCGTATCCATCTCGGGCTCGTCTACGAAAATGCTGGCCAATTCCAAAATGCACTCGCGCAGTACAATCAGGCATTGGCACTGTCTCCCGAATCGATGGATGCCCTTCAGGCAGCCACGCGCATCCAAGTACGCCTTGACGAAGTGGACGAAAAAACCGTCGAACATCTACGAACCATCGCCATTCGCGGTACCGACGTTACCTGGCAATCCTGGGCAACCCGCGTGCTCATTCGCTTCGGGGATGCGGTGTCGCCGGATACAACGATGCCGGCAACTCAAAAGTAGCGAAGGGGAAAGTCGGCGTATAAATGAATACGCTGGTACAAATTATCTTTGAGAGCATGTTTGAGAAGTAGGATATGACTTCTCAAAACAGGTTCCGAGAAAATTAAATGGGCGTTGGGAATGTAACGCACACTTGATGGATCGCAATACAAAAAAGATAGAAATATTTTATTTTGTTGTTGACGCTTCGCGGACTGGGAAGGTAAAAGGTACCCCATCACCTCAACTCAACTTTTGAAGGCGATTACAACGGTAAGTTTTCCGTGCTTGCATGGTCTCGCGAGCGCTTCATTTTCCTTGGATTATTTGGTTTATTTTTTGTGTTGGAGTGAGAATCCCCGAGGATTAAACACACTTGTGCGCGATGAAGCGGTTCTAACTTTTCGCATCTAAATTGCAAGAAAGAATGGTGTCGCATGGCGGCGGTACGACGACATTGGGCGCTGGTAACGGCGGTTCCCGTTTTGATCTTGGCGATCTTGGTCGCGATATTTCAGCGAGGGCTGGATTCGAGGAAGGCGCATGCGGATGCGGCTATGAACTCGCAAATGTCTGTCAGCCAAATTCCCGTGGCTACGACAAATCCCGCGGTATCCGCATCACAAATCGCCACCTACCAGCGACTTCGGTCTCTCCGCGCGGAACTGGCATTAGACACGCGGGATCTCGCCGCCTTGGGCGTATCTTCAACAACCGCTCACCAGATATTTACGGCCGTGAAGACATTTGCCGCGTCTTCCATTGATGCGATAGCAACGGCGGATGCGAACTGTCAATCGGCGAAACATGCGCTACAAGAGGCCGTGCGAAGCATCAACGTCGGATCCGGTGACGACACGACGCTTGCCTCCCTGCCGACATTGAAGCAGAACGTCGCCGACTCAGCAGCTCAGCGTGCCAATGTCATGAGTCCTTTAGTCCGCCAGATCAACAGTCTTCTCACCTCGGACCAGCAAGCCCTCTGGGAAGCCGCCCGCACAAATGCCGCCTCACAACGAGTGGCGGGCGCTACGAGCGTCCCGGGACCTTTTCGTTACGTCAGCGGACTTACCAGTGAGCAGATTCAGCAATTGGATACTGCCGCTCGTAGCAGCGGAGGGCCGGGTTTACTTGCCGCTGCTCCTCAAATACTCAATTCCTTCCAATGGTCCCAAGTTCAGGCGACCGTGGCGAATTCCCAGTTGAATATGCACGTGATTGCATCCTTAGAATCGGCCGATATGCCCGCACCGTACCCGCTGCCTCGTGTCCAGCACGTCACCACACGGCCGGCTTCCGTTCTTCCCCAATAGCATTCCAATCCCGCACTGTCCATTCGCCACTTTTTCAAGATTAAACTTCCTGGAGATTGCCCATGGCCTTTTCAATCCTTACTCGCCCAGCCGCAATCTTGTGCCTGGCCACGGCAGTCACATTCGCGGGTCGATCGGCATTGGCCGCGGTACCTGAAAGCGTTGCGGTGCGGCAGCAATCTCCAGACGTCGAACAGATCATCAGCCAACTCGAAGCCAAGGCTGCCGGTGCCACCGGCACATGGACCACCAAAAGTGCCCGGAAAGATATGCCGGCAGAAGAATGGACAACGGGCATCTCTGGGAATGGCAAGAACGGTGGAAGCTGGTATTGGAAGTCGGAGGCCAAATCCCCCTCCCTTAATGAAGGGTTGGTCTTGTTCAATAATGGGGAAGATGCCTACGTTCTTCCCTATGGGAAAGACAATCAACTAGGAGGACTGCGGTTCCAATATGACACCCTCCGCAGCTGGCCGGTAGGTGACTACCAAATGGGATATTATCTCCTTCACATGAATCTTCTACCTCGGCAGTTTATCAATGGGTTGGGAGCCGTATCGTTAATAGGCACAGAAACACTTGAGGGCGTGCAAGTAACTCACCTAAGGGCGGACCCAAAACTTGATAAGTCGAGCCAACATCCCTCGAATCTGCAACGGCGGATGACAACGCATGACGCCGTCTTTGATCTTTACTATGATCCGCAAAAGCGGGCAATCATTAAACTCACGGCAACATTCCCAGGCCTGATTCGAAAAGATTCACAGGTTACGTCGTGGGACGACTTCGGTACGTCATATCAATGGCCTTCCAAAATAGAGGGACGGAAAGTTACTCTTCCTCCGCTAATTCCTGCGGCATTAATGGATGTTTGGAATCTTTTGAACTACGCAGATGATGCTAGCACCTTGCGAGAAAACAATTCGATGGAAAATATATTTCTGATGACCGTTGGAAAATTTACAGCCGGCAACATCGATTTATTTGAAGCATCGAACAAACAAATTGAAGCAACAGGAATCTTCTTTACGCCGCCTGAGGCATTGCGAAATGTATCATTTTATAAGCAAGCGTTGGTCACACAAGATAACGTCAACGATCTGGCTGCACTTATAGAAGCGCACTTCTTAGCAGGAGAAGTGGCAGAGGGACTGGAGGAGTGGGGAAAGCTAGAAGCCGAGACGGCAGCACCTCAAGCCAAGATGCGTTTTACTCAGGCAATTGCACCTTTGGCAGCCAATTGCCTACGTGAAGCCAGTTTCGGAAAGCAGAAGCAAGAGGCGTGTGTCATTTTGTTGAAACAATTGACGGAAAGACTGGACGACCAATACTTTGATCAGGTAGCGCTAAATCTTATTACGGTATGGAACCAACTGCGAACTATTCCTCAAACACGAGCAGCCGTTACGTCCCTGACACCTGCATTGTTGCCGCGAGTAATTCATTGTCGAAATATATTGGCCCAGGCCGCTTTGGTAAACTGTGCTGAATCACACGCAGATAATGCTATTTTGATTAATCCTCAGATTGACATTGCGTTCAATAATCCAGTCCCGAAAACTGGACTTGAAAAAAGTCAACAGGATTTCATTCTTTTAGGAGCTGTGCGTGCCCATGCTTTCGCCAGGGCTCAACGATTGCTCAATGCCGTTCAATGGGACGCCGCCGCGGCAACCCAACAGAAACAATTCGTTGGAACTTGGGCATCAGTCGTTCAGGCAGCCAACAGCCTTCAAAAAGGCACGGACGCTGTAGATGGTGCCGTCAAAGCATATGGGGCGTGCGCAAAGTGGGGTACGGAAAGTGTCGATCGTATTTACGCGCAACAAGTACTGGTTGATACCAGTGCCGCTTTTGTAATTGGCGTGGACGTTCAAAGATCCAAGAGAGCTTCACTTGACTTAATAAAACAAAATATGTCGCTCGCTGGTGCCGACCAATATTGGTCGGCAGTGGTGACAAAGGCATCCAATGATTTGCTACTTGATCCATCAAGCCTTACGGCGAAAATTTCTCCCTTAATTCATGGCGTTGCTGAAACATTTCGTCAATCTAACTTTGAATCAAGCTTATGGCTTCAGTTGGCGTACGATCCTCGAATCCGGGGGCAGTTCCTTGGCCTCGAATTGGAATATGCGAATAAGGCGCTTGCCACCGCGACCGATGACAAAATGCGTACAAAAGTTATCCTAATGATTGGACGCATCTACGCAGCATCACGAGAATATAAAAATGGCGCTCAGGCAATAGTGGGTGCCAGAGAATGGGTCACAGATCAAACACAAATTCGACAGATTAATGAAATGGTTAACCGACTCAACACAATATCGATGGAGTGGGATACTTCTCGCGCATTGTCTGGTACAAGCCCGTGACTTTCCCCACATTTATTGAATTGAGGTTGTGTCGGCGCTCGATAAATCTGGCATTGTTTGCTGAAACTCTGGAGACTCTTATGTTTAGTGCTCGCATTCTCCCCTGCTGGCTCCGGCCCAAGCGATCATTGATGCGTATTAACGCTGTCTTTATGACGTTTAGTTTGTTTCCAGCATTGTTTTTTTTACTGATGTTTGCGTCGCGAATCGCAGTGGCATCCGATGTAGTTACTGCTACCCCTCTGTCGTATGATCCTGCAAGTGTAACATTCACGGCCGCGCTCAATTTTATTTCAGGTGATGATGCGTCTATAATCGTCCAAATGCACACAAATACGAACGGAGAGGGATGGGGAGAGGCGTTTAATCCTACTACAAATGGCCATGATTTTTACATTGTCAACGGTGGAAACAGTACAGCCTTAGTAAATATATCAAGCGGCACGTTCCAATATCAAATCGCGGAAGTATATCATGGCACTCTCCTGGAAACAGGCGCATTTAGTGTCCCGAGCATTTCTCCTACGGCGAGTCCATCCAATGACAAATGCCCATCCGGGTGCAAGGGGCCCGCGCAGGCAATGGAAATAGTTCAAACGCATCCTCCCAGACATCTGAAAAGCCAATATTTTATTCTGATGGTGCTGTACAACTTTCGGAAGTGGACCTGACCTCCTCAGCGATCGGTGGT
This sequence comes from uncultured Phycisphaerales bacterium, assembly GCA_963766775.1. Classification (GTDB taxonomy): domain Bacteria; phylum Planctomycetota; class Phycisphaerae; order WQYP01; family WQYP01; genus CAVYBP01. The sequence continues at coordinate 115,038 of CAVYBP010000002.1, forward strand.
TACAACTTCACTCGTAGTTTTTCCAATCAAACCATAACGTCTTTTCAAGATGGAATCGGAAATTCTTGGATTCCCTCCCAACTACCGAGTCTGGTACAGGTTTCATCCATCCTCATCGCGAAGGTTCAAACGGGCACGGCAGCCACATATTACGACTATTATTCATCGACAGGGGTGGGGGTTCCTCATTATTATGCAACCTCGGCATTGACACATAACAGTGGTTCCGATGAATTTACCGAAACCGATGCCCTTGGCACGACGGCAATCTTTTATGGCTTTATTCAAACCGCTCACCGCCCGGGTGTGCTCAAACAAATAACGGATTCGTTTGGTAACACGACGTCGGTTGCCTATAACAATGGTATGGCGACGATCGTTCGAACTGCGGCAAGTAGTTCGTTCCAAGAGGAATGGGTCTATTCTTATATCGGCGGCGGAGCAAATGGGGGGTTGATTAACACGGTTAGTTATAAACGTTCAACTGGGAGCAGTTTTGGAGCGATCATTCGACTCGCAAAGTACACCTATTATGATGGAATTGAATCTTTTGGTAATCAGGGAGATTTGAAATTCGTTGCTATAGAAGACGGCGCAGACGGTGTGTCGGGCACCCATATTTTAGATATGAAATATTACCGCTATTACACGCCGACCGATCACGTATCGGGATATATCCGGGGTCTGAAATATGTGCTTGGGCCTCAGAGTTGTGAGCGTTTAAAGGCAGCTCAATCGTTGAGTATGCCCACAAATCCGAGCGCTATCTTTGACGGGATAAGTGATACAATTGTAGGCGCCTATGCCGATAATTATTTTGAGTATGACAGTAGTCATCGTGCGACAAAAGAAATCGCCCAAGGTGCCGGGTGTTCTTGCTCTGGTTCATCCGGGCAAGGCATATACCAGTACAGCTATACTGCCAATCCTCGCTCCCCCAGCAATGACATGAACAAGTGGTCGCAAGAGACTACGGAAACATTGCCCGACGGAAATGTCAATTACGTTTATACAAATTATGCGGGCGAGGTCATGCTGCAGGTGCATCGGGTGTATGTGGACCCGTCGAATCCGGGCACGTCCACCTACAGAGACTTTCCAGTTTTCTGTAGATTTGATACCCAAGGAAGGCTTCTCTGGAAAGCTGAAACGTCTGCTTTTCATTCAGGCACCGCCAATATGTCGGCTGTGGTTCCAAGTGCGTATTGGGATGATACAAATGATGACCTGCTAGGGTTCGGAATATCCGGAAGTTCCTCCTATCTTTGGGACTCTTTAGGGCTCGTACATGTTTACACTTATGGTTCTTCTACCGGTACTTTGGGTGACGGCACTGCCGGAAACACTGTGGACGGAGATGTCGCTGGCTACAGTCAAGCGGAGTATGTCCAGCAGGGGGCGGTACTAGCAACGGGTTCATCGAACCGTTTTAAAGTGTGGAGTCAGACATATTACGCCCGTACCGCGGGTAGCATGACCACCTATCCGATTGCCAGCACAACGGTCTATCGAAGTCCTAGTCTTAGTGGAGCAAGCCCGGAAAAAACGACGTATACTTACGCTTGGTACACAGGAACCCAACAAATGTCGTCTCGCACTACCGCCCGCGCTATCATCGCGAGCGGCCAAAATGGCCCAGGTGGAACGATGGGTGATTCCACCGTCGAGTTCTTTGATCAGTTCGGCAACGTGGTATGGACGCAAGATCCCGAAGGGTATCTCACCTATACGGCGTATGACAATGCTAAGGGTGGTGTAATTGAGCACGTCGTTGATGCCGATCCAAGTTTAATTACGAGCCCCCAAGTAACTGCTCCCACGCGTGCGGGTGGGCTGCCGACAGCCTTAAATTTGGTCACTATTTATGGGGTTGATGATCTTGGACGAACTGTGTCCGCGACCGATCCACGTTATTCCGCTGCCACACCTCCGGCCTATACTACATATACTTTTTACAATGATCCTAATCATGAAGTTCGAGTCTATCCCCAATTTAGCAGTGCTAGCAATACGACAACTGGGCCGATCCAAATATCACGGGAGGATCGGGCGAATAACTATATTGAAAATCTTACGGCCAATGCCACGCCGACTCTCGACGGTAATAATCATCCCAATGGCGGTGAAACGATCACAAACACAAACGTCCAAACTCTCACCCGTACCTGGATGGATCTAAGCGGTTGTTCGATAGTGGTGGATCGATTCTTTCATTTCCCAAGCACAACATATAACAGTGGTGTTGCCATCAGTTATGCATCAAATCCCCCGACAGTTACAGAATGGGGAACGAAGGATACGGACTACTACCGCACACTCTCTGGTTACGATGTGAAGGGCCGCAAGGGTCGCGTTCAGGATGATCTGGGCGATATTACCCGCACTGTTTACGATGGCCTTGATCGTGTCACGCAAATTTGGATGGGCACTGACGACGGCAACGGCACTTGGAACGGGACTAATACGGGCACTGAAAACTTGGTGCAATTGAGCCAAAATATTTATGATGATCCTACTTTTACAGGGACATCGGGCACTGGAAATGGCGTGCTCAGCGAGTCAAGCACCTATACGCACGACACGAGTAGCACAATACGCACGGCAAACATGCTCTATGACTGGCGTGACCGCCTGGTGGCGACCAAGAATGGCGTCTCAACCTCGGAGGCCGATAGCGCCCATCGTCCGATCATGATCTCTGATCTTGATAACTTGGGCGAAGTGACCGTGCGCTACCAGTACGACGGCGACGGACTCACCGTCAGTGTCAGCAGTGCGGGTATTGCCACGGCTTCAGACTCGACCAAGCTGCGTGCCGAGACGCTCGTCAGCTATGACGATCAGGGCCGTGTGTATCAGCGACAGACTTACAGCGTCGATCAGTCGGCGGGCAGCTTGTCGACCAATACGTTGACGACCAACACGTTCTACGACCACCGTGGCAATTTGATTGCCACGTACAGTCCGGGCGGGGTAGTCAGAAAGAGCGTCTACGATGGCGCAGGCAGAGTGTCCGAAACGTACACGAGTGACGGGGCCACTGACTCTGGCTGGGCCAGCGCGTTGGCTGTCACCGGCAATAATATTCTTGAAGAATCGATCTACACCTACGATGCCAATGGCAATGTCACGCTCACGACCACGAAGTCGCGCAATCACGATGAGACGGCCACGGGTGAATTAGGCACTCCCACGACTTCGCCCAAGGCACGCATCGCTTATTCGGCGGCCTGCTTTGATCCGGCGAATCGGACCATCGCAGCAGTCGCCTATGGCACCAACGGGGGCAGTGCGCCGACGATTCCCACGTCGGCTCCGAGTTCTTCGGATACCGTCCTTGTGACGACCACGGGTTACAACTCCGCAGGTTGGGCGGACACGATCAATGATCCCAAGGGCCTGATTACCAAGACAACTTATGATGCTGCGGGGAGAGTCACGCAGACGATTGAGGATTACACCGACGGCACGCCGACGGCCTCCACCAATCGCAAGACCACGTACACCTATGACGGTTTGGATCACACCCTGACCCTGACGGCGGTCATGCCCTCCGGCACCAACAACCAGACGACGCAGTACACCTATGGCGTAACCACCACGGGCAGTGCCATCAACTCCAATAGCCTTCTGGCCAAAGTCGCTTATCCGGACAAGACCGCAGGTACCGCGAGCACCAGCACGGGCGATCAAAACAGCTTCACTTATGACGCCCTGGGCGAAGTGGTCATCAAGACGGACCAGAACGGCACGCTTCATACTTACACTTACGATGTGCTTGGCCGCACCACCCAGGATGCGGTGACGCTCGCCAGTGGCAATCCGAACGCTGTGGACAATGCCGTCCTCGCGATCGGCATCAACTTCGACACGGCGGGGCGGCCCTATCAGTTGACGAGTTACTCCAACACCGCCGGCACGACGGCGGTGAATCAGGTGCAGTGCGCGTATAACGGCTTGGGCCAGTTGACGGCGGAGTATCAGAACCATTCGGGCACGGTCAATACCAGCACCACGCCCAAGACGCAGTATGCGTACACGGAGATGTCGGTGGGCGGGAGTGCGGTCAATAACAGCCGTCTTAAATCGATCACCTATCCCAACGGTCGCGTCGTGAATTATCTCTACATGAATGCAAGCGACATCAACGGGGTCTCGGACATCATCAGCCGTGTCACTGCCATCGCCACAAATGACACCTCTCGGGGCACCAATGATGCCAACGTGATCGCGTCTTACGATTACCTGGGGCTTTCGACGATTGTCCGCAAGAATTATCCCACGCCGGGGGTACGCCTGGATCGCTTTGGCGGCACGTCGGGCACCTATGCCGGCCTCGATCAGTTCAATCGGGTGATCAATCAGGAATGGACGGGTTACTCGGTCTCCACAGGCACGAATACCACCAATGGCGATCTCTTCAAGATCGGCCATGGGTATGATCGCGATTCCAATCGGTTGTATGCCGACAATCAGACCCAACCGGCGCTGCCCACAGCTATGCCTATGACAACCTCAACCGCCTGACGACCGACAAGGCCGGTTCGCTCAATACCACCAAGACCGATGCATTGCCCAATCAGGATCGCAATGACGCCTGGACGCTTGATCCGTTGGGCAATCCGACGGCACTTGCGGCCGCCATCGATCCGGAGTCCACCTCGGTAAACAGTCAAAATCAGATCACGCAGCGCAAGGTCGGCACCAGTGCGGCCAGCGGCTACATGGATGACTTCTCGGCCGATACCTCCGGCGCAGTGGACGGCCAGCACCGGGGGAAGTTTTAGTGTTGGCAGCGGGGTTTTGTCCATCAGCACGAGTAATACCTACGTCTATCTCAAGCAAGCCCAGGGGACCCCGGGAATCCTCTCAACGGATATCACCTTTCCCGGCGGTGCCACATCGGGGCAAATCTCGTTGATCTACGGCAGCACCAAGTTGACGGCGGACATAGGGGCTCAAACCGTCGCATTCATCGACAGCGGTTATACCCACGGGACACACAGCGCTACGATCACGGCAGGGGTTCCCTTTACGCTTTCAATGAAGCTTCTGCCGCAGTATGTCGCACCGATCGGCGTGGGGCTGCCTGATTATGCGATCGCTCCCACCTCGGCGAGTCCGAAGATTGGGTTTTATACGAGTGTGGCTGGGGCATCGTTTGGGCCTCTGACGGGATTCAATCCGGCAGCTCGTGCCAATCTCTGGGGTCGGTGGACGGCGGGAACCACGCCGGCTTGTGCCGATGTAGGATGCCTATGGCCAGCTCCCGGCGGCACGGTGTATGGCGCTGCGGGGTTGAGTCCAGTGCTGCTGAAGAATCTTTCGCTGAGTAAATTCCAGGCGGACTTTGAAGGCATGGGTACGCAGTTTATCTTCGATGCCAAGGATGATTATAATTGGAAGAGCATCTCCATTGATTCCTCGGGGGTCTTTGGAAGCCAGATGGAGGATGGTAACAGGCCTGACGTGGTCTCCGGGACCACGGATACCAACCAAATCCCCTCGGACAGTGGGCCGGACTGGGTGCGTGTGACCTGTGATGGCTCCACGGTGACGGTAAGGGCGGCTGCCACGCAGAGCGGTTTGGATTCGGCCTCCCCGTGCTTTACGTCGAGTGGTTTTAATATCACCGGCGGGCAGTTCGGTTTTGCGGATTATGACGGCGGAGAACCCACCAACGTGACGATCAAAAGTTACAACACGTCCGCGTCCAGCTTCAACGTCACCGAAGCGGTGGAGAACTTCGCGGTCACCAGCGATTACATGGGTTTGAGCACCCTGTCTTACGACGCCAACGGTAATCTCACCTACGACGGCTTGCAGAGTTACACCTACGATGCGTGGAACCGCTTGAAAAAGGTCGCGCATGCGTATCGGATCGCGGTGGGCGATGGGGGCGATGGGAATGTGCATTCTGGGCAGACCAGCGGCACTTACAGCTACGACGCGGCGGGGAGACGGATCGTCAAGGCGGTCAGCGGGACGGGGAGCATGGATTGCACCTACCACGATTACTACGCCGGCCAGAGCAACATTGAGGAACGCAACGGCTCGAACCAGTCGATCAAGGATCGCGTGTGGGGCCTCGAATACATTGACGAAGCGGTGCAGACACGGGTGAACACCAATCCCACCGGCACGGCAAGTTGGACGAGTTACTGGCTGTGCCAGGATGCGAATTACAATGTGCTGGGGGTTGTGAACACCAGCGGCACACTTGCTGAGAGATATGAGTACTCGGCGTATGGCCAAAGGCAAGTGTTTACATCCTCGGGTAGCAATGATCCGGGTTGCTACACGCCCACGAACATGAGTAGCCCAGTCATTGCCACGGGGAGCGTCGTCGAGCCTTACAGTATCAATGAGGTTGGGCATCAGGGGTTGGTACATGACGAGGAAAGTGAACTAATTTACAACCGCAACAATTATGTGGATGGTACGCTTGGACGGTTTTTATCTACAAACGGCCTCTGGCCGATTGACGGTTTATCGTTCTACCAATACCAATGGAGCAATCCAATCAACGGCGAAGACCCATTTGGTCTTGCTGATAACACGGGCCCTGTTGGCACTGGATGGCAGTGGCTGACCGGAACTTCCCCGGTAGGGGGACATAACTTTGGCAACGGGGATCCGTTCACGGAACAGCTGCGGCAACACCAACATATCAAAGATGTGATCGCCTTGGTGACTAAGCAGTTGCAAGAAAACTGCAAAATCTGCGGCACTAGCCAAATCATTGGAATATGGAACTACGACCTGTCAGGTTTTAAAGGGGTTCCCTCATACCTCAAGGACTATTCAACACTTGCGACGTTTGGAATGACGGGTAATCTGGCTGTTACTTATTTGGGAAGCTACACACTTGAATATGCGACTAACTCAATTAATTGCCAGAGCGGCAAGGCAGCACTTCGTATCCATGTTCACAACAGTTCGACTATACAGTCAGCTACCCATCCTCCGGTTATCGGATACACTCACTGGTGGAGTCAGCACATTGGAAGCCCTCTAGATAATTATTTTTCTTCTGGACCAATGTCCAGAACCGATCAAGATTTTGTTTGGGATGAGCTAATCCAATTTGCTCCAAACAACAAGTGTTGTAAAAAATGACAAAGGCGAACTTAATGAAAATGTGCTGGCGTGAAAAGTTACTGATTGCGATTTCAGTATTATTGCCAAGTGCCTGCTCCGGCAGGCCTCCAACAGCCGCCGAAGTGACGGGGCATTGGATTGCTGATCCAGCAAGCATACGGTTCTTAAAACCCGTTGCTACCGGCGTTAAGTGTGAAATTACCTTCAACGTGGACGGCACGTTCGTTACGCCTGGCCTGCCGGATTATCTCGTTATGACATCAGATCGTGCAGTTGGAGGCCTCGTCTCAGGTAGGGGACGCTGGTCGGTGATTGAAGACCAAGGACACTTTTCAGTCCAACTTAATTTCAATGAAATGGACGGCAAGTTGGTACAGTTCCAAACACTATCGCTCGTGATTAATATAAACGCGACTAATGCCAAGCTATTCTGCTGGGTCGGTGAGCCGGGCGGAAATCGGTTTGAGTTTCAGCATGTTAAATAAGAAAAAGATCAGGAGGCAGTGTAGCGGCCCAGGCTTGTCGAGCAAATTGTTGGGAATTCATCACGACGGTGACCGGCTCAGAGTTAACCGGGGGCCGCCTGGCCTCGTCGGTCAGCGCGACGGCCTCGAATCTCGCGGCGACGAGCGATACCGATGTGATCTGGGTAAGAGTCACCAGCGACGGAAGCACGGTCACGGTCAAACGCATGGTCAATCCGGGCGGGACGCCCAGCGAATCCGCGTGGTCCTCGACCGCGGACTGTTACAGTTCCACAGCCTTCGGCGGCGATGGCGGCACTGTGGGATTATGGCCCGCCGGGGTGGGGTCGGTTGATGACCTGACGATCAAGAGTTACAACAGCAGCACCAGCAGCTTCGACACGACGGAACTCGAGGAGCACTTCACCGTGGATTCCAGCGGCTATGCCTCGGACACCCTCGCTTACGATGCCAATGGCAACCTCACCTATGACGGCACGCAGAGCTACACGTACGATGCGTGGAACCATCTGATGACGGTCGCACACGCTTATCGTGCGGCAACGGCGGATGGCGGGGATGGGAACGTACACGTCGGCCAGGCCTTTGAACGCCTCAAGTACGATGCGGCGGGCAGAAGGATCGTCAAGGAGATCGGCAACACCAGCGACGGCCTGCGCAGCACCGGCAGCATGGATTGCACCTACCACGATTACTACGCCGGCCAGAGCAACATTGAGGAACGCAACGGCTCGAACCAGTCGATCAAGGATCGCGTGTGGGGCCTCGAATACATTGACGAGGCGGTGCAGACACGGGTGAACACCAATCCCACGGGCACGGCAAGTTGGACGAGTTACTGGCTGTGCCAGGATGCGAATTACAATGTGCTGGGGGTTGTGAACGCCAGCGGCAACCTTGCTGAGAGGTATGAGTACTCCGCCTACGGCCAGCGGCAGGTGTTTACCTCCTCGGGCAGCAATGATCCGGGCTGTTACACGCCGACGAGCATGAGCGGGCGAGTCGTTGCCACGGGGAGTGTTGTTGAGCCTTGGGGCATCAATGAGGTTGGGCATCAGGGGTTGGTGCACGACGACGAGAGCGGGCTGGTCTACAACCGGGCGCGGATGCTTAATCCAGCTCTTGGGCGTTTTATCCAAGACGATCCAATGGGCTATGTAGGTGCATTAAATTTATACTTATATGAGAATGCACAATTAATCGAAGTGGTTGACCCCAGTGGAAATTTTACTCGTTCCACTTATAATGGCTTAATAAACGGAAGTTGGACTGTTACAAATTACGATTCCCAGCAGCTTGCCGCTAGCAAACTGAACCCAGCCGCTAAAGATTCTATGGTTAAAAATGGTGCAGGTGGTTTCGTTGTTCAATATAATCCAACAAATAAGTGTAAGTGTACAAAAAAAGATATTGTAATAGGTCAGTTTATCGCTGCGACCGGGGCTCAGCCGCAGTGGGACATTAACGAGGACTGGAAGGATCCCACTACTGGGAAAGCTTTCCCCAAAGATCCGTACAGTTTACCTAACTATGCTAAACACGTGGTTCCCGGAGTTGGTCCAGGGGGTACCTCTAAATATATTAGTGATCCAACTCATGGCGCGGGCACGCCGGGAGTTGTTCCGCTCTCTTATTTTGATTCCCCGGCTTGGGCTAACCATAAAACGACGTTTACCATCGAAGTTTGTGCCTATTGTAGAATCAATACATTTATGTTTAGGACCCTAGGATGCGCGAAATTTTACTACACCGCCGGAACCGACATGATCCCTGAGTATCGCGCACCTGGATGGACAGTTAATGGTGATACATACACTGCACCGTCCGGACGACCCTCAGCATTTGCGGATCAAGGCGAGAAAAATTGGCGGCCATGAAAGTGTGCTTTGATGCGCAATGACAGGCCCTTAATACTCTTCCGCCATCTTAAGAAATGGGGAAAATACTTGGCATTAACCGGGTTTAGCCTGTTCTGTTTATTCGGCACGTTAGGAACTTTGTTCGGTTATTGGATTCCTTTCATCATTTACTATGAGAACAACCGCAACGTGGGTCCAGAGTTTAGGAAATTTTGTTGCAGTGTATATTTTACCCGAGGCGAAGTTGAGTTCGTCTCAGAGAGTGCCCAGTATGAAAAGGACTACATCCAATGGTCAAAGGATCAAGTTGGCCAACGGTTTTACTTCACGCGAAACTGGGGAGGGCCGTCGGGACGTGAGCCCACATATGCAACAGCGAGCGGAAATGTGGCTAAGACATTAATGGAAAAGAGCGGCTTTTATATCCGATCTCGCACTAGTAGGGAGGGGCAAACTGGTACTTCCGAGGACGCACTTATAGCCGCGCCATGGTGGGCGTGGGTAACAACTTCTGGAATCCCGGCTTTTTTGCTATTCCGAAATACCCGGCGAGAGCGACATATTCAGGCATGGATTGCGAGTGGTCGATGTTGTCGTTGCGGTTATGACCTAAAGGGACAAATCGAGCCACGTCGATGTCCGGAGTGCGGGACAATAGAATTAATAAAAGAGGCAGAGGCCCTGCGCCCCCACTTGTAGTGTGGCCCAGCAGCTGGTCGAGCAACTTGTTCGGTATTTAGACGTTGTCTCCGGCAGTTGAAAATTTTCGAGAAGCAAATGTCCTCGAATCTCGCGGCGACGAGCGATACCGATGTGATCTGGGTAAGAGTCACCAGCGACGGAAGTACGGTCACGGTCAAACGCATGGTCAATCCGGGCGGCACGCCCAGCGAATCCGCGTGGTCCTCGACCGCGGACTGTTACAGTTCCACAGCCTTCGGCGGCGATGGCGGCGCTGTGGGATTATGGCCCGCCGGGGTGGGGTCGGTTGATGACCTGACGATCAAGAGTTACAACAGCAGCACGAGCAGCTTCGACACGACGGAACTCCAGGAGCACTTCACGGTGGATTCCAGCGGCTATGCCTCGGACACCCTCGCCTACGATGCCAATGGCAATCTGACCTACGACGGCACGCAGAGCTACACGTACGATGCTTGGAACCGTCTGATGACGGTCGCCCACTAATCAAGGTTTGCCATCCGCTCTCTGAAGAGAGCGGACGGCAAACCTTGATCCCGTTTATGGCGATTTCCAGCAAAATAATCAGGTTTTTCATCTCAAAATCTCATGGAGCGGGCAAACCCAGCTATTTTGAGGCGAGCCGGAGGATGTTCATAAACTCTGGATTTCTCCTGAGTTGGAGAGGCAAGGGGCCTGCGGATGTCGAATTACCTCGAAATGGCGATGATTCACAGCATTTGGACATTGCATGCGCAGGGTTGGTCGGCGCGGCGGATTGCGTTGGAGTTAGGGATCAATCGGGAGACGGTGGGGCGGCATGTGGCCGCATCGGGTTCAAGACCAGCCACCGCTGGTGGCGAACCCGCCCCTCGGCGCGGTGGGTGATTCCGGGGCGGCCGGTGGCAACGTGCCGACGGGCCCGCCTAGCGCTTGCGAACCCTACCCGCGCAATCATTGAAGAGATGTTCAACCAGGGCCTGAGCGGGCACCCACACCGAGTTCCTGGAACTGATCCTGCAAGATGAACTGACCATCCGCCAGGATCGGATGATCCAGCGGCGGGTCAAAGCGGCCGGCTTCCGCGAGATGCGAACGCTGGTGGATTTTGACTGGCAGTTCAACACGTCGATCAAGAAAAAGCCGGTCTTCGAGTTGGCCACCTGCCGGTTCATCCAAGAGAACCGCGACCTGCTGCTCTTGGGGCCGCCGGGCGTGGGAAAGAGCCACCTGGTGCAGGCCATCGGCTTGCAGGCGATCAAGGCCGGGTACGTGGTGCTCTACCGCTCCATCTTTGATGTGGTCCGCGACTTCCTGCAGGATGAAGCCGTGGGAGGGGGGAGCGGCCAGGATCGGTTGATGACCCGCTATCTCAAGCCCGATCTCCTGGTCGTGGACGACATGGGCATTAAACAGCTTCCCAAACGCTCCGGCGAATATCTCTTCGAGATCATCATGCGGCGCTACGAGACCCGCTCGACCATGATGACCTCCAACCGCCCGCTGGAAGACTGGGGTAAATTGATCGGCGATGTCCCCTCCGCCACTGCCATCCTCGACCGGTTCCTGCACCACGCCGAGATCATCTCCATCACCGGCGGCAGCTACCGTCTCAAGGATCACGCTGCCAAGGATGGCGATGGAACAGGAAAGGAACGCGACGCAAAGCCGGAAAAGGCAGGGCAAAGGCATTCTACGTTTGCGAACATCGAAACCGCATCTCGTTCCCACAACAAACGGGAATTTATGAGTAAAATAGTCGCATGCGGGGTGCACAGTGGGGCTGATTACCCACGATTTTTGTTCGCAAAGGGAAAATGCGGTCGCCCTGCCGGAAAAGGTCATCGCCGGAAAAGATGCTTGTCAGGAAACCGTCAACTGATGTATACAGACGAGGTAGTTACTGGCTGGTTGTGACCCGCCCCGTGACATTTTGACACGCTAGCGTCAAGAAGCCCTAACCGGAAAGGCACGCATGGACCTCGATTCGATTATCGGAGAATTACGCCAATTTGATCGCTTGCGAAGTCAAGTGCGATCCCTTCAGGACCAAGGCATTAAGGGGCTAACCGCCGAAAACTATAGTGGCAGTCATCGAGATGGGTGGATTGAACCGGGCGATGCCGTGGAAAAAGCACTATTGGTTTATGCGCTACGTAAGAGCAAGTACGATTTGGGCTCACAGAAGACAATTTTGGCAGAACTCACGATCAAATCACTCTTTGAAGTGGGTAGTTTTTCTGTGGCAGCCGATGACCATGTTCCTGTATTGAAAGCTGCTACTTCGCTCGAGGCATTAGCGGTTAGCCCCGGTTGGGGGCTGAGTAGTGGCTCGATGAACTGCCTTTTTAGAATCATCCATGAGTTTTTCAATTCCACCGATGAGCGGATCGGAGGTGCCAGTTCGGGCCGGGCGCATTCACCAAAGACCGCGTTTATGACATGGCGCTGCGTGCGGGCCGTTCGAGCTCTGGCGGCATCATTCGACGCCACGGCTAATCTTATTCAGATCCTGACGATCGGAGCGAAGGGATGTACCGCCAAAGTTCCACCTACATGGCAATCCATTGATAATGCCGCCGCGAAATTCCGAGAAAAGATTTTTGCAAAAAAATGGGGTAATTGTTCGCTCGTTGAAATAAATATTGACAACCTACCCGAATCCTTGAAGATGCTCGCTGAGAAACTCAACAAGGCGGCTGATTTTGACTTCGAGGCGGTACCAAAGACACCCAAGACGTCTAATTCTAATATGGATGCTCTTGAAACGGATACTCTTGAAACGGAAGATTTTGCTCGTACAATGGGCAAATTAAAATCACTGAAAAAAACGCTGAAGAACGCAGCCGATAAAGCAACCATAAATACGCTTGACGACTTCGAGAAGGCTCTTCGGGACACAAGCGCAGCTTTGCACAAGATTCTCAAAGGAACCATCCCGTTCTTTCGCTCGGTGTTCGACCACGAATTAGTGGCGTCTACGATTCAACCTCAACGCGTGACTGATGCTGCAGAGCTGATTTTCGCTACAGCCGGTCTCGCATGTTTAGCTGCTGTCGACCAACAGGCGATGACTGCCGCGCTCGCTAAGATCATACAGCTCATGACAAACAATGGGCGCATTCCAAGTCATGCGCCCTTCAATGTCGCAACAAAGGGATATGTACTTCATGTCGCCGGATCAGAAGTATTACATGCGTTGGCAAACTTGATCTCGATCGCCGAGTACCCTATTGATGTTGATACATGTCAACGTATGTACGTTCATTTTAAGGACACTTGGAGCGATGAACATTCTGGCTGGCACCATGAGCGAGAAGGTTCGGGGCGAGAATGCTACTGGTGGCTTTCTGCCCTGTGCGTTGATGCCTTGGATACTTTTTTGACCATGCTCGATGGCGCATAAATCAACTCATTCTGTCAGATTTGAGCGTGCGATATCCTAAATCAATTAAGCTTAGCCTGGATAAGCTATTTTATCCTGACTATGCACTTGTGGCAGCGAAACAGAGAACTGGCATAGCCATTGATATGCTTCAACTCCTTGCTCATATTTCTGGGATAAACACCTCGAACATGCCTGAATGCACCAGCGATAAACTGCATTCAGCAATTTTATATGGGCCTCCGGGCACAGGTAAGACCACTTTGATTGAGGCTCTAGCAAAGACAGCGAATGTTCCATTGGTCGAAGTCACTCCCAGTGACATTTTACTCGCTGGCGAAGAAAAAGTGGAAACGCGTGCGAGAGTTGTTTTCGAGGCGCTTTCGATGCTTTCCAATGTTGTAATCCTGCTGGATGAGTTTGACCGTGTTCTCTGGGATCGCACGCAAGCAGACAGCAGCAGTATGTTTCAATTTTTGACTCCCGGTATGTTACCAAAACTTAAAAAGCTCTACGATCAGGCAGAAAGGCAACGGACAGTATTCGTGCTCTCAACCAACCTCATTGGAGGTTTGGATCCAGCAGCTATCAGGGAAGGCAGATTTGACAAGAAAATTGGCGTGTTTCCGCCGGATGTATTGTCGCGCGCCGGCCGGCTATCTAAGACTTGTAATATTAAGGCTATGAACCTTGATATTGCGACGCGTTTTCCTGAAATAGTCGTGGGTTCCGCAGGTTTAGGCATGAATACTCTTGGCAAACCTGGGTGGTTCACGGCTACGAAGGATGAGCTAACCAATACACCCATTGACTACCTGAAAAACGGCGGTAAAAAACCCGTTTGGCCCAAACCCGAAAAGTTTCGTCCGAGATGTTGGGATGATGACTATGTCAAGGTAAAGGTAAAGACGACGAAAAACGCCGCGTTTCCAAATGGCTACGCAATGGACGAATGGCAGGAGTGGATTTTTGTCGACGCGCTTGACCAGTTTGCTAACAAGAATCCCCACGCGTTGTATGAAGAACTGGAGAATTTTTTGAAACAGTTGTGGTCAACTGTCAATAATACCAAGAAATCTCACAAACCGGATTTGTCTAAGCTGTTACAAGACGCCAGCAACCATAGGCGCCCACTGCAAAGGCGGCGCAAAACAAAGGACAGGAGCCGCAAATGACACGCGCATTGATTGATTTGGCTGATCCAAGTCGTATTGAGGATCAAGCGGATATATTGCAATGTGTTATGGTCGGGCGTGCTGCGACATATTTATCGGTGCCAATTACGACTGGCCGTCGGTTTGTCGAGTGGTTTTCGCGGCGGGGCAAGAACCTTGATCCAGCCAGCGAGGCTTACAAAAAGGAGCACCATCGAGATGTTATTGAACCAAATTGCCAAACGGCGCAACAACGGCTGGAATTGCTACGAAAAGTTGATCATCGAATTGTGATCGAGCCAACCGCTTTGGAAAGACCGGCATGGGATCAGGATCAATACCGATATTTTTGGGGGAAAATAATTGAACGATATATTGAACGAGTGGTGTTTCTTGAGGGTTGGCAATATAGCAACGGATGTTGCTACGAGTATTTAACGGCATCAAGATCAAATGTCATGGCCTTCAGTGAGATGGAGGAAGTGTTGTCGCAGAAGCATGCTCTAACTCTGATTGAAACTGCAATCAAAGAGATGAATATTCTGGGCTTGAATGTAGCTTTTATGGTGGAGGTCCTACGTGAATTGAAGTCCGACTTAGATCGAAATGAAATGGAAACGGTTCTTACTGACGAGGCTGAGGTGCCGACGATCACGATAAACCCGAGGTCGGAAGTACATAAAGACACAGTACTTAATGAACTTGCTCGAGTAGGAAACGTCGCGCAATTTGTAAGCTTTGGGTTCGGCGAAGTTATGCCACAACGATATTGCCGAATTACTGGTTTTGAACCGGGTCACAGATTTGAATCTGCTTCGCAAGGATTGAGCGAACTCCTGAATCGCTCGCCGGACCAGAGTGTTAATATACGTAGCTTTAAGCCAGAACAACTAAAAGGTGAACCGCTAGTTTACGGAATCCGGAGCGTAGAGGAAGCAATGCGCATCGTCCGGGACAAGGCATTGGATGGATTTTATACGATAGTAAATGAGACTGTTGACGTTAAAGATGGCGGCGTTTCTGGCGTCATCATGGGAAACCTGATTGAATTTGCGCCTGATGATACACCAAAAGGTGTAGACAAACCGGGGATTTGCACGATGGAGCGTGCCGCAGGTTTACGACTCTTACAGACGGTTTATGGGTTTCGCCCTGCCTTAGATTATGATCAACGTTTTCGTGTTGAATTTAGCCTACACCCAAGGCAGCGCGGACTACGGCATCAACATACCATTGTTTGGGAATTGGAAGAGGTTGGAGCGACTAATGTTGAGGCCATCTTGACTTGGCCCAATAGATTTAGCCAAATGCTCGGGGATAAAGCATTTGGCCTTGCCGTTGCGAACGCCATGGGTTTATCCGTACCGTTCACAACCGTAATATCGCGCCGGGTCGCCCCATTTTCATTCGGTCAGCAAACAGGGATCTTGGAAACGTGGATGAGAACCTGCCCGACCGTTCGTACTCCAGGGAAGTTTCTTACGACTTATGGATGGAGCGATCCTTTTGAAGCTGCTGAAAGTGCAGGCGTTTCCAAAGCAGCTGAAATTGCATCAGTGTTGGCGCAGCAAGCTGTACGGGCGGTGTATTCTGGATCGTTGGTGCCTAACGAAAGTGGCGAAGTTCAAATTGAAGGTGTAGAAGGGAAGGGCGACAGATTCATGCTGGGCGAAGTGCCTCCGCTCCGGCATATGCCTGAAGGAGTCGTCGAAGCTGTCCGAAGTCTAAATGCGATAGTATCGGAGAAACTCGGACCCATTGAATTGGAATGGGTATTTGACGGGCAGAATGTGTGGACATTACAGGTGCACCAGATGGGGTCTTGCAAAGGCGGCACTTTATATCACGCAAATGACTTTCACCGCTTCGATGTGGCTCTCGGGTTGGACTCATTGCGATCCATCATTCAGGTGATTCGCAATAGAGGGGAGGGCATTGTGCTTGTCGGCGACGTCGGAGTGACGAGCCATTTTGGAGATTTGTTACGACAAGCAGGTATACCCTCCGTCATTGAAAGACCCGATGGAATTCGGCTCAGGGTGAATTGATTTGAAGAAAGGCAGGCAAATAGGCTCAGGCCCCGTGGAATCGATGTGCAAAACCGCCACGCGAAGGCTCAAGCATTCCGGCATGAGATGGGACCACCACAACGTCGCCCCCATGCTGGCCATCGAATGTCTCGTCCAGAGTGGCCAATGGAACTTTCATTGGAAACGACCGGGCAGCACAATCACATAAACTCGCTCCGAATTATTGTCAGACTGCGGTGTCGTTCGTTGCATGCGGCCATTCTTTCAAGGGTATTGCACATGACGCACAGGATGAGGCGTCGCAACAGTATTGCCTGTCGCATCGCGGGCAATACGTTTTACATGACGGATCTTCGCGTTGGGACGGAGCGAGGAGAGATTCCAAATCAAAGCCTGCATTCGCCAGTAGTCTCTCCGCAGCGACGGCCAGTTGCTGCGTGAATTCCATCTCAACCTGACGTTCGATTTCTTTTCCCGAAAGCACAAATTCCAAAGGATGTCGGATATCGGCAAGTACAGAACGAGCAAATCGCCGCGCTTCGTCCGGAGGGCATACGGCAATGGCCACAGCCAGAGGTTGAAACTCGACCAAGAGGTGGCGGGAGATGGCATCGCACGCGCGAATCGCGACGCCGGGATTAAGCGCCATCATGAGCAACGACCGACGTCTGTGACTACGTGCCTTTGGCAGCAACTTGCGATGTGCGATGTTGAATTGTTGAGCAACTATCAACAGCGTACCTATCAAAAGACTCACCCATGGGACAAAAAAATGTCGCAGTGAGTGAATCCCGATGATGACCGGCAGACCGACGAGCCACAGAACCATCAGGCAATGACACCAGACCCGGAGACTCTTACATACATCACGGCACTGTCGCACCCGACTCTGAACTTCGACCGAGTCGAATGCCTCCATCATGGACTGCTTAATGGCAGCGGAGCGTTGAGAAAGCGGAAGACGACTCCATTCGGTGACTAACTTCGCCCAGCGAATGGCAGAGGCCTCGGACCCGACCCGGCAGAATGGTTCGGATTCGACGAAAACAGTGCGACCTTCCTGTGAAGCTGAATTCACTTTTGAAAATGGAATAAACACCACGGGCTGCGGTGGCCGTCCCATAGGGTCCGTTGTTTGGGCAACAAAGGAAATCACCCCATCGGCGGTCACCGATATCGGCCATCTTTCACATTGAAAGGCAGTTCCTAAAGGTGGCAGCGGATTGAGCAACACAAACCCGCCAACATCATTGCCCAGCCCCGGTGACGGATACGCCGCGGCGAATCGTCTAAACCCTAACGATCTAAAAATTAGCGATCCGCGGGGAACCCACCAGCAGCACTCCGATAAATAGAGGCCACCGACGACCGCGGCAAGGGATGTAAAATCCGTCATTGTGCAACCGCCGTTCGTGGAGGGGATACTGACCCGATTTGCCGGAACTCATGGAATATCAGACTGTTTATCCCACCAAAGGCGATTGGCATCGCGCGGCACCGTGGGCTCTCCTTTCGAGTGGAAGTGACTCGGTTTTTCTGCCCACATTGATGACAGGTGACGATCTCGGCGGGTTCTTCAGGTACCATGCCTGCAGTGCCGGTGGTCGCGCTTGTTGTGACGACGCTTGGCCGCGCCGAAGAATGCCTTTACCTTGTGACCCGCGGCACCAAAAAGGGCGAGGACGGCTGCGCCCACCGCGATGAGCGGCTTCCACAATTTGATGGTCGCCACTGCAACTCCTCCTGTGACGAGCGTCGCCAAGGTATAGTCTGCGACTTTGTCGCCTCGCCGGAACTCTTCGTATTTCAACCCAGAGTTAAATGCAATGTTACTCGTCAGGTAGCGATAAGTTGGCACCGTTGCAGGCAAAAGCTCGGGGCGAAGGACGAGATTAACACTCATGAAGCCATTCCGTCCAAGCAACCGGCTGTTGTAATTCACAATGTCGCCATCAACGGATCTACCTCGCAATGCCCATGTGAGGTTATGGGTGCTGTTATCGTAAAATGGCCGCTCTTCCCAACCGACGACGTTTAAGTCTGGCCACCCATGAACTCGCCGCTCTTCCTTCCCTTGCGCGGTCGCGGTTCTGATTGAATCCAGCATTGCGTCCGCTGCGGGACCATCGAGCAATTCGCGTCCGTCGTCTTTCACATACCCTGTGCCATCAAATGAAAATAGAATGAACCAAGAAGGGTTGCCAGAGTCATCCGTCGAGCTCGGGGTAACCACCCCAATCTCCGTCGGATCTGGCATATTTCCATTGAGTTCAACCCATCGTCTCACATCATCGGCCCCCAAAAATCGAAATCCTGCAGGCAATTGAAGCGTTGCCGTACCGCCCAGATCCACAACTGCGGGCCCTGTAGTCCAGAGTATCGGTGCAGTTTCTTGCGCATGTGCTTGCCGTGATCTCATCACCATCGCCATCATCAATATGATGGCCCAAGTTCTCCACGAAACGTGACAACTGACAGGTAGGACCATTCGATTCTCCATATAACAATCCCTTTCCATTGAAATAAACCGGCCCTGCGGCCGTAGTTTGGGTCATGTACCCGTTCTTTGCGGTATGGGATTCATCGCTCCCGCTATCGCGCCAATCACACCCACAGTGGGCACACCGATGAATAACCCAGCCGTGGGACCGATCCCAAGCCACCAGCCGACGATGGCGCCAAATACGCTACCGACGAGGATCCCCCCGATAAATCCTGACATCAGCCGCCCGGTGCGGTTCTGCTGCACGTCACTGGTCGCCCTATTCAGCCAGGTGAAGAACTCCTCCGCGTCCTTGGGATATTGAGTGGCTGCCGCACGAGCTTGCTCCCGCACATGATTCCATGACGCCGTGACGCTTCCGTCTCCATGCTCCCTGCGATTTTGGTCGTAAAGAGATCGATTCTTCGCATCGAGAAGCACCTCGGCCGCCTCACACACGAGAACCATCTGTTGATGTGATCCCCCACGGTCCGGATGGCATTTCATGGCGCGCATGCGGAACGCATGGCGAATCTCTGCGGCCGTCGCGGAAGGCGAGACACCGAGGATTTCGTAGTAATTGATTTTGTGATCCATGGAATGAATTCCTGATTGAATTTGAAAAAGTCGCGGGGTGAAGCGCACGCCTCGGCAAGTGTCGAATTCAGCCGCAAAAATAAAAAAGAGCGTCGAACCAAGGACGCTCGTGAAACCCCCGGCAAGGGGCGAAGAGAACGTGCCCTGGCCGACGCCCCTCTCGGGGCGCCGCCATCAAGGCACTGCTTCTCTTCATAACTTTGCCGGTTTTTCACGAAGCAGGGTCTTGACGCTTGCGCGTCAATCAAAATGTCAGGTGCCGCATTGCGGCAGGTCATTAAACCATTCGTTCTCCTGTGGGAATCATTTAAGAAGTCCGGCACAGTCTCGCATGCGCCAGGGCCGGTTGTAAAGGGATTTCCGTGGAATCCCCACGTTTGAGGCTCCACTTTCTTCTATTTCCACGCACTAAATTTCGAGCGAAAATGCGTCATAAAAGATGAGGGGATACATATCTATCAGCCGAGAATGCCGTTAGAAGTTAGCCCCACCGCGTGAGATCTGCCAAACGTCCTCCCCCCTCCAATCCGATCTTCCGTCCCCATTCAATCCCAACCCTACATATCTGCCCGTGCCTCGTGGCGCGGGCGGTCAGGATTTTATGTTCTCATGAAAGGAGATTCCTTATGGTCCCTCTTCGTCCCACCCCATGGAAACAGCCACGTCCGGAATTGCAGTTCATCCAGCGGGGTGACAGTGGTTTCGTCACGGTGATATCGTCGTCAGGTATCTCGCAGGCGCTGTACCCCCTGTGCCCCGTTCCTTCCAGCCTGATCGACTGGATGGTCACCGCCTGTCAGGGGTTCTGGCAAGAGCACCAGCGCTGCATCGCATTCATGCTCCTTTTCAATCCCCTGCGTCAACACTGGTCCATCGACCTGCCGCATCAAAAATGCCGAGCCTCCGGCAGCGACTGGCCGTATCACACGACCCCGTCGCCGCCACGCATGCCGGGCTACTACCTTGCCGGCAGTTTCCAAAGCCAACCGGCGGAGCATACCGGCATGCCGCTTCCACCCTTCACCGGCATGCATCTGCTGTTAGGGCTGAAGCAAGGTCCCATGCAACTTCACGCATTTATGAGTTGGAAATGCGCCCGAGCAACGCTTGGAGCGTGTGCAACCCGACTTGCTTGTGCGAAACGACTATCATCACATGCTTCAGGTCGCAGCACCTCGCATCCAACTTCTGTGACTGGCATCTTCCCGCCTCCCAAGCCTTTCCATCACGCATCATTCTGACGTGAATGGCATTTCTTCCCGCTCAATTTGCTTCAAATGTATTCCTTTTTTGGAGGTATCCGCGCCCATGACCGATTTTTCTATCCCCTCGCTCCCGGGGCGACTCATCAGAGTCTCCAACCCGTCGGAACCCACCGCAGGTCCCCTCGATGACGATCCAGCCGAGTCGCACTTTACTCCAATGTCGTTTCCACCCTTTCCCCTGAGCCAGTGTGCCTGGCTCACCGGATTGGCAGAACACTTTTACGAACGTCATCAGCGGTGCCTGGCGGTTCTCCTGATACTGGAGACTGGCAACGCGAACTGGATCACGCCAATGCTTCCTACCCAGCGTTGTTACACCGGAGGTGCGTCTTTCCAACTATGTAAGACTGACTTCGACGATCTGTCTCCCGCCTGTCGTATAGGCGGGTCGTTCCAACTCACCGACGCTGCCACCCCTGAAGAATCGGAAGCTCAAGTTCCCTCCTTCGACGGCCTGCATCAGGTGTACGCCATTTCCGGAAACGCACGTACCAAACAGTTCTTCCTCCGCACGGACGGCACCGTCCATCTCGTATTGCCCGAATCCGTCCTGATCGACGACTGGCGACAATACCTCCATATCCACCGTGACCGCCTCATCTTCCCCTGATTTGCCCCCCCCCTCTCTCTCTCCCCCCACCCCCCCCTAATTTGGTTCCCTGACAACTAAAAAAAGGAGTTTATTTATGAGCGACCCCCGCCCATTCGGAGACGCTACGCCCATCGTGTACAGCTACAGCCGACGCCAAGCTCTGGAAGATGGCGTGCTCTTCGACCTGAGCATCCCTGCTGGCGAACTGGGCTTCGATCACCCCGTCGCCTGCACCGCAAACGTTTACCACCGCTACCTCACCCCTGACCCGAAGCTCAAAGTGGCTGGCCAAAGTATCCAGGGCCGCACCCACGATCTGCTCTGGACGCTGTTCTATATCCTACAAGCGGCGAAGCGTGCATTAACGCTCACCGACCACACGACCTTCAAGGCCATGTTCCTCATGCCAGCAAATAAGCACGCCACAATCACCTTCGTCGCGATCTGCGGGCCGGGCGACACGGGCGAGCCGGTAATCACCATCCTCCTGCCCGGTGAATCGTAACTCGCCACAATCAAATTCCGTTTCAACCCTCCCCCCTCCCTTCCCAATACCCCAATACCCGCATCACCGCCGGACCCATGACGATGTCTCGTCCTGGGCGGCAGTGTCATGCGCATTGTGAACCCCACAAAAAAAGGAGTCCTTCCATGGATAACAACTGCTTTCTGCCAACCCTATCATCGCTCTTCAACCAGTGGCACCGCGATCGTTCGATTCAGCGTCGCATGCCGCTTCATCGTCAGTGGCGTGGTTGCATGGGTCTTGCCCTGCTGGTCGATCAGTTCGACCAAAATGCCGTGGCCGTCGGCGATCGAGTCTTCCTTCCCAACCATGCCCTCACCTGGATGGTTCTTCGGGACATTCCTCCGGAGAGCTGTTCGCAGTTTCTCGATCCCCATCATGTGGGCGGATCACTGGTGACCTGCACGCGCGCAACGATTGTCCATGGCATGCCGCGTATCCACTTTGCCTCGCAGGCAGGAGCGACGTGGAACATCCGGTACGTACCACGTTTTGGGACGAACGAGGTACCCGTCCGTTCGCATGTACTCGATGCGCGTGGCCACCATCGAGAATTTGCGGTTATCACGCAGATGAGCACCCAGATGACGTTCTGGCGCACGGGGCCGGGAAACCCGTTCCCACACCGCGGCGCGGTCATGACCCCTCATCAGCCGTGTGACCTGTGGATGCCGCGTCCCTACCTTGTGTGCAAAGGGACAAATACCCACGCTTTACCTCGCATGCGCTCACCCATCCAAGGCGGTCAGCCCTGGCAATGCCAGTTGCCGGACTCGACCGTAGGCATCTACTCGTATCTCGCAGCACGATTACCCCATCGGCCCGAGGCCACCGACATGTGGTGGGAAGTGACCCACTGCGAACAGCATCTCCAGACGAAGCTTGATGCGTTTATCTTCCCGCCCTTGGCCATGCACACGTCGACCCATCTGCGGCGCCCGCTGCCAGGTGACGTGGAGTTGGATGCAAGCGTGGCCGGCACGCCCGCGCGCGGTGCTTTTGAACGTAAACACGGCCTGTGTCTCTTGGCGTTACCTCGGATGAAGCCCCCGGATACAAGGCTGGGCGCTGTGGCCGCTTTGAAGCATCCGCCTATTAATGGGATTTTATCCGTTCGCCAATGCCCCAGAAGCTCCAAATCATCCCAATGAATTCCAGTGCGCCTGAATGAAGGAGGGGCGGCGCACGCGGCGCCGTCCCTCGGAAGGAACTCCATGCTATTGTCATATTCGATTGATTAATAGAAAGGAACCGCCCCAATGGAAAAACGTAAATCGAAATCCAACCCGCCGCCCTTTTTAATGCTTCCTGATCCCCAAGGCGTCGAACCTACGCCGTTAATTCGACTGGCCCAGCAGCTTGGAGTGCTGGTCGGGAGGCACCTACGCGAATTCAAATGATCCATCACTCGCGTGATCCTCACGGTCCGCGGGTATGCACATCCACCAGTTCCTTCACCTGCAAGGCAAAGTCCGCCTTCGTCCGGAGCGTCATCATGTTCACATGCCGCCATCGCACCTTGGCCGTGGTACGAAAGTTCAGCGTTTCGGAGGGCAGGATTTTCCCCGCTGCGGCGGGAATTCGAGAAGTCCTGACGGCAGTTTCAGGGAATGCAAAATGCCCCGACCGCCGCCTCGCTGGCGGTGACATGAGATCGAGTTGTGCAGCCCTGGAATAGGCCGAATCCTCATAGGCACCCGAAGACAGACTCATATTCAAAGTGACGTTCCAGTTGCCAACCGGCTAACAGGTTTTGCCTGTAATTGCGGTGTACGGCCTAATGGGCACCGCCGAACCTAAGTCGATGGCGGGACACATCGCGATCGCGCACTTGACACATGGGCCTTTGGATGGCACTGTGGATTTGTGCTTCGATTTGGCCATCCAGGGACGGACGGCCTACTCAAACGGACATCGTCCGCATATACGTCAGGAGGCTAGGATGGCCATAGAGTTTTCATTTCCTGAAATTCCCCCTGCCTGCATTAACGCGGTACGCATCGGTGCGGCGGAAGACGCTGACGCCGTCGGTATTTTTCTCAATGAATTTGATTCGAATTTTCCCATTGGGTCGCGTCGTCAGCAGATTTATTCACGCGATTTTCTTCTGGGACTGGCTGCCGCGCTTCGAGTCGTTTGGTGGGAGCTGCAGGGAATCTCGATTCATGCCGAACAAGGACTGGAGCCCGGCCCAAAACTGCTTCTGAATGTTTTTAATTGGAGCATTTTGGATCCGGGGCCTGACAACGACGTCCTCCTCCGGCAGTTCACTCGGAAAGTTTTTGAGATGAATTTGAAACACTTTGCTTGGGAAGGAGAGTCGATTTTGGGGGCAAGTGTCCAAATCTCTCAGATGGACATTGATATCCTCATTGACGAACTTGCAGAGTATCTTTTTCAGACACGTAAACAGGAGCATATTTATGACCGTGCGGCCGCGGACAACTAATCGCCAGTCGCGGCCTGAAAAAGGTCGTGCGCTTTTCTATCATCGGGATTCGGGAGGAAAACACGAAACCACACCGGGCGAGTACGTCATTTGGGCACAAAATTACAGCATCCAGCATGGTTTAAATTTTGACGGCACACCTGATCGTATTATGGAAATGATTCGTTCAGGAGCCGCCTCCCATGGTGACCTATTTTTGGATTGGGACGTATCAGGCAATGTCATAGATCGAGTAGGTCTTAATAAATTCTTCGCCGAGGTTGAGCGTGATTGTTCTGTTTCGCACGTCCTGATTCCGCGTCCTGATCGACTAGCACGCCCAGAAGAAATCGAAATCGGCGTGGCGTATGAACGCCGTATTAGGCAACATCTTGGTGCTGATCTGATTTTTACAAACCGCGAATGTCGCCGAATTCGACGTGGCGAGTCAATGGGCTTTGGCGAGTGGGTTACTTCAGCGGCGGAATATGAGCAGGCTGCAAAATTTCGAATCGATCTTGCAGATAAAATGATCCGGTCAGCGATCGCTCGCGCAAAGGAAGGATATTCTACAGGCGGTCGGGCACGCTATGGATATTCTCGCTGGCTGATGGGCCCAAACCAAGTGCTTGAACGTAAGCTCAAGGCCGGAGAGTTTGTTCGTGGTGCTGGTTACCATGTTGTCCAGATTCCCTCCGACAACGGTACCTTCGAGGTCCGCATGCGCATCAAAAACATGCTCTTGAGCATGACCGCTACGCAGGTCGCCCGCCAGTTGAATCACGAAGGTGTACTCCCCCCGGACGCAGGACGTTTTCGCACCGATAACGGGATTTTGCATCAAACCAGCGGATTGTGGCATGAAACGACAATCACAAACATAGGTCGCGATCCCATGGACTCCGGGGTGACGGAATACGGTCGCCGTTCAATGGGCGATAGTCTTCGCTTCAGTCCCGACGGACCGCGTGAACTCAAAGACGACGATTTTCTGGCCAATGGCTCGCCCAAAGTAGTTCGGAACCCAGAGGAGCAGGTGATCAAAGGAACTGCTCATTTTTCTCCTCAGATGACAAAGGATTCCCAGGAGAAATTGACCGAGATCCTAAACAAGCCGCGGCGGTACACAACGCGGAAAGCCCCGCTCTCAATCGCCGGACAAGAATCCACTGGCGACACGCATCATCGACTTGGATTGCACCTGGCCGATGTACCGCACGCCCTATGGCGATGGCTTTCGCTACACATGCGGACTTTACCAACAGAGCAGTGGCCAAAAATGTCATCACAATCATATTGACGGGCCGACCGCTACACGCTTTGTTTTGTCCGTCGTTCGCCAAAACCTTTTCTCGAGTGATCAGATGAGCAAGCTCCGCGATCGGATCGAAGCGATCGCGCGACGCGAACTCAAGGGTGACAATTCGTGGGACTTGCTCGCGAGTAAGCATGCCGAACTCGCCAAGGTTCAGAGCGACCTCGTCAAGGCGGGCCGGAATCTCGCTCTTGTCGAAGGTGATGCCCAACTCAAGGCCATCGGCAAGGTGGTGAATGAACTGGCAGAACGCGAGGCTCAGATCAAAAAGGAACTGGCCTCAGTCCAATCTATTCAACCTCGCATTTCAAATGTTGAAGCCGAGGTGGAGTCTGCCATGGCCCGGATCGAGACGCTCGGCACGCTGGCAATCGCAAACGAGGATTTCGCTTCGGCCAAACAGCTTTTCGACGCTCTAAACGTCCGACTCTTTTTGAAGTTTGGAGATGAACAATGGGGTAAGCGCACGGTGCGCAAGCCCCTACGTGGCGTTCTGACCGTCGGGTCGCAGCCGCCACCCATCGAAATTTACTCAGGACCGACAGGAAAGGAGCCACTTAAACAAAAAGTAACGGCAGCCCTCAGGGCTGCCGTTAAAGAGGGTTCAGTACCCTCCGAACTCGTTGTTTCCCACGAACCCCATCAGGAAGAGGACTCGTTAGGAAATCCACATCGGGGCGACAGGATTTGAACCTGCGACCTCCTGGTCCCGAACCGTGAATTGCCAAGCACTTACAATCGTCAGTCTAAATAAGTCTTTATCAATCGACGTAACCAAATGCCGAGAAAACAAGGGCCAAATGATCGTTTTTGAAAACCCGTGGTACAGTCTGGATGCGACAGCGTTAGGGAAAATTGCTGCACGGGCGCTGCACGACGCTGCACGGACTTCAAAGGGGTACGATCATGGCCGAAGCTCAGAACCGCGTTGTTTTCACCGTCAAAGAGATTGAAGCGGTGAAATGCCCGCCCAGCGGGAAGGCCGACAAGTCGGGGCGGGTGTACATCTACGACGCCAAGGTGCCGGGGTTGGCGTTCTGTGTGACCGAGGGCGGGGCGAGGAATTATTACTACTGCTATCGCTTCGCAGGGCAGGCCAAGCGGAAGAAGATCGGGACGCCCGAGGACTTCACCGTTGACCAAGCCCGAAAGCAGGCGGGAGCGTACAGCACGGAGATTGCCAAAGGAATCGACCCCGTGGCCAGCCAGAAGGCCGCACGCGAGGAGAAGGCCCGGGCGGTGGCTACAGTGGCCGACCTATGGACCGCCTACAACACCGAATACCTTCCGCAGAAGGCAAAGCCCCGGACGATCCGGGAATTCCAGTGCATCTACGATAAGCACCTCGCCACATGGCACACCCGGCCCCTTGCCAGCATCACGGCGAGGGATTGCGAATTGCTAAAGACCCGCGTCTCGGCCAGCGGCAAGTACGCGGCGAACCGGACCCTTGAACTTGTGTCGGCAATGTTCCGCCGCAAGGGGAAAGACTTCGGACTTGCCCCAAAGTTTAGCCCGACCGATGGCGTGGAAGCCTACCCCGAGGAAGCCCGCACCCGCGTGCTATCCGATGAGGAACTAGCCCGCGTCTTCGACGCCTTGAAGTCCGAGCCGAACGTGACCGCCCGCGACTTCTTTACGATGCTGATTTGTACCGGCATGAGGAAGGACAACGTTCGGCACATGAAATGGAATGACCTACACGACGAGGGCGAGCAAAGGGTGTGGCGGATTGCTGGCGTTGAGATGAAGGGGAAGAAGGCCGTTACCGTCACCTTGCCGCCCGAGGCCGTGGAAATCATCGACCGCCGCGCCAAGACGTTGCCGCAAGGCTCGCAGTATGTTTTCCCGGTCAACCGCCCGACCGACGAGCAGATTGCCCAGGTGGTCAGTCTCAGAGCGAACGGCCAAACGACCCGGCAGATTGCCGACGCCGTGAAACTGGCACAGACCACCATCATGCGAATCATCCGCAACCGGTACACCGCCAAAGGTGACGGCACGTTCGGCGGGGCAACGAAGGCATGGAAAAGAATCTTGGAGCGGGCAGGCGTCACGGAGCACGCGACGATTCACGACCTGCGGCGCACCTACGTTACCGCGTTGATTGAATCCGGCGTTGCATTGCCCATCGTCTCTACGCTCGTCGCCCACGCATCGACGGCGACGACCGAGCGCAACTACATGAACGTCGCCGGAAGTTTGCCGCAGCACAAGGGCTTGTCGGGTTTGCCAAGGTGATGGAGAACGTGAATGCCGCCAGGGACCGGGAGGCCGCAAAGGTGCGGAAGGCGGGATAAACCAGCCCTACGACGACACCTCAGCGCTTTCGCATTATTTTGCGGAGGCGCTTTTTTTGATTGTGCGGGAACCAAAGGTCCGATAGGTTCGTTGTCCTGTACGCGGTATACCGTTCACGGGATAGACGACCCCAACGATGGAGAGTCAAATGCAGGCATTGATGCAACGACCCGAAGCGAGGAACCGCGTGGCCATCGACTTTCGCGCACAGATCAACGCCCGCCTCAAGAAATTGAACATCACCGTGAACCAGTTTTGCGTGTTGTTGGAAAACAGGCCAAGCCGCAACGTCGTCTATTCTTTCCTCAGCGGGAAGAGCGACATGGGGTCGGAAAATCTTGCGCGGCTGTTGGAAGTGTTGGACGTGCAGGAAAAGAAGAAGCCGAACAACCCGAACTAGCCGGGCGATCATCGCCCTTTTTTTTCGTTACTCATGTACCGTGGATAGGACACAGAAGGAGGTGCAGGTAGGTATGCAAAAACAACTGAACCCCGCAACGTCAATTGCAGGGTTCGAGTTTCCAACGGGAGCTTTCGCCCGCCGTGTTGTTCGGGGATGAACGAACGGTAACCGAAGCTCCCAACGATTTCAAGAAGAAACCCGACCAGCGGCAGCGCCCATGCTGGCGCACTACCAGGAGCTTCACATGAGCAAGACCACAAAGCCCGGCTGGCACATCGCAAACGCGAAGAGCTTCAACCGGGAACCCTCGTCATGAACGCCGAGAACAACCAAGGGGTTGTCATTGTCCACCTTGGCACAACCGCCGCGATGGTCAGCGACTTTGAACAGGTGGGGGAATATTGCGTTGACCTTGAAGACTTGGTTTTGCCGGACGGTAACCCTAGTCCAAATTTGGACGAGGGTACAAGTCCCCAGAATTCTGGGGACTTGACCGCCGACGCCGCCATTCTCCGCGCCGCCATCTTCGAGATGCAGGAAGAAGAAGATGCGGGGCAGTCGGCCAGCGCGATTGCCCGCGAACTCCACGCCTACGGCGAACACGCCGCCGACTGTATCCGCCTTGCCGGTGAGTGGTCCGACTTTGCCATGAAGGCGCACAGGCTCGTCCCCGATGGTGATGAGTCAATCCGCGATCGCGTTCTCCGCCGCCTTCAATCCGCCGCCGCCGTGTGGGGGACGAAGCCGCAGGAATTAAAGTCACCCGATGGTACTTTGAAACCCGCCACTGGAAACGCGGGGGTGGAAGTCGATTGGCACGCGGCGAAAGACCGCCCCGACTTGCTTGTGCCGGGAACCTTCGTGCAGGACAGCGTGATGAACGAGGGGGCGGTGCTGCTCTACGCCAGCCGCAATACCGCAATCCTCGCATCCGCCGAAGCAGGGGACTATGCCGCCAACGTCGACGACCTCCTCATCCCGGTAGTGACCACCTCGAACGCCAGCCCCGACAACAAATAACCATGAACACCGGCCAATCGCCGGAAGGAATATACACATGACATCGCCAGCAGACTTTGTAGACGCCACGAACAAGAAAGCCGCCGCGCTGCCCCGGCCTACTCGCTTACGACTCTGGCTTTTCAGAAATGGGCACCATCATTGAGGTGCGACGCAACGGTGTTCTCGTTCTCAGCCAGGACACGGGCACCGAGGACTATTACCAGTTGAACCAGACGATGGTGCCAGCCAAGGGTAGCGCGTTGGACGTTGCCCACGACCGCGTTGCCGATCCATACCATCGTGCGAGAGAAGTTTGCCGGGCGGCGCTAGTCGCCGTGCGGGAGGCCGCGACCGGCTGGACGCCCAGCGCCATCGACAAGCGAATCATTGACGAGACGCAAGACCTCATCGGCGAGACCATGACAAATTGCGACAATTTAAGCAACGCATATTGCGCCGCCCTCGCCGCCAAGAAAGGCGGTGCCGCATGACCCAGGCCATACTAGAGCGACCGCAGGCACGAAGCCGACCCGACGCCCAGCGACTACGCCAGCTACGCCGCCAGTACGAAGCGGCGAAGCAATTGGAGGACACGGACGACGAGGACTTGATTGCGTTCCTTGGCATTTACCAGACGCTTCGCGCGAATGGCGTTGCCTTGCCCTATGACGAGGTGCAGCGGATAGACGAGTTTATCCGCATGTTCCGCCACTCCATTGACTTAGAGCTAGCCGACCGAGAAACGGAAAACGAAGAGTGAACCCGTGGTATACTAAATCCCGAACTTGGGTAGGCGACTGATCCTCGCCGAACACTGCGGGCCGGGTGCGATGCACCTTTCGGGCCGGCTCGCGGTGGCCCGCTTACAACGAAGGTGCAACATGGAATCATCGAATCGAGAACGGCTCGCACGTATCGCCAACATCACCCCGCGTGACATGGGGAGAATTCTTGCAGAGAACGGCGTGGTTTGGCGCACCCTTGAACAGCTTGACCGCTTCCACAGCCGAGCATTGCGGTCCCTTAATGCAGTTATGGGGTTGCTGCACTACGAACAACACAACGACATTTTTGAATTTCCAGAAGGCGCAGGCGAGGTGCTCGTTTTGGATTTGTACTCCGCGACCGGATGCACACTCGCTTTTCCAGCGGACCCCAAAGATGATGAGGAAATATCAAAATGGATACATATGCACCGCACAATCGAAGCCATCCCGCTTGAGGATGGACAGCCTGCGGAACCCCCCACCGAATATGTTGTGGCTCGCGGCCCGCTTGGCGTGGCGTTTTGAATTCTCTAATGTCAGCAGTGACGTGTGCGAGATTGGCCCGGTGATAGAGAATTCCGCGCGGCATCAGCGCTATAAACCTGGCCGAGCGGTTCTTTTTTGATAGAGAAATGCGGCAGAATAGTCCTACACCAACAGACCCTCTCACCCTTCGATTCATTATGAATCTGACGAGGAAATGGAACTTTGACAATATCGAACCGCAAGCCAAACGAGCAGCCGCAAGACTAGACCTTGAATACGCGAAAATGCGGGAAGTGCTTGCCAGCCCGCACGCACCATTGACGACTGCGCCGCCGCGAGTGCAGGATCATAAAGCAACCGCTCGCGACCGCGTTACGCAAGCGCACAACGCCTACATGGCGGGCGAATCCGCCATCGTCCACTTCTCCACCGGACTCTTCGGCAAAACCTCGCTTGACGCGGTGCCAGTAAACCACGTGGTGGTTCACTATCGCCTAAACGGAAGCCCGCAATGGAACCTCTTCGACAGCAGACAGCCGTATAAACAAGCGTCCGATGAACTGAGAGCCATATTGAATTGCCTACAGTTCTTCCAAGGACGGCCCGACTTCGGAATTATCTTGTGGCGGAATGAACACGCCTTCGGGTTCAATCACCTAGCGCGGCGACTCGCAAGCCTTCAAGGCGCGGAACCTGAACCGACGCCCGCCCCGGCTCGATTCTTTGACCTTAACCAGCACTTGCAGGACGTTTTCGGGCACGACTACGCGCCGCACCCGCGATTCCCGAGGTGCATTGAGATGAACAAAATTGAAGTGGCAAACCTTCTAACCGCCGAACAGGCGGCGGACGCTTTCGCCGCGAAGAATTTTGAAGCCATGCGAATGAACAGCGCCGCCAAGTGCAAGGCGATTGCCGCGATTTTGGAGAAGGCAGCGAACGGCGAACTGATAACAGGGCTGGTGCCGCCGTCCCCGTTAGAACAGACACCGGCAGAGCCGGAGTGCGCCATCAGGGCATTGTTGCCGGTACAAAAGCAAGCCGTACTCGCCAACGGCAAGACCAAGACGTTGGGAACCGCCCAGTTTCGAGTAATTCAAGCACTACGGAAGGCGTGGCCGCAGCGGTTGACGACCGCAGCACTCACCAAAGAATCGGCCACCGATTCGCCGAACAAACCGCTTTCCGACCTTCGGTCCGATCCAGATTGGGCAGCCATTCTGCTTTTCCCAAAGAAGGAAGGCCACGGCGTGGGGTACGGCATCGCCGATAGCACCCGGCTACCCGACAGTCCCCGACAGACCCCGAACAACTGACCTACAGTCCCCACGTGTCGGGGGGTTGTAATGCACTCACATTAGTTCTCTCGAAAGGAGAATACCGTAGTGAAGAGTTACAATCTCGCATCAGGGACATCTTACCGAGCTACGATTCTCTGCCGGATTTGATGGACACCCGCCAAGTCGCCAAGCTCATTGGCGTCACCTATGGTTCGCTCAACGCGGACCGCACCACCAGCCGCAATATCGGCATCGGCTATATCAAGGTCGGGCGGCTGATTAAGTACCCGAAAACCGAAGTCGCAAATGGCTCGCCAGCAACGCCGTGTGCGTCGGGGCGGGTGCAGAATGACTGACCCCTGGGCGAAATGCCCATCTACTTTACCGACAACGACATTCAGTTAATCCACGAGAGTTTGTTTGCGTTGCTCAAAACGTTTCCGCAGCGGTTCATTGAAGCCGCGAACAACGTAGAGCGGCTAGGGTTGCAGGCATCGCCGAAGTGGATTGAAGCGATGCGGCTTGCGTGCGATCGCGCCGAGGCCGTGCAGAAGCAGTACGCAGCGGTTCAGGCCCGCATGAAATACCTTGCGGGCATCGAGCGGGGGCGGAAATGAGCAATCTACCCACACTCTCGCCACCGAAGCCCCTTGAGTTTGAACGCGAGCACATGGCCGTAGTTTTTACCTGCGCGGGTGTGGGTCCACCGCTGGCGTCAAGAATGAAACGAGTTTTGAAAATGGCACTTCGCTACGGCGTCCGTGCCTGCGCCGCCCCGATGCCCCCGTTGGACCCCAATAAAGACAAGTAATGGACGTGCGAGACCACCGCGAGATTTCGCGGTCTACGGTGGTTCGCGTTGTCATGGATGATCTATGAATAATAGCACGATTGCCGCCCAACTGAAGAAGATTCCCCACCGATTCACACAAGCCAGAGCTTGCTAGAACTGGCATTGAAGCTACATGCGGCGGGGCATTCGCCCTATCCGTGCGAGCCAGGCGATAAGAAGCCACGGGCGGGATTGCCTTGGAAGAAGTACCAAGATGAGCGAATCACCGAGGCTGAGTTGCGGCGGGCATGGCAGCCAAACACAACCGCATTCGGCCTGTTTTGCGGAAAGATTGCGGGGGGACTGCTTGCCATAGATGAGGACGTGTCGGCGCTTGATGCCATGGCGGAAGGCTGTGGGTAATCTCGGTGAGGGGCTCTACGAGGAAATCACCGGCAGCGACAAAACGCACATCCTGTTTTTCACCGAAGACCCGCCGCATTGTGAAAAGCTTGCATACGAACCCGACGAGACCGAAGAAGATGGCCGAAAGTGCAGCATCGAGACGCGGGGTGAGGGAGGCTTCATCGTGGTGGCGGGATCGGTCCACCCTGAGACCGGACGACCCTACAGGACGACAAAGCGGTCCCTGTTCGACATCCCCACCATCTCCCAAGCACAAACCGAAGCATTACTAGCGGCCGCGCGAAACTGGACCACGCCCCCAAAAACCGTCAGCAGATTAAAGCGGAGGCGTGGGAGGAAAAAACAGCGGCGGCAGCGAAGAACGCCTATCGAGTAGGTCGGAACAACGGCACGGAAAGCCCCATAGAGCGATTCGACAAGACCGTCACGATTCAGAAGGCCCTGAACGGTGCGGCTACACCAGGGGGGCGGGACAACGACGGTATAAACGTCCGCGAGGCAGCACCGCCCATGAACCCACCGAATCCGTCACTATTTTTGAAAATCGTTTTAGCTATCACCACTCGTCCAACGACATCCTCAACGACAAAAAGGCCCACGACGCATTTGACATAATTTGTACGCATGAACACGGCGGCAACTACAAAGAGGCCGTCAAGGCGGTTGCAAGAGAGTTAGGGATTGCCCACCCGACATCGGGCGGGAGTTTGACGGCAACGTTATCTACATCGCCCGGGCGCGGGGTGCTCAACACCGATTCAACTACGACGCCGCCGCCAGCCCCCACCAACCCGCCGTCCACATCGAGCGAAGCACCGCCCGCCGACGAAGCGACCACGGCCAGGCCGCGCCCGGAGAATCGCGAAGGCCGAGGCCCGCAAGCAGATGGGGACGCCGATTCCCTTGATCGCGCCGGTATTGACCCGCTTCCCGACGAAGCCATTATTGGTGCGTTGGGTGAGATGATTTACGCAGCGGCCAGCAATTCAGAGACGCCGCCGGAACTGGCCCTCTGCGTCACGCTGGGGGTTATCTCCACCGCATGCGCCGCACGTACAAAATCGAAACCGACCCCGGCTTTGCGGACGAGCTTGTGTTGTGGCCGTGCGCCGCGATGGAACCGGGGAACCGCAAACCAGCGTCATGGCGGAAATGACCCGGCCATTGATTGAGTATGAGCGAGAAAAAAGCCTTGCCGCCAAGGACGAAATCGAAAGGGCGGAATCGGATCGCAAGACGGTAGAGGCTCGCATTCTCTCGCTACGAAGCCAAGCAGCGAAGGCCGAATCATCGAAATGCCGAGAACTTTGCCACGAAATTGAACAGCTTGAACTCGCCTTGCCGCCCGTGCCGTCATATCCGCCTCTCATCACCCAGGACGTGACGCCGGAGCGCACCGCGTCGATGCTTCAAGAGCAAGGCGAGCGGTTCGCAATCTCAGTGACGAAGGCGGGATATTTGACACCATCGGGGGGCGGTATTTCAACGGCATGGCCAACGTCGATATTTACTGCAAAGGGTGGGATGAATATTGCGTCAAGGTAGACCGGGGATCGCGTCCGCCAGTGGAGCTAGACCGCCCCTGCCTCACTATGTGCATCTGCCCTCAGCCGGTCGTGTTCGCCGGGCTTGCCGCCGACCCAACACTCGGCGCAAGGGATTCTTGGCACGACCTCTATACATGCTTCCATCCTCACAACTCGGTTACCGCACCTGAAATCTCGCCCCATTAACCCTAGCGTCCGAACAGCGTACCACCATATCGTTCGCGCCTCTTAAACCTCAAACCCAATGCCGCCGGCACACCAGAAGAAGCACCCACATCCTCAGAATGTCGCCAGGAGCCTACAAACTTCGAAAGAGCGTCAGCACGATAACGAAGTGACATCCGACCAGAGGGGAGGCTTTTTCACATCACCGACTGGGCAGCAAAGTTGCCAGGACAGACCGCCCGCCTTGCCGGGTGCCTGCATTGCACGAGCTGGCCCCGTACCAGCAGCCGCAGGACGCCCCGATCAGCGAGCAAACCATCTTTCAGGCCATCATGCTTGCCGAGACGTTCACCAGCCACGCCCTTGCGGTTTTTGACATGATGGGAGCCGACGCGGGGGCAGACATTGCCCGGAAGGCGTGGAAGTGGATTGACACGAACAAGACGCCGGTTTTCACGGCCCGCGAATGCTGGACCCACCTACGCGGCAGCGTCAAGACAATGAAGGAGATGGAGACCGGCTACAGCGTGTTGGTTGACCACGCCTACATTGAAGAAATCCAGAACAACGCAGCGGCCCACCGTAACGCACAGAAGGCAGGACGGCCTTCCCGGACGTTTCGCGTTAATCCCATCATTGCGAACGATTGGGGGATCAAATGAGGGATTTTCGCGCATATTGCCGCGTATATAAGCGAAATTGACTATCTCTCTCTCTCTGGCAGAGCGGGGGTTGCCGTATGTACCCCTTGAAATCAATGCGCAAAATACTCAAAACCCGCCGAGCCATCGGAACGGGTACAGGGGGACACCGTGAGCAAAATCACCGTTATCTGTTGGCCACACCGCCCGCCCGTCTACCAACGTATCCCGACCACATGGAGCCGCCCTATGCGCACCGCGTCGATGCACCCCCGCGCCACTCTCGCCCTAACCGACCTCGCCGACACGTTCGCGGCACAAATACGCCGCTTGCGGATTGGAGGTGCAGCGTGTGACACGCCCGGCTTTGTGGAAGCGGGGATTTTCTTTCTGTCCGTAGCTGGGACCGTCCGAGATTGCCAGCCGATGCGAGCGAATGTACGCCTGCGCCTTGCCGTCGAAACCTTGGCAAAGGACTTCGGTGCGGACTTGTCCTACCACACCATCGGACGAGTGACAGGTGACACGATCCGCGAGCAGCAGACATCCTCCCGAACGATGCTTGCCGCGTGGGAGAGCGTGGGGCAATCAATCCGCGAATGGATTACGCAGGTGCAATCCGAAGAATCCCAGGAGGCCACGACATGAGCGAACCCGACAACATCCATTTAACAATCCCACAATGCCCAGCATGCAAGGGACACGACCTAGATTGCTACGGTGTGAAGAAGAACCGGGTTGTGCGGTATTACCAGTGCCGCCGCGACGAATGCGGCCACAAATTCAAGGTCACCGTGACAAACCCCGCGCCAAAGTAAGCCGAACGCAATACTTTCCGTTTAACGGAACGTAGAGAGCAAACGAAAGCTCAGCCTATGCGTTAGTATTTATATGCGGACACAATATCACGTGTCCGCACGACAACCAGACCCCGCCCGGTGCGACAGGCAGGCCAGCCTATCAAACCGGTGAGACCGAAAAGCCCGCCCTGATGCACGTGCAGCGCGTAGGGGTGGGCTTTTCTTTTTGCTAGACCAGCAGAGTGCGAACAACATGCCCAGGAAGTCGAAAACACAAGCCAGCCAGCCGCCGAGGCCCGCAGCCGACGCTAGCCGTGTTGTGAATTGCGATCTACCGCGCCAAGGCCATGCAACGTCGGGCGATTTTATCGAGACCATCGACGCCGCCAAGTGCCCCACGTGCGGACTTTCCTACACCACACGGATGCACGACCCGAACGCCGCGCAATGCCAGGAATGCCGGTCGGACAGCTTCGCAGAATACGCCGAGCAGTTTGGACGCGAAGCCGGTGCCCGGTTCGACATCGGAGGAAAACCCATTTCCCTTGCCGTCGCCGCAAAGTACGTCAGCGGTTCAGAGTATCACCGGTTTCAAGTGAGGAGAGAGAAGTGATTGACGACACCCTACACCCGGAACTTCTCGCAGTCATCACCGCCGCCGTTGATGAACGGTGGGGTGCGGGAACGATGGAAGGACTTGCCGACTACGAAGCCGAGGACGTCACACAAACCGACCTTGCCCAGCGATGGGGAATCAGCCAGCCAGCCGCCAGCCGTCGCATCACGAAAGCCGCAGAGTCAGTCCGCAAGATGGTCCGAGCAGCGAAACACGCGGAGGCCGTCGCCTGCGCCGCCTAATTTGATGAACCCATTTTTAAGGAAATCGAATGCCCATAGTTACAACCCCCGCCCTTGCCTTTGAACCGTTCTTTGCGACCACGCCGCCAGCACCGGCGGCATACGCAACGATTGCCGTTGCGACCACGCAGCCCGCAGCAGACGGAGTTATCCGATTGAAGACAATTGAATCCGAAAGCCCCTTTAGCTTCGGGAAGATCCTTTTCTATGCCAACGGAACCGCCGGGGCATCCTTCAAAGCCAAGATCGTGGGTTGGCAGAGGATGGTAGCCGACTGGATTCCCATTACCCTCGCAGACGTTACATGCACCATCGGTAGCGCCGTTCGGTCAACGGGGGAGAAGATCGTTTGCGGAATCACCGCCAACAACATCGTCGCCAATTCGGAAATCGTCATCGCCGACAACAACGTGCAGGTTCTCAAACTCGACTTGATGGGAGTTGAAGACCTGCAATTGGTGCCAGGTCCCATTGTGTCAGGAACCGTTACCTCCATCGGTGCCGGACTAAGCGGATTTTAACTCTTCGCAGGTGTGCCTTTGGAATTAAACGCCCAACAGATTGCCATGATTGGAGACGCCGTGAAATGCTTGCCCACGTCAGTGCAGCAGGATTTTCTCGGTGTCGCCTACGCCAAACTCCACAAGCTGCTTGACCCAGCATGGCAGATGAAGGCGTTGCAAAACCACTTGAAAGCGGAGCACAAAAAGGAGCGACGGTCGAATGCGTTGGAAGTAATCGACCGACCCGCCCCGCAAGATTCTGATTGCCTACAGGACTTGAAAGACGCCGTTGCAGCCTTTTCGGCAGAGGACCAGCAAATCATCAGCATGATTCTTGCGGGTGACAAATACCGAGAAATTGCCGACACCCTCAACATATCGCCCGCCACCATCACCCGCCGCCTTGAACGGTTGCGGGAGTATTTCACCCGAAAGGAACAATGATGCCGCAAGTTTCCGTCACCACCACGAAGTCTACGATTTTCCAAGGGTCCGCAACGTCCGTGCTGATTCAAGCGAACACCGGAGTAGCGGTTGTGGATTTATTCATTAACGGTGAAGCCGTCGCCAGCGCAACAGCATTCAACAACACCCTCACGTTGACTCGCACCGTGGAAAAAATTGGACTCATTGAAGCTCAGATTATCCAACCGCTTGGGAATCCTGAGCAGCTAACCGCGTACACGACCGCCAACCTCATCGTCAGCAAGTTGCAGGATTAACGGTGCGAATCCCCTACCTCACCAAGCCCGACTTGCCAACGCTGGAAAGCGACACGCCCGCTGATCCGTGCCGCCCGCGACAGCACCCACAACCGCCGAATGATTGGGTTGTATCGCCACCAGCACCCGCTATGCCAACGGTGCCTAGCAGCCGGACGCATCAGCGTGACAGAGGAAATCCACCACATCGACCCCATTGCCGAGGGTGGATCGTCCGAGTCTCACAACCTCCTCGCCACGTGCAAGCCTTGCCATGAAACGATTGACGACCTACCGCGAGACGTTCAGCGGACATTGAAAGAACACGTCATTTGAGGACTACCAATCCATAAGTCACGGGCCAGCCCCAGGTGCCCGTAAAGAAGCGTCCGGTTGTTCATTGGCCGTACTTTGCCGCAACACTTCATTGCGGGACGCAAACAGGGGACGAAGTATTTTGAACAGACCAACCCGCTTACCAAGGGAATGAATATGCAGATTGATACACGCCCTGTTGTCCGTGCCGAAGTGACGTTCAGCGAAGGACACAGTTGCACCGTACACCAGCCGGTTAACGGACACGAGACGCCAAGCGAAGTAGCAACGCAACTGCTTAACTTCTACAGGTACAGAGGGGACACGGTGCACAGCGTGGACGTGGAGGATCATGGACAGGACGGGCAGTCCGACGTTGTGACCAGTCTATGGAGACCGGGTGACAAGATGGGTGTGGTATGACAGAACGACGCAACGCCCCCGCCGCAAGGGGGATGCGGTCAAATATGTTGACCCCAAAAACCTATGCACCGCAACCGACATGTTCTTTGTGCGCGACCCGCGTTATTGCACCAGGGGGGCATCAGTGACCCCGCCAATGGCCTACAAAGCCCCGCCACCGCTTTCGGACTGGCTCGCCCGGCTTCCCGGTCTACCCGGTGACTTGCCAAGGCTGGACGGCTTGCCAGAGCGTGACGTTGAAGCCGAGATGGTGGGCCTGCCTCACCTTATGGGTGACATTACCTACGCCGAGGACGGGACGATTGACCACCGGGTTAAAGACGCCCGGCAGGAGCAGAGCGCCCTTGAACACGTCGGGCGATTCCCAGCGGCCACCGATGGCTTGCACCTCATCGCCAGCGGCAAGTATGCGTTGTGGGACTTGGCGAAGGCACTGGTGAAGCTCGCCAGCCCCGCGACCATCGACAGCATCTACCTTGCCACGCTTGGATTCTCTCGCGTCAACGTGAGCGAGATGGTGGAGATGATCGACGCAGGGAGCATTGCTCGTCTGTCTCTGCTTTGCTCGCATTACTTCGCAGGAACTTCTAACGGCATTTGGGACTACGCCGCCGAGGAATTCGCAAAGCGACCCGCCGCCCGATTCCTCAGCATCCGAACGCATTGCAAAATCATCGCCATGCGGTTGACCGATGGGCGGACTGTCACCCTTGAATCTTCGGCCAATCTCCGCAGTTGCAAGAACATTGAACAGGTAAGCATCTTCGGCCATCCCGGCTTGTATGAGTTTCACGCGGGATGGTTGGAAGAGTTATTCACCAGAGGTAAACAATGAGAGGCCGACCGCCACTCCCTACCGCCGTGAAGGAAGCCAATGGCAACCCCGGCAAACGAGCATTGAACCACGACGAGCCGAAGCCCGCCGTCGCGTTGCCAGAGCCGCCGCAGGTGGTGAAGGACACGCCGGTGGCCCTCGCTTACTGGAATGAGATAGGGCCGAAACTCGCAGCCTTGCGGATCATCACCGAGATTGACGGGGGCGCATTCACTTCGCTCTGTCTCAGTTATGCGCGGGCGATCAGAGCCGAGACGGAAGCGTTGAATGCCCCGCTTGTGTTCGGAACGAAACAGGGCGGGGCGGTTAACAACAACCTCATCGGCATATCGCATACCGCATGGAAACACTTCAACCGGAGCGCCGCCGAGTTTGGGTTGACCCCCAGCAGCCGGAGCCGGTTGGTGGTGAAGGATTCAGGCGACGATGAAGACGACTTTGCGAG
Source organism: uncultured Phycisphaerales bacterium (assembly GCA_963766775.1). Taxonomy (GTDB): domain Bacteria; phylum Planctomycetota; class Phycisphaerae; order WQYP01; family WQYP01; genus CAVYBP01. Next base: position 155,608 of record CAVYBP010000002.1, read on the forward strand.
GCCCGAGTGACCCCACCGGAAAGAATCATCACGAAGTCTGACGCGGCCGCAGTTGCCGAGGGTTGCTACTTTGACCAAGAGAAGGCAGAGCGTGCGGTTGCATGGATTGAGGAAACGTTTGGCATCCACCTTTATCAGTGGCAGCGTGACGCCGATATGCTTTATTTCGGGTGGCGTACCGCCGATGGTGGCTACCGCTATACCCGCGTCAGCATTTGGATTCCGAAGAAGAACGGCAAGAGCTGGTGGGTTGCCAGCATCATCGGCTACAAGACGTTTGAGTTGGACCTAGCCCGCATCTACTCGATTGCCTACAACGCCCGACAAGCGAAGATCGTGGTGGAATTGCTCATCACGCTTTGCAAGAAGTCGAAGAAGCTTGCGCGGTTGATCGGCGCCAAGAACGGAATCAAATCGTTTTGCACGCCGTGGCGTCGTGAGTTCACCTACCTAAAGACCGGGACCAAGTACGAGGCGCTTGCGGACAACGTGAACGCCAACGACGGCCTTATCCCCGACGTGCTGGTGATTGACGAAATCCACCGCATGAAAGACGCGCAAATTAACGTCATCGACGGCGCGACCAGCAACCTACCCGACGCATTGAAAATCGTCATCAGCACGGCAGGCAGCGGCGACAAGGCGCACGGATCGTGGAAAGAGTACGACTACGCCAAGAAGGTGCAGACCGGCGAAATCATCGACACCCGCTTTCTTCCGATCATCTACGAATGCCCAAACGGGCATCAGTTGAAGGGCGAAGCTATCTACGACATTGAGAAACTTGTTGCGTGCAACCCGGTATTACAGGAGTCACCCGAGGCGCGAGCCGAAGCCGAGAAGGAATTGGCTGAGGCGAAGATTAAACGCAAAGACAACTGGTGGAAGCGCTTTCGCCTTAACGTCTGGATTCCAGAAGACGGGCAGGAATACGTTTCCCCGCTTGAGTATGAGAAGTGCGAAGCCGCAGGACCGACCGAAGAGGCGTTGCAAGGCCGCGAGGTTTTCGGCGGGTTCGACAAGTCGGGCGGGGTTTGGGACTTTCACGCCCTCACCTTGCTCTTCCCGATGGAGGACGGGCAAGTGTGGGAGAAGCATTTTACGTTTGCCAGCGCAGACCGCATTGCCGAAATGTCGAAGGAAGACGACCGCGATTACACCCGCGACATCGACGCCGGCGACCTTATCACCATTCCGCCAGACGCAATCGAGGACGAATGGCTAACGAAGTTCATTAGAGCCGAGCTGAAGAAGTACAACGTGATGAAGTTCGCGGCGGACATTCACGCCGCATCGTACATCCTGCAATCACTTATGGCCGATGGATGCGAAGTGCTGGCGGTGCAGCAGTCGAACAACCAACTGCTCTCCCCCGTGATTCAGGATTACGCAAAGCGAGTCAGCCAGGGCGCATCACTCACGCCAAGAACGATCTAGTGGCGTGGCAACTGGCGTGCGCCCGCAAGTTCACAACGTCTCGCGACTTGCTCAAGATCGTAAAGGCGGAATCGACCGTCAGGGGGACAGGGGGCAAAGGCCACATCGACAACGTTGATTCTCTGATTAACGCGCGTAAGCGTGTTGCGAGCGCACGAGGCGAAAACCGCCGCGATGGGAACACCGAACACTTCAATAATGATTGGTTAAAAGGAAATCTCTATGGGTCTACTTCGCAGCGTCGCCAGCATCCCCGGCTTTGGCTTCACCGCCCGTCTATTCCCCCAGCCCTCGCAGCAAATCACGCTCGGCGGCATTCCGTATGTCATCAGCTACAGTGCCGGGGGCGAAGGCGAAGGCATCAGCTACCACGTGGATTTACTGTCCATCCCCGGCATGAGCGCCGCCGTAGAGGTGAAGGCAAACGACGTGTCAACGATTCCTATGTATCTCTACATGCGAACAGCCAACGGACGGCAGAAGGTGCTTAACACCCTCGCATTCCGCTTGAGTCAGAAGCCCAACGACTACTCCAATGCCGTGACGTTTTGGAAGACGGTAGCGATGCAAGCCACCACCGGCGAATGCTACGTCAGCACCCGAGGCGGACAGTTTGAAATCCTCCCCTACGGCACCGCCGTTGAGTATCGGACGCCGCTTGGCGAGGTTCGCTACGCCACCATGTACACGCCCGAGGAGTTGCAATCCCTTGGCATGCCCACCACCGACCCGGCAGACCCGAAGAAGCCGAACAACGTGGTGAAGGATGATTACGCGTGGAATGAGGTTCTGCACTTTTGGACTTTCCAAGATGAAGCGGGCCGCCCCGTTCCGTTGCGTGGGCGATTCCGTCACGTGCTCCGCTTGGCGTCGGGACTCTACACCTACAGCACCAACGTCTACAACCGGGGCGGACTCATCGCGGGTTATTTGTCTTACGATGGCACCGCCCTTTCGTTCGACAAGCAGAAGGAAGCCGTGGACGCATTCAAGCGGCACCTTTCGCGGCAGAAGGGTGCGGACGGCGTGGGCGGCAACCACACCAGCCTTACGCGCATTGCAGAACGGTTGGAAGTTCAACCGGCTGGACCTCACCCCGCAGGAGGCGCAGCTTTTGGACGCCAAGAAAGACTTGCAACTCGACATCGCGCAGGTGGTCAACATTCCGCTGTGGAAGATCGGCGTGTTGGAAGGCTACAAGTATGCGACCGCCGAAGCCGCCCAACGGGAGTACATTGCGTCGTGCCTTAACCCGCTGCTTTGCCAGATCGAGAACGAGATTAACGCCAAGCTGATTCCCGACTATCAGAAGCAATATTTCTACGTTGAATTTAATCGGGACTCCCTGATTACGCTCGACGCCAAGACGATGGCGGACATTGACCACATTGCGATTCAGGATGGGTGCATGAGCATTCCGGAGTGGCGGGAACGTCGGAACCTCCCGCACGATGGAACCGACATCCGTTACCAGAATGTGAACACCACAAGCGTGGCGTTTGCACAAGAGAACGAAGCATTGAAGTTGCAGGGGTTGACTCTGCAAAACCAACTGCTTGCCGCACAGATTGCACAGATACAGAAAACGCCACCGGCACCCGTGTTGACGTTGCCCGCGCCGGTGACAGTGGATGAATCGGTAGACGACACGATAGACGAATCCGTTGACGAGGATGCACCGTTGGCCGTGACGGTGCCGCCGACCGCTCAGAACGACGCCCCGGACTTCCTCGCGAGCTTGCAGGCAATGCAGGCGAAGTATTCCGCCGACTTGACGCCGGACCAACTTCGCAACCCCGACACGATGGGGGCAATGGTCCGTTCAATCGTCGCCGAGGTGGAGCAGATGCACGGCCTTAGTGGTCATATGGACAACTTCACCCAACGCTACACGGACGCGGCAACGAAACGCACAGCCGATGCCGATGCCGTGAGCGTGCCCTACGAAGTGAACCGCACCGTGAATGCCGCGAACCACGAGGCTATTAAACTCGCCTACGGGGTAAAGACCCCGGTGCAGTGGGTTGGCGGCACCAACGACGGGCAGGTGAAGACGGTTGCCGACACGTGGCAGGGAAATTTGCGACATCCCCCTATCGTCGATGGCGAGCACGACAGCTTTCTCGTTCCGCAAATTGGAAAGCCAGCTAAATAATGAACATCGGTGAAACAAACAGCCCTTTGCAATTGCATAAAGGGTATGGATGCAACATCGACAGCAACGAAACGAACGGCGGAAGGGTGGTTGATTAAGTACAACGCCCTTTCGCTTCCCATGAGCCTCCCCAATGGTCGCCAGGTCTACGAAACGTTCCTCCCCGGAGCATTTGTTGATTCGGTCAACGCCATCAATGCCGGGACCGTTCCCGCGATTGAGTGCAACGTTGAACACGGCGAAAACAACGCCCTTACTCGGCTGGGCAAGACCGACGTAAACGTATCGCTTGAGAATCGCCCCGAAGGCGTCTATGGCATCGTTCGGTTCATTAACGACACCATCAGTGACGACATCTTTACCCGCGTGAAGACAGGGCTGGTGCGGGGGTTGAGCGTGGAGGCGAGCAAGGTGCCGGGCTTTGAGCCCGGCTTTGACGTTTCGGGCGGGAAGCTAGTTCGCAAGATTTCCAAAATGACACTCACCGGCTTTGCCGTCACCGCCGCCCCGGCGTACCCGGACAGCCAGATTGTGAAAGTAACGGACGGCGACGAGCAGCCCGTGACGTTCAAACGTTCCGTCGCCGATGCGTCCGCCGAAGTTGCGGCTATCGCGTCCGAGCTTGAACGGCACGAGGCAGCCGTCACCCGTCATTACCAGCGCAAAGCGTTTTTGTTGGGGATTCGACCGTAGGCGTTTGGCGTCCCGCCGGGGACGTGCCGAGAACGAACACACCGCCAACTGATTTTTCAACAACACCAGATTCAGGAATTTTCACATGCCCACTATCGAAGAACTCAACACCCAGGTTGCCGACCTCAAAGGCAAGTACAAGGCCAAGATGGACACCGTTACGGTGACCGAGAAGCGCAGTCTTACCGCCGCCGAAACCACCGAGCTTGACGGCTGGGAAGCGGAGATTAAGCGTTTGGAAGGCGAGATTGGTACCGTCGCCAACAACCAGAACGCAGCGAAGGCGGAAGTGGAGAAGCGCAACGCAGCGCTTGCCAAGATGCTGGCGGACACGCCGGGCAATTCTTCCGTTCGCACCCAAACGTCTAACGACGTTATCCGCCGCAGCATCACCAAGGGCGGCACCGAAGTCGGTGACGTTGAAGTGGTCAACGACGTTGTGCGGGTCTACAACGCGCAGTCACCCCTCTTCGCCGCACATACCGCGAAGCAGATGCGATTGACCGGGACCACCTATACCTACCCGAAGGTTGTGCCGGGCGGCGCAGGTTACGCGAAGACCGAAGGCGTTGCCGGGACCGCCGACACCGCATCGACCATTACGATGGTCACCGCCCCCTTCAAAACCTACTCGTCTCAGATCGTCACCGTGTCGCAGGAAATGCTCGACGACGCTGGTTTTGACGTTGCCTCCGAAGTAACGCAGATGGGCATGAGCAAGAGCACCCAGGCGTTCGACACCGACGCAGTGACGGCACTTGGCACGTTCGGTACCCCCGCCACGACTCCGACGACGGCGTGGGCCGTGAGCGATGTTGTGGGCGCTTATTACTCGATTCCGCTTCGCAACCGCTACGGCGTGAAGTTCATCGGGAACGCGGCGACTGTTACGGCGCTGGTTGACCTCATCACCAACGTTACGCAGCCCTCGCTGGCGATCATCGGCTTTAACGCCGACAACATCCTTGAAGACGACAACGTCCCGGCCAACACCCTCTATGTGTGCAATCCGACCCTCGCGCTTGCCATCGGCATGAAGACGAACGTGCGGGTGGTGGTTCTGGAGGTTTCGCAGGGTCGCACCATCGAAGTGCAGCCGCGCCTTACGGTCGGCCTCCGCGATGCCACCGCCGTTGCCGGTCGCGTTCTCCACTCCTAAGCCGGTCCATTGTGAGACCCCCGCCGTAAGCCTGCGTTAAGACGCGGCGGGGGTTTTTTCGATACCCCTTCCAGACAAGTCCCGCGACGGCTGACCCCCGCAACGTCGCGGGACTCCCTCCAAAGGCGTCTATGTTTCTCGTCAACCTAAAACGCATCTACGATGCCATTGCTACCAAAGCGAGCACGTCGGCACTTGCCGCGTTCTTTCCACTTGCGGGTGGCAATGTGACGGGGGCGGTTTCACAAGCCAGGACGTTGACCGACACGAGCGGAGCGTCCACACCAGACGTTGCGATTACGACGACCTACAACGAACCGACCGGCAACGCCACGCACACCAACGTAGTTATCAATCGAGTTGAAACGCACGAACCCGCGAGCGACAGCCGATTTTTTGACTTTCAGGTGAACGGCGTATCGGCGGCGCACATGCACCACACGGGGGTTATGTTCGCGTTTCAATACGTTGGGAACGGGGGACAGCTTGTCGGCTTGAATGCGTCGAACATCACAACCGGAACCCTTTCACCCGTCGTCATCCCGAGCTTGTCCTATGTCTCGTTCGACGGCGGAACGATGAACAATTATGCCGCCCTTTCCTTCCAAGGAACCGGCATGCTGGCGGGACTCGGATACATCTACGCCGACAACATCCAGCCCAGCGGCTACAACGGCACATCGGTCTACATCGGCGACCTTGACGGAAACGGCGTCGGAACCACGTTGCAAGTGGACGCCGACAGCGGCGTGTTCTGGTTCAATCAGGGTGACTTGAATCTCGGCGGGGGCGGACTTCAAAACGTAAGCGGATTGACCCTCAACACCACAACGCCAGCAGCGCCAGCCAACGGGCAAATCTGGTTCACCGGCAGCGCCGTCAAGGTTCGCATCGGTGGTGTTACCAAAACCTTTACCGTGACTTGAGGAAGGAACACATGGCAATTGCCAGCCCCATCGTTACACCCCCGACGACCCCGACCACACAAGACTTGCAGGTGCGGGCGAAGTTGAAGGTGACCCGCGTTGTGGACGCCGCCAACTTGCAGCTTTACCGCTCTTACAACGTCGCGATGGACACTGTTTGGCGCAACCCGGACGGCCTCACCCCGCAGCAGGTGCTAGACGCTTTCGGGACCGACGCCGCAGAGCTTTTCACGTTCGCAGCGACCGCCCGCAACACAGTGAACACCGCCACGCCCGGAACCATCGGCGACGACCCGGACGCCGCCAAGTACACCATCAGCTTCCCCACCGACGCCAACAGTCAGCCACTCGGCACCGTGACGGTTACCGCCATCACGCCGCCAAGCGCCTAAAGGACCACATGCCGACCACTCAAGCAATCCTCGCCTATGACACCGGGAACACGGTCGCGGTTGCCCTCTACACGTCCGCCGGTGCGGCAGTCGGAAGCCCGCCAACCATCGCGGAAGCCCCCAGCGGAAGCGGACGCTACGTCTACACGTTTCCAAGCATCGCGGCGGACACATACACCGCCATCTACAGCAGCGGCGGATACATCGTGGGAAGCGAAAAGATTAATTGGGACGGCACGCAGATCGTGACCGCAGCCGCCGCAGGGAACACGGCGATTAGTACGCAAATCACCGTTGTGAGGACGCAATGAGCACAACCACTATCACGTTCAACCTCACCGTGAACGCCGTTCCTACGAACGCTACAACGGTGACCCTTTCCGACAGCACCAACACTTTCGGCGCTCGTCGGACGGACACGAATGCGACGGTGGTAGCGGCGGGAACCGCGTTGAACAACACCGCGACCGGCGTCTACAGCTACAGCTTCACCGACCCAGCCCCCGGCCTCACCTATGAGTATTGGGTGACCTACGTTTTGAACGGTAACACTTACCGCACGCAGCAATTCGTTAATGGCCCGATTTCCTCCCCCGAACCAGCCACGCTCACCCTATCGTCGGACCACTACGCCCAGGTCATGGACGAATTGCGGCTATCGGGAAGCACCGACCCAATCTTGCCCGGCATCGTCGCCGAGGCGATCTACAGCTTGCAGCAATTCAAGTGCAAAACTCTTGTGCCGCAAGGTTCCGTCACCGACCCGACCACGCAGACGACGCTTTCCCCGCTGGAATTTCGGTACATCATCATCTACGCAGCGTTGCGGTACGACGGCACCAGCGATGGCTTGCAGTCTGCTCTTAGCTCCATCACGGAGCAGGTGAGGGACAAATGACGACCGCCACCGACTTGCGGGATTGGGTTGTGATTCAGAAGGTCACCCGCACTCAAAACGAATTGCAGGAAGACGTTGCCACGTGGGCGAACATCCCCGGCGGCGCGCAGCTGGCCGCAGGTAAAGCCGATTAAGGCGATGGAACGGTTGCGTGCTGACGCCGACGTTGTGGCGAACGTCTCCCACATTGTGACGCTTCGCTACTTTGTTCCCTTCAACAGCACCGACTATCGGCTATTGCTATTGGCGGGACCGGGAGCGGCAAACGTGAATGCCCGTGTTTTGGACATCCAGGGGATCGTTGACTCTGGGAACAGGCACCGCTGGTGGGAAGCCACTTGTAACGAGGTGCAGACGTGAGCCGACCCGTTTTCACAATCAAAGGCTACAAGGAAACGCTTCGGAAGCTCGAGGCACTCCGCAGTGCGCAACTCGCCAAGCGTGTACTCCGCAAGGTGACCAATGCGGCCACGACTCCGCTATTGCAGGCGGTGCGGGAGAACACGCCGGTGCATTCTGGCGCTCTGAAAAAGGCGATGGCGAAGAAGGTGAGCAGCAGCAAAGCATTCACCTATAACGGCATTGTCGGTGCGGACACTTCCAAGACCATGCCAGACGGGGAACGGGTGGCGAGGCACTTGCACCTAGTTGAATTCGGCTTTGAGCACAAAGGCGGGAAGGTAGTGCCAGGACAGCACCCGCTACAGAAGGGTTTTGACCAATCGCAGTCGCGTTGCCAAGCCGTGTACGAAGAAAAGCTCGCATCCGAAGTCGAGAAGGAAGCGAGGAAGGCATGAACGCAACGACCGCAGAGGGTGCAATCGTCTATCTGCTCACCCAAGACGTTTTCGGACTTGGGCAGATCGTTGGTACCCGAATTTCGACCGCCACGGGAGCAAGCAAGAATGCCCGCCCCAAAATGTATTACGAGCGAATCGGTACTACCAAAGCCTATTGCAATGATGGCGCTCTTGGGCTGCGCCAATCTCGCATTTACCTCTATGCGTCCGCAGACGACCTACTGACCGCAAAGGTAGCCGCGGCCGCAGCCGAAACGGTTCTAGATGGGTACGTCGGCACGGCATCGGGGATTAAGTTTGCGTGCATCCGCGTGACCGATATCAGCGACGACCACGAACCAATCGACGACGGACAGGTTAAGCCAGCGCACGTGTGCGCATGGAAATAACCGCCGACTTTTACCAGTAAGGAATCTATATGTCCGCAACTCCCGCAGTCCTCGGCTACAACAGCAAGCTCTATTTCAAGACGCTTGTGGCCACCAACTACACCAAGATTGCCCACACCAAAGACCTCAAGTCGCCCGAGCCGGAAGTTGGCACCGTGAAGGTCACCAACAACGACAGCCCGAACAACACCCACGAATACGTTCCGGGCATGATCAAGCCGGGCACGCACGAGTTTGAGTGCATCTACGACGCCACCCAATACAACACGCTCTACACGATGCACGGTGACGGCACCGTGTACGCATGGGCGGAACAGTTCGCAGACGGCAGCGGCTTTACCTACACCGGGTTTATCACGAAGGCCCCGGTTGAGACTAAGACCGAAGACGAAGCCAACACCATGACGTTCTCCCTCAAACTCACCAGCAAAGCGGCGTTTAACGCGACTCTCACCGTTGCAACCGGCAGCTAACCCCACTCACTCACAAAGGAATCACTATGGACAAGGCTACTCTTCTCTCTGCCGCCAGTCTCAAAACGAAGACCGTAACGCTTGCCGGAATCGGCGACGTGACGGTGCAGGAACTCACCGAGGCGCAAGCAGTCAAGTACATGCACCTGCGCCAAGGCACAGACGACGAATCCGTTATCTATCTTTTGACGAATTCGGTACTGGACGACACCGGCGAAAAGATGTTCGCGACCACCGACAAGGCGGCAATCCAAGGGCTTCGCGCATCCGTCGCCGGTGCTCTTGTGGTTGCCGCAATGGAGGTGTCGGGCATGACCGAGCCGAAAAAACCGGAGGCCAACGATGGCAGCAGCGCCGGAACTAACTGACCGCGAGTTGTTTTTGTTCGACTTGTGCAGAGAGATCGGGTGTCCGCACCCGGACTTTCTTACCAACATGCTCAGCACACGGCAGATTGACAGTTGGATTGCGTACAACGCCCGGCGTCCGTTCGGTGACGTTCGGGCGGATATGCGAATGGCACGCATCACGTGTGCAATCTATCAAACGAATTCAAAGCGGAAGTTGCGCAAGAAGGATTACATGCTTTCCTTCAAAAAGCCACTCTCGCCAGATAGCTACAAGCGCAAAGCGATGAACGCCTACGAGGCTCATAACGCCAGGCACAAAGAGTAACGATGGCAAAGACAATCTCTAATCTCAGCATCGGACTAACCGGCGACATGGGAGGCTTTGCAAAGCCTTTGGCCCAAGTGCCGGCGGGGCTATCGGCATCTTGACGAAGTTCGGGAGCACCGCCGCATCCGTGGGCGGACCGTTCGCTGGGCTTGTTGTGGCTGGTGCAGCCGTGGCGGGCGGCATGGCACTTGTCGCCGGGGCGATAGGTTCGGTGTATGAGGCCGCGCTTGGATTGAAAGACGAGTTTCAGCAGATCGCGGCGACTTCCCGCCTTGCCGACCGATTGGGCATCACGACGGAAGCTCTTGTGGGATTGCAGCACGCGGCCGCCCTCGCTGGCATCGACTCCGAGAGCCTTGCCGATGGCTTGTCGAAAATGACCAAGAATCTAGGCGAGGCGTCGATTAAAGGCGGACCCGTCGCCGATGCGCTGCAGCGGCTTGGATTGAACGCCGCGAGCTTGGTTGCGATGAACCCGGAGCAGGCTTTCAAGACGATTGCCGACGCTCTTTCAAACGTTGCCAACCCCGCCCAGCGTGCCGCCGAGACGGTAGAGATTTTCGGGAAGTCAGGACAGAACTTGTTGCCGCTTCTCTCTCAGGGAGCAGCGGGAATATCAGCCGCCCAGGTACAGGCGGAAAAACTCGGCTTGACGTTCAGCCGCATTGACGGTGCGAAGGTGGAGGCCGCGAACCGCAGCCTAGTGAATCTTTCCGGCGTCTTCACCGGTCTAGGCCGAACCGCCGCAATTGCCCTCGCCCCGCTCGTGACGTTCGGTGCGGACAAAATCACCGGCTGGCTTACCGCATCCATTCCCATCTTCCGTGCCGCCGTTGGGGAAATCACCGGCGTCGTGCAGTCTCTCTACACCTACGTCTCTCCCATCATCGACCGCACCATTGCGGTACTTACGAACGGCTGGAACATCATCGAGCCGACGATTGCCAATGCGATAGGTGCGGTGTGGCAGACCGTGCAGGGGTACTGGAACACCATCTACACGTTCATCAGCGACATCGGCGGGGGCATCTACGCAGCGATTGCCAACAATTGGGAGCAGATCGTGGGCACGGTGGTTACCGGTGTGCTGGCGGTGTGGGATGTTGTGCAAGCCGGGTGGGGTGTGCTGGTGGACCTCGCAACGAACGTATGGGATAGCATCGTGGCGGTGTGGGAGTGGGCAACGGAGGCGGTAACAGGATCGACCGGCGACCTTAAAACGGAAGTTACCGGGAACTTCACCGCCGTGATTGACGCCGGGAAAGACTTTGCCGATGGGATCCAATTTGCCCTTGGCGTCGTGTCTTATTCCATCTCGCACTTCGGCGACCTTGTGGACCTTGAGACCACCGGCATTGCCCTTGCCGTCGTGCGGACCGGCAACCAAATCGCCTACATATTCACCGACGTGATTCCCGCCGGGATCGTGTTTTTGTCGAACGAGTGGACGCACATTTTGACGGATATTGGCAGTTTCACCGGCACGTTCTTTATGAACTTGGCGGGGAACATCGTCAAGATAGTCAAAAACATCCCCGGACTCGTGAACGGCAGCGTGAACTTCGGCGACCTATGGACGCCCCTTGCCACCGGGTTCAAATCCACGATTGAACAGTTGCCGGTTATTGCCGACCGCGAGAAAGGCGAGTTAGAGAAATCACTTGAGCAGGAATCCGACACCCTCACCGATTCATTCGCCAACGGCTTGGGATCGCACTTGTCGCAGCAAGGCCAGCACGCTCAGGACGTAACCAAGACCGTCACGGACAAAATCAAACAGATGTTCAAGTTGCCGCCAGTGAAAGCACCGGCAATGCCCAAGATGGACGCTTTCAAGCCGAAGCTAGACCCGTCGAACCTTTCGCTATCCATCACACCGGGAATCAAACGGGCGGACGCCGTGTTACTCGGTTCCGCCCAGGCCGACGCATTCAAGTATGGGGGCAATCAACTCTCAACCGCCCTTACCACGGGCAAGCACGGCAGCCTAATCCCCCCGCCATCGCCCTTGCCGACAAGCACCACCATTCCCACGCCGCCGACACCCACGCCGCCATCCGGCATGAATGACTTTGTTTCTTGGCAGAAGTCGCAAATGGTCAAGGACACCGACTTGCTCACGAAAATTGAAGTGAACAGCCGCACCCCCCAATTCGCACCATCCACCATCTAAGGACGCCGTATGGCACTCATCGGAGTACATGAACAGGGACATCTCGCAACGTCAGCCACAACAGCGGCGGAACGTTCAGGGACTCGCTATTTCGTAGTGCGGTTCGATGCACCGGCCACCGTGTTGGACGCCGAAAACGCTACCGGCATTCCGCTCGTGCGAAACCCGTGGAGCACAGATTATCCCTATATGCTGGTGAAACAGCGACAAGGCAAGATCATTGACCAAGACACGCCCGGAAAGAGTGGCTTGTGCAGGTGGACTACTCGGACCAGTTGACCACCGACCCCAACCCGCTAAACCTCCCCCCTAAAATCACATGGGACTTTTCCGAGGCAACCGAGCCGTATTTTCTCGACAAGTCATCGACCCCGAAGCCATGCGTTACCAGTGCCGGGGAACTATTTCAAAACTTCCTACAGCGTGAAACCGGCCACATCTCTTGCACCTACACCGTGAACAAAAGCAGCTATACGCCACAAACCGGCATCACCTACTTGCACGTTGTGAATAGTGACGCTTTCACCATCGACGGCATCGGCATAACCGCAGGGCAGGCGAAACTTTCCGGCATTCCCGCCGCCCCTTGGGTGACGGTCAACATTCTGGTGGCGGGTGTGCCCACGTCGGTCCGCTATCGCGAGGTTACCTTCAAGCTCAAATTCAAGGCAAATTGGTTGGACGTGGTGCAGGATCGTGGCTTGTGTGAGATTGACCCCGACCACACCGGCAAACTTCGGCAAATCCTCAAAGGGACGCCGCCGCTACCCGTTGACAAACCATGGCCGTTGGACGGCAGCGGCGCAGCGAAAGCGAACGCCACAGACACCCCCGCCACCATCAGCTTGCACCCATACGCCACGATGGCATTCGCATCTTTTGGATTCTCCTAATGGACCTCCCCGTCTATCTCAGCAAAGCCCAGGACGCCCGCATTGCCAGTGCCGTAAAGAAGGTGGAGGGCGCGGCTACAGACTTCGCAGGCGGGCGCACTGGCAACGAGCCGAACCAAACTAAATTCCCCGTGATGCTCACCGGCGAGGACACGGGCACGCCCGGCCACTATTCATGGAAGATGCAGAAGTTTTCGCCATCGGCGGGAACGTGGTCGGACTACTCGCCATCGGTCGATTCGGGATCGCTATTCACCGCCAGGGAGTTGAACGGCGAAACCGGCTTGCAGGTGAACGCGACGACGGGGCCGAGGGTGATGTTGTTTTTTTATGGGTTGGACTCAGCGGGGAAACCTATCTATTTATTCGAGCGTAAGGGCTTGGATTACTTTTGGGCACAGATCACCGGTTCGTCGCTCGTGTCAGGTGAGGCCGCGCGATGGTTGTACACGTTTGCCGAAGTCACAGGGCAATGGACCACGACCGGACGCGGGCAACTTCTCAGCGGTGGGCGAACGGGTTCGGCTTACAACTCGATTGAGGCATTTAACCCAACGTCGGGAATCGGGGCAATGGGGAGCGGACAGACCGTCACGAGCACCGAATTTTCCAACGGTTTGAAGTTGCAACCGATCATCAGCGCCGGACCCGCCGTCAAAATCTACAAAGACAACAACTGTCTGTCCGGGTCGGGGAGCGGCACGGGTTCCGGTTCCGGCCCGTCGTCTACCACGCTGTATCTCTTCGAGGGTTGGAATCAAAAGAAGTGGTGCGCATCGTGAGTTGTTGCAACTGGATTCCGTGGGTTTATTGTGCCGGGCCAGCCGACCCGCCAAGCATCGTGTCCAGCGCGGCGGAAGTTGCCCGGCTCGTCGCAGCCAGTTCCATGACGACGGCATTGAAGTATTACGCCTATTCCGATGCTTCCCACACGTGGTGCTACACATTCGACCCGACAGCGGCGGGCACGTGCGCATTCCCCGATGGCGCTATTCTTGTGTCCCTTGCCGGGAATCCCGCAGGCGACCCCGATTGCACCCGTTGCAGCACTTCAGGAAGCGGGAGCGGGAGCGGACACGGCACGACGTTCGGCGGGGGAGGTGGTGGCGGACCCGGTGGGTGGGGACTCGGTGGAGGCGCAGGAGGCGGGGGCGGACCGGGGGGTGGTGGAGGAACTGGACTACCGGGGACCGGCACAGGAACAGGCAGCGGACCGCCGAAGAACGGTGTACCCGTCTTCGGTGGCACGGATGGCGACGGAAACCAAATCGGTGCGGTGGCGTGCAGCGGGCAGACTTTGCCGCCCAATCTCCCGCCTTACTACGTTGATTGTGCAGCACTCCCTACCGATGGCGTGTTGAGGGTTTGGCGCATTGGCACCATTTGCGTGATGCTCGACCCCACCGAGGACTGTAGCGACCAGCCATCCAACGCGGTGGCTGTCAGCCCCGCCGACGACTACCCCGATTGCGCCACGTGCCTTGCTGGCGTTCTGGCGGTGCTCTGCGCGGGGAACCGCAGCCCGTCGAAAGCCCCGAAAGGTGTGGGTGCCCCTTGACGCATTGCCCGACGACGGCAGCCCCATCACTTGGCGCTCGCGGGGGTATTGCTGGCATGCTGATAACACAATGGCACAGGTGCCGTATCCGTCCCGCGCTTGGATTCAATCCCCGCCCAATCAATTCGACACTTGCGGCAATTGTATTTGCGGTGAAGCTCGCAAGACCCACGGCGTATCAGGTTGTTGTGTGCGGAGGCGCAGGAACGAATAGCTGGGTTACTGAGGATTCCATCGGCAGTGCCACGGGCATGCGGTGGTTTTTGTTGGACGGCCTCACGTGCCACTACATCGACCTTGACTCCATTCTCGAAATCCCCGACACGGCCAACACGATTCCATTGCCCGCCAACGTGTTTGACGGGTGCGAGGAATGCACGCCGCCCACGACACCCCCGGACAGCGGCCCCACATCGGGACCAACCAGCGGACCAACGAGCGGGCCGACCTCCGGCCCAACCAGCGGACCGAGCAGCGGCCCAACATCAGGACCAGATAGCGGACCAAGTTCGGGGCCGTCGTCTGGACCGGGTGGCGATGGTGGAGGCGATGGGCCAGGACCAGGCGACCCGATACCAACAGGACCGCCGACCCCGACAGGACCAACCGGAACCGACTTGCAGAATTGCAAAGCGGGCGGGTTTTACGGTGGACACATCCCCGGCGTGCCGGCGGGTGACGTGGTGCAATTCGATAATGGGGAATGCTGGAAAACCGTTGTGAAGACGGGAGGAACCCCGCCTATCACGGTGACCTATTCCACCATCGGCACCGAATGCTTGGTCTGTCTCTGCACATGCCGCCCGTCAGCGCTTGCGTCCGGCACCCTAACGATAAATTGGGGATCGGCGCTTGTGAGCGGGATCGTGGGGAGCGACTTCTGCCCCGGAGCGCCAGCGTCACCACTTCCGCCGCTACCTCGCGTTCTGGTTGCACCTTTACCGCCATCGACCCCGAGGCGGACGACGAAGACGATTACGAGTTTGGCAGCTTCGCCATTAAGACCATGACCCGGCAATGCGCGGGGGACGGTGGGGTTGTCAGCACCCCCGGCTGGCTTCTCCTCGACACGCCGACTCTTTCGTGGGACGCCACAAAATGCAAATGGATCATCCGCCCCAACTATGACAATTTGGACGGTGGAAATATTAGCTACAACGAAGACGGCAGCGAATGTACCGGCCCTACGACAGATGAATATGACTGGTACTACGAAGGCGGGGACGACCCGAAAGACCCAACCGGAACTTACAACCCCGTGAATCATCCCGAAGCCACTTGCAGCTCTTTCGCGCAAGGCGGCACAATCTCAGTGAGCTTCTAAAATGCCTTGGTATGCACTCGACAATCTGACATTGCCCCACAGACCGCCCGGCTTCAAAGACATTGTGCTGCGCAACCGTGACGCATCGAAAGACACGGACACAATGATATGGCTGGACATCGACAAGCACGAAGTGATTCAAGCGTGGGCGGTGAACCCGAAGGCAGTTGCCAAGGACCAACCCGACCGCCCGAAGAAGAATCCGCGACCCGTCTACAACCCGCCGACGCCAACACCTCGCGAGGCGTGGGGCTTTCCATTCACGGCGCTGGCAGCGATGGCAGAGCCGCAGGACGCGGGGATTGGTGACACCGTACACCGCAAGCTAGGCGTGGGCGGGGTGCTGTTCAAAGCCACATTGCAGACGTTCGGCATTTCGTGCGGGTGTGACGCCCGGCGCAATGAATGGAACGTCAGATATTCCTATGCCCGCTACCACATGCACCTATCGGCCACCGGCTTAGGTGATGCAGTGTGCGGGTACTATGCCGCGTGCGGGTTGGCGGATTCAACCGGCGAGCGAGTTGCCTACCATGCACACTCCGCAGACTGGTTGAAGCGAGCACACCACCCGCGCGTTCACGTACTCCCGCAGGCCAACGTGGGAGCGAATGCTAACGGCGACTACGCCGCGCAGATTGCCCACGCCGTCACGAGGAAGCAGGATTATTGCGACCGGCTGGCAGCAGCACTATCGGTGCCGAAGTTCGTACCAACCCTGCCCAAGAGCATCGACGGCACCGGCGCGACACCAGACCCCCGCCGCGCCATCATCGCGCCGTTTTGCTGCTATGAGTCGCGGGATTGGGATAAGTGGGGAGCACTGGCGAAGCGGTTGGAGTCGCAGGGTTGGAACGTCACCGCGATAGGTTCGGGCAACCAGCTTGACCGCATGGCCGCGACTTTCAACGGAACGTCGGCGAAGATCCTTGCGGGAGCGCCAGCCGCCGAGGTGACGGCGCTATTGACCGGAGCGGCATGGATCATCGGGAACGATTCAGGGATTCCGCACCTTGGCGGCTTGCTCAACGTGCCCACGGTGTCAGTACACGCAGGGAGCCTCCCGCATGAGTTCCTATTCAGCCTTGCCCCTAGCGTTCGCTCTGTGACGCCCGGCGGTGCCGTGCCGCGTTCAGACCACAACCCCGCCGCCCTGCGCAGCATCACGGTAGACGCCGTGCTTTCCGCCATCACTTCGCCATCGCCCGCACAATCTTGTCCGTCCGCTTGTCGCTGTAATAGTTGTTGACCACGAGCAGCGCGTGAATCACGCCGGGGACCAAGAACAGCAGGCAGAGGAAGAAGTTGAGGACGGCTTGCCCCGGCTTGCCGCACAGCAGCACGGCGAGGGGCGGGATGATTAAGGCGATGAGGTACCGCATGGGTGTCTCCGGTGATGCGACGGCATGATGATGCACCGGGACCGGTAGGGGGGCAAGGGAAAACCCCCAACCCACTGCACGACCCGCCCCGCGCTGCACGGGCGCTGCACGACGTAAAAAAAGCCTCCCTTGCGGAGAGGCTGTCAAGCGAATTTCTCGGGGAAAACTTATCGGGGCGACAGGATTTGAACCTGCGACCTCCTGGTCCCGAACCAGGCGCTCTAGCCATGCTGAGCTACGCCCCGTTTGGATTAGCTTTGTTTGCGTTTTTTCTTTTTGCCGTAGCGTTTTTTGACGATTTCTTTTTTCATTTTGTTTCCTTTGGACCGCGACATTCAAAGGCCGTCGGCGGCGCCGCGGTCGATTGAAGACTGGGAATTCTAGCAGAGTTGGAGGGGGCATGCCAGCGCGGTTCGGTCGTGTTTTTAAATGATGGCGGCCAAGCGATAGTTGTGAGGGTATGGAGGGTTATCCTGGGTAAACCCGAAGCTATATGAAGAGGCATGTGGGGGCTTCTTGAAAGCGGGGGCGCATTGTCCGAGAATGCGGCGGTCGTGTTCTTTTGGAGGGTGCTGTGCTGGGTCATCGTTTATTTGCGTGGCTGTGTGCTGGGGTGGTTTTTGCGGTAATACTCGTGGGCGGTTCACATTCCGCGGCGTTTGGTGTGGATATCGTCACGGCACCTTATGGCAGTGGGGGGGTGACGGGGACGTTGGCGGGGAAAGCCAAGTCTCACGCGCTGGAACAGATACGCGGGTTCTCGATTCAGCTTTCAGATCCGCAGGGGCGGGATATTTATCTGAAGGCGGTGGATGAGCTGGCGGACATGGGATGCACGTGGGTGAATTTTGTAATCGCGGCGCGGCAGCAGGATGTGAAGTCGGAATCGATTTCAATCATTTGGCAGAACATCCCGTCCGAAAAGGACATTGCCCGGATTTTACGGCGGGCGAAGTCGCGGGGGATGAATGTGATGCTGATGCCGATCGTTTTGCTGAACAAGCCGGGATCGAAGGATTGGCGCGGGGTGATTTCGCCGCCGAACTGGGACAATTGGTTTGCGTCGTACACGATGTACATCACGTTCATGGCGCGTCTGGCGAAATCATGCGATGTGGATATTTTTTGTGTGGGTTCGGAGCTTCTTTCGACGGAGCCGTTTCGGCCTCGGTGGCTGGATGTGATTGCGGGGATTCGCAAGGCGTTTCCAGGAAAGCTGACTTATTCAGCGAACTGGGATCATTATGACGGTGTGCGCGGGGGTCCGACGTTTTGGGATCAACTGGATTATATCGGGATGAATAATTACAACGAATTGGCGGACAAGCCGGGCGCGACGGTGCCGCAACTGGTGAAGGCGTGGAATCCGATCAAGCGGGATGTGCTGGCTTTCGTGGATCAGCAGAAGAAGCCTTTTTTCTTCACCGAGGTGGGGTGGCATAACCTGGAAAACACGATTAAAGAGCCGTGGAACTATGTGGCGGACGGAGAGGTGGATCCGCAGGAGCAGTTGCACGCCTATGAGAGCTTCGTGGAGACATGGGCGAACGTTCCTCACAATAAATTCATGGGGGCTTTCGTATGGGAATGGCGGCCGGGATCGAAGCCCGAGGATCATGGGACTTATTCGCTGCAGGGCGAGCCGGCGTTGGATGTCGTGAGAAAATGGATGACGACGCGGTGAGGCGGCGGCGCGTTTTTTTCGTGCTCGCCGAAATGAGCCCATCGCTATAATAGACCGAACAATTTCAGGAGACAGATCATGCCGATTTATGAGTTCCATTGTGATGGATGCGATGCGACGTTTGATCACATGACGACGATGAATGCGCGGGATGAGAAGGCGGCATGCCCTCATTGCGGGAGTAAAAAGACGGGGCGAAAGCTTTCGGTGGTGGCAGTCGGGGCGGGCGGGGCGAAATCGGAATCCGCGCCGGGCGGACATGCGCATACAGGCATGTGTGGATGTGGAAAGCGGCAGGGTTCTTGCGGCATGAATTGAGGCCGTGAGGTTTGGGGAGTTTCATCGCATTGGAAAGGTTTTTCGATGGCTAAAAAAGTGTTGATTTTCGTTGAAGATGCTTACGAGGATATGGAACTGGTCTATCCGCGGTACCGGCTGCAGGAGGCAGGATTTGATGTGGTGCTCGCCGGGCCGAAAGCGAATCAGAAGTATCTGGGGAAGCATGGTTATCCGAGCATGTCTGATGCGGCGATTGCGGATATGAAGGCGGGGGATTTTGTGGGGGTGATTTGTGCGGGGGGTTGGATGCCGGACAAGTTGCGTCGCGATGGGAAGGTGAAGGACCTGCTGCGGGAATTTCATCGGGATGGGAAATTGATCGCCGCGATTTGTCATGGGGGGTGGATGCCGATCTCGGCGGATATTTATAAGGGAGTTCGCGTCACGGGTTCGCCGGGGATTAAGGATGATTTGATCAATGCCGGGGCGGTCTTTGAGGATGCGGCGGTAATCACGGATCGGCATTTTGTGAGTTCGCGGAAGCCGGATGATCTGCCGGCATTTATGCAGGCGGTCTTAAAGGTGCTGGATCGGTGAAAGGGGAGCGGGCGGGGGGGGGACTCGCCGTGATTGCCCGGGGTGGTGGATTTCGATAGGCTAGGTTTGTCGCTTTTGCGCGGCCAAGGACTGATGGTTCCGGGACACCGGGGTTATCAGGATAAAAGTTTGTGACTTTTCGCACCGCTCGGCTCTGTGAAGGGGTTGAGGGGTTGTTATCCTTCCGCGGCTGGCGCTCGCGCACGTATCGTTGCCGACATGGAAGGTGTTGTATGTCTGATGTTGTTGATCCGCGGGTTTCATCGTCGTCGGTCGAGCCGCGTGGGGCGGGAGGGCAAGAGGCTGGGGCTGAAGTACGGCCGGCGCGGGAATATTCCCTTTTGCCTTCGATGGCGATTGTGAAGACGCCGTATTTTCACGTGGTGGGCTATTCGGTGGCTGGGGAGGAGTCGGTCATTCAATTGCCGGAGTTGAACGTCAATTTTGACATTGGTAAATGCCCGCGTCCGGCGCTGACGGCGGATTTTTGTTTGTTGACGCACGGGCATATCGATCACTCGGCCGGGGTGCCGTACTATTTATCGCAGCGTTTTTTCCAGGGGATGCTGCCCGGAACGATCCTGTGTCCGGCGAAGATCGCCAAGCCGCTGTCGGACATTATTCACTCGTGGGCGGGGCTGGAGGGGAAAGTCACGGAGCACAGAATTGTTCCGATGAACGTGGGGGATGAATTTGAATTGCGGAAGGGATTAATCGCTCGTGCGTTCGCGACGCGGCATTCGGTGGCGTCAATAGGGTTTGTTTTGATCGATCGGCGGGAAAAACTTCGCGCGGATCTGCTTGCGCAAAACCTCCCGGGGCATATTCTGCGGCAAATGAAGGAGCGCGGGGAGAAAATCACCTATCGGCTGGATGTGCCGCTGGTGGCGTACACGGGGGACACGTCGATGAGCGAAACGCTTTTGCAGGAAGGCGTGATGGACGCGAAAGTGCTTCTGACGGAATGCACATTCTTTGAGCCGGATCATCGGAAGCGTGCGCTGCATGGACAGCACCTGCATGTGCGGGATTTTCTGGAAATGCTGCCACGGTTAAAAAATGAGCTGATTTTGTTGACGCATGTATCACGTCGGACGCATTTGAAATTGGCGAAGCGGATTTTTGCCGAGGCGTTTTCGCGGCTTGAGAACGCGCCGGGGAGTTTGCCGAGGGTGGAATTTTTGATGGATTACGCGCAGCGGTTGTGGGTGAAGCCGGGGCGAGCGGCACCGTTTGCGGTGGAGGAGCCGGCGTTGCCGGAGACAGCGGAATAACGCGACGGATTAAGTGGCCGCATCGATGCTGCTGGAGTGAGCGATCGCATCACGTGCAGATTGACACGCATTTTCCAATTGATCGATTTGATGGTGGATGTCGGATTCGGGGGCGTGCTGGTGCGCGATGCGTTCGAGAGCTTTCGCTTCGAGCGTGACATTGCCAAAGCCATAGGCACCGCCGGCACCGGAGATTTTGTGGGCGGCGGCGGCAAGTTGTTCCCACTGCTTTTGGGCGAGAAGATCGCGAATCATCTGTAGGGCTGTGACGGTATTGTCGCAAAATTTCTTCGTGAGGTTTCGCAGCACGGGGTCGTTTAGCAGCACCTCGGCGACCTTGGGCTCACTCGTCCGGTTGCCGGACCATTGTTGAATGATTCGCAGGAGATTCGGCACATCGACGGGCTTCGCAGCGTAATCATCACATCCGGCCTTCAAACAGCGATCGCGGTCTTCGGTCATTGCGTTGGCGGTGAGAGCAATAATCGCACCCTGATACCCGGCTGCGCGAAGGCGGCGGGTGGCGGTGTAGCCATCCATGACGGGCATTTGCATATCCATCAGAATGATGTCGAACGGACTGCCCATCGCGAGGGCGGAAAGCGCGCGGTCGTGGGCGGCCTGACCATCGCCAACGGTGGAGACGTCGCATCCGGCACGGCGGAGATGGAGGGAAATGACATCGCGATTTTCCGGGCCGTCTTCGGCGAGCAATACGCTGGCGGAAATTGTCACGGTCGGATCGGTTGCCTCGCGACTTATCGCAAGGACTCGCTGCACCTCTCCCGGGGCAAGCATCTGAGTGCCTGGGGCCACGACGATCGGCAGTGAAAGGCGGAAGGTGCTCCCGCGGTTGAGTTCGCTGATGACGGAGAGTTCTCCGCCCATCATCTGTGCGAGTCGGCGTGAGATGGAGAGGCCTAATCCCGTTCCTCCGAACCGGCGAGTGGTGGAGACGTCAGCCTGGGAGAAGGGGACAAAGAGGGCGGTCTGTTGTTCCGGTGTGATTCCGATTCCTGTATCGATCACATCAATCAGCAGTGATTTTGCATCCTGTGTGCTTTCGAAGCGAACGACGATGCGGACTGATCCGTGTTCCGTAAATTTGACGGCGTTCCCCGCGAGATTGACGAGGACCTGGCGAAGCCGCGTGGGGTCGGCCAGGATTCGATCCGGCACGGGGGAAGCATAGTCAAAGCTGAATTGGATGCCTTGGATGACGGCCCGGGGGCGCATGACGGAATCCACATCGGCGAGCAATTCGACGAGTCTGCAATCAATGCGTTCAAGCTCCATTCGGCCTGCCTCGATTTTTGATAGATCGAGGACATCGTTGATGATGGTCAGGAGATGCTCGCCGCTCCGGCGGAGGGTCAGAAGATAGCGGTGACGTTCCTGGTTGTCAGGCAGGGGGGTCATCAGCAGGTCGGCGTAGCCGAGGATCGCGGTCAGAGGGGTCCGGACTTCATGGCTCATGTTGGCGAGAAACGCACTCTTTGCAAGGTTGGCGGCGACGGCTTCTTGCGCGCGCGCTGGAGTTCGATCTCGGCTTTTCTTCGGTTGCGCAGGTCGCGCATGATGAGCATGGCCGAGCCGCCCACAAGAACGACCGCGAGCACGCTTGCAATGCCGATGGTGCCCAAAGTTTCGTACGCCGTGTCTTTGACGCGCTGCCCGCGTCCGACCAGGAGGGCTCGCTCTTCACCATCCATGGCGAGGATGATTTCGACGGCGGGAAGTAGCGCTCCTTTTTTCCAAAGCGATTCGAGCATCTGTCTATTGGCATTGCGCACGGTGGGCTTGACGAACTGGTCCAGTATGGCCTGTAAATTTGCCAGACGTGTTTGTTGCCCCGAATTGTCAACCGTGAGAGAACGCAGTTTGGTCATGATCGAGTCAACATTTCCACGCGTGTGGTCCCACTCCTCGAATGTGGCTTCATTTTCATTTGCGGTATAGAGCCGAGCGTCAATCGCCAATTGGATGATGTCGCTTTGCAGATTGCTGATGCCATCCAGAACCTGGTGAGTGTGGGCGACCTCGTCCCAATTTTTAAGGAGAGATAGCGTTGATCTTACGGAAACGCCCGCGACGAGAGAAAGCACCGCAAGGGCTGTGGCGAATCCGGCGACGGTCTTACGCTCGATTGTCCAGTTTTTTGCCACGATGGTGATGTCCGTTTGCACTGAGGAATTGATTTATCGGCTTGGCGGCTATGATAGCAGGCAATTCTGCGATTGCGTGCAGGAATTTTACATTTCCGTCATTCTCACGTCGTGTACATCGGACTGAATGGAGCCTTTATGCCTAAACTGGATGACTTTTATTTTCTTCGCGCGAAGCCTGAAAAAAAGATTTCTTTGGAAGAAATCAGCACCGATTCCGCTCATCACGTGCCGAGCCATGAGAAGGCGGACGAACAGACGGAAAAATGCGTCGCGAAGATTGGCGAATTGCAGGATGCTTTGTATGCCGAGGGGAGGCAATCGGTGCTGGTCGTGCTGCAGGGGATGGACGCTTCGGGGAAGGACGGCACCGTCCGTCGCGTGTTTGACGCGGTCAATCCGACGGGCGTACAGGTGACGAGTTTCAAGCAGCCGTCGTCAGAAGAACAGCGGCATGACTTTCTTTGGCGGTGCCACGCGAAAACGCCGGCGCGGGGATTTATCGGTGTGTTCAATCGGTCGTACTATGAAGATGTGCTGATTGTGCGTGTGCATGCTGACAAGCTGCTTGCGCCGGAACTTCAAAACAGCAAGAATGAGTGGGATCGGCGATACCGGATGATTCGCGATTTTGAGAGTACGCTCGGTGACACCGGCACTTGCGTGGTGAAGTTCTTCCTGCATATCTCGAAGGAAGAACAGCGGCAGCGGTTCATCTCCCGCCAGAAAGATTCGACGAAGCATTGGAAACTGGCGGCGGGAGATTTTGAGGAACGAAAGTTCTGGGATGACTATCAACGCGCGTACGAAAAAATGCTGCCCGCGACGTCGACTGAGGATGCCCCCTGGTACATTATTCCGGCGGACCATAAGTGGGTTCGGAATTATTTTATATCGCATATTCTGGGGGCGACGTTGCAGGATATGAAGCCCGGGATTCCGACGGTGCAGGATCCGTCACTGATCACACGCCGCTTTAAGTGAGAGTCTTTTTGAGAAGCAACTATTCCAGGAAATAAAGATTCCGAGCCGCGCCCATAAGGAAGCGGTTGTTCAAACCGCCGCGAAAACCGCTTCCTCACGGTCGCGGCTCGGAAAATATCCACCTCTTAAATAGATGCCGGTAGGGAGGAGGAAGGGGGAAAAAAAAGGGGGGGGGGGGGGTCAGTAGGCGGTGACGAGTCGCATCATGCCGTCAATTGCCGGGCGGATGTGGTCGAGGATGAGAGCGGGGAGGATGCCGAGAACGATGGCGGCGATACCAAGGGTGGCGAGGATCCATTTTTCCGAGCTGGTGAGGCCGCCAAAGTGGTGATATTCGGGCTTGGGCGCACCCATGTAAACTCGCTGGAGCGTCCACAACAGATAGGCGGCAGTGAAGACGATCGTGATCGCCGCGATGACGCTAAACCACATGAGGGGTACAAACGCCGCACCTCCAGTGTGATGCATCAGGAACGACCCCGCATCGCCGGCAGAAAATGTGCCCAGCAACACCAGCAATTCGCCAATAAATCCGCACAGTCCGGGCAGGCCCATCGACGCGAAGAAACCGACGATGGCCCAACCGGTATAGGCGGGCATTTGCGACCAGATACCACCGAGGCGTGGGATTTCACGGTGATGGGCGCGGTCATAGAGCACGCCGACGATAAAGAACATCATCGCGGACGAGATGCCGTGGGCGATCATTTGAAACATCGCGCCGGCGGTGCCGATCGGAGTCATCACGGCGAGCCCGAGGACGACGTATCCCATGTGGGAGACGGAAGAGTACGCAACGAGCCGCTTAAAATCTTTTTGAGCCATGGCGACGAGCGCGCCGTAGAAAATGGAAACGACGCCGATGAGTGCGACGAAGAACCATGCATCGGCAGCCTGCTGGGGAAAGAGAGGATAGCTCACTCGCATCAAACCGTAGCCGCCCATTTTAAGAAGGACAGCAGCCAGGATCATGGAGATCGGCGTGGGCGCTTCGACGTGGGCATCCGGCAGCCAGGTGTGCAGAGGCACGGTGGGAACCTTCACGGCAAACCCGACGAACAACAGCCAGAAGGCGATCTGGGCGAATTGGAAAGCGTTGCCGCCGTAGGAGAATTTAGCGCGAATCAGCGGATCAGTCGCGAGGCGGATCATGTCGAAGACCGCCGCGCTGCCGCCTCCCGTTCCCATGCCGCGCGTGTGGTAATAGAGGCCCAACACGACGATGAGAATGCCGATGGAGCCGAGGAGGGTGTACAGGAAAAATTTGATCGCGGCATATTCTTTTCGCGGCCCTCCCCAGATGCCGATGAGAAAATACATCGGAAAAAGCGATATTTCAAAGAAGATATAAAAGAGCAGGAGATCCAGCGAAACGAAGACGCCGATCATGCCGGCAAGCAAAAAAAGCAGGAGGGCGAAGTAGCCCTTGAGCGATTTGCTGATGCCGTAGGAAGCCCAGCAGGCGAGTACCGTAATCGAGGTCGTCAGCAGAATCAGCGGCATGGACAATCCGTCGACCCCCACAAAATATTGCGCCGAGGGAGCTGATCCAATCAATGCGTGTGGAAAGTTGAATGCCGGATTCCGTCACGCCGGCATAGCTGACTCGCGTCCAATCGAACCAAGATGCGGCCACGACGGAGAGCAATAACGTGGCGATGGAAAAGATCATGGCGACAAGACGGGACTTTTTCGCGTGCCGCCGCCGGGATCGCCAGAATCAGCATCCCCCCGATGACTGGCACCACCATCATCCAGGTCAAAATCGTCGATTTTTCGATCACCAGGGAACTCCGGGTCACAGCGCATCGGCGCGAGGGAAAGCCGATTGAAGATAGAGGAAAATCAGGTGCTTGTCACGCGGGACGCCAGGCTTTTGCGTGCGGAGGCGATAACAGATTTTGGCGGGCGTATTTATTGATGGGCAATCATGTATATCGCCGCGAGGGCCACAAGGATGACGATCAGTATGATGATCGCAAGTCTGGCGAGATGGGGGGACTTTTTGGGGATGGCGTCGGCAACCGGAGCCGGTGCGGAGAGAGCGCGACGACTGGGGATTTCGTTGCGGGTGGTGGGACTTTTTTCGGGTGTGTAAGACGGACAGCATTGGGAACGGGTCGCGGGGCGCGAAGGCCGGAACTTGATCCGCCCAGGTCGCCCCCGGTGCTTCCGGATCGAGCGCCGGCGGGTGCCCCATCGGGTCGGGCCGGGCGCGATCCGCGAGAGACGCCTTCCGCTTCAGACCGTGGCACCTGAATGAGAGCGCCGCAGCCGCTGCAGCGGCAGACGCCTCCGCGAAAACCGTCATCAAGTTCCAGCAGGGTTTTGCATTGCAGACATTGGACTTTTATTGCCATTCACCTTCCCCCGAATCAGCGCAGGACATGAAGGAGCGAATGATTTTCGACGAGCACGGTGTAGAGTTGCAGCAAATCAGCATCTTCCACTTTCAATCCGGTGACATGATCGTCCGAAGTGCCGCCCCGCATTCCCGCGGAGCCGTAAATCCATCCGAGGCTGACTTCGCGAGTGCCTGGGTCGCAGCCCTCGAAGCCGATCCATTTTCGTTCCCCGAGGTCGATTTTCGAGGCGGCCTTGATGCGATAGGTGCCGCGGGGGAGATAATTTCCGTCTTCCAATTGGGCGTCGAAACTTCGGACATAAAGATCGCGGGCGTAGAGATCGAGTCGGGCCGCGTGTTTGGTCAGCCGGAGGTTAAACGGTCCCCGGACGATTTTTATGCCGGTGGTGGGTTTGAGATTCGCGGATTGAGGCTGGGGTTGATTTCCTCTAAAAAGGCGGCGGGGACGTTGTATTCGCGTCCCAGTTTGAGAAAAGAGTCGCCGGGACGAATGTCCATGTAGCGGGCAGCGGGGTCTTCGGGAAGGACGGCGGAGCCAAGGAAAATGCCGGCGTTGAGCGCGGTAAGTTGTTGCCGCACAGTCTCCGCACGCGGGTCGTCGTTGAGTGTGGCAAGAATTCCATTTAATACGGTGCGGCCCTCGACGATGCGGCCGCTGTCGAGCAAAGAAATTCCGTTCGCGAGAAGCACATCAGCATTTTCCAGCGGTTTGTTGTTCGGTGGCGGCAGTGGGAGGGGAGGGGAGAGGGGAGCAACGTCACGCGCGAGCGGCTCCGTGGAAAGACTTGGGGAATCGATCAAAGCATCCCCCGTGACGACAAGCGGTGATGCCTCCGTCGTCGCGGTGTTAGTTGTTGGCGCGGTATCCGCAGGCGCAATCGCCGGCTGCGCCTGCGCAATGAGGGTATGCCGGAACTCGGCGAACTGCCAAATCCCCCAGCCGATGAGAATCGCCGCCACCGACCACACCGGTAGCACCAACCACAACGGCTTTGGACGTTTTCTATATCGAGCCATGTCTTGTCCGTGACTTTTTCAGGACGCGGTCATTGCCCTTTGAGGCCGGCATGCCCGTGGCTGGCACAGTGAACCACTTCCTGATCCGTCACAATTAAATTCATCGCCACATCGTGCGCTTCGCACGGAATGGGCTCTTTCATCAGTTGTTCGTGAAAACACAGAGCGCAACGCATGCCCTGAAAATCCTGTTGCGCGAGAAAGCGATCGTAAAAACCTCGCCCGCGTCCCACCCGAAATCCATGCCGGTCAAACGCCAGCCCCGGGATCACGACCATGTCGATCATCCCCAGCGGCACCGCCATCCCGTCGGCCGGTTCCCGAAGTCCCATGCCGGTCGTCTTCATGCCCACTTCGAGGCTCTTAATCTCGATGGCCTCCATGCGATGCGTGTCCCACTCGACTCGCGGCACCACGATATTCTTGCATTCCTGCCACGCCTTGACCGCCAAAGTGCTCGCTTCAATTTCGCTCGGCAGCGACATAAAGATCATGATCGTCTGCGCATTTTTGAATTCGCGCGAGGCGACAAGATTATGACAGGCGGCAAGGCTGCGCGCGTGACGCTCCTCCGGAGAAATTCCGGTGAGGAACATTTTCATCGTCGCACGTATCTCGCTTTTATTCATGACTGCCTCAATAAGACTCGCGGCATCGGTTCAGGATGAAGTCGTGGCGCGGTCGGATGGATTTGCCGGGGCTCGGGATTCGCTGCGGATTTTCGCCAGTTTTTCGAGATAGAGTTTGAAGGTCGCTTCCTTGCCCCGATCGGTGGGGCGGTAGTATTGCTTTTCGACGCCCAGATAGTCTTGCGGAACGTACCCTTCCGGAAAATCGTGGGCATATTGATAGCCAGTGTGTCCAAGCTCTTTGGAGCCCTGGTAATGGGCGTCTCGCAGGTGGCGCGGGACCGGGATGGTGCGATTTTTTTCCACATCCTCGCGGGCTTCTCCAATCGCAATCGTTGCGGCGTTGCTCTTGGGCGAGCATGCCATGTAAGTGACCGCCTGGGCAAGCGTGAGCTGCGCCTCGGGCATGCCGATGAAATCGACAATCTGCAGCATTGCGGCGGCGACCATCAGGGCTCCCGGGTCCGCATTGCCGATGTCTTCGCTGGCAAGGATGGCGATGCGCCGAGCGATGAATCGCGGATCCTCGCCCGCATGGATCATCCGGGCGAGCCAGTAGAGCGCGGCATCGGGATCGCTGCCGCGCATCGATTTAATGAAGGCACTGGCAGCATCGTAATGCTGATCGCCGGCGGCGTCATAAACGACGGCCTTTCGCTGGATCGATTCCTGCGCCACTTCCAAATCAATCACAATGCGGCCCGCCTCATTCTTTTCTCGCTTGCCTCCGGAGAGGACGGCAATCTCCAGCGCCGTCAGCGCCCGCCGCGCATCACCGTCTGACGTTTTCACCCAATGGTCCACCGCATCGGCGTGCAGGTCCAATGGCAATTCGCCATATCCTCTTTCCTTATCGGATGATGCGGATGAAATGATTGAGCGGATTTCAGGCTCTCCCAGCGGCTCGAACTGGAAAATCTGGCTCCGGCTCACAAGGGCGGAGTTTACCGAAAAGAACGGATTTTCCGTCGTCGCCCCTACCAAAATGATCAAACCAAGCTCCACATCGCCCAACAGAATATCCTGTTGGGCCTTGTTGAAGCGGTGGATTTCATCGAGAAAAAGAACGGTTCGCTGCGAGGTATCGCCGAGCCGCAATTTTGCTTCGGCCAGCACTTCGCGAACTTCCTTCACACCGACGGCTGCCGCGTTCAATTCGACAAAGTGGCAGTGCGTATGATTGGCGATGAGGTGAGCCAGGGTGGTTTTTCCCGTGCCGGGCGGGCCGTAGAAAATGACGCTGGTGAGTCGATCCGCTTCGATCATACGGCGAAGGAGTTTGCCCTTGCCGAGAATATGCTGCTGCCCGGCGAATTCATCCAGAATTCGGGGGCGCATGCGGGCAGCGAGGGGCATCATGGCGGCGCGTCGTTTTTCGCGAGTGGGTTCAAAGAGGTCTGCCATCGTTTTTCACCGCTGAGCAAATAAGCGACTAATGGGTCTTGATGAGCTTACACGGATCGATCGCGCGCGTCCCGCGGGTTCCTTACTGATTAAACTTTTTGGACAACGCATACTTTCTGCTTTTTTTGGCTGGATCGGTAGTTACCAGGAAGCCATTTTTGACCCATTGAGTCAACAGATAACGGGCATTGCGTTCGGATGTTTTAAATAACTTCTGAACATCGTGGCGCATAATTGTAGCGCTTTTTTGGAAAAGCACGACCAATTTTCGAGCCCGCGGATCG
The DNA here is from genome assembly GCA_963766775.1 of uncultured Phycisphaerales bacterium. Taxonomy (GTDB): domain Bacteria; phylum Planctomycetota; class Phycisphaerae; order WQYP01; family WQYP01; genus CAVYBP01. The sequence goes on from CAVYBP010000002.1 coordinate 185,620, forward strand.
AGGGTACGCAGTAGGGAGGACGAGTCTTGGGCACCTTCATTCGCGGCTTCCTCCGCACGCCTTTTTACATTCTCGAAACTTTCCGCAACGCCGCCGCAAAAGTATTCCACCCACGGCGTAATATCGCTTTCGGCGCGCCCCATGTAGTAATTATGCGAAGGGCCAACGCTAAGGGCATCATAATAGCGGCCCAAGTCCCGAGCGTAATATTCTTCCAGCGAATAGAGCCCTTTCAAATCATACCCGCCAAGATGAAAAATAAAGGTGGTGAGAAGTCTCGCGGTTCTGCCATTGCCGTCGTAGTACGGATGAATGGTGGCAAATTGATAATGCGCGATCGCGGCACGGATAGGGCAGGGGAGTGCCTGTTGTAAATCACTTGCAAGCCAACGTGTCAGGCTCGTCATCAGTTTTGGCACATCTTTGGCTTCTGGAGGCATGTAAACAATGCGCCTGGTGCGGCTGTCCCGGATGACGTTTTGTCCCGTGCGGTAGGGGGTGGGCTTCACCTTTGTCAGCCCGCCGGCCATTACGAGGGCATGCAAAGTCTGAATGGCTTGTTCGGTGGGGGGCGCTCCGCTCAATGCAAGTTGTTCAATCTTTTCCAAGGCGGCGTAGTAGCCAAGAATTTCTTTTTCGTCCCGTTCGCGGCCGGGAAAATGCTGCTGCTCTTCGATGACTTTCGAGACTTGTTCCTGCGTGAGTCGGTTGCCTTCAATCATGGTGGAATAGTGAGTTGAAAAAAGGCGTGCGGTTTCTCGCAATGTTGCGAGGACGGAGGGCGTTATCGGCAGATAATGGATAGCCTGCTTCGCCGCTTCGATACGGATCAGAGCATTGGCGATATTGGTGTTGATCGCGAAATGTGGGACGAAGGCGATTTTAACGGCAATTCTCCATACAAGGCATTGCCGTTATTTTGCCGTTAAATTGCCGTTAAATCAAGTCAGGCGAGGAAGCCCGTTTCCTTGCACCATTGGATGTATTTCGCGATGCCGCGGGAGAGGGGCGTCTGGGGAGCGTAGTGGAGGAGTTGCTTCGCCTTGCCAATGTCGGCCACGTAGCGGGTCACTTCGCCGGTCTGGCTGGCGCGTAAGTCGCATGGGCCAGCTTCCCGGTCGCGAGTTCAATCAGGCTCACGAGGTCGTAAAGCGTCTGTCCCTGCCCGTAGGCAAGATTGATCGTCTGGTTGGTCACGCGACCAGCGGTAAGTGCCTCGATGCCCGCGACGATTCCGCTGACACAGTCATCGATGTAGGTGAAATCGAGCATCTTGTCCCGGCCGAACACGGTGATCGGCTCACCCCGCCAAATCTTGCGCACAAACAGCGGAATCACGCGCTCCATCCGCTCCAGATCATTGTCATAGCGCCCATAGACATTGCTGAAACGAAAAACGAGCGTCTTGATGCCATAGCAGCGGGCATAACTGGAAAAGAATGCCTCTCCTGCGATCTTGCTCGCGGAGTAGGGGCTTTCCGCGACAACGAAATCAGCCATCGATTCATCAGTGACGTGCCGAAGAATGTCGCCATACACCTCGCGGCTCGAACCAAAAATAATCGGTGCCCGCGTCGCCCGCGCCAGTTCCAGCGCCCACGCCGCCATATTCACATTTTCCAGCGCCTTCTCCGGCTCTTTCACCAACTGATGCACCTTCGCCCAAGCCGCGAGATGAACAATCACATCCGGAGCAAAATCTTTTACCGCTCCGGTGTCGCTCAGGGAAAACGGAAGTGTGAGATCAAGCTTTCTGGTGGTAAATTTCTCGGTCCAGGAGTTCGGGCGTTTGTCGATGCCGAGGATTTGGTGTCCAAGGCCCAGCAAAGCGATGCCGAGGTTGGTGCCGATTTGTCCAGAAGAGCCGGTGATAGCGATTTTCATTGCAAAAGTTTACCAGAAAAAATGACGATCGGCGTGTCACCTATTCATACGCCGGGGCGGGCGAATAGTTCGCTCGCGTCGGCGAGGCTCGCCGTTACAATGCACAACATGCGAAACTTCCGGCGGACGATGTGGGCGGCGACGATTTTCACGGTGATGCTTGCGCCGTTCGTCATTCTATTCTTCATCACTTTGCGAGCCCCGCGGCCTTCCCGCGCGGCGCTTGCGGCACAACAGGGGCCCTCATCGCAGGAGGCACCCGCATTCCCGTCGATTCTCCTTAATCCGCCTCCGCCCCCGGTGACCGCGGTGGGAAGTGCGCAGGATGCCTCGCTCCTTGCCAGCGGCGATGGCAAAACGCTCTGGGTCATCCACCCAGTCCTGTTCGAGGATAAAGACAAAAAAACACCCTCCTATGAACTCCTGGCACGCTCCAGCAACAGCAATACCTGGTCCCAGCGGCAAAGTGAACGCGGCGTCTATTTCTCCGGCTTCCCGCGCGGCCTTGCGACCATTGGGCACGCCTCCGCACAATCTCCCGCATCCGCCTACGTGTTCACCGACGGGTTCATCACCCGCTTCAGCCTTTCAGACCACGCTCTTATCAATCGCCCGCTTCCGCCCGATCAGACGCTCCTCGCTGAAACCGGAGGCACGGATGAAATGTTCGCCATCACCTCCGGCCCGCAGCCTCCTGTCGCTCCGACGACCACGCAATCCGGCGACGCCAATGTTCCCCCAATCAATGACATCGATCTCGCGACCATCGAAAACGTCGCGCAGACTCAGCCTGCGTCGCAGCCCGGCGCGACGACTATTGCCGCGTCGCAACCGCAACCGCCGCCGTCAATCAATAGCTGGTGGTATCACGACGACCAATGGGTACTCCTCCCACCGCTCAGTGGCGGGAACGGAAAATCCATCGATGGATCGTCGCCAGGCTCGGCGATAACGATCGCGGTCAAATCGGGCCGGCTGATCGCATTGTGGGCGGAATCCACATCGCCAACGGTTTTGAATTCACGTTCTATCGAGTACGCCAGGCCCGCTCCGCACTGGTCGGGCACCGCCGTCACCCATCTCGATCAGCCTCTACCCGCGGATATTCGGTTGCTCCCGGTCGTGCTTGATGATTCCCTCTACGTATTCTGGCCGGTGGTAAATCCGAATACCGTGTGGCTCCGCGGCGGCCGGCTCATCACCGACACGCAGCTCTCGACCGACCTGACACTCCCCACGGCGAATCTGCTCCCGCCGTTGAACCTGGGCAACGCGGTGGGAGATCAATCCCCCTCCGCCGTCGCGATCGGACCCGCCGAAAATTCACTCGCCGTCATCGTCTCCGGCGAGAAGGGTGCCCTCAGTTGCCAATTGTTCAACAAGCTCGGACAACCCCTCGGCAAGATGACGCCCGTGACCATAAAATCACCCCCGCGAGACCTGCAAATCGTGCAGAACATCGCGATGCTCTTGTTAGTTCTAATGATCGCGTTATCGCTCTGGCAATGGCGGCAAAAGCCCACTGCCCTCAAACTCCCCGAAGGCATGGCGGCCGCGCCACTCCCCCTCCGCGGATTCGCCTTCCTTATCGATATCGCGATCCCCTTTATCCTCGTCACCGCTACCCTGGGCACGGGCGATTATGGCTCCATGCTCACCGCGTGGACGGATTCGTTCAGCAACCCCGAAGAACTGATCAACTCGCCTGTCCTTATCTACACGCTCGGTCTTTACCTGCTGCATGTGACGCTTGGCGAACTCTTCTTGCGACGCTCCATCGGCAAAGCCATTCTTGGCCTGCAAGTGCTGATGATCGACGGACGCTCGCCAACCGTTGCCGCGATCCTGCTGCGCAATCTCGTGCGAATTCCGGAACTATTGCCCGGAGTGCTCATTATCTATCTTCTGGTCTCCGACACGCATCAGCGATTAGGCGATCTGCTCGCACGAACGCTGGTGGTCTCAAACAAAGCTCCGGAAACGCCGGCTGATCCGGACACGGAGGAGAAGAAAGAAGCCCTGGCCGCACCCAAAAAGGAAAAGCTCAAGTAACGCTTTGATGCGCTATGCTGCCTCGCCACGCTCTCAAGATCGTGCTTGTCGAACCGGAAATTCCGCAAAACGCGGGCAACATCGCCCGCCTTTGCATGGCGGCCGGTGCCGCGCTTCATCTGGTGCGCCGCTTGGGTTTTTCCTCTCCGATAAACATTTCAAACGCGCGGGCATGGATTATCTCAAAAGTGTCGACCTCACCGTGCATGATGAGTTATCGTCGTTGATAGAACAGATCGGCAACGCGCCCCGGCTATTCACATCCGGGCTCGGCGGAATGCCGCATTGGGATGCGGCCTACGCGCCCGACGCGTGGATATTTTTCGGAAAAGAATCAGCCGGTTTGCCTCCCGCTCTTCTCGCATCGCATCCAGCACAGGTCATTCAAATCCCGATGCAGGATGAGACCCGCGGGTTGAACCTCGCTACTTCGGCAGGCATTGTTCTGTACGAGGCGTTGCGGCAGTCTATTGTGCGTTCACATTGATATCTAAAAACACGCTCGAACCGCTCGCCTCCCGATTTTCATCGGGCTTGTTATCATACAACCGTCCATATTGTGGAGACCTTCATGCGGCGGCAGCTTTTCATCGGTGGGTGTTTAGCGTTGGCTCTTGCGGCGGCGGCTCGCGCGGATGTCACGACGATCCCGTTGCCCGGTGACTCGGCGGCGGCGGGGGGGTTGCCCACCATCGGCGATGTACAAGCGGACCTTGACGATGGTCGCTACACGCTCTGTCTTCAGAAAATTTCCCGTGTCCTCAACAGCCAGCCCCCGCCATCCGCCGCTGATCGCTATGCGATGCTGCTTCTTCAGGGCGAGTGTTTGCTTCAGAGGAAGGAAGGGCTCCTGGCCGCGGATGTCTTTTCCCAGGCGGCAAAGTCGGGCTCCGACAAAATGGAAATCGCCGTCGCCACCGCGACCAGCGTGCTCATCAAGAAGAGCGGCGAATTACAGCTACACGCCCGCAAGCGGGAGGGACCGCAAGCCGCTTCCGATTCTTAACAAAGAGAAACGCCTGCCCGCCCTCGCCGCTCTTTTGGCGGATGAACAGGCCAAGTCCAAATCAGCTTACGACGCCGCCGTCGCTCAGACGGACATCTCGACGATTATTGAATTCGCTCCCGAACTGCGCACACTTTCGACCTTTGAACTCGCCGCGACCTCCGAAAACAATCACACCAAGACGATGGAGAACGCCCTCTCTTCGCACGTGCATGACCTGATCTCCGGTCGGCTCACGAAGATGAACGCCGACGCGGACGTGATCGCCCTGGAAGCATTAAAAAGCATCGATGTACCCGCGACAGCGAACCGTCCCGCGCATCGCCAACGCAAGGGACTGACCGATGCGGACCGCGCCAAAATAAATGAGTGGATCGTGGCCTGCGACAAAACGGTCACCACCATCAAAGATACGGTGGCCGCTTTCGCGCTCGACGCGGACTTTTTTCAAGCCGACCTCGCCGCAAATGATGCGCTGCAAAAACGCTTGCAAAGCATGCTCAAGGGGATCATCCGAGGACCGGGCTCGACGCCATTCGGAACTGCGCGGGCCATGAAGGGTCAAAGCGAGAATGCCCTTTGCATCCCCTTTCGCGTTCCGTCGTCTCCCCTACGGATTCGGAACCACCAGATAATTATCGCTCAGGATGTCATGAAACGCGCAGCTTGAGCACGTCGGCCTTCGCCGTGACCGCTTCCATGATCGGATACTCTGAATCGAGTGCTTCCGCGAAATCCTTCGCGGTTGCTGAAATTTTCTCACACGTCGCCTGCACCTGTTGCAGATATAGAATGTCTGCCCCCGTTGGCCCCTGACGGCGAGTCTCCTGCGTGATGTACGTGCGGTGCGTAAACGTATCCATGTGCGATACGGGTACGATCACCAGTTGTTGCTGCTGCCTGGGCAATGGCGGCAACGCGCGAGGAATCGCTGACTATTGCGGAATTCAATAACTGTTCTGCCTTCTCGGCTACCGGATGCGTCAGAGGTGCTGTCAATCTGCTGTCGCGAGTTGCGCAAACTCCACCGTGCGCAATATCCCCGCGCTTTTGGCGACTTCAAGCAACGGCGCAATCGTGGTCATGTTCGCGCTCGCCGCCACCTTTTTCTCGGCGGCTGGGAACTCGTCCGTGAGGATCGCCCCAAACGCCGCCGTGCGCCGCGTGCGGTCGAGAATCAGAATCGGACGCTCCGCCCCCGCCGCTTTGGGCACGTACTGATATGCTTTGGAACTGCGAATCAGAAAGATCATCGCGATCGGATCAGCCGCTTGATCCGGCTTATGTTGCAAAAATGCCTCTTTCCGGGCGGCGGCGAAAGAGTCTAGCGCCGCCGGCTGCTGACGCACTTGTAATTGGCACTCCCCCCGAAGCATCAGCATGTCGTAACGATCGTACGCCGCCCCCAGCGTCGCGCTCAGCCCCAGTATCCGTTGCAACTGTTTTAGCGCGGCGGCGTATTGGCCTGCGTCCACCAGCTTTTGCACCTCCGCAGGCGTGGGAAGGTCGCCTTCATCCGCTCGCGTCGAACTGACCGAGTTCGCAAGCAGAACGAGAATGAAAATGACCAACCTTCGTCGCATGTGCCTCGACCTGAAAAGTGCCCCGCCTCATTGCCGAGGCACGGACGAGATGCCCGAATAGTTGGCTGTCAGGGTGAGCTTGGCTTCCGACTTGATATCTTCCGATTTGCTTCCCGCCGACCTGAACGAGTCCTCATCAACACCCAGGGCCTGCATGAGTTGCAGAATCGCCGCCGACATCTGGGTGCAGGAATCCATGATCTGCCCCAGCGCTTGGGGGTCGCCTGGGCTCAGGCCCTGGGGCCGGGTCGTCATTTGAGGAATTCCTCCCACCGTGGACATCTGGGTGACCAGGCGATTCGCCGCCTTGGAAATCTGGGTTTCGCGTGTGCCGAGCTCCACGAGAAAGCGATTGACAAGTTTGAGAGCGCCGTCGGCAAGGGTTTTGATGGCGGCGGCGGACTGCTCGTTGGAACCCGTGGCCGCAAATTCCGCCGCGCGCATCGCCTTGGCTGCTTTGGCGGCTTCCATGTAGAGAGCGAGGTTTTTGGCTTCCTCGGCAGCGGCCGCTTTGGTTTGAAAGACCCCCATGTCATCCGCGAATAATGTCTCGTACGCCGTCTTGCGCGTCGTCCGATCCAGAATTTTAATCGGCGTTTTTGTGGCGCTTGATTTGGGCGTGTAAAGCATCCCCGGTGATTTCTGGATCAACTCCGCGAACGCCGCCGCCATCAACACCTCATTGGGTTGATGCGCGGCCGTCGATTCCTTTTGTGCAAGAAATAGCGTCGACAACGCCCCTTGCGAGTCATGGGTCTGGAGCAGACACTCGGCCTTGAGCATGAGCATGTCATGCCGGTCGTAGGGTGCCGCCGCGACGCCGTTCAGTTGCAGAATCTTCGCCAGTGCGCGTAACGCATCACGATACTGGCCCGCATCGACCAGCGTGTGAACCTCTTCCCCGCTCAAAAGCTGCGATGCCGGTTTCGTGTCGGCCGCCGTCGCAGATCCACAGAAAACCGTTCCAACCACGACGATTCCAAACAACGCCGCCCATGTCCGACAGACATCATTTCGCATGACTTGATCTCCTCACAATTCCCTTAGCCAGTCAGACAACGCTCTCGATGCCGCGTTTGCGGAAAACGATAAGCGACGGCCAATAAGAATGAAAGGATATTCCGCAGCCCGGAAAACGAATCAAAACGTCCAGCGATACGCGGCAGGGGCCTTTTCATTAAGGCCCCTGCCGCCAACGTCTTATGCCGTTTGCATGGCGGTAAGGTCCGTCACCAGTTGCGTGCGGTCCGTGACCAGTTTTTGCAGGTCCGCCAATAGCGTCGTCATGCCGTTGCTGCGGTCCGTCGTCCATTGGGTGATATCGCTTTGCAGCTTTGCGCTCGCATTCGGGTCGGATTGCGCAGCGGTGACGACCGCCTGCCCGTCGGCAATCAGGGCACTGTAGGAATTCTGACGGGTAGTGATGCGAGAATTCAGACCCGCCACCAGGTCCGTTTGAAGTTGGATGCGATCCGCAAGCAGGTGCTGCCTGTCGGCAGCGACCGCCGTGGGATTTCCTTGATCTTTCAGGATTTGCAGCAGTTCCTTCGCGATGACCGATTCATCCGCGAGAGCTGCGGAACTTTCCGCGAGCCGATCCGCCTTCAAAGTCAATTGCATGGTTTTGATATCCGTCTTCATCTGCTTGATGAGCGGTACGACCGTCGTGGCTTGTTTGAGATCGTCCTTCTTGATATTCGTCACATCGGACAGCAATCTGCTGGCGAGCCCGAAGTCATCCCCCTTGAACTTCAGCAGATCGATGCGAATTTGCACATGATCCGCCTTCACCGCGGCACTAAGGACGCTACCGCCCGCGGTAGTCGCCGACAGGAAAACGCGAGATTCCAGATCTTCCATGAGACATTGCGAAGCCTTGCGCGAAACCTTGCGTGAATGAACCATCTTCGTTCCTCTTTCGCGAGTTTTATCGTTCAGGCATCCGCCGCTGGCCCCGGTGACCCGCCGCGAGGCCTTCCTCTGCATCACGCATGAAGCTTCTAATAGATGCAGAATATCGTCAAAAAAATAGCCTCGGAGAACGCAGAAAGCAGAAAGTCGTTAGCCATCATCGCGATATTCTGCTCACGGCAGCCCCCGCAAATGCAAAATTGCGCATCCATCATTTGCATCAGCAGGTCCGCAATGGTAAGCTGCTCCGCTCGAATTCAAGAAAGGCAGGCACACGATGGCTCGTCCCGGAACAAATCATAAGCTGCGTTGGCGCTCCAAGCGCGCGAATAAAGGCCGCAAGCCCTCCAAGGGCAAGCTCAAGGGCTGGAGCATCCGCAACTATCCCCACCTATACGCCTAAAACGGCACGCAATCACCGATTTCAAAGGCCGCACTTTATCTGGGTGCGGCCTTTATCATGCGCCGAGACGCCTTCTTGGCAAGCTCTGTCCCAACCTCTAAAGTACGCCCATGACCGAGCCAAACCACACCACCAGTCGCCGCATCCCGCGCCCCGTCCACCCCAAAAAAATCCGCATGGTCGCGCTCGATCTCGACGGAACGCTCCTTACCTCCCGGAAATCCATCACCCCGATCACTCATGCCGCCGTGCGAGCGGTCATTGAAACCGGCGTGAAGGTCGTCCTTGCGACGGCTCGTCCCCCCCGGTCCGTTCGCTCCTATTATTCCGCTCTGAAATTGGACACCGTCACCGTGAATTACAACGGGTGCGCTTATCTGGGACGAGGGCCGCCGGAAGGTAATTGAGCACGTGCCGCTCGATGTAAAGGTCGCTCGAAAGGTCATCGCCTGGAGCCGCAAAAAATATCCGGAATTGCTGATCAGCGTGGAAATCCTCGACAAATGGTACACCGACCATTACTCGGACATTCCAGAGTACATGACCGAAACCGCGAAGAAATTCACGCCGGATTTTATCGGGCCGATTGAGGCATTCATGACGGTGCCGATCACAAAACTCATGCTGCTCGGCAATCCCCTCTGGATCGAGGAACTGGAAATGTCCATTCCCAAAAAATTCGGCAAGAATATCTCCCACACCCGTTCCGATCCGCACCTGCTTCAGATCATGAATCCATCCATCAGCAAGGCTCGGTCGCTGGACAAGGTTGCCAAAAGCTTTGGCATCGCTCCAGACGAAGTCATGGCAATCGGGGACGCCCCCAATGATATCGAGATGCTCGAGTGGGCCGGCCTTGCCGTCGCCCCGGAAAATGGCTGGAAGCAAGCTCATTGGTCGGCCCACGCGCTCGTGCCCTCCAATGACGCCGACGGCGTGGGTGTCGCCCTCCAACGCTATATTCTTAATCATAATGGATGAAAACCCGCGCCAGGACGGGGAGAGATTTTGAAATTTCTGGTAGGCTATCGCCCTGCCCCGCTGAAGTTCAGGAAAGGATCGCAGCGTCATGGAAAACTCGGTTCAACTGGTCATTGATGGTAAGAATTATCCCCTCGCGTCCGTCGTCGGTACCGAAGGCGAACGCGGGATTGATATATCCAAACTCCGCGCCGACACCGGCCTGATTACGCTCGATCCCGGTTACGGCAATACCGGGTCATGCCAGAGCGCCATTACCTATATCGATGGCGACAAGGGCATCCTCCGCTACCGCGGCATCCCCATCGAAGAATTCGCCCCCAAGCCCGACTTTATTGAAGTCGCCTGGCTTCTCATTTACGGCAAACTCCCCACCCAGGAAGAGTCCACCCGCTTCCGCGCACGCCTCACCGCCAACGCCCATCTCCACGAAGCAATGAAGCACCATTTTGAAGGCTTCCCCACCAACGCCCCGCCGATGGCAATGCTTTCCGCCATGATCAACACGCTCGGCTGTTTCCACCCGGAAATCGCAACGCTCGACGGCCCCGAACTCTTCGAGGAAGCCGCCGCCCGACTCATCAGCAAAATCCGTACAATCGCCGCCTTCATCTATCGCCGTGTCAACGGCCTCCCTTACATGTACGCCGACCCCAGCCTGCGATACTGCGCCAATCTCCTGCACATGATGTTCTCCATGCCGCACGATCAGTACAAAATCGATCCGGACATCAGTCAGGCGCTCAACCTCATCTTCATTCTCCACGCCGATCACGAGCAGAACTGTTCCACCAGCACCGTCCGCATGGTCGGCTCCAGCAAGGCGAACCTCTTCGCCAGCATCGCCGCCGGAGTCTGCGCTCTCTGGGGCCCCCTCCACGGCGGAGCGAACGTCGAAGTGCTCGAAATGCTCGGCCAAATCCACAACGGCGGACTCTCCGCTGAAAAATACATCGACATGGCCAAGCAAAAAGGCAGCGGCGTCCGCCTCATGGGCTTCGGCCATCGGGTCTACAAAAATTACGACCCACGCGCCAAGATACTCCAGAGCGTCTGCGAGAAAATCCTGGCCAAATTAAAAGTGAAGGACCCCCTCCTCGACATCGCCCGCCGCCTCGAAGAACAAGCCCTCAAAGACCAATACTTCATTGACCGCAAGCTCTACCCCAACGTCGATTTCTACAGCGGCATCATCATGCGAGCCATGGGCATCCCCACCAACATGTTCACCGTCATGTTCGCCATCGGCCGCCTCCCCGGCTGGATCGCCCACTGGAAAGAACAAAACGAAGAATCCACCTCCCGCATCGCCCGCCCCCGCCAAATCTACGTCGGCCCCATAAACCAGCACTACGTCCCCATGGAGCAGCGCGAAACCCACCCCCTCCGCGGGGTGGGTATTTTGTGCATCCCTCAACACACCATTTTAGTCACAAATAAAATATCACTCGTTACCGCGAATTTCTCGCCCCTCGCTCGACTTATAATCCCACACCCAAGCCCCTTCCTCCACATGCTTTAAAATGTAATGATAAGCACGCACTCCATGCTCGTAGTCCGCAATTGGCTCCTCATGCGACCGCTTTCCCCATGGCGACATCTGCCCCGAAAACATTCGATGATAAACATGTCCCTTTAAATTCCCCGAGCACTTCCTCGCCTCGTCGTTCATACACTGAATCAATAAATGGCAATGTTGATAACCTACGGAAATCGCGAGCACCGGAGCCTGCTGAATGGCTGCGGAATTGAGCAGGTGTGCACCGATGATGGGAAATTGTTCCGGCGCAAAGATACCGGGTCATGCTTGAGCAATTTTCTGGCGTACGCATTTAGGCCTTGGGAGAATTTACTGGGAGGAGCAGGATTTCGAGCCGTTCCTGGAACGTGCTTTCGGTGATTGCGCTCACACCAACCGCGTCGTCGCCGGGCAACCAACGGCCGTAGGTGCCGAGGGTCGTGTGATACCAGTGACGCCAGCCGGTGGGGAGGGGTTCGTCCATGGCGTTGAGTTTGCGAGAGACTTTCCCGGTTGTAAAGCACAAAATACCCACCCCGCGGAGGGGGTGGGTTTATCCCGCCTGCGCCTGCGGTGCCGCCAGCGCACTCTCAATCCGCTCCAACTGCCCCGCAAATTGCTGTCACTCTGTCGATGGTCACCGACCGTCCGCACCGCGTGCATCACGGTCGTATGGTCCCGCCCGCCAAAGTATCCCCCGATTTCTTCCAACGAGTACCGCGTCCTCTGCCGCGCAATGAACATGCACACCTGCCGCGGCAACGCAATCGACTTGTGGCGTTTCTTCGACTGCAGATCCGACAGCCGCACGTTATAGAACCGCGTCACCGCTTCGATGATCTGCTGAATCGTCACGATCCGCTCCGAAGGCGGAATAATATCGCCCAGGGCCGCCCGCGCCACGTCCATGTCGTAGCGTCCCCCGTTCAACATCGCATAGCCCTGAATCTTGGTGATGGCCCCTTCCAACTCCCGCGTATTCGATTCCACTCGCCGCGCAATGTATGCGACAATCTCATCCGGGAGCGTAATCCCCCGCAGCTTCGCCTTCTTCGACACAATCGCGATCCGCGTCTCGTAGCATGGCCGATCCACGCGCGCCACCAACCCCGAATTGAACCGCGACACCAGCCGATCTTCCAAATCCGGAATCTCATTCGGCGGCGCATCCGATGACAAAATAATCTGCTTGTTCGACTGGAACAGCGTATTGAACGTATGGAAAAATTCTTCCTGCGTCCGATCCCGCCCGCCGAGGAAATGAATGTCGTCAATCACCAGCACATCGACATGCCGATACCGAAAACGAAACTCTGACATATCCCCGTTCTGCACGCAATCCATGAAATGATTGATGAACGTGTCGCACGAGAGATACAAAATCCGCGCGTCCGGCTGACGCCGCAAAATATCCTGGCATGTCGCCTGGAGAAGATGCGTCTTCCCCAACCCGCATCCGCCATGCACGAACAGCGGGTTATACGCCCGCCCCGGCTTCTCCGAAACCGCCGAGCACGCCGCCGTTGCCAGCCGATTGCACGGCCCGGTCACAAAATTATCAAACACATAATCCGGCGATAAAATCACATCGTCATACGAGTCCCCAAACCGCGCCAGACCCCCGCCCGCGTTCGCCCCCGCAATGAAATTCACCGTCACCAGTTTCCCCGTGACCGCCTGCACCCCTTCATTGAAAACATCCCGGCACTTTCCCATCAGGTACTGCTGCTGGATCGTCGTCGCCGCCCGGACCGTCAACACCCCGCCCGCCAGTTCAATCGGCGTCAGGTCGCCGAACCATTGCCGAACCCACGACGAGTGCAACCGCGAGATGTACTCCAGAATCTCTTTCCACACCGTGTTGGCATGCGTTGCAGCGTCGAACGTGGCCATGAACACTCCTATCCTGGCCCCCACCAGACGAAAAACGCGCGCGGCGCGATCCTGTCGAGCGGAGTATTAAAGCGCCGGAATGAATGGTGGAAGCGTCCTGCTGCCTACCGAATCCGTCTTGCGGCGTGGATCCGTGTGCATAGCCGCGGCGGAATGACCCGCCGCCCCAGCCTTCGCAATCGGTTCAACCAATCGCGAAAAAATCGTGTGGCCGGCGACGTTTCGCCAGCTCGAATAGATGGTTGGCTGAAGATACGGATGTCCCCAACACGTGTCAATTATAAATCTCCACGAGCTATCCAGCCTTCTCCGCTACCCTCTCACAGGTGTCGTGGCAGAGGGCACTTACCGCTCGTCGTCCCCTTTATGCCCCATATTTTTTCGTATCGGATGTTCAAATCCGCAGAAAAATATTTTCATCCGCGCTCCACGCGATAAATTTACCCACCGATATCCATGATTTCCCGTATATTCTGCCGATAAAGAACGGCCCTTACTCTTTGTACAAGGAAAATCCATGGACCCACGTCACGCCAAGCGAGCCCTCATCACCGGCATTACCGGCCAGGACGGCTCTTACCTCGCCGAACTCCTTCTCGCCAAAGGCTACGAAGTTCACGGCATCATCCGCCGCTCTTCTTCCTTCAACACCGACCGCATCGACCACATCTATCAGGACCCCCACACCCCTCACCCCAAAATGACCCTCCATTACGGCGACCTCACCGACGGCTCCTGCATCCGCGACGTCCTCACCAAATGCAAACCCAACGAAATCTACAACCTCGGTGCCCAGTCCCACGTCCGCGTCAGCTTTGACATGCCCGTCTACACCGTCCAGACCGACGCCGTCGGCACCATCATGCTCCTCGAAGCCGTCCGCGACCTCGAGCAAGGTACCGGCTATCCCGTCAAACTCTATCAAGCCTCCAGTTCCGAAATGTTCGGAAAAGTCGTCGAAACCCCGCAAACCGAAACTACGCCCTTCCATCCGCGTTCTCCTTATGCCTGCGCAAAAGTTTACTCCTACTGGCAGGTCGTCAACTATCGTGAGTCCTACGGAATGTTCGCAGTCAACGGTATCCTCTTTAACCACGAATCGCCCCGCCGCGGCGAAACCTTCGTCACCCGCAAGGTCACCCGTGCCGCCACCCGCATCAAGCTCGGCCTCCAGGACAAACTCTTCATGGGCAACCTCGACGCCAAGCGCGACTGGGGCTTCGCCGGCGACTACGTCGAAGCCATGTGGCTCATGCTCCAACAAGAGAAGCCCGAGGACTTCGTCATCTCCACCGGCGAAACCCACAGCGTCCGCGAGTGGATCGAGGAATGCTTCAACCACCTCGGCCTCGACTGGAAAAAATATGTCGAAACCGACGCCCGCTACCTGCGCCCCGCCGAGGTCGATCTCCTCCTTGGCGATTGCACCAAGGCCAGGACCAAGCTCCAGTGGGAACCCAAAGTGAAGTTCAAAGAACTCGCCAAGATGATGGTCGAGCACGACCTGAAACTCGCCCAGCGCGAAAAAATACTGCGCGAGCATGAACGCTCCGCGGAGACTGCCAAATCCATCGCCGGCCACAACGGCTGATGGATGGCGTTAACTTTCATCTGGAACACCGGCCCATGAAACTCGCATTTGTCAGCACGTACGACCCCTTCGACGTCCATGTCCGCTCCGGCCTGCCTTTCAATATGCGAGTTCAATTTGAAGTGCAGGGAATCGCCTGCCATTGGATTCGGCCCGATCGGGACCTTCGCGTCAAGATCGTGGAAAAACAATTCCGCATTCGCGACCGCCTCGGCCGGCATGTCGGCCGGTCGCCCACCGATTTCACGCGAGAGCCCGCGATCCAAAAAGCCTACGCTGTCAACGCCGCCAAGCAGATCAAGACGTTAAATCCCGATATCATCTTCAGCCCCAGCAGCATCCCCATCGCATATCTCGAATGCCGTCAGCCCATCACGTTCTGGACTGACGCCACTTTCGGCGGCATGATCGATTTCTACCCCGAATTTACAAATCTCTCCCCCTCGGTCAAACGCGCCGGCTGGACCACCGAGGACGCCGCCCTCCGCAACTGCACCTTTTCGATGTACTCCTCCGATTGGGCCGCCCAAACAGCGATCAATCTGCATCATGCCAAGCCCGAAACCACGAAGGTCGTCCTGCGCAGCGCCAATGTGGACGCTCTCCCCTGGGACCAGCTCTCGCAAAAAATCAAAGCACGGCCGCGCGACCTTTGCCGCCTTTTCTTCCTCGGAGCCACATGGAAACGCAAAGGCGGCGACATTGCTTTCGAGGTCGCGCGGCAACTCAATGAGCGCGGCGTGCCCACAGAACTCGTCGTCGCTGGAGCAAAGCCGGAAATTCCCGAGCCGCATCCGCCGTGGCTGCGTTCTTACGGCTATATCAGCAAATCGACCATCGAAGGTCGCTCACTCCTTCGCTCCCTCTTTGAAGAATCGCACTTTCTCATCGTGCCCAGCATCGCTGAATGCTCCGGAATTGCCTCCGCCGAGGGTTCCGCATTTGGCCTGCCCTCGCTTGTGACTCGCGTTGGCGGCATGCGATCCACTGTCCATGACGGCGTCAACGGCATGTCCTTCGACGCCCCCGCTTCACCCGCTGCCATCGCTGACTACATCTGCAAGACACTCGCCGACCGAGACGGCTACGAGACCTTGGCTGAATCTTCGTATCAGGATTTCCTTGCCCGCCTAAGCTGGCCCGTAAATATTCAAAAAGTCCGAAAACTCATGGAAGAATATCTGTAACCGTTGAAACCGAACGCCATGAAACTAGCATTCGTAAGCACGCAGGACCCCTACGACGTTCACCCGTGGTCCGGCCTTCCCTATCACATGCGTGTGCAATTTGAAGCCCAGGGCGTCCAATGCCATTGGATCAAAGCCGGCCGAGACCTCCGCATCCAACTCGTTGAAAAACGATTTCGCATCCGTGACCGCCTCGCGCGCCGCCTCGGCGGCTCCTCCACCGACTTCATGCGCAAGCCTGCCATCCAAAAAGCCCACGCCGCCAACGTCTCCAAACAAATTAAGACCCTCAATCCCGACATCGTCTTCAGCCCCAGCAGCATCCCCATCGCATATATCGAATGTCGGCAACCCATCGCCTTCTGGACCGACGCGACCTTCGGCGGAATGGTCGACTTCTATCCAGAATTCACCAACGTCCCCGCCTCATTCAAGGCCACCGGATGGGCGACCGAGGACGCCGCCCTGCGCAATTGCACTTTCTCCATGTACTCTTCCGACTGGGCCGCCAAAACCGCTATCGACCTGCATCACGCCAATCCGAAAACCACCCATGTCGTCCATCTCGGCGCAAATGTCGACCCGCCCGCCTGGACGGACCTTGCGCCAAAATAAAAGCGCGCTCACGCGATCGGTGCCGGCTCTTTTTTCTCGGCGTCGCATGGAAGCGCAAAGGCGGCGATATCGCCGTCGACGTCGCGCGGCTTCTCAATGATCGCGGCCTCCCGACCGAACTCATTGTCGCGGGCGGCATACCTGAGATCCCCGAACCCTATCCGCCGTGGATGCGTTCCCTCGGCTTTATCAGCAAATCGACCACCGAAGGCCGCGCCCTCCTGCAAGCCCAGTTTGAAGAATCCCATTTCCTGATCGTGCCCAGCCTCGCCGAGTGCTTCGGTGTGGCCTCCGCCGAGGCTTCCGCCTTCGGCCTGCCATCCCTTGTCACCCGCGTGGGCGGAATGCAGTCCGCCGTTCACGATGGCGTCAACGGCATGACCTTCGACAGCCCCGCATCCCCCGCCCTCATTGCGGACTACATCTATACCACCCTCGCGAACCGCCGCCGCTATGAGGCATTGGCTGAATCCTCACACCATGATTTCATGCAACGACTCACCTGGCCGATCAACATTCAAAAAGCGCTCCATCTCATGAAAGAGCATCTGTAATGTAGTCACCTCGCTTTCATAAAAAATGGTACAATTCGCTCATGATTACCGCTCACATTGACATCCCCGTTGACCGCGTCCGCGACTTCTGCAGACGCTGGAAGATCACGGAGTTCTCGCTCTTCGGCTCCGTCCTCCGCGACGACTTTCGCCCCGACTCGGACGTCGATGTGCTGGTGACGTTTGAGCCGAACGCCCCTTGGAGCCTTTGGCATCTTGTCGAGATGCGGGACGAACTTAAGGAAATGTATGGCCGCGAGGTCGATATCATCGAAAAAGCGGCGATGCGGAATCCATTCCGGCGGCAGGAAATTCTCCGGACCCAGCAGGTGATCTATGCCGCCTAACTCACCCGATCCAAGAGATATTGCCCGCCTGAACGATATGATCACTGCCGCTGATCGCATAGTGCGTTTCCTCGGAGAAAAAACGCTTAAAGACTATCTCGACAATGAGATGCTCCGTTCTGCCGTCGAACGCCAAATGGAAATTATCGGTGAAGCAGCTCGGCACATCTCGAAATCTTTCCGGGAACTCCATCCAGAATTGCCTTGGAAACTGATCATTGGGCAGCGCCACGTTCTTTCTCATGACTATGGCGAAATTCAGGATGAACGCGTCTGGCGCACCGCCAAAGACGACCTTCCCAAATTGTTGATTCATCTGAAACCTCTCGTATCCCCACTCACTCCTTAACTCTTACCCACTTCTTGAGGCCAATCACATGCGTTATCTCGTCACCGGCGGCGCCGGCTTCCTCGGCTCCTTCATCATCGAAAAACTCAAAGCCCGCGGCATCACCGACATCATCATCCCCCGCCGCAAGGACTACGACCTCACCCACGAGTCCGCCGTCGAAAAACTCTACAACGACCACCACCCCGACGTCGTCGTCCACCTCGCCGCTGAAGTCGGCGGCATCGGTGCCAACCGCGACAACCCCGGCCGCTATTTCTTCGCCAACATGGCCATGGGACTCCACCTCATCGAACAAGGACGCATCCACAACATCAAAAAATTCGTCCAGGTCGGAACCATCTGCGCCTATCCCAAATTCACCCCCGTCCCCTTCAAGGAAGAGGACCTCTGGATCGGCTTCCCAGAAGAAACCAACGCCCCCTACGGCATCGCCAAAAAAGCTCTCCTCACCATGTGCCAGGCCTATCGCCAGCAGTACGGCCTCAACGCCATCTATCTCCTCCCCGTCAACCTCTACGGCCCACGCGACAACTTCGACCTTCACACCTCCCACGTCATCCCCGCTCTCATCCGCAAGTGCATCGAAGCCCGCAACGCCGGCGCCGATCACATCACCGCCTGGGGCACCGGTTCCGCCTCGCGAGAATTCCTCTACGTTGAGGACGCCGCCGAGGCCATCGTCCTCGCCACCGAAAAATACGATGCCCCAGACCCCATCAACCTCGGCGCGGGCCGCGAAATATCCATCAAGGCCCTCACCGAACTCGTCGCCAAAACCGCCCGCTTCACCGGCAAAATCGTCTGGGACCCCACCAAACCCGACGGCCAACCCCGCCGCTGCCTCGACACCCAAAAAGCCCGCCAAAATTTCGGCTTCACCGCCAAAACCACCCTCGAAGACGGCCTCAAAGAAACCATTACCTGGTACGAACAAAACGCCGTCGCTCCTAAATAACTCGATGCGCCGCTGGCGCGACCCAAGGTGCTCTCGAGCGCGCACAAGAGGTTCGCTATGTCCACAACGTATCCACTCAAAAAGCGCCGCCTCTCATTGCCAAGCACCGCCGCTGAACGCCTCCGTCTCCTCAGCATCCTCCTCTTCCTCGCCAGCCTCCCTCAGCGCGTCTGCCTGACGCAATCCTCCGGAAATTCCGACGGCTGGTTCTACGGAGGCCAACTTCTCTTACTGGGCCTCTTCTTCGGCGTCTGCGTCCCGTACGTCGCATGGTTCGCCAATCCTCCGCTCGTGGCCGCATGGATTCTTATGTCCAAACCACGGCGCGGCATCCTTGCACTATCGTTCGCCATTCTCTCCCTCGCACTCGCCTGCTGCTTCCCCCTCCAAAAACAATTCATGCGCGATGAAGCTGGCAACATGAGCGACATTACCCGCTACGCCTCCGGCTACTATTGGTGGCTCGCCAGCATTGCCACTGCGCTCGTCGCCTGCATCGTCTCCGTCATCCGCAGCCACGCCACCCAGCCTCACCTTGACTCGATGGGCCGCTCCGACCTCCACTATGCCGCCCACGACGCCAACACCACTCTCGTCCTCCAACTCCTCAAAAAAGGTGCGGACCTTTCCCTCGCCGATGCCAACGGCTGGACTCCCCTCCACTTCGCTGCCCAATCCCAATCCGCCTCCACCATCCTCGCCCTCCTCACCGCTGGTGCGACCGTCGACGCTCGCGACCGCAACGGCAACACGCCCCTCTGGACCGCCACATGTAACTGCACCGGTAACGGCGACGCCATCACGGCCCTCCGCGCCGCCAACGCCGATCCCCTCCAAAAAAATAACTACGACATCACCCCCCTCTCCCTCGCCCACACAATTGCCAACTACAACATCACCCAGTTCTACGCGGACCTTCCTGCGCCAAAACCGCAGCAGCCCCCAACAATCGAATGATGGAACCTCCAACCCAAGATCACCTCTACCCCGTCAACCTCTACGGCCTAATGTCGACCTTCATACCTCCCACGTCATCCCGGCCCTCATCCGCAAGTGCAAAACCATCACCTGGTACGAGAGCAACGTTCCCGCAAAGCCCTCCGCATAAATCGCCAACCCCAACATCGCCGGCTCACATGGTTTCTACCGCGACCCGTTCCCCTTTGTTCTCCACAAACTTCCCCTTATCCAGATGAATCAACCGTCCCGCCGCCGCCGCCGAATGCGGATCGTGAGTAACCATAATAATGGTCTTCTTGAATTCCGTGTTCAACCTCTTCAGCAGCGATAACACCTCCGCCGCGCTCGCCGCATCCAGATTCCCCGTCGGCTCATCCGCCAGCAGCAGATCCGGATCCGTCACAATCGCCCGCGCAATCGCCACCCGCTGTTCCTGACCGCCCGACAACTGCCGCGGAAAGTGATCCAGCCGATCCCCCAGCCCCACCAAATTCAAAGCCGTCGCCGCATTCTCCCGCCGCCGTTTGCGTGACAGCGATGTCAACTTCAACGGCAACTCCACATTCTCCACCGCGTTGAGCACCGGTATCAAATTAAACGCCTGAAACACAAACCCCAAATGATGATTCCTCCACCGCGCTAAATTCCCCTCCGACATCGCTGCCGGCTCCTCCCCCAAAACAACCAGTCGACCGCCCGTCGGACGATCCATCCCCGCGATCAGGTGCAAAAGCGTCGACTTCCCCGACCCCGATGGGCCCATCAACGCAACGAACTCGCCGCGCCGGACCTGCGTGTTGACCTCCTCAAGCGCCACCACATCAATCTGCCCGCGCGAAAACGTCTTCGTCAGATCAATCGCCTCCACCACGGGACCTTCAGATGTCGAAACATTCGTCATAAAAACTCCACTCGCTCAAGGTTGTCGCATCTTGACCGGATCGCCGTCCTTCAGAGTCTCCGGCGGCGAAACAATCAAATCTTCCCCGCCAATCAGCCCGCGATTAATCTGCACACTTCCATCCGCTGTCGTCCGCCCCGCGGTCACCGTCAAATGTTTCGCAATCCCGTTTTCCACAATAAACACCGCGTCGCCATGCACCGCCGACGCGGGCACCCGAATTGTCCCCTGCCGCGCCTGCTCCCCGCCTCCCCCGGCCTGCGTTGCCGCCGCCGGCGACAAAAAGGACACCGTCGCATTCATATCCGGCCGCAGCAGCTCATCCGGATTCACCACTTTCACCCGCACCAGCACCGTCGCCTTCTGCCGATTTGCCAAGGGCGAAATCCGCTCCACCAGACCCTCATATTTCCGATCCGGATAGGCGTCCGTCACAATCCAGCACGGCCCGTTCGGCGTTACTTCTGCAAAATGATTCTGACTGATATCCAACTCCACCAGCAGATCATTCAAATCCGCCAGCGACACCACGTACCCCTTGGCCCCGCGGTCGCCCACAAAACCATTCGTCACAAATTCACCCACCTCGACGTTCCGCTCCAGCACCGTTCCCGAAATCGGCGCTCGAATCACCGTATTGGTCAGATCGATCGTCGCGTTTTCCAGGCTTCCCTCCAGTTGCCGCACCGTCGCCGCCTGTGCCGCAATCTGTTCCTTCCGCGTCCCCGCCTTCAACAATGCCAACTGTTGTCGTACCGATTCCGCTTGCGCCCTTTGCGACTTCATCAACGCTTCCGCATCATCAATCTCTGCCGCATTCCGCGTTGCACGAACCGACATCACCCGCTGAAACGACCTCGTCGCGTTGTCCGCTTCAATCACCGACCGATCAAGCTGTGCCTGTACCTGCGCCACTTCCTCCGGCCGCGATCCCGCCTCCAATTCCGCCAGCCGCGCCTTGGCATTATCCAGTATCCCCTGCTGCTGCATCACCCGCGCCCTGTATTCATCATCCTCCAGCCGTACCAGCACCTGATCCTTCTTGATTTTGTCCCCCATCTCCACGCCGATCCACGCCACCCGCCCGATCACCTTGCTGGCCAGCTCAATCTTATGTGCTGCAATGATGTACCCGGTCGCGTTCAAGACCACCAGATCGTCTTTGCGCAGACGCCTCCCGAGCCTTCACTCTCATCGTTTCCACGATCACCACCCCTGCCGCCTTCCGATACTCCCATGCTCCCACACCACCACTGGCCAGCAACAACGCCACCACCACCCACGGCCACTTTGAACGAGGCTCCCGCGACGACTTCTGCGCCTTATCAATCCGAAGTTTCTGCAATTCCGCATTCATCGTCATCAGAATTCACGCATCGCCTGTACGATCGATTTCTTCGACGCCGACCACGCCGGCAAAAATCCACCCAGAGCCCCAATCACTGCCGCAAATCCCAACCCTATCACCACCGCCCGCGGCGTCACCCGAAACTGAAACGACGTCTCGCTAAAGGTCTGAAAATTCCCCACCCCCGTCGTCAATCCGTTAATCGGCAACGCCAGCAACACCCCCAGCATCCCCCCAACAACGCCAGCAGATCGATTCACAAATGAACGACACCAATATCGACCCCCGAGCGAATCCCAGCGCCCGCAATGTTCCGATCTCCTTAGCCCGCCGTGCGACCGCTGCGTACATCGTGTTGGTCGCCGCAAACGCGCTGCCCACAGCCATAATGATCGCCACCGAAAATCCGAGCGTCTCCAACGGAATCCCCGAACTCGTCAAACTCGCATAATAATCCTTTTCCTTTAGCGACTGGGCGTTCAGCCGCTGATCGTTGTCGATCGTTTTCTGCAACTCCGTCATGGCCTCCACTGACGTAGTCCGCAGCAGCAGCGAACTGCTTCCCCCCTGCGATTCAAAATCGCCGCGCAACTGATCCAAATCCGACCAAATCTCCGAATTCGCCGCCGAATCCCCTGCCTCAAACACGCCCACCACCTCCCACAACCCGTGGCCAAACCGCACCTTATTGCCAATCTGCGCGTCCGCATACCGCTTCGCAATCGACGACCCCACCACCACCTGCCTTAAACCCGGCTTGAACATCTGTCCCTCTCTCATCACTACGTTCCGCATCTCCACCCCCACCGGCAGCATTCCCCGCACCGTCACATTCATGCCCGCCGGTGAATCCACGCTCGGTAAATTCACGACCGTCACCCCTTCCGGTGACGCCATCGGCTGTCCGTTCGCCGCCTTCTCAATTCCCGGCAATCGCCGAATAATTTGATACGCATCCGCGGTCAATTGGGACGTCAATTCCGCAGCCGTCCCCTTTCGCAGCACCAGTAACTGCAACGGATGCCCCGAGCCCGCAAACATCGACCGCAGTCCTGCCGTCAGCGCCAGGGCCGTCACCAACACCGCGACTGTCAGCCCGATGCCCACCGCGGTCATCAGCGTCGTCCCCTTGCGCTCCACCAGATTTCGCACGTTGTATTTGATCGGTACGCCCATTACTTATCCGCTTTCATCCAGAATAACGCAGGGATTCCACAATATTCCTCCGCGACGTCAGTACCGCCGGCACCACCGACGCCATCAGTCCCAGCAACGCGGCAATCCCCAGCACCAACACGGACGCCTGCCATTTCAATCCCTGAAACCCAAAGCCGCCCGCCTCCGTCATTCCTTTAGACAACAAATATCCCAGCCCCAATCCCAGTACCCCGCCCATGCGCCGAAAGCAATACGGATTCCCCTACCACCAACTGCAGGATCTCACCCGGGATAAAACCCAGCGTCCGCAAAATTGCCATCTCGCGCGTCCGCTCCCGCACCGCCATCGCCACCGTGTTCGCCGACACCAGCAGAATCGTAAACGTCACCGCTGCGCAAATCGCCGCCAGAAACAACGCACGTTCCCCAGGAAACTTAAAAAGGATCGTCCGAATTCCTTCTCCGATTCTGTTCGCGTTGGATACGGCGAATTCTCAAACATCGTATCGATCGCCTTGGAAATGCGCGGGACCGATTCGGCCGAGTGGGCTCGCAGAATATATGTACCCACCGTGTCACGCTCGCCGAACCAGCCGCCTTCAACAACTCCGACAGGTATTCTCGATGAAAAATCAAATTTTCTTCGTTCGCCGGGTGCCCGTAAATCGCCACGCACGTCAGATCCAGCGTCACCGGATAAATATCCCCCACGATCACTACCTTGTCCCCCAACTTGATCCCGTATTTCTTCGCAATCTTCTCCGCAATCGCGCAACCTGACCGCATCTCCTTAAACGCCGCCAATTGTTCCGCCGGCAGCGTCCAATCCTTGAAAATCTCAAAAATGCTGTCCGAATCCACCGCAAAGCGCCCGAAAAAATTCTCCGGTTTAATGTACAAGCCCCCAAACCAGGACCACGTCGACACCTGCTCAATTCCCTCCACCCCCTTTATCCTGCGCCTCATAAGACGCAGGCAGCGATTGCGTCAAGGACACCTTATGCCTGCACACAATCCGCAGCGCCGACGACGGCGACGAGTCCTCCCCATGAAAAAAACTCTGGTAAATTGCAAACAACAGCGTTAGCAGGCTCAACGAAATCGCCGTGCTCGCCAACGTCAGCAACGTCCGGCGACGATTTCGCAGGACATTGCGTGCAATGAGTGGTGCCAGACGAAGCATGATCGGGTCACGCCCTTCATGTTTGGGATTCGTAAAGTGTCAAAAGGACAACGCAAGCATCCGGTAAATGCCGCCCATTTGTCAAGGTTGCTCACCCCTCGCGTTGCCGCAATCCCCGCTCCGCCATCTCCTCAACCACCGCCGCCACCGCCTCCGCCCCCATCTGCCCGCGCATAAGCCCTCGCACCCGCTCACACGCCTCCGCCACCTTCGCCGACCCCAACAACCCCAAAATCTTCCCCGCCACCGCCTCCCTCCTAAACCTCTTCGGATACAAATAATCACCCACCCCAAGCCCACGAATCCGCCACGCATTATCCGGTTGATCGTGCGCCATCGGCATCACCAACTGCGGTACCCCCGCCGCGAAACACTGCGCCATCGTCCCAATCCCCCCATGATGCACCGCCACCGCCGCTCGCGGAAACACCCGGCTGAACGGCACATACTCAAACGCCTTCACCCCCTCCGGTAAATCCGCCGGCACCTGCTCCGGAAACCGCGTCAACACCATCCCACGCCGCTTCATCAACCGGCACGCCTCCACCGCCTCCTTCAAAAATGCCCCCGCCTGCGAATTCGCCGACCCCGGCGTAATCACCACCGGCTTCTCCCCTCCCTCCAAAAACGCCTCCACCTCCGCATCCAACGGCCTCTCCCCTGCCTCGTCATACAACGGAAACCGCGTCAACACCGCCTGCTCCGGCCAATCCGCCGCCTTCCGCGCAAACCACTCCGGAAACACACACAACACCCCATCCGGCGAATGCCAATAATGCTTCATGATCCCCATCACCCCGCCTCCGCTGATCCCCGCCTCCCTCCGCAACCGATTCACTGGCCCCTTCAACTTCCGGTCAATCTGAAAATGCGCCAACCCAAAAAACGCCCGCCGAACCCACATCGGCATCCGAGTCAGCCACTCCATCCCCGCCATCCCCACCGGCGGCTCCTCCGCGCTCATGAATAGCGACGGCTGCAAATGCACCGTAATCAACGGCAACCCCCACCGCTCCGACGCCACCCGCGCCCCAAACGCCAATCCACCCGCCAACAGCACCGTCCTCCCTCCCCCACCCCCCAGTTCCCCCTCAATCGCCGCCAAACTCTCCCGTGCCCACCCCGGAATATGCTCTATCAACACATCCAACGCCTTAAACGGATGCCACAACCGCCGATCCCCCATCACCGCCTCCTGCGCCTTCCTATCCCCCACCGGCACAATCCGAATCCCCGCCCGCTCCGGAATCTCCCGAATCACCTCCTGCGCCAACATCACCACCTCATGCCCCCGACCCTCCAACACCCGCCCCAACCACACAAACGGATGCACATCCCCCGCACTCCCCATCGGCACCAAAATAAACTTCATGCCACACCAGTCACGCGGGCATCCTGCCCACACTCAAAGAAACTCGCAGACACCCCAAACACGCCACACATTTTTAACACGCAGAATCAATAAATCATACAACCTCCTCTCCCCCCACACCGATCTCGCCGATAACATCTCGAAATGCGCATCCTCATCATCAACCAACCCTTCTACCCCGACGTCGTCGCCACCGCCCAGCTCCTCGCCGACTGGACCGAGCACCTCGTCTCCCGCGGCCACACCGTCACTGTCATCGCCTCCCGCTCCGTTTACGGAAAACAAGGTGCCGTCCTCCCCCCCGCGAAACCTACAAAGGCATCACCATCTACCGCGTCGGCGCCAACTTCTTCAAAAAAGGCCGAATCCTCACCCGCCTCGTCGACTTCGGCCTCTTCCACATCCTCGCCCTCTACCGCGCCCTCCGCCTCCCTCGCCAGGATGTCGTCGTCTGCCTCACCACCCCGCCGTTCGTCGGTGCCATCGGAATGCTCGTCAAAAACCTCCGCGGCTCACGCTACGTCCAATACGAAATGGACCTCTACCCCGACGTCCCCGTCGCCCTCGGCGTCATGAAGCCGCGTTCCCTCATCACCCGATTCTTTGAAGCCATCCACCGCAAACTCCTCCGCTCCGCCGATCGCGTCATCGTCCTCGGCCGATGTATGCAACGCGTCATCGAATCCAAAGGAATCGCCCCCGCCAAACTTATCCTCATCACCCCATGGGCCGACCCCACCGAAATCGCCCCCGTCCCACGCACAACCAACGCCTTCCTCAAACACCACAACCTCACCGAAAACTACGTCGTCATGTACTCCGGCAACCTCGGCCTCGGCCACGACATTACCACCATCGTCGCCGCCATGGAGCAACTCCACGCCTCCCCTCGCCCCCGCGACCAAGCCACCCGCTTCGTCTTCATCGGCGGCGGCAAACGCATGCAGGAAATCCGCCGCATCATCGACCAAAAAAAACTCACCAACACCCTCCTCCTCGACTACCAACCCCGCGAACAACTCTCCGATACCCTCTCCGCCGCCGACGTTCACCTCATCACCCAGGCCCCCGGAACCTCCGGCCTCATCGTCCCCTCCAAATTCTACGGAATCCTCGCCGCCGGACGCCCCAGCATCTACATCGGCCCCGCCGACACCGAAGTCGCCATCACCCTCACCGAATCCTCCCTCGGCACCGTCCTCCCCGTCGGCGATACCCCCGCCTTCCTCACCGCCCTCCGCCAACTCCGCGACAATGCCCTCCTCCCCACCGCACCAACCACCGAGTCCCGCGCCCGCACACTCCTCACCAACCTCCACTCCCGCCAGGTCTGCACCCAAAAACTCACCACAATGATCGAATCCCTCCCCCAATAATCAAATTCCCCCGACTGCCTGCTGACTTCTAACTTTCAAACTACACCGGCAAGCCAGCCTTCAACCGCACAATCTCTTTCGCTCGCAATGAAATCATAAACTCATAACAACTCTGCATCGTCGCGTAATAAAAACCCGCCCGTCCATCCAAAAAGCCGCCGCGCAAAAAATACAAAACAAAAAATTTCACCAACGGACGAAAGGGCATGCGATAAAAAATCCGCTTCAATGCCCTCCGCCGATCCTGCGGATTGCCAGATGCCAATGCCCCTGCCCCCACCCCCTCATCCATTACCCGTAACATCTCCTGGGCCTCGAAGTCCGCATACTTGATATGCCTTTCAAACCAGAACCCAATCCCCTTTGAAAACGGATAATGGAGAAAATGCTCCTGCAGCCGCCCCACTTTCCCATCCACCACGCTCACTGGATTGACCAGCCGTTCCCACCGAATCCTCTCCGGCCGATACAACCGCGTGAACCAGCATGGATAAAAGCTGCTTCGCTTGATCCACCGTCCCAGAAACATGTCCTTGCGCCGAATGTCATAGGCTGCCTCCTCCCCGGCCCTCTCCGCAGCCTTCACTATTTCGTCCCACAATCCTGCCGTCATTCGCTCGTCCGCATCGGAATAATAAACCCAGGGATTCTCGAAACGGATATTCGCCGCGCCCCAGTTCTGATGCCCTGCCCAGTTGTCAAACTTCCGTTGCACCACGACCGCCCCCAGCGCCTCCGCCTTCTCCACCGTGCCGTCCGTGCTAAAGCTGTCGTACACAACGATCTTCGTTTCCGCTGGAAAGGAACGAATTGCCTCTTCAATATTATTGACCTCGTTGAGAGTCATGATCATCACAGTGATCGGCGGCATGGTCGCTCCTACGGTTTGACATCCACACTCGTCAAACCAGCTTTTCTCGCACTTTCAAAACTTTGGCCGGGTTCCCACCCACAATCGTCCAACCCTCCACATCCTTATGTACCACCGACCCCGCGGCCACAATCGCCCCTTCCCCCACCGTCACTCCCGGCCCGATAAAGGCTCGCGCGCATACCCACGCATCCGCGCCGATCGCTATCGGCTTCCGGATCAACGGCATCGTCCGGTACCTATAATCGTGCGTCCCCCCACATAAATAAGCCTCTTGGCTGATCGTCGCGCATCGCCCCAACTCAATCATTCCCAGGTTATACACCTGCACATTGTCCCCCAGCGAACTCATCGCTCCCATCCGTAAATTCCACGGGTAATAAACGTTCGCCGTCCGCCGAATGGTGCATCCCGAACCAATTTTCGCCCCAAACGCCCGCAATAACCCCGCCCGCCACCCACTCCACGTATGAAACGAGTACCGAAACAACGTCGCCTCCACGACGGACCACAACACCCGCTTCACCTTCAATCCCGTCGGCAGAGTCGAGGTTCGACGAGCCTTATTGAAGGGCTCTTCGCTCGTTGATTCAGCGGAACTGTCAGCACGCGCATCCATCTTTTTCCTCGGGGGGGGGCCGTGTGAATCACTTGCTGGCGATCGCGATCATCGATTTTGCCAGCGCCGGGAATCTGCCAACCCGCACGAACTCAACCTCTTTGAACCCATGTGAACGCAACAATTCCGACAGGGTCCTCATCGACCAAAATTTGATATGCCCATGATCCCACAAGGCCGTGAAATGCGAGTCCATCTGCCCCGTCAATGCCAACGCGACATTTTTTAGGTACCCATGGTAGGGCGTGGAAATGATCGCCCTGCCTCCCGGCTCCACCAGATCGTACAGCGTCTGCGCGTATTTTTTAGGAAAGTACACATGCTCCACCACCTCCAGGCTCACCACGACCGGAAACCGTCCATAGAGTGTGGGCAAATCGTCGTACGCTGACCCCACCCGTAACGGAATCGTCGGATAATGCTTATTGGCGAACTGAATCCCTTCCTCCGAAGGATCCACCCCTGTCACCGCAAACCCCTCCCTTGTAAGCGCACCGCGATGCTCCCATTCCCGCACCCCAAATCAAACACCCTCCTCTTCTCCGCGGGTAATTCCAATTTCGCCAGGACCCGCTGTAAGGCTCCCAGCAGGTACCCATGGGCACAGCTTAATTCCGCATTTTCATACGCATAACCCTGCGGCTGTCCCACGGGAGCATCTGCCGAATTCGCCATCAGTCATCCTTACATTCGCTATGTTTGGGCTTATGGAACGTTTACTGGATTTTCGACTCAACCAGCGCCCTGACTTTACCCGCATCCGCACTTCCCCCCGCCGCCGCCACCGCCTTCATCACCACCCCAATCGCCCGCCCCATCTCCTTTTTCGTCAACGCCCCCATTCCCGCCACGCCTCGCCCCCAATTTTCTCCAACATCGCATCATCCATCTGCTTCGGCAAAAATTCATCCACAATCACCAACTCCGCCCTGATCTGTTCCACATGCGTCGGTTGATTCAGCTTCTCCATCTCCGCCATCGTCTTCCGCAGCTTCTTCGCATACCCCGCCACCGCCTCCGCCGCGTCAGCATTTACATCGTCCGCCTCCTTCGCCTTGATCTCCGACAGCAGCATCCGCAGCACTTGCGTCCGAGCCTTCTCCCCAGCCTTCATCGCCCCGATCATTTGGGAGTGCACCATCGTCTTCAAAGGATGATCCGCCATCACCTGCTCCTAAAAACCAAACCAACAACCAACGCCCAAGCGTGCAAGCCTCAAGCCTCAAGCCATTCTACCACCCCCACTCCTCACCGAAACCCCCGTCCCCCATGTTAACGTTCAATAAATATTTCACTATTAGCCTGTTGACAGGGAAAGAAAATTGCGTATTCTTACCGCCGTCCAGCCTAAAGCCCCGGAAGTTCGCTCATTTTCCTGATGTGAGCGATATGGACATTATTAATCAGGAAGAGGCGTTGATGCGGACATGTTTTGATGGGAATGAAGCCTTTCCCTCATGAAACAGGTCTCAAATAACCGATGCCTTTGAAAAGCAGGGCCTTTAAGTGGCCCCGAGTAATGAATCCCTATGAGATCCGCTGACTCGGCTCAGCGGATGGATCGAAACAGAAACCCCTCGTTGTCTAATTTTTAAGGAGTGAAAATGTTTCACCGGAAAGACGCAGTGTCCATGGCTGTGGTAGGCCTGTTGGCGAGCTGCGGGCTCGCGATGGCGGACACCACGGTCAAGTCGCCAGCATTGTCCCTCGAGCCCACCGTTGTCACGGCTCAGGACGCGGGCGCACCGAGTGGTCTCATCATGCAGGGTCTTGACAAGGTTGGCGCTGCCAAGCCCTTGCAGAACCTCGGCATCAATATCTACGGCTGGGTTGAAGCCGGCTACACCGTCAACCTGCGCAACAACGCCGGTACGGGCCGCTTCCTCACTCGTCCCCCCGGTTTCTCAGAAGAAATCGGCAACCACGTCACCCTCAACCAGGCGGTTATCCGCATTGAGAAGCTCGTTGACGCCAAAAAGTTCGACGTCGGTGGCTTGATCGAAGCTGACTTCGGCGACGATATGAATTTCACCCAGCCCAACGGCATCGAATACCAAACCCCCGGCGACAACGTCGGCGAAGTCCCCCACTTTGACTTCACCCAAGCTTATGTCGATGTCAACCTCCCCGTTGGCAATGGCCTCAAGGTTCGCGCTGGCCACTTCTACACCCTCATCGGTTACGAAGTCATTGACGCCCGCGGCAATCCTTTCTACAGCCATAGCCGTCTCTTCAACGCCGAACCCCTCACCAACACCGGCGTTATCGCCTTCTACACCCTCAACGATCAATGGTCTTTCGCCGGCGGCGTCACCCGCGGCTTCAACCAGGCGACCGAAGATAACAATGGCTCGCCCGATGGCGTTGGCCAGGTCACCTACACCCCTAACAAACAATGGCAGTTCATCCTGACCACCGAAGTCGGTCCCCAGGAATTTGATGACACCAGCCATTACGACATCATGATCAACCCCATTGCCGTCTATCAGATGACCGACAAGCTCAAGCTTGCCGCAGAAGGTCTGATTGATGTCAGCGGCGGGTTCAACGGCAGCGGCACAACGACCCATGCCTATGGCGATGACTACGGCATTGCTCTTTACGGTGCATACGTCGTCAATGACTACATCACCGCCAATGCCCGCGCAGATTGGCTTCACACCTACTTCGGTCGCGGCATCGATAATGCCCCGAGCGGCGCTGGTACCGGCGTGCCGAGCATCAATGGCTACTCCCTTACCCTCGGCGTCACCGTCACCCCGATGCCCAAGGATCCGATCCTGCAGAACCTCTCGATCCGTCCTGAAGTTCGCTACGACGTTTCCGAAGACCATGTCTTCCGGACCGGCGGCGGCAACAGCTTCCGCGATGAATTCACGTTCGGTGCAGACGTGATCATGAAGTTCTAAACGAACTGTTCCTCCCCATGGAATAAATGAGCGGCGTGGCCTCTGGTCACGCCGCTCTTCTTTTGCCCCCAGCCTCTCCCCCTACGCTGGCGCTCAGATTGGGACTCGCGCCCTGCCTGCGTATCATTCCGCAATGAAAAACCCATGGGTGCCCTCCCTCGCACCCCCACTCATTCTGACCGCCCTCCTTTCCACCCTCCTCACCGCTCTCTGGATGGGCCAACGATGGTTCACGGACCCGCCGACAGACAGCTCCGCCGCCCCTTTCGCCGCATGGATCTCCCTCCTCTTCCTCCTCGCAACCGTAGCCACCATCGTCTGGGCATCCACCGCGGAAAAAACCTCCGGACCCGTGACAGCCCGCCGATTTCTCGGCTATGCGATCCTCACCGATAGCTGCGGCGCGCTCCTTTTCACCGTGGGCATCAGCGAAGGATTTCTCCGCCTGATGGATGTGGTGCGTGTCTACATTCTCCTCCTGCTATGGCTGGGATTATGGACCTCAATCCCATTGACTCTACGAAAAATCGGCCAAGTGTTTTCAGTGGTCGTGAGCCTGACAATCGCAATGCTCATTTTTGCTCTGCCCGTGATCGGGGCGCCTTTGGTCAAGGTGGTCGTCGCCTGGATGCCGGAGATGGCCGACGCCACCGAGAAGGCCCTTGCAACTCTAACTCCAATGCTTGCCGTACTGGACGGAGTCCGAGGCTCCTCCGCTGCGCACGAACCGACACTCGCCAAAATAAAGTCTCTGCCTCAATGGTGGATGACGGCATCGCTCTACGCCACAATCGCCCTAATCCTGTGGGCGCTGCGAAGGCCCTGGCATAGGCACCCTACCCAACCATAATGCTCTTCAACTCTGTTGAATGTGGACCCGTTTCCTGCGATAGTATGGGTTTCCCCAGCGCGGGGAGCGATGCCCGTACAGGCATCATTTGGAAAAACAGGAGATTTCACACGTGGCTCATTCGTTGTCTGCCAAAAAGCGGGTTCGTCAAAACGCCAAGCGTCGCCTGCAGAATCGTGATCGCAAGCGCGAAATCCGGCTCGAATTGAAGAAATTCCAAACCGTCATCGCCGCCGGTGACAAGACTGCCGCAACCGAAGAACTCAAGAAAACCCAGGCGATTCTCGATCGCGTCTCCACCCGTGGCGGCATCCACAAAAAGACCGCAGCCCGTCGCAAGAGCCGCTTGGCTAAAAAGGTCAACGCCCTTCAGGCCAAGTAACGCCGCCGTAGCCTTGTGTCTTAAAAATAGGGGTGGGGTACTCTTTTTAAGAGGACCGGGGATGTCGAACGACCGTTTTGTGTCGCCCGCGCCGAGTGTGGCTGAGGGTGACCCGAAGCGTTCGTTTGTTTCGCGCGCGGTCAAAAACTGGAAGCCGCCTTCATCACCTTCCACCTCAATATCACTGATAAAACTTGTGCCGATCTCGGCGCCAACGTCGGCGGTTTTACCGATTGCCTCCTCCAGTTCGGTGCCGCAAAGGTCTACGCCGTCGACACCGCCTACGGCATCCTCGCCTGGACCCTCCGCAAACATCCCCGCGTCATCGTAAAAGATCGCACCAACGCCCTCCACGTCCGTCTCCCCGAACCCGTAAGCGTCATCGCCATCGACGTCGGATGGACCAGGCAGGAAAAAATTCTCCCCGTCGTCCGCACCCTCCTCGCCCACGACGGCGACGTGCTCACGCTGATCAAACCCCACTACGAAAGCGAACAGGCAAAAATCCAACGCGGCGTCCTCACCAACGAACAAAGCGATACCGTCCTCCACCAGGTCATCGATCGCATCGAAACCTCCGGATGGACAGTCCATGGCATCGTCAAAAGCCCCATCGAAGGCCAAAAAGGCAACAGCGAATTCATCGCATGGTTAAAAATAAAAAATGTCCCCACATCACACCCTCCCACGACTGACTAACCCAAAAGAGGTTTCCAAATGAACGATGCGTCGGTGCGAGTCGCGGTCGTCGGCGTCGGAAACTGCGCCAGCGCATTGGTCCAGGGCGTCTCCTTCTATCGAAACAACCCCACCGAAACCGTAGGCCTCACGCACCGAAAAATCGCCGGCATCGACGTCGCCGACATCCAGTTCGCCTGTGCATTCGACATCGACCCACGCAAAGTCGGACTCCCCCTCAAACACGCCATCTTTGCAAAACCCAATTGCGCCGCCACATTTTGCCCGGAACCCCACGATGACGGCGCCCACGTCTTCGCCGGCCCCCTCCGCGACGGCATCGCCCCACACCTCGAAAAATTCGACCCCCAACAGCGCCCGCCGTCGGCGAAGAATCCCGCCACGCCACCATCCACAACGTCGTCCAAACCCTCAAACAAACCCACGCCACCGTCCTCGTGAACTACCTCCCCGTCGGCAGCCAAAACGGAACCGAACTCTACGCCGAAGCCTGTCTCCACGCCGGCGTCGCAATGGTCAACTGCATCCCCGTCTTCATCGGAAGCGACCCCGCCTGGGCCGCCCGATTCGCCGACGCAAACCTCCCCCTCATCGGCGACGACGTCAAATCACAATTCGGTGCCACCGTCACCCACCGCGTCCTCATGAAACTCGCCCAGCAGCGCGGAATGGACATCACTCCAGCTATCAACTCAACGTCGGAGGCAACGCCGACTTCCTCAACATGCTCGAACGCGGCCGCCTCACCAGCAAAAAAGTCTCCAAGACCGAAGCCGTCACCAGCCAGGTCCCCATGGACGCCAACCAAATTCACATCGGCCCCAGCGACTACGTCCCCTTCCTCGACGACAACAAAGTCGCCTACGTCCGAATGAACCTCCGCGGCTTCGGCGGCCTTCCCATCGAAGTCGACATGAAACTCTCCGTCGAGGATTCCCCCAACTCCGCCGGCATCGTCGTCGACGCCATCCGCTACATCGCTCTCGCCCAACGCGCCCGCATCGGCGGAGTTCTCAAAGAAGCCTCCGCCGTCCTCATGAAACGCCCCCTCATCCAAATGGAAGAAAACCTCGCCATCGAAAATCTAAACGCATGGGCACAACACACCCATCAATCCTGACCCAATCAAAAAAAATGGATGTGCCTCATGTGCATACCCCTCTGTTTCAATTTACCAGACCGCCCGCCAAAACCCTCCGCCAAAACCTCCCGGAAATTTATAGCCGACACCCCATCCGACGCGTACACTCTCTCTTATGAGCACCACACCTCTGCTATCCCATGCACCCTTCCTGGAATGCCTCCCCGTCGGCCTAATAATCCTTGATGCCCGTCTCCGAGTCGCCTACACCAACGGCTGGATGCGCGACCGGCTCCCAGACTCCGACACCCCACAGGAACTCACAGATTCTTGTCCTGGGGCGATGCCGCATGGCGGGATTTCATCCGCGCCATCCCGTCAACAACCACCAACGCCCACGCCGATTTCCATCTGAAATTGAAAACAGACCGCACCGCCGAAGGCCCGGCCGCCTCCAAACAGCCCATGCAGGTCACCGTCTCCGTCCACCGCCTCAATGCCCCATCCGATCCCTCCACCGTCATGGTCATCTCCGATGTTTCCGCACTCCGATCCGCCGACGAACGCCTCCGCGAAATCCTCGCACAACTCACTGAACTCAGCGACACCGCCATCGCCCAGGCCGTCGAACTCAAACGACTCAATGCCGCGCTCGAAGAACGCGTCCGCGGACCGCACCACCGAACTCCACGCCGCCAACATGGATTCACTCCAAATGCTCGCCGTCGCCTGCGAAGCCAAGGATCACGACACCGGTGAACACGTCCTCCGCGTGCACCGATACGCCGAACTCCTCGCCCGCGAACTGGGCTTTCCTCCCACCCAGTCTCATCGAGTTCGGCTACTCCTCCATCCTCCACGACGTCGGCAAAGTCCATATCCCCGACGCCATCCTCGCCAAGCCCGGGCCCTCACCGCACGAAGAACGCCAAATCATCAACGAACATCCCGTCGCCGGCGAAAGAATCCTCGGCCATAATCCCTTCTTCGCCTGCGCCCGCCGCATCGCTCGCGGACATCACGAAAACTGGGACGGCTCAGGATATCCCGATCACCTCTCCCGCTACGGAATCTGCGTCGAGTCCCGCATCGTCCACGTCGCCGATGTCTTCGACGCCCTCACTTCCCACCGCCCTTACAAGGCCGCCTGGGGCACAGCCGAAGCCCTGCGTGCGATCAGGAGAATCAAGTGGAAAAGCCTTCGACCCTGAAATCGTCGCCGCCCTGATTTCGCTCGCCTCCCGAGCCGCCCTCCAACGCCACAACCGCCGCCGCATAGACGAATCCCTCGCCACGAAAGTCGCGGAGTCCACGCTTCAGCGTAAATCCCTGCACAATTCAACTCAGCGTATCTCCAAAACCTCAGAGAGAAAAATCATGCGCATTGCACTCGCCGCAGATAAATCCGACCGTCGGGGATATCGCCGGAAACCTCCGCAAACATCTCGCACAATATCCGCGACGCGAAGAACCGCGGTGCCGAAATCGTCGTCTTCCCCGAACTAAGCATCCTCGGTTACCCGCCAAAGGATTTCCTCCTGAAGCCGCGCGTTCATTCAATTAGCCGCACAAGCTGTCGCCGAGATCGCCGAACGCCGCACAAGGAATCACCGCCATCGTCGGCTACGCCGAACGAAACCCCGCAAAACGCTGGCCGCCCCCTCCACAACGCCGTCGCCGTCGTCCGCGACGGCAAGATCCTCGCCAAACGCTTCAAAAGCCTCCTCCCCACCTACGACGTCTTCGACGAGAGCCGCTATTTCGAGCCCGGACCCGATACCGAAATCACCGCAATCGCCAAGGCCGTCCGGCTCGGCGTCTCCATCTGCGAAGACCTCTGGAACGACGAAAAATTCCTCGAACGCCCCCTCTACCATTTCAATCCCATCGGCGCACTCGCGCAGGCCGGTGCCGAAAATCCTTCTCAACATCTCCGCCTCTCCCTTCGTCCTCGGAAAAAACGAATATCGCCACAAACTTTTCAGTTCCAGGCCAAACGCTGGGACATGCCCATCGTCTACGTCAATCAGGTCGGCGGCAACGACGAACTGGTCTTCGATGGCAATTCCGCCGTCTTCGACGCCCACGGAAATGTCATCGCCCAGGGCAAAGATTTCGAAGAAGACCTCCTCGTCGTCGATATCCCCCGCTCGGTGCAAACAGTCAAAACTCCACGGCAATCGCCCATGCCCCTCCCCGCTACCGGCATCGCCTCCATCCACGCCGCCCTCGTCCTGGGCCTCCCCGATTACGTCCGAAAGTGCGGATTCAAAAGCGTCGTCCTCGGCCTCAGCGGCGGCATCGACTCCGCCGTCGTCGCCGCACTCGCTGTCGAAGCCCTCGGCCCAACCAACGTCATGGGCGTCAGCCTCCCCTCACGCTACAGTTCCGACCACTCCAAAAGCGACGCCCACTCCTCGCCGAACGCCTCGGCATTCGCATTCCATACCATCCCCATCGAACCCGCCCACGAAGCCATCGAACAAGTCCTCGCACCCCTCTTCGCCGGGACCCAAGCAGGGCGTCGCCGAAGAAAACATGCAGGCACGACTCCGCGGCAACATCCTCATGTCCCTCTCCAACAAGTTCGGCCACATGCTCCTCACCACCGGCAATAAAAGCGAAGTCGCCACCGGATACTGCACCCTCTACGGCGATATGTGCGGCGGCCTCGCCGTCATCTCCGACGTCCCAAAGCTCGATGGTCTACGACCTCGCCCGCCACATCAACGACGAGTACGCCAAGAGTCGGCAAGACCCCACCCATCCCCGAAGGCACCACTCACCAAACCCCCCAGCGCCGAACTCCGTCCCAATCAAAAAGACCAGGACTCCCTCCCACCCTACGAAATCCTCGACGCCATCATCGAACGCTACGTCGAGCAGGAAAAAAGCGTCGGCGAGATCATCAAGGAAGCGCTTCGACGCGCACACCATCGCACAACGCGTCGTCCGCTTGATCGACCTCTCCGAATACAAACGCAAACAAGCCGGCCCCCGGAATCAAAGTCACCAGCCGAGCCTTCGGCTTCGGCCGCCGAATGCCCATCGCCCAAAAATTCGACCCAAATCCAACCCCTCCCCCATCCCCCTAAAGCGCCCTCGCAAAAAGCAAGGGTGGCATGCTTCTGGCCCAACCTCGGGGCCAGAAGCATGCCACATGTGCCCCCGCAAACACCCTAACCACTCCCACCAACCCCCAACCTGTGCGCACACGCCAACCTCCAAAAAACACCCCACTAAATATTCCGCAACTTCCAACCTCCCATCCCACAACCCCTAACAAAAAATTCACCTTTAGGTGTGCGCACAAACTGGCACACCGCCCCTCTATAGGAGACCCATCATGCACCCCACCCCCTTTCATCATTCAGAATTCAACATTCCGCCCTCCCTCCCCTCCGCCGAATTAAAAAATAATTTGGCCACTTCGCACCTCGCCCCTGTGATAATTCCAACCCCGCCCCATTCCATCGCTTACAACCATCGTCAAAATCCCAAAACATTTGCGCACCTGCGAACTCCACCTTTCACATTCACTGGAGCGAGCGGACCGTATTTGATACGATCCCCGTTTCAACTTTGGCATTTGAATGAGGGTTTATGGAGTCTTGGTGGCGGGTCCTGCGTGGTGTCTCTCCCATACAAATGGACAGTAGTAATCAGCATGCTGTGCGCGATTGGGTGTAGGTTTGTCCTACGCCTCGGGCGTGGCAGTAATGCTGCCGGTGATAAAGGTGTTCATTTCGCAGGAGCATATTCACGGGTGGATTGATCGCACGACGGCGGAACATCGGTTTCGACATAAAGATCTGGGATCTTGACGCTACGCAGGGACTCCGCCGTGAAGAATTAGTCATCACGAGTTCGGGGGAAGAGCCCCCGCCGGTTTGCAAATCAGCGGCGAATCAGGGAAGAAATCGAACTACAAATTAATCTCCGCCGTGAGCGGCATTGCGCCTACCACGCAGCCGTCGTCGGCCCGACAGATTGGGTTGCTACGCCGCGGTCGTCTAACGAATGGTTCGATATGGCGCGTATCCTTGCCACCGCGCCTGAGGGGAGCGAGGTAACGTTGCAGATCAATGACCTCACAGGGTCGGCCGGGAAAACCATCGTTGTAAAGGCTCCGCCCATCCCATTTTATTTGGCCCCCGCCGTTGGCCTCGTTCACCTTTTACCACAAGACACATTTCAGGAGATCTTTTGTCACCGGTGCTTTTTTTCATCGTACTGTGCATTATTGGTTCGGTGTTTCGATATTACCAGCAATACTTGGGGATGGCGGTGGCAAACCGGGTTGTGATGGATATACGGCGGAAGATGTATGACAAGGTGGTGCAGCTTCCCATTTCGTTCTTTGCGCAGAGGGGCACCAGCGACGTAATGAGCCGGCTGACGCAGGACACAAACACGCTGACGGACGGCGTTAGCATGGCCTGGGTAAGGCGGTGCAGGAGCCGGTCAAAGCTGTGTTTTGTTTGCACTCGCGATGGTGATTAATTGGCGATTGTGCAGCTGATCGTCCTCCCGATGCCGATCCTAGGCATCATCATCCGGAAATTTTCCAAGCGCATGCGGCGGGCGAGCCGGGGAACTCTGGAAAACTGGTCGCGGAATGCTCGGCGTAATCAATGAGACTTTGATCGCGGCGCGGGTGGTGAAAGCGTACTCAGGGGAGGGTTACGAGCGGCGTCGTTTTACGCGGGTCAACAAGAAGTTGTTGAAGGATCAGAATCGGCTTGAGCCATTATGCAGTTTAAGCCGACCAACGAGTGGAAACTCTTGCCGTGATTCTGAGTGCCATCCCGATGATGTGGGCTGCCTATTTGGTAATTAAACACGAAGCGAAGATTGGACAATATAAAGTTTTTTACGCTGCTGGCGTGCTTTGTCGCGATGCTGGAGCCGATGCGAAAGCTCTCCGATGTGAACGCCAGAGTGCAGCAGACCAATGCGGCGGCGGCGCGAGTGTTTGAAATTATGGATACTCGACACGGAGCCCAATCACGATCACACCCTGCCGAAGTTGCCCCGGCATCACAGTGATATTGAGTTCCGCGATATTTCGTTCAGCTACCCTGGCCATGAGGAACTGGTGCTCAAGCATATTAACCTCAAGATCAAGCATGGGACAAAATGTAGCGATCGTCGGGGGAAACGGAAGCGGAAAGACAACGCTGTTGAACTTGTTGCCGCGACTATACGTGCCGACGACGGGCACAGTTCTGATCGACGGGGTGGATACTTCGACGGTGTCGCTGCGGAGCTTTCGCAGCCAAATAGGGTTGGTCACGCAGGACACGCTTCTTTTCGCCGACACGATTTACAACAACATCGCGTACGGAACGCGCCACGCCACCAAGGAACAGATGCTGGATGCATCTGCGCGAGCTTCGCTGATGAGTTTATCTCGAGTTTTCCGGAAGGGTATGAGACCCGGGTCGGCGAGCATGGCGTGCGTCTCTCCGGTGGCCAGAAACAGCGCATCGCGATCGCGCGAGCTATTCTTCACGATCCCGTCTATCCTTGATCCTTGACGAGGCCATGAGCCAGATCGACTCGGACTCGGAAATAAAATCAGCCTCGCCCTGCGGGAGTTCACCCAGGACCGCACCGTTCTGATGATCGCCCACCGATTTCAAACTGTCATCTCCGCGGACAGCATCATTTGCCTGGACCATGGCGAAGTGGCTGGGGTGGGCACGCATGCCCAATTGCTGGAATCGCTGCGACGCCTATCGCAGACTTTATGAAAACCAGTTCCGTGAAGGGACGAAACCGAACCGCCGTCCTAACGAAATAAGGGTTCAACGACCAGTTGCCTAAAGTTGCGATCTCGGCCCACCTACTGCCTCCGTATACTCTCCGCCATGACCAACAACCGATCCTGCTGATCAACGGAACCCTCATCGACCCTTCGGCCCGACACCGAACGGCCCGCCGACCTCCTCATCGTAGACGGAAAAATCGCCACATCACCCCGGCGGGGGCGAGGTCGGGTTAGCCAAACACCCAATGCCGACGCGAAAATCATCGACTGCACCGGCTGCTCACATCACCCCCGGACCTGATCGACATCCACGTCCACTTCCGCGAGCCCGGCCAGGAAGCCAAGGAAACCATCGCCACCGGCAGCGCCGCCGCCGTCGCCGGCGGATTCACCACCGTCTGCTGCATGCCCAACACCACGCCCGCCCTCGATGACGACACCCAGATCGGCTTCGTCCACACCCAGCGCCCAGCGAAGCCGAATCTCTGTGCACGTCCTCCCCATCGGCGCCATCACCAAAGGCCGCAAAGGGCACGGAGCTCGCCGAGATGGCCCTCATGCACGCCGCCGGCGCCGTCGGTTTCTCCGATGATGGCATCGGCGTCGCCTCCGCCGCCGTCATGCTCAAAGCCCTGCAATACGTCAAAATGCTCGGCAGCATCCTCACGCAGCATTGCGAAGAACCCACCCTCTCCGGCGGCCCCATGAGCGCCGGGCCCACCGCCGTCAAACTCGGCCTCGCCGGACTCCCCGCCGTCGCCGAAGAACTCATGATCGCCCGCGACCTCCTCCTCAACAAGCGCATCGGCGCCCGCTATCACGTCCAGCACATCTCCACCGCCGGCGCCGTCGAACTCGTCCGCCAGGCCAAACGCGACGGCCAACCCGTCACCGCCGAAGTCGCCCCGCACCACCTCCTCCTCACCGACGAAGCCTGCGGCACCCTCAACGGCGGCTACGACACCAACACCAAAATGAACCCTCCGCTCCGCACCCAAGCCGACGTCGACGCCTGCATCCAGGGCGTCATCGACGGCACCATCGACTGCCTCGCCACCGACCACGCCCCCCACACCCGCGAAGAAAAAGAACTCGAATTCGACAAAGCCCCCTTCGGCATCGTCGGCCTCGAAACCGCGCTCCCCCTCTACGCCAAAGCCCTCGTCGAACCCGGCCACCTCACCTGGCTCCAACTCATCGAAAAAATGACCATCACCCCCGCCCGCGTCATGGGCCTCGACGGCAAAGGAACCCTCGCCATCGGGCAGCCCCGCCGACGTCACGATCTTCGATCCGCGCAGTCCTGGACCATCGACCCGAGCGATTTGCCTCCAAGAGCCCCAACACCCCCTTCGCCGGCTGGAACGTCAAGGGCAAATAAAACACACCATCGTCGCCGGCCGCGTCGTGTTCACCGACGGCCTGGTCGGAACGCCCTCACTTCCACACGCACGCACCTAATCACCAGCACTCGTGCGACAAGATGGGATTCGCATGAACAATCGTCATTACCATGTCGCAGCATTTATTTTCTCCGCTCTGTTCATCGCGGCATGTGATAAAACGGAGCCGTTGACGCCGGTCCCTGCTTCTTCATCGCCTGCAACAATTCCCGTAACCGCTCCGTCCGCCAATGCTCCCTCTTCGGGCCACATCATCAAAATCGCGGGCGGTCTCGATCTTGCGGCCATCACCAATCAGCAAATGATCCATCCGCAGTTTGGCCTCACGGATCCGGATGTGGAAACGCCGATCATCTTTGCGGTCGTGCAGAATCAGGATGCCACCGCA
The DNA here is from genome assembly GCA_963766775.1 of uncultured Phycisphaerales bacterium. GTDB lineage: Bacteria > Planctomycetota > Phycisphaerae > WQYP01 > WQYP01 > CAVYBP01. Next base: position 227,726 of record CAVYBP010000002.1, read on the forward strand.
AGTTCACCGCTCATCCTGAAAAAAATCGGCAGCACTTGGAAAGTCGTCAAACTTGCCGAAGCCGATTATCAGGAATGGGTCTACGCCGCGGCGATCTCCGGGCGAAAAGAAATCTGGGGCATCCTCGACGGCGTTGGCGAGAACCACACGACACAAGTCACGCTCGTCCGGTCCATTGATGACGGCACCACATGGCAGTTCTTCGCCGCCGTCAAAAAGCCGACCAGCGACGCCCAATACGCGGGCTTTTCCATGGCGCGAAACGGGGAGGGCCGCCTCTCCCTCCACCTCGAAGACGACACCGACGGCGTCGCCCACGGCTACTATCACTACAAAACCGCCGACGCCGGAAAGACCTGGACCGGCCCCACGTTGGAAGCCGACGATATCATCCAGGCGGATTCACTCGACGAAGTCGATACAATTCAGGAGGCGATCAAGAACGCCGAAGCGGCACCCGCTCAACCCTGAATGCGAGGGCGACTCGCAGGATCGAGGCGAACGTGGCATATCTTCTCGATGCGTACAACGTCGTCTACGCCGGCGCGGCGATGGGCGGCGCCGCTCTCTGACCTCACCGTGCGAAAGCTCTGCCAGTGGATCGTCGCCAGTCCCCAGCGATTGGCCGCCACGCTCGTGCTCGACGGCCGCGCCAAGCCCGATGAGCCGTCAGAGAATGAATTCCCGGAGATTACGCTGATTTATTCCGGCACCGGCATCAAGGCGGACACCGTGATCGCGCAAATGGTCGAACGGGCCGCCAACCGAAAAAAGCTGACCGTAGTTAGCAACGATCGGGCTGTGGCACTCCACGCTCGCCGAAATTTCGCCAATGCCATGAGCTGCGAATCATTCCTGCACGCCCTGATCGGCGCGTCCCGCGCCGCCAATGCCGCCGACCGTGCTCGCCTCCCCGCCAAAAAAACCGGCGGCACAACCACCACCGGAGAAACCGAGCACTGGCTTCGCGAATTCGGCATTACGCCGCCGCTCCCTCCCTTACCCCGCCCCAACGACCCTGCCTCGGAGTTCGGAGATATCGATATGGACAAGCTGATGGGTGGGTGACGGAATGGGAACCGCCGATGAACGCGGATGAACGCCGATTTTTTTAATATCCGCGTTCATCGGCGTTCATCGGCGGTTCATGTGTCCTATGCCTCGCCGTGAAGCTTCATCAAGCGAGGGCTGGTTAAGAGCATCCACTGCACACGTTCAAAATATCCCAGCCATTCGGCGACATTGGCGGCCAGCAAATCTTTCTCCGGCGCGAACAGGCCTGTCGGACAACTTGCCCCCTCCTTATTCGCCAACATTTTCTGCGCCTTGCTGCGGTAAGTGGCCAAGGTTCGTTCGCCAAAACGCCCGCACTCCTGCCAATCCTCGGACAGCCACACAAGGACCGGCACCCGCGGCCCGCCGCAGATTGAAAGCTCCCGCGCCACCACCACATCCCACGATGCAAAGGTTTCATATCCCGACTGTGCCGCCAGCGCGATCGCGCTGCTCTTCGGTGATGAATCCCATTTCCGCCATCACATCGCCGATGCGGACATTGAGGCCTTTTGCCTTTTGTTCTTCCTGCAGCAGCAGCGCCTTGTCGACGCGCTCCGGCGTCAGGATGCCCCATTTCACGAGGAATCTTGCCGAATGGCCGCGAGCGGATATCCTCCGGGTCCATCGCCGTTCCGGGCTTTGGCGTCGGTGCCACATCCGCCGCCGCTCCTGCCGCCGCATCAAAATTCTGGGCCCGGTTGATGAATCGAAGATCAATCAGCAGCGAGTGTTCGGCGAATCGCTGAAAAATGGGGCAGGCATTCACGCAGTCGCCGCACCACGGACCAGAGAGACAGAGCACGTTCATTTTTCGTTGGAACGATCCCAGCAGTTGCCGTTGTTGCTCGGTAAGGGAAATCCCCTCATAAGACTGGCGCCAGCGGTTTCGCTGATCTTCCGTTGCGTGATGCTGCAAGAAGTCGTTATAGGGCAGCGCCCGCTGAAAGACGGTGCGAAAATCGAACGGCATGAGGAGACTCCCGAGGGTTGTGACGAATTGCGGATCACTCACACGCACATGCGCGTGCGGTCGGTGCGAATGCGGATTTTACTGCGCGGCGGTCAGTTCGCGATAGGCTTCTGCGGCTTCGACAAGGGCGGCGAATAAACGGTCGTGGGGTGTGCCCCCCAGATTCTCGGGATGCCATTGCACCGCCAGCCAGAATGGAAGCGTCGGATCCTCAAATGCCTCCACCAGCCCGTCAGCGGCATGCGCGGTCGCCACAAGTCCGTGGCCGATCTTGTCAAAGCCCTGATGGTGCCGCGAGTTTGCTTCCAGCATTTCCGTCTTCAGCACGTCCGCGAGGCGCGAGCCGGGGCGAATGGTGACCGGATGGAAGTTGGTGCGATCGCCGGGCGCGAATGTTGGATTGGTGCGGTCCTCTCCGGTAGGGGGGGGGGGGTATGTCGGGTAAATGTTGGTGTAACGTGCCGCGCCGATGGACATTCATGGTCTGCGAGCCCAGGCATATTCCAAGCGTCGGCATTTGCCGCTGCTCCGCGAGCGACAGAATCGCAAGATCGAACGCCTGCCGATCCGCATCCACAAGTTTGGTTTTCGGATGCAGCGGCTGTCCGTAGAGCTTTGGATCGAGGTCCGATCCCCCCGGGATTAGGAGGCCGTCGATGGAACGAATCATCTCATCGCGCAGCGCCGCATCATGCGTGAAGGGAAGTAGGATCGGCAGCCCTCCGGCGCGAAACACCGCATTCGCATAGTCGGCGGGCAACTCGAGAGTTTTGCGTCGCTCGTCCGGTGCTCCCACATCCATGGTGATCCCAATGCGCGGGCGGCCGCGTACTGGCGATTTTGCGGGAGCGGGGCTTAACGGCGTGGGCATCATTACTCCATCCATTAGACGTTCGGAGCGTAGAGCATCACCCGCCACATTTCAAACGAGCAGGGGATACCCGGAGTTCACGCTTCAGCGTGTTTTTCGGCACAAATGTGCATCTGCATGGATCGAAGACGCGCTTCAGCGTGAACTCCGGCGAAAAGTATGGCGCTCCATGCGCAGCGGGGGGCGGGGGGTGGCATGGCAAAAAGAAATATCTGTTTCAACGGATATAATGATCCGTCGCCGGTAAACGCAGGCTCAAACGCAAGGGTTCTTCTATGGATACAACAACCGTCGCAGTCTCGCCCCTCGCCGGCATTCATCACGTCACCGCCATCACTGGGGATGCACAGAAAAACGTCGAGTTTTATACCGATACTCTTGGCCTTCGCCTCGTCAAAGTCACCATCAATTATGATGACCCGGGGAGTTATCATCTCTACTACGGTGACGGCCTCGGACGGCCCGGCACGTTGATGACGCACTTTGTCTGGCCGGGCGGCCGCGTTGCCGTCAATGGAACAGGACACGTTCTGGAAACGGCATTCGCGGTTCCGGTGGGGGCGGCATCCTATTGGCAGGAGCGTCTTGCGGCGATTCCTGGTGCCGATGTTCAACGTACCCGTCGTTTTGGTCATGATGCCATCACGTTTCTTCGATCCCGATGCCATGCCGTTGGCGCTGATCGAAGACCCTCATACTGATGATGCGTATTATTGGCAGCACGGCCACGTTCCGCATGAATTTGCTATCCGGGCTCTGCATGGCGTCACTCTCACGGAGGTGTCGGAGACGGGGCCGGCGTCGGTTCTCGTGGATCGATTTGGGTATAGAGAAATCGCGCGTGACGGCGATCGCATTCGCTATGAGGCTGCCGGAAATTCTGCCGGGCGTTTCGCTGATGTGGTCATTGTCCCGCAGGCCGCTCGCACGCGAATGGGCGTCGGGCAAGTGCATCACGTTGCGTTCCGCACGCCGACGGACGAGCAGCAGGCCGGCTGGTTGCAACAACTTCGCACGGATGGCCATAACGTCTCGCCCGTCATGGACCGCAATTATTTCCATTCGATTTATTTCCGTGAACCCGGCGGCGTGTTATTCGAGATTGCCACGGATGGCCCCGGCATGACGTACAACGAATCTGCTGAAGAACTTGGCACGCACATTGTCCTTCCGGAATGGCTCGAAGCGCAACGGGCTGAGGTGGAAGCCTGCGCTTCCGCCGATCACGCTGGCCAAACGATTGGATATTCCGATCGCGGCATGATTTACGATAATGCGAATTCATGAAGTCCGCTCGCTTGATCGTGAAAAAGAACCGATCTTCTTATAGTAGTGTCCGCATTCGCCTGCCCCATGAAGGGGAGGATGTTGCGTCAAAGGGCATTAGGGGTCCTACATGAATATTGCCATCACAGACATTGAAGTGAATAGAGCGTACAAGCTGTTGACGAATCTGGTGGTGCCGCGCCCCATCGCCTGGGTGACATCACAAAATGCCGCCGGCGTTATCAATCTGGCGCCATTTAGTTTCTTCAACATGATTGGCAGCGACCCGCCGGTGATTGTGATCGGCGTGGGGGACGAGGGTTTTGGCCAGCCCAAGCACACGGCGAAAAACATTTCCACGGCGGGAGAGTTTGTGGTGAACCTCGTGACGGATGAATTGGTCCACGCGATGAACATCACTGCGGCCGACTTCCCCAGCGGCCAAAGTGAATTGGAAGCCGCCGGACTCCATACCTGCGCCGAGCACGCGCATTGCCGTTCCCCGCGTGGCTGAAGCGAAGGCGAGTCTTGAATGCAAACTTCATAGCCTTCAACGTATCGGCGATAGCAATGTCATCATTGGTGAAATTGTGAGCATTTACGTGGCGGACGACATCATCGATCAGCGCCTGCACGTCCATAACTTCGCCGCGCTTGGACGCATGGGTACCCCGGCTTCTTATTGCCGTACTGAAGACCGTTTCCAATTGCCACGAATGAGCTACGACGATTGGCGAGCGCTGCAATCGACGAAGTGACCCGCATCACGTCGCCCGGTCGTAAATCCAACTGAATTGAATCGGCGGCTGCTTCACCAGATTTTCCCGCACCTGCTCCGCGTAACCGACGTAACGCTCGGCCTGTCTGCAAAGATATTCCTGCGCCTTTGCCGCCAATCCTGTCACGGGCATGGCGGCGATGTCCCAGATTTTGATCAGGTGATCGATGATCGCCGCGTAATCGTGAACGGTGTAAACCCCGCTTCGCTGCGCGACGATGGCGAAGTGATCGAACAGATCGGGGTCCTTGCCGTCGTACATCAGTCGCCCGGGCATCGCGATCACGCTTCGCAGCATGGATCGAAAGGCCAGCAGCCCCCCCTCGGGATCAATGCGCATGACTTGGCGCATCATTTTGGTATAGAAGGCTTCGTGGCGCGATTCGTCAGCGGCAATTTTTTGGCAGATTTTGGACAGGAATTTGTCCCCTTGAGTGCCGACGATCTTTCCGACGTTTCCGTGTGAAATCTTTGTCGCACGTTCCTGGAACGACGTATAGATCAGGCCGCTATAGGGATCGGGGTACGCGCGCGGATTGAAGCCGTTGGCAATGAGATGGTGGACGGTCCGTTCAACGGATCGCATATTCACGCGACCGGTAAGGCGCAGATAGGCGTTCAGCAGATCTCCGTGCCGATTCTCTTCGGCGGTCCATCCGCGAAGCCAGACGGCCCAAGGGCCCGGATTGTTCCCCTCATAATCTTTGGCAATCAGGTTCAATGATACGGAGTAGCTGGGAAGCGCCTCTTCGGTGACCATGTCGCCGACGAGGATCACCAGCAGCTCGTCGGTAATTTCGCGGGACTGCTTGCGAAACTCTTCGACCTGATCGCGCCAGTCCTCGGCGGCCATGTCGGGCAAAAAATCCGTGGGCTGCCACGCCTTCTCCACTTTCCCGAGGAAATGGAGGTTTTCCCCCACAAAATCCTGCATTCCGGAGAGAACTTCCTGATGCTCGGGATATTCCGATTCATTCAACGCCATTGGCAAAATTCCTGCGCATGGGCTCGCTACGAAACAAGAGCATAGGGTAGCACGGTTGGAAGAGGAGCAAAACCGATTACAAGGCAGAAAGCGGGCAATTCACAATTTATAAAGAGCGGCCCGGGTAGTAAGACAAGAGTATTGCAGCGCTGGGCTTTCGCGTTGTACAACCACGCGACAGCGCGCGAAGAATCTGTTCAAACGGTATATACACGCCGCGCCAAAGCTGCTACGATTCAATTGTTAGTGAATCGTGCGAGTCTGGTCTGCGACGGTTGTTCTTCGTCTGTCCCACCATATCTCAATCGCCAATCTATCTTTCCAGGCTGGAATGTTCGGCCTCTTTCACCTCGACCCTGAAAGTCAAACGCGGGTCGCCGCCCCTGTATTGGAGAAAAATCATGGGCAAGAAATTGTATGTGGGTAACCTCAGCTACGACGTCGACCAGGCCGCTCTTGAGCAGCTTTTTGGCGCTCATGGCACCGTCGAAAGCGCGCAGATCATCACCGATCGCGACACCGGACGCTCAAAGGGCTTCGGATTCGTCGAGATGGCATCGGACCCGGAAGCACAGGCCGCGATTGCAGCCTTGAACGGTCAGCAGCACGGTGGCCGTCCCTTGACGGTCAACGAAGCCAAGCCCCGTGAAGAACGTCCCCGTGGCAGCTTCGGCGGCGGCGGTGGTGGCGGCGGCGGTAGCCGTGGTGGCTACGGCGGCGGCGGTGGTGGCGGCGGCGGTGGCCGTCGCTTCTAAGCGACCCCTTCCACACAGCAGCAATGCACCGAAGGCCGCGGGTTAAACCGCGGCCTTCTTGTTTTTTGCGGGGTATGTGTGGGGGGGAGCGGGATTTTCTGCAAAGCCGGCAAGGACAATGTCGGAATGCCAATCCGCAGAGCCTAATTCAGATCCTCAATCCGGTTGTTCAAGTGCCGTAAAATCATCCGCCGAATCATTTCTGGGTCGAGGCCCGCCTGGTCGGCGCGACCTTGGGGAAAGGTCAGCCCCTGCTCCTCGCACGAACTTGCGTCCGGCTTCGCCCGATAGTCCGGCCAGAGTGCCATCAACTCCAATGTCTCCATGGGCGCCCGACCGACCAAATCAACGCTCCATTGCAGATTTCCCCGCTCCGCCATGCCGCCGGCCACCACCAGTTGCGTAGAAGGCCGAACCCCTGCGCGTCGGAGATCGCGTGACATTCGACGAATTTCCCGCCCGCTTCTCGCGAAATTCCCATGCATCAGCATCACATCGGGCTCCAACCGGCCCATGGAAAATGTCACTTCTTCAAGGGACAACCCCGCGCCTGCGAAGAAAACCAGCCAACCGCGGGATTCGGCCAGCGTCGCGATCATGTCCGCCCCGAGATCGCTCGATTCGCCCGGGACCGTAAAGACAAACACGCTGCGGCCATTCGATGGGTCACGACTTAATCGCCTCTCTACCGTTTCTAGGAGTGCCCGCAGGGACCGGACGGCACCGTTGTAGACACGCAGGGGAATCGTGGCATCCTCGCGGAGCCTTTCCGCGCACTCCATCGCGGGCCATAAAACTTCAACGAGAAGCGATTCCGCCGACGCCCCGCCCGTTAACGCCTCCGCGATGGCCTCGCGACCCGATCGTGGGTCGGCCTTGAGGGAATGATGCACAACGCGCTCCAGCAGAAACTCTGTAACTAATGACATAAAGGCGCTCCATCGGTACCGGTGGACATCCGTGTCCGTTTCGTCATTCGCCGACAGGTCCATTGCCGACGAATGAGTTGGTTCAGAGGATATATCCGCCGTTGAGTTCTGCTGGGAGAAGTGGAAGATTTGGCCCTCTTTAGGTATTTGCTGGAGGGAGACGCCTGAGAAGGAGAGGGTTTCCCCCGGCGAACAAGGGGGGCCTATGGGGCAATTCTTAGGACATTTCAGACTGTAAAATAGTCATTTATTTATGTAATAGCGTATAAAACGACTGATTAAGTAATAGATCAGTCGTAAACTGTTAATTTTAAATAGGTTAAAAGTAGTGACTATTAAATAGACATTATTTTACTAAAATATTTAATATGCCTAATTTGTATTCACTCATTTAGGGGGTGTCGTAGGCGTGGTGAGTGTCCCATCCGGGGGTCCTATACGGGGGAGTGCTCGGCGGTAAACCGATTCTTTAGCAACCTTTACGTGTGCTCAGTCTGGGTCTTTTCTTGCCGCCTACGTCCCATTTACCCAGCTTGTAAGGGAACTTCAGGCGTCGGTGTGGATGGCTGCGCGGAAGGTTTGGGACACCCCCGGCCGGGGTATATTTACGTGTCGGCCCAAATCCCAACGGCAGTTGCGTTGTGGATAAGTCTGGGAGCGCATTGTGGAAAACCCATGGGCAAGTCGTGGGCGGCGACGGTCTGAACCAGCGCATTTTCACGGGATTTGTGGGGAAGCTGGCGCGGGTTTCCTTCCCATCTTTCCAAAACCACTGAAATAAGCCAAGTCGCGCGGAAGGGTATCCCTGTATTGAAACGATCGGTGTTATCGGGAGAAGCTCTCCCGAACTTTTGGCATGGCCATTGCGTTAGAGCTAATCACTCACATGCGAAAGCTGCGACGCCGGACCTGACCCGTCTCCGTATGTACGCCGACGCATTGAGGCCCTGACCTCGAAGTATCTCATTTCTGCCGTACCCGTCGCCCGCGTATTTGGGCACACCCAAATTGAATACTGGGAAATTGATCTGATCCATCGCGCGACCTGCTCGTGCCTCTTGGTCTGGTCAATCCATCGCATGACGATGACTTGGTGTTTTACCGCACTTGTCCTCACGGACAATGTGCGCTGGTGTTGTGCATCCTGAGTTTCATTTGTTTTACAGGGAGCGTCTTTCATGAGCGACGTCACGATTCTGCAGAGTGGTACGATTTCTCCGAAACTGGCCCCCTTGTTGTGGGCGGAGTACTGGTGCGACCGATCCGCCGACACCCGCAACGCGTTGATCCTGTACTATCTGCCTCTCGTGAAGTACGCGGCGGCCCGTGTCTTCTCTCGCCGCGGCGCACAAACCGAGCTGGACGATCTCATCCAATATGGAACGTTCGGCCTGAAGGACGCGATCGCCAGTTTCGACCCCGCTCGCGGCGTGAAGTTTGAAACGTACAGTTCCACCCGCATCCGCGGTGCCATGCTCGATGGTCTTAAGAAACTGCAATGGGTGCCCCGCGATCTGCGGCGCTCGCTGAATCGCTTCTCTGACACGCAACAGCAAATCGCCATGGAAGAAGGCGCTCTGCCCGCGGATGAGGAACTCGCTTCCCGCCTGGGCGTCTGCCCGCAAGCGATTCGGGGCCTCGAACGCGACGCCTCACGCATGGGCATGACCAGTCTCTGCGCCTCGCAGCAAAGTTCGGACGATGGCGAATCGTATCACGCGGACCAGCTCGTCGATCATCGCGAGGAGCAACCGTCACGCACCGCTCAGCGCGAGGATGTCAAAGCGATCTTCATGCGGGAACTCAGCCGATCTGAACGAATGGTCATGATGCTGTACTACTATGAAGAGATGACGATGCGAGAAATCGGCGAGACGCTCGGCATCAGCGGCACTCGGGTCAGCCAGATGCACTCGGACATCCTCGAACGTCTCCGCGAAAAGCTGCAGCGCCGCGTCACCGAATCCACCGGCCGCCAGCGCATGAGCCTGGACTTTTAAAAAAGTTCCAACTCAAAAAGGGCACGAATTCATCGAAGAAAACGTGATGAAACCCGATGCCGCCGACGAAATGATGAATGACAAGTGAATACGAAACCGCAACAAAAAAACTCGCGGAGGAACCGCGAGACCAGCGTCACGACACGGAGGTTGTGACCTGGACAAAATGCAGGGAAGCATCGTTCTCCTGGCTTGCGTTGAAGAAGTTGGCTCCCGCAGGATGCGAAGACGGTCAACCCATAAGACGCAGGCGCCCACTCGTTCGACGCGGATGCCGCAAGGATCGCGGCCCGTGGAAATGGCTGACATGGAATGTCGGACCACGTTACGAACGCTCGGCAAAAATGATCGGCTCGGCGGAGCGCTCCTCTCGACTGACCTCCAGGCAAGGCCACTTGAAGGACAGGCCAGGCAAATCAGCATGACCGTCACCACAGAACGGATTCTGTGGGAGCGGTTCTGTGCTAAAATCAATATCCAAATAAAAACTTGGGAACCCGAACCTTTCTTGAGCATCCAACCGTTGTCGAGGCGATTTCGTCTCCTTCGGAGGATGCTTTATGCGTTGTATTGCGCTCACCATCGCGGCCCTGTTGACGGTTCTTCTGCTTCCCGCGCGGCTCGCCCAGGCGGACGGCCTGATCGTGATTCCGGAATCCACGGTCATCGTGCCCGGCCATTTCACCTTTGCCCCGCTGGAGGTGACGTACCACAAAGTATCCTGCGATATTCACGACCAGGTGGCGGTCACGAGTGTCGATCAGGAGTTTTACAATCCCAACAATGCGCGACTGGAAGGCGACTACATCTTCCCGATCCCGGTGAACGCTCAAATCGATAAGTTCACCATGGACATCAACGGGAAGATGGTCGATGCCGAACTGCTCTCCGCCGACAAAGCCCGCAAAATTTACGAAGACATTGTGCGCAAGGCTCGCGATCCGGCCCTGCTCGAATACGCGGGCCGCGCAATGTTCCGCGTTCATATTTTCCCCATCGAGCCCAACAGCAAAAAACGCATTCAACTCAAGTACACCGAATTGCTCAAGCAGGACAATGGCCTTCTCGACTACCACTACACGCTCAATACCGAAAAGTATTCGAGTCGGCCTCTGCAGAATGTGAGCATACAGGTCAACATTGCGAGCACTGCCCCCCTGACCACGCTCTATTCCCCGACTCACGAAGTGGACATCAAGCGGAAGAACAACACGACGGCACTCGTGTCATACGAAGCCCAGAATGTCCGGCCCGATACCGACTTTCATTTATTCATCGGCCGCAAGCAAACCCCCGTCGGCCTCAGCCTCGTGACCTACCGTCCGGATGCGGGCAAGGACGGCTATTTCGCGCTCCTGGCCGCTCCCACTTTCAAAGATGCGACCCATGCAGCCATGCCGAAGGATGTTGTTTTTGTCATCGACACCAGTGGCTCGATGAGCGGCCCGAAGATCGAGCAGGCTCGCCAAGCGCTCAAATTCTGTATTAACACGCTGAATCCGGATGATCGTTTTGACATTGTGCGTTTCAGCACCGAGGCCGAGCCGTTGTTTGGAAGCCTGTCCGACGCTTCCGCCGACCATCGCAAGAAAGCGACCGAACTGGCAACTTCGTTGACAGCCGACGGCGGCACGGCCATCGATGAAGCCCTCAAGAAGGCCATCGCGGAACGCCCCGCCTCCCGTGCCATTGATGCCGCCCGTCTCTTCATGGTGGTCTTCATGACCGACGGCGAACCCACCATTGGCGAAGAAAATCCCGACGTTATCCTCGCTCACGTGAAGGAAGAATCCAACGGTGCTCCGGTTCGCATCTTCTCCTTTGGCGTCGGCACGGATGTCAATACCAAACTGCTCGACGGCGTCGCGGAGCAAACCCGAGGCTACAGCCAATACGTGCTTCCCAACGAAAATCTCGAACTTGCCATGAGCACGTTTTGGGGGAAGGTTCAGGACCCGGTCCTTGCCAATCTCAAACTCGATACCGGCACCATCGCCATCAACAAACTCTATCCCAAGGAACTTCCCGACCTCTTCAAAGGCGACCAGATCGTCGCCTTCGGCACGTACTCCACATCGGGCCACACTGCGATCACCCTCACCGGAACCATCAACGGTCAATCTCAAACTTTTTCCGAGGATGTCTCTTTCGACGATCAGACCGATAGTTCCAAAGACTGGATCGCCAAACTCTGGGCCACGCGGCGCATCGGGTACCTGCTCGACGACATGCGGCTCCACGGCGAAAACAAGGAACTGAAGGATGAGATCGTTGAACTCGCCCGGCACTGGGGTGTGGTGACGCCGTACACCGCGATGCTGATTATTGAAGACGAAAAGAGCCGCAACGTCCCCGTGGCGGTGCAAAGTCTGCGTGAAATGTCCGCGGATACGGCAGCCGCGACGGTTGCCGGTGGAGGCATTGCGTCGCTCCGCAGCCACTCCTCGACGGGAAATCAATCGGTGAAGGACAGCCTCAACACGAACGAATACAAAGCGGTGACCAGCATGTCGGGCGCGGTTGCCGCAGCCGATCAAACGAATGATCGCGATCGCTTTGACGGCCAAGTCGCCGGCGCCATGCAAAAACAAGCATCGCCCGCCTCGCTCAACGCCCCCGCCGGAACGGGCGGCTCGCTCAATTTAGGCTTTAACACCACGAATGGCTGGCAGAGCCCCACGCCGGGAGAACCCGCAGCGCACGGCTACCGCGTCATCTCCAGCTACGCCCAGCAAACCCGCATCATCAATAACCGCTCCTTCTTCCTGAACGGCAACCAATGGACCGATGCTGCCGTTCAGAAAAACCAATCCGCCAAGCGCAGCAAGATCATCTTCAACAGTGATGACTACTTCGCCCTGCTTGCCGCCCATCCCGAGGCTGCCCCCTTCCTTTCCCTCGGCAATAACGTCACGCTCTCCCTCGGCGAGACGATCTATGACATCACGGAGGAATCGCCGGCAAAATAAAATCAAAGAAAAGATTTAAACACGAAGGCGCGAAGACACGAAGGCACGAAAGGCACGAAGGCACGAAGAATTCCGGTCAAATTGAAATTTCTTCTTCGTGTCTTCGTGCCTTCGTGTTTAAAATTCTTTTTCAAATTCCCAGTGTGCGTCGATGAAATTCCACCGCATCCCGCACATGCAAATCCCAATACGCCCAGTGATGCTCGCCATCGAATTCTTCGTACTCGTGCGAAAACGCCATGCCTTCAAGAGCCGCATGGAAATCCCGATTCTGCTCCAACAAAAAATCGCTCGTTCCGCAATCCAGGCGCAGCGCCGGCCGCAGTTCCACCGGACATTTTCTCGCCAGGGCCACCGGATCATTCGGCCCGCCGCGCCAGTCCGTTCCAAAGATTCCCTCGTACTCCCGCGCTGGGATTGATACTGTTCCGGCCGGGTCTCGGGTTTATGCAATGGCGTCATCACAGCCCCCGAATGGCTGGTCGCTGAGCAAAACATCTCCGGATACTTCAATGCCGTTTTCACCGCGCCATAACCTCCCATCGACAGCCCCCCAATCGCCCGGCCTTCACGCCTCGCGATCGTTGGAAAGATCCGATCCACAAACCCCACCACATCCTTCACCAGATGATCTTCATACGCCCGTCCCACCGGACTGACTGAATTCGTATACCACCCGCCCCCGTCTCGGGCATCACCACGATCAACGGCAACCCCGATACATATCTCTCAATCGAAGTCCGCCGCGACCACGTCGTGTGATCGTCCGACAATCCATGCAACAAGTAAAAAACCGGAAACGGCCCCTCCCCTCCCGCCTCCGGAAAAATCACCGTCATTCCGCAGGTGAGCCCGATCGATTTTCCAAAAAAAGAAATATCCGCCAATGCCATGTCGCCGCTCCTGATTGATGTTCCACCCAAACCCGGAGTTGACGCTTGAGCGTGTTTTCGATGGGCCGGATGCTTCGCTTAAAAAGACGCGCTGAAGCGTGAACTCCGTATTGCCGCAACCGCATTTATCAGTTTCGCACAACCGCTCCCGCTCTTCTACCCTTCCCGCTACAATGTCCCACCCAGTTCGTTTCAACGACAGGACTCACGATGGCCGCCCCCGACAATCCCCAATACATGGACCGCTTCACCCGTCTCGAGAAGTGGAACGCTCTCCATATCGACCCCTACGGTCAACGCACCGATGGCCTCATTCCCATCGAAGACGCCCGCGCCCTTCATAAAGGCATCGACATCACCCCGCACGACGGCGCGGAGCCCGCCAAAGTCGCGGGCCGTATCGTGCTCCTCCGCGACATCGGCAAACTCATCTTTATTACCATTCAGGACCAAACCGGTCGCCTCCAGATCGGCCTCGCAAAACAATTCTTTCCGGACACCTGGCCGCACGCCAAGCTCCTGGAACTTGGCGACATCGCCTGGTTTGAGGGGAAGGTCGGCCACACCAAAACCGGCGAGCCAACCATCTGGGCCTCCGGATTCGGACTTCTGACCAAAGCGCTCCTGCCGCCCCCCGACAAATTCCACGGACTCTCCGACACCGAGACCCGTTACCGCCAACGCTACGTCGATCTGTTCGCCAACCCCGACTCGCTGAACGTCTTCCTGTCCCGTTCCAAAATCATCGACTCCATCCGCGACTTTTTGAAAGCCCGCAAGTTCATCGAAGTGGAAACGCCGATGATGCAATCCATTGCTGGTGGAGCGGCCGCTCGACCCTTTATCACTCACCACAACGCCCTCGGCATCGACCTCTTTATGCGCATCAGCCCGGAGCTGTACCTGAAGCGTCTCCTCGTCGGCGGCATCGAGCGCGTCTTTGAAATCAACCGCAACTTCCGCAACGAAGGCATCGACACGACGCACAATCCCGAGTTCACAATGATCGAACTCTATCAGGCGTACTCCGACCTCGAAGGCATGATGGAGTTGACCCAATCCCTTCTCGTCCGTCTCGCCCAGGAACGCCACTCAGTCCTCAATCCTCAATCCTCAGTCCTCCATCTCCCCTACGGCGACCGCATTCTCGACTTTACTCCGCCGTTTGATCGTGTCAGCTATGCGGCTCTTTTCCACGAGCATGTGGGTGTCGAGATGAGCGATCACGAGGCGGTCCGGCGCATTGCGTCCGAACGCGGCATTCACAGTGCGGCCGGCAAAGAGCACGACGTCATTGTGGGCGAACTTTTTGAACAGCTTGCCGAGCCGTCGCTCGAATCTCGCAACCGTCCCACGTTCCTTTACGACTATCCCGCAGCTCTTTGCCCGCTCACCAAGCGCAAGCCCGGCAGCCCGAACATCGCCGAACGCTTCGAGCTTTACGTCGCCGGCATGGAACTCGCCAACGCCTACACCGAACTCAACGACCCGGTCGTCCAGGAAGCCACCTTCTCCAAGCAACTTGCCGGCCAAAAAGAAGAAGACTCGATGGCCAAGATGGACGAGGACTACATCAACGCCCTCCGCTACGGAATGCCCCCCGCCGGCGGCCTCGGTATCGGCATCGACCGCCTCGTCATGCTCATGACCAACCGTCAATCCATCCGCGACGTTGTGCTGTTCCCGCTCCTCAAACCCATCGAAGACGAAATCACCGAAGCCCGCATGGAGCAGGACGTCGCCAAGCTCGAACAGGATCTGTCAAAAGTCACAGCGATCACCACCGTCCGCCCGATGATGTTCGTACTGGAACCCGATGGCTCCCTCCGCATCTTCGACGTCTAACTCCCGTGTCTTCCGTCTACCGCTTACAGTCTTCTGCCGTTTAAAATTATGTACAAACTTTTCCTTACCCTCCGCTACCTCACCCGCAAGAAGATCGTGATCTTCCCGATCCTCGTCGTCTGGCTCTGCCTCATGATGATGATCATCGTGACCTCCATCATGGGCGGCTTCGTCGATCACGTAAAACAGTCCAATCGCGACCTCCTCGGCGACATCGTCATCTCCGTCCGCGACCCCTCCGGCTGGTCTCACTACCAGGAACTCCAAACCGTCCTCAAATCTAAAATTCCCGAGTTGCAGGCCTCCACCCCCGTCGTCCACTCGTTCGGCCTCATCAGCGCCAACAGCGCCACGTATGGCGTGGAGATTGTCGGCATCGATCCGGTCGGTCGTTCCCAGGTGAGCAAATTCCGGGAGACCCTTTTCCACCAATACATCTCCCCGAATAACGCCGCTGAAGATCTCGCCAAAGCCCTCCCGGCAACCGGCACGGCGCTGCAGCAATTCTCCGAGAAGCAACTCACCGCCGCGCGCCAGCATTACGACGATACCGCCGTCGTAGCGGACAAACTCGACCCCGACGCTCCCGCCCACCCCGATTTCCGCTGGCTGTGGGGGATTCTCGCCGTCGTGGGCCTCATCGCATTTCTTCTCGCCCGACGCCGCACCATTGCCTCTTGGGCTTGGAGTATCGCCGTCGTCATCATCGGCGGGACGATCATCAGTCTGGGCACCACGTGGCCTCTGATTTTTCCCAACACCGTCGAACTGGCCAACGACGCCGCTGATCGCGCCCGGCTCGACCTCGACCGCGCGAACCGCACCGCCGACTTCGCGGTCGCACTTCCGCCAGAGCAAAAATTCACCACCCAAGCCGAACTTCAAAAACTCCTCGTCCCCACTCAAGCGTCATTCGATGTCCCCGCAAATGTCACCAATAACTTCGATGCACCAGCCTCCCAACCGGCCGCAAAAGACGGCTGTATCATCGGCTCACAGCTCCTCTTCCGCCGCGACAAACGAGGTAACTTCCTCCGCTCCCCCGGCGGCGATTACCACTTCGTCAAACTCACCGTTGTTCCCGTGCCTCCCTCCGGCATTGTCCACACCCTCTCCGCCGACACGCGTCCCTTCACGATCATTGATGACTCCTACACCGGCGTCGCCGACGTCGATTCCACCTACGTCTACGCCCCCTTTGAAACCATTCAGGCCATGGCAGGCATGCACGTCGACGACCCTGACATCAAGCCCGGCTCGCAAAATTGGTTCGAGCCCCGCTGCAGCGAACTGCTCATCCGCCTCCAGCCCGGCATCGACGGCGCTCGCATGTACTCTGTCCGAGATCACATCGAAAAAATCGTCCGCGATTTTCAAGATGCCCGCCCTGATGTCTACAACTTTCCCCTCAGTGTCCAAACCTGGGACCAGCGCCAGGCCAAATACCTCAACGCCGTCGAAAATGAAAAGGTCATGCAGACCTTTATCCTCGGCCTCATGTCCTGCGTCGTCCTCGTCGTCGTCTTCCTCATCTTCTACATGATCGTCCGCGACAAAACCCGCGATATCGGCATCATCAAGGCGGTAGGGGGGTCCGAAGAAGGTGTCGCCGGCATCTTCCTTTCCTACGGCCTCTTCATCGGCATCGTCGGCGGTATCCTCGGCGTCATCTCCGGCGTCGAGTTCGTCCTCCACACCAACGAAATCCACGAGTTCATTTACCGCATAACCGGCCGCGTCATCTGGGACCGCTCCGTCTACATGTTCGACGAAATCCCGCACACCGTGAATCCGCACGAAGTCACCTGGTACTTCGTCGCCGCCCTCATCGCGGGCGTCATCGGTGCCCTCATCCCCGCGATCGTCGCCGGCTCCGAAGACCCGGTGAAGGCGGTGCGCTATGAGTGAACTGATTCGCCTCAAGAACATCCACAAGGCCTACCCGATGGGCCCGGACACTGTTCCAGTCCTCCGCGGCATCGACCTCTCCGTCAACGAAGGCGAGTTCGTCGCCATCATGGGTGCCTCCGGCTCGGGAAAATCCACCCTGCTCCATATTGCCGGCGCACTCGATCAACCCGATCCACCATCCACGAAAAATGGCGATGCCCAATCCTCCGGCGAAGTCTACTTCCGTGGCGAAAAACTCTCCGCCATGTCCCGCTGGGCTCGCCACCGCCTCCGCAACCGCTCCTTTGGCTTCGTCTTCCAGTTCTACCACCTCCTCCCCGAGCTTAATGTCCTCGAAAACGTCCTTCTCCCCGCCATGGTCGACGCCCCCTTCTACAAAGCCTTCCTCCGCGCCCGTCCGCGGAAAGCCGAAGCCCTCGCACTCCTGGAAGCCTTCGGTCTCAGCAGCCGCCTCAAGCACCGCCCCGGCCAACTCTCCGGCGGCGAACGCCAGCGCGTCGCCATCGCGCGCGCCCTCATCAACCGGCCCGCGCTCCTCCTCGCTGACGAACCGACCGGCAACCTCGACGCCAAAACCGGTCGCGCCATCCTTGATGTGCTTATCAACCTTCATCGCATCCACCACCAAACGATTCTTCTGGTCACCCACGACCCCAACGTCGCCGCTCTTGCCGACAGAACCGTTCACCTCGCGGAAGGTAGAATCGTTAACAAGTGAAGAGAATTGATCGTAAGATCTCCACAAAAATCCGCATCGTGAAGCAATTACAGGGCGTGCTCGACGAGAAATGTTCTGAATTCGCCATCGCAACTTTCCAATAGACTCGACGCACGCCGCCTGTCCCTTCATACTTTGCTCTATGTCTCCTGCCTCTCCATCCCCGATCAACCTCCTGCGAGAATTCTCCATTCCCCTGATCGCCGGCGTCGCCATCGCGATTCTCTGGTCAAATATTTCCCCCGCATCCTATCAGCACGCCATCCACGCCCCTCTCTTCAACCTCCCCTCCCTCCACTTCCTCACCAACGACCTCTTCATGGTACTCTTCTTCGGCATTGCCGCCGTTGAAATCACCGCCTCCTTCGAGCCCGGCGGCCCCCTGCACCCGCTCCACAAAGCCATTAACCCCCTCCTCGCAACCGCGGGCGGCGTCCTTGGTCCCATCGGCTTTTACTTCCTGCTCAATGCTCTCATCGGCAACGCAACCCTGACGCGCGGCTGGGGCATTCCCACCGCCACCGACATCGCCATCGCCTGGCTCATCGCCCGCTTCACATTCGGAAAATCCCACCCCTGCGTTTCATTCCTCCTCCTCCTCGCGGTCGCTGATGATGCCGTCTCGCTCGCCATCATCGCCATCTTTTATCCCTCCCCAACCCACCCTGTCGCTCCCCTCTGGCTGCTCCTCGTCGCGCTCGGAATCCTGCTCGCCTTCACGCTCCGCCGTCTCCGCATCAAAAACTATTGGCCCTACCTCCTCCTTGGCGGCACTGCCTCCTGGCTCGGCCTGCACAACGCCCACCTCCACCCCGCCCTGGCTCTCGTCTTTGTCGTTCCCTTCATGCCACATCAAAAAATCGCTCCCGATGGCACCGTTTTCGACGCGCCGCAAAAACCCAATTCCCCCTCCACCCTCCAACGCTTTGAGCACGACTGGAAACTGATCGTCGATCTCGGCCTCTTCCTCTTCGGCCTCTGCAACGCCGGTGTCCAATTCGCCTCCGTCTCCGCCATCACGGCCATCGTCTTCCTCTCGCTCCTCCTCGGAAAAACTCTCGGCATCTCCGCCTTCGCCCTCGCCGCGCAAAAGCTCGGCTTCCCGCTCCCGACCGGCGTCCACCTCAAAGAACTCTTCGTCGCCGCCCTCATCGGCAGCCTGGGCCTCACCGTCGCCCTCTTCGTCGCCGGCGAAGCGTTCCCCAACGCCCCCCTCCAGGATGCCGCCAAAATGGGTGCCCTCGCCACCCTCCTCATCGCCCCCCTCGCCCTGCTGCTCGCCCGACTCCTCCACATCCATCGCCACCCCTGACGCCCGCCCTCCATTCTTCAAACCCTCCCCAAACTCCCGCGCCACGTTCCTCTTTACCTCCCCAACAATGTGCTCCCGCATCCACCCCGTGTACAATCCCCTTCCTTATGCCCAACCGAATCCTCAAACCCACCCTCCCCAGCGACACCGAAGAATCCCAGGTCCGTATGGGCTTCGGCGAACATCTCGAAGAACTCCGCAAACGCATCATCAACGCCCTCCTCGGCTCCATCACCTTCGTCCTCGTCTGCCTTTACTACATGAAAGACATCATCGCCATGATCGTGCGCCCTTACCGGCTCGCACTCATGGCCCACGGTTACCCCGACTTCCTCGGCTACAGCAAGCCCCAGGAACCCGTCATCACCACCTTCTCCATTGCCATCAAAGCCGGACTCGTCCTCGCCAGCCCGTGGATCATCTATCAAATCTGGCTCTTCATCGCCGCGGGGCTGTATCAACGTGAACGCAAGGTCGTCTACAAATACATTGGACCGAGCGCACTCCTCTTCCTCCTCGGCGTGGCCTTCTTCTACTTCATCGTCCTGCCCCTCACGTTGAATTTCTTCATTGGCTTCAACGACACCACTGCCGTCTCGATCCCCCGTCCCACCTGGCTCGAAAAAACCATCGGCCTCGATCCCACCCCGCCCGGCATCCACGCCTCCACCCTTCCTTCACAAGACAAAACCCTCTACCCTCCCATCCCCGTCATCACCGCCGATCCCCCCAAACCGCCCGACAACACCGGCTATCTCTACTTCGACGCCTCCACCGGACAGCTCAAATTCCGCGCCGGCGACGTCACCTGGACCCTGCTCGTCGCCAAACAGGGTGCCCTCTTCGTCAACCTTCCTCAACTCGACGATTATCTCGACTTCGTCACCTTCACGGCCCTGGTCTTCGGCCTCGCTTTTGAAATGCCGATGGTCATTCTCGTGCTCGCCCAGGTCGGCATGGTGACCCCCGCGACTTTCCGTAAAATCAGAAAATACGCCTACTTCGGTATCGCGGTGCTCTCCGCCATCGCCGCGCCCTCCACGGACGTCCTGACGATGATGTGCCTCATGATTCCCCTCATCGGCCTGTATGAAGCGGGCGTGATTGCCGCCAGCATCGCGGTAAAAAAACGCGACGCCGCCCGAAAAGCAGCCGAACTATAAGAAAGTTTTAGTCGACAAGCCCGTCGGCTGCGGAAAATCCTCCTGAACCAATTGACACGCACCGCCGCCTTCTGTAGACTTTCCGATCTCACTATTCACTGCCACCTGTTTTTAACCGCAGCGAATAGGGCGACGAACACTGATCGCAACCCGATCACTGGCCTGTAATGCAAGCAATTGCAGCACTGGCGGCGCTAACCAAGTGAACACCGGCTCCCGATGATGAACCCCTTCATCGGTAATGTTTGTCGAAAGAGGATTGACGCATGGCAGGCACCAAAGAACGCATTCGCATCCGCATGGAAGCCTACGATCACCGCGCTCTCGACGGTTCCGCCAAGGAAATCGTAGATCACGCCAAGCGAACCAGCGCCAAGGTTCGTGGCCCGATTCCGCTCCCGACCCGCATTGAAAAGTTCACCGTCCTGCGTTCCCCCCACATTGACAAAAAGAGCCGGGAACAGTTTGAAATTCGCACCCACAAGCGGGTGATTGATATTCTTGAGCCGACACCCCGCACGATTGAAGCCCTCAATCGCCTCGTGGTGCCGGCTGGTGTGTTTGTGAAGATTAAGGCCTAAATTTGCTGCGAAAGCGGCAGGATTAGGTCGGCATAAAACTAAGTTGTCCACGGAGTGCCCAACCTGAGTGATCCCGATCGGGCCTGAAACGGCGAGATTTCCCCGCAGTTCTCTCTGAAAAGAGAGCTTCATCAAGCGGAGTCGAAATCAAAAATCGCCTACTACGGGTCCCGGTTCTAAGGCCGGTAAATGTTTCCGCTAGTGGCGGCAACAACAGACCGGACGGGATATCGCGGTGAAACCTGACACCCTCTTCGCCGAGGGAAACGGGTTTTAGATGAGGCGGATCTGTGGAGTGAGGATGCCATGAGCGAAAATGGTTCTGGTACTATTGCCGCGATTTTAGGCCGTAAGGTCGGGATGACCCGCATCTACGACGAGAAGGGAACCATCATTCCCGTCACCGTCGTGCAGGCTGGCCCTTGCATCGTCACGCAAGTCAAATCCGAAGACGGCAAGGACGGCTACAACGCCATCCAGCTCGGCTTTGAAGACATCAAAGAACGCCGGTCGAGCAAGCCGCTCGTCGGGCACTGCGAAAAAACCGGCAAAACCACGCCGAAACGGTTCTTCCGTGAAGTTCGCCTGAACGCCAAGACCTCCCTCGCCGCCGGCGCAACCGTCGACGTCGGAACCTTCGAGACCATCAAATACGTCGATGTCTCCGGCACCAGCAAGGGCAAGGGCTTCCAGGGCGTCATGAAACGCTGGAACTTCGGCGGTCAGCCCGGCTCGCACGGTACTGAACGTAAACACCGCTCCCCCGGCGGTATCGGCGGCGGCCAGGGTACCCGCGGTCACGGCCGCGCGATCAAGAAGGGCAAGAAGATGGCCGGTCACCTCGGTGACGAGTCCGTCACGACCCGCAACCACATCCTTGTCAGCGTCGACAAGGAAAAGAATCTGTTGCTCATCAAGGGCGCGTTGCCCGGTGCCAACGGCGGCCTGCTGTTCGTCCGCCAATCCAAAACGATCATCAACAACACGAAATAAGAAAACGCAAAACTCAAAACGCAAAACCTTTTGAGAACCGCTAAAAAGTAGATGAAAACGCCGGAAGCACGAAAGGAGACTCAGGAACGAAAAACATAACCCGCAAGCCTGCCAAGGTTTTGCGTTTTGAGTTTTGAGTTTTGAGTTTTAAGCCCATGATTGAAGTGCCAATACTCAACATCGAAGGTAACGAAGTCGGCAAGTTCCAGGTCGACGAAGCCCTCCTCGGCACCTTCGTCCGCCCCGCCTTGCTGAAGCAGGCCATCGTTCGCCACCACGCCAACCAGCGCCAGGGCACCGTCAAAACCAAGACCCGCGCTGAAGTCGAAGGCTCCACCAAAAAGCTCTACGCTCAAAAGGGTACCGGCAACGCCCGCCGCGGTAATCTCCGCACCAACGTCATGAAGGGCGGCGGTAACGCCTTCGGCAAACTCCCTCGCGACTTCCGCCAGGACATGCCCCTCAAACAACGCCGCCTCGCCCGCAACAACGCCATCCTCTCCAAGATACTCTCCAACAATCTCAAGCTCCTCGAAGTATTCTCCGTCGCCGGCCCCAAGACCAAGGACGTCTTCAAGGTTCTCAAGACTTTGAATGCCGACCGCTCGGTCCTGATCGCCACGCAAGGCATCGACCGCAATCTCTGGCTCTCGGCACGCAACATCGACAAAGCAATCATCAAACCCGCCGCTGACATCAATGCGTACGATGTCCTCTCCAAGCGAACGATGATCATCACGAAGGCGGCCTTCGACGATGTCCTCAAGGCTCTCAAGCCAGTCAAACCAGTCAAAACTAAAACGGCCAAAGCGAACGGGTAAATGAGGCCCGGTGGCTTTGGCCGCCGTGTTTTACAGGAACAAGATTATGCCAGTTGAACTGCACGACACCGAAATCATCAAGACGCCGCTCATCTCCGAAAAGAGCACGCACCTGGCCCACGCCCGGAACGCGTACACCTTCGAAGTTGATCGCAAGGCCGACAAGGCCATGATCAAGGCCGCGATTGAAAAGCTGTACAACGTGAAGGTGCTCGACGTCCGCACCGTGAACGTCACCGCCAAGTTCCGCCGCACCAAAAAGGGTTTCAAGAGCATGGGTGCGTGGAAAAAAGCAATCGTCAAACTGCATGCGGACAACAAAATCGACCTGTTCTAACAAGCACAAAATGCAAAACGCAAACTCAAAACCTTTTGAGAGCAGCGTAAAAGAAAACGAAAACGCCGGTAGCACGAAAGGAGACTCAGGAAACGAAAAACATGACCCGCAAGCCTGACAAGGTTCTGCGTTTTGAGTTTTGAGTTTTGAGTTTTAAACCCATGCCCATCAAAGTATACAAACCGACGACCGCCGCTCGACGCAACAGCAGCGTCAACGCCTACACTGAACTCACGACCGACAAGCCGGAAAAGAGCCTCATCGAACGCCGCAAGAAAACCGGCGGCCGTAACCACACCGGCTGGATCACCTGTCGTCACATCGGCGGCGGCAACAAACAGTTCTATCGCCGCATCGACTTCAAACGCACCAAGGACGGCATCAAGGCCACCGTCAAAACCATCGAATACGATCCCAACCGCTCTGTCTTCATCGCTCTCGTCGAATACGCCGATGGCGAAAAACGCTACATCCTCGCCCCCCAGGGCGTCACCGTCGGTGCGGTCATCGAGTCCGGCACCAACCCGGACATCGAAAAAACCGTCGGCAGCGCCATGCCCCTCGAAATCCTCCCCGTCGGCTACGAAATCCATAACATCGAAATGGTCCCCGGCCAGGGCGGCAAACTGTGCCGCTCCGCCGGCGGCGTCGCTCGCCTCATCGGTAAAGATGCCGGCTTCGCGACCATTCAGTTGCCCTCCGGCGAAGTTCGTCAAATTCACTGGAAGTGCCGTGCGACCATTGGTGCCCTTGGCAACGGCGACTGGATCAACATCCGCTGGGGCAAGGCCGGCCGCACCCGTCACCGTGGGATTCGCCCGACCGTCCGCGGCGTCGCTCAGAACCCCGTCTCCCACCCGCTCGGTGGTGGTGAAGGTCGTTCCGGCGGCGGTCGTCACCCCGTCTCCAAGTGGGGCGTCCCCGCCAAGGGCGGCAAGACCCGCAATCCTCGCAAGAACTCGGGCAACAAGATCATCCGTCGCCGCATGACCGTCCGTTACGGCGAGTCGGTGATTAAACGCAAATAAGGAGTAAGTATTAGGTGGCCAACACCACTTAACCACTTAACTATTTAACCAGAGGAACGCATGAGTCGCAGCACAAAAAAAGGCCCGTTTGTCGCGGAATATCTTCTCGCGAAGATCAATGAGCTGAACGCTCGCCGCGCCAAGACCCCGGTCAAGACCTGGTCTCGCGCCAGCACGATCATCCCTGACTTTGTCGGACACACCTTCGAGGTCCACAACGGCAAGGAATTCAAGCGCGTGTTCGTCACTGAAGACATGGTGGGCCACAAGCTGGGTGAATTCTCGTTCACCCGCACGTTCAAGGGCCACACCATGGCGAAGAAAGAAGAAGCCGTTAAGTAATCGACCGTGCGAACCGTTTGAGTTCGCACGATTGTGATGAGGACAGTCATGGCATACGTATCAAAATGGCGCTTCGCACGCATCACCGCCCGCAAGGCGCGGCTTCTGACGGATCTGATCCGCAACAAGCCCGTGGGCGAAGCGCTCGACCTGCTCAAGTTCAACAAAAAGCGCGGTGCCGTCATGGTCGCCAAGGTGCTCAAAAGCGCCATCGCCAACGCCGACACGCAGGAAGCAGACGTCGAAGAACTCTTCGTCGCCAAGTCTTTCTGTGACGACGGCCCGATCATGAAGCGGTTCATGCCCAAGGATCGCGGCAAGAGCTACTCCATCTTCAAGCGCCTCTGCCACATCACGATCGAAGTGGAAGAGGGCAAGCCGAAGATGGGCAAAGCCAAGCGGAAACAACTTGAAGTCCGCCGCGACCGCCTGAACAAAAAGAAAGCCAAGGAAGAAAAGGCAGCCCCGAAAGCCGCCGCCAGCGAGAAAAAGTAACCAAAGGAGTCGAGTGATCCAGGGCTAAATAGCAAACGGACGAATCCACCCCCACAACCGTCCCAACCTATTTAATCACTGAACCACTTGACCACTTAACCAACACGAGGTTCCTATGGGTCAGAAAATTCATCCACACGGGTTCCGGGTCGGCGTCACCGAAGGGTGGAGCAGCCGTTGGTTCGCCCCGAAGAAGCTCTTCGGCGAACTTCTCATCGAAGATCAGAAGATCCGGAAGTACGTGGATGACAAGCTCAATCGCCAGCCGCCCTACGCCGCTGTGGCCAAGGTCGAAATTGAACGTACCCGCGAGGAGCTGAAGGTGCTTCTGCACACCGCTCGTCCCGGCGTCGTCATCGGCCCCAAGGGTGCCGAAGTCGATAAGCTCCGCAACTCGCTCGAAGACCTCACGGGCCGCAAGGTCAAGGTCGAGATCGCCGAGATCGGCAGCCCCGACCTCAACGCCCAGCTCGTCGCCGAAGGCATCGCCGAACAGCTTAAGAAACGCGCCTCCTTCCGCCGCGTTCTCAAGCAAAAGGCGGATGCCACCCGTAACGCCGGTGCCAAGGGCATCAAGATTCAGCTTGGCGGTCGTATCGGCGGTGCCGAAATCGCCCGCGTTGAAAAAATGATCAACGGATCGATTCCCCTGCACACCCTGCAGGCCAACATCAGCTACGGTCAGGTTCACTGCCCGACCGCTTACGGAATCATCGGTATCAAGGTATGGATCTACCTCGGCACCTATGCCGAAACAGATGCCAAGGCCCTCGCTGCCGGCCTGGCCGCCCAGCGTCGTCCGCGTCGTCGGTAATCGCAGGTTTTCACGCCGACGGGTAACCGTCGCTGATTGGGAGTTTTCTTATGGCGATGATGCCATCACGAGTCAAATGGCGTAAACAGCAACGCGGCGTCATGCGCGGCAACGCCACCCGGGGCAACAAGGTCAGCTTCGGCGAGTACGCCATCCAGTCGCTCGAGCCTGGCCGCATCAATGGGCGACAGATCGAAGCCGGCCGCATGGCCTGCACGCACTACATCGCCCGCGAAGGCAAGGTCTACATCCGGATCTTCCCGCACAAGAGCTTCTCCAAGAAGCCCCTCGAAACGCGAATGGGTACCGGTAAGGGCGAACCCGAATTTTGGGCCGCTGAAGTCAAGCCCGGCACCATCCTCTTCGAGATCGCCGGCGTCGACGAAAATGTCGCCAAACGCGCCTTCGCCCGCGTCGCCTACAAAATGCCCGTGCAGCTGCCGTTTCGTAAAACGCCGCCACACGCTGTAAAAATACCCAGGACTCAAGACCCAAGACTCAGGACCGATGAAATGGCTACTGAAACACTCAAAGAATTCCGCAAGATGCCCCCCGAGAAGCTCAAAGAGCGCGAGCAGGAACTTCGCACCGAACTCTTCAAGCTCCGCACCGGCGGCGTCACGGAAAAGGTCAAGGACACGACCAAATCCAGCAAGGTCAAAAAAGACATCGCCAGGATCCTCACGATTCTCCGCCAGCACGAATTGACAAAGGCCAAGGCTTAACAAAGCAGGACTGCAGATATGACGACGGCAACGACATCACCCTCCACTGAAAAACGCAAGCTGCGCTCACGCCTCATCGGCGTCGTGACCAGCGACAAGGTGACCAAGACCCGCAAGGTCACCTTCGAGTACCTCTCGCGCCATGAAAAGTACAATAAGTACGTCAAGCGCCAGACCGTCCTCCACGTCCATGACGAAAAGAATGAAAGCCGCGTCGGCGATCAGGTCGAAGTCATGAGCTGCCGACCCATCAGCAAGACCAAAACCTACCGCCTCGTTCGCATCGTCACCAAGGGCACCCAGATCGATACCAGCATTATCGAAGGCGAAGCCTCCAAACTCTTCGAAAAGAAAAAGCAGGAACAAGCCGCCGCGAAGCCGGCCGCCGCCGAGACGAAGGAATAACCAACATCAGCGGACGCGGTCAACGGACCCCGGCCACTGACCACTGAGGACTCGACATGATCCAGCAACAAACACGAATCGACATCGCCGACAACACCGGCGCTAAAACCGCCATGTGCATCAAGGTGCTTGGTGGCTCCACCGCCCGCGGCAAGTTCACCCGCAAGGTTGCCGGCATCGGCGACACCATCGTCATCGCCGTCAAGACCGCCACCCCCAACGGCGACGTGAAACTCCATGAAGTCGCCAAGGCCATCATCGTCCGGACCAAGCAGCCCGTGCGCCGCTCCGATGGCAGCTACGTTCGCTTTGATCGCAACGCCGCCGTCATCGTTGATGTCGATGGCAACCCCCGTGGAACCCGCATCTTTGGTGCCGTCGCCCGCGAACTCCGCGAAAAAAACCTGATGAAAATCGTCTCCCTGGCTTCCGAAGTCGTCTAAAAAACCAAGGACTCAGGACTAAGCACTGAAGGACTGAACTATGCCCGCTCGAATTAAAAAAAATGATGTCGTCTACATTCGCTCCGGCGACGACAAAGGCAAAACCGGCAAGGTCCTCCGTCTCACGGAAGACAAGGTCGTCGTCGAAGGCGTCAATATCGTCTGGAAGCACCTCAAGCCCACCCAAGGCAACCAAAAAGGCGGCCGCATCCAGAAGGAAGCCCCCATCGCCATCTCCAAGGTCCAGCCCGTGGATCCCAAGACCGGCAAGGGCGCTCGCGTCAAATACACCGTGACCAACGGCGAAAAACACCGCGTCGCCGTCAAGACTGGCAGCGACCTCGGACTCGTCAGCAAGCTTTAACAGATAACCCCGGGCTTGTCCGGGATAACGAATCGAAAACCCAATACCGCTCACAACCAAGTCCAGCTTGGGGTTAGAGCAGAGGAAAATGAAAATGGCCAAAGAAGAAAAAAAACAAGACAAGAAGCCGACCAAGTCGCCCGAGCAGATTGAAGCTGAAAAGGCCGCCAAGGTCGCAAAGAAAGCCGAGATGGCCGCCAAGGCCAAGGAAGCCGTCAGCGGCAGCTCGTCTAAAGCCGATAAAGCCGAAACCGAAGCCCCCAAGGAAGAAGGCAAGCCCGCCCACGGCGCCCCAAGGGCGGCAGCGGTCGCAAACGCGACGAAGGCGGCGAAGCCCTTCCCTTCCCGAAGGATTATGTCCCGCGCCTCAAGACCCGCTACAACACCGAAATCGCCCCCGCTCTCGCCGGCGAACTGAATGTCAAAAACAAGATGGCCCTCCCCCGCGTTGAAAAAATCGTCATCTCCATGGGCCTCGGCAAAGCCATCTCCGAAAAGCCCCGCCTCGAAGCCGCCGTCAAGGAACTCTCCCAGATCGCTGGCCAAAAAGCCGTCGTCTGCAAAGCCAAAAAGAGCGTCTCCAATTTCAAACTCCGTGAAGGTATGGAAATCGGTGCCAAGGTCACCCTCCGCGGCAACCGCATGTGGGAATTCCTTGACCGCCTCATCACCCTTGCCATTCCCCGCGTCAAGGATTTCCGCGGCCTGAACCCCAAGGGCTTCGACGGTCGCGGTAATTACAATATGGGCATCACCGAGCAGACCGTTTTCTCCGAAGTCGATTCCGCCGCCGTCGTCTTCCATCAGGGTATGAACATCACGATCGTCACCACCGCCGGCAGCAACACAGAAGGCTTCTCGCTCCTCAAGAGCCTCGGCATGCCCTTCCGCCAGGACGAACAAAAGAAAGCCGGCTAACGCAGCACTCAGCACTCAGCACTAAGGACTAACGTATGGCAACCACCGCTTGGAAAGTTCGATACAAGAAGAAGCAGGAACTTGTCGCGAAGTACGCCGACATCCGCCGCAAGCTCAAGGAAGAGAAGAATTACGCCGCCCTCGCAAAGCTGCCGCGTAACTCCTCCCCCACGCGCCTCGCACGCCGCTGCGAAATCACCGGCCGCCGCCGCTCGCACTACCGCAAGTTCAAAATCTCCCGAATCATGCTCCGCGAATTGGCCCACGCCGGACTCATCCCGGGCATGCGTAAATCCAGTTGGTAACCCCAAGACTCAGGACCCAAGACTCAGACTGCAGGACCAAATTATGAGCGACACTATCGCCGACATGTTGACCCGCCTCCGCAACGGGGCGGCCGCCAAACACAAGACCGTGGACGTCAAAAACTCCAAGATCTGCCAGGGCATCGCCCAGGTTCTCAAGGATGAAGGTTACATCGGTGACTTCTCCATCCTCGACGACGGCACCAAGCAGGGCCTCATCCGCATCAATATCAAGTACACGCCCACCGGCGATCAGGTGCTCCGCGAACTCAAACGCATCAGCAAGCCCGGCTGCCGCGTCTACCGCAGCGTCAAGGACTTCCCCCGAGTCATCCAGGGCCTCGGCATCGTCGTCCTCTCCACCAGCCGCGGCGTTCTCAGCGACCGCCAGGCCCGTCAACAAAACATCGGCGGCGAACTTCTCGCCACCATCAGCTAAGAAAAACCCGGAGTTCACGCTTTAGCGTGTCCCCCCGTCAATCACAACCGGAAGGCCCGCCCACTCGCGGATGTCACCCGACGGTAAAAAAAGGAATCCACCATGAGCCGCATCGGTAAAAAACCCGTCCCCTTCCCCAAGAACGTCAAAGTCGCCGTCAACGGCCGCCTGATCTCCTTTGAAGGCCCCAAGGGCAAGCTCACCCTCGACCACCACCCGAACGCCAAAGTCAGCATCGACGCCGCCAACAGCACCGTCGTTGTCGAGCGCATTGATGATGAAAAACTCTCCCGCGCCATCCACGGCCTCACTCGCGCCCTCGTCGCCAACAACATCAAAGGCGTCGCCGATGGATACGCCAAAGACCTCGAAATCCAGGGCGTCGGTTACAAAGCCGAACTCCAGGGCAAAACCGTCATCCTCAACCTCGGTTTCGCCAACCAGCTCAAAGTCGCCGTCCCGGATGGCGTCGCCGTGAAGATCGAAGGCCAGGGCACCAAGATCAACATTCAGGGCATCGACAAACAAGTCGTCGGCCAACTCGCCGCCGAAATCCGCAAGCTTCGCAAACCCGAACCCTACAAGGGCAAGGGCGTTCGCTACGTCGGCGAAGTCGTCAAGAAGAAGGCCGGCAAACAGTTCGCCGGTGCCGGAGCCAAGTAACCCCTATAGCCCCGGCTTCAGCCGGGATCTCCTTGCAATGCCGCGGACGCGCCGCGATCACTCAAGTACCCCTGGCATAAACAGGGCGAAGCCCAGAACGAACAAAGGAACCACCCATGAATCAGACAACCAACAATCTCAAACTCACCCGCCGGTCGCAGCGAAAAGCCCGCACCAGCGGCTCCGTCCGCGGAAGCACCGAACGCCCCCGTCTCAGCATCTTCCGCAGCGTCAAAAATATCTACGCCCAGATCATCGACGACACCACCGGCAAAACCCTCGCCTCTGCCAGCTCCGTCGCCAAAGGCGTCGCGCTCAAGCATGGTGGCAACAAGAACGCCGCCATCGAGATCGGCAAAGCCATCGCCGCCAAAGCCATCGAAAAAGGCGTCACCCAGGTCGCTTTCGATCGCAACGGCTACCGCTATCATGGCCGCGTCAAGGCCCTCGCAGACGCCGCCCGCGAAGCCGGCCTCAAGTTCTAAAACTCAGGACCCAGGACTCAAGAACACAAGACTCAAGACTGGAATGCAATCATGACAGAACGTGGAAACAAGCGCGACCGTGACAACGACGATCGCGGCGGCGTCGAATCCGCTACCATCGGTGTCTTCCGCTCCGCCAAGGTCGTCAAGGGCGGTAAGAACTTCGCCTTCGAAGCACTCGTCGCCGCTGGCGATAAGGCTGGTGGCATTGGCATCGGATACGGCAAGGCGAAGGAAGTCCCCGCCGCCGTCGAAAAGGCCACCAAGGACGCCCGTCGTCGCATGGTCAAGGTCTCCCTCTCCGGCGGTACCATCCCCCACGAAGTCACCGGCAAGTTCGGTGCGAGCTCCATCCGCCTCGTCCCCGCGCGTCCCGGCACCGGCATCAAGGCTGGCCGCTTCGTCCGCCCCGTCCTCGAACTCGTCGGCATCCGTGACATCCTCACCAAGGCCTACGGCAGCACCAACAAAAAGAATCTCAGCAAAGCCGCCCTCGCAGCTCTGCAAAGTCTCCGCACCCGCGAGCAAATTACCGAAAGCCGCGGCGTCACTCTCGAAACTGCATAACCACATGACATGGGCGTCTCGCTCATGTCCCCTCCGTAACGGGCTTGGCCCGTTTCCCTATTGGGGCGAGGGGCACCGGAAAATCACCACCGGCGTCCCCGCAATTTAGTCCCGCGTGATGAGGTATTCCCCCATGATGATCCACGAAATTACCGTCCAGGTGGGCGCTCACAAAAAACGCAAGCGCGTCGGCCGCGGCGAATCCTCCGGCCACGGAAAAACTTCCACCCGCGGCAGCAAGGGCTCCGGTGCCCGCTCCGGCGGTGCCATCAAGGTCGGCTCCGAGGGCGGCAACATGCCCCTCTTCCGCCGACTCCCCAAACGCGGTTTCAACAACAACTACTTCGCCCAGCGATTCAGCATCGTCAATGTCTCCGATCTCGAACTCCACTTCGAGTCTGGCGCCAAAGTCGATGCCTCCGCTCTCATCGCCAAAGGCCTCGTCCGCGATGAACGCCACCCCGTCAAAATCCTCGGCGACGGCGAACTCACCAAGAAACTCACCGTCGTCGCGGGCAAATTTACCAAGCAGGCCGCCGACAAAATCACCAAGGCTGGCGGAACCGTCGAAGCCTACGAACTCGACCGCAACAAGAGCAAGGTCAACCCCAAGAACGGTCGCTTCAAGAGCCAAAAACCCGTAGTCACCAAACCTAAATCCAAATAACATTCGCCGGACTCTTCGTCGCGCCGCTGAAAATCAAGTAGCTCCGTGGCGGAAGCCCGGGGCTTTGGCGTTCCCCTCTTTTGTGTGAGCGTTAAGCCCCGGGCTTCCGCCACGGAGCTACTTTCGCTTACTCCATGAATTCCCTGTCCTCGCGCAACGCATTTGGGTTTCCGCTCCAGAGAAGCTAAAATACCCCGCTCGTAAAAGCCTCTTCCGCCCCCTTCTCCTTGAGGGTCCTTTGTTCAATAAACTCCTCAACATCTTCCGCATCCCGGAACTCCGCAAAAAACTCCTCTTCACCCTCGGCATGCTGATCGTCTACCGCATCGGCTTCTACGTCCCGCTTCCCGGCGTCAACGCCCCCGCGCTTCACGCCAACGCCCTCGCCACCGCCGACTCCGCGCTCGGCGCTCTCTCCAATTACCTCTCCACCTTCTCTGGCGGCGATCTCGGCCAATCCACCATCTTCGGCCTCGGCATCATGCCCTACATCTCCGCCTCCATCATTCTCCAACTCATGGGCACCGTCGTCCCTGCTCTTGAAAAACTCAAGAAAGAGGGCGAGCCCGGTATGCGGAAAATCAACGAGTGGACCCGCTACCTCACCTTCGGCGTCTGCATCGTTCAAGCCACCATGTGGGTCAGCCACCTGATCAACTCCCCTCGCCTCCTCCTCTACCCCGGCGTCAAAGGCGATTACCCTGTCATGTTCTTCTTCATGGGCATTCTCGTCCTCACCGCTGGCTCCATGTTCCTCATGTGGCTCGGCGAACAGATCGACGAATACGGCATCGGCAACGGCGTCTCCCTCATCATCACCGCCGGCATCATCTCCCGCATGCCCGACTCCGTCGCATACGTCTACACTAAATCTCCCTTCGCAGGCGTCATCGAAAATGTCTTCGGCGGCCTCTTCACCCTCGACTTTCATCGCATCGGACTCGCCTTTCAATCCATCGGCCGACACATGCAGACCGCAGCCATCAGTTTGCAGGTGATGTTCTTCCTCGTCTGCTGCTTCGTCTTCGTTGTCGCAGGCTCCATCTTCCTCACCCAGGCACAACGCCGCATCAAGATCCAGCAGGCCAAACAAATGCGCGGCCGCCGCGTCTACGGCGGACAAGCCCAATACCTCCCCCTCCGTGTCAACCACGGCGGCGTCATGCCGATCATCTTCGCCAGTTCCCTCATGCTCTTCCCTCGCATGGGCTTCTCCTGGCTCGCCTCCGCAATCCCCGAACCCGTCAAAACCCAAGACTTCGGCATGGCGCACCTCGCCCTCGCCAAAACCATCGCATTCCTCCACTCCAACATCAACTTCGGCACCTACCTCGACAGCGTCATCTTCTGCGGCATGATCTTCTTCTTCAGCTACTTCTGGAACACCGTCCAGTTCCAACCCAAGGAAATGGCCAACCAACTCCGCGACTACGGTTCCTTCGTCCCCGGCCTCCGCCCCGGAAAACGCACTGCCGACTATCTCGAAAACGTCATGTTCCGCATCACCTACGTCGGCTCCGCTTTCCTCTGCGTCATCGCCATCATCCCCTCCATCGCCGCCACCCAAATGCTCGGCGGCACCCCGCAGGATTTCCAGGTCGCGCAGTTCCTCGGAGGCACCGGCGTCCTCATCGTCATCAGCGTCATGCTCGATCTCGTCAATCGCATCGAAGCCAACCTTGTTATGCGCAACTACGGTGGTTTTTCCGAAGGCAGCACCGGCGGCGGCTCAGGATCCAAAATCCGTCGCCCCAAGGGTGGCCCCGTCCGTGGCCCCACCCAGCCCCAGTCCGCTTTCGACGCGCGAAACCCGAAGGGGCTTCCCGCTTGAACATCGCGCACCAACACTCTTCGTTTTGTGTTTTGTGTTTTGCGTTTCGCGTTTCCCGCAAGGGGTTGCCGGCATGAGACTCGCCCTCCTTGGGCCCCCTGGTTCCGGCAAAGGTACCCAGGCTCAGCGTATCTGTGAAACATTCTCACTCACCCACCTCGCCAGCGGAGACATCCTCCGCTTCGAGAAGGCCTCCGGCTCCGCGCTCGGACGACAAATCCGCGACTTCATCGACAATGGCCTCCTCGTCCCAGACGACCTCATGATCGAACTCATGAAGCAGAAAATCCTCAGCCTCAAATCCGGCTTCGTCCTTGATGGCTTCCCCCGCACGCTCCCCCAGGCCCAAACCCTCAACCGCATGCTCTTTGAACTCAACCGCCCCCTCATGCTCATCCTCAACTTCGTCGTCAACCCCAAAGTCCTCTCCCGCCGCTTCGAAGGCCGCCGCGTCTGCCCCGAATGCCTCACCGTCTATCACCTCGATTCCATGCCCCCGCACACTCCCGGCATCTGCGACAATGACGGTGCCACCCTCATCATCCGCGAGGACGACAAGCCCGAAGTCGTCCAAAAACGCATCGCCACCTATCAGGAAACCATGGCCCCGCTCATCGCCTACTACGCCCAACTTGGCAACTTCAAAACCGTCGATACCAGCGGCCCCCTCAACGAAGTCACCGCCCAGGTCCTCGAAAAAATCCGCCGCCACTTCGACGACGAATAAAAACCCGGAGTTCACGCTTTGGCGTGCCTTATGAAGATCAATCTTAAATCCCGTCGCGACCTTGAGTTAATGCGAATCTCCGGCCGCGTTGTCCACAAAGCACTCACCCGCGCCAAAGAATTGGCCCGTCCAGGCATGACAACGCTTGAATTAGATCGCATTGTGTACGATACTTACATGTCTGCCGGTGGGCAGGGCCTGTTCAAGTGGTACCCGACGTATGAGCCTGGAAAAGGCTTCCCGGGAAATACCTGTATCAGCGTCAACGATGAAGTCGTCCATGGCATCCCCGGCGACCGGGTGCTCAACGACGGCGATATCGTTAGCGTTGATTGCGGTATTCGCCTCGGCGGGTATTGCGGTGACTCAGCCGTCACCATTCCTATCGGTACGATCTCGCCTGAAGTCCAAAAACTTCTCGCCGTCACCGTGGAAACACTCGACATCGCCATCCGCGAAATTCGGCCAGGCCGCCGCTGGTCCGATGTCGCTAAAAAAATGCAGGAGCACGTCGAACACAACGGCTTCTCCTGCGTCAAAGAATTCGTCGGGCATGGCATCGGCACTCGCATGCACGAAGACCCAAAGGTGCCCAACTTCGTTTCCGGAGAATTCCTCAAACGAGGTGATTTTTATTTGCAGCCTGGTATGACCTTGGCCGTCGAACCCATGGTCATCCTCGGCAAATCGGATGTAGTCGTTCTCGATGATGGCTGGACAGTCGTCACCAAGGACAATACCCCCGCCGCTCACACGGAGCACACGATCGCCGTCACGGCGACCGGATCCGAAGTTTTGACCGACGGACGATAACAAGGAGATAGGTGGTCATGAGGTTCATTGGTTAAATGGTCGAGTAGCGAAGGCTGCCTCCCCCTATTTAACCACTTAACCACTCAACCACTTAACCAACACAATGCCCAAGGAAGATGCTCTCAGGGTTGATGCCACCGTGCTCGAGTCGTTGCCCAACGCAATGTTCCGTGTCAAACTCGAAAACGGCAGCAACCACACCATGATCGCCCACGTCTCCGGAAAAATGCGAATGAACTTCATCCGCATCCTCCCCGGCGACCGCGTCACCGTGGAACTCAGCCCCTACGACCTCGCCCGCGGCCGCATCGTGATGAGAAACTAGCCCGCATGAAAACCAGCCTTGCGTGGAAACGCAAGGCCCCCGAACGTGCCACCACGTTCACACAATTATTTTGCCGCGATCTTCGAGCTGCTGACTTTAAAAAAGCACCCGAACCTAATCGACAGATCGAACACGGCGTCAGTCAGCAGATTGGAACAGGGAGTCTCCCATGAAGGTCCGTTCATCCGTCAAGCGAATCTGCGAACACTGCGTCATCGTCCGACGCAACGGCGTCCTCCGAGTCGTCTGCAAAGCCGACCCACGCCACAAACAACGTCAAGGCTAATCGTGGTTAAGTGGTGAATGGTTAAATAGTTAAATAAGTCTCGCAACGTATTTAACAATTTAACGACTTAACCACTTCACTCTTCACAACTTTGGCCGGATGCACGAACCCGAGACCTCTCTCGCTCACGTGATTCCCGCCGCACACAGGAGTTCCCCATGCCCCGCATCGTTGGTGTCGACTTACCCCTCGACAAACAAATCCGCATCTCCCTCCGTTACATCTACGGCATCGGTCCCGTCAACGCCATGTCCATCCTCGGCGAAGCCGGCATCGATCCCAACAAAAAAGCCCGCGAGCTTAACGAAGACGAGATCGGTCGCATCGTGAACATCATCGACCGCGCCACCCCGTCGAAGGTGCCCTCCGCCGCCAAATCCAACAGAACATCCAACGCCTCAAGGACATCCAAAGCTACCGCGGTTCCCGTCACCGCCGCAGCCTCCCCACCCGCGGCCAACGCACCCGCTCCAACGCCCGCACCCGCAAGGGCCCACGCAAAACCGTCGCCGGCAAGAAAGGCGTCAAAGAACTCCACGGCTAAGATGAGTTAAATAGTTAAGTGGTTAAATGGTGAAGTACCATCGAACCACCCCAGGCACCCGCAGCCTACTTAACTATTTAACTACTTAACCGCTTAACCAAGCACCCGGGTCAGGACTAGCCGTGCTCGTCGCACGGCCCAATCCGTAAGAGCCCACTATCAAAGGATCCCCTCATGGCCAAAACTGGCAAAAAGAAAGTCCGAAAGAACGTCATCAAGGGCATCGCCCACGTGAAGGCTTCTTTCAACAACACTCAGGTCACCATCACCGACGTCAACGGCGAAACCCTCGCCTGGGACTCGGCCGGCACCGTCGGCTTCAAGGGCGCTCGCAAGTCGACCCCCTTCGCCGCCACCCGCGCCGCTGAACAGTGCGCCGCCAAAGCCAAAAAATACGGACTCCAGGAAGTCGAAGTCCGCGTCAAAGGCCCCGGCTCAGGACGTGAATCCGCCATCACCGCACTCCAAAACAGCGGCCTCAAAATCACCGCCATCGAAGACAACACCCCACTCCCCCACAACGGCTGCCGTCCCCCGAAGAAACGTCGCGTATAAAACCGCCTCGCGTGAAAACGCAGGCCAAAACGTAGCCTCGCGTGAAAACGCAAGGCCCCAAAAGCCCCTAGGGCCCCTATACTTAACCACTCCCGCCCGCACGTGACCAGATGCTCTTTCGAGCGATAATCCGTCGGGCAATAACGAAAGGAAACCACCATGCGTATCCGTTGGCGCGGCCTTGAGCTGCCCACCCGTGTCGAACACGACGAAACCGTCCAGTCCGAAACCTACGGCAAGTTCGTCGTCGAGCCCTTTGAACGTGGCTTCGGCACCACCGTCGGCAACTCTCTCCGTCGTATCCTCCTCTCCTCCCTCGAAGGCGCTGCACCCATCTCGGTCAAGATCGGCGGCGTCGAGCACGAGTTCGCCCAGGTCGAAGGCGTCATGGAAGATGTCACCGACATCATCCTCAACGTCAAATCCATCATCATCTCGATGGAAAGCGAACTCCCCAAAATGCTCACCGTCTCCAAGAAGGGACCCTGCGTTGTTACCGCCGGCGATCTTCAAGGCGATGCCGCCGTCACCATCCACAATAAAAACCAGGTGATCGCCACCCTCACCAACCAGAACGAGTTCACCCTCGAACTCGAAATCCACAAGGGCCGCGGCTTCGTCACCGCCCTCGAAAACACCCCCGAAGAGCAGATCATCGGCACCATCCCGATCGACTCCGTCTACTCGCCCGTCACGCGCGTCCGCTACAAGACCGAGGACACCCGCGTCGGACAGAAGACCAACTACGATCGCCTCATCCTCGAAATCTGGACCAACGGCACCATCAGCCCCGACATGGCCCTCGTTGAAGCCGCCAAGATCCTCCGCAAGCATCTCAACGCCTTCGTCCAATATTTTGAACCCGGCGACAACCTCGACGCAGAGCTCCCCGACAACGTCATCGCCACCCCGCAGATGAACGAAGAGCTGCAAAACAAGCTCAATCAGTCCATCAGCACCATGGAGCTCTCCGTCCGCGCGAGCAACTGTCTTGAATCCGCCAAGATTCACACCCTCACCGACCTCGTCAAACTCACGGAAGGTGACCTGCTGAAAGTACGCAGCTTCGGCAAAACCTCCCTCCGCGAAGTCAAACGCAAGCTGCAAGACCTCGGGCTCTCCCTCGGCATGACCATCGGCACCGCCGACCACGCCACAGCCGGAGCCTGATTGCCGGGTACAAGGGTTCAGGGTGCAAGGGTACAAGGGTTCAAAAAACCCCAAGCTCTTCCTCCCAAACCCTTGAACCCTTGTACCCTGAACCCTTGAACCCTGTCCCTAAAGGTGATTTATGCGTCACAGAGTCGTCGGTCGCCGGTTATCCGTCACCCCGTCGCACCGCAAAGCCCTCCTCCGAAACATGGCCCAGTCGCTCATCGAGCACGGCCAAATCAAGACGACCTTGCCCAAAGCCAAGGAACTCGTCCGCTTCATTGAGCCGATCATCACGCAGGCCCGCAAAGGCACGCTCCACGCGCACCGCATTTGCATCTCGCGCCTCGCCGATCGTCTCATGGCCGACCCCAACGACAACGAAATGCTCGCCGACGACACCGTCGTCCAAAAGCTTTTCAAAGAGATCGGCCCCCACTTCAAGGATCGCGACGGCGGCTACACCCGCATCGTCAAAACCTCCGAGTGGCGCATCGGCGACGCCGCCGACTGGGTCATCGTCCAACTCGTCGGCATCGCCAAGGTCCAACCCAAGGCCGCCCCCAAAACCAAAACCAAATCCAAAAAGAAAAAAGAACCCGCCGGCGCCTAAGCCGGTCACGTTCTCATCCCAATCAAAAAGCCCGTAGCCCCAAAAATGCTACGGGCTTTTTCACGCCCCCTACAAGACCTCCTCCCCTCCCACAAACACCAACGCCGACGCCCGCTGCCTCAGCAGCGCGGGCACCGCGCCTCATCACCCACACCACCCGCTTCCCCAAAATCCCACCCCACCTCAAGCCAGCCAATCCCCTCCCTTCGCACAAGCGACCATTTCGTCAATTCAAAAAAAATCCTCCTTTCCACATTATTCGTTGCACCATCCATCCCCTCACGACGCGTATAGAAGTACGAAGCAACGGCCACTGCCAACCGCATTTGGCAGTGCCGGCTTGCCCAAACGGCAGTGTCCACCTATCGGAGGCGGACAGCCGTTCAAATTGGCAACTTAAACCGGGTATCCTGCATCCCTTATGGAATTCACTCGATCCTGAGAAGATTCTTAAGCACGGTATCCCGTTTGTTTCGTATAGAAGATAGCTGCCTTCCTTTTTCAAGGCGGCAAGGAGCCGGTCATGACCGCAATCGCCACATCCCTTCCCCCCATCCTCCCAGACGCTCTGGAAGCCACCCCAACAGTCGTGGTCCCTTCCTTCGAGCCTAACGCCCGCCATCGCGCCGCCATCGCTGATCTCTCGGACTCCCAACAAGAGTCCCTGCTCGAAGCGATGACCGCGAATCTCGACTATGTCCAGAACGACCTCTTCAAAAAGCCCGGTGCCGAGCGCGAACTCGTCACCGAAGGAATGGCCATCGCACCCGCATCCACTAGCTGGTACCACCCGCTCGTCGATGATGAACTCGTCGCCCACTCCGCGCCCAGCTCAAGCCTCCTGACCACCGCTCAGGAGAAGCACGTCTTCCTGCGTTACAACTACGCCCGCATGCGTGCCCAGGCCGTCGTTAAACGATTCAAAACCCACCCCAGCAAGGGCGGCGCTCGCGAAATCGTACTCTGGTACGCCCGCGTCAAAGACACCCGTGAAATCATCACGCAGGCCAACTTGGCTCTCGTGCTGGCCATGGCCAAACGCACCCGCATGAGCGAAGTCGACTTCGGCGAGCTCGTCTCCGAAGGCAACATGGCTCTCCTCCGAGCCGTCGAGAAATTCGACATCGGTCGCGGCTTTAAGTTCAGCACCTACGCCTGCCGCGCCATTCTCAAGGCCTTCAGCCGTATCGCCATGAAGACCAGCCGCTATCGCCAGGCCTTCCCGACGGAGTTCGATCCCGCCATGGAAAAATCGAACTATCAGGAAACCAAGCGCGCCGACGTCGAACAGGATGCGGTGGAAGAACTCCAACGCATCATCGGTGAAAACCGCGCTCAACTCTCCGATGTGGAGAAGACCGTCATCCAGGCTCGCTTCGCCATCAACCGCGGCCAGGACGCCCCCGCAATGACCCTCGAAGAAGTCGGCCGCGTCATCGGCGTCACCAAAGAACGCGTCCGCCAAATCCAAAACAAGGCCCTCGAAAAACTCCGCACCACCATCGAAACCGAAGTCCTCGTTAAATAATCCTCGGCCCACATCCTTATAAAACTCCCACCGCCATCGCCCCACGCGATGGCGGTTTTCATTTTTGCAGCCAACATGTGCATGCATCGCAGATCCCACTAACAAACATAAACTGCTACCTCTCAACTCCCCCCAACACCACAAAAACCAACCCCCAAACCCCCCACCCCTCACACCTCCGACACCCCTCAAAAGCCCACCATTTTCTAGGACCAAAACGCTCATAACCTCCGATAAGAAAATCTTTTGCATTCCGGTCGAACTATCCATTCCCGCCTTGCATCAACTCAAACCCGAGCCATAGTTGAGCAACTGAACGCGAGTATTAAAACCCACGTTCAGCCCGGCAGACCGAAAGAGAGATCGGTCGCCGAGAGTGGAAAAATTTTGGAGAGAGAGCCATGAAAACGACCTTGTCCGTACTCGCCACCGCTGCGCTTTGTGCAGCCATCGTTAGTCCCCAACTTGCACACGCGAACCTGCTCGTCAACGGCGGCCTCGAAGTCACTACCGCACAACTCGCCGCCAACCCCGGCCTCATGTACCCCGACGGCCTCATCCACGCCTCCAGCTCCATCAACGCCAACGCACTCACCGGATGGTCCATCGGCGGCGCCTGCATCGACATCGTCCCCACCGCCTACTGGCAGAACACCCAGGGCAGCTATAGCGTCGATATGATCGGCACCTCCGGCATCGGGATCATCTCCCAAACCGTCACAGGCCTTACCCCCGGCAGCGCCTACGCCCTCACCTTCGACTTCTCCATCAACCCCGAAAATATCACCAACGAAATCTCATCCACCAAGTTCCTCCAGATCACCGCCAGCAACACCGACCTCGCCCCCACCCTCTTCAGTGGCACCGCCGGCACACGCACCAAAACCAACATGCAGTACCTTCAGGAAACCGTTGACTTCACCCCCAACGCAAGCGCCGTCACCCTCACCCTTTCCGCGCTCATGCCCACCGGCCTCCCCAGCACCTTCAATACCGGCAACGTTTTCTGCGGGCCCGTCATCGATAATCTCGACCTCGAAGCCCTCAGCGGCTCGACCCCGCCGCCCCCGGCCCCGACCCCAGAGCCCGCCAGCCTCGGCATCCTTGGAATCAGCGGCCTCCTGCTCCTCCGCAGAAAACGCCACTGACCCCTCATCAAAAAACCGGCAACCGTAATCGCCGGAGTCCTGCAGTCGCTTGAAAATATTCGTCCCGTCAAGGGAATTATTTGCCCCGGAGAGAGAGACACGACGCGTCGGTAGTTCATTCGTGTCCGGGGCTCACACGGTTCTCTCCATGCCCCCCGCCTTGCGCGAAAGGTGGGGGTTCTTTTTTTTGACCGCGCCCCCCTCCACACACAACCCTCTGTACCGCGACCATCAGGGAGGCGCTCCCCACCCTTCCCCCCAACCGGCACGCGCCTTGCCAAAAAAAACTCACTCCCTCCACAGAGCATTTTTCAAAAGACGCCGTCCCAAGGCCTAGCCCCTCCCCCCCTTCATCGTGCCGTCCTGCTCACACCCCCTCCAACCCCCGCTCCAAACTCTCCAACTCCTCCACCAACCCCTGCGGCAACCTCTCCCCAAAAATCCCATAATGCGCCCGAATCGACCCAATCTCCCCACGCCACGCCGCCCCATCCACCCGCAAAAGCTCCCGCATCTCCCCGTCCGCTACCGGTAATCCCGCCCGATCGATCGACCCCGCCGTCGGCAAATACCCAATCGCCGTCTTCACCCCCAACACCTCATCACCCACCCCCTTATTGCACCGATCAAACACCCACTTTAACACCCGCACATTTTCCCCATACCCCGGCCACAAAAACTTCCCGCTCGCATCCTTCCGAAACCAGTTCACATGAAATATCCGCGGCAACTTCCCCACTTCCCCAGCCTCCCCGATCTTCAACCAATGCGCAAAATAATCACCCATGTGGTACCCACAAAACGGCAACATCGCCATCGGATCCCGCCGCAACGTTCCCGTCTTTCCCGCCGCCGCCGCCGTCGTCTCCGACGCCATGATCGATCCTAAAAACACCCCATGCCGCCACGACAAAGCCTCCTGCACCAACGGCACCGTCGTCGCCCTCCGGCCGCCAAATAATATCGCCGATATCGGCACGCCCCCCGGGTCCTCCCACTCCGGCGCAATCACCGGACATTGCCGCGCGGGCACCGTGAACCTCGCATTCGCATGCGCCGCACGCCGACGTGATTTCCCCGTCCACGGCCGACGCGTCCAATCCACCAGATTCGCCGGTGCCGGCTTCGTCATCTCCTCCCACCACACATCCTCATCCTCCGTCGCGCACAATTCGTAAAAATCGTGTTCCGCGTGATCGTCTTCATCGCATTCGCATTCGACGCATAACTCGTCCCCGGCGCAACCCCAAAAAATCCCGCCTCCGGATTGATCGCATACAACCGCCCATCCGCACCAAATTTCATCCACGCAATGTCATCCCCAATCGTCTTCACCTTCCACCCCACCAGCGTCGGATCAAGCATCGCCAGATTCGTTTTCCCGCACGCCGACGGAAACGCCCCCGCAATATATTTATGCTCCCCTTGCGGACTCGTCAGCTTCAGAATCAGCATATGCTCCGCCATCCATCCCTCATCCCGCGCCTGCACCGACGCGATCCGCAGCGCATGGCACTTCTTCCCCAGCAGCGCATTCCCTCCATACCCCGACCCAAACGACCAAATCTCCCGCGACTCCGGAAAATGACAAATATACTTGTTCTCCCGATTGTGCGGCCAAGGCACATCCGCCGCCGTCTCATCCAGCGGTGCCCCCACCGAGTGCAGCCCTCGCACAAACTCCCCGCTCTCGCCCATCGTTTCCAGAACCCGCGTCCCGATCCGCGCCATGATATGCATCGACGCTGCCACATACGCCGAATCCGTCAGTTCCACCCCAATCTTCGCCATCGGCGACCCAATCGGCCCCATCGAATACGCGACCACGTACATCGTCCGCCCTCGCATCGACCCCGCAAACAGCTTCCTTAACTTCTCCTTCATCTCCCCCGGCTCCGCCCAATTATTCGTAGGCCCCGCCTCCTCCTTCTTCGCCGAGCAAATAAACGTGAACTGCTCCACCCGCGCCACATCCGCCGGATCAGACCGGCAATAAAAAGAGTTCGGCCTCTTCTCCGCATTCAACTTGATAAATGTCCCCGTCTCCACCATCTCATGGCACAAATGCTCATACTCCTCCGCCGACCCCGTGCAATAATAAATCCGCTCCGGCAACGTCAACCGCGCCACCTCCTCCACCCACGCCGTCAAATGTGTATTCGTACTCATAACGAAATCGTCACCGCCCGC
Organism: uncultured Phycisphaerales bacterium; assembly: GCA_963766775.1. Taxonomy (GTDB): domain Bacteria; phylum Planctomycetota; class Phycisphaerae; order WQYP01; family WQYP01; genus CAVYBP01. The sequence continues at coordinate 271,251 of CAVYBP010000002.1, forward strand.
CGCCCCTCACGCAAGCTCAGCGAGCTATACATTCCATAAAATGTGGCGTGCAAATTACTTTGCGATTGCCCTAGAATATACGTATACTCCATAAACCATCATACGTAGGAGACTGCAATGGTGAAAAAACTTACCCTAAGTGCCGATGAAACCATAGTCACGCGCCGAAGCGACTCGCTGCCGATCAGAAAACCAGCGTCTCTGCCTTATTTGACCGCTTCGTACGCTCAATCGGCGATACCACGAATCCACATCCATCCGTGGGACGACTCACGCAAAAAGCCACCGGCATCATCAAACCCCGCCGGAGCAAAACGGATCGCCAACTCCTTGAAGACGCCCTTCTTCAAAAATACAGGTTGTGATCCGTGAACATATTCGTTGACACCAATGTCCTGCTCGATGTTCTCGCAAAGCGCGAACCTCACTACAAAGCTTCCGCCAGAATATGGACCCTCTGCGAGGAGGGAAAGATCCATGGATCCATTTCCGTCATCAGTTTTAACAACATCTATTACATCGTCAGAAAATTAAACGGCCGCCATGCCGCCGGAAAAATGTTGGCACTTTTGCGGGACGTATTTGAACCCGTTGCACTTGACGCCAAATTATTGAATCAAGCCATTGGCGCGGGCATGGGAGATTTTGAGGACGCCATCCAATATCACAGCGCCGTCCGGGCAAACGCCGACTTCCTTGTAAGCCGGAATGTAGCCCATTTTCCAAAAGCCGCTTTTCCCATCCTGACCCCCGAAGAACTAATCGCAGCCCGATTCAGCCCCTCCTGACCACCCTCTCAATCCGATGGCGCAAATCCATTCTTATTAATCGGACTCGCCTCACTCAAGTCCAAACTCCCCGCATCAATCACCCGCGGCGGATACTTCCTCGCACACTTCACGCACAAACTCGTCTCCGGCAACACCTCCAACCGCTCTTCCCCAATCGGCTCTTCACAAACACTGCACAGCCGTGTCCCCTCTCGAGCTTCCATAGCCATGGCAATCTCCTCGTCAAACCACAATTCAACGAATCAATTGCAAACCGCGCGCCTCAATAACCTTGCGAAAAATAGCCTTGCGTGGAAACGCAAGGCCCACCGCGCCTCAACACCCCGCCCCCCCGCGCCCCCGTCCACCCACCCCCCCTCCCTCACCGAATCAACCGCATATCCCCAGTATTCGGCACCAACGGTATATTCACCCCCGACGGCACACTATCGCTCCCATCCGGCCTGAACCCCGCCGGCCAATACACAAAAAACGCCTTCCCCAGCAAATACCGTCGCGGAACTATCCCACGCCGCGTCCCCAAATCATCCAACGGCGGATACCACCGAATCCCACAACCGACCGTCCGAACTCCGACGCGAATTGTCCCCCATCGCAAAAAACTCGTCCGCGCCCAGCGTCAACGGATAGTTCGCGTTCGCCGTCGTCAAACTCGGATTCTCCCCCGGATTCTGCGTGTAATAAAGATACCCGTAAAATTTTCAAATGCCCCAGTCTGCTCGGTCCGCTCACCTCAATGCTCACGACCGGCTTGCTCGCATCCTCATGCATCTCCTGCCGCTGCAGTTTCATCTCCTCCAGCGCATCCGCCGCCGTCCACCGCATCTCGTGCTCCAGCACCATCTTATTATCAATAAACACCCTCACCGTCCGGTCCACATTGTCCAGCGCCACCTGATACGCCCGGTTCATCTCAATCCGCGGCACCGCATCCGCCCGCACCGACTCCACCGACTCATACTGCCGCGCCGTCGCGTTATATCGCAGCAGTTCCAACCCCTGGCTATTCCACCGCACCCGAACCAAATTCCGCGGCTGCCCCAGCGACAACGTCAAACTCCCGCTCGTCGCCGTGCTCGGCGTCCACACCGTCTCCAGCCGAAGATCCGTCGCACGAAACAGCGTCCGCCCCCGAAACCCATTCCCTATCTCCGGAATATCGTTGTCATACCCCAGCACATTAAACGTGTAATGATTCCGCGCCTTAAACTGCAATGTCCCCGCCCGCCCCCGCATACGTGAACACCGTCTTCTCCGCCCGGTTGTCCCACTGCTCCGCCGTCGCCCCCGCGCCCGCCCACGGATTCGTCCACACCGACCCATCATCCCGCGGCCCGCCCTCGTCCCGTGGATAAAAATCATTGTCGTAAACCACCTGCCACAGCGCCCGCTGAATATGTGCCGGCTTCCGCGCGATCATCAAATCACCCGCCGCACTCTTCCCCGGCTCGCCAATAAACACATCCCCATTGATCACCTCCACCGTCTCCCCCGGCAGCCCAATCAGCCGCTTGATGAAATTGTCCCGCCCATGCATCGGCTCCTTGAACACGATCACATCAAACCGATGCGGATCCGCCAACGCATACAAATACTTCATCACCAATATCCGGTCCCCATTATTCGTCCACGCAAACGGCACCGACCGCGCCCCTGCATTGCCATCCGTGATCGTCACCGGCGGCAACCTTTGCGGAAGCTGCTGCGGATCGATCGGATACGCGCAATTCGGACAAAAAATATAGTTGTACGCCTGCTCCGACGGTATCGCCCGGTTGTCCGTCAGCTCCGCATGCTCATTCATCTGCACCAGATTCGCCCCCATCCGCTGCTTATCCAGCGTCGTCTCCCGCGTGAATACATATCCGCACTTCGGACAAATCACATTCACATGCGCGCCGAACAGCGTCGGCGCCATCGACCCCGTCGGAATAACAAATGCCTCCACGATAAACGCCCGAAACGTCAGCGTCAGAATCAACGCAATGATGATCGCCTCGATCGTATCAATAATGCTCGCCAGCGAACTCTCATCATGCTTCTTCGCCGCTTGCCCTGACCCCGTCGCAGCCCGCGCAAACGGATTCGCAAAAGTCGTCGCCGGAGGCCCATACGATTTCACCGGCACAGACGTCGCCGGCCCGCTCGGTAGGGGGGGTGAAGTGGATTCAGACGATGAAGGCGTAGAAGGAGCGGAAGAGTGGGGGGGGGGAAATAGGGGTACGGGGCGGAACATACCCAGGTGCCGGTGGGTTCACCCCCGAATACAACCACGGCCCCTTCTCCTGCGGCGTCGGATCAAACGGATTATTCGGTGTGTTCGACATCGGCGTCTAAAAATCCTGCCACAGAAATCAAAAAATCAAAACATCATCACCAAATTCATTCTACGCCAAATCCCCACCGCCGACTATTTCCCATGCCCGCCCGCTTGCCCCGCCGCCTCCATCACCGCCTCCGACAACGTCGGATGCGCGTGAATCGTCGTCACAATTTCCTCCTTCGTCGCCTCCAACCGCTTCGCCAGCACCAACTCCGCCAGCATATCCGTCACCTCCGCGCCCAGCATGTGCGCCCCCAGCAACTCCCCATACGGCTTCCCAAATATCAACTTCACAAATCCATCCGGCGCATTAATCGCCAACGCCTTCCCATTCGCCGCGAAATTCCACTTCCCTACCTCATACTCCAGCCCCTGCTCCTTGCACTGCTTCTCCGTCAACCCCACCGACGCCACCTGCGGCACACAATACGTACACCCCGGTACCACCGTGTAATCCATCTCCCGCGCCTTCCCTCCCTCCGCAAACATATGCTCAATCGCTATCTTCGCCTCCATCGTCGCCACATGCGCCAGCCACGGCGGCCCAATCACATCCCCCGCCGCATAGATCCCCTTTACCGTCGTCTGAAAATCCTTCCCCACCTTAATATGCCCCTTCACAATCTCCGGCTGCACATTCGGCGCAAACAAATTCTCCACATTCCCCGTCACACCGATCGCCACCAGCACCTTGTCCGCCTCAATCACTTCCTGCTTGTTGTCCGCCAAATTCGTCACCGTGACCTTCACCCCCTTCTCCGTCGCCTCCAACTTCTCCGTCCGCGACCGCGTCCGAATATTCATCCCCCGTTTCTTGAATATCGTCTCCAGCCGCTCCGAAACCTCCTCATCCTCAATCGGCAATATCCTCTCTAACATCTCAATGATCGTGATCTCCGTCCCAAACTCCCCATAAATGTACGCAAACTCCACCCCAATCGCCCCCGCCCCAATAATCACCATCCGCTTCGGAATCTCCTTCAACGTCATCGCCTCGCGCGACGTGATCACGTTCTTCCCATCCGGCTTCAAATTCGGCAACTCCCGGTTCCGCGCCCCCGTACATACCAAAATATGCTTCGTCTGCAGCGTCTCCACCACCTCCCCCTTCTCATTCTTCACCTCAACCACCCCCGCCTTCGGCACAAACGCCGTCCCCTTCACGCTCACTACCTTGTTCTTCTTAAACAAAAACCCAATCTGCCCCGACAGCGTCCCCGCCACCGCGCGCGACCGCCCCACAATCTTCTCCCACTGCAACTTCGTCTTATCCACCACCAGCCCAAACGCCGCCGCCTCATGCGTCACTTCATGAAACAACTCCGCATCATGAATCAACGCCTTCGTCGGAATGCACCCCCAATTCAAACAAATCCCCCCCAACTCCGCCTTCTCCACGCACGCCACGCTCTTCCCCAACTGATGCGCATGCACCGCCGCCTCATACCCGCCCGGCCCCGACCCAATAATCACCACATCAAAAACCGTCGCCAACTCATTAGCCACTGTCTGCTCCGCTTCTTATTAAAAACCATCGAAACAAGAATTGTATGCGAACCCCAACAACCTTCAAAATCGCCCAACCCACCCGCCCAACCCCCTCATTTTCTAATGTTCCTCCGATCCGGCTTGCCTTTTCGCGGCACCCACCCCTCACCCAAAAATCCCGCGCACCCCTCGCCCCCATTCCGTTATAATACAATCCGCCCAAGCATCGGAGCCCACATGAGCAAAGACGAAATCATCGCCGAAATTCTGCGTCTACCACCAGATCAGCAGCGCAACATCATCGAGCAAGTAATTAACCAACTCCCCGACTCCGCCCACGATCCCGACATGACCCCTGAACTCCGAGCCGAACTCGATCGACGTTCCCAGGACATGCTCGATCATCCGGAAAATAAGCTGTCCTTGGAACAAGCCCGCGCATATCTCGATCAACGCAGAGCCGCTCATGAGAACGTCGCCTCATGAGATATCAATTATCCCTGAGCCTGTGGGCCGTATTCGATATCGCCGATGCCGTTGATTACTACGAAGAGGAGCGCACAGGATTAGGCGACCGTTTCCGTAGCGAAGCAATGCAACTCCTCCACCGTCTGGAATCCAACCCATACCTATATCCTGCCACCCACATTCCGCCCTACCGCAAAGCCACCCTGACCATATTTCCGTTTTGCATCTTCTATAAGATCGCCAATTCTGAGATCATCGTTATCGCTGTCCACCATTCCCGGCGCGACCCGGACCTTTGGCACGCTCGAACGAAAGCATAAGCCCCACATGACAAACTCTCTCACCATCGCCCTCAAAGAATGGAACCTCCTCATCTCCGACCTCCTCGCCGGCCGTCAGGCCATCCTCCTCCGCAAGGGCGGCATCCTCGAATCCAACAACGAATTCGAACTTGAACAAAATCGCTTCCTCCTCTACCCCACCTTCATCCACCAAAATCCCGACATGATCAAACCCCACCGCCGCGCCGAAATCACCCCCATCACCACCGAACCCACCACCCTCCAAATCCGCGGCTACGCCGAAGTCGCACGCATCCTCCAGGTCCCCTCCCGCCCCGCCATGGACGCCCTCTCCGACCTCCACCTCTGGGCCCCGCCCCTCATCGACATGCGCTTCAACTACCGCGCCGAAAAACCCCTCTACCTCGTCATCGTCCGCGCATTCTCCCTCCCAACCCCCATCACCATCCCCAACACCCTCGCCTACGCCGGCTGCAAAAGCTGGGTCCCCCTCGACCACCCCATCGACATCACCAACGCCCACCCCGCCCTCGACACCCCCACCCTCAACTCCCTCATCCACCACATCGAATCCACCTTCCAAACCACCCCCCCCTAAAAAAAATAAACCAAACACCCATCGCCTCAGCAACGCGGGCCCATCGCCTCAACACCCAACCCCACAAACCACCCCACCCCTCCCCCTTTCATCATTCATAATTCATAATTCAGCATTCTCCCCTCCTCAAACCACACTCCCCCTCCCCACCTCCGTCCTCGGAAAAACCTCCCAATGCCTCAACAACCCCACCAGCGCCTCCACCCCCTGCGTCTTCAAAAACTCACACTCCCGCCCCGAGATCCCTACCATCAAAAAGAAATCCACCCGTCCCGACGCCAACTCAAACCCCGCCGGATAACCCCCCTCCGCGCGCGTCTCCACCCCCACGCCCATCTCCGGCCCCGCCACCACCAAATGCGTCAAGCACCCCTCCCCCCCCTCCCCTCCCAGCACCCCACCTAATGGAATCCAATCCCCGCGCTCCAGCAACGCCCCCGCCGCCTCCTCCGTCGCCACCAGCAACTGTATCGCCATCAACCGATGCAGCAATCCCACCGCCCACCCCGCGCGCTCCCGCGTATGCATCACCAACTCAAACCCCAACCCCGAATACCCCTTCGCATCCGCCGTCTCCGCCGTCTCCCCCCACGGATTCGACATCCCCGACGTCACATAAATCCAATCCCTCTTCCCATCGTTCCCCTCCGCAGGCGAATACTCCAACACCGTATGCGTCAAAAACCGCGGATCCACATCCCCCTTCCCCAACCCCAAAAAAACCGCCTCCGGCAACGCATACACCCGCACCTCCCCCTCTCCAAAGAACCCCCGATACAACCTCTCCTCCCGATCCGCCCAAACCCCCTCAAACCACTCCTCCACACTCTTCAATCCCATCACAGCACACACCCAAAAAAATTCATCACTCAACCACCACCTGTGCCCCCGACCCGGCTTGCCTTTTCGCGGCACCACCATCACCCCAATATCTCACTCCTTCCCCCCAATCTTCGTCAAAAACTGCACCTTCCCCGTCGGAACCTCCACCCCACCCAACGGCTCATCCGTCACCGCCGCCACCGCGATCTCCCCCATCCCCGCACGCAACTTCGTCTCATGCATCACCCTCCCCGCCCCGTCCGGCACAAATGTCCCCGCCGCGATCTTCTCACCCTTCGCCGTAATCACCCACAACTCATACGTCTTCCCCGCCGCCGCCGGCTTCACATGGCTCCCCATCAACGTCCACGTCCGCGCCTCCTTATTCCAAAACAGCGTCCCCGTCACCCCCGCCATCTCCCCCGACGCCAGCGCGAAACTGCTCCGACCGCATCAACTCTTCCAGCAACGTCCGCTTCGATTCATCCATCGCCACCAGCAACTTCCCATGCTCCTCATCCAGGCTCTTCACCTTCTGTTCCAAACTCGCCACCCGCGTCGTCAACTGGTGGCTCTCATCCCCCGCCGCGATCAATGCCTGCTGCAGCACATGCACATCCCGCGCTGATTTTTCCGCCGCCGCCATCGATTCACTCATCCGCACATTCGCGTTCCGCAGCAAAATCCCCATCACCACCGCAACCGCCGCCGCTGCCGCCCACCCTGTCCACCCAAACGCCCACGACGCCCCCTTCGGCGACACCGACATCTCCGACAGCCTCATCCCCTCCCGCGGTCCTTCCGCACCCCCCTCCGCATGCTCCTGCAACGCCACCCGCATCTCCAACTTCTCCCACGCGCTCGCCGGTGCCGCCGTCCGAGGCAATCCCAGCGGAATCTGATGCACCGTCGCCTCCGCCTCCGCTAACGCACCCGCACACGCCGGACAACCCGTACGCAAATGATCGCGCAGCGCCTCCGCTTCCGCGGGCTCCAGCACCCCGGTCACGTAAAGCAATAACAGGTCTCGCCGTTCCTGACAGGTCACGATAGCTCCGTCCTCTTTTCACTGGTCCCTTGTGTTTGTCCCAGCACTTCACGCAACCGCACCAATCCCTGCCGCATGCAACTCTTCACCGTCCCCAGCGGCTTATTCAACTTCGCCGCGATCTGCGCATGACTCAATCCCTCGTAATACGCACACTCAATCACCGCCCGCTGATCCACATCCAACACCCGCAACGCCTTCATCACCATTACCCGATTCTCATCAAGCTCCGCCGCCGTCCCCGGAGCATCCTCAATCGCCACATCAATCCCACCCGCTGGATCCAGCGACACACCGCCGCTACTCCCCGGCGGCCCCTTGCGCCGCAGCCGATCAATCGCCCGGCTCCGCGTGATCCGCATCAAATACGTCAACGGATTCGACCGCTCCTCATCATATCGCCCACGGCTGCTCCAAATTTCAAAGAACACATCCGTCAATAACTGCTCCGCCTCCTGCACATCCCTCAACATCCGCACGCACAACGTATAAACCGCACTCGAATGCCGCTCATAAAACACCCGCAGCGCAGCGCCATCCCCCGCGCCAATCGCCCGCATCAACCCATAATCATCATCAGCATCATTCGACATAAGCGGCGCTTGCACCAAAAGGCCTCCCCGACGCACCGCATACCGTAACCGCCCTCCTTTCATCCAACAACACCCCCCATCCTCCCCCATCACCCTCGCCTGAATGTGGCACAGCCGCCCTCGGCTGTGATCGCCGAAGAGGGCTCAATGCCCTCTTCGGCGATTCGCGATCCAGCGAAACCGGTATCCACCTTTAACCAAAAAAAAGGCGGCGGCACTCACGCACCGCCGCCCCAATCTCTCCCCATCCCAAGCGTATTCTCAGTTCGCCGGCATCAACACCGTGTCCACCCAATGAATTGTCCCATTGGTGCACTTGATATCCGGCTTGATCACCGTCGCCATCGCCTTGTCATTGCCCAGCATCACCTTCCCATCCTTCATCATGATGCTCAGCGTATCCCCCTCCACCGTCTTCGCGCTCGTCATCCCCATGACCGCCTTCGAATCGTTGTCGCCGGACACCACATGAAACGTCAAAATCTTCACCAGCTTGTCCTTATTCTCCGGCTTCAACAAATCATCCACCGTCCCCGCCGGCAACTTCGCAAACGCCTCGTTCGTCGGCGCGAAAACCGTGAACGGCCCCGCTCCCTTCAGCGTCTCCACCAACCCCGCCGCCTTCACCGCTGCAACCAGCGTCGTCACCTGGGCCATCCCAGGACCCGTCGCCGTCTGAATAATATCCATCGTCGGCTTATCCCCCGGCATCTTCATATCGCCCGCCCCGTCCTCCTTCGCCATGCACCCCGCCGCGATCATCCCCGAACACACCGCCATAAACGCCATCTTCTTCAACATTCGCATAATCAACTCCTCATACATACAAAAGCACAATCCCCGCGGCTTCCCATCGGAAACTCTCACAAGAATCACCCTTCACATACGAGCCCCTCAACCCACCCGGATCAAAATTCTAAAAACTCCCCCCCGCCATCCCCCTGTGCCCCCGCCCCGGCTTGCCTTTTCGCGGCAACATCCCTCCCCCCAACTCAAACCAAAATCCCCCACTCCCCTCACCGCGCCCGCAACAACAACACCGGCACCTCCACCCGATGCTGCACATGGCTCGCCGTCGTCCCCAATATCAAATCCGCCAAAAACCGATGCCCATGCGTGCTCATCGCCACCAGATCACACCCCTTCTCCTCCACCCACTTCACAATCTCCTTCTTCGGCTCGCCATACGCCAGCTGCGCATCCGCCACGATCCCCGCCTCCTCAAACTCCCTCTTCACCCCCGCCAAATACGCATTATCCTCCGTAATCTCCGCCCCCACCGCCTCCGGCCCAAACTGCCGCGCCGCCCACCCATCCGCTACATGCAACAACACCACCGACGATCCGCACAACCTCGCAAGTTCCTGAACATGCGCAATGATCGCCCGATCCGCCCCCGTCGCATCCAACGTCACCAATATCTTCCGATACATCACACGCCTCCCAAAGAAAGAGCGTATTTAGCCGCGGGCATAGCGTCCGCGTTTTAATGCAACCTTTAAAACACCTGCGTCGCCAAATAATACACATCCAACCCCGTAATCAATCCCGCACATCCCCACCCCGCAACCCGCAACCACATCGGATTCACAAACTTCCCCATCACCCGCTTGTTACACGTAAAATAAACCAACGGCACCATCGCAAAAGGCAACTGTATCCCCAACACCACCTGGCTCGCATTCAACAAATCATTCACCCGCAAATCCCCATAAATCCCAATCACCACCAACGCCGGAACTATCGCCAACATCCGCGTGAACAGCCGCCTCACCCACGGCCTCACTTTCCACGACATGAACCCCTCCATCACCACTTGCCCCGCCAGCGTCCCCGTAATCGTGCTCGACTGCCCGCTCGCCAACAACGCCACCGCGAACAACACGCTCGCCCCAACCTTCCCCAGCAGCGGACTCAACGTATGAAACGCTCCCTGTATCCAATCACTCCCAATCGCCCGCCCGTCCGGCAACTTCAAATCCCCCTTCCCAAAAAACGTCATCGCCGCCAACACCAGAATCGACGCATTCACTAACAACGCCAGCGTCAACGCAATCACCGAATCCAGCGAATTAAACTTGATCGCCCGCCGAATCGAACTCTCATCCCGCTGATACCGCCGCGTCTGCACGATCGCGCTATGCAGATACAAATTGTGCGGCATCACCGTCGCCCCGATAATCCCAATCGCCAGAAACATCGCATCGCGATCCGCTATCACCGGATGAATCATCGCCGCCCCCATCGCCGGCAGTTCCTTATACACGCTCCCAAAAACAAACAACTCCACGAAATAACAACCCGCAATCGTCGACACCAGCACCAAAATAAACGACTCCACCTTCCTGAATCCCATCCCCTGCAAACTCATCAACACCATCACATCAAACGCCGTGATGAACACCCCCAAAAAAATCGAAATCCTCGGAAACAATAAATGCAGCGCCACCGCCGACCCCAGCACCTCCGCCAGATCGCACGCCGCTATCGCGATCTCCGTCGCCAGCCAGTTCGGCCACCGCGTCCATGCCGGAAAAAAATCCCGCGACGCCCGCGCCAAATCTTTCCCGCTCACGATTCCCAACCGCGCCGCACATATCTGCAAAACAATCGCCATCGCGCTCGACAACGCCACCACCCACAACAACCCATACCGATACTCTGCCCCGGCCGACAAATCCGTCGACCAGTTCCCCGGATCCATGTACCCCACCGACACCAACAACGCCGGACCAGAAAACGCCCGCCAATTCGCCCAAAATCCCCCGCCCTCATCCGGAACAACCACCGACCCATGCACCTCCGACAGCGAGCGATGTTCCGATTCCACTGACAACATACAACACCGCACTCCCTTCCAATACAACAAGCATCCCCAACCCCCCCTCACCCCTGAGCCCTCAGTCCTCAGCACTCAGTCCTAATACCCCTCCACCCAACAAAAAAGGCCGCGACCCTTCCGGCCCGCGACCTTTTACTATTTCAATCGTTCCAAAGCACCCTTACCGAGTGCCCTTACGAAATCGTTCCTTCCAGCGCCAACTTCAACTGCCGGCTCTGCGCCTTCCGCAACCGCCGACGACGCTTCTCGCTCGGCTTCTCGTAATAACTGACCCGCTTCATATCCTTAATCAGCCCCTCTTTTTCACAGAGCTTCTTAAACCGACGCAGCATCTGATCGACCGTTTCGTTCCCGCGTGACTTTACCTTAATCATGGTAACTGCCTTTGCCTGCTGTACACGCCTCCGGGTTGCCAACGTCCCGGAACCGCTGTTTTAATAACTTTTCCCGGGCTCGGGGTTGGCGTCGAGCTCCAGTCCGGTGGCCAGATTCCAGACCACCGAGGAATCGGGTAGTATACTGATCCAGCGGAGTTAAGCAAGGCTTTCCAAATGCCCCATTTGTGTAATTTCATTGAGTATATCTGCCTATAATGCAAAGACTTACGCTTCGGATTGCCTATTTTCACGAGCCGGATTTGCGCCCCGAGCCACACGCCCCTCGCAATATCTGACCAGAGCCGCCGTTTCTCTGAGGGTGTCATGGACGCACGGGCTATCGCTGAACTACTCGCTCGCTGCCAGGCCGGCGATAAAGCCGCCTGGGATACCCTCGTCGATGCCTACTGGCAACGCCTCTTCGGCTACGCTCTCCGAGCCACCAGCAACGCCGAACTCGCGAAGGACCTCGTGCAGGAAACTTTCCTCCGAATCGTCCAACGCCTCGGCAAATACGACGACCAGGGCAAATTCGAGGCTTGGCTCTTCAGAATCCTCGTCAACCTCGTCCGAGACCACGGCCGCAGCCGCTCCAGACACCCCACTCAATCCACCGTCATCGAATGCGATGGCGAACGGATCGAGATGACCGATGAACTCGCCGGGAACGTCCCGGCGCCCTACGACCCGCTGCATCATCGCGAAGACGTGGATGCTCTTCAGGTCGCACTGCGAAAACTTCCCGAAGGAGATCGGCAAATACTCCTCCTTCGTCATTTTGCCGATATGCCCTTCAAGGACATCGCCCGTGCCCTCAACTGCCCGATCGGCACGGTGCTTGCCAGAGCTCATCGAGCTCTCGCTAAACTTCGGGGCCTCATGGAGGTGGATCATGGCCAAATTGAATCTGATTGAATGCTGCATCCTCGAGGCTTCCGCCGAACTCAACGATGCCGCGCGCGACCGACTTCACGAACACCTCGCCGCGCATCCTCGTGCCCTCCATCAGTTTGTCGAAATCCAATCCCAAATGAATCTCCTCCGTTCCCTCCCCGTCGTCCAGCTTTCCCCCTCCCAGCAACGCCAGTTCGCCGCCGCCATCAAAACCGGGATCCACCGGAAGCTCCACGCCCAGACGCTCGAAAAACGCGCAGCACGCCGCTGGAAGTTCGTTTCCTATGCACTCTCCAGCCTCGCCGCTGCCGCCGCCGTCATCGTCGTCGGTGCCGTCATCCTCGCCGACCACTCCGCTCTCCAACGCACCCAACTCGAAAAAACCGCCCGCATCGAACGCGCCACCGAACGCCTCGCACTCTACGGCGACCAAACCACCCCCTACGACCTCGCCATCACCAACGCCCAGGCCTCCGTCACCCAAATCCAAACCGAAGGCCCAACCCTCGTCGCAGGCCTCGACAATACCGAAATGAGCAGCGTCCTAAACGCCCTCACCACCCCACAATTCGAAGACCCGGACTTCGACCGACCGTAACCAATCGCCCCATTCCGCGTGTAGCTGCCGATTAACCCGCGGCATGGTTCCCAAACCCTTAGGACTCCAACATGTTCAACTCCACCCTCCATCTCAAACTCGCCACCTTCGCAATCGCCTCCGCCATCCTCTTCCCCACCCACCTCCGCGCCGACGATAAATCCCCCGCCGCCCCCGCCACCCAACCCGCCAAAACCAAGGAACAGCGCAAGCAGGAAGAAACTGCCCGCGTCATGGAATTCTTCCGCGTCACCCAGCCCGACGTCTACGAACAAGCCAAATCCCTCCGCGACAACGACACCACCGCCTTTGAAAAAATGATTCACAGCGCCGCCAACACGGTCAACAAGCTCGAAGACCTCCACCGCCGCAACCCCGCCCTCTTCGACCTCCGCATGAAAGACTTTGAACTCGCCTACCGCTCCCTCAAAGTCGCCAAGGAAATCAAACGCCCCGACATCACCCCCTCCGACCGCGACCAGCTCACCAAAGACCTCACCGACCTCGTCTCCACCCAGTTCGACCTCCGCCAAAAAATCCGCCAACTCGAAATCGACGACGTCCAAAAACAGCTCGCCGACCTCAGCCAACAACTCCAGGACCGCAAAGCCGACAAAGACACCCTCATCAAAAAACGCGTCGACGACCTCATCGAAACCGTCCCCCGCCTCGAATGGTAACCCCCCCTCCCCCCCCTTGACCCCTCCCCCCCCAAACCGCGGTCCTGTGCGCACAGCCACCCCCCCAAAAAACACCCCTCCCAAAAAAAAATAAAAATCCTAACCACAACCTAAAAAAACACTTACATCTCCTCCCCCTCACTCCTGTGCGCACAAACTGGGCGCACCTCCCCTCTATAGGAGGACCACTCATGAGGAGAACCACCATGCCCCCCCTCCCCTTTCAGCATTCAGCATTCAGAATTCAGAATTCCCCCTCTTCCCCCCTTCCCCCCACCCGCGCAAATTACAAAATGATTTGCGCATCTCGACCCCCAAAAAATTCTTCCCCCACAACTCCAAAAATCCCAACCCCTTACAAAAATATTCAACAAAAAACCATTTTGCGCACCTGCGCAAATCAAACCCCACATGCTCATCCCACCCCCACCCAAAACCCCTCATCGTATTTTTCTTCGTGGCTCTTCGTGCCTTCATAACTTCGTGTTTAAGTCATCCCGCAAAACTTCCCCCAAAACCCTACCAATCCGCCCCCTCAGGCCGCATAATGCCCCCCTTATGGACCGAACCAAAACCAAAATCGTCATCACACTCGGACCCGCCTGTGCCTCCCCCGAAGTCTTCGCCAAACTCGTCGATGCCGGCGTCTCCGTCGCTCGTCTCAACTTCTCCCACGGCTCACACGAACAAAAACTCGCCTACCTCAAAACCGTCCGCAACTCCGCCAGCCGGCCCGTCGCCATCATGGCGGACCTCTGCGGCCCAAAAATCCGCGTCGGACAAATCGAAAATAACGCCATGCCACTCAGCACCGGCGATGTCGTCACCATCCATCGCGATCCCATCCTCGGCCGCGCTTCCACCACCAACGGCCACTTCGACATCTCCACCAACTACGCCGGACTTATCGACGACCTCGACATCGGCCAGCGAGTCCTCATCGACGATGGCTCCATCCGAATGATCGTCACCGAAAAAGCCCTCGACACCGTCACCTGCCACGTCACCCATGGCGCCCTCCTCTCCTCCAACAAAGGCTTCAATCTCCCCCACACCAAGGTCAAACTCCCCTCCATCACCGACAAAGACTGGAAAGACGTCGACTTCGCCATCGAAAACAAACTCGACTACATCGCCCTCTCCTTCGTCCGCGCCGCCGACGATGTCATCCAACTTCGCAAATACCTCGAGTCCCGCAACGCCAAAATCCACATCATCTCCAAAATCGAAATGCCCGAAGCCGTCCAAAATCTCGCCGCCATCATCGAAGCATCCGACGCCGTCCTCGTCGCCCGCGGCGACCTCGGCGTCGAAATGGACCTCACCGCCGTCCCCATCATCCAAAAAGAAATCGTCCACCAGTCCCACGAAGCCGGAAAACCCGTCATCGTCGCCACCCAAATGCTCCAGACCATGGTCGATAACCCCTCACCCACCCGCGCCGAAGTCTCAGACGTTGCCAACGCCATCTTCGACGGTGCCGACGCCGTCATGCTCTCCGGTGAAACCGCCGTCGGAAAATATCCCCTCGGCGCCGTCCACGTCCTCACCGAAATCGCTCAACACACCGAGGCCTACATCCAGCGCAAAGGCATCTCCTTCCCCCCACCCAAACTCCTCCAAATGATCCACCACCGCACCGCCGCCATCGCACACGGTGCCAAAGAAGTCGTACAGGACATCAACGCAAAACTCGTCGTCGTCTGGTCCCAGGCCGGCGGCTCCGCCCGCTACCTCGCCAAGCAACGCTTCGGCGTCCCCATCATCGCACTCTCCACCGACGCCAGCCGCCGTGCGCCGCATGGCACTCTACTATGGCATCACACCCCTCCAGTCCGACATCCCCGGCCACTTCGATGACCTCCCCCTCCTCGTCGATCGCATCTGTGCCGAACACCAACTCGCCGAGCCCGGCGACCGCGTCGTCATCGCCGCCGGTGCCCCTCTCGGCATCATCGGCGTCACCAACTCCCTCTCCGTCCACACCGTCGGTAAACCTTAACGCCTTCCCCATCGCACAGGATCCCCTCCATGAAACCCACACGCGCCGTCACCCTCGCCGCCTCCCTCCTCCTCGTCACCGCTTCCAGTTGCATGAAAAAGAAAGTCTATCCCGATCCCCTCCCCGGCTGGCATTCCGAAGACTACTCCACCATCTTCGGACGGCTCCAGCGAGTCCTCGCCAAAAATCCCGATGACGCACCCGTCTGGGTCGTCCGCTTCGGCCTCTCCCAATCCCGCTTCGGCGGCGAACTCGCTCTCACCCCTCCCGAAAAACTCTTCGGTTACTCCGGCGGCGAACAAGTCGAAATCCACGGCTCCCCACGCCTCGACCTCGGCTACCCCAACTACTCCGGAACCTGGTACGAAGTCCGCAGCATCCGCCTCTGGGCCGGACACCGCTGACCTTACCCCCCCAATTCCTCATGATACCGCCGCATTAAATCCGCCCGCGCCACCAATCCGCTCACCGACGCCTTCCCCCCGTCCGTCCCAACCACCGCCAACTGGTTGACGTCATGACGCGCAAACAAATCCCACGCCGCCTCCAAATTGTCCGCCGGCTTCAACGGCGGCACATTCGTCCGCATCACTTCCCCCACCAACAGCAGCGGCGCACTCTCCGGCGCCAACATCACCGCCCGGACATCCTCATCATTCAACAATCCCAGGTACGCCCCCGCATCATCCACCACCACATAATCCGATGCCCCCGTCGCCTGGCTCCGTGCCACGATCTCCGAAAGCGTCTGCCCCGGCCGCGCGATCGCCGCCACCCGATGCGGAAGCTGATCGATCCCAATCCGCCGCAACGCCGCAATCCCCACCGCCGCCCCCGCCCGCACCCCCAGCTTTGTCAGCGGAATCGTATAAATACTCTCCCGCATCACCGCCCGGAACAGCACCGTCGCCGTCACCGCCGACAGCATGATCGGCAACATCACCTGGTAATTCCGCGTCAGCTCAAACAGCAAAATAATCCCCATCAACGGCGCCTGAATAATCGCCGCCAAAATCGATCCCATCCCCACCAGCGCATAACTCGCCGGCTGCACCTCCGGCACAAAATAATGCAACATCATCCCCACCGCCCCGCCCGCCATCGCCCCAATGAACATCGCCGGCGCGAATACGCCGCCCGAGCCGCCTCCCCCCAGCGTGAACGCCGTTGCCACAATCTTAAATCCGCACAGCGCCACCAACACCCACAGCAGCATTCCCGCATCCACCGGTTGCGTGTCAGCATGCGTCGCCGCGACTGCCGTATGGATCGGCTTCACATAAGTATCCGGACTCAGCGTCTGCATCACAGTCGGATAACCGCTCCCGAAAATCGGCACATACCACCGCCCCGGACTCCGAAGCGTAGTGCCCCCAATCGACAACAAAAGAATCACCCCGCATATCCCCGACAGCCCCGCCCCAATCGCCGGCCGAAAAAACGGAGGCACCTTCCGCAGCCGCTCAAACACGCTCGTCACAGACCCCATCATCCACGTCATCACAATCGCCAACAGCCCGCACACCACCCCCAGCAGAATAAAGTTCGGCACCTCATAAAAGTTGAACAACACCTCCGTCACCCCGCTCGGCAATTCAAAAAGCCCGCGCACGATGGCCGTGTGGTGCTCCGGACTAAACGCATGAAATGCCGTCGTCGCGATCACCGCCGAAATCACGATCGGCGTAAACGTCTTTACCGAAAAATCCCGCAGCATCACCTCCATCGCAAACAGCACCCCCGCAATCGGCGCATCAAACACCGCGCTGATCCCCGCCGCCGCGCCGCACCCAATCAACGACGCACTGTTCGTCCGCGAGATCCCCGCCAGCGACGCCACTATCGATCCCACCGAAGAACCAATAATCGCGATCGGCGCTTCAGGCCCTGCCGATCCCCCGGTCCCTATCGTGAGCGCACTCGTCAGCAACGTCTCAATCCCCAGCGTCGCGCGAAGCCGCCCGCGATCACGAATCAGCGACAGCAACACCGAAGAAAGCCCATGCAGCGACGAATGCGCCCGATGAAAAATCAGACGCACGAAACTCATCGCCAATCCCCCCACCGCGGGCACCAACGGCAAAAGCAATATCCACTTGCCCGTGAGATCAAATCGCTCCACCAGGTACTGAAAATAATGATGCTGAATAACCCCCACGCACCGCTCAAACAGCCACGCCGCGCCCGCTGCGACAAACCCCACCAGAGCCGCCATGACGATCAACAGCGTCTCTTCCCGCACGCCCCACCGCGCCAACTGCTGCAGCACGCGCAGCCGCCACACCCCCGGCATGCGCGCGACCTTGCGCCCCAGCCGCTCCAACTTCAGAATCTGATCCAGCCGACTTTCTGCCACTTCCCACTCCTTTCTTCCCACTCACACCGAAGTTGTCGCGATACCCGCAATCTCGCCGGTCCCACGCGGTTCAGCGGCGGAGCCACGCCTGGCCAGGTCCGTCTCGTAACGATCCCGCAACCCCGTGATCGCATCCATGATCCGCTGCGTCGCAATTTCCCGCGTCGCCTCATCCCGCTTACCCTGAAGGTCATCAAATCGAATTGGCCTCCCGAAAAAGAGCGTAACCTTGCTCCGCACCACAAAGTCCTTAATCATGCCGGCGTGCACATTCGTCCCCCGAAAGTAAGCAGGCACCACCGTCGCCCCGCTCATCAACGCAAGCAACGCCACCCCCGGCCGCCCCGGGTTCATCCGTCCATCCAGACTGATCTTCCCCTCCGGATACATCCCAATGCAGCCCCCCTCAGCAAGCACTCGCAGCGCCGTACGAATGCTCGCCGTGTCATTCCCCGTGCGATTCACCGGAATCACCCCGAACATGCGATAGACCCACACGAACGGCTTCATCAAATAGTATTCTTTGGCCATCATGAACTGAATGAGACGCCGATTGCTGACAATCTGCATGGCCAGAGGGTCGTACGCCGTGGAATGATTGGAAACAAAAATAACCGGGCCGGAGATGGGAATCCGGGCCGCATTTCCCCGTTCAAAATGCTTCCACAGGGAAAGGTAGGCGCTCACACAACGGACGATGATCGCCGCGATGAAATGCAAATGCTGCCGCCGATAGTAATAGACAATCAGCGACACCCCAACGCCGACAATCACCACCGCGACGATCCGCAGCACGATGAGAATGTACATATCAATGTTGGAGTAAAGCGCCAACGGCACAGCCACGCCGACGAGCCCGATGTTCGCCACCATGTCCCGGATCGCCATCACCCGCCCGCGCACAAAATCCGGCACGATCCGCTGAAGCAGCGTGTCCAGGCTCACCAGCAAAATGGCCCCAAAAAAACCGGCAACCACAAGAAACGCCAGTGCCGGCGGCCAATGCGCCGGCACGGAAAAAAGAAACAGAAAAAGCCCAATGATCGCCATCGACCACGCAATCCCAAACTCCTTCGGAATCCCCTTCCGCGCAAGCGAAGACGCCGCCGCCCCCAGCATCATCCCGATCCCCACAATTCCCAGGAAATATCCGAACCAGTCCACATCCTTGTTAAACTTCGTCGTCACGATGCCGGTCAAACCCGAAAGAATAATCGCTCCGCAACACCAGAACAGAAACATCAGCAGGATCACCTGAAATGCCCGCTTGTGGTCCGCGAGGTAGCGCACGCCTTCCGAGAATTCTTTGACAAACCCGGTACGCTGCGACTTTGCCACCGCCGGTCCCGCCGTCCGGGACGTCCGCGTCATGCATACCAGCAAAATGCCGGAAGTGAGAAACGTCGCCGCATCCACATAAAGCGCAACGGATCGATTCCAGTGGACCAGCGCCGCGCCAAGAATAAAACCCACCAGCGAGGCAATCGTCCCCGCCGCATTCGTCATCGCATTGGCACGCAGAAGCTGATCCGGATGCACCAGGTTCGGCAACAACGCGGTTCGCGCCGGCGAGAAAAATGCGGAAAAAATACCGACGATCAGCTCCGACGCCAACAGCAGCAGCACCGCATACGAAATGCTCGGCCACCATGGCACCGGCCCATGCAGCGACGCAGGCACCGCCAGGAACAGCGTCCGCGCCACCACGACAATCGCCACCCGCGCAAAATCCGCCGTTATCATCACCAACCGACGCGGCAAACGGTCCGCGATCACCCCCGTGAACGGCCCCAGCAAAAGAAATGGCACCAGCATCATGATATTCAGCTGCGCCGTCTCCTGCGTCCCGATTCGATGCTGCTTCATCTGCTCCAAAAGACTCAGCATCACCAGAAAATGAATCCGATCCCCCAGCGCCGACACCACGTACCCCGCCCACAGCAGCAGAAAATTCCGGTTGCCAAACAGCGGCGGATATTTATCCAGAATGGGCGTTGGGGCAAGTAGGGGGTTCGAAAAGATCTTTGAGGTCGGGGACGATTCACTCATTGCTGCCGCTCCTTTGCCACCCCTTCCAATGCTTTTACAAAAAAGCCCAGGAATTGCAATTCCCGGGCTCGTCTTTTAAAAATCAGGCAGGATGCTCACGAACCTCGAAATGTCCCCATCACCTGCCCGGTCAGGCTGACCGTGCGCGTGCCGCGGAACTTCCCTTCCGCCGATCCATTCGCCAACGCATGCTGCAGTTCGCTCACCTTCTGCACCGCCGCGTCCTGCTTCGGATACCGCACCTCGCGGAACCCCGTCACCCCCTCCGGCGACTTCAAAATCTCCAGCCACAGATTGTACTGCCCCACATCGTGCGGCGCATGCAGATCGCACGCATCCACCAGGTTCATATACCACTCACGGAACGATTTTTCCTTCGCATGCCACTGCGGCAACACGTTCCGCAGCCAACGGCAATGCCGCATGATTCGATACTGCCAATCGCGGCCCTTCCAATGAAACCGCACCTTACGGCCCCCGACATCAAACTCCGGCCGATTCAAATGCACATACGTGATCTTGTCGCCATTGGCCGGATTCACATTGAATCGCCGGCGATCCCGCTTGTACTTCTCCGGACTCGTGTACATCATCGAAACGTACACTTCATCCTTAATCATCATCACTTTCGCCAGGTTCCAGATCACCGCCCGCGTCACGGCAAAATTGCGCTCCGCCGTGTCCTGGCTGTACGTCTTCACCACTCGGGCCGCATAGCCGCGCCCATACTTCAGCGCTCCCCACTGAATTGCGTCAAAGAGCCGAATCACAAAATCGCGCTTCGCCGCATCATCGAGGCCCGGCATCTTCACCAGCGAATCCTCGCAAATCTTGCGATACTCTTCCGCGTTCCCTTTGCCCCAGATGCTGCTGATGTTCAGAATGTTCGCCTTGCGTTCCATCGCCTGCTCGACCGTCTCGACATGCTTGGGTGCCGAGACGCCGAATAAGTCCGGCCGCAACACAATCTTCCGCCCGATATTAAACGCGCGATAATTCCGCTCAAACTCGCGCCCGACCGCATGGCGAATCGCCCACGTCATGCTCTTGTACGTCAGCGGAATAAAGCCCAACTGATAGGCGACCCCCAGCATCATGATGTTGGCGTATAACTTCGAGTCCAAAAGCCGTTCGCAAAGATCGCCCACGTTAAAGCTGAAGAATTGCCCCGCCTTGCACTGCCCCTGAATAATCCGCGCCAGTTCCTCCGGCTCAAAATCCTCACGCCCCATCAACGTCAGAATCGTCGCCGTCTTCCCCGTATTCACCACCGCATGCGTGAACTTCGGACTCGCCACCCGCAAATTTTCCGTCGGCGAGCACGCGCCGCGTCGCCTCCACTGCATCCACCCCAATCAACAAATCCGCCTTCCCGAACGGCATCAACGGCGAACCCTGCAACGGATGCTTGCTGAACTGAATCTGGCTGAACACCCCGCCATTCCGAATCGCCAAACCCTTCTTATCAATAAACCCGACGTACAGCCCATCCTTATGCCCCGCGCGCACGAGAATATCGCCCGCCACGCCAATCCCCATCCCGCCGACACCCGCGAGATAACACCGCCATAAATCTTTCTTCGCCCACACATCATTCAAGGGCGGATCGGGAATCCCCTGCAAATCCACCACCTCATCGGGCAACCGCGGCGGCCTCTTGCGCGTCACGATCACCTGCTCAAAGCTCGGACACGCATCGATCCGCGCAAGCCCCGTCATTCACGCAGGCCGTGAAGTCCGTCTGAACCTTCTTCCCATAATCAGTATCCACCACCTTCAGGCCCGGGCATCCCGTCTGATTCGTGCACTCCAGGCAATACTCGCACACCTCATCCGTGACGTTCATGTACGTCTTCTGCTTGATGAAGCCGCCATTCTCTTTTTTCGCCGCCTGTTCTTCTCGCCGCTTCCGGCGATGAAACGTAATCCCGCACTCTTTGTCGGCGATCACGATCTTCACGCCATCTTCAAGGATCACCTTCTCCAGCATCTCCTTGTACTCATCACGCTGCGCCGGGCTCATCCGGATCACCCGCGCGAGGCACATCCTTCGACTCCCGCGCATTTTTCCCCAGCGGCCCCGCCGCTTCCGGAATCAGGCTCCGAACGATCCGCTCGATATCGTGCGAAAGAATCTGGTTCCCCATGATGTCTTCTTCCAGCGTCGGGTTCGGCTGATGCCCCGTCATCGCCGTGGTGCGGTTCTCAAGGATGATGAACGTGATGTCCTGCCGTTGGGTAATGGCATTGGCGATCGCAAGGCTGCCCGAATGGAAAAACGTGCCATCGCCCATGAACACGATCTGTTTATTCGTAACAAACGGATCGACCCCCGCGCCCGTCGCCCCGCCCAGCCCCATCCCGCTGTAATTATGCATCAGCGGCTTGTTCGGCTCGAACATCATCATCGTGTAGCAGCCGGTATCGCCATGCGCGACAAGATCGACCGGGGGCTTCTCGTAGTGCGCCTGCATATACGTGGGATTGAGCAAATTCTTGCGAATCTCCAGCAGCGCGCTCGACGAATCCCGATGCGGACACCCTGGACAATACGCCGGCGTGCGCACGGGTACCACGCCCTGCACCTTGCTCGCCTGCGCGATCGTGTCCAGTTCTTCCGTCAGCCGACCGTTGGAAAGCTCCGCCGGCACCCCGGGCGTATCGCGCAGCAACTCCGTCAACTTCTGAATCAACAGCGACGGATGCAGCCCGCGCGTCGATGGAATCCCCGACCGGCCTCGTGGAAACTCTTTCCCCCACAACTCTGTCGTCGCCAGCGGGCTGTTGGGCGAATTCTGCCGCACTTTCCCCAGGTACTCCGCAATCTGCTTCTCCACAAAACTCCGACGTTCCTCCACCACCACCAGCCGCTCGCACATCGCCCCGATCTCATCAATCAGCGTCGTATCCACCGGATAACTGATCGCCAACTTCAATATCGGCAACTCCCCCAACAATCCCATCTCCCGCAACGCATCCGTCAGCATCGCATACGAAGGCCCGCTCGCAATAAACCCAATCGGAGCCCGCTCGCAACGCCCCTGCCGCCACGACCGCTCAATCGGATAAACAACCCGGCTCAGCCCCAGCTCACGGCACCGCTGCAACAGCGCCCGAAACCGATCCTCAAACGTCAACTCCTGCTTCCATGACCGCGGCGGCAGCAGCACCGTCGTCTCCACCGGGATCAGCTTCGTCTCCACCGCGATCCGCTGGTTCGTCGAAATCGCCGGCCATTGGTTCGGGCGGCACTCCACCGTCCCCCCGCCATCCGCCAGCATCACCGTCACCGAAAAACCAATGTACAACTTCGACCGCACGCTCAGATCAAACGCATGCGGAATCCAGTCCTTCAACTCCTGCGAATTCGTCGGCTCCAGCACCGGACATCGCAAATGCTCAAACAAAAACCGCGAATCCGCAGGCACCTGCGTCGATTCGCTCCACGGATCATCCCCGCTCACAATCACCGCCCCGCCCGTCTCAAACGGAATCCCCGACAGATTCCCCAGCGCCAGCGCATCCGCCGCCACATGCAGTCCGACATTCTTAAATACCGCAATCCCCTTCACCCCAACCATCTGCGCCCCGTTCACCATCGCGACCGACAGCGCCTCATTATTCGCCATCCGCGCCGCCACCCCCTTCTCCTTCAGCAGTTCCGCAATGTCATGACAGGAATCAAAAAACCCCGCCACCGGCGACCCCGGATACCCCGTCAGCAACCCCACGCCCCCCGGCGTCTCCAAACACCCCTTCAGCAACAGCTCCGCCCCCGAAAAAATCTCCGTACCGCTTTCCACTAGAAATCGTGGATCAATTCTCATCTTCGATATCCCTCAGCCAACGTCTTTGCGAAATAATGGTAACCCAATCATATCCTTTTACCCCCCACATTTCCCCCCTCGCTCCGATAAAAGACTGCGGGTCACCTCTGACAGACGAGCGGCTCCCACTTACCCGGAGCGCGGTAAGCTTTAACCCCTTAAGTCTCAAGCCGAATGCCCTTCTTATCCAAAAGGAACCGTTCGGGCGATAAACGACTCTTGGTGTCTCCGTGGTTAAACCCGCCCCAGCAAACTGATCGGTCTCTCGCGGTCCGAACAACCCCCCAGTTCCCGCTAACCTGAAACTCCGCTATACTTCAACCGGAATGGTCAGGCGATCGCTCGGCGCAAGCCGGGAGGAAAGTCCGAACACCACAGGGTACGGTGGTGGCTAACAGCCACCCGTCCGGTCGCTCCGCAGGGGGCGAAAGGGTGCGGGACAGTGCCACAGAGAACGAACCGCCGATGGCCCGATAGCCTCGCGTGAAAACGCAAGGTCTCTTGGGATCAGGCAAGGGTGAAAAGGTGCGGTAAGAGCGCACCGCGGTTCTGGTGACAGAACCGGCACGGAAAACCCCACCGGGTGCAAGACCAAATAAGGAACCGAAGGTGCGACCCGCGCCGCGTCCGCCCGCCGCCCCCGTCAATTGGAGATGCGTGCGGAATAGTCACCTTCCCAGTACGAAGACCCGCAAGGGTTCAGGAACAGAGGGAGACACAGGTTCCGGGTAGGTTGCTCGAGGGCGTCCGCAAGGCCGCTCCCAGATAAATGATCGCCACCCGCAAGGGCACAAAATTCGGCTTATCGACCATTCCAAAAATCGGGCCTCGGCACGAGCAATCGTTCCGAGGCCCGGCCATTTTTTGATCCAAGCCGCTAACGCGGGCATCCTGCCAGCCGCTTAGCCATTCCCACGCCAACCACGTTTCACAACATTACAGCAGGTGTGAAGCCACGTCTCGTGCACCGTGTAATACGCGAATGATTTCAACGGATTCCCCCGTCGTGCGATAAAAAATCAGCCAGCTCGAAAATTTCATCACAGTCCGCTTGCGAACATCTCGCAATCTTGCATGGTTCAACACGTATCGTGGCCATCGCTTGGGATGCTCACAAATGTCGCGGCATGTGACCTCCACTGCATCGTAAAACCGCGCAGCCGCATCAACACTGTCCTCAGCGATAAATGCGGCGGCTTCATCAATGTCCCGTTCCGCCACCGCGAGAATCCGCAGGCGATAAATCATCCACGTTTACTTTGCTTTGCGCGTTCACGCATCGCACGCTTCTTCAGTTGAAAAAAATCCCCGCCCACCTCAATGGATTCCCCACCATCGAGACCTTCAATCAGCTTCTTAACAAGGCGAGCTTTCGCTTCCTTTCGTTCCCGTTCCCTCTCCAGTTTTTCACGGATGGCCTCCCGTACAAACTCGCTTGCCGAGCCATACATACCGGAAGCAACCTTGCCATTCACATGCCGGCGCATTTGCCGCGGTAGGGACAAGTTCATGGTCGTAACAGCAGCTTCGTTTCGCATGTCATGAGAATACCCATTCCCGCCAAAGATTGTCAATTCTTGGCGGCCCGCCCATAAAACCGCCTTCCCTCACCTCAACTCAAACGTCGTCGTCACCACCGCACTGATCTCCTTCTCAAAACTCCCCGTATCATTATTCCCCTCCGCGCTCGTCGCCGATGACCCCTTCGGATTGATCTGCATCACCCCCATCTTCGCCTCCACCAGCCGCCCGAGCTTCCCGTTCGCATTGTTCACAATCTGCTGTGCCCGGTTCGTCGCATCCTTCGTCGCATCCGCCAGCATATCAATCTTCAACTCCGACAACTTCGTATACAAATAGCTCGGCGACCCGGAATCAATCTCCACCCCATCCTTAATCAACGACGTCACCGACCGCGACACCTCCGGCACCTTTTTCATCTCCCCGCTCTCCACCACCACCGTCTGCGTCAATACCCACCATTTCACCTGGTCCGTGTCCACCCACTGCGGCGGCTGCGCCACCCCGTTCACCGCCGCCTGCGGCACCTCCTGCTTCACAAAGTGCTTCGCGGTCGATATCTGCGAAAACGTCACTTCCTTCTCCGCGATCCCCTTCTCCTTCAAAAACGCCGCGACCTTATCCGCATCCCCCTTCAGCTTGTCATACGCCTTGGTCAGATCCGCATCCTTCGCCGTGATCGTCGCCGACCACGTGATCAAGTCCGATTCAATCGCCTTCTTCGCCGACCCCTTCACCTCAATCGTCTTCGGCTCCAGCTTCACGCTCAAATACGCCCACGCCAGAATCGCCACGCAAATGACGTTCGCCAGCGCAAAGAAAAACCCTCCCACCTGCAGGGAAACAATCATACGGCCAGGTTTCGACGATGAATCCACAACTGTCACAGCGGAACTCCTTTCCAAAGTGAACCAGCGACCCACACCCATCGACCAAAATCATCGCCCCGGACCAACAATCAAAATTCCCGCCACAAGTGCCTGTCCCGACCCAACATCCCAACCCGCGCAACATTTGCTCCCTTAAAATTATCTGTGTTCGAGCGGACCACCAAGACATAAAGTCGCCAAGACGTTGAGTCTGGGGCGAATGTCCCCGAATTCATGAATGACGTAATCGCCAAGCAAAGGGTGTCTTCGTGTCTTCTGGTTAAATTCCCACCAATCATATCCAAAAAAAACTCTCGCATCCTACTCTCAAGTCCCACTCCACCCTCTCCATTTCTGGATACAATAAGCTCTCCTGCATCTCTATTCACGAGGGTTCCCTTGTCCACGCAATCCCCCCGCCGAAAGACCACAACCCCCGAGGCTCCCGCACAGCCCAGCTTCCTCGACAACCCTCACCTCCACCGCTGGGGACCCGCGCTCGCCATCGCGATCCTCGCCTTTCTCTTCCTCATGCCCCTGCTCCACGGTGTCTACATCTGGGACGACGACCAATGGCTCACCGCCAACCCCTCCGTCCGCGCATGGAACGGCCTCTACAACATCTGGTTTTACCCCGCCGCCAACCCCCAATACTACCCCCTCGTCTTTACCACCTTCTGGATTGAACACAAATTCTGGCAATTCGACGGCTACGGCTACCACGTTGATAACCTCCTCCTCCACATCGCAACCGCCCTCATCATTTTCCATCTGCTCAAAAAATTAAAATTGCCCGGCGGAACCCTCGGCGCATGGCTCGCCGCGATGATCTTTGCCATCCACCCCGTCAATGTCGAATCCGTCGCATGGGTCGCCGAACGAAAAAACGTCCTCTGCGGCGTCTTCTTTTTCGCCGCCATCCTCTACGGCCTGAAATTTTTCCACGTCATCGATCCCCCGCAAAATCCCACCCCCGAGCAGCAATCGAACTGGAAACAGTACGCCGCCGCCATCAGTCTCTTCCTCGCCTCCATGCTCGCCAAAACCATCGCCTGCGTCTTCCCTCCCGTCATTCTGCTCATGATCTGGTGGCGACGCGGAAAAATCCGCGCGCGCGAAATACTCCTCTCCTTCCCCTTCTTCGCCATCGCCGCGGCTTTGGGACTCGTCACCACGGGAACCGAGCACGGCTCCGTCGGCACTACCGGCCCTGAATGGATTTACTCCCCCCTCGGCCGTTACCTCGCTGCCCACCCCGATCAACTCACCACACCGCTAAAACTTCAGGCCCTCGGCCAGGAATTCCTCGCGCGCACCCTCATCGCAGGCCAAGCCGTCTGGTTCTACGCGGCGAAGCTCGTATGGCCCTACCCAGTGGTGCAGGTCTACCCCCGCTTCCACTTTGATATTTTCCAACCCTCCCTCTATGTCGCCCCTGTCGCGCTGCTGATCGTCATCATTCTTCTCTTCACACTGCGAAAAAAGATCACCCGCGGCCCCCTCGCCGCCGTCCTGTTCTTCGTCGGCGTCTTATTCCCCGCCCTCGGCTACATCAACTTCTACACGATGCTCTACACATTCGTCGCCGATCATTATCAATACCTCGCCTGCATCGCCATCATCGTCCTCGGCGTCGAAACACTCCTCTGGATCCTGCGCCTGCCGCCACCGTCGTCCCCACAGACCTTACTACAAAAGATGAAGGTTCCCTCCGCTTCTACCGCCTCACCAGCGGCCTCCTCGGCGGCGGAATCGTCCTCAGCTTCGGCATGTTCGCAAATGCCGTCAGCGGCTTGTATACGGATGACGAAGCTCTCTGGAGGTTCAACACCTACGTGAATCCCGCCGCCTTCGCCGCCTGGAACCGCCTCGCAGCCGCCATCAGCAATCGCCGAGCCCTCAACCCCGAAGAAGCCGCACAAAATCAGGCCGACGCCATCGACGCCTTCCAACATTCCATCACTGCCGAACCTCACGACTGGCGCACTTACCACGGCCTCGGAATGATCTATCTCAACGCCAACCAGCCCGACAAAGCCGCCGAATACCTCGACAAAGGCGAGTCGCTCATGCCCCCCTTCGTCCGCAATGGCCGCGCAAATTTCTTCCTCGATCAGGCCAAAGCAGGCACCTCGACCCAAGCGCCAGACCCCGCCAACCCACCTCCAGGCGTTAAACTCACCGACGCCCTCTTCGGCCCAAACTTCCTCCTCGCCCGCAACTTCGAAGACCACGAACAATGGGACCGCGCCATCGCCTGCTATCTCGCCGACCTCAAAGAAAATCCCGCCAACCCGGAAACTTACTACCACCTCGGCAATTGCACCTGGCTCGGCAAAAACGACAACGCCGCCGCCATCACCTGGTACACCAAAGCCATCGAAAAACGCCCCACCTACGCCGAAGCCTACTTCAACCGTGGTCTCTGCCGCCGCGATATCAAACAGGAACAACAAGGCATCGCCGACCTGCTCAAAGCCCGTGAACTCGACCCCATGGTCCTCCGCCACGCCCCCACCCTCCTCCAGGAAGAAGCCAAACGCTTCCGCAAATGAAATCGAACTCAGAATAAAAAGAAGGCACCGCTACCGACGCGGCACCCCCCGTTTTATTCTGAATTCATCATTCACTCATTCTGAATTCCCCGTCCCCCCCCCCCCCCCCCCAAAAAAAAACCTCACTCATCACTCTCTCGCAACTTCGCCAGCACACTATAATCCTCCAGCGTCGTCGTATCGCCCACGCTCTCCTTCCCTGCCGCGATGTCGCGCAACAAACGCCGCATGATCTTCCCCGACCTCGTCTTCGGCAACGAGTCCGTAAACCGCATATCATCCGGCTTCGCAATTGATCCAATCTCCTTCGCCACCCATGCCTTCAACTCCTCCTTCAACTCATCGTCCGGCGTAATCCCCGCGATCACCGTCACAAACGCGCACAACGCCTGACCCTTGAAGTCATCCGGTCGTCCCACCACCGCCGCCTCCGCGACCTTCGGATGCGCGACCAGCGCGGACTCCACCTCCATCGTCCCCAGCCGATGCCCCGCCACATTCACCACATCATCCACGCGCCCCATCACCCAGAAATAGCCGTCCGCATCCCTGCGCGCACCGTCCCCCGTGAAATAAATCGTCCCGAGCTTCCCTGCCGCATCCGGAATCTCCCCAAAATACGTCTTCTTAAACCGCGCATCATCCCCATAAACCGTCCGCAGCATGATCGGCCACGGCTTCCGAATCACAAAATACCCCCCATTGTTCGCCGGCACCTCATGCCCCTGCTTATCCACCACCGCCGCATCCACCCCAAAAAACGGCCGCGTGCATGACCCCGGCTTTGTCGGCGTCACGCCCGGCAACGGCGTGCACATGATCGCCCCCGTCTCCGTCTGCCACCACGTATCCACAATCGGACACCGGTCCCCGCCGATGTGATCCTTGTACCACATCCACGCCTCCGGATTGATCGGCTCTCCCACCGTCCCCAGCAAGCCGCAGGCTGCTCAGATCATGCTGTCTTCGGATGCTGATCGCCCCACTTGATAAACGCCCGAATCGCCGTCGGCGCCGTATAAAAAACCGTCACCTCATACTTCTCAATGATCTCCCAAAACCGATCATGCTTCGGCGTGTCCGGCGCCCCCTCATACATCACGCACGTCGCCCCATTCGCCAGCGGCCCGTACACAATGTACGAATGCCCCGTCACCCACCCGATATCCGCCGTGCACCAATACACATCTGAATCCTTGCAGATCAAAAACATACTTGCTCGTCAGATACGCCCCGAGCAAATACCCCGCCGTCGTATGCACCACCCCCTTCGGCTTGCCGGTCGTCCCGGACGTATACAAAATAAAACACAACTGCTCTGAGTCCAGCTCCGCCGCCGCGCATTCCGCAGACGCCGCCGCCATCGCCTCGTGATACCAGATATCCCGCCCCGCCTTCATCTGCACCGCGCTCTTCGTGCGCTTCACCACAAAACACTTTTGAATCGTCGGCGTCTTCTGCCAGCGCCACATCCACGTTCTTCTTCAGCTCGATCACCTTCCCCCGCCGATACCCCCCATCCGCCGTGATCACCGCCGCACGCCTTCGCATCATTGATCCGATCCGACAGCGCCTCCGCCGAGAACCCCCCAAACACCACCGTATGCGCCGCGCCGATCCGCGTGCACGCCAGCATCGCCACCACCGCCTCCGGAATCATCGGCATATAAATCGCCACCCGATCCCCCACCTTAATCCCCTGCTCCTTCAACACGTTCGCAAACTTGCACACCTCCCGATGCAACTCCGCATACGTGATCGTCCGCGAATCCCCAGGCTCCCCTTCAAAGATGATCGCCGCCTTGTTCTTCCGATGCGTACTCAAATGCCGATCAAGACAATTATGTGAAATGTTGATCTTCCCACCCAAAAACCACTTCGCGAACGGCGGATTCGACCAATCCAGCAGCGTGTCCCACTTCTTAAACCACGTAAAGCTCCCCCGCCATCCGCGGCCAAAACGTCTCCGGAGACTCCAGCGACTCCTGATACAACTTCTCATAGTCCCCCATCGTCTTCACATGCGCCTGCTTCGTAAACTCCACCGGCGGCTGAAAAAGACGCCGCTCCGTAAGCGCAGACTCAATGTTCGTTTCAACAGCCATGAACCACTCCTAAGAAATAAAGGCCCCGTAATATACGGGACAAAATAAAAATGACCAATCCGCCAACCTCCCCCCATAATTCCCCCCCCAAAAAAACAAAAAACTCCTCTTCCACCCTCGTCCCCATCACGAAACCCACAGAGCCTGAAGCGTAATCGCCAGTCCGCCTACCGCTCCCCGACTCGGGAGCCTCCTTAGATTCCCACAAAACCCGCCCGTAGATCGTTCTCCATGCTGTAACCCCAATTCCAAATCACGTCTTCGTAACCGGATGGTCTGCCCGTTAGGTGGGTGTGTATACTTTGGGGGTTGGTGGGGCTTTTTTTGAGGTGAGTGGGATGGCGTTTCGGCCGCGGATTGATGTTTTTGATTTGCCTTGCGGGCGGTTGCCGGGGGTATTTGATGGGTTGCGGGTTTTGCATTTGTCGGATTTGCATGTGACGAAATGGACGAGGCAGTTGGATGGGTGGAAGGGCGCGTTGGGGGAGTTGGAGCCGGAGGTGGTGGTGATTACGGGGGATTTGGGGCATAGGTCGTGGTTGTGGCAGAAGTCGTTAGAGAATGTGGAACGGTTGTTGGAGCCGTTGCGGCCGCGGTTGGGGACGTTTTTTATATTGGGGAATCATGATTCAGCGAAGTTGGGGCCGGCGTTGGCGGAGACGGTGGATGCGGGTGGGAACGCGCGGACGATGTTGAGGAATGAGACGGTGTTTATTGAAAAGCGGGGGGAACGATTTGAGGTGGTGCGGGATTCCGAGGGAGCGGGGACGCGGGGGGGAGGGGGGTGGGGGGGGCGAGCGGGTGGCGTTGATTGGGATTCATCAGCATCGGCGGATCGATACGGATATACCGACGGCGATGCGGGGGGTAAGGCCGGGCGATTTTAAGTTGATGCTTTTGCATTATCCGGATTTGATTCATTCCGCGATCGCGGCGGGGGCGGATATCTGTTTGGCGGGGCATACGCACGGGGGGCAGATCTGTTGGCCCGACGGGCGGCCGCTGTTCAGGCATGACACGTTGCCGGCGGCGATGTGTACTGGGGTGCATCGGGTGAATGGGACTTGGATGATTGTGAATCGGGGGATAGGCTCGGCAGGGGTGAAGATGCGGATTTTTTGTCCGCCTCAGGCGGTGATGGTGACTTTGAGAAGTGAGGGCGGGCGGGCGTGAGTTTTGAGTCTTGAGTCTTGAGTTAGGGGGGGCCGGAGTGGACGGTGTGGTTGAGTGGGGGTAGGTTTTTAGGTGGGTGGTCTGGGGTTTGCGTAAGGGAAGGGTGACGTGCTTTAGATTTGCCCTGTCAGGGCGACTGAGACGCGGGTTTGAGAATGTTATTTAAGGGAGGATGCCATGATTGGTCTTTTGCTTTTGATTGTGTTGGTGATGTTGGTGGTTGGCGCGTTGCCGACGTGGGGTTACAGCCGGGAATGGGGATATGCGCCGTCGGGCGGGTTGGGGTTGGTATTGGTAATTATTTTGGTGTTGGCGGTGTTGGGGTATTTGCCGTTGTGGGGATGATGTGAATCCCCAGTTATAGGGGAGACGGTCGCGGGTAAACCCGGGGCTATAAGGGGGGAGTAGACGATTGACTGGGATAGCGGGACAATTGTCGGCTTCTTTTTAGGAGCTGCGGTGTCCCGTTTTTTTTGGGGTGATTCGGAGTTGAGGAGTGGGCGGGTTTCGGGGCGGGTGGTGGCGGTGCGCGCGTTGCTGGTGGCGGTGGGGTTGGGGGCGTGGTTTGGGACGCAGGCGTTGATTGGGCGCGGGCGTATACGGGGGGGATCGGGGATGGAATTTTAGAGGTACTTTCGCCGGTGCATGATTATTTGTGGGGGCATGTGGGAGCGAGGAATGCATTGTTGATTGTGAGTTCGGCGGTGATTGACGGACTGGCGTTGTGGATGTTGGGGAAGGCGATTTTTGGGCGGACGCTGCGGCCATTTGTGGGGATATTGATTTTGTTCGCGTTGCGGCAGGTGTGTCAGGCGGTATGCGTGCTGCCCATGCCGGTGGGGATGATTTGGCCGAAGGAGGGGCCGGGATTTCCGAGTTTGCTGGTGACGTATGGGGTGGGGAATGATTTATTTTTTTCGGGTCATACCGCGTTGGCGGTATTTGGTGCGACGGAGTTGGGGCGGGTGCGGAGGGGGTTGATACCAGTGGGAATTGGGATCGCGGTGTTTGAGATGATGGCGGTGCTGGCGTTGCGGGCGCATTGGACGATGGATGTGTATGCGGGGTGCGTGAGCGCGTTGTTGGTGGCGTGTGTGGTGGGACCGGTGGCGAGGGTGGTGGATGGGGTGGTGGGAGGCGCGGGCAGTGAGGCCAAAGGCGTGAAGCGTGGGTCTTAAGTTTTACGTTTTGGTCTTTTGTGGTGGGTCTTGAGTTTGGGGGGTAGCGCGGAAGTTTTTCCAGATGGCGACGTCGTAGAGTAGCTTGAGGCTGCCGGCGAGATAGAAGGGGGCGTTGAAGAGAAGCGAGGTGAGTGGCATGGCGAGGAGTTGGCTGGCGAGGATGGGGGAGATGGCGGCACCGGTGGTTCGCGCGACGCCGGTGACTCCGGCGGCGGCGGAGCGTTCATCAGGATCAACGACCGCCATGGTGTACGCTTGTCGGGTCGGGACGTCCATTTGTGAGATGCTGAAACGAGCGAGGAGGACGGTGATGGCAAGGGGGAGGTTGGGCATGAGCGGGACGAGGATGAGAAGGATGTTCGAGGGGACGTGGGTGTAGACCATGGTGCGGAGGAGTCCGAATTTTTCAGCAAGTTTTGAAGCGGAGAGAGCGGAGATACCGGCAAGGATGTTGGCACCGAAGAAGATTTCGCCGAGGACGGCTTCGTTGGTATTGAAGCGTTTGTGGAACCAGTAGGCGACGAGAGACTGGATGACAAAGCCGCCGGCGAAGGCGTCCATGGAGAAGAGCGCGGAGAGTTTGAGGACGACGTTGCGCGAGCGGTGGAGTCCGAGGAACATGTTGGGGGCGGGGAGTGTGGAATCGCGCGGGGGAATTTCGACGGCAGGTGAGATGAGGAGAAAGAGGAGCGAGAGAATGCCGCCGATGATGGCGTAACCGAGGAGGACGGCGCGGTAGCTTTGGAGCGGAGAGATGCCGCGGTTTTGGAGGGCGTGGGTGAGGAGTCCGGCGGCGAGCGAGCCGCAGGCGGTGGCGAGGGAGCCTGCGAGGTTGTACCAGGCGAAGATGCCGGTGCGTTTGGGTGAGGGAGTAAGGTGCGAGAGTGCAGCTTGTTCGATCGCGAGGAAGGGGCCCACTTCATTTCCGCTGGGGCTGATGACGCCGATGGTGGCGGCGATGAGGAGCAGGAAGTAGTTGTCGGTGAGGACGAAGACGAGACCGGCGAGGAGCATGAGTGCGGAGCCGAGGATGAGCATATTTTTGCGTCCGACGCGGTCGGCTTTGGTGGTGATCCAGAGAGAGATGAGGGTGTCGCCAAGCAGCGTGAAGGTGAGGAGGGAGCCGGCCTGTAGTTCGGAGAATCCGAGGTCGGTGAGGTAGAGCATGAGTACGACAGCGACGAGGCCGTAGCCGAAGAGTCGGAGCGAGCGGGTGGCGAAGAGAAGGTAGCCGTCACGGGAGAGGGTGGAGAGTGCGTGGGTGTCGAGGAGTTTTGTGGCGGGCATGGGGCACCGAGAGGGGGGTGGTAATTAGTAACTAGTAAATGGTAGTTGGTAATTGGGGGTTGGTGAAGGGAGTGCTTTGGTGGTGGGTCTTGGCGCAAAGGGGTGGGCCTGCGGGTTGGGAGGAGGGTGAGCCCTCCCTGACGGTCGCGCTACCGGAGGTTTGTGCGTGTGCGAGTAGTGTTCTTTAGATGACGAGGAGGGTGAAGGGGGCCGAGGTAGCGGAGGTGTGACCGGAGTCGGCGGGATAATGTACGGTGGCGATGTAGGTTCCAGCGGCCAGGGGGGAGAGGGTGAATTTGAGTTGGCCGTTGGAGGTGGGCGTGGCGGAGCCGAGGAGAGTGTTGTGTTGGTCGGTGAGGGTGGCGGAGGCAGTGAAGGGGACGGTTTTAGGGGCGCTGGAGGTAAGGGTGGTGGTGAGCTTGATGGGTTTGAGGGAGGAGTAAGAGGCGGCGACGGCCGGAGCGGGGAGAAGCGTGGTAGCAGGGTCGATCGTTTCGTTGAACGTGACGGGAGTGGGGATGGCGAGGGAGGCGTCGGAAATGTTGATGGTGTAGGTTCCGGCGACGGGGATGATGAGGGATTTGAACGTGGCGAGTCCTTTTTTGGCGTTGGCGGTGGTGTGGCCGGCGAGGCGTCCGCCGACGGGGCCGGAGGCGATGGAGAGTGCGAGGGCGGAGTGGTCGTTGACGGCGAGGTTGCCGAATTGGTCCTGGATCTCGGCGGAGACGAGGGGGAGGAGCGGAACGCCGACTGTGCCGGTGGAAAGCGGATGAGTGATGAGGACGAGGTGTGCGGAGGCGGCATCGGCGGTGATGGTGAAGGGCTTCGATTTGGGAGCGGACAAGGAGGCGTCGGTTGCGGCAAAACTGTAGGTGCCGGTTTTGGTGATGGAGAGGTCGGAGAAGGTGGCGACGCCGTTGTGGGCGGCGACGGTGAGGGTTCCCGCGAGTGCGGCGGTGGAGTTGAAAAGTGAGATGGTGACGTTGGAGTTGTTGGTGGCGTCGAGGTGATTTTTGGCGTCGAGGAGGTTGACCACGATTGGGCCGAGGGTGTGGCCGGCCTGTGCGGGGAGAAGTTTGGAGGCGATGAAGAGATGGGTTGCGGTGGCGGGCGCGGGGAGGATGGTTTGGGTGAGGAGCGCGGAGGAACTGCCGGTGTAGGAGGAGTCGCCGTTGTAGGTGGCGATGAGGGAGTGTGAGCCGACGGCGAGCGCGGAGGTGGTGAGGGTGGCGGTGCCGTCGGATTTGAGGGTGGCGGTTCCGATGGAATTCGGTCCGTCGAGGAAGAGGACGGTGCCGGTGGGGGGAGTGCCGGGGGAAGCGGGGGTAACAGTGGCGGTGAAGGTGAGGGAAGTACCGGCGTTGACGGAGGGGGCGGAGCTTTTAAGAGAAGTGGTGGTGGCAACGGTGGAGGCGGTGGTGCCGCCGGTGACGAGGAATTGTGCGCCGGCGTCGGCGAGCGGAGCGCCGGAGTAGACGAAGGAGGTCAGGACCGGAAATGTGGAGTGCGTGGGGGATTTACCGCCAAGTTGGGTGAGGGTGTCATGGGAGGTGAACACGAAGGTGTCGAGGGAACTGCCCGGCTGGAGGAATGCACCGGGGGCGTCGGCGACCCACTGGATGGCAGTGCCGTTGGAGACGGAGTTTTCCCCGGTGAGGGTAGAGTGCCAGTTGGTGGGGCTGGTGACGGAGAGGGGCGGGGTAGGGAGGAAGTCTTCACCGGGGACCCAGGAGAACCAGAAGGTTCCGATGGTGGTGGAGCCGGTGTTGTGGAGGACGATTTGGTATTGGAAGGTTTGGCTGCCGGGGCTTCCGGAGGTGGAGAGGAGATTGAGTTGAGCCGTAACGGATTCGCCGCCGGTGACAAAGGGGTGGAGGAGAGGAGAGACGAAGTTGTGGTGGGCGATGGAGAGAAGGGTGCGGGGTTCGAGGGTTTCGAGGAGACGGTTCCGACGGGAGGTGCGGGGGAGATTGATGCGGCTGGGATTGCGGGGCATGGGGCGACTCCTGTGGATTGTTTGAGGGTTTTCAATTGCGCATGTGGGGGTGGATGGGGAGTGCCCGGGGGAGGGTAAATTATTCTGGGAATAAAGGGAAAGAACCGGCATCGCATTGCGGCGGCACTAAAACTACGGGGTGTTGGAGAGGAGTTTTCGGAGCGTGATTTTGGCGCGATGGATTCGCGAGAGGACAGTGCCGAGCGGGATTTGCAGGGCGTCGGCGGCTTCCTGGCAGGTGTAATCTTCCATGAGGACCAGCAGAAGGGGGAGTTTCAGATCGGGTTCCAGACGGTCAAGAGCCGCCTGCAGATGGTCGGCGTCGGCGATCCGGTCGACGTGGCTGGGCTTGGAGGAGCCCATGGCCGCGACGGCGTCGTGGTCGGAGACGGCAGTGATTCTTCGAGAGCGGTCGCGGAGATAATGGGACCAGCGGAAACGTAGAATTTGGAATAGCCAGGCTTTGCTTTTCGAGGGGTCGGAAAGAGAGGCGATCGATTTCCATGCTTCACAAAAAGTTTCCTGAACGAGATCCTGGGCGAGATCAGGTTTTCCGGAGAGACGATAGGCGAGGCGATAAAGACCGTCGGAATGTTCGCGGATGCAATTTTCGTAGAGTTGTTGGTGAGGATTGGTCATTACACCATTGTCTGGTTTTTATTGTGGGAGAATCAGGTGGGGTGGAAGGCGGGCGGGATGCCCGCGCGTGACGATCAGTAAAAAAGTTTACCGTTGTTGGCGAGCCAGAAGGAGGGAACGTTGCTGGAGGAGTAG
This sequence comes from uncultured Phycisphaerales bacterium, assembly GCA_963766775.1. Classification (GTDB taxonomy): domain Bacteria; phylum Planctomycetota; class Phycisphaerae; order WQYP01; family WQYP01; genus CAVYBP01. The sequence goes on from CAVYBP010000002.1 coordinate 308,770, forward strand.
TAGGTTTGGGATTGGAGGTCCTGGAGTTTGGGGATTTCCCATTCCACGTGGGCATCGCCGTAGAGGACGTTCCAGCCGGTGATGTCGTTTGGGGTGGAAGAGCAAGCGGCATTGGGTCCGAGGATGGGCGCCGGGGAGGAGCGGCCATGGTTGAAATTCCAGGCCGGGGTGGAGAGTGCGGAGTATCCCACGAAGTCGCTCATGAGTTCGCGGGTGCTGGTGAGTTCGCGGTTGACCATGTCGTCGGGCTGGGTGAAGAAGGCTGTGGGGTGGGTGGTTTGGGTGAGGAGATCGGCCCGGCCGAAGTACATGTAGTATTGCCATGAGAGGCCGTTGACGCCGAAATTAGTCCATGAGGGTGTGATGGAATTGCCTGCGTAGGCAGCCGGACAGATAAAGACCTTTCCCATGCTCCAGGTGGGCGACCACGTGAGGCCGGGTGCCGGGATCGCTGAAGTTGCCCATGTAGCGAGATATTTTGTCGGCTGATAGTTGTGCACGGCTCGCATTTCCGGCGACGGTGCTGCTGGACCAGATCGTGCCGGGATTGGCGGCGGCGACGGCGGGGATGGTGTCGTTTTCTTCAGAGGCATACGATTGGATGGCCAGGCCCCATTGACGCAGGTTGGAAGCGCATTGAACGGCACGGGCCTGGTCGCGAGCGCCTTTCAGGGAGGGAAGAAGAATGGCCAGTAGCACGGTAATGATGACGATAACGACGACCAACTCGATCAAGGTGAACCCGAGATTGCGCCGAGGATGATGAATGAGTTGACGATATCGCATCAAACGTGACCCAAGAAGGGAAAGTGAGAGTTAGATGCAAGAAAGAACTGGTCGAGCAGACAAGCGAATATATACCATAGGATTGTGGGCTTGGTGTTGCAATTTAAAAAAAATACAGTTGTTTCTTTTCTTTACAATAATTGGGGAGACAATGGGCACATGGTGGATGGAGAAATATTCCGCGCTGAGGTTCAGTTAAGATAGGGCCCCGCCCGGTCGGAGCCTATTTTTGTGCAAGGGACGGCTGTTTACTTCTGATAAGGTTTTGGGAATGGTTGGGTTGCATAAAATCGTGTTCGTGAGAATCCATGGGCTGAAGGAGCCTGAGGGGGGGCGATAACATGCCGGATTTGATCGAAATGCGAGCGGCGGCGGTTCTGGCGGCGGACGATCCGCGGCGGCTGGCGTGGGAGGAACGGGTCAAGGGATTGTCCCCGCAGGTACAGGCGGAATGGCGGGCCTTGACGGGGAACTCGGATGCGCGGCGGGCGGGAGTGAGCGCGGCGGAGGGTTCGGGACTTGATCTGGAAATGGAAACCGCCGCATTGTTGGCGAAGGGCGATCGGTTGAAAGAACGGTGGGAGGAGCGCGTCGGCGCGTCGGCGGAATTGGGTGCGCAGTGGAACGCGATGGTGGCGGAGGGTGAAAAATTGCGGGCGGGGTTAAGGAATGTGGAGGTGCCTGCGGAATTGCAGGCGCGGTTGATGGCGCAAGCGGAGAGTCTGGTCACGCGGGAGACGGGTAAGAGGGGGCGGATTGGAATGCGTGGAATTTCGCGTCCTGTGCGTTGGATGGCCGCAGCGGCGGCAGTGGTTATTTGTGTGTTCGTGGGACGCAACGGCCTGGAGATGTATGCACAGGCCAGGGATGTGCGGGGGCTGGAGGCAATAGGGGCAATGGCGGCGGCCAATCTGGAGTCGCCGTCCGGGATGGTGTTGGCGTCCTCGGATGAGCGGGCGGTGGAGTCGGCATTGGCGGCGCAGCATACGGAAATGAAGCCCATGGTGATGAACTATCGGCTGAAGGGAACGCGATTGCTGGGAGGCGGGGTGACGACGCTTGGGGGACATCGGACGCTCTTTACCCGGTGGGAGCGGAACGGGCAGCAGTTCACGTTGTACCAGTTTGTGCCCGGGGAATATCAGTTGCGGGAGGAGTTCGCAGCGCATGAGGAGGCATTGGCGATGGGCGGCAAGGGGGCGGGTGGGGGGGGCGGGGCGGGGCGTTCGTGGTATTGGTCGGATCCGGGGAATCATTGCGGGTGGGCATTGTTGACCAGTGCGCGCGACGCGGAAAATCCTTTCGCATGGGAGTGAGGGCCGGGGGGCGGGCGGGTGACGGGGGGGGCGGCGGGAGTCGCATGATTCCTCAACTGAATCAACGCCCGCTGCCTCTGGCAGCGTGGGCACCGCGCCTCAACATCCATATCTTCCCTCTTTTCAAAGCTCCCAGGAAATGAAGGGAGTGTGGAGGGGATGCGCAGGGTGGAAAAGGCTGGACTTGGGTGGATTCAGGGAGGAGAATGCGGCGCTGAGCCCGGGTGGCGGAACGGCAGACGCTGAGGACTTAAAATCCTTTGGAGAGTAATCTCCGTGTGGGTTCGACTCCCATCCTGGGCATTGGACCTCTCGCAAAAAAGAGAGGTCTTTTTTTTTGGTCATATAATTTACATATTTACATTTATTGATTATATCTAATGGGCAAAGGGCTCCGTTGAATCGCTATTATCGGTACTCACAATTTCGATGTGTCATTCCATGATGCGTATAAGCGAACTGCATTAAAATAAGGGTCACCATGGCTCCAAATTTGCTGAACTGCCCCAACGATGGCCAATATAGCTCAACTGATGGCTAGATGGCTGACTGGTAAAAGATGGAAGATCGGATAGCATCCGGTCGAACATTGCCAACGCAAATGAGAGAAGGGTTCCTGTGGTTCTGATAATTGATGACGAAGTAACGATGGGAACGGCCCTGGAGAAATTGCTGCGATTTGCGGGGCTGGAGGCGGTCGCGATTTCCAACGGCATGGAAGCGTTGTCGATGCTGCACGTCAGAAAGCCGCATCTGATCATTTTAGATCTGCATATGCCGATGATGGACGGAATGACAGTGTTGCGTGCCATTCGTCAGGATGAGACGTTCGAAAATGTCCCGGTAATGATTTACACGTCGGAGTTTTCGCAAGGAAAGGAACGGGAAGCGCTGGAGGCAGGCGCTCAGCTTTTTATTGTTAAAGGGACGATGGGATGGGACTCCTTGGTGGCTCGTGTCCATGATTTGCTGAAGGACCGCAAGCCGCAGATGAGATTGGCTCAGTAGTTTTAGTAATAGGCGTATCGAAGCACGAAAAAGGAAGCGATTGTAGGCTTCCACCCCACCGGGCCCCCGTCGTTCGGGGGTCTCTTTTTATCGCTCACACGACTACAGCAAAACGCCTAGCACCAGGCTTCCCGCGCTTCCATCACAAAGCTATTGGATTTCACGTCGTCTCATCAGAACAAGGTGAGTTGGTGAGGCAGAGTCGGGAGGTCGGGGAGTTTTTTCTCCGTGGGTGAGGGCGAGGTTGTCGGGCTGAGAGTTCGACTCCCATCCTGGGCAGGTTTTTTGGGGGCGGAATGGGGGGAATGAATTTGCAGGAAAACATCTGCATGGTGTGGCAGCTTGTGTTTGATTTAAGTTTTAGCGAAAGCTGCGAGGGGCGTGGACTTGGATTGGGGAACCTACAGCAATGAGTGCGGAACAGGGAGGGGTGGCGAGGATGGTGGCGAACGGGCCGCCGTAGAAAGTGGAGACGTTGGGTGAGAGTTCGAAGGAGTGGGAGTTCCAGACACGCCATTGGGGATGGGTGACTTGGTATTCAATGGTATTGCCGTCGCGTTGCGGTGTGTAGCCCCAGTAATGTTCGGTGATAAAGGCAGATTTGGAGTGAGGAGGTGGAATCATGGGCGGGCCATGCGTGGTCGCCGAAATGTGGTGCCAGGCGGCGGCGCTGCGCCACGAATAGGAGACTCGGCCGGGCGTTTCTGTGAAGGATGCGGGGACGGTGCTTTGCATACGGCAAGCGGTGTAGGGCTCATTGTAGGCGAAGCGGGCGGTAAGCGCGATGGCAAGGCGCGGGACGAGTTCACGGATAAAAGTAACGCCGCGGCGGACTTCGCCGGACGGTAGAGTGCGGCGCACGTAGAAACGCAGATTGATTTCGTCGAAGTTACGGTGGAACGGGATGGGAACGCCGACGAGCCGCGTATTGAGGAAGCGGAATCCGACGATGCTGATAAGAGCGCGGTTTTGGAAAAGGTCGAGCGTTGTGCCAGCGGGGACAAGTGGTGTGAGGATGGCGGGGGCGACATCAAAGTTAAGCATGAGGAGATAGCGCCATTCGGCGCGAGGAAGACGGCGCGAGGGGCCAACACCTTGGAGGTTTCTTGCCCGGACGTTGTCACTGTTTTTTTTCGCTCTGTACAGGTGATGGCGGGAGCCGGCAGGCGGTGGAGAGTTGGTGGCGATGGTTGGCGAAGGTGCGGTAGGCACGGTTGAAGAGGAGGCGGAGAAGGGGGGTGATGGTGAGTAGGTAGAGGGGGTAAGCCCACCAGGTGCGGCGCATGACGTAGCGGTAGACGTCCGGGCCGGCGAGGTGGCGGTTGTTGTTGAGGAGGATGCGGATGTCTTTGAGGGATTCGGCGGGGGGGAGGTGGAGGCGGGCTTGGACCCAGGGCGCTTGGAGGGGTGCCGTGCCGAGGCCGGCGCGACGCAGGGTGGATGACCAGAAGGGGACCCAGCGGGAACAGATACCGCAGGAGGCGTCGTAAAGAATCCAGCCTTGCGCGGTGGTGGATGAGTCGGTGATGGAGTCGGTCGTTTGCATGATCTAATCATAAAGTATTTTAGTGTGAAGGGAGTCCACTGTAGAGGAGGCGGGGCGCTTGTCGGACCGGGGGGGGCGTGCCCGTCTTTCCAGGGAGTGCTTTCTTTGTGCCTGCTGACTGCGAAAAATTCCGAGACGCGCCCGTGAGGAAGCGTTTGACCCTCAGCGAGAAATGTCGAACGCTTCCTCAGGGGCGGTCTCGGAATCCCATGTATTTTCAGCGGTTGAGCCAGCGCCCGGGAAAACGGGCACGCCCACGCGGTGGGGGGGGGGGTTAGAAGAGGGTGAGTTGGTCGGGAGGAGTCGGGAGGTCGGGGAGTTTTTCGCCGTCGAGGGCGAGGTTGTCGGGGCTGAGGTAGATTTGGCGGACGCGGTCGAGGGTGTCGATGTCTGCGGGGGATTTGTCGGTTCGGATGCGGACGATGCGGGGGAAGCGCATGGCGTAGCCGCTGGTGTGGCGGTCCGATTTGGTGAGCTGATCGAAGGCGATTTCGAGAACGACGGTGGGGCGGACAATTCGCATGCGGCCTTTTTCTTCAAGAGTTTCAGCGATGAAGCGTTCGGTGAGCGCGGCGATCTCGGCGTCGGTGAGGCCGGTGTAGGCTTTGCCCAAGGTCAGGAGTTCAGTGCTTTCGGGGGAAGTGCGGATGGCGAAGGTGACGTCGGAGAGTACGTCGCGGCGTTTGCCGTGGCCGCGTTCGGCGGCGACGACCACGACGTCCAGCGTCGGCAGGTGCGATTTGAGCTTGAGCCATGCGTCGCCCCGGCGGCCGGGGGTGTAAGGGGAGTCGAGGCGTTTGACGACCAGGCCTTCATTGCGGCGGAGTCGGGCGGCGGCGAAGGCAATATCTAGGGCGGCGGGCGTGGTGATGAGGTGGGCGGTGGTCAGGATGAAGGGTGGCAAGGACTGAGGGGTGACGATTGACGACTGAGGGGGGAGAGGAGCGTGCCGAGTTTTTCTCGGCGGGTTTCCAAGGGGTGATTGAGGAGGAGTTGGCCGTTGAGCCAGAGGCAGTCGAAGGCGATGAAGGCGCATGGGTTTTGGTGGAGCTGCTTCTGCGTGAGCTGTTTTCGGCCGAGGCGTTTTTGGAGGGTGGAGAAGGGAAGTGTGACATGGTCGCCGGTGGGGGAGATGCGCAGCGGAACGATTTCGCCGTCGAGGACGAAGTGCTGGTGAGTACGTTCTGCGAAGGCGGCCACGGGAACAGTGATGTCGGGGAAACTGTGGGTGACGGTGCCGGAGCCTCGCGAAAAAAGTTCGACGCGCAGAGCGTGGTGATCGTCGGGGGCGACGTGGAGTTGGGCGCGGATGCCGTCGTACTTGTCCTCGGCGATGGCGGGTCGGTCGGCGAGGATGGCAACGATTTCCGTGGTGGTCATGATCGGTTGTGCCAGCATGTACCCGAGCGGGATGAAGGGCCGGAATTGGGCGCGGTCGAGGGCGTGATCGAAGGCGAGCGTGGCGACGGCATCAAGGTCGCCGACCAGGAGTTGCGCGGCGCGAACTTCAGCCACTTTGGTGCCGAAGGCTTCCGCGATCGCGGCTTCGACGATCCCCTCAGAGACGCCGGTGCGCATGTCGCCCAGGATGATTTTGAGCAGGTAGACGGCTTCGCGATTGCTGGCGCGGCGGAGGAGAGCGAGCAGGTGTTGGCGTTTGGATTCCTGCGTGCCGGTGGAAGCGAGGGCGGAGAATGCGGATTGAACTTCCGCAAGCGTCAGTGGCGCGGCGTCGGCAGGAGGGTTGGACCAGAAGGGGCTGATCGCTTCACCGATTTCGCCGTGGTCGCGGAAGGCCTGGTGCAGGGTCGTGCGGTCGATGGCGGCGAGGTCTCGGATGGCCGCGATGACGAGTGCGCCGCCGACGCCCAGCGAAAGGGAGGAGGAGGGAGGGAAGGGTTGTGCGGCGAAGAAGCGGGCGGCGAGGGCAAGGTCGGGTTTGGAAAGGGTGCGGAGATAGGTGGCGAGGGTGGCGGTTTTGGCGAGTTTGGAGGTGGTCGAGCGGGCGACGTCGCACGTCGCGGCGAATTCGTGGAAGGTGGTGGAAGGCGAGTTCATGGGGAATTGTAGGAATGACGAATGGCGAAATGTGAATGACGAATCAAATTTTAATCACGAATGAGTGAATGGCGAAATGGAGCAGGGTGCCATGGCGCAATCTTTTTTTGAAGGCACGTAACGCGAGGGGCTCTGTTGTGGAGGGCGGTGGGGGGGGAGTTATACTTTGCACATTCATGGTAGGCGAACGAGCCCTGGGCTTCCGCCGCGGAGCTATTTTGGCGGGGGCGGTTTGGGTGCCGAATTTTTTTTTGGATGGTTGGTTATGGGTTTGAATGCGGATGCGGTTTCGCAGATTCCGTTGCCGGTGGGGAAGATCAATTTGAATGCGGGGACGCTTTCACCGACGCCTTTGCCGGTGTGGGAGAGGGCGGAGGAGTTGCGGCGGATGGCGGCGACGAACCCGTCGGATTTTTGCTGGCGGCAGATTCCGCATTTGATTGAGACGTCGTGCGCGGCGCTGGCGGGATATCTGGGGTGTGTGGCGGGAGAGTTGTTGCTGCTGCCGAATGTGACGTTCGGGATGAACATGGTGGTCGCATCGCTGGAGTTGCCGCCGGGGGCGGAGGTGTTGTTGACGGATCATGAATATGGGTCGATGGTGCATTTGTGGCGGCGGTGGGCGGAGGTGCGGGGATGGAAGTTGCGGACGCTTACGGTGCCTGCGTTGCGCGAGACGACGGCAGCAGAGGTGGTGAAGTTATTTGATGAGGCGATGACCGGGCGGAGGGGAGAGGGGCCGGGGCCGCGGGTGGTGTTTTTGTCGCATTGTGCGAGTCCGACGGGGCTGGTCTTTCCGCTCAAGGAGATTTGTGGGATGGCGCGGGAGCGGGGGATTTTGACGGTGGTGGATGGGCGCATGTGCCCGGAATGTTGCCGTTGAATTTGCGGGAGATCGGTGCGGATTTTTATGGCGCGAATTTGCACAAGTGGCTGATGGGACCGAACAATGGAGGATTCTTGCACGTGCGCGGAGCGGCGGCTGGAGGTCAAGCCGCTCGTGACGGCGTGGGGATGGGGATACGAAAAGGCGGCCGCGTTTGAGGATTCCGGGAATGGGGGGTCGCGGTGGCAGTGGGATTTGGAGTTTCACGGGACGATCGATCGGGTGCCGCAGATGGTGGTGCCGGAGATGCTGGCGTTTCGGGAATCGCTGGGGGGCGAGGCGGCGATCTGGGAGCATAGGCGGGCGTTGGGGGCGTACGCTCGGCGAGTGATTCCGCTGGCGTGTGCGTCGCCCGAGGATGAGGCGTTGTGTGGGGCGTTAACGATTTTCGAGGTACCGCCGTGTGATGCGGTGAAGGTTCGCAATGAGTTGTATGAGCAGCATGGGATTGAGTGTCCGGTGACGGTGATGGGAGAGCGGCGATTTTTGCGGGTATGTGCGGCGGTGTTTAATAGTGAGCGGGATGTGGAGCGGTTGGCGACGGCGGTAAGGAAGGTGGCGGCTTTCGGGAGAGGCCGGGGGGGGGGGGGGAATGACGAATGAGAAATGACGAATGACGAATCAAACTCAAATGGTCGAACAACCAATGGCCGAAACGGTTTTTGTCATTGGGTTTTCGTCATTTAAATTTGATTCGTCATTCGTCATTCGTCATTTGAATTTCGTCTTTGGTTCATGGCGATAGGAGGGGATCGGGCTATAATTCCGGTCTTGAAATCATTGGAGATCGCGATGAACGACGGCGGCAAGTTTACCGTGGGCATTATTCAGATGACGTGCTCCGCGGATGCGCGGGCGAATCTGGAAAAGGTGGTCGGCAAGATTCGAGAAGCCGCGAAGTTAGGGGCCCAGGTAATCTGCACGCAGGAGCTTTTTCGCTCGCAGTATTTTTGCCAGGTGGAGGACGCGGAAGTTTTTAATCTGGCGGAGGCGATTCCGGGGCCGAGCACGGAGGTACTGGGGAAGCTCGCGAAGGAGTTGGGGGTGGCGATTGTGGCGTCTCTCTTTGAACGCAGGACGGCGGGGATTTATCACAACACGGCGGCGGTGATCGATGCGGATGGCACCCTGTTGGGGACGTATCGAAAGATGCACATTCCCGATGATCCGCTCTATTACGAAAAATATTATTTCACGCCGGGCGATGCGGGCGATGGGGGTGGATTCAAGGTGTGGCAAACAAAGTTTGGCGCATCGGCGTGCTGATTTGCTGGGATCAGTGGTATCCCGAAGCGGCTCGCCTGACCGCGATGCAGGATTGCTCGGTGCTGTTCTATCCCACGGCCATCGGGTGGCATCCAAAGGAAAAAGCCAACTTTGGAGAGACACAATGCGCGGCCTGGGAGACAATTCAGCGGAGTCATGCGATTTCCAATGGCGTCTATGTGGCGAGTCCGAATCGCATCGGGCTCGAGAAGATTGCGGGGGGCGGGGGGGATGGGATTGAATTTTTTGGCGGGTCGTTTATTTGCGATCCGTTTGGGAAGGTGCTGAAGAAGGGATCGCGGGATCAGGAGGAGATTCTGGTCGCGGAGATTGATCCGAAGGTGCAGGAGGAGACGAGGCGGAATTGGCCGTTCTTTAGGGATAGGCGGGTGGATGCCTATGGGGGGATTGTGAAGCGGTTTGGGAAGTGAGAGCAGACGTAAACACGAAGGGGTGAAGGGGGCGAAGACCACGAAGAGGGGAGTGTGGCGGGCAGATGCCGGTTGCTTGAGAATGAATTTTGAAAGGAATATTTTGATGGTGGTTGGGAAGAAGTCGGGATTGGATGTCGGGGGCGCGGGGATGCTGGGTTTGGATGCGACTCCGGCGTCGTTAGGTTATTCGATGCCGGCGGAGTGGGAGCCGCATGAGGGAACGTGGATCGCGTGGCCGCACAACGAAGAGGATTGGCCGGGGAAATTTTCGCCGATACCGTGGATTTATGCGGAGATTGTGCGGTTGATAGCCGAGGGGGAGCGGGTGCATATTTTTGTGCAGCCCTCGCCGCGCGGGAGGTTTGGGAAGGAGGTGATGGGGATTTTGGAGCGGAACGGGGTGAATGTGTCGCATGTGACGTTGCATGTGCGGGGGACGGATCGGGTCTGGACGCGGGATTCGGGGCCGGTGTTTGTGCAGAAAACGCGAAACGGCAAAACGCAGAAACGCGAAAACGGCTATCGCGGATTTTAAGTTTAATGCGTGGGCGAAGTATGACAATAACGGGTTGGACGATGCGCTGCCGGGGGTGGTGGCGGATTATTTGGAGTGTGAGAGATTTGTGGCGTATGGGGAGAATGATCTCGGGGAGTTGCAGCGGTTTGTGCTGGAGGGTGGGTCGATTGATGTGAATGGAAGCGGATGTGTATTGACGACGGAGGAATGTTTGCTATCGGAAATACAGCAGCGCAATCCCGGTTTTTCGCGCGAGCGGATTGAGAAGACGTTATGTGATTTTCTGGGGGTAAAGAAGGTGCTGTGGCTCGATCGCGGGATCGCCGGCGACGATACGCATGGACATGTGGATGACACGGCTCGGTTTGTGAACGAGATGACGGTGGTGGCATGCGTGGAGGCCGATAAGGGCGATGAGAATTATGCGCCGATGCGGGAGAATTTAAAGCGGCTGGCGAAGATGCGGGATGCGGATGGGAAGCAGTTGAACGTAGCGGAACTGCCTTTGCCGTCGCCGGTCTATTTCGAGGGACAGCGGCTGCCTGCCTCCTATGCAAATTTTTATATTGCGAACAGCGCAGTGCTCGTGCCGGTGTTTAATGATGTGAATGATGTTCGTGCCCTGCGAGTATTGGAGGGGTGCTTTAAAGATCGGCCAGTGGTGCCAGTATATTGTCGCGATTTAGTGTGGGGGCTGGGAACCCTGCATTGCATGACACAGCAGCAGCCGGGCTAAATCCGAAATGTAGCTCCGTAATAAGTAGCTCCGCGGCGGCAGCCCGGGGCTTTTATCGTTCGCACAAATACTCAAGCCGCCTCAACCATGTCTTCCGTGATCGGTGCGATTTTCCCAGCGCGGACATGGTCATCATATTGAAGCCGCCATTCGAGAAATTCGCGGACGACCCGGTCAAAGTCAGCCGTGGAGTCGATAAGCCGCATCGGATCGCGCAAAAGACGGCAAGGATTCATGGCCTTCGCGTACCAACTGATCCGCTTGCGGAATTCATACACAGCTACTTTTTCATTGCGGAAACGCAGCAGATTGTAGAAATGGTGGCGAACCATATCACATTTTTGTTCAATCGTAGGCTCCGGCGGGATGATGCCGGTGGTGAGGTAGCTCCAGGTGTCCCGGAATATCCACGGATGGCCGAGGGCTCCGCGACCGATCATGACGCCCGCGCAGCCGGTGACGTCGATCATGCGTTTGGCGTCCTCGGGCGTTTTGATGTCACCGTTGCCGATGACCGGTATTTTTTGGACCGCCGCAACAACAGCGGCGATGCCATCGAGCCTGGCCTTGCCGGTGAAACGCATTTCCGTGGTTCGACCATGGATGGTGACCAGTGCGACGCCCGCTTCCTCGAGCCGGCGCGCGAGATACGGGGCGACGATCGATTGATCGTCCCACCCGAGGCGGAGTTTGCAGGTCAGGGGGGTGCGGAGGAGGCAGCTTTTTACTTTGTCGACCATGCGGAGGGTGTTGTCGGGGTTGCAGAGGAGTTTGCTGCCTCCGTCGCGTTTGGTGATTTTATCAACGGGGCATCCCATGTTGATGTCGATGACATGAGCACCGCGGTCCTCAGCCCACATGGCGGCTTCGCAGAGGCGGTCCACATCGCCGCCGTAGAGCTGCATGCAGAGGGGAGAATCTTCCGGGCAGGTGGCGGCGAGTTCCATGGAGCGTTTGTTTTCGCGCAGGACACCTTCGGGGCAGAGCAAATCCGTGCAGGCCATGCCGACGCCGCCGGCGGCACGGGCGACGAGCCGGAAGCTGACGTCGCAATAACCGGCGATCGGGGCGAGGAGAAGATTGGTCGCGAGGGCGACGTTCTCAATTTTGAGCGGCTGGATCAACATGCACCTGTTAGCGGAGATTTTCGCCATGGCCATCGCCGCGAAGCGTGGTGGGGCCGCCACGTGCGAGGCGAGAATCCTGAAACGCCTTGGAGATTTTGTACGCTTCTTCAAGCCATTCCAATTTTTGCTCGAAGGGAATTTTCGCCCAGCGTTGCAGTTGCTCTCGCTCATTGCCCTCGAAGGTAGCGCAAGACCAGGGATCGTCGGGTGGTTTGTCTGAAGTCATGCTTCGCCTCGGGCTTTGCGTAACTGCTCTAAGTCTATAAGGTCCTTGGGCCTTCCCGCAGCAAGTTTTAATTTTACCAAGTCTTCATAGGCGCAAACAGTGGTGAGCACTCCTTCTGCAACACGAAATGATTGTGCTCGCCCGTAAGCCGCATCAAATCCCAGAGGATCTGTAATAAAAATATCAATATCGGTCTCACGATGGGTATCGCTTCTTAAGGCAAAACCTGCGCACCTTTTAAAAGGTGCCATTCGTCGCGTTTTGCCGCATCGGCAAAATCTTCCATCGGCACGGGTACCTTTGGGGTGTAACCCAGGCTCTTGAGCACCCCAAGTCCCACGAGAACGTTGTGACTCTCAAACCCGATAATCAAATCGACATCCACGGTCATTCGCATGTAACCGTGCGCATTTACGGCGAGCCCCCCCACCAGTAGATACTTAACTCCGGCATCATTTAAGCCACGGATGATGGACGCGACACTGGCTTTGGTCATGGGAATCATCCGTGCGAGTGAGTTGCAGTGATTCTTAAATGATTCGACCATCTTAATCGGAAAGAGCGGGTGTTACCCCTGTGAGAATTGCAACTCTTCACCCAAACAGACCTTCACGCCTAAAAATTGCTTCAATTGATCAAGCGCCCAATTATGGTCCTCATCACTTTCCGCGGCACAGCAATCGCTCAGCACGGTGATTTCAAATTCGTGCATATGCGCGTCGTGGGCCGTAAAAAGCACGCACAGGTTCGTCGCGATGCCCGCCACGATGAGTCGTTCCACCTGGAGAAATTCCAGTAGCGGCACCAGCGATGTGGCGAAGAACGCCGAGTGTTTCGGTTTGAGCATGAAGTAGTCCTCATCGTGCGGCAGCAGTTGGCGCAACACGTCGCGACCCCGGGCACCGTCCCGCATGCAATGGGCAACGACGGCCTTGAAGTCGCTCCGCCAGTGCCCGAAGTTGTCGTTGGCGTAAATGATCGGGATGTTCGCTCGGCACCTCGCTGCAGGAAGGGAACCAGCCGGTCCGCCATCCTTCGCCCAGGGCAGTAATTTTTCGCCGCCGGGGAATTCAAGATCGTTGATAACATCAATAACCAAAATAGCGGATTTGCTCGAGCGAGTCGCGTGATTTGCCATGGGGTATCCCCTTGCATTGCAATACTGTTCAGCTCGGCCGCAGCGATGTCCATGACCAAAACAAACCATCCGCATGATAAAAAAGAACAGCCTCACGGGCCATTGGCTTCAGCGTCTTCGACGTGAACACCCATTCCCGCGAAGTGACGACAGGTGTCTTTTTCAGTTGAGCGTTCGCGTTTTTTGTGGATGCTTCTATAGTCTTTCGATTGAAAGTGTTTTTGTGCTGTACCGAGTATCCGATGTCTAATGCGTATGTTCCCACTGCCACCAAGGTCACACCGCTGCGGGATCCTCTGACTCCTTCCCCCGACCGCCGGTGGATCACCGCCGCGTTGTTGCTGGTGATGGTGCTCGCATCGATGGAGGCAACCGTAACCTCAACCGCGATGCCGACGATCATCGGGGATTTGCATGGGTTAGAGCATTATTCTTGGGTGGCGTCGATCTATTTGTTGGCCTCGACGATCACCATGCCTTTGTATGGACGGTTGTCGGACGTGCTCGGGCGGAAGCGCGTGTTGTTGTTTTCGATCGGGCTGTTCGCGGGCGGGTCATTGTTGGCGTCGGTATCGCATTCGATGCTGCAACTGATTTTGTTTCGGGGGATACAGGGGTTGGGCGCGGGCGGAATCATGCCGGTGGTGCTGACGATTTTAGGAGATATTTTTACGTTGCAGGAGCGGGCGAAGATACAGGGCATTTTTTCAGCGGTGTGGGGGACCGCATCGCTCGCGGGTCCGTTGTTGGGGGCGTTTCTGGTGGGGACGACGCGGTTTGCTCCGTACGTGCCGGCGTTTGTGCGGCCCATTTTAGGGTGGCCCACGATCTTCTGGGTCAACCTGCCGGCCGGCTTCGCCGGGGTCCTCGTGCTGATATGCAAATATCATGATGACCAAAAGCCCCACTCCACGGATTTGGATCTCCCCGGAGTGATGTTGCTGGCCGCGGGCTCTACATCACTCCTCGTGGGAGTGTCGTTGGCGGCTGGAGTGAGCGTGCCGCTCTGGGTGCCCGCTGCGGCGCTGGTCGCGGGGTTGGGAGCAATGGGATTATTTTTGAGGCGAGAGAAGAGTGCGGCCAATCCCATCATGCCCCCCAGCTTGATGCTGCATGGCGCCATTGGGCCGTCGTTGCTCGTGTCCGCATTGTTGGGGATCGGCGTCTTCGCCTTGGACACCTATGTGCCATTGTATGTGCAGGGAGGGCAGGGCCGATCAGCCGGTGCGGCGGCGGCGACCGTGACACCCGTGATGCTGGCCTGGGCGTCCTCCGGCGTCGTGGCGGCACCGCTCATCATGCGCTGGGGGTTTCGGAAGATGGCGATCATTGGCGCTGGCCTGATGGCCCTGGGCTTTATGGGGCTGGTCGCCTGTGCGCTCTGGCATGCGCCATTGTGGGCGATGACCGTGCTGCTGTTTATCACCGGGTTCGGGTTTGGCCCTTCGTCAATGTCCACGCTGCTCGCCGCGCAGGATGCCGTCGAATGGCAGCAGCGCGGGATCGTGACGTCGGGGATCACTTTCGCCCGCAATTTTGGCGGAGCGCTGGGCGTCGGCTTGTTTGGAGCACTATTCAATTTGCTCAGTGCTGCGAAATTGCGCGAGGTGTCCGCCGGAAATTTTTCGACCGGCGACCTGCTGAATCCGCATAAGTTGGAGGAAATTCAGCGCGGCCATGCGGCCGAGTTCGCGCGGCGCAGGCGACCATTACCGGGGGCCTGTTGTGGGTCTTTGTCGCCATGCTCGGGGCAGCCGTGATGCAGGTGTTCGTGGCCCGCATGATTTCAGCACGAAAGGCATCGCATCGCGTAACGCCAGGCGAAATGATGGAGGGAATCGGATGAGCGGTGGGGGGGGGAGGGGTTACTGGGAGGTGGTATAGCCTGCTTGCGTAGGGGTGAGAGCATCATAGGGACTGCGAGCGTCGAGGCTGAGCGTGAGCGTAACGAGCGGAAGATAAAGAATGGTCGCCAGAAATAGCCTGCGAGCATCTTTATGAGAACGCGTTTGAGCAAAGCGCAGTGCCAGCGCGATGAGCCCCAGGGCGAACAGGGTCGAGAGAATCGCAAATGGCAGCCCCGCGTGGCCGAGGAAGACGAGCGCCAGCGACAGCGGGATCAGGATCAGGCTGTAGATGACCGATTGGAAAGAGATGGAACGGCCGGTCGGGTCCGTGACCGAGAGCATTTTGTATCCGCCGCGGGCATAGTCAATGCGGTACATCCAGGCGAGCGCGAGGAAGTGCGGGATCTGCCAAACAAAAAGGATTCCGCCGAGAATCCACGCGCCCGGCGCGAGCGAGCCCGTGACGGCAGTCCAGCCCATCATCGGAGGGATGGCTCCAACGACTGCCCCCACCAGCGTGTTAATAGACGACAACGGCTTAAGTGGGGTGTAAATAAGAACGTAGATGAGCACATTGGCCGTGGCCAGAATCGCGGTCAGGCCATTCGAGGTGGGACAAAGGATAGCCACGCCGGCGATGGTGACGAGGAGGGCAAAAAACGCGGCGTGAGTTCGCGATATCTGGGACGCCGGGATCGGTCGGTTTTTGGTCCGGTTCATCAGGGCGTCGCGCGGAGATTCAACGGCTTGGTTGAAGGCGCTCGCACCGGCGGCGGCGAGAAAGGTTCCAAGGCACGTGAAGAGCAGCCGAGAGAAGTTGAAGCCCAGCGGCGACGGGTGGGCCCGGGTCGCCACGATGTAGCCCAGCGCCGTGGTCACCACGATCATTGCGTTGAGCCGGGCTTTGGAGAGTTGGACGTACGAGTTGAAGGTTGAATGTGAAATGCTGGACGTGGAATGGGCGACCGGAACAACGGCGGCGTCAACGGCGGTTGCGATAGATGGGGTGGGCTCGATCATGTCAGGCTGCTTGGTCTACGGTTTCAATGGCGGAGATGTTGCGGAGGGCGATGAGGGCAAAATGGTCGGAGTTGGGATAGGCATAAAAGATTTGGGTTTTGAGTCGGACAATGAATTGCGGGTTCTGCACAACGTAAATTTTTGCGGCGTCGGTCACAATACGGAATGGTTTGAACGGTTCTGCAGTGAGAACGTCCTGGAGAATATCATTGTCCATGAGGATCACCGCTATCTTGGAGGTCTGGCTTGCAACGCACAAGCCGTGGCCTCTATAACTAAACAAGGTCGCAATACAGTCATCATACGCGAGAGAACCATGACGTTACAATCGGCTTTAGAACTAGCGGGAACCGCCGACACGACGGCAATGGGGGCTCCGTTTTTACGGGGAGAAAAGCAACAGAAGGTGCGCGGCGAGATCTGTTGGCTGTCGGGTTCGGAATCACGGTGGGCGTGTGGGTGGTCGCGTATGTCAGTCGGTTGCCGATGGTGCAGATGGGGGGGCAGGCGACGATTCTGGGCATGCTCGCTGTGATCTTCACGGGCGGCGGGTTAGCGGCCCGATATTCCGCCAGGGGGATATGGGCGGCAGTGGGCGCGGGCGTGCTTTCCGGGCTCTTGGATTTGATCGTTGTCGGTTCCCTGTTCCATGATTTGAAGCCCGGCGACCTGGCGTTTGCACCCTCCGCTGCAGCATGGATTGGCGGGTCCATCCTTTTGAATACGATGGTCGCCGCGATGGGCGGATTAGCGGGGAAAGCGTGGCCGAACGCCCCTCGGACGGAAATTCATTGGGCGAGCGTTTTCGCTTTTGTCCTTGCCGGCGCGACATTTTTGTTGATCGCCGCCGGGGGATTCGTAACCGCTTTTCATGCGGGGCTCGCGGTGCCGGATTGGCCCCGGAGCTTTGGGTACAACATGTTTTTGTTTCCCTTGTCATTGATGCAGAAGGACAGTGGAAAGTTCTTTGAGCATGCCCATCGCTTGATGGGGTCGCTGGTCGGACTAACCTCCATCGCCCTCGCAATTTATATAACCATTACCCAGCGGCGCACATGGGTGAAGGTTTTGGCGTGGGCGATTTTGCTGGGCGTGTCGATTCAGGGCCTGATGGGAGGGCTGCGAGTCACCGAAAAAAGCGAGACTCTTGCAATTTTTCATGGTGCCTTTGCCCAGGTCCTTTTTGCCGCCATGGCGCTGTTGGCCACAGTCACCAGCCGTGGCTTTCGCGACATGGCCACGAAGGAATCCGAGGGAGCCTCAATAGATCGAACGATGACGGCAGGGCTCGTCGGCTCGCTCGTTCTCCAATTGATCCTCGGCACCATTGTGCGGCATACCGATTACCTGTTGCTCTTGCATATCACAATCGCCGCCTTGGTGACATTGCTGGTCCTCGCGTGCGGGGTCCGGGCGTGGGGATTGCACGGCGAACTCAAGCCCCTGCGGCGAAGCGGGATTGCAGTTCTAATGATCATGCTACTACAAATTACGCTCGGGGTATTGGCCGTCGTCTTTTGGACCGGCGCAACCGGCGAGACAACGGAGGGAAGCGCCCTCCTGACGACCGCCCATCAGGTCAATGGAGCAATGTTGCTGGCCTGCTCAACGGTGTTGTGCGTATGGACCTGGCAGTTGTTAAAGCGTGTTTGAGAAGTGGATATCTTCTGAGCCGCGCCCGTGAGGAAGCGGTTTTCGTTGCTTAAAAGTTATTCAACCCATGGCCGCCAGCGACCCCCGGCACCGCCGCCGCCGCAACCGTAATCTGCGTCGCAAACGTGTCCGAAGATACATTCCCATGCGGATCCGTCACCTGCGCGATGAGGAAGTAATGCCCGCCGGCGACCGCGGGAAACGCTTTCAGCGGAACCGACAGCGGGATCGGTTTCCCCGGCCGGATCGTCAGCTTTTTGGCAAGCGTGACAATCGGCGTTTCATCTGCCGCGAGGCCGTCCGATGAAAGGAACAGGCTCGTCGAGGTGATCCCCGTAGAATCCACATTGCCGCTGTTGCTGATTCGTAATGTTGCGACCGCCGACGTCTTCGCGCCTGCCGTCGCGTTCGCGGGCACCTTCACCTTGCTGAATGTCTCGCTGAGCGAAACGACCGCTGCCGCCACGCTGAGAGCGGGGCCTGAGGTGCTGACGTTCACCGTGCCTGACGGATCGGTCGTCTGCGCAAGCGCCGAGTAAGCGCCGCCGTCAGTGACGCCGGGAGCGACTTGATCTGCACCGTGATCGGCAAGGTTTGCCCCGCCTTGATCGTCAGCGTTTTATTCAGTGATGCCAACGCAATCGACTGCCCATCAATGGTCCCGTTCGTCGACGCGTCGATCTCCACGGCAATCGGACCTTTGACAGTGCTCCCGGTGGTGTTCGTGACCTCCACCGTGATTTTTCCCTTGGTAGCCTTGCCCGCGATGACCGCCATCGGAAGCGAACTCTTCGCGATGGTCGGCTTCGCACTCGACGGCCCTGCCGCCCCGGCGACATGAACGATAATGTCCGAAGTCGCCGTGCCGCCCCCAAGATCGGTCGCAGTCACCACAATCTTCGCCGTGCCGCTCGCCACCGGCGTGAATGTGAGCGTGCCGTTGCTCATGCTCCCAGTCACAATGTTCGAGTTTGAACTGCTCACTGAATACGTGAGCCCTCCCGGAACCACCACGGGATTGATGGTGACAAGGTTCGATGCCGGCTCAGACCCCATGGTGGCGCCGCTCGTCCCATGCAGTACGGGAAGGTTGCTCCAGGCCACCGACGTGGTGTCATTAACGATGGGCAAATTCGCGATCGCATTGAGCGTAGTCATCCCCCCGTAGACCACTTTTCCAAATGCCGTAAAAGGTCCGCCATCCGAAGTATCATCAAGCCCCGGGTTATTCTGCAAATTAAAGAACCATTCGCTTGTCCCGGTGTCTGGGCCATTGGAAAGCGCCATTGCGATGGTGCCCGTCGTGTTTTTCAGGGTCGCCGTGGAAGACTCTCCGGGGATATTACCGAAGCTGGTGATGTGCGTGCCGCCCGTGGTGTACCCGCCGCCTTGAATGACAAATCCCGGAACCGAGCGGTGTATGACCGTTCCCGCATATTCCCCGCTGCTGATGTAATGCAGGAACGCGCTCACCGTCTGCGGCGTCGCGGCATTCGTGAGAATGAGCGGAATGTGGTTGTTAGGCGAGGCTAAATCCGTCTGAATATCCACCGCCGTGTCGCCCGCCGGTATCGTCGGATCCGTAAAAAACGACGTCACATTGAGCGTCGGCGATTGCCCCAACGCCACCGACTGCACCGGAATCGCCGTAACCAGCGTGGCCGCCAGCAAACATCGCGATTCAAGTGCCTCCACCAACCTGCCGGTCGCGTAACTCTTCGCGTAACTCTTATGAATCTTATGGCTACGAACCTTCTTACTTCGGCATTCCATGCAAAATCTCCTTCGCTGACGGTCGGTATACCCGAAACCCCATCCAGCTTGCAACATCCCTCTCAAACCCCCGTTTGAAAGTTTGAAAGACCCAAAACCCCCTCTCAGTGTCCCACCATTAAACTTCCCAACGCCCGCTGCCGCAGCAGCGCGGGCACCGCGCTCAAACACATCTTCAAACAAACTCTAAAAGGCACGGACATCAATTCGTGTAGCGCCGTCGCAACGCGACGCAAGAGAGGGTATCGGGCGGGGGAGCTTTCCGGATGAAAGTGGCGAGGGTCACGACAGGGATGCGGTGGGCGAGGGATTTTCTGAAGCATAGGCCGATGTGACGCGAAGGCGCGTGCTCGTCGAAGTCGCGGATTTGGACGAGTTGGGCGAGGCCCGGAGAAAGTGAACAGGCGAGTGCGGGCAGGAGGGAATAGCCGGAACCTGAAGCGACAAGATATTTGAGAGTTTCCAGGCTCGTCGTGACCATGCGTGGGGAAACGCCGCCTTTTTTGGAACAGACCGCGATGGCCTGATCGCGGAGGCAATGGCCCTCCTCCAAAAGAACCATGTCGCAAGCGCACAGTCGGGACGGAACGAGGCGGTCGATGGCGGCGATCGAACTGCCGCGAGGAGCAACGAGCCGGAACGATTCTTCAAAGAGCGGCAAGGCTTCGAGCGAATCATGTTTCAATGGAAGAGAGAGAAGCGCGGCGTCGAGAGTGCCATCGAGGAGCGCCTCGATGAGGTGGGCGGTGGTTTGCTCGGTGATGGTAAGGGTGAGCGATTTGAGATTTCGACGGAGCGGGAGCAGCAGGTGGGGCATGAGGTAGGGGCCAAGCGTGGGGATGACCCCGAGTCGGAGCGTGGAGAGCGCAGCGTTGGGGTTTTTGGCGGCGGCGGCGTGGAGTTTATCCGCGGCGAGAAGAGTTTCACGGAGGAGCGGCAGGAGACGCTGGCCTTCAGGCGTGATAAGGAAGCGCCGCGCAGCGCGCTCGAAGAGCGTCACGCCCATGGCACGCTCGACCTTTTGCACGCGCGCGGAGAGCGTGGGCTGCGAAAGACGCAAAGCGTCGGCGGCGCGGCCGAAGTGCCCAAGAGACGCGACCGCCGCCACAGCGCGGAGATCACACAGGGAAAGGTCATGGGTATCCATCGAAATTCCTGATCGAAACGTTCGGATATATCGGATGGACCGATGATACGGCAGTTACTATAGTCAATGCAAATCGTATGAAAGACGCCCATGTTCGAGCGGATCCATGGAGGATTACGCGGTGTTTTGGAGACTTTGTCATGAATTGTCGAATTTGCGAGGAACTTCCGTGGGCGGTGTCTGGAATTTTTTCTGTGCGGACCGCGTCCGGGGTCTGCCTGGCATGCGGTGCGGCGGTGTGTACGGAACATGGCAATCGTCAGCCGGATGATGGCAGGCTCATCTGCCGCGTCTGCCACGAACGAACATCAATTACGAATTCGAAAGGACAGCTTCATGAAAGAATCGCCCATGAATGATCACAATGTGCTGAACAACAAATCAGACTGCCCGGTGTTGAAGACAGCGAGCGGAGCGCCGATCGGGGTGCAGCAGGCACTCACCGCAGGTCCGCGCGGGCCGTTGCTCATGCAGGATGTGCAGCTCATCGAGCAAATGCAGCACTTCAATCGCGAGCGAATTCCGGAACGCCAGGTCCACGCCAAAGGCTCCGGCGCCTACGGCACGCTAACCGTCACCCATGACATCACGAAGTACACCAAGGCTCGCATCTTCGAGAAAATCGGCAAAAAAACCGAGGCCTTCCTCCGCTTCTCGACCGTCGCCGGTGAACGCGGTGCCGCCGATGCCGAACGCGATGTTCGCGGTTTCGCGCTTAAGTTTTACACCGAAGAAGGCAACTGGGATCTTGTCGGCAACAATACTCCGGTCTTCTTCGTCCGCGATCCTTACAAATTCCAGATGTTCATCCACACGCAGAAACGACACCCCGAAACCAATATGCGCGACCTCGACATGCAGTGGGACTTCTGGTCACTCTGCCCGGAATCGCTGCATCAGGTGACCATCCTCTTCTCCGACCGCGGCATCCCCGCATCCTACCGTCACCTCAACGGCTACGGCAGCCACACCTATTCTCTCATCAATGCCGACGGCAAACGCACCTGGTGTAAGTTTCACTTCAAAACCAGGCAAGGCATCAGGAATCTGAGCGATGCGGAATCCACCGAAATCATCGGCCGCGATCGCGAGAGCCATCAGGCCGATCTTTTCAACGCAATTAAAAACGGTGATTTTCCCCAGTGGCGCGTGGCTATCCAGGTAATGACGCAGGACGAGGCGGACCAATTTCGGTGGAATCCATTTGATCTCACCAAGATTTGGCCGCACAAGGAATTTCCTCTCATCGACGTTGGCATCCTCGAACTCAACCGCAACCCGCTTAACTACTTCGCCGAAGTTGAACAGGCCGCCTTCAAACCCAGCGCCATGATTCCCGGCATCGGCGCGAGTCCGGATAAAATGCTGCAGGCCCGGCTCGTGAGCTACGCCGACGCCCACCTGCACCGCCTCGGCGCCAACAATCTGCAAATTCCCGTCAATGCCCCCAAGTGCCCCTTTCAGAATTACATTCGAGATGGCGCTCTCACCCACGGCACCTATGGCAGCGCCCCGAATTATTGGCCCAACAGTCTCGCCGGAACTCCCAAGCCCGATCCCGCTTATGCCGAGCCCTCTTGGAATCTCGGACAAACAATCGTTGATCGTTTCGACTCCACCCTGGAGCACGACGATTTCACACAGGCCGGGAACCTCTTCCGCCTATTCGATGAAGGCCAGAAGGATCGTCTGACAAGTCGCCTCGCTTCCGCCCTCAGCAACGCGCGCCACGAAGTGCAGTTGCGCCAACTTTGCCACTTCTTCCGCGCCGACCCTGACTACGGTCAGCGAATATCTGCAAAACTTGGCCTTGGTACGAGGGAATTTCAAAGACACATAAGATAAAGAAAGAAGTCAGGAGGTCAGAAGTGAGCTTCCCCACGAATGATGGGCTCCTTCCGACAGCATTATGCTGTTCGTTCGGCGCGCCCACCATTCGTGGGAAGTTCAGTGGCGTAAAAAAAGATGTTTGCTCCCTTTTCTTTCCCGAGGAACATTTCCGTGACTGTCGCTACGATTCCCCCCTGCAAGCCGGGGGCGATATGCGATCGTCCTTTGCAACAACCGACTTCACACGCCGTTATTCCTACCATCACTTCTCCTTTACTTGGCAAAAAACATGACCCAAAAAATCGCGATCGCCACCTTCATTCTCGGCGCACTCTCCCTCACCCTCCCCAACTTCGCCGCCGACGCCACCCAACCCACGCCTCCCACCACAGCGCCAGCCCGCGTCCGCCCGCGCAACCCAACCCGCGATCCCCACACCCCCGGCTACGTCACCGCCACCGAACTCCCGGATGGGGCCGTCCCGTCCCCAACCGACGACGGCAACTTCATCCTCGGACCCACCCATCCCCGCGCCAAAGAAATGACCGCCAACCCCGATGTCCCCCATGGCAACATCATCCGCTTCACCATGAAATCCACCGAGAGCAAGTTCTACCCCGGCATCGCCCGAGACGCCGGGACCTTCGGCACACCCGATCCCACCGACCCCGCCAAAATGATCGTCACCACCAGCCACAACGCCCCTTATACCCGCAATGTTTCCGTCTACGTCCCCAAACAATACGTCCCCGGAACCGCCGCGCCGTTCATCATCGGTGCCGACGGCCCAGACCGCGCCCTGTTCACCGCCCTCGACAATCTGATCGCCGAAAAAAAAGTTCCCGTCATGATCGCAATCTCCATCAGCAACGGCACCGGCGATGCACAGGGCAGCCAGCGCGGCCTCGAATATGACACCATGTCGGGCAAATACGCCGAGTTCGTTCAGGCCGAAGTGCTCCCGCGCGCCGAATCCGAAGCCAAAGTCAAACTCACTGACGACCCCGATGGACGGGCGACTATGGGCGGCTCCTCCGGTGGATCCTGCGCCCTCATCATGGCCTGGTATCACCCCGAGTGGTATCACCGCGTCCTCACCTACTCCGGCACCTACGTCAATCAACAATGGCCCTCGAATCCTGAAACGCCCCACGGCGCCTGGGAATTTCACGAACACCTCATCCCGGCATCCCCCGCCAAACCGATCCGCCTCTGGATGGAAGTCGGCGACCGAGACAACTTCAACGCCAACACCATGCGCGACAACATGCACGACTGGGTCCTCGCCAACGAGAACATGGCGAAAGTCCTCTCCGACAAAGGCTACCACTACCAATTCCTCTTCGCCCGCAACGCCGGCCACACGGATGGCGCCGTGAAACAACAAACCCTTCCGGAGGCCTTGGAATGGCTTTGGAAAGGTTATCCCGTAACGGCCGGAAATAAATAAAGAGCGAAGAAAGGCTCAAACATCCTCCCCTCCTTCCGCGGCCGCCCCCGCGCCTGGAACCGCCCTTGATACAGCCGCCCCTCACCCGCATTCCCACAATGCGCATGTCACCGCTGTGTATGCGTCTGCTGCAACCACTTCATAAATTCCGAAACCTTCTCACTCTCCCCCTTTCGCGGCCACAACACCAAATGAAAAGGATCGGCATCACCACATAACTCATCAACCGCATCGCAAACCGCCCCACCGCCTCCCCCCCAAAAAACCTCAAACGCCGCATAATTCCCCTCCTTCCGAAACATCCGAGCCCGCGCCGAAGCCCGGTTCATACATGATAAACAACCTTCCCCGCTGTTTGAACCGTGCGACCACTTTTCCCTCGTTCTTCGCACATTCTGAATCTCATTGGTAAGCGTTTACATGGTGTCGTTCAATTCGCGCCGTGGCTGGCGTGGTCTTTATTCCGGCGATCCTGCCAACTGTAACCGCCAAATCATACGTCCCTATCGCTACAGGCAACTGGTGTAAACGGTTCCGTTGCTGAGTCGCTTGGAGTGCGCTCATGCGGCGTACTACTGATTGACGGGGGGAGGTGCAATAGACTCGCCACCCTCGGTCTAAATAGTCTGAGAGGACGCGGCGGCTCGGAAGGCCGTAGGAATTGCCGCACGATACCATTAGCACACTTTCGTCCTGTCGTGCAATTCGATCGGCCAATGCCAGATCGTGACCGTTGATCGATCCATGATGAGGTGCCTTTACGACATCGAAAGTGCGATTGCCATCCACATTGTCAGGATGAGAATCCCAGCGTGTTAGCGATTTTTTCATGCCGTCCCCCTCCATGTCGCCGGGCAAGAAAATTCGGCGTGACACAATTTCGGTGACAAGTTGAACAACCAATACCACCGAGCACTCGTTAACGCTTAACGATGCATCTGATATCCCAGCCAATGCCGCATCTCCCGCGGTCGCTAATTGAGCGTATTCGGGTCCCACCGCGACGATAGAGAAACCTATGTGTTTTCCCAAAAGGCGGATGGTCGCGGTTTGATCGTGCAATACGTGCCGTTTCAACAAGTTGCTTTTCTGAAGCCGAATCACAGTCCTCACGAGCGCTGCATATTCCTTTACGTCGGCGTCCGAGACCCCTCGCGAGTCAAGCAATTTCATTACATGGGACGGACTGCCGCCCGCAGTACAGAAAAAGCCGAGTTTACGACCATTGGAAGAAAAGTACTCAAGTACTTCCCGCATTCCTTGATAATGGTCAGAGTCGGGATGCGTCAGCACCACATAATCTAGTGTCCGGATTTTCCGCGAATTCATGTATTGAAAGAACCGGTCGCGGGCCTGGTCACCCGGTAAATGGCAGTCGATGAGAGCCCATTTCCTCTTCGGCATCTCCAACAGAAGAGTGTCACCATGGCCGCAAGATAACACGTGCAACTTGAGGGTGCTCATATTTTGAGATCGCCGACAACCACATTCTTTTGGGACTGCCACGCGCCATCAAGCTCATTGACTTCCTCCGGGGAAATGATTTGATCTATGTCGCGGAGTTGATGTTTCTGATGCCAAAGCCCAATAACTGCTTCGATCCGGTCTCCCCGATTGATCGAAAGGCCTTGGCAAAACTGGCTTATTTCATACTCCGACTCAAAAGCGTCCTCGCCCTCCCCATAACACACGGAAATAACCGGGCCTGTCACCCTACTGACCCTACCTACATTATATTCCACAAGAGCCGGCTGGCCGCTCAATTGCATGGGACGAAGCCAACCATGGTTCGCTTTTTGAAGGAAGTCGTACAATAGTGGAAGCATTTCCCAAAAGGCATTCTTCTCCTCGTCACTCGCATCTGGAATCTCCCATGTCCGCGGATCAGGCAAATGGAACCTCATCGTACCCAGCGTTGGCCTGCGTACGGTATCTTCGATGTATGGAGACCACCCCTCCTGTACACCGCCTCCATGGTTGTTACGGAATGGGTTTGAGAGCAGTTCGCAATCGATCCGTGATAGCCCACTGGAAGAGATCGCGGGAATAGCGGTTGAATCGTTCAAAGGTATTTTGGACATTGTTTGGTTCCACCCGTGCATGTGTGTGAAAGTCACTATCCATCGTGAAGCATCGTTCGTGAGTACCGTCCCTAGACGACGCAAGGCCCGTCTTAAGAGTCACGAATGAGCCTTCGTCGTCAAGGCGGCAATGCAGCAAGCTCTCCATCTTGTCGATATCATCTCCGATGTGACGCGACGCAAGTTCGCCGGCCACGTCCAGTATCAGCAGTTCAGACCACAACACGTCTTTTAACCCCAGTTGGGATCGCTGAATAACGTCTACATATCTTAGATTCATGCTAGCATACGAATGGATTGGGGTATATGTCTCCTCGAACGCATTGCGAATTCGACTCAATCGACCTTCGAAATCGGGCCAACCAATATACGCCTTCGACTTCAGAATCAACGATTCTCGCGTAAGGATGACTTCCCATCTTGCATCCTGAGTGGCAAATAAATGCTGCGCTAATCCTCCCGCTGCCCCCATTCCACGAATCATTTGGTGAAAAGGTTGCGGAATACCAGGAGGAATTCCGGGAGGTACCGCCGCAGAACGATACGCCGGATAATCATGTCGGATAGCGTTCTGAAATGCCGCCGGGGCCTGTGCGTCGATCAGCAAAATCGGATCGAAGCGAAGCTGCGCAATTACCTCAGCAAGCGGATTTTGCTGATAAACCTGACGGATCGCTTGGGGGAATGGCATTGAAACTTATACCTCTCTTGTAGCCACAGATAGTACCCGAAAAGATCGTAGATGCCAGCGGGGCGTCAGAGGGGGAAAAAAAGGGATTATTCGCTTTTATTTTTGCGGGCTTCCTTACTTTCTCCTCCACCTCCCTCACCGCACAAACAACAACCTCTGATCCCCCCTCAACCCCCCATCCGTCACCAAACAGCTATACCACCCCGTCGGCTCCGTCGTCAGCGCCGAAAACACCGCCACCCCCTTCACCGCCGACGCCGTCCCCGTCTGCGCCTGCGTCACCGTCCCCAACTTCGTCTCCGTGCTCAGCGTCGTGTTCAACACCAGCGTCACCGTCGACGTATCCGTCGTCACCACGTTCCCAAACGCATCCTCCACATCCACCGTCACCGGCCCCACCGCCCCATGCTTCAACGCCCCGCTCGCCGACCCCACCTTCGCCACCCCCACAATCTGCAACTTCGCCGCCGCTCCCACCGCCATCACAAACCCCGCCGACGGCGTGCTCCGCAAATTCCCATCCACCCCATACACCTCATAACTCCCCGCCTTCGGCAACGACGCACTGCTCAACGTCGCCACCCCATTACTTGCCGTCACCGTCACCGTCCCCACCAGCTTCCCTCCCCGCGGTCCGCTCAAAATCTTCAACGTCACCGCCGAATTATCCGTCGTCACCACCTGATTATTCGCATCCTCCAACTTAAACTGCACCGTCAACGCCGACCCGCTCGTCCCACCCGTCGGCTGCCGCGTCATCACCAACTTCGTCGCCGCCGCCGTCACCACAAAACTCTGCGACACCGCCGGCGCCAGCGCCCCATCCGTCGCAATCAACTCATACGTCCCCGCCATCGGCAACACCACATTATTAAAAACCGCAAACCCCTTCTTCGCAAACGCCACCCGGCCCCCCGTCATCACCGCCCCGTCCGGCCCCGTCTGAATCGAAAGCGCCACCTTCGACCGATCCGTCATCACCCGATTCCCCAACGCATCATCCACCGCCACAATGATCGTCCCCACCGTCGAATGCGTCGTCCCTCCCGCCGGCTGCTGCGCAAACACCAACTCCGCCGCCGCCGAAAACAGCAGCCGCGACTCCAGCCGTTCCATCAATTCTTTCCGCCCAACTTCTTTCCGCCGCATGTGCTTCCGCATCTTCCGCTCCTAAAAAACATCTCCCCGCACCCCTCCGCTTGAATTCCATTACCTCTTAAACGACCATCACCGTCAATCCATTGCAACCAATACAAGGACCACAAAATGGCACATCCAGAGGCGGGATCGGGGCATGACCGGGTCATGGACGGGTCATGCACCCTCTCCTTTTGCGTCAAATGATGCGCGATTTCGTCCATGAACGAGATTGGGAAAAATATCACACACCTCGCAACCTCGCCGCCAGCGTCTCCGTCGAAGCCGCCGAACTCCTCGAACTTTTCCAATGGCTCACCCCCGAAGAAGCCGCCCAAAAATCCCGCACCGACCCCGCCTTCCGCCAAGCCGTCAGCGAAGAAATCGCCGACGTTTTCATGTATCTCATCTCCCTCACCAACGTCCTCGACATTGACCTCGCCACCACCATCCACCAAAAAATGCAAAAAAACCGCGAAAAATACCCCCCACACCTCTTCAAAGGCCATTACGAACGCCCCCTCCGAAATAATTCTCCCCCAACCTCAACCACTCAACCACCTGAAAAATAAACACTTACATGCCAATTTCCACCCATAGCCCCCGCCTCCTCCACTCCTCGTGAAATTCTGCACAATTACTTCTTGATCTCCTTGTGAATTAAAGTACAATGATCTCAGCGAAGGACGAACCATGCCGGACCAACCCCCCAAAACCCCCGGCCAAAAACCAGGCCAAAAATCAGGTTGGCTCGACGACCTCGCCCGACGCTCCACCGGCCTCCCGGAAGACGAAACCCCTTCCGTGACGCCCGCGCGGTCCAGCGATACCTCCCTCTGGCGGCTCGCCGGACTCGGTCTCCAGTTCGCCCTCACCGTCTCCATCTTCGCCCTCATGGGCCGCGAAGTGGATCGCAGGATGGACTGGTCCCCCTGGGGCCTCGTCAGTTTCACCCTCGTCGCCGTGATCGGAAACACCTACCTCCTCATCAAGGACGTCATGAAAGACAGCAACGACGGACCCGGAAAAACAAAATAACCTCCCCATAACCCCCCTAAGACCCCCGTTTGGAGCAGTGAAGTACATGACCGCAGTAATGAATCAATCCGAAATGATCGAAACCGTGCAAGCCGCCCGCGTCCACCCCGCCGCCCTCGGGCCCGCCATCGACTCCAAGCCGCTCGTCGGCAGCGAAGTCACCATCAAACTCGCCCTCTCCCCCGCCATGATCACCCTCATCGTCGCCCCCGCCACCGTCCTCGTCACCATGCTCGCCGGCTGGATCATCCTCACCTCCTTCGCCATCCCCGTCCACATCCCCGAAATGATCGCCGGCGGAATCGTCAACGCGGTAGGGGGGATGCTCGCCGCAATCCCGCTCTTCCTCCTCATGAAACGCGGCGCACAAGCCATCGCCCAGGCCGCCCTCCTCGGAATCGCCGTCCGATGCGCTGCCATCCTCATGGGCCTCATCATGGCTCTCGGACCCGGCTGGGGCCTCGGCCACATGATCCTCGCCTATTGGATCCTCGGCTACTACTTCCCCCTCCTTATCGTCGAAACCTCCATCGTCGGCTGGCTCTGTCACAAAGCCAATCGCTGAGACAAAACTGAGACTGGGCTATACAAAGGAAATCGCTTGACGGAAATCCCAGTGGGCCGACAATAGCGGCTCTTTCTCGTCAGGGCGGACCAAAACATGATCACCACAGCGTTCAATATCCTCTCCCCTCACACCCTCGCGGAAGGAAGCCTCCTCGACCACGTGCTTCCGCACCCGCTTTTCAAAGTCGGACCCCTCGTCGTCACCAATTACATCATGATGGTCGTGCTCGCCGCCGTCCTCGTGTTCCTCGTCTTCACCTGGGTCGGTGCCGCCGCCAAAAAGTCCGTCGTCCCCACCGGCTTTCACAACCTCTTTGAAGCCATGCTCAGCTTCTTCCGCACCGAAGTCTTCCGCCCCGCCCTCGGCGACAACGCCGATCGTTTCACCCCCTTCCTCTGGACCATCTTCTTCTTCGTCCTCTTCTGCAACGTCCTCGGCATCGTCCCCCTCGGCGATGCCATCGAACTCGGCACCCACGGCACCTTAAAGCACGCCTGGGGCACCGCCACCGGCGGCCTCTCCGTCACTGCCGCACTCGCCATGGCTGCCTTCGTCGTCGTCCACATCTCCGGCATCATTCAACAAGTCCGCATCAAGATGGACCCCAGCCTCGCACCCCATCATGAAGGTGCCGACCACGCCCAGCCCCACGGCCACGGCCCGATGTTTGGTGCCGAAGGTATCGAAGACGAACGCGACGTCGTCCTCACTCACCACGTCGGTGACGGCCACGATCACGCACACGGCGTTCACCGCTCCGTCGAATTCGGCGGCCAACCCTTCCGGCGTCGCCCTCTTCACCGGCATCGGCAGCTATATCTGGAATTTCGCCCCCCATCCCGAAGCCGGAGGCAAGTTCATGAGCCTCCTCCTCTTCATCGGGCTGCTCCTCCTCGAAACAATTGGCTCCCTCGTCAAGCCGTTCTCCCTCTGCATCCGTTTATTCGCCAACATGGTCGCCGGTCACCTCGTCCCCGCCGCCCTCATCGCCCTGATCCCCTTCGGTGTCGCCGCCTCCTGGGCTGCCACCGGCGGCATCGGAATCGTCGTCATCGCCGGATGCACCGCCTTGGATGCCTCGACCTCTTCGTCGCATTCCTGCAGGCATATATTTTTACGTTCCTCGTGACCCTGTACATCGCCACCGCCGTGGCACCGGAGCACTGATCGGAACGACACGGAATCTTGGGCTGGTAGCCGACGCCGAAGCCCCCTTGTTTAATGTCGGAATTTTATTTGTGGATCCGTCGCAATATTTCTCGTGACCGTCCCGCATTCGCCCGCAAGGGCAGGAGAAAACCTCATGTTGTTGAACATTCTCGCACAGGCCACGCAGCCCGCCGTCGACGCCGTCATGAGCAACGGTAACCTCGGCATCGGCATCGGCGCCGCGGGCATCATGATCGGTGCAGGCATCGGCATCGCCGGCGCAGCCCGCGGCATCGGCAACATCGGCGGCAGCGCCGTGGAAGCCATCGCCCGCCAGCCCGAAGCCAAGGGCTCCATCGGCACGAACATGATCATCGCCGCCGCCCTGATCGAAGGCTTCACCTTCTTCGCCCTGATCATCGGTCTCGTCCTCATGGGCAAGCTCGCACTAATAAACCGCGGGGTTCCGGGCCGACAGGTCCGGAGCCCTTTTTTCGATCCCGCGGATCGAACGATCTTGCGACGATTGCTCGATTAAGGCCCGAAGTCTGCCTTAGCATCTGGTCCTTTCGACTCGCTTGCCCGAAAACCGTTCTGCATCACGGTTCAACGGTCACGCTTCAATGCGGAGCTCATGGAATGCTCCTGCGCAACGTGCATCGCGTGCAGGAATGGCACTCGCCGCTAACTTCTCGCACTCGCGCCGGCCACCGCCTTCGGCAGCCGGAAGCCGCGCCGGCATGCTGGTGAAGCGAACCCCGGCCTGACCGAAGATCTCAATGCCGGTACCATCATCGTCACCATCATCATCTTCGTCTGTCTCGTCCTCGTGCTCGGAGGTAACCGCATGGAAGCCGATCCTCACCGGCCTCAAGAACCGCGAGCAGGCGATCCGCGATTCCATCGAAGCCGCCCAAAGCAGCCAAGACCGATGCCGAACGCACTACGCGAGAACTCGAAGCCAAGATGGCCGAAGTGCAGCGGCAGGCTCGCCAGCAACTTGCTCAAGCCAAGGCCGATGCCCAAAAAATTGCCGACACGCATTCGCGCCAGCAGGCCGAAACCGAAGCAGCCGCACTGAAGGATCGCACCCTCCGCGAAATCGACGCTGCCAAGCAGCAGGCCCTTGCCGAAATCAACACCCACGCCGCGGAACTCGGCACCGCCGTCGCCCGCAAAATTCTCCAACGCAACGTCACCGTCGACGACCAGCAGCGCCTGGTGGACGAATCCCTCGCCGAAATGGCCAAACGAACTAACCCGCACCCGCTACCCATTCAACCCCACAAGCTCAACACAGAGAGCCCCGATGGCGGAAAACGAATCCAAATTGAAGCCATCGGCAGCGTCTACGCCCAGGCCCTCATCAACGAGCGCAGAAGCAGAACGCGCTCGCCGAGGTCACCGACGACGTCCGCGGCATCGGCCAACTTGCTGCAACAACAACCACGCCTTCCTCGGATTCACCCAGGCGCTGACCGTCGGCGAAGACGAACGTCTCGCCTCCCTCGAAAAAATTTTCGCCGGCCGCATCCATCCGCTCACCTCAAGCGTCTCAAAAGCCATGGCACGCCGCGACCGCCTCATGTTCCTCGGCGGACTCGTTCAGGGCTTTGAAGACATTCTCAAGAAGATGGGCGGCCACGTGGATGTCGAACTCGTCAGCGCCGTCGAGATTCGCCCCGACCGTCCTCGAGCGCATCAGCGCCGCCGTCGGACGCAGCGTCGGCAAAGACCGCCGACATCAAGGTCACCGTCGATCCCGCCCTCATCGGCGGCATGACGCTCCGCATCGGCGACACCCTGATCGACGGCCGCGTCGCCACCCAGCTGCAAAAAATCAAAGAACAATTAAAACGCGGCGGCATTGGCCGCCTTCAGGGTAACGTCGCGGCAGTGGTCGCATAAGCACCCTCGCAACGATCAGGTTTCAACCGACGCCCCACGCGTCCACAGCGAACACAGGATGAGGATACATGAAATTCAAGATTGACGAAATCACCTCGGTCATCCAGCAGGAAATCTCCCAGTACCAGAACCAGCTCGACATCACCCAGGTCGGCAAGGTCATCGAAGTCGGCGACGGCATCGCCCGCATCTACGGCCTTCGCGGTGCCATGGCCGGCGAAATGCTCGAGTTCCCCAACGGCATCTTCGGCCAGGTCTTCAACCTCGAAGAAGAAACCGTCGGCGCCGTCATCTTCGGCGACTACAAAAAACTCAAGGAAGGCGACACCGTCCGCACCACCGGCGAACTGCTCTCCGTGCCCGTCGGCGAGGCACTCCTCGGCCGCGTCGTCAATCCCGCTCGGCCAGCCCATCGACGGCGGCCCGGCCATCCAGACCACCGAACGCCGCAAGGTCGACATCATCGCCCCCGGCATCGCCGACCGTCAGCCCGTCAAACAGCCCCTCCAGACCGGCATCAAAGCCATCGACGCCATGATCCCCATCGGCCGCGGCCAGCGCGAACTGATCATCGGCGACCGCAAGACCGGCAAGACCGCCATCGCCATCGACACCATCATCAACCAGAAGAAATTCTGGGGCACGCCCGATGCCGTCGTCTGCATCTACGTCGCCGTCGGCACCAAGGAATCGACCGTCGCCGGCGTCGTCGATCAACTCCGCCGCAACGGCGCCATGGACTACACCATCGTCGTCGCCGCCGGCGCCTCCGATCCCGCCCCGCTGCAATACATCGCTCCCTACGCCGGCTGCGCGATGGGCGAATATTTCATGTGGCAGGGCAAGCACGTCCTCTGCATCTACGATGATTTGTCCAAGCAGGCCCAGGCCTATCGCCAGCTCTCGCTGCTGCTCCGCCGCCCGCCCGGTCGCGAGGCCTATCCCGGCGACGTGTTCTATCTCCACAGCCGCCTGCTGGAACGCGCCTGCAAACTCTCCAACGAAAACGGCGGCGGCTCGCTGACCGCGCTGCCCGTCATCGAAACCCAGGAAGGCGAAGTCTCCGCCTACATTCCGACCAACGTGATTTCCATCACCGACGGCCAGATCTACCTCGAGCCCGATCTCTTCGCCGCCGGCATCCGCCCCGCCATCAACGTCGGCATCTCCGTCAGCCGCGTCGGCGGCTCGGCCCAGATCAAGGCCATGAAGCACAAAAAGGTCGCCGCCTCGTCTGCGTTTGGATCTTGGCCGCCTATCGCGAACTCGAAGCCTTCGCCCAGCTCGGCACGGAACTCGAACCCGCCACCCAGCGGCAGCTGGATCGCGGTGCCCGCATGGTCGAACTGCTCAAGCAGCCGCAATACGTGCCGATGGACGTCATCGATCAGGTCATGGTGATTTACGCCGGCTCGCAGGGCTTCCTTGACGCCATCCCCGTCGAATCCGTCTCCGCCTGGGAAAAAGAATTTCTCGAATACGTCAACACCGCCGGCATCGACTTCAAAAAAGAACTGCACCGCCAAAAAAGACCTGACGCCCGAAATGGAAGCCAAGCTCGGCGAAGTCATCAAGAAGTTCAACACCATCACCCAGGTCGGCAAGAAAGCCGCCGCCGCATAACACCCCAGCTCAAGACCCAAAACCTCAAGACCCAAGACTGAAGACTCAAGACTCAAGACTCAACGACTCAAGACTCAGAACCCCCGACCCAGGACTAACGAATGGCAAAGGCCCGCATCATCATCAAACGCCGCAAAGCGGTGCGAAACATCAAGAAGATCACGAAAGTGATGCAGATGATCGCCACCTCGCGCTATCAAAAAGCATACAAGCGCGCCGTCGGCACCAAGCCCTACGTCAAGAAGATCGGCGAACTCGTCGCCAGCGCCGTCCAGGCCGTCCGCGCGTCGGCGGAAAATCCATCGACCATCCGCTGCTCAAAGAGCCCGCCACCGGCGTCGGCAAAAGATCGCCGTGCTGGTCATCACCTCCAACCGCGGCCTCGCCGGCGGTTACAACGGCAACGTCCTTCGCCTCGCCAACCTCACCCTCAAGGAACTCGAAGCCCGCGGCGAAACCCCCGAACTCTACGTCTCCGGCAAAAAAGGCATCGCCTACTTCAAATTCCTCCGACGCCGAGATCGCCGAAACCTTCACCGCCATCGGCGACAATCCCAAATTCACCGAGATCGACCAGCTCGCTGAAAAATTCATGAAGGCCTACATGGATGGCCGCATCACGCGGCCTGAAAATCGTCTACATGCGATTCATCAGCGCCGGCCAGCAGCAACCCGCCGTCATGGATGTCCTCCCACTCGCCGGCCTCGCCAGCCCCGAAAACCGGCACCGGGGCAAACCGCTACGTCCACCCCCGTCCCCTACGATTTCATGCCCAGTGCCGAGGCACTGCTCAAAGAACTGATCCCCACCACCGTCAAGATCACGCATCTTCCAGGCGTTCATCGAAGCCGCCGTCAGCGAACAGATCGCCCGCATGGTCGCCATGAAAGCCGCCACCGACAACGCCGACAAGATGGGCAAAAAACTCACGCAGGACTACAACCGCGCCCGCCAATCCCAGATCACCAGCGAACTGTCCGAACTCATGGGCGGCGTCGAAGCAATGAAATAACCATCACACTCGTTTAGCCCCGGCCCTTGGGCCGGGGTGCAATTTCAGAAAGACGGAGCACACAATGGCCACCACAGGCACAATCTCACAAGTCATCGGGTCCACCTTCGACGCCGAATTTCCCGAAGACCAACTCCCCGCCATCTACAACGCCATCACCGTCAACGCCGAAACCCGCGGCATCAAGGTCCACCTCACCGGCGAAGTGCAGCAGCACCTCGGCGGCGGAAAGCGTCCGCGCCATCGCCCTGGGCACCACCGACGGTCTCTCCCGCGGCATGGAAGTCGTCGACACCGGCGCCGCCGTCACCGTCCCCGTCGGCATCGAAACCCTCGGCCGCGTCTTCAACATGCTCGGCGAACCGATCGACAAAAAAGGCCCCTGCCATCGCCACCACCAAACGCTCCATCCACCAGCCGCCCCCGGAATTCAAAAATCTCGAACCCAAAACCAAAATGTTCGAAACCGGCATCAAGGTCATTGACCTCCTCGCCCCCTACGTCCGCGGCGGTAAGACCGGCCTCTTCGGCGGTGCCGGCGTCGGCAAGACCGTCATCATTCAGGAACTCATCGCCCGCCTCGCCCGCTTCCACTCCGGCTACTCCTGCTTCGCTGGCGTCGGTGAACGCACCCGCGAAGGCAATGATCTCTGGCTCGAAATGCAGGAAGCCCCCATCGGCGATACCGGCAAACACGTCATCGACCAGACCGTCATGGTCTTCGGCCAGATGAACGAACCGCCCGGCTCCCGCCTCCGCGTCGCCCTCTCCGCCCTCACGATGGCCGAATATTTCCGCGACCAGACCGGCGCCGACGTGCTCCTCTTCGTCGACAACATCTTCCGCTTCACCCAGGCCGGCTCCGAAGTCTCCGCCCTCCTCGGCCGTATGCCCTCTGCCGTAGGCTACCAGCCCACCCTGGGCACCGAGATGGGCGAACTCCAGGAACGCATCACCTCCACCACCAAGGGTGCCGTCACCTCCATGCAGGCCATTTACGTGCCTGCCGACGATCTCACCGATCCCGCCCCCGCCACCGCCTTCACCCACCTGGACGCCTTCACCTCGCTGAGCCGCTCCATCGCCGAAAAGGGCATCTATCCCGCCGTCGATCCGCTCGAATCCAACAGCCGCATCATGGACCCCAACTACATCGGCCAGGAACACTACGAAGTCGCCCAGAAGGTCAAGCGCACCCTCCAGCGTTACAAGGATCTGCAGGACATCATCGCCATCCTCGGCGTCGATGAACTCTCCGAAGAAGACAAACTCACCGTCTCCCGTGCCCGCAAACTCGAACGCTTCTTCTCCCAGCCCTTCTACGTCGCCGAAGTCTTCACCGGTCTCAAAGGCTCCAACGTCAAACTCGTCGACACCATCCGCTCCTGCAAAGAAATCGCCGCCGGAAAATGGGACCACCTCCCCGAAGGTGCCTTCATGTACGTCGGCACCGTCGAAGAAGCCGCCGAAAAACACGAGAAATCCAAAAAATAACCCCCACCGAGAGCCCGTAGCATAAGCGCCGGCCCATCCACCAAACCCACAACCGGCGGCACCCTCGCGCAGGCGGCCACACCCCGCTCAACCTCGCAGTCCCCCCTACGCCCCCGCCTCCGCGCCAATCACCTCCCCTCCTCCAACCCCAAAATCAAAATCACCCACTTTCCCCTTGCACATTCCTCAATCCATGGTAAATACTCTTATCGAATAATTAAAAGTCGTGGGTAGAGAGAGAGGAAGTTCTTCCTCTCAGCGTAGAAAACTTCCAAAAAAAAAGAATCACTGACGCTGCGGATAAATTCCGCAGCGACATTTGCCCGGCTGCGTTCAATCAGCAGCCGCCATCGCGGCACTGCGCGATCCACGCGCGAACCAAGCGCTGCCGACCAAAAAAAAACGCCCGCGTCGGGCGAAGGGTATGAGAGGGGCACCAGCCGCCGCCCTTTTAAGTCCGGCTGATCAGGAGTTCCTATGCGTCTCGTCTTCACCACACCGTTGTCCACTTCCGCCGTTACAAAAGTTGCCCTCGGTGCCGCACTTTCACTCGCGATGGCCGCCCTCCACGCACCCAGCGCCCACGCCGCCGTCGGAGTCAGCATCACCGTCTACCCCTCGCTTGCCCCGAATGCCTTCGGCTCCCCCAGCTTTGCGGATTATCAAACGAACGCCCTCGCTGGGATTCGCACCGGCGGCACCACCACCGGCTCCGGTACCTCCCAGTATGTCAACCTCGGTGATGGCGCAACCATTTCCGCCGCCAGCGCCGTCGTCACCGGCTTCCCCTCCTGGATGGGCGTCGCCGCTCCCAACACCCCCGCCTACACCGGCGAGTTCGGCAACCGCATGACCTTCGGCGTCGACATCAAGGGAATTGGCCGGCAGATCAGCATTTCAGACCTCTCCTTCTCCGGTGCCAGCACCGACTCCGGCAACGCCCTCGGCTTCGGCTTCACCGGCTACTCCTATACGCCCGCCTATGAAGGAATCATCTACGGCACCGGCGGCAACCCGGACACCATCATTACCAGCGGCGCCTCTACCCAACTCGTCGATGAAATCGTCGGACGCGGATCCGGCAACTCCCTCCCCGCCTACACCTCCTCCCAGGCCGTCGACAATTTTGGTTCCGATCCTTACTCCTCCCCGACCCTTACCGATCAACAGCGAATCGACGAAACACCTGCCGTCTTCGGCATCACCAATGATTTTAACTTCACCGGCACCTACTCCATGGACGGCTTCAGCGGCAGCGCCACCGTCACCGAAACCGTCCCCGAACCCGCCTCCCTTGCACTCCTCGCCGCCGGCGCAATCACCCTCATCTCCCGCAAACGCCGCACGCACATGTAACGCGGGCGTCCTGCCCTCATCCCCTCTGAACAATAATCATTCCATCAAAGGAGGAGCCGCCCCCCGGCTCCTCCTTCCTTCTTCCTTTAACCACACTCCCCTTATCGCCCCCTCCGCCGCGGCCTCCTCTCCCGATCATTCCTCCCTCGTCCCTCCGCGCGCATCTCTCCCACCACCTCCGACAACTGCCGATGCACATCCACCCACTCCCGCATCCGCGTGTAACTCAAAAACCGCTCCCCACACGCACGCCTCAACCTGCTCACCGACATCCCGCCGCCCTCCCCATGCCACCACGCCCACAACTTCAAGTACGAAAGAAAATCCGAATCCTCATCCCGAAACTCTCCATGCGCCGCATCCGCCGCCTGCTGCTTCTCCAACGGCCTCTCTCGCGGATCCTGCACGCTCAGCGCCGCCGCGATCACCAGCACCTCCTCCTCCACCCCCTCCGTCTGACCCGCCAGCACAATCCGCCCAATCCTCGGATCAATCGGCAACCGCGACAGCCGTTCCCCCATCCCCGTCAGCCGCAACTCCTTATCCACCGCCCCAACTCCAACAACGTCTGATACCCGTCCGCAATCATCCGCCCGTTCGGCCGATCCAAAAACGGAAATTCCTCGATCGGCCCCAGCCGCAACGCCTTCATCTGCAAAATCACCGCCGCCAGATTCGTCCGCAAAATCTCCGGCTCCGTAAACAACGGCCGCGCTAAAAAATCCGCCTCCGAATACAACCGCACGCACACCCCCGCCGCCACACGCCCGCACCTCCCCTTCCTCTGATTCGCCGACGCCTGCGAAATCTGCTCAATCGGCAACCGCTGTACCTTCGACCGAGGCGAATACCGTGACACCCGCGCCAGCTCCCGGATCCACCACATACCGAATCCCCGGCACCGTCAACGACGTCTCCGCTACATTTGTCGCCAACACAATCCGCCTCTTCCCGCTCAAACTAAACACCCGCTGCTGCTCCTCATTGCTCAACCGCGCATACAACGGCAATACCTCCACCCGCCCCCCAAACTTCTCCTCCAACGCCTTCCGCCGCCTCCCGAATCTCCCGCTCGCCCGACAAAAACACCAGCACATCCCCACTCCCAACCCCCATCAACTCCTCCACCGCCCCCACAATCGCCCGCCAAAACATCCGGCTCTTCCTCATCCAAGTCTTGAGTCGTGGGTCTCGAGTCTTGAGCCATGCCCGCATCGCCCTCTTCACTCAGCCCCCAGACTCAAGACCCAGGATCTGTACCGCACCTCCACCGGATACGTCCGCCCACTCACCATCACAATCGGACAACCCCCAAAATGCTCCGAAAACCTCTCCGGATCAATCGTCGCCGACGTCACCATCACCTTCAAATCCGGCCGCTGAGGCAACAACTGCTTCAAATACCCCAGCAGAAAATCAATGTTCAACGACCGCTCATGCGCCTCATCAATAATCAACGTATCATACGCATTCAAAAACCGATCCCCCTGCGTCTCCGCCAGCAAAATCCCATCCGTCATCAACTTGATGTGCGTCCTCTCCGACACATTGATCCGAAAACCGAATCTTGTATCCCACCGCCTCCCCCACGCGCGTCCCCAACTCCTCCGCGATCCGCCCCGCCACGCTCCGCGCCGCGATCCGCCGCGGCTGCGTATGCCCGATCATCCCCCCCACCCCATGCCCCATCTCCAGACAAAATCTTCGGCAACTGCGTCGTCTTCCCACTCCCCGTCTCCCCACACACCACCACCACCTGATTCCCCCGCACCGCCTCCATAATCTCCCCCCGCCGCTCCGACACCGGCAACTCCGCCGGATACGAAACCGCCGGCACCCCCGCCGCCCGCAACTCTCTCCTCGCCTCATTTTCCATCCCCCGATTCTATGCCCCCACCCCCATTCCGAAAACAATCCCCCCATATAGCCTCGGGTTCACCCGGGATAACCATCCCCACACCAAACACCCGCCTATCCCCCTCATCCCCCGACCAAACCAAAAACCGCAAAACCACATAGCCCCCCTCACACCCCTCATATCTGATAATCCGAAGAAAACACCCGCACCTCCCGCGGCACCACCATCACCCGCTCCCCGCGCCTCCAATCCCAACTCCCCATACCTCTCCCGCGGCAACTCCACCGCCACCATTTGCCCTGTCCCCTCCACCTCCACTTCCACCTTCACCGTCGATCCCGCCCGATGCACCCACACCACCCGCGCCGCCGTCCCCTTCCCCTCCGCTCCCTCCACCACCTTCACCAGATCAATTTCGTGCGGCCTCGCATACGCCGCGATCGCCCCATCCGGCACGCTCCCATTCCCCTCTCCCGGCAAAATATTCCGACCCGCCCGCCAGCTGCGCCCGACCGCCCTCCATCCGCCCATGAAATATATTCACATGCCCCAAAAACCCAAACACAAACGGATTCGCCGGCTTGTTATACACCTCATCCGGGGTGCCCACCTGCTCCACCTTCCCCTTGTTAAAAATCACAATCTCATCCGCAACCTCCAACGCCTCCTCCTGGTCATGCGTCACAAACAAACTCGTCACATGAATATCATCATGCAGCTTCCGCAACCACCGCCGCAGCTCCTTCCTCACCTGCGCATCCAACGCCCCGAACGGCTCATCCAGCAACAACACCTTCGGCTTCCCCGCCAACGCCCGCGCCAACGCAATCCGCTGCCGCTGCCCTCCCGACAACTGCGCCGGATACCGCTTCCCCAACCCTTCCAACTGCACCAGCTTCAACAACTCATTCACCCGCTCATTCACTTCCTCCTTCGGCCTCTTCTTCACCCGCAGCGCAAACGCCACATTCTCAAAAATCGACATGTGCCGAAACAGCGCATAATGCTGAAACACAAACCCCACCTCCCGATCCCGCGCCGACCGATCCGTCGCATCCGCCCCCTCAAACAACACCTGCCCCTCATCCGCAAACTCCAGCCCCGCAATAATCCGCAGCAACGTCGTCTTCCCCGACCCCGAAGGCCCCAGCAACGCCACCAGCTTCCCCCCGGGTGCCTCCACCGTCACCCCATCCAACGCCGTAAACCCCCCAAACCGCTTCGTAATATGCTTCGCCACAATACTCATACGCAACCATTCCCATTCACACCAAACCCCAATCCTAAATCCCCCCCTCCCCATTTACCATCCCCCGCACCAACCAACTCCAACCGCCCCCCACACATACCTCCCAAGTTTAGCCCCGGCCCTTGGGTCGGGGAACCTCCCCTCCTCCCCACAAAAGCAACCTCCACCCCAAAAAAACATCCAAAAAAAAGGTTAGCCGGCGATTTCAATCGCCGCGTATTTCAACGCCATCAAAAATACATCACCCCCAAAAACTTACCCCACCGCCCCCCCAACAATCCCCATCTCACCCATACAACCATAAACCAACCGATCAATCTCCCGATCCGTCGCCTCTATCTCCCGCTCAATTCAAACCACTCCACGTCTTGTTTATGAGGGGCTAGCCATACGTGCCGCCAGTTCCAATTTACGCGCTTCCATCAAGTCAATCTTCGCTTTATAGCCGTGTTGCTGCAGCAGGTAGAGCAGTTGAGCACCATTGATCAGAACGAGCGGCTTCCCCTTAATAAATTCATATGCGTCAGGCCCGTAGTCCGCAGTAGTCACAAGTATTCCCTTTCCAGCGCCTTCGTTCATAAGCGTTCCGTACAGGTCACGCACTGCCGATACACCAACCGTATTCACATATCTTTTTGCTTGAATTACTGTTTTTCCGCCGCGCAAAGGATCAGGGTTGAAAACCACCGCATCAACTCCACCATCGCGGCTCGCTCTGGTAACCTTTACCTCAGCGCCATCCTTGGCAAACTCTTTTTCAAACACCTCGCGGACCAAGTGCTCAAATTCTTGCCAATCCATAGAAGCCAGATTACTTCCTTCTGCTAACACATCTGCAACGCAATGGCTTTGCACAAATCTTTTATCCGTGGTGTTGAGCGACATTACGGGGGGAACAGGTGTAACGCTATGGAGCTGAGAACTTCCCACGCCTTTGAGCTTTCGGAAACATGCCTTCGGATCAACTTCTGCCAGATTGAAAGATAAAAATTCGTCGCGCTGCACGTGAATGGACACAATGCATGCGTGGACGATCTGGCCGGTCGCTCGATCCACCGACGACACCCACCCGTTGAACGCGATCGATTGAATACGCTTCGGGGAATCTGCTGTGAACAATTCGTGCAATGTCCTTAGCAATGTTTT
The DNA here is from genome assembly GCA_963766775.1 of uncultured Phycisphaerales bacterium. GTDB lineage: Bacteria > Planctomycetota > Phycisphaerae > WQYP01 > WQYP01 > CAVYBP01. The sequence continues at coordinate 350,845 of CAVYBP010000002.1, forward strand.
GTAAATAACCTCGTCGTAAAGTTTCTGTCGCTCCGCATCTTTGAACAGCACTTGCTGCATCTCATTGCGACTTTTGACGAACTTCACTTCTTTGACTCGCGGCAATTGGTCCGGAGCAGGTAACTGGTAATCAATCACGACCGTCTTAGTGCTCGCGGCATAATCGAGTTCATAATCTTGGGGAAAATAGTCCGGGTATGTTGAACTGGAGAGCACGACATCACAGTAGTCTTCGATTCCAGCATCTTTTCCCACAACATATGCCAAACGCCGTGTATCGACTAGCGAGTTTCTGGCCTTTTGCTCCTGAATGAATTGTTGCTTCTTTTTATCCCATCCTACCAAATTATTCTGATAGATTTTCAAACTCTCTTCGTACGCCGATTTTTCAGAACGTTGTCGCTCCATGCGTCGTTTTTCGCCTTGCTCCCACGTATGCAAAGCCGCCTCGTATTTTTGGCTGGCTTTCTCTTCCGCCCTAATCCTCAGCTCTGGAAATAATAGCGCCAAAAACCCTGCTTTTACGGCATACTCGGGGTCTTCAGGATGCGGCTTACGTTGCCCCTGCCCATCTTCTGAGGCTACCGATGAATGCGGAGGAGTGGGACGAATATCTGAAAACTCCGAGTGGTCCTTCAACCTTTCCCAGTCAACGATGGTTTTATTAAAAATTCCTCGACTTAATAAATCATGAAGTTCCGCCACCTGGGTCTCCGCAGCTAGCGTTAGTTGCTGAGCTCGTTCCGCACTACTTTGCGCTGATTGCTGCTTATGCGCGCGTGCCTCCACTTTCGTCCACTGCTCTTCCCATGCCAACTGCTGCGCTTGGAGCTTTTGAATCAAGATGTTTCGATCCCGTCCTTTTATCACGCGATACTTGTTAAGTCCGGCGTGTGTTAGTTCAACTTGATACATTCCGAACTGCTCAGTCATATTTATATTGAACATCTGAAGCTCCCCTGTGTCTTATATTTCGAGGCGCCAATGCCGGCAAATCAAAATGGTCCACCAATCGCGAAATCTCATCCGGACATGTACTCATCCCCGAAGTCTAATTCCGCACCCCGCCTCTGACCAGCGCCGTCCCCCCCCTCACCCCACCCACCCGTCAAAAATCCGTGTCCATCCGTGGCAAATTTCCGTTCTCAAATCCCCCCTCGCAACCCCCAAAACCCCCTCAAAATCACGCTGCCCGACGCTCAATCTCCCCCATTCCGAGGAGTTCCGAGGCGGGGACGGGGCATGGCTGGGGCATGGACTGCACCAAATTCCGCGTCCCCCAGTTCCCATTATTCGCCGTCAGGATCGAGTAAGGCACCACCCACCACAGACACGTAAACCAGAACAAGCTGTACAGAACCCCATAAATGCAATCCGAATCCCGTTCCTTCATCCAATAATACGACTGCATGATCGTCCCAAACACCACGATATACGCCAGATACTGAAGCATATAAAACGGATTGAAAATCCCGTACACAAGTGAAGTCGCAATCAGGATATACGGGAAAATCATCTCCGCCATGTTCAGCAACGATTCCACATTCGCATGCAGCCAATACCGCTTCCGGAACGGCTTCCAGCAGAACAACAGATACGTCAAATTCTCCCGCACATTCCCACGCTCCCACCGCTGATACATCTTCGCCATCTGCTTATAAGTCGTTGGCACATTGGTCCATACCACCGCATCACTCTGGAACACCACCTCGTGCCCCTCGCGCAGAATCAAATTCGACAGCGCCCGATCCTCCGCAATCGTCGATGGCTTGCCCATCCACGACTGGTTATTCCAATCCGTCAGCACCGCCTCCACCGCCGTCCGACGATATGCCGAAAACGCCCCCGGCGTGCACAACACCGACCGAATCTTGCTCTGATAAGCTCTTGTAAAATCAAACGCTAGCACAAAACTCGCCCGCATCATTCGAGGCAAAATCCCTGCCGACCGATTCAGCACTTTCACATTCCCCGCGACCGCTCCGATCCGCGGATCCGCAGCAATCGGCGTCACCAGGCTCCGCAACGCGTTCCGCTCCACCACCGAATCTGAATCCATCGTCACCAGCACATCCCCCGCCGCCAGCGCAAACCCCACCCGCAGCCCCTGCCGCTTGCCGCCGTTCTGGTCCATCCGAATCGCGAAAACCGTGTCCGGATGCCGCTTTGCGGAAAGCTCCATGTGGTGCCACGTATCGTCCTTCGACCCATCATCAATCGCGATAATCTGCAACTTCTCGCGTGGATAATTCGACCGCGCGATCGAATCAATCGACTTCGCCACGTCCGGCCCTTCGTTATACGCCGGCACAATCACCGTCACCGACGGTAACTCCTCATCCGACAACGACTTCATCGGCTTGTACATCCCCACCAGCACCGCCCGCCCGATCGTCACCAGCAACATAATCCCCGAGTACCCGCCCCCGAACGCCATGATAAAACCGCCCACCCGCGACCCATGCAGCCCGGCGAACGGATTAAACAGCGAACCCGTCTCATAAGCCAAGCCCACAATCGCCACATAAAGGGCGATCAGGCCGGTCTTTAAGATGACATCGAACAAGGAGATATCCAGCCACTTCGCCAGACTATCCCGCACCACACGGAGCCCCACAGGTACATTTAACTGCGACACTTCGTTTTTCCTCTCAAAAGCTGCCCACTAGACCCTGCCCTGTGGGGGACGTTAGTTTAACCCCTTTTTGCCCCAATTCCGAGAGAATAATTGGACAGGATGACGCCCCGGTGGCCATAATCGGGCAATGGATAACACTGAAACCACCCAAATAGCACAACTTATGCCGCTTAGCACTACCCCGCCGTGGGGCACCGTTTTTCAAGCCGATTGCCTCGATATCGCCGCTCAACTGCCCCCCGCCTCCTTCGACCTCATCTACGCCGACCCCCCATTTTTCACCAAACGCGACCACGTCGGCCGCGAAAGCCTCACCTTCTCTGACCGCTGGCAGGGCATCAGCAGCGGCCGCACCGAATACCTCGGCTGGCTCGAAGCCCGCATCCGCGCCATGAAGCCCCTCCTCAAACCCACCGGCGTCTTCCTCCTCCACCTCGACTGGCATGCCGTCCACTACGCCAAAGTCCTCTGCGACAACATCTTCGGCGATGACTGCTTCCAAAACGAACTCATCTGGCATTACCAAACCGGCGGCGCCTCCAAAGGCCGCTTCTCCCGCAAGCACGACACCATCCTCCTTTACTCCCACGGCCCAACCTTCTACTTCGACGGCCCCTCCATCGCCATTCCCCGCACCCCCAAGGCCATGAAGCGCGCCCAATGCGCCACCGGTGCCCGCATCAAAGCCACCGACACCCACAAAAACCCCGACGACGTCCTAATCCTCCCCGCCCTCAACCCCATGGCCACCGAACGCACCGGCTACCCCACCCAAAAACCCGTCGAACTCCTCACCCGCCTCATCACCGCCCTCTGCCCCCCTTCCCCCGACGGCTCTATCGCCGACCTCTTCTGCGGCAGCGGCACCACCCTCGTCGCCGCCAAAATGCTCCAACGAAACTTCATCGGCGCCGACCAAAACCCCGCCGCCGTCAAACTCGCCCGCCAACGCCTCGCCGAAAAGTAAGGCAGTAGCAAAATCACAAAGTGTATCAGCGTACATCCGAGCCGGTAGGGGGAATAGACGCGGGAGGCCGGCGAAAGACAAAGTAATGATACAGAAATCCAAGCAGGATGAGCGACAGCCCAAGCCCGGCGAAAGAAAATACGCGAAAGATGTCAGAGAGGTTGGCAGTGTCGAAGATGAAAACTTTGATGATCGTGATGAGCATGACGGCAAGGGATGCCCAGCGGAGGATCGGGCCTCGAGTAACAATTCCGGCCACGAGCAGTATGGTTCCGTAGAGACCCCATGCGGCCGAGTACGCATACATTTCAGCGGATTCCGGAGGCATGGAACTGTTAAGGAGATTGCCCTGAAAACCTTGGCGGACTTCAAGCGAGACGAGCACAAATAGCAGGACAATGGAAACCACGGCATTAAAACGGGCGAACGTGCGGGCGCCACTGTCCTGCGCATTAAAGAACCAGCGTGCGAAAACGGCGGCGATGATCGCGGGAAGGCCATAGATGTAGAGAAGCCGGTTGATGATGAGAAACGAACCGACATTATCTGGAATCCAAAGTGGGTTTTGAGCGAGAACTTCTATGACAAGAGTGAACGCCAAGCCGGCGATCGCGAAGCAATACCCGGCGGCGGTGAGCATCTTCGCCCTGCGGTGCCGCCCGATGGCCAGAAGAGGAACCGAAGTAAGAAGCCAGATCGCGGAGTAGGTGCCACGTTCGATGATGGTCGAGGTGAATTGAGTGGAGTCGGACACGGCAAGTACGGGGCCGTGGAATCCGTGACGAATTTCCAGCGTGACCAGCAGGAAAAAAAAGAGCAGCGACGCGAGCGTGCTTAATCGTGAAACCATTTGCGCGGTGAGGTCTTCGGCATCGGTAAGCCACCAGGTGAGGCTGGCGGCGAGAAAGGCAGGAAGGCCGTAGATGTAAAGAAGCCCATTGAAGATGAGGAGCGCCCCGAGGTCGTCCGGGGCCCACAATGGATTTTTCAAAAGAACCTGCACGAAGAACGTAAAGGCGAGGCCGCTTAGGGCGAAAAGATATCCGGCGCTGGTGAGCGTCCGGTTCCGAAAATTGCGGCCAAAGGCGAGAAGCGGGAACGCGAGAAGAATCCACAGCGCGGGATAGGTCGCGCGTTCGGCAAAGGAGAATGACTCATCGGATTGAGACGCCACAAGAATGGGGCCTTGGAAAGCGTGGCGGATTTCAAGCGTGGTGAGGACAAACAGCAGAAGCAAGGAGATGATTCCAGCGAATTGAGCAAAGGCGCGGGCGGAAGGAAGCTGCTGTCGCCGGAGCCAGAGCGCGAGGGCGGCGGCGAGCAGGGCGGGAAGTCCATAGCTATAGAGAAGGAGATTAAAAATAATCGTGTGGCCGAGATCGTCTGGCGTCCACAGAGGATTGAAGAGCAAAACTTGGACGGCCACGACGAACAAAAGCGCAAGGGTCATCGCGCCATAGCCGAAGTTGGTAAGGATGGTCCGTTTCAAACGGCACCCGAGACTCAAGAAAATAAAGGCCGCAGCGAGCCAGACATTCGGGTATGTCGCGCGTTCGGTGAGTGTGGCGGAGAGGTTGGCGAGCGTATCGGGATGGAATATACGGTGCGTGAAGAGAGTCAGAAACACGACCGTGGCCAGCGACGCAGCCACCTGCAGTAATCTGGAAATGTCGCGCGGAAGAGAGAGGAAACGATGAACGATCAAGAATAAATAGGGCCGCAACGATTGACGAGAGGGATGGTAAGTAGGCCCAGACAAGCGGATTCCAGAAGAGTGTCGGGCCAGTGGAATAGTCGAGGATTTCCGGATTGATCAGGCGAAGCGTCACGATTGCCGGAAAAACGACGAGAAGGGCAAACAAATCGTTCAGACGCAGGCGGGTCGCAAGCAATGCGCTGAGGGGGATCAGGATCGACCATGCGGCGGTGAGTTTGGCCGTGCAGAGGAACATGGGTGGCGCGAACGAAAGCCAGGAGAATGCCGATGACAAGCGTGGACAGAACCCCTATGGGCAACTTCTCCCGTTGGCGGAAGACGGGGATCGCAAGCAGAGAATATGCACCAGCGACTGCAAGTGGCAGGAAGGCCCAACCATCCGCCGCGGTGGGTGGCCAATTTCAAAGTAGGCGACGAGGGTGTATGACAATGCCGACAGAACCGAGAGGGCGGTCCATCGCGCTGGAGACCGGCTTCCCCACAGGCATCCATACGAGGCCAGTGAGAAGAGCATGCCAAACGTAGAAAGAATAATTTGGATTCGCGGAAGATCAGTTGGCCCAGTGAATCCCCACGCCGCGAGCAGAACCAGAACGAAGGTGGATGCGAACCATGCAAAAGGCTCATACGCCGTTCGGAATCGCGCCAGCGTAAAACAGCCGGCGGATAGCAGGCCTAGGAATAGCCACTCGGTGTTGGAGAACTCGGATCGTGCAAGCAACAATGCGGAAAAGGCGCACCCGAGGAGGAGCGTGAGGTACGTAAGTAACCTCGCGAGAAGCGGATTTGAATGCCACGCGGTTTCCTGGAAGGCCGTGCTAATCGCAACGGCGGCAGTGGAGAGGAGAAGAAATGAACCCAAGATTGGCCCATCGGCGGGGTTCCAAGGCTGCGTGATGAGCCACAGGCCGACCCAGGAAAGCGACGCCAGGACCGTGAGGGCTGCGAGCCACGCCCATTGGCGCCGCGGGTGACGATGATGAGGCCGGCGTGGAGAATGAAGAGATAACCAAAGAGCGAGAGTGCGGACGGATGTCCCGTGTTGATGAGGGCAGGTGTAAGGAAACCACCGACTAGGCCGAGGAGTGCGACAAACGGGCCTTGGCGAAGGGAGAGAACAACCGCGATAGCCGTCGTGGCGGTAAGAAGGACGAAGCCCGTGAAAGGTGAGATCAGATGATAGAGATTGGTAGCGGCGAGAAAGCACGCAAAAAGATCCGCGATGCCTGCTGCTGAAAGGACTTGTGCGATCGAGGGTTCTTTGCTGCGCGTGCCAGACCAGCGGCGAGAAGAGCCGCGCCAAAGAAGGTTCCCATCATGACGCGGACCGCGGGATTAAGATAGTTGTGTTCAAAAGCAACTTTCACCAGGAAAATTCCCGCAAGCGCAAGCGCGAGTCCGCCAACGCCCACGGCCAAACGGATAATGCGTTGTTCGAGCGGAACTGCGGGTTGCGACGGCATGGGTGGTTTTGGCGCGGCGTACTGGGGAGTCGCGAAGTCTGGCTCAATCGGACCATCAGTTGAGGAAATGTCAGGCTCTGGCGGAAGATCAATCGATGGCTCGGTCTCGGTGTCGATGAAAGGCTCCGCGTTTTCGAAATCTTGTTGAGCAACTTCGGCTTCAGAAAATTCAGCAGCTTTATCCAAAGCGGCGTCGGCCCAGCCGGCAACGAAGGGGGCGAGGTTGGGCATTACCGTTCCGGGCGGGACTGGTGGCGGCGGAGGGGTGGGGCTTTCAGTGCTCACGCGGCTCGTAGGGGCGTGGGTTACAGGTCGAGTGGGGGGCGGCTGCAAAGAGGTGAGGCGAGCAAGTTCTTCGCGGATGCGTTCCACGTCCTGTCTCAGGCGGCTCGCTTTTGCGATCGCAATGATTGCCAGGATTAAAGGAAGAGGAAAAAGAACGAAAGCAATGCAGACGAAAAATTCAGCCATAGCGCGGAGCGTCCTTGAAACAACGCGAAGTATCTTACTGTATAGCGAGATGTGGAGACGTTTTGCGCAGCGGCGATCTTTTTTTGTGTTTGAGCGCGTTGATTGCCCCACCGGTCGGCCTTGAAGATTCGCTCCCGCGTTTGATGGTGACGAGAGGGGAGGGTACGTTGTGCAGGCGTAATTGCGGCAGTTGACGGTCTGGCGAGATTGGAGTTGCGTTGTGAGCATGTTGGATACGGTCTTGGTCTGGGTGGGCAAAAATGAGAAGCGGTGGTTGGGGGATTTGAAGGGGTGGTTGGGGATTGCGAGCGTGTCTGCGCAGCCGGAGCGGGCGGGGGAGGTGCGGGCGGCGATGGAGTGGGCGAAGGATTATTTGCGGACGATTGGGATGGCGGTGGAGGTTGTCGAAACCGCGAAGCATCCGTGCCTGGTGGCGACGACGCCGCTGGGGATGTGCCGGAAGGCTGCGCCGCATGTGTTGATTTATGGGCATTATGACGTGCAGCCGGCGGAGCCGTTGGAGTTGTGGACTTCGCCGCCCTTTTCGCCGACGGTGCGGGCGGGGAAACTTTTTGCGCGGGGCTTCGGATGACAAAGGGCAGATCCATTGTCATTTGGCGGCTCTGATGGCGTGGAAGGAAATCAATGCGGGATTTCCTTGCCGCGTGACGGTGATTATCGAGGGGGAGGAGGAGATCGGCTCGCCGCACTTGATGGAGGTGGTGGCGGCGAAACGGGAACTGCTGAAGGATGCGAAGGTGTTGTTGATTTCGGACACGAATATGTTCGCCGAGGGGGTGCCGTCGATCACGTATGGGCTTCGCGGGCTGGTGGGGATGGAGATTGTGTTGCATGGAGCGAACACGGATTTGCATTCCGGGATGTATGGCGGAACCGTGGCGAATCCGGCGCACGCGATTTGTGAAATGGTGGCGAGGCTGCACGATAAGGAGGGGCGGGTGACGGTGCCGGGGTTTTATGATGGTGTGCCGGAGGTCACGGAGGTAGAACGTGCAATGTGGCGCACGCTTCCGCACTCGGATGAAAAATTCGCGGCGGATTTGGGGGTGGATGCATTATTTGGAGAGGCAGGTTACTCGACGCTGGAACGCAAGTGGGCGCGGCCGACGTTGGAGGTCAACGGGCTGACGAGCGGATATCAGGGCACGGGGAGCAAGACTGTTTTGCCGAATAAGGCGAGCGTGAAAATCACCTGTCGGCTGGTGCCGGGACAGGATGCGGAAAAGGTCGGCGATGCGTTGGAGCGGCACTTGCGGAGTATTGTGCCGACGGGGGTAAGGATGGAGGTTGTGTATCGAACCAAGGGGAGCCCGCCTGCGATTACGCCGATTGAATCCCCGGCGATGGAGGCCGCGTCCGCAGCAATGGAACTCGCCTTCGGCAAGAAGCCGGTGTTTCAGCGGGAGGGCGGGAGCATACCGGTGGTGGCGTGGTTCAAGGAAGCACTGGGAGTGGACACGGTGCTAATGGGTTTTGGATTGCCGGATGATCGGATTCACGCCCCCGATGAGAAGATGGATTTGGCATATTATTACGGCGGGATACGAGCGTGCTGTGCGGTGTATGAGTTTTTGGGGGAGCGGTTGGGGTAAAGAAGGGGCGGAATTTGGATCAACAAAAATTTGCGAGCCTCTCTTTCGAGTAGACATTATTTGGTCGGTATTCCTTATTATCTGCAAAAGTTGCACAGGAAGTTACTGCTTGCACATTCAATGGCTTCTCTCTGGAGTTTTTTACGCCTGTATCGCGGCGCGAACTTTTGGTTTGAAAAGTTGGCGGAATATCCAGACCGCTACAAAGATTGTGAACAGCGTGAGGACGAGGATTGGTCCGGTTGGAATGCGGTCCAGGGGCGGGCAGAGCGCCAGGGCAACTGCCAGGAGAAGGCTGCCGGTGACTCCGCCGACGCCGACCAGGAGCGACGTAAAGACCACGCGTCCAAAGCTGCGTGAAACAAGTCGCGCGGTCGCGCCGGGAATAATCATCAGCGCGTTGATCATGAACAGACCGACCATCCGCATCGCCATCACGATCACCACCGAAACCATGAGCAGCAACAGCGTGTTGATGAGTGCGACCGGAACGCCGTTGATGCGGGCCATCTCTTCGTCGAGGGCGGTGTACACAAACGCTTTATACATCGAAAATATCACGGTAAAGACGGCAAGCGCGAGGATGAGCGTTGCGTAAACATCCTGCGGGCCCACGGTGGTGATGGTGCCGAAGAGCATGTCTTCGAGCGAGGGCGGCGTGCCGCCGGAACCATGAAGGTATTGGCGAATCGTCAGCGCACAGATGCCGACGGAGACGGATGCGACCAGGAAAATTCCGATCGCGGAATCTTCGGACACGTGCTTTCCGTGCGAAATGTATCCGATGAGGAGGGCGGTGGCGGTGCAGAAGATGCCCGTGATCACAAGTTGGCCGATGGGATTGTCGAGGGCCGGCAGCATGAGTCCAATCAGCAGCGCCATGCCGATGCCGCCCACGCCTGAATGAGCGACGCCCTCACTAATCATCGCCATGCCGCGGAGGACGACAAATACACTCAGGAGCGCGCATACCGCGGCCAGCAGCGGCCCGACAATCAGGGCGTAGCGAACGAGGTAGGCGTACTCGAGAAAATCGGACAAGGGACACTCCTCTATCTTTTCGCGGCAAAGACATGCTTCCACCGCGAACCGCGCGAGAAACGCATGGCACCCGCGCCTGTGAACTCATTTGGGAGGCGACAACGGATGCGCATGCCCCATCCCCCCGACCCCGCAACATGCATCCGGCGTGTGCGGATCGAGCACCGCATCCAAGTCGCATTGAAAAACCTTGAACAGCACATCCTTCGATAAGCCGACCGGATTATCGTGATAATGCAACGTCCGATTCAGGCAGGCGACCTTGTCACACGTCGCGATGACGGAACGAAGATTGTGGGACACCATGATGATCGTCAGGCCATAGCGGGCCCGCACTTCTTCGAGCAGTGCGGCAAAAGACTCTTGCGCACCCTGATCGATGCCCGTGGTGGGCTCATCGAGAAAAAGAATCCGCGGGGTGGACACCAGTGCCCGCGCGATAAACACCCGCTGCTGCTGTCCCCCCGAAAGCCCCCCGATCGGTTGGCCGGCAAGTTTCCCCATGCCGACCGCTTCCAGCGTTTCCTGTACTTTGGCCCGGTCCGCCCGGCTGTATCTGCCGAACAGCCCCTTTTTTCCGTAGAGTCCAAGCTCCACGACTTGCCGCACGGTGATCGGAAACGTCCAATCGAGCGTATGCCGTTGTGGCACATAGCCCACGACATCGCCTCTGGCACAGGCAGTTTTGGGGTTCATGCCCTCAATACTGATGGTTCCCTTGTCAGGCGACAGCGTGCCAAGAATAAGTTTGAGCAACGTGCTTTTCCCGCCTCCGTTGGGACCGATGATGCCCAAAATAGCGCCTTGTCGCACGTGAAGGGTCACATGTTCAAGCGCGGGCCGGCCGTCATATGAAAAACTGACATCGCTGACGCAGACCGCATCTTTTCCCTTGTGCAGCCCGAGATCGCTCACGGGATCGACATGGCTATGGGGCGTCATGGGGAGAAAAGTGGTGGTGTTGTCGAAGGTCAATTCATGGCCTTTTTGAAAGCTTCCAGATTATCGCGCATCAGGCTGACGTACGTCTGATGAATGTCATCGTAGGTTTCCAGCGGCTGAAGCACGCCGATGGTCACGCCGGTTTCACGCACAATCATATCCATCGCCTTGGCGGGGAATGCGTTTTCAGTGAAAAGGACCTTGATGTTTTTCTCTTTGATGAGCCGAATGATGTGCGCGGTCTGCGAGATGGTGGGTCCCTCGCCGGGCATTTCCTCAATGGAGGCGGCCTGGTTCAAGCCGTAGCGCTGCGCGAGATAAGCGTATGCCGAATGAAAACCGATAAAATCCTTCCGTTGAAATTTCGCGGCAGCGGCAGCGAACTGCTTGTCCAAAGTCTCAAGCTCCGCAAGATACGCGGCAGCGCGCTTCGCATAGCCGTCGGCATGCGCCGGATCGATCTTCACCAGCGCATCCCGAATCGCCTCGGCCGCCATTCCCTGCACGCGTGGATCAAGCCAGATATGCGGATTGCCGGCCGCATCATTTTCCGACGTGCTCGCCTTCTCCGCGTTCCCGTCCGTGACGGAAGTTTCCTGCGTGTGAAGGGGCTGAATCCCGTGCCTTTGGAGTAACTCCCCCACGTTAATGAACGTCGCCCCCGAATTTTCCGCCGCCATTTTGACGAACCATCGATCAATGTTCAGGCCGTTGGCCACGATAAGGGTCGCGTGCGCAAGCGTTGCTTTGTCCTTGACGGTAGGCTCGTACTCGTGGGGACTCGTACTTGGCGGGAGAAGGATGACGCTATGCACATCCTCGCCGCCGATGGAGCGGAGCGCATCATAGTAGGAAAAAATAGCCGTGACCGCCGTCGGTTTGTCGGCTGCAAAGCATGACGTCGCGGCTCCATACGCCAGCACGACGGCCGTCAGCATTATCCGCAAACCAGCGCCAACCCGTATCCATTACACACCCTCGCCGAGAAAGGAGGCGAGCCGTCTCGCCTTCTGGATCAGCGAGTCATGGTATACGACGCTCCTGTACAAATGCAAGCGGTTTGCACTCATTGAAGTGCACGGGTGCGTCTCTATTTTCGGCAATCCACATCCCCCGGAGTTTCACGCTACCCCGGAGTTCACGCTTCAGCGTGTCTTCTATCGCCTTTCGATTTCACCCGCTCCTCCCCCAAAAAAAACAAGACACGCTGAAGCGTGAACTCCGGGTGTCCGAATTCCGCCCGGTCTGCCCGCAGGTCGGACGTACCGCCTGGCACCAGCACCTTCGCGGGTCAGACAATCAATCGCAAAAAATAAAAAAGCCGCGTGGAGGAGGGTAGTGTCCACACGGCTTGGCGGAGGAGGAAACGAGTATCAAGAAGGCGGCTGCGTCGTTGAAGCACAACCGCCCAAGGGCTTACAAAGACCGCGGGACTGAGGGTTGGTGTCCACGCGGTTGGCGGAGGAGGAAACGAGTATCGTAAAACGGCGGCTGGGTTTTGGAGGCCGCAGCCGCCGATGGTTGATAAAAAACCGCGGGACTGAGGGTTGGTGTCCACGCGGCTTGGCGGAGGAGGAAACGAGTCTTTGGGCAATGGCGAACGTCTTTCCGCGAACGTCCAGTCGTCTGCCATCCAGCAGACTTGCCATTGCGTTTATCTTTCAAAAGCCGGGGACCGCAATTTCCCAGGCCTTTGTTATTCACTTGTGATGGGATTCTCTAATTGCAAGCGCCGTGCCATTACGCCGTCATCACCTCGCGAAGACTTTTTTCGCGAACCCAAAGGCCCTAAAAAACGGCGATTTTCAGCAGAAAAATGATGAAATCGTCTGGCGAAATATTCTCTCAGCAGGCACAATCACTCCCTGCGAACAGATACCCTCGCTGCATAATTGATCATCACCCCGCCCGGGAACCCCTGTGGATGCTCAACGATCATGCAACCCTCTTCTTAACGGATGGCCTCCCCATGCCTGTATTCTTTTCCGCCGCCCGAAATAACTCGTCCGCCACACTCTTTCGGCGAATTGTTCTGGCGAATTGCCGCCATAACGATCCTCACGCAGTCCCTTAGTTGCACCACGCCCCCCAAAAACGCCGGTCCCGTGAACAACGCCGGCACCCAATCCTCCGGCACCACCGCGCCGCTGCCCGTGCTTTGGTCCATCCACGCCGCTCGCCGCCAGACCACCTTTATGAGGATGAACCTCCCTGTCGTCACCTCCGGCATGCGGATCGATATTGCCGAGCCCACCGGGCCTGCTCCGTGGATCACGCAAGGAGGTGAGGGGAAAGGCAACGTCACCCTCTACTCGAGCCGCATTCTCCGCGGATCTGTCAGCGGCCCTAAGGTGGAGCAACTCATCGGTTACCCCGCCGCCCCAAGCGATGCGGGCTCTTACCTCGTCTCGCTCTCACCCGACGCAGGCGACAAGGCCAACGATCATGTCGCCCATTTCGTCGTGCGAGAGCCGATGCCGGTCTTTATGAAATTGAACGTGTCTGCCCTTCAGGACCCCGGCGACTATCAATTTCCCGTCACCATCACCCTCCCCGGCAAGCCGCCCGAAACCGCGGCGCTCGCGGTGACCATTTCAGAAATCGCGCTGCCCACCGATCCCCGCGTCCTCGCCGTCGCGACCACTACCACCGCTGACCTCGCAAGGATTTTTCCGGACACCTTCGGCACCATCAGTCCTACCCATCTCGACCGCGGCGAACCAGCCGACCGCGCCGCGGTTGCGCAGCTGGACACTCTCGTGAAAGTCGCCCAGCAAAACGGCGTCTCCCTCTTCGTCGAAGACATCACCCCGCAGGTGAAGGTCGACGAAGTGGGTCGCGTCACCCTCAACTGGAATGCCTACGACCGACTCATGCAGCCTTATATGGATGGCTCCGCCTTTGCGGATCGCACGCCTCTCCCCGCATGGCTCGCGCCCGCCGCCCCGCGGCGCATCAGCGAATCGCCGACACAGCTTCGCCAATTCATCGCCGCGTGCGCCAGCATTTCTCCGACAAGGCATGGGTCGCGACGCCCGCATTCATGCATGAGGCACTCGTTACTCCGGAAGAGGATGTCGATGTTTCATTGCGGAACGAAGTGAGCAAAATGTTGCGCCTGCACATGACTCGCGACATGCTTGCGGTCACGACCCCCGACGCAAGTGTGCCTCAGCCGCGATTGTGGGTGATAGACGACAGCGATCCGCGACTCCCACCCGCTGGGCCGTTGGCCACCGAAGAGACGGTGCGCTTGTGGCCGTGGGTATGCGCGGCACGGACCGGAAACAGTGGCGGACTGGCTGAAATTACGGCCAGGGGGGGAAATGGGGGGGGGGGCAGGTGAAAGGATTTGTTTGGCGTCACGCGCTCGAAAGCACACGTGCCCTTGACGCTCGCGAAGACGCTTCACCACGTCCCCTGTTCGTCGTTGCCAACGGTATCCAACCGACAGGCCCAAAAAGCTCCGCGACCTCGGCCGACGCCACACCCATCACCCCGTCCCTCCGCATGCTCTGGCTCGCAGAAGGCCTCAACGACGTCGCCATGATCGGCCTTCTGGAACAGCGCTCGGACCCCGCCCTCGTGCAAGAACTTTTCGCCGGCATCGTTGGACGCACCGGGCTCACGGACACCGCCCCGGACGCTCATGCCACACCAACCGTCAGCAATATGCCGCTTCCATCCCCCGGCTATTTATACGCCGGCTGGCCTGACGACAAATCCACCTGGACCGCCATGCCCGGAATGCTCGAAAAACTGGTCTTTGCCAACGATCCCGGAAGCTCGCACAAAATCAACGGAAACGATCCGCTCTACATGGCCACGAAACTCTGGTTGGCTAACGCTCGGCGACCTGTTGCCCGCGTCGGCGATTATGCACGCTGCAGCTCCGCGGCGGACGCGAAGGCGACATCCTCGATTGGCAAATCGAACTGCTGCTCGAAAATCCCGTGAATGACCCCGTCCAACTGGAGGCACGCATCCCGCTCCTCCCCGGCGATCTTGATTTGCCCGCGGATCAAAACGGAACACGCGGACGACGCGCCGTCGATGCACCCGCACAATCGCTCTCGCGACTCTCCCTGCCCATCGTTGGCCATCTTGATTCGTTGGAGCCCATGCCTGCGACTTTCCCGGTCGAGTTATCCGAACGTCATCGGCGGCGCACTCCTGCAATTGCCTCTCGCCGTTCCTGTATTTTGCATGCACCCCACCGAAGTCCCTTTGAAGATTGACGGACAGGCCGCCGATTGGCCCAACGCCGCCGCCGGAAAAACCTTCGGAATCATGACCGTCGGGACCCACTATTTATCCCGCCCTGACCTTCTCCGCGGAACCACCCACGCCGACGCTGCCCCCGCAACCGCCCGCTGGACCTATGACAACAACTATTTGTACGTCCTTATTCACTGCCCGCAAACCACCGTCGCTGACGAACGCAACAATGATTGGCCCATGGAGTCGCAACGGTGGTGGGGCACCGATGGCGTCCAAATTCAACTCGCCGATCCAGGCCCCGACGTAAAACGCATCATCCAACTCGGCTTCAAACCCGGCGGCGCAATGCTAACGCGCGTCGCCGAATTGCACGGCACCGATCCCCTGCACTGGACCGACGGCCCGCCCGGTGGCGGTGGGGGGGGTGTTCGCTATGGCACCTCCATTGAGAAAGACAACGGCCGCATCGTCGGCTACATCGTCGAAGCCGCAATCCCGCGCAAATGGTTCGCCCCACAACCCACCCCCAACATCGACGCCACCAACCCCTCCCCCGCCTGGCGAGTCAACATCATGCGCCACCGCGCCAGCGACCTCACCGGCATGAGCTGGAGCGGCCCTCTCATCAACGACGAAGACATCCCCCTCATGGGCCTCCTCATCGCCAAACCGTAATCCCCGCCCTGAAATCATGTGAAGCGCGGGTGCCATGCTTCTCCCGCGCAGTTCGCGGGAGAAGCATGCTACATGTGCACCCACAATCGAACCAAACCTTTCCCGCCAATAAAAAGCCCTCCCTCCCAACTCCAACAAAACAACACCCCCTTCGGTTACTATCAGGCACTTCGTTATTTTCCCAAAGGATCCCCATGGCCCTCCTCCTCAGTTGTCAAAACATCGCCAAAGCCTACGGCTCACGCGAACTCTTTGAAGGCATCACCCTCGGCCTCTACGAAGGCGAACGCTGCGGTATGTTCGGCCCCAACGGTGCGGGCAAATCCACTTTCCTCAAAATCCTCGCCAGCCGCGAACAACCCGACGAAGGCACCCTCGAAGCCCGCCGCGGCATCAAGGTCGGCTACCTCCCCCAGGAAGACCGCTTCACCGCGGAGACGGCACAGGAAGAACTCTTCGCCGCGCTCGCTGACACCCACATGGACGAGCACGACAAGTACACCCAGGTCGCCATCATCCTCAGCAAAATCGGCTTTGAAGATCACGATGGTCGCCATCAACACCCTCTCCGGCGGCTGGCGAAAACGCCTCGCCCTCGCCCGCGAACTCCTCCTCGAACCCGATCTCCTCCTCCTCGACGAGCCGACCAACCACCTCGACCTCGAAGGCATCCTCTGGCTGGAAAAGCTGCTCAAAAATTCCACGTTCGCCTACGTCGTCGTCACCCACGACCGCTATTTTCTCGAAAACGTCACCAACCGCGTCATCGAAATCAACCGCGTCTATTCGCGAAGGCTACCTCTCCGTCCCCGGAACCTACACCGATTTTCTCGAACGCCGCGAGGTCGTCCTCGAAGCCCAGGCCAAAGAGCAGCAATCGCTGCAAAACAAGGTCAAAGGCGAAATCGCATGGCTCCGCCGCGGACCCAAGGCCCGCCGTACCAAGAGCAAATCCCGCATCGACGACGCCCACGATCTGATCGACAACACTCGCCGACGTGCAAGTACCGCAACAATCAGGACGGAGCCGTCGATATCGAATTCGCCGCCACCGAACGCAAAACCAAAAAGCTCATCGCCGCCCACAATCTCGTCAAATCCATGGGCGACCGCCTCCTCATCGACAAGCTCAATCTCGTCCTCTCCCCCGGCATGAAACTCGGCGTCCTCGGCCCCAACGGCAGCGGCAAATCCACGTTCCTCAAAGCTGCTCACCGGCGAACTCGAACCCGACGCCGGCACCATCAAAAAACCCGCCGACCTCCGCGTCGTCTTCTTCGATCAGCAACGCAAGCAACTCGACAAGCAACTCATCCTCAAGGAAGCCCTCGCCCCCGGCACCGATTCCGTCCTCTACAACGGCCAACTTGATTCACGTCTCCAGCTGGGCCAAACGCTTCCTCTTCCGCTACGAACAACTCGACCGCCCCGTCGGCGAACTCTCCGGCGGCGAGCAGGCCCGCGTCCTCATCGCCCGCCTCATGCTCACCCCCGCCGACGTCCTCATCCTCGACGAACCCACCAACGACCTCGACATCCCCTCGCTCGAAGTCCTCGAAGAAAGCCTCGACGAATTCCCCGGCGCCCTCGTCCTCGTCACCCACGACCGCTTCATGCTCGACCGCCTCGTCGACCGAAATCCTCGGCCTCGACGGCTTCGGCGGCCATCGCGTCCTTACCGATTACGACCAATACGAAAACTGGGTCGAGATGCGCGAAAAAGAACGCCGGCAGGCAGGCGCGACCTGGAATCCTCCCGCCGCGCCGCTGCCGGAATCACTTCCCCCGCCAAGGCTGAAAAAAAATCAACGAAAAAGCTGCCCTACAAGGAGCAGCAGGAACTCGACACGATTGAAGCTCGCGTGCTCGAGGCCGAACAGGATGTGCAACGCTGGCACAAGGCAATGGAAACGCCGGAGGTCGCGACCGACCGCACAAAACTCGCCGAGGTCTGCGACAAGCTGCACACGCGCAGGAACGAGTCGTCACCCTCTACGCCCGCTGGGAAACCTTGGAAGCAAAATTGCGGGCGTAAAAGTATTACCCGCGTTCAAGGTGCCGCCTTAAAATCAAGCATGGCCCAGGCCGCCCACACCACCGCCGCCTGCCCGTGCGGATCGCCCAGAGCCCGTGGCCGTTGCAGATAAAAATCCTCATTCGTCCCGCACCCGTGCCGACGCACACTTCTTTCACGTTCCCGTTCGCATCCACATAGTTCGTGCTGAGCGCCAGCCACGCCTTCCGCACCGGCTCCCCAAACGTCCCCGCATCCAGCCAGCCGTTGTGAACCCCACGCGCAAGGCAAACGTGAACATCCCCGCTGCAAGACGACTCCGGCCAGGCCTTCGGATCATCCAGTACCTGATGCCACATGCCGTCCGCATCCTGCACCTTCACCAACGCCGTCATGAACTTCCGGTAACCCTCTAGAATTTTCGCCCGCTCCGGATGTTCCGGCGGAAGTTCCGAAAGCAGTTCCGCCATCCCCGCCGCCATCCATCCATTCGCCCGGCCCCAATAAAACAGCCCCGGCCCGGAGCTATGGAAAAAAAGCCCGCTCGGCTGCTGCAACTTGTCCACGTACGCCGCCATCTCCTTCGCCGCCCGATCCAGATACACCGCATCCTTCGTCTCACGAAACGCCTGCGTCTGCAACGCCGTAATCATGAACATGTCATCCAGCCACCACCGCGTCTGGCTCGTAAGCCCCGCCGCGTTTGTTTTGGCCCACTGCGCATCAGCACTATTTTTCCCCAGCGCGAGATACCGTGCATCATGCGTCTGCCCATAAATCTCCAGAGGCAAAACACCGAACACGCTGCGGTCCACATGATCCGGCCGCGGAATCAGATGCTTGCCATTGTCCGTAAGAATCGATGCATATTTCGCGATCAGCTTATCTACCAGCACCTTATCCCCGACCGATGCCGCCAGACGAATCGACCCATACGCCGTGCATACTTCCGGATAAGCGATCGCCTTCTTCGCCTCCGGCCGCGCAGAAGATTCGTCGCGATCCGCTCGCCCACCGTCTTCGGATCGCACCCCTCCGGCCATTTCACAGCCGCCCGCGTTGCCGCCTCCGCCTTCACTCCAGCCGCATGAAGGGCGCACCCCGGCAGAGCCAACAATAAGATCACCATGCTGATCAACGACGACGTTTCTACCGGTCGAATTTTCACAAATGCTCCTCTTTGCCTGAAATCTTGAAGAACGTGGCCTCGGCATCCCGCCGATGTTCACCGAAATGATAAACTGAACCCACGCAACTGTATTGCGACGCCCTACAATAAACTACTCGCATTCACCGGAGCCCGCCTTGCCTGATGAGCCACAAAAACTTCCCCCGCTCCGTCCCATCATTTCCCCCATGGTGCCCATCGACACGCTCGTCACCGTCGGAAAGATCACCCTCGCCGCCGGCGACATTCCACGCGGTATCCTCAAACAGTTTTACACGCACACGTTGGGCCTCACCTTCGTCGACGCCAACGACAACCTCGTGCACTCCGCCATCACCAGCGAGAAATCCACCTCGACCGCGAACGCATCGACCTCGGCCGTGCCGCCCTCCTGATCCGGGGCTTCGGCGCCGCCCTCATCCGCCTACGCACCCGAAAAATTAACTACGAACTCCTCCACACCGACGGCGGCCTCAGCCGCACCGCCATCCTCCGCGACCCCGCAGGCAACTGGATCCACCTCATCGAAACCCGCACCTTCTAATCGCCGCTGGCAACCCCACTGGCAACCCCAATAGCCTTGCGTGGAAACGCAAGGCCCGGTCAAGCAAAGACGATCCTCCCCACTCCCCCGCTCAGCCCTGCGTTTCCACGCAAGGCTATAATCCTCTCCACCCCAGCCAATAATTCCACGCACGCCTATAATTCGTATAGGATACGTCCCGCATCATCTGCTCCTCGCAAAGGAACTTTCATGAAAAAATTCATCGCCCTCGGCTGCCTCGGCGTCCTCGTTCTCTTCGGCCTCATTCTCCTCCTCGTCGGCGTCAGGGGCTACAACGGTCTCAACAGCCTGAATCAAGCCACCAACAGCCAATGGGCTCAGGTCCAAAACGTCTACCAACGCCGCGCCGACCTGATCCCCAACCTCGTGCAAACCGTGGCCGGTTCCGCCAACTTTGAAAAATCGACCCTCAAGGAAGTCGTCGATGCCCGCGCCTCCGTCGGCCGCGTCACCATCGACGCCTCCCACGCCCCTGACGACGCCGCCAAGCTCCAGGAATTCCAACAAGCCCAGGGCCAACTCTCCAACGCCCTTTCACGCCTCCTGATGGTGACCGAAAACTATCCCGACCTGAAATCCACGCAAAACTTCCGCGACCTCCAGGCCCAGCTCGAAGGCACCGAGAACCGAATCTCCACCGAGCGCGGCCGCTTCAATGACGTGGTGCAAAATTACGACACCGCGGTCCACGCTTTCCCCGCCGTGCTCTACGCCTCACTGTTCGGCTTCAAAGACAAGCCCTATTTCACCGCGGACGCGACCGCGCAAACCGCCCCCACCGTCCACTTCGACTTCCAATCGCCGACAAAGTAATTCTTCATGGAACCAACCTCCACGACAAACTCTTCGCCCCACCAAGCGCACCAACGCCCGCTGCCTCAGGCAGCGCGGGCAACCGCGCTCCCACACCCCTGCAATCCCAACCGCCCAACGCATCCTCCTGCTCCTCCTGATCCTATTCCTCTTCCTCCCCGCCACCACCCACGCCGCCGAAGTCATGCCGCCCTCGCCACCCCAATACTTCAACGACTACGCCCACGTCATCTCCCCGCCCGTCGCCGATCAACTCAACACCCAACTCGAAAATTCCGAGCGCAATACCTCGAACCAGATTCTCGTCGTCATTTACCCGAAAATGCAGAGCGACTCCGACATTGCGGATTACACGTTCCGCGTCAAAGAAACCTGGCATGTCGGCCAGAAGAGCAAGAACAACGGAGCCGTGCTTTTCGTCTTCATACAAGATCGTAAAGCATATATTCAGGTCAACTACGGACTCGAAGGTGCGCTGCCCGACGCCACGTGCAAACAAATAATCGATCAAGCAATCGCCCCCGCGTTCAAAGTCGGTAACTATGACGGAGGCCTGAGCGCCGCCGTTGCCGGTATCCTTGCCGCTACCAACGGCGAATATAAAGGCACCGGCCAAACCGCCGCCGAAAAAATCGCCGGCGGCGTCATCGGTCACCTCAGTTGCATCGGCTTCGCCGTCGGAGCATTCCTCCTCTTCGGCATGCTTCTCCTCATCCTCCATACCACCGGGGGCACTTTCTACCAAAACCACGCCCGCTCACTCGGCTTCTTCGAGAACGGTTATCTCCTTTTCTTCAACCTTCTTATCAACATTCTCTTCTCCGGCGGATCCTCCCGCTCAAGTTGGGGCGGCGGTAGCAGTGGCGGTGGAAGCGGTGGTGGAGGATTCTCCGGCGGTGGTGGCACCGGCGGCGGCGGCGGTGCGGGAGGGAGCTGGTAACATGAAACACGCCCACTTCATCTCCGCTCTCGACGATAAACGCATCACCGACGCCATCGCCACCGCTGAAGCCAAAACCACCGGCCAAATCCGCGTCTTCATCTCCAAACGCAACTATCCCGATCCGCTCCCCATCGCCACAAAACATTTCAACGCACTCGGCATGTCCAACACGGAAAATCGCAACGCCATTCTCCTCTTCATCGCCCCAACGTCCCGCACCTTCGCCATCTACGGCGACACCGGCATCCACGCCCACTGCGGCCCCGCCTTCTGGTCCGCACTCCGCGATGAAATGTCCGAACACCTCAAAGCCGCCCGCTATACCGAAGCCCTCATCCACACCATCGCCAAAGCCGGCGAACTCCTCGCCGTCCACTTTCCCGCGACGCCCAATCATCCCAACGAACAACCCGACGATATCCTCAGTGATTGATGCTAGAAAAATCACATCTCACTTTTTCGACTCCCGTCCTTTACGCCAAGAACGTCGGCGAAGTCCGCGCCGCTGAACTCGCCGCCCTCGGCATCCGCACCTGCGGCGACCTGCTTTTTTATCTCCCGCGCGATTACCTCCATTACACCGACGAAGCGCCCGTTTCCGCCATTAAGCCCGGCGATATGGCGACCATCCGCGGAACCATCCTGCAAACCCGCCTCATCCCGCGAAAGCCGCGCCGCTTCGAAGCACTCCTCGAAGACGCCGCCGGCCACGGCCCCGACGGCACCTCCGAACGCCGCCGCTGCGTCCTCACATGGTTCAACCCCTACGGCCTCGACAAAAAACTCCAACCCGGAATGCTCGTCCGCGCCACCGGAAAGGTCACCACCTATCGCGACCGCTTCCAAATGGTCCAGCCACAATTCGAAATCCTCAGCGAAACAGACGATGCCGCCCCTAAATCCGCAAAGATCGAGCCCGTCTATCCCGCCTCCAATGAACTCCCCACCCACATGCTCGCCCGGATCATTCACGGCGTCCTCGACGCACTACTCCCGCAAGTGCCGGAATGGTTCCCCGAACCCTTCCTCCGCGAGCGCAATTATTTCACCCGCCGCGAGGCTCTCGAAAAAATCCATCGGCCCATCACCCTCAAGGAAACCATCACCGCGAAACGCACCCTCGCCTACCACGAATTTTTCCTGCACCAGGCCGCCGTCGCCATCAAAAGATTCCACCAGCGCCAACAGCAGCCCCGCAATTCCGCTACGAGTAGACGAAGCGGTGGACAAGCGCATCCGCGCACTCCTGCCCTTCACACTTACCAACGCACAATCGCGCGTCATCGACTCCATCCGCAAAGACCTCAACAGCACCAAACCGATGAACCGTCTCCTGCAAGGCGACGTCGGCAGCGGCAAAACCGTCGTCGCCCTCTACGCCATGCTCGCCGCCACCGCCACCAGCCGCAGTGCCGAGCCAAAAGAACGGATCACTGAGTCCGAGCATACCACTCAGTCCTCAGCCCTCAGTCCTGAGTCCTTCTCCGGCCACCAAGCCGCCCTCATGGCCCCCACCGAAATCCTCGCCGAGCAGCACTTCATCACCCTCTCGAAACTCCTCGAAGGAAAAAAAGTCCAGATCGCCCTCCTCACCAGTTCCGTCACCGGCAAGGAGCGAGAACGCATCCTTGCCAGACTCCTCGATGGCTCCCTCGCCCTCATCGTCGGCACCCACTCGCTCCTCTCCGAATCCGTCCAATTCAAATCCCTCGCCCTCATCATCATCGACGAACAACATAAATTCGGCGTCGAACAACGCTCTCTCATCCGCACGAAACCCAGTGGCAGCGGTCTCGCCCCGCATACCCTCGTGATGACGGCAACCCCCATCCCGCGAACCCTCGCCATGACCGCCTTCGGCGACCTCGACGTCTCCGTCATCGACGAACTCCCCCCCGGCCGACAACCCATCTTCACCAAAACCACCCCCTCCAGTAACCGCGAAGAAGTCTATAAATGGATCGCTCCCAAACTCAAAGCCGGCGAGCAAGCCTACATCGTCGTCCCCGCCATCGACGAAGAACCCCCGCTCATTAACGAATATAACCCCCAACTCGTCGAAGAAAACGGCACACCCACCCCTCAAGACCCAAACCCCAAGACTCAAGACCCACTCCCCCCTCTCCGCTCCGCCATCGCCCTCCAGCGCGAACTCCAATCCGACCTCCTCAAGGACTACCGCATCGGCCTCATCCACGGCCGCCTCGCGCGCGAGACCCGCCAACACATCATGGAACGCTTCCGCCAGCACCTGATCGACGTCCTCGTCGCCACGACCGTCATTGAAGTCGGCGTCGACGTCCCCAACGCCACACTCATGATCGTGGAACATGCCGACCGCTTCGGCCTCTCCCAGCTCCACCAGCTCCGCGGCCGCGTCGGCCGAGGCAGCAAACAATCCTATTGCATCCTCCTCGCCGACCAATCTACCGACGACGGCATCTCACGCGTGCAGGCGATGACCAAATACTCCAGCGGATTCAAAATCGCCGAAGAAGACCTCAAACTCCGCGGCATGGGCCAGATGATCGGCACCGCCCAATCCGGCCGCACCAACATCCACTTCGCCGACCTCCTCTTCGACCCGCACCTCCTCCCCATGTCCCGCCGCGACGCCTTCAACATCATCGCCGCCGACCCCCGCCTGCTCGACCCCAGCCACACCCAACTCCGCACAGAAATTCTGAACAAGTTCGCGGATTTAATCACTCTGGCGGACGTGGGATAGGAGAAGTGGAAGTTTTCCGAGCCGCGCCCGTGAGGCAGCGGTTTTCGCGGCAAATTTGAACCACCGCTTACGGTCCGGGCTCGAATACTTATTTCTCAAACCTGCGCTTAGATTTTGTGGAGCAAGATAGGAAGATGGCGTGCGTAGTGGAGAAAGTCAGGGTCGGTAGTAAAAATGGGCACGGCATTGGAACGGGCGGCGGCGCAGATCATCATGTCGATGGCACCAACAGAGATCCCTGCGGCCCGACAAATGTTGAAGTAATCTGCAGCCAGAACGAAAATTTCGGATGGTAGAATAAATTCTTGGATTGAGGCCAGTTGGATTTTTACGATTTCTATTTCTCGTGAAGAGGCGATGCCTGAAATCGTCTCCTGCCGGATGGGGCCTATAAGGGCAGCTTGACCACCGAGAACTAACCGTTCCCATTCATAAAATATTTCAGTTCGTGTGGGTTAAGATCGCGTCGCCGACGGCGAAGGGCCAGAGACCATATCGAAGAGTCGATGAGAACGCTCATTTGGTTTTCCGGGTGCGCAATTTTTTGTAATCGTAGTCCGAGCGATAGTTAATTTTTCCGGCGAGAGCGACGAGGGCTCGACGTTTTTGGAATTGGATATATTCCGCCAAAGCGGCGTTGACCGCTTGTTCTTTGGACTTGAACTTGCCGAGCTTGATGGCTTCTTTCATGAGCGAGTCATTGAGATTGAGCGTCGTGACGATGGCACACCTCATTATTGATGTATTTATTTTACAGAGTACCCCAAGGGTAGGGAAGGAATGGCTACATGGAGGGCATGGGTCAAGAATACGCGACACGCGACGGTTCAATGGTGATCACCAGCGATTTCGAGGCGGGTTGGTTGCTTCCGTCCGCGACGGCGCGGAGGGGAACGAGCACATTGGTTTCGGGATAGTAGGCAGCCGCGCATTTAGACGGGATTTCATACGGAACAATTTTGAAGTGCTCCGCGCGGCGCGTTTCGGTTTCAAAATGGCTGATGATATCGATCCATTGATTGGCATGCAGGCCCCGAGCGTCAATGTCGGACTGGTTGAGGAAAATCACGCGCCGGCCATTCGAGATTCCGCGATACCTGTCGGACTCGCCGTAGATGGTGGTGTTGAATTGGTCGTGGCTGCGGATGGTCATGAGGAGAAGTTGGTCGTCGGCGAGATGATGCTGGGGGATGGGGTTGAGGCTGAATTGAGCCTTGCCGGAGTGGGTGGTGAATTTTCCTTCGCGCGGTCCGTTGGGGAGGTAGAAGCCGCCGGGGTCGCGGACCTTTTTGTTATACAGGGTGAAGCCGGGGACGACATGTTCGATGTGCTGTCGGATGAGGTCATAGTTTTCAATCAGGTTGTGCCATTGGACCGTCGTGCGGTCTTTAAGCGTTGCGTGCGCAATGCCTGCGATGATGGCACACTCGCTGCGGAGATGGGCGGAGGCCGGGGGCAGCACCCCCCGGGACATGGAGACAACGCCCGTGGTGCTTTCGACGGAGACGAATTGCTCACCTGATTGTTGCATGTCTTTTTCAGTGCGGCCAAGGCAGGGGAGAATGAGGGCCTGCTCCCCGGTGATAAGATGGCCACGATTGATTTTGGTGGATATCTGGACGGTAAGCTTGGCGCGTTGCATGGCTTCGCCGCCGTAATTGGTGTCGGGAGTCGCGGAAAGGAAATTGCCGCCGAGGCGCGACAAAAACCTTGACGTTGCCTTTGTGCATGGCTTCGAGCGTCATGACGGCGTCGAGACCGTGCTCCTTTGGGGGAGCGAAGTGGAACTCTTCGCCGAGGGCTTTCATGAACTCGTCGCTCATTTTTTCCCAGATGCCGACGGTGCGATCGCCCTGGACATTGGAATGGCCTCGAACAGGACAAAGTCCCGCGCCGCGTCGTCCGATCTGGCCGCGGAGCAGGACGAAGTTGACTATGCTCTGGACGTTGCCCACGCCGTTTTTGTGCTGGGTGATACCCATGCACCAGCAAACGATCATACGTTTGGATTCCATCGCGATGATGGCCGCGTGGCGAATCTGGTCGCGCGGAACACCGCTGTTTTCGACAATTGCTTCCCAACTTTCATTGCGAATGTCCTCGACGAAGGCGTCATAACCTTCGGTATGGTGGCGGATGAAATCGTGGTCGAGAATTTTGCCGCCCGTTTTGTCATCCTCATCGAGCATTTCTTTCATGATGCCTTTGAGGAGAGCGACATCGCCGTTGATGCGCACGCGGAGAAAAAGCGAAGCGATCGGCGTGCCGGTGCCCAACATGGCGAAGGGCTCCTGCGGGTTTTTGAAGCGAAGCATGCCAGTCTCGGCAAGCGGATTGACGCTGACGATTTTGCACCCGTTGCGCGGCGGCTTTTTGCAACTCCGTGAGCATGCGCGGATGGCACGTGCCCGGGTTCTGCCCAATGATGAAGATCGAATCGGCAAATGAGAAGTCCTCGATCTTGACCGTCGCTTTGCCGACGCCAATAGTTTCAGTGAGCCCCGTGCCGCTCGACTCGTGGCACATGTTGGAGCAGTCGGGAAGGTTGTTCGTGCCGAACTGTCGCGCAAAGAGACCATAGAGGAACGCCGCCTCATTGCTGGCGCGGCCCGAGGTGTAGAAGGACGCTTCGTTCGGTGATGCAAGCGCGTTGAGTTCAGAGGCGATCAGCGCGAAGGCATCCTCCCACGCGATCGGTTCATAATGCGTCGCACCCCGGCGGCGTATCATGGGGTGCGTGATGCGGCCCTGCTGGTCGAGCCAGAGGTCGGATTGTTTCAGCATTTCCTCAATACTGTGGGCCGCAAAGAACTCGGGGGTCGCACGGTCCGTCGTCGCTTCTGAAGCGACGGCTTTGGCTCCATTCTCACAGAATTCCGCGACCTGCCGGTGGCCGTCCGGATCAGGCCACGCGCAACTGGGACAATCGAAACCGTCTTTTTGGTTGATTTTCAAGAGCGTTTGGAGGCTCCGTTTAACGCCCATGTCACGGATGCCGAAGTGGGCGGTTTCGTAGATCGCGTAAAAGCCGGCGGCAATTTTGTGGCGCCGGGAGTGGTCCGGGTTGTCGTTTTCCTGCGGCGGTTGGGCACCGGAGACGCCGCTCGCGAGGTGCGCGGCCGGGTCGGTCGGCTTTTTGTCGTCCGGATGGTGAGGGGCACTGCTTTCATCGTGCGTGTGGGCGGGCATGTGAGCGCTCCTTGTTGCAGTCCTTGTTGGCTACCGGGCCTCGAAATTGTATAGCCGAGGAAGAGAGAGGCCAGCTCACCGCTTCAATATACGTTGAAAAGACAAGACCAATGGATAGATTTGCCCGAGGTGAAAGCTGTTGAGGTGAGAACGCTTCTCTATGCACGAGGTGGCGTTACAATACCGCCTCTTCATTTGTTGGAGCGGGAAACCGATGACGCAGGAATGGATTACGCCGATACCGACGGCCGTGTTCTTTACCAAGGGCGTGGGGAAGCACAAGTATCGGCCTCAATCGCTCGAATTGGCGATGCGGCATGCGGGGATCGAGAAGTACAATCTGGTGCAGGTCTCCGGTATTTTGCCGACCAAGTGCAAGATCATCACGGTACAGGAGGGAATACGGCGACTGACGCCCGGGCAGGTGGTGTTCGGAAATATGTCCGAGTCATCCACCGATGAACCCAACCGCTTGTTGTGCGCAGGCCTGGGGGTCGCGATGCCGGTGAAGGACCAATATGGATACATCGCCGAGCATCACGGGTACGGAATGACCGAGGAACGGATCGGCGATTTCGTCGAAGACATGGCCGCCACGATGCTCGCGACAACCCTCGGGATCGAGTTCGACCCCGCACGCAATTATGACGAACGCAAAGAAATTTATCGGATGTCCGGCAATATTGTGCGAACGCGAAATATCGTCCAGACCGCCGAAGGGGATAAGAATGGCCTCTGGACAACGGTAATCGCCGCGGCGATGTTTATCATTTGAGCGGCAACGGTAGACGGTAGACCGTAGACCGTAGACGGGAAGGGGACAAACGCAGATTCCGTCTACCGCCTACCGTCTACCCCCCAGCAGTAACCCTCTCCGCCCGATTCTCTGCCGGTAGCCCCCCCGTTCGGTCGATAAGGAACAATATGGCTCAGACCGATGAAAATTCGATTGATCAATTGCTGGACCGGGTCCACAGGGATACGGAACAGGTGAAGAACGCCGTCGGCCCGGGAGATGCAGCCGCCTTGGCCGGGGTGGCCGCCGGTATGGATCAAATTGCAAAGGATATTGCGAGCGTGGCGGGGGGGGAGGGGGGCCGGCGGAGACGGGGCCGCAGACCACCGATGCCGTCAGCGAGGCCTTGGGGCATGGCGCGGCTTCAGTAGAGAAGGTTGGAGATTTGCATCGGCTGCTGGCGATTGAGGTGCCCGTGATCGTGCAACTGGGAATTCGGCGAATGACCATCGGGGAGGTGATGCGATTGGGCGTGGGGGCAATCGTCGAGTTTTCAAAATCAGCGGAGGAGGAGATGGACCTCTTGGCGAATAACATACCCATCGGCAAGGGGCATGCGGTGAAGGTGGGCGAGAATTTCGGGATTAAGGTCAGTTCCATCGGATCGGTGAAAGAAACCATTCGCAAATTGGGCGGGGTGTAATCACGCCGCCGTCGTTTGTTCAATGTGCAATTGCCGCAGAGAATAGATGCCGCTTTCAGCGCACCACCCAAAAATGTGGCACCACCCAAAATGTGGCACGGCGGCCCTCCGCCGTGATCTTTCCGCTGGCCTCGCATGGCCAGTGGAAAGATGCTCGCAAAGCCAAACCTTCCATCACCCGCACACACATCATTCAACCCCAGACGATGCGAACGCTCACGCGACTATATGAGACTGCGATCCACTCTATACTATCGAGAGAAATTTATTTCCAAGGAGACAGTCGTGATCATCGGCATACCCAAGGAAGTGAAGGCGGACGAGTATCGCATCGGAATGATCCCCGGCGGCGTCGACGGTCTCGTGCGCGCAGGACATACCGTCCTCGTCGAGGCTCGCGGCGGTGTCGGCAGCGGCATTTCCGATGACGAATATCTGCATGTCGGGGCGGAGATCGTCGGAACGCGGCGGAACTCTGGCGGCGGGCGGAGATGATCGTGAAGGTGAAAGAGCCCTTGCCGCAGGAATGGCCATTGATGCAGACCGGGCAGATCGTGCTGACCTATTTTCATTTCGCGGCGGATCGCAAGTTGATCGAGGCCTGCTTGAATGCGGGAATCATGGCGGTCGCCTACGAAACGATTCGAGACAGAGAACGGCCACTTGCCCTGTCTCACGCCGATGAGCGAGGTGGCGGGGAAGATGAGCATTCAGGAGGGCGCGAAGTACCTGGAAAAGCCCATGATGGGACGCGGAATTCTGCTGGGCGGGGTGCCGGGGGTCGCGCCGGCGAATGTCGTGGTGCTCGGCGCGGGTGTCGTCGGCCACAATGCCGCAAAGGTGGCGGCGGGTCTGGGCGCAAATGTGACGCTCATGGATGTAAACCTTGATCGCCTCCGGTATCTCGATGACGTGATGCCCGCAAACGTTTCCACCGTCTATTCCGATCCCCTGACCGTGCGCGACCACCTGCGCGGGGCTGACCTCGTCATCGGAGCGGTCCTGATTCCCGGATGCGAGCCCCGAGGCTTGTGTCTCGCGAGGATCTGACCACGATGCAAAATGGCGCGGTGATCGTCGATGTCGCCATCGATCAGGGCGGATGCGTGGAAACCGCGCGCCAACAACGCACAAGGATCCGACCTACATCGTGGAGGGGGTCGTCCATTACTGCGTCACGAACATGCCGGGCGCGGTCGGTCGAACCAGCACGTTTGCCTTGTGCAATGCGACTGCTCCCTATGCCCAGGCGATCGCACGCAAGGGCTGGGACCGTGCAGCAACGGAGGACAAGGGACTGGCGCAAGGATTAAACATGCGCGGAGGACAAATCGCCTATGACGAGGTAAAACGCTTCTGGAACGAGGGGGCTTGATGGGGAACGACTCTGTTCCAAAATTGACGATCAAGGACACGCCGCGACACGCGGATAGCTTGGCCTGCACGGCGATAGTAGTCCTCAATGCCGTCTGGCTGCTGACGCTGCGCCTTCCGTTTTTTCACGTGGATGATGCTTCATACATTGTTGAGAATCCTTACGTGCGGAACGGGCTTTCGTGTCAATCCCTATCGTGGGCGTTTACCACGTCGTTTGGGGACTATTGGCATCCACTTGCGTGGATAAGCTTGTCGCTCGATTCCACTGTGTTTGGCACAAACCCGTGGGGCTATCACCTGACAAACGCGTTGCTGCACATGGCCAACGCGGTGCTGGTGTACCTTTTTTTCCGGCGTTCGACTGGGATGTTGTGGCGGAGCCTGCTTGCTGCGGCACTTTTTTCACTGCATCCCGAACGGGTCGAATCCGTGGCCTGGGCGACGGAACGAAAGGACGTCCTGGCTGGATTTTTTGGACTTCTCGCCCTGCTCGTGTACCTCCGTTTTACACGCGAAACCCGCGGGAAAAAGTCCGGCTGGTATTTGCTGCTGTGCGGCTTGTTCGTATTCAGCATGCTGGCGAAACCCCTGTTGGTGACGTTTCCGGTGTTGCTGCTGTTGCTCGATGTATGGCCGCTCGGGCGATGGTCGTGGACGGGAGCGGGAGGAGGCACAAGAGGGCTGTGGTTATTGGTGCGAGAGAAGGTGCTGCTGTTTCTCCTGGCATTCGCAGGCGCATTGAACACGTACATGTACGTGTTTACAAAGGGTTCTTTCCGTGGCTCGCCGTCGATGGGGGTGAAGAATGCGGGGCTTAATTATGTGCTCTACCTGCGGGATTTTGTGTGGCCGGCATGGCTTTCATTTTTTTATCGCACAAAACCGAACTTCCCGTCTGGGAGGCGCTGGCGCGTGGGCGTTGGTGGTGGGAATTTCGCTCGTCGTTGCCGTCGCGGGTTGGCGAAGGTGGAGACGGTGGCAGCCGCTGCTGATCGGATGGCTATGGTTCATCCTCTCAATGCTGCCCACGAGCGGGTTGCTGCAACCCGGGTACTCGATGCGCGGAGACCGGTTCATGTACATCCCCACGCTTGGGCTGATCGTGATGCTGGTCTGGGGAATCCTGCCATCAATCCGAGCACCCAAGCTCGCCCCAATGGCGGCGATGGTGTGTGTGGCGATCCTGGCATTGGGTATCTGCACGGTGAATCGCTTGCTGTTGTGGCACGATCCACTATCGCTCTATGAACATGATCTGGTCCTCGATCCGGGAAATGCTTATCTGGAACAGTGCGCGGGAGTAGCAGCCGCTGAAAAACACATGCTCCCGCTGGCACAATCGCATTTCAGAGAAGCCTCACGCTTGGATTCGTTCGATTTCATCTACCTGCCTGAATCGGCACCGGAACCCACCAGTCGTCCGAACTGATGCGCCGGTTCAACGTATGAAAGAGTAGCAAAGTCTCCCGGAGGGCTTCGCATGATGATGCTCGCGATAGCCGTTGCGGTATGCATTTTGACAGGAATCGGGCTATGGGTGGGGCCTCCTTGAACCGAGGACGACTATGGGGATGGGGAGTGGGACTTCCGTTGATGGTGATTGGCCTGACGATCCTGGGCCATCGTTCCCCGCGACTCGCGTTCATCCCGCCGGTGTCGTGGGTGACGAATGCGCGAGCGGAGCCTTGGATAATGGCGGGGGCGATTGCATGTTTATTGTCGGTGTTGGGCTCGCGACTGGCGCAGCGGCGGCAGCAAGTGGCGGTTTTTGTGCTCATGGGGGCGATGATTGGATATTACGGCATCGTACCGGTCGTGCTGCCTGTATGGGTCCGCAGTGATTTGCTGGCGGGCGCGACGCGAATCGACTTGCACGGCATCTGTTTGCAAACGCATCGCTACACGTGCGGCCAGCGGCCGCGGTGACCTGTCTCCGCATGTTGAACGTTCCTGCCGAGGAGGGACCGCTCGGTGCGGACTCAGGAACGGCACCGGTGGTGGGGACTGATGGAGCGCCAACTGGCGCGAGCGATCAATCGCATCGCGGAGGCGCGGGGCGTGCAATGCGAATATCGTTTTGTGGGGACGCTTGAATCGCTGTCAACGCCGGCGATCGCGACAATTGTTTCGCCTCGCTACGGGGGTCATTATGTGGCGGTGCTTGAAGTAACGCCCGACGAGGTGATTATTGGCGACCCGTTAAGCGGGCGCGATCGGATGACGCGCGACGAGTTTAGGGGCGAGTGGACCGGCGCGGCGCATCTGTTTAATCGCGATGCGCGTCACAGCAATCAATAACGATGCTCGCCCGGCAGTTCATCGGGAACCTCGCCGTCATCGTCTTTTTCATCGAACGTCGTGGAGAGTTGTTGCGCGAAGCCCGCCGTGGCACCCGAGCCGGGACGCGCACCGGTGGAACCCGCGCTGCCATCACCGCCGAGGTTCTTTCGTCCCGACGCCGCTTCATCCGCTTTCATCTGCTCCCATTCTTCCTTGCTCAGCGTGACTTCGGACGCCATCGATCCCTTGTACGCGCCGACAATCCCCAGGCGACGCATCTGGTCGATCAAGCCGCGAGGCTCGCGAGTAACCGATGTTGAGCCGCCGCTGGATGAGCGACACGGAACCACGCCCCGACTCGATCATGATGTCGACCGCGTCGTTGTACAGCGGATCCTTTTCTTCGCCCTCGGCAAGGCCTTGCGCGGCACCGAGCTGCAGCAAGCTCCGGATGGAACTCCGGCTGTGCGACATCCCGCAGGAACGCGCACACATTCGCGAATTTCCTTGTCGTCAACAAACGCACCCTGAGCACGAATCATGCCCCCACCCGTGGGCCGAAGCATCAGCATGTCGCCCTGTCCAAGTAGCAGCTCGCCGCCCGATTGGTCCAGCATGATCCGCGAGTCGAGACGCGAGCGAACCTGGAAGCAGATGCGTCCGGGCATATTGGATTTGATCAGCCCGGTCACCACCTGGGCTTCCGGACGCTGCGTGGCGAGGATGAGATGGATGCCGACCGCGCGAGCCTTCTGCGCAATGCGCACAATGTGGCCCTTCCACTTCCTTGCTGGTCATCATCAGGTCCGCAAGCTCGTCAATAATGATCACGATGTAAGGCATATGGAATTGCAGCTTCGCCTTGTCCTCATCCGTGTTCGCATTGAAGCGGGTGATGATCTCCTCGCGCGACAGCTTGTTGTATTCCTTGATATGCCGAACGCTCGCCTCGGACATCGTCTCATAACGCTCATCCATCTTTTGCGTCGCCCACTCAAGGATGCTTTCCGCTTTCGACATGTCGTCAATGATCGGAGCCATCAAGTGCGGAATCGCCTTGTAATCCTGCATTTCGACCATCTTCGGATCGACCATGATCATCTTGACATGATCGGGCCGCTGCGTGAGCAGCAGGGTCATGATGATCGAGTTGATGCAAACGGATTTCCCCGACCCCGTGGTGCCCGCGATAAGCATATGCGGAATTTTGGCAAGGTCTTCAATCAGTGGATTGCCCGACGCATCTTTGCCAAGGCACATCGGAAGAGCCATCTTGGCGATCTTGTCGTCGGCGATCCCGAACAGTTCCTTGAGCCGCACACGCTCCCGGTCAATGTTGGGCACTTCAATCCCCATCGTGGATTTGCCCGGAATGTTGTCGATGATGCGCACCGGCGGTGATTTGAGCGCCCGGGCAATATCTTTAGAAAGTGCCGCAACCTGCGAAGATTTCACACCCGGCGCAAGGTTCAGTTCATAAAGCGTAACCACCGGGCCGGTGTCAATCGCTTCGACCTTCCCATCAATATTGAAGGATTCCAGTGCCGCTTCCAGCACTTTGGCTTTCTCACGGACGCGCTGTTCCTGTCCAGCGGTGTCGATCGGTTCCGCTTCGTCCAGAAGGTCCAGACCGGGCAGTTTGTAGTTGCCGAAATCCTGGGTCTTCGACGGCTGAGCCTGCGGGCGGTACGGCGTCGTCGGCCCGGCAGGAGTAGGTTTTCGCACAACCAACGGGGCCGGCGTTTCTTTCTCGGCGGCATCCTCCTCGGATGCCTCCGCCACCGGCTTGGCTTCCACCTTTGCCGGACCCGCGTCATCGCTCGCCTTCGCATCCGACTTCACCGCGGCTTCGTCGTCGCCCGGGTTCTTCAACGCAGCGACCACGTCAGCGGGCTTGTTTCCTTCGCACAGCATCCTTCTTCTTCCGCCCGGTGGATTTCTCCGTCTTGCCCATCCCGCCTTTGCGACCGAACGATTCCAGCACCCCCCGAATGCCGCCCCACACCCCGCCTGCCGCTCCGGAAGCAACAGCCGCCACGGGTTCCGTCGGCAATCCTTCTCCCCACCCAAAGCAGCCGCGCGGGCAGCGCAAGCATAAATTCATCCGCCGCAAGAAGTCCTCCCACCACAAACGTCGCGATCAAAAGAAACCACGCGCCATGCTTGAATTCAATGCTGAGAAACGACCCAATGGCGATCCCCAGCATTCCCCCCGCGCCCTCGCCAAAAGGCCCGCTCCCCCCGAAAAGATTGAACAGCGTGCTGACCGCCGCGATAAGCAGCGCGGCCCCTATCATGCGAAGCGCGAACTGCGTGATCTTCTCCCCCTTCGTCCAAATCACCAACGCAATCCCCAGCAGAACAATCCCCACAAACACCCCCGGCCCAATACGCTGCATCGCGAGATACGCCATCCGAGCGCCGACCGCCCCCACCCAGTTGTGATACGTGACCGCCGTAAACGTCGCCGCCATGTGCGAAGGCGGATCCGACGGACTAAACGAAATGCACGCAAGCGTGAATAAAATAAAGAACACCCACACGAACATCATCAGGATGACCCGCATGATGATCGGCTTGTTCGGATTACTATTTTTTCGTGATGCCATGAGGGGTACAACTCCGTTCAGGTGAAGGTAACCGAGGGGACGCAGGGTCCAAGGGTCCAAGGGTCCAAAGGTCCAAGGGTTCAAGGGTTATGAGGCATCACATCCGCAGATCATCCACACCCTTGTACCCTTGAACCCTGTACCCTTGTACCCTTCCTCTACCCCCCCGTACTTCCAAATCCGCCGTCGCCACGATCCGTCGTCGGCAACTCCGTAACTTCCTGCCATCTGCCCGCCTCGACTTTCGCAATCACCATCTGCGCGATTCGCATTCCGCGATGGATCGTGATCGCCTCTTGTCCAAGGTTAATCAA
Source organism: uncultured Phycisphaerales bacterium (assembly GCA_963766775.1). Taxonomy (GTDB): domain Bacteria; phylum Planctomycetota; class Phycisphaerae; order WQYP01; family WQYP01; genus CAVYBP01. The sequence continues at coordinate 386,032 of CAVYBP010000002.1, forward strand.
CAACACCTTGATCTCTCCGCGATAGTCCGCATCGATCGTCCCAGGGGCATTCGGAACGCTCAACCCGTTCTTGAGCGCAAGCCCCGAACGCGGTCGAATTTGCGCCTCAAACCCCGGCGGCAATGCCATCGCGAATCCACAGGGACACGCGACCCGCTGCAAAGGCTGTAGTAATAACGGCTTACACTCCTCAACGGCGGCCACCAGATCCATCCCCGCGGCGTGAGGCGTTTGGTACGCCGGCAGGGGCAGGTCAGCCCCATGCGCCAGCCGCGTGACTTGGATACTTATCGGCTCTGACATGGAAAATCCTCTAACCAATCGGTCCTCTCGGGAGCGCCCCGCAGTTGCCGATATTAACAAGGATTATGGCACAAGCTGTGCGCCGAGAGAAACATGGCCTCCCCCCCCCCGCGCCCTCCACCAACGGCGGATGTTATACTTGTAGCCCGTGGAGATCGATGATGTCCAATATCCTCAATGAAGCCGAACGACTCTTGTCCGCAATGAATCGCGGAGAAAAGGCCCAACTCCTCCAATGGGTCGTCCGCGACCTCGGCGACGCACACCCAGGCATCGAAAGTCGGGAAAATGTGCTCGGCGGCGAGCCCTGTGTTGTCCGTACGCGCATTCCCGTCTGGGTCCTCCAGCAAGCTCGGCGGCACGGCGCATCCGACGCCGAAATTCTCCAGGCGTACCCAACATTGCGCGGAGAAGACTTGGCCAATGCGTGGGGATACGTACGCGGACATTCAGAAGAAATCGATCGCCAAATTAAAGAAAACGATGAGGCTTGAACGTGGCGCGGCTCTATGGGAACGAAAATTTTCCCCTGCCCGTCGTGATGGAACTGCGGCGCCTTGGTCACGACGTCCTCACGGTAATAGAAACCGGAAAAGGTGAGCAGGCGTGGCTGGACGAAGCGGTGCTCGCCTTCGCGGCTTCTGAACGGCGAGCGTTGCTCACATTAAATCGCAAACATTTCATCCGCCTGCATCAAGCAACCGTCCACCACGCGGGGATTATCATTTGCACCTTTGATCGCGATTTTTTGGGACAGGCACGTCGCATTGACGATCTGCTTCGAGTGTCAGAAAAACTCGATGGAACATTACTGCGCGTGAACCGTCCAAACGCGGAATAACAATGGGTAAAAAAACGGGCGGATCGATCAGATCCGCCCACTCATTCTCAGCGATGCCAATCCCCTTTAACGCGACCCTTCATTGGGCCCATACACAACGACCGAACCTGTGCCATCCGCGTTATACGCGACGGTGTCCTTTTGCAGCAGCGCGTCGGCGTGACCATCAAGGAACGCAATGTTGAGCTTGCCGTTGTGACGGGCATAAACACTGTCACTCGCGGGGATCGTGCCGTTGCCACCGGGAGGGGCGGAGGGCGACGTGACGGTGTTCGGATCGCCCGCAACGAAAGGGCCACCCGCCCACGCCAGCCGATCGGGGTAGTTCGCATAAGCCGTGCGATAGCGGAGATTGCCCTGCGAATTGGCGTTACCGGCAATCATGTTCTTCTTCCATCCACGTGCATTGAGCCATGAACTTTCCCCATAAACAATCGTGGCTGCCGGATATTGATATTGGCCGATGCGCTGGCTCAGCACGGACGCATCCGAACCGTCAGCAGCCGGCGCAATCGTTAAATTGGAGTTAATCCCATAGCTGATGCGGACGGTGTCCGATGGCTGCAAACCATAGATCGCCGCAACCCCCAGTCCTGTGCCCGGCCCGGTCACGACTCCCGTCGTCGTGTCATACGTCGTCGGAGGCGTGGAGTCCGCGGGATAGAGTCGCACGGTGCTGATATCAGAAGGGCATGCGAAAATTTTGAGCGAACGGTGATCGACATTCAGCAGTTGCTGCGATGCATAAAAAGCACCATAGACACCGCCACCCCCGACACCCGAAAACGTCGCCGGCCGGGCCGGCGCGGTGTTGCTGAATTGGTCCGCGTAAACCTGAAAAAGTTGCCCAAGGCTGCGGAGGTTGGCGGCGCAAAACGTTTGACTGCGCCTGTTCACGCGCTCGACCCAGCGACGGCAACAGTATCGAAATGAGCAGCGCGATGATCGACACGACCACGAGGAGTTCGATCAGAGTGAAACCGGAACGAACGATTGTGCGAAGCCATGGCAGTTCCCGAACAAAGAACAGGAAAAAATCACCGGCTCAAGACCGGCCACCACCGGAACGACCGGCGTGAAGCAGGAATATATACATTTCCTATAGGATTACAATAGATAATGCGTAAATAAAATTTATGGTTCTTAACTGTTTTATTATAAATACTTTAGGAGATATACCGCCGATGGGATTGGGCCCCATGTTTCGCGGTCAGCCTTTGCCCCATGAACTCGCTCAGGCGATGTACGTCTTTTTCTTTTTCCCGGAGAGGTAGCTTTCCATGACACAGGACGCCAAATCCCCCGACGCACAATAAAACGCAACGCCCTTCGTCAGCCGCGTCATCTGATCAACGAATTCGACCCAGTCCATCCCAAAATAATCTTCAATCAGCGCGAACGAAGCGACGCGGATTCCCGCCCGCATGCACAGCAGCGACTCTTTCAGCGTGGCCATCGCGGTCGTCCGAGTAGGGGGGTACTGCAGAAAGAGCATCTCCCCATCCACGTGCGCGGTGGGTTGGCCATCGGTGATGATGAACATCATCTTCTGCGACGCTTGCCTCGCTCCAAGAATTTTTCGCCCCATCTGCATGCCCAATTGCAGATTCGTGAAATGCTGATGTGTCTTGCCTGCCTCCGCAAGCGGAACTCTTCACGTCGATCATGTAGTCATGCGTCGAGACGCGCTTGGGCATCAGCAGCGGCAATTGCTCTTCACGGATCCGCGTCGCGGTCGAGTAAAAACCCACGAGGTCCACCGTGTCCTGCGGAAATCTCTGACGCACCAGCGCGGAAAGCGCCATCGCCACTTTTTTCGCCGCAAGGAATCGGTTGTAACGCATCATCGAACCCGACTGGTCGATGAGGATGCACAACGCCACATCCGTGGAACCTTCGACTTGGTGAAGTTCCAGATCCTGATCAGACAGTTGAATGGGCAGTGCGATTTTGCCGTCGGTCTGGGTTTGCCTGCGCGAGCCGCGTTGCGGAGCGTCGCGTTAAGGTCGAGTTCCGAGATCGGATCGCCAAACTGATATTTTTTCGTGCCTTCAAGCCGGTCGGCCGCCAGCACCGGGGTTGGTGGTGGGATGACCGTCCCGTGTCCCCCGGGGAAGATTGGCGAAAATTTCCATGAGGGCACGGCGTTGCATGGCATTGATCGCCCGCGGCGTCAGTCGGTACTTGCCCGCGACCTTGTCGAGCATCCCGTCCTTCATCAGCTTCTCGAGAATCTCTGCGTCGGCAGGATCCATCTTATCCATCGCATCCAGCGCTTTTTCTCCATACTCCAGAATGAAGTCCATGATCTGGTCATAGTCGAAAAGCGAATCGGGCGACGGAAATTCATCGCCATCATATTCGCCATAGGCATAACGCATGAAACTCTCCGGTTGGGGTGGTGGCGGGGGACCCCGGGGGGGGGGGGGCGGCAGTAGGGCTATTGTAGGCAATCCGGGACGCGAGTGGCGGAACAAAACAAAAAGGGCCGTCCGATCCTGCACAGCAGAATCGACGACCCGGTTGGAGCGTCAACAACGGATACGATCTTTATCGCGTCTCGATCTTGGTCGAATGCGACGGCTGCCCTTGAGCATGTCCATTCCCATTCCCGTTGGATTCCGTTGCGTTCGCGGACGAAGTCGCGGTGATCTGAATTTTTCGCGGCTTGACCTCTTCGCGCTTGTTCAAAGTGATGCTGAGAATGCCGTCCGCGAGTCGAGCACTCACGGAACTCTCATCCACCGCCGCAGGCAATGTGAAGCTTCGTTCAAACCTCGCCCAACGACGTTCCACATGCAACGGAACTTTATCCGTTGCCGGCTTTTGAGCGGCTTCTTTACGCTCCCCTCGGATCGACAGCACCCCATCTTCCAGCGTGATATCCACTTCTTCCTTCGTGAAGCCGGGCAGTTCCGCTTCCACATAAAAGTGGTCCGGATCCTCATGCACATCCACGGCATAGGCCCCGAGGGCACCCGGGAGTTCCGCGCTGCCGCGGAAGCGGTTCAACATCCGCCCAAATTCCCGGTCCAGGCCTTCCAACGGATGGGTATATTCATTTCGACGAGCCAACATGATGATTCTCCTTTCAATAATCGAGGACAGTTTTTGTTGGTCGATAAGCACAATTACAAAGACCGTGCCATTTTATTGGAGTCCGTTTTTGGCGTTTTTCAGCTATTTTATGAGGACAATGTAAAAAAACAGACTGTCGCTCTGGCAGTTTTCTGCCAACTTTGCGGCCCCTTCCGAGACGCGCCCATAAGGAAGCGTTCTTTTGCCGCTCGATAAAAAGAGAAGTTTCGCTCACAGCTACACCACCCCCCGTCGCCGCCCTTTTCGCCAAGGACCGCCCCCCGCATTACAATCCAAAAATGGCAACCAATCTTTATCGATTAAGCGATTCACAACTACCCGACGCCTTGTCCTTTCTGGCCGCATCAGGCGGAACCGCACGCACCGTCGAAAGCTGGAGCCATGATCGTATGACCGCCCTGGTCCTGGGGGATCGTTCCGCGATCCACGGCCTCATGCCGATGAGCCGCCGCGAAATTGCGGTCTCCCCGCACCGCACGCTTTCCGTCGGATGGCTTTCCTCCAATCAATTCGCCGCCCGCATGTCCCTGCGACGTCAAACGCGCGAATCCTTTCCGCAATGGGCCGACCTCTTACCCGAACTCGATGCACTCCTCGTCGTGCGGCGCGATGAGGGCAGCCTCGCCGCGCAATGGTACGCGCACACCGGTTTTCACGATCTCCTTTCGATTCGATGTTTGTATCTGGATATGGAAGTGCCACCCGGATCGCAGGGGAGTGGAGCGACAAGTGGAGGCGGGGTGGCCGGGGGCGGGGGCGGGGGCGGGGGAGGGGGGGGGCGGCGCGATATAGCGTGCGGGTCGGCAGCGCGGCGGAAGCCGCGGCGTGGTCCGACCAAATGCTCTCCGTCTACCGCGACGTCTACGCAGCCTGCGGCGGTGCCGTCTTGCGAACCCAAAATTTCTGGACGCCCGCCCTCCAGCATCACTACTACCGCGAGCACTATCAATTTCAAATCGTCGGCCTCTGGAGCGGAGCAGGCGACGGCGCGACCCTCATGGGTTACGCTGTCATCGGCTGGAGCGGCTGGCATTCTAAACGCCCCCGCATGGACATTCTGGAACTCGCCACCCGCCAATGGGACACCGCCGTGGCCAGCGAACTCATCCGCACAACCTGCCAACTCGCCTGGAGCAAAGGGGTCCACCAGGTCCGCGCCGTCATCAGTTCGCACGATCCCTACCGCGGACATCTCGCCCGTTCCGGCTTCGTCGATCGCTGGGGCTACCTCATGCTTACCAAATGGCTCCGCCCGCAGCGATATCTTGACGCACTCGCAAAAAAGCTCCCGCCGGAATTGGGCGACCTCTCACTCCAACTGACAACGCCCGGCGAACTGCCTTTGACTCTCAAAACCCCCGCCGCCAACGCCCAACCGGTCCACTTGCAGACTGACGCCCGCACTCTCACACGAATGCTCCTGCAGCGCCTCGATGTGGGGGCATCCCTCCACGGCGGAACCGACGGCCTGCTCTTTTCTCCCGAAGGCCCCCTCTCTCCCCCAGCCGAAACCAAGGTCTCCCTCGCATTCCCATGGACCCCCTGGATATTCCACATGCTGGATTTCATCTAAGCGCCTATTGAAGCGCCCATAAAAAACACAACCCCCATCACCTGAAATCCACGCCCGCTGCCTCAGCAGCGTGGGGCAACGCACCTCAACACCCCACCTTCCTCTTTTCAAAAATCACAACAAAAACCGCCCAGTGCCCCAGCCCGATGAAAACCATCCGCCCCCCCGCTACAATCCCCCCATGAAAACGATTCCCGTCACCGTTCCCTCCTCGCCACAATCCCATTACGAAGTCCGCATCGGCACCGGCCTGCTTGCGCACCTCGGCGAGCTGGTGAAAAGCGTCGCCCCCTCCGTCTCATGCGGATTAATCACTGATAGCAACGTCGCCCCCCACTATCTTGAACTCGCCAAATCTTCCCTCGCCACGTCCGGCTACCGCGTCATCACGCACATCATCCCCGCAGGCGAACAAACACAAAAATATAACTACCGCAACCGCCGCCCTCGACGCCCTCCTGCTCGGCAGGGTTGAACGATCCACCCCCGTCATTGCCCTCGGAGGCGGCGTCGTTGGCGACCTCGCCGGCTTTGTCGCTGCTACCCTTTTGCGCGGTGTCGCCTTCGTCCAGGTGCCCACCACCTTACTCGCCGCTGTCGATGCCTCCGTCGGCGGCAAGGTCGGCCTGGATCATCCCGCTGGAAAAAACTTAATCGGTGCCTTCCATCAACCCCGAATCGTTGTCACGGACATTGACACATTTCAAACCTTGCCGCTCCGGGAACTGCGTGCCGGTTTAGCCGAATGTATCAAGCATGCTGTCATCCGCAACGCGCACCTTTTTTCCTTCATCACCGACAATCTCGCAAAGGTGATGGCCTGCGACGGCGAAACGCTAGCCGAGCTTGTCGCCCGAAACGTCGCGATCAAGGCCGCCATCGTCGCCGAAGATCCATTTGAAAACGGCGTCCGCGCCCTCCTCAACTTCGGCCATACCTTCGGACACGCCCTCGAAAACGCCCAGCAATACGGCGGCCTTATCCACGGTGAAGCCGTCGCCATGGGAATGCTCGCCGCAAGCCGCCTCGCGCATCGACGCGGAATTTTCCCCGAAGAAGACCTGCGACACCTCGCCACCCTCCTCGATTATGCCGAACTCCCCGCCTGCTGCATCGACTTCGACATCAATAAGGCCCTCACCGCCATGACCACCGACAAAAAAGTCCGCAACGGAAAACTCCGCTTCATCCTCCCCACCCGCATCGGCCATGCCGAAATCGTCACCGACGTTCCACAGGATCAGGTGAAAAACGTCCTCGAATCGCTACAACAACCCATCATGGCCGAAAAAAACCAAGGCGCATAAACAACAACCCGCCCCACCCTCCCCGGAGTTCACGCTTCAGCGTGTCTTCATTCCCATCCATCAACAAACCCACGCCCGCCGCCGCATCGGCGCGGCCACCACCCCTCAACACCCTGCATCTTTCCCAACAACTCCCTACAGAATCATCCGCAACCATTTCCCCACCGCCGCCGGAACCGCAACCGACTTATTCTGCAGAAAATCCCCCGCCAGCGCCTGCATCCATTCTCGCGAGACATACACCTCCCCAACCTTGAACATATCCACCCCATCGACCGTTTCCAAATGGTACCGCGTGAGACGCAACGAGATCGGCTCCTTCTCCCCCTTGAGTTGAAGCGTTGCCGTAATGATCTTTTGTTCCGCATCAATGCTAAGTTCCGTCATCTGCCCATACCTCCCAATTTTTTGATTGACGATGAACCGCGGCCCTTCGGAATGGGTGAGCCGGTTCAGCGATCGAACAATGTTCTGAAAAAACGCCATGCTTCATCCTATGCCCCCGCGACCAAGGAAAAGGTGCGGCACTGGATTTCTACCTCAGGTACAGCAGGAATTCCGAGACGCGCCCATAAGGAAGCGTTCTTTTACCACTCGATAAAAAGCAATGTTTCGCTCACCGCTACACCGCGGGTAAAACCACTCTAGGGAAGGGCGAGCGATGCAATTCACATGAAACGACAAAAAGCCTTCAGCACACGTGGCGCTGAAGGCTTTTTGAGTTTTATCGCGGGAGTGGCCGACTTACTTGGCCATGTCCTTCAGCGCCTTCAAGGGACGAACCTTGATGACCTTGCGGCCGGCTTCGCCTTAAACATCACTTCTTCCTTCGTGAAAGGATTGATGCCCTTGCGCCGCTTGGTCGCCTTCTTTCTGGATCACGGTGATCTTCATGAGACCGGGAACAACGAATACGCCGGGCCCCTTCTTGCCGACGTTCTTCGAAATCTGCTCGCTCAACGATTCAAACACCGCGGCAACTTGCTTGCGAGAGTTCAGTCGCCTGTGCGATGTTGGTGAGAATTTCGCTCTTGGTTGCGGCCTTTGCAGCCATGTCCGACTCCTTCAAAATAGGTCAAAAAAGTGATCCGTGTGAGCAAGCATGATAATACAGTCGTCAATTCGCACAAGTATTTTTGAATAAATCTGCGAATAAATCTACGAAAACAGGGCGATTCCAATCACCCAACCAAGCCGAAATGAAAAGCCCGACGGCGTAACGTCAGGCTATTTTTACAGCGGGCGAAGGGGTTCGAACCCTCGACATTCACGTTGGCAACGTGACGCTCTACCACTGAGCTACGCCCGCGAATTGAGGAAGGGAGTATACGAAATGCCTTTGGAATTGCAAATGAAGCCCGAAAACACAGCGATTCAAGCCTTCCCATAATCAAATCTGGACTTCACGTCCGAAGTTCACATCCCGGAGTTCACGCTTCAGCGTGTCTTCCATCCCCGCCGCTTTTCACCCCAAAACTCCGGCGATTCACCGATTGCCTGCCGTCCATCCTCGTCCAAAAATCACGCCGAAAACGACGATCCGCACCCGCACGTATGGCTCGCATTGGGATTCTTGAACACAAACCCGCGGCCCATCACTTCATCCTTAAAATCGATCTCCGTCCCGTTGAGATAGAGATAAGACTTCCGATCCGCCAGAATCTTAATCCCGTGGCATTCCATGATTTCATCATTTTCCGGGGCGGATTCCGTCAAATCCAACACATAAGAAAAGCCCGAGCAGCCCCCGCCCTTCACCCCGACACGCACGCCACCCCATCGGCAAGCCCCTGATCCTTGATAATATTACGAATTTCCTTCGCGGCCGATTCGGAAAGAGTGATTGCCATATCTGAAGCTCCTGAGAGGTTTGAACATCTATTGTGATCCCCACACTATAGCTGCTCCGTGGGCCCCGAGGCAAATCCCGGCATCCCGCCCGTCTGCCCCGGAGTTCACACTTCAGCGTGTTTTTGCCCGCCCAAAGCTCCCCGACGCCTCCGACAACTCAACGAATCGCAACCCCCGAATCCGCAATCACGTCCTTGCCACTAGGCTTTTTACCCGGCGTTCTCTACAATGCCTTGTCTGTGGGGCTAAAGCCCCAACAAAGGGCCGGGGGAGTGCCCCAACGGCCTCCGGATGCCTGTTCGGATTCCACAATTTACGACGGCCCCTCACCTCGAGCGTCCGTTTTCAGGAGCAGTGCAATGCCTACATCCACCGAGACAATCGAAGAACTCGCTGGCCAGGAATACAAATGGGGATGGAACGTCGACCTGGAGGCCGATGAGGCCCCCCCCGGCCTCAGCGAAGAGATCATTCGCTTCATCTCCCACAAAAAAGACGAACCCCAATGGCTGCTCGACTGGCGCCTGAAGGCCTATCGCCACTGGCTCACAATGAAGGAGCCCAACTGGGCCAAGGCCGAATATCCCCCCATTGACTATCAGGCCATCAAATACTATTCCGCCCCAAAGCGCAAGCTCAAGTCCATGGACGAAGTCGATCCCGAATTGCTCAAAATCTACGAGAAACTCGGCGTGCCCGTGCATGAACGAGCAATGCTCGCCGGCGTCGAAACCGGTGCCGAATCCAATGTGGCCGTCGATGCCGTCTTCGATTCTGTCTCCGTCACGACGACTTTCCAGAAGAAGCTCGGCGACATGGGCATCATCTTCTGCGGATTTTCCGAAGCCGTGCACAAGCATCCCGAGCTCGTGAAAAAATACCTCGCTTCCGTCGTCCCCTATTCGGATAACTATTTCGCCACCTTGAACTCCGCCGTCTTCACGGACGGCTCATTCGCGTACATCCCCAAGGGCGTGAAATGTCCCATGGAACTGAGCACCTACTTCCGAATCAACGCCAAAGGCACCGGCCAGTTTGAACGCACCCTCATCATCGCCGACGAAGGTGCCAGCGTCAGTTACCTCGAAGGCTGCACCGCCCCCCAGCGCGATGAAAATCAGCTCCACGCCGCCGTCGTCGAACTCGTCGCCCTCCCCGGCGCCACCATCAAATACTCCACCGTCCAAAACTGGTACCCCGGCGACCCCAAGACCGGCAGCGGCGGCATCTACAACTTCGTCACCAAACGCGGCAAGTGCTTTGAAAACTCCAAAATCACCTGGACCCAGGTCGAAACCGGCTCCGCTATCACCTGGAAATATCCCAGTTGCATCCTCCAAGGCGATAACTCCGTCGGCGAATTCTACTCCGTCGCCCTCACCAACCATCGCCAACAGGCCGACACCGGCACCAAAATGATCCACATCGGCAAAAACACCAAAAGCACCATCGTCAGCAAAGGCATCTCCGCCGGCTTCGGCCAAAACACCTATCGCGGCCTGGTCAAAATCATGCCAAAAGCCGAAAACGCGCGCAACTACACCCAATGCGACTCCCTCCTCCTCGGCGATAAGTGCGGCGCTCACACTTCCCCCTACATCGAAGTAAAAAACAAAACCGCCCGCGTCGAACACGAGGCCTCAACCTCCAAAATCGGCGAAGACCAACTCTTCTACTGCAAAACCCGCGGCATCTCCCTCGAAGACGCCATCAACATGATCGTCTCCGGCTTCTGCAAGGAAGTATTCCGCGAACTCCCCATGGAATTCGCCGTCGAAGCACAAAAACTGTTGGGTGTGAGTCTCGGAAGGATCCGTGGGTTAAACAGAGATGAGCAACCTACCCAGTAAAGATGCTCCGCCGTGGAGCGGCCAGCGGTCTGAATTTGTGGATTTGTGGCATGGATGCACGAATGTGGAACGCCAAAATATCGAATCAATTGGCGTGGACTTAAATCATTCCCGGTGGGACTTGGACTTCAGCCGAGGGTTTTACACGACCACCTCCGTGCATCAGGCCAAACGGTGGGCTGAGATTCGGTTCAACTCTCGACTTTCAAAACACGAGGGGAATTTCCCTGTCGTACTTCGATTTCAGTTGCGGCGTCACGAACTGGCCGCGCTTCATTCGCTTCATTTTGTCCGCGGGACGTACGATAGCGAGGATTTTTGGAGTTTTATCCAGCATTGCCGGCGAAGCAAACGCTCCAATGAATCCTCCGCGTGCACGTGCTGCACGATCACCAGGGGCCTGTAACAGAAGTGGGTCGAAAATGGTATGATCTTGTCGTTGGTCCCGTGGTCGCGAACTGGCATATGCGGGTGGCTTTTGGAAACTCCGACCAGTTCGGTTTTCACACCCCCGCATCATTGAAACTGCTCAACAATGCGATCAAGAATCATGATTCAGGGAGATATACATGGGAACGCACCACACGCTAGATCAATCACGGGTGCCTTTTCGCGGAGTATCACTTGCTCAGGTCGTGAAAATTTTTTGGAGCGATGTAAACACGCGGCTCGTCGGCAAGCATCGGGTTGCCCCCCCGTTAGCTGCCAGAGGCGTACGAACTTATCGCCGCCGCGTCGGTTCCGTCGCACTTAATCGGGGTGTAACAGAAACGGCTGCTGACATTGCCGCAGCTGTCAAAAACGGTGGCTTTCCGAAAATTAAAACCGACTCTACAGTAAAAAAAGTAACATCCAGATAAATAGGAAAATTTAAATGGCCCTCCTTGAAATCAAAAACCTCCACGCACAAGTCACCGGCGGCGGACGCCAAATCCTCAAGGGCGTCGATCTCACCATCGACACCGGAGAGATTCACGCCATCATGGGCAAAAACGGCTCCGGTAAAAGTACCCTCTGCCAGGTCCTCGCCGGCCGCGAGGTCTACGAAGTCACCGATGGCCAAATACTCTTCCACGGCAAAGACCTCCTCGACATGTCCCCCGAAGAACGTGCTCGCGAAGGAATGTTCCTCGGCTTCCAATACCCCGTCGAAATCCCCGGCGTCTCCACCAGCTACTTCCTCAAGGCCGCCGTCAACGAAACCCGCAAACACCACGGCCTCCCCGAACTCAACGCCATGGAGTTCCTCAAACTCGTCCAGGAAAAAATGGACCTCCTCGAAATGGACAAAAGCTTCATGAATCGCGCCATCAACGAAGGCTTCTCCGGCGGTGAGAAAAAACGCAACGAAGTATTCCAGATGGCGGTCATTAACCCCCTCCTCGGCCTCCTCGACGAAACCGATTCCGGCCTCGACATCGACGCACTCCGCACCGTCTCCAACGGCGTCAATAAAATCCACCAGTCCGATAAAAACAAGGCCATCCTCCTCGTCACCCACTACCAGCGCCTCCTCAATTACATTGTGCCCGACAAGGTCCATGTCATGATGGATGGCCGCATCGTCAAAAGTGGCACCAAGGAACTCGCGCTCGAACTCGAATCTCGCGGCTACGATTGGATCGAAGACGAAGTCGCCGCCAAGGCGTGATTATCAAATATCTCCGTGTCTGTTTACCCCACGTTGTGTATTTGCCCCAAGTTGTGTATTTGCCCCAAAGGGGCTGGCGATAATAGCCCGGGGTGACCGAAGGGAACCCCGGGTGAATAAAGAGAAAAAAGGCTGAGCCCCAACGGGGCGATCGAACGTCGCGTTAGGGAACTGAATCAGGATGACCACTTTGTTTGAACCCACCACCAGTAGTTTCATAAAGAGCTTCGACTCAACCCATGGCCACGTACGCCCTTGGGTAAACGCCCTGCGAAAACGAGGCATCGACACCTTCCAACGACTCGGCATCCCCACCACCGCACAGGAAGAATGGCGCGACACCAACATCTCTCCCATCGCGAACACCTCCTTCGTCCCCGCGGCCGGCACCGGCAGCAGCGGACAGGCCGCCATCGACCTCGCCCAGCGCCTACACCTTCGGCGATGACGCTGCCGCCGAACTCGTCTTCATCAACGGCCGCTTCGATCCTCACCTCAGCGCCATGAGCCGCCTCCCCTCCGGCGTGACCGCCATGAGCCTCGAGCACGCATTCGAGCGCCACCCCGAACTCGTCGAAGCACACCTCGGCAAATACGCCAACATCGACCGCCACCCCTTCGCCGCCCTCAACACCGGATTCATCCGCGAAGGTGCCTTCGTCCACATCGCCAAAGCAGCGGTCGGCGACAAGCCGATCCATCTCCTCTTCCTCAGCCTCCCCGGCGATGCCGTCGGCGAAGGTCAGGCCACCGTCAGCCACCCGCGCGTGCTCGTCGTCGCCGAAGAAAACAGCGAATCCTCCATCGTCGAAACCTACGCCGGCACCGACGACGCCTTTTATCTCACCAACGCCGTGACCGAAATCGTCCAGGCCAAAAATTCCCGCATCGACCACAACAAACTCCAACAGGAAGGCAACGCCGCCTTCCACCTCGCGCTCATGCAAGTCAACCTCGACACCGCCAGCCTCTTCGTCAGCCATTCCACCAGCACCGGCAGCCGCCTTACCCGCAACGACCTCCAGGTCTTCTTCGGCGGCGAACGCGCCGAAGCCACCCTCAATGGCCTCGTCCTTGCCAAAGGCGAGCAGCACATCGACAACCACACCCTCCTCCACCACGAAAAAGCCCACTGCCCCAGCCACGAACTCTACAAGCACGTCCTCGATAGCCGCGCCACCGCAGTCTTCAAAGGCAAAATCTTCGTCCAAAAAGACGCCCAAAAAACCGACTCCAAACAAACCAGCAAGTCCCTCCTCCTCACCGATACCGCCTTCATGAACTCCCAGCCCGCACTCGAAATCTACGCCGACGACGTCAAATGCACCCACGGTTCCACCATCGGCCCCGTCGATGAAAACGCCGTCTTCTACCTCATCTCCCGCGGCCTCTCCCTCACCCAGGCCCGCCACCTCATGACCTACGCATTCGCGGCAGACATCACCCGCCGCATCAAAGTTTCCCCCGTCCGCGCCCGTATTGAAGACTTTATGACCGCCCAGCACGGCCTTCCTCAGGATTTACGCATAAGCGATGAAGCCCGCCACGATGTGGCAATGCAATAGCAAACATCCCCATTTGCGCGGAGTGGACCGGGCAGGGATAGGGAGGGGATAGGCAGGATTGGGGCGGGATCGGGAGGGATCGGGTAAGGATCGGGTCATGCACGGGGAATAATCAGGGGCGAATGGCTCTTGTCCTGTCGCAGTGTTTCGTGATTTTCAATCAAATAATCCAGCGCCGTCAGGAAATACCGGGCATCCGCCGTGCTATAAATCGTTTCATTCAAATCCACCTTCATCAAACGCCGCCGAATATCCGCCCGGTACTCATCGTCGTGGATCAATTTCAACGACAGGTCCAGATAATCCGTCTCATTCGTAACCGCGGTCTCCTCCATCCCCACCAGCCGCAGCATCTCCGGCCCAATCCGGTTGTACCACTTCTCCCCCGCCCACGAGACCGTCGGTATCCGCAGGAACAGGCTGTCTGAAATCGTGTTGCACCCCCCAAAATGGAAGGAATCCAACGTCAGATCGCCCTCCTCCATCAGCATCATGTAGCGGTGATAATCCAGATTGTGTGGAACCTCAATATTCTCCGCGCCAAGTTCCGAAATGATCGTCCGCATCAGAGGAATATGATCGTTCGCACGCGATGAAGATGCCCCGACAAAAATCCGCAACAGCAGTTTTTTCTTTGACCGGACCAACAGCTTTTTCAGCGTCTGGACAAACGTGTAATTCAACTTCTGGCAGTTCCACGAACAGTTGATAATGAACCGGTCGCTCTTCTTCTTGATACCCTGCGCCTGATACAACGGCTTGTTGTGAATCACCCCCATCCCGGGAATCAGCACCAGCCGCTCTGAGTAATTTCTCTCCGGATTCTCGGGCAACTCCACGTCGATCCCGCTGACAAAATAATCAATATCCGCCCCAAACGTGCTCACGGAATGCCCCGGCCACGCAATCTGAATCGGCGCGATCCGCCGATTCGCCAGCAGAATGCTCTCCATGCACATCCCCACGTCCGGATAGATGATCGCCTGAAATTCGTTGTCGCCCAGCTTGCTCATATTCGGCAAGCCCGTCGGCAACGTGTTCACCACATGAAATTCATCGAACAGGCTCGTTTCCTGCTTCGCATATTGCCCCAACTCAAAAAAGGTGAGGTGATACTTCGGCTTTAACGCCTGCAAATACGCGAAATAGTTGCGATAGACCGAATGCCCCAGCTTCCAATTCGCGCAAAGCACCGCGATCTTCCGCGGGTTCGGACGGTTGATCACCGGCGGAAGTTGATTCACATACGCCCGAATGCTCTTGTTGATGTGCGTCTTGATCGCACGGTCGCATTTGCCGTCCACATACGTCGACCCAAAAAATACTTCCTGCACATCCTGCGGAATAAACAGGCCCGGATGGCTGAAATTGAAATGCTCGCGCAAATTTTCCTGAACCACTTCCGACGCAATGGCACTGTAGAAGATGCTCCCGTACTCCAGATACCACAGCGATGCCAGCCCCGGCTGCAGGTCAAAGAGCACCTTGCGATCAAACTTCACCGTATTCCTGGCGGAGTACAGGGTCAGTACCTGAACAAAGTTCGACGTCTGATCCCGCAAGAGTTCGAGATAGCCATCGGTGTTTTTGAAGGAGGAAATGGCCGCCAGATTGGAAATGGTGCGATTGAAAAGAACGAAGGTTCGCGTGTGGTTCTCTGGAATTCGAAAATCGGGCTGGCTGAAGACGAACAAAAACAGCTTCATGAACGAGTTCACGAAATACTGCGAGGCCGGGTCCATCACGAACAACGTGTGACGTTTGAAAAAGTCGAGAATCTGAATGCACTGATTCGACAGTTCCTCATGCTTGCCCGTGCGATAAAGATCCATCATCCCCTGCGGATTAAAGCTCGGCCTCTGCACCGGCGGAACCCCAGTCGCGGCAGGCGAGCCGACGGGTGCCGAGGGGGCCGGGGGAGGGGGCGTGACGGGAAAGGCGGCGGAGGGAGGCTGAGTCATTATCTTCCTCAAGCAGGACAGAGAACCGAGGGGACGGTCAGTATACCGAGTTGCCGGACTCATCAAAGCTTTCATGCGGGCGGTTGGATCAGGTTACAGGATTATGACCCATACCGCCGCCCCGCTACAATTATGCCATGAGCCTGCAACTGAACGATCTTCCCGCACACGCCCCCTCCAGCCTCGTCAGCGGGCTGTGGAATGTCGACCGCATCCGCCGCGATTTTCCCATTCTCCAGACCCAGTCCCACGGCAAACCGCTTATCTATCTGGATAACGCGGCCACCACGCAGAAACCGCGTGCCGTCATCGATGCCATCGTGCAATATTATGAATCACAAAACGCCAACATCCACCGCGGAATCTACGGCCTAAGCCAAACCGCGACGGGCCTCTATGAAGGTGCCCGCGAAAAGGTGCGAGCTTTTTTGAATGCGGCGGAAGCGGCGGAAATCATCTTCACCCGCGGCACCACCGAGGGAATCAACCTCGTCGCATCCAGTTGGGGACGCACCAACCTACAACGTGGTGACGAGGTCGTAGTCAGCACCCTGGAACATCACTCGGATATCGTCCCGTGGCAGATGGCCTGTCAGGCAACGGGTGCAACACTTCGAGTCATTCCCATCGACGAAACCGGCGATCTGGACCTTGGCGCACTCGCCACATTTCTCGCGGGCGGGCGCGTCAAAATGGTTGCCGTGAATCATGTCAGCAATTCGCTCGGCACGATCAATCCGGTCAAACAGATCGCGGCCATGGCACACGCGGCAGGATCGCTCGTCCTGATCGACGGTGCCCAGTGGGTCGCACACGGCGTCACTGACGTTCAGGAACTCAATGCCGATTTTTACGTGTTCAGCGGTCACAAGCTCGTCGGACCGACCGGGATTGGCATTCTCTATGGGAAACGCGGACTGCTGGACGCGATGCCTCCCTATCAGGGCGGGGGCGACATGATCGCATCCGTCACGTTCGACAAAACGGAGTACGCGGAACTGCCCAACAAGTTCGAGGCGGGAACTCCCGATATCGCGGGCGTCGTCGGACTCGGCGCGGCCATCGACTACATCACCACGCTTGGCCTTGAAAAAATCGGCGACTATGAGCAGACCCTGCTTGCCCATGCGACGAAACAAATGAGTACCGTGCCGGGCGTGCGGATTGTCGGGACGGCGAAACAAAAGGCGTCCGTGCTTTCCTTTGTCATCGACGGCCTCTCGACGATGGACATCGGCATGGCGCTTGATCGTGAGGGAATCTGCGTGCGAACCGGGCATCATTGCTGCCAGCCCGTGATGGATCGTTTCGAGATCAGTTCCACGGCTCGCGCATCTTTTTCGTTTTACAACACCGCTGCGGAAATCGACGCGCTGGTGACAGCACTAAAGGCATTGGTCGCGGAGAAATCATCGCCCAGACAGGCCCCGACTGAAAAATCCCCGGTTGTTTACCCGCCAGCAAGCGCGCCGACGGTGCAGGCGGCCGCGGACAAACTTGCCGACGAATTTGAATTCCTGGGCGAACGTGATGCGAAAAATGAATACGTTCTCGATCTCGCCAAGGGGCAGCCGCGCCTGTTTGAGATGCTCAAGCAGGTGACGCCGCGTATTCCCGGCTGCATGAGTCAGGTTTATTTGGTCGGACGAAAAGGTACTGCCGGTGACACACTCGAATTTATCGCCGACGCCGATGCGGAAATCGTGCGAGGATTGATCGCGCTCCTGCAGCGCCTCTATTCGGGTCAGCGAGCAAGCGATGTTCTCGCCTTCGATATCGATGCGTTTTTCTCGCGAATCGGATTGGATCAATTCATCACGTCGCAGCGACGCAACGGGTTGGCGGGGATGGTGGCGAAGATTCGGTCTATGGCGCGGGATATTGTCGAAAAGACGTGAATCGCCACGGGATGAACACGGATTTACACGGATCGTTATTTTATGACTGAATCAGGTAAAAAAATTGCGTTGACGCAGGCGGGGGAGGGGGAGGTGGGGAATCATGCCGCGAAGGTGATGCGGGAGAAGATCGGTGATCTTTCCACGCTGAAGGATTTGGCGGCACCGGCGATGGTCACCGAAGGGGTGGTTGCCAGGGACCAAGTGGAACTGGAATCGAAAATCGTCGCGGCCATTCGCACGGTGTTCGATCCGGAAATTCCCTTAAACGTGTACGACCTGGGACTGATTTATAAATTGGCCATCGATCCAGCCAATGCGGTAAAGGTGGACATGACGCTCACCGCTCCGGGCTGCCCGGTCGCGGGATCGATCGTCGCCGAAGTGAAACGCAAGATTGAAGCCATTCCGGAAGTGCCGCGGGTGGAGGT
Organism: uncultured Phycisphaerales bacterium; assembly: GCA_963766775.1. GTDB lineage: Bacteria > Planctomycetota > Phycisphaerae > WQYP01 > WQYP01 > CAVYBP01. The sequence continues at coordinate 404,362 of CAVYBP010000002.1, forward strand.
GGAACTGGTGTGGGATCCGCCCTGGACAAGGGAACGGCTGACGGAAGCGGCGCGGCTGGAATTGGGTTTGTTTTAGAATTATCGAACTGATTTCTTTGGCGAGATTGGTGACGGCTCATTACAAGCTTCTATACACATCGCGCCGATTTTCCACACGTAATACGATTACGGCAACGCGGTCATGCTCGATCGTATAGAGGATGACGTAATCTTTGCTTGCATGCACTCGCCGGATGCCGGGGTGTCCCACCAGTTGCCGCGTGCCGGGACGATGGGGATCTTCCGCAAGGAGATCTATCCAGCGTTTAATGCGTTTTTGCACATGAGCGGGAAGGTCTCGCAATGAACGCAGCGCGGCATCGGTGAAGATGACTTGGAATGGCATTTAGAGGCCCAATTCTTTCTTTACCTGATCCCAGGGAATGCCTTTTCCGCCCTTCTTACGGAACGCTTTGAGTTCTTTCTCGGCGATTTTTCCCATCGCATGATCTTCGTTCACGAGTTGCCGGTATTGAGCGTTCTCACGGGCCATGCGTTCAAAATCTCGCTCCGGCACAACGACGAAGCTTTTCCGTCCGATTTTTAGGCTTGCGACGGTCATGTTGGCACCTGCTTTCCTTGGGGGTGGGGGGGGGTATTTCCAGTCATTGTATCGGCTGCCGGTCTCCATCTGAGAAGAAATCCGTGCGAGCCTGTACTGCATGGTTAAATCTCTCGCTCGACCGCCTGGGCGATCCGCTTCAGCGTGCCCATCATGTCTTTCAGTGTCTTCGGCGTGATCGACTGTGCTCCGTCCGTGAGGGCGTGTTCCGGATCGTCGTGTGCTTCGATAATGAGCCCGTCGGCACCGGCGGCGATGGCCGCTTTGCACATGTCCGGGACGAGGTGGGCGTGGCCTGTGCCCTGACTCGGATCGACCACGATCGGAAGATGCGAAATGCGGTGGACTTCCGGAACGATCGCCAGGGGAAGCGTATTGCGGCAGTAGGTTTCAAACGTGCGGATGCCGCGTTCGCAGAGAATGACATTATTATTTCCGCGAGAGATGATGTATTCCGCAGCGAGCAGAAATTCTTCGAGCGACGCGGAGAGCCCGCGTTTGAGGAGGACAGGTTTCTGCTGATCTCCCACCGCAAGAAGTAAATTGTAATTTTGCATGTTGCGGGCACCGATCTGAAGCACATCCGCATACTTGCACACCAGCGCGACCTGGTCGACTGCCATCACTTCGGTGACAACGGCGAGCCCGGTCTGCTCGCGAGCTTCGGCAAGAATTTCCAGACCCTTCTCGCCGAGGCCCTGAAATTCGTAAGGCGAAGTACGAGGCTTAAACGCCCCGCCTCAAAGCGCGGTCGCGCCCGCTTCCTTGACTTCATGGGCGCATCGAAGCAATTGATCGCGCGATTCCACCGAGCACGGTCCCGCGATCAGCGCAATTTTTTTCCCACCGGCAGCCGCGCCCAGCGTGCCACCAAGCGAGACCACCGTCCGCTCCTTTTTCATTTCCTTGGACGCCATCTTGTACTTGGCGAGCACCGGCATGACCTTCTCGACGCCTGGGGCGTTCTCGATATTTTCTTTATTTTTGGCGCGGTCGTCGCCGAGGGCGGCGATGACGGTCCGCTCCGTGCCTTTGATGACATGCTCCCGCAGGCCGAGTTCCTTGATGAGGGTCACGACGTGGGCGATCTGTGAGTCAGTCGCGCTTCTTCCATAACGACGATCATGGGGTGCTCCTAAGGGTCCGTGGGTAAGTGGTTCTGGGGCTTTTTGGAATTGAAAGACGTTTTGTCCGGCTCAGGTGACGCTTCGCCAAAGATCAGCCGGACCGCTCATCGCGGCGAGTGTCGCTTGAATCGCTCGGGCTAAACCGAGCGTTGCGTCCGCCTTGGACAAAGAATCGTTTACCGCTTGGGTCACCTGATAAGGGGTCATGGCATCTCCTTTCATTCTGCGTACCAAGAAAAAAGCCTCGAGTCCGGGAGGGCTCAAGGCTTTTAAAGTTTGCGAATAGTGAATTTGCGGCTGCCTCGCCCGTTTCCAGTATTAAGCGGTGGTAAAAAAGAAGTAGCGCCAATAGGCAGTTGGCCGATAGGGAAGAGGTGCGAAGTTGTTCAGATAAGCCGTTGACATCTCTGGTCACTATGCCTTTGAATCTCGAAAAAGTCAAACGGGGGCCGGGCGGAGCTGGTGCGGGGGTGGCCGCAGGGGCGGATCGCGCGTCACCTCAGGTGAAGGCGGCGTCGCACCTGACGATCTATTCGCCGCCTGGGTCGCGGGGCCGGCGGAAATTTTGGCGAAATCTTCTCGCGCGGGGGTTCAGGCCGTGCTGTTTGACCTGGATGGGGTACTCGTCGAGACGGCGGCATTTCATTTTGAAGCGTGGAAGCGGTTGGCTGACGAGTTGGGACTGCCATTCGATGAACGAATCAATCATGGCTTTCGCGGGGTGGGTCGGACGGAATGCCTGGAAAAACTGCTGGGGCGGTACGCGCGGGAGTTCGCAGGCGAGGAAAAACGCCTGCTGGGGGAGCGGAAGAACGGATATTATCTGGAACGGGTGAAGTCGCTTCGACCCGCGGATCTTGCTCCGGCGCGCGGACGCTCGCGATGCGCCTCCGGGCCGGCGGGATCCGCATGGCACTCGTTTCGGCGAGCCGCAATGCGCGGCTGGTCGTGAAATTGCTGGCGATAGACGACTGGTTTGATGCCATTGTCGATGGCGATTCAGTCAAGAAGGGCAAGCCGGAGCCGGACGGCTTTCTGCTGGCGGCAAGAAAAATGCGGGTCGAGGCGGAGCACTGCGTGGTCATTGAGGACGCGGAGGCAGGAATCAAGGCGGGTCATGCCGCTGAAATGGTCTGCGTGGGGATCGGGAAAAGCGCCAGCGAGGCCGACGTCGTCGTTGACGGCGTGGGCGACCTGACCGTTGAGATACTGGAGCGGGCCTGGGAAGAGGACCGGCATTCTGAATGCTGAAGTCTCAATGCAGCAGCCATCATGCTGAATAGGTCATTGCGTGGGGATTTGCAGGATGGTCACGGAATAAGGCGGAAAGGTGTGCGAAAATTGGGGGGCGAGGCCGCTGATTTCTGATGTTGCCGGAACGATTTTGGTGTGGTTGGTGATTGTGTTGGTATCGAGCGGGCTGTCGGATTTGATGATGATGGCTTGGCCGATGGGAGCGACCGTTTTGACGCCGCTGAGAGAGATATCCACATTCTGGGGGGTGGCGATGGTGTTCACAAATTTGAGATAGATCATGCCCGTGTGCGTGTCGCGCGTCGCGACGTAAAACAGCGCCGGGACTTCACGGGCGGGCGGGGTGGCGGCACCCCGGCGGGTGCGAGGTTGGTATGTTTGCGTCGGCACGTTGGTCGCTCTAATTGGCAGGATCGCGTCGCCGATGTTCGTGGTGAACATTTTTTGGACATAATACGAAGGCGAGCCATAACTGTTCATGGCGTCGTAGCCGATCAGATCAGACGGCCACTGCATCCCACCCGGGTTCACGTTGACAAAGAGGGGAGCGTAGCACGAGAGGGTGACGACATCGGAGTTGCGTTCAATTCCGGTCAGGAACGCGGCGTCGCCGAGGGCGGCGTTCATATTGGTGGTCGGCGAGCCTTCCCGCGTCGCCCATTCGCCGACGAAAATCTTTCGGCCTTCGCGGCTGAATTTATCGTAATGCGAGGCAAGCTCATACATCTCGCCCGCTTGTTTGTAGAAGTGTTCATCCAGCAAGTCCGCCTTGCGGCTCTTCACGGACGTTGTGGCAATCAGTTGGATCGCGGGATATTTGGCTTTGATGGCATCATAAAACTGTGCGAAACGGCCTTCGTAGCTGCCGGTCTTGTCAAACCAGTCTTCGTTGCCGATCTCAATGTAATTCAGTTTGAATGGGGCGGGATGGCCATCGGCGGCGCGCTGCGCGCCCCATTTGGTGGAACTATCACCGGTGACGTACTCGATTTCGTCGAGTGCTTCCTGGACGAAAAGCTGAAGTTCCGGGCCTGGCTCCACGTGCTGTTTGCGCAGGGCGTAACCGGCGAAGACGGCAAGGACATTTTCGGCGTGCATGTCCTCGGTCCATTCGAGATATTCCAGCAGGCCCATCCCGTCGGTGGAGGCGTAAAGCCACGGGCTTGGGTGCCCGGAGCGGCGTTCGAGCGGACCAATCGTGTTCTTCCAGTCGAACCGTTCTTCGATGGTGTTGCCTTCGAGATAATTGCCGCCGGGGAAGCGGAGGAACGCGGGCTTCATGTCGACGAGCATCTGCATGAGGTCGGTGCGGTTGCCGTTGGGGCGGTTGTTGTAAGTGGGCGGAAACAGAGAGACAAGATTGAACCAATACGTACCCGCGGAACCGGTGGAGAGAACGAAGTGGTTGCCCGTCGAGGGGGTGCATTCGCCGGTGGTGAGAGTGACGGTGTATTGCTGCCAATCGTTGGTGAGGGTGGGAACTTCGGCATGAGCGAAGACTGTCTTGCCATCGTTGGATTCAATGGAAACGGTGAGCGGACCCTTTGCGGCAAAGACCGAGCGTTTGGCGTAGAAAGACGCTTTGTAGGAGGTGTTGGGCTTCACGGGAATGCCCCAGTAACCTTCGTTGGCGATGGAAACGTGCTGGTCCTTCCCGAGGCTGTCGGCATTGAGTTTGAGCGAGACGGGCAGGGCGGCGCTGAGCGGAAGGTTGACGTCGAGCGTCGCGGTGCATTTGCCCCCGTCCGCCTGTTGCAGCGTCCAGTGCGCGGGCGTGGAGAGATCATCCTTGAAGCTGCGGTTGCGGATCAATTCGCCGTAGAGGCCGCCATCGTAGGAAAAATTAATCTCCTCGGTCATGAGGCCGTAGAGGGCGGGGCTGACTTTTCCCGACGGCTTGTCAACATCAATATGAAGGGCCGGGTCTTTCGCGAAAGACGCAAGCGGGCTCGTGGCCAGCGTGCAAAGCGTCAGAATGGAAGCGATTTTCGTGTTCATAAGGTACCCTCTGCGGAATAATAATGCAGGCGACATGATCGTGAAGTTGGAAAGTAAGTGAACGTTGTCGATTACGCAAGAAGTTGCAAGATGAATGCCGCGCGGTGCGTGATTCGGTCTTTGTGGACGGCCCCGACCTCTATGATTGGGTTGGGCATCGGTGCCTGCTGCACACCGTTTGGCGCACGTTGGCGAACAGATTCGGGGGTCGTGGAAATTTGTGGCGGCGGTGTCGCATGGCTGCTGGAGCACGCCACCGTCCTGCCGGGCGGGGTTCTCGCAATCACGTTTGGAGAAGTGGTGCTTGCGCGGAGCGAGGCGGCGCTGGATATGACGCGCGACCACGAGCGCGTACATGTTCAACAGGCGAGGCGGTGGGGGCCGTTGTTTATCCCCGCGTATTTATTCGCGAGCATCATCGCGATGCTGAAGGGGCGGCCCGCGTATCGCGGAAATGTGTTTGAAATCGAAGCCTATGCCGTGAGTGATGGCCGGCGAATGTCTCATCGAGATGAAAATTAAACCCGAGGCGGCTGGGGCGGATCGACGATCCGGATCGACTCCTCCTCCGCGATCTCGCTCACATTGCGATCCGAACGGTCGTCGCGGGTGTCGGCGAACGTGTGCTTCTCGCTTTCCATCGGCGGCAGGCTGGGCAGGCTATTGATCCGGTCGATCATCAGCCGCAGCTTCGCGAGAGAACGTCGATCGAATTTTAGAACAATGCGCGAATACTGCGGCACCAGCGTCTCTTCGTCGATGATCTGCGTTGCGCGGTTTTCGATTTTCCCGCTCAGGCAGATTTCACCGAAATCCGCGTTCAATTGTGCGAGTTCCTCCGCGGTGGGGGCCTGTTTCACGCGGAGAAAAAGTTCATCGCGCAGATAACGGCACGAGTGATAGTTCCGATAGAACTTCTGGATGTGATCGAGCGCGTCCTGGGCGTCGTTGGTGATGTAGTAAAGGGCCGGGTCTTCTTCACTGACCAGACCGTCAGCGATAAGTTCCTCGCGGATAAACTTGTCCCAGCTTCGCCAATACGTCCCGCCGGGCTGCTCAATGAGAACAATCGGCAGCGGATCGCAGCGGCCCGTTTGAACGAGGGTGAGAACCTCAAAGCCTTCATCATGGGTGCCGAAGCCGCCGGGAAAGAGGGCGATGGCGTGCGTCTCTTTGACGAAGACAAGTTTGCGGGAAAAAAAGTAACGGAAGTGGATCAGCTTCTCGTCACCTTCGATAACGGAATTGGTGCGTTGCTCAAACGGCAGCTTGATGGCCACCCCAAAACTGGCCGCCTGCCCCGCGCCTTCATGCCCGGCCGCCATGATGCCCCCGCCTGCGCCCGTGATGCACATAAAGCCCGCATCGGCGAGCAGCTTCCCGAACGTTTGCGCCAGAATGTAATTTGGATGCGTCGGCAGCGTGCGTGCCGACCCGAACACTGAAATCTTTCGGCGCTGGCGGTAAGGCTTAAAGACTTTGAAGGCGTAGCGCAGTTCCTTGAGCGATCGGTCCATCAGCTTCATCTCGCCCCGACCCGGCTCGTCCTTCGCGAGTTTGATCACGGCCTGCAGCATGTCGGCGGCCAATTCGCGGTCTTTTGTGACGCCCGCCTCGTCCAAGAGTGCAAACAGTTTGTCCTGTAAGACGGCATCCATTGTTCGAGTCACGGCACGACCTCTGTAGAAGCAAAAATCCCAAGCCGTTCCAGCTTACGGACCACGCCCCAAAACTCAACTCACAATCCCCGAATTCAAGTGCATAATTCCTCTCGCCGCCATTCCCCCCCTCAGTGTTCCAGATGAATGATTCAGAAAAACATCGACAATTCCTCAACCTTCCTGCACAATCCCCCTATCCGCGCTGTATCCGTGCAACCAGCCAATGTCGCTGGACCGCTGTTCTGAACCCGTAATGATGGATCATGCTTATGCTCTATTCGCTGTCCCCCGCAGCCGTGACGATCTTTTTGTGCTTTGTGAGTGCGGTACTCGCGCTGTCATTTTTCCTGGGCCGAAAGGCGAAATCAGCGAAAGGCTACTATGCCGCCCACGGACAAATTCCGTGGTTCATCAATGGAATCGCTTTCGCCGGCGACTACCTGTCCGCCGCCTCATTTCTCGGCATCTGCGGATACATCGCCTTCTACGGATATGACGGCTTCCTTTACTCGATCGGCTTTCTCGCCGGCTGGGTGGTCGCTCTTTTTGTCATCGCGGAACCGATCAAGCGCCTTGGCAAATTCACCTTCGCCGACGCACTCGACTCGCAGTTCAATTCCCGCGGCATCAAACTCACCGCCGCGATTTCCACCCTCATCGTTTCCATTTTCTACCTGATCCCGCAGATGGTCGGCGCGGGAGCACTCATCAAGCCGCTGCTGGGCCTGCCCTTTGAAGTCGGCGTCATCGGCGTCGGCATCATTGTGATTCTCATCGTCGTGACCGCCGGCATGGTTTCGACGACGTGGGTGCAATTTATCAAAGGTTCGCTCCTCGTGCTCTTTTGCGGCCTGATTACCTGCATGCTTTTCGCACGCGGCCTTTCAGCCAAGCCGCAAAATGAGTTTCCCCGTACGCTCTCAATGCAGTCTTCAAAGAGCAAATGGCTCCGACCGACACCCTGCTGACCAACACCGGCGGTTGGGCGAAAACGCATTATGCCCGCGTTCATCATGCCGACGGCTCCGTCTCCGTCTGGAAATTCAGCGGAATGGAACGGCTCGACCTCGCATGGAACGCCGCCACCTTTATGGAATGTCAGATGCTGACGGTGACCCCAGCCGGCAAAAAACTGGTCAACGGCCTGCCCCAAAAAGCCGCCACCGAAACCGCACCCGCCAACGACCTCCACCCCACCGGTTTTATCCAGCGCTTGCCCAAGGATGAAACCAACACCGGTCCCCTCGGCCCCCTCTCCTTCCTCGGCACGATCGAACAATCCGATATCGGCCTGCCCAAGTCGGAAATCGTCGATGATGACGCCGGCAAGAACACGATTTTTTATTCCGCCATCACGTCCGGCAAAGATGTCCTCTCCGCCGGCAACAACCCCACTCTTTTCAAGGGTATCAAGTCCAAAACCACCAGCGACCGACTCAATTTCATCTCGTTCATGCTCGCGCTCTTCTTCGGCACCGCCGCGTTGCCTCACATCCTCATCCGCTATTACACCGTGAAGGACCAGGCCTCCGCACGCAAATCCACCGTCGTCGGAATCACCGCCATCGGCCTCTTTTATATCCTTACCCTTTACCTCGGCCTTGGCGCGATGACCTCCGGAATGCTGGACCCGACCGACTCCAACATGGCCGCTCCACTCCTCGCGAAATCGTTCGGCAATCTCGCGTTCGCGTTCATCTCCGCAATCGCTTTCACCACCGTTCTGGGCACCGTTTCAGGTCTCATCATGGCGGCCTCCGGTGCGGTTGCGCACGATCTTCTGCATAACCTTCTGGACATGAACCTCGACGACCATGCCAAGGTCCGCGCGGGTAAACTCGCGTCCGTCGTCGTCGGCATCATCGCCATCATCCTCGGCATTCTCTTCCAAAAAATGAACGTCGCCTTCCTCGTGGCTTGGGCGTTTAACATCGCCGCCTCCGCCAATCTGCCCGCGATCACCATGCTGCTGTTCTGGAAACGCACCACGCGCCAGGGCATCACCGCTTCCATCCTGGTCGGCCTACTGTCGTCCCTGACCTGGATTCTGCTGTCCACCGACGCCTACGTGAATCTCTATGGCCTCCCCGCCACCCGGTCCCCGGTTCCGTTTAACCAACCCGCGCTTGTCACGATCCCGCTGGCGTATTTGACGCTTATTGTGGTGAGTTTGGCGACAAAAAAGACGGATCGCATACCGCTTGCCGCAAGGTCCTAATATCCGCTGAATCGCCAAAGAGAAACCGCCGATGAACGCAGATAAACGCCGATAAAAAAACATCGGCGTTCATCCGCATTCATCGGCGGTTCCCATTCATCCCCCTCGTTCCCCCGATCACTGAACCCCGCCGCCCTCATCACCCTGCCCAGCCACATGAGCGACACCCTTCTTCGCGCCGCCCACCCAATAAGGCGCGAACGGCTTCGTTTCGCTCTCCACCATTTTCGTCACGCCTTTCACTTCCGGCGTCGCCGGCGGAGTGCCGAGTTCAAGAACGGTAATTTTGTTCTCGCCCGCCTTTTCCCACGCCCCCGGCAAATAAAGCGAGCGGCTCGAGCCCACATCCCAGAACCGCCCCAGATTGTGCCCATTCACCCACACCACCCCAAAATGCCATTTGCTCATATCCAAATAAGTCTCACCCGTCGCACTCACCGTGAACGTCCCCTCATACAACGACGGCCCGGTCGGAGCACCTTTTGCCCCGACTGCCCCCGCGCCGGAAGCCCCGCAGGGTCATCCATCGGCAATGACACCATCTCCCATCCCGTTAACGCCTTCCCATCCAACGTCGGATTCTCGATCAACCCTTTCCGTGAATGGGCCTGATCGAACGGTGAACTCGTCCGCCCAAGATTGTGCACCAGAATCTCCAACTCGCACGGCCCCCCTCCCCCCCGTCGCTCACCGCCGTCGTCACCGTCTCCGTTCCCTTCGGCCCATTCCGTCCACTCGGCTGCGTCATCCCCTCGCCCACCACCCGCCCATCAATCATCACCCACGCATAATCCCGCACCACTGGCAAGGTCAACGCCCCCTTCAACCCATTCTCAAACCGCTTCCGGTACAGCACAAAACCATACGACTGATCCAAATCCTCCATCGACTTCACATCTTCAGACGTCATCGCCGCCTTCGGCAATCGTCCCAACAACGGCGAATCCAGCGTCAGCGAAAACGCGGGCACCTCAATCACATTCGGCCCGGTCGGAGGCTCCGGCGGCGTGATGTGAAGATTCTTCACGAACAATTCCCGAAGTGCAGTGTATTTGGGAGTAATGCGCCCATTTCATCAATCGGCGCATCGTAATCGTATGTCGTCTGCATCGGCCGCCCGGCGTTCGATCCCGCGGTAAAACCGAAGTTCGTCCCGCCATCGACAACGTAGTAGCAAAACGACACGTTCTTCTGGTCCAGCAAAAACTGAGTATCAGACAGTTGTTGCTGAGTGGAAACACGCATCAGATTTTTTCCCCACAGGTCAAACCAACCGGTATAGACCTCCGGGGAATAGACCGGCATTCCATGATTCACTTTGCGGGCGTCGTCGATGCGGTTCGCGGTCTGTTTTTTGAAGCCGTTGTATCCGCGAAGGATTCCCGGAATGCCGTTGGAATTCTGCCACACGCCGCCGCTGTGATCGCAGGTCATGAGTTGCCCATCGAATCCGCCTTTGACGAAGATATCGCGCAGCTTCGCAAGATACGGATCAATTTTGCCGTACTCATTTTCGAATTGGGTCATCAAAATCGGGCCGCCGTGGTTGACCTGAAGGTCGGCAACCTGCTTGCCGAGGGCAGTCACATACTCCTGACAATAGCCAAGAAATTGTGCATCATCCGAGCGCAGCTTCATCCCCTTGTGCTTGAGCATCCACGCGGGATAGCCGCCGAATTCCCACTCGCGCAGACGTACGTACCCACGCGAAGCACTACCCACAGCCCATTGTCCTGGCAGAGTTTTACAAAGCGGCGAACATCGGTCATGCCGTCAAAAACGAACTCGCCTTCTTTGGGTTGAATCTGGTTCCAGAAAATGTAGACGCTGACGGTGTTGAGGCCGAGCGCTTTGATTTTTTTGATGCGGTCTTCCCACGCCTCCGCCGGAATGCGGCCCGGATGAATTTCGCCCGCGATGAGCCGCATTGATCGGCCATCCAGCCAGAACTGATCGTCCCGCAGTTCGAGTTTGTGCGTTTTGCCATCGGGAATCGGGTCGGCAGCGAGTGCGCGCACAGTGCCGCTCGCCGCACCAAGAATTCCCGCCGCCAGAGCCGCCCGCATTGTCCAGTGAATCGCCATACGTATCCTCCGCGTAAATCGTACAAACCCGGAAAGGATCCACACCTTATCGTGGCAGGATTGATTGAGCCAGTGCGTTTGACGCCTCCCGCTTCTCTCGTGGATACTGGCGTTTTCACCTGAACCAGACAATTCCACGGAGGTCGCCATGGATCCCACCGAACACGTGCAGGAACATTTGCAGCATACCGCCGCCCACGGCGATCATCATGACGGCGGCGGTCATGGGCATGGTGGGGGGGGCGGGTCGTCTCGCTGGATCACGGCGGCGGCATTGACTGCCGCCATCATCGCCGCATTTGCCGCGGTCAGTGGTGCCCTCTCCAACGGCCACCTGACGGAATCGACCCACAAACGCATCGACGCCAACGACCAATGGTCCTATTACCAGTCCAAGTCCATCAAGTCCTCGAACATTGACACCCGCATCTATATGGCCCAGCTTTCTCACGTGCCGCCGTCGAAGAAAGATGTTGCCAAACGTGCCGAGTACGAGGCCTCGCTTCCAAAAATTCAAGAATATGCCGACGCCCTCGTGACGATCTCGGATCAGCACGTGGAAACCCACGAAACCTACGAAACCGCCGAAACCATATTCCACATCTCGATTGCGATCGTCGCGATCGCCGTCGTCGCGAAGAGGCGGTCATTCTGGTACGTGTCGATGGCGATGGGGATCGCGGGTCTTATATTTTTCGGACGCGCATACACCCATCACATCAACCCGGACCCTGAACCGATTGCGCAATCCGGAAGCGCCGCGCCGCCGGAAGGTGGAGCAACAGCTCCCGCACCCGCGCATCCCGGGCCAGCCGCGAGTGCCCCGGCCGCTCTGCCCTAACCGTCTTAAAATGCCAAAAACGCCGCACCATCCCAACGAGTTTCTTCCCACGCGATGGACGCTGGTCCTTGCCGCGAAGGATGGCGACACTCGTGCCGCGCGCGCCCTCGAAGACCTCGCCCGCGCCTACTGGTATCCCCTTTATGCTTTCGCCCGGCGCCAGGGACTTTCGCCAGAACACGCCGAGGATGTCATTCAATCGTTCTTCGCCGCTCTCATCGAAAAGCGAGTCCTCTCCAGCGTCGATCGCGCCAAGGGCCGCTTCCGCTCCTTTCTTCTCGCCTCCCTCAAAAACTTTCTCGCCAACGAATTTGACAAGGCAAACGCGCAGAGCGCGGTGGGGGGGGCGGGGGGAGTGGGGGGGGCAGGGGGATGACAATCCATTCCTTGTCGCCCTTTGAAACGGGGGAGGGCGAATCTCGTTATCGCTACGAACCCGTGGACGACATGACGCCGGAAAAGTTATTTGAACGGGGATGGGCTCTCGCCGTTTTGGCGAGCGTGCTTGGACAGCTCGAAGCGGACTACACGGCCCGAGGCGAAGCCGCTCTCTTTGCCGCCCTCAAACCGCTGCTCACCGAAACCGCACCCGCGCAATCCCACGCCGCGATAGCCCAAACCCTCGAAACCACCGAAGGAGCCATCAAAACCGCCGCCCACCGACTCCGACGCCGATATCGTGACATCCTCCGCCAGCAGATCGCCCAAACCGTCGACACACCGGAAGAAATCGATGAGGAAATCAACTATCTCCTGAATTGCCTGTAACCTTTCCAATAATTTCCTTCTGTAACTGTCGGGAAGCGGCCTTTCACCACGAACGCACGGAGGCCCGGAGACACAGAAGGACGCACGGATATCATTATTCCGGTGCGGGTCTCCGAGCCTCGTGCCTCAGTTGTGAAAAAATGCCCTCCCCGGCGAACCATTCTCGCTGAAGCCCCGGCCCCCAGCGCATCGAGATTCCATGCCCACCTGCCCACAATGTCACTCCCCGCTTCCCCCCGATGCCCCGGCAGGCCTCTGCCCCGCTTGCCTCCTCAAACGCGGACTCGAACCCAACACCCTTCCCCCCTCCGAAATACCCAATCTCAAATCCTCCTCCTCCTGGACCCCGCCCACCCCCGAAGAACTCGCCCCCTTCTTCCCGGACCTCGACCTCCTCTCCCTCCTTGGCCGCGGCGGCATGGGTGCCGTCTACAAGGCCCGCCAAAAATCGCTCGACCGCATCATCGCCCTCAAAATACTCCCCCCACAAATCTCTCGCGACGCCAACGCCGCGGGTTTCGCCCAACGCTTCACTCACGAAGCCCAGGCCCTCGCAAAACTCAACCACCCCCACATTGTCACCATCTACGACTTCGGCCAACGAACTGGAGAACCCGCCACACCGGCACAAACGCCAGAAGCCCCTCCATCCCCACCCCAACCCCTCCCCTCTTCAGAATTCATAATTGATAATTCCTCCCATCCCTCCCTCTTCTACTTCCTCATGGAATACATCGACGGTCTCTCGTTGCGCCAACTCCTCGACGCCAACACCCTCGCCCCCTCCGACGCTCTCGCGATCGTCCCCCAAATCTGCGACGCCCTCCAATATGCTCACGACCGCGGCATCGTCCACCGCGACATCAAACCCGAAAATATCCTCCTCACCAAATCCGGCCAAATCAAAATCGCCGACTTCGGACTCGCGAAGTTGATGAGGACTGCGGACACAGGACTGAGGACTGAGACGACCACCGCCCACTCCCCACTAAGTCCTCAGCACTCAGTCCTCAACACTTCAATCGCCGGCACCCCTCAATACATGTCCCCCGAACAATCCTCCGCGCCCGACTCCGTCGACCACCGCGCCGACATCTACGCCCTCGGCGTCGTCTTCTACCAAATGCTCACCGGCGAACTCCCGCCGAATCCACTGACCGCCCCCTCCACCAAAGTTCACATCGACGTCCGCCTCGACGAAATCGTCCTCCGCGCCCTGCAACAAAACCCCGACGCGAGATACCAAAACGCCACCCAGTTCAAAACCGAAGTCGAAACCGTTGCCAGCACTCAATCGCCCCGCTCGCCAACCGCCGGCACGGCAAATCTCAAGCCCGCACCTGAACCCGTCCCCGTTCCGGTTTCTTCCCGAGATCCCTGGATGTGGTCCCCCTTTCAAAACACTCGGGTTCGTGAAATCTGCGCTCACATGTCACCCCACGAGAAAATGGACGCAATGTTTGTGAGTGGCTTCTTCGGCCTCGGGATAGCTGCCACGGTCATTGGAACATTCGTTCTATTCTTCTGTTTGTCCTATCCTTTGAACTTTATCTTCCCCCCAATCGCTCTGGCCGTAGGGATCGTCTTGATTCCTCTTTGGCGACACATGCAGCGCGAATATCTTTGCAACACCGCATGGGCACGCGAACAAAACATCACCGCCGACCAACTAACCTCAATTCATGGACCGACCTCTCCGCGGGGCGGTGTGAGTTCGCCATCAGCGACGCCCTCCGCCCCTCCCTCCACCCTCCGACTCTCCCGCATCGCCCTTCTCGGAGCCCTTTGGGCTCCCTTCTTTTTCATTACGTTCCTGCTAATGTTTCGCGCAACCAAAATCGAAGTCGTCCCTGGAACTCCCGCCGATCTTGGCCCTCCCGTGTGGCAAATCATTCTGATGATTGCTCTCATCGCCGTGGGATTCTCCGCCCCCTTCGGCACCACCATCTGCGGCCTCGTCTCTCTCTCCCAAATCCGCCGCTCCAATGGCCGCCTTTACGGCCTCCCCCTTGCCCTCTTCGACGCCCTCCTCTTCCCCCTCCTAGTCCTCGATCTCGTGATTAACCTCGCCTGGGGTCTCATCTATGAAATTGCCGGCGGCCTCATCGGCCCGGTCTCGCCTCCCATCTCCACCAGTTTGGTCATGCTCACATCGCTCTGCGTCGTGGTCACTTGGGTTGTCGTCGATTTAATCATCATCGTCTGGGCATGGCGCGCCGCAAAACAGCCTCTCCACAACACGCCGGCACAAAACATCGCGCCGCCTTCCCCATCATCCCCTCCCGCCGCACCAAACGCCGAACTTCTCGATCATGCCCGCCAGGACCTCCGCATCCCCTCTATCGGCCTCCGCCTCGCCGCCGGAATCAACCTCGGCCTCATCCTCATCGTCGTCGCGTTCTTTTTCATCCGCGGAATATTCATGCCCGCCTTTCATGCCGGAGAGGCCTGGGCCGCTGGCGTCACAATCATTTGCCTCCTCGCTCTTGTCATCCCTTTATTCCTCTCGCTGTTCATCCTCAATGCCGCCTCCAACATGTCCCGCCTGCGAGGATACAACTCCTCCGTCGTGGCCAGCATCCTCTCCATGCTTGCAATTCCCGGCAACCTCCTTGGCCTCCCAATGGGCATCTGGGCACTCGTAATCCTTTCCCGCCGCGACGTAAAATCCGCTTTCGACACCCACTCACGCATCGCCGAGCCTTCCGCTTTGCACCCTTCCGGCTTGCACTCATTTTCATGCTGACGGCCTTGTTCCTCATTGGCATCGTCGTGTGGGCCGCCGCACGACATCACACCCTGCACCGTGGTGAATCTGCTGCACCGCTCCCCATCGCCACCATCCCTGCCGGGCCATTCGTACAAACCCTCCGCTCCGGCATCACTGTCGAACTCGTCGGCATCTCCGAAAATCCCTCCGACCACGCCCCTTGGTGGCGACCCGACGGCTCCTCCCTCCCCGCACGCCCCTACCCCCACCTCCTCGCTTCCGTCAGCCCAGACCAAACCCATCTGGCCCGCGAATTTCTCATCCGCATGAGCGACCTCCCGCCCGGCGGAGTCACCACCCGATGGCAGTTCGATCCCTCCGCCAGTTCCGCCGGTGGCGGCCCCCTCGTGCTTGATCACCAATCCCAAAACAACCTTTCCGCCATCGCCGCGCTGGTTTCCAAAGATTCCCTCACCATCCGCTTCGGAGTCGCCTCCACCCGCTGGCAAACTTTCGCCGAAGACGGTCCCCGCGGCGGCTCCTCCATGTCCTTGAAAAACGGCACCGTCATCTTCTCGCCGACCTCAGAAACAGACGGCAAGACCACCCTCTCCGTCACCCACACGTACAGGACCAATGACGCCGAAACCGAAAATGGCCGGGACATCCGTCTCATCGCCATCGACACCAGCGGCCACGAATACACCGGCAATCGCACAACCGGCGGCGGTGCGGGCAACATTTCCCAAATCACCGCCACCTACGACCTCCCCATCCGCCAAATCAAATCATTCCAACTCCAATCCCGCCCCTACGAATGGGCCGAATTCAAAAACATCGCCTTGTCGCCATCTTCAGGAAACCGCCCCACAAGTACGGATGCAAATGAAATTTCCCAGCAATCCGCCGATGAACAATTCCGTCTCGCGGAAGCCCAGCAGAAGGCCGGCACCATCACCCCGCTCCAATTCCTCTACGCCAAATACGCCCACGACCTTGCCGTCTCAAAAATTGACCCGCAGCGCATCCATCCCGAAAACGTGCGCACAACTACACCGCCGACCGCCTGAAAATTATCGCCGCCCAATACAAAGTCGGCCTCGCCACCGCGGAGGATCTGGAGACCGCGACCTACGAGCGCGATCTCGCCCAGACCGAAATGCTGTCCAAGGAACCATGGGAAAAGCGCGACCTTCGGTGGAAATTCACAACGCAACACTTGCAGCGCGTCTCGGATCGCTTCAAAAAAGGCCTGGCGAGCGCCGAGGAACTCGAAGACGCGACGTATGACGCGCGGGTAGCCGGGATCGATGGCATCGCCAGCTCGCCCCAGGCCGCACGTAATTTGCGAATCTCCGCCGCGGAGGACCATCTCAAGCGCGTCGCCGATCGCTACCATGCAGGCACCGCCGATGCCGCCGAATACCACCGCGCCCAAAGCGAATTAAAGACCGTACACGCTGCGGTAGAGACGCCCACGGCAAACCGTTGAACATTTGATCCAAAGGTTAGCCGGCGGTTTCAACGCCGCGGGTTAGCCGCGGACGTAGCGTCCGCGCTTTCCGCGCTGGGAAAACTTACCCTTGAATCCGCAATTACGTCCGCGTACCATCCGTAAAGACACACCGTCTTTACAGGTGCCCAAATGAGCCTGCTCAACGTCCGCCTTGACCGCGATCTGGAACGCAAAGTCAAAGCCCTTCGCAAGGACGGTCTGGTCATCTCCACTCTCGTTCGCGATGCGATCAGCGATGCCTACGCGCGGCGACAAAGGAAGACTCCGAAGGATCGCGCCGCCTTCCTCGATGAAATTCACCGCAGCTACCCCGCCAACTACCCAAGTGTGGGAAAGCGTTACAACCTCGCCGACCGCAAACAGGCTCGTGCCGCGATTCTGGAGTTGATGCACGCGAAGAAATGCGGACGATGATTCTTCTCGATACCAATGTGCTTGTCGCCTTGATTGATCCGCGCGATCAACATGCTTCCGCCGCTCGGCGAGATCTGAAACGTTTCGCAACCAAAGAACTCGTCACCATCCCCTCCGTCCTTTGCGAAGCGGTTTTCCTCCTGCCCGCGCCCGCGCTTCGTCAGGGCCTGCGGACATGGATACAGCACGCCGACATTCAGATTCTTCCTACTATCGAAGAGCAAGGTCTTTACGCCGAAGTCTTCGACTGGCTCCAAAAATACTCGGACCATTTGCCCGACTGGACCGACGCAAATATTTGCGTACTTTCAGGTCTCTTGCGCAAGATCAAAATCTGGACTTATGACAAAGAATTCCGCACGACATGGTGCAGGCCGGATGGGTCCGGCGTCCCCCTTGCCCTGCGATAATGCGACCTGCATTCAATTTGTGCACCATTCGGTGCCAAACGATTCGCCCTCAGAGCGATAATCCCCCACATTTCACTTGACCCGCCGCGTTTTGGTGGTATTAACAGGTCGATATCCGCAGTATTCAGCCGTTTTTATATTTGGTTGAGCGTCCGTTGTCTGGCCGCAATGGTGAATCGGCTTCATCGGTTTGCGCCTTGGCCACCCAATTCCCACGGGTGGGCTTCGCTATGCGCTTTATTATAGGAGCACCTCCGTGTCCATCCGCACCGCCGTCCTCGCTGCCGCTGTCGCTTCTGTCTTCTCATTCCACAATTCGCTCGCCGTCGCGGACGTTCCGACGCTCTCGGGGGATTTGGTTCTCCGCTTCTCGAGCAGTGAATCGAATCATCAAACCTTTTATCTTCTTGAAGGTATCAGCCCGACAAGTCTGGTCCTCACCCTACCCTCCGTGATCGATTTCTCCGTCGATCCCTCAAAACTTGGTCCCGGCACCCTGAACTGGTCCAATTCAACCACGTGGTCCACGATCTCTCTCGACCAGAGCAATTTGTTTATCGGTTCCACCGGCGGCGGTTCCTACAGCTACACCATCAGCCCCTCTCTCAACGCCATACAGAGCTTTGGACCTTCACAAAATGCCGTCACCGCCCGTGTCGACTTCGTCATGGGTCCCGACACCGCTACCAACATACCCCCCACTGTTTTCTCTAATACCGTCACCGCCAATTTCAATGTCACGCTCCCCTCCGGTGCCCATCTCAACGACGATCAATTCAATGTCACCCTCAACAATTTCACCATCAACTCCGGCGCATCCATCTCCAACACCAATAGCATGATTATCCAGAACAACTACACGAATCACGGTTCCGGCGGCCTTGGCGGCCTCGTGCAGGGCGACTTCTTCAATGATGCCCTTTCCGCCAATGGCGACATCGCCAACGTCGATTTCCTCATCATTGTCGGCCACATGCAAAACGTCGGTGAACTTCAGGTTGCCAATCGGCTCGATCTTCGCTCCTCCTCCACCAACACCGGCATCCTGCGTATCAATGGCGGAACGCTGCACGTCGACGGCCCTTTGGCGAATAGCGGTCAATTGATACTGTCGGCCGGCACACTTATGGGTGCCGAAACCGTCACCAACACCGGCGCGTTCCAATGGACCGGCGGCTTGATCGAAGTCCGCCGTCGTGAACAATTCCTCCTCTTTCACCATCGCCAGCAATAACGCCCAACTCTACACCGGCACGATTACCAACAATGGCATCGTCACCGTTTCCGGAGGCGAGGCTTTTACCATCAGCGGGAACGGAGCATTGAATAATCAGGCGGGCGGTCTCGTGAACTTTGTTGATGACACGGGCGTCGCCGGCGGATTTATGGCCGGATTCCTCAACAACGCGGGCGAAATCCGAAAATCGGGCGGCACTGGCTTCTCCTTCATCGATACCACCATCAACAACACCGGCACCATCACAGTCAATACCGGCACCCTTGCTTTCAGGGTCGGTGGCAGCTTGTCCGGTACTCTCGGTTTCGCCAACAGTGGCTCGATACAACTCGCCGGCGGCTCAACCTTTTCCCTTAACGGTTTCATTACCGCCTCTGGCAATGGCACCCTGAACCTCGCCGGACCGCACGCCACCGTTTTCACCGGCCAATCCGCTACCTTTCAAAACTTTACCAACGGTGCCAACTTTCTTATTACCGCCGGCACCCTCGGTGCTGATGTCGGAGGCACACTTACGCTCAACCTCACCGGTCCCGCCTCCGTGCAAATGTCCGGCGGCAATATCGGCGGCGCTGGTTCCACCATCAACACCGGAAACTTCCAACTTTCCGGCGGCAATATCGTCGGCAACCTCACCAACAATTCCAATACCTTCTCCATCACCGCCGGTGCCTCCATCTTTGAAGGCAACCTCACCAACAACGGCACTGTCTCGCTCTCCGGTCCCAGTGACTTCAACGTCGGCGGCTTCGGCACCATCAACAATCAGGCCGGCACTCTCTTTGACATCCTCGATGACAGCCGCATCATTGCCAGTTTTAACGGCGGCACCATCACCAACGCCGGAACCTTCCGCAAATCCGGCGGCACCGGCAACTCCTACATCAATGTCCCCTTCCAAAACACCGGCATCCTCTCCGTTACCAGCGGCGTCCTCTCTTTTGGTGGCAGCGGCTCCATCGCAGGCTCCTTCGTCTTTGCCAACGGTGGCCAAGTACAAATCATCAATTCCACTTACCCCCTACAAGGAACCGTCTCCGCCTCTGGAAATGGTGCCTTTAACATCGCCGGCGGAACCCTGTTCGCACCCGACTCCCAATCCGCCACCCTCGCCAATTTCACCAATGGTGCCAACCTCCTCATCACCGGTGGCCTTCTTAAAGCCGACGGCACCGGGACCTTGACCTTGAATCTTACCGGCGCGGCCTCCGTTCAAATGTCCGGCGGAAACATTGGCGGCACCGGTTCCGTCCTCAACACCGGCAACTTCCAATTCGCCGGCGGCGAGGTCGTCGGAAACCTCGCCAACGCCTCTTCAACTTTTACCATCACCTCTGGAGCCTACATTTTCGGAGGACTTCTCACCAACACCGCCACCATTTCCGAATCCGGGAACATTGACCTCAACATCGGCGGCTTCGGTACCTTGAACAATCAGGCCGGCGCTCTCTTTAACATCCTCGATGACAGCCGCATCATCGCCAGCTTTAACGCTGGCACCATCACCAACGCAGGAACCTTCCGAAAATCCGGCGGCACTGGGAACTCTTACATCAATCTCCCCTTCTCAAGCACCGGCATCGTCTCTGTTACCAGCAATGGAATTCTGTCGTTTGGCGGAAGCGGCAGTTTCGCCGGATCGTTCGTCTTCGCCAACGGCGGTCAGGTGCAAATCATCAATTCGACCTACGCGCTTCAGGGTACCGTTTCCGCCTCCGGTAACGGTGCCTTTAACGTCGCCGGCGGAACCTTATTTGTGCCTGACACGCAATCCTCTACATTCACCAACTTCACCAACGGAGCGAACCTCCTCATTACGAACGGCACGATTAAAGCCGACGGCGGCTGCACATTGACCCTCAATCTCACGGGCCCTGCCTCCGTCCAAATGTCCGGCGGCAACATCGGCGGTGCCGGTTCCATCATCAATACCGGCAATTTCCAATTGTCCGGCGGTGAGGTCGTCGGAAACCTCCTCAATTCGTCCAATTCCTTTTCCATTACTTCATCCCCAATGATCTTCGGTGGAACTCTCTCCAACGCCGGCACCATCTCGCAATCCGGTGCCAGTACGTTCTTCATCGGAAATGCCGGAGTCCTCGAAAACCAGTCCACCGGCCTCTACAACCTGCTTGACGACAGCGGCATCTTCAACGCTTTTAATGGCGGCTCCGTCACCAACGCCGGCACTTTCCGGAAATCCGGCGGACTCGGAACCTCCAACATCGTTGTCCCAATGAGCAACACCGGCACCATCGATGTCCAGTCTGGAACACTTGCCATCGCCAGCATCACGCAAGCCTCCAACTCCACCCTCACCGGCGGCACATGGATCGTTCGTGCCAACTCCACCCTGACGATCGCCAACATTGCGATTTCCACCAATCAAGCCACCATCGCCCTCCACGGCCCCGGCTCTTCTTTCACTAATATCGCCGCCCTCAACAACAACCAGGGCCACTTTAGTATTCTTGAAGGCGCATCCTTTCAAATGAATGCCGACCTCACCAACTCCGGCACCTTTACCGTCGATGCCGCCAGTTCTCTTATTCCAGCGGCCGGCGTCACACTCACCAATTCCGGCACGGCCATTCTCGGCTCCGACACTGGTTCGCCTTTGAACGCCCCCCTCGCCATCGTCAACACCGGCAGCCTCACCCTTTCCTCCACGCAACACCTCGCCTCCCTCTTCAACATCGGCGGCACAATCACCATCACCGCCGGCACCACTAAAACCAATGCCCTCTCCATCACCAGCGGCGGCGTCGATAACATCACCAGCGCCAAACTCATTGTGGAAACCGGCGCGGACCACAACGCCGTCTTTGCCGCTCTTCAATCCGACGCCGCCTCCCAGGCCCTCACCAGTTCCACTCTCCCCCCCGGCTTCGGCATCGCTGTCCTCGACAACGCGGTGCTGAACCTCTCCACCTTCGGCGGCGAAACCGTGGACGCCAACGCCATCCTCATCAGTGCCGAACTCACCGGCGACGCCAATGCCGACGGTCACGTCGACCTCAACGATCTCAACACCATCCTCAACAACCTCGGAACCGCCAGCGGCGGCTGGACCCGTGGCGGCTTCGACGGCCAACCCACCATCGACCTCAACGACCTCAACGACGTCCTCAATAACCTCGGCACCACCTACGCCAACAGCAGCAGCGTCATCGCCGCCGAATCCCTCCTCGCCGCCACCCCAACCCCCGAACCCACCTCCCTGGCAACGGCCGCCACCCTCTCCATCCTCGTCCTCTTACGCCGACAGCGTCGCGCCTAAAAAAAACACGCGCGAATTGAACCCCCTCCCCTAACGCCCGCCATCCGCAGATGGCGCGGGCCAATGTGCCACCGCCGACAGAACAAAGCATTACACAAACCACGAAGTCCTTCACGCGACGCCCTGACGAATCGACCTATAAGCATCAAATCAACGTGCTCCCTTCACCTCGCTATCCCACCGCTTCGTTTTCACCCGAATTTTCATTGCTTTGCATTCCTCGCAAAGGTACCGTGAAGAAAATCGCCTCCTTCTTCAATACACCCCCCCAATTCCCTGTCGATGTCGTGTCCTGACCGGCCCAACTTTTATGCATTGCAAACGTATCCCATCACCGTCCGCGCATCCTCTTATACATTCCATCGCGCACACTCCACCCATACCGTGGTCCCTCTTCGCTGTCGCCATTCTACCTGCCCTCCTCGCCACCCCCGCGTTCGCGCAATTTACCGACAAAACCACCACCACTCCCATCGACATTCAGGACGGCTTCGGACCCGTCGGCGACGACCTCCCCTACAACGGCCTCAATTACTGCGTCCCTACCTCCGTCACGATGTCTCTCAGCTACCTCGGCGTCAATGGCTTCAACCAACTCGCCCCTCTCGCTCCCACCTTCGCCGACGGTCTTAACCTCGACCGCGTCATGAGCGGCATGATGCAAACGGGTGCCACCACCGGCACGGCCGCTAACCCATTCGTCTCCGCCATTCAAACCTACCTCGCTGCCAAAGGCATCTCCACCGCCAACTACACCCTCACCACCTACGAGGCACCAACCGTCAGCCTCCTCAGTTCCATCAACACCAACCAAACCGTCGTCGATCTCGTCTTCGGTTACTACAACACCGCCAACGTCCGTATCGATGGCCACTGCGTCGCGCTCGATAATCAGGCCGTCAACGTGCAAGGCCAAGCCTCCCCCAATACCCTCGTCTTCAACAACCCTAAACCTGGAACCTTCACGCCGCTCGCCGATACCCCCGCTGCCTCCCTGCAATACATCAACATGGTCCCCACCAGCGGCAACGACACCACCGACGGTGCACTCCAGCTCGACACCACCCAATACCCCAGCTTCTGGGGCTCCACCCGCGTCGTCCTCGAAACCGCCTACGCACTCACCATCAATGCCAACCAACAGTCCATCAATAATCCGACGCCCTCCCTTTGGACGCTTCCTGGCATCGCCGTCCTCAATACCAACGGCGGACTCCTCAACGTCATCGCCCCCATGACCGGCCCGGGCGGCATCTACTCCGTTCAACCCGGCACCCTTGAACTCGATGCTCCCGACAATACCACTGGCACCAACTACGGCTTCGGCGTCACCCTTAAAAGCACCATCGCCTCCGGAACCCCCTTCGGCACCGGCACCCTACAAATCCAAACTACCACGTTGCAACTCGCCCCCGCCCCCGATCCCAGCGACGCCGCCTTCACCGCCGCTTCCGGTCCCGGCCAACAACTCCTCTACGGCGGTGCTTCCACCATCGCCCTCAACCGCAACACCCGCACCTCACTCACCCTCACCCTCGGCGGAAATGTAGATACCACGACGTCAAACATTATCCGCAGCACCAACGGCACGCTCCTCATCGCCGCCTCCGACGGCACCGCTTCCCTCGGCTCACTCGACATCCTCACCATCGCCGGCACCGGCGCAAATCTCCCCGCCGTCGCGCACGGGATCGTCACCCCCTCCATCCTCGCAAAAGACACCGACGCCGGTGCGTCCGCTGACTTCCTCAACTACACCAGCAACGGTTTCATCAAAGCCACCTACCAATCCTCCGACATCACACCTCTAGCCGCCGTCAGCGCGAACACCGTCTACAACGTCAACACCGATGTCTCCGTCCCCGCCAACGCCACCGCGCATCTTTACGCCCTCAAAGTCGGCTCCCACAACATCGCCGGTGGAACTTCCAGCACTCTCGACGTCGGCCCGCAAGCCGCAGGCCAGGCAGGCATCATCCTCAACGGCGGTTCAATCAGCACCACTAATCTCAATTTCGGCCCCGCCGAAGGACTTATTTACACCAGCCTCAACGGCGGCACGATCTCTTCCGTCATCCAAGGCTCCGCCGGCATCACGACCTTCGGTCCCGGAAACCTCACCCTCCTCTCCGCCAACACCTACTCCGGCAACACCACCCTTCAGTCCGGCACCCTTATCGCCGCCAACTTCTCCGGCAATGGCTCCGTCACCGGCTCCAGCGCCGTCATTGTCAATCAAACCGCCACACTTGAAATCTACGGCGCAAACGCCAAAGCCGGCGGCGCTGGCGGTACCACCATCAACCCCAACGGAACTCTCCTCCTCAACGGCGGCACCCTCACCGGCAACCTCTCCATGCAGCCCGGTTCCTTCCTCAAAGGTCACGGGATTATCTCCGGGTCTTCCACCATCCTCGGCACCATCGGCGGCGATAACCTCCCCCAAAACATCACCTTCAACGGCAACGTCTCCATGTCCAACACCACCATCTACGACTGGCGACTCAATGCCCTCGACGACACCCCCGCTCACGCCGGCACCAATTGGAGCCTCCTCACCTTCAACGGACCCTCCACCATCCTCGGCACAAGCACCAAGCCCATCAACTTCACCATCGACCTTCCCAGCTTCCTCCCCGATCCCAATAGTGGCAATCTCTTCTGGGAACAGACCCACCAGTGGCTCATTATCACCGCCAGCAGTTTATCCACCTATTACAGCGGCGCTCTCCCCAGCTTCCTCCAAGGCTATTTCTCGCTCCCCGCGACCCTCAGCATCCCCCAAGTATCGCTCACTTACACGCCCTTCCCCGCCGTATCTTCAACATGGACTTCAGGCGGCAGCGGAAGCTGGAGCCTCACCTCCAACTGGGCCAACCAGACCTTCGCAAAACATGTTGGCGACACCGCCAATTTCACCACTTTCTCCGCCCCTTCCACCATCAACCTTGACGGCAGTTGGACCCTCGGAAATATCCATTTCCAAAGCCCATTTATTCTCAACATTGCGCCCGGCGCAAATGGCATGATCACCCTTAACAACGGCAATAGCGACTCTCTCATCAACAACACCGGCGGTGCCTTCACCCTCAGCGCCCCGCTCACTCTCTTTTCCTCAGCCAACTTCCAAACCACAAACTCCACCGACTCCATCACCCTCTCCGGCCCCATCACCGGCCCCAACAGCATCACCTCCTCCGGTCCCGGCACCCTCACCCTATCAGGCTTAAACACCTATCAAGGCAACACCACCATCACCAGCGGAACCCTGCTAATCAACGCCGCCACGGCACTCCCCTCCGCCACCAACCTCACCATCGGAACCAACTCCACCTCCGCCGCCGTCCATTTCACCGCCAACATCGGTGCCTCTAAAATCAAATCCCTCACCCTCGCCGGCAACTCCCAAGTCGATCTCGCCAACGATCCCCTCATCATCGAAGCCCCCGACGCCGCCGCCAAATCCACCTTCCTCTCGCAACTTATCCAGGAAGTAAACACCGCCCGCAACAACAACGCCTGGAACGGTCCCGGAATCACAAGTTCCACCGTCGCCGCCAACCCCACCCAACTCTCCATCGCAATCGTCGACAACGCCTCCCTCCCCACGCCCTTCACCACCTTCGCCGGCCAATCCGTCGACCTCAACTCCATCCTCGTCGCCCCCGAACTCCTCGGCGACGCCAACATCGACGGCCACGTCGACCTCAACGACCTCAACACCGTCCTCAACAACCTCGGCACCACCAGCGGCGGCTGGATCCGCGGCGGATTCGACGGCCAACCCACCATCGACCTTAATGACTTGAACAACGTCCTCAACAACCTCGGCACCAGTTACGCCAACAGCAGCAGCGTCATCGCCGCCGAATCCCTTCTTGCCACCCCCGCCCCCGAACCCACCTCCCTAGCCCTCCTTGCCCTCGCCCCTCTCCTGCTCGCCCGCCGCTCCACACAGTGTCGTTTCCCCCGATTCAGCCCAGCACTAGCATAAAGAGACTGAGGCGTTTGCAATCGAATCCGGGGGTCTGTACAATGCGTGGCTCGTTTTTGAAGGAATCATGCCATGCCATATGAATGCGCTTACACTGGCCGTCGGACGAAGATTGGCCGTCAATGCACCTACCGCGGCAAAGCCAAGTATTTGGGCGGGGTCGGTATCAAGATTACGGGTCGCTCGTCCCGCAAGTTCAAGCCGAATCTGCAGAAGATTCGGGTTGTGATTGACGGGAAGGCGGAGCGGGTCTGGGCGTCGGCCAAGGCGATGCGGTCGGGTCTGGTGACGAAGCGGTTGCGCCGGTCGCAGACGTACAAGCATGTGAAGGCCGAAGCGAAGGCCTGAATGGGCGTTGGCGCGGCTTTTTAGAGTTGCTCGCGTTGACCGATAGTTAAAACTGACGTACAAACGAGACCTTCGGGTCTCGTTTTTTATGCGCGACGTTTATTCGGGAAGGATCCACGCGATGGCTACGGGAACGGTTGAGGCGGTAGGGGGGGGAGGGGGGGATCGGCTGGATGAGGCGCAGGTGCGGCATGTCGCGAAGTTGGCGCGGTTGAAATTGACGGATGCGGATGTGGCGCGGTATGCGACGCAGATCACGGCGATTCTTGGGTATGTGGCGCAGTTGAAGTCGGTGGATGTGGGAGCGACGGAGCCGATGGCGCATCCGCTGCCGTTGAACAATGTGCTGCGGGAGGATGTGGTGAAGCCGTCGCTGACGACGGAGCAGGTGCTGGCGAATGCGCCGGGGAGGGATGGGCCTTACTTCACGGTGCCGAAGGTGCTGGATAATGGGCTGGGCGGCGGTTAATGGAAGCGAGACGGGCGGAGTGAAGGTCGCAGGGTCGACGGGTACGGGCGTTAGCGTGTACCCTTGTTAGACGTGGTTTCGTCCTTATCGTGGTAAAGGTGCCTGCAATGATTAAACGAATGATTCCTGTGGCTTTGTTGGCGGCGATCGCGTTGGGCGGTTGTGCAAGCAAGCATTATCTGGATACGCAGTACACGCCGTACCGGGCGGACCTGACGGATCAGCCGATCGAGGTCAGTCACACGCCGCCAGCGGCGGCACCGGTGGAGGTGGTGAATCCGGATCCGAGCGGGGGAGCAAGCGCGACGCCGCCGGTGGAGGATGTGGTGACGGGAACGTGGACGTTCACGACGCCGCGGACGGTGACGCGGGTGGAGCGTAAGAGCGGGGATTTGGCGGAATTTTCTTTGTACAACGGTCGGCCTTCGGGGACTCAGACGCCGATGGTTGTCATCACGGTTGCGCCACCGGGGTCGGATACGGAAAGCCAGGCGACGAGCGATGGAGAGAAATACAAGGTTTCGGGCAGCCGCGATTATGTTTTGAATGGCAATCTTGCGAAAGAGTGGACCGGGCTTACGAGCAATGGTTCCGCGTTTTGTGAATTGATTGTGCGGCGGGCGGGCGGGAAGGGCGATGTGTGTCATGCGATGGCGGTTGCGAAGGATACCGAGGAGAGGAAAGCGGCGCTGGATATTTTGGGGAGCATCACATGGCAGGCGAGGCCGTGAGGTGGAATGGTGAACGCTGAAAAGAGGCTGATGATTTGAAGAGGTGCTCGCGATCATGCGAGGTGCCCACGCTGCCTGAGGCAGCGGGCGTCGATTGCTTTGTCTGACTACCGGCCACATTTTCCAAAGGGTTTATCCTGATGCTGTCCGATTTTTCCGCCCGTGAAGTGCGCGACCAGATTGCCGCAGGCAAGATTTCCAGCCGCGAGGCGACGCAATACTCGCTCGATGCGATCAGCAGATTGAATCCGGAACTGCATGCGTACAACAGTGTGTTTGCGGAGTGCGCGATGCAGCAGGCGGCGGCGGCGGATGCGCGGCGGGCGGCCGGCGAAAAGGGGGGCTTGCTGGCGGGGGTGCCGATCAGCATTAAAGACAACATGTGCACCAATTACGGCACGACGACGTGCTCGAGCAAGATGCTGGAGCATTTTCATGCGCCATATACGGCGACGGCGGTGGAGAAGTTGGAAGCGGCGGGGGCGGTAATTCTTGGGAAGACGAATCTGGATGAATTTGCGATGGGGTCGTCGACGGAGAATTCCGCGTTTGGGCCATCGAAAAATCCGTGGAATGTGAAGTGTGTTCCCGGCGGGTCTTCAGGCGGTGCGGCGGCGGCGTGCGCGGCGCGGCTTGGGTTTGGCGGGTTGGGGTCGGACACGGGCGGGTCGATTCGGCAGCCGGCGTCGCTGTGCGGGATCGTCGGGTTGAAGCCGACGTATGGGTTGGTGTCACGGTATGGGCTGGTGGCGTTTGCGTCGTCGCTGGATCAGATTGGGCCGATGACATTGACGGTGGAAGACGCGGCGTTGTTTCTGCAGGTGATTGCGGGGCATGATGAGAAGGATTCGACGAGCTGGCAGGGAGGTGGGGAGCGGGGGGCGGATTATTTGGCGGAGTTGAACACGCCGATGAAGGGGCTGCGGATCGGGTTGCCGAAGGAGTTTTTTGAGGTGGAGGGTGGGGGCATGGAGCCGGAGGTGAAGGCAGCGGTGGAGAAGGCGGTGCAGTGGTACAAGTCGCAGGGTGCGACGCTGGTGGATATTTCGTTGCCGTACACGCAGTATGGGATCGCGGCGTATTACATTATTGCGCCGGCGGAGGCGTCGAGTAACTTGCGCGGTATGACGGGGTTCATTATGGTCATCGGACGAAATCGCCTGCGGATCTTTTTGATCTGTACGCGGCGTCGCGCGGGGAGGGATTTGGGGCGGAGGTCAAGCGGCGCATCATGTTGGGGACTTATGCGTTGTCGGCGGGGTATGCGGACAAGTTTTATTTGCAGGCGCAGAAGGTGCGTGCGCTGATCAAGAAGGATTTTGATGAGGCGTTTGAGAAGTGCGACGTGATCGCGGGGCCGACGAGTCCGACGGTGGCGTTTGAGTTTGGGAGCAAGGGTGATAATCCGTTGGCGATGTATTTGTGTGATGTGTTTACAGTGACATGCAACATCGCGGGGATACCGGGGTTGAGTTTGCCGTGTGGGATTTCGAGTGCGGGGTTGCCGATTGGGTTGCAGTTGCTGGGGCCGGTGTTTAGTGAGAAGACGCTGCTGCGGATAGGGCGGCAGTATGAGGCGGGGCATGAGTGGGGGAAGAGGAAGCCGGGGGTTTGTGGGTAAGGAGGGAGGGGTGGGAACCTAAAGTTGGCTCGTATGAAGATTGCTACTACCTGTCCGTAGGCAACATGGTTGCATTCTAAGGACAACTTATGACATTTCGGCACGTGGTGTGGGGAATCGGTACGTTTTTAGCAATGTTTGCGACAGCGAGTGCGACTGAACTGCCGGTGCAGCCGACTTCAATCTCACTCAGCGATCCGAGTTTGGTGGGACATACGTTAGAGAGCCGAACCTATTCTTTAACGAATGGTTCGCGAGGCGTTGGCGCTACGGTGATGGTCGATGAACGCATCGTGAGAGAAACATCGGGGACATTGGATTTCTATTTTCGAGCATTCGAAACGCCGGGACGCAGCGAGGCGCTCACGTCGCTGTCCGTTCAATCAAGCTCGGTGGGTGTAGGGATTGCGGCGGAATATGCCAACGATGGACCTGGATCACTCATCCCTGCCGACTCCGTATCTCATGACACAGGGGCGGTTGAATATCTATTTGCAGTGGATTATACGAATGGGTCTCCTCCCGGATTTCCCAGCACGCCTTCTCCGATCGCTAACTTTGATGCCACCGGAACGCGCTGGCTGATTTTGCGAACTGATACCTCGAGCTACACGAATGGTACGATTGAGTTATTCGGGTCCGGAGGCGATTTCGGCTATTCGATTGGCTCGGCCACGGTGTTTGTCCCCGCAGCGGCCGGACTGCCGGAACCATTGTCGGTGGCTTTGCTTCCGCTGGCGGTGGGGGGGTTACTCGTGCGAATGCGGCGGCGTTAAGGGATGGCGGGCGAATGAAGATGGATTGGGGGTCATCTCCGCGTTTGTAATTCCTGCTCGCGAGCGACATGTGATTTATTAGCAGAGGGAATGCACCCGACAGGAGTCGAACCTGTAACCTTCTGATTCGTAGTCGAAGGGGATATACACAGAATTCTCGGTTAATAATATCGGATTTAATATAAAACGCAACGGTGCTATGGTCGTGCTATGAGTTTTTTTGGAATTATGTTGCCGGAGCGGCGGGGGTGGTGGCATGATTTGTGGGGATTTTTGATGGAGAAGTTGCCGATGCGATATTTACTTGCGTTCCTCTTTCCACCTTTGGCTGTCCTGTTGTGCGGAAAACCGGGTAAAGCATTTTTGAATCTCATCCTCACCTTGTGCTTTTATGTTCCTGGCGTCATTCACGCCATACTTGTCATTTCGGAAAAAAAGGCGGATGCCCGCACTGATCGTATCGTCAAGGCGATGGCGAAGTAATCTCACACCACTTTCCATAATCGATCGCGACTGTCAATTGACCGCTGAGTATCCCCGCCCACGACTCCCAACACCTCCCCTTGTCTCCCGCTGTCTCACGCAACCGCTGATACCCCGCCTGCGCCATCCGCTGCCTCATGGCGTCGTCATAGGCGAGCATGGTGGCCTTCTCGGCGGCTTCGGTGGAGGTTTTGCACCGAAAGCCCGTCACTCCATTTTCGATGAGGTCAGGGAAGGCGTAATCGTCCTCGACAATCGGTATGACGCCGGCACTCCACGCCTCCAGCAGCACGCGGGGGTAGTTTTCCCGACTCCCGCCTGTTTGATGGATCATTGCATGGATGCGGGAGTAGAAGTCGGCTGCGGGCACACCCCCTGGCCCCCAGGTGAGCCAGTCCAGCCCCGGTGGCGGCGAGCCGCACTTACTTTTGGCCTTGTCTCCAAAGCCCAGCACGAACGCCTTGACGGGCTTGGGAGCTTTGACCGCGGCGAAGGTCTGCCACATATCGGCGGGGTACTTGTTCGCATCGTCACGGCTGATTCTGCCGATGCCAAAGTAGCCCTTGTCACGGACCGGGTCGAAGACGAGCGGGTTGTCGCTGTCGATCTTGTAGAACGGTTCATAGTCGAAGACTTTGACGGGCGCGATCGTCTCAAGCTCTGCGACAAGTTTATTGCGCTGGTAGGTTGTCTGGTATCCGAATTGGGTGATCTGCCCCCGGCGATGGGCTTCCTTCTCGGCGTCGAAAAGCCACGTCATGCAGTTGAACCAAATCACTTCCCTCGGCGGGGCATGTTGCCAAATCTCCGGCAACCGCTTTAGGAATTCGCCGCTGCAAAATGATACGACGATTCGATTGCGGAACACGCACGGGGAGTAGGGGACAGTCTCACAGCCGAGGCCGTCACACAGCTTTCGCATTTCAACCGTCGGCGAGTTGAATGGCACGAGCACCACTCGCACCCCATAGGACCGCCACAGATACACCTGGTGGAGTAGTTCGGTGTCCGCGCCCCCGTAATGCCCCGGATACCCGCCGACGTAAATCTCCATTGCGGCCGGTTTGGACTCGATGGTGGGGAATTTGAGCTTCGGCCATTTATTGAGTAGGCACGCGGACTGGACAGGCTGGCCATCGGGGTAAGCGGCGTCAACAATCCCGAAGCGTTTGCGTATGTCGTTTTTCACACAATCGCACTGGTCGCATCCGGCAATCGCACCGTCTTTGATGACGACGTGTTTGCACGAGTTGCATACTGCGGTCTGTGCCTCACTCAGCCCCGGCGAGTAAATGGGCAGACGATGGAGTTTAAGGTTGGCGACGTTCAGCATGTTGATGGGGCGGCTTGTCGCTTTTCGATCCGCCATTAGGGCATAGGCGGCGTCGGTCAAGTAGTAAGTGATGTCAGTGTCGCGTTCCTTATCGCGCAAACGCAATGCAGCATCCAAATACCATGGATGCTTTCGATTCTCTTTCTCTACATGCTGTTTCAGAATGTGTGGCATTATGGTGGCCCCGCCACAATGGTGAGTGTTCCGGTCACGTTTACACCTGGGTCAGGATCAATTCCGCTATAGGTTGTCGAAAGGACACTGTAGGCACCTGTTGGGTCGCGCCTGTTTGACCCGCCTTTAAGCACTACGGCCCACGACGAATCAACGTCACCAAACGGGAAGCCGGGGCGGGGTCCGGGGCGGCTCAACGTCGTATGCGCATACCAATTGCAATCGGTGTTCGACCAGGCAAATTGCACCACCGATGCGATAAAAAATCCGGGAGAGCCAGTGACTTTCAAATCCGGAAAATCATAGGGGGGACCGGGCCCTCCAAGATGGCCATAACCGGGGTCTGAGTCGTATTCAAAAAGACAATTGATGTCTCTGCCAGTCAAAGGACCCACGGTATCGCTTGCGGTCGGGGCGTCGGTTTGACCGTCGAGGGCGAGGGTCAGCCCGCTCACTGCATGGTATTGAGTATTTTGCGGGTCACATAGGCAAATGCAGATCGCACATGTGGAGGCTGATTGATGCTCATAGCTGGAGTCCAATGCAGGGTTACTGACGGCACTAATGATGCACTTATAACAATCGCCATTTTTTAACTGAACGACTTGACCAACGCCGACACCGACATAGTACCCACTCAGTAACCCGCCCCCTTCGCAATTTTGCATGTCCAGAAAAGCATTGGGTCCGAATGGGTTTGAACTCGATGAAGTGGAGGAGGAAGACGATGACGAGGAGCTACTGGAGGAGGAGCTTGAAGAACTGGAGGAGGAAGATGAGCTGGAGGATGAGCTGTCGCTACTGCTCGTGCTTCCGCTGTCGCTCGATGAGGTCGAATCGGAAGACGATGATGATGTAGAGTCCGATGAACTCGACGAGGTACTGGTACTCAGACCGCAGCACGTTGCGGTTGCTGACGAACTGCAATTTGGAATTGTGGGGCGCGATCACTTCCTGATGTGGAACTCGGCAGACTTGGGCCATCCGGGCACGTTCCGTCCGCGTTTGGACACTTACCTCCGGGGCAACCGAGAGCCTTCTTGCGTTTCTGACCGCACCATCCTGGGCAAGCGTTTTGTGTGGGGTCGGGCATGCAGATTCGATTGTCGCGCAACATGACAACTTTGAAGCTGCTGTGCTCGATTACCACATTGTATCGAGCGCCATGTTGCATGAGAATTGATGATGATTGGGTGCCATTACCCGAACAATTTGGATCGCCAGCGTTTACCGCCGTTACCTGACTAAAGAACGCCGTTGGAACATTGGCCGATGTAGACAGTGCTGGATGGCCCAATTGTAAATCTGTGCTTATCGCTCCAACATTGCAAAACGCCTTGGCTGTGAAATCCACAAGGTCAAGGCTCTCATTGAACGTGTTGGCGAGTGCGCCAGATGCAACTGGGAATCCGAATAAAAACCGTTGCCTTGTGGTGCCGGTGTAATCCGGTAGTTGCAAGGCATCTAAACCGACCCGCATCTCCGCATTCGCACCATCGCTTGGCGACGTGGTTAAATCCGGTGATGGCTTAGCCAAAACGCCGGTGATAAATACATCTTTATTTGGTCCCGCATCGACTCCAGGGGTCGGAAAGTAATGCACATCACTTACATCGCCGGCCCCGACTGTCACAGTTACATTGCTCGTCCCCACATGCTGATTAGTCATGCTTTGACCAGTGGGAAATGCGAATATGAAAGAACCGTCCGCGGAGGTCGTTTCAACATGCGCCGTGTAGTAAATGGTCCAATTAGAGGGGCATGGGTAGTTGGGGCAAGTGTCACTCCCATCAATTTTTATCAGCCCGATTTGAAGTGATATGTCAGCCGTCATCCCCAAGTCCGATGGATCATGGTGGTTGGTAGCGTCAGGATTTGCGTGAAAGCAATAAAAGCAATTGCCAAGACCGCGTGAAGGGCCGACGTTAACCTTGTCACTTGGGACGCCCTGAGAGCAGCAGTATTTACAGCAAGCCGCTGAGACGGGCATATAGTCACCTAACTTGAGCTGGAGCTATCGGGAACTTCCTGCGACGAATTCATGGCGTTGGTGATGGTCCAATAAGGTGTCGGCGGGGTTGTGCTGGTGTCGTAGCCACGGAATCGCACGACAATAAAAGCGCCGTTCGGTAGCGGAAGCAAGGCGCAATTTCCACTGTCAATAGTGCCATCCGATTGCTTGACGTTGGTATTGCCGGTGCCGATGGTTCCGGTGCCAGTGAAGGTGTTGAGGCTTTCGGCGGAACTGAAGGCGATGAGGGTATTACTTCCTGAACCGCCCCACGTCCCGCCAGCCGAAGCCCCGGAACTCATATTCCAAGCGCCTAGCTGGATGGTATATTTCCACCGGATCGCACCATTGATCGCTGTTGGATCGGCGACGATCTTTGCATCGGATGTTTCACGGCCGCCAGCGGTGATTGTGTAGTAGGTCCTGGGCGGCGTGGTGCCGCTGTCCACTCCTCGGACCTCGACAGTGACGTAATCACCTACCAGAATGCCAACGCGAGGATTATCAAAGTAAGCCGAAGCGTCTGTGCCCCCGCTATCGTCAGTCCATGCCCCTTTTGAGGAGCCCGATGGGTTATCCCAATGTCCAATTTGTATCTTGAAAATGACATCCGGGGTGGCGGCGGTGTTTTTGGTTATCGCGGTGACTTTGGCCTGAATTAAGTTGTTGTCTCTTGAGAATCTGTTGCTCCGTATCCATTGGGATGGTCCTGAATCCCAAACCCTCGTGAATCTAAGCCACACGACTGGTGTTCCTGCGACTGCCCCCCCGCCGCCTCCAAACTCGTCATCATTGATCGCAAAATTGTCGCTCGTCGTCCCGCTTTGTCCGGACGGCATGTCGTCAAAACCTGTTGTGGTTTCGCGTTGCTCAGTCCACGCATAATGGTTCACACCGCTGACGACAGTGGGGCTGGCGGCAATCTTTGCCCAACATCCCGCATTCGCTTCCCCGTCCTGGCTTCCGCTCGGCCCGCCCACAAAGTTCGTAGGCGTCCTCTCGAACGCCTTCACTGCACGAGCGATGCGATTAACTTCTTTGGCTGCGAATCCGTAAACGGCGTCTGGCATTATGCGAATCCAAAACCGGCGAATGACATCGGTTTGTAAGGCTTAAAAGTGAGCGTTGCAGGCGTGTCCGATGAATCCGCCTTGCCCACACCACTGCCATCCAGCGGCCATGGCTTGTCGGTCTTTATGGGTGGGCTCGCCGGGTTGTCGTCAGCCATCATGATCGGGTTGAGGTTGCCGCTTCCGTCCAATTCGTTGAAGCCGACATCCGCAAGTGTGTCGTCCCACGATTGACGGAGTTTGAGAACGATGGTTTGTTCCCTGTAGGCTATACCGTTTGTTAGCTTGAAGGGCCCTGCGCTCATTCCTGAAATGATCGCCCGATTCGCAGCAACGGTGTACCCATCAATGGTGAACGCGTCGTTGTTGACCGCCTTTCCGTTGGTGCCATCGCCGCAATAAGTGATCGCGGTGGCGGGGCTGAATGCTGCGACATTCTTTTTATAGGTCACAACCACCGTGCCAGTTTCGCGCTCAAGTAGCTGCTCAAACGGTTGGCCGGCGGAGTTCACCACCGGCTTTGGCGTCGGCGAATTATCCAAAAAATAGGTTTGGGTGGCGTCGGCAAAATCCCACGTGATTTCCGCAGGAACGCTCAGTGGGTTTTGAAAATCTGTCCGGTCAGAATAATCGACCTGCACCTGCCAAATGGTGCCAACCACAGAATCCTGATCATCCCACGCTTTTACGGTGATTGATTTCACGCGGCGTGGGTATGTGGCCACTACATCCTCGGGCAAAACCTGTGAGTAAATTGGGATAGATGTAGCGGTTTCCGCAATCGCGGGTGCGGTGCGAACGTTGTAGAAAACTAAGAAGTATCGCGTTGCAATTGCTTCGTCCTTTGTGCGATTCGTCGTCGCCAATTGGGTTTGTTCTTTGGTCGTCAGATAGGCCACGTCGGGACTCCTATGTGAACGTCGCCACAGCGAGGAGCGGCTGGCGCGTGTTTTTTTCGATCTTGTCTAAAAAGGTTTGGTTGCGGCGTTCGTTTTCATCGCGCCGGTTGTCCGAAATGAGCGTGCCACCGGGCGATGCGCTGGCTCTCACGGGGGCAGCCACCGGACGTGGGGCGGACGCTCCCGCCGGCGAGGAAATTGTTGCAAACTGGAATGCCAAAGCCTGTGCCTCCGCGCTCCCCGCGTGAATCGCTTTTGCAAGTTTAGGCTCAATCGTCACGGTGAGGGTTTGCGGGTCGAGTGACGTTTTGAGGGGCGATGGTTGTTCGATTTTTGGAGCTTTAATCGTTGGGGCGGCCACAGGGTGGAAAAGGTTCTTGAAAAAATCGCTCACACCTTTTGCGCCCTGCTCAGCTTCCTGCTGGCGCTTCGCAATGTGGTCCGCCAATCCATCCGCGAAATTGTTTTCGAGATAGTTGTTTTCATCTTCAAGCTGCTTTTCTAGTTCGCCTTTTTCCCGTTCCGCGATGCCGGGCCATTCAATGACGGTTTCTTCAAAGCCCTTCGTCAATGGAGTCCACACGTCGCTCCACTTTGTTTTGCCGCTGATGAGGCCTGGCAAATTAGTGAAAACGGCTGCAATGTTGTGTCCGAGATTCCCAAAAATGGTGGTGGTGAAGTCGTAGAAGTTCTGGAACTTCGACACTAAAACGGCGATTGCGTAGCCAACCGTGGTTACGATGACTTCATTAAAAATGTATTCAATTTGGTTCCCAACGCGCACCACAACTAGCGCCACCTTTGTACCAGCAAGTTCAAAGAAGTCCTGCCAGTGCGTGATCGCGTATTCAACTGTGTCAAAAACCGCCGTCAAGCCGTTTTTCATGTCGTTCCCGACATCAATTATCTTCTCGAACACGGTGGTGGTGTCCGCACCCATTTCAGTCGTAGAACCGGTAATGAGTTCCGCCCCTGAGTCCCAAATTATGACAATTCCTTGCCACAGTTGTGATGCAAGTTCCTCAATAGCGCCCCACACCGCGGACAGCGTGTTCCAGATCGCGAGGCCATACGCCACATTGCTTTCAACGATGGATTCCCAGCGGCTCGAAAACGCCTCATATAGGCTTCCAAGAATCGGCGCGATGAAGTTGTAAATGGATGTCCAGGTGTTGGAAATAGATGAATAAATTTTGGCCATCGCTCCGCTGATGTTCGGCTCAATCATTTCCCATGCGTTGGTGACGAAGGCAACCGTCCTGGTGATGACTGGGGCGATGTAGGTATAAATCCCCGACATAGCGCCCGTAATGTTCCCCACGATCCGTTGGATGGCGGGGACGGCGGCACTGAGGCCGGCAGTGAGTTTGTCGGCCGTAAATTGCACGAATGGGGCGAAGGCAATTGCGATGGTTCTGCCGATGCCAACGAAAACAGATTTGAATCGGTTCACTGCTTCATTCGCCCGCTCAATGCGGGATGCATCCAACCTGCTGAACGTGATTCCGAGTCGCGATGCCTCGCTCTGCATGTCGCCGATTGCGTTGCTACCTTGGTTCAAAAGCGGGATAAGGGTCTGTCCACTTTTACCGAATACGTCCATCGCTGCGGCAGCCTTCTGTGCCGGATTCTGAATCTGGCTGATCGTCTGCGCAATTTGTTTGAACGCATCGTCCGGAGATTCGTTCTGCAACGTCTGGAAATTCAGGCCCAGCTTGTTAAACGTCTCCACCGCCTCTTTTGATCCGCCGTTTGCCTTCCCCAGCGTTTTGAACATCTTCTCAAACCCGTTGGTCAATTCCTCGTCTTCAACACCACAAATCTCTGCGGCATGCTGAAAGCCCGTGAGGCTCTCTGTGCTGATGCCGAGGCGATCTGAGAGCTTGGCAATATTGTCGATCGCTGCAAATTGCCCTCGGACGCCGAACCCCTGGGTGATCGCGCTACCAATGGATTCCAAAGCGGTTCCAACAATGCTTGCAATGCCGGTGATGGCACCGATTTTCGCGCCGGCACCGAGAATGCCGCTCACAAAGCTGTTGACCGATTCGACGGCGTTTCCGGAGAAGGCTTTTGAGAAGTTGCCGATATCTCCGAACAGGCCGACGCTGAGAGATGTGATTTGTTTTGCCATTAATTGGCTCCAAGTCTCGCGACGTGTCTTTCGTAGGCTCGCATGGATCGTTCTCGGTATTCTTCTTGCGTCGGCGGGGCTTTAGCCTCGAAAGTGAGCATGTAATCACGTTCGTCAAGCCGCTTTTTTCCAGATGCAACTTGCAACGTTGCCCATACTTGGCGGGCCATCCGCATATCTGCCCGCTCCTCGCCCCACGGCTCGACTGCGTAGAATTCCTTCCACTCACTCACTTGTCGCGGAGAAAGGATCGTCTCGAGCATGTCGGGATGAGGTACACCTACGGCGAGGCAGACCCGGAAAAGGAAGCGATTTTCCGGGCTTAAGATTTTGGGTCGATGGCCTCCTTTGTCTGCATTCCTGAATGTTCAAGAACCGCTTTCACGATATTGTTGAGGGTTCCGATACCCAGTGCGTTGAGGGCTTCTGGAGCCTCTTCGGCGGTAAGCAAATTGGAACCAGCTTCATCCACTAAACACCGCTGCGCGATAAAAATAGCCGCGTCGGCATTTTTTTCCTTGAATTCGTTTGAAAGCGATTTCGCTTCGGCGACGGTCAATTCACGAACCCGCACCGCTCCCAAGCCATCAATTTCGACGGACTTGGTAACGATAGCGCGTTTGCTGAGGAAGGTTTCACGAGTGAGCATGGGAGGTAGCCTTTCAAAAATTGAGCATTAAAAAAACGTTAGGCTCCGGGAACGGAAGTTCCCAATGTTGCGCTGAACACGGGTTTCGTGGTCAGTTTGAGCGTAATCTGATTTTTGATCGCTTCGTCTTCTGTTTTGGTTTCGGTTCCAAATTTCTTGAGGTAGCCGCTGAATGTCCACCCCGCGCCGTCAGGGTAAACCTCGGCGTAGTCGTAGATGTTCCCGTCTCCGAACGTCGCGTAAATTGCGGCGGCCTGGGTCTTGTTGTAAATCACGTCGAACTCTTGTGTGCCCGGCTCGATCATGCCGGGTTTGTACTCGTGGGTGTTGCCAGGGCTGTCGTTATTGGTGATCTTCACGTCCCCAACCTCGGGCTCTGGGCCCTTGAGGTCGATAGACGCGGCAAACTTCACCCATGTGGTTGTTCCGGTGGGGGCATGATAGAGCTGACTGGCGTAACCGAGTGTTGAGTTGGTTGGCATTTTCCGGCGCTCCTTAATGGTAGTAATCAATGGTCAATTCAAGCCGCACACGTTGCGGCGGTTTTGTTTGTCCCTCTTCAACAGGCTGATGGTCGTCGCTGATGTCTGTGACGCGGATACAACCAATTCGTATCCCTGAAAATGTTCCGCTCACGCCGTCAAGAGCGGCCTCGGCGGCGTCCGCGATGGCTCGGGCGGTTAACAGGTCATCGGCGGACGCATAGAGGTAGAGGCGGCATTGCCGCAAACTCGCTGGGCCGTCGTTGCTGTACTGTTTCTCGGTCCCGATCCTTTCGTGATACATTTTTGGGCGCGCGTTTTTATCCGCACCCGTGGCAGTCGAAATGCGGTTACCAATGAGGGCAAACACACCGGAATCCGCGATGAGCATCGCAGTGAGTGCGCCTTCGACTGTCTGCAATGTGGGCATGCGTCAACCTTTTTTAGCTTCGGACTCAATGGCCTCGGCGAGTTTTTCTTCATACACCGCAAGGCACTGAGCTTGCGAAGAATCGAAGCCCTTTTGAAGCGGATGTTGTCCAGGCACTACTTTTCCTCCGATATGCTCAAAACCTTTTTCGACCAAATGAAGGTGACGGGCCACGCGTTCAGGTTTCTCATGCTCTCCCGTAGGCGTGGTCATTTTTGAAGTATCCACGCCCACGCGTCCGTTAAATTTGAAGTTCCTGCCGGAGATTTTCTTTGCGACCGCTTTCTTTAGACCTCCGCTGGCAACAGGCATGTTGTCACGAACGGCTTTGAGCATTGGTGTGGTGGCGGCATTCGTCACTTTCCTCAGCACCCTCGCCGCCGTGGAAGCGCTGCCAAGATTCTGGAGCTTCCGCAACAGTTCTTTGTGTCCTTTGATTACAAACCTCGGCCTGCTCACGTCTGCACCTGATTACAAGAGCTTTCCCAAAACATTTGACGCGACTCAATATCAATGACCCCAACAATGTCCAGCACATTCCCGCGAAACATCCATCTGAAATCCGTGCTGTTGAGGCCCGGGAAATACCTAGTCACGACGATATGGGAAACATTCGACACCACACGCGCATCTGATTCGAGACGTTCTTTGGCGGTAATTGGTGTCACCCTTGCCCATCTAGGATCGCCCACATTTGTCCACGTCTCCACCGATTCTCGCATCTCGTTTGGCGTGCGCGTTATTTGTTGCAACTGCACCTGATTCCTGAGTTCCCCTGCTTGGATGTCGGCCTTTCCCACTGTTAAAACCCCTTCACGCGGTCTTGCATGACGAGCGCCATGGTCCCCATCGGAACCTCGTTTAATGCTCCCGGGGAAACGCTGGCGCGGTTGGTGTACCAATGGGCCGCAAGCTGGAGAATCGCAAGTTGGTACGTCTCTGGTACGTTCGTGCCAGCCGTGCCGTAGCCAGCGGTGTAATTCACCACCACGGCGTCAATGACCGGCTTGGTGGCCGGCCAACTCAATCCCGTTGACGGTGTGATGCGTCCGGGTTCAGAGTCCGCGTCCACCGTATAGGTGCTGGGGTCGAGTGTCTGAACGTTCCCCGATGGGTCGATGTACGTGATGGAACTCACCGCAATGAGCGGTGGGTTGGGCAACTTAAACGCCGATCTGGCTGGGTCAAAAATGTCCAGTCCGAGAAGCGGCTGCATGTCGATTCCCGAAATAGCACCTGCGCCGGAGTAGTAAGGCCGACCGAACGGGGATGGGAAGCAATCCACGGTGAGGCGATACCCTGCGGTAATCATCTGCCTCCCGCACGCGCCCTCCACGTACCGCCTCGCTGCCGAGATATAGACAGCAATGAGGGAGTCTTCGGTCGTGATGTCGGCGTCTATGCGGGCTTGGCTTTTCACCAGAGCCACGGACACCGGCTCAACACCGGGGGGCGTCACAAGTTTTAGCGCTTCGTGTGCCATGATCCCTTACTTGATGGGGGGAGTGACGGGCTTGGCGGCGGCGCCCTTGTCTTTTGCCGACTTCCATGCGGCATACGCTTTTTCGCCAGCTTCATCGGCGGCGCTCACAATGCCTTTTTCGATGAAGCGAAACGCTTCCGGCTCGTCGGTCAACGTGTAAGTGCGTCCCGACTTGTAAGCGAAATTCGGCCCTGCAACGCTCTCCTCAAATACAACTTTGACGGGCATGGGGTTTCTCCTGTGGGTGAAGTGATACAAAAAACAACGATATAGGGCGGGTGGGGCCGGCCCTGGCGTAAGGCCGGCCCCGAGCGACACCCCATGCGTCGATTACGGGTGAACGTAGTGTTTGACCGGGTGCATTCCGGCGTCGATCAAATTGCCGTCGATGCGCTGGTACATCATGATTCCGATCTGGAACTTGTCGGCGTAGCGTTCCTGGAACCGAACGAACTGCATGCCCTTGACCGTGCGGACCTTGTACTTGGAGAAGTCGCCGAACACGATGGATTTATTGCCCGTCGCGATCTGCGCCATGTCCTGATTGATCCCGAATGGGTAGCCGTTGATGCGGTCCGGGTCACTGCCATTGATGCCCTCGGTGGTTCCACCGGCGAGGAAGAGCGGGCGACCGTTGCTATCCACGAGCTTTTTGATGGCCAGCAAGGTGGTATCGTGGAAGAGGAACTTGGCCTTCGGACGATAGGCCGGGTCGATGGAGTGAATGAGGGTGAGGATTTCACTGTACGCGATGGCGGTAGCGGACGCCGCGGTAACGCCCAGCGTGGTCACCGTCATGAGGCCGGTCGGCTGAGTGGTCGGGCCGGTACCGTTAGTGAAGAGGCTGTTCTTGCGACGGCCCAAACGCTCGGCAGCAGCCGCTTTGATGTAGCTCTCGATGTCAAAACCCGAGTCCTGCAAAAGCATGATCGGAATAAGCACGATGCCGGAGTCAACAAGATACGCGCCCAACGTGAGCGACCCGAACGTGGGGTCCTGCGTGCTGGTGGCGGTGGTGTTTTCGGCGAGATTTTCGCCGCTGTTGGCCACGTCGGTCATGCTGGGCAAGGTGAGGGGATGGCCGGTGTCGGTCTGGTAGGTGGTGGTGTCCACGAAGTTCAGCAAGTCGCCCCACGCCTTTTCAGCAACTTCCAACTGCGTGGAAAGTTCCGTGGGGATCGTGACGCCGCCGGCAGAGCCGGTGACGAGCGACAGGGCGCGCTTGTTCTCGCTGTCGATCTTCGACTCTTCGTATTCCTGAAACGCGCGTTCCTCTTCGGTGTGGTGGGCCATCGAGCCATTCATAATGACCTTGCGGAGCGATTCCTTGCGCAGGCTTCGCGCCTTGGCCGGGTCCATCTTGGTGAACTTCTCCTCGGCGGCGTTGTCCGCGCCGGTGATGTCTTCCCGTCCGCCGCGTCGGGCGTCGGGCTTGATTTCATTCATTTCCCGGTCAGCGTCAAGCTGGCGCTCGATACGTTCGATGTCGATTTTGAGGGTGTCGCCTTCCTTGTGGCGTTTCTCAAACTCGGCATTCTCCTCCGTGGTGAACTCCCGCTTTTCAGCGGTCACTTTGGTGAGGATGGCGTTGGCGCCATCGAGTGCGGCTTTGCGCTGGGTGCGTTTTTCTTTGAGGGCAATCGTGAGAGACATGGAATTCTCCGGCTTGCGCCGACGGTCCCCGCGATTTGCGGTAGCCCAAAAGCAAAAGCACGGGCCGTCAGCAAGGTTTTTAATCTTGCGAACAGCCCGTGCTTGTCTCGGCAATGCCTCGGGTCTGCGTCTCACGTTTCCCGCGTCGTCGTCTCTGCGCCGTTCATCGGGGTCGTGGTGGGCTCGGGTTTTTCGATTCACCAACTCTATAGGTTGGGATACTCTC
Source organism: uncultured Phycisphaerales bacterium (assembly GCA_963766775.1). Classification (GTDB taxonomy): domain Bacteria; phylum Planctomycetota; class Phycisphaerae; order WQYP01; family WQYP01; genus CAVYBP01. The sequence continues at coordinate 447,447 of CAVYBP010000002.1, forward strand.
CGCAATGGTTTCGATTACAAACCCATTACATGCTCAATTCCGCTCGCCGCTGGCGAATCTGTTGCGGGCTCAATTCCGCCGTCTTGGGCGGCGTCTGCTTGCCCTGCCATGTACGAAGCTCGCGGACGGCAACGCTGGTGTCCGGGTAGGCCGGGAAGGTCACCACGGATACGTCGCCGTCGTCTATCTCCACCTCCAGCAACGTCCTCACCACTAGGCCGTTCACCTCTGCCCACGAATCGCTAACCGTCCAGAATCCAAAGCTCATTTGGTCGATGTCGCCACGGTCCATGCTGGCCATCAAATCCCGGGCGAAGCTGGTGTCGGGGGCGTCGATCTCCACGCTCAGCCCGCTATCGTCCTGGGTGAGCCGCAACGTGTTGGATTTTGTACGACCCAACACCTTCCCGCTGTCATGGTCGATGAGTGCCCGCACGTCGGGGTTCTTGGCAAGGGTATTGGTGAACGCACCTCTGGCCACGCGCTCCACAAATCCGCCCAAGTCGAAAGAATTTTTGTCGAACACGCTGGCGTATCCTTCGATCACGGGCGCTTTGCCGGCGTCCCGTCGCACACGCAATTCCTTCATGGTGAAGGTGCGGAGTTCTTTTTCCTTGACGATTTTGGTAGCCATGCGGCTTATCCTTTCAATTTGAGGGCGACAATATCCACGATCTTCTGTGACAACTCCGACGCAACGGCGGCGGGGCGGGTTTTCTCTCGCTCTTGGCAAAATTCTTTGACCCGGCCTGCCCCGAAAGCCGTGCGAAGTGACTCCCGCACGCTTTTTAGTTCAGCGTCAATGAACACGTTGACGGCGCTTTGGACGGCGGCAGCAAGGTCGAGGGCGAGGCCATCCCCGCCCGCGGCGGCTTCGGCGAGGGCTTCGGCTGGCACGATGTATGCCTCTCGAAGATGGTCCCGATGCTCCCCATAGAACTTCTCGGCCCATTGCTCAAAAGCTCCCGCGTCTCGACCGTCGAAACGCTCAGCCGCCCTCGCTTCTTTCCTGACGAGCCGCTCGGCGGCGGCGGCGAAGAGCCGGGCATGTGATTTAGCGAGGCGGCGCATGGCGTTGGCGTTGTCCACGGTGCGGTTGGTTGGCACTGGTAGCGCGCGGTCCTTTTTCTTTTTCTTCGGCGAGTCCGGTTCATCATCGGACGGATCGGCGGGCGTCGGCGGGTCAGTTTCTTCGACCGGGTCGGCGGCGTCGGTCATATTGGTTGGCGATAGGTATGTGTCGCCGCCCTTGATCTGATTCAAGTCTTCCATCCCGCGCACGTCGTTGGCGCTGAGGTATCCATTCTGCCGGCCGCTGGCATAAAATGCCATGCGGGATTTGATGTCGCCGCGCAAAAGCGATCGCTCGTTAAAGCTGGTGTAATACTGTCCGCCTGGCGGGAGAAGTTTAGCATCACATTCCTGTTCGAATTTACACGTGTAAGTCGCAAGCGTGTTGGTGAGGAAGTCGAGGGATTGCTGCTCGATGTTGTTGTTTGTCGAACGGTCGAGGTCAGCCAGCATGTGCGGCGGGATGCGGTAGATACGGGCGATCTCCTGCACCTGAAATTTCCGGGTTTGAAGGAACTGCGCATCCTCGGGCGGAATCCCCACGCGGTTGTAGGTCATTCCCTCCTCGAGGATCGTCAATTTGTTGGCGTTGTTCACGCCCTGATGTTTCGCATTCCAACTCTCCATCAAACGGCGGTAAGCGCCATCGGTGAGATTCTTGGGATGGGTGAGGGTTCCACTCACATTTGCACCATTCCCGAAAAATGCTGCGCCGAAAAGCTCCGCAGCCTTTCCGAGTCCCACGGCTTCGCGAGCGTAGGCGATGGGTGAAAGCCCCTCAATCCCGTTCAGGCTTAGGCCCGGAACGTACAGCACTTCATCCATGCTGAATTCCCCGCCGCCGTCCACTTGGATTTTCATCACGCCGCCGGTGCGGGTCGGGCGCATGAGGCGGGACATAAAGGGGATGAGTCGGGCAGGGCGTCCGGCGTTGTCATATTCGATCTTCGCGCCGCTCGCCCCCACAACACGAGATTCGCGAAAAACGTCTCCTTGAACACGGCGGCGGTCATGTACTCATTGGCGGCGGTCGAGAGAAGCCGGTGGGCGGGCATACTTCGGGCAATCTCCTTGCCCTGATCGTTTTCGAGGTTCCGATAAACGTTCACCTCCATGCTTCCTAGCGCCTCGGACAGCACGCGAACGGCGGCAAAAACAGCACTGAAGGTCAAGGCCGTCGCCTCATTGATTTGAACGCCGGATTTCGTCGGACCCATCGACAGAAGCATGGCCAATTGCTCCATGTTGATAGGCACGTTCGGATTTTCAATTGAGCGGTTTTCCCGCAAGATTCCAAGCAAACCCATTATTGCTCCTCTGGTTTGGATGGCGGCGTAGGCCGACCGCTCGTGATCGCTTCGGCCAATAGGAATCCGCCCCCGACAATGAGAGATGCGGGAAAATAAATCAGCCCCGCGCCCACGGTGATGCTGGTGGCTCCGAGGACTGCGATGATCGTGCTGGGCGGAATATTCGGCATTTTTGGCATTTTCATAGCGTGCGTAGTCCTCGTGTTTCGTAGACGCTCGTTTCGTTCGTGTCGCTGAACATTGCCCGCGCAAGAGCGGTCACTATTGCGGCTATGCCGTCGATCTTCTCGGTGCTTTTTGACTTCGATGGCTTGATGTTGCCTGCGGAGTCTGTTTCAGCGGCCACATTGGACGCCATCCAATCCAGAACTGGGTTTCCATCGTGCGCAAAATCTCCATGTACAATCTGCTTTTCCAGTTCCTTCGATGGAGAATTCAGGTCTTTGAATCTTTGATTCACTTCTACGACCGTCATGCCCTGCGCCTGCAACTTCAAAACAAGCTGGGTGGCGTTAAAGGGATCAAATCCGATTTCCTGGACATCCCACAGCTTGGCATCCGTCTCAATTTGAGCCTGGATGTAGTCGTAGTCGATGACGTTGCCCGGCGTAAGAAAAAGGAAACCTTGCTCCCCCCACGTCTTATAGGGAACCTTGTCGTTCGACTCTCGCGATGCGGCGGTTTCTTCCGGCACCCAAAAACGACCCTTGTACCTCCACCGCCGATCCGCTTCGGTCGGGGGGAAACAATACACAGCGGCGGTGATGTCCAGTTTGGTCGATAAATCGAGGCCGAGAAAACACCGCCGGCCAGATAGGTCGATGTCGGCCATAGGTGATTTGCACATTCGCCATTTGTCCATGCGAATCCAACGCTGCGCCTGCTCTGTCCATCGGTTCATGTGCTTGCGCAGGAATTCGTTTTGGAAGGTCGGCATCTGATCGGCTTTTCTGGCCTTCCGCTCCAAATCGTCAATTTTGACCGACACACCGAGCCCTGGGTTAGCTTTAGGCCAGTTTTTGGGATCGCGCCAGTCGTCCTCTTCATCAATCGCATAAATGATCGCGAAGAAAGTGTCGTCTTGAATGATCCCTTCCAGCACTTTTTCGGAGTACGCGTGCATGTCCCAACAGACGCCGATTCGGCCCGCGCCGGCGGTGGTGATGATGAAGATTAGTGGTTGGCGGCGGGATCCCGTAGCGGAGTCCAGAACATCCAAAAGCCCGCGAGTTTTGTGCGCATGAAGCTCATCGACAATCGCGCCATGCGGGTTCAGGCCATCGAGCGTGTCCGAGTCCGCGCCAAGCGGGACAAACTTTGACGCCGTCTCCTCCAGAAATAGATTGTCCTTTAGGACTGCGATTAGCGTTTTGAGGTCGGGCGAGGCTTTGACCATTCGGACGGCTTCTGAATGGACAATTCGTGCCTGGTCCCGCTTCGTGGCGGCGGTGTAAACTTCGGCACCCGGCTCGCCGTCTCCGGCGAAGAGTTCAAGTCCGATCCCTGCTGCAAACGTCGATTTGCCATTTTTTCGCGCGACCTCTTCATAAGCCATTCGGAACCGCCGGAACCCATCCGCCCGACGCCAGCCAAAAAGACACCACAAAATAAACTGCTGCCAGTCCGACAATGCAAACTGAGTTCCCGCCCACTCGCCTTTCGAGTGTTTGAGGAAAGAAAAAAAGCGGATTGCCCGCTCGGCCTTCGCGCGATCGAACCGAAGCCCACGCTTGTGGCCATCGCGCAGGTCGTTCACATGGCGCTCTACCGCGAGCCGTGCCCACTTGCCTATGACGATATTCCCCGCCAAAACATCCGTTATGTACTGCTCTGCCGGGTGAGCTATGAGCTTTTGCGTTTTCATCCGCGCCCCCGCCCAAGAATTTCGCAAGGTTGTTTTCAGGAGCATCCTTCTCCACGCGCAGGCTCGACCGGCTGGAAGGCGTCAAACCAAACTCCGCGCCGAGCTTCCGCATTTGCTCCATCGCTTTATTTGCGATGGGGAGATAAGGATTGGGCTGCGGTGATCCGCCAACGTTCACCACTTCTCCATCCTCGACAACCCTCTTCTGTGAACGCACGAGACGAGCGTAGGCAAGGCAGTACATCACAATCGCATCACGATCTGTTTTCGCCAATATCTTCATCTCCCGAAGTTCAGTTAAGAGTGAGAACCACCGTTGCTGTGCGATGGGGTCAACAATCTCCTCTGGCCACACGGGATCACCTGGCGGCGGCTTCGGCTCATCACCATTGATTGGCCGCTTGCCGGGGTTGCCTTGGGCGAGTTTGAGGGCATTGGGCTTTGGCTTGGGTCCGCGTTTCATTTTGTGTCCCCCGCTGCCAACACGGTATCCATCCACGTGCTGTGAAAATCATAGAGTTGCGGGTCGTTGGTGATGGTGAACTGTTCAGTGTTCCTGCAACTTCTTAAATTTGCCGATCCATCCACCGTGTAACTCTCGCCCGCCGTCGTCCGCATCATGATTATTTTGGCGTGATTGCGCATCGCCACAATCTTCTGACCGCGCACATAAAGCCCTGCGGTCATGTGCTCGAAAATCTCGGTGCTCGTGGAGCGGAAATAGCAACTGCACACGATCTTGGCCGCACTGATCTTGCCTGCGTCGATCATGGCGAAAAGATCGTTTGCGTTTTTGACCGAAAATCCGAGAGTTGCAATCCGAAGTTCGGCGATTGTGGCGGGGGAAATCATGGCGATGGTGGCAGGGACGATATCGAAGAGGGAATAGTTGCCGCGAGTTATGCAATGGAGCGAGACGCCTTGCGCGGGAAGTTCCCTGATGTGATCGGTGGCGTTGGCAACGCGCAGGGAATCGAAGTATTCACGCTTCGTCGGTTTTCGGCTGAAGGTGGCATTCTTAATCATCTCCGGCGTCGGGTCGGTAGCCACGTCTTGTGTCATGGCCGATTCAAATCCCCGCAACTCCCGTATGCTGGTCATAGAAAAATCTTTGACTGTCATCGTCCAAATCCCCCATCCTCGGTCGCGGTCTTTTTATTGTGGTGCGTCTCACATAACGGTTGATGGTTGCTGTTGTCCCAAAACAACTTATCGTCGCCGCGGTGCGGGATGATATGGTCAACCACGGTTGGGGGTGTGAATCGGCCTTCCGCTTTGCAATGCCGACACACTGCATTCTCGGGCTGTCCGAGAAACCAAATCCGATACTTCTGCCACCTCGCCCCATATCCACGTTCCGCCGCCGTTCCGCGACGCTCGTCGTGCGACTGGTGAAAGGCTGGGCGATGAATGGGTGGGCGAGTTGGCATTTACATGACTACCAATAAATCGGCATAGAGGCTTTGGCTTGCGCTTGCGGATTGAATTTGGATGAGGGCGATTCCATTGCCATTAGTGCCGCCGCTTATTTGCTTGATTCCGCCGGGCCCGATGGAGAGAAAATTGACGCGACCTTGAATGTCGGTCCATTGGATGGCGATGCGATCCGTATTCGCTGTGGGAGCTTCAAATTCAAACGTGCGGGCCGGGCCATCCGTGCTTGCATTAAAGACGGTGCTGAGCGTGGCCGGCGTTGCCGACGTAACAAATGGTGTTGCGCTTCCTCGACTCATGATGATATTCCTTTGTTAAAATCCAAAACCAAAACCGCCGCCTGATAGTTGCCCCGCTCCCGCCCCGTTCGCATTACTAAAAAGCTTAAATAAAACCGTATTAGACCAAGCCGCCGCCAACACGGGTTGACCAGTTGCGTTCGGATGCAGTCCGTCTGCGCTCCATGCGTTGTAATTGTTGGCGAAAAGCTGATATGCGGTGCGGTCGCCGATGATTGCACCGCTCAAGTTGTAATGTGATGCGTTGTAGGCCAACAGCAACGCGTTGGTTGAATCGACAAATGCGCTATTGGCAAAGCTCTGGTTGTAATAGAGACAGCCATTGACGACGACCTTGCCAGTGCCGAGGTTGGACGTGGCCGCGCGGCACCAATTGACGATGGCCTGCATGTTGACCTGGTACGCAGCGGCGGTGCGTAATCCCACCGCCGCGTCGTTTGCGCCGAGCATGAGCAGAACGATATCGGGGGCAAAGGCGACGATTGCTGATTGATAGGCGATGTACTCCGCGCCGCCGCTGATCCAGTCGCTCGTTTGAGTGCCGGATACCGCATAATTTGCGAGCGTTATGTCGCAACCCAAAATTGCCTCAAGGTCCGCCTTAAACGCGGCGGCGGTTGCCCCCGGCGAGTTGATGGGGTCGGCTGGATTTCCGCCCGCGCTGCTGATTGAGTCGCCGACTACCGCGATCTTAATTGAGGGCCGGGTCTTGAGGGCGACGGCAATCTTGGAAGAGTAGCCAATTTGGGGAGTTGGCGATGTCGAGTCCGTGATTTTGTAGGCGTAAAAGTATGTGGTGTTTTTTGTCGGCGGAGGTGCGTCAGTCGTCGGAGCCGAGCTGCCGGACGCAATCAATGTCGCCCCGCTCGGAGTGAAGGTCGGGTCGGTAGAGCGGTGAAGTTCATACGAATATGGCGAGGTTCCTCCACTGACGGTGCCGGGGACGATGGTGATTGTCGTATTGGTGCTGCTGATAGTTGGGAGCGTCATTGCAGGCAGCGTAGTGTATTGAAAAGTGTCCACACGATAAATGCTGCCGGTCGTATCGGCCTGCAAACCAAACTGCCAAGCACCTCCACCGCCCGCGTTTGTGAACGCGTTGTCGGTCCAAGTTTGGGTCGCAAGAATCGTTGTGGGATCGCTGACGAGCGCAAGTGTTGCGGTGATCGTGTTGGTTCCAGGGCTTAACTCTTGGACCGAGTAGGTGTAAACGTAATCTTTTGTGGTGTCGAAAAAATTGATGAATTGGGATTGTGATCCATGCGCGGCCCCACCAAATACCGTTCCTCCGTTAAAGAATTTGTTGAACGCATCCCCGCCGATGTCGGAGTAATAGCACGTCTCCCCATAGGACGGATAAGTCGCATAATATTTTGCGAATACCCGAATATGATTGAGCCCAGTCCCGTGGAAATAAACCTGAATTTGACCATTGAGGACAGTTTCGGGCATGAGCGCCGACGCCAGCGGGTTGATCGTCAATGCCGCCGATCCGACGAGCAGTCCTCCACTGACCGAGTATGCCGACGTGCCAGAGTGGTTGGAGGTCCAGCCAGCCGGAAACGTAGAGCCTGACAGGACATAGCTGTTGAGGAGTTGGAGGGACATTTTTTATCCTTAAAAATCAGGGACGGGAGAATGATTCGGTCGAGCCGTCCGAGTACGTGACGTTGACGGTGATGCTCCGGATAGTCTTGACGGATGGAGCGACAGGTGCGGCTGGCGTCGGCGTAGCGGGCACGACGGCTCCCACTGGCGTCAAGGTCAGGTCGCGGAAGTTGCATTGAGTGCCCGGCACGGTCGCGATGCGGAGCGTTGATAGTCCGGTGGGGAGGGCAATGCGGTAGGTCCACGATACGTATCGTTGCCAGTCTCCACTAGCAGGGGTGGAACTGGTTGCGACGGATTGCCCGTTGACCGAAATGATGCTCGTTACGGCTGAGATAGACCCGATGGGAATGACCAGATTGTACGCTCCATCTGCGATAACGCTGACGGCGAAATCGACATAAGCCCCCTTGGGATCGACAAAGCCAAGGTTGGGGATACCTGACGGTCCAGACTCAATCCGCATCCCCGTGGGGATGCCGCTGACAACGGGCACGGTTGTGGGAGTGGTTGGGGAGATTGCGATGGTCATGGTGGGCTCCTGGGGGGTCATGGAGGGGGTTAACGGCGCTGTAGTGGTCGTCGTGGAGGTGGCTGGCGGCGGTGACTGTTGAACATAGGCCGCCAGCAATCGCTTCCTAACCGGAAACGATCCTGTCTGCGCGCCGTTGAAGATCGCAGGGTTGGCAACAGTCGATGGAGATGTGGGCGAAATATCAATCGAGCCGGCCCACGGGTTTCGCATGAGGAGGTTGCCCGCGGCGTCCGACGCACGGACCGCGTAAAAATGATCCTGAACCCACGGCGATGGGGCCGTGGGCGTGGTCATAAGAGAAACCACGGACCCCGCATTCATCGCGGCAATGATGGCGGATGAGGCGACCACCGTGCCGCCGACATCCAATCCGAACGCCGCCAGCGCCGACACGACGTTTCCGAGGTTCAACTGGTAGTAATCGCTGATCCCATTGCGGAAAAACGCATACACCTTCTCCAGCAACTCCACCCGAATATCCCCATTGACTGGTTTGTCGTAATCGGTGGAGACGACGAGCGATGTGGTAATCTGAATAATCAGCCCGTTCGACCACAATTGAACGACCACCTTCCCGTCACCGATGGGCACAATCAGGTCGTCAAAATAAGACGGGTCGCGAAACAGAATCAGCAGAATTGCGACCAACAGCCAACAATCGCCCAGCACGTTCTGATTGACGGCGGCGGGGTCGATGGGGCCTGTTAAGATCGTCCCGACCGTCGTATCCCCTGCATGGTCAATAGTCGTCTGCGTTTCCGTCTTGATCGGCGGTGGTGCGTCTCCGGCAGAGATCACGCGTACCGACTCGATGTTCGTACGCTTCACCCCATTGATTGCCTTATACCGATCCCGCTTCATTAGCGGTCGGGTATCGACGGCGATCATGCCGTTGAAGTGGGCTTCAAGTTTTGCGGGCATGGTTTTCATTTCAGGATGGCCCCGATTTACAGTGATATGGACGGCTCTGAAATCTCTTGGTCGTGCGCCCACACCAGTTAGCCCCGAGTTCTGCTGGCTCACTTTCCAGGTGGACGACAACGATCTCCGGCAAAAGCTCGCGATTACGGCGGTCCCACTGGAGGGCGAATTGAACATCGGATCGGCACGCGTCCCCGTGGCTGATCGGATACGTGCGGTGCCTGCGCCCGCGCCATTCATCCGCTGAACCGTGCCAGAGCTGGAAGAATCCAATCGGGACGTATCCGCTGGCCGAGAGTGCCCAGCGCGTTCCGATGTCGATGCCCATTGGCATGTTGACGCTGCAATGAGTGTGGCCGAGAAATCCGCTGGCTTTTACCGCCTGCCATTGCTCCCATGACCGGACCATCATCCGATCACATCCGTACAGATTGTTGGGGTTTAGATGAGCCCCCTCGATCATGCGGCGGAACTGATGCGGCAAAACAATGTCGCCGTCGAGGTGTAGACGCCACGAATCTGAGGAGAGCATGGAGAGCCCGCGATCTACCATCCGGCCTTTGTTGAACGCCCCTCCATCCATGCCGCCGGCGGCGCGGCGATGATCGTTGCTGAGAACCGTTTCAAGATCGTGAACACGGCAGATTTCCCGCGTCTCTTCATCGTCCTCGGTCGTTACGATGATCCACCGGTCGAGGAGGCCGGCGTTGTAGCTCGCAGTCTCCGCGAGAAAGTCCGCATATCCGACGCACACCGTCACGGCCTCAAGTCTTTGAATGGAACGCATGGTATCTCCGGACTAAACATGGATGATGGATGAATGAGGCTGCCAACGGGGTACGTGCGTGTCTCTACGAGTTCGCGGTGCGCCAGCGCTGGCAGCGACGGAGGGCATCGCCGCTGACACGTATGCGACGATGCGCACTCTGATCGATGCGAGCCCCTGAATCGAACAATGGTCAACGCCTGGACCGTCACAATTAACATTGAGATAAACGTCAGACGCATTGTGGATTCCCGCGCTATGCGGTACCGAATTAACATTGAAGGCGACTGCACCGGAGATATTCGATGGGATGTGCCACGGCTCGCCATAGAACTGACCGAACCAAAAGCGGGGAACGCCGGCGATGATGAACAATTGTTGAATGATCGGCTTTGTCGAAAGCACATACATCGCGTGCCACAGTGCGGCCTGACCATACGAATAGGTCACAACCACGTCGTGGCCGGGGATGTCAGTCGGGTCAAGGGTGTCCCATTGTCGGCGGGTGACTGGAGACGGCAGGATTAAATCGAGAGCATCGGCGATATCCCAAATGCCCGACCCGTCGCCAACCTTCTCGTTGAATCCGCTGACAATTAAAACTTTCATAATCGGTCCTTTGCTGAGGGTTGTCACGAACGGGCCGACGTTGCCATCGGCCCGTGATGTGAGAATCGTCAGAGCCTTTACTTGGGCGAACTATTGCCCGCGATAGCCGCCTGCGCGGTCGCATGCGCCGCCTGATTTGATTTGTGCATGAACAGCCCAAAGAGTCCGGCAATGAGTGGCGTGGCAAAAGCGGTGATAAAGCTCGCCAATGCGAGGTATGGGCTTGCCGGCGTTGGCACCACACTGGCCGCCGCGGTCGCCTGCGAGATTGCATTGCCGGTGGCCTGGACCACGGCGGCGGGGTCCCCGGTGGCCTGCGCCTGCTGAATGCCGGAGATACTTGCGTTAAGTCCAGGCATCGCTGAGTTAATCGTGTTCACAGCCTGCACCACGGCGGTGGGGATTTTCACCTGAGGCGGTGACGGGGCGGTGGTCTGTGCCATCGTGGGTGCGGCTGCAATAAAAAATAGCGATAGGATGAGAGGCAAAACGGTTCGGAGTTTCATGTGGATTCCTTTTCTGTGGGTCTTTTCAAGTTCTCGGAAAACATTCCCGAGACGTTTGAATTCATTGCCTTCGATGGTTGCTAAAAGCCCGCATCGTTTCCTGGTGCCGATCTGCGGAAATTTCATTTTGCATCCGCATCGATTCATTCAAAATCTTGCTCGATTCCGCAAGTTGCCGGATACCATTCATCACTACATCCTCGGATGAGTTATTGGTCGGGCGCTTCCACAACCGGTCCCCAACCAGCACTATCACGCTGACGAGAGAAGCAAATGACATCCACCATGTGGTGTCCGGTCCAGCGGCATCTGCAATCGCTTGTATGAGCATTTTTTACATCCCATGATGGCCCGCGATATGTTGTCGGACTTCAACATAGCCTCTATTTCAATCGCTGTGGGGCCATTCGGTTACAAACCCATTACATGAGGTCCGTATATTTCGTCCCAATACTTCTCCCCACTCGCGCGTGCCTCCATCCATGACCGTGTGGACACACACGCGACCCGGCCATAATTGGTTGAGTTCGTCACGAATATCTCAAAGCCCAACTCTCGCAACTGCTCAATTAAATTGTGGGCCTGAATCTGAGTTTGGAGGCGAAGGTCGGAAACGATGGTTGAGAGTGGAACCCGATGCGGATAAGACGGCAGGCATAGCAGTAATTCCATCGGCAGACTGAATTTTGGATGTATTGAATCCGAATGCGTGAAGACGGGCATGCGATCTCCAGAAGTGAGTAGTGTGACTCAACATTAACGCAAGCCCCGCCGAACCGTTCTCTACTTTTCGTTATTTGTCACTAATGGCACTAATTGTCGCGCAGTCGTCAGCCTTGTGACGCTGGCGGGGTTGATTCGCCACTTCCGCCGCTTCCCGCCCGGATTGGTGTCATAGCACTCGAAAACGCGATCTTTACATCGACGGCCTACCGTCCGTTCGCTCACTTCAATTGCCGCGGCCACTGCCTTAGCGTCCCACCATTTGCTTCGATCATCCACGGTTGATCTCCTTTCAACTGGCCTCCATGCCCCGAGTGTGCAGCGAACGTCTAAGACGATTTAATTTGCGGGAAAACACGTTGATGGTGCGTACGGTCTGGAGCCTTAACGCCCCGAGGATTTACATACCCATACCCCCTGACGATATGTCGTACATGAACGATCTGTTTCCGTTGCGGTTCGCCGCTCGTTTGCGCCTGATGCGCCTGATGTGCGCCATATAAGAAAATTAAAGTCAAAATAAACACAGACACCTCAATTCCCTCTGTTGAATTCACCTTAAATATCTACTACATGACACATCAGGCGCATCAGGCGCATCAGGCGCAAAACCGCGTTATTGACCACGAAAACGCTGCGCCTGATGCGCTATTCAACATGCTAAAAACACCTTCATCAGGCGCAAAATGCTCCCGAACTATGCCGCCTCGTTCATTTGGGCAGAGAGAGTTGTTCATGATTGCGGTCATGTCTTGTCCCACCATTGGTTTTGCGCCTGATGCGAGTCGGTTTGCGCCTGATTGCCGTTTTCATCAGGCGCAACTGCTGAATCCGGATTTTCGCTGAAGAGGTATAACTTTATGTCGCGGCGGTTCACCTCGTCACATTCGGTGTAGCGGGTGATGTAGATGCCGTCGATTACCAACGAATCCATCTTGCGATCTGGCGTCGATACTCCCAACTTTGTAAAGCATTGGCCTATGCGGCGTCCCATAGATTGGAAGATGTTTCTTTTGATTGTTTCGTCGTTGGTGTCGGCACCGTCAACCAATCCAGGAATTTCCACATTGCCGTTTTGTTCAAGAATATTGAAGAGGTCATAGACCCTTGATACACGCTCCATCCTCCCGGCGGCTTTGACCGCTAACGCCACGTCCCTCAACCAATTGAGCGCGGGGGTTGTCATACGAGCCTGCGTTTCTTTGTGGCCGTCGAGCAGTGGGGCTTGACCGAGTAGCTCCACAACGATCCAGTCCAGTGACCGCGCCCACGCGCGGAAGTCATGACGGTTCTCGTTGCTGCGAGGCTTCCCACGATAGAGCCAAGTCGCGATTACTGTAAAAACAGCACCCAAAAAAAGTGGCTGGTTCGCGCGGATATGGTCGAGAATTTCCCCCTCGGGATAGACAGAATATTGGAACCCATCGGCCTGTTTCATGATGCGAACGCTGGACGATCTGTTTCCCAAATCGACAGTCAAATCCGCCTTGTTGCTGGTCATTTGGATGGCGATGCGGTGCGGCTCGATATCCATATTTCCAGAGTATGGGATACGGCACGTGTAGGAATCTTCGGTCATGAAACTTTCAAGTGCTGGCGAATCAATTGTGCCGCGGATGTTGTCGAGGGAAATAAAGCTGTATCCCTTCACGACTTTTGAATCAAACTTTTCTTCCAAGCTACCAACGCCTCCACGTTGCCCTCGCGGTGCAACAGCCTGCGGTGTTGTGCGATAAATCGCGGTAGTGAGTTTGTTTCGATAACCTTTCCCAGACTGCGACTTGTCAGCTTCACCCAAATCAATCGGGGCGCGTCCACCGAGTAGACCGCCTTGAATAAGTGCCGGCGTAAGCAGGGCTGCAAACGCACGCGAGCGGTCGGATGGCGTTGCGAAATTGAAGTCCTTCAACACAAGCTCCAACACTGCCTTTGCCTCGGCGAGTTTCATTCGCACGGTTGGTTTGCCGAACGCTTTGATGCCAGATTCGCGGTCGTATGATGAAACCTCGTGAATTTTTCCGCTGCGTTCAATCAATACGGGGCAGTTGCTCAAAAGCGTGATTTTTGGCAGTTGATCACGGAACACAGTGGCGGCTGCGATTACTTTAGCTGTAGCCTCGGTGCATACCGCATTCACTAGATTGCCTTCCTTGTCATATTTCTTGAGGCTCGATACTTTCTCAAATTCAGTGACGAGCGTGGCGCTCGTGATTGGTTTGATGATCTTGTTATCTTTGGCCTCGGCATCATCCTCATCGGCGACTGTTACCAATACCCCGCCCCGCACGTAGTACCCGCCGAGATTGTCTAGAAGTCCCGCCAGCGTCGCGGCGGCCGTCGACACGGTGCTTGCTGTACCTGGAAGCATCACAACGGGCAATTCGGAAAAATCTCCTGTGGGCATAGTGCTGCCGCTGAATTCCCCTTCGTTGGGATTAAATCCGGCCAAACTTTCCGAAGCGATGGGCGCAACGGAAGGATTTATTGATAGCTTTTCATGGTCTCGCATCGCATCATCGACCATGCTCTTTATGTCTGCGGCGCTGTAGGCGTCAAACTCTCTCACCATTGTGTTGATAAATCGCGTCCGGTCCTGGGCGTCGTCGGGGTCGAGGTTGTCGGAATATATTTTTGTGTTCGTGGCGACTTCATGGAATATCATTTTTCCACGGCGAGCGTGACGACGGCGCGGTGGTTTGTATTCCGCCTTAATCAGCCCATCGTCTGATGCGCCTACACCCTCAATGCACGGTTGCTCCTCGTAACTCATTCGCATTCTTTCTTCTGTGATACGTTTGTCGCTGGGCGAAGGTATCCAACTAACCGTGATGGGCGCGGGGTATAAAAGTCCCGCCCCGCTTCCAAAGCCTTACCAATCGTGGCGGATCGGTAATCGGCGCGGTGAATCCACTTTTCATCGCACAATGCGCGTAGCGCGGAAGATGCGGTCGATGCGGTCGGGGTCTGGTCCAGCCCAAAAAGCGATCATCGAACACAAGGCGAGGTCGGCTTCGCTGCCGGACGCATGGCCGGCGACGGCCCCATCGTAAAACAGTCGGCGGAACTTCATGCCATTGCTGGCGGTGCCGGCGCGGCGGATGATTTCGTTGTCGCTGAAATTGGCGGTGGTGCCGGTAGGACGCATGCGCGGCGGCATGGGCGGCGGTGGCGGGAACGTCTCATTGAAGAACGCCAGTAACTCTGCCTGACGCTCTGCGATGCCTGTCGGCGTCCCCGCCAAGAGCGTGCCCGTGACGGTGAAGAAACGTGCGCGGTCGTATAGTTCGATATTGCCCTTCCGACAGCGGCACTTTCCTTCATTCACACGCGGGAGCTTGCCGCGAATGAACATTTTCACGCCGCGGCCACTCGGCGAGATTTCAGCGCGGGTGTTGAACCGTGCGATGATCGGCGCGGCCCACGGCAGCGGGGCTTTGTTTTCGTCAAGAGAATCGTCAAGGTCGATGCCGCAATAAGGATCCTCAATTTCGATGCGGCGGATGAATTCACCCGTTTTCCCGTCGATGATATTGTGAGGCTTGCTGAACACGTACCCGATGCCATCGTAGCCGCCGACGAATTTTGCCAATTCCGCCTCGGCGAAAGTCCGCCATGTTGATGGATCGGTCGTGCTGGCTGCGCGGCCCGTGATCGGGTCGAAAAGAACCTTGGTCTTTTTCCCGTGGCGCACGAGCATCCGCCACACGACCCATTGAGGTATAAATTTCAATTCATCCGGTACGTCGATCATCCGTGAGAGTCCAAGTCAATCCGATTCCGTTCGGCGGTTTGAGAAATGGGATTTATAGCCGCCATCCTGATTTATCAACGCCTCAAGTTCCGCAATCTTTAGACGGGCTGCGACGAGGGCTTTTATGTACAGGGGTATGGCTGTCCTCGCGCGAGTGAGGAGCTTGGCGGTGGCTACTCGTCGCGGTGATACACCGGCGTGTTCCTCGCTGATGTTGTACCCGTCGTCGTCATGCGGCCCATCCTTGGCGTAAACTCGATTGGCAAAAACAACAGTTTCGTGCGTATGCTCAAGAATCTCATAAAACGGCCTTCCGTCATGGCCGACACCCACAAGCCACGGTCCTGGCAATGCTGAATTGCAAAGCGATTTGTCTGCCTCAATTTGTTCCAGCGATAATATCTCAGTCATTGCTGTACTCCTGGATCAAAAACCAATCTGATTTGATCCCGCCGTTCATAATTTCAAACCACGCTCCGGCAAGCTGCCAAGTCAATCGAATCGAACGTAGCCGCCCTCCGTACCGCTTGCGAAAATACACAACGTTGTGATGCCCTTGCGTGAGTACCATCCAGATTTGAAACCACACTTTTCGCATCACGAATCCTCAAAAATCCCGGCGTCCGCGAGCGTTTAAGGCTGGTCCCTGGGGTTCACGATCCGCCATTCATTGTGGATCTTCATACGCCTTTGGCACTTGTGCCCAACCGCCGTTGGCGTCGTCGTCAACCTGCGCGAATCCGCGGCGGTGTCGATCTGCTGATTGCCGCCTCGTCGGGATCAAGTCCGCCGTGGCGATGATCGTTCCGCACCGCTGGCAAGTATTCTTGGTGACTGCGAAAAAATCACAGTACGGGCATAATTTTTGAGAGGTTTCCATGATCGTAGTTTTCACGTGCCCGTAACCCCGTTGTAGGATGAGGATGATGATGACGAGCTACTCAATTGAGCTTCCTTCTCCACCCTCATCGCGTCGGCAATCTTGTAAGAAAGTCTTGTCAAATATTCGGGGTGTATGACGCGAGCCCCGATAAGCGCAATCATGGCCGATTCGGCGATCCGATCCCGGTCCGAGAGTGGTGGAATGAAATGGTCCCCGGCGTTGTTTCGGGCGTCAATTTCCGCATCTTTCATCCTGCTCATTTGAGTAACTCCAAAAAAAATAGTCAGTGCCGACAATCGACACAACAGTTATCCACGAATGGTGGCTGATCTGACCTCGCTGGGCGACCGCACCCTGCACAATTCATAACCTCCGGCGGGTCGATGGATTCAACGGATTCTGATCGCAATCCAAAAGAGCGAAGTAGAACCTTCAGCGCCTTCCGAATTCTGATAATGGCCGGCGGGCCGTGGCCTTCAGCGCGCAGGATGATCCGCCAACGGTCACTCACGTGTTCACCGACGACGCCTTACCTGCCGCCTGTTCATACTGCTGTTTCGATAACCATTTCAAAAAACGCCCACAATCAACGCATGTGAGCATCCCCGCGTGTTCCGCCTTGCCGGGTTTCACTTCAAGATTCGATGATCCGCACCCGGCACACTCGGTTGGGAATGGCTTTAGGCTTCTTTGCGCGTCAGAGTTTTCAGGTGTCAAGCGTGCCTCCCTTGCAATTCTCAGCACTGGCGGTGGGGGGGGGGGGGGGCGAACTGTCGCAGATGATGCAGTCGGCAAACATCCCGGCGATTTCGACCAAATGCGACGGCACTAATTTTTCGCGCGGCGATGTTTGAAAGTGCGAACTTATCAGAGTCGGCAGAAGGTTGATGATGATGTGCTGGCGTGTGTTGAGCGTGGTCATTCCCCACCCCCGTCGAATTTGTGCGAGGTGTTCTTGATGGCCCATTCCCCGACGATGCGCTTGTAGTAAACGACACGCTGGCCGCGCTTTTCAAAAGTTAGTCCTTGTTCGACAAAACGCCTTTTTCTGTAACGGTCCGCCATGATCGTGCCCGCAGGAATCCCGATCACTTTTGCCACTCCGTGAATGTCTAGCGTGTTGTCGAGTTGGTCATAGTTCGGAATAAGGAACCGGATGCGGCGAAGGGTTTCCGCTTCCGAAAGAGCGTGTGGCGCTTTCGTTTTCACAATTCTCTCCTTCCCTGCCCGTCCAACGCTTCCCGATCACGGCCTCCCCCGCGCGATATGCGGATGTATGGGTCGGCGTCGATGGCGAATTTGACAGAGCGGCGAGGCTCAATCCGATTTACTACGAAACGTACTGGTGGCAGGCCGGGGAACTCAATGGCGACGACGCGGCCAACGGGGACGCGGGTAAAGGTAATCGTGGCTGAGTCCTCGTGGATGAATCCAACGCCAACGGTGAATGGCAACTCACCTGGAGCTTTCAGAATCACCGTTTCGGCTCTACCTCTGGATATACAAAGCATGCAGACTCCAAAGAAAGCCGGCGGGGGGGTGATCCCGCCGGCGCGTGATTATTCGACCATCGTTTTCGATAGGTTTACAATTTCGTATTGCTTGTTGAGTATCGCTTTGTAGGGGTCTGCCGCATCATGCTTCACGAGTAAATGGCGGCGAATAAATCCTACAGATTTGAATGATTCTTTGCAGATTGGGCAGAGCGGCTTTTTGTATTCGTTGAGGAAGATTTTGACGGTCGATTTACCGTCCGCCGTTTCATCGGCTTGCGGTTGAGGCACATTCGCAACTTTTTCACCATCCAATCCGCACGAGCATTTCGGCCCATAGAACTGGACGCTGCATTTGTTGCATCGGTGCCATCCATCCGGCGGTGCGGCGTCAACCTTGGCCTCAGCCTGTTCGGCGCGGTGCCGAAGCGTGACGAGCATACCTTTGGTGTCGGTGAGTTCCGCTCGGCTTCGCTGGAGTTCCTCGCGAATGTCAGCCAGTGCTTGCTTCTGATCTTCCCATTCTTTGAAACTTTTTTCTTCAATAAAAAAGTTCTCGTGGCCATTCGGGCAGTAGATGGGTTTGCCACCATTCCGCCGGTTATTCCATTGAACTGTTGGCGCAGAGTATGGGCAACCGCATTTGAAGCAAATAAAGTTAGTAATTTCAACGGTTATGTTTGCTGTACTCAATTGCCACCCCCTTTCAATTCCAATTTCTCATTCAGGTCACGAAGCGTCGAGTGTGCCAACCCGCTGGCCTTGAACGCCGCGAAAAGTTTGTCCGACGCGATGTGAGAGTCGATACGTTGTTCAACGTTGCTGTAACCAATTGCAATGCCCTGATCTTGGCGGTTTTTCGGGTCGCTCGCATAGCGGTGCACGTCTCGCATCTTCTCCCCATGGGGCACTTCAATCCGCCGCTCCACAAGGGCTGCGATGAGGCGGATGTCTTTTCGATGAACGATGTCTGCAAAGTATTGGCGACAGTCGCCCACGATGCAGACTACGGACTTGGACGGGTAATAAATTCGACCGAAGTATTGATCGCCATTTTTGGCGAACACATACACCACGTCACCCTCAACGTATTTAGCTTTGGGTGAGAATACCCCAACGACGCCTTCCATGAGGCACTTCATGGCGCTTTGGTTGTGGCCATCGATAATGAAGGCGTCTTTGTCTTCAATGCCGTGTCGGTCGAGGCACGGTGGGCGTTTGACTTTGTACCGATCCGTCCATTCCTGCGGACGGTTCGGGTGCGAGGTTGGCGTGGCCTGAGCGGTAGTGGACTTTTTAATTTTTGCGAGCGTCTTCAATTGCCACCCCCTTCCGACTTTTTCTCCAACTCCAACAACCTCCCACGCTCCACAGCCCGCTCTGTCGCCACCATGCCCGCCGCGCCATTGCCGACGATTTTTAGACTTGTTTGTATGGCGGACTCGATATGCTCTTGGGCTTTGATAACAAGCATTTCGTCAAAGTCGGCAAGGGCAACTGCTCCAACGCAAAGAGCGGAATTTTCGTCAACTACGTGGGCGAATTGGAATGCGGCACGTTCCAAGTGTTTGATGATTTCCAATACGTCCGGTTTATCTGGCGATGCGGTTGCGCGGTCTGCGGCGATCTTCGCATAGTCTGCCAGTACCGCCATCACAAGCGCTGACGGTTGACCGATGTATTCCCCCATTACCTGCGCAAGCGCCTTCTATTTGCCGGATGAATTCTCGAAGTTCATTGGCGAGTTTTTCATGTTCCGAGTTACTTTCGACTCTGTAGGCGACTTCATTTAGTAATTCGCGCGCAGTGAGGGTGCTTTTTTGGGTCGTATCAAGCGTCTCTTGCAACCCATACCGCAATACAAAGCCTTCTGCGGCGACCTCGTGGAGTTGCATTTCGTCGGCGTTGGAAAGGATAGCGTCGATGGTATTGGCGGAAATTCTTTGCTGCCCCGCGTCTGCGACAGTTTTGTTGAGTTCTCCTAACTTGGCATAGTCGCTCTCGATGGCCTCAACTACACCTGGCCACGTTATAGACCTTAGAACACTATGACCGCTCGCGTCGATGAGTTTCATCAATCGGTCCATAGCATTCACCCCCGCAAACATTCCGTCCCGGATGCTGGTCAATTCCTCAATGATGTCTTCGGGCTTCCACTCAGAGTCCCAATCAAGTCCGGCGGCGAGGAGGAGTTTGCCGATGAAGTCTTGCCCGGCTGTTGTACATGCAATGGGGATATCGCGGTGCCGGCGCGGTGGGGCGAATGGTGCGGTCAGTGGATGCACTTCAAAGCTCGCCGCGATGTGGTTGGCGAGCGCATTGAACGGTCCCGAGGCGTCGTACTGTTTCTCAACGCATTCCATCACGCGTTTCATGCTCATGGTCCAATATGACCCGCTCGCGCAAACGACGTGAACGTCATTGGCTTCGGCGATGACCTTCACCACAAGACACAATTCGTCGTTGAGGCTGTCGAGGAAGATAATGCCTGGGCGAATGGTCGGTTTTGTTGTTGAAGTCTCGGCGGGCGGTACGGTATGATTGCTCGTGCTAGTTTGGGCCTTGGCTGTGTCGCTGTGATTTGCCGTCGTTGCGACTCCTTCAAGGCCCTTTTTATTTTTGCCGCCTGCGGGTGGCGGCGGTCGCTTCGGAGTGGCCTTTGGTGTCCGGTTGCGTTTCGTGGTCATGTGGAAAACCTCCGTGAGAAAAAAATGAAACCGCCCCGCGACGTGCGGGAGCGGTGATTAGTTGAATCCGAATTGGGTGAGGAGTTTGCGGCGGCGTTTTGGGTCACGCTCGGCGAGGGCGGTAGCAATTGCCATTCGGCCAATAGCCATAAGGCGCGTTGCAGCTTTGGAGCGGGTGCGTTCCCCGAGCATGGATTTCATTTCATCCGCAACAGCGATCGATGTATTTTCCCGAATTACAATAGTTCGTGTCACGCAAAACCTCTTCCTAAACGTTCGTAGTGGCTCATTATAGGCTCATACGGTATCGTTCTGCAACAATACAGTATCAAAAACGTTATAAGACGTTTCAAAAAGCGGTGTTATGAATCATTTTATGGTGGACAAGGGGCACCGATTGCTTCAGAATTGGTGCATGGAAAACCAGTTTTGCGGCATTATCCGGGAACTTCGTAACTTTGCGCGTCTTTCCCAGCGAGACCTTGCGGTACTCGCGAAAGTTTCGCCAACGACGATAGTTAATCTAGAGTCTAGGGGCCGCGAGGACGCAAGAGATGCAACCGTGTCCGCAGTCGGTCGGGCGCTTGCTGAGGCACTTCATATACCACCGGACGTTGTTATTGCAGCCCTAGACAAATATCGTCCGGAAATTCATAGTGCCCGTTTGATGGTGAGCACAACTGACAGTGCGCTAATGCTTCATCTAAAAAGCAATAAAAGCCGGACGGCTTATCTATCGTTGGCCGCGAAACTAACGCATGCTTTTTCTCTTTCAATTCACCAGATTTCCCGCGCGTCAGGGATCAATTTGGCGACGATTGTACGTGCTTTCGCAACATCTTATTGTCCAGAAGATGACGTGTGGCCGCTTTTTCGTGGGTTTCGAGAAGTGTTACGTGCTAGGCTCAACATTCTCGATAACGCAAGAGATGAGATCGACAAAATCTTAATCGCGCAGAAGGAATTGCCCGCTGGTTCAGGAACGCATAGCGGTGAAACTGGTGTGTCACCTTTGCGCATCGAGCGAATCGGTGGTATCGGAGATATGTTGGGCAATTTGCTGCGAGTTCGGAAGTGGAAATTTTCTGATGTTGCATTGGTCGCAAAAATTCCTGAAGAACGGATAAAAGCTATTGTCTCGGGCGATGAGGCGACGTACGACGAGACGATTATTCTGGCGAGAGTGCTTCATAGTCATGAGCTGGTCCCTCGTTGGCAGGCGGACTCTGCTGCCGTTAGGGATTCGGATGCACGCACCAAAAAACAAATAACTCTGTACGCGCAGGTTTTGCTACAGAGGGTTCAAATTGAATTGATGAAGGCTATTTCGGCAGCGCAGGGAGTGGGAACCGATGCAGACAGACTTCAGCACGTCGTAATGCATTTGACGAAAGGCGAAAAGATCGTAGGCGATGCGCTCTCGAAGATAGACACCGAGATTTCTGCCGTCAGTGTATTAGACGCGGTCAACGACGCAATGCAACACGAAACGTCAGGGGATGAAAAATGATGGGCGGCACTGGCTCTCACTGCAATTAAAACATGCGGTGGCCAAGGCGGTGCCGACGATCACTCCCGATCAGCGGAAAAAAGAACATTAAGTTCAGCTCGCATCAGCGCCGCATGCTCGCGCCAAGCTCGGACGGAGAAATTTTGCACTCCATGAGTTCCAGCATGGTGATGGGGCGTTGATTGAATCGCTTCTCTCCGTCGATGGTTAAGTCCCATCGCAGAAAAAACATGATTCCAGCTTCATCCTCGGCAATGCGTATCGAGTACGTTCCGCTTTTTAGTTCAGCAGCCCACGCCGCGAAGCATTCCCCGATGGCATCCCATTCTTTGCTTTTCATCATCGTCCTTTCAATAAGCATCCCCACCCCGGCGTCGTCTTTGCCATTCCGAGATAAGTGTATCGGGTCTGCATCATCGCCGCCGTCGCTGCGGCCATCACCGCCTTCACCGGATCGGTGGCGACGTGAGCATACCGCGCCGTCGTCGCCGGTTGGGAATGCCCGAGCCCCTTGCCGATCAAGAGAAGCGATGTCCCGCCCGCCGCCATCCACGATGCGAGCGTGTGTCTCAAGTCGTGAACGCGGTATCCCTCAAGGCCGGATTTCTTCATCAACGCCTGCCACGCGCCCTTGGGTTCAACAATGTGGCCGGATGCGGATCGTGGAGAAGGAAATACCCACGGTGACTCTCCGTCCGCGGCCTTACGCTCTGCCAGGACCGCAAGGGCTTCTTGTGTTAATGGAACCGTGTGCGAGCGGTTGGCTTTGGTATCGGGCATTCTCCACACGCCTTCCGATACGTGTTCCCATCGCATCGTCTGGATGTTCCCCCGCCTCTGGCCGGTGAAGAGTGCGAAGCGGAAAAAGTCCGCCGTCGTTTTGTATCGTAAGGCGCTCAAGTTCTGAAAGAATAGTGATACTGCGTCGGGGTTCAGGTATTTTTCCCGCTTCTCTTCCTTGAATCTTTCTATGCCCTCAGCCGGATTCGGTGCCTCTCCCGCAGCCCGCACGATGGACACGCCGAGCGAACGGGCGCGATTGAACATCGAAGAAATGAGTGCCATGAGCCGGTTGGCGAGGTACGGATGCTTCGCGCCGATCTTCGTGTGAAGGCTGGATACCGCGGCGTGTGTGATCTCCGAGAGCTTGCGATTCTTCCAATGGGATAGGTGCAGGTTGTAGTTGGCTTCGTCCTGTGGTGCCGACTTTGGACGTCGGGGCTTTTTGTATTGCTCCAGGTACGCTGTGAAGAGTTCCCCAAACGTCGCTTCGGTGCGAGCCTCAATCTTCTGTCGTTGAGGATTGACCCCTTGGGCTATCAGCCCATTCTTCTCCGCGGCCATACGTCGTGCTTGGTCGATTGTGATATCACCGATGGTGGCGAGGCGGATTCGTTCGGGGCGTCCGTTCACCCAGCGGTACAGGTAGAACGTCCGCTTGTCGGATGCAGTGATGCACAGGGCGAGCCCACGGATAAGCGTGTCGTAGTGGTACACGCGGCCTATATGCGGGGCGGGCTCGGCTGCGATGGCTTTGACGGTGAACTTGAAACGGCGAGCGGTAGCATGGGGCATGGCGACTTCCTTTCGGAATGCGGCCCAACTCCATTCGGTGCTATGTGGGGTGCTAGGAAATGTAGCCTACTGTAGCATTATGTAGCATCATGCAGCACAATGTACGCTACTATAGATTGCGGTTTTCATAGGGAAAACAGCGTTATTTGAATGCACCCGACAGGAGTCGAACCTGTAACCTTCTGATTCGTAGTCAGATGCTCTATCCAATTGCGCTACGGGTGCAGAGAAGAGTCGCATATTATTACACGTTTGCAGCAATTTTCAAGCGGATCGGCGGGTTGGTGCGTGGATTTGCACGTGGAGGACCAGTGCCTCGCGGAAGACTTTGGTGGCGTCTTCGCGGCGGTCGAGTTGGGTGTAGAGGCCGTAGAGGCCTCGCAGGGCGGCGAGTTGGGTGCTGCTATCAGCTTTTATTTTGGCGAGGGCGAGCTGGCTTTCCAGTTCCGTGAGGGTTTCTTCGATCAGGGGTTTGGGGGGTGTGAGGGTGCGGGGTTTTGAGATCGTTGCGGTATGGGTGGTTTTGAGGAGCTGTTCGACGGCGGTGTGCATTTCCTTGGCGGTGGTGTAACGGTCGGTGGGCGCTTTGGATGATGCGCGCGTTAGCAGGTGGGTGAGGGGTGCTGGAATGTCCGCGAATTGGCGAAGGTCGGGGAAGGGAGAGGAGAGATGGTGTCGCAATATTTCGGCGGGGTCGTCGTCGAGGAACGGGGGGCGGCCGGCGAGGAGGGTGAACCAGGTGGCGGCGAGGGAGTAGAGGTCGGAGCGGCCGTCGATGATGGCGGAACCGGCGGCTTGTTCTGGCGAGGCGTAGCTGGGGGAGCCGACGAAGCCGCCGGGAAAAGTGAGATCGTGATCTGAGCCGTAGGTTTCAAAGACGCGAGCGAGGCCGAAATCGACGAGTTTGATTCCGCCGTCGTTTTTTGCACGCATGAGGTTTGCAGGCTTGATGTCGCGATGGATGATTCCGGCGGCGTGGGCTGCGCTGAGCGCTTCGAGGGCGTCGCGAACGGCTTCGGCGGCGGTTCGCCAATCCATGGGGCCATTTTCGTGGAGTTGATCCGCGAGCGAGCCGCCTTCGACATATTCCATGACGAGATAGGGCCGTGGGAGCGAGCCTTCGGTTTGGCCGATGCTGTAGATGGTGACGACGCGCGGGTGATTGAGGCGTGCGGCGGAACGGGCTTCGCGCATGAAGCGTTTGGTCATGGCGGCTTGTGCGTGGGGCGTGGCGTCCTGCAGCCGCAGCACTTTGATTGCGACATGTCGGTCGAGGGTATCGTCATAGGCGAGATGGACGGTTCCCATTCCGCCTTCGCCGAGTTTGCGGATGAGGCGGTAGGGGCCGAGCGTGCTGTCGTGGCTGATCGAGGGAGGGTGCATGGGGGAATAGGATACAACGGGATGGGGAGTGGATACAGATGAATTCGTCCAAGGGAGAATTTGTCCTGGGGAGGTCGACGGCACGCTGAAGCGTGAACTCCGCAGGCGTGGTGGTGGTGCGGGCGTTTATGTTTTGGCGGGGGCGGGGGTGCGGATTTTGTCGGAGACAATGGTTTGGTTTTTGCCGCGGCGTTTGGCTTCGTAGAGTGCTTCGTCGGCGACGGCGACGAGCTGATCGGAGTTGCCGGGGCGATTGTGGAGGGAACTTGCGATGCCCATGCTCATGGTGAGGGACAAATCGTTTCGCACCAGGGTCTTCATTTGGGAGATGAATTGCGCGTGGATGCGTTCGCCGACGGTGAGGGCGAGGCTGGCGGAAGCGTGTGGGAGGAGGACGACAAATTCGTCTCCGCCGTAGCGTGCGGCGACGTCCATGACGCGCAGATTCCAGGTGATGATTTTGGCGGTGACCTGAAGGATGCGGTCGCCGAACTGGTGGCCCATGGTGTCATTGAGTTTTTTGTAGCCGTCGAGATCGCACATAATGCAGGCGAGGTCTTTTCCGTAGCGGGTGCTTTCGGAGAAGTATCGTTCGAGCACCTCGCCGAAATGGCGTCGGTTGTAGAGGCCGGTGAGTGGGTCGGTGGCAGCCATCTGTTCGAGTTTTTGGAGGCTGTCCTTGAGCTGCTGATTCTTGATGGAGATTTCGCGGGCGGCTTGTTGTTGCTGCTCGTGGAGCAGTTTATTTTCCTGCTTGACCTTCCAGGCCTCGAGATTTTTTTCGACGACGAGAGGGATGGTGAAGAGGTAGTCGCCGGCCTTGAGGATGTAGTCGTAGGCACCGGCGCGGATGGCTTGGGCGGCGGTCTGGCGGACGTTTTCGCCGGTGACGACGATGACGGGGCGGTCGACTTTCAGCAAAATTGCCTTGAGGAAATCGAGGCCTGAAATATCGGGGAGATTGAAGTCGGTGAGGATGACGTCGAACTGTTCAAGGTTCCATGAGAGGACTTCGTGGCCGCTCTCGGCGCAGGTCACGGTGTCTTGTCCGAAGTGGTCGACAAGGGTTTCGCGGATCAATTCTCGTTGATCAAAATCATCTTCTATCGCCAGAATTTTCATGCCATCCTCAAATCAGCTCTCCCGAGCATTTTGAAATTCGATGCGTTGCGGAATCATCCGGTCATGCCGACGGGCATTTGATCGTGTGCGGAGGGAAATTGATGAATCCGGACCCAATAATTGGTGCTTTCCATGACTGTCTGCATGAACAACATCGCATCGGTAGGTTTGTTGGTGTAACTGTTTGCACCGTTAGCCATCGCGAGCCGTTTTTGGTTGTCTTCCGTGACGCCCGTCATCATGACGACGGCAATATCCGCGAGGCGCGGATTGTTCTTGATAGCGCGCAACGTTTCCTGTCCGCCCATGCCGGGCATTTCGATGTCGAGATAAATCAGGCCGGGCCGCGGGGCGTGAGCGTACTGGCCTTCGCGTTTCAGGAAGGCGAGAGCCTCTTCGCCGCTGCTGACTTCATAGACGGGGTTGTCGAGTTTTCCCTGCTCGATGGAGTCGCGGATGAGTTGGCGACAATCCTCGTCGTCGTCGACGAGGAGAATGGTTACAGGCTGTGCCGCGAATTTGAACGTGTCTCTCATGCCGCCACCTCTTGTACAACTTCAAAATGGGAACGTGGAATAGCAAATGGAACGCGGTTCCAGTGCCTTGAACGGACTCGACCCAGAGTCGTCCGTCGTAGTTCTCGACAATGCTCTTGACGCTTGCGAGGCCAACGCCTTTGCCGGGAATCTTCATGACGGAAGCGTTTTTCGCCCGGCGGAAGACGTGGAACACGTGGGGCAAGTCTTCCGGTGCGATGCCGATGCCGGTGTCCTGGACGGTAAAAAGAACCTCGTCGCTGGCCCATTGGGCTCGGATGAGGATTTCGCGTTCGCTTTTGTCCCGCATGTATTTCACGCCGTTATCGATGAGATTTTGAAAGACCTGCCGGAGCCGGGACTTTTCACAGTGCATGACAGGAAACGCGCCTTCGGTGCGGAGGGTGATCCGGTGCATTTCGAGATCCGCGCTGAACCCCTCTGCCACCGCCGTCACAAGATGGCCCAGATGGACCCGCTCGATTTTCTCGCGGCGTGATTTGATTCTGGAGAGTTCCAGCAGTTCGTTGATCAGCTCGCACTCGACTTCGACATTTTTTTGAATTCGTTCGAGTCGCTGCACCGCGTCTTTTTCCAGACTGTCGCGATATTTGAGCATGAGCATGCTCGCCATTCCCGAGATGTTGCGAAGCGGGGCGTTCAAATCGTGGCTGACGGCCCGAAGGAAATCCTCCTTCTCGGCCATCTCTGCGGTCAGGCGATGGTTTACCTTTTCGAGCTGCGCAGTGCGCCCGCGGACGGTTTGTTCCAAACCCGCGTTGATGCGCTTGATGTCCAATTGCTGGGTTTGAACCGTGTCGGCCATACGATTGAAGGCGTCCATGAGGTCGCCGATTTCATCGGACCGCTTTATGTTCACGCGATGGGCGAAATTTCCATTCGCCAGCGCGAGAGCGGCATCCGCGAGACGCTGGATCGGGACGGTAATGTGACGCGCCAAAAGGCCGGCAATGGGCACCGCGATCAATACCGTGGCCATGCAGGTCAGAAGAACGGAGGCCTCGAGATACCAAAGTTGCGATGCGTCCTCGTCGTCGGCGGAACTCACGTGGAGGTATCCGTAGATATCCCCGGAATTGCCGAGCGGTCGTGCGCGAAACAGTGGGACCGTCATGGCGTAACTAAGATGTCCGTCGCGTTCAAGTCGTTGAACGCGCCCCATTCCATCGGACGACCACTGACCCGCGCCGCCGAATTGCTGCTTATAAGCAATCCATTCTCGCGGCTTTGCAACGTACCGGGCCAACTCGTGCATTGATGGATCCGTAAGAATCGCAAAGTTGAGATTGGGAGTGCGACCGACGCGCGTTTAACTGTCCCTGAATGAGCGCTCGGTCTCCTGGGTCATGCTCGTCAATCATTGCGGCGACGGCATAAGCGAACTGACTCACTTGCGCGATTTTGTTTTGATTCAGGATGGTCCGCGCATTCGCGAGGAAAACGCTGCCGCAGAGGGTGACCACGCCGATCAGGAGGGCCAGCAAAATGATGCTGGTTTTCAGGGGAAGCTTTAATCGGATGCGCCTGCGGGTCATCCTCGCGCGGGGATCCCGGTCCGCGGCGTTTGCGCGCGGACATTGGATGCGGAATGATGATGGCCATTGCGGGACATACGGAACCGTCACATAAAAGGGCTTCCGTTGGTTTCATCGGTTGGTTTGGAGAAGTGCTTAATTGGCTAATAATGGGTTTTCAGGGAGATTCTCGGACTTGTCGCTGCTTTGAGCGCGCGGGCCCCGACAGACGCCAGCCGTTATCCACTGGTTCATCGCGAAACAGTCGTTGGAAAGCGGGAGGAACGCTTTCTGGAAGGGACCGTACCGAAAGTTGTGTGAAAGCGATTATCCCCGAAGGATTGTGAAGGCGTTTTGGAGGACAACATCCCTTTTTAGCGTCTCGACCTTCACGCGAGGCTTCACCTTATAAGGGTTGTAGAGCGGATCGCCGACATATCCCATCCGCCAACTGGCCATTGGCGCGGTCACTTCCCACACCTCGCCTTGGGTGAACTCTCCGGACAGCAGCAGCGGGAAAAACTTCGACGGTTTTGGAAAAGCCGTCAGGTAAGGTTCCGATGTCGCGCCCAAGGTCCCGCAAAATCCGTGCTTCAGCAAATTGATCACCCACCCGGTCTCATCCGGTTTATGGAGAGAGCCCATCTCGAAACTTGCGACATGATAACCGACCGCGCCAGGCACCCATTGGCAGGAATCGCGGTATGAGTGAAGGGAGTACCAACCGCAATAGAGCGCCGCCGCGGGCGAATTTTTTGCCTCGAAGAATTCCGGCGTATCGTCCAGCACGACTTCGATTGTGGAATTCGATTTCAACCAATCCGCCGCAGCGCGAATGTCGGCATCAAAAACCGCGTACGCATCCGTCCCGTGCATGCCGCGCACGTCCAGATACAACTTCCCTTCCAATCCTTTTTTCTCAACCGCCAGGCCGGTGTCGATCATCTGCGTCACCGCTCCAGGCGTGAGGCCATCCAGTCTCGTGACCATCAGTGGTTGCCGCAGGCCCGGGACATGTCTTGCCGCGGGATAGAACTCAACGTTTTTTGGATTCATCAGCCATCGATAGCGTGGATAGTTCTGATCCTCGAGGACAAGTGAAAGTTCATTGTCGAAACAGGATTCCGTTTCGTCAGCCGAAAGCGATTGGATGGTCGAGAGAAGCTGCTGCGCCTCACCGACCCACCCGCGGGCACGGAATTGCAGCGCGACGATTTGCCCTCGAGTTTTAGCGGTCGCTGGGAGCTTGTTGAGCGACTGCATTTGGCCGTTGATGTCATTCAATTGCGATTGCATGGCATTGAGTTGTACGCGACCGGGATCATCGTCGGGAGCGTCGTCTCGCACGTGAAAGCTCAGGAGAATGCCGGTGATTCCGGCGACGTGCCGCTGCATGTCTTCCATTTGCCCCATGGCGTGCGCGCGTTCCGAGGCCTGCATTGCCTCAACACGCCGGCCCGCGGCGCTGGCGGCGATATTGAGTCGCTGGATCAATTCGGGCCAGGGGACTTTCTCGCCGGGCTTGCGGGTCGGCTGGCTTGCCGCTGTCGCCGGGCTTGCGCCTATGCGATCATACAAGCCCGCCGCCTCATCCAGCCGCTGCATCGTTTCCGCTAATTGCTTTTGGTCGGCGGCGACTTCGGCACGCTGGGCGGCGCTGACTTCCTGGGGGCCAATCGACAACGGCATTCCGTAAACCGTGACCAAACATTTCACTTTCCCAGACAAGCCATGGTCCGCAATGGCCTTTCGCACCTGAGGAACCACGGTGGTTCGATACTCCGATTCGGGAATCGTTTCAGCGGCACTGCAGGTGATGCCGATCAAATTTTCACGGGGAATGCCGCGTGCATGCACGTAATACTCCCCGACCCCCAATGATTGGGGATCATCCGCATTAAATAAAACCGCGACTTCTTTGGGTTCAAGACCCCACGCCCGCCCGCCCTCTCCCCCCACTCCGTACCCTGCCGCGAGTGTCAGCAGCAGTCCCACCAACGTTCGCGCCCGCTTCACCATGCACACCTCAACGATCAACTGTTCGCGCGATTGAGAAATCGAATCGCCAATTCCGTCATTATCCGAATCCCCACCGGCACCGCCGCGTCAGTGAAATCGTACGCCGGGTTATGCAGCATCGGATAGCTCTCGCGATCCTGCGGCTGCACCCCAAGCACGAAGAAACATCCCGGGACGCGCTCCAGATAAAAGGCAAAATCCTCGCCCCACATCGCCGGCTTCGGTGCCCAGACGAAGCTCCGCTCGCCCATGACGGCCACTGCGGTCTGCCGCACGAATTCAGCCATCTCGGGCGTGTTGTTCGTGCAAGGGGTCGTGCCGTAATACTGGATCACGACCTCGCACCGATGTGCCGCCGCGATCGCCCGGCTGATGCGATCCAGCGAAGCGACGGTCGCCTCACGCCGTCCTTTGGAGAGCGTCCGAATCGTTCCGCTCAACTCCACGCGATCCGGAATGACATTGAAAGCCGATCCCCCGTGTATTTGCGCAATGGTGAGCACGCTCGCATCGCTGGGATCCGCCTCGCGGCTCACAATAGTCTGCAACGCCTGAATCATGGCGGCTGCACAGACGATTGGATCAATCGCATCCTGCGGCGCGGCCGCATGACCGCCGCGCCCGTGATCGTTAGCGTGAAGCCATCAACGGACGCGAGAAGTGCCGTGGGCCGCGTCGCGACCATGCCCACCTTCAAGCCGGGCCAACCATGCAAACCAAAAATAGCATCTACCTGAGGTGCTTGCAGAACCCCTTCGTCGCACATTCGCTGCGCAGCCAAGCCGCCTTCTTCAGCGGGCTGAAAGATCAGCTTCACAGTGCCGGAAAAACGGTCCACATTTTCAGCCAGCACCGCCGCAACTCCGAGCAGAACCGCCGTGTGGCCATCATGTCCGCAGGCGTGCATTATCCCCGGCTTGTTCGATGCGTAGGGAAGCCCGGTCGTCTCAACAATCGGAAGGGCGTCCATGTCCGCTCGCAACGCCACGCATGGGCCGCCGCGGCTCCCCCCGGAATGAGTGCCACCACCCCCGTGCCGCCAGCAAGTCCTGTTTTGAACTCTATCCCAAGCCGTTGCAACTCTTTACACACAACAGAATTGGTATAGACCTCTTGGTATCCGACCTCCGGATGCCGATGAAGATCGTGGCGAATCGCAATCGCGTTCTCCGCGATGGCGGTTAAATTCGTAAACACGGGCTTTTCAGTGACGAGCGACATAGAATCTCCCTCCGCACCGTACCCGTCCCCAAGGGCAAAATCAAACGACGTTCCCTGCCGCTGGGTTACGTTCCTTGGCTCGCTTATGATCCTGCGACCACACGGTTCAGTCATGGAGAAGGTGCATGTTGACTCGTCAGGAAATTTGCGACTCTGCCGCTTTGAAACTAGATACCGCCGATTTTGGCGTTAAGCCGGTGCTGGTGGGGCTGGATGGGTTCGTCGATGAGATCATCGATATGGTGGACAAGCGCACATCTGCTTCAGACTACGACCGCATCCCCACGATTAGCCAGTTTGGACAGAAAATATCACTGGCCGCCGGCAAGTCCTGCAATTTTGAAATGGTCGTCAAGCAGCAGAAACTCGGCGGCAATGGACCGATCATGGCCAATGCGCTGGCCGCGATCGGGTTTCCAACGACGTACATTGGCAACCTGGGAACACCCGCGATTCACCCCGCATTCGCCCCGCTGGTCGCGCGTGCCAAGGTGATCTCCATCGCTGAGCCGGCGCATACGGACGCGCTCGAATTTCTCGACGGGAAAATCATGCTGGGCAACATGGGCCCGCTGAATGGCATCACTTGGGACTGCCTCGTGCAACAGGTTGGGGCGGAGCGGCTGTTTTCTCTGATCGACGGTTCCACCCTGATCGGACTCGTGAACTGGACAATGCTTCCCCACATGACCGCGATTTGGCAGGGTCTCATTGCTAACATTCTTCCACGACTCTCACCAGCGGATCGCATCGTATTCATCGATCTGGCGGATCCGGAAAAACGGCTCATTGCGGATCTTCAGCAGGCGTTGGAAACCCTGCGAAAAATCAATGCACACGTGCACGTCATCCTTGGCTTGAACTTGTCGGAGGCACAACAGGTAAGCAAGGCGCTGGGCTTTGCCCCGGAGGCCAATCCTGAGGGCGCGGTGGAGCAATACGCCGTTCAGATTCGCGAGAGGCTGGCCTTGGGGACAGTCGTCGTGCATCCGCGAAAAGGCGCTGCGGCCGCGAATGCTCAGGGATCGGCGACATTTGCGGGGCCGTTTGTCATGCAGCCAAAGATTTCAACAGGGGCCGGCGATCATTTCAATTCGGGCTTTTCGGCCGCACAATTGCTGGGAATGAGCCTTGAAGAATCGCTCGCGGTTGGCGTCGGAACAAGTGGCTATTACGTGCGCAATGCGGAGAGTCCCACCGCGAAACAACTTGCCGCGTTTATCCGGGATCTTCCGCCACCACAGGCCTGAGCGCGGTCACCGTGCGTGACTTGCTCGCCTCGTCGTAACCGGCAAGCCACTGCAGGCCCGGAATGATGGCCATCGCACTGATGGTTCCAAACGCCAGGATCGTCGCACCGATAAAAACGACAACATCGCGAGCCCGCCCCACATTTGCCGCGCCGTCGGCGGCGATCAGCGCTCGAATAATATAGATCGCCGCCATGTGGGCGAAGTAAACCCCCGATGACATGCGGCCGTACTTTCCCAGGAATCCAATCACCGCATTTTTCCACGGCGCCAGCGCCATGAGCAGCAACCCCATCCCACCATATACTTTCAACGCGGAACCCACGCCGAATTTCCACTGCCACGCGGTCGTGCCAATAAGTGCGATTCCTCCTAAAACCCCCAGCGGTACGCGCCACCGTGCCCTCACCAATCCGCTGGACCAACCAATGGCAATCGCCACACCCCAATAAACCGCCGACCATCGTTCCGCGGTCATTTCCTGAAATCGTCCGACAACCGGTCCGCGCACCACCGGCAGCCAGGCAAACAGCCCAAGATCCAACGCTATCGCAATCGCCAAACAGCCCCCCGCCAATATCCACTTCCGGGCAGAGTTCCCGCGCATCCACGACGTCAGCGGATAGACCAAAAGGCTTGCCACCAGTAAGAACGGCACATACCAGAGATGAAGCGTTCCGCCGTCCACCAACATATCCCAGGAAAATTTCGGGAGGTCCGCTGCTTTATCCGGACCCGTCACCAGATAGAGCACGAGAACGGTGATCGCGCTCCACCCCAGAAACGGTAAATAGAGCCGACGGAGACGGTTGGTAATGTAGGACAAGTAAGGCCGCTGCCGGCGATTGGACGACTGGACGAGGAAGACCATGGCCGCCATGGTGTAAAACGCGACGGAAAATCGACCAACCACCCCGGACGCATGAAAGGCATCGCATTCGATGCTGTGAAACCAAACCACCCCCAATGTGGCAATGACCCGTGCAGCATCAAGTGAAAGAAGGCGGTCAGAGGAGGGGGCAGGGGCGGTGGTGGGGGCAGGTCGGGGTCGGGAATTGTCACGGAGGTCAATCAAAGGTGCGGCTGTGAGCATAATGGCGTCCAAAAGACGAGAAAATGTGACGCTGATCGGACCGTGAGCGTCACCCCACACGAACTCGTTTATTTCCACTTCCAACGCCTATTGGACCCTCTCATTGTTGCGAGGTGAGTAATGCTTTTCAAACTTAATTTGGAAAAATGCAGATAACCTGCTGGCTGGGCGGAGTTAACGGAGTTTTAGCGCAACCTACAATGGATCCCTCTTCGGGAGCGCTTGCAGCGCGGCCAGTTCTTTCGCCTGCGCGGCGGCACCGTCACGGATGAAGGCGGCGAGGGCGGGATTGACGGAATCGCCACCGGACTGCTCCAGCGAAACCGCCGCCTGCGCATAGGCCGCCGCCAGCGCCTCGCTTGTCGGCCAGCAGTCGTCCGAACAGATAATCCATGGAGGTGTAATGAAGACTGGCGAAGTTGCCCGGGAAACTGACCGGGTTGGAATTTTCCCCGGTCGCCTCCAGAAAGGCTTCGAGTTGATGCAGTTGTTCGTTTGCCGCTTGTCCCAACGCCCGAACGGTCGGCATCCATCGATTTGCAATGGGGGAAATATACGAGGGACTGTCCGTCAAATAGCGGAAAAGCGATGCGCCTTCCGCGCGGTGGAGATTGATGAGCATCGAAGGCAGCGAAGGCATAGGCGGCGGTGTCCTGTCAGTGACTGGTCGAAGCGCTGAAAAAATGGGAATCGCGGGATCAACGGTAGGCTGCTCTGCGACGAGCGGGGCGGGCGTGGTCAGAATTCGGGCGTGTCTCTCGCTTTGATTGTCGACCCATCCGTAGGCGATGAAGAAGAGAATGTTGGGGGCAATAAAGACCATTGCGAGCACCGAGACCGGCGCGATTTCAATCAGCCGCGGCGCGTCCGATTCGGTCAGATACATGTGACGGATAATGCGGAAATAGTAGAAGGCGCCGATGACGGTATTCACCCCCACCGCGGCGATGCCGAGCATGCCGATCGGTCCGCTGATGTTGAACAGAAGCGTGAACAGTTTGATCTTGGTGGCAAAGCCGATGGTCAGCGGGATTCCCGTGAGGGAGAGGAGAAAAACAAGCATGGTTCCCGCAAGCAGAGGAGCGCCGCGCGAGAGTCCCGCGTATTGTCGGATGTCGTCGCCGTTGATGGTATTGAGACGAGGGTGGGCGGACGTGGGCACCATTTTGTCAACGCCGAGGGACATGCCCGCATCGGTCGGGCCGGTGAGCCGCTGGGCAATGGCTGCTGCCGCGATAAACGCGCCGGCGTTCATGAAGACATACATGAAGAGGTAAAAGAGCAGCGCAATGCAGCTGCGGGATTAGCGGTGTCGGTCGGATGTGGGCTGAAGAGCGGCCATCGCGATCAGCATATACCCCGCATGCGCGATGCTGGACCACGCGAGGAGCCGCTTGATGTTGTTCTGCGGGTATGCGGCGAGATTGCCCCAAAAGCAGGTGATTGTGCCGATCGCAAGCATCGCGGCGGGCAGCCAGCGGAATTGCGCCACGCCATGGCTCGACAACGTCACAAGCACGCGCATTAAAAGTGCCAGACCGCCCGCTTTCGAGGCGACGGACAGGAACGTCGTGACGTCAATGCTGCGCCCTCAAAAACATCCGGGCACCAGAAATGCACCGGCACCATCGCGATCTTGAAACCAATGCCGGTCAAAAGACCGATCAGGGCGATTGCAAAAGTGACGCCGGCGGGCCCGTGAAGCTGGACCGTGGCGAAGCTCGCACCGATATCCCGCACATCCAGCGTTCCGAAAAGACCATACAAAAGCGACATGCCATACAGCATGATGGCGGCGGAGGCGGCTCCGAACAGCACATACTTCATGGCGGCTTCCGCGCCCAGCCGATGCGATTTGCGAAAGCCCGCAAGGACGTAGCTCGGAAGCGATGCCAATTCCACAGCTAGAAAAATCATAAGAAGATTGTTCGTCGCGGCCATGAGGCACAGGCCGAGCGTGGCCGAAAGGAGGAGTACGAAGAACTCCGGCGCGTCGCCGGCTTGTCCGCGAGTGATAAATTTATCGTGCGAATCCGCGAACCAGAGCGCCATGACGAACGCGGTGAAAAGAATGATGAGCAGTTTGATCGACCAGGCGAACGGGTCCAGCACGAGAAGTCCGCCGAGATACGCGCCGGAGAGAACATCGCGGTGGACCATGTGAGAACCTGCGCCGAGGAGCGCGGCCGCGAGGGAAGCCGTGCACGCGATCGCCACGGCAAGAATGTTTTTCTTCGGCGAAAAGATCGGGATGAGCAGCACCGCAAGAATGCCGGACGTCAGCGCCGCTTCAGGGAGGAAGGCCCGCAGGTCGGTCGAATGAGGGATCATATCGCTAAGCAAGGGAGGTCACCCGGTCGCATGAAAAAAGGCTTCGCAACAATGCCGCGAAGCCCAACAAAGTTAGCGGAACGCACGGCGAAAGTCATGTCGCCCCACGGTGGATTAAGGAAGAGGAATGTCCTTCATTTCAAATTCGACAGGCAGATCCTTGGTTTTGCTGGGGATGGAAAAGCGGAGGTTGAACGGGCCTTTGAATCCGCCAGTGCCGATGGAGCCGCCATTGCCGCCCCAGATTTCTGTTTCCCAGACGACCTGATCGCGGCTGTCGCGTATTTGAAGATGGATGATGGCGGCGGAATCGTTTCGCCGGTTGCGCGGGAGGTTGCTGGCCGTGACATTGAACTCCACCGTTTGATCATGGGGTTGAAACTTGGTGATCGTGACTTTCCGTGCGCCGACGGCCAGCGGTTGGTTGAGCTTGGCGGCGGGATCGGGGACGTCCACATGCTCCTCTGCGATTTGGACAAGGAAGTGAGCCAGTCCCTTGGCCGAAACGATTTTTTTGCCTAGGTTATCGGGAAGCTGAAGCTCGGAGTAGCCCTGAAAGAGTGCTTCACCGCGCTGGGCTTGCTGCATATTTTGCCGCGCCGTGGGGCACGCCGATCATTAATTCATTGCCCGCATCATCAGTAACGTCGGTCAGGACCGGCTGGCTGTAACGAAGAATTTTGATGCGCGGATCAGCGGCGATGGTGTAATTAAAAGTGAGTTGCTCGTCGCCCACTTCTTCGCCCGCGGCCGCCTGAAGATTGGCCGCCTTGGAGCGAATAACATTGCCCGGAAAAAGAAAAAAGCCCGCCGCCGCGGCCGGGATGCACCGAAACAAGCCGGGTTCCTGCTGCATGATTTGAAAACGATCGTTGCGTTGAACCATCAGCGGATGCTCGCGCTGAGCAGGGTGAAAATCTCCCAAAACGGTTTTTTCGTGGCGGATAGAGTGAAGGTCCCATGCTGCTGCCCATCATTGTCCGGAGGCCATGAAGTCATGGTGACGCCGGTGGCCGCATGAAGGGCATGCACCACTTCGGACAGCGATCCGTCCTTCACTTCGATGGAGAGCGGCGGTGGATTGGTGGCGATCTGCTCGTCGATCTCGGTGATTCTCGCTTGAGGCGAGCTTTCACTTCATCGTCGGTCGATTTGTCGAGCAGTTCCTGAAGCTTTGCGCGGTCTTCGAGCGGGATGTCCTGCAACTCCTTTTGCGCGGCCGCTCTGATTTTTGGGTCTTCGCTTCCCAGCCGATCCTGTACCGCCTTCCAATACGCATCATCATGCGCTGCGGTTGCCGGTTGCGTCGCATCTTCGGCGAATGCGGCATGAGGAGCGACATGGGCAAGCAACATCCCCGCGACCAACACCGCGGGACGAATGGCGAAAAATTGTTTCCTCATCAAGCACCTCGAAACAGAACGAGAAAAGCTATCTTGGAATCGGCCACGCACACGTCCGTCCACGTCGTGCCATGCGTCATGGGATCGGCAAATCCGTCATCTCAAATGGAATCGTCAGCAGCTTCGTCTTCCTGGCGATGGTGAAGCGAACCTTGACCGGTTCGACAAAATCACCGCCGACGCCGCCCCCGGTGCCCCCGTTCAACCGCGTGGACCAGACGATCTTGTCGTTGGCATCGACGAACGCCATGCCGATGCTGTCCGATTGGCCATCACCCTGGCTTTGCACCTGAAAGTTAATCGTCTTGTTGTTGATCTTAAACTCGCTGATCGTGGCGATGCTTGCGCCGACCGTGATCGGCTTTTTCAACATCTCTTTGGGATCGACCTCTATGCGGTCCTCGGCAAGTTGAACAAGGAAACGCGCCTGCCCTTTGGCGCTCACGATTTTTTTACCAATGTTCGCCGGCGCGGCAAGAGTGGTGTTCTGCTCGAAGATGCACTGGCCCGGTTGATTGTCCCATAGATTACCCTGGCGATCCGGCTCGCCGACGAGGAGATTGTTGCCTGCATCATCCTTCACTTCCGTGAGCACGGGCGGAGCGTAACGCACGATCGCCACCCGCGGGTCCGCGGCAATCGAATAATTGAAGATCAGTTGCAGCGCTCCACCTGATCCGCCGCGGGCTTTTGGCCATCGACCGTTTTGGTGCGCGTGAGCGTCATCGGAAATGCCGCAAAACCGGACGCCGCCGGAAAAAAGCGATGCAACCCCGGCTCGCCTTGTTCCAACCGCATCCCATCGTAGCTCTGGAGGCGCAATGGATGCTGATCGCTGAGCTGCGTGAAAACCTGCCAAAACGATTTGTTCTGGCACGAGAGTGTGAAGGTGGAAGTCGCATTGGCTCCGCCGTTGCCACGCGGGGGCCACGTGTCTATCGGCACATGGAGTACTTTTTTCAACGCGTCGGCGACATCGACAAACGTGGCATTCTTCAACTCCACCGAAATCGGCGCAGGATTGAGGACCAGTTCCTCATCCAATTCCGAAAGTCGCGCGACAAGTTGTGCTTTAATGTCTGGATCCGTCGCCACATCAGCGAGTTGTTTGAGCTTGTCATGGTCCGCGACGGTGACCGCCTTCAGGTCCCGTTGTGCCTGTGCCGCCAACTGCATGTGCGTCATCAACGCGTCCCAGAACGCCTGATCCCGAGCAGGAACCGATGTGGCGGGTGCCAAATCCTCCGCCATCGCCGAAGGACAAAACGCCCCATGGATGGCACCACAAACAGCCATTGCCGCCAACGCCTTGATGATGTTGTTCCTCACGCCCAATCCTCCCAAGAACGAAATGCGGTCACAGCATAACCGGACTTTAATCGCATATCAGCGTGCAAAATCCACGGCCCGGATTTCGCGAAGCACCGTCACGCGAATCTCGCCGGGATACGTCATTTCGGTCTGAATGCGTTTGGCAATATCCCGCGCGATCAATTTCGCCGTGGCGTCGTCGCAACGCTCCGGATCGACGATCACGCGCACCTCGCGGCCCGCCTGAATCGCAAACGCCTGGCGCACGCCCTGAAAACTCGTCGCGATTCCTTCAAGCTCCTGCAATCGCTTGATGTAGCGCTCCAGCGTCTCGCGTCGAGCACCGGGACGGGCTCCCGAGATCGCGTCCGCCGCCATGATGATCGGCGTGTACGGCGTGGTCGCCGGGATGTCGTTGTGGTGCCCGCCAATGGCGTTGAGCACCGCTTCCGGCTCGTTGAACTTCCGGACGAATTCCATGCCGATGGCCGGGTGGCCGCCTTCCTGATCGTGATCCATCGACTTGCCGATGTCATGCAGCAATCCCGCCCGGCGGGCCAGCGCGCCATCAAGGCCAAGTTCATCCGCGATCATCTGGCTCAGAAACGCCACCTCAATCGAGTGCCGCAGCACATTCTGGCCATAGCTCGTGCGATAATGCAGCCGCCCAATCTGCTCGACGATCTTGGGATGCAGTCCCGGGATGTTGCATTCCAGGATTGCCTTTTTGCCCATCTGGCGGATGTTGTTTTCAATTTCCTTCTGCGTCAGCTCGACGATCTCCTCAATGCGTGCCGGATGAATGCGGCCGTCAGCAATCAATTTCTCCATCGTGATCTTCGCCACCTCGCGCCGAACCGGATCAAAGCAATTCACCGTGATCACGCCCGGCGTGTCATCAATAATCACATCCACACCCGTCGCCTGCTCAAATGCGCGGATGTTGCGGCCCTCGCGCCCGATGATGCGGCCCTTCATGTCATCGCTGGGAATCTCGACGCTCTTCGTCGTCCCTTCGCTGGTCACTTCCGCGGCATACCGCTGCATCGCCTGAAGCAGAATATTCGTCGCCTTCTGCTTCGCCTCGTCCTTCGCCTGGTCTTCAATGCGGGCGACCATCAGGGCGTGTCGTGGCGAATTTCGTGCTCGATGCGGCTGAGCAGGAGCTGCCGCGCTTCATCGACGCTCATACCAGTAATACGAAGGAGCATGTCCTTCTGCTGGGCGAGCGTGCCGTCGAGTTCCTTCTCTTTGACTTCAATATTTTTCTTGCGGTCGGTGAGGCTCTTCTCGATGTTCTCAAGGTTTTTTTCCTTGATGCCCAGCGTGTCGAGCTTGCGGTCCAGGATATCCTCGCGCTTTTGCAGGCGTTGTTCCTGTTCCCGCATTTCCTTGCGGGCGCTGTCGACTTCCTTCTCGGCGGATTCCTTGATGCGGAGGTACTCGGCGCGGCCGTCGGTTTCGGCCTTCTTCACCATGTCCGCGACGTCGCGCTGCGCCTTGGCGATCAGGTCGTCCGCTTCGCCCTTGCTTTTCTTGAGTGCCGACCCGGCGCTGTTCTTGAACAGCACCTGCGTGGCGATCACCCCCACGATCAGCCCCGCGACCACCCCCGCCACGATGCTGATCGGATCAATCGCGGCCAGTGGCATGGCCCCGAAGGTGGATAGGAAAAGTACGTGCATGACGAAAACCCTCTTTTGACAAGCATAAGCACCGTCGCGGTCGCCCATGCCTGGTTATGTAACAGTGCCGCCTCGCACCACGCGTCGCGGCAAGCTGATAGAGGGTGGGGGGAGGCCATGCCGAAGCGGAGAGCGTGCTGAAAAATTCAGCAACATCTCCCTATGAATGGCGATCGTCTCTGGTGGGAAATGGACCGGTCAATCGGTGAGGACGGCTCTTATCCATTCACACAGCAAGGGCAGGCGGTGAGAACCCACGCGGAGGTTCCAACCGATGATGAGAGCATGCGGTCGCTCCCACCGATCCGACGAGGCGGTTCGGCACTTCCGAGCCGCGCATCGCGAAAACATTTCCTGCACACGTCTGTTGCATACTTAAGATAAGCCTGTGGCCCATTGGTTTTTAGATGAACCGCCCTTGTGGAGCGGCCGGGCCTTAAACGTTTCACCAAATCGTTCGATCTATTTCAATCCGCCAGGCGGATCGTCTGAACCACCGCAGCATCCGTGATGCGACAGTTCGGCATAAACCGGCGTGCTCGTTCCTGCGCACCCCGTATCAACTTCTCGATCACTGCACTTATGGTAGGCGCCGGACAAAATGGCCGTCGCCTATTTTCTCAGAAAACTAATGGAACTTTAACTCATCTACAGGAATGCGGTCAATGGCATAGGACGAAAGTTTATTTCTGGGCGACCATTTACTGTACGGAGTTCACGCTTTAGCGTGTTTTTTCAGCAAGATCCGTCGGGGGCCGAACGCCATCTTGCGTCATGCAGCCGTATTTGCCTCTGCCGGGCCTTCTGCTATGCTTCCCACCTGCCTCATGGTCACAATCAATATCGAAAATTTAAGCAAGCGATTCCCCGCCGCCGGCGGTGCCACGGTTGCCGTGGATGCTGTTTCGCTGCGCATTCCCTCGGGCTCACTTTTCTTTTTGCTCGGGCCGTCCGGGTGCGGGAAGACGACGCTGCTGCGGATGATCGCGGGATTTATTCTTCCGACGGAGGGGCGGGTCAGCTTTGACCAACAGGACATGACCTACGTGCCCCCGTACAAACGCGATACGGGAATGGTCTTTCAGTCCTACGCCCTCTGGCCGCA
This sequence comes from uncultured Phycisphaerales bacterium, assembly GCA_963766775.1. GTDB lineage: Bacteria > Planctomycetota > Phycisphaerae > WQYP01 > WQYP01 > CAVYBP01. Next base: position 488,986 of record CAVYBP010000002.1, read on the forward strand.
CATGACGATCGGCGACAACGTCGGCTTTGGCCTGGACGTGCGCAAAGTAAAAAATCCGGAGCGCGCCAAACGGATCGACGAAGCGCTCGAACTCGTCCAGATGGTCCACCTCCGCGACCGAAAGCCCAACCAACTCTCCGGCGGCCAGCAACAACGTGTCGCCTTGGCCCGCGCACTTGCATTTCGACCCAAGTGCCTGCTGCTCGACGAACCGCTCTCAAATCTCGATGCCAAACTTCGCCTCGACATGCGAGTCGAAATTCGACGCATCGTGAAGCAGACCGGCATAACCGCCCTCTATGTCACCCACGATCAAAAAGAAGCGCTGTCCATGGCCGACGGCATTGCCGTCCTGAAGGCCGGCAAACTTCAGCAAACCGGAACCCCCACCGAACTTTACCAACGCCCCACCTCGCGCTTCGTCGCCGACTTCATCGGCGAATCCAACTTCATGCCCGCCACCGTTGACATGATCAACAGCACGTCAATCACCGTGCAAACGCCGGTCGGACCTCTGATGGCGGCCGTCTCTTCCCAATCGAAGAGCGTCGCGCTAAAACAAAAGCTCCTCGCCGCCTTCCGCCCGGAGGCGGTGTCCCTTTCGCCGGTGGGGGGGCCTACCACTAATAGGCTCACCGGCCAGCGAGTCTCCTCAACCTACCTCGGCGAAATGGCCGAGCATGTCGTAAAACTCTCCAACGGCCAATGTATCAAGGCGTTTGAACTCAACCCGCAATTAAACCGAGTGGCACCCAACGGTGTCGGGGGAGGAGTGGGGGGGGGGGCGCGAAGTGCCAAGGCCGCAGGCGATGCGGTGACGTTATACATTCCCGCTGAGAACGTGATGCTCGTGGAAGATTCATAGGTGACCATGCTTGTTCGAGTGGTGATGGTGTGCATGCTGCTCGCGGTCGTCATCGCGTTCATCGCATGGGGCGGAAATACCGGCGATGCGGTGCCGACGCTGGTCATGGTCTCCCCGCACGGCAGCGATATCCGCCGCGAATTTGAAACCGCCTTCAGCGACTGGCATCAAAAAAAATACGGCACCCCTGTCAAAATTGCCTGGGCCGATGTCGGAGGCAATGGCACGCAGAACATCATTCGCGCACTCTCCGCCGAGTACGCCGTCCGATCCTCCAGCGGTTATGACATCGCCTTCGGCGGCGGATCCGCAACCTTCATCGACTACAACGAACGCGGCTTCCTCGAGAAGCCCCAACTCCCCGACGGCGTCCTCAGCCAGGTCCCCCCCGACATCTTCGGCACCCCTCTCCACGGCTCCAACGACCGCTGGATCGCCGCGACAATGTCTTATTTCGGCATCGTGATCAACAAGGATCGGATCAGCGAATTGGGGTTGGTCGCGCCGCGCCGGTGGGCTGATCTTGCCGCTCCATCGTGGTTCGGAAACCTCTCGCTGGCCGACCCGTCCAAGTCCGGGTCGGTGCGTTCCGGTTATGAAATGATCTTTCAGGAGTACGGTTGGGAAAAAGGGTGGGAGTTGATGACCCTGATGTTCGCCAACGCGGGCGTGGTCCGCGACGTCGGCTCCGCGCCGGCGAACGATATAGGCTCCGCGCAGGCGGTCGCGGCAATTGTGATCGACTTTTTCGGCCGCAAGGAAATGCTCCGGATGGGACCCTCGCTCGTCGGATTCGTGGTGCCCGGCGATGGAGGGGGATCGACAATCGACGCCGACCCCGTCGCGGTATTGAAAGGCGCACCCCATACCGAACTGGCGGCACACTTTATCGAGTTTGTCATTTCGCCCGAGGGCCAGCGACTGTGGGTGCTTCGCGCTGGTACGCCCGGCGGGCCCAAAAAAACGCGCTCGGACGCATGGCCGTCCTGCCTTCGCTCTATGCGCAAGAGTCGCAATACATGCTGGACCCTGCCGATCCGTTCACGGTTTCCGCGCACCTCAAGGAGGACGGCATATCCAAAAAGGCCCGCACGGCATTTCTTGGCGACCTGATCAAATCCGCCATGATCGACAATTTTCCCGCACTGGTGCGAGCCCGCGCCGCCGTGAAGTCGGCTGGCGACCCGCCCGAACTTTTGTCTGAGTTCGCCTCGGTGCCCGGCTACGTCACATTCACGCTCAATGACGCCGGCCAACTGGCCGAGTCCATGGAAAAGCCGCTGAAGGGCGATCTGCGAGATCAAAACGCCGCCGCCGCGGCATTCAAACCCTCCGCCCGCTCCCCCCTCCTGCCTTTCTCCGAGCATATGCAGTCCCGCCTGAAAGACCTCTGGCGCATCCAAGCAGCCGCCCGCTACGCAACGATCCAAACCCAGGCAGAAGCCCGCACACATCCATAAAAACGCCCCCCCAAAGAACGCCCCCGAAAAAACCACCGGAGTTCGCGCTTCAGCGTGTCTTACCCCGGTCGCAAAAAACACAACAAGTTGCCAAACCCAAAACATAATTACGTTATACTGAACCCCGCACACTAGGAGGTTCGGCCATGAAAAATTCCCCCCGGCATTCCTTTTTCGCTGCTCTTCTCATCCCCGCCACACTCTTCGCCGCCGACCCGATCTCACCCGCATTGCCCGCCGCCGAAGCTCCCGCGACCGCGCGGGCGGCACTCACCCTCCCCATCCCCGCCATCAACGTGGAAGGCGCATCCCTCTCCCACATGATCGACTTTTTCCGCAACGCATCGGGCGCGAACATCGTCGTCGATTGGAAGATTCTCGAAGCGGCCGGGGTGGCCAAAGACACGCCGGTCACGCTGCAGGTGAAAAATCTTTCACTGCGGAAGATGCTGCAACTTACGCTCAATCAGGCATCGCCGAGCACGCAGTTGGTCTTTACGGTCGATCAGAATGTGATTGAGATCACGACGCAGGAAGATGCCGACACGCACCTGGTGACGCGCGTCTACGATGTGAACGAATTGGTGATGCCCGACCATACCGACATCGCGCCTCCCGCGCTCGATAGCCAGGCCGCCTTGAATCAGGCATCTCCCGGGGGAGGCGGCGGCGGCGGGAATGTCTTCACCGCGTCGTCCAGCCAGATCAGCACCGACACCAAGGAAAAACGCGGCGCGGATTTGGTCAATGTCATTCGCACCGTCGTTCGCCCCACGATCTGGCGAGAAAACGGCGGCACCGCTTCCGTGCAATATCTTCTCGGCCAATTAATCGTCACGGCGCCGATCTCCGTGCAGGAAGCCATCGCCGGCACCGGCCCCGCTGACAAAACCGACCGCTACGGAATGTGAACTTCTTGCTTTGACTGCTGTCCCCCGGCACCACGCAGCGTTTCAATCTTGCGCAACATCGCCGCCCGATCCTCCGCGCTCAACCTCATGATCTCATCCGCGGGCAATTGTGCATCAAACCGCAGCGCCTGTTGGAGAATCGCAATACGTTCCGCTGCCGGCAAATCTGTATCCGGCATCGCCAGTTCCTTCCGAATGCGCCCGTTCGCCCGGTCCAGTTCCAGCATCGCACGAATATCCCCCGCCACCGGCTCATGCAACTGCATCTTAATCAGCATCAATTGATGTCGCAGTTCCATCGACCGCGGCGACCGGCGGATTGCTGCCTCGAGCGACGCTTTCGCGCTGGCGAAATCCGGTGCCGCATCATTCGACCGCTGCGCCGTTTCCAAATACGCGCATCACCCACGGTGAGGAATCCCACACGCTCCCTCCACCCACCGTCGGCCACCAGATGCCGCACAAAATCGCGCCACCACCGATGCCGCACAATGCGCCTGCGCCAAAACTCCCCACCCCCCCGACCTTCGATCACTCGTGCCCGCCGATGAACCATACGAATCCGCCAGCCCCAACTGCATCCAAAACAACATCGCCACCGGCCCCGTCACGAGCGCCATATTGATCTGGTCGTACAGCAGCATCCCGATGGCTCCCATCAGCACCGCCACCGCCACAAATCGAATCCCGCGACCCTGAATCAGTCCGAGAAGCCCCGACGCAAGCACCACCCCGCCGCCGCGATGATTGCAAACAACGCGCTCATCATAAAAAGGTATTGATCCGAAGCCTCGGCCAACGCCTGATGGATAATCCACCAAACCCCGCAAAAAATAACACCCGCAAGAACGGTCGAATGCCCCAAGTTATTTTTCACCCCCTCGCCGACACTCTTGCCCTCAACCCGTGTCGCCGCGAGGACCATCCACACAATCAGCGCCCCGATCAAAACCGCCGCCGGCACCCCCATCTCCGCCGCGACCCGCACAAAAAATGAATGCGGGTCCTTCACATCCTCCGGCGAACTCGACCGCTTCACCGACGTGTAATAATCCCCAAAATTGTGCAAGCCAACCCCCACCCACGGCGAGTGCTCGATCAACGCCGCGCTGGCCGTCCAATAGTGCCAACGGAACATCAAACTCTTTGAAGGCAGCCGGTCATGCGTCATGCCGTAGCCAACAACTCCCACCGCTCCGAGCAGCAACGCCGCGCCTGCCATCCCCACAATTGCCCGCCGCCGCCGCACAATCCATCGCCAGGAAAATGCTCCGGCAACAATCGCGACAATCGCCGCAACGCCAATGATGGACGCCCCCCGGCTCGCCGTCAGAAAAAGCACACCGATCCCTAACCTCAGTAGTCCGACGGCCAAACTCGTCACCAATAGCGGTAACGGTATCTCCCAATTCCAGGTATCAGGCGACACTACATCTTCGACTGCCGGATCCACGAATCTCGCCGCTGCCAATCCGGCCAGCACCGCAAGCAAGCCAACCATCCCCGTCCCCACGACATTGCTCATCGAAATAAATCCGGTCACCTCCTTGCTCAGCATCCGCGACTCAAAAAGCACCAGTTCCGGATCGCCCGGCTGCAAGGTGCGCGTGGTTCCAAACGCCGCCGTCAGGGCTTCCTGCTTGTGCTCGTTGTAATATTGGATCGTGTCGGGGATGTCGATGAACCGCTGGTAAAGCCCCTTGGCGGTCCACGCCGTCAGAATCGCCACCATTGCCGCAATCACGATCCGCCTGCCGGAATCGCCCAGCAACTTTTCGTGACAGAGAACCCCGACCGCCCACCCGGCCAGAAGCGCCATCCCCACATCGCACAAGCCCACGACCGCCAAAAACTTGTCCGTCGCCGCCAACGTGGAACCGAGCCCCACGCCAAGAATCACAAAAATCAAACCGAGCCGTGCCATCCGTCCGCGTTCCAGAACGCCGGCCTTTCCCGCACACCACGCTGCCCCACCCGCCAGCACAAAAGTAATCCCCGCCAAAAATGTCGTCACCGCAGGCCCAATCTCCGGCAATATCGGTGCTCCCCCCCCCCCCCCCTTCCCCTCCCCCCGCCTCTCCCGCCTTCGCGGTCAATTGCGCGGACATCTGCGAAACGGTCTGGCGCACCGTTTCCGTCATCGTCATCCGCAGCGCCAGCACCAGCAGCAGTGCCCACAAAATAAAATATGCCGCTCGCCTGCTCACGTGGTGTGCTCCCCCACGCGCTCGAGAACCCCGATCACCACCAGCATCCCCGCCAACTGCACCGCCAACAGCATCGCGCTGGTGTCATCCACGCGCGCCAGCAGCGGAGCCGTCACGCCCGTCGCGAGCGTCACCGCATAAATCACCAGCACCGCCCCGCGCTTGGAAAATCCGTGCCGCGTCAGCCGATGCGAAAAATGATTCGTGTCGCCCTGCATCGGACTCCGCCCCTTCACGATCCGCAGCACGCTCACAATACTCAGATCGTACAACGGCACGATCATCACAAACACCGGCATCAACACCGCGTACCATTGCCGCCCTGTCTCGTAGTAGGTCGTCCGGATCGTCAGCACCGACAAAATAAACCCCAGCACCATCGACCCGCCATCCCCCATGAAAATTGATGCGGGCGGAAAATTAAAACACAAAAATCCCAGCACGCTCCCCATGAACAACAGCAGCAACGCACAGACAAACCACTGCCCATTAAACGCGGCCGCAATCAAAAACATGCCCGCACAAATAAACGCGATCCCCGCGGACAGGCCATCCATATTGTCGAGAAAATTAAACGCATTCGTCAGGGCGACGATCCAGCAAACCGAGACGATGACCGACAAAAAGAAGCCGACCGAAGGAAATATGCCAAGAAACGTGAGAACTCGGAAAGAGCCAGGCCCGCACGCCTCGCCCAGCAAAACGACCGCAGCCGCGATGGCGAATTGTGCAAGCAGCTTGGGCCATGGATTCATCGCCTTATGGTCGTCAAGCAGCCCCAGAAGATGAATCGCAAAGGTGCCCGCAAGGAACAGCAGTGCGATCGGAAGATCGTGGCGCATGCCGGGCAGATAACGAATGAGCGAGTCAGGCAGGCGGTATCCAAAAAACGCAGGCGTGCTTTGCGTCAGCAGCGTATTGAGATAGAGAACGCCGGCAATCCCCACAAGGACGGGCAATGCAAACCCCCAGAAAATCCCGATGCCCCCATTGCGCGGCGTCGCGACCGTATGAACCTTCCGATGCCCCGGCGCATCCATCAGGCCCAGCCGACGGGCATAGCGGCGAGCAAGTGCCGTCCCCAAAACACTGACGACGAACGCCGCGAAAAACAGCACACCGGCTGCGAGAATCATGCACCCCTCCCAACCATGACGAGACATGAATGACGAATGTCATCCGAAAGTCGTCATTTGAATTTGATTCGTCATTCATCATTCGTGCTTCGTCGTTCCGTCCGTCAATGGACGCCCGCAATCCGCTGCAACTGCGCCAGGTACGCGGTCCTCGCCCGGTCAAAAAACACCGTCGCCGCCGCCGTCTTGTAATCCGCATACGTCCACGGCCAAGGCGTCCAGCGGTTCTGCGACCAGTGCAGCGTCACCTCGGAATAAATTCCCTCGCGCATGTAGACGCGATGGCTGTGGTCCTTCGTCGTCGCCAGCACCACTTTGTAGCGATGCACGTAACCCGGATCGATATTGATCGGCGCTGTACTTTTGCAATCGGAATCCCTGTGCCCTTCCCGGCCGCTTCAGAAAATTGCCGGGCGAGCAGCGTCTCCGCCATATTCGTTTCCAACTTGCACTTCGCGAGATGCTCCGGGCTGAACAAAGGCTCAAACCGCACCCACTGCCGCAGCAGCCCCGCCCCCATCTCGTCCTGATAAAACTCGGTAAACGTGAACGGCACAATTTCGGAGACATCGTCAATCGTGCCGTACCACTGGGTCAACTCCGCGCGTGCCGTCGCGAGTTGCTCCTCATTTCCAGCGAGCAATCCCGCGAACCGGCAGACCGGCAATGGTGAACTGGGAACCGCCATCCTGTGCCTCCAATGCCGCTATCCTACGGCCACTTTCTCAATCCTCAAACAGACTCATTTGCCGCGGGGGCCGCGCCGGTGACGCATCCACCCCGCGCCCGCGCAGATGCCGCCCAAACTCCTTGACCGCCCCATGCGTCAGCAGAAAACGCTGCGCCCCGCGCTCGCGCATCGCATCCACAAAGGCATTCAACTCGTCAAAATCCGCATGATCGGAAATCGGAATCGCATGCTGCCCTGATATCGGTACTTTGCCGACGTATCGAGGGCCCAGCCGGTGATCACGATGATCTCGGCATTTTTGATTCCGGTAATCATCCGGCTATTGCGAATGTGTGGCGGCGCGATCAACACCGTCCCCTCAATCCCGCCCGGTTCATAGGCCCGCACATCGCCGACGCGTGTGCCGTGCCGGTGGTAAATCTGCGTGATGGAGTGCGCGGCCCCGTGCATGCTGACGGCAAATCCGTTGTCGCACAGCACTCGCCCGATCTCCTGCGCCTTGCCCAGCGAGTAACACAAGCAGACGGGTTGTTTCCCCTCCGCCTGCGCCGCCGCCACGACATCGCACAATTTCTCCACCATCTCCGACCGTTCCGGAAACCGATACCGGGGCAACCCATACGTGCATTCCATCAACACCACGTCCGCCCCATCGGCAGGCAATTCGCACGCGGGCACCGTCACGGCATCCCGCTTCCACCGAAAATCGCCGGTGTATAGCAACCGCCCGCGCCCGGTCGTCACCCGCGCCATTGCGCTTCCCAACACATGCCCCGCCGGAAACAGATCGACCGACACGCCATCCTCATGGAATACCTCTCCATACTTCAATGGCACCAGTGCCGTCTGCACCACGTCCACCCCGTTCGCCTTCAACGCCGGCGTATTTTGCTCCGCACCAATCTCCCCCGGCCCGCCCAAACGATGCGTCAACAAATCGCACGTCATCGGCGTGGCCACAACGCGGGCGTGCCTGCCTAAATGATCGGAATGGGCATGCGTCACGACCGCCATCTGTCGGGGCAGCCGGGCGTCCAAATACCAGTTCGTCCCCGCGACGAGAAACTCGCCGTTTCCGTCAGACATATCCAGCAAGGAAATCGAATCGTTCATACGGAATTGTACGCGCTGATCGCTCGCATTACATGCCTGTTATGCGGGCTCCAAATCCAGATCGCAATTTAACGTTTCGCACACGGCATCCAGATCGCCGCGCAATTTCTTTACCTGTACCGCCCCGGGAACCGTGAGGCGCATCTCCATGATGAAGAGGGGGTCGCCGGCGAAGGGGGCGGAGTCCTGGCGGGCCGTGAGGTCTTCGATATTCACGCCATGCGACCGCAGCACTTCGGAGACTCGATGCACGAGGCCGGGTTGGTCGAGTGAGTAGGTCTTTAATTTGTAGGGGACGCCCTTGGCACCGGGGGCGGCCATGCCTTGCTCGACGACGGAAATGGCGAAGCCCATGCGTTCGCCGACGGCAGGTAAAGTCGCCTTCAGGGCCGGGGCATCGCGGGCATCGAGCAGCATGATGACGGCGAACTGGCCGCGGAGGTTGACCATGCGGGATTCGAGGATGTTGGCGCCGCCGGTATGGAGGTGGCCGGTGAGTTCGCCGACGAGTCCGGGGCGGTCTTGTCCGATGGCGGTGACGATGAGTTGTGGCATTCGATGCTCCTTGGGAAGGGTTGGCCGAATTCTACCAAGGCAATGCGATCTTGACCTGCACGGGGGAGTGGAAGGAGTGGAACCGCCGATAGATGCAAGGATTCAGAGACGCGCCCGTGAGGAAGCGTTTTTTTCATTTTCACCACATGCGGCACACGCTCCCTTACGGTCGCGTCTCGGAATGTCTTTTGGATCGTGGGATGGATCGTGCTCAGGGGGGCGGCATTTTCGGACGGTCGGGCAAAGTGGGGGTGAAACGGAAAATAGCGCAAAAGTTGCCGGACGATTCGGTCGATGCCATTTTCAGTACTATTAAAAGGGGTGCTTTATGAATGGTAAACTGCTCATTGTCGGAATCGTTTGCCTGGCGGCGCTGCCCTCGTGCATGCACCCGGTGGATCAGGTCCTGAACGCGAACGCGGAAGCCAAGCGGCAGGCGCTGCTGGCGAGCGGGAGCGTCTCTCAGGGGGCCTGCGACGACGTTGGCCAATACAGCTCACGGAATAACGATGCGGCACAGCGGTTGACGCTCGCGTCGAATGCAGAGCCGACCGCTGCGTACCTTGCCGTCCGCTGAGGGGCACGGCCTGAAAAAGCACGGCGGGCGGGTGAGTGTGCCACTGACACAGGCACACCGTTCGCTTATAAATGGGGTGGATGAATTGATCGGTGTATTTTCAACCGGTCGGTTCCAACGGCCGATACATGAAGAGGTATCGCCGTCCCCCCCCAGCCCTTCACCCTCAACGCCGGGAAGTACATAATGAAACCGCTTTTGGCTCTAACGCTTTTAACGCTGACGCCTTTTACACTTGCGTTGACCGGGTGCGCGGAGCAGCCGCTGCAGCGGATCGTGGATGAACACAAACAGCAGCGGGTGCATGATGCGTATGCGGGCAAACCGCTGGACTGCGGGTCGGGGGACGGGATCGGGCTTTATAGTGCGCGAGCGGCGGAGACGCCGCTGACGTTGAGCGCGGCTCGGTGATTAGGGGGGCCAGGCGGCGCTAATCCCAGGGGCGATTCCACTGAAGATTTTGAATCATCCGCATACGTTTGCATCCAGTCCTTGAGCAGCGGACCATCGCTGGTTTTGGGCCAACTCGTGTACATCCAGGCGGGGGATGTGTAGGCGGCCTTGTTTACCAATTTGATCGTGGGCAAGCTGGCGCTTCCTAATTTTAGAGTGAGCGACTTGTCCGCTTCCGCCACGTGGGTGCGGTTGGGGAGCTCGGGGAGGGCGACGGTGCTTTGCCACTGGTCGGGCGTGGGAGGCAGTTCGGCGGCATCGGTTAATTGGGGCTCGGTGAGCACGGTCGCATCGCGATAGGCCATCTCATTTGGGCGGAAGACATTCAGGACGCGGGCGGGGCCCAGAATAAGCATCGCGCCGATGATGAGGAGGATGGTGAGGAGGATGGGGATCACGAGCAGCAGTTCGATTTCCGCAGCGGCACGGCGCGAATGCGCGGCTGGGTGGGAAAAGTCGGGGAATGTGTGAATTTTTATTCTCACGTCACATCCTGTCAGTGAAGATTGATCTGGCTGAGTGATTTCGGGTCCAGGTTGGTGATACCCACCTTGGCGAGATCGGCTTTGATCGCGGGGTCGTTTCCGGCTTGAGCGAGCGAGTCAACGAAGGTCATACGCGGTTGCCAGTTCCATCCGCCGATGGTGGAGAGCCGCCATGCACGGGGGCAGGCAAGGGGGTTGTCAAAGGTATTGAGGGAGACTTCGTCGAACTTCTCGGTGAAGTAGCCGCCGTAGTTGTCATTGTACTCCATCCAGTTAAAGGTTTCGGCCTGGGCGTAGGCGGCGAGTTGGGTATTGCCGCCAAAAAGCTGGGGGAAAAGCAGCTTGGGGGCATTGGCGTCGGGTGTGAGGACAATGGCGAAGAGGGAAAAGTATTTCTGGCGGTCCATTTTGCCCATGCCGGGCGCGGGCGGAACCTGTGCGACGGGCGGCGATTTTTCATAGGGCCATGGACGTGAGAGCATTTCATTCACAATCTCGGTGACGCCACCTTGGATGACCCCGAACGCCGCGTTCACACCCAAAGGCCACAGCACGGAGTTCTGGCGATAAATCTGCCACGAGACGGCCTCGGTGAGTGATGCTCTCATGCCGGCCTCTGCCCAGGCGGGAACCGGTTTGAGGACGTAGGAGCGGAGAATCATGAAGTTCTTGGAAGTTCCGACTTCAGCGGCGACGACAGCGTGCTCGAAATCGACTCTGGCATTCCAGGTGGGCACGGCATAGGGCGTGGTGAAGCGATTAAACATTCCCTGATAATCGCGCAAGACAGATTCCAATCGGCGCACCGCCACCAGGTAGGCACCGCTGGCGCGAGCGTATACAAAATCCGCGCTGGTCTTGCGGCCTGAGGCGTCCGTCGCATTCAAGTCGGGGAGGATCGGGATTGTCGTCGGGCTTTGTGTGATTGGGTCGGGTTGGGGATCGGGAATGGAGCCGGGCAGGGCCGGCACGTTGAGAACCAATGCCAACTCGCTCGCCCACAATTTGGCCAGCGCCATCCGCATCGCGTCGATTGGCACCATATAGGTGTCGCGTAGCAGGACCATGTCGCTGCCAACGCGATTCGACAGGTAACGTTCGATTGGAAATAACCAGCAGTGTCCCCAGCCACCGGCAACGTCCATGTAAATAGCGTTCAAGCCGAATGGGATGGGCGGATGAAGGATTTTGTTGTTGGTTCCGTTGGGGTCGTTGGTGTTGGGATTAATAGGATCGATAGTGACGTGAATAGGAAGCCCGTACTTGGCGGCCCATTCAGGATAGCTTTCACGTATGGAGTCCACATGGGGGATAGAGGCGGGCTCGCTGGCGGGCATCACTGGAGCGGGAACATTGATCACCGGTCCGGAGCCGCCGGAAAGAGGGAGCTTGTAAAACTGAGCGATAGCTTCAGCCTGGGCGGAAGCGGTGGCGGGAAAAGAGGCGGCGAGATTCTGCTGGTCCTGAAACAGTTTTAGCTCGTGCTGCTGCATCAGTTCGGTGGTATCGGTGGGAGCGCCGTTGATCTGGTTCTCAAACTCCACGAGGGTGCCATATTCGGTGTCGAATGTGGGGTTGTCGCGGGTACCGATGGTTTGTCGCGCCTGTTCGAGCATTTTGTCGGTAATGATGACATTGATCGCCTGGTCAGCGAGGGCTTTGAGTTGCGGCACATAAACCGTTTGGACCCAGTTGGCGGCGTAAATGGCTTGGCGGAGTTTGTTTTTATAGACGGTGGCGGCTTGTGGATCGGGGAACTTAATGCTGCCGTTGGCTACATCGTCTTGTACAAGGGTGAGAGCGTCATGCAGGAATGAATACTGCACGTTGATGTTCTGGATGAGCCCGGGGAGTCTGGACATGAGTTGTCGCTGACGGGCTTCCAGGGCATCAAGGAGTTTAAGTTCGGTCGCGAGTTCGTTATCGATGGCCCTGTCGGTGACTTTGGAGGCGCGGAAGATGATGTCGGCGGAGGCGTCCTGGGCGATGAGCATATTTTGGGCAGTTTCCTGATTGAGGGTGCGCGACATCCACATGGTGGGCGCGTAGACCATGGCGTCGACGCCGTTTTGCAATTGCTGGCGGCGGACGGAGTATTCGGCGGTGTTCCAGAGCATGGCGATGAGGGCGACGAGGCACCAGATGGTGAGGAGGACGAGGACGCTGATGGCGCCTTGTTGGTTGTGGTGGAGTTGTTGAAGCCATCGCTTCATGGGGTTCCTTTGGGGGTCAGGGGTTGAGGGGGTAGCCGTTGGAGTCGGTAGTCGCTTCGCGGCCGTGGGCGAGTTGGACGGTGTAGGTAGCGGAGATGGGGAGGAATTTTCCGGTGATGCCGGCGATGGTGTCGTTTTCGCCCATGAAGAGGTTTGTGCCGGGGGCGGTGAGGAGGAAATAGTATTTGACGGTAAGTTGAATGCGTTGTCCGGGGGCTTTGGCGAAGTCAGCGGGTTGCCATTGGTTTTCGAGGATGGGTGTGCCGTTGTTATCGAGTCGTTGCCAACTTACGTATGTGGCGGCGTCGGCGAAGGTGTAGCGTTCGGCGTAGGCGTTGGGGATGGTGAGGCCGACTTGCTGGAGGGCCTGGGCGAGATTGACGGCTGTGCCGGAGGGGGCGGATTTGGCTTTTGGGGAGAGGGCGACTAATTGCATGCAGGCGGCTTGTTGGACGACGGCGGTGCCGTCGAGAGGGGTTGGGTTCGCGACGTCGTTGGGCAGGTCGAGGGTGTCGACCTGGGGGTCGGTGGGGAGAGCGACCATGGCGGAGCGGGCGGCGGCGGAGAGGGCGTGGTTGAGCATGATTCGGGCGTTGATGATGAGGGCGTACTGGGTGATGATGGAGATGATGAGGAGGAGGATGGGGAGGGAGAAGATGAAGGTGAGGGCGACGGTGCCGCGGTCGTGGGCGCGGAGGAAGCGGGGGGAATGACGAATGACGAAGGACGAATGACGAATCAAATTTGAATGACGAAACGTGCGATTGTGAGAGGGTGCAAGGGGGTTGGGAGGGCACCCGGTGTGGTGCCCGGCATGGGGCCCGGTGTATTGGGGGAGGAGATTTTTCATGATCCGCCTCCGAAAAGTTTTTGGAGGTTGCAGAGTTGGGAGATGAGGAGGGCGAGGGCGAGGGGGATGGCCATGGGGATGGTGTCGCGGATGCGGGGTTTTTCGGGGTCGGCGGGGGAGTCGGCGGGGTTGGGGAGTTGGCGGAGGTAGAGGAGTTCGAGTGTTCGCATGGCGGCGATGCGGGCGGCGGCGTTGAGGCGGCCGACGAGGGCGAGGTTGAGGAGTGCGTAGGCGAGTGCGACGGAGAGCGGCGAGGATGAGGACGTAGCCGATGTCGGAGAGGCCGAGGAGGGCACCGAGTGCGGCGAGGAGTTTGATATCACCGCCTCCGACGTTGGCGATGAGGAGGCCGACGAGACCGAGGATGGCACAGACGGCGAAGCCGAGGAGGGATTGCTGGATGCCGGGGGCGGCGAGCCAGAGATGGAGTGTTGAGGATTGAGGAGTGAGTGCGGAGAGGGTGTTGAGGGCGAGGCCGAGGAGGATGGCGGTGTAGGTGAGTGGGTTGGGGATTCGAGTGGTCCAGGCGTCGAAGAGAGCGGCGAGGATGCAGATGGCGGTGGCGAGTGTGGGGACGAAAAAGCCGTGGTTGGCGTGGAGGGCGGGGACGAGAATCGTGGTTATTACGCTGGAAAGGCAGAAAAGGAGGATCCAGGTGGCGGTCCAGGGGAGTTTTGATGCCCCGGTCATGACCTTGTCGTTACCCGGTCGTGCCCCGGTCATGACCTGTCCGCTCCGCGTGATGGGGGTGGATGCGTCGATTTTTGGGGGGGCGGTGAGGGTGGTGAGTGGGTTGGTCATTGGCGTGTTCCAAACCGGTGACGGGGGGCCGTTGGTTTAGAGCCTGGGGTGCTCGGGGAGGGGGGCCGCGAAAAGGCAAGCCGCTGCGGGGGTTGGGGGAGTGAAAGTTCGCTGGTGTGGGCGAGGGGTTTTTGGGTTTGTTTTTGGGTTAGCCGCCGTTGACGCCGTTGGTGAGGTCGGTTTGCTGGGTGGTGAACCAGCCGACGATGGTGCCTTTGAAGGCGTAGAGGAGGATGAGGATGGGGAGTGAGACGAGGGCGAGGATGAGGATTTTTTCGACGGACATGGCGCCGGAGTCGTTGTTGTGGAGTCGTGTGAGGAGTTGTTTGATTCGCATGATCGTGCTCCGAAAAGCGGGGTTTCATGTGCGGATGGCGGCGATGGCAGTGCGGTTTTTTTGGATGGGAGTAGAGGGGGCCTTCCTTTGTCATTATCGTCATCGGGGGTGGTAAAGTCGAGGTATTTTTGGGTGGGTTTTTGAGAAAGTTTAGGGTGGTTTGGAGGGGGTATCCCGGGTGAACCCGGGGCTATATGGGGGTTATCCCGGGTAAACCCGGGGCTATATGGGGGGGTTATCCGACGGGGAGGGTGATGGTGGAGGTGATGCGGTTTTCGTAGACGGGGATGATGGTGGTTTTGTTTCGGCGTTGGTACGTGTCGTAGACCTGGGTGCCGTTGCCGGACCAGAGGACGAGGGTGTTGACCATGATGGCGAGGGGGAGGACGACGACGGCGAGGATGAGGAGGTATTCGGTGGCGGCGGCGGCTCGGCGGTGGGGGGGGCGGGGGGAGCTGCGAAAAGGCAAGCCGGGTCGGGGGCAGATGTGGGTGGGGGTGAGTTGCATGGTTTTCATTATACCAACATCGGTTTGGTTAACTCCATCTGATGAACGAGGCCTTCGAAGGTAAGTTGCTCGAGGGCGGCGGGTTTTTTTCCGGTCCAGGCGAGGCGGGGCATTTCGGGGTCGGCGTCGAGGCGGAAGATGTCGGTGATGACGTAATTTTCGGTCTTTTCGTCGAAGTGAGCATTCGGCGATGTCGGTGATGAGGCGGCGGCCGGAGGGGAGGCGTGCGGCCTGGACGATGATGTCGACGGCGCTGGCGACCTGGCGGCGGAGGGCGAAGAGGGGGATGCCGACGTCGGCCATGAGGGCCATGGTTTCGAGGCGGTAGCAGGTGTCGGCGGTGGAGGAGGCGTGGAGGGTGGTGAGGGAGCCGTGGTGGCCGGAGGTCATGGCCTGGATCATGTCGAGGGCTTCGCCGCGGCGGACTTCGCCGACGACGATGCGGTCGGGGCGCATGCGGAGGGCGGCGATGAAGAGGTCGCGGACGGTGATCTGGCCGCGGCCATAGGCGTCGGCGGGGCGGGCTTCCATCTGGACGACGTGGGGTTGCTGGACCTGGAGTTCGCGGGTGTCTTCGATGACGACGATGCGTTCGTGGGGTGCGAAGGAGCCGGAGAGGACGTTGACGGCGGTGGTTTTGCCGGAGCCGGCACCGCCGGAGACGATGACGTTGCGGTGGGCTTTGACGCAGAGTTGGAGGAACTCGAGGGCCATGGGGGTGATGGCTTTTTTGGCGAGGAGGAAGTCGGGGGTGGCGGTGTTGAGGCCGAAGCGGCGGATGTTGATGTGCGTGCCTGCGGAGGCGATTTTGCCGAGGATGACGCAGACGCGGGAGCCGTCGGGGAGTCGGCCGTCGAGGATGGGGCGTTCGTGGGAGAGCGGTTGGCCGACGAACTGGGCGACGTTGTTGGCGGCGGCTTGGACGTCGGCTTCGGTGGGGAAGGAGGCGGCGGTGAGTGCGATGCGGCCGGCTTTTTCGATGTAGATTTTGTTGTGGCCGTTGACCATGATTTCGGTGACGTCGGGGTCGCGCATGAAGGGGACGAGGGGGGCGAGGAAGAATTCGAGGGAGGCTTCGAAGGCGGCGTGGGTGCCGGTGCCGGCGCGGAGGAGGGGTTCGGGGGGGGGGGGGGGGTGGTTTTTTTGGGGGGAGTGAGGGGGGGCATGGGGGGGCCTTTTTTGGGGGGGAAGGGTAGACGGAAGACGGTAGAGGGTAGACGGTAGACGGTAGAGGGAGATGGTAGACGGTAGGGGGGTTAGGGTTGGGTGATGAAGATTAGGGTGCCTTGGGGGAGGTCGTGGAGGGTGTTTTCGTAGAGGGCGTATTTTCCGGCGGAGACGGTGCCGATTTGGATGAGGGAGCCGGGGTTGGGGGTGGCGGCGGGGGGGGAGGCGGCGGGGTCGGTGGAGGGGGGTGTGGCGGGGGCGAGGGGGGGTGGGGGTGGAGGGACGGGGAGTGGCGGTCCAGAGGTGGCCGTCGGTGGCGGGGGTTTTGGTGACCGACGGACCAGTTTCCGGCGTCGTCTTTGAGGAGTACGGCGGTGGCGATGACGTCGAAGGCGGCGGTTTTGAAGAGGGTGGCTTTGGCGTTGGCGAGTTTGTCTTTGATGGTGGAGGCGGCGGGGATGGCGTCGAAGGTTTGCTGGAGGGATCGGACGGTGCCGGCGGAGATTCGGCTGGTGTCGAGCCAGGAGAGGTTCTCGGGTTTCTGGCGGGTCAGTTCGGTGAGGGCTTGGGCGTAGGCGTCGCCGATGGCCCAGTCGGCGACGGCGTTTTCGGTTTTGATGGTCTGCTGGAGGAGGATGGCGCGGACGGCGATGTTGATCTGCTTCTTTTTGAGCGAGGGTGGTCGATGGTGTCGATGCCCCAGGTGTCCCAGTTGGCGGCGTCGATGGTTTTGAGCTGGTCGTTGAGGTCGGCGACGAGCTTGGCGTGGGCGGCGGGGATGGGGTCTTTGGTGGTGAGGGTGATGCGGGGGATCGACGGCGACGAGCATGCGCTTGGTGACGTCGGAGGGGTTGAGTGCTTCGAAGGTGACGCTGACGCGGTCGTTGATGCGGCGGTCGGTGCGTTTGATGTCGCCGATGACGTAGAAGCGTTGCCCGTCGGAGGTTTCCAGGTAGGCAAGGTCAGTGAGCATGGGGTTGCTGAAGAGGTCGGCGAAGGCGGAGTTGCCAGGTGCCTTTTTCGGCGAGCGCGTCGACGGCGCGGCTGAGGTAGTCGAGGTAGGTGGTGGCGATGGGGGTCATGGGTGAGTTGGGATGGGCGGCGAGGTAAGCAGTGATGGCGTCGATGCGTTTTTGCGCGGCGGCAGCGTTGGGCGGGGCGAATTGGCCGGCCCAGGCGGTGGACATGTCGTGCCATGCTTCGGCGTCTTTGGCGAGAGGGAGGCGGTCGATGGCGGCGGTGAATTCGGGGACGCGTGCGTCGGTGGGGAATCGTTGGATGTAGCCTGCGAGGGCTTTTTTGAGATCGTCGGGTGAGGCGGAGTTCTGGCGGATGTTGTCGAGTTCGCCGGCGATGGTGCTGGCGGAGGCGAGAGATTGGCGGCGTTCGTCGACTTTTTGAGCGAGGGCGGCGACGGCGGCTTTGGTGTCGTCGTCGAGGCCCATGAGGGCGGTGAGGTTGCGGAGTTGAGCGGCGATTTCGCTGAGTTGTTCGCCGGCTTCGGACATGTTGGGCGGGGTTGGGCCGATGGCGTCGACTTTGGCGGAGTCGGCGAGGACCTGGGCGCGGACGGCGGTGGCGGCGCGGGAGCGGACGGAGGCGAGGATGCCTTGAAGCTGGGTGACGGCGGCGGCGTATTTTTTGTCGGGTGAGTCGGCCCAAGCGAGATCGCCGGCGGCGGTGGATTGTTTGAGGGTGTCGTCGAGGGAGTTGGCGACGGCGAGTAGTTGGTCGAGGGGAGTGTCTTTGTTTTGGGCGACGGTGTTGGCGGCTTTGGCGGCATCGTCGAACTTGAGCATGAGGCCCTGGATGGCGGCGGAATCGCGGTCGTATTCGGCCTGCATGGCCTGGGTGTCTCGGACGGCGGCGGCGAGCGAGGCTTCGCCGAGGAAGCTGGGGTGGGTTTTGCGGAGTTCGGCGATGTCTTGTTGGGCGGATTGGAGGTTGGCGAAGGATTTGGAGGCGATGGTGTGTTCGATTTTGTCGGCCCACTTTTTGGCGTCGGAGGCGCGGCATGACGAGGACGACGACGACGAGGATGACGATGGCGGCAGCGGCGGCGCTGGCGCCGATGCCGATGAGGCGGGCGCGGTGTTTGCGGTCGATGATGCGCTGGCGAGCGGAGCCTTTGGCGTTGTAGCGTGCGGTGAGTTCTTCGGGGATGGGTTCGTTGAATTCCTTGAGGCGGGCGTAGCCGGTTTCGAGTTGTGCGTCGGGGAGATCCATGTCGAGCAGCTTGGCGAAGGCTTTGCAGGAGTCGCGGAATTTTCGCATGTACTCGTCGCGTTTTTCCTGTTCGGCGACGTAGGCGACGACGGGGCGGATTTCGTCGGTGAGGTCGGGGGCGATGGTGGTGACGTTGGCGGCGGCCATGGCGTTCTTCCATTGCTTCACGAGAGCCTGGCATTCGTGGAAGCTGCGGCGGCGTAGGCTTCGCGGAGGGGTTCGACCATTTTGCGGAGTTCGATTTCGACGGCGGCCGGTTCATGCGGGCGAAGGCGTCGGTGACCGCGGCGGCGAGGTCGGCGGGGACGGGCTCGAACCAGGGCTGCTGTGTGACTTCGGTCATGAGGCTGGAGATGGCGGCGTCGTCGCGGTTCTTGACGGCGTTGTAGAAGGCGGCGGGGAGTTCCTTGATGCGGGCTTTTTCGAAGACGCGGATGTCTTTTTCCCAGTGGGTGCTGGCGGCGTCGATGGAGGAGATTTTGCGGAGGATGGAGAGCCGTTCGGCGATTGGGCCGCGGGAGAGCGCGAGGAGGCGGTGCTGGGAGAGGAGGTGCTCGAGGGGCTGGTCCTGGGCGTAGGCGTCGTTGAGTTGTGCGGCGCGGTCGAGTTGGAGTGGCGGAGGGACTGGGAGGCCGTTGTTCTGGCAGAAGTCGGTCCAAGCCTGTGCGTCGGGGAGATCGAGCGCGGCGACGAGGTCGAGGAGGTTGGGGGATTCGTCGGCGAGGTGGAGTGCTTCGGTGCGGAGACCTTGTTGGAGGAAGGAGGAGCATTTGCGGAGGCGTTCGTTGGCTGGACGCAGAGTGCGGCGTACTCGGTTGCGGCCTGGGTGATTTCCTCGGTGACGTTTTGGAGCGGGCCCTGGCGGAGGTCGCGGAGGAATTCGACGGTGCGTTGGAAGTCGGGCATGGGGGGGGTCCTGTGTGGGTTGAGTCTTGAGTCTTGAGTCTTGAGTCCTGAGTCTTGAGTCTTGGGTCTTGGGTCTTGAGTCTTGAGTCTTGGGTCTTGGGTCTTGGGTCTTGGGTCTTGAGTCTTGGGTCTTGGGTCTTGAGTCTTGGGTCTTGGGTCTTGGGTCTTGAGTCTTGAGTCTTGGGTCTTGAGTCTTGAGTCTTGGGTCTTGAGTCTTGAGTCTTGGGTCTTGAGTCTTGGGTCTTGAGTCTTGGGTCTTGAGTCTTGAGTCTTGGGTTTTGAGTCTTGGGTCTTGAGTCTTGGGTTTTGAGTCTTGGGTTTTGGGTTTTGGGTTTTTGGGTTAGGGGTTGGGGGGGGGGCGGGAGAGGGTTAGGGTGGTTAGTTTTAGGCCGTTGGGGAGGGAGAGGGGGATAGAGAGAGTGTGGATATTGTTATAACAGGAGAGGGCGTCTTTGTAAGCAGAAATGAGGGCGGTGTTTTGGTCGCGTTTTTTGAGGAGCATTTTGGTGCTGTCGGTGTCGGGAAGTTTTCCGCCGGAGGTGCGGGTGTCTTCGTCGATTTGGGTTTGGATGTCGCGTGCGTCGCTTTGGGCCTGGTCGAGGGCGGCGGTGGCGCTGGCGATTTGTTGGGGGAGCGTGTTTTCGATTTTGTCGAAAGGAGGGGGAGAAGCGGAGGAGGAACCAGGCGTCGGCGTCGGAGACGGCGGTGGCCTTGTGGAATTTGATGACTTGTACGCCGTTGGCGGCGGTGCGGAGTGCGACGTCTTTTTCGGTCCATTCGGTGTACCAGGCGGCGTCCCAGCCGGCGGGGAGGGAGTCGGGCGATGGGGGGATTGCGGCGGCGTCGGCGGGGAGGGGCGCGGGGAGGGAGAGGGAGGCGGTGTTGTCGAGGAGGCTGATGGGGATGGGGACGGGTTGTTTGAAGGCGAGGTGTTGGCCGGGGTCGCCGCGCTGATTTTGGAGTTCGATGGTGGAGGTTTGGAGGATCCAGAGGAGGAGGCGGACGACGTCGGGGTGCTTGACGAGAGGGGAGGCGTTCCAGTGGAGATCGAGGGCGGGCTTGCGGGCGGGGCCTGTGGTGCCGGGGTTGAAGGTGATGTCGAGGATGTCGGAGGAGGAGGTGGCGTCTTTCCATGAGAGGGTGATGACGGGGAGGCCCAGGCGGCGGGAGGAGGTGGCGATGGCGGTTCCGGAGATGCCGTCTTTGTAGGGGAATTCGGAGGTGTTGGAGGCGAGTTCGGAAGCGGAGGCGGGGAAGTGGAGTCGGATGGCGGCGAGTTTTGCGGTGGTGTCGAATTCGGAGGGGGGGATGAAGAGGGTTTGTGAGAATTCGGAGAGGCCCTGGCCGGAGGTGGGGGGCTGGAGGAAGGAGGTGAGGGTAAGGAGGGCGGGGAATGGGGGACGAGTTGGACGGCGGGGGTGGGTGGGGTGATTGGTGGGGGTGGTTGGGGGATGATGCGGGCGATTTTCAGGTGGGGGAGGCGGGGGTTGGTTTGACGGGCGCGGTGGTGGGGATTGGTGGGATGTAGGAGGGGGGTGTGGCGACGGCGTGGGGAGTGGAGGGGGGTTTTGGGAGGGAGGGGAGGTCGGCGGGTGCGCCGTTGTGGAAGGCGACGATGACGAGGATTGTGCCGAGGGCGATGGCGGCGATGGCGGCGGAGAAGAGCCAGAGGATTTGTCGGCGGCGCGTGGCGGCGGCTTTTGCGGCTTCGCCTTCGGCGGCGCGGAGGGCCTGGTCGGCGGCGCGGAGTGTGGGGGTGGGTTTCTTTTTTGTGGGCGGGCGTAGAGGGGGCGGTTGGGGGTTGGGATTGTTTGGGAGGGGCTGGGTGAGGGTGTCGGCGGTGGGGTTGATTTCGTGGATGTCGGGGTCGAAGGGGTGGTCTTCGTCTTCGTCCTCCTCGAGGATGTCGAGTGCGGGGGTGGTGGTGGTTGGGGCGAGGGGTGTGGGCTTGGCGGGGGGTTTAGGGCGGATGTGGGCTTGGTAGTGATGGGGGGTCGGGCTTCGGGCGGGGGTTGGCCGGTCCGGGCGTAGGGTGACGTAGGGGCCTTCGGGGGGTGAGCCGAGGCGGGAGGGGTCGGTGAGGTCGATGACGATACCGGCGGCGGCGTAACGGAGGCCGACCTGAGCGGCGGGAGTGCCTGCGAGGCAGCATCGCCAGGCGCAGGTGGCGCTGGTGGGCATGCTGGTGAAGTAGGTGTTGAAGGTGACGTTCCAGCGGGCGGCGGGTGGGAGGAGTGCGATGGTTTCGGCGAGGAGAGGGAGGATGTTTTGGCCGGGGGCGAAGAGGATGCAGACGGGTTTGGCGGGGGATTTGACGAAGAGGTCGGCGAGGAGGCCGCCCCAGCCGGGGTCGCCGGTGAGGGAGGCCCAGGCGTGGCAGACGGCGGCATCGCGGTCGCCGGCGGGGAGCGGGTGGCGTGGGATGGTGCCGACGTGGTTGTTCCAGGCGGATCGCATGACGTCGGGGAAGTCGAGCATCCAGGCGGGGCCGGCGGGGGCGGCGGCGATTTCGGCGGGATCGACGACGAGGTGGTGTGCGAAGGCGTTGGAGCGTTGGGTGTGATCGACGCCGGAGTCGCAGATTCGGGAGAGGACGTGGTAGGTGGTGCCGGTGACGTTGAGGAGCCAGTGTGCGTGGCTGGTGGGATTTTGGGAGGTGGAGTCGGCGGGTTCGGTGTTGCCGGTGGAGGCGACGCCGAAATGATGGCGGTAGGCGGAGAGTGCTTCGAGGCGGTCCCAGAGTGGCTTGGGGATGTTGTCGGAGGCGGCGACGGAGCAGAAGCCGCTGCTTCCGCGTTTGAGTCCTTCGGGTGCGGAGGTGTAGTAGATTTCATGAGCCATTGGGGGTGCTCGCGGAGGAAATCTGAAGGGGGAAATTCGGAGGACGAGAATCAGGTGATGCGCGATGGGGTGGATTCTAATGGGTGATGAGGGGAATGGCGAAGGGTTGGGGTGGGAGTTTATTTGGAGGGTTGGGGGGGGGGGAGGGTGCCGCGAAAAGGCAAGCCTGGGGGAGGGCGGGGTTCGAGATCGTGTGGGGGAAGTTGGGGGGGCGAGTGGTTTCAGGTTTTTTTGCGGGCGTTGCGGAGGTCTCCGAAGGTGACGCCGGGGCCGCCGAAGGCGGTGAGGTCTTCGACGAAGAATTGGGAGACGCCTTTGAGGGCGGCAGGGGAAGCGGCTTCGTCATCGGAGAGTTCGGTGATGTCGAACCACTCGAAGGTGTCGCTTTTGTTGGGGACGAGTCGGACGCAGACGGTGCCCGGGGAGATGAGGTGTGTGCCTTTGAAGGCGATTTTGGCACCGTCTCCGGCGCGGAATTTATTGACTTCGGCGGAGGTGAATTTCCACCAGGCGCGTTCGCCTGCGAAGCGTCGGAGGAATTGTTCGGGGGTTTCGGGGATGCGGTGGTCAAGAACAACGGTGCGGTTGTTCTTTTTGTTGGGAGCCGCGTCGGAGGTTGGGGCTTTGGTGTCTGGTTTAATTTTTGTCATGTGATGTGTATACCAGTTTTGGGGGTTGGGGAATAGGGGGTGGGCATATAGCCCCGGGTTTACCCGGGATTCGGGGCATTAAATTTGTGGAATTTGTGAAGTGGGTTGATCGTTCGTGGGGAAGGATGCGGTTGGTGGTTCGGGAGGTTATCTCGGGTGAACGTGTTCTATGGGGGGAGTGGTTTATCCCGGGTGAACCCGGGGCTATATGGGGAGAGGTTATCCCGGGTAAACCCGGGGCTATATGGGCTTGCGTGGGCGGGTTTTTCGGATTAGGTTTTGTGAATGGCGACGCATGCGATTCATATTGTTTTTACGACGTATGGGACGTGGTTGCCGGGTGATGCGCGGGGGCACTGGTCTCCGCTTTATGATTTGTATGGACGATTGGTTCAGGCGGGGCATCAACTGAATTTGCCGGACGAACCGACGCGCGAATTTGCGGCCATGCGATTGAAGGAGGTTCCGAAGATTCTATCTTTGGACGAACGTGAGCTGCTTGCGGAAACGTTGGAGGGGCATTTCAGTTTTCGTGGTCTGGCGATGGAACGGCGAGGGTATCTTGTTCCTGCCAATGCGTTACCCGGCCAAGGCCAAGGCTATATGAAGCCGACGTGTCTTGCGGCGGGGATTGAGGATAATCATGTGCATCTGCTTCTTGGGCCGCTGGAAGAGGATTTGGATCGCTATGTGGGACGGTTGAAGGGACAAACTTCTTCCGTGCTTAAACGACTTCCTGGGAATGGGAGTCGGACGCATATATGGACGGCTAAGTTTTGGCGGGTTTTTCTTTATGACAATCTCGCGCTACAGACGGTTCGCAGTTACATTATCAATCATAACATTCGGCGGGGGATGAGGGCTGACCCGTATCCCTGGGTTACGGCGTTGTAAATTTGATTCCCGGGTGAACCCGTGATTATGGGGTGAGAGGTATCCCGGGTGAACCCTGGGCTATATGGGGCGAGGGGTATCCCGGGTGAACCCGGGGCTATATGGGGGTGGGCTGTCAATCGAAGTTCGGGGGCGGCATAATCTGGTTATGTCGCGAGTTCGCATTGTTTTTGTTATTACTGATTTGCACCTTGGGGGGAGTCCGTTGGTGGTGCGGGATATTGGGTGTGGGTTGGTGGGTGGGCGGGGGTTTGAGGTTTCGGTGGTTTCGTTGAAGGCGTTGCCGGTGGGGGGTGGTGGGGGGATTGTGGGGCGGATGCGGGAGGCTGGGGTGGGGGTTTATTCTTTGAATATGCGGGGGGTTCGGGATTTTCCTTTGGGGGTTTTGCGTTTGGTGAGATTGCTGGGGCGTTTGCGGGTGGAGGTGGTGTATTCGATACTGGTGCATGCGAATATGGTTTCGACGATTGCGGTGGGGTTGTTGGGTAAGCGGCCGCGGTTGGTGCAGTCGATTCATACGTTGCAGGAGAGGCCGGGGTGGCATTGGGGGGTTCAGGGGGTGGTTTCGGGGTATGCGGATGCGGTGGTGGCGCCGGCGGGGGCGATTTTGGAGAGGATTGGTCGGTATGGGAGTTTTGCGGCGCGGGGTGGTGATTGCGAATGGGATTGATGTGGAGCGATTTGCGGGAGCGGCGGCACCGGCGATGGGGGATTACCGTGGGCGGAGGGGGCGGAGTTGGTGGGGTATGTGGGGCGGTTTGATCGGGTGAAGAATTTGCCGTTGGTTTTGCGGGCGTTTGCGGTGCTTTGCGAAAGGCGGAGGGGGCGGGGGGCGGGGGGGGCGGTGCGGCTGGCGATGGTGGGGTATGGGGCGGAGGAGGGGGCGTTGCGGGAGTTTGGCGAAGTCGTTGGGGGTTGAGGAATGGGTTCATTTTTTGGGGGCGACGCGGGAATCCGGAGCGGTGGTATAAAGCGTTTGATGTTTTGTGTTTGCCGTCGGCGGTGGAGGGGTTTGGGTTGACGCTGGTGGAGGGGATGGCGGCAGGGGTGCCGGTGGTGGGGATGAGGACGGAGGTGACGGAGGGGATTGTGCGGGAAGGGGTGGATGGGGGCTGGTGGAGGTGGGGCGACGGCGGAGGGTTGGCTGAAAGTGTTGCAAGAGGTGTATACGAGAGGCGCGGGGAAAGGGATATCCCCACGTTCTCCCACTGAAACCCATGTGGATACACTATCGTATGTTCGGAGGGGCGTTTTCGAGTGGGGGCGATGGTGGGGCGTCACGAAAAATTTTTGAAAATTTGAGTGGCGAGCGGAAGGTGAGCTGAACCGCAACTTGTGGGGGCTTTGGGAGGGGCATGCTCTATATATGGTGTTTAATGCCTGTTTGAACAGGGAGCGGCGTGCGACGCTCGCTAAAGGCAATTTTAAAAAAAGGTTGCAGAGTGGGGCGGAGTGGGGCAGAATACCATTATAGGAGCCACGGGTGGAGGAATATCCCATGGCTTTTGTGATGATGGTCGAAATCGGCTGTCAGGTCAAGGTCGCAGGACGCGACTGGCCCGACAGCCACCCTTCCGAGGGCTCCGGGTGCCGTTGAAGGATCAGGAATTGGAACCACGAATGGTCATCACGGATCGCTACGATCACGTCATTGATGACAAGAACCGTCTGGCGATTCCAAGCCAGATACGAAATGCGATGGACCCTGAGATTGACGGGACGGCGTTTTACGTTTTTCCAGAGGGGCGGTACTTGCAACTGATTCCGGAGAAACTTTTTCAGAAGTTGGCGGGCAACGTGACGGCGGGTTTGGCGCTGACGCCTGAAGCGGCGAAGGCGCGGCGTCTGGTGTTCGCGATGGCGAGCCGGGTGGAGCCGGACAAGCGGGCCGGGTGATTATTCCGGATCGCTTTTTGAAGGACGGAAAGAATCGCGATCCGTTCACCGAAGCGGTGTTGGAACGAGATGTGACTTTGGTGGGCGCGAATGATCGGATTGAGTTGTGGAATCGGAAGGATTTTCTGGGCCACATGAGGGAGCTGTTTGCGGATCGAGGGAGTTTGCAGGCGGCGATGCAGTCGGTTTTTTCAGGGCCCGGGGCGACGGCTCAAGCGTTTTGAGTGGATGAGATTTCGCCGCATGATGCGGCGTGAAACGAGTCGCATGATGCGACGCGAAGTCTTCAATGACCGCATGAGGCGGTTTATAACAAGTCGCATGATGCGACACGAAAAGAGCGGTATCCCGGTCGTCCCGACTTTGGTCTGGGAAGACGAACGCAGGGTCGATCGGGATACATGCAAACCAATGGGTTGGCCTTCGCCGGGATGCATGGAGCCTCCGCGGGCGATGGGACAGCGCAAGTGTACGCGATGTTTGGCCGAACACCTGGACCGTGTTCGGCTGGGCGTGGCGGATTCGGACTCGGAAGCGCGAGCGGGCAGGATGCATCGCAGCGCGGCGGGCAAACGGATTGGCACTCTCGCCTGTTGAACCAGCCTATTTTTGAACCATAGCCCACGGATGGGATCTTCGTTCGGCCAGGATGGTCACGCGGGGACACGCTGAGCCAGTCGTGCCCCCGCTTTATTTTTGCGAATTTTAGGGTTGTGGATAGCGGTTGGTGAGAGTTTAGAATCGTGTGATGTGAGAGGGGTTACGATGGTCGGGAAGCCGGAGCATGGGCATGAGCCGGTGATGGTGGGGGAGGTGTTCGCTATCTGGAGGTGAGGGCGGGGGAGCGTGGTGATGGATTGCACGGTGGGGCGTGGGGGGCATGCGTTGCAGATCGCGGAAAAATTGATCGCCGGGCGGGACGCTGATCGCGATTGGATGTCGATCCGGAGAATTTGAAATATGCGCGGAGCCGGATGAGGGGAATGCGGGCGGTAAAAGGGGTGGAAATACGGACATTTCATGCGAACTTTGGAGAGGCGGTGGACGTTCTGGATGCCATGGAGGGTGAGGGGCTGGATGGGTTGCTGGCGGACTTTGGGGTATCGACGAATCAGTTGCTGGAGTCGTCGCATGGGTTGAGTTTTAACGAGGAATCGGCGCTGGATATGCGGCTGGATCCGCGGATTGAAAAGAAGGCATCGGATTTGTTGCGGGAGTGGGATGAGAAGCGGATCGCGGAGGTGTTGCAGGATTACGCGCAGGAAAAATTTGCATGGCGAATCGCGCGTAAAATTATTCAGACGCGCGAGACTGAGCCGATACTGACGACTGGTCAACTTGCTAGATTGGTGCGGTCGGTGGTTCCGATGAAGTGGGGACAGATCGATCCGGCGACACGGACTTTTCAGGCGTTGCGTATGGCGGTGAACTCGGAGCTGGAAAGTTTGCAGGATTTGCTGGCGACGGTTCCGGAAATGATGGCTCCGGGCGGCAGAGCGGTGTTCATCAGTTTTCATTCGGGCGAGGATCGGCTGGTGAAGCAGGCGACGCGGGAATGGGAGACGAAGGGATTGTGCGAGATGCTGACGAAGAAGCCGGTGGAGGCGGGGGAGGAAGAGATGCGTAGGAATCCGCGGTCGCGGAGTGCGAAGTTGAGAGCGGTGCGGTTTACGGAAGAGGTAATTGGTAATTAGTAAATGGTAATTCGCTGGCGCGACCGCAGGCGCGCCCGACGATGCGACAGCAAATTACCAATTACTAATTACCAATTACCGTTTTTTGGAGTATGCGATGACTCGGGAAGCAAAGATTGGGATGTTGACGGGGCTGGGGGTGATCGTGTTGATTGGGGTGTTGTTGTCAGAGTATCTGGGGGGCGGCGCGGCATGCGATGTCGCCGACGGGGCGGATGGCGGAGTTGCCGATGGGAGCGGCGTATCGGCAGGAGGTGACGGAGCCGGTGGGCGTGCCGGGGATGGTGCGCGAGGGGGCGTCGGGCAGCAATACAGCGGCAGCGCCGGTGTCGGCAGGGACGCCGAGCATGCCGGAGGTTCCGCAGGGTGGGAACGTTGGGACGGCAAGCGCGCCGCGGATGGATGGCGCGACGGGCGGGGCGGTGGTTGGGCAGCCGGTAGCGCCGGTGCCGGCGGGGCAGGTTCAGATGGATTCGCCGGTGGGGGATGGGCCGGTGCCGACGCTGCAGTTGGCGGATGGGAATGGGTCGGGCGAGCAGGCGGTGTATGTGGCGGGCCAGCCGACGGCGGCGGGGGCGACGGGCGGGAAGTTGACGTTCACGGATCGTGCGGCGGCAGCGCCGGCGGCGGCGGTGAGGGGGCAGGGGTATGTGGTGTTGCCGGGGGATACGCTGGGAAAGATCGCGATGAAGTTTTATAAGTCATCGAAGGGTGAGGCGGTGCAGCGGATTGTGGCGGCGAATCCGAAGGTGTTGAAGGATGACAAGGCGATGCTGATCGCGGGGAAGAAGTTGACGATTCCGACGGTGGCGGCGGTTGCGAAGGCGGCGGCACCGGCGGATGCGGTGGCGGCGAATAGTTCAAAGAAGACGGCGGTGGTGATTCATCAGCCGGGCGGGGCGGGCGCGAGCAAGGCGGCGGTTGGGCCGGAGGTCGCGGCGGCGATTCCGCAGAAGGCGGCGGGGAAGGTGTATGTGGTGCAGGCGGGGGACACGTTGGAGAAGATTGCGCGGAAGGCGTCGCCGGGGAATGTGAGCGGGATGGTGAAGAAGCTTGAGGCGGCGAATGGGATTGATGATCCGACGGCGTTGAGGGTGGGGCAGAAGTTGAAGGTGCCGACGGTTTGAGGATTTGTGCGGAAGGGAATACGGGAATGAGCCACGGATGCACACGGATGGACACGGATTTTTGGGGTTTGATCCTGGTAGGTGGGGGGCTTGGTTCCACTATTGATTGAGGGGATGCGGGTGGATGAAGAATATGGAAGGGTGGGGTATTTTTATTGGAAGGGTAAAGGCGGTATAAAGTGGGGGTTGGCCGATAAAATTGCCGATGGTAGCGTATGACTGGGGCCTTGGGTTCTGGTCATTCGTGTTTTATGGCGCGGCGTCGCGTTGCGACGGCGCTAAAAGTGGTGGATGGTGGTTTTTATGGTGCGGCGTCGCGTTGTGATGGCGCTAACGTGGCGGATGTTGGGCGTATTGTGGATGGGATGCGGTTGTGTTTAAGTTGATGATGATGATGGGGACTTTTTTGATGGTGGCGCTGGCAGTGCTGGCGTTGCGGCATCATCGGTTGGAAGTGACGAGCGAGACGGTTCGGATTCATGATGAGATTTTGGCGCGGCGGCAGACGTTGCTGGATCAGCGGGTGGCGATAGCGCGGGGGACGAATCCGTGGGCGCTGGCGGCGGGATTGAAGGCTGCCGGGATGGAGACTGGCGAGGCGATGGTGTCGCGGACGACGGCGCAGTCGGCGGCACCTGGGCCGGTGATACCGTCGGTGGAGACGGATCTGGTGGCGCCGTTGATGAGTAGAAGCCGGGGCGCGAACAGCGGCGGCGCGGATGCGGGCGGGCACAGCAATCCGAATCGGCCGCATGATTGATTTTTACAGCGGGGCGGGGCGAAGCAGGGATGGTTGACGCGATGGACGCGACGAAGAGAACGCAGTGGCTGGCGAGCGGGGTGTTGGTGGCGACGGCGCTTGCGCTGGCGGGGCTGTTGGGGCGGGTGGTGTGGATTCAGAAGCATATTACGCCGGAGGAGAGCGAGCGGCTGGCGCGGCAGTACACGGCGGAGATTCCGATCATGCCGGACCGGGGGGCGATTCTGTTCGCGGATGGGACGCCGGCGGCGTTGTCGGTGCGGATGTACAACATGTTTGCGGACCCGGGGTAATTTTGGATCCGTCGGGGAAGCTCAATCCGCTGAAGGATGAGGAGTTGAAGGAGGCGCAGCACCGGCTGGCGGAAGCGGTGGCGCCGTTGGTGGAGAAGCCGGCGAAGGATGTTCTGTTTGAGATTCAGGATCATGAGTTTTACAGCAGGCATGATCCGTCGGGGAAGCTGGAGTTGTCGGCGAAGCCGCGGCGGTTTTTGTGGCTGGCGAAGGAAGTGGATGAGGGCTTTTACAACCGCTTCATGGCGTTGAAGAAGAAGCTGCGCGAGGAAAGCCAGGAGGCGGCGAAGGTTGCGAGCAAGAGCAGGGATGCGGAGGCGCGCGGCGGCGGAGCTGGCGAAGGCGAGGATTTTGTATCACACGCTGGATGGCGTGGGGTTCATGAAGTCGATGAAGCGGGTCTATCCGCTGGGGCCTTTGGCGGGGCATGTGATTGGGTTCGCGAATAATTATGAGGGGGTGGATGGGATGGAGCATCAGCTCGATTTTCTGCTGCATGGGATTCCGGGTTCGATGTATGTGACGCAGGATGCGTCGCGGCATACGTTGTTGATTCAGGATCAGCGGTATTCGGCGGCGGACGATGGGCGGGATGTGTGGCTGACGATTGATACGGTGATGCAGGGGATCGCGGAGGAGGAGTTGAAGAAGGCGGTGGATGGAGAAGGGGCGGAGGGCGGGACGGCGATCATCATGGATCCGTTTACGGGGAAGATTCTGGCGATTGCGAACTATCCGTTTTTTGATCCGACGAATCCGACGGGGGCGGCGCTGGCGACGGCGCGGGACAAGGCGGTGACGGATCCGTTTGAGCCGGGGTCGATTTTCAAGCCGTTCGTGATGTCGTGGGCGATTGAGAAGCACATCGTGAAGCCGACGGATGTGTTTTCGGGGTACAACGGGGTGTATCACGATCCGACGGGGCGGGTGGTGCGGGATGATGCGTCGTATGGGGCGCTGACGGTGCATGATATTTTGGTGAAGTCGAGCAATATCGGGATGACGCAGATCGGGTGGAAGATGGGGATGCCGATGGTGTATGAGGCGGTGACGACGTTTGGTTTTGGGAGCCGGACGGGGGTGGAGTTGCCGGGGGATCAGAAGGGGCTGGTCCCGCCGTTGAACCAGTGGACGAGTGGGACGTTGACGTCGGCGAGTTTTGGATATGCGGTGGCGGCGACGCCGTTGCAGTTGTTGCGGGCGTTTGCGACGTTTGCGAACGGCGGGTATCTGGTGACGCCGCGGGTGATTCATGCGGTGGAGGAGAGCAGCGGGAAGGCGGTGACGTGGGGGGATGTGGCGGGGCCACCGATGCAGAAGCAGATTATGAGTGCGGCGACGTGCGAGACGATGCGGACGATCATGATTGATGTGCTTGGGCCGCAGGGGACGGCGAAGGACGGCGGGGAGCAAGATTTATCAGTTGTATGGGAAGACGGGGACGGCGCATATTGCAGCGGGGGGACGCGGGGAGGAGGGGCATGGGTATGCGGCGACAGATTATAATTCGAGTTTTTTATGCGGCGGGCCGGTGCGCGATCCGCGGCTGGTGGTGATCGTGACGTTGCATAAGCCGCGGCATGGATATTTTGGGGGGACAGTGTCGGCACCGGCGGCGGTGGCGATTATGGAGCGGGCGTTGATGTATATGCAGGTGCCGATGGATTGGCCGGACGGGTCGGGGGGAAGGAGGGGATGCAGGTGGCGGGGAGGTGAGCGAGGAAGGAAGGGTACAAGGGTTCATGGGTACAAGGGTACAAGGGTTTTTAGTATGCGGTTTTCGGAGTTGATGCGGGTGGTGGGGGGGCGTGGGGTGAGGATTGAGGAAGTGCGCGCGGGGGGGGATCCGGAGATGTGCGGGGTTTGTGAGGATTCACGGAAGGTGACGGAGGGGGATTTGTTTGTGGCGCGCGGGGGGACGAAGAGGGATGGGGTGGAGTTTATTGGGGATGCGATAGGGCGCGGGGCGGTGGGGGTGGTGGTGCAGGAGGGCGCGGGGATTGCAATCGAGGGTGAGGGGGGAAGGGAGGGTGTTGCGTTTGCGCGGGTGGGGAATGTGAATTTGGCGCTGGCGCTTTTGCGCATGAGGTGGCGGGGAGGCCGACGGAGGGGATGAAGATGATTGGGGTGACGGGGACGAAGGGGAAGACGACGGTGGCGTATTTGATGCGGTCGGTGCTGAGGGCGGCGGGGGGTGTGGTGGGGATGGTGGGGACGGTGGAGATAGATGATGGGAAGGAGGTGGTGGGGGCGGAGATGACGACGCCGGGGGTGGTGGAGTTGGTCGAGTTGTTTTCGCGGATGAAGCGGAATGGGGTGACGCATTGCGTGATGGAGGTGAGCAGCCATGCGTTGCATCAGGATCGCGTGGCGGGGATTGATTTTGACGTGGCGATGTTTACGAATTTGACGGGGGATCATCTGGATTATCATGGGACGATGGAGGAGTATGCGGCGGCAAAGGGGCGATTATTTGCGGGGTTGAGGGCGGGGGCGGCGGCGGTGGTGAATGCGGATGATGCGTGGGGGGAGAAGATGGTGGAGGGGTGTGGGGGAAGGTTGTGCGGTATCGGGTCGTGGCGGGGGAGTTGGCGGGCGGATGGATGGCGGAAATTTTGACGATGAAAAGCAGCGGGATGGAGTTGGCGGTGAATGGCGTGTCGATTTCCACGCCGTTGGTGGGAAGGCATAATGCTTACAACATTGTGTGTGTCGTGGCGGGGGCGTCGGAGATGGGGGTGGATCGGTCGGATATTGTTGCGGGGTTGACGGAAAACTTTGGCGCGCCGGGGCGGTTGCAGGCGGTGGCGGCGACGGGGTGGGAACTGGCGGAGATGCCGTTTCATGTGTTCGTGGATTATGCGCATACGCATGATTCGTTGGAGAATGTGTTGAAGGCGCTGCGGGCGACGATGGGGGGAGGGAGTTTCGCGAAAAGGCAAGCCGGTTCGGTGGCCGATGTGGATGGGCGTGGCTTGGGTGATGGGGGTGAGGGCGAGCGGGGGCGGTTGATTTGTGTGTTCGGGTGTGGCGGGGATCGGGATCGGACGAAGCGGCCGAAGATGGGGGCGGTGGCGGAGCGGTTGGCGGATGTGGTGATTGTGACAAGCGACAATCCGCGGACGGAGAATGCGGAGCGAATTATTGAGGAGATTTGCGCGGGGTTTTCTGAGGGGTGGCGCGATGCGGGAAAGATTTCTGTGGAAGCGGATCGGCGGGCGGCGATTCGTGATGCGATTGGTGCGGCGAGACCGGGTGATGTGGTGTTGATTGCGGGGAAGGGGCATGAGAATTATCAGATTATGGGGACGACGAAGCATCATTTTGATGATGTGGAGGAAGCGGTGGCGGCGATGGGTGGAAGAGAAGATTTGAACACGAAGACGCGAAGACGCGAAGACGCGAAGACGTAAAAAATTGTTTGGAGATTGGGATGAAATTTATGAAGCTGTTATTTTGCGAGAGCGGGCATATTCCGGCGATGCCATCGCCGGCTTTTTGATAGAGGTTCCATTTTTTTCTTCTTCGTGTCTTTGTGTCTTGGTGGTTAAAAATCTTTTTTTGGGTGAGTAGTGAAATCCTGGGAAATGGAAGAGGTGCGGCGGGCGGTGAAGGGGAAGTGGCTGGCGCGTGGGGGGCGGCAGTTTAATGGGCGCGATTGCGACGGATAGCCGGAAGGCGGGGGAGGGGGAGTTGTTCGTGGCGATTGTGGGGAAGACGCATGATGCGCATGGGTTTGTGAAGGGCGTGGTGGAGCGCGGGGTGGCGGCGGTGCTGGTGCATCGGGAGGTTGCGGCGGATGTCGTGGCGCTGGCGCAGGAGAAGGAGGTCGCGATTATTCTGGTGGATGATACGACGGTCGGCGCTGAACCGGTTGGCGGCGGCGTATCGCGCGGGGACGGGCGCGGGCGGCGGATTGCGGGCGCAGGTGATTGCGGTGGGGGGGTCGAATGGGAAGACGACGACGAAGCGGATTATTCATGCGCTGTTGTCGGAGAAGTTTAATGGGCATGCGAGTCCGAAGAGTTTTAATAACAATATCGGGATGCCTTTGACGCTGCTGGAGGTGGAGCAGTCGCATGATTATCGTGGTGCTGGAGATTGGGACGAACGCGCCGGGGGAGATCGCGGCGTTGGGGGAGGTGTGCCGGCCGGATGTGGCGGTGATTACGAATGTGGGGCTGGAGCATTTGGAAAAGCTTGGGGATTTGGAGGGGGTGGCGCGGGAGGAGGCGTCGATTGTGCCGTTTGTGGCGGAGGGCGGGACGTTGGTGCTGATGGCGGATGCGCCGGAGTTGCTGCAAGCGGTGAAGGGATGGGGCGGACGGCGCAGAAGATTTTGATCGGGCGCGAGGGGGCGGAGGCTTCGGGCGGTGCGGAGGCGGAATTGTTGTTGACGGATGTGGCGGAGGGGATGGAGGGGACGACGTTTTCGATCAATGGGCGCGGGACGTTTCGGCTGCCTTTGCTGGGGGAGCACAATGCGGTGAATGCGTTGATGGCGATCGCGGTGGCGCGGCGGCTGGGGGTTTCGGATGAGCAGATCACGGCGGGGCTGCTGAAGGTGACGCCGGCGGAGGGGCGTTTGGAGATGTCGCGCGTGGGATCGTGGCAGGTGATCAACGATGCGTACAACGCGAATCCAAGCTCGATGGAGGCGGCGCTGAAGACTTTCGCGCGGCTGACGCGGTGAGGGGCGGAAGGTGGTGGTGCTGGGGGATATGCTGGAGCTGGGCGGGTCGAGCGAGGCGATGCATCGGTCGGTCGGCGGCATGGTGGGGGCGTGGAAGTTTGATCTGTTTGTCGCGGTCGGGCAGGCAGATGGATTGCGGCGGCGACGGCGGAGGCGAGCGGGGTGAAGGTGGAACGGTTTGCCGATACCAGCGCGGCGCGGGCGGCGATCACGGGGTTGCTGCAGCCGGGCGATCGGGTGCTTTTGAAGGGTTCGCACGGCATGGCGCTGGAGAACGATGTCTCGAGGCGGAGTCGCGGCGAAAGTTTGCTTCCAAGGAAGGAAGAACGTGCTCTATCTGCTTTATAACTGGTTCATCGCGCGGCATTCAGCCAACGGGGTTCAAACCGACGGCCTGGTGATCTTCCGCGCGGCGGCGGCGATCATGTCAGCTTCACGATCGTGCTGGTGTTTGGAAATCGGGTCATTCGGTGGCTGTTGACGCAGAAGGTGGGGGATCGGCCGGAGTTTCATCAATGTGACGCTGAATGAGCTGACGAAGCACAAGGGGAACACGCCGACGATGGGCGGTATGTTGATTATTGGGGCGATTCTTCTCACGCAGTGTTTTGGTTGCGGACATTCGGAATTTTTATGTGATGATGGCGCTGTTTTGCATGGTATATCTCGCGTTGCTGGGCGGGGTGGATGATTGGCTGAAGCTGACGACGGCGCGGCGGAACCCGGGCTCGCGCGACGGGCTGTATGCGTATGAGAAGATGCTGTTTCAGGTGGGGCTGGGGGTGATTCTGGCGGTGTTTATTTATCGGCATCCGACCACGTATGGCGGATGTGGGTGGTGGTGGGGTCGGGGGTGGCGGAGCATGCTGCGCATCATGTTGAATTGGCCGTTTGTGCCGATGGATATTGTTTTGCCGGCGTGGGCGTTTGCGGTGCTGACGGTGATTGTGATCACGGGGACGAGCAATGCGGTGAATCTGACGGACGGGATGGACGGGCTGGCGGCAGGGTGCATGGCGATTGTGAGCTTCGCGTTTTCTGGCGCTGGCGTATGTGACGGGCGATTATCGCTGGGCGGCGCGGCTGGATTTTAATTTGGTGCAGCACACGGGGGAACTGGCGATTGTCTGCGGGGCGATCACGGGGATCGTGTCTGGGATTCCTTTGGTACAACTGCAATCCGGCGCAGGTGTTCATGGGGGATACGGGGTCGCTGGCGCTGGGGGGCGTGATTGGGTATGTGGCGATCGTGATTCGGCAGGAGCCGATGCTGCTGTTGATCGGGGGGATATTTGTGATGGAAGCGATGTCGGTGATGATGCAGGTGAGTTATTTTCGGATGACGGGCGGGAAGCGGATTTTTTTATGCAGTCCGATTCATCATCACTTTCATTTGAAGGGGTGGAGCGAGCAGCAGGTGGTGGTGCGGTTCTGGTTGATTAGTGCGCTGTGTGCGGCGTTTGGGCTGGCGACGGTGAAGTTGCGGTGAGGGCATAAACGAAGAAGGCCGAGGCCAGATTCTCCAGCTTTTTATGCTGTTTCAAAATGCCGCAAAGTGATCCCACTCCCGCTCATCCTCCCCCGTCTTACGCAGCACGCACCAATTGACGTTCCTCCCCCGATGAAACTTCATCTCGCTTCCCGTCCCCTGCTGCGACTTGCCCTTCAGCCGCTTTTTCGCCTGATACTTCGCGTTCTGCAAATGGCTCTTCAAAAATGCGGGCTTCGTTCCCAGATACTCCTCCGCAATTTCATATTGCCGATTCGCCAAGACAAACCGCAACACCTTCCGCACCGCGGGCATCCATAAATCATCAAAAATCATCAATCCCCCCGTCGGCAACAACCTATCTGAAAAATAAAAATCGACAAACGCAAGATCAAACAGATGCGAACCATCCACAAAGATCACCTGAAACTGCTTCTGTTTGCTCATCAGCTCCGCCAGCACCAATTGCGATGGCCGTTCGTGAAAGGTCAGCAACTCGCCTAAGCCGGCCCGCGTCACGTTAAAAATTCCGCCATT
The DNA here is from genome assembly GCA_963766775.1 of uncultured Phycisphaerales bacterium. Taxonomy (GTDB): domain Bacteria; phylum Planctomycetota; class Phycisphaerae; order WQYP01; family WQYP01; genus CAVYBP01. The sequence continues at coordinate 525,321 of CAVYBP010000002.1, forward strand.
GTCGAAGTTCCCCTGAAAGGGGTCGATCGCGACATGCGTTCCGCTCCCGTTGTTGCGCAACGCCTGACAAATGAAAAGGCTCGAGAGCCCCCACGCCATCCCCACCTCCAGCGTTGCCGCAGGCTCTACCTCCCGCACCACCCGGTACAGCATCTCCCCCTCTTCCCGCTTAATGCTCGTCGGAAACGGTTCCACCACCCGCCCGCACGGCAGCACAAATTGCTTTTCCCGATAAATTGCCTCAATGACATCATTCATCTCTCTCCTATCGGCAAAAACAGCACCACCGCAACATCCCCCGGGCGTGCCCGTTTTTCCGGGGCACCGGCTCAACCGTGAAAATACATGGGATTCCGAGACGCGCCCATGAGGAAGCGTTCGGCGTTCTTTAGATGAGGGTCAAACGCTTCCTCACGGACGCGTCTCGGAATTTTTCGCAGTCAGCAGGCACAAGAAAGCATTCCCCGGAAAAACGGGCACGGTCTCTCCCCCCCATCGCGGTCGAACGGCCATCACGCTTATGAAAACGTGCATCCCCAACCGATAAACCCCACATGACCACGACTCCCTATCGCCATCTTGCTCCGCGCAAGGTCCTGGACTTGCCCGGCCTGCTCAAACACCGCGCCACCGCCCGTGCCGCCGGAAAGACCATCGTTCACTGCCACGGCTGCTTCGACATCGTCCACCCCGGCCATATCCGCTACTTTCAATTCGCCAAGCAGCAGGGCGACCTTCTCGTCGTCTCCCTCACCGGCGACCCGCACGTCGGCAAAGGCGAGGGCCGGCCTATATTCCGCAGGAACTCCGTGCCGAAAATCTCGCCGCACTGGAGTTCGTCGATTACGTCTACATCAACCCCACGAACACCGCCGTCGAACTGCTCGCGAGCCTCCGGCCCGACGTCTACATCAAGGGTCGCGAGTACGAGCACAACCACCATACCGGATTCCTCAAGGAAAAATCGACCGTCGAATCCTACGGCGGCCGCGTCATCTTCTCCTCCGGCGACGTCGTCTACTCCTCCTCGCACATCATCGACAACTACGCCCAGCGCATGGACCTTGAGCAGGAAAAACTCTCGCTCTATCTGCAAACGATATAAGGTCCGCCGCGACACGCTCATTGAGATCATGGACAACATCGTCGATCGCCCCTTCGTTGTCGTGGGCGATCTGATTCGGGACCGTTATCAATATTGTGACGCCGCCGACATCGCGTCGGACAGCCCCACGATGTCGCTCGCGCCATTGGAGCACCGAGATTTCCTCGGCGGTGCGGCGATGATTGCCCGCCATCTCGCCGGCCTTGGCGCGGAACCCACGCTTATCACCTCGCTCGGCCAGGACGACGCCTCCGATGAAGCGATCGACGACCTGGAATCCGCCGGCGTGCATGTGCTCGCGATCCGCAACCGCAAAAAAATCGCCTCCAAAACCCGCTTCGTTGTCGATACGCAAAAACTGTTCACCCTCGATGAGTGCCCCTCCACGCCGACCGATTCCACCAACGAACGGTACATCCTCGATCAGGTGCGAAAACTTGCCAACGACCAATCCTCGCTCGTTCTTTATGATGCCGGCCTCGGCGTCTTCACGGATACCCTCGCCGAGGCAATCCTCACCGCGGCCCGACCGGTCGCGGCAGGGGGCGGGGAGCGGGGGCGAGCGGCAGCTATCCCCGCATTTGTGGCGGGACAGCGGGCTCGCGCGGACGCCTCATCCGTCTCCGCAAACCGACCTCCTCGTGGCTTCCGAACGCGCGCTCCGCATCGCCACCCGCGATCACGAGCAAGGCCTTTCCGCCATTGCCTACAGCCTTCTCGAATCCCTCGCGGGCAAGGCACTGCTCACGCCCCTCGGCAAAAAAGGACTCCTCGCCTTCGACGCCCGCGAAATTTCCGGACCGACCGATCAATGGGAAGGCAAGCTCCGCTCCGAATATCTCGCCAGCCCCATCAACGGCATCCTTGACCGCCTCGGCACTGAAGAAGCCCTCCTCGCGGTCGCGGCCGGTATGCTCGGCGGCGGCGCAAACCTCCACCAGTCCGCCTACGTCGCGCTCACCGCCTCCATCCTCGAAGGCCGCCAGCTCGGCCACTTACCCCTCGACGGTCACGAGCTGCGACAACTGCTCGACAACCGGCCTGAATTGCTTGATTGATATTTGACCGTCCACACGGGGCCGGCACTTTTTATCGCTGACGCGGCGCCGCGTTGCGGCGGCGCTAAAATTTTTGCAGCCCACAGTTCATCCCGCATAATTCACCCCGCACTGTGCGATTCTCCGCCCCTCCTGTAAGATTAGCGCTCATTCATCCATCACACTCCGCACAGGACGCCCATGCCCACCCAACCGCAAAAGCCCCGCATCCTCACCGGCGATACCCCCACCGGCCGCCTCCATCTCGGCCACTACGTCGGCTCCATCGAGAACCGACTCGCACTGCAGGACCCCTACGACTGCTACTTCCTCATCGCCAACGTTCATGCCTTCACCAATCCCGCCCGCGCACACAATCCTGCCGACATTCGCCAATCTGTTATCGACATTGCCACCGACTGGCTTGCCGTCGGCATTGACCCGGCGAAGTCCACCATGTTCATTCAATCCGAAATCCCCGCCATCGCCGAACTCACCTTCCTTCTCGCCATGCTCATTCCGTTCTCCCGCGTGATGAAAAACCCCACCATCAAGGACGAAATCCGCGACAAAGGTCTCGGCGACGATTACCCCTTCGGATTCCCCATGTACGCCGTCGGCCAATGTGCCGACATCCTCGCGTTCCGCCCCGAACTTGTCCCCGTCGGCGAGGACCAACTTCCCCACCTCGAGCTTTGCACCTACGTCGCCCGCCGTTTCAATCAAGTTTACTGCGGCGTCAACTCCCACACCGAAGACCGCGACTACGTCAAAGCGGGCGGCGTCTTTCCCATCATTCAACCCAAGCTCGGTCGCGTGAAACGCCTTGTCGGCACCGGAGGCCCGTCCGCTGAAACCGGTGCCCTCCTTAAAATGTCCAAGTCGCTCAACAACGCGATCTTTCTCTCGGACGATCCCGACACTCTCAAGAAAAAAGTCATGGCGATGTACACCGACCCCAACCGAAAAAAGGCCACCGATCCCGGCGAAACCGATCCGGCCAAAAACCCGCTGTGGGCCTTTCATGAAACATTCAATCCCGACAAACAATGGGTTGAAGAAGCCGAAGCCAAATACAAAGCCGGCTGCATCGGCGATGTGGACTGCAAACGAAAACTGATTGAAGTCCTCGTCGCCATCATCGAACCCATCCGCACGCGCCGCCTTGAATTTGAAAAAGATCCCGCCGCCGTCCTGAAAGTCCTTCAGGCCGGCAGCGTGAAGGCGAACGCCATCGCGGAAGAAACGCTCATGCTCGCCAAAACCGCCATGAAGCAGGACTATTTCCCCCGAACGCTCTCCCTCCGGTAACCAATTGTGGCACGGCGGCCCTCCGCCGTGATCGAACCACAGCCCTCGCATGGGCTGTGTATCGATGCAATGTGCGTTATCAAGGACGAAGGCTTTCCCGGGGGAGTTCTGGCCGCCGCCGTCGTCCCCGCTTTTAATTCGATCCTGTCATCCGCGGTGCCGGCCCCGCATACTCGTAGAACGATTTGTAATTTTCCTTGAAGTATCCCGCGTTGTGTGTCTGCGCCGCGTTCAGCACCACTCCGAGCAGATTTGCCCGAACCTGCCGCAGTTGCTCGCGCACCCGCACCACCGTCCCCCGGCTCACTTCACCGGCCCGAACGACCGCCAACACCCCATCTACCCGCCCCCGATCGAAATCGAATCCGACACCAGGTTCAACGGCGCCCCGTCGAAAATCACGATGTCGTATCGCTCCTTCAACGTTGCGAGCAAATCCGCAAATGCCTTGCTTTCCAAAATCTCACCGCTCCCGGCTACCGGCCGCCCGCCCGCGCCCATCAAGTGCATATTCGGCAACTCCGGATGAAACACGATCGCCGAATCCAGCCGCGTCGGATCCGCGATCACCTCGCTCAACCCCACTGCCGGAATATTGGGATAACTCATCGGCAATCCCGGGCGATAGAAGTTCGCATCGACCAGGAGCACGCGCATCTTGTTCAACGCCATCCCATTGGCCAGATTGCTCGCCACCGTCGTCGCCCCGCCTCCCGGCGTGATCGACGCAACCAGCAAGGTCGTAATCGCCCGTCCATCCGCCTGCGCGATCAGACGTCCCCGAATCTGCCGGAACGACTCCGCCATCATCGACGCCGGCGATGTCCGTATCGACGTCGACAATGCCCCCGTCAACGCCGCATCGTCCTCCTGATCCGGCACAAAACCCAACAACGGCAACTGCATCGTCCGCGTAATATCCGACGGCGTCCGCACCCGCGTGTTCGTTAATTCATACAAATACGCCAGTCCAAATGACACCAGCAATCCCAGCACCAGCCCCGTTGGCACAAAGTAATACCACAGCGGCCACGAAATTTCAGACCGCTCCGGCGGAATCGCATCTCCGCCCAACTTCCGAATCCGGCTGTCGTCCGAGGAGTTCTGCAACGTCGCCAGCGTGTACTTCTCCGTCAGATTATCCAAAATCTTTTTCTGAGCATCGAGAACTCTCGCGTGCGCTGTTTCTCTTCCACCAGGAAATGATCCAGGTCCTGAACCTTCTTCAGCTTCTCCGCGTGCGCCTTCTCCATGTATTGCGCTGTCGAAAGCAGAGTCTTGTATTCCGAGTCCGCCCGCTCCTGCATGCGAATTCTCGCATCGTTCTCCAGTTTTTCGCGCGTCTTTGCGATCTGATCGTTCACCGTCTCGATTCGCTTATCAAGCCCCTTGCTGTTTGTCGTCTGTGACGCGGCGTTCAACAATGCCACCTGCTTGTCCTGTTCCAGCAGCAGCAGCGTCTGATTCAAATTCAGCATTTCGGGCTGATTTTCCACGTACTGCTTCATGTCTGCCGACAGTTGCAGCGTCCCGCTTTTCAATTGCTCGTTGATGTTATCCAGCGACGATTTCGCAGCTGCTAACTCCGACTCAGCCCGCAGCAGCGTCGCATCCATATCTTCCAGCAACTTCAATTCGAGCGAGTGCAGATTCACAATCGCCGAGATATCGTTCGCCTTCCGAAACTCCGCCAGGCTATCCTCGAGGCTCTGCACGGTCTTTTTCTGCGTTGCCACAATATCGTTCAACTGCTGATTGCGCTGGCTCTGATTTTCCTTGTTATCCGCCGTCAGCGCGTCAACATACACGCGCGCGACCGCGTTCACTAAATTCGCGGCCTCGATATTGTCATCCGTCGTCATCCCGATGGTGAAGACTCCCGCGGTGATCTTGGCATCGACACTCAGCGCCTTCCGCAATTCCTTCTTCTGATTCGATGAATGCTCATTCAGCCACCGGGTCCGCTGACCCGTCACCGGATCGCGCTGAAACGCATCCGACTGCAGTGCCTGGTTCATCACCGCATCGCTCTTGATATAAATAATCTGCCGATTAATAAACTGGCCAATTTCATCCTGCGAAGGCGCCACCTCGGGCGAGCCACTCCCGACCTTTTCCGCCACCCCCGGCGCGGGCGGAAGGACCTGAAACGTTACTGATGCGGTGTACTTTGGATAGTAGCGATTGAAGAACAAAAAGAGTCCCAGCGCAATCACTCCACCCACCACCGTCCCCGTAATCACCAGCAGCACGTACCGCCGCAACACGGTCAAAATATCCGGAGCATCCGCCGTGCCTGCCGGCTTTGCCACTGCGATCTGTGTTGGTGACTGGTTCATACTGGCCTCAAATATAGGAAACAGGGCTTCTCAACAGGGTTTCAAAACAAAGCGTTACTATGCTATCGGTCCATTGGCCGCCAAAGGGTCCGATTTACGGGCTGAACGTCTTTTTCATCGCCTCAAGCTCCGGACCCACCGGGTCCTTTTGCTCATTGGCAAGCTGCAGTCCCTCATCGACCGCTTTCGCCGCGTCCGCCTTTCGGCCGGCCTTCTGATAAGCTTTCGCCAGATGCAGATAAGCGATTGCGATGGGTGCCGATTCCGTGGCCCGTCTCAACTCGCGCATCGAGCCATCCGTATCACCGGACAAAAACTTCACCCAGCCATACGTGTCATAGACATTTCCGTTGTTCACAAAGGACACCGTCGCATCGCTGTTGCGCAGAACTTTAACCGCTTGCTCCGCATACGCCAACGCATCCTTCGGCTTCTTCTCATCTTCCGCCAGCAGGAACGACAGATTATTCAACGCCTCAATGTCGTCCGGACTCGATTTCAGCAATTCTTTATAATCCGCGTCCGCCCCCGCGATATCTTTCGCCTGATATTTGGCCAGCGCCCTCGTCCGCAGTGTATACAACCGAAAAGACTGCGCATCCGGATCCGTCATCAACGGGTCCAGCAGCGGAATCGCCTCCGCGGGCCGCGCCGTCAGCACCAGCATCTGCGCCTCCTCCAGCCGCACGATCCCGTCCTTCGGCGACGCCGCCGCACGCGACTTCAATATCGTCAGCAGCTTCTCCGACGTCAGAATGCTCGCGACCTCCGGCAGCATCGTCACCGCCGCGGTCGCATCCTTCCCGGTCAGGTCCAACACACGCTGGCAATCGGCCGTCGCCTCATCCGTCTTATTCAATGCCGCATACGCGGCCCCTCGCTTCAGATATACGGTGACATCGTTCGGCCGCATTTCCAAAATCCGCCCCGCCAGCGACACCACATCCTCATAGTTCCGAGTCTTCAACAGTGACGTCAGGTACGCATTCGACGCTTCCGGCCCGCCCTTGGACGCATTAAATGCCGCGGCATACAACTTCTGCGCATCCACCGTCCGCCCGTTCAGCGACAGCAAATCTCCCGCCATGATCTGCCATGCCGCCATCGTCGGGAACCGGTTCGCCGAGTCCACCAAAAACGCCTGCAGCGTTTGCATCGGATTCACTGACCGAATCGTGTACGCAATATCATCCTGATTGTCGGGCAACAAATTCCGCTGAATCCGCGCCAGCCCCATCAAGAACTCCGCGTACTCCATTCGTGCCGGTATCGAATCCGGACGCAGTGCCACGATGTCTCGATACTCCGACGCCGCCTCACCCATATGGTGCGACGCGCGATACACCCGCGCCAACAAAAGACGGCTGTTGATCGCATTCGGATTCCGATCCCGAACCGTCAGCAAATCCTTCGTCGCCTGCTCCATGTCCCCCTGCAACGAAAACTGCGCATACGCGCGATAATGCAACGCATCCAGATTCCCCGGATCCTTCGCCAGCACGGCATTGAAACTCTTCAACCCCTCCGCCGCCTTACCCTGCCGCAGGAACGAAAAACCCTGCAATACCAGCCCTTCCGGGTCATCCGGCGACTGCTTGAAGATCATCGTGGTCAGCAGCTTGTCCGCCTCCGCAAATTTGTTCTGCCGAATCTCCGTCTCCGCGAGGCGGCGCACCACCAGCGTGTCCTTGCTGACCTGCTTATCCAATAACTTCTGATACATCTCCTGTGCGTGCGGCATGTCATCGCGGTCGAACTGCAGGTCCGCCAGTCGCCGTTCCCCCTGATCGCTCCCCGCAGGCTCCATCTTGATCGCTTCCTCAAACGTCTGCACCGCCTGATCCATCTGGCCCATGCTCTGGTACAACTCACCGAGCAGCAGCGTCGCCTTGAAACGCACTTCCGGGTCCTTGTTCGTCAAAAACCGTTCATAAATCGTCAGCGCATCATTCGTCTTTTGCGTCTCGCGATACAACCGCGCCAGCGTATCCGCCACCCCGAGGTCGTCACTGTTTTTTTCATACAAAGGCAGCAGCAGCGCGATCGCCTTGCTCGGCTCCTTCGCTCGCACATACAAAATCGCCAGGTGCCGCAGATTCGCCACGTTGCTGGGGTCCTTCTTAAAGGCATCCTCACGCACCCGAATCGCCTCCGCCAGATCGCCCGCCCCATTGATCGCAAGGATGTCCCGGAACTCCGTCAGCTGCGCATCATGCGGGGCAAACAGCAATGCCTGCTTCAAATAGACCTGCGCCTGTTCCGCCGACGCCGAATCTCCCTTCTGCAGTTGAATGTATATCAGGGACTTGAGCGCCACCAGATTGTCCGGCTTCTGCTGGATCGCCTGCCGAAACTGTTCCGCCGCGTCCGACCCTCGTCCTGCGGCCACATACTCGCGCCCCAGAATTGTCCGACCCGTTGAAAAATCCGGCCGCGCCGCAACCGCCTGCTCCAGCGTCTGCAATCCGTCCTTCGTATTCCCCTGCGCAAACTGAAGCTGCCCTTCATACAATTTTCCCGACACGCCATCCAGATTGAACCGCTGCGCTTCTGCACATACGTCCGCGCAAGCGTCCAATACTTGTCCTTCTCCGTCTGCCCCTTCGCCTGTCCGCCCAACGCCAGCACCCGCTCGAACACGCGGTCCACCACGTCCGTCAGCTTCTGCTGCGAACGATCAGAGCCCGCTTCCACCGCCGCCTCCGCCGCCTGCAACGACGACAGCTCCTTCTCCTGATCCCCCGACCGCCGGTACAACTCCGCGAACGCCAGTTCGCGGCTGTAATCGTCCGTGATACTGTTAATGATCTGCGTCTGCACCTGCATCGGATCCCCGGTCCCCTTGTTCAATGTCGCGCGCATCATCTGAAACCCGGCATTGTCCGGATACTTCGCCAGCGCCTGATCCAAAATCTTCTGTGCCGCCGGCTTCCGGTCCAACTGCATGTTCGCCAGCACCGCCAGGCTCAACGCGGTGGAGTTCCCCGGATCCTTCTCAAATACCCGGTTCAATTCCTCGAGCGCCTGCTCCTGCTCTCCCTGAATGATGTGCGATCGTGCCAGGCTCAACACCGCGTCCGTCGAATCCAGCGACGCCATGATCTTGTCCGCCTCCTCACGGTTCCCCAGCCCGTACAGCGACTGCGACTTGATCCGCAACGCCATGGCCTGCACCTGCGGCGACGGTTTCCCGGCCAGCACCGGCGCGATCGCCTCGAGCGCCTGCTCATACTGCGCCACCCGATTCAACAACTCCGCGCACAGCAGAATCGCCTGGCCATACCCGGGCGAATTCGTCAACACCTGTTCCAGAAGCTGCAGCGCCACGCCCCATTCCTTTTGCGACTCATACGCCTTCACCAGCAACATCTTGTCCTGCATCCACGACTGCTGCTTCCCCGCTGCCGGTGCCGCACCGCCCAGGTTCGCCTCCGCGCACTTCAAATAGTTGATCGCCTGCGGTAGGTTGTCATGCGCCAACTGCAGTCGGCCATCGAGAATGCTCTGCCGCCCCACATCTGACTTCGCCGCGCGAAATTTATCCACATAATCCGTCGCCATCGCCAAATCAGATTTGCCCGCCGCCGTCCCGGTCCCGTCCGCGTCGGCCATGTCCAGGTAGAGCGAGCTGATCCTGAACTTGGCGTCCGCTTCCCAAGAATCATTTAAATACGACGTGATCCCGCCGCCCGGTTTCGGATGCTGCAACAACTCCTTGTACGTCGCGATCGCCTCCGCGCTTGCCCGTCCGCTCATAAAAATCGCCGAGTTGCCGATATTCATCCGTGTTGTTCGGTGCCGCTGCGATTGCATCCTGCAGCACCTTCTCCGCTTTTTTCGGATCGGTTCCCTGATAAAGCAGCGCGAGCACATTCGCCAGCCGCGCATTGTCCGGGTGCGCCGCGTAAGCCGTCTCAACGACCTTCAACGCCTCATCGCCCCGCCGCCGCTGTTCCATGTAAATCGCCAGCGTGATCGACGCATCCGGATCATTCGGCGCTTGTTTCAAAAAGTTCTGCAGCGCTGCGATCCCCTGGTCCTGCACCTTCAGTGCCGCGGTGTTATCCCCCGGACGCGCCACCAGCGGCGCCTTGACCGACCACAGCAGTTGCGACTCTAAAATCACCGGCTGCGGATTTTTCGGATCCAATTGCATCGCCTTCTTGATATCCGATTCAATCGACGCGATGGTGTCGTTCATCGCCCCCGTCCCGCCCGCCCCGGTCAGCAGCAATTGCAGCCGCGCCTCCGCGCGATACGTATACGCCGTCGCGTCATTCGGCGACAGTGCAATCAGCTTCTGCACGTTCTCCGCCAGCGATGTCCACAACGCCGCCTGCGCGGAGCCCTCCGCCCATTGAAAATCTTCCTTCACCAGCCGCTGCCGCGCGGGCAAATAACGCGGGTTGTCGCCCAGCGCCTTCTCCCACGAACAACGAGCCATCAAATACAGGCTCTCCGCCCGCGCACGGTCCTTCTCCTGGTCCGACAATTTCATCGCCATGTCCCCCACCTTCATGCACAGGTCCGCCGCGTTCGCCGCGTGCGTCTCCAATGCCCGCCCCACCGCCTGGTCATACACATGCAGCGCGATTTCCATGTCCCCCCGCTTCTCCGCCTCCTCCGCCATCTTCGTCAGGTACACCGGATCCTTCTGTAAAAAATACCGGCGTCCCACAAATATCACCGCGCCCCCCGCCACCAGCGCCAACACCGCCCCCAGGGATATCACAAACCGCGTATTGATTCGACGTGCCATGAATGCCTCTTCTTACTTGATGGTCTCACTGTTTCCGCTGCCGCCGGCTACCGCCGACGCTCCGCCCTTCGCCCTCATGCGCCGGCAGGCACTCTTCCACCGCCGGTACCGCCACCCTCATGAAATCCGATACCACCTGGATCGCCTCGTCCTGCGTGCAATAATCCGGAACCGTCACTTCAATCTTCGTGTGGTACGCATGCGGCGACGACGCCACCCAGAACACGCTCGACACCTCCTGCGGCGTCGACACATAATTCCCGTTCACTTCAAACACATACGCCACGTTCAACAGCCGCGACGATTCCTTCTCCGATTGTCCCGTCGACGAAAATTCCTGGTGCGGAAGAAAACTGATCATCCGCATCCGCAAATTGATCGTGCTCCCATCCTGCCGCCGGACATTCGCCACATCAAACGACCGCCGCGAACTCGCCGCTTCGTTCATCCCCGCGCCCGCCCAGCAAATCTCCGGCACGTGCGGGTTCGCATTCCCCGTCGAGTAATAATTCAAATTCAACTTCAACTTCGTCCCCACTTCCCCCGAATGTTTCATCAAATCCGTGTACGTCCGAAGCAGATAATCTTTCGTCCCCAGCACGTCCACGGTCTCATCGTCCATCACTTCGTCCGGGCCTTCCGCCGTGTACTGCCCACCGAGTTGCTTCGACAATTCCGACAGCGGCTTCTTCAGCGGCATGGGCGGCTTATCGAACGTCAAATGCAGCGACGATTCCAAAAGGTTCGATCCCACAAAACCCAATACCAGCAGCCCCGCCACAACACAGGCGCGCATCACCGTCTTGCGCGTCGCTTGAACAACCGCCGCGCCGGGCCCCTCCGGTATGACCGCCGGATTCGTCATGCCGCTCCCCCCTTCGCCGGCCTGTGATCTTCGATAAAAATGTGATCCAGAATCCAGGCCATCCCCAACTGCAGAAACAACGCCGGTATCAGCATCAACAACCCCACCGTCTCATGCGTGCTGCCCTTCGCCCACTCCAGCCCCAGCCTTGCGGCCATCACCCCCGTCACCGTCACCCGCAACGAGTTGCACAAGATCGCGATCGGAAGGGCGCACGCCCCCAAAAATACCTTTTGCCACATGGGCCGCGACGTCGAGTAAGCCAACGCCACCGCCAGCGCGAAAAACGCCACCAGCATCCGCATCCCACTGCACGCCTGCGCAACATCCAGCGGCACCCACCCGTGCGCCGCCCTGCACCTGGATCGTCGTCCCCTCCCGAAATCCCATCGCTCCAAACAACGGCAACAACCGCACCCCCAACTCCGCCGCCAGCGTCTGCATCGGAGTCGTCAACGCCACATACACCGAGTCCGGCGGGGGCAGCGCAAATAACAAAAAACTGATCGGCAACCACAGCAGCTTCATGTGCTGCCAGCCAAACAGAAATAACACCATCCCATACATCAATACCAAAATGCTCAACGTCGACATGTGCACCGTGCCCGTCGCACGGAACAATATCTGCCCCACCACCCCCAGCCCCACCAGCAACAGACCCGACCACGTCCCCTGCGGCTTCAACGCCCGTAGCGAATCCCACTTGATCCAAACAAAAAAACCACTGATGATCGGCACCACAAACCCGTGGCTCCACCCCGGATCCGAATTCCACCGATCCACCAGCCTGAAAATCTCAGACCGATACAATAAAACAAAGCACCCCATCGCCACCGCCAACGCGATCCCCACGCTCTCCCAATTCACGGATGCGTACCCCTCCTCCAGCTCCGGCGCGGCACTCCCGACTCCCCCCCCCCCCTGCAGCGGTCGTGTACCGGTAGCGAGGTGGTAAGGATGTGGGCATGACCGGGGCATCGTCGGGCATGCCTGGGGCAGGGATGTTTGGTTCTTGTGCCATCACTCTTTCAACTACGACGCGCTCTGAGCGCGATGTCTAACGCCTTCAATCATCGGCTATCCGTTCGCACCTGATTGCGATAAAACTCGCCGTGCGAGCTTCTTTGCCCGCATTTTCGCCGTCCAACGGGCATCGACTGCCGACCGGACGTTCTTCAAATCTCTCGATTGCATGGAGTTACGTTCAAGACTGGTGCCCGGATGTCTTAACGGAAACGAAATGATAGGCGCGCCGGCTCCGATAATACAGCCAGTCCAACCCAGCAGACACGCACCCCACGATCCAAAAACGTCCCCTCGCGTCACCGCGCAACCGAGGTCGGCTGGATGTAGAAATTGCGATCATAAATAAAGCCAAAACCATAGCTTGCGCGATACGCATTACGCGTCACTGCCAGGAATGGGGCCACAAAGTCCGTCCCGATGTTCACCACATCATTCGCCTTCAGAAAGATATCGGGCTGCGTCCCATCGAAGACCGCCTGCAGATTCACCTGCACCGTCACCTGCTCATTCGGGCCGATTCGCCGAATCAGGTCGCATCGCCGCGGAATCGCCAGGGCATCCAGATTCCCCGCCGCCGCGACCGCCATCTCGAGTGTAATCTTCTGTCCCTGCAAGGCATATACGCCGGGCTTGTTCACATGCCCCAGCATGTAAAAATATCCCTGCTCCACCGAAGGCACGATAATCGTATCCCCGGGCCGTATCACAATGTTCTCCTTCGGATTCCCCTCCCGCAACTGCGACAATGAAATCCGAATCACTCGCTGCCCGCCATTCTGCTCTGCTGCGGCAAACGCATCCGTAGGCCCCGCAGGCCCTTGCGCTGTGGTCGGCGTTTCCGTCCCGCCCATCGTTGCCGGTCCCTCTGTAGGCCCCGCAGCCGTCGCCGGTCCCGTGCCGTTCGTCCCTGTGGACCCCGCCACGGGCGGTATCGTCACCCACTTGCCATCAATATAAACATTCTGGCCGGGCTGCGATGTCGCGCCCATCGCCTTGTTCATCAACTCATCCGACGGCCCCGTCGTCGCGGGCGCTGTCTCTGGCACCGCCGCCATGGTTGCGGGCGCGGTTGCCGGCGTCGTCGCGGGCATGCTTGCCGACATCGCCGCATCCAAATCCGCTTGACCCAACGCCGGCCCGCTCGACGCCGGCGCGCTCGACGTCACATCCGCCATCGGCAGCGGTCTCACGAACCGAGGCCCCAGCGTCGCAGGCGATGTCGCCGGCACTGTCGCAGGCATCGAATCCGGTGCCGTCGTGTTCGGCATGGGCATCGTTTCGGGAGCCGGCATTGAACTCGGCGCGCTCGCCGGTCCCGTTGCCGGCGCAGTCGAATTCTTCTCCAGCGAATCAATCGCATCCAGCGGGTTTCCCCCCGCCCCCGTCGGCGTTGCAGGCCCCGCGGGAAGCGTCGTCGTGGCCCCTGGACCATTGGCATCCGGAGCCGCTGTCGTTGGCGCATACGCCGCCTTCGCCGGATTCGGACGAAGCACATACAAATAATCAATCCCCGGCTGCGCCCCGCCCGGAATATCCCGGGCAATTCCCAACGCATTCAACAACCGAAAATCCGTCCCGGAAATCGGATACCGGTCCGGTTGCCCGACATTTCCCAAAATCGTGAAATATCTCGCCTGGCTCCCCAGAAGCGTCACGCTCACCTGCGGACCCTGGCTCCCGTTCCCCTTCGGAAGAAGCAAATTCCTTTCGACCGCCATCTGCCCAATCTTTTCCTCGATTTGCGTCGTCGTCAGCCCGGCTACCTGCACGTTCCCTAAATTCTGCACGCCCACCGAACCGGATTCACTGACCTGAGCCTGATCCCGCAGATATTCCTGTTGCGGCTGCACCAGCTCATACACCGCAATGCGAAGCACATCCCCGGGGCCCACCGTGTATTCCTTATTGTCCGCAACCAGGTCCGCCGGCGTCGGATCCGTGGCCGACGCATACCGATCCCGCGGCTCATCGACTACGTCCAACTGCTCCAAAATCGGCCACTTCACCGGCCGCACATCGCCCCACGGGTTATCCCGATCAAAGCGGCCGACCTGCGACGGGTCGAGAAAACTGTTCCCCGGATTCAGATAATCGTAAAAGTTCTTCCCGGCCATCGTCCCGCACCCGCCCAACGAGCCCGCAAGACTCCCGACCAAAAGCCCCTTTACCATTCGCTGCGCCATCGTGGCACGAGGGGAACCAAGGGTGATCATCTCGCGGCATTTGAGAAGGCGGGCCATGAAAAGTCCTTTCCTGATTTTCGGAAGGCGTTACCCCTGTGGCGGGATGGAGCCTGGGGATTCGGCGGATGAGAACGTCTCTCTACATCGGTATTTTCGGACGACTCTTTTACATATTCGCGCATCATCCCGAGGGCGTCAAGGCCATCCATTGTGCGGGATGCTCGGAATTTACTGGGTATGGGTACTACTCGGTCGGGCACCGCCTCGGATTTTGCACCCGCCACACACCTGCCGCAACTTCAACCGACCCTCCGCGTGTGGGCTCTTTGTGTGGTTGTGCAGAACCCGAGGACCTCCAACTTTAGGCTTAAATGTTGCAATTGCATGAGCACTATGTTAATGCAAAGAATGGTGCGGAAATGATTCGCATCTCATTTCCGCCCCCTTTCCGTGCAAGCCTCGTTCTTCATTCATTGGGTCACCCCATTCCGTCGATAAGTGACGCATAAGGGTAGGTGATTTATGGCAGTCGTTGTTTACGGTGCGGGCGGACAAGCGCGGGTTCTTCTTGAATTGATGGACCGCGCCGGCATTTGTCCCATCGCCGGTATTGTGGATGACAATGTTGAGCTTCACGGCACCAAGGTCGAGGGCGTCCACGTCCTCGGTCCCATCGAGCGGCTCGCCAGCCTCGCTCGCGTCCATCGGATCCATCGGGCCGTCATCGCCGTCGGCGATAACATTGCCCGCAAGCGATTCGCCGAACACGCTCGCTCCATTGGCTTGCGGTTCCCGGTCCTCATCCATCCCAATGCCGTCGTCTCGCCCACCGCCACTCTCGGCGACGGAACCGTGGTCCTCGCCGGCGCGGTCGTCGGCGCTCACGCCCGTATCGGCGAACTCTGCATCATCAATACCCGCGCAGCCGTTGACCACGATTGCGAACTTGGCGACTTCGTCCATGTCGGGCCCGGCGCAATAATCACCGGCAACGTCACCGTCGGTAACGGCACCATGATCGGTGCCGGTTCCACCATCATCCCCGGCCTTATCGTCGGCGACGACTCCATCATCGGGGCCGGCGCAACCGTCATCCGCGACGTACCCTCCAACTCCACCGTCGTCGGCTGCCCCGCGCGACCGATCCCCCACAAAGGTGTCCGCCCCGCCCCCGCAGAACTCCACGCATAAAAAAAGGCCGCGCTCCCAAAGAAGCGCGGCCTGTTCAATCTGTGTCCTCAATTTGGCCTGCCTTCACAGCAAGCCTCCCCTCACATCGCCCCATCTTTCTTCGCCACAAACTTCAACAAATCAATCACGCGGTTTGAATAGCCCCACTCGTTGTCATACCAACTGATCAACTTGAAGAAATTGCTGTTGAGCTCAATCGAACTCCCCGCATCAAAGATCGACGAAGTCTTGTCGTGAATGAAATCCGACGACACCACCTCATCCTCCGTGTAGCCAAGAATTCCCTTCAAGTACGTCTCCGAAGCCTTCTTCAACGCACCCTTGATCTCGGCAAGGCTCGTCGCCTTGGCCGTCTTGAACGTCAAATCCACCACGGACACCGTCGGCGTCGGCACGCGGAACGCCATCCCGCTCAACTTGCCTTTCACCTCCGGCAACACCAGCGACACGGCCTTCGCCGCGCCTGTCGTTGACGGAATGATGTTGATCGCCGCGGACCGCCCGCCCTTCCAATCCTTCCGCGACGGCCCATCGACCGTCTTCTGCGTGGCCGTGTAGCTGTGAACCGTCGTCATCAACCCTTCGGTCAGGCCAAAGCCTTCCTTCAAGATCACATGCACCAGCGGCGCAAGGCAGTTCGTCGTGCAGGACGCATTGGAAATAATGTTGTGCTTCGCAGACTCGTATTTCTCCTCGTTCACGCCCATGACGATCGTGATATCCTCATTCTTCGCCGGAGCGGAGATAATGACCTTCTTCGCGCCAGCCGTGATATGGCCCTTCGCTTTTTCAGCTTCGGTGAACAGGCCGGTCGATTCAATGACATACTGAACGCCGAGGCTCGCCCAGGGCAATTCCGCCGGCGACTTCGCGGACACGACCTTGATGTCATGCCCGTTCACCACCAGCACATCATCATCGGCCTTGTCGGCTGACGATTTCTTCGACGTGACCGTTCCATCAAATTTGCCCTGAATTGAATCATATTTCAGAAGGTATGCGAGGTTGTCCGCGGGAACGATATCTCCGACCGCCACGATCTCGAACTGCGAACCGAGCAGCCCCTGTTCCACAAGCGCCCGGAAAACCAGACGACCGATGCGACCGAACCCATTGATTGCGACTTTGATGGCCATTGCAGGCGCTCCTAAAAATTCAGACGAGACCTTACGTCCAAAACCGGCGGTAATCCTCATCCCAAGATAAGCGCACCAATGTAGGGATTTCCCCGCGGCTCGCAAGGTGATCCGCTTCGAGTTCTCGTTTTTAGCCTGTTTTTCGGGGTCGTCGCGAAAACCCCACCCCGACGCTATTATCATCGCCGCATCCTCGGTGGTTTCGCAATTGCCTTTCAACGGAGATACCCATGGCCGACACATCTGAAATCCTCGCGGCAGCCTCCAACCTCGGAGCCCTCGTCGCCACTCACCCGACGGTCCTTTCCTACAAGGAAACCATCCGCCAACTCGACCTCGACGTCGGCGCTAAAACCCTGCTGCAACAATACGAGCAACTCATCGAAACGCTCACCATGAAAGAACAGCAGATGCAGCCCATCGAAGTCGCCGAGAAAAAGGCCTTCGAGCAGCTCCAGCAAAGCATCACGATGAACCCCACGCTCAAAAAATTCGCCGTCATCCAGGGCGAGTACATGGAATTCATGAAACAAGTGCAGGAAGGCATCAACGCGGGAATGACCGGACAAGTGCCGGCGCAGGCGCAAGACGCGGCCGCGCCGAGCAAAATCATTCTCGACACATGATGCCGCCGACGGGGGGTACAAGGGTTCATGGGTACAAGGGTACAAGGGTAAAAACCCGACGCTCAACGCGCATCCTCCCAAACCCTTGAACCCCTGTACCCTTGAACCCTTGAACCCTATCCCCTCCGCCATTCCCCCCGGAGTTTCCATGAACGATCGCGCCACCGTTTATCTTGTCGGTGCCGGCCCCGGCGATCCCGGCTTGATCACCGTTGCCGGCGCGGACGTTCTGCGTCGTGCGGATGTTGTTGTCTACGATTATTTGGCGAATGCAGAATTGTTACGATTGTGCCGTCCTGATGTGGAAAAAATCTATGTAGGCAAGAGCGCGTCGCAGCATACGAGGACGCAAGACGAGATTAATGCGATTCTGGTGGAGAAAGCTCGAAGTGGTGGGGGGGAGCGGGGGGGTGGGGGGGATGATTGTTCGCTTAAAAGGCGGCGATCCCTACGTCTTTGGCCGCGGCGGTGAAGAAGCTGAATTCCTCCACGCCCACGGAATCCCCTTCGTCGTCATCCCTGGCATCACGTCCGGCCTGGCCGCTCCCGCCTACGCGGGCATCCCGGTCACCCACCGCGATTTCGCCTCCACCATCACCCTCGTCACCGGCCACGAAAAGGACGACGAAAATCCCGACAGTCCTCGCGTTGATTATGCCGCCCTCGCCACCCTCGCCGCCGCCGGCGGCACGCTCGTCTTCTATATGGGGGTCAAAAGTCTGCCTCTTATCGTCGAACGGCTGGCGGTAGGGGGGTTGAAAACTCAAACCCCCGCTGCCGTCATCCGCTGGGGCACCCACGCCAAACAACAAACCATCACCGGCACGCTCCACACCATCGCCGCCGATGTCCACGCGCCGGCCTCACCGCGCCCGCCATCACGATCATCGGCCGCGTCGTCTCCCTCCGCGACAGCTTGAACTGGTTCGAACGCCGCCCCCTCTTTGGCCAACGCATCCTCGTCACCCGCACCCGCCAACAAGCCAGCGACCTCTCCGCGCAACTCACAAACCTCGGCGCACAAGTCACCGAAGTCCCCACCATCGAACTCGCCCCACCCGACGACTGGGACGCCATCGACCAAACCCTCCAGAGAATTCCCGCCTACGACTGGATCGTCTTCACCAGCGCCAACGGCGTCCGCGCCGCGTGGGACCGCCTGCGCCATCTCACCTTCGACGCCCGCCACTTCGGCGCCTCCCATATCGCCGCCATCGGCTCCGCAACCGCAAAGGCACTGCACGAAATCGGCATTTATCCGGATCTGCTCCCCGAAAAATTCGTCGGCGAAGAACTCGCCGCCGCGCTCAAGCAACATCTCGGCGACTCCGAAATCCGCCACCAGCGCTTCCTCCTCCTCCGTGCCGACATCGCACGCCCCGCGCTAAAAGAAGAACTCGAAAAGCTCGGCGCACAGGTCGAAGACGTCGCCATCTACCGAACCGTCCGCCCCGACAGTCTGCCCCCCGATATCACCACCGCCATCGAACACTCCCAATTCGACTGGGTCACCTTCACCGCGCATCGACCGCAAAAAACTCTGGGAACTTCTCTCCCCCGGCCAGCGTGCCACCCTTGCAAAAGTGAAACGCGTCTCCATCGGCCCCATCACCAGTGCCGCCCTCCGCCCCTCCCTGATTGGTCCCCCACAATCGAAGCCACCCGCCACGACATCCAAGGCGTCGTCGAAGCCATCACCCCCCCCCTCACTCTCCCCCCCACACTCCCCCCCCTATAATCCTCACACACTTGAACACTCACCCCGCGTGCCCCGCCACCGGCTCCCGCCACGCCGCCCGCTCATCATCCAACAAACTCATCTCGTTCAACGCAAACGCCAAATTGGCCTTCACCACCGCCCGTCCACCCTCGGCCCCGACATCGCGACAAAGATGCTCCACCGCCCGGTCAAAACCCGCCCGATCCTGCGAGGCCAACGCCAGATTGTGATACCGCTCCAGCGTCTGCGCCGGCACGGCAAACGCGACCGCCAGCAGGGGCATCGCCGCCTCCCCACGTCCCAACTGCACCAGCGTCGCCGCCAAAAGCCCGGCCGACAACACATGATGCGGATGCACGTTCAGCACCTTGGTAAACGCCGCCGCCGCTTCGTCCAGATGTCCGAGTGCCCGTGCGACGAGCCCCAGTCGATAGTTGCTTTCCGCATGGCCCGCATGGGCGGCCGTATTTTTTCGCAGCGGCTCATACTCCCCCTCGAGAAGTTGATCCACGCTATGGCTGGTCGTCGCCCACGGGGCAAGGTCTTCGCGCAAATCGCGGCTGCGCAGTCCCCGCGCCACATTTGCCGCCAGGTGTGTCCGCGCCAGCATCCTCAAAAGAAGATCGCCCAGCTTCGCCAATGGCAACAGCGGTGCCGCGGCCTCCGGGGGCGGAACAAATGTGTCCTGCCGGCGCAGCGTTCGCCAAAATCAGTCCCGCATTCGCCGAGATCAGCGTTTCAACCGCGGTGCGAGCCCGTTGAAAATCTTCAATCGCCCGCACATACCGCCCACATCGAAGATGCTCATCCGCATCGTTAATCAGACGCTCAAGGCTCGTCCCGCGAAGCTCACCCGCGTCAAAACCGTCGAGATAATCGCTGTCGATAACCATGGACGATGTCTCCGATAAAAATGTGGCTGCGGGTGATTCCCCAATCGCCCGGGCAATCCCCCGTTCAAAAGAGTCGCACGCCGCTTCATGGTTGCGCGTGCAAAGTTGTACGTGAGCCAACACCAGGGTGTCCGGCAGCGGCGAATCCGGCAGTGACTCCAGACGCACGCACGCTCGAAGCGCATCCTTCATCCGCCCCTGTGCCGCCGCGAGCGCGGCTGCCCTGAGTAAATGCTGACGCGGTGCGGGCCGCATGCACACCGGACTCGCATCACGAAACGGCCGGCCAATCATCTTCAACAAAAAATTCATCTCGTTCCCATCACAGGCGCACCTTCACCGCGAACGCTGTTTTGCGCTCTCGTCCTCACAAACAACTCAGCTTGTGCGGAGGGGTCATTTTCCGATCGCCATTGCCGGGGCGATCAGGTGAAAAACGTCCTGCTTCTCCACAGGGCGTTCCGTCTCGCGGTCACGATCTTGCGTCACCGCCGACCTTACAAATATCGGGTAAACCTGCCGTCGAGTTGATTACGAATCATCCCTGACAACTTCCGAGAATGTTCCCCCACCCAGTGTTGCTCGCCCCCCCTATTGCTCGCTGGATCATTCTTGAAGCAGCTCCACCGCTCCCACTTCAGGTCGCCCCCGCCACCGCCGCCATGCTCGCCGGTCAATCGGCCGTATCAACAGCCCCGACACATACAAAAATCCCACGGCCCCCAACATCACCGGCGTCGCCAACCCATCCACCACCCACACCGGCACAAACAAGGCCAGAGGCACAAGCGCCAGCAGCGCCAGCGGAACCACCGTTGCCGACAACCGAAACGGCCGCCACAACACCACCGGCGCCACCACCAACAACGACACTCCCACCCCCGCCGCGCACGCCAGCACCATGACCCCCTTTGCATCCTCCGAATGACGCATTCCCATCAGCACCCCCGCCTGCACCGCAACCGCAACCGCCCAAAACATCGCGCCCACTGCGGCCTCTCATGCAAATCCGCCAGCGTGCAGCAAAACGCCAGCAACCCATACCACACAAAAACCGCCAGCAGCGGCGGCAGCAAATTGTTGATCGAATCCGCGTACTGCCACTCAATCCCCGCCAGCACTCCCCGACCCAACAACAACGCCACCGCCAGCACCGTCAACATCACAGCGCCAAATTTTCCCACCCGAAAAAGCTGCACATGCGCCCGCCGAATCTGCCCATGCGACCACGCCTGCGCCGCGATCCCATACGTCGACGCCCACAACGTCACCGCCACATAGGCCAGAAACTGCGCCACCCGGTACGGCATCGCATAATCCGCGGTCACATCCCTGCACCGCGCCTCCCGGTCCAATCGTCCCCGCCGCGAGATGACTCACCCCCAGCACCGACACCGCGTAAATGTCATCATCAACAACAACCGCACAAACGCCCACGCCCCAAACCAATGAAAATTCGCCCCGGCCTCCGCCGCGTCAGCCTTTTCCACACTTGCCGGCAATGCCGCCACAAACCTCCACAACCTCACCCCATAAAAAACCAACGGCAAAAACACCGAGGCCCCATACGCCGCCACCAAACTCACCGCTCCCCGCGCCACGCCGCCACCGCCGAGAAAATCAAAAACAGCCCCGCCGACACAACCTCCATCCCCGCACTCGCCCCATACGCCCGAATCCCCCGCAAAATCGCCGCTAAATGCTGATACAACGCCAACACCACAATCGTCACCGCACACAGCACCACCAGCACCACCCCGCGAAATTTTTCCTCCGCTCCCAAATGAAACGCCCACGCCCCTATCCACGGCGACATCGCTCCCATCACCAACCCCACAACCACCCCTATCCCCAACAACCTCTTATATTGACTCCACAGCCACCCCCGCAGCCGCCCCCCACCCCCGTCCCCGCCACCCTCCCGCTCGATCCGCGACGCATACCGCTCCGCCACATCCGCCAGCCCAAACAGCACCAGCGGCACTATCCAGTTGATCAACTCCTGCGCCGGCTGAAACAGCCCGAACTCCGCCTTTCCCGCCGCTCCCAACAATCTCGCCACCACCAGCAGCCGCACAAATGACAATCCCCTCGCCGCCACCACCAACGGCACATACGAAGCCGCCGACGCCCCCGGCGTCACCACGCGCTCTATCGAAAAAAAACGCCCCACGCCCCTCTCCGTGCGCGCCCCCGCGCCCCGCCCCTGGTCCGCATTGTCACTTCTCCACCGTGCCGTTACATTCATGCTTTATCCAAAATCTGGCGCGCTCCCAACCCCCACTAACCATGCAACGCTCCGCCGCGCCTGTCAACCAAAAAGGGCATCCATGATCCTCAAAAAAGTCCTCGACCACGCCATCGCTACCCCCAACGCCATCGCCATCATCGACGACAAACGCACTCTCACCTACCGCGAACTCATCTACGGCTCAAACCTCTTCGTCGGTCTCCTCGAAGAACTGGCCCCGCGCGATACCTTCGGCGACAAGGTCGGCCTCCTTATTCCCCCCACCGCCGCCTTCGCCGTCGCCTTCGGCGGAACCCGCTGGGCCGACCGCATCCCGATGCCCCTGAATTATCTCCTCAAACCCGAAGAGATGATCCCGATCATCCAAGACTCCGGCGTCAAAATCGTCTTCACCATCGAATTCTTCAAGCCGCTCATTGAAGCCGTCGCCGCCGCCACCGGCCGTCAAAGTCGTGTATATGGAGTCCCTCAAATTTGAAAAGCCGGGCCTCGCTGCCATGGCCTCCATCGCGCATGAACGCCGAAAACCTCCGCAAGCACATTCGCCCCATCCCCACGCGAAATCCCGACGATGTTGCCGTCATCATGTACACCTCCGGCACCTCCGGGCAGCCCCAAGGGCGTCATGCTCACCAACAAAAATCTCGAGTCCAACGCCCTCGATTCCTGCGAGCACGCCCGCTTCAACCAAAAAACCGTCTTCCTCGGCGTGCTCCCCATGTTCCACACCCTCGGACTCATGGGCTGCATGCTCATCCCCCTGATGCTCGGCAGCAAAGTCGTCTACCACGCCCGCTTCTCCCCGACGGCCATCTTCGAAGCCGTCAAACACCACGCCATCGAAGTCCTCATCATGCGTCCCCACCATGTACGCCGTCATGGCCAACGCCAAAGCCGCTAATCCCGAATCCCTCAAATCCGTACGCATCTGCCTCTCCGGCGGCGAAGCCCTCCCCGTCACCCTCATCGAACAATTCCGTGCCGAATTCGGACACACCCTCATGGAAGGCTTCGGCCTCACCGAAACCTCCCCCATCGTCGCCACTCAACCTCCCCTGGGCCCACAAGCCCGGCTCCGTCGGCAAACTCATCCCCCACGTCCAAATCAAAACCGTCGACGACGACGGTAATACCTCCCCTCGACACCGACGGCGGCGAACTTATATCCAGGGCCCCAACGTCATGAAAGGCTACTACAACAAACCCGACCTCACCGCCGAAGTCCTCGCCCCCGACGCGACGGGGGCTATGGTTCAAAACCGGCGACATCGCCCGAATCGACGCCGACGGCTACCTCTTCATCACCGGCCGAAAAAAAGACATGATCATCATGGCCGGCGAAAAAGTCTTCCCCCGCGAAATCGAAGACGCCATCAAACAGCACCCCGCCGTCCTCCATCGCCGCCGTCATCGGCATCAAAGACCCATCCCGCGGCGAAATGCCCGTCGCCTTCATCCAACTCAAACCCGAAGCCGGCGCACCGAAGGCCACCCTCCCCGCACCCACCGCCCAGGAAATCCGCGCCTTGGTCCGCGAACGCATCGCCCCCTACAAATCCCCCCGCGACGTCTACTTCCTCGACGCCCTCCCCCTGACCCCCACCGGCAAAGTCCTGAAACGCGCCCTCCAGGTTCCAAAAGAATGATTCGGCTATACCGGCCATCGAACGCCTTCGCCGCATCACGATCCGAATCGCCGCCAACTCTCCCCGGGCATTAGCACCGTTCTACCCACCTCTCCCCGATTTGTCCGCAAGCTATTTTTACAATACGCTAACTTCCTCTCCCATTCGGAGTCCGCATGCCCACCATTCTCCTCGGAGACGCCATCAGCAGCGCCATGACGCGCACCAGCGACCTCCTCTTCCGCCCCTTCAACTTCCGCAAATGGACCTGCATCGCCCTCGCCGGAACATTCTGCCTCGCCGGTCAAGGCGGCATGAACTTCAGCATGAACCTCAACCCCTTCAGAAAGCCCGCCGGCGGACCTTCCCCATTCCCATCCTTCGATGCCGCCAAAGCCTACGTCCTCGCCCATTTCCCCGTCATTCTCACCCTCGGCCTCATCGGCATCGTTTTCCTCTTCGCGCTCTACCTCCTCGCCCGCTGGCTCAACAGCCGCGCCCAATTCATGCTCTTCGACAACATCGTCCGCAACGACGACCGCATCAAACAACCCTGGCACGATCACCGCCTCATCGGCAACAGCCTCTTCAAGTTCCGCATCCTCTACGACCTCGTCATCTTCAACATCCTGCTCGCCCTCGGCGCAATCACCGTCGCCATCGCATGGGCCGACATCCATCGCGCGATCCTTGTCGGCGAATACGCCATCACCAATCCCTCCATCGCCGCCATCATCTTCGCCGCCATCGCCTTCATCCTCTTTGGCCTGACCTCATGGCTCGTCTCCTCCGTCATCTTCGATATGGCCGTCCCTGTCATGTACATCCGCACCATGCTCGCCTGGCCTGCCATCAAAACCACGTGGCGCGAACTCTTCCTCCCCCACTTCTGGTCCTGCATCCTCTTCTTCCTCTGCATGTTCGTCATGAAAATCGCACAGGGCATCTGGATCTTCGTCGGCACCTTCGCACTCGTCATCTGCACCTGCTGCACCATCGCCCTCGTCATGTTCATCCCCATCATCGGCATGTACCCCGTCGCTCTCGTCAGCCTCCCCGTCCTCGTCTATGAACGCGCCTTCAAACTTCACTTCATCTCCCAATTCGGCGATGACTACCGCATCATCTGGCATACCCCCACCCGCACCGGCTTCCCCGTAATCCTCACCCCCACAACACAACCACCCCCTCCACCCTCTCCCTCCGACATCCCCCGCATCTATTAAGTTCATTAAGTTCAGTTCATCAAAATAGATGTTCACCACAAAGGGCAAAGAGAACACAGAGTTTAAACCTGAATATCTCATGGTCATCATCTCTGTGTTCTCTGTGGTTAATTTCTCTATGTTCCTCCGTCGCCTCCGTCTTCTCCTTGGTTTAAAATCACGCCTCCGCCGCACTGAACATCTCTCGCTCAAAGGAACCCGATGACCAAAACCCCATCCAAACCCAAACAATTCCAAATCTCCCCAACCCTCCCCGCCGCCACCGACGCCCTCGCCATCGCCCTCTTTGAAAAAACCACAAAACTCCCCGCCCACCTCCAACCCCTCGACCTCGCCACCCGCGGCACGCTCTCCCGCTCTCGCCCTCGGAGACTTCAAACCCAAACCCGGTGCCCTCACCTCCATCCCCCTCGATGGCCCCATCAAACGCCTCCTCCTCGTCGGCCTGGGCAAACGCGAATCGTTCGACCTCGACAACCTCCGTTGGGCCGCCGCCTCCGTCGCCAAATTCGCCAAGTCCGCCACACTCGCCACCACCACCCTCTGCCTCCACAGCGAACTTCCCAACCAATCCCCCGCCGCCATCGCGCAAGCCATCGCCGAAGGCGCCACCCTCGCCGCCTTCTCCTACGACGAATTCAAAAAGCCCCAACCCTCCGATGAAACCTCCACCCCAAAACCCGCCCGCCCCACCACCTTCACCCTCCACGAACCCGACACCGCCCGCCACGCCGAACTCACCCGCGGGCTCGCCGACGGCACCATCATCGCCGATGCCACCAATTACACCCGCTCCCTCGCCTGCAAGCCCGGCAACGTCATCAACCCGCAAACCCTCGTCACCGAATCACTCGCATTCGCACGCCGCGAAAGACTCCACGCCACCATCATCGACGCCAAAAAAGCCCAAAAGCTCGGCATGGGCGGCCTCACCTCCGTCGGCCAAGGCAGCAACTCCTCACCCGCTCTCATCCTCCTCGAATACGTCGGCCCCGGCGCGGCTAAACAAAAACCCACCGCCATCGTCGGCAAAGCCATCACCTTCGACACCGGCGGCATCTCCATCAAACCCGCTGCCGACATGGACGCCATGAAATACGACAAATGCGGCGGCGTCGCCGTCCTCGGCGTCCTTCAGGCCATCTCACGGCTCAAACTCCCCATCCGCGTCGTCGGCGTCATCCCTACCGCTGAAAATGCTCTTTCCGAAAACGCCTACCGCCCCGGCGACATCGTCCGTTTCTACAACGGCAAAACCTCCGAGATCAACAACACCGACGCCGAGGGCCGCCTCATCCTCGCCGACGCTCTCGCCTACGTCGCCGACATCTACCAGCCCGCCGCCATCATCGACATGGCCACCCTCACCGGCGGCGTGGTCGTCGCCCTCGGCAGCGTCTACGCCGGACTCTTCTCCAACAACGACGCACTCGCCCTCGCACTCGAAGCCGCCGGAAAAACCTCCGGCGAACTCCTCTGGCGACTCCCACTCCACGACCGCTACATCCCCCTCATGGACGGCCACCACGCCGACCTCGTCAACGCCGGTGCCCGCGGCGCATCGCCCATCCAGGGCGCCATCTTCCTCCAACACTTCGTCCCCCCCAAAACCCCCTGGGCCCACCTCGACATCGCCGGCACCGCCTTCCCCTCCAAAGACGACCGCTACCTCACCAAAGGCGCCACCGGCTTCGGCGTCCGAATCCTCACTCACTACCTCCGCCAGTAACGCGGACGTCCCGCGAGCAACCAACGCCCGTCGCCTCGGGCACCTCGCCCATGCGGCAAAACTCTCCCACACCATAATCACAATATGGAAACATCATGACTGATGCTGAGCTACAAGTAGGCTACTGATTATTATAATTATTAGGATATGGAGAATAACCAGACCGCAGAGGTCTTCCGAGGCCGGAAGATGACTTGCCTCCCGGATCCTGCTGGCCGGCGAGAACCGTTTGGGCGCGATGCTCCGTCCACTTGGCGCGTTCTATAAGTGGCTTGAGAATGTCCGCGTTTCCAAACGCATGCAGCATCTTGTCGATGGCCGTGACCATCTGTTGGCATTCACCATCTATATCGTGCAACTGGCGATATTCATTTAAATCAATGCCCCGGCGGTGATATTCACCCTGCTGAGCAATGCCATTGATATATGTGGTACCCGTACGATCCGTCACAATACGGTCGGCATTCCGCGAGATGGCCATAATATTGGTGTTAAAGGTGTCCAGACGCTGAGCCATCATCTGGCCCCCGGTGGTAGCCATGTCAAGTGCCATCGGATCCGTTTGAAAGGTCCCGTGTGTGACAACTCTTTCCACACACCGAAGACTGTCAAATGTCTTCGCGATTTCGAGAACAGGATTAAGCGTGTTTGAGATGTGTGCATCTCCCACTTTTTTCTGAGTGGCTGCAAGTTCATCCGCAAACAGCAAGCTATAGGCGTTCGTGCGATTCTCCACCAGAAAGATATTTATCGGGGTCCGTTCCACGCCGAGCTTTGGAATGTAAACCCCATCGGTGGAACGCCGAACCAAAAGCGCCAGCGACCCCACTTGTGCAGCTCCATCCAAATCCCCCGCATCCTCCGCGGAAGTGCAAAGCCCATCAAGAATCTGTCCCGCAAGGCCATACTGCTTGAGCTGGATCATGCATTCCACACGCAGCAGCAGCATCGCTCGCCGGTCAAAAAGCAGCACCGGCGTGCCTTTGTAACTCAGTAATCTCGCGGTGGCATCCATCGCATCACGATATTTGTGCGCCGCGAACAGGGCTTTAATGTCGTCCGGCATGAGCGGACTTTTTCGCGAGCTCGATGCGTTGTTTCCTGCCGGTGCAAGTGGAGTGGCTTGAACGAGAGAACTCGTGCCGGTTGAATCATCGGCGAGAACTTCCTGACAAAGTAAAACAGAGAGTAAAACAGCCCAGGCGAAAACTATTTTCATTTTCATCATGCGGCTCCGATCGGGGCGTAACCAAGGCTCAAACATCGCGCAATCGCGGGGCGTTTTTTTAGTTGGATATGTATCTTCTGATTTGCGAAGTCTACTGACAATTATTATTTTTGACAATCTATTTAATTAAATGAATTATCGGGCCAGGAATTCCATAATCGCTCCTCACCTGCTCACCGCCGCAAATCTCCTCACCCTTTCCTCCCCTTCTTCCGCCATCCACCCCGCCTTGACACCCCGCGCTCCGCAGCCTTACCATCGTCCCTCAAGAGGACTAAAAAACCATGCGAACGACCACTCGGCACGTCTGATCTTCCGCGAACCGCAAGACAACCCGTCTCCCGCGATTCCCGGACCATCAGCCGTGCCGTTTTTACGCAAAGAATTCCCAAAACCCCATTCGTGTTCTTGGTGCTCAATCGTCGCTCATTTTCGTTCTCTCGACGTTCCAATAAACCCTACCCTGAAACGAGACCTGCAATGATCAAAATCACTCTCCCCAACGGCGCCGTCAAAGAATTCGACGCCCCCTCCGTCACCGCACTCCAGGTCGCCGAATCCATCGGCCCGCGCCTCGCCAAGGATGCCCTCGGCGGCCGTCATCGACGGCCACTCGCGGACCTCTCCACCCCCATCACCAAAGACGCCTCCCTCGCCCTCGTCACTCCCAAAGCCGACGAACCCAACGCCCTCTACCTCACCCGCCACTCCGCCGCCCACGTCATGGCCGAAGCCATCACCCGCCTCTTCCCACAAACCAAACTCGCCTACGGCCCCCCGGTCGACACCGGCTTCTACTACGACATGGAACTCGACCACAAACTCACCGCCGACGACTTCATCAAAATCGAAGAGGAGATGAAAAAAATCCTCGCCGAGAACCGCCCCTTCACCCGCTATGAACTCGCCAAAGACGCCGCCTTCGACAAGCTCAACAAGGAAGGCAACCCTTACAAACTCGACAATGCCGAACGGGCACTTCGACGCCGACCCCAACGCCATCATCACCTTCTACGCCACCGGCACCCCCGGCCAAAACTGGGAAGACCTCTGCCGCGGGCCCCACGTCCCCTCCACCGGCCGCATCGGCGCCATCAAAGTCATGTCCGTCGCCGGCGCCTACTGGCATGGCGATGAAACCAAGCAACAACTCCAACGCGTCTACGGCATCGCCTTCCCCACCCAAAAAGAACTCGACACCTACCTCAACCAGGTCGAAGAAGCCAAAAAACGCGACCACCGCGTCATCGGCAAACAAATGGGCCTCTTCACCATCTCCCCCCTCGTCGGCTCGGGCCTCATCCTCTGGATGCCCAACGGCGCCATCATCCGCCAGGAACTCGAAACCTTCATGCGCGAAGAACTCGCCAAACGCGAGTACGTCCCCGTCTACACCCCCCACATCGGCAAGGTCGATCTCTACAAAATCTCCGGCCACTATCCCTACTATCAGGAATCCCAATTCCCCACGATCAAAATGAAAGAGCGCGATAGCGAAGACGAATCCGAATACCTCCTCAAGCCCATGAACTGCCCCCACCACATCCAGATCTACGCCGCCGAACCGCGCAGCTACCGCGACCTCCCCGTCCGCCTCGCCGAATTCGGCACCGTCTACCGCTTCGAACAATCCGGCGAACTCAACGGCATGACCCGCGTCCGCGGCTTCACCCAGGACGACGCCCACCTCTTCTGCACCCCCGAGCAAGTCGAACACGAATTCCGCACCACCGTCGAAATGGTCATGCACGTCTTCGAAACCCTGGGCTTCAAAGACTACGAGTGCCGCATCTCCCTCCGCGACCCCAAATCCGACAAATACGTCGGCGACCCCGCCAACTGGGACCGCGCCGAAGACACCCTGCGCAAAGTCGTCAAAGAAGTCGGCATCAAAGCCGAAGAAGGCCTCGGCGAAGCCGCCTTCTACGGCCCCAAACTCGACTTCATGGTCAAAGACGTCATCGGCCGCAAATGGCAGCTCGGCACCGTCCAACTCGACTACAACCTCCCCGAACGCTTCAAACTCGAATACATCGGCGCCGACAACGCCCGCCACCGCCCCGTCATGATCCACCGCGCCCCCTTCGGCTCCATGGAACGCTTCACCGGCATCCTCATCGAACACTTCGCCGGCAGCTTCCCGACCTGGCTCTCCCCCACGCAAGTCGCCGTCCTTACCATCTCCGAAAAATTCAACGACTACGCCAACTCGGTCCTAGCCAAGCTGAAAGCCGCCGGCATTCGCGCCGAAATCAACCTCAGCGGCGACAAAATCGGCGGCAAAATCCGCAAAGCCCGCGAAGCACAAAATCCCCTACATGCTCATCATCGGCGACAAAGAAGCCGAATCCAACGCCGTCGCCATCCGCACCCGAAAAGACAAAGACCTCGGCACCATGCCCCTCGACGCCTTCCTCGAAAAACTAACCACCGAAATCCGCACGAGATCGTTGCCAACCGAATGAGAACCCAACAGTGGATCAACTAAAAGGCAAAGACCTGCGCAAAGTCATCAAGGAACAACTCGATGCAGAGTTGGAGGAACGTCGCCCCTTTCCCTTGCTCAAGCTTACGGAAATAAGAACTGCGGAGAAAAAATTTCAATTATTACAAAGGCTCGGTATTGGTGTGCTTTTGGGAGTGTGGGTACCGGGCTCTCTAATCTTGGCGGCGTTGGCTCACGATAGGATTTGGCTGGCGTTTGGATTCATACCTCTCTTCCCCGGCCTTGCTTGGCTCATGACCAAGTTCTTCACTCGCCTGTCGCGCCGATATGGTCTCGCCTGCCCTTACTGCCAAGCAAGTATCTCCCGGTTGCCACTACCGCGAGAAGAAACTATCCCAGCAGATTCCTACCTCCATTGTCCTCGATGTCTCCGCAAAATTACTGATGTAAATGCATAAAGCCTAACCAGTTTGGAATGCTTCCAATCACAACCACGATGATTAGAAGCATGCAAAGTGTCCGCGGTACTATGCAGCCTTATTCCTGATGACATGCGGTTAACTCCCGATCAGTATCCCCGCCACCAGCACAATAATTCCGCCGATGACGACTTGGATGGCGGCGGCGATCCAGGGGGATTTCATGAAACGATGGCGAATCCACGAGATGAGCGAGAGTTCAATCGCGACGACGATCAACGCGAGGATGGTCGCAATTTTGAAGCTGTTGTGGACGGCGGTGGGAATGAGGTACGGCAGCGTATGCCCAAGGCCCCCTGCCGTGGTCATGAGGCCGCAGACGACTCCCCGTGTAAGAGGCCGACCGCGACCGGAAAGTTTGCCATCGTCCGCAAGCGCTTCCGCGAAGCCCATGGAGATGCCGGCTCCAATCGACGCGGCAAGTCCGACGCGGAAGGCGTCCCAGTTATTCCGAGTAGCAAAGGCGGCGGCGAAGATGGGGCGAGCGTCGAGACGCTGCCGTCCATCAGCCCCACAAGACCGGGCTGGATGATTTCGAGCAGAAAAAGTTTTCGCTGGGCATCGCTCTCCACCGCACGCGCATCAGCAGGCAGGTGCTCTTCTTCAAGTTTTTCCGCGGCGCGAAGATGAACCTGCTCTTCTGTCGCGAGTTTAAGCAAAAGCTCACGAGTGTTAATGTCCGTGGTCCGCGCGGCGGCTTGCTGATAGAACGCGAGGGTTTCCTCTTCCATGCTGGCCGCTTGTTTACGAACGCGTTCCAGGCCCAGGTTTTTGACGAGCCAGATCGGTGTCCGCGAGACAAAGCCTTTGACGTCGCCGCGATGAATTTGCGGCAGCGTGTCGCCGAAGCGGTTACGGTAGATTTCATATAATCGTTTTCGATGGCCATCCTCTTCGATGGTCATGTTGCGGAACACTTCGGCACTGGAAGGATACGCCCCGGTAAGCGCGTCGGCGATGTCGGCATACGTGCGGCCATCCTCCTCTTCCAGGCTGATCGCAAGCGCGAGGATTTCCTGTTCGGTCAGGTCGCTGAAAGTTTTCGCCATGGGGGCTCCAAGGTGTCGCGAGTTTGTGTTCGCGGGATAGTGTATCGGGGGCGCGGGGATAAGGGGATAGAGTTTAACGCGCAACGCGGCGGACTTAGCTGCGGATTCGCTGGTCGAGGCTCCTTGGGTTCGGTGGAGCGTTATGTGAGACGGATCACGGATGACGTAAAGGGTGATGCCCAGAAACATGAGGAGTCCGGCGGCGAGGCGGCGGAGGATGATGCCACGCGATTGTTGAGGCTCGATATGGGTGTGCCCCCGGTACATGAGCGCGGCGGCGAGGAGAATGGTGATGAAGCCCCGGGTGCATTGGAGGATGCTCGCCAGCAGAAGTCCCACAGTGGAAAAGGCGTTGAAAAGAAAGATCATCGCGACAAACCATGTGACGGCAAAGGGCAACGCGGCAGCCCAATCTTTTTTCACGCGCGAGCCCAGCGGTTTGAGGAGCGGCACGAGAAGGATCGCGGTGAGGAGGTACGAAAAAGATTCTGTGAGCAGCGAAGCGCGGGTGTGGTCGATGCCGGGGACGATAAGGGCTTTGATGGTGAGGTTGATGAAGAAGTCGGAGATGGCGAAGCTGGATGCGGAGGCGGCAATCGCGAGGGCGGCGATAAATTTCATGCGCCCGCCGGAAAAGTTGATCGAGAGACCCGCGAGGAGGCACAGGCCCACGGCGAAGAATTGGAGCGGCGTAATCCCGAGGGTGGCGGCACCAACGGGCTGGCCCAACGTGGCCGCGAAGGTGGCCGTGAGGATGAGTTTGGACGTCATCAAAGGACTGACGCGGGAGGCTTCGGCGTGGTTGAGCGCGATGGCGAGAAAGATTTGGCCGGCGAAGTTAAAGAGCGTGGTCGTGATGAGCGGGACGGCAAGGGCGGACCACGGGATGGGGACGTTCGGCCAGACGAAGAGGAGTTGGAAGACGGAAAAAATGCCCATCCAGAGGTGGGCAAGGACGAGAAGTTGCAGGTTCGCGCGAGCGGGGCGACGTTGGACGTAATGACGGGTGGCGAGATAGGAGAGGGATTGGAAAGTTGCGGCGGCGAGGCCGAGGAGAATACCGAGGAGCATGGCTTAAAGCACCTGCACATGGGCGGCGACAGCCGCCGCGGATAGCTCTCGATCAGGAGTTCAACGTTTTGTGCCGGCGACAGCATTGCGGTTTTTTTGGGCGCTGTACATTTGTTCCGCCGTGGGGGATTTTCCGGTCGCGATCATTTGCGTGAAGCAGTCGAAAAGGTAGGTCGCGTCATGGGGGCCAGGGCTGGCTTCGGGGTGATATTGGACGGCGAAGACCGGCTCGGAAGTGTGGCGGAAGCCTTCGAGGGTGTTGTCGTTGAGGTTGATGTGGGTGGGCTCTCCGCCGCGGGATTTGAGGGAGGCCGGATCGACGGCGAAGCCGTGGTTTTGGGAGGTGATTTCGACTTTGCCGGTGTCCGGTATTCTGGACCGGCTGGTTTCCGCCGCGGTGGCCGAATTTGAGTTTGTAGGTGGACGCGCCCATGGCCAGGCCGAGGAGTTGGTGGCCGAGGCAGATGCCGAAGATCGGCTTTTTGCCGATGAGATTTTTGAGGGCGGTTTGGACGTAGTGGACGGGCTCAGGGTCGCCGGGGCCGTTGGAGACGAAGATGCCGTCGGGCTTGTGGGCGAGGATTTCGTCGGCGGTGGAGTTGGCCGGGACGACGGTGACGCGGCATCCGGATTGGGTGAGGTTGCGGAGGATATTGCGTTTGAGGCCGCAGTCGATGGCGACGACATTGCAGGACGATTTGCCATGATGGTCGGTGAGTTGGGCCCAGTTCGCCTTTATTTTCGTCCCAGGTGTAGGGCTTTGCGGGAGCGACGATTTTGACAAGGTCGAGGCCGTTCATGCCGGGCCACGCGTTGCGCGCGTCGCACGAGTTCGGCATCGTCGTTCACGAGGGCGGGGTCCGTGCAGATGACGCCTTTCATGGCGCCCTGGATGCGGAGTTTTCGGACGAGGGCGCGGGTGTCGATGCCGGCGATGCCGGGGATGTTGAATCGCTTGAGGTAGGCGTCGAGGGTTTCGACGGAGCGGAAGTTGGAATCGATGGGGGAGAGTTCCTTGATGATGAAGCCTTCGACTTGCGGGCGTGCGGATTCGTAGTCAGCGAGATCGGCAATGCCGTAGTTGCCGATCTGGGGGTAGGTCATGGTGACGATTTGGCCCTTGTAGGAGGGGTCGGTGAGGATTTCCTGATAGCCGACGAGGGAGGTGTTGAAGACGACCTCGCCGGGGTTGCACGCACCGGTGCCGACGGCTCCGAAGGCGGTGCCGGTGAAGAGGGTGCCGTCTTCGAGGGCGAGCTTGGCGATGGGGGTGGATGGGGGGGGGGCGGTGGGCATTTTATTCAGGGCTCCTGTGGCGATTTTGAACGGGCGATTTTGGGGGATTATAGCGGAGGCGGCGCGAATGGCCACGGATAAACATACGGATAAACACGGATGGGCATGGAAAGGTAGAGGTGCGAAGCAACCGTCGGTATGCATCTACGCTTGCTTAAGAATGAAACTAATTGCCAAATTATAAGCCGTTGAATTCTTCAATATCGATACCCATTTCTCGGATGATGGCGCGGAGGGTTCCTTTGGGGACGTCGCCGGGGTGCTGAGGGATGGGGATCGTAAGATTTTTGGCGGCCAAATAATAGACGGTGTGCCGACTGGTGCGGATTTGGACGTACCCGGCGCGTTTCAATTTACTGGCGAGTTCGCGATGCGAGATTGGGATGAGTTTAGGCATGAACGGAATGCCGGTATGTATTGAGGCCGGCATAGCGGGATTTACGGAGTTTCATGGCACCCACTTTTCGGCGCACTTCGAGGCAGCTTTCGATGGCGTCAACTGCGTTGCGGTAGGCGTCTTTGAGCGTTTTCCCGGAGGCGATGCAGCCGGGGATTGCGGGGACTTGAGCGGTGAAAAAGCCGTCCTCGTCCTGGAAGTAGTCGATTTGGAATTCCTGATAGGCTTTCATGAGTTAAATTGTAGCAACGCGGTAGAGGGGCGGCAAATAGGTGAAATCAGGGAATGCATTGCATTGCCACCTGCGTCTTTTCATGAATTTAATACGTTGATGAAAATTGTTCTATGGGCACCTTATGGGAGGTTCCCTGATCAGAGAAGTGAGAAATTTTTCATAGGTGTCGGGGTTGAGCGGGAGGTTGACAGTGGTGCAGGTGAGGCCGGCGAGGAGGAGGGCATTGGCGAGTTCGACGGCGTGAAGACCTTCCGGGGCGGGGGCGAGTAGATCGGGATTGGGAGTATTATTTTGGATGGCCTCAATGAAGTTTTGGGTGAGGCGCTGGTGTTCGGAGAGAGGGTTTGTGGGGAAGCTAAAATGAGTTTGGGTGGTCTCGGGGTGGGCGAAGGGGAGGAGGCTGGTGCGGAGAAATTCGTCGGAGGGGGTGGAATTTTGGGTGAAGGTCAACGTGTTATTTTCGCAGAGCAATTGGCCGTGGGTGCCGGCCATTTCAAGGCGATTGGCGCCAGGGTATTCGCCTGTGGTGGTGATGAAGTGCGTGGTGGCACCGTGGGGATATTCGAGGATGGCGGAGAGGTCGTCCTCGACTTCGATGGGGTGGTGTTTGCCAACGGACGCGACGGCGGTGATTTGAGAGGGCATGAGGCCCGTGAGCCAATGGAGAAGGTCGAGGTTGTGAATGGATTGATTGATAAGAACGCCGCCGCCCTCGCCTTTCCACGTGGCGCACCACGGGCTGGAATTGTAGTAGGCATTGGTGCGGAACCAATTGGTGATGATCCAGGTAATGCGTGAGATTTTTCCGAGGGCGTTGTTTTGAATGAGTTCGCGGATTTTCTGGTAGAGCGGGTTGGTGCGTTGGTTGTACATGATGCCGAACTTGAGGTGGGGGTATGCCGCGTATTCAGCAACGATTTCCTGGGCGGGTTCGAGTGAGACGGCCAGTGGCTTTTCAACGAGGACGTGGAGGTTTTGCGCAAAGCCTTCGCGAATGGTTCGGGGGTGGTCGTAATGCGGAGTGGCAATGAGAAGTGCGTCGAACATTTTCGACGTGAAGAATTTTTGGCGGTCAGAGAAGATGGCGATAGCGGGGAATTGTTGTTGGAGTGGTGCATCGCGGGTGGGATTGCGGGTGCAGAGGGCGGTGAGGGTGGCGTTGTGGATGGTGCCCGCGGCAAGGTAGGCGGCGTGTTGGAGGCCCATCGAGCCGAGACCGATGATGCCGACGCGGGTGGGGGGCATGGGGGCTCCGAGGAAGGGGGCGTGGCAAGCCCGTTCGAGGGCACATGGGTGTGCTGTGGCAAGGGGGTGATCAGCGTTCGCGTATTTGGGTTATCTGCCGCCGGTGAGGGCGCTGCTGGAGTTGCCGATGCCGAGTTCGGGGAAGCCTTCCGGGGATGCACTGAAGACGAAGGTGGTGTCGGCGTTGTTGGCGTCGTAACTGACGGTGAAGGAGGTGTTGAATCGCGGGAACTGGCGCAGAATGGATACGGAGGAGAGGATGTTTCTGCGGACGAGGACGTCGTAGCTTTCGGAGCCCGTCAACTGATACTTGCGGGAGAGGCGATATTGGGCGGCGAAGGTCCATTCATCGGTTTCGAGCGCGCGGATGTAGCGGTTCCCGACAAAGTAGGAGAGAGTATCGGTCTGGTCGACGGCGACTCCGCCGGCGAATTGTTCGAGGCGTTCCTGGTCGGTGTTGTAGTTGCCTTCGGCGATGAAGCGGGTCCGTTCGCCGACGCGCCAGGTGCCGTCCATCGCAACAGAGTTTTGAACGAGTGAAAGTTCGGGGCGGCTGGTGAATCCGAATCCGCGAAGAGGGGTTTGGGGAAAGAAGAGAGCGCTGTTGGGGTTGTTGAGGTTGTCGGCGTGGTCGCGGTTAAAGAATTGGTTCCATTGGACATTGAGGGTAAGCCAATCGACGTTCCGCCAATGGCCTGGGCCGCCGCGCTTGGTTTGCCATTTTTGATTGAGTGCAAGTGACAGTCCCGACGCGCGGGAGATGCCTTCGACATCGCGGTCGAAGGGCTGGAGGTCGGTGCGGTTCTGGTCGCTGTCGGTGGCGAACGCATTAAACTGCGGCTCAATGATATGGCGGAGTTCGTGGACGTTCCAGAATGTCGAATCAACATCGCTGTAGACGCGATAGAACTCCATGGAACTGCGGACACCTGCGGAGCCCCAGAGGCGGACGGTGTCGCTCGAATTTTTATCGAGGAATGGGTCATCCCACGCAGTAACGCGACCGGTGACATAGGGTGCGATTTTGAGATCGCCGACGGAGAGCGGGAGATCGACTTCCTGGCGGGTATCGCCGCGCACGACGTTGTTGATGGTCCACCCGCGTTGTTCAAAGCCGTGGCGGAACGTGGTGGTAAGGCTCTTGGCGGCGACGACGGCGGCGGGGGGGCCGAGGAAGCTCGGGAAGAGGCTGAGTTGAATGGGAGTGTAGTTGGAGATATCGGAGTGAAGATTGGCGACGCCGGATTCGCTGTAGTAAGTGAACATGTCGAGGAACGAGTCGCCAATGCGCCAATATTTTACTTCCGGTCGTTTTTCGGTGACGAACTGGTCATCGACTTCGTCGGCGACGGTGGTGAAATCGAGCAGGTTGAACTTGCCAAGGAAGCTGAGAGCGGAAGTATCATCCTGGTGTTTGAGATAGAAGGACGTTTCGTGTTCTTTGTCTCCGCTGTATTCGTTGTTGAAGAATTGCTGGAGGAAGTTGGGGTCGGAGATGTAGGTGCCTTCGAGGCTGAGGGTCCATTGGTCGCCGAGGTCTTGGGAGTGTCGTGCGAGGATGCGGCCGCGGTCGGAGGAGAGGACGTTGACGTTTTGGCGGTTGGCGCCGAGGCGATCGGTGCCGTTGTCCTCAAGGCCGTAAGAGCGAAGGATGCCGCGGTAGTCTTCGCCTTTCCAAGTGGCATCAACGCCGCCGGCGGGACCGCGTTTATCGAAGTAGTCGAGTCGGAGGTCGGCGTGCAGGTTTTTGGGATCGGGTTGGCCGGCAAGAGCGAAGAGGTCCCATGTGGTTTGCAGCGCAGAGCCCGTACGTGGTGGAGTTGCTGACCTGGATTTTTCGGAGCGGGGTATCCGTCTGGCTGGTATCGCCTGCGAGATAGGGCCAGTAGAAAATGGGAACGCCCTGGACGTCGATGACGGCATTTTTGGCTTTGAAGGCGTAGGCGGTCGCGGCGCTGGGGGTGCCGGAGGGTTGTCCGGCAAGCGTTTCAACCGGAGGAGTAATGTCCTGGAGATAGATGTTGCTCGCGCCAATGTTGTAGTGCGGCGTATGGAATTCGCTGGTCGAGAAAGAGGCATGTTTCGCCGCGAATTCGCCGCGCGCGAGTTGGCGGATTTCCGAGGCTCGCATGTACAGGGGGACGTTCCGGGTTTCATCCACGGTGTACAGGGTCGAGTCCAGCATGACGGCACGCTGGGACGTGAAGTCATAGTAGATGCGGTTGGCGTGGACAGTCATGGGCTTATTGACGCCGCTGCCGGCGTTGATGGTCACATCGCCTTCCATGTAGACGCCGGTGATGTATCGCGTCAGGCTTTTGGTCGCGGGGTTGGTGGTCGAGGGGGGGGTGGAGGGCTCGCGTTGGGCGGGGCTGAAGGTGACCATGCGTTGGGCGTGGAATTCCATGGCTGGTTTGCCGTCGCGGGCATCGTAGAGGAGGTAGGGATTGGGGATGACGCTGACGATTTCGTTGCCGATGGTTTTGGCGCGGACATCGTCGCCCGCGATAAACATTTCAGGACGAGGCTTGGGCGGTTTGGGGGCGTTGGGTCCGACCGGGATCATGCGACCGTCCGGTCCTCGTGCGAGTTGAAAATCACCAGGCCCGGCGACGATGCGGTTGTCCGGCCCGCGGGCGATCCATCCGGCCTGCAACGCGGCTTCGGTGGAGGTGATCGTGATTTCGGGGATGTGCATGAGTTGCGCCGGGCGATTCAGGAGTTCCTGCCGAAGTTGCTCGCCGCGCCGAAAGATGGGGTTTTCTTCTTCAGCTTTGCTCACGGGTGTGTTGGAGAGTTGAATGGTTCGGGAGAGGCGCGTGGTGACAAGCAGTTCATTGCCCGTCGTCGCCGTGGCGTTGACGCGGCCCCCCTCAAGGACGTGAACATCCCCGGAAAGATAGATGGCCACATCCCAGGTCGCTTCGCCCGCTTCCCGGCTCGGCGTAAGCCAGATCGCGGCCTCGGTGGCTCGCAGAGAACGGTAGCCAATGTCAATTTGAAGATGCCCGGAAACGAGCATGCGCTGTTCAAGATCAGACTTCCAGACGCTCGTGTGGTCGGCGCGAATGAGAAGCGGCACAGGAATGGCGCTCGTCGGAGTGAGCGTGGGGTGAACCGTGGGAAGGATGGGAGCTTCGCGGGGATTGGTCGCGGCGAGTGCGGCCGAGGTGCAGGCGAGCAGGATCGCAAGGTGCAGAGCGCAGCGCCGAGGCATCGAGTGTTCGGTAACGCGATGCTTCCGTGCATTGGGCATGGGCGATCCTGACTTGGGTCGGGTGGTTGGGGTCATTAGGCGGGAATGATAAGCGGGGTCCGTGGATGTGGGAAGGGGGGCGGAAGAATGATTTAACCTCAAGACGTGAAGGCCCCAAGAAGATCAGCGCGGGCGGTGACGGATGGGGGAGGTCGGGTATGATGGGAGACATGAAAAGCAGATGTCGATTTTGGAATTGGTGGTGGGCCGTGGGGGTGATGGCGCTGTGGGTGGCTGTCGCGGGAGCGGCCGCGCAGAACGCGGGCGTGGGCGGGGCGGTGGCTCAACCGTTGTTGCCGGCGCGGGAGAAAGCCGCATTGATCCGCCTCAACGCGCCGGTCGATGACATTATGTTGGAAAGTTTGCGGCGGCGGATCGATCTCGCGCGGAAGGCCGGCTGCACCCTCGTGGTGTACGAAATTGACACCTACGGCGGCCTCGTCACCAGCGCGCTGGCCATTGATAAGTTGACCAAGCGCCTGCCCGCTGAGCATATGAATGTCGTAGCCTGGGTCCATGACAAGGCCTATTCGGCGGGGGCGTTTATTTCCGTGTCGTGCGAACAAATCGTGATGGCCCGCCAAGCGGCCATTGGCGATTGTGCGCCCATCGCACTGAACTCCTGGATGGGCGGCGTCGAAGCCATGCCCGCACCGGAACGGGCGAAAGCAGTCTCGCCAATCCTTGAAGATTTGGATGAGTCGGCAACGCAGAATGGATACAACAAGTCCCTCCTGCAGGCGATGGTCGTGCCGGAAATTGAGATTCATGCCGTGCGAAATCATTTGACGGGCGAGACGCGCTACGTGGATACGCCGGCGAAGGACAAACTGCTCGGTGAAGAGGTCGTGGGGCCGGGCGGTGCGAAGGAGAGGCCATGGCAATTTATCGAGACCGTGGATAAGGCCTCGCAGTTGTTGACGGTGAATAATGAGATGGCCCAAAAGATGGGGATCTCAAAAGCGACGGTGGACAATGAGCAAGACCTGCGGGCGGCGTTGAACATCCGGGGCGAACTGCTCGTGCTGAATTTCAGTTGGGCGGAAATCGCGACAGCATGGCTCACCCAATCATGGGTGCGCTTCATGCTGTTCGTGGCAATGCTCGTGTTCGCCTGGATCGAGTTCTCACATCCGGGCGCGACCGTGCCCGGAGTGGCGGCCGTATTGTGCCTCGTGCTGCTCGTGGGGGCACCCTTTTTAACCGGACTGGCGCAGGCGTGGGAGATTGTGCTG
Source organism: uncultured Phycisphaerales bacterium (assembly GCA_963766775.1). Taxonomy (GTDB): domain Bacteria; phylum Planctomycetota; class Phycisphaerae; order WQYP01; family WQYP01; genus CAVYBP01. The sequence continues at coordinate 566,280 of CAVYBP010000002.1, forward strand.
ATCGTTGTGGGGCTGGCGATTATCGTGGCCGATTTGTTTGTGTTCGGGGGGATCGGGTTAGGGGCGGTGCCGGGGTTTCTATTGATGGCGATCGGGTTGGTGGCGAGCTTCGTGCCCGCTGAGCCGGGGGGCGGATGGGTGCCAACGATGGCGGGCACGTGGACCGCAATACAGACCGGGCTCGGCGTGGTGCTCTTTGGATCGCTGCTCGCCGTGGTCGCATTTTTTATATTAAGCAAATATCTGTACATGACGCCGGGATTTCGCCGCTTGCAACTGGCGCCCGCGCGCGGCCGCGTGGCCGCTGCCGCGATGTTGCGCGATGCAGCCGATCGGCCGGCGCACGAGGCCGTGTTCGTCGGCGCGATGGGGAAAGCCGCGACCGACCTGCGCCTGCCGGCAAGGTGCGATTTGATGAGCATCTCGTCGATGTGGTCAGTTTTGGCTCCTTCGTCGCTCAGGGTTCCGAGGTGGAAGTGGCGAACATTCACGGCAATCGGATCATCGTGAAGCCGCGCCGCGCCGGAGCGGGTGCGGATGCAGTAAATGAGGGAACAGGCGAACAGGGAACAGGACAAGGAGGGGCGGCGTGACGTTGGGAGCCATTTTATTGTTGGCCGCCGCGCTCGGCTGTGTGGCGGCAGAATTGTTTTTACCCACCCATGGCGTGCTCGCAATTTGCGGTGCGCTGTTGGCGCTGGGAGCATTATTCTGGCCGCAAAGGTCAGTGCGGTGCTGGGTTTTTTATTCGGGATGGGGGTGGTGATTGTTTCGCCGCTCGTTTTCTATTGGGCGATACGGTTGTATCCGAGCACCCCTATGGGAAGGCGAGTCATGTTGCACGCACCGCAACGGGAGAACGAGGCGGAGGGGCAGGAGCGGGCGATTCATTTGAGGACGACGGCGCTCGCCTGGGGCGCCTGGTCGGCATGCGCGGCCTGACCATGACACCCCTGCGGTTGGCCGGTAGCGTGGAACTCAACGGCGAGCGCATCGCATGCGTCAGCGAAGCCGGCGTAATCGAAGCCGGCGTAACCGTCGAGGTCATTCGAGTCGCGGGAATGCGCGTGATTGTTCACGGGCGGCGGACTGACGGGAGATTTGGAATGCGGGAAAGTGATTCGCCGTCGCCGTGGAAAAGTCTGGGGTGCTTCGGGGTGCGTTTTTTTTGTGCGCTTATCGTGGCGCTGATTTTGTGGGGCGGCTGGTATGCGTATGCGGCTCATCGGCTCAATGCGAAGCTGGCGGAGTACCGGACGCGCGGGGAGCCGGCTTCGCCGCAAGACTTCGTCGGCAGGCCTTCGTTGCCATCGGAGAATGCGTATGCGATCACATTTGAAGCCGGTGCGTCGCTCAAATTAAGCTCCGATGAAGCTGACTTGGTGAACGTAACAACCACGCTTCCGCTCTCGCCCGCGCAAATGGAGACGGCTCGCAAGATGCTGAAGGATCATGCGGCGACGCTGGATTTGCTTCACAAGGCTCGGCTCGCACCATATTGTGTGAGCCCTTTCGATCCTATAAACGTCAGCCGCAACTGGGAAAATCTATCCGTTTTTCAAACGGTGGCAAAATATTTGAGAACTGCAGCGTTTTATCATCACCAAGATGGCCGTGATGACCTTGCGATTGATGATATTCATGACATTCACGCAGTGGCCATGGCTACGTCTGCTGGCCATTTTTTAATTCATCATTTTTTAGCAGGCGCTTTTGAATCGCTTGCATCACAAGCGCTGCTGCAAATAACCCCTGACCTCTCGGTCCAAAATCCTGCCACCCCACACGGGGCTCCGCAGGGACCAAGTGCTTCAAATGGCTCGGGCCTACCTTGACGAAGAACCATTTCAAGAGTCTCTCCGGGCATCTCTGCGAAGCGAAAGAATCAATGACTTGATTGTTATAGATTCGGTCCTGAGCGGTCCCCACAGATGGCTTGTCCCTCTTTTCCGGTCAGCTGCGATGCGAGAAATGGAAGACGCGGATGCACTGATCAAAGCCCTCGGTCCGGACGTTCCCCCATACCCGAGGGCGAGATCTCACTTCCCTCCGGTGGCTGCTCTTAATTCAAATTTGCAGAGCGAGCGCAGTTTTTTTCAGTGGATTCCCCGGGGATTTATAGGGCCGTCGTACTGCATTATCGCGCAATGACCGACCGAAAGGCCGCAGGCTTACGGCTCTGCATTCGGCTATACGAACTGGATCACATGGGAAAAATACCCGCGAGATTTGCCGATTTGGTTCCAATCTATATCGCCGCACTGCCTGAAGATATGTTCCGTGGTACCGGGGCTCCATTTATCTATGACCCGCGACGGCGTATTTTTTATTCCGTCGGTGAAAATGGTAGTGATGATGGAGGATCGCCGGATTCCCCACCTTTTCCAAACTGGAATGGCAAGGACACTGTGTACTCCCTGGATCGGCCGCCCCCGCCCCCTCCGCCCTCCACCGAAGAGCATCCCGAACCAATGGACATTCCTGACCCGCCGTCAAAGTAACGATGATGGTTCATCATTACATAAGACTCTTGCCCACCAAAGCAATTAAACCAAATACATAATCGATGATGATCGCACAGAGAAAAATCAGGATAAAGCCGCCGGTGGGAATACTGAAGGCCGCGATCGCGGTTTTCCATCCGCTGCACCGCGTTGCCTGTTTCAGGCAAATACTTATTCCTACGACTCCGCCGCCCAAGACGATCAAATGGAGTAGGGCGATAACACTCGCCCACAATGCTTCATTATCGTTGCTTACAGGCTTAAAAACTTCATATGTCAGATTACAGGCGGCAAGAGTGCACCACACGCCCCACCACGCCATGAGATAACAACTCACCGCCGATGCCCGTTCTCGTTGAATACCGCGATAGCTCCAAAACCATACGCGGAGCCACCAACTGATGCATGCTCCCGATGCCAACGCAATAGCAGCCACGGTTGGGATCACCCCGCGCCAGTGAGCAGGGCCACGAGTGGATATTCTAAAGGATAGATGATGGTGGTGCTGCTTGCGAACGGGGTGCCTGCGTAAAGCCATGCCGAGCAGTCGACGCGAAACGATGTTAAATCGGCCCATCTATAGAGCACCGAACTGATAGTCGCGATCCCAATCGATACGCCCCATATCGTCACCCATCGAAAGCGACTTGCATCCACCCACGAAACGGGCAGAGCGACCTCCTGCGCCAATTTGTTCGGAGAAAAAATAGCCAATGTCATCGTGCGCCACCAGGCCGTTACACGTCCCAACTCTCTCCGATGCACCCAGGGAATCCGCGAGACGATTAACGTGTTGCGGTCAAATGCCGAACCGCATTCGGGGCAGCGGGGCTCTTCGGTGTGACGGAGGTCGTATCCGCAAGCCGGGCAATAGAGGGCTGTGCCTTCGGATGTATCTTGTGGCTGCGGGTCGGTCATCATTCACCGTCTGTTGTTTTTTGTTGCATCGCTTCACAATGTACTCGGGCGTCCCTTGTCGCGCAAGTGTCAGGGGCTTAGCATTTGTATTAAGTAGGAAACGGTCCTCAAGAGGTTTTCATGGTTAAGCATAGTGCTCTTGTCTTTTCGGTCGTATTGCTGATGGCTCCCGCGATTCACGCTGCGGAGCCCGCGACAAACCCTGCGGGCGGAGGGGCGGTGGCTGGGGCTGCGGATTACTCGGAGCCGCGGAAGACGGTGGCATCCTTTTTAACCGCGGTGCAGGGAACGGATCCGGGGCCGATCAAGCGTGCGATTGTTGCGACTGCCGATCAGGAGCCGGTCACGAACACCATCATTGCCCTGTGGGTGGCGCAGGCGAAGTTGCGGGTGGTCGCGGAGAGTGCGTTTGGCAGTCAGGCGGCAGGACCCTTCTTCGGAACCGTGGGGTCACAGATGGAGTCGCGGCTGAAGGCGATTCAAGATGCGCCGATGAAATTGACGGAAGAATCAGCCATTCTCACCGTGCCTGCCGATGACACAAATCACCCGGTCGCAGGAAACGGCAAAGAGGGAGCGGGCAACGCGGGAAACGGGGGGGGAAATGGGGGGGAGGGGGGACGGTGATACTGAAGAAGATTGGGAATGAGTGGAAGCTGGATGCGGGGACTCTGTTTAATCTGGCGAACGTGCCGCAGGAGACGACAGCGCATCGGACCGCACTGGCGGCGAAGTTGACGGCAATCAGCGAGGCGATGTCGCGCGAGATCGCAGGCGGGAAGTTTCCGTCCGCGGGTGAGGCGTATCAGGAGTTTTGGAATCGCTCGCTCGCGGCATCCAAAGAACTTGAAGGAGCAGGAGGCGGAACAACCCAGCCCAAATGACCGCCGTCCTTCGCTCGATCCACCTGTGCGCACAGCCCAACGCGAAAAATTCTGACTCCCCAAAAAAATCGCTCTCATAATCCCCCCGCCCGCAACCACTAATAAAATATTCGCATTCAGGTGTGCGCACAAAGTGGGCGCAAGCCCCCTCTATAGGAGGCCCGCAATGCGCCACCATCCACTTCGCCACGCCCCTCACACCGCTCCCCTCTCCCCATCCCGCGCCGGCCCACTCGAAGAAAAAAATAATTTCGGCACTTGCGCACCTCGCCCCTGTGATAATTCCAACCTCCGCCAAATCCACATGTTACAACCCCCTCCAAAGCACCGGAAAATTTGGCCGGCCTGCGCAAATCCCACCGCCCTCTCACCCCTCGACTCCGCGTCCGACTTTCCAGAGCCGCTTTACCATGATCGCCAATTTCCGTAAACTGCTGATCTTGGCTTCAACAAGGAATCAGCGAATGCCCTTTACGAAATCGCAGCGTCTACAAGCCCTTCCCCCGTACCTCTTTATTGAGATCGACAAGAAAAAACGCACTGATGGCCGCAGGCCATGATGTGATCAACCTCGGCGTTGGCGACCCTGATTTGCCCACGCATCGTTTCATCATTGATGAGATGGCCAAGGCCATCTACGACCCCAAGAACCATCGGTACCCCTTCGATGAGGGGGTGCCCGCCTTTCGCCAGGCGGCCACAGGGTTCATGAAAAAGCGCTTTGGCGTGGAGGTGGACACTGAAAAGTCCATTCTCACGACGATTGGCTCAAAAGACGGCATCGCGCATTTACCCTTGGCGGTGATTAACCCCGGCGATGTGGTGCTGGTGCCTCAGCCGGGGTACCCGGTCTATAACTCCGGAGCCCTGTTCGCAGGTGGGCAGCCGTATCTCATGCCCTTGCTGGAGAAGAATGATTTTCTCCCGGATTTTGATGCGATTCCCGAAGAGATCAAACAGAAAGCAAAACTGGTTTGGCTCAACTATCCAAATAATCCGACAGCCGCCACGGCACCGTTGTCGTTCTATAAAAAGGCCGTCGAACTCGCTCAAAAATACAACTGGGTGATCGCCAATGATCTCGCATACGGCGAGGTCTATTTTGAGGAAGCACCGCATTCTATTTTTGAAATAGCGGGCGCGATGGAGGTGGCGATTGAATTTCATTCGCTGTCAAAATCGTTCAACATGACCGGCTGGCGGATCGGGTGGGCCGTGGGAAATCCGGCGGTGATCGGAGCCCTGGCGCAGGTGAAGGGCAATGTGGATTCTGGGCAATTCAATGCGATTCAGGTCGCCGGAAAAGTCGCCCTGGAAAATTACGATCATGCGGACGTGAAAAAGCAGATGGCGATCTACCGCGAACGGCGCGATGCCCTGCACGGCGGTCTGACCGAACTCGGATGGAAGTTCCGCAAGCCAACCGCGGGGTTCTTCTGCTGGGCAAATACGCCCGGCGGAATCAACTCCATGGATCTCTGCTCCCGCCTCATTGAAGAAGCTCATGTGGTGACGGTGCCCGGCGGTGGATTTGGCCCCGCCGGCGAGGGCTATTTAAGAATGGCGCTCACGGTCGAAGTCTCACGAATCAAAGAAGCGGTCAGCCGGATCGGAAAGTTGAAATTGTGATCGAAAAGAACTTCACCACGAAGATACAACGTACGAAATAAAAACCAGAATGCGTTCTTCGTGCCTTCGTGACTTCGTGGTTAAAATTTGTCTGCTCATTTGTCCGCTCATAGAACTCGAACGTAGGATTTTGCATGGCGCTCGCCGAACTTAGGAATATTGAAAAGGCTTTTGCGGGGCGCTCGGTCCTCAAGGGGATTTCGTTTGATTTGCAGAAGGGGGAGCGCATCGGGTTGGTCGGGGCAAATGGGTCAGGGAAGTCGACGCTGTTGAAGATTCTGGCCGGCGTGGAGCAGCCGGACCATGGGACATGCACCATCGCCAAGGCGTGCAAGCTCGCGTATGTCTCGCAGATTCCGACGCTGGACCCGGAGCAGACCCTACATCATCAGGTGTCGCAGGTTTTTGAGGAAGTCCACGAGATTGAGCGGCAACTTCACCAGGCCGCCGAAGACTTGGCCAAATATCCCGAAGGCCCTCAACACGACGCCGCCATCGAACGCTACACCCGCTACGAGACCGAATTCAACCACATGCAGGGTTATGACATCGCCCGGCGGGTCGATGCGGTGCTCCATGAACTGGGCTTTTCAGAACGGGATTTGGATACGCCGATCAAGCTTTTATCAGGTGGGCAGAAGTCCCGCGCAGCTCGGGCGGCTGTTGTTGGAAGGCCCCGATTTGATGCTTCTCGACGAGCCGACGAATCACCTCGATTTGCCGATGTTGGATTGGCTGGAGAATACGATTGCCGAGATGGAGGACACCGCACTGGTGGTCGTTTCTCACGATCGCTATTTCCTCGACTCGGTCGTGGATGAAGTCTTCGACATGGTCGATGGAAAAATCGAGCAATACATCGGCAACTATTCCGGCTACACCGAACTCAAAGCGCATCGGCAGTTGACCCAACAGCGGGCTTACGATCAGCAGCGGGCCTACATCGAAAAAGAGGAAGAATATATTCGGCGATTCGGGGCAGGGCAGCGCGCGACGCAGGCCCGAGGCCGCAAGAAAAGACTCGATCGCATGAAGGCCGGCGGCTCCGGAGACCTGACCAGCACACCCGCCATGATTGCCGCCGTGCGCCGTGATGGCAAGAAAATGATCCTCAATCTCGAGGTGAAAAAGCCCTCCGGATTCGATGTGCTGAAAATTAACAATCTCTCCAAGGGTTATCCCGGTAAACAGCTCTTCCAAAATATCGACCTCAGCGTCACTCGCGGAAAACGCATCGGCATCATCGGCCCCAACGGCTCGGGAAAATCCACGCTCCTCAACATCCTCGCAGGTGAAAATACCGCTGACACCGGCGACTTCAAGTGGGGACACGGCGTGACCCTCGAGTTCTTCCGACAGGAACACCAGACCCTTAACCTCGACAACAACATCATTGAAGAATTCCAGTCCGCTCGAATCACTGCAACGCAACAGGAAATGCGCGACCTCGCGGGCCTCCTGCTCTTCTCCGGCGATACGACGGATAAAAAGGTCGGCGTTCTTTCCGGTGGCGAGCGCGCCCGCGTCGCCATGGGCAAAATGCTCCTGAACCCCACCAACACCATCTTCATGGATGAGCCGACGAACCACCTGGACATGCCCACCTGCGAAGTCCTCGAATACGCCCTCGATACCTACGACGGCACCATGCTCATCATTTCGCACGACCGCTATTTCCTCGATCAGGTCGTCGATCAACTCCTCGTCATCAAACCCGCCCACCTGCCCGATCTGCATTGGAAACTGTACGTCGGAAGTTACACCGACTACCTTGCCAGCGTCGAAAAAGAGAAGGCGGCCATGGCGCAGCAGAAGGTGTCGGACCGCAAGGAAAAGATCGCCGACGAGCAGCGCGGGGCCGAAGAGGCGAAACGCCGCCAGCAACGTGACAAGGAAAAGAAAAATGAGCCGTCGGCGGCGAAGGCCAAGGTGAACCAAAAATATGCGAAACTGACGGTCCAGCAGATGGAACAGCAGATTGCGAGATTGGAATCAGACCTGGCGTCGCTGGAAGGATCGTTTTCCAACCCAAAGGTCGCCGCAAATGCGCAGGGAATGAAAGAACTTCAGTCGAAGTACGCGCAGGGGAAAAAAGACCTCGCGGAATTGATGCTCGCATGGGAACAAAAAGCCCAGGCGAGTTAGGATAAGCCAAGGTTGCTTTTGAACTTGGGGCACAATTATGGGCCCTATTTTTTTCGTCCGAGTTACCCCAGCTTATCATTATAAACGCATATGTTTTTGGCCCGCACATTGCGACAACCCGCGAATATCACAGTAGTTCCCGGAAGGTCGTATCTTGATTCTGCTCATCGACAATGATGTGGCCGCAAGTGCCAGCCTTGAGCGTATGCTGCGCTACACGGGCCACGACACAATGTCAGTCCATGACGGAATGGAAGCCCTCAATCTTCTGACGGCAAGTCGGCCTCATCTCATCCTTCTTGACCTGAACCTACAGGGGCCCATAACGGGAGACGTATTGCTGAAATCGATTCGACAGGATCCGGAGTTCGCGTCGATGCCGATTTGGATTTACTCCGAAGAATTCCGCCAGGAGAGCATCGCTCGCGCACTGGCTGCGGGTGCGCAAAATTACATCGTGAAAGGCACGATCGGCCACATGTCGATCATCCAGCGTATTGATAACTTGCTAAAACCCAAAATCTAATCTACGTTAGATGCTCTACTCAGCCATGATCGCAGGCACGGCTCTTGCGTTATCCCTTGGCATCTTATGAGGGCTCTAACATGGCAAACAAACGCATCCTTATTATCGAAGACGACCCCAAGTCGCTGTACGCACTCACTACGGTGTTGACCGACCAAGGCCATGATGTAACTCCCTGTGCGTCAGCCGAGGCGGCGGACGATGTGGTATGCGAGGATCTGGACGTGGCGATTATTGATGTGCGGTTGCCGGAGATTCAGGGCACCGACTTCGCAAAAAGTTTGCGCAGCAAATGCCCTCGCACGAAGATCATCTTTATCACGGCGTATAACGGCGTAAGCGATGTCGCCAAGACTGTCTCGAATTCGGCGGTGCTCACCAAGCCACTGAATATGACGAAGCTTTACGAGATGCTGTAAAGGCCCGTGCCAATCACATTTTTTCCCTCGGTCAGCCATTATCCATGGGTCGTGCTCGCCGCGGCCGCCTGCTGCTCTGCGGCTTCTGAAGCGGCTTGTAAGATCAGTCCAGCCATGCCGCCGCGAACGCTGGCCATGGAGACGACGCCCATCCCCATTCCGTCCAGGGCATTGAACCAGAGTTCGCGTCCGGTGGCGGCGTCGAGGCAGTAGGTGTAGCCCATGACGGAGGCGATGATGCGGTCGCCGTCCAAGAGGACAGTGACGTAGCCGCTGCCTTTGCGGCTTTTCCATTTCCAAACGATGGCGCCAGTCTCGCGATTAAGGGCGACGACCTGGGAGCGGAAGCCGAGGAATATCAATTGTTCGAGCATGGTTCCTCCATTCACAGGGATGTGCAAATAGGTCAGGCAGCAGCACTAATGACACGTAAAAGAATGCTCTATTGTCCCAGATGCTTCACGAACTTTATAAAATGATATAACGCGGGGGCAAACAGTCCCACCAAGAGCAACAAAATCGCTACGACGACGAGAAGTTCCAGCAAAGTCCATCCGCTTTTTCGCACACGGCCTCCAATAGCAAATTTTTATCTCTCATCGGAAAGACGCGGCAATTTTGGATTTTTGCAATAAATAAATTGTGGTCATGGCCCTCGTCCGTGGAGGTCGCGGACCATTTCGAGGCCGAGGGCGATTGCGAATTCGATGTCGGGGCAGACGTTTTCTGGGCCGATGCGTTCGACGAGATGTTCGTGGGCGAGCTTTTTGTATTGGGAAGGGCTGACGCCGGCGATGATGAGTCGGCGATGGGATTGTTCCAGTTTGGTGATGGCGGCCTGGAGGTCGATGAGGGCGGTGCTGTCAAATTGCATGACAGGAGAGAGGAGGAGGATGACGGCCCGTTTTTGTGCGGGGAGTTTGTCAATCCAGAAGCTGAAGCTGGGGGCACGGAAATGGTGGCGGCGGTCGTGGGTCAGGCGGTAGAGGCCGAGTTCGGGTGGGAGGAGCGAATGGACGATTCCGTGAAGTTTGAGTTCGGGATCGGAGAGGACGTCGAGTTCCCGGATGTCGGCGGTGGGCAGCTTTAATTGAATGAGAACCATCACCACGAGAAAGGTGATTGGAGCGAGGAGGGCGAGGGCGTTGAAGCGTTCGTATAAGAGTGTTCCGACGATGGTGCCGAAGACGAAAGAGGCCCAGATGCTGGCGAGGAGCGCGATGCGCAGAAGTGTGGGATGGCGTTGGGAGACTCGGAGGACTCGCCCGGCGCTGCCACCATCGTCCGCGAAGTTGATCGAAGGCCCACATGAGGAGTTGCACGCTCTCGATTCCAAAATCGGTGAGCACGCCGGTGAGGTGGGTGGAGCGGACGACTGCACCGGAGATTTTGGTGATGGTGGCGTTCTGTAGGCCCATGGCATAGGCGATGAGGCCGAGCAAGGCACATTGGATCGCCGTGCTGGATATGTCGAGATCACGGCGAAGTGTGACAACGAGGATGGTGAGGAGGAAGGCTTCGATGGTGAGAGGCAAGGAGTATTTCGAGCGTACGCCGCGGCGTCTGGCGGTTTCGAGCATGAGGGCGGAGGACATGGCACCGGCAACGAAAGCGAAGACGAGCACGCCGTAGAGAATGACGCCGGGGGCGCTGCCCTTGCCGGTGTACATGCCGAGGAGCGTGCTTGCACCGGTCATGTGCGAGGCGAAGGTTTTGAAGGTGAGGAAGGCGAAGACGTTGGTGAAGCCGCCGACCCATGAGAGGCTGATGGCGAGGCGGGATTGCTGGCGGAAGGAGAGGGCTTCAGCGGAGAACATGGCCGCTCCTTGATCTGCGTTTATGCGCCATAGGGCACCAGTTGGATGGCGGCGTTATGGAGCAATACTCGGACGCGGGGATCGCACAATGCGTTCATCTCGAGGAGGCGTTGGCTCAGGAGGCGGGTGTCGGCACGGGTGATGTCATCGACGTAGCCGGGGTGGACCATCCATTCGCCGAGGCCGGGGGGTGGGTTGCGGGCGAGATTTTCGTAGGCGGCGACGGTGGTTTGGCCGGTGGTGGCAAGGCCGGAGAACCAGTCGGTGGTATGGAGTCCCGCGGCGAGGATCTTTTTTGCGAGGCGTTGGGCGAGGCAGGTTTGGGCACAGTAGCCGACGGTGAGAGGGGGGGAACCGGGCAGATGAATTTCTCGCGCGCAGCGGACCCATGCGATGCCGGCGGCGAGACAGGCGTCGATCGTTGCGGCGTGTAGTGCTGGGAAATGGGCGATATGTTTGTGGGAATCGACGTGGGTGGGCGCAGTCCGCGTTGGAGGGCATAGTCTATTTGTGCTTGGAATTCCTCGCGTGCTTCCTGGCGAGCGGCGGCGTTTCGGAGCTTCCAGAATAATCGCGGGAGGGATCGCGGGAAGCGGCCTTCGCGGTCGAGGAGGCGGCGGCATGAGGTGAGGGGCGTGCCTTGCGTGAGGCACAAGTGGATTCCGATGCCGAGGGTTTTGGTTTGGGCGGCCAGATCGATGGCGCGATCGCGGTCGGGCATGGTGGTCATCAGGGTGGTGGAGGTGAGGATGCCTTCGCGGTGGCTGCGGAGGATGCCGTCGGTGATGCGTGGGGAAAATCCGAAGTCGTCGGCGTTGATGATTAATCGGGTGGCCATCGGCGGAGTATATAGCAGTTTGAGGTGGCATCGAAGTGGGGGTGGTTGGGAGGACCGTGAAGTAGCCACGGATGCACACGGATAAACACGGATGAATGGTGAGTGCGATTGCGTTTTTTGGGGGAGGGCAGATAATTCGGTTGGAAGGGTTGAGGGTTGGTTGGATTTGAGATTTGAACATTTCAGATTTTGAGAGTGCAGAGGTTCATTTCAGGCGAGGGAACGCGGTATGTTGAAAATGTTTATTGCGGGTGCGTTGGTTTTGGCTTGCACATCGACGGGGTTTGCGCAGCAAGCGGCTGCGACGGCGGCGGGGACGATGCCTGCAACGGTTCCGGCGACGCGCGTGGCTTCGACGCGGCCGATTGTGCCGGTGTCGCCGGCGGTGGTTCCAGGGAATGGGCTGGCGCAGCATGACTTTTTTTATGCGGGGGAATCGCGGGATCGGAAGATGTACATTGTGAAGGGGGGGCAGATTACGTGGTCGTATGATGATCCGGCGGGACGGGGTGAGATCAGCGATGCGATGTTGCTTTCCAATGGGAATATTCTGTTTGCGCATCAGTATGCGGTGAAGCTGATTTCTCCGGAGAAGAAGGTTCTTTGGAATTACGATGCACCGGCGGGGACGGAGATTCACACGGCAGTTGCGATTGGGCATGAGCATGTGCTGTTCATTCAGAATCGCGCACCGGCGATGCTAAAAGTGGTCAACATTACGACGGGCGAGACGGAGAAACAGTTTGAGTTGCCGGTGAAGAATCCGACGATGGTGCATGGCCATTTTCGACACGCGCGGATTACGCCGGCGGGGACGCTGGTGGTTGCGCACATGGATATGGGGAAAGTGTCGGAATATGACGCGGATGGGAAGGAGCTATGGTCGAATCCCGCGGTGTCGCCGTGGGGCGTGACGCCGTTGGCGAATGGAAATTTTCTGATTGTCGATAAGCTGGGGGTTCACGAGATCAGCCACGAGCATAAGACGGTGTGGGAAGTGACCAAGGCGGATTTTCCGGGGTATGTGCTGTCGAACTTGCAGCTTGCGTGGCGACTTCCGAATGGGAATACGTTATTCAACAACTGGGGGGGGCCGCGGACGAGGAATCCGGATCCGACCTTCCTGCCTGTGCAGGCGCTGGAAGTGACGCCGGACAAGAAGATTGTGTGGGCGTTGCGGTCCTGGACTCCGCCGGAGAATCTTGGGACGGCGACGACGATTCAGTTGATGGATAGTCCGGAGTCGGTGGAGAATGTGAGTTTTGGTGGGATAAAGTGAGGGCTGGGCTTGAGGACTGGTCTTGGGTCTTGAGTCTTGAGTGGGGGGGTTACTCGTCGATAGGCATGTAGATTTTTACGTCCATGGTTCGGCTTCCCCAGTCGGCGGCTCGGTCGAAGGTGGGCATGAGGACGTCGAGGCGATGGCCTTTGATGGCTCCGCCTCGGTCGAGGACGGGGACGGGTGCGCCGTTGGCGTAGCCGGGGACGGAGACCAGGGCATGCATCGGGATGAGCCTGGTGTCGGCGGCGACGAGGCGGCCGCGGTTGGTTTTGACGGACATCCCTGAGGCGGTCGTGGTGCCGGGGTAAGGCCAGCAGCAGCGGGCGTCCGGGGCGTAGGCGGTGACGCGGAGGCGGAGGGTTTTCGCAAAGCGGTATTTTTGGCCATTGAATAATTTGATATCAACGGTGGAGCGTTTCTTGGGAGCCGTCGTGTCGATGGAGGCGGGCGGAAGGAAGGCGGGGAAGACCGCTGGGGGGGTTACGGAAGCGAGGGGGGGGAGGACGGCAGTTGCGGGTAGGGCCGAAAAATTGGAGGGGGCGGGCGGCGTATTGTTGTTGGTTGAGACGGCAGGGGCGAGCGTCGCCTTTTCCGGGGGTCTTGACGTAAATGCGAATAAGTGGGGAAGGCTGTCCAGATTCAAGATTGCAGTGACACAGAGGCAGCCCACGATAATCATCGTGAGGAAGAGGCCCAGCTCCCACCGCTCACCGGTCGTTAAACGTCGTGTTTTTCGCATCATCAACCTCCGGTTCGACGGTGGAACCTAAAGCAAACGAGGTTCCATCCGTGACCCTGTGATTGGGATTTGCGTCATCCATGACGTGCCCGGCCCCGCAGAGCAGGGACGGTTACCACCCATCATAACCGCCAATCGGGTCGAAACGAAGGGCAATTTAATGGTAAGGCCGATAATTGAAATTTAAGGGGGGCGTGGCGTTTGACGTGGAAGGGAGGAGTTGCTAAGTTACCTGACTCGGTTAATCTTTGAACGCAAGGAATTATCAATGCCCAAGCCGCGTCGTCGTCGTAAGATTGGTTCGAAGAAGCGTCACCAGAAGTGGAAGGCTCGTCATCATATCCAGTGATGAATAGCTTGGGTGGGGATATCCGCCGACGAGGTGCGCGGTACGTGAATGGTTGATCTAGTGAAGAAACCCGCGCATGGCGCGGGTTTCTTTTTTTTCATGAGGGGTGGTGGGGGGGATGAGGTCACCAGGAGGCTTGGCCGGCGTAGTGGACGGTGGCGTGGCCGGTGGTGATGGTGCCGATGGGGTAGGCGTTGAGGTTGAAGGTGGCGAGGTGTTGGGTGATGGGCGCGGCGGCGGTGGGGGAGCAGACGATGGTCATCCCGATGCCGCAGTTGAAGGTTTTGAGCATGTCGGATTCGGGGACCTGGCCGAGTTGCTGGATGCGTTTGAAAAGGGGGAGGATTCGGAGCGAGGGTGCGTCGATGAGGGCGTCGAGGTGGTTGGGGAGGATGCGGTTGAGGTTCCCCGCGATGCCGCCGCCGGTGATGTGGGCGATGCCGTGGAGGCCGCCATCGTCTCCGTCGCGGGTGGTGAAGAGGGCTTTGAAGGGTTGGTAATAGCAGGTGTGGGGTTTGAGGATGGCGTCGAGGAATGTTTCGGGTTGGTTATGTTCGTTGGTGATGGTTTCGTGGAGGAGGGAGGGATGTTGGGCGATGAGGGCGCGGACGAGCGAGTAGCCGTTGGTGTGGAGGCCGTTGGAGGGGACGGCGAGGACGGTATCGCCTTTTTGGATTTTTTGGCCGTCGATGATTTTGGATTTTTCAACAACGCCGACGATGGAGGATGAGAGGATGTAGGTTCCGACTTCGAGGACGCCGGGCTGTTCGGAGGTTTCGCCTCCGGTGAGTGAGCAGTCGTTTTGGCGGCAGGCGTCGTTGATGGCGGCGACGAGTTCGAGGACGACCTCTTTTTGGAGTTTGCCGCAAACGATGCAATCCTGGACGGCGAGCGGTTGTGCGCCGACGACGATGATGTCGTCGATGAGGTGGTGGATCATGTCGTAGGCGATGGAGGCGGGGCGGTTGTGGGCGAAGGCGATTTTTTGTTTTGAGCCGGGCTCTTCGGTTTTCATGACGAGGACGGGTTCTTTGATGCCGGGGAAGGATGCGTCGAAGAGGCTGGCGAAGGCACCGGGGCGGTGGAGGATCCGTGGGTCGCGGCCTTTGGAGCCGGTGCCGGACCCGTCCATGGTTTCGGCCATCTGTTTTTTGGCGGCGTCGGCGGTGTCGATGGAGACGCCGGCTTTTTCGTAGGAGAGGGACATGGGGACTCCGGAAAAATCAAAGTGACAGAGGCACTGTATCATGCGTAGAGCAGATTAAAGGATGTAGGATTGTACGGGATGGGGCGATCCACGACGATATGGCGTGCCAAAAGATTGGCTCGCCATTTCGTTGGGAGGGTTGTCTTTTGATGCAAAGGTGCGAAGACGCGAAGAAGCGGTTGAAGGCGTTTGACGGTGTGACCCTGTCTTCGTAGCATCGCCCCGCTGTTCCTTATTAAGGATGGACATGGCCGTGAATCCGCTTCAGTTTCTTGCGGGGAAGTTCGTTGTTTTCGACGGGCCGGACGGCTGCGGAAAGACGACACAGTTGCAAATGCTGATTCGGCGGCTGGAGGAGCAGGGGATCCAGGTGCGGCGGCTGCGGGAGCCTGGGGGGACGGCAATTGGGGAGCAGGTGCGTGAGCTTTTATTATCGACCAAGAACGAGGGGATGGATGTCCGGTGCGAGATGCTTCTTTATATGGCTTCGCGTGCGCAGCTGGTGCATGAGCAGGTGAAACCGGCGCTGGCGGCAGGGGAATGCGTGGTCGCGGATCGGTTTGCGTCGTCGACGCTGGCGTATCAGGGCGGCGGGGGGGGGATGAAGATCGAGGATATTCTGCGGGTGGCGGAGATTGCGGTGGATGGGACGTGGCCGGATTTGACGGTGGTATTTGATCTGGATACGGATATTGCGATGTCTCGATTGAATCCGCTGTGGGCAGCGGGGGCACTGTTTGATAATGCGTTGATGAAGGATCGGATCGAGCAGCGTGCGAAGGATTATTTTGAGCGCGTCCGGGAAAATTATCGCTGGCAGGCAACGACGTGGCCGGAGCGTTATCGGGTGATCGATGCGGGGCGGTCCATTGGGCAGGTGGAGCGGCAGGTGTCCAAGACGCTGGTGGATTTTTTTTCGGGTGCGACGGTCCCGTAAAAGAGATTTCGTTGGCGCGGAAGAAACGATCCTTTTTTCGTCATAAAAGGGTGCGGGGGATTCTCGGACGGCGATGGTTATCGGCCAATGGGGGGTTGTCGCTACACACCGATTATTTCCTCCAAAGTCCCAATTTCAAAGGGCATACGAGCGAAAATCCTTCCACAGGCCCGGAATGGCCCTGAATGGCAACCTGGGCAACTTGCTCAACTGTGCCGTTGGGATAAGTTATCGTGTCGCCCAGAGAGAGAAGGTTGACGGGATGGTCCTGGTAGCCTGCGACGGATTAAGAGTCTGAAGGAGAGAAAATGTCTAAGTTTCACAAAATGTCAGTTTTTGCAGCAATCGTGACCGCCGGCGCATTTGGCCAGCCAGGCCCATGCCGCCCCGATCACCGCGGGAAATTATCCCGATGTGAAGTCCAACAAGATGCAGGTCACTTACGATGGCAGCACCAAGCATTTGTTAGTCACGTCGGTCAACACGCCGTCCGTGTATACCATTAAGCTCACATCGGATTCGACCGGCTGGACCCAATCCACCGGGAGCACAGGCAAATTCATTCTGAATGCTGACGTGAACGATTCGACGGGCACGCCGGTCTTCTCTAATGCGAGTCTGACGGTTGGGGATTCGGTGAGCAATGCTGTCTATTTTTCATCCACGAGCAACCCACTGTTTACCTTCAACCCGATCAACACGACGGGTGCGGTCCAAACTCTGGATTTCCTGTTTAATGTTGGGGGCGGGACCTACGGCGCTTCGTCGCAAGTGGATGTGCAACTTCACACCGCACTGGAATCGGCGAACTTCAATAATCTGTTCGGGCAGTCATTCGATAACACGCTCAACTCAGGCCTCCCGTATTATGCGAATGCGTTTTCCGATACTTCGGCTGTGCCTGAGCCAGCCAGTTTGAGCCTCATTGCCCTTGCAATTCCAGCGCTGTTGCGTCGCCGCAAGGCTTGAGGATCTATATCCGGTCAAAATCCGGTCAAATAATTTTGATGAGTTTGTCGACGATTGTTTTTGATAATGGTTCTTCTGGTTCAATAATATTTAGGGAGAGAGATATGGTTACTCTTAAAAATAAAAAAATGAAAAAAAGCGGCGTTAAGAAATCCAACCGTTCCACAAACCGCATGATGTTGGAATCTCTGGAAACCCGTCAACTGTTTTCTTTGCTTGGCGTTCTTCCGGGCTTACCAATCACCAGCGTCGGCGGGGGCGACGGGTCGCTGACATATTCGGCATCCACGCACAGTTTCGACGCGGTTGGCATACCCTCGGATATTCTTTTCAGCCTTAATCCTTTCAACGATGTGGCGGTCGGCAGCCCCAGCAGTTTTGACCTTCATATCAAGGTGGGGGCCAATGGCACCGTCTCCAGCGGGAATCAGACGAACGATCTGACGCTCACGGGGTCGGTGGACGTGAATGGCGACGGCGTGCCTGACTACAGCGGAGTTTTGCTCACCGGCAAAGTTCTTCAGTTCGGATACGCTAGTAACGGTGGCACCTCGGATTTTGACTTCCGTTTTCAAGTCACCGGGGGCCAACTTGCCGCTCAATACTTTAGCGGCAAGGACATCGGCGTTGCCCTTTCACCTGAAAACTCAACGTTCACCGGGAACTTCAACAACGATTTTACCGCGCTGGAAAAAGGCACCCTCGGTGCTATTCCTCCGCAAGCAGGAACGCCCCCGATCGTGATCTCTGGGCACAAATACCTGGATCAGACGGGCAACGGGCTTTCCGCGGATGACACCAGCCATCCCCTCGGCGGCGTCACGATCCAACTGTACAAGGACACCAAAGGGAACGGCGTGCTCGATTCCAGCGATGCCCTCGTCGGCACCACTGTGACGGCAGCGGATGGTTCGTATTCCTTTACCGGCCTGACTGCCGCGACCTACTTTGTGAAAGAAGTTCAGCAGACCGGCTACGTTGAAACTGGTCCGACCTCGGGCCTGTATACCGTCAAGGCCACCGCCGGCGTGTACGGCGGGCTGGATTTCGACAACTTCAAGACCGACAAGTGCTCAGCTTACAACATTCATTATGTGATCAACGGCTGCAAGAACGTTAACGATATCAGCGGCCAGTTGCACCAGGGCGATACCGTGAAGGTAATCTTCACGATCAAGGAGGCCGACACGCTCTCGTTCGTGAGCTACACCGCGCCGGACAATTATTTCAACGCGAACGATGCGTCGCAGCAGAAGATCTACTCCGTCGCAACGGGCACCTACACCGTCCCCGGCACCTATTGCCTCACGATCACCGTTCCGCAGTGCAACTTCCAAGTGGACTTCGTCTGCGGGTTGCCGATCGACAAGTTCGGCCCCGCCGGCTCGAACATCTTCTATCACAGCCAGGACCGCTATTTCGATAGCGACAACGGCGGATGCAATCCGTGCAGCGATACCAACAGCTCGATCTCGGGCACCGTTTCCTCCAACAAGTATGGCTACAGCGGCATCTCGGGCGTGAAGATCACACTGACCGGCGTCACGGCGGCGGGCAACGTCACCCTGACTGCGATCACGGACAGCAACGGGAACTACAAGTTCTCGCATCTCGCGGCTGGGACCTATGCGGTTTCAGAGAAGGGTCCGGATGGTTACGCCGACGGGTTGGATTATGCCGGCAGCCTCGGCGGCACAGTCACGAACAACATGATCTCCAACATCGTGTTGAGCGCGAACACGTACGCGACGGACTACAACTTTGGCGAACTCGCTCTGATTTCCTGCAACAATGGCCATGACCACAGCCATGACCATGACCATGACCACTGCGACGATAACTAATGTGTGTGTCATTCACTGAATAAACACGAAGGGCCGGCTTAAACGCCGGCCCTTTTTCTGTTGGAGGGAGTGTGATGGCCGCATGGAGAGGTCCTCTGCGGCGACGTGTCAGTTGCCGCGCCGCATCGCGTCGTTCAATGCGCGGCGGAACACGTCAAGTGGGGCGGACTTTCCGGTGAATTCGGCGAACTGGACCGCGGCCTGCCCGATAAACATTTCAGTGCCCAGCACCACCTTCGCTCCCTTCTTTTCAGCCAGTCGAATGAATTTTGTTTTGAGAGGGTTGTAGACGGTATCGAACACGACGGTGTCAGCGGTCCATGGAGGATCGCTGTCGATGGGGTTTCCGTCGACTCGTGGATGCATTCCGAGCGGTGTGCAATTGATGTAGGCTTCGCAACAGGAGTCGCACAACTTTGCCCAGGGGGCCGCGACCACTTTCCCTGTTCCCTTCCCGCTAAACTCCTCGGCGAGCGCAATCGCTTTCTCCGGTGTGCGATTGTAAATGACGACGGTTGCGCCGTAAGAAGCCAGACCGGCAACGATCGCTCTTGCCGCGCCGCCGGCTCCGATCACCGCCACTCGCTTGCCTGCCAATGTCTCCCGCCGCCCATCCCATGCGCTGACGAGGGCATCGAGAGCTCCGGCGTAATCGGAATTCAACCCGCGCGGCGGGGCGTTCTCTGGCCACACGATCGTGTTAATCACGCCGATATGTTGTGAGAGTGAATCCAGTTCGCCGCCGCGCTCCGTGACGTACCGGATCGCGTTTTCTTTGTGCGGAATTGTGACGCTTACGCCGCGCAGGTTCATTTGCGGACAGGTCCGAAGTGCGTCCATGGCGGCCGCGAAATGTTCATACTCCCCTCGCACAGGCAGAGGTACATACACGCCCGGCGCATGGACTGCCTCGAAACCGGCGTTGTGTATATGCGGGCTTAAACTGTGGCCGACCGGCCATCCGACGACGCCGAAGACCGGCGTTTTATCGGTTTGATTTTCCCAGCGATACCGGTCGATCAGTTCCTTGATGGTCGGTTGCCCGGGCGCGCTCTCTTTTCCTCGTTCGACGGTGGCGAAGGTCAGCGGCGCTCCGAATTTCTTCGCCAACAGCCTGGAAATTTGACCCTCCTCACCCATGGCGAGGCGCCAGCATCGCGCGCCCGTCCCGCTCTCGATTCTCTCGCATCATTCGCAGGGCATCGATTCCATCGAGCAACGATTCCGCCTTCCATGCGAGTTTCAGCACCTGCGCGCTTGCACGGCACAACCGGGTGATGCGCTTCCCGCAAGTCTTTGGGACGCCTTTCAAAATTGTGATTCGATACGATCAGGCGCGTGCCGTTTTTTTCCGCGGCATCTGTCACCGCCTCGCGGATTGCGCGGCTCTTTTCCCAACCCACCAGTTCCACATCCACATAATTTGCTCCCGCCTCCATGGCGGCTTCCCACATGGCGATGCGTTCGTCGTCGGTCTTCTCTGAAAAACCGCCTTCCCATGTGGGGCGGATCGTGACGATCACGGGAACATGGGCAAGGTCGATGGCTTCAAGCATCTGCTTTTCCGATGCGGTATCGCATCGGAGTTCGATCATTCCGGAGGTTCCGCGCAGTGCGTCCTCGCTCTCGCCGATGATCTCCTCGAGATCGACGCCTTTCTTGACAAAAATCGGCACGCAGATCGCGGTCATTTTTTCCTCCCCTTGTTTCTCTCCGCTTTTTTGGGAGATGTCTTCTTAGATTTTGCAGCAGGCGTTTTTTTTTCCGGCGGGAACTTTTTTAGTTTCATTGCGCGTCCTTCCGCCAACCCCCGGAGGAGTTCAAGATTGAGTTCGTCCCATGGGCGTCCATCGGGTGCCTCCTCCTTGGCCGTTTCGAGAATTTTTGGCACATCGTGGAAGTGCTTGTCCTGGCAGATGACTGCAAATGCGTCGAGGCCGACGCAGCCGCGACCGATGTGCTCATGGCGATCGACGCGGCTGCCTACGGGTTTTTTGGAATCATTTAAGTGCCAGACTTTCACCTGCTCGATGCCGATGATGCGATCCAAATCCGCGAGGACCGTGTGCATTCCGGCTGCGGTGGTGATGTCATACCCTGCCGCGAGAATATGGCAGGTATCGACGCAGATGCCGACGCGATCTTGGCGTTGAACACCGCGACGGATATCGGCGAGATG
This sequence comes from uncultured Phycisphaerales bacterium, assembly GCA_963766775.1. GTDB lineage: Bacteria > Planctomycetota > Phycisphaerae > WQYP01 > WQYP01 > CAVYBP01. Next base: position 587,466 of record CAVYBP010000002.1, read on the forward strand.
CTCGAAGGTGCAGCCGAGGCAACTTCCCTGACCGGCGGTGGTTTCGAGGCAGACGGTGACTTTGCCGTTTTTTTCTTCGTTGAGCAGGCGGTTCATGGCCTCAATGACCCGCTGAATGCCGCACGCATTGCCGCTGCCGCAGTGGGCTCCGGGATGGGTGACGAGAAAGGTGATTCCCAACTGGTCGCATCTCCGCATCTCTTCGCGGAAGGCGGCGATGCTTTTTTCCCAGAGCAGATCGTCCTTGCTTGCGAGGTTGATGAGGTAGGAGTCGTGGGCGACGATTTTTTTGAAGTTCAGGCGCTGGGCATGTTCGCGAAATGTTTGAATTGCCTGTTCATCCAAAGGCTTCGCGGTCCAGTGAGGCTGGGCGTCGAGGGCTTGCAGGCCCCATGACTGGGGGGATTGGGTGAACACCTGCACCGTCTCAATCGCCAGGCTCTCGGCTGCGAGAAGGGCTTTGTGGAGACCGCCGGCGATGGATAGGTGGGAACCAAACATGGGGCTGAGTATACGGACGGCGGGGGAATTGGCGAGAGGGGATCATGAGAGCGTGAATTCGGCAGTGAGGGGGAAGTGATCGGAGGTGAATTTGGCGAGTTCCGGTTTGAAAATTTCGCAGGATTTCAGGTGGGGGGCGAGGTCGGGCGTGATGAAGAGGTAGTCGACTCTAGCGGCAGGGTGGGAAGTGGTGAAGGAGGTTTGGAAGTTTTCGGGGCCGTGGTGGAGGGCATGGGCGTCGAGGTAGCCGTGCTCAAGGAGGGTGCGGATGGCGTCGCGGGGAATTTCGTTGTTTTGTGGTGCGATGCGATCCTTGGTTTTTTGACGGAGTTGGGCGAGGTTGATTTGCTGTTGGGGGTGGTGGGCATTGAAGTCGCCTGCGAGGAGATGGGGGCGGCCGGCGAAGTGTTTGGCGATATCGAAGAGGGCGGGGAGTTCGGTGAGGCGGATTTGTTCGTCGGCGAGGGTTTCGCGGGCGTGGAGGTGAAGGCCGATGACGGGTAAGTCCTTCGCGATGAAGGTTGCGTTTTGGGAGGGGAGGGTGGGCGGGAGCTCGAGGATGGCGTGGAAGGCGCTGCGGGTGAGGCGGAGGTCGAGGGGGGCGTGGTTGACGGCCTCTTTGATGTGGTAGCGCGTGAGGAGGCCGGTGGAGCCGTGGGGGTTGCGAGGATTGTCTGCGAGGAAGCGGTCCATGTGGAGCTTGTCGGCGAGTTTGTGGAAGAGGGATTCGTTCCAGGGTTCCGCGAGAATGAGGATGTCCGGGTCAAAGAGGCGAATGACTTCGGCGAGCGGGTCGATGCGGCCCTCGCCGCCTTCGAAGATGTTGTAGGACATCAGTTTCATGGGGAGAGTTTAGGGGCAAGGGAGGGGAATGACGAATGGCGAAATTCGAATGACGAATGGATTCGATAGAGCATGGTGGACTTGGGAAATGGAGGCGGGGATACTTGGGGGATGAAGAATGAACGGTTTGCGGTCATATTGCCGGCGGCGGGGAGTGGGACGCGGTTTGGGGAGAGCGGTGGGGCGGGGGATAAGTTGATGGTGGATATTCGGGGGCAGAGTGTTTTGCAGCGGTCGGTGGGGGCATTTGCGCGGCGCGCGGATGTGAGTCTGATCGTGATTGTGACTTCGCCGGAGCGGTTTGAGGTCTATCGGGAGCATTTGAGCGAAATGGGCGGGGAGCGATTGGTGTTTGTACCCGGAGGGCGGGAGCGGTGGGAGAGCGTGTTGTTTGGGTTGCGGGCGTTGGCAGGGCTGGATGGTAAGGAGGGGGGGGGGAGACGCCGGGGTTTGTTGCGGTGCATGATGCGGCTCGGCCATTGGTGACGGAGCGGGTGATCGAGGCGGCGTTTCGGGCGGCGCGGGAGCATGGGGCGGGATTGCCATGTGTGGCGGAGCCAGCGACGTTAAAACGGCGGGGAGACAATGGATGCGTAGTGGAAACGGTGTCGCGGCGCGGGCTGTATCAGGCGCAGACCCCGCAGTGTTTTGAGTTGGGGAAATTGCTGGCGGGGTATGAGAAGTTGTTGTTCAGCGAGCAGATGAAGGATTTGACCGATGATGCTCAGGTGTACGAGCGGATGGGGTGGGCGGTCAGAATGACGGAGGGGTCGCCGTTGAATGTAAAGATCACGACGGCGGAGGATGTGGCGTTCGCGCGGGCGGTGGTGGGTCGCGGTGGAGGATAGGGCCCGGGGAGGAGCAATAATTGCGTGGTCATTAGCGCAAAAAAGGGGGGTGGTTTGGAAGTTGTGGAAATTCCGTAAATGAAAGTCCGGTAAAGCTCCGATGAGTAAAGCTGAGAGCGATTACCGACGATAGCTTTGTCAGGCAAGGCGCAATTGATGCGCGTTTTCTGACAGGAGCGATCCATGGCAAGTGAAAAGGCAGACAAGGCAGCGAAGCCCGCGGAGACGCCGGCGGCGGCGGCTGAGGCGCCGAAGAAAAACTCGATCGTCAAGATGGGAATCATGGCGGCGATCGTGCTAGTGCTCGAAGGTGCCACGGTCGCTGGGACCATGATGCTTTCCTCCGGGCCACGAAAAGTGGTGGCGGACGTGCCGGTGAAGGCAGTCGAGCCGGAGGAGAAATTTGTGGAGGTCGATCTCGTGAAGGGGAAGCTGCCGAACAGTATTGGCGGGCGATTGTACCTTTACGATTTGCAGATCGTGGCCAAAGTGAACGAAAAGGATAAGGCGAAAGCGACGGAGCTATTCGCGGCACGCGATGCGGAGACGCGGGATCGGATTCGGACGATCATCGCCAGCTCCGATCCCAAGAGCCTGGGCGAGCCTGGGCTGGAGACCCTGCGGCGGCAGATCGCATATCAGTTGGAGCAGGATCTTGGCAAGGATGGCAAGGGATTGGTGAAAGAAGTGCTGATTCCGCAGTGTACGCCGTTTAGGGCCGAATACTGAGGATGACGGAAGACAATAGACGGCAGGCGTTAGCTTGGTTTTTCCTTTTCGATGGCAGGGATGGCTGTCGATGAATATGCAAGGAGGCTTCGTATGAGCGAATCAGGGACAGATGTTTCGGCCGGCGTTGGTGCTGCGGCTTCCGGTGCGGCTGGGGGGGGACGGCGCGGGGAATTTTGCTCTGCCGAATTTCAGCAAGGCGTTGGGGAATGTGCCGGGGGGGGGGGGAGCGATTGACCTGCTGAAAGATGTCGATCTGAATGTCAAAATTGAGCTTGGCCGCACGAAGATGTTGATTGAGGATGTGCTGCGGCTTGGGGAGGGGTCGGTGGTGGAGTTGGATAAACTTGCGGGCGACCCGGTGGATGTGTTTGTGAATGACCAGCTTGTCGCGCGCGGCGAGGTGCTGGTGCTCAATGATAATTTCTGCGTGCGTATCAATGAGATCATTACCGCGGTGGAGAGCGAGTGACGCTCGCCGGCGTCGAATTTAGATCGTGACTTTTGATGGGCAGTTGATAGAGTGAGTGAAAATCCCGGTGGAACCGGTTGTCAGAGTATCGGCGATGGCCTTTACGAAAGATTGGGTGGACCATGGATGGTCGGAAAAAGCGGTTGAATCACCTGTCGGGGCGTGGGATTAACGATATTGGATGTGGAATGAAGAGTACCACGGCATGGGTTGCCGTGGCGGTTGCGATTTTGCTTGTGAGCGTGGCGCACGGGGAGGCGATGGGCAAGGCGTCGGTGGATGTTGCGGATGCGGCGCAGAAACCAGTCGTCGCGGATGTTGTGCCGACGAAGGTGGATGGTCCGGTCGCTCCCGTGGTGGATATTGTTGCCGCGACGGCGAAGGTGTCGGCAACCACGGACAAGATAGTTGAAAAATCGGTGGATGTGCCTGCAATTGCGGTTTCTCCCGTGACGCCCAAGACGGATGAAACGAGTTCAACGGTGGTGGCGAAGACGGCGACCGTGGATGCAACCGCGAAGGCGGTGCCGGCGTTAAGTGATATTGAGGCGGCACCGATACGCGGCTTGCAGGCTGCGGGCTCGAGCAAGCCGGCCACGGGGACTAATACGTCGGCGGCACCCACGGTGGGATTGCCCTCGGGCGTGATCAATGCGTTGCAGGTCGCGGCTGCGTTGGCGGTCGTCGTGGGGCTTATCTTGATTGGGAAAGTGCTGGCGAAGAAGTATGTGCCGGGTGCCAAGGCGGGGAATGGCAAGGGCGTGATCGAGGTGTTGGCGCGGTATCCGCTGTGCAAGAATCAGGCACTGGTGCTGGTGCGGATCGGGTCACAAATCGTGACGTTGAATCAGGGAAAAGAAACAAGCCAATCCGTGCTGGTGATCAGCGATCCGTCGGAAGTGGCGAAGATCATGGGGCAGATTGAAGGGCAGCAGCCGCAGTCAATTCAGGCTGGGTTTACGAAGCTGTTGGCGAATGCTCGGATGGATCTCGAGGATCCCATGAACGATCCGGATCGGAGCGATTTTGAGCTGCGGTCAATGGAGCCGGAGAATTTGGATAGTCAATTGGAAGAGATGGCCGCGGCGAAGCGGCAGTTGATGGAACTGCGGCAGCAAGTGCGGTCTGTGCGGGATAGCATTCCACGCGGTTGATTGAGGGAACGGAGGGCGAGACGCCCGCGTTACGATTGGTCGGCAGGATGCCGGCGAAACAAGTCAGGATGACGTATGAATGTTTGGTTGCACGTTTGTGCGATGAAAAGATGGATGGTTGTCGCGGTGCTCGCCGTGATTTTGACGGGGACGGCCGCCCGTGGGCAGTCTGTAGGGGATGGGAGTGCAAACCTGACTGATTTATTGGCGCGGCGGATGGGGCCGCCGACGCCGAAGGCGCTGCAGGAAGAGCGGTTGCGGCAATTGGTGGGCGAGATGGGGATGCCCGGGCGGGTTCATGCGGGGTCGGCGGGCGCGGGCGATTCGAGCGCGATGGCGTTGCCGGACATTACGCAGACGATTCCGACGACGACCGAGCCGAAGAAGCTTTCAAGCTCCTTGCAGATTTTGTTGTTGATGTCGGTGCTGACGTTGGCACCCTCGATTTTGTTGATGACGACATGCTTCACGCGGATCGTGATTGTGATGTCGCTGCTGCGGCAGGCGCTGGGCGCGTCGCAGTTGCCGCCGAATCAGATACTTATTGGCTTGTCGCTGTTCATGACGTTTCTGGTGATGGGGCCGACCTGGTCGAAGGTCAATGCTCAGGCCGATGCAGCCGTACTCGAATAACGAGATTTCACAATCGACGGCCTTTGAGCGATCCGTGGGGATTTTGCGGGAATTCATGATCAAGCAGGTGAGAAGCTGCGCACAATGAGGATGATGTGTATCTGTTTCACAGTTACGCGCATCCGGGGAAGGGCGAGCCGCAGACCTGGGCGGAAGTGGGAACGACGGAACTGGTGCCGGCATTTGTGTTGAGCGAGTTGAAGGTTTCATTTCTGATGGGCTTCCGGATTTATCTGCCGTTTTTGATCATTGATATGGTGATCAGCTCGGTGTTGATTTCGATTGGGATGCAGTTGCTGCCGCCGGTGATGGTGTCGCTGCCGTTCAAGTTGTTGTTGTTTGTGCTGGTGGACGGGTGGCATGTGGTGTGTGGGACGTTGTTGGCGAGTTTTGGGTGACCGCGAGTAGACGCAAGACGGTAGACGGTAGAAAGGGCATACAAGATGTTGACGGTGGATCAGGCGATCGATTTTTGAGGAACGCGATGATGATGACGTTGATCATCATTGGGCCGATTTTGTTGATTGGGATGGTGATCGGGTTGGTGATTAGTTTGATTCAGGCCGTGACGCAGATTCAGGAGCAGACGTTGTCGTTTGTGCCGAAGATTTTCGCGATGGGATTCGCGGTGATGTTTGTGATGCCGTGGATGTTTCAGAGGTTGATCGATTACACGCGGACGCTGTTCATGATGCACTGAGGCGCGAAGCGTGAAATGGTTAAGTGGTTAAATAGTTAAGTAGGGATGCACGCGGTATTCACTCATGAATCGGTTAACTTAACCCGCTTTTTTTTGACGTGAGATGAGATGTTTTCGGATTTGACGCCTCTTTATCCGCTGGTTGTGCCGTTTCTGCTCGTGCTGTTTCGGGTGGTGGGGTTGTTTGTGTTTGTGCCGGTGTTTTCGAATTCAGCGATACCGGCGAATTTGAAGGTGTTGTTGTCGTTGGCGATTACATTGTGCGTGTGGAACGTGGTCCCGAAGAGCGCGACGGTGCCGGCCACTTTAATCGGGCTGGTGGTGGCGATCGCGGGTGAGATGAGCGTCGGGTTATTGATCGGAATATTGGTAGGCGGGGTGTTTGCCGGGGTACAGCTGGAGTCGCATTTAATCAGCCAGCAGATGGGCTTGTCGTTGTCGGCGATTTACGATCCGAGCTTCGAGGACCAATCAACGGTGATCGAGCAGGTGGCGTTTTGGATCGCGCTGGTGGCGTTTTTGTCGATGGGGGGGCATCGGGAAGTGATTAACGCGGTGGTTTACAGCTACAGCAAAGTGCCAATGGGTGGCGGCGGGATTTCCGCGGATGCCTTGCTCGCGGCGACGTGCGGGTCGCTGGACGCGGCGTTTCATGCCGCGGCTCAGGTGGCGATGCCCGGGCTCGTCGCGTTTTTCATCGGGACGTTGACGATTGGCTTGATGTCGCGGTCGATGCCGCAGATGAATTTGATGGCGATGAGCATTCATATCCACCTGGTCGTCGGATTCTTCATGGTGATGAGCGGCATGGCAGGCTGGGCGCTGGTGTCGCAGCAGAGTTTCCGGGGCATGTTTGTCATGCTCGGCCGGATGTTGGGATAGCGTGACGCATGGCTGAAGATTTTGGCGACAAGACAGAAGCGGCAACCGCGAAACGGCGGCAGGAAGCTCGTGATTCCGGGCAATCGCCCAAGTCCCAGGACCTGACGCAGGCAGTGCTGCTGATGACGGGGCTGATCGCACTGTCGATGACGGGCCGCGCGATTGTCGAATCATTATCGAGCGTGATGCTGGAAATGCTGGGAAATCACTATTGGGGCGATTCGCATCAGTTATTAGATATCAGCTTGCGGACGGGCGTTCCGCATATGGTGAGGAGCGTCGCGCCGATCATGATCGCCGCGGTGGTGATGGCATTTTTGGTCACGGGGATGCAGGTGGGGTTCCATGTGAAGTGGACGGTGCTGATGCCGAAGTTCGGGAAGCTCAATCCGTTGCAGGGGCTGGGGCGGTTGTTCGCGGGGCAGAACTGGATGCAGTTGGGGATGAACGTCTTGAAGCTGGTGGTGCTGGCGGCAATTGCGTGGACCGACATTCGGGCTCAGTTGCCGATGATCTTGTCGCTGGTGGGGATGCCGTTTCCGCAGAATTTCGCGGTGGCGACGGGGATTATTTATGAACTGGCGTGGCGGATGGCGATGGCGTTGCTGATCATCGCGTCCGGGGATTGGATTTATCATCGCTGGAAGTTCGAGCGCGATATCCGCATGAGCAAGCAGGAAATCAAGGATGAATCGAAGAACATGGACGGCGATCCGCAGATCAAAGGCCGACGCCGACAATTGGCGCGAAAGATGATCATCCAGCGTATCCATCGTGATGTTCCGAAGGCCGATGTGATCGTCACGAATCCGACGGAGTTGGCGATTGCGTTGAAATACGATCCGGACGGGATGGGTGCCCCGCGCGTCGTGGCGAAGGGAGCCGGATTTCTGGCGGCACGGATTCGGCAGATCGCGATCCAGAACGGCGTGCCTATCGTCGAGCGAAAGCCCTTGGCGCAGGCGTTGTACAAGACGGTGGAGGTCGGGAGCGAGGTTCCGCCGGAGTTCTATCAGACAATCGCGGAGATTCTCGCGTACGTGTATGAATTGTCGGGTCGAGGGATGCGGCGGTTGCGTCAGGCGGTGTAAGAGGATGTAAACACGAAGGGGCGAAGGGGGTGAAGGTTTGGGATAGGAGGGAAAGGGTGCATTTCTTGCGCGGTTTTGGAAATTTGAGAAATTTGAAACTATTGGGTGGTGATTTTCGGTACAGCTAACGAGAATTATCTTGCGTGCTGCATGAGTTGCGGTATGCTCTGAGCAAGTCATTTTTTTGTGCCGTTGAATGGTATGCCGTTGCTGAGGTCGGAAGGATTTCGATCTGGTGGCGGTGAGTGCGGCGCGAGGAACTTGACTGCGACTGAAGTATGGATGCTTCGGAAATGGACGAACGGAGTCGTCAATGGCGGTTGCCACCACAATGCGAGCGGGCGGGGGTATTGCAGGGCCGGGTGGCTTACTTCTTAACAATCCTATTTTCCTGATGATGCACAAGCATCGCGGGCTCGTCATTCCGATGGGCTTTATCGCGATGATTATGGTGCTGCTGGTGCCATTGCCGACCTCGGTGCTGGACCTGCTTCTGGTGGCGAATTTAGCGATGGCGACGGTCGTCCTGGTCAGCGTGATGTTCGTGACGTCACCGCTGGACCTTTCGATTTTTCCGTCGCTGCTGCTGGGGACGACGCTTTTTCGCTTGGTGTTAAACGTGGCGTCCACGCGGTTGATCCTGACGGCGGGCGATCGGTCGGCGGATGCAACGTCGGCGGCATTCGCGGCAGGGAACGTCATTCACGCCTTCAGCACCTTCGTTACGGGCGGCGGGTCGGGCGCACAGCAGCAGATGGTCGTCGGGATCATCATCTTCATCATTTTGATCATCATTCAATTCGTCGTGATCACCAAGGGTGCCACGCGCATCGCGGAAGTGGCCGCCCGTTTCACCTTGGACGCAATGCCCGGCAAGCAAATGGCGATTGATGCCGACTTGAACGCGGGCATCATTAAAGAGGATGAAGCAAAGCGACGCCGGTCCGACATCGCACGGGAGGCGGAATTTTACGGGGCGATGGACGGTGCCTCGAAATTCGTCCGCGGCGATGCCGTCGCGGGTATTTTGATCGTCTTTATCAACGTGATCGGCGGAGTGGCCATTGGAAAACTCCAATACGGCTGGGGCCTTCTCGAATGTGCAAAGACGTTCACGAAGCTGACCATCGGCGACGGAATCGTCTCGCAGGTTCCCGCATTGATCATCAGCTTGGCGGCAGGCTTGTTGGTGACCCGGAGCAGCTCCAAGGAAAATCTGGGCGAAGAGTTCATTCAGCAGTTGACGGGCCGGGCGGTGTCGCTGGTGGTAGTGGCCGCGTTCCTGATGATGATGAGTTTTACCGGCTTGCCGTTGATTCCGCTCTGGGTGCTCGCGAGTTGCCTGGGCGGGATTGCCTGGGTGATGACGAAGCGCGACAAGGCCGCGGTCGCGGAGGTTGCGAAGAAGGACAAGGCAGCGGCGAGCGCAGCCGGGAAGAAGCCGGAGAAGATCGAAGCGCTGTTGCCCGTCGATGCAATGGAACTCGAGGTCGGATATCAACTCGTGCAATTAGTGGATACGACAAAGGGGGGCGATCTGCTGGAACGAATCAGTTTGATTCGCCGGCAGATCGCGATCGAGTTCGGCGTGGTGGTTCCGCCGATTCGGATTCGAGACAACATGCAGTTGGATCCGCACACGTATGTGGTGAAGCTGCGTGGGAATCCGCTGGCATCAGGCGTTGTGTACCCGGGGCAATACCTTGCCATGGACTCCGGCGCGGCATCAGGCCGCATTGGCGGCATGGAGACCAAAGAGCCTGCCTTCGGCCTGCCCGCATGGTGGATTCAAGAGGGGCAGCGGTCGCAGGCGGAGATGATGAATTACACGGTGGTGGAGGCGTCCGGCGTGCTGGCGACGCATATTACCGAGGTGGTCAAGACCAATGCGTCGGAGCTGGTGACGCGCGAAGAGGTGGGGGCCTTGCTGAAACAGTTGAAGGAGAAGGCTCCGCTGCTGGTCGAGGAAGTGATCCCGTTGCAGATCAAACCAGGAGAATTGCAGAAGGTGCTGCAGAACCTGCTGCGGGAACGCGTGCCGATACGCGATCTGGAGACGGTGCTGGAGGTTCTTGGCGAATGGGCATCCAAGACGAAGGATCTCGACGTGCTCACCGAGGCGGTGCGGCACGGCCTGGCTCGGCACGATCTGCGGCCAGCATCGCGACGAAAAGAACGTGATTCACTGTATTACCTTGGATCCGGCGCTGGAAGACACGATTAATAGTTATGTGGAACGCAACGAGCGCGGCAGTTTCCTGACGCTGCCCCCGCAATTAGCGCGGCAGGTGACCGAAGCGATCGCCGCTAACATCAGCAAGCTGATGCAGCAGGGCTTCGGCGGCGTGGTGTTGTGTTCACCGCAGGTCCGGGGATTTGTGCGGAGACTGATTGAGCCGTCTTTGCCGGCGGTGGCGGTCTTGTCGTACAGCGAAATCGTTAAGGGCATGAATGTCGAATCCGTGGGCATCGTGGGAGTAACTGGATGAACGTGAAGACGTTTCAAGGACCGTCGATTGGTGAAGCATTGGCGAAGGTCAAGCAGCAGCTTGGTCCGAAGGCGATGATCCTTCACACTCGGAGCTTTAAGACCGGCGGCATGATGGGCCTCGGGGCGAGGACCGTCGTGGAGATCACGGCGGGGGTGGATGTGAACGTCCAGGCACGCAAGAAGACGGCTCCGGCCGCGGCGTCGGCTTCCCGGTCGCGAAGCAATGACAGCGGCGCGTTTGAGTCGCAGAGCAGCGGGACGGCCACGGCGGTCGAGGAACCAGGGTCGCGGCATCCGCTGCGAGTCGTCTATCCCACCGCAAAATCCAATGTGACAAAATCAGCTCAACCCTCGCGCATGCAGGAATCCTCCGGCCCCGCGACGATGAATCTTTCCACCCGCGAACTCGCGGCGACCGTCCTCAAAGAGCCTTCCTTTGAACTTCGCAATGAGCTTTCGTCGTTGCGTTCGATGGTCGAGAGCCTGCTGCAACGCTCCTCGAACACGGGGGGCCGGCGGACGGATTTACCGCAGCAACTCGGACAAATGTACATGAAGCTCATTGAGCAGCAGGTGAGCGAAGAGATCGCGATCCGCGTGGTGGATGATGTGAAGGCGGAATTGACGCTCCGATCAGTTGTCGAACCCGGGCACGGTCCGGGACCGGCTGACGCAGAAGCTCGAGCAGATGCTGCCGGCGAATTTGACCGGTGCGGTGGCGCGGTCCTGCGACGGGCGTGGGATGCCGAAGCATCTGTTTGATCGGGCCCACCGGCGTCGGAAAGACGACGACGATTGCGAAGCTGGCCGCCGCATTCAAACTGCGGCAGAAACAAAAAGTCGGACTGATCACGATCGACACATACCGCATCGCTGCGGTCGATCAGTTGCGGACGTATGCGAACATTATCGGGGTGCCGCTCAAGGTGGTATTGACCCCGGCGGAGCTGGTGACGGCGATGAAGGAGATGTCCGACTGCGACACGATCCTCATCGACACCGCGGGCCGTTCGCACACGGACCAGATGAAACTCAATGAGCTGTCGCAGTTTATCAGCGTCGCGAAGCCGAGCGAGGTTCACCTGGTGCTTTCGAGTACGACGACGCAGGAAGCGATGGAGGCGGCGATCGCACAGTTCGGAAAAATCCGCGTCGATCAAATTATCTTTACAAAACTGGACGAGGCGGTATCCTTCGGCGTCCTCCTGAATGTCGTGCGCACGGCCAGCCGTGCGCTTTCATATCTGACCACCGGGCAGGACGTGCCGGATAACATCGAAGTGGGCCAGCCGCGACGGTTGGCGAAATTGATACTGGGCGAAAAACTTTAACACCTTCCGTCGGGCCGACAACAGTTCGCAGACGGTATGGATAAAGGGAAAGTTATGACGGTCATGGATCAGGCCGCAAGTCTTCGTGAAATGGCGCCGCAGGTCCGCCTCGCGAGCCCAAACCATCGCCATCACTTCCGGCAAGGGCGGCGTCGGCAAGACGAACCTTGCGGTCAATCTCGCGACGGTTCTGGCGGCCATGCGTCGCCGCGTCGTGTTGTTGGATGCCGACCTCGGGCTGGCCAACGCGGATATCCTCTGCAACGTCCAGCCACGCTATAACCTGGCGCATGTGGTCGCGGGGCAACGGTCGCTCAGCGAAGTCGTCACGCCCGTTCCTGCGGGTTTTTCTCTGATACCAGGCGCGTCGGGACTGGCGAAGATGGCGGACCTCGTCGAGGCGGATCGCAAACGCATCGTCACGGAATTGGACAACGTGGGGGAAAACGCGGACGCGCTGATTATCGATACCGGTGCCGGTATTGGGCGGAATGTGCTGTCGTTTACAAGCACGGCCGATCATGTCGTGATCGTGACCACACCCGAGCCGACGGCAATCACCGATGCTTATGCGGTCATGAAGGTGCTCGTCCGCTGCGGCACCGCCGGCAAGATCAGCGTGATGGTCAACATGGTCAAGAATCGCGACGAGGCGAAGCAGGTTCACGAACGAATTTCCTCCGTCGCGCGGCAGTTTTTGAAAACCGATGTCGCCTTCTCCGGCTACGTCGTCACGGACGCGGCGGTGCAGCAGGCCGTGCGAAAACGTGCTCCCTTTGTCCAGCAATATCCGCATTGTGCCGCGGCGCAGTGCGTACAGGCGTGGGCGAATCGTATCGATCATCATGTGGATGTGAACGTCGGCGGCAGCAAGCCGGGCTTCTTTTCGCGGGTCGCCTCCTGGTGGCGCTGATCCGCGATGTGCGGCTTGTGGTTGCTCAAGAGCATTGTTCCAGCGGGGTTGGCCTTGAAATTAAGTTCGTTCATCGGCGGCGTGTTTGGAACCATGGGGTTCGTGCTGTCGATTTTCGGCGGGGATGGTCGCGGACAACGCAATGGAGGCAATCCTGCTCAAGGGCATTCTGTCCGCCTTCATTTGCTACATCGTGGGGTATATCGTCGGTTTGATTGCACAACAGGTAGCGCGGAGCACGCGCAGCGCTTGGCAAAAATGGTTGCGGACAGCGATGCGGCGGCTGAGCTGAAGGCTGCGGAAGCCATCGCGGAGCAGGATGCCGAGGCCGCGATGGCGTCGCGCGGTGAAACGGTTCCGACCGCACCAATGGTTCCCGGAAAATAGATCCAAAAAAAGTGAAAACTTTTTCTTTTCAAATCCGTTACCTTAGAGCAGAATACTCTCATAGTGCCCGATAATGTCAGCCCAAGGACTGGGCTATCAGGGATGAAAGTTGACCTCTCCGAGTGGAAAACACTTCGCGGAGGTCTCAGGTCAAGGAGCGACCCGTGGCAAAAACGCACACAACCACATCCGTAATCCAGCAGGACATCAACGATGTCTGGCGTGCTTTCAAAAAGCACCAGCCCGAAGAACTGCGCAACTTGCTCATGATGGAATATCTTCCCATGGTCAAGTACAACGCCGAACGCATCTACGCCAAGCTGCCCGATGAGGTAGAACTTGACGATCTGATGCAGGCGGGCATCTTCGGCTTGAAGGATGCGATTGAGTCGTTCGACCTCGAGCGCGGGGTGAAGTTCGAGACGTACTGTGCGCCGCGCATTCGCGGGGCGATTCTCGACGAGCTGCGTCGATGGACTGGGTGCCGCGACTGGTGCGGTCGCGCTCGCATAAGCTCGATCAGATCACCAAGACGCTCGAGATGGAACTCGGACGCACCCCGTCCGAGGACGAAATCTCTAAGCGCCTCGGCCTCCCCACGGGCGAGTATGACAAGCTGATGAAGGATGCGACCGCGGTCACGCAGGTCTCGCTCTCACGCAAATGGTTCGAGACCGATGGCAACAAGGACGTGCGGGAAATCGACGTTCTTGAAGATCGTCGCACCACCGACCCCACCGACGAAATCCAACGCCGCGATCTCAAGAGCCTCATCACCAAGGGGCTCACCCGCGCGGAACGGCTCATCCTGATTCTGTACTACTATGAAGAAATGACGATGAAGGAAATCGGCGCGACGCTGGATCTTTCCGAGTCGCGCGTCAGTCAGATGCACTCGTCAATCATCATGCGGCTCAAGGCGCAGATGGCCAATAAGGACAAGGAATTCATCACCGACGATGATTGAGGACGACGTCGAGGGAAACGCGCAACGGCACCGACCCAGGGGGCGGGGGGGCGGGCGGGGGTATCGGCAGCGAGGCTAATTTTCTGCGGTGCCTTACTTCATCACCGGGGGGTTTTGAATGGAAGGGGCGGCAGGGGTGATCCCGATATTTTTAAACATGCCGGCTTGGGTGGACTTGGCGGCTGCAGACTCGGCGGGGTAGTCGAAGAGGTTTTTGACGGGGCCGGTCACGGTCGCGGAGATGGGGCCCGGCTTACCAAAGATATTTTGCGTGAGAAGGTCGTCGGCAATGGGCGAGTTGTTGCCGGCGCGGATCGCGGTGGTCAGAAGTTTGTCGTCGGACATGATTTTGTCCATCGCGGCGATCATCGGCTTGCCTTCGAGGAGCAGAGTAACAGTGTTGCTATCGGGGGCCTTGGTGAGGATGTTGGTGGCGGAGACGGTGCCGGGGAGGGTGAACGTCGTTTCAATTTTCAACGATGCGAGGACCATCTGCATGGCGGGCTGGTTTTGCTTGTAGTCGGCTTTCGCGGCGGTGATCGCGGCGGCGACCTGGGCGTCGGTCATGGCGGGGGGAGCGGGTTGGCTGGCGGGGTTTTCCTTTTGGATGGTCAGGGTGTAGTTGCCATCGGAATTTTTCGTCCATGTGGTGGCGAATGGGGAATCCAGTTTGAATTTGGCGATGTCCGGAAAGTAGGCGGTGACGGCGACGTGTGCCCGGCCATCCGGAGTCACATCAACCGCGAGGTCTTTCCACGCATCAACGCCCTGGCGCGGGAGATAATTTGCGTGGCGATCTGTTTGCCCGTCGAGGCCGGGTCGGCCTTAATGCCGGCGGCGGTGGGAGGCATCGGAACAAGGGTGTCGATGACCGCCTTGCCGCTGCCATCCGGGTTGAGCATCGCGGATTCCTTGCGCTCAAGACACGCGGGAAGGAAAAGAGCGATGGCGAGGAGGGTGGCGAGTTGGAGGGGGCGCGGCATGAGGAATCCTTTGGTTAAATGGTCAAATGGTGAAGTGGTAAAGTAGCCTGTGCATGGTGTAGTGAGAGCGAAGGACTTTTGTGGCCACGGAACCCAACGCCTATTCGACAAGCAGAGCCCCGCACAACCTATTTCACCACTTCACCACTTCACTAAAACTAGTCTTCAACGATCGTTTGCTTCACGACTTCTTCGATCGTCGTCAAGCCTTCGTAAATGCTGATCAGGCCGGATTGGCGCAGCGTGCCGCATGCCCCGCTTCTTGGCGGCGTCGCGCAGCAGATTCGTCGAGGCGCTGATCATGATCATGTCGCGGATTTCGTCGTCGAAGGTCATGATTTCATAAATGCCCGATGCGACCCGCGGTAGCCGGTGTTGTTGCAGTGCATCGCAGCCGCGGCCGCGGAAGAAAGTGCGACCCTTGCACGTCTTCCGGCAGGAGTTCAAGTTCCATCAACTGTTCTTCGGTGGGCTGATATTCTTCCTTGCATTGCACGCAGATGCGGCGCGCAAGACGCTGCGCGATAACGCCTTCCACGCGTCGCGGTGATCAGGAACGGCTCGATGCCGAGGTCGAGCAACCGCGCAATCGGACGAAGGGGCATCGTTGGTGTGCAGCGTGGAGAACACCAAGTGGCCCGTGAGCGACGCCTGCACGGAGATGATCGCCGTTTCTTTGTCGCGGATTTCACCGACCAGCACGATGTCCGGATCCTGACGCAGAATGGACCGCAGACACGCGGCGAACGTCAGGTCGATTTCGGATTTGATCTGCACCTGAATGATGCCGTCGATGTCGTATTCGACCGGGTCTTCGGTGGTGATCAGCTTGTCTTCGATGCTGTTGAGTTCATTGAGCGCGGCATACAGCGTGGTCGTTTTTCCCGAGCCGGTCGGGCCGGTGACCAGCACGATGCCGTTGGGCTTGTTGATCAGCTGGCGGAAGACGCGCAGGTCGTCGTCGCGCATGCCGATCTTGTCGAGATCAAGCTGCACGTTGGAGCGATCCAGAATACGCATGACGACGATCTCGCCGAAAATCGTGGGCAGCACGGCGACGCGCAAGATCGACCGACTTACCCTGCACCACCAGCGGAATGCGCCCGTCCTGCGGCATGCGGCGTTCCGCGATGTCGAGGTTCGCCATGACCTTGATACGCGAGGTGATCGCCATCGCGATGTGCTTCGGCGGCGGGACCATTTCATACAGCACGCCGTCGATGCGGTAGCGCATCTTGAATTCCTCTTCGAACGGCTCGAAGTGAATGTCGGACGCTTTGTCCTTGATCGCCTGCAGCAGCACCATGTTCAGCAGCCGTTTGACGGGGTTGGATTCGGCGAGGTCTTTGAGGGTTTCCAAGATCGATGGATTCGCCGCGGGCTTCCAACGCCTTGATCGTGTCGTCGGAGGTGATTTCGCTCATGAGGGTCATGAGCGATTCCTGCTTGGCGTCGTAATGTTTGGCGAGCATGCTTGTTGATCGGCATCGGGATCGGCGATGGCGGCGACGACGTTGATGCCGAGGAAGGTGCGGAGATCGTCGACCGCGCGGATATTTTCCGGCGACGAGACGACGACCTTCAGCGTGCCGCCGTTTTTGGGGTCGAATTCGACCGGCACAATTTTGTAGGAGGTGGCCATCTGGGCGGGGACGCGGTCGATGACATCCTTCGGAATGTCGCGCGCCATCGAGATCGTAGATCTCGAGACCCTGCTGTGCGGCGAGCGCGATGTTGCGGTCACGGTCGGAGATCAGGCCCAGGTCGACGAGGATCTGGCCGATGGGCGTGTTGGACCCTTTGGTCTTTTTCTGTTCCGCCTGCACGGCCAGGGCCTGGTGCACCTGCTCGCGCGGTGAGGCGGCCCATCTTGATGAGCACGCGACCCAGGGGACGGTTCTTGAGCTGGTCGATCGGCGGCATCTTCATGCCGCCGCCGCCGCTGCCGCCGCCCGCCTGCCGCCGAGCGATGGGGCGAGCCGCGACCGCCGGCGCCGCTGGCACCGCCGGCACCAGCGCCGTTGCCCGCGGCGCCGGGCTCGGCTGCGGAGTCGCTGATGGAGCGCGGGGTCGGTGAGGTTTTGAGTGGTTCGGTCATGATTCCACCGGGTTTCAGATCAGAGATGCGGTTCGACATTTCAGATGAAGCGAAGACACGCTGAATCGTGAACTACGGGGTTGCTGGATGCGTTATGCCGGCGGCCGCCGGCGGCTCCGGGGCGCTGGTGCCTTTTTCCCAGGCTTCCTTGTCGAGGTCGAAGCGGTTCATCTTGCGGGCCACGCCCATGCGCTCCGCGAGTTCCGCCGGGCGGCGGGATTTGTCGATGGCTTCTTCCGCGCGAAATTTTGCCCGCGTTGTAGAGCTCCAGCAGGTGCTCGTCGAGCAACTGCATGCCGAACTTTTTGCCGGTCTGAATCGCCGAGTCGATACGGAACGTCTTGTTTTCGCGGATCAGGTTGGCGATGGCGGGCGTGATCACCATGAACTCGTAGGCGGCGACCATGCCGTCGGTATCCACTCGCGGGCACAGCGCCTGCGACAGCACCGCCAGCAGCGTGGCGGAAAGCTGCACGCGGATCTGTTCCTGCTGCTCCGTCGGGAAGGCGTCGATGATGCGGTTGATCGTGCCGCGCGGCACCGGTGGTGTGCAGCGTGCCGAAGACCAAGTGGCCCGTTTCAGCGGCCTGAATCGCGGCGGCAATCGTTTCGAGGTCGCGCATTTCACCGACCAGAATCACGTCCGGGTCCTGCCGCAACGCGCGGCGAAGGGCTTCGGCGAATGTCGGCACGTCGCCGCCGATTTCGCGCTGCGTGATGATCGATTTTTTGTGCTCGTGGTAATACTCCAGCGGGTCTTCCGCCGTGATGATGTGGCGTTCAAAGTTGATGTTGATGTAGTTGATCATCGACGCCAGCGTCGTGGTTTTGCCCGAGCCCGTCGGCCCGGTGACCAGGAACATGCCGCGCGGACGGCGGCAAAGTTCTTCGACTGCCGGCGGGCAGGCCGATCTGCTCAAACGTCAGCAGCTTGTACGGAATTTTCCGCAGCACCATCCCGATGTTGCCCTTTTGGCGGAACACCGAGACGCGGAAGCGGGCCCGGGCCGGCCCGTCAGCGGAGGCGAAGGCAAACCCGAAGTCCGCCGAGCCCATTTCCTGCAAGTTCCTGCTGCGCCGGTCCGGCGTGATCGACTTCATCAGGGCGACGGTGTCGTCCGGCTCAAGAATTTTGGTGGCCAGATCGCGCAGGCCGCCGTGCAGCCGCAGCACCGGCGGCCGGCCGACGGAAATGTGAAGATCCGATGCGCCTTTCTTGATCGTCGTTTCGAGCAGTCGGTCGATTTGAATCGTCGACATGAAAATTCCTAGGGTACAAGGGTACAGGGTTCAAGGGTACAAGGGTTTTTTAGGGAGCGGTTTTCTCCAGCGAGTTCATGAAATTATTGAGTAAACGGCCAACATCGCGGCAAAGCGTCCACATCGGCGATGCTTGGTCACGGGTGAAAAAGTTTAATCGGCCACTGGCGATAAGCTCCGTTTCCAGTTCCGACAGGGACCCGTTAGCGATTCCAAGAAACTGAAGATATTCGCCGCGCCGCCGCCGACCATAACCTTCAGCGATGTTCGACGGAATGGAAACCGCCGACCTTCGCGATTTCTCGCGGTGAGCCCGAAACGCTCATCGTTGGGAAGAACGGCTGTTAGTTTGTATGTCTCAACCACCAAATCCATTGCTTTCTGCCAAACAAAAAGGTCGCGGTAGGACGCAAGCGGTTCGATCTCTGGTTCATCACCCACAACAAAACCCTTGGACCCTTGAACCCTGTACCCTTGTACCCAACTCGTCATCCGTCACGATGCCTTCGGCCTGCGTCACGCGGGCGATTTCTGCGGGCGTGGTGATGCCGTTGAGAATTTTGACCTTGCCGTCGTCCAGCAGCGACTTCATGCCCGAGGCGCGCGCGGCTTTGCGGATGACGTTCGTGGGTGCGCGTTTGAACGCCAGTTCGCGCACTTCGTTGTTCATGACCATCATTTCAAAGATGCCCTTGCGGCCGCGATAGCCGGTGTTGTTGCATTCGGGCAGCCCACGGGCCGCATGACGTTGCGGCCCTGCAGTTCCCGTTCCGTGAAGCCCAGGAGCGCGAGGAACTTCTTATCCGGATCGGGGTCGGGTGCTTTGCACTTGTCGCAGAGGGTGCGGATCAGCCGCTGCGCCATGACCGCCTGAATCGACGACGCCACGAGGAACGGCTTCACGCCCATATCGATCAAACGCGTGATGGCCGACGGGGCGTCGTTGGTGTGCAGCGTGGAGAACACCAAGTGACCCGGTCAGTGCGGCCTGAATGGCGACTTCCGCCACTTCCAGGTCGCGGATTTCACCGACCAGGATGATGTTCGGAGCCTGACGCAACATCGAGCGGAGAATCTTGGCGAACGTCAGGCCGATGCCTCCTTCACCTGGCACTGGTTGATGCCGGCGAAGTTGTATTCCACCGGATCTTCGGCGGTGATGATTTTCCGGTCCGGCTTGTTGAGTTCCTGCAGCGCGCCGTAGAGCGTGGTGGTTTTGCCCGAGCCGGTCGGGCCGGTCACCAGGAAGATGCCGTTGGGCCGCGAGATGATGCGTCTTGAAGCGGGTGTAATCATCCTCTTCAAAGCCCATCGCCTGAATGCCGATCTTCACGTTGTCGGGCCGCAGAATACGCAGCACGATCGATTCGCCGTGATAGCCCGGCAGGGTCGAGACGCGGAAGTCGATCGGCTTCTCCTCGACGGTCATCTTGATGCGGCCGTCCTGCGGCAGGCGTTTTTCCGCGATGTCCATGCCCGCCATGATCTTCATGCGGGCCGTCACCGGGGCCTTGCATGCGCTTGGGGATGTTGTCGCGCTCCACGCACACGCCGTCGATGCGATAGCGGACGCGCACGCGGTCCTTCATCGGCTCAATGTGAATATCCGACGCGCGGGCTTTGCACGGCTTCGGTGATGATCGCGCTGACCAGCTTGATGATCGGGGCGTCATCGTCGGCGACCGGTGCCGAGTTTCATGTCGATCGAGTGCCGCGGTCAGCGAGCCGCCGCGGTCGATGGAGGCGGCATTGCGCACCGCCTTGTCGATGGAGGCGTTTTCGTCGGCAAACAGGCGGTTGATGTGCTGATTTGATCTTCGATTTCACGCCCAGGCAGGTTTCCAGCTTCGTGTTGAGGCGGAACTTGAGGGCGTCGATGGTGTCGATGTCCGTCGGGTCGCCGATGACGATGCGCAGAACGCCATCCTTCTTTTCCAGCGGCAGCACCTGGTGCTTTTTGATAAGGTCGGCGCGGGATCAGGTTGAAGTTGGAGGCGGCCATCATCGACTTGTCGAGGTCGATGTATTCCATGTCATATTGATAGGCCAGCGCCTTGGTGACTTCCTCTTCGGAGGCCAGCTTCAAGTCGAGGATGACCTCATGCAGCGGCCGGCGCGTGCGGCCGGCCTCGTCGAGGGCGCGTTGGGCGTCGGGCGGTTTCATCGCGCCGACTTCGAGAAGGATGTCGGTGATTTCTTTACGTTTCCTCGCCATGCGTACCTGCCTTTGAGTTGTGGGACTTCAGCGGGGCCAGAGGTGCGGAAGCGCGGTCGCCGGGGGTTGAATGAGCCATCGCGACCGAGGGGAGTGATCAGGCCGTTGGGATGCTGAAGCGTGTAAGGGATTGGAGCGCCATCATTATGTGTCATCTTACGTAGGGCAAACGGGCATGGTCAAGGAAGGGGGGCGGAAGAATAAAAGTTAGAAGAGTAAAGGCGTAAAGGGAGTTTTGGCGGGTTTGACCGTTGGGGAGTGGGGGGCGTAGACTCCGCGCTGGCTTTTTTGGAATGGGAATGACGCATGAAGAAGATGGTTGCACGGAAATTTGAGCATTTGGCGGGGTTTCAGGGGTTGAGTGAGCGGTCGTTGCGGGAGCATTTCAAGCTGTATGAAGGGTATGTCGCGAAGTACAACGAGCTGGCGAAGAAGTTATGGGAAATTCGGGAGTTGGGGAACATTCATGCGGATTCGGACAGCGAGAGCCTGAAGGTGGATATTACTTTTGCCTTGGCATCCGTGAAGAATCATGAGGTTTATTTTGAAACGTTGGGGAGCGAGGGGGAGGAGCCGACGGGGGAATTGGCGGCGGAGATTGTGAAGAGTTTTCATAGTGTGCCGCAGTATCTGGTGGATTTGAAGCAGACGGCGTTGATGGGTCGCGGGTGGGCGTGGACGGGGTACGACATTGATCGTGAAGATTTGTTTAATTATGAGGGTGGGGCGAATAACGGGATGCCGGTGTGGAATTGCGTGCCGATTGTGGCGATCGATTTGTATGGGCATGCGTATTTTTATGATTACGGGCATAACAAGGTGTCGTATGTGGAGGCGGCAATGAAGGCGATCAGTTGGAATCGCGTGGGGGTGCGGTTGGCGGCGGTGAAGAGGCGACACGAGAAGGGGTAGGGTCAGGGGTCAGGGGTAGGCGGGGGCGACGGTGGTGGGGGGCGGAGTTCGAGGGGGAGTTCGAGGAAGCCGTGCTTGGAGCCGGTTTCTTTTTTTTCAGCCCAATGGCCGATCCAGATCATTGCGATGAGGGCGAAGACCACGCCTGCGGTGAGCAGGAAGAAGGCGAGCATGATCCAGATGTACATTGCGCCGGCCATGGTGGGTGCTCATTTAGAGGTTTGACGGGAGGCGATGAGTGCGTCGCGGGCCGCTTTGCCGTGGGTGAGGGCTGTGCGGATGGCGGATTCGTTACTGGTCATGATAGCGTGTTTCAGGGATGCGAGGTCGGCAGAGAAGGCGTCGATGGAGGCGGCGACGGCGGCGCGGTTGGTGAGGAAGATGTCGGTCCACATGTCGACGTCGCTGGAGGCGATGCGGGTGGTGTCGAGAAATCCGCCGGCGGCGGCCTGGAGCATTTCGGGGTGCTTGGATGCGGTATTCACCAGGGCGAATGCGACGGCGTGGGGGAGGTGACTGATGGTGGCGACCCATTGGTCGTGGAGGGCGGGGGTGAGTCGCAGGGTGCGCATGCCGACGGCACGCCAGAGGGCTTCGATTTTGGCAAGGGCGTTGGGGTTTGGTGGGGTGGGTTCGCAGAGGAGGCACAGGCCGCCGTCGTAGAGGTCGGGCCGGGCGGATTCGGGGCCGCGTTTTTCACTGCCGGCCATGGGGTGGGAGCCGATGAAGATGGCGGGGTCGATGGCGAGGTATTCTTGTGCCCAGGCCATGACTTGGGTTTTAGTGGAGCCGACGTCGGTGATGAGGGTGTTGGGGCTGAGGCGTCCGTGGAGGGCTTTGAAGGCGTCGGGGAACTGGCGGAGGGGGGTGCAGAGGATGATGAGGTCGGGGGATTTTTGGAGGGCGTCGGGGAGGTTGGTGGAGGCGGAATCGATGGCGAGGCGTTGGAGGGCGGTGTTGAGGGAGGTGGAACCGAGGCGGCCGACGCCTGTAATGTGGTTTGCGAGGCCCCTGGCCTTCATGGCGAGGCCCAGGGAGGTGCCCAAAAGGCCCACGCCGACGATAATGACTCGCTGAAACACAGCAACTCCGTGCAATTTATGGCGGGATTTTACCCCATCCCCACCCCGGTCGCTACCCGATCATGCCCCGATCCCGCCTGGTAAATGCACCCGATATAGGGGAAATTTTTGGAACGGCGGGGTTGACTTTGGGATGAGGATGATTATGATATTCAAATCCTATAGGAATTATAGGTTTTTGGAATTGGGATATGAAACTTTTTGATCTTGCCTCCGCCCGCCTGCCTGCCTCCCGCCCTGGGTGGCGAATGTGTTGTTGTTGCTGATCCACACGGCTTCCAACGTATTCGTCAATATTTTCTTAATTATGTTTTGCTATTCTCGCCAGCCGTCAGGGAATGATGGGCTGCGGCGATTGAACTTCGGAGGTTTTTTATGGACACGCTTATTCCGCACACGATTCGCATCCGCATTCCGGGTGCACGGCATGTGTCGTTGATTGGTGATTTTAATAACTGGCATTCGAGCGCGCATCCGCTGGTGCAGGTGGGGGAGGATGTGTGGGAGCGGATCGTGGATTTGCGGGTGGGGAAACATCGGTATGCGTTTTTTGTGATTGATGATGTGGCGGTGACGGGCGGGAGTTTGCGGTCGCGGGTGGTGGCGAACGGAGCGGTGTTGTGGGTGCCTGCGAGTTTGGATCAGGCGGTGAGCATCATCGCGCATCCGGCACTGGCGATCAGGCGAGGAGAGGAGACGCCGGGTCGGCTGGTGGCTTGAGTTTTTGATTTGGGTGGTGCTACGAAGCATTCCTCCTCCGCCAGCGGGCGCGTCGGAACCTTTCCGATGCGCCCGTGTTTTTTTGGGGGGGAACAGGTCTTCAATTTTTTTGCGCGGGATTAAAAATTGTCTGAACTATCTGTCGGTGCGCAGGTGCCCACGCTGCTGATGCAGCGGGCGTGGGGGGGCTCGGATTTTGAGGTGATGTGGTAGAATTCAATTTTCGTGTGCGGTTTGAGGACTGGGTTGTGACGCATTTGGTTGATTATGGGTGGAGTGATTTTTTTTCGCGGCAGTTGGATGTGGCGGTCGGGGAGGGGGTGGGGGATGTGGCGCGGGTGGTGCAGGAGCATAAGGGGGCGTATTTGGTGCGGGGGGTGGGGGGGGATGTGTGGGCGGAGATTTCGGGGCGGATGCGGCATGAGGGGGCGGTGCGGGCGGATTTTCCGGCGGTGGGGGATTGGGTGGTGTTGAGACGCGGAGAAGGCAGGAGGCAGAAGGCAGAGGGCAGAGGGAGGGGGGAGACGCAGGAGGCAGAAGGTGGGGTGGCGGTGGGGAGGGGTGTGGAGGGGCCGGTGCAGATTGCGCGGGTGTTGGGGCGGCGGACGGTGTTGGTGCGGCGGTTGGAGGCGGATGAGCAGATTTTGGCGACGAATATTGATTATGTGTTTTTGGGGACGTCGTTGAATGAGAATTTTAATTTGCGGCGGCTGGAGAGGTATTTGACGTTGGCGCGGGAGTCGGGGGCGCGGCCGGTGGTGCTGCTGACGAAGGCGGATCTTTGTGCGGATGCGGGGCCGTATTTGGAGGAGGTGCGGTCGGTGGCGGGGGATGCGGGGATTCATACGATCAGCGTGGTGAGCGGGGAGGGGATGGAGGAGGTGAGGAAGTATCTGACGCCGGGGATGACGAGCGTGATTCTGGGGAGTTCGGGGATCGGGAAGAGCACGCTGGTGAATTATCTGGCGGAGGCGGATGTGCAGGACATGATGGAGGCGCGGGAGTTTGATGATAAGGGGCGGCACTGCACGACGTTTCGGCATTTGGTGCGCACGAAGAGCGGGGGGTTAATTATTGATACGCCCGGGCTGCGAGGGCTGTCGGTGGGGGAGGCGACGGATGCGTTGATTTCGACGTTTAAGGATGTGGATGTGATTGCGGCGAGGTGTAAGTTCACGAACTGCGGGCATGAGAGTGAGCCGGGGTGCGCGGTGAAGGCGGCGATTGAGGGTGGGACTTTGGATGAGGCGCGGTTCATGAGTTATTTGAAATTGAAGCGGGAGGTGGGGGCGATGGGGGAAAGGGAGAATCGGATTGCGGATCGGAAGCAGAAGAAGTTGAGGAAGAAGGCGAAGGTGAGTGGGGAGAAGAAGGCGAAGGAGGGGTGGGATCGGCATTATCGGTGAGGGGGGAGGTAGGGGGGGTAGCGGTAGACGGTAGACGGTAGACGGTAGACGGTAGACGGTAGACGGTAGGTTTTTATTTCGTCTACTGTCTACTGTCTACTGTCTACTGTCTACTGTCTACCTCTTTGTTATCGTGCGATTGAGGGACGACGTTTGCGGAGGAGGAGGGGGGTGGCGAGGGCGAGGAGGGAGAGGGAGGCGGGTTCGGGGACGGAGCTTGGGGTAATGTCGGAGAGGAGGGCGGTGGGGGAGGTGGAGGCGAGGAGGGCGTTGGCGACGCTGACGGAGCTGGAGCCGGTGGGAACGGTGACGCCGAGGTGGTTGAGGACGTCGTTGAGATCGTTGAGATCGATGGTGGTGGCGCCGTCGAAGTTTCCGGAGCTCCAGAGGGAGGTGGTGGTGCCGAGGTTGTTGAGGACGGTGTTGAGGTCGTTGAGGTCGACTTTGCCGTCGAGGTTGGCGTCTCCGAGGTAGGTGTATTTGACGAGGATATCGGAGGAGCTGACGGGGAGCCCGTCGAAGGTGGAGAGGCCGAGGGCACCGGCGGTTGCGAAGCCGAAGTAGTTACCGCCGGCGTTAGCGGTGGAGCTGGTGATTCCGTGGGTACCGTTCCAAGTGCCGGTGCCGAAGCCAGCGGCGACGAGCGCGCGGACGGAGGCGAGCGTTTGGCCGCCGCTGATGATGAGGTCGTGGTTGGCGAGGTCGAGGAGGCCTGCGGCGCCGAAGGTGATGTTTTTGGTGGAGAGGACGACACCGGAGGTGTTTCGAGCGGCGCTGGTGGAGGAGAGGAGGACGGTGCCGTTGAGGGTGATGGTTTGGGTTTTGAAGGTGGAGGTGTTGTAGGTGGTTCCGGCGGTGACGGTGACGTTGTAGCCGTAGGCGAGAGAGAGCATTTCGATGTCGGTGAAGCCGATATTTTTTCGGACGCCGTTGAAGAGGGAGACGCTCATGAGGTCGTTGGTATCGCTGATGTGTGGGGTGTTGTCGGGGGCGGCGAGTGTGACGTTGAGTCCGGCGGTGGTGGGGTCGAAGATGGCGGTGGTGCCATTGTTGGAGATGTGGTCAGTATATTTGTCAGAGGTGCCTGCGGCGTCTTTGTAGAGGGTGGTGAAGCCGAGAGCGTGGCCGAGTTCGTGTCGGAGGACGCTGAGGGCGTCCCAGTTGGCGGTGGTGACATTGGTATTGCCGTTGAGGAAGGCGAGGGAGGTCGAGCCGGTCATTTCATCGGTATTGATATTGATGGTGTGCGTGATTTGTGGGGTCCAGGGGCTGAGGTCGTTGACGTTGCCGGGGGCGTTTCCCTGCCAAAGGCCGAGATAGCCGGGGTTTCCGGCGCTGGTGAAGACGAAGGTGATATTGATGTTTTGGGGCGACGGGGTGTAGGAGAGGATGCTGGTCCAGTCGCCGATGGCTTCGTTGACGACGTTTTCTTCGGAGGTGGTCCAGGTTTGTCCGCCGCCGTTGGTGAAGGTGGGGGTGATGGTGAAGGCGTGGGAGAGGTTCGCGAGTGAAGCGACGACGGCGGCGGCGAGAAGAAAGTTCTTGCGCATGGTAACTACCCTTGGTTGAAGCGAAACGATAAGGCTGAGGTGACTCGTTGACCGCCCTGTTGGTGAATCGGCTAAGGTACTACTTGAAGGCTACCTCATGCAAGACAAAGGGCAAGGAAAGTTGGGGTTTTTGTGGGTTATGGGCGGGGGGGAGAGGGTATTTTGGGGCGTGGGTGGTAGCTCAAGTGGCGAGGGTAGGGGTTGGGGGGGGTGGGGGATTCCTTGAGGGGTGGTGGGGGTTGTTCGGGCATCGATGAGAGGGCCGTTGAGGCCCTCTCATCGATCACGGCCGGGGGCGGCCGTGCCACATTTGCAGAGTGCCGCATTTACGAGACATCGTGCCACATTGACGGGCACATTTATGTTGAGGGGGTGGGGGGTGGGGACGTTTCGTGGCGGGAGTATTGGCCGGTGACGACCCAGTAGCCGCCCATGAGGTTCCAAAGGATGGGGAAGAAGCGGATGGATTGAGCGAGGGCGATGGCTTGTCCGGCGGTGGCGGTTCCGCGTTCGACGAAGAAGTGGAAGAGGATCCAGTCCATGAAACCGAAGCCCTGGGGTGGTGAGATTGGGAGGCTGGCGGCGAGGACGGCGACGGGGACGTAGGCGAGGTAGTAGGTGACGTTGTGGGTCATGCCGAAGGCGAGCCCGCAGAGCCATGCGGAGAGCGGGAGGGTGAGTTGGGAGGGGAGTGAGATGGCGTAGGCCCAGGCGAGGAGGCCGAAGTGGCCGCGGTAGGTGTGGAGGACTTCATCGACGCGGAGTGCAGTGCCGACGGCGCGTATGAGCAGGGGCATCATGCGGTCCACGAGGCGGGTGTGCATGGCGAGGCCGAGGATGGCTGCGAGCGCGGAGAGGGCCATGAGGATGACAATGACCAGGAGGAGTCCGTGGTGGGTTTGGCTGAAGGAGAGTGTGGTTCCCCAGCGGAGGGTGGCGGCGGCGGTTCCGATGAGGATGGCGGCGGCGAGGAGCAGGAGATTGACGGCGCGGAACAGGGCTTCGAGTTTGTCGTGTTGATGGTGGGTGGCTTCGGGATCGGTGGTGGAGCTGAAGGTGGTGATGAACCACTCGATGCCGACGAGGCGGCGGAGGCGGTGCGAAAAGTAGACGATTGCGCCGACGGCGAGGCAGGTGAGCATGGCCATGATCATGAGGAAGACGTCGAGGAGGGTGGAGTCGAGGGGGGCACCGGCGCGGTAATTGAGGAGAAGCTGGATGCCGGAGGAGACGGCGGCGATGGTCATGAGCGCGGTGAGGCCGATGACGCGGTCGAGGAGGATGGTGATGAGGGATTTGGTTTTTGAGCCGGTGAGTCGGGCGGTGTAGATGATTTTGACGAGGTCGCCGCCGGTGACGCCGGGGAGGAGGATGGAATAGAACTGTCCGACGAAGGTGAGTTGAAGGCAGCGGAGGAAGGTGAGGCGGATGCCTTGTGGGTGGAGGAGTCCTCGCCAGCGGACGGCGGTGACGATGAAGGGGATGAGGAGGAGAGTCCATGCGATGACGAGGAGGTACCAGCGTGCCGCTGGCTTCGATGAGAAGTGCGTGGAGGCCCTGGTGGACGATTTCGCCGTTGTCGGATTTGAAGAATTCGGGGGAGAGATCGAGGATGGGGGGGATGACGGCGTTGGGGCTGGGGGTGATTTGTTGGGGGTGGCCATCGATTTCGACGTCGAGTGTGGCGGGGAATTGGACGGTGACGGTGCGGCGGGGTTTGGTGGATGGGGGTGTGCCGGGGCGGGGTTCGAGGGTGGATTGGTGGAGGACGGTGACGGGGGTGTCGTGGGTGAGTGTGATGGCGCGGATGGTTTTGCCGGCGGAGATGGTGGCGGCGTCGTTCCAACTGGTGTGGTGGACGACCCACCAGATGCCGACGACGGCGATGGTGAGTTTGAGGAGAGTGATGGAGAGGTGGCGGAGGCGGTGGGTGTGGGTGGATGGGTTGGGGTCGGGGGACATTGGAGATCCTATTTGGGTGTGGGTTTGCGAGAAGAGGGGAGGTTAACGGATTTTGGGGGTGGTGACGAATTTTTGGGGCGGGGATGGAATTCGCCACGATGCAGTCAATGATGACGTAAACACGAAGTTATGAAGGGCACGGAGAACCACGAAGAAAAACATGACGGCAGGATGAAAAAATGTAACGCTCATTTCGGGTTTCGTGATTCCTGGTATTACAATCGGGGTCATGTCCATCCCATCCGCCACTTCCGCGCTTCTTGCGTATGCCTTCTCTGTAAGGCACCGCAAATCATCCCTGTGGCCAACGTTTCTTCTGCTGCTTTATCTTGTTCTTATTCCATACATACTCGGATACGCAATTTATTACCCCGCCTACTATTGCTTCACGAGTGGCTCAACCCCTCACCAACACTTTATGAATTACCTCACTGTCGTACGTACCGCGGAATTTCGTCTTGGTGTTCTCTCCGCCCTCATCTTTTTCAATACGGTCACACTCCTTCCACTCCTATACTTTTCCCGCGTCCCCGTCGTTGCCCGTGTCGCCGTTCGCAGGCCATCCATTTCCTTGCTTTCCTGCTTGGTCTTCATCCTGGGTGGAGTGGCACTGTCGCACATTAGCGGTTCCATCATGTCAGACGCTCACCTCAACTCACGCACCTTAACCAGTCTCCACACACTCATTCAGCAGGCCTCGCGCACTGACCCCATTCTCTGCGTCTTTCTCATAGGGTTTCTCGCTCCCGTTTGTGAAGAATTATTGTTTCGGGGCTA
The DNA here is from genome assembly GCA_963766775.1 of uncultured Phycisphaerales bacterium. Taxonomy (GTDB): domain Bacteria; phylum Planctomycetota; class Phycisphaerae; order WQYP01; family WQYP01; genus CAVYBP01. Next base: position 616,373 of record CAVYBP010000002.1, read on the forward strand.
CATTCAATCCCGCCTCGTTCGTCGCCTCGGGCCTTTCGTGGGAATTGTTCTCACGAGCATCGCTTTCGGCATCTTCCACCGTGACCTCTATCAGGGGCTCTTTGCCGTTGCCATCGGCTTGTTTCAAGGGGCTGTAGCCTACCGCGCACAAAGTATTATTCCGGCCATCTTCATGCACATCGCCGTCAATACCACGGCAGTCCTCGTCACGTTGTCGGACGCGTCCCTCGCCTACCATTCAGTTCCCGTTTCCATCGCTGCCTGCATTATCTTCCCTGCATCGCTTTATCTTCTGATCAAACTTCCCGCTCCGTTGCCTGTATATTTGCAGTGGCGAGGAAAAGTTGGGCCTTCCCCGTTTTGAATTCACCAGTCACCACTCTGAATTTTCAGCGGCTCCCGCTACAATCCTTCTTATGACGACTCAGGATTCACGACCGATTGTTGAAGAGCGGGATGCGCTTTCGTCGCTTCTTGCCCTGATTCAAAAGACTTGGGGTTACTCGAGCTTGCGCCGCTGCAGCAGCCTGCGATGCAGGCGATGCTGGATCGTCGTGATTCGCTGGTGGTTCTTCCTACGGGGGGCGGCAAGTCGCTGTGCTATCAGGCACCGGCGCTTTATCTTTCGCAACTGGGGGAAGGTCCGACTGTGGTTGTGTCGCCGCTGATTGCGTTGATGAAGGATCAGGTGGATTCGCTTCGTTCGCTAGGGATCGCGGCGGCGCAACTCGATTCGTCGCTGTCGGCGGAGGAACGTCGTCAGGTTGCGGCTGATCTGCGGGCGGGCAACCTTCATATGCTGTATTTGTCGCCGGAGCGTCTTGTCGGTGGGGGGGAGGCGTTGCACTCGATGCTTCGGGATGCGGGCGTACGGACGTTTGCGATTGATGAAGCGCATTGCATCAGCAGTTGGGGCCATGATTTTCGACCTGAGTATCGCCAGCTTGCGAATCTTAAACAGATGTTTCCGGATGCGACGGTGCATGCCTTCACGGCGACGGCCACTGAACCGGTGCGGCGCGACATCGCGACGCAACTCGCACTCGACAATCCGGAACTGCTGGTGGGGAACTTTGATCGGCCGAATCTCACGTACCGGATTTTGCCGCGGCGCGAGCTTTATGCTCAGATTGCCGAAGTGCTGGATCGTCACAAGGACGAGGCGGGGATTATTTATTGTCTTCGGCGCAAGGATGTTGATGAAATCACGGCGACGCTGAATGCGACGCAGTCGTTGGGGCGAAAGGCGATTGGTTATCACGCGGGCATGACTCCGGACCAGCGTCGCCGTGCACAGGAAGCATTTATTGAGGAAGAAGCGGACCTGATTGTCGCGACGATCGCGTTTGGCATGGGGATAGATCGTTCCAATATTCGGTTTGTGCTGCATGCAGGGTTGCCGAAATCGATTGAGGCGTATCAACAGGAAACGGGCCGCGCGGGGCGGGATGGCCTGGAGGCGGAGTGCGTACTGCTTTACTCGGGCAAGGACGCGATGACGTGGAAGTCGCTTATTGAAAAATCGGCTGCCGAGGCGGGGGGCAATGGTACTGCGCTGGCGCCGGAATTCGTTCCTACCGCGTTGAAGCATATTGATGACATGGACCGATTTGCGCGTGGGGCGACGTGTCGGCATCGGGCGCTGGTGGAGCATTTTGGGCAGAAGTATGTGGAGGGGGGGGAGAGGGTGCAAGGGTTCAAGGGTACAGGGGTTCAAGGGTTCAAGGGTTTAGGTTCAGGGGATTCATCGGCTGGGAGTGCTGTGGCTTTGGGGTGTGGTGCTTGTGATCATTGTCTTGGGGATACGACTTCGGTTCCTGATGGGCTGATTATTGCGCAGAAGATTCTTTCGGCGATTGCGCGTACGGATCAGCGGTTTGGGGCGGGGCACATTCTCGCGATTCTTCGGGGTGCAAAGACTGATCGTATTCGCCAGTTTAATCATGACAAACTTCCTACGTATGGGCTTCTTTCGGCGTATCCGGAATCTGAAATTCGTGATTACATCTATCAATTGATCGGGCAGGGGGCGCTGGTGCAGGAAAACCTTCAATTGTCGAGCGGGCATAGTGCGCCGATTCTTAAGCTGACGAAAAGCTCGGTTGCCGTTCTTAAAGGCCAACAGCAGGTGCGGCTAGTTCAGATTGTGCGAAAGTCGGCGACAGAAGCGCGTAAGACGCGTGGTGAGGAAATTTCGTGGCTTGGCGTGGATCATGAACTCTTCGATGCGCTTCGTGGGCTGCGGAAGGAAATTGCGAGCGAAGCGCAATGTTCCTCCGTACGTGATTTTCTCTGACGCGACGCTGCGGGAGCTGGCGCGTGTGAGGCCCACGACGATGCAGAATTTCCGTCTGATTTATGGCATCGGCGAAAATAAGCTGAACAACCTTGGGCCCAAGGTGGTGCCGTTTGTGACGAACCATTGCGCGGCAAAGAATCTGACTACCGACCAATTCGCGGTGCCGAAGGAGGCACCCGCTGCCACAAGCGGCGTGGGGCTGGTTCGTCCACCGACCAACGCGCAAAAGCAACAAGCCTTTCAAATGTTCCGGCAGGGGGCTTCCATTGATGAAGTGGCCCAACAAATCGGCCGGGCGCGTAGTACGACGACCGAATACCTCGCGGATTTTATCGCGTTGGAACGACCTGCATCGATCGCGGCGTGGATTCCGGATCGCATGTATAAACAAGTCGCGGATGTGCAGCGGCAACTTGCCACCGACCGCCTGAAGCCGCTGTTTCTTGCGCTTAATGAGCAAGTGCCGTACGATCAGATTCGGCTCATCCTGGCGCACATTCAGTCGCGTTGATCGCACTTACAACGGCCGGGTGCCGCTTCCATCGTAGGGGGTGAGTGTGTACACTGCTTGCAGATCCGGACCTGTCTCGCGATAAAAAATGAAATCGCATGGCTCCGGCAACGACAGCAGGAACGCGCAGCGCCGGCGGCTTTTTGAAGCATGTCAGGCGGCAGTGCTCCGACAACTCGCAGGTGTGCTATTAACGCTGATTTCTCCTCCCTGAGCCCGAAATCGGGCATTGCGTCTATTTCCCATTCCAACAACATTCTTTTGTGTGCGCCGGACACCGGCGACACGGGCGGTGCCGACGGCGCGCCGAAGAAGCCGCGTCGTCGCGGTTCTCGGGGTGGGCGGGGTCGTGGTCGGGCGGCGCCTGCCGCTGCGCCTGCGGCTGACGCACCGGCAGCTACTCCGGCGGTGCCGAAGGCCGCGCCTCGGCCCCGGACTCGTGCGACCACGACGCGGCGCAAGGCTCCTGCGGTGGCGGCCGCACCGGCGGCGGCACCGGAAAAAACGATTGCGCCGCCAGCCGTGCAACAGACGATCACGTTCTCTCCTCCGCCGCCGGCTGAGAAGCCTGTTCCGCAAGTCATTCCTCCGCAAAGTGCTCCGCAGCAAGTGGCACCGATAGCGCAGGAGCCATCGGCGCCTGTGGCTCCGGCACCGGGTGCGCAACCATTCACGCCGGGCCCGCCGCGGGTCGGGATGAGGCCTGCGGTTGTTCGTCCGGCGACGGGTGGGCGGATGAGTTTTTCGAAGGGGACGACGACGCGGCATCAGTTCCGTCCGACGGGATTTCGGCCGCCGCGGGCATTTACGCCGGAGACGGGTCCGGATACTGGACCGCAGACGTTTCCCGAAACCTCGCAAAAACCACGGCCCGAATTTTCGCCAACGGGCCAGGCGAATGCGTTCTCGGCGGGTCCTCCGTTGGAGGAGTACACGGATGAGCGCGCGGAATCGCGTCCGCCTCAGCAGGGCCCGCGCGGCCGCAGCAGCGTCCTCCGCAGCAGGATAATCGCGGCAATCGTGGGAATCCCAACGGTGGCAACGGCGGTGGCCGTGGGAACAATCGGCGGAATGATGGCCGCGGCCAACCACCTCGCCAGAACCATCCGCAGCAAAATGCGCCGCGCCCGCAAGGGCAACCGCAGGCTCTTGCGCCTCGTCCTGACATGCGACAACCGCAACCGGTCAATCGTGCACCGCAGCGACCGCCGCAGCCGCAGATTCCAGTGCAGCGTCCCGCAGGGGAATTCGCTCACGATCCATTGACTGAAACAAGCACTCCGGGCACGCAATCACCTGATTTGATTCCGCTTCCTCCGCTGCCGCTGGGCATGGGTGCGGATGCGCTCACGCCGGGTAGTACCGCGCTGCATGTGTCGACGTCGGCGGATTCGGCGGCGCTGGCTCCGTTTGCGGAAGACATTGAGATTGATGATGCGCTTAGCCAGATGCCGCCACGGCGTCGCGATCTGACCGGGCGCGACATGCTGATCAACGTTGTGGAAGGGGAAGAAATCCGCATCGCGGTGGTCCGCCGGGGCTCGCTGGAAGAGTTGTATATGGAGCGGTCTTCCACGGAGTCGCACATTGGCAATATCTACAAGGGCAGGGTGACGAACGTTGAGCCGTCGATTCAGGCGGCGTTCATCGACTTCGGCATCGGCAAGAATGGTTTCCTGCACATCTCGGATGTTCACCCGCAATATTTTCCGAAGCGCATGCAGCCGCGCATGCCGCAGCAGCACCGGCGGAATGCGCCGCCCGCTCCGCGGCAGACACCTCCCGCGCCGATTGCGCAATCGACGACGGCTGAAATGCCCGCGGTAAGCACCGAGCCGATCCATGCGGACGCCCAGACTATTCAAAACTCGGGGACCGTGTTGCCGGGCGTTCTCGCACCGGCAACCGCATCGCTCGAAAACACGGGGGCCACTGCTTCATCTGAAAGCTCGGCAACGCTGCCGGCGCACGATGACCAGCCGCAGGATCAATCTCCTGTGTCTGAATTGCAGCGTGACGAGGACGACCGGGATCAAACGCTCGCCGCCGAATCCGCGGTGGGTGATGAAGAGGACGACAATCCGCAGCACGCGGCGACGCTTCCGACGGACGAGCCGGCGGATTTCGGTTCCGCGTACAACTCTGAATTTGAAGAGGACGACGAACTCGACGATTACGAGGGTGCCGGTGGTGATCTTGACGACGGCCACATGAAGCCGATGGAAAAAGTCGGCCGCAAGACGCCGCGGCACGAACGCCCGCCGATTCAGCAGTGTTTGCGCCGCGGACAGGAAGTGATCGTTCAGGTGACCAAGGAAGGCATCGGGACCAAGGGGCCGACGCTCACCAGCTATATCTCATGTCCGGGCCGATACCTCGTGATGATGCCGGGCATGGCGCAGCTCGGCGTCTCGCGAAAGATTGAAGACCTTGATCAGCGCCGCGAATTCAAGCGCACGCTGCAGGAACTCAATCCGCCCAAAAATCTCGGCTTCATCATCCGCACCGCCGGCACCGATGTTTCCAAGAAGGAACTGCAGGGCGATCTGAATTATCTCGTCCGCATGTGGAAGGTGATTGCCAACCGCATCCGCACGCACAAGGCGCCGGTGGAGCTGTACCAGGAATCGGACCTGGTGATCCGCACGATCCGCGATGTGTTCAACGATGAGATCGACCGCATCATCGTGGACAACGAACAGGTGGCCAGCCGCATGCGCGACTTCCTGTCGATCGTCGATCCGCGGTCCGCGGGCATCGTGGAGTTGTACACAGGCACGATGCCGCTGTATCAGAAGTTCGGCGTGGAGCGGGAGATTGAGAAGATCAACTCGCGCCGCGTGGAGTTGCCGAATGGCGGCTCGCTGGTGATTGACTCGACGGAGGCGCTGGTCGCGATCGACGTGAACTCAGGGCGATATCGCGAAATGCGCGATGCGGAGCTGACGGCGTTCAACATGAACAAGGAAGCGCTCAAGGAAGTCGTGCGCCAGTTACGCCTGCGAGACTTGGGCGGCGTGATCGTCATCGACTTCATCGACATGCGGGAAGAGCGCCACAAGCGCGAGATCGAGCATCTGCTGCGGGAGGAAATGGAGAACGATCGCGCGAAGACCAAGGTCTTGCGCATGTCCCTGTTCTGCATGATTGAGATGACGCGGCAGCGTGTGCGGCCGTCATTGAAGCGGAGCATCTATCAGGATTGTCCGCACTGTCATGGGAGCGCACTGATCAAGACGCCGGAGTCGGTGAGTCTGGATGTTATGCGGCGGCTGGCGGCGGGAACGACGCGGCTGGATGTGACGCGGCTGGACGTGCGTGCCTATCCGACGGTGGCGACGTTCCTGTTGAATCGCAAGCGCAAGGCTCTGGTCGATCTTGAGGACAAGACGAATAAGCGGATCACGATCATTGCGGATGAGAAGCTGGCGGGGGACCAGATTATTCTGGATCCGTATGATGTGCGTGGGAGTTTGTTGAATATTGTTCTTTGAGGTGTCGGTGTTGAGACCCCGCCCGAGGGCCGGGGCTAAACGGGGGAGCGGTGGGGGGGGGTTAGAGGACGGGGCCGTGGAAGCTGCTGATTTGGATGGTGGTGCTGCCGCCGGAAGCGCCGGCGCGATTGTCGAAAGAGGGGGGCGGGGCACCACCGAGGGTTCCGTCGCCACTGACGGTTTCATCGCCGTTGACGAGTGCGACGCCGCCGATGGAGAAGGGGCCTTTTTGTTGCCAGTTGGAGGCGACATAGAGGCTACCGGAAATGTAGAGGCCTTTGGGACTGCTGTTGACTGACCCTCCGATGACAAGATTCATGCCCGCCGGCGTGACGGCGGAGCCAAAGTCCTTATTTTGATTCCAATTGCCGGTGACGATGAGAGTGCCGGTGCCTATGAATGTGACGGTTCCAAAGTTGGCGTCACCGCTGACGACGAGAATACCTTTGTTGTTCTGAGTAAAGTCGAGGACGGTGGAGGTTCCGCTGATGACGGTGCCTTGGGGTTGAAGGGTGCTGATAATGGAACTCACTTGCTGACCGGGATCGGTGGAAGTGGGAATCGTGATGGTAACGGCACCGTGGGTGGTTTTACCGGCGACGGTGGGAGCGGAGTTGAGGTTCGCGGCGTAGGTGAAGTCGCCAGCGACAGTGGCGCCGGCGTTGTTGGCGCTGCCGGTGATGGAGAGGTCGCCGCCGACCTGGACGGCGGCGTTGAGGTCGCCGCGGATGAGGCAATCACCGTTGACGATGGGGGCGGAGGTGAGCGCACCGCCGGTGGTGAGGGAGCCAGTGATCGTGAGGTTATTTCCGGTGTTAAAAGTGCCGCTGACGAGATAGCTGCCGGTGACCTTGACGACACCGGAGATGTTGGCGTTGGCACCACCGGAGAGCGTGGGGACGCCGGCGCTGGGAGGCGCGGCGACGAAGGCGCATGTGGCGGCGTTCGTGGTTCCGCTGGAGCCGGAGAGGGATGCGGTGCAGGAGATATCGTAGTTGGGTGCGGTGGCATCGGGGACGCAGGAATAGGTTTGGGTCCAGGCGACGCTGGAGCGACCGCTGGTGGAATCGTAAACGGTCATGGTCCAGGTGCCGGAGCTGTTCCAGGTGTAACTGTTGTGCTTCCATTGCCAGAGGCGCGCTGCGTACCGGATTCGGCGACGAAGAATGCCTGGTTGAGTGCGACTTTCCCGGTGGTGGAGACGGTCATCAGTCCATTGGACCAAGCGAGCGTCATGATCAGTCCGGTCAGGACGACGGATACGATGATGCCCATGACCATGGCGGTGCCGCGGGGGTGTTTTGCCGGGTGCCGGTGATCTTGTTTGATTCGCATGGTGGCTCTCTTTCACAATGCATTTGGCGGAGGATTCGGACCCGTGTGTTGTAGGGGGTGGGGGGGGAGGGTCAGAATCCGCGGACGGATACCTTTACATGGCGTTCGACAATTTGCTGTGCGGGCATCACCAGGTCGACTGCGACGATCGTGGTTGTTTGCGAGGCGGAAGGCGGCGTCGGATTGCAGAGAAAGCCGCTGGCTCCAAGCCCGTGGATGAGCACATTGGGGTTGCCTCCGACGTTGTATCGGGGGTCGCTTTCGACGAGATCGCCGTTGGCATTGACATGATAGGTGACGGTGCCGACGCCGGTTTTGACGATGGAGAGGGTGGAGAATCCGCCAACGGTCCCCCAGGTGGGGATGGCGTCAGCGGTGCGGAGGTTGTAGACGATGCGGGTGAGTGCGAGATCGACTTCGGAGATGGCGGTGGCCTGGCTTTGGATGTAGGCGTTGGATTTCATGGTGCCGATGACGAGGCCGGTGACGGCCGTGGAGATTAAAGTCAGGATCACGAGCGAGAGGAGGAGTTCCATGAGCGACAGTGCTCGCCGTTTTTTGGAGACCGGACGGTCGTGTGCGGGGGTCGTGGTCATGGCTGGGTCACCCATAAGGTTGCGGTACGGGAGCCGATGGTGACCTGGACCTGGATGAAATCCGCCTGAGGGGAGGCATTGGTTGCGGGGTTGTTGGGGTCCATTTGTTTGATGGTGATCTTGCGGGGAAATATTTTGGCAACGCCGGCGATATTGAGCGAGACGTTGTTACTGGTGGTGGTTCCGGCGCCGGCGGCAGCGGTGGCGAGGGTGGCGAAGGGGGTGGCGCGCATACTTCGAGTTGGCTGGTGACGGCGGTGGCGACGGCCTCTTCCTGGTCGTTTACTTTAGGCGCCTGCACGAGTGCTCCGATGCTGATCGCGACGCCGAGCGCCGCGATGCTTACGATTGTCATGAGTAGAATGCACTCGACAAGAGTAACGGCCCGTGCGCGGGGTGATCGAAGGCGATTTTTGATGTTGGAACAGGGGGACCGCATTGATGGAATCCGTCCGCGAAAAAGTAATCTCGGGCAAGCTATACATTGGCTATCGTCTGTTTTTGGGTTCTCCTTGCGTTGGAAACTTGAGGGGGAGTTGGCTGCGTGAAGCGGTCTCGGACTGCCGAATTGGCAGAAATGGTAAATGATTACCGGGCAATGAATGGCGTTTTTTCGGCTGAAAAGGGCGTCCGGTGCGTGGTCCGGACTTTGTTAATGAGGTGAGCGTTACTTTTTATTGATAAGCCACGTCCGATACGGGGAATGCCATGCGACTCGATAAACTGACGATCAAGGCACAAGAGGCACTTCAGGCGGCGCAGGCGCGGGCGGCGGAGTTGCATCACAGTGAACTGACGCCGCTGCATGTGCTGGCGGCGCTCATGGGGGACAAGGATGGCATCGTGCGGCCATTGTTGAGCAAGCTGGGCGCGGATGCGGAGCGGATTGCGTCGGTGACGCAGTCGGAGTTGCAGCGGTTGCCGTCGATTTCGGGCGGGGCTCAGTTGGGGATGTCGCGCGACTTGCAGGAGGTTCTGAACGCGGCGCAGAAGGAAGCGGATAAGTTGAAGGATGAATATCTTTCGACGGAACATCTGCTGTTGGCGCTGGCGCAGGTGCCTTCGGGGGCGAAGGAGGTGTTGTCGGTGATGAGCGTGTCGCGCGATGCGATTCTTGCGGCATTGAAGGAAGTGCGGGGGAATACGCGCGTGACGGATCAGAATCCGGAGGACAAGTTTCAGGCGCTGGAGAAATATGGGCGCGATTGGTGGAGGCGGCGCGGCGGGGGAAGCTGGATCCGGTGATTGGAAGGGATGATGAGATTCGGCGGTGCATGCAGGTGTTGAGTCGGCGGACGAAGAATAATCCGGTGTTGATCGGGGAGCCGGGGGTGGGGAAGACTGCGATTGTGGAGGGGTTGGCGCAGCGGATTTTGAAAGGGGATGTGCCGGAGGGGTTGAAGAATAAAAGGCTGGTCGCGCTGGATATGGGATTGCTGATTGCGGGGGCGAAGTTTCGGGGGGAGTTTGAGGATCGGTTGAAGGCGGTGCTGAAGGAGGTGGAGGGAGCGGCAGGGGGGGTGATTTTATTCATTGATGAGATTCATAATGTGGTCGGCGCGGGGAAGGCGGAGGGGTCGATGGATGCGGGGAATCTGTTGAAGCCGATGTTGGCGCGCGGGGAGCTGCGGTGCATTGGCGCGACGACGCTGGATGAGTTTCGGAAGCATATTGAGAAAGATCCGGCGCTGGAGCGGCGGTTTCAGCAGGTGTTTGTGGGTGAGCCGAGCGTGGAGGACACGATCGCGATTTTGCGGGGTTTGAAGGATCGGTACGAGACGCATCATGGGGTGCGGATCATGGATTCGGCGCTGGTGGCGGCGGCGACGTTGAGCCAGCGGTATATCGCGGATCGGTTCCTGCCGGATAAGGCGATCGATTTGATGGATGAGGCCGCGAGCCGGCTGCGGATTGAGAATGACACGATGCCGCAGGAGTTGGATGAGATTCGGCGGCGAATCATGCAGTTGGAGATCGAGCGCGAGGCGCTGCGGAAGGAGAAGGATGAGGGATCGAAGCAGCAGTTGGAGAAGGCGGAGCGGCAGTTGGCGGATTTGCAGGAGCAGAACACGCAGTTCACGACGCGGTGGGAGCAGGAGGCGGGGGCGCTGCGGTCGATCAAGCAGGTGCGTGAGCGGATTGAGAATGCGCAGCGGGCGCTGGAGGAAGCGAGCCGGCAGGGGAAACTGGAGGAGGCGGCGCGGCTGCGCTATGGAACGATTCGGGAATTGGAGCAGGAACTGGTGGAGCGGCAGAGGACGCTCGATGCGCAATTGAAGTCGGGCAATGCGCTGGTTCGCGAGGAAGTGACGCCGGAGGAGATCGCGGAGGTGGTTGCGAAATGGACGGGAATTCCGGTGTCGAAAATGCTGGAGGGCGACCGGGAGCGATTGCAGAAGATGGAGTCGTTTTTACAGAGGCGGGTGGTGGGTCAGGAGGAGGCGGTGAAGGCGGTGTCGGATGCGGTGCGGAGGTCGCGGGCGGGGTTGGGCGATCCGCGGCGGCCGATTGGGTCGTTTATGTTTCTTGGGCCGACGGGGGTGGGGAAGACGGAGTTGTGCAAGGCGTTGGCGGAGTTTTTGTTTGATACGGAAGATGCGCTGATTCGGATTGATATGTCGGAGTTCATGGAGCAGCATTCGGTCGCACGGCTGATCGGCGCGCCGCCGGGGTATGTGGGGTATGAGGAGGGCGGGACGTTGACGGAGGCGGTGCGGCGGCGGCCGTACTCGGTGATTTTATTCGATGAGATTGAGAAGGCACATCGGGATGTGTTCAATGTGCTGTTGCAGGTGCTGGATGATGGGCGGCTGACGGATGGGCAGGGGCGGACGGTTGATTTCAAGAACACCGTCATCATCATGACGAGCAATATCGGGTCGCAAATTATTCAGGAGTTGGCCGGCAAGGAGGGAGCGGAGTGGGAGATTGAGGGGCAGGTTCGGAACCTGTTGCGGGAGCATTTCCGTCCGGAGTTTTTGAATCGGGTGGATGAGATTGTGATTTTCCATACGCTGGCGAAGGAGCATCTGCGGCGGATTGTGGATATTCAGTTGAGGAATCTGGAGAGCAGGTTGAAGGCTCGCGGGATGCATCTGGTGGTGTCGGATACGGCGAAGACGGAATTGGGGGAGCGCGGGTTTGATCCGGTGTTTGGGGCGCGGCCGTTGAAGCGGGTGATTCAGCAGGAGATTGAGAATCCGCTGGCGAGTCATATTTTGGATGGGGAGTTTGGGGAGGGGGATACGGTGGCGGTGGAGGGTGGGGCGCATGCGCATTTTACGTTTAAGAAGGGGGTGGTGGTGCATGAGGGGGAATTGGTGGAGTAAGCGGACGGATTTTTGCGGTCACGTTATCTTCGGAGTAGATAGATTCGTCCATCCAGACGGATCAAGCCGGACGGTTGGCCGGCGGCGGCGAGGGATTGGAGGAGTTGATCGTCGTTCATTTCTTTCCATGTTCGGCGCTGGGGGCGGATCGCGAGGCGATCAGTAATCGTGGGATCAGTCGTGATCCAACTGATGATTACGGCGGGCACGGGTGGGACGGGGAGGCGCGGAGCGGGAACGACGATGGGGGAGGTTTTCGCGACCGGTTGCGATTTGTTGGATGAATTCGAGCGCACATATTGCATCAGAATACCTGCGACGAACAGCAGAGGAATGATCGCGATGGCGGCGTGACGTCCGCGCCGGCGAAAGCGTTTTTTCCCGGCCTGCTGCTTTGCGAGACGGAGGATCGCTTCTCGCCGCTGCATTCCCGCGGGGGAAATTGGCATTTCGGGATCAGTCATCACACGCCTCCGGAGCACGATCCCGCAGCGTGTTGAACGCGCGGCGGAGGCGGCCATCGATGGTGCCTATGGAGAGGCCGACGGATTGGGCGATTTGATGGAGGGTCCAGCCGCGGTGGTAGCGGAGTTCGATGATGGCGATGAGCTGCGGATCAAAGCGTGCGATCTGGTTGCGAAGCCATTCCGTTTGGGATTGGGAGGAATCGTCAGCGTCGGCGTCGGCGTCGGAGGGCCGATGGCTGCCCACGGCGATGGTTTCGCGTTGGCGTCGTCGTCGTTCGGCGCGGATACGGTCGAGAGCGGTGGTCTGCACGACGAGTTTCATCCAAGCGTTCCATTGGGGTTGGGAATGGACAGGGCGGACGTTGCGGAGAATTCGGAGGACGGCGTCCTGGACGACGTCGAGGCAGAAGGCCTCGTCGCGGCGGGTGGCGCGGCGGGCCTGTGCGTAGAGCCAGTCAAAATACTGTCGATAAAAGGTCTCAACGGCATCTTCATCACCAGCGGCCATGGCGGACGTAAGCTTATGGATCGAATCGCTCACGTCGCCTCATTCCTTTGGTTTGGTGGCGGCTCCGTGGATTACGTCTAATGCTCGCTGGGCGTTTTCAGCCTGAAGTGCGAAGGCCGTTGCCTTGGCTTTCTCCTCGCCGAGTTGTTGCCTGAGGTCTTCCAACTTTTCCTGCAATCGTTCTATCTTAAACTGCGAGTTCTGCTGCTCTGCCGCGTTCTCGCGGTCGTATCGCTGTTGCAGCGCCTGAATCTTCTTTTCCTGATCGGTCGGCGAAAGCGCCGAGCGTTTCGGCCACCAACTGCACCTGCGCCGCACTCCCTTTTACCACCAGCATCTCCGTCGCTTCGTGCACCTGTATCTCCGCCGGAGTCCCGCTCGCCTCCGCCTTAAGAGCAGCCTGCAAAAGCGACAGGATGTCGTCCATCGCCTGCTTCTGCGTGTATTTCTCATCGTTCTGGTGGCTGGCAATCTCCGGGATGACTTCGCGCAGCGGAAAGACGGAAACGTGGTTGGCGTTCGCCTCTGGCGGAGCCATAGGGTCGCCCGCTTTCGCGGTTGCACTAGCCTTTGCGTCTTGGGATCCCTGATCTTCGCGCACGTGGATGACCCAGAGGCCGCTGGTTCCCTGGCCGGGAATGAGAGTGACATTGAGGCATCCGAAAGATTTATCCAAAAACACCATAAACTGCGAGAGGGTGATGTGATTAACATTCAAGTTTCGTAACTTGGGGTAGTCAGAGGGAACGCCCGGTTCACGAAGCACGATCGCATTGAATCCGGGAAGTCCATCCTTGATCCTCACCAGAACGTCTTCGAGACTGGCCTCCGTGATGCTGAGTGGGGGAAGAATATCATCAAAGCCCTCAATCGACGCGCCGGAACCGTTGTCGTGCCCTGCGTCGGGTTGCGCGGCTTTAGGGTTAGACGGCAAACCTTGCTTCGATTCCGCGTCGGTAGCGGTCGGCGCCGCGGCCTGCGCTCGGAATGCGACGGCTGGGAAATACAAACTGATCACGGTGAATGCTGCCGCGATAGCGGCCATACGTTTTGTCATCACAGGCTCCATTTAAGAGTGGGACGGAATTGCACATAGGCCATACGCCGCCGATGTTAACAATTCTCGTGGAAAGTTTTCGGTGGGGGGGTTAAGACACGCTGAAGCGTGAACTCCGGGGGCGACTCCGGGGTGACTCGGGGGTGAAATTGACGATGGGGGGCGGTTTCGCTAGGCTTTGAATTAGCAACCGGGAGGTGTGGCAGAGTGGTTTAATGCACCGGTCTTGAAAACCGGAGTACCCGCAAGGGTACCGTGGGTTCGAATCCTACCGCCTCCGTTTTTGTCGGACTCCGTTGATTTTGGTTCGCGGTGTTCGTGCATTGGATCAAATTTGGGCGTGCCCGTTTTTCCGGGGCGATGGCTCAACCGCTGAAATACATAGGATTCAGAGACGCGCCCATGAGGAAGCGTTTGGCGTTTCTCGCTGAAGAGTAAACGCTTCCTCACGGGCGCGTCTCGGAATTTTTCGCAGTCAGCAGGCACAAGAAGCACTCTCCGGAAAAACGGGCACGCCCTCAAATTTTCGCAATTCAGTCGCATAGGGGGGGTAATAAGCGTAGCATGGGAAGTTGTTGATTCTCAGGCCGTCCAAAAGCAGCCGCTTTTGGGTCCCCATGCCCACGCAGCCCTGTGCAAAACCTGAAAATAGAGGTTCTCGTCCGCTGCAGGAATCGGGCGAAGTTTTGGTAGGCCCATGGTCGGATCCCTGAGAGCGTGTTTCTGCGGAGCGTGTTCTAAATGAGCCAAGCGACACCGAATATTCGGGAATTCGCGGAACGCCTTCTTGCGCATGAGATGAAGGGACGTTCCGGCGAGGCAAAGCGGGGGGCATTTTTGGTGTGCGGGAAGATGCGCCCGCAGTTGGCGAATTTGCTGGGGAGCGTGGGATTTCGGGTGCTTCTTGCTCGCGCTGTGGCGCTGGCGAGCAAAGAGGTGGGGTGGCTGCGGGGGATGCGTGTGGAAGCGAACGGGACTTTGGAGTGTGGGGATGAGACCGGCGTGGATGGGGCCGAGATGGCCGCGGGGGAGGCGGCTTTGGTGAGCCATCTGCTGGGGCTGCTGGTGACGTTCATAGGGGATAATTTAACGGTACGGCTGGTGCACGGGGTCTGGCCGGAGCTGTCGCAGGAAGATTTGGATTCCATCAATGGAGGCAAAGATGAAAAAGAAAAGTGAAGCGGGGACGGGCAAGTCGCCTGAAAAAAGGGCAGGGCCTCTGCGCGAGGGTCAAGATCCGGCAGATGCCGACGGGCGTGCGCGGGCTGGACGAGATACTGGGCGGCGGCATTCCGGAGTTTTCCTTCAACGTCATCGCGGGCGCACCGGGCTGCGGGAAGACGACGCTGGCGCATCAGATCGTGTTCGCCAACGCGACAGCGGAAAAGCCGGCGCTGTATTTCACGGTGCTGGGCGAACCCGCGATGAAGATGCTGCGCTATCAGCAGCAATATTCTTTCTTCGACGAAGCGCAAGTTGGGCAAGGCGATCCGCTTTATCAATCTGGCCGACGTGGTGCTGGAGCAGGATTTGAATGCGGTGCTGGAGGAGATCATCAAGCAGGTGACGGCGGTCAATCCGGGCATCGTGGTGGTGGATTCTTTCCGCACGGTGGTGCGGAAAGCGATGATCGGCGGCGAGCGAGTTGGAGATGCAGTCGTTCATCCAGCGGCTGGCGCAGTTTCTGACCAGCTGGCAGGCGACGACGTTTCTGGTGGGCGAATATGCCGCAGGAGGAGATGCGGGACAATCCGCTGTTCACCGTGGCGGACGGTCTGTTCTGGCTCTGGCAGGTGACGGAGCGAAATTCGGTGGTGCGGAAAATGCAGATCATGAAGCTGCGCGGGCAGGCGTCGGTGCCGGGGTTGCATACCATTCGGATCAGCGATGACGGGATGCAGGCGTTCTCGCGGACGCTGGGACTGGCGGGGCACAAAGTCGAACGCGAAGGCGGCGGCGGCTTTCGCATGGGGGTTCCCGAGCTGGACAGGATGATGGGCGGGGGCATTCTGGAAGGCGACAGCCTGCTGGTGGCGGGGCCTTCGGGGACGGGCAAATCGGCGCTGGCGACGCAATTTATCGCGGAAGGATTGCGCAATGGCGAACCGGGCATCATGGCGATCTTTGAAGAGCGGCCGGACGGATACATGCAACGGGCGGGCAGTTTCGGTCTGAAGCTGAAGGCGCGCGGAGAAGACGGGGAAGCTGGAGATTCTTTACCTGCGGCCGCTGGATCTGTCGGTGGATGAAACGATGCAGGAGATTCTGGATGCGATCAAGCGGGTGGGTGCGAAGCGGCTGGTGATCGATTCGCTGGTGGGGTTTGAGATGGCGCTGGCGCCGGGTTTCCGGACTGATTTTCGCGAGTCGCTTTATCGGATGATCGGCGCGTTGACGGGAGCGGGCGTGACGATTCTCAGCACGGTGGAGGTGGAGGATACGTTCACGGCGATGCCGTTCAGCCATTACGCGATTTCGTTTCTGACGGATGACATCATCCGGATGCGGTATGTGGAGATCGACGGGCAGCTGCGGAAGGTGATGGTGGTGGTCAAAATGCGCGGCGGCAATCACAGCAAGGATATCCGCGAATATGTCATCACGGACAAGGGCGTGGTGGTGATCCATCCGCGCCAGACGGATTACACGGGTCTGACGACGGGAATTCCGTCGCGAGTCGGCCAGCGGCAAGAGCTCGCCCCAGAGCCGAAGGCGACGAAATAAAGGTAGCGTATGCTTTCTGAACTACCCTCTGATTCCGCGCCGCGGCGCGCTGATCTGTCGAATCTTTGTCTCGCGATCACGGAACATGCGCCGTTGCCGATGGCGACGGTGGAGGGGGCGACTCACATCGTGCGGTATGTGAATCCGGCGTTCTGTCAGATGATGAATAAACCGTTGGAGCAGCTCGTGGGCAGGCAACTTTACGAGCTGCTGCCGGAGAAGGACGAATGCGTGCGGCTGCTGGATCGGGTGTTTTTGAATGGGAAACCGGAAAGTTTCACGGAGCGGGAAGATTGCAAGCCGCATCCGATTTTCTGGTCGTACACGATGTGGCCGGTGGAAGCGGACGAGCATCTCGTGGGGATCATGATCCAGGTGACGGAGACGGCGGAGGCTCGTGGGTTGACGGTGGCGATGAATGAGGCGTTGCTTCTGGGATCGGTGCGGCAGCATGAATTGACGGAAGCGGCGGAGAATTTGAACTCGCAGTTGCAGTTGGAAATTGGGGCGCGGCGCGAATCCGCGCGAGAACTGGCGAAACAGGCGCAGCAACTGGCGGAAAAGGCTCGCCTTATCGACCTGAGCAACGATGCAATCATCGTGCATGAGTTCCATAACAAAATCAGTTTATGGAACACGGGTGCGGAGAAGCTGTATGGTTGGACCTTCAAGGAAGTGATCGGAAAGCACGTTCATGATTTGCTATCCACGGAATTCCCAAAGCCGATGGCGGAAATCACCGCGCAACTAAAAAGTGAAGGGCACTTCAGCGGGGAGGTCGTTCAGGTCGCTCGAGATGGCCGGAGAGTGTCCTCATTATGCCGTTGGGCTCTGGACCCCAACTCGGGCTCGGTGTTGACCAGCTATACGGACATCAGCGAGCGTAAACATTTGGAGCAGGAGCGCGAGGCGCTGCTGGTGAATGAGCAATCTCTGCGTATGGAGTCGGAGGCGGCGAATCGCGCGAAAGATATCTTTCTTGCCACCCTTTCGCACGAAATGCGGACGCCGCTGAATGCCATCATGGGGTGGGCGTCGATCATTCGCCGGGATGATTGCACACGGGAAGATATTCAGGAGGGCATCCTGGTCATTGAGCGGAATGTGCGGGCGCAGGCGCAATTGATCGATGATATTTTGGATGTTTCGCGGATTGTGTCGGGGAAGTTGAAGTTGGAGATCGTTGCGTGCGAGCTGTCCGCGTTGGTTCACGAATCGATTGATGTGATTCGCCCGACCGCCGACGCGAAGGAAATCGGAATTCAGGTGGATCTGGACCCCGAGGCCAGTCATGTATCGTGCGATCCGCATCGGATTCGGCAGGTGATTTGGAATATCCTCGCGAACTCGGTGAAGTTCACGAAGAAGGGCGGCACAATCAGCGTGAAGCTTTCCCGCTACCGCTCGATGGCGCGCGTGGAGATATCTGACGACGGGCAGGGAATCGCGCGCGATCTGCTGCCGTATATCTTTGATCGCTTTCGTCAGGGCGAGGGGGGCTCGAAGCGCCAGTTCGGCGGGCTGGGGCTGGGGCTTTCGCTGGTCAAGAATCTTGTGGAACTTCATCAAGGGGATGTTTTCGCGCGGAGCGACGGTCCGGGGCGTGGTTCCGTCTTCACGGTGCATTTACCGCTTCGGGCTGTGCGTCTCGATCTTTCCGCCACGGACTCTCGGGCGTCGGTGGCACCGCCTTCGCCAGCGAAGCCGATGCGTCTCGACGGGCTGCGCATTCTCATGGTCGATGATGAAGTGGATGCGAGGAAACTTCTCGCGAAGGTTCTCATGGATGTGGGTGCCGTGGTCACCACTGCGGGGTCGGTGGTGGAGGCTTTGCAAATTATGGAAACGGCGCAACCGGAGGTTCTCATCAGCGATATCGCGATGCCCCAGCAGGACGGTTACGACCTGATCCGGCTGGTGCGTAAGAGTGGGCGACATGCAGGAATTCTTCCGGCGATCGCGCTGACGGCTTTTGTCCATAAGGACGATATTCGGCAGGCGTTGCTCGCGGGCTTTCAGGTGCATGTCCCCAAGCCTATTGACCCGTACGATTTGATCACGATCGTGGGGAGCGTCGCGGGGCGGAGCGGCATACAAGCTTAGAGCGGTTTTATTCCAAGTGTGGGGGGGGCGGGGGGGGGGGGGGGTGGGGGCGAAAATAGCTCTTTTTAGGGAGCGGCAAAGAACGCTTCCTTATGGGCGCGTCTCGGAATTCCCGCTCTACGGGGGATAGAAGTGCTCTCAAAGATTTACAGATGAGCCGGACAGTATGGCTGGAATGGTGCGACGAGAAGGTTATCCATAAAAACGCGAACTTGGACCCATAATAAAGGGTTATAGTTGTTTGGCTCAGTATTCTCGGGGAAACGTGACGGGGGCCAGGATTCTCCACTCAACCGTTTTTTAATGGTATTCTGTTTGTGCGCCCTAAGAATTTTTGCGATTACTATGACAGTTCAGCACAACCTCCTAAGAGGAGATTTGGTATGACCCAGAAGCTAGACGTGCCGGCCAACGCCCGTATGAAGTCGTACAAGACGGGTGGAAAAATGATTCCGTCCGTCCCTTCTGGTAAAAATGGTTCTACAAATGGCGTTCCACGGGGAGGCGGGGGGGGGGGCAAGGGGAAAGATCGCCGCAATGAGGGAGCTGGGCGTGGGGGTAGTGAAAGCAAGCGGGATGGTCGGTCGCAGGACTCCAGTGGGCAGGATGGGAATCCGACGCATGTTATTGGGCGGGTAGGGGCGGCGATGACGGAGGGGGAGTCGCTGAACCGGCGGGATTTGTTGACGGCATTGACGGCGTTGAAGAAGGGGAATTTTGCGGCGCGCCTTCCGCCGGACCTGTCGGGGATCGATGGGAAGATCGCGGATACGTTTAATGATGTGATCGAGTTGAATCAGCGGTTGGCGGTGGAGATCGAGCGTCTGAGCACGGTCGTGGGTAAGGAAGGAAAGATTTCGCAGCGTGCGACGATTGGACAGGTGAGCGGGGCGTGGGCGACGGAGATCGGGTCGATCAATGCGCTGATTGGGAATCTGGTTCACCCGATTTCGGAAACGTCGCGCGTGATCGGTGCGGTGGCGAAGGGTGATCTGTCGCAGAACATGGCATTAGAGATTGAGGGGCGGCCGCTGGAGGGGGAATTTTTGCGTACGGCCCGCACGGTGAACACGATGGTGGACCAGCTTGCGTCGTTCGCGTCGGAAGTGACGCGCGTGGCTCGTGAGGTGGGTACGGAAGGAAAGCTCGGCGGACAGGCCGAGGTGAAGGGGGTGGCAGGGACGTGGAAGGATTTGACGGACTCGGTGAACTCGATGGCGGGTAACTTGACGGGGCAGGTGCGTAACATTGCCGCGGTGACGACGGCGGTGGCGAACGGGGATTTGTCGAAGAAGATCACGGTGGACGTGAAGGGGGAAATTCTCGAGTTGAAAAATACGATCAATACGATGGTGGATCAGCTGCGGTCGTTTGCGTCGGAAGTGACGCGCGTGGCGCGCGAGGTGGGTACGGAAGGGAAATTGGGCGGGCAGGCGGATGTGAAGGGCGTGGCAGGGACGTGGAAGGATTTGACGGATTCGGTGAATTCGATGGCGGGTAATTTGACGGCACAGGTGCGCAATATCGCTGCGGTGACGACGGCGGTGGCGAACGGGGATTTGTCGAAGAAGATCACGGTGGACGTGAAGGGCGAAATTCTCGAGCTGAAGAACACGATTAACACGATGGTGGATCAGTTGAATTCGTTCGCGTCGGAAGTGACGCGCGTGGCGCGCGAGGTGGGTACGGAAGGGAAATTGGGCGGGCAGGCGGAAGTGAAAGGGGTCGCGGGCACGTGGAAGGATTTGACGGACAATGTGAACTTCATGGCAGGTAATTTGACGGGGCAGGTGCGTAACATCGCCGCGGTGACGACTGCGGTGGCGAATGGGGATCTGTCGAAGAAGATCACGGTGGATGTGAAGGGGGAAATTCTGGAGTTGAAGAACACGATTAACACGATGGTGGATCAGCTTTCGTCGTTCGCGGCGGAGGTGACTCGCGTGGCTCGCGAGGTGGGTACGGAAGGGAAGCTCGGCGGACAGGCGGAGGTGAAGGGGATCGCGGGCACGTGGAAGGATTTGACGGACAATGTGAATCTGATGGCAGGTAATCTGACCAGCCAGGTGCGTAACATCGCGACGGTGACGACGGCGGTCGCGAATGGCGATCTGTCGAAGAAGATGACTGTCGATGTGAAGGGGGAAATCCTGGAGATGAAAAATACGCTGAACACGCTGGTGGATCAGCTTTCGTCGTTTGCGTCGGAAGTGACTCGCGTGGCTCGTGAGGTGGGCACGGAAGGGAAGCTCGGCGGACAGGCCGACGTGCGCGGCGTCGCGGGCACGTGGAAGGATTTGACGGACTCCGTGAACTTCATGGCAGGTAATTTGACGTCGCAGGTGCGTAACATTGCGGACGTGACGAAGGCGGTGGCGAATGGGGATTTGTCGAAGAAGATCACGGTGGATGTGAAGGGGGAAATTCTGGAGTTGAAGAATACGGTCAATACGATGGTGGATCAGTTGTCGTCGTTTGCGGCGGAAGTGACCCGCGTGGCGCGCGAGGTGGGTACGGAAGGGGAGCTGGGCGGGCAGGCGGATGTGAAGGGCGTGGCAGGGACGTGGAAGGATTTGACGGATTCGGTGAATTCGATGGCGGGTAATTTGACGGGGCAGGTGCGTAACATCGCGGCGGTGACGACGGCGGTGGCGAATGGGGATTTGTCGAAGAAGATCACGGTGCAGGTGAAGGGGGAAATTCTGGAGTTGAAGAACACCATTAATACGATGGTGGATCAGTTGAATTCGTTCGCGTCAGAAGTGACCCGCGTGGCTCGTGAGGTAGGCACGGAAGGGAAATTGGGCGGGCAGGCGGATGTGAAGGGCGTGGCGGGGACGTGGAAGGATTTGACGGACAATGTGAACTTCATGGCAGGTAATTTGACGGGGCAGGTGCGTAACATCGCGGCGGTGACGACTGCGGTGGCGAATGGGGATTTGTCGAAGAAGATCACGGTGGATGTGAAGGGTGAAATTCTGGAGTTGAAAAATACGATCAATACGATGGTGGATCAGCTTTCGTCGTTCGCGGCGGAAGTGACTCGCGTGGCTCGTGAGGTGGGTACGGAAGGGAAGCTCGGCGGGCAGGCGGATGTGAAGGGCGTGGCGGGTACATGGAAGGATTTGACGGATTCGGTGAATTCGATGGCGTCGAATCTGACGGGCCAGGTGCGTAACATCGCGGCGGTGACGACGGCGGTGGCGAATGGTGATCTGTCGAAGAAGATCACGGTCGATGTGCGCGGCGAGATTCTGCAGCAGAAGGAAACCATTAACACGATGGTGGATCAACTGCGGTCGTTTGCGTCGGAAGTGACGCGCGTGGCTCGTGAGGTAGGTACGGAAGGGAAGCTCGGCGGGCAGGCGGATGTGAAGGGTGTGGCAGGGACGTGGAAGGATTTGACGGATTCCGTGAATTCGATGGCGGGTAATTTGACGGGGCAGGTGCGTAATATCGCGGCGGTGACGACTGCGGTGGCGAATGGGGATTTGTCGAAGAAGATCACGGTGGACGTGAAGGGTGAAATTCTGGAGTTGAAGGAAACCATCAATACGATGGTGGATCAGTTGAATTCGTTCGCGTCGGAAGTGACCCGCGTGGCTCGCGAAGTAGGCACGGAAGGGAAATTGGGCGGGCAGGCGGATGTGAAGGGGGTCGCGGGCACGTGGAAGGATTTGACGGACAATGTGAACTTCATGGCAGGCAACCTGACGAATCAGGTGCGCGGCATCGCGAAGGTCGTGACGTCGGTGGCGAACGGTGATCTGAAGCGTAAATTGACGGTGGACGCGAAGGGCGAAATTGCGGCACTTGCGGATACGATCAACGGGATGATCGATACGCTGGCGACGTTCGCCCATCAGGTGACCACGGTAGCCCGCGAGGTGGGCGTGGAAGGGAAGCTGGGCGGGCAGGCGAACGTGCCCGGCGCCGCGGGCACGTGGAAGGATTTGACGGACAATGTGAATCAGCTTGCGGCGAATCTGTCGACGCAGGTGCGAGCGATCGCGGATGTCGCGACTGCCGTGACGCGCGGCGATTTGACCCGGTCGATTCAGGTCGAGGCGCAGGGCGAGGTGGCCGCGCTGAAGGACAACCTCAACGAGATGATCCGCAACCTGAAAGACACGACGCTGAAGAATTCCGAGCAGGATTGGCTGAAGACGAATCTGGCGAAGTTCAGCCGCATGTTGCAGGGGCAGAAGGATCTGCTGACGGTCGGAAGGCTGATTCTGTCGGAGCTTGCGCCGGTCGTGGTGCGCAGCAGGGCGTGTTCTATACGATGGACAACGTGCCGCGACGATACGCTGCTGAAGCTGCTGGCGAGCTATGCGTTCAAGGAACGCAAGAACATCGACAACAATTTCCGCCTGGGCGAGGGTCTGGTCGGGCAGTGCGCTTTGGAGAAGGAGAAGATTCTCCTGCAGAGCGTGCCGACGGATTACATCAAGATCACCTCGGGCCTCGGCGAAGCGGTGCCGCTGAACATTATTGTGTTGCCCGTTATTTTTGAAGGTCAGGTGAAGGCGGTTATCGAGCTTGCGTCGTTCGATAAATTCAGCACCACGCACCAGACGTTCCTGGATCAGTTGACGGAATCGATCGGGATCGTGCTGAACACGATTGAAGCGAACATGCGTACTGAAGATTTGCTGAAGCAGTCTCAGTCACTTGCCCGCGAGCTGCAGAGCCAGCAGGAAGAGCTGCAGCAGACGAATCAGCAGCTTGGAGAAAAGGCGAAGCTGCTGGCGGAACAGAATGTGGAGGTCGAACGCAAGAACAGCGAGGTCGAACAGGCCCGCCAGGCGCTCGAAGAAAAGGCCAAACAGTTGGCACTTACGTCGAAGTACAAGTCGGAGTTCCTTGCGAATATGTCGCACGAGCTTCGCACGCCGCTCAACAGCCTGCTTATCCTTTCGGATCAACTGTCGCGGAACACGGAGAGCAACCTCAGCGCGAAACAGGTCGATTTCGCCAGGACGATCCATTCGTCTGGAAACGATTTGCTCAACCTCATCAACGACATTCTGGATCTGTCGAAGATCGAGTCCGGAACGGTGGTGGTGGATGTGGGCGAGGTCAATATCCGCGAGCTGGGCGAATACGTGCTCCGCACGTTCCGGCATGTGGCCGACAACAAACGGCTGGACTTCGATGTGGAGGCGACGGAAGGAATGCCGCGCATCATTCATACGGATGCGAAGCGTCTGCAGCAGATTTTGAAGAACCTGCTGTCGAATGCGTTCAAGTTCACGGAACGCGGCAAAGTCACGCTGCACGATCGTCGAGCGCGGAGTCGGGCTGGAACCGCGAGAACGAAACTCTCAATCGCGCGAAGACGGTGCTTGCTCTTTCGGTCCGCGACACGGGAATCGGGATTCAACCGGACAAGCAGCAGATCATTTTCGAGGCGTTCCAGCAGGCGGATGGAAGCACGAGCCGGAAGTACGGAGGGACGGGTCTCGGTCTGGCGATCAGCCGCGAACTTGCACGGCTGCTGGGCGGCGAGATTCGGTTGACGAGCACGCCGGGCGAAGGGAGCACGTTCACGTTCTACCTGCCGACGAATTACGCGCCGGTGAAGATGCTCCGGAAATCCGCGAGCGCGGAACCGCTGGCGTTGCCGCCGGCGTTGGTCGAGACGGAGATGAGCCTGACGCCGGCGCAAGTGACGGCGGACGCGCTCATCGATCCGGCGAACTTTGTGGACGACGATTCGGACACTATCACGTCGGCGGATCGCGTCCTGCTGGTCGTGGAGAACGATGAGAATTTTGCGCGGTTCCTGGTGGATATGGCGCATGAGAACGGATTCAAGGCCGTCGTGGCGTCACGGGGAGCGACGGCTGTCGCGCTTGCGAGAGAGATCAAACCGGCGGCGATTACATTGGACATCAATCTTCCCGACATGGATGGCTGGCGAATCATGAACCGGCTGAAGGATGAAATCACCACGCGTCACATTCCGGTGCAGATTATTTCCACGGACGAAGAGCATGATCGTGGCATTCGGGTCGGGGCGATTGGCGTTCTGACGAAGCCGGTGAAGACGAAGGAGATGCTGGACGAAACGTTCAAGCGGATTCGGGAATTTATCGACAAGGACACGCGTGAACTGCTGTTTGTACATGCGCATGATGCGGACGGGAAGGCGCTCATGGAGCTTCTCGCCGCGCCGGGCTGAATATTCGGTCGGTGGCGACAGGCAAGGAAGCGCTGGAGGTGTTGCGCGAGTCGCCGATGGATCTCGTGGTCCTTTCGTTTGACCTGCCGGACATGAAAGTGTTCGACCTTGTGGATGAAATCAAGGAAGAGCGCGGTCTGCATGACATGCCGATGATTATTTATTCCACGCGGGTGCTGACGAAGAAAGAGGAGATTCATCTCAAGCGGTTGACGCAGAGCACCGCGCTGAAAGATGTGCGGTCACCGGAGCGTCTGCTGGATGCGACGGCTCTGTTCCTGCATCGGCCGGTGGAGAACATGCCGGAAGCGACGCGGAAGATGCTCGAAGATCTGCATCATGCGGGCGGCGTTCTGACGGGCAAGAAGATATTGATTGTGGATGACGACATCCGGAACATCTTCGCGATGACCAGTATTTTCGAGCCGCACAATATGCAGATTTTCTCGGCTGAGACTGGTAAGACGGCGATTGAGATTCTGCAGGAGAACGCGGATATCGACGTCGTGCTGATGGACATCATGATGCCGGAGATGGATGGCTACGACACGATGCGAGCGATTCGGAAGTTGCCGAAGTTCAGGGCGCTGCCGATCATCGCGCTGACGGCGAAGGCGATGAAGGGCGACCGCGAAAAGTGCATTGATGCGGGCGCGTCGGATTACATCTCGAAACCGGTGGACACGGCCCAAATATTGTCGCTGCTTCGGATTTGGTTGCATCGCTGAGTGCTGTACAATCGGAAACGTCCGTGCGGGGCGTCAAAGCACAGCCCGGCAGTAGCGGACGCGGAGTAGCCAAGGATGCACACAGAACGCACAGCAAGCATCTTGCTGGTGGATGACCGCCCCGAGAAGTTGCTGGCGATAGAATCGCTTCTTTCGGACATGCATCTGGACATCGTCCGGGCCAGCTCAGGGCGCGAGGCACTGCGGCACCTGCTGCAGCGGGATTTCGCGCTGATTCTGCTGGACGTGAACATGCCGGGGATGGATGGACTCGAGACGGCGGCGCTGATCCGCGGGCGGAAAACATCCGAGCATATTCCGATTATTTTTATTACGGCTTACGGCGACGAAGTGTTCATGGAGCGCGGCTATTCGCTGGGCGCGGTCGATTACATTCTTCAGCCGGTGGTGCCGGAGATTCTTCGCGCGAAGGTCGGCGTATTTGTCGAGCTTTATCAGAAGACGGAGGAAGTGAAAAGGCAGGCGGAGGCTCATCGCCGGCGCACGAGCCAGCTTCAGCGGCTGGCGCAGGCGTCGATGCGCGTCAACTCGGAGAACTCGGTTGATCGGATTCTGCATCTGGTGACGGAATCCGCGCGGGAGCTTATCGGTGCCGGGCCCGCCAGTGCGATGATTGTTTTGGAACACGATGAGCTTTCCGGTGAAGCCCATTCGTGTAGTCTGGGGAAGGCCGCATGCGGGGAGCGGGGCCACATTCTTACGCCGGCACAGCGAAATGTGCTGCAAACGCTGCTGAAAAAGAGCAAGTCGATTCGCATCGATCCGCACCATGCGCGAGCATTGGAATGGGGCGTCATGACCCCGGGCACACAGGTAATCACGGGGTTGCTTGCAGCGCAACTGACCTCCAGCGATGGGCGGGCCATGGGGTTTGTGGCTGTCGTCGATAAAATGATGGATGAGTTCTCCCAGGACGACGAGGCTATTCTCGTTCTGCTGGCGCAGATGGCGTCGATTGCCATCGAGAACACGCAGAGCGCTGAAGCTCGCGCCGCGAACAAGGCCAAAGATGAGTTTCTTGCGGTTTTGAGCCACGAGTTGCGGACACCGCTGACCCCGGTGCTCGCGACTCTTTCTTCGATTTCGGAAGATGATCAGATCGCTTCAGGCATGCGCGATGATCTCGAAATGATCCGGCGCAATGTGGAATTGGAAGCGCGGCTCATTGATGACCTTCTCGACCTCACCCGCATCAGCAAAGGGAAGATTGAACTTCAGTTGGATTCCGTGGATGCCCACTCGCTCATCAACGAAGCAATGAATATCTGTCAGATGGATATCAAGTCGAAATCGCTGACGGTGCACGCACATCTTCGGGCGGAAAAATCCCATGTGCGCGGCGACCGAACCCGCCTTCACCAGGTATTGTGGAACCTTCTCAAAAACGCGGTCAAATTTACCGCGAGCGGCGGCACGATTGAGGTGTTGTCTGAAAACTCTGCGGATGGCGAGTTGATGATTCGCGTGACCGACACCGGCATTGGGATCGACGCTGAAATTCTTCCCCGGATATTCAATGCGTTTGAGCAGGGAAAGCGTTCCATTACGCGGCAATTCGGCGGCCTTGGGCTTGGCCTGACCATCACCAAGGCACTCGTGGATGCCCACCGTGGAACAATTACGGCGTCCAGCGATGGCGGGAATAAAGGCGCTACGTTTACCCTCAAGCTCCCGCTCGATCAAAGTCGGCAGGCGGCGGCGGCGTTCCCTCAACCGCCGTCCTCTCCTCCCGCGGCATTTCGACCGCTCAAAATACTGCTCGTGGAAGACCATCCAGACACGGGGCGCGTGATGTCGCGACTGCTCTCCAATGAGATGCATGATGTCATTCTCGCTAAAAGCGTGGCGGAAGCGGTGCGGATTTATGAGAAGGACGCTTTCGACCTTGTGATTAGCGACATCGGTTTGCCGGACGGGTCGGGACTGGATTTAATGCGGATCATTCAAGCGCAAAGGCCAGTGTTGGCGATTGCGTTGTCGGGTTTTGGGATGGAAGATGATATTCGACGGAGTCGGGAGGCAGGGTTTCAGGCACATTTGACCAAACCCATTAACTTTCCCAAGCTGTTGGATTGCATTGAGCGAATAGTAG
This sequence comes from uncultured Phycisphaerales bacterium, assembly GCA_963766775.1. GTDB lineage: Bacteria > Planctomycetota > Phycisphaerae > WQYP01 > WQYP01 > CAVYBP01. The sequence continues at coordinate 643,824 of CAVYBP010000002.1, forward strand.
TGACGGCCGGCACGATGGGGCGGGTTCCGGAGACCGTGAATCTGCCTGCGTAGAGATGAGGGGCGGGGAGGGGGGGAACTTTCGCTGAACTCTATTGTCTGTATGCTGATTGTTTTCCTTCGTTCAACCGGGAACACCCATGCCCACACCATACGCTCAGGACAAGATTGAAAACTGGGTGAGTGATTTTTGCATGTCGGACGCGGTACGGCAGTTTGCGCCTGCGGTTCGCGAAATCGCCGCCGAGGTACTGGTGATGTTTCTTGCGGCTGCGTGCGCGACGAGATGTGGAGCCGGCGGAGGTGGAGGAACCGGATCTGAAATCCGCACTCGATACGCTTGCCCGATTAAATATTGCGAAAGACATTCGAGCGCAGGTGCCCGCGGTGTGCGCCGCATTTTTGACGCAGCTCGAATCTGATGGGCGGCTGAGCAATGGCCGTCTGCTTGGTGCTTATGTGAAGGCGCTCACTCCCGGTTATTTGGAATTGGCCTCGGGCAAAGTGAAGCCGATCACGCGACCGGTGCGCAAAAATCGGCCGCAATGAGTCGTGTCCTTGCGGGAGCGGGAAGAAATATAAAAAATGTTGTGGATGATGACCGTATTTTGGGGCTATTCCGCAAGCAATTCTTTCAACTCGCGGCGAAGAGTCATCAGCTTCTGGGTGACAACACCCCAGGTAATCACATCGTGTATCGAGTCATACCCGTGAATTAAAGCGTTGCGAAAACCAGTAATCTTTCGGGAATCCGTGATTCTCTCGCATACGTCGCGATTGTGTTTCATCAGACGGCTCAGAGCTTCGCCGATAATTTCAAACTGGCCGCTCGACCGCCGATCGTAAAAAGTCGTCGTTTACATAATCTTCGTACGACTTGCCCAAGGTAAACCGTTCAATACGTTCGGCGGCTCGGTCCATATCAGTCAATAATTTGGCGGTTTCAGGCTGCATAAAGCGGTACTCGGGTTCTGTCCACGACCTCTTTGAAATACGGATTTGTAATGGCCATGGAAGAGACGAGATCAATCTTCCTGCCAAAAAGATCCTCCAGATCAATCAGCAGTCCAAGATATCTATCCGCCGCATTAGCTAAAACGAAGTCCTGAAACTCCACCAAAAAATCAAGGTCGCTTGAATCAGGATCGAAACTTCCGGTGGCGGCAGAACCAAACAATTCCAACCGATTCACCGCATATTTTCGGCAAAGATCAGACAGTTCCGTGCGATGTTGTTGAATCAGCGGGACCATACGCATGAGTATATCATGCAATCGGAATATTCGTAGCGGCCAGTCTAAAGCGAAAAGACACCCGGGGAATAGTCGTTCTTAAAACGTCTTACGTCGCCGTGCCGGCGGAATTCCCGCGATCTTGCGATACTTCGCGACCGTTCGCCGGGCCAGTTCAATCCCCTGCTCCTTGAGCTTCACGACGATCTCATCGTCGGAGAGCGGATTTCCCTTGTCCTCGTTCTGGATGATTTCCCCGAGCTTCGCCTTCACGGCGTCCCAGCTCATCGCTTCTCCCTCGGCGTTTTCCGTTCCGCCGGTGAAGAACATTCGAAGCGGAAAAATCCCGCGGGGCGTTTGGATATATTTCTCCGCGACGGCCCGGCTCACGGTTCCGACGTGAATTCCCAACTGGTCCGCGACGCCGATCATGGGCAGCGGTTTCATCAACTGTGGGCCGTGCTCCAGGAATTCTTTCTGCGCCTCGACGACCACGCGCAATACTCGCAACAGTGTATTTCGCCGCTGTTCGATGGATTCGATGAGCCAGCGTGCGTTGCGGATGTTGTTGGAGATAAACTCGCGGGTCTTCCCATCGACGGATTTGGTCTTGGCCATTCGCTTGTAGATTTCGTTGATGTAGAGGCGCGGGGCGTGCTCCTCGGTCAATCTCGCGGTGTATTCTCCGGTTTCGTCGTTGCGGTCGACGATGGCGTCGGGGGTGACCTTGGGCACTGGCGCATTGCCCAAAAGACTGCCGGGGCGGGCGTTGAGATGCTTTAGAAATTCCTTGCCCTGATTGATCTGCTCGATGGTGAAGCCGCTCTTCCGCGCGATCTGCGGCAAGCGGTTCATCTCAAGATCATGCAAATAGGTGCTGACCAGAACGCGGGGTACGGTCAGGTCGATATCCCTGATCGCGCTCCCATGCGTCAATTTGCAATAGCAGACATTCCTGCAGGTCGCGGGAACAGATTCCGACGGGTTCGAGGCGTTGCTGCAACACCGGGATGGTGTCCTCCAGATCTTTTGCGGTGAGCCCAGCGGGCAGATGTTGAGTAATCGTTTCGAGTGTGTCGCGAATGTAGCCATCATCGGTGACCCAGTCGATGAGGACGTAGCCCGCGCGGCGAATGCGGTCCTCGACTTCGACGAGGTCCCACTGGCGGGTGAGTTCTTCCTGCAGGCTGGCACCACGTGCGGCGGTGTTGGCCATGGCGTCCATTTTCGCGTCGCGCTCGCCGGTGGAGCGCTGGCGTGAGCCGCGGTTGAGGGTGGACCAGTCGGATTGGTCCTGAATGTACTGTTCGATTTCACGGTCGGAGATTTCGCTGGCCTGCTTTTCGACCTGAGGGGTGGTTACTTCAGCGGGGGTGACGACTTCGCGAGGCATACCTGCGACGGCGGTGAGGTCGGGGGTTTCGTAGTCCGATTCGCGGCGTTCGAGGACGGGGTTGGCGGAAAGTTCCTGCTCGATGCGTTCTTCGAGAGCCATGAGTGGAAGTTGGAGGATCTCCATGGACTGAATCATGCGGGGAGCCAGCTTCATTCGCTGTTCCATTCGCATGTGTTGGGAGGCGTCTAATCGCATATGTTGAAACTCTTTATGGAAGGCACTCGGAGAACCTTAGCTCATCATGAGTGCAACCTCTGTGCCACGGTCAAAGTTGTTACGCCTTACACGATAGCCAGCGGGGGCTGCGTTCGCAACACTGTCAGAGTGGTGGCAAATCCAGTGAGGGAAATCGATGGCTCCTGCCCCGACGGGCGGGTCGGCGGGAGGATAGGGCACCATAATGGTAGGGGGGTCAGCCTCGAATGAATGAGGGAAAAAATATGGGCCCGCCAGGGGAGGCAATCCTGACGAGCCCCGATCCAGGGCAGATCGTGACAAACCGGCCATTGCTCCGAAGAACCTCCGCGATGGCCTGTCCGCTCTTTCCGATACTTGTTCACCCGTCGCCAAGTGACATCGGCGATGGGTGTGTCGATGACACCTTAGATTTACGATGTGACGATGCGCGAGGCAAAACTTTTTGTGATCTCGGCATCAAATTTTTTTCTCGGACTTGGCGGGGGGGATCATTATGGTGGTGCTTTTGGCGTGGGTCTTGGACGCGGGCTCGGGCGTGAATTTCCATGAGGCTTTTTGAAAAGATACACGATATGGGTATTGAGGCGCGGTGCCCACGCTGCCGGAGGCAGTGGGCGTCCGTTCCGATATGCGGCGACTCTTTATGTCTTCGTCGAGAGGAAGACACGAAAGTTTTTAAAATCGCCGGGACATTCGATTGCGGCGCGCGGGATGAAATCGCGTAAGATACTCGCTCCCTGAATCAAAGCGCGGGCATTGTTTTTGGGGAACCGCACGGACTCGATCATGCAAGGATGAAAGCAACGATGGATTTGATGAAAGCGATGAAAGCGTGGAGCGTTCAGGATTCCAGCGAGACCTACAACATTAGGAATTGGGGCAAGGGGTACTTTGGGATCAATGAGGAAGGAAACGTTGCCGTCTTCCCGTCCAAGCGTCCCGAGCAGAGCGTCGATCTGAAGAAACTGGTCGATCAATTGATTACCCGCGGCATCAACCTGCCGGTGCTTGTACGTTTTACCGATATCCTCAAGCATCGCGTGGGCGAAATGCACGAGGTGTTCAAGACTGCCATCACCGAAAATAATTACACGGGCACTTACTCCTGCGTCTATCCGATTAAGGTGAATCAGCAGCGCCACGTTGTGGAAGAGATCGTCGAGTTCGGCAAGCCCTTTGGTTTCGGGCTGGAGGCCGGCTCGAAGCCGGAACTGCTCGCGGTTCTCGCGCTGATGAACAACGGCGACGCGCCGATCATCTGCAATGGCTTCAAGGATGATGAATTCATCGAGACGGTCATTCTCGCCCAGAAGCTGGGAAAACATGTGATTCCAGTGGTGGAAAAGTTTACTGAACTTGAGTTGATTGTGAAGTACGCGGAGAAGCACGGCATTCGGCCGGCGATTGGCGTCCGGGTGAAGCTGGCAACGCGCGGCAGCGGTCGGTGGGAGTCTTCCGGCGGGATGCGGTCGAAATTTGGCCTCTTCGTCGCGGAGGTCCTGAAGGCCCTTGAGTATCTCAAAGAACGCAAGATGGAAGACTGCCTCAAGCTGATGCACTTTCATCTGGGAAGTCAGATCACCAATATCCGTACGGTGAAGACCGCGCTGAATGAAGCGGCGCGAATTTACGCGGAGCTTGTCCGGGCCGGCGCGGGGATGGAATATATTGATGTCGGCGGCGGGCTGGGAATTGACTACGACGGGTCCCAGACGAACTTTGAGTCGTCGATCAATTATTCGTTGCAGGAATACGCGAACGATGTCGTCTTCCGCATCAAGAGCGTCTGCGATGAGGCGGGGGTGAAGCATCCGCACATCATTTCGGAGAGCGGGCGCGCGATGGTGGCGTATCACAGCGTGTTAATTTTCAACGTGCTGGGGGTAAGCGGCTTTGACGCTTTCGATGTGCCGTCGGTGTTGCCCGAGGGGAAGCCCGGGGCCGACGGAGTGGTGGAGGAAATTCCGCAGCCGGTGAAGGAGTTGTTCGAGAGCTACCGCGACGTGACCAAGAAAAATTTTCAGGAAGTGTATCACGATGCAATTCAGCAGCGCGATGAGGCGTTGAATCTGTTCAACCTGGGATACCTGAGTTTGGAACTTCGGAGTTTGACGGAAAAACTGTTCTGGGGCGTGTGCGGGCGGGTGTTGAAAATATTGAAAGAAGGTGATTCCACGGGAGGCGTGGGCGGCGGGGACGATTTTGAGAATCTTGAGGCACAGTTGTCGGACACTTACTTTTGCAATTTTTCGCTGTTTCAAAGCATGCCGGATTCGTGGGCGATCAAACAGTTGTTTCCCGTGATGCCGATCCATCGGTTGAAGGAGGAGCCCACCCGGCGCGGTGTGCTTGCGGATATCACCTGCGACTCTGATGGAAAGATCGATTCCTTCATTGATCTGCGTGATGTGAAGAAAACGCTTGAACTACACGAGTACAACGGCAGCGAATATTACATCGGCGCATTTTTAGTGGGGGCGTACCAGGAGATTCTCGGCGACTTGCATAATCTCCTCGGCGACACCAATGCCGTTCACGTCACTGTTGGCGAGAATGGGGAGGCATCGATCGAAGAAGTCGTGCGCGGCGACACGGTGCGCGAGGTCCTCAGCTACGTCCAGTTCAACGCCGACGAACTCATCGGCAAGTTGCGCAAGCAGGTGGAATGTGCAGTGCGTGAAAAGAAAATCACGCTGGAGGAGGGGACGCAGTTGATGCGTTATTATGAGGATGGCATGGCGGATATACGTACTTGGAAGAGCCGAGCGCGTATTGATATTCCGAAAACCTGGGAGGCGATTGCTGGAAAGTGCGGTCATGCAGCTTTCGGTGCGGCTTCGAGGGCCGTGATTTGGCCCATCTTGATAAAGGCCCACTTTTCATTTTTTGGCGCTACGAATACACGGCCCGTCATGAGTGCCACGCTGTGTGGATCTTCCACCAGATATTTCTGGCCACTGCTGGTGACAATGACAAAGGGCTCAAACGGACTTTGTTCCAATAAATCTTTGAGCTCTTCGGGCACGTTATCCTCGTGAAGAATGCCTGATATTCAAATTATATTATGTCGACCGGTACCGAAAGTATAAATTAGATTAGGCGGTTTAATCTTTCGTGAGGCAGGCTTAACCCATTTCGCTACGGGTGCTTGCGGGTTGACGGAACAGGGCCAGAACCGCCGTATGACCATGAATAAAATTTTTCTTCCCCACCGGTCCAAGCTCCCCCGCCGCGAAAAAACCGGCGACGGGAATCGGCCCCAGCACCTGGCGAGTCAGCGTCACATCATGGTGCGGCATGTCGAATAGCCGTGTGCCGCGGCCATTGCAGGTGATCAAAAGGGCTCCGACGGGTGGCTCGCCATTGGTGAGGAGCGCTTCGCCTTCGAGCAGCAATCGCATTTCCTCTTCGGCGGTCTTGGCATCGCGCACGTGGAATTGCAGGGTTTCGCCCGCGTGAAGCATGTCGCCGACCAGTATCGCGCCCGTCTCTCGGCGAACGCCAACGAGCGAGCGAATGACGAAATCCCCACGCCCAAAATTCCCTTTGCCTTCATCGATGACGCGCCCGATCTGAAGGCCGCCCGTGGCGATCAATTGCCTGTCATGTGGGGAAAGATGCGAAACCATATCTTCGATGACGGCAAGGGGGGACTTCCCGTCGAGTTGCTCGATGACGTTTTTGTGGGCGCGGGTGATGGCGAATGTCTTCCCGACCGGTCTGCATCCCTGCGACACCACGCAGTCGATCTCAATGTTGCCGGAGAAGGAGATGCCCACGAGTCCGGAGGAATGAATGGCATCATTCAGAGCCAGTCGAGTTTCGCCCGCGGCTCGTATTCCTGAAGCCATTCCGCCGATGACGGGAGCGTTGGGGAAGAGGCGGGAGCAGGCATTGAGGAGTTGAACGATGGGTGTGGTGAAGGGATCGCCGAGGAAGAGAAAGGCGCGGAGATCTTTTGCCACATCGCCGCGCGAGAAATCCCTTGGGGCGAGACGTGTGACGAGCGATTCGTCGTCGGTGAGAAATTCCTGCCATTCGTCTTCGCCAAGGTGGAAGGTGTTGACGGTGCCTGTGGGAAGGGAGAACGCGAGCGCGGAGACGGCAAGGGTGCGTTCCAATTCTCGATCGGCACCGATAACGGATTCGGCAATGACCGCGAGAAATTGCTTGGGCTTCGGCGCGGTCCGCAGGGGAGTCACGATCTGCTCAAACGAATCCACCCATTCGGATGTGATAAAAAGGAGGAGCAGGTCGGGCGCGGGTCCGGCAGGGCGTTGCGAAGTTGCTGTTCAATATCCGCGCACAGCACCGCGGGCGTGTCGAGCGTGGAGAGAACGGAGACTATGCGCATGCAAGGCCTTTCAATGCCGCTGGAGTATAGGCGATTGGCTCGCGGTTTCGATTTTGATTTTTAAATTTGGAGGTTTTCCGGAATTGTGAGGTTCAATTTTTCGGCAAACTTCGCGAGATCCTTCGGAAGCTCGGAATAAAAATGGACCCATTTGTTGCTGATCGGATGCTTGAATCCGAGATGGAAGGCATGCAGGCACAAGCGAGGCGGACGCGGGGCGTCGTGCTTTTTTTTTCCTCCTTCCGTGGCGGCGAGCAGGTAGATGTCGTCGCCGAAAACCTGGCAGTTGAGGAACATCATGTGCGCCCGAATCTGATGAAGACGGCCGGTCTTGATCGTCACGCGAATCAGGGCCGCGGCCTGGGTTTCTTCTGAAGGCTCCACATGGGAGAGGACTTTGTACGCGCTGATCGCTTCTTCGCCTTGCCGGGAGATCACGACTTTTTTGATTGTCCCACGAGCGCAGTGCGTCGGGGTTCGGCACTTCGACTTCCTTGAGGCGAGCCTGCACGACGCCTTGCAGAGGTGACGGAATACCGGCGGTCAGGGTGAGGTATTCCTTGTCCACCTTGCGGGCTTCAAAATCACGACGCAACTGATCGTAGGCGTTCGGAGACTTCGCGATAACGAGAAGCCCCGACGTTTCCTTGTCGAGCCGGTGCAACAATCCATAGTCCCGCCGCACACCGAGATTGTGCAACTGTTTGCCGACGACACCTTCCTTGAGAGCGAAGAAGCGCATTGAGCAGCGAATCGGTGGTATGGCCTTTTCCGGGCTGCGTGACCATTCCGGCGGGTTTGTCGACGACGTAAAGATCGGAATCCTCATGGACGATCTTCACCGCAAGGGATGCATTACCGCGAACTGCGAGCCGAAGCGGCGCGGGAGCAGGTTGCGTTTTTTCAGAGGAATTACGGACCATGGCACACGGATAAAAAGAATAGTGTGGAACTTGACCAGATGGAGGATAGAGCATTGCGAGCGGCCGGTAAATGGCTCGGCTGGTTGCTCGACGGGTTGCGCGGCAATCCCAAAGAAAGGGCGGTTCGCGCGTCGCTGCAATTGACCCCTCGCCTCACGTGCGCCATCATAGGGGTTGCCGCATCCCTATTCGGAGTTATGTCGTGACAGAATCTTCCGCGCCACCGACGGCATCGGTCCCCGAACTGGTCCCCGAATCATTTTGGTCGATCGTGATCCGGCACAGGCGCTACGTGGCGGCAATCGGCTTGTCGACAGCGACGTTTTTGATGGTGGGATGGCAGTTCGCGGCACCGCCTCCGGACATGGGTAGCGTATCCTTGCTGGCGTGGTCTGCGGGCGGGGGAGGGGTAGGTGGGGGGGTAGTGCTCGGAGCGGTTGTGCTGCTGGCGTTGCTCCTGATTATCGGGCTGGTTTGCACGGTGCTCGTGCATCCGGATGCGCCGCACATGGGATTGTTCTGCGCAATCGCGGGAATGGCGATGCTTTCGATTCGGGGCGGCACGGCACACATGCTCATCCAGTCAGCGCAGTTATCCAACACTTATGCCGCGGTATCCAAGTCGCTCGCGATTGAATGTTTGCTGTGGGCGATTCTTCTGCTGATTGCCGAAACGGTGGTGCGACGCGCACGATAAATTTTTCGCCAACACGCATTGGATCACGCGCAGCGGCGCGGGAGTGGCGGATCACGCGATTAAACCGCTGAGCAAAAATGGCGGCGGTCCGATGGGCGTTTCTCTCACTGTTTCCAAAACTCTCGGAACTCACAATATGCAGCGGCTGATCGCGATTCCGCTGGCGATGGTCTATTCCGGACTGGTCGCATTTTTACTGTTGTACATCCTGCTGCACACCCAGTTAAAAGGGCAGGTGTTCTTCGCGTGTTTCGTGGCTTTCTTTCTATCGACGTTTAATGCCTATCTGGCATTTCCGCGTGTGCCCGCGCTGGCGTTTTTTGTCGCTGTTCTTTTCACGGCAGGCGTGGGTTATTTTGTCGCGAGCCGGTATCCGGATTCAATCTATCCAGGCCAGGGCGGTTTTTTCATCAGCCGGGCGCTGCCGATCGACTTCTTCGCGTTGGGCGTTCCCGGCGCAATTCTCGGCTACTACAGTGCGGTGCGATGGTCGCTGCATTCGGATGAGGGCGGTGTGCAGTAGCGTGGGCGTCTCTGATCATGCATCGCTCCGCCGTCCGTGTACAATTCACCCATGGCCAAGAAGAAGCGCAGCATCTCCATCTCACTGGCGGCCAAGTGCCAATTGCTTTTTGGCCTCGCGGTGTTGGTGATTATTGCTGGAGCCCTGGCTGTCCCGTGGCAGCGCATGGAGCAACTGGCCAAGCAGCCCAACGTCAAAGCCGCAAAATTCGCCGCCGATCTTCTCTTTCGACAAATCCATGCGTCCGCCATGTCTCCGCCCGGGAGTCCTTCCTCCGAACCGCCGACCACACAAATTGCCACGGCCTGGAACAATGTTCAGTTATCCGGTGGTGACTATGGCCCTCCGCGAATGTATGCGATGAAACCCTCCGCGCTGGGATTCATTCACGACGAAGGCGACGATGGCTCCGCCGCTCAAGCGATCAAATTTTTTGCGCCCATCCGCAGGAGCAGGAGACCGGCTCGGTCGTTACCGTGACCAATAAGGCGGGCGAAAAATCGCTCAACTATCGCTACTTCGGTGCCGTCCGCCTCGATGCCTCCTGCATCAAATGTCACGTGGAATACAATCAACTAGCGAGCAATCCCGGCATGGAGTTTAGAGCACCGCAGGAACTCAACGCGCACTCCGAGACTCTCCCCGCGGCAATTTCACTGCAAGGCCCGACGCGAACGACCACGCTCGATACCACTCTGCCGGCGAATGATTCTGAAAAAAAAGTTCCGCTCTCGCGAACAGATACGGCAACATGGCCCGTGGTCGGCACAATACGTGTGGATGTCCCCTATCAAACGGATGAAAATCAGATTCTGCTGAATCGTATTGTGATCGTTGTCGCCGGAATGGTGGGGGGCACACTCGCCATTGTCGTCTTTTATCTGATCACGAGTCGGCTGATTTTGCAGCCGGTGCGCGTGCTGAAAAACACCGCCGAAAAAGTCGCCGCCGGAGATTTGAAAATTCGATCGGCAATCTCCACCGGCGATGAATTTCAACATCTCTCCGAAACCTTCAATACCATGTTGGCGACGCTGCAAGGCTCGCAGGACCAGTTGGAGGCGACAAATCGTTCCCTCGATACCCGCGTAGGCGAGCTGGCGCAATCGAACGTCGATCTATTCGAGGCGAGCCGGCTCAAATCCGAGTTTCTCACGAATGTCACCCACGAGTTGCGCACACCGCTGAACGCCATCATTGGATTTGCCGATTTGATGGCCGACACTGCCAAAAGCGGAGGCGACGCCAAACAGCAGCGCTATTCCGAGAACATCCGTGTGAGCGCCCGCCAATTGCTCGACCTGATTAACGATCTGCTCGACCTCGCGAAGATCGAGGCCGGCAAATTGGTGCTGCGCGAAGAAAAGGTGAACGTCGCCGACGTCTGCGAGGCGATGGCTAATTTCATGCGGCCGCTGGCTCAGAAAAAGAACATCGAACTGACATTTTCCGTCGCCCCCGATATGCCTTTGATCACCACCGACCCCGGCCGTTTCCAGCAAATCCTCTATAACTTTTTATCCAACGCCATCAAATTCACGCCTCCCGACGGCAGCGTATCCATCCGGGCAAAACGCGAGGTCGCCGCGCCAGCGTCGGCAGCGGAAGGGCCGGCAGAAACGCCTCCGGTGGAAATTCGAATTGACGTGTCGGACACCGGACCGGGAATCGCCTCCGAAGACCAACGCGTCATCTTTGAAAAATTCAGGCAGATCGACGGCTCGGTCACGCGCCAACATTCCGGCACCGGCCTCGGCCTCGCAATCTCTCGCGAACTCGCCCACATGCTCGGAGCGCGCATCGAACTTGCCTCCATTCTTGGAAAAGGCGCAACTTTCTCGCTCCTTATCCCGCAAGTCAACCCCCATCGCACCATCGAAGTGCATCCCACCTTTGAAAATGCCTGAGCGAGGCCGGGGTCGAACATATGTATCCCGATATTGTCATGCGCGGTTTCTCTTGTGGCCGATAATTATGAACAATGAATCCTCTTACAACCATTGCTCCCGCACAAAAGCTACTTGACGATCGCTCAACGACTGTGCCTTGCGCAGGTGTGGCTCGGACCGGTACTCCTCCTCTTCGCTTTTTCCGGATTGCTGTATTGGACATGGAGGCAGTGGCTTGATCCGGTCATTGATTTTGGCCGTGAGTTATATGTCCCGTGGCAACTGTCAGAGGGCAAAGTTCTCGGCGTCGACATCATGTCGTTTTACGGCCCGTTCTCTCCGGCGTTCAACGCATTCTGCTTTCGCATATTCGGCGCAAATCTCCTGACCCTCATCCTCGTCAACGCCGTGATTCTCGCCATCGCAACCGTCTTCCTTTACGCAATCATTTGCCAAATCAGCACCCGAGTTGCCGCCGCCGTTTCCGGGCTCGCATTTCTTGCGATTTTCGGTTTCGGTCACCTCATCGTGGTGGGCAACTTCAACTTTATCACTCCGTACTCCCACGAAGCAACGCATGGATTCACGCTTTGTCTGGCATCTCTGTATTGCTTCTGTCGATGGGTTCGAGGCCGGTCCGTGCGATGGATCGTTTCGGGTGGCGTCTGCGCAGGTCTGGTATTTCTCACCAAGCCGGAGTTCTTTGTCGCCATCGGAGGCTGCTTGATTGTGGGTGTGAGTGGCATCCTCTGGAGAAATCACAACGCCAAGGGCGCGTGGCGAACCGCGGTCTTACTCACTGCGTCCGCACTCGCACCGATCCTGATCGCTTTTGCTCTCATGCTTCATTGGATGCCGTGGCCGGCCGCCGGTCGGACCCTTCTCGGCTCCTGGCTCTTTCTCGGCAACGCGAACCTCACGCAAAGCCTCTACTATTCCAACCACATGGGTATGGACGATCCGGCTCTTCGATTCGTGCAAGCAGGTAAAACAATCACATGGATCATTGCCTTACTCCTGCCCGCATTGTTCATGACCTTTGCACTGCGAACTTCTCGCTGCTCCATGCGAATATTCATGTTCGCTTTTGGCGTACTCTCCGCTGCAGGCATGGCTGTCGTGCTACGTCCATGGCAGATATGGATATGGGCGGGCAGTTCGCTTTTGCTTTTAATGCCGCTGCTATTCGGTTGGCAACTCACGCAGTTTCTTCGCAATCGCCAGACGAAGGCTTCCGACAATACCCGATGGCTGCGCGTCACGGTGATCCTCTTTGCCTCCCTTCTCTTGTTGAAGCTCGGCGTCAATCCTCGCTTTGAACATTACGGATTCGTTCTCGCCGGTCCCGCTGCCGCGCTGCTTATGGTCGCGGGACTGGATTGGATTCCCGCATGGCTAGACGCAAAGAACCGGAACGGTTCCGCCTTCCGCGGCGCAATGTTCACAATCCTCGCGGGCATCGTGTACGCCCATCTCGCTCTGAGCAGTCACTACATGAACGGTAAAATATATGCCCTGGGAGAAGGCAAAAACGCCTTCCTCACCGATCGACGCGCCGCCGCTTTCGCAGACACTCTCACCTTCCTCAGCCAAGAATCCCAATCCACCGATACACTCACCACCCTCCCCGAAGGCGCGCTCCTTAACTTTCTCGCACAACGTGCAAGCGCGTCGCCCTACGTTTCCTTCATTCCCTCCGATATTGCCATGTTCGGTGAACCTGCCCTGCTTGCCTCGCTGGAGAAGGGCCATCCCACCTATTTGGCGATCATCGACCGACCCACGAGCTCCTTTGGCCCAAAAAATTTCGGAATTGATTACGCCCAAAGCATCCGTGACTGGGCGATGGCCAACTACATCCCGGTCCACCTCGCCGGCGGCGCACCCTTCAGCGAGCACGGCTTCGGGATCCTCATTCTGCGACGCAAAGACCTGCCACCCGCTGCCACAAAGTGACTGCGAGCCTCAAAGCTCCCGCTTACCCCGCCGCCGCCACCACCCTCCGCACCAGCTTCGGCTTCAGATACTGCCCCGTGAAACTCTTCGGATTCTGAATGATCTTCTCCGGCGGCCCCTGATCCACGATCGTGCCGCCCCCTTCGCCGCCCTCCGGCCCCAGATCAATAATCCAATCCGCGCACTTGATCACATCCAGATTGTGCTCAATCACCAGCACCGTGTTCCCCTGATCCACCAGCCGCGTCAGCACGCTCAACAAATTCTGAATGTCCGCGAAATGCAGCCCCGTCGTCGGCTCATCCAGCACATACAGCGTATGCCCCGTCGACGGCTTCCCCAACTCGCTCGCCAGCTTAATCCGCTGCGCCTCGCCGCCCGAAAGCTGCGTGCTCGCCTGGCCCAAGCTTCACATATGACAAGCCCCACATCATTCATCGCCTGCAGCAACTGCTTGATGTTGTTGAACGAATCAAAGAACGCCAATGCCTCCTCGGTCCGCATCGTTCAGCACATCCGCAATCGACTGCCCGCGATACTTGATCTCCAGCGTCTCCCGGTTGAATCGCGTCCCCTTGCACTCTTCGCACTGCACAAACACATCCGGCAAAAAGTGCATCTCGATCCGCTTCGTTCCTTGCCCCTGACACGATCTCGCAACGCCCGCCCTTCACGTTGAAGTGAACCGCCCCGATCTTGTACCCGCGGATCTTCGCCTCGCGCGTCCGCGCATACAGCGCCCGAATCAGATCAAACACGCCCGTATACGTCGCCGGATTCGACCGCGGCGTGCGCCCAATCGGCGACTGGTCAATCTCGATCACCTTATCGATATGCTGCACCCCGGTAAGTTTCGCATGCGCCCCGGGCCTCTCCTTCGAGTTATAAAGCTTCCGCTTCAACCCCTTCAAAATAATCTCATTCACCAGCGTCGACTTCCCCGACCCCGAAACTCCCGTCACACACACAAACCCGCCCAGCGGAATCTTCACGTTGATGTTCTTGAGATTATTCTCCTTCGCCCCGACCACCTCCAGACACTCATCCGCCTTCAGCTTCCGCCGCTTGTCGGGCACCGTGATCTCATACTCGCCATTCAGATACTTCGCCGTGATCGACTCCGGATTCTGCAGCACCTTCTGCACCGGCCCCTCTGCGATGATTCGCCCGCCATGGGAACCGGCCCCCGGCCCCACATCAATCAGCCAGTCCGCCGCCCGAATCGTGTCTTCATCATGCTCGACCACGATCACCGTGTTCCCGATATCCGTCAGATGCCGCAGCGTCTTGATCAGCCGATCATTGTCGCGCTGGTGCAGCCCAATCGTCGGCTCATCCAATACATAAGCCACGCCCACCAGCCCTGACCCCACCTGCGTCGCCAGCCGAATCCGCTGAAACTCCCCGCCCGACAGCGTCCCCGTCTGCCGATCCAGCGACAGATATCCCAGCCCCACATCGTTCATGAATCCCAGCCGCGACCGCACTTCCTTCAACACTGGCACCGCAATTTGCGTCTGCTCCGTGTCCAGCTTCAGTTCCGCAAAGAACCGCAGCGCCCGCGCAATCGTCAGGGCCGTCACTTCCTGAATATTCTTTCCGCCGATCGTCACCGCCAGTGCCTCCGGCTTCAGCCGCTTCCCGTGACACTCCTCGCAAGGCTGCTCGCTCTGATAATCATGCAGCCGCGATTTCACAAACTCGCTCTCCGTGTTCTCCCACCGCCGCTGCAGGCTCGGGAAAACCCCTTCAAATTCCGCCTTATACGTCGCTTCATCCTTCGCCGTCGTCCCGTGCAGCAGAATCTTCTTCATCTTCTCGGCAAGTTCCGCCAGCGGCATCGATTCTTCAACATCAAAATCCCGGCAGAACAGCCGCATGATCCGGTTGTAATACATGTTCATCCGCCGCCCGTTCCGCCGAAACGGTTCCACCGCCTCCATCACCGGCAAGCGTCGTCATCCGGAATAATCAGGTTCTCATCAAACTCCAAAATCGTCCCCAGCCCCGAGCACGTCGTACATGCCCCCCACGGACTGTTAAATGAAAACAACCGCGGCGACAATTCCTCCAGCGAACACTTCCGGATGATCCGGACACGCATACTTGCTCGAATAAGAATGATCCACCCACTTATTCGCCCCGCCCTCCTCCCAGCCGCCCCCCTGGTTCTTCCACTGTGATAATCACCAGCCCGTTCGCCAATTTCAGCGAAAGCTCCACCGAATCCGCCAGCCGCGACCGAATCTCCGGCTTCAAAATAATCCGATCCACAACCGCTTCAATAGTGTGCTTCGATGTTCTTATCCATCGCCGCCGCCGCCCTTGATCTCCTGCACCTTCCCATCAATGCGGCAGCGCACAAAACCCTGCCGCGTCATCGCCTCCAGCACCTCCTTGTGCGTCCCCTTCTGCCCCCTCACCAGCGGCGAAAGAATCATCAACTTCGTCCCCTCCGGCCGCTTCATGATCGAATCCACAATCTGCGTCGGCGATTGCGCCGCAATCGGCTTTCCGCACACCCAGCAATGCGGCGTTCCCGCACGCGCAAAAGCACGCGCAGGTAATCGTAAATCTCCGTCGTCGTCGCCACCGTGGAGCGCGGATTCGACGAGCCCTGCCGCTGCTCGATCGCGATCGTCGGCGGCAGCCCCTCGATTTCATCACAGTCCGGCTTCTGAATCTGATCCAAAAACTGCCGCGCATACGTCGAAAGCGACTCCACATACTTCCGCTGCCCCTCCGCATAAATCGTATCAAACGCCAGCGACGACTTCCCCGACCCCGACAATCCCGTGAACACGACCAACTGATCGCGAGGAATCTCCAGCGATACATTTTTCAGATTGTGTTCCGCGCCCCATGAATCCGGATGTACTTCAACGACATTCAAAACTCCACATGATTTCAGATGGCTAGTGTTGAGTTATTGGACCCTAATGAATCCCGTATTGTAGCACTCGTGTCGGACATCCTCCAAATAAGTCGAAGATTGCCTTTTTGCGGTAAAAACGTCACCATGTAGGAATATGAATCGCATCGCTTACGAAAAAATCATCACGATGGAAGCGGATAAACTCGGCGGTAAGCCCTGTATCCGGGGTCATCGCTTTTCTGTCCGGGATGTTTTTGATTATTTGGCCTCCGGAATGACCGTTGAAGAGCTGCTCGCCGAGTTTTCATTTCTAACGAGAGAAGACATTCTGGCCTGTTATGCGTGGGCCGCTGATAATGAATCTCGCATCGTCTATATGACGCCTCTCGCCACGTGAAGTTGCTCTTTGATGAAAATCTTCCCCCTCACTCGTCATACATTTAGCGATTGAATTCCCGCTAAGCCGATCGGTTGCGGCGACGGAATTAGCGGCTCTCCCTGATTCAGAGATCGTGGCTTATGCAAAAGAGAATGGTTTTACGATCGTCTCAAAGGATGTTCATTTCTATCGTCATTGTGTCGCACATGGCCATCCACCCAAGGTAATTTGGATGCGAACGGGAAATGTCGGTATGTCCACGCTGATCAGCGGCTCCGACGCGCCAAAGATCGGATCGAAGAATTCGCAATGAATGATGAATCTTACCTGATTTTGAAGTAACCGCCCAACTCCGCCCCTGCAAGGGATCTAATGTCATGCCAACCGCCGCCATCACTGTCGAAACGACCGATCTCATTAACGCACGAATATTGGCCATTGCAGAGGACCGCATTCAAGGATTTTTGGCGGACCCGATTGGCAAAATCGCGGCATTGTCGGAAGTCGAAATCGACACCGTCTCCGAACGCATCGTCGCCATGCTCCGCGCCGGCACCATCCGCCGCGTCCGTCAAACCCTCATGTCCATCAACCTCGCCCACGGTGCCCTCATCGCCTGGAAAGTCCCTCCCGAAAAACTCAACGACGCCTTCGACTTCATGTGGGAAAAAGACCCCTTCTCCGGCCACATCGTCATCCGATCCACCGACCGCGAAACCGCCGGCTCCCAATACCGCCTCTGGACCACCCTCAAAGTTCCCGACGGCTACTGCCATGGCTAAACACTGCCAACTCCTCTGCCGTCTCACCGGTGCCGACAGTTTCAAAATCATGCCTGCCAAAAGAGTCTTCGCCCTTGGCGTCGGGCACGTCCGCCGCCGCACCATGGAGATCGGCAGCAAAAGCGAACTCCTCGCCGACCCCCGCGAAACCGAATACGTCCACCTCTCCACGCTGGAATGGAAAGTCCTCGTCGCATTGAAGCGCGAACTGACCGCCGACGAACTGGAACTCGCCGCCGCCCGCCCCCCGAGCAATTCTGGGCCGACCGCGCCGCCGAAGCTGCCGTCTCACTCGACGAATTCATCTGCATTGGCACCCAACTCCACTCTCGGGGCGTCATCGGACGTTTCTCCACCTTCCTCGAGCACGTAAAGCCCAACGCCGCAGGCGAACGCATTACCCAGTACAACGCCCTTTTCCATTGGGCCATCCCCCCGGGCCGCGAGAATGATGCGGGCCGCGAGGTCGGCCGCTTTCACATCATGACCCACTGCTACTGGCGTGAAGGCGGCCCGGAGTTCAACAACGTCAACATCATGGGCGTCGCCCACGGCACCGACCGCGAAAAAGTCCTCGCCCACAAAGCCGCCATCGACGAACACCTTGCCGCCGTCGGAATCCCCGCGAGCTACACCAACGTCTTCTGGGGTGGAAGAAGCGAGATCAAACCCAGCGAAATTTCGCCTCTCGCGTATGAAGAATGGCTGCGAAAAACGGGCGTTGATCCTGAGACCATGCGCCCGTAAACGCTCCCCCTCCCCCCATTCCATTTGCGGCTCATTTCAAAAACATGCTCGCCACCCACGCGATCGCCACCGGCACGATCTGCAGCGACAACATGCAGAACAGCACCACCCAGATGAAATTCCGCGTCAACGTCAACGGCCTCGTCTGGGGCAACTGCGATTCCCCCTCGCTCCACGGATCAATCGAACCTTCAATGTTTCCGCTACGGATCATGGATGAACTCCATCGCTCGAAACCGGAATTATGAATGACACGCTGCTCACCTATTGCGAAGCACGTGCCACCGCTCAATCCTGCTTTCCGGTAAAGCGGCATTACCTATTATTCTGCAAACACTTGCGCAATCGAATATGCTTTTTTAAATCACTCCCGGATACGCCCTCGCCTCCATTCTTCTGAACAGAACGCGACGACCTTCACCCTGCGTGCATCATTTTGGGGCGACCCGCATATAGCTCCGGGTTTACCCGGGATAACAATTCACACCATCAAACGCCTACCGGTCCATCCCAAGCGCAACGCCCCTTCAATAAAAACAGGGATCAACGCCAAAGACGTTGATCCCCGTAAAGATCATCCTCACATCAAACTGCCGTGCAATCAGGTGATCGTCCCTGCCTGCAAATTCGCGTTCAACTGTCCGATGGTCATGGTCACAAGCGCGTCACCGGGATTGCTATCATTGCCCGCGCCGTCGAAACCCCACGGATTCCGAAGCTGCACATACTCATTGCCGGACCCATCCCGCCAGGCCGCCGTCACCGTGTACGTATGGCTGTAGATCAGCGGCGCCACCCACACGACGTTCGCATTGTTCCCCACCGTCACACCTTTGCCCGACGCCAATGCGCCCGCAATCGTGTTGTACAACGAATCGGCGTTCCCGGCGCTGAACCCTGTCGTCCCGACGCCAAGATCCGAGAACACCGCCGCGAAGTTGCCTTCGTTCAGTGAAGAGTAGTTCCAACCGCTGGTGCGAAACTCCGCGTATGCCTTCTCGAAGATCGGCATCCACAGATTCCCGGAACTGCCCGGATGCGCGTATTCCAGACCATTCGCATACGGTCCGCCCGCAGGCAGATCACCATCGACCCGTACATACGTGGTCGTTCCGCCGCGCTTGAATTGCACCGCATACGTGCCATCGCCGAGGTCCACCGCAAGCTGCCGCAGACCACTTGGATTGTTGTACGCCAGTGTCTGCAGCGCCCCCAACAGGAAGCAATCTGACGACTGCCCCTGCGCAACATCGCCCATCGTCGGCCCAGTGCCCCACAGGCTCGCATTCGCAACGCGAGTCGTGCTGCCCGTGCCCCACGGATCCGATAGATTCTGACCCTGTAGCGATGTGCTCACGCCGCCCCAGAATCCGGAAACCGTATGCACATCGCCGGCGTTCCATTCCGTCCCGGACGCATTCACCGCGTCGCTGGAATCCACCCAATAGGCCGTGTTCTTGCCGTTCCCCTGCACGGTCGCTTTGGAGCCGCCGACGGAAACGATCGTCGCGTTTCCCTGGGTGAAATTCTTCAAGGTGTCGCTGCCAGACCCGCCATATACCAGCGAATCGACCGTCACCGAAGAATCAATCGTGATCGAATCGGCTCCCGAGCCTGCCTTCACCACGATATTCCCGAACGGACCCGTGTAGCTGTTGCTCACGCCATTCACATTCACCCAGATCGTATTTCCCGACTGCGTGACGTAGATGGAATCATTCTTCGAGCCGGCAACAATATTCAACTGATTGAACGAAGTCATCCACTGCGCACCAATGCTGGCGTCAAAGCCCCCGCCTGCATTCGTCGCCGGCGGCGGGGTCGGTGTCGTCACCGGTGTCGTCGCCGACCCTGGCGCGATCGTGATCCCGCCCAGGTTATATTGCGTCCCGTACAGCGACGAGAATCGCAGCGTCACCGTTCCGGCAGGTAGATAGACACTGCCGGAGGTGTTGCCAAAGCTCGACCACGACCCGGTCTGGTTCAACGCATAAGTCGCCGCCTGCGTGCCATTCACACCGACCGCGAACAACGACCACGCCGGACTCGCCGTGCTGGCCGTCAACGTGTAGGTGCCCGCCTTCTGCACATTCAGGGTGTACTCCACATACGCGCCGCTCGTGGAAACGTACCCGATGTCCGGTGCCCCATTTTGCGATTCCAACTGCGAATTTGAAATTGCAGTGTAACCATCCACAGGCACCGATACCGCGGATGACCCGACCGTCGTCGGAGCCTTCGCCGCGCCATTGGCTAACGAAAGATTGATCGCGTTCAGGTTGTATTGTGTGCCCGCCTGCGAGCTAAACCGCAGCGTTACCGCACCGGCCGGCAGAGTTACCGTTTCCGAACTCGTCGCGAAAGTCGACCAGGAGCCCGTCGCGTTCAGCGAAAAATTTGCCACCGATGTCCCATTCGCTGTCAGGTTCATCGACGCCCACGCCGGTGACGCCGTCCCGACATTCACCGTATAGGTGCCAGCCGACTGGACATTCACGGAGTATTCCACATACGACCCGCTTGGCGAGACATAACCGATATCCGGACTGCCGTTTTGATATTCCAACTGCGAGTTGGAAATTGCCGAATAGCTGGCCACCGGCACCGAAGTCGATGATCCGATCGTTGTCACTGTCCCGGATGCCGCCGGTGCCACGCTCACGGGCGTCAGAGTGATCCCATTGATGTTGAACTGCGACGCCCACGTCGGACTCAACTTGATCGTGTTCGTCCCGGCGGCAAGGGTCACTGACTGCGTCGTCGTGGCGTAATTCTGCCAGCCGCCTGTCGAGGCGAACGAATACTGCGCCTGCCTCGTTCCGTTCACTGCGAGATCAAACGTGCCCGCCTGTGGTGATGCGACACTGAAATTTAACTTGTAAGTCCCCGAAGACCCGACCGTGAGCTTGTACTCAATATCCGCGCCCGAGGTCGACATGAAGCCGATGTCCGGCGTGCCGTTTGCGTATTCAATCCTCGCACCGGTCAAGACGGAATAGCCCGTGATCGGAATGGTTGAGGTCCCGCTCGGTGCCACTGCCGTATCGCCAAAAAGGGGTTCCGTTGTTGACGCCTTCACGGCATCCTTCGTTCCTGCCGTCGCGGCGTGCGACACCGCCTTTGTCAGCGATGTCGAAACAGGACGGATTGCCGTGTACGTCCGGCGGTGGGCATGCGTGTGGTGATGAGCCGCTGACGCATGTGGGACCAGAGCCCCCGCGCAAAACGGGACAAATTCAAACGTGACTCGAGATTCTCAACCGACAGATATTTCACCTTGCGATGTGCAGTTGTATTCGTAACCATGAAACTTTCTCCGTGCGTGTGGAATAGCCTGGACGATCGGCTTTGCCGAACGTTGCAATTCCATGAAGGGGGGTACTACAGAAAAATAAAATGAGAAGCACGAAAACGCCTGACGCGCGCTACTCCCTGACAGGGACGCGCTTCAAGGCTGAAGGCGGGTTACGGTATTGCGAAGCCCAAAACAAAAACGATGCGCTGGAAGAGTTCAGCTGACATGTTCACCTCCTACTTGGAATATCGGAACTTTACGTGCGGCACATTGAGCGACCGATTCGCTCAAACAGATGCGCCGTCCAAGTACGTCACCTTTGACTTGCGACCAAAGGCGACGGTTCCGAAGATTTAACCTCTACTCCCCCACTGAGAACGAAATCCATTCATCGGTTGATCCGACCAACTACCCAATTTAAAAAAAACATTCTCAGCACAGCTTAATGTCGGCTAGATGCGGTGGAAGAGTCAAGGTTAGTCCGAAAAATAAATATTTACGGACTTTTTTTATCCTGCTCCGCATTCAGCATCTTTAATTGTAAAAACCGCGTCTACTCTTCTTGAGTGTGAGCCCCTATTGTGGGGAAAGAGCTACTCGGGTCAAGCGCAAGTGCCCATAAAACATGAGAAATTCTTCAAAAAAATAATATTTTATTTCTTCCCTTCTTTAAGCGCGAAAAAAAGCCCGGCTACTGCCGGGCTTGATCTGCACGCAATGCTTTCGTTCACTCATCCCGGCTGCGGTATCGGCCCCACCGTTCCGCCGTCCGACTCCGGCTTCCGCTTCTCTTCTTCTCTCCGTGCATCCGCACGCCGCTGCTGCTCGCTCGCCAGAATATCCTGCACCGTCGGCTTCGTGATCGTCTGACCATCCAAAATACCTTCGGACATCATCCCCATCCACCGTCTCATACTTTAACAGCGCATCCTTCAACGCCGTCAATTCCGTCTGCTTCGACACCAGACAGCGCCTTCGCCTCGTCATATGCCGTCGTAATGAGTCCGATGCACTTCCTGATCGATCAGCTCCGCGGTCTTGTCGGAGTATTCCTTCGCGCTCGCGGCATGAACGAGCCGCTTTCCTCGCCCGAGAACCTTGATCGGGCCAAGCGTCTCGCTCATGCCATAATCGCACACCATCGCGCGCGCCAGTCGGCTCGCTTCCTGAATGTCCGCCGACGCCCCGCGTCGAAATATCCCCCACATACAACTCCTCCGCGATCCGACCCGCCATAACACACGCGCAGCTCGCGCCTGCATGTACCGCCGCTGATACACCATCCGATCCTTCTCCGGCAGCGAAAAACTCGCGCCCCGTACCCCTGCCGCGGCCAATAATGGTCACCTTGTGCAACGGCTCATAGTCCGGCTCCAGCGCCTGCACAATCGCATGACCCGCCTCATGCCACGCAAGAATCTCCTTCTCCTTCTCATCAATCACCCGGCTCTTGCGCCTTGCCGAACCGCAGCTTGTCCCGTGCCTCTTCCAGATCCGACCATCTCGATCGCATCTTTGTTCGCCATCGTCGCCATCAGCGCCGACTTCATTGATGATCGCCGCCAGATCCGCACCCGAGAACATCGGCGTTTGCCGCGCCAGGCGCATCAAATCCACGTTGCTCCCCAGCTTCACCTTCTTCGCGTGAACCTTCAAAATCTCATACCGACCCTTGATATCGGGCAGCGGCACAAATACCTGCCGATCGAACCGCCCCGGCCGCGTCAATGCCGGGTCCAGCACATCCGACCGATTCGTCGCCGCGATCACGATCACCTGATCGTTGGTATCAAAGCCATCCATCTCCACGAGAATCGCATTCAAGCGTCTGCTCGCGTTCATCATGCCCGCCCGACGCCATCCCATTCCCGCGCCGCCGCCCGACCGCATCAATTTCATCAAGGAAAATAATGCAAGGCGAAGATTCCTTCGCCGTCTTGAACAAATCACGCACGCGCGACGCCCCGACCCCCACAAACATCTCCACAAAGTCCGACCCGCTGATCGAAAAGAACGGCACATCCGCCTCGCCCGCGATCGCCTTCGCCAACAAGCGTCTTTCCAACGCCCGGATCGCCGATCAGCAGCACGCCGCGCGGAATACGCCCGCCCAGCCGCTGAAACCGCTTCGGATTCTTCAGAAACTCCACGATCTCCGTAAGCTCTTCCTTCGCTTCCTCAATCCCCGCCACATCATTAAACGTCACATTCGTATGCTCCTTCGACAGCAGCCGATGCCGGCTGCGCCCGAAATTGCCCAGCATCCCGATCCCGCCGCCCGCCCGACCGAATCTGCCGCAGGAAGAAGAACCAGATCACCAGAAAAATCAGCAGATACGGCAGGAATCGTGATCACGATACTGAAGAAAACGTTGTTCGTCGTCTTGGAATCAAAATCGGCGTCGTACTTCTCCGCTTCCTTCGACAGCAGATTCCACAGGTACCCATCCATCGCCGTCCCCGGCACATGCGTGACAAGTTGTCGCCCTCCGTTCGTCGACGTCGGCTCATTCGGCACATTGTCCTTCAACGTCGCGATCAGCGTCCCATCATCCTTCAGGATCATGCTCTTGATCAGTCCCTGTTCCAACTGCGTGTGAAACGCCGAGTACGTCGTTTCCTTCGGTGCCCCGAGGTCCTTCCATGGAACACCACAAAGATCAACACCGCGATCGACAGGATCAAAATCCATCCCAGCATCGACCGGCTGAAGCGCATGTTTCCATCCCCTCCTCCCCCCGGCAAACCGCCCCCCGTGCCTCCCGACTTCCCACCCTTCCCAGTCGAAGGTGTGGACTCTTCAGGTTTATCCTTCTGATTGTTCTGATCATCGCGTGTATCGGGCATGCAATCCTCAAGTGTCTCGAAGCACTCAGCGCAGGCAAAGCACTTATCGGGAGGGAGTTCAACGAACCACGACATTATAGCCACGCTTGCGCAGCACCGTGGTAATCGCCCAACAACGAAAATTAAATGAACCCGATTTCCAGGTCATTTCAGAACGATGAGCAGTTTCAGAAAAACTGACCCAGCCTGCAATGACTCTTGGTGCCTTAAGTGGTTCGAATACAACTGCGCCTTCAAATATGCCCCCTTAATTCTCCTTCGGCTCCATCCCCCAATCGCTCTGCATCTGATCCACAATCGCCGCCGCCAGCCGTTCAATCGCCAACTGCTCCGCATCCTCCACCCGCTCCCCGATCTGCGGAATCTCGGTCGCCTGCCGATTGAACCTCTTGCGTTCCACCAAAATCCGTCCCGACCGCAAATCCTTCCACGTGAAATTGACCACCACCGTCAATTCACTTTCGCGCGGCAGATTCGTCGCGAAACGCCGCGTCAGAATATTCTCTTGAATTTGCATGATCTCCCCCGTCAGCAGCGTGTCCGCATCCTTCCGTGCCGCAATCTTAAACGGCGTCCGAAACTCAATGTTCTTGTCAATCGCTTCCGTCAGCCGAAATTCCCATTCCCGCCGAAACGTCTTGTTCGCAAAAATCGGCACCGCCACGGTCCGCACCGACGCATTAAACGGCGGCTTCGTCGAATACCCGCACCCTGCCGCCAAATCCGCCACCATGAGCAATAAAAACGCTGTCAGGCTGCATGACTTCATTTGCCCACCTCTCCGCGGAATCCGCCGCCGACAATTCCTCGCGCACGGACTGGGCATACAAAGTATCCGGCCAATTCGCCATCACGCGCTTGTAATAATAATGCCGCTGCATGCTTCCGACCCGCCCGCCAGTAATACCGCGCGATGTCCAGTTCCTTCTTCCCCTCCAACTGATAAATCCGATCATCGATCGCCGGAATCTGCACCTGTTCCGCCGCCTGGGGATACGCGATCGACCGTCGCCGCCAGCCGTTCGCGAGCATCATATAAAGGCGTGAAATCAAACAGCACGCCGCGGAAATTCCCCAGCGACGACTCCGCACGCCGAATCTCCGCCTTCCGCACATATTGCGAATACGGATACCGCTTCAAAAAGTCCGTCGCCGAGTCGCTCGCCTCCTGAAACTTTCCGATGCTGTAGTAATAATCCACAATCCGGATACCCGCCTGCTCCGCGATCGCGACTCCCGCGCTGCCGATCCTGAATCCTGTCCAGCAACTCCAGCGCATCCTCCTACACCGGCAAAATCCGCATCCCCAAAAACTTTCGCTTATACCCCGACAAAAATGCATCCGCGATATTAAATTCCCGCTGCAACGCCGGCATGTACAAATCCGATGTCGGATAGTTGATCAGCATCTCTTCATACGAATACAACGCCTTGTACTTGTTCCCCCGCGCCACCTCCGCATCACCCTGCAGCAACAACACCTGCGGCATCAGCGGGTGCAGCTTGTTCACCTTCACCCATTGCTTCGCACGATGAATCACCAGCTTCGTCTCCCCCGCCTCTAACTCCCGAATCATCTCCGCCACTTCCCCGTCCGGCGTCCCCATGCTCGGCTGCACCAAAGGCACCCACGACCCATTCCGCAACTGCCACCCCGCCGGTGCCGCCAAAACCGCGCTCGCACCCCACCACAGCAAACCGCCCACACCCGCCACGCACAACATGTTTTTCAATCGTTGAATCATAGGCGAGGAAGTATACCGACCCCTACTCCCATGTGCCATCCGCACAGTTGAACCCCTTCAACGGTGTTCGCGTTTCAGCGTGTTTTGCGGAACAAAAACCCCCACAGATGCTGCGGCATCCAAGACATGTTGAAGCGTGAACTCCGAAATCCGCCCCGCCGCGCGATTACCCCTCCGCCTCCACCACCGGCGAAAACACCCGCCACCAAATCTCCAACATCAACAACGCAAACAACCGCTGCCCATGATCCCGCCTCCCCTCCATATGCTCACTCACCAACCGCTCCACCACGCCCCGCCGCAAATGCACACTCGTCAACGAATCGCCCGCAAATAGAAGATCCGTCAACGCCCCGCGCAACTCCCCCCTGAACCATTCCCCGATCGGAACCCCAAACCCCTTCTTCCCCCGCCCCTGCACAATCGCCGGCAAATCCTCCGCGAACGCCGTCCCGCAAAATCAATTTCCCGATCCCGCGATTCATCACCAACGATTCCTTCAACCCGTTCGCCAACTCCACCACATGATGATCCAAAAACGGCGAACGCACCTCCAGCGACACCGCCATCGACCCCGAATCCACCTTCCATAGCACATCGCCCGGCAAATACTCCTGCTGATCCCGCCGCATCGCATACCGCAGCGCGGACACATTCTCCTCCAGTCCATACTCCTCCGGTAGCGGCACATAATCCATGATCGCCTGCCCCAGCACCTCCTCCGCCAACTCGATCGGAAAAATCTCCACCAGACGCGTGTACTTCCCAAAAATCCCCTTCGCCCGCGCCGCACTCGCCAGCCGCCGATATTTCTCCTGCTTCGCCAACGACCCCATCGGCAGAGACCTCGGCATGAACCGCGCCAAAAATCCCGGCGACTTCGTCAACATCCCCATTGCCCGATACCGGTCATACCCCCCAAACAACTCATCCGCCCCGTCACCCGACAACGCCACCGGCGCAATCTCCCGCACCGCCCTGCTTAACTGATACGTCGGCAAAATCGACGAATCTGCAAACGGCTGCCCCAGCGACTTCTCCATCAGCATCCGCAACGTCGCCATCACATCCCCCCGCGCATTCACTTCCAACCGCGTATGCCTGCTCCCAATCTTCTTCGCCACCGCCTCCGCATATTCCGTCTCATCAAAATTGCTCTCCGAAAACCCCACCGACACCGTCTGAATCGCGCTGCCCCCCGCCTTCTTCGCCACCCGCTGCATCACGCTCGCCACAATCGACGAATCAATCCCGCCCGACAAAAAACACGCCACCGGCACGTCGGCCATCATTTGCGAACCCACCGCCCGCTCCACCCACCCGCGCACTTCCTCTTCCTCCCTCCCTTTTCCAACTTCCAACGTCCCGCTTCCCTTCTCCCAATACACCCCGCCATCCACCACATCCTTCCGAACCCGTACCCATCCGCCTGGCAACACCTGACTCACATCCCGCCACACCGTCTGCGGCGACGGAAAATAGCCCAGCAACAAATACAAACCGATCTGCTCCATCGGCACCCGTCGCGGCACCTCCGGCCACGCCAGCACGCTCCCGATCGTGCTCCCAAAAACAATCCCATCCTCCAGCGTCGCATACAACAACGGCTTCTGCCCCATCCGATCCCGCGCAAAAATAATGTGTCCACTCCCCCGCGCTTGTCCCACACCCCAAACGCAAACATCCCCAGCAACCGCTTCGGCAACTCCACGCCCCACTCCTCCCACCCATGCACCAACACCTCCGTATCCGAATGATCGCTCGCAAACACATGCCCCGCCGCCACCAACTCCTTCCTCAACAAACCGTGGTTATAAATCTCCCCATTAAACACCACCCAGACGTCGCCACTCTCATTCCCCATCGGCTGTCCCCCGCCCGGCAAGTCCACAATCGCCAACCGCCGATGCACCAGCCCCACCGTATATCTCTCTCGCGGATCGACCCATATCCCTTCCCCGTCCGGCCCCCGATGCGCCAACGCCCCCGCCATCTTCCGCAGCACCGAATCATCCCCCACCCTCCCCTCGCCCCGCGCCCAAGCCGCCCCTTCCTCATGCGTCCACTTCACAACCCCCGCAATCCCACACATCAAAAACTCCTCAACACGCCCCCCCACGCAACTCCAAAAAAAACGTTCGTGCTCCTGGCGACGTGGGCACCGCGCCCCCAACATCAAACCTAAATGTAAGCATAACCCCACCCTTCCCAATGTCCCACCCCGTCACCCCTTCCCACGATTAATGTCTCCCCCCCTCCCCAGAAATCACCGCCAAATCCAAATCCAGCAGCATCACATACGACTTATCATTCGGCTGCGCAATATCCACATTCTTGATCCGCCCCGTCACCTGCACCGGCGACCCCTTGTGAAACGCCAGCACCATCGACGCATCTGACTCCGACATCACCACCGTCGCTTCAAACCGGCGAGACTGTTGCGATGTCCCGTTTCCGATACGCACGACAAAATGCCCCCCGCTCAAGCCACTCGCATCTTGAAACCGCCCTCGCAGCGTGATCATCTTCCCCTTCCCATGATCCTGAACCCACTTTCGCAGCAGCGTCGGCCGCAGGCTGCCAGGCGCATCATCCGACCCGGGCATCTGTTCACGCGGCATCCCCTGCATGATCCCCTCAACACCCGCCAAAGGCCTCTCGTCCGGTGAAGGCGTCGGCAATGTCGCCGACGGAATCGGTGACGCCACCGATATTGCGGCCAGCTGCGCCCGCAGCATTTCGTTCTCCGCCTCCAACCGATGCACGTCCGTCCGAAGCTGTTCCAACTCCGCCGGCGAGGGTGCCGTCGTCACCCCCGGCACCTCCGCATGCGCTGCCGCTGCGATAAATAAAAATGGAACAACCACCCGAAGCGACCGCATAGAAACCTCTGCATTCTGCCTTCTAAAACCGACTCTTCACTATCGGCATCCGTCGGCGGTTTCCCCCAGTCCCCCCTCAACTCCGCCGCGCGATCGCATTCCGTATCGGCGACAAAAATCCGGTCAAGACATGCTCCCCGATAAATTTCTCGCCCAGCTCTATCAACTGCGACTGAACATCATGCAGATCCGGCAAGCGACGCCCGCCGCTCCATTGCCGCACAATCACATACACGCTCAGCATTTCTTCCGGAAATTCTCCCGACCGAACCTGCGACGGCGTTGTCCGAGGTTCCACCCACACCCGCGCATGCGTCCGCGCATCTTCGCTCAGCGACACAATCCCCGACATCTCAAAATTGATCCCCGCGCATCCGGCGCGTCCATCATCTTTCCCAAAGGCGTGTTTCCCAACAGCGCCTCCGCGATCAACTCATGATGATTCCCTTTGCACTGAAAATCGAACCCCCACAGCACATCCAGATAATCCAAATCCACCGCGCTCACCGCCAGATAGTACGGAACCGTCTCCAGCACCGACTTGTTGTACTTGTAAGCATCCCCCGGCTCCTCCGGATTCAAAAAACCCGACGACAGCCGATTCGCCTCCAGGCTCAGCCACCGGTACGCATTCCCCTGCCGATTCTCCTCAATGCTTGATTCCCCATGCTTCTGATCCTGATGAAAATTGACCATATTGGGATAAAGCCGCTGCATCCGCTCAAAGAAGGCGATGATCGTCGCGCGATCCGTCGCCATCTTCATCTGCGTCCCCAGCCGCATGTTGATATAGAACTCATCACACAGCGCGGCATACGAATTCGACATGGCCTCTCCTTGGCAGGTTTTTCCAGCGAATACTAATCCAACCCACTCAGGATCAAAAGCGCAGCCCGGCATTCCGACTGCCCGCTCGCGCTCTCATTCTTATCACTCATCGACAACCTACCCCACCACCAATAGAAATTCCAACGCCCCCCGCTCCTTGGCCTATGGTCTTCGCTGCCCTCAACGCACGGGCTGCGGTTGACGCTCTGCTCGTGTACACGTAGCCTACCCCTCATCTTCTCCCCTTTCCCGGATCGCTCATGCGCTGCCCCTACTGCCACACCGACGGCAAAGATCGCGTCATCGATTCCCGACCTGTCGAGGACGGACACGCCATCCGCCGCCGACGCACCTGCGAAAACTGCTCCCGCCGTTACACCACCTATGAGCGCATTGAAGAAACCGTCCGCCTCCAGGTCATCAAAAAAGACGGTACCCGCGTCCCCTTCGACCGCACCCGCATCCTCGTCGGCGTCCAAAAGGCCTGTTACAAACGCCCCGTCTCCGCCGAAACCATCGCCAAGATCGTCGATGCCGTCGAAGAGGAAGTCTCCCGCACATTCCAGCGCGAAGTCGCCAGCCATGCCATCGGCGAAATCGTCATGCAGCTTCCTCCGTCGCATTGACCCCATCGCCTTCGTCCGTTTCGCCTCCGTCTACCGCGAATTCCGCGATGTCCGCCAACTCGTCGACGAAGCCCAGGACATGATGAAACACGCCAAAGACCACGACCCCTCCCAACAAGACCTCTTCCAATAAACACCCCGCTCCCCATATAGCCCCGGGTTCACCCGGGATAACCCCGCCCGAAAACAGTTCTCACCCATTCACATGCGTCACTCCAAAAAGTCCACCTTATCCCACCACCCCCTTTCCTGTATAATCCTCCCCACAGGCAGGCCACAAAAAAACTTCGGCGCGGAGGAACTCGATGCGCACCATCACATCCCGCTCAGCATACATCACTACCATTCTCGCACTCGCCGCCCTTCTCCCAGCGTGCGGCGGCGACAAATCCCCACGCGCCGCAAAAGCCCCCCTCGATCCCCACGACCTCATCACCATTCCCGTCTACCCGCCCCTCCGTGGCACTATCGGCGAATACGCCATCTTCGCCGACTCAAACCCGCTCCCCGTCGAAGGCTGGGGCATTGTCGCCAATCTCCCCGGCACAGGCTCCGGCGATATGAACCCCGAAATCCGCGCCATCCTCACCGACCAACTCTACCGCGAAGGCCTCGGCTCCTACGTCAAAGGAACCGAAAACCTCAACCCCGAACGCATCCTCGCCTCCAATCAAATCGCCGCCGTCGAAGTCCGCGGACTCATCCCACCCCTCGCCCGCCGCGGCGATAACTTCGACCTCTACCTCAAGGCTGTCCCCGACACCCAAACCACCTCCCTCTCCGGCGGTCTCCTCTGGACCAGCAATCTCAAAATCATCGGCCTCCGCACCGACATCGACTCCCAGGTCATCGCTCAAGGCCGCGGCCCCGTCTTTATCTCCAGCCTCATCTCCCAGGCCGCTTCCACTCAACCCGCCACGGGGCTCAAAGCCCTCCGCTCCGGCTCGGTCATCGGCGGCGGCGTCTGTACGCAGTCCCGCATGGTCCGCCTTCAACTCCTCTCACCCTCGTACCGCATCGCCGGTGCCATCGAACGCGCCATCAACAGCCGCTTCCCCGCGCGACAAGGCTGCTTCCGTCGAAAGCGAATCCCTCATCGAACTTACCATTCCCGATGAATTCAACGCAGCGCCGGCCGATTTCGTCGAACTCGTCCGCCACATGTTCCTCGAACAGGCCATCCCCGGATTCACCGAGCGAAAAGCCGCCGAACTCGTCAAATGCCTCGCCGACCCCAAGGCCCCTCACCATGACATCAGCATCGCCCTTCAGGCACTTGGCCGCTCCATCATGCCCGACTATCTCCAACCCCTCTACACTTCCACCGATCCCGAGGTTCGCTTCTGGGCCGGCCGCGCCGGTGCCGCCCTCAACGACGTCGGCGGCCTCGTCGTCCTCGAAGAATTCGCCAAGGACGAAGCCAGCCCCTTCCGCGAAGAAGCCGTCAAAAATATCGTCGCCATCTCCCATTCCGGCGACACCATCCGCGCCACCCTTAGCCTCATGCGCCTCGTCAATTCCCCCAGCACCGCCGACCGCATCGCCGGTTATGTCGGCCTCGTCAAAGTCAGTTCCAGCGCCATCCGGACCTATGACGTTTCCAAAAAATTCTTCCTCGACATCGTCCGCTCCGACGGTCCTCCCCTCATCTATGTCACTCAAAGCCGCGTCCCCCGCATCGCTCTCATCGGCCACGATCTTCAACTCCCCGCCGGCACTTTTTACGTTAGCCCCGACAACCTCCTCACCATCAACGTCTCCGATCCCAACGCACCCGCCGCCGACGCCCAATCCTCCGCCGCCGACCCCAATGTCCTCACCGCCTCCGCCCTCCCCGGCATTGATCCCCCATCCGCCCCCGCCGCGCCATCCTCCGATCCCGCCAAAAAACAAAACGTCGTCATGTACTGGCGCTCCCCCATCGGTGAACGCAGTGTCAACCTCAAATCCCCGCCGGGCCTTACCGATGTCCTCATCCACCTCGCGTGGGCACCCGACCCCCGCCTCCGCGGATTCGATCCCCACACTCAATACATCGGTGCCTCCTACCAGCGCGTCGTCGAAATGCTCGCCTCCATGTGCAAAGACCAACTCATCGACGCCCAATTCGTCCTCCAACCCGCCCCTTCAACCCCCACCGACCTCACCAACCCCCTCAACACCCGCCCCGAAGGCTCCACCCAAACCCAAACCCAAACCCAAACTCCCACACAAATCCCGCCTTCACCCCCCACTCGTACCACCCCACTTGTAGCGCCCGCCCAACGCGGCGAAGGCCCCACCCCCTGATCCCACCTTCCCCAAACCCAAAGATATCAAATCTCAAATTTTGCCTTGGAATTCCGCTCAGCGTTTTGCGTTTTGAGTTTTAAGTTTTCACTCCCCTAACGGCATATCCAACGTCAACTCCCTCTCCCCGCGCACAATCCCAATCGGCACCGAATCCACCTGCGTCGCCATGTCCCACTGAATTTGCGCCATCTGCCAGATCGGCCGCCGGTCAATCGTCAACACAATATCATCCTTCTTCAACCCCGCCCTTTCCGCCGGCGAGCCCGCCGCCACATCCTCCACCACCACCGCAGGCCGATTTGCCAGCACCCGCACACTCTGC
The DNA here is from genome assembly GCA_963766775.1 of uncultured Phycisphaerales bacterium. Taxonomy (GTDB): domain Bacteria; phylum Planctomycetota; class Phycisphaerae; order WQYP01; family WQYP01; genus CAVYBP01. Next base: position 676,610 of record CAVYBP010000002.1, read on the forward strand.
CTCAACGTCAGCGGCACCGGCGCATACTTCACCCCCAACTGCCGCGGCGCGACATCCCGCCGATTCTGCACAATCCACTTCACATCATTCCGCACCACCTCCATCGGCAACGCATACCGGTCGAACCCCACCGCCGCCAACTGACCCTTCGTGTTAAACAAAAACGTCGGCCCATGATTCTCACCGCCAAACACCGCAAACCGGCTCTCCTCCCCCGCCTTCTTCCCATAGCCCACCGGCGCTGCGATCCATCCCAACCCCCCGGTATTCGCCGTCATGCACATCAACAATTCCCCCGCCGCCGGGCCGCTCTCCGCAATCGCCAATGGTGCCGCCGCACCCGGACTCTCCAACCGCACAATCGCCAGCCCGCGCCCCGGATGTCCGCCAATATACCGTGCATTCATCTCCCGCCCGTCCGGCACCGTCACCCGTACAAATAGCGGCGCACCCTCCCGCACCCACCCGCCCAGCACCAGCGCATCCCCCTGCGAGTCAATCACCACGGCCATCAATTCCCCCACCGGCTGCTGCAACCGCGCCACCGCCTGCCGCAATCGCCCAAGCAGCGCCGGATCCGTCGCCGGATCCTTCATCTTCAAATCGATATACCTTCTAAACATCGCCGGCACGCCCACCCGTCCCGCCGCCATCGTCGCCGCCGCCCCGCGCCTCGGTGCCTCCCCCGTTGTTGCCGCGCCGTCCTGCGCTCCCGCGCCATCCTTCGACGCCTCCGCATTCTGCCCCCGCATCCACTCCAAAAATTCCCTCCGCTGCGCCGGCGTAAAAACCGTCATGTACGTCGGATCCACCCGAACATGCACCAAGGATCCCGCCAACTTCCCATACAACGCCTGCGACCCCTGCGAAAACTGCTCAAGCCCTGCCAACCCCTCCCCACTCTGTACCACCGCCCCGCCCGGCGCAGGCACCTCATCGCACCACGCGCAACCCACCCCCATGCACGCCGCCAAAACAGCCGCTCCAATCCACTTGCCCGAAATCATGCGCAACACCCTCAAAACGATCCCGGACGATCCGTATCAAACCCACTCGCCACCACCACCGGCTCCGCATGCCGTGCCGTCATCTCTTTCAAAAAACCACTCGCCTCCTCCATGCTCGCAAATTCCTTCACCTGCGGCTCGCCCGCATCATCGCCATACAACACCTGAATCACCTGCACCGTCTGCACTGCGGTCGTCGGCGCAGGCCCGGCGGTCATCCGCCCCGCGAAGAACGCCCCAATCACCAACGCCAGCCCCGCCGCGACCGCCGACGCTCCACGCATCCAGCCGCCAATCCACCCCACCGGCGCCGCCGCATCCTCCGCACAAGCCGCCAGCACCCGTTCCGCCAACGCACGGCTCTCCGCCGCTGAAGGTTCATACCCCGCATACACCTCCGCGCGTACCGCCCGCTCCCGCTTCATCCCTGCCAGCAACCCCGCCGCCGCCGCGTCCGTGGCCAAAAGCGACTCCACCGCCGCGCGATCCCCCGCATCCAACCCTCCATCCAGATACTCATCCATTTTCTGCCGAATCATTCCTGCACCTCAAAATCGCCCTGAACACTCTCTGAACGTCGCGCCGACTTCTTCGTTCGCCTCGTCCCCGTTTCCGCCGCCGGAGCCTGCCCCGGCTTCGGATTCTCATCATCCGCCATCATGTTCAACAGTCGTGCCCGCGCCCGATGCAGCCACGTCTTCACCTGTGTCTCCGTCGCCTCCAGCGACTCCGCGATATCCTTATACGCCAGCCCCTGCTGCTCCCTCAAAACCAACGCCTGCCGCCACGAGTCCGGTAAGGCCTCAATCCGCGCCCGTATAATCGCCGCGCCTCTTCATTCATCATCCGCTCGCCCGGATCCTGTTCCGCGCCCAGCGAATCGCTCAACATCTCATCCGCATCCAGCGACTGTCCCAGTTTCCTGCGCCGGCAACTGATCACGTTCCGCGCCACCGACTTCGCCATCAAACTCCAGCCGCCGTCCGTCCAGTCATACGAGTGCCGATGCCGAAACAGCTTCACCAGCGCATCCTGCACCAGATCCTCCGGACTCTTCGAGTCCCGCGTCGGCACCCCTAACATCGCCCGCGCCAAGCCGACCAGGCGATTCATGTTGGCAATCACCGCCGCCTCAAAAAGCTCATCCGCAGGCTGCTTAAGGGGCAATGCCATCCACGCTTCCTCGCCCATCATTATCTATCACGCCGGAATCGACCCATAGTTGCATTCAGGGGGAGTGGACCCGGGTACAAGGGTTCAAGGGTACAGGGGTACAAGGGTTGGAACTACATAGACTAACGATCCTTCCGCCAACCCTTGTACCCTTGAACCCTATACCCTTGTACCCTCGTGCTCCTCCCCTCACCCGCCGATAATCGACGAATTACTCACATCCTGTACCGCTGCCGGAACCTGCCCATCCGCCGCCGCTCCCGGCACTTTATTTACCGGACGCTGATGCTTCACCGTTCCGTTCAACGCCGCGTCAATTTGCCGCAATGCCTGCTTGATCCGCTGCTCATTTTCCACCAATGCGATCCGCACGTACCCCTCCCCGTTCGGCCCAAACCCCGCGCCCGGAGCGATCGCCACGTCCGCATCCTCCAGCAGCCGAAAACAAAAATCCAGCGTCCCCTGACCCGCCAGATGCTTCTCCCCCACCTTCGCCCACACAAACATGCTCGCCCGCGGCGTCTCCACCTCCCACCCGATCTTCCGCAGGCCCTTCACCAAAATATCCCGCCGCTTCTCATAAATCCCGCACTGCTCCTTCACAAACGCATCCCCATGCCGCAGCGCCATGATGCTAGCAATCTGAATCGGCGCGAAATGCCCGTAATCGTAATACCCCTTGATCGTCGACAGCGCCCGCACCATCTCGTGATTGCCGCAGCAGAAACCCATGCGCCAGCCCGCCATGTTGTACGGCTTGCTCATCGTCGAAAATTCCACCCCCACATCCTTCGACCCCTCCGCCTCCAAAAAGCTCGGAGCCGCATAATCCCCAAAGCACGTCTCGCCATACGCGAAATCGCTGATCATCAGCACCCCGTACTTCTTCGCCAACGCCACCGCCTTCACCCAAAAGCTCGGCTCAATCGTGATCGCGCTCGGATTATGCGGATAGTTGAAAATCAACAGCTTCGGCCGAGGCTGCAAATTCTTCAATACCTCCTCGATCCGCCCCAGAAACGCCTCATCATTCCCCAACGGCACACTCATCACGCTCCCGCCCGCCAGCGTCACCGCATACATATGAATCGGATACGCCGGATCGCCGACCACCACGGTATCGCCCGCCGACAACAGCGCCAGCATCAAATGCGAGAAGCCTTCCTTCGATCCAATCGTCGCCACCACCTCGTGGTCCGGATCCAATTCCACCCCATATCGCCGCTTATACTTCAGCGCCACCTCCCGGCGAAGATTGTAAAGGCCCACGCTCACCGAATACCGGTGATTCCGCGCATCCTTCGATGCCTCCGCCAGTTTCTCCAGCACAAAATCCGGCGACGGATCAATCGGATTCCCCATCCCCAAATCAATCACATCCGCCCCCCCTCGCCGCTTCTGCGCCTTTAACCCATTCAACCGCGCAAACAAGTAGGGGGGTAACCGCTTCAATCGCGTCGACACATCAATCGTAAAAGCTTCATTCGATCCACCAGCCATATCAAATCCTCAAATCACAGTGGTAAAATCAGACGCATCCACACGGTCGCAACAACAAAAAAACTTCGTGGCCCTTCGTCTCTTCGCGACTTCGTGTTTCCGTCCGCGTCCATCATATAAAAGAATCGAGCCGCCGGAACCCTCAAGTTCCGGCGGCTCATTCAAAAATCGGAACTCGACTCCATTATTTTGGCTGCGTCGCCGCTGCCGCCGCATCCTGTTGCGCCTTCATCTGTGCCGCAATCGCCTGGAACTGCTGACGCAAAATCGGATCGTTTACCGTTACGCTTGCGCTCTGACGCAGATACGACAGATGATTCTGCATCCACTGCGTCTCCTTCGCCTCCATCACGTCCTTCCGAACCTTATCCTTTACCGAATCAAACTTCACATCCGTCTGCGCAGCTTCCTTTTTGTCCAGATAAACCAGGAAGTCCATCCCATTCATCGGTATGGACGCGGACAACTGCTTTTCATTTAACTCGAACGCCACCTTCTTGATATCCTTGATCTGATCGGCGTTCGCATTTTTGGAAATCTTCACCGACTGGATCGGCAAATTCATCTCCTTCGCCACGTCCGTCGGATCCTTCTTGTCCTTTTCAATCGCCTCTCGCACCTTCGACGCATCAAGCAGCGACTTCACCGTAATGATCCGCGCGTCCACCTTCTCGCCATATTCTGATTCAAACTCCCGTTTCACCTCATCGTCCGTCACGTCCACATGGCCCCGTGACAACGCCCGCAACCCCGCCGTTTTCTGCAGCACCATCTGAAATTGCACCGCGGTTATCCCCTGCCGTTGCAACAATTGCTGCAGGATCTTCGGTCGCTCGCTATCCGGCGTACCCGGCGGGAGCGGCAGACGCGCCAGCTCACGCTCGTTCTCGGCTTGAAACAATTTGACGAACGTATCATTGTCCGTCTGGATGCCCGCCTGATTACAGGCCTGCTCCACAATCGTCCAATCCATCACATCCTGAAACAGCCGCAGGCCCGACATCTGCATGAGCAAATCATTGAACGGCTTGCGAGGCACGGGGTGGCCATTGATTACGGCAACCACCTGATCTTCCGCCGGCTGCGACGCCGCCGGCTCCGCACGTGCAGCCATCCCAGCCCCCGTCACACAAGCCGCCATCAAACCCCCCAGAACCAAACGCTTCATCTTAATATCGATCACCGCCGCTCCTTTGTTCATGTCATCTCACCAGACACAAGACTGTCCAGCGGAACAAATCTAACGCCACATAAACGAACTCTCATTATCCCGAATTATCCCCCCGAGGCAACTTCCCCCAGGAACCCCACGCCTCCCCAAGCCCCCCATTCTCCATCAAACAAAGCCCATGGACGCTACCTGTATCCGACCCGCCCAAAACCTAAACCACCAAGACACCAAGAGCCTGACTCTCAGCGACCACTCCCACCCATCAAGCAAAAACAAATACCCACTGGATGAATTCCCAAAAAAGCCACCCAATCCACCCAAACCTCTTGGTGCCTTAGTGGTAAAAAATCATCGCACCCAACCACCAAACCCCCCCCAACCCACCTCCCCTTTCATACTTCATAATTCATAATTCATAATTCCCCCCCCCTCCCTCCTCACCTCATCTGAGGCACCTGCCGCCTCACCGCCGCCGCTTCCGTCGGAATCGTCCGCGCCTCATCAATCGCCGCACGAACGCTCCGCACAATCCCACCAGCATCCAAGCCGACTTCTTTCAACTGCTCACCCCGGCTCGCATGTTTCACAAACCGATCCGGCAACCCGAGCCGCGTCACCAGCCGCGCGTCGTAACGCTTCTCCTGCGCATGCTCGATCACCGCCGTCCCAAACCCGTTGATAATCGAATGATCCTCCACCGTCACCACCGGCTTCCCAGTGCTGAACACCCGCTCCAGCATCTCGGCATCCAGCGGCTTGCAGAATCGGGCATCCACAACCCCCACGGATATCCCCTCGTTCTCCAGCAACTTCGCCGCCTCGAGCGCCTGCCATGCCATCGATCCATAGGCCACAATCGTCGCATCATCGCCCTCGCGGATCGTGCGCGATTTCCCCCCGCTCTTGGTAATGGTCCACGCCGAGTCCTCGCCCAACGCCACCGGCGGGCAATTATCCCGCGGATACCGAATCTCATTGGGCGAATCCAGTGTCGTCCCCAAATCCAACGCCCGAATCAATTCCTGCTCATCCGACGGTGCCATCAGCACGATCCCCGGCTGGCTCTTTAAAAACGCCAAATCGCAGAACCCATGATGCACCGCCCCGTCATCCCCAACTAGCCCCGCCCGATCAACGCAGAACGTCACCGGCAATCCCTGCAAACAGACTTCCTGAAAAATCTGATCAAACGCCCGCTGCAAAAATGTCGAATAAATCGCCACCACCGGGCGTATTCCCGCCTTGCTCATCCCCGCCGCCATCACCGTCGCGTGGCTCTCGCAAATGCCCGTGTCAAAATACCGATCCGGAAACGCCGGCTTCAACTTAATCATCCCCGTCCCGTCCGGCATCGCCGCCGTGATCCCGATGATCTTCTCGTTCTTCTTCGCAACGTTCACCATCGCATCCGCAAACGCCGACGTGCAACTCCGCCCGTTCCCCTTCTCCAGCACCACCCGGCACCCTTCCACCCGGAACGGCTTGGGCGAATGGAACGTCGTCGGATCCTCGCACGCCCACTCATACCCCTTCCCCTTCACCGTCTTGATATGCAGAACCGCCGGAGTCTCCAAATCCTTCAACTCATTCAGCTTCTCAATCAGCGCCGGCAAATCATGCCCATCCACGGGCCCAAAATACTTCAATCCCAAATCTTCAAAAATATGCCCCGGTGCCAGCGTGTTTTTGATCCCCTGCTTCACATGATGCGCCACATCCCCGATCTGCTGCCCATACGGAATCTGCTCCAGCAAATGCTGCACGCGCTTCTTCACTTCCCCATACGTGCTCGTCACCCGCAGGTGTTCCAGATAATTCGCGAACGCCCCCTGCGGTTCCGAAATGCTCATCGAATTGTCATTCAAAATAATCAGCATCTGCCGCTTCAAGGTGCCCGCATTGTTCAGCCCTTCAAACGCCAGCCCGTTCACCACGGAAGCATCCCCCACCAGCGCGACCACCTTCGTGTCCCGCTTCTGCAATTGATCCCCGCGCGCCATCCCGACCGCCGTCGAAATGGCCGTCCCCGCATGCCCCACCGCGAACAAGTCATAAGAGGACTCCGCCGGCTCCGGAAAACCCGAAACTCCGCCCCTCTTCCGCAGCGTCGAAAAATTCGAGTACCGCCCCGTCACCAACTTATGCGTATAGCACTGATGCCCAACGTCCCATAGAAGCCGGTCTTTTGCGAAATCAAACACGATGTTCATCGCCAGCGTGATCTCCACCGTCCCCAGATTCGGCGCAAGGTGCCCCCCATTGACGCCCACTGTCGTCATGATCACTTCGCGAATCTCATTGGAAAGCTGGGCTAATTGGTCCAGCGGTATTTTCTTCAGGTCGGCCGGTGATTGAATCGTTTCGAGCAACCGAGTCGTCATGTAAAGGCTCTCATTGATACGCACTTGTGGCAATCATCATAATCGCTATCCCCAACAATTGTAAGCGCTTTCCCACCCACATTTCCAAACCCCCCCCATGCTCCCCATACCCTCCACCACAATTGACACCCACGCCCCAAACCCCGTACTCTCACCCCTTCGTTTCCTCAAATCTCGCAGGACACTCCCATGCCCACACTCACCCAAAACGACACACTCAAGACCCAGCACTTAGAACCCAGAACCCCCATCTCCCTCGCCGATCTTGCTCTCCTCATCGGCGGAACCCTCATCGGCGACCCCTCTGCCGCCTCCCGCATCGTCTCCTCCTGCAGTCCACTTCAATCCGCCACCGCCTCCAATGTCTCCCTCCTCCACAACGTGCGATACGCGCGACAACTCGATACCACGCTCGCGGGCTGCGTCATCCTCGCCCCAACGGTGCAAAGGGCGTCACCCGCGCCGAAGGACTCCCCCCCCTCGCCGCCATCGAAGTCAAAGACCCCTACTACGCCTGGCAGCAAACCATCGTCAAACTCCACGGCCAACGCCAACACCCCACCGTCGGCATCAGCCCTCAAGCCTCCATCCACCCCACCACCATCATCGGCGCCAACGTCAACATTCACCCCTTCGTCGTCGTCGGCGAGAATGCCTCCGTCGGCGACAACACCACCCTCTACTCCCACGTCATCCTCATGCACAATTCCAAATCGGCAGCGACTCCGTCCTCTACCCCGCGTCACCCTCTACGACGATTGCGTCGTCGGCAACCGCTGCATCCTCCACGCCGGCGCCGTCGTCGGCTCCGACGGCTACGGTTTCGCCACCCACAACGGCGTCCACCACAAAATCCCCCAAACTGGCAACGTCATCATCGACGACGATGTCGAAATCGGTGGCAACACCGTCATCGAACGCGCCGTCCTCGAATCCACCACCATCGGCAAAGGCACCAAAATCGGCAATTGCGTCATCATCGGCCACAACTGCACTATCGGCCCCGGAAACCTCCTCGTCTCCCAGGTTGGTATCGCAGGCTCCACCACCACCGGAAAATATGTCGTCATGGCCGGACAGGTCGGCGTCGCCGGACACCTCCACATCCCCGACATGGTCCGCGTCGCCGCTCAATCCGGCATCATGATCGACCCCGAAAAACCCGGCATCGAAATCGGCGGCTCCCCCGCCATGGAAGCCTCCCACGCCCGCCGCGTCTACCTCCAATTCGTCCAACTCCCCGAACTCGCAAAACGCGTCAAGGAACTGGAAAAACAATTAGCAAAAATCCAACCCCCGACGCTATAATCACCAACTCTGCGAGGGCCAATCGTATTCTCAGTTAACGCTCGGAATAAAACCGATTCCAAGACGCGCCCGTCAGGAAGCTTTTTTTGGGCTTCTATCTCGCGCTGTATAACAATTTTTGCAAATATAAAAGGGCTGAGCACCTATGACACCACGTCTATCATCTCAACTCGCAGCGATGTTACTTTTCGCGACAAGCACTCTTCATGCCGAATTAGTGCGTGACGCACCGACGCCAGGCGGGTTCGCATTAGTCGCAAATAAGATTGCCGCGGATCTCGTGACCGATCCCGATGACTACCAAGTCGTACAAATCGCCGCCAGACTTCTCGCCACGGATATCGAAAAAGTCACCAGCTTAAAATCCGCCGTCCATTCCAAAACAGAAGCAGCCCAAGTCCCCCCCACACCCACCCTCTACATCGGAACCCTCGGCCATTCCCCCACCATCGACGCCCTCATCAAATCTCACCACATCGACATCTCCGCTATCGAAGGAAAATGGGAATCGTACCTCATCACCCCCATCGCAAACCCCGCACCCGGCGTTAACTCCGGACTCCTCATCGTCGGCTCCGACCGCCGAGGTACCGCATTTGGCGTGCTCCAACTCTCCGACGAAATCGGCGTCTCGCCTTGGAATTGGTGGGCCGACGTCCCCGCCTCAACATCACGATAACCTCTATATCACCCCCGGCCCGCACATCCACGGCCCGCCCTCCGTCAAGTACCGCGGCATCTTCTTAAACGATGAAGACTGGGGCCTCCAACCCTGGGCCGCCAAAACATTCGAGCCCGAAACAAAGCGACATCGGCCCAAAGACCTACGCCAAAATCTTCGAACTCCTCCTCCGCCTCCACGCAAATTTCTGCTGGCCCGCAATGCACGACGTCACGCGAGCCTTCAACCTTTATCCGCAAAACAAACAAGTCGCAGACGACTATGCCATCGTCATGGGCTCCTCACATTGCGAGCCTATGCTGCGAAACAACGTGACCGAGTGGGGAAAGGCGAAGCGCCGCCGCTTTCAACTATGTCACCAATCGCCAGGCCGTCCTCGATTACTGGAAACAGCGCCTCCAGGAAAACGGCAAGTTCGAAAACGTCTACACCCTCGGCATGCGCGGCATCCACGACTCCGACATGGCCGGCGGTGGCACGCCGCGCGAGCAGGCCCAGCGCCTCAACCAGATTATAAAAGACCAACGCCAACTCTTGCACGATCACGTCAACGAAGACCTCACCAAGGTCCCCCAGATTTTCTGCCCCTATAAAGAAGTCCTCACCCTCTATCAACTCGGTGCCGTACCTCCTCCCGATGTCACCCTCGTCTGGGCCGACGACAATTACGGCTACATCCGCCAACTTGCAACGCCCGAGGAACAGCAACAACGCGAACGCCCCAACGGCGGCGGATTCGGCGTCTATTACCACATCTCCTACTGGGGCCGGCCACACGATTATCTCTGGCTCTGCACCACCCCGCCCTCCCTCGTCTGGGAAGAACTCTCCAAGGCCTTCGACAGCGACGCCCGCAACCTCTGGGTCATCAACGTCGGTGACCTCAAGCCCGCCGAGATCAACATCACCCTCGCAATGACAATGGCCTATGACATCCAGCGCTACTCCCTCACAAACATCCGCCAATATCTCCGCGACTTCGCCCGCAACACCTTCGGCCCCGAACACGACACCCAAATCGCCGATATCCTCAACCAATACTATCACCTTAACTACCAGCGAAAGCCCGAACACCTCGGCTTCAACACCAGCCAAAACCCCGCCTCCCCAATCCAGACAACCGAATTCTCCAACGAAGAAATCGCCACCCGCCTCGCCGCATTCGACTCCCTCGTCGCCGAAACCAACAAAATCTACGACACTCTCCCGCCTTCCCAGCGCGACGCCTTCTACGAACTCGTCGCCTATCCCGTCCGCGCCTCTGCATTACAAAACCAAACCCTCCTCTACGCCGATCTAAACCGCCGTGCCGCCACTCCCTCCGACGCCCACGCCGCCGCTGAAAAATCCAAAGCCGCCTATGACGCCATCCAAACCGAAACCGCCTACTTCAACAAAACCCTCGCCGGCGGAAAATGGAATCGCATCATGTCCTCCAGCCCTCACAACACCGATGTTTTCAAATTACCAAAATTTTCCACCGGCCCAACGACCTCCACGCCCGCCGATCAATCGACCCCACACGCCGCCTCCACTGAAATCCCACCCTCCGGAATCACCGGCTTCGTCGAGAAAGACGGATACCTCTCCATCGCCGCTGAACATTTCACCCGAAAAATCGATCGCACTACCGCCGCCTGGCAAGTCATCCCCGGACTCGGACGCCTCGGCGACTCCATCGCCATATTCCCTACCACCACGCCCTCCATCACAAACCCTCAGGACTTTCCAACGACCTCCCCCGCTCTCGAATACGATTTTCACACCCTCACCCCCAACGAAAAAGCCATCCTCACCGTGCAGGCAATCCCCACCCATCGCCTCAACCCCGAACGCGGCCTGCGATACGCCGTCGCCATCGATCACGAATCCCCCCAAATCGTCGACCTCGAATCCCCCGAAAACAGCACTCTCTGGGCAACCAACGTCCTCCGCGGCAGCGCCTACGGAACCACCAAACACGCTCTCCACCCCGGCGCCCACACCTTGCACCTCTACATGATCGACCCCGGCGTAATCCTCGATCACCTCACCATCGACCTCGGCGGCCTAAAAAAATCATACCTGCCCCCCCCCGAAACCTTCACCCATTGAATCGACGCCCGCTGCCTTTGGCAGCGCGGGCACCGCGCCTCAACACCTTATCTCCCACCGTCACCAAGCCCAACAAAAAAAGCCCGAGGACCACTCCTCGGGCTTTCTTCACAATGCTCTAAAAAACTCGCTCACCCACCCACCGGCAACGACCGCTTCAATCCCCCCTGAGTCTTCTTCTTCCCCGTCTCCGAAGCCGACTTCACCTTCGCCACCTTCGCCTTCTCCGCGATCCCCGCCCCGCGATCCATCGCATCCAGCTTCGCGCCGAATTCCTTCGCCTTTCGCTTCTTCCACCCATTCTTGTGATACGCATATCCCGCGATCAACGGCACCGCCAGCGTCGCCTCGCTGAACACCATCTGCTCGAACACCGTATCCACCTTCCCCCAACTGCTCGCTTCCTTCAGCGTCGAACTCGAAAGTGCCCCGTCGCGCACGTCCGCAACCGTCACCTGAATCGCATACTTATGCATCGGAGCGTCTTCCGCCAGGATCTCCGCCGCCACCACGATATCCTGCGTGAAGTTTTTCGGAACCCCGCCGCCGATCATGAAAATTCCCGTCTCTTTGTTCATCAGCTTGATCTGCGTCAGCTCCCGGAAATCCTTCGCCGAGTCAATCGAGATATGCGCATCCGGATGATTCACCTGATGCACCAGCAAACCAAACCCTGCCGAGCAATCCGAGAACGCCGGACAGAATATCGGCACCCCGCGCTTGTAGCACTCCAGCACGATCGAATCCTTATCCTTCCCGTTCTTTTCAAGAAAACGCCCCATCTCCCGGATGAATTCGCGCGAGCTATACGCCTTCGGCTCAAGCCCGTCCGCAATGATTCGCGCCGTATCATCACAAATCCGCAACTCGTCCTCATCAATATAAGTATCATAAATCCGGTCGATATGCAGATTCCGCAGCGTCGTGTCATCCATGAACTGCGATCCGACATAATGCTTGAAGCCCATCGCTTCAAAGAAATCCTGATCGACAATGTTCGCCCCGGTGGAAACAATCGCATCTACCATATTGTTGCGAATCAGATCCACGATCACTTTCTTCAAACCGGCTGAGATGAGCGAACCCGCCAGTGTCAAAATCACTGCGCACTCGGTATCCCGCAACATCCGATCATAAATATCCGCCGCCCGCGCCAGATCGCGGCTCGAAAACGCCATATTCTGCATCGACTCCACCACCCCCACGATCCCCGGATGCTTCGTGATCTCGAAATGCTGAATGACATCCTTAAGAAGATCTTTGCGATTGAACTTGGCCATCATCGGCCTCCCATTTTCGACTGCCTCTTCAAAACGAAGAGGCACCTATCAAATGCGTCGTGACGACGGGACGCTTAAACCGTTCAAAATAATCAGGGGTGGCCACTTCTGCCGATGCAAAAATGAAAAAAGCCACCGCGTGAGGATGAGCCTATCGAGGATGCTGTTTGCGCCAACTTTCCCCTTACCCCGTAAGCACTACCGGCGCGTTCAGGCATTCGCACAATCTGCTCAAGCGGTCGCTACGGGCATCCGGCAATTAAGCTGGGGGAGCGAGCTCAACCCCATTTTATCGGTTAACCCGCCATCGCGACCTGCGGTGGCTACGAAAATGACTATACGACTCCACCACCCACGATGCAAAAGAAAAACTCCCAAATCCTAAAACATCTTCAAATTTTTTTCCCCTCCGCCGCCATGAGTTTTATGGCATCACCTCAGCGCGTTGGTTTTAGTGGGGCCGCTTGGCGGGGGGGAGGGATTCTGCTATGGTTTGCCCCTTCGTAAATGGGCTTGATATGTCATTGTTTGATTTTGATTTGGAGCAGCAGAATGAGCTTTTTGATTGAGTCGATTCGTGCGCGGGAGATTCTTGATTCGCGTGGGAATCCTACGGTGGAAGTGGATGTGATTTTGGAGAATGGGACACTGGGTTGCGCGGCGGTTCCGTCGGGGGCGAGCACGGGAGAGCATGAAGCGGTGGAATTACGCGATGAGGATGGGAAGCGCTACGGCGGAAAGGGGACGCTGAAGGCGGTGGATAATGTGAATAAAAAGATCGCGCCGGAGATCATTGGCGAGGATGCTCGCAGCCAGGAAGATGTCGATCATTTGATGATTGAATTGGATGGGACGAACAATAAGGGGAAGCTGGGGGCCAATGCGATGCTGGGGGTTTCGATGGCGGTGGCGAAGGCGGCGGCGGAGGCGTCAGGGTTGCCTTTGTATCGGTATTTGGGTGGTACGTCGGCAAAGGTTCTGCCGGTGCCGATGATGAATATTTTGAATGGGGGCAAGCATGCGGACAACAATGTGGATTTTCAGGAGTTCATGATTCAGCCGTGGGGCGCGACGAGTTTTTCGCATGCGTTGCGGATGGGGACGGAAGTGTATCACGCGCTTAAGGGGGTGTTGAAGAAAAAGGGGTATAACACAGCGGTCGGGGATGAGGGTGGATTCGCGCCGAATTTGAAGTCGAATGAGGAAGCGCTGGAGGTGATTGCCGACGCGGTGAAGGCGGCCGGTTATAAGTTTGGGAAGGATATTTTTGTGGCGCTGGATCCCGCGGCCTCGGAGTTGTGGGTGAAGGAGAAGAAGGGATATAGCCTGTTCAAGTCGGATCCGAAGAATATCCTGTCGAGCGACGACATGGTGAATCTGTGGGCTGGCTGGGCGGCGAAGTATCCGATCCGGTCGCTGGAGGATGGGATGGCCGAGAATGACTGGGCGGGATGGAAGACCCTGACGGAGAAGCTGGGGAAGAAGACGCAACTTGTGGGCGATGATCTTTTTGTGACGAACACCGAGTTTTTGCAGAAGGGGATTTCGACCGGGACGGCGAATTCAATCCTGGTGAAGGTGAATCAGATCGGGACGCTGACGGAGACTTTTGAGGCGGTGCAGTTGGCAATGCGGAACGGCTATTCGGCGGTGCTTTCGCATCGGTCGGGTGAGACTGAGGACGCGACGATCGCGGATATCGCGGTGGCGACGAACTGCGGTCAGATCAAGACGGGTGCGCCGGCACGGTCGGATCGGGTGGCGAAATATAATCAGTTGTTGCGGATTGAGGAGGAGTTGGGGGATCGAGCCGTGTACGGGGCGAAGTTTTGGAATAAGGGGTGATGGGTGAGGGGGGGGGGTGGGATTGGATTTGTATTTTGAAGTGCCAAGCCTCGGATGCGAATCCGGGGCTTTTTTTTGGGGGGGGGGTGGGTAATGGGTGCGCGTGAGTGGCTCGGGCGGGAGGGGTGTTGAGCGCGGTGCTGGCGCTGCCTGAGGCAGCAGGCGTCGGGTGATAGGGGGAGGCTTTTTGAGATTTCAAATCTTTTTTTTGGCGGCGGACGTGTAATGGGGGACTCGGACTCGGTTGGGAGCGACAATGAGCGTGATGGCGAGGCATTTGGAATTTCTTGGATCGTGGGATGGTGACGCTGTGTTCGAAAGATGCCCGCATGATTCAGATACCGAGGACGTTGCGATTCTCGCGGAGGTTCATGGCGGAGATTTGCAGCGTTTTGATCTGTTTGTGGATCGGTATAAGACGCGGTTGGTTAGGTATCTGCACCAGCGCGTGGGGGACGTGGATGCGGCAGAGGACTTGGCGCAGGAAATTTTTGTGAAGGTGTTTCGTAATCCGGCGATTGCCGCCAAGGGGGCGCGGATCAGCACGTGGCTGTTCACGCTGGCGCGAAATGCGGCGACCGATCATCTGCGGTGGCGACAACGGCGACAAAAATGGTTCGTGCGGCACGTGCGGCTGACAGCGCGGAATTCGTCGATTGATCCGGCGATGGCGGCGTCTCTGGAGGAGGACCGAGTGCGGATCGGGGCGCTGTTCAAATGTTTGCCGGAGGAGCAGCGGGAGGTTTTGACGCTGCGAATCCTGGGGGATTTGAGTCTGGCGGAGATCAGCGAGGTGACGGGGGTAAACCTGGCGACGGTGAAGTCACGGCTGCGGTATGGGCTTTCAAAAATTAGCGAGATTCTTCCGAAGGAGGATGTGCGATGAAAAATATTTTGCCGGAGATGGTGGAGATTGCGGATGGGGATGAAGGGGAGGCGATGCGGTTGCAGGGGGCGATGGAGTCAGTTGCGCCGCGGGAGGTTGTGCTGTCAGGGTCGTTTAATGCGGCGCGTAAGGGAGCGGCTGGCGGAGCCGGATGTTGGGCATGCGCGGCGGCAATTTATTGCCCGGATGATCGGGGTGGCGGCGCTGGTGCTGCTTGGGATTTTTCTGGGTGGGGTGATGTTCAGCAATCGTGCAAATCCATTGGGCGGTTCTATCGCGTGGGCGGATGTGGTGCGGGCGGTGAAGAAGGTGGACCATGTTCACATTTCGGCGTTTGTGCAGGAACCGCACAATGCGGCGGCGCCGAAGATGTATCGATTGGATTTGTATTACCAGCAGCCGGGTCAGTGGCGTGGCCAGGGGCTGGATTATGTGCAGTTCGCGAGTGCGGGAGGGAAAGGAGCGCGGATTTATTCGGTGAAGGATGCGAAGTGGATTTCGCCGGAGCAGAGCCCGATTCATCTGATTCCGGAAGATCTCGTGCGCGATATGGGCGACAAGGGTTTGCTCGATGTGGTGCTGGAGAAAGTTTTTGATGGCAAGCCACCGGCAGGAGAGCCGGTAAAGAACGACGAGTTGGCGACAGCGGGCATCGAGGTATTCGATTACGCGTACGACCCGAGCGCGATGTGGGCGCGGATTTGGGTGGTGAAGGATTCGCCCATGCCGATCCGGATGAAGGTGTATCATCCGGAATTCAACGATTACATGCTGGTGGAGTTTGATTATTCGGAGCCGGAGGGGCCGGGGTTTTTCGATGCGGTCGCGTTTGAGAAAGTGCTGGCGACGAATCCGGCGACGACGGATGCGGATGCGATTTATGGGATAGGCTCCGCGCCGATGGCATCGCCCATAAGGTTGCTCTTAGGATCGAAGCCGCAGAATGCGTCGCAGATCAATGCGGCATCGGGCGGGTATCATGCTGCCGGTGGTTCGCCGGGTGTTGAGCAATGAGGAGCATGATATTGCGGTGATCACGTCGATTCCAATGAATCGCACGCCGCAGGGACAGTCGTTGACCGGTGAGCGTTATGAGCCGTTCATTGACTCGTGGGGCAACCGGTACGTTCCTTCCGGGCAGGAAAGCGGAGTGCGGCCTGCCGGCGACGGGCGCTGGTATTTTTCGATTGTCGAGCCGTTTAAAACAGGCACGTTGCCGCGAACGGTCACCCTCAGCTATGTGTCGACGGTTTTCGAAAATGGAAAACCTGGTCCGCATGATGAGGTGATCGGCACGGATACGGTGGCGGTGCCCGATTCTTCCGTGAAGGGTGAAGCGCAGGACTGGGACGACCGCTATTTGGTCGAGAGCAAGAAGGCGGCGTTGCAGGGATATCTGGAGTCCACGGGCACGCTGCAAGAGCAATTAGCCGCAGTGGAGGCGGCGCTCGCGAACGATCCGAACTCCGTGAGCGATCTTTTGTGGAAGCACCAATTGCTTCGGCAACACAACCGAGAAGCGCAGGCGTGGAAACTTTTTGAGCAGCGGTTATTGGAACCGATGTTGTCGGAAATGAATTACCGCTCGGCCACGGTGCTGGGGCAGTACCTGATTTATCTGCCATCAGCGGGCCGCATGGGCGATGTGGATGCGCTGGTGGCGCGGCTGGGAAAAATCCGCGATGCGGGAATGGCATCGAAGGATCGCAACATCGTGGAACAGACGAAACAGGCATTTAGCGCGGAGTGGAGTCTGCTGGCGCGGGCGATGCACATACATGAGTGGCAGCGCCAAATCGAGGGACACACTCCACAGGTGCTTCGGACGATCGCGAGCAAAGATGGTTTTGTGTGCGTGGAGATGACGGCGCCGACGGAGCCGAAGGGGTGGGGAGACTACGGGCATTCCAGCGGGCCGCATTGGACTTTCGAGTCTGGATGGTTTTGGGATGCGGATCCGGAGGGACAGCGTCTTGCGGGACGGCTTGTGGATAATGAGACGGGAGATTTGTGGATAGCGTTCCGTCCGGAGACGGGCGCGACGGCTGATCATGTGAAGATCGGGGGCACGGTGCAGTTGATCTGGGACAATGAAAGCGGCCATACGGACAATGCGGTGACGTATAAGTGGTTTGTGGACGTGGGGGTGCCGGAGGTGACGGTGGAATCGATGCCGGCATGGTGGGCGGCGCACACGGCGGGGCGAAATGCGGAGGAGTGGTTTGCGCAAGTGCCGGCGTGGAGAGTGCCGGCGGCGGGGGGGCCGACAATTGCGGATGCGGAGGCATTCGTGAAGGCCGGCGATTTCGTGAAGGCAGCGGAGGAGTATCGGAAGATTTTAGTGCAGGGAGACGATGCGAATGTGCGGGTCTACTTGGTGAAGGCTCTGGTGTCCGCCGGAAATCTGGCGGAGGCAAAAGGGGAAATTGAAAAGATGCGTGCGGGGTTGCCGAGGAAAATAGATCCGCTGGATGGGGCGGATCTTCAGGCGCGGAAACTGGAGCGCTTGGCGGAGCTGGCCTATGTGCGGTCGCTGATTTCGCGGAAGGAATTTGCAGCGGCGCGGGCAGAGATGGCGGAAATGGAGAAGGATCGGCCACGGCTTGCGGAGATTCCAGATCGGACCGTGAATGTCGATCTTGGGCATGGGGGGTGGACGACGCGGAATCTTCGGCAATCGCAGGCGGATGCGTGGCGAGAGTTTGATACGGTGTGGTGGGATTTGCGGGATGCGGAGGAGAGGGCGGGTTTTTGAATTTGAATTAGCGAGCCTCGGATGGGAATCCGGGGCTTTTTCTTTGGTGGGGATAATGGGTACGCATGAGGTGGCTCGGGCGGGAGGGGTGTTGAGTGCGGTGCCCGCGCTGCCTGAGGCAGCGGGCGTTGGTTTATGGGGGGAGGTGGTTTGTTTTTTTCGTCTTGAATAGGGGCGTAGATGTCTAATTGGGTCGTATTTTGGGTGCAATGAGGATGTGGCGGCACATGAGGCACAGGTCTGCGAACTGCGCAGACCTGTGGCACTCGGGGTCTTTTCCGGGTTGATGAATGGTGGTGGTGGCGGCGGGGGGATTAGTCTTCGCCGAGGTAGGCTTTTCGGACTTGGTCGTTGCCGCGGATTTGGGAGGCGGGGCCGTGGAGAGGGATGGTTCCGGTTTCGAGGACGTAGGCGTAGTGGGCGATTTGGAGAGCCATGTGGGCGTTTTGTTCGACGAGGAGGACGGTGACGCCCTGGGCGTTGATTTCGCGGACGATTTGGAAAATTTGTTCGACGAGGATGGGGGCGAGTCCGAGAGAGGGCTCGTCGAGTAGGAGCATTCGGGGTTTGGACATGAGAGCGCGGGCGATGGCGAGCATTTGTTGTTCGCCGCCGGACATGGTGCCGGCGAGTTGGGTGCGGCGTTCCCTGATGCGGGGGAAGAGTGTGAAGACGCGGTCGAGGTCGGCGGCGATGGAGGCGGAGTCGCGGCGGAGGTAGGCGCCGAGGTCGAGGTTTTCCTGGACGGTCATTTGGGGGAAGATTCCGCGGCCTTCGGGGACGTGGGAGATGCCGAGGGAGACGATGCGGTGTGCGGGGGTGCGGTGGAGCGGGATGGGGTGGTCGGTCGGGTTGGCGGTGGGGGCGAAGCGGATGGTGCCGTTGGCTGCGGGGATGAGGCCGGAGATGGCGCGGAGGAGGGAGGATTTTCCGGCGCCGTTGGCGCCGATGAGGGTGACGATTTGGTTGGGGTTGACGGTGAGTGAGATGGCGTGGAGGGCTTCGATGGCGCCGTAGCGGACGATGAGGTTGTCAATGGAGAGGATGGGGTTTTGGGCGATGGCGGCGGTCATGGGTGTATCCGCATATGTTTAACGCTCCCTGATGGTCGCGTCTCGGAATGCCTTCAATGCGTGCGGTGGAGTTGTGCCGAGGGCGTTATTGGCCTTCTCGCAGGCCGGTGGGGAGGGTGAGGAGGAGGTGGTCGCGTTGGAGGGTTTTGACCATGAGTAGTGCGTCGTGGGCTTCGGCCTGAAGGGAGGCGGGGAGGGATTGGAGGAGTGCGGCGAGGGGGTCCATTTTCAGGCTGGAGAGTGGGGGCATGGCGACGTCGCCGGTGAGACCTTCGCGGAGGATGTCGGAGATGGTTTTGGGTTCAGGGAGGACGAGCATTTGGTATTTGTCGCCGATGCCGACGGATTTGGCGGCGGCGATGACGGCGTCGTTGAGGGTTCCGACGGTGTCAACGAGGCCTGCGTCTTTGGCCTGTTCTCCGGTGAAGAGCCGGCCCTGGGCGACGTCTTCGAGCTTGGGCACTTTTTCGCCGCGGGCGCCGGTGACGCGTCCTGCGAAGACGCCGTAGGTTTCTTCCATGGATTTGCGGAGGAAAGCTTTTTCTTCTTCGGTGAAGGGCTGCATGGCGGAGAGCATACCGGCGTGTTGGCCGCGGGCGACGGTTTCGATGTTGATGCCGATTTTGTCGGTGAGGCCCTTGATGACAATTTTGCCGGCGACGACGCCGATGGAGCCGGTGATGGTGGCGGGATCGGCGGTGATGGTTCGTCCGGCGCAGGAGATGTAATAACCGCCGGAGGCGGCGACGCGGCCCATGGAGATGGTGACGGGTTTCTTTTTGTCGGCTTCGTGGAGGACGGACCAGATTTCGTCGGAAGCGGAGGCGGAGCCGCCGGGGGAATCGACGCGGAGGACGATGGCTTTGACCTGATCGTCGGCGAGCGCTTTGTCGACGGCTTTGCGCATACCGGCGGGTGTGACCATGCTGGAGGAATCCTCGCCGCCAACGAAGTCGGGGACGATTTCGCCGACGGCGTAGATGACGGCGACTTCGGGATCGTGCGATTTGAGTTTGGGCCGGTCGCCGAGGAGGGAGAAGATGGCGAAGGGGCTTTCCATGTCGATGGATTTCTTTTTGGGCTGGCCGTAGGTGTCGTCCTGGGTGACGCCTGCGGGGAACTGAGTGTCGAGCCAGGTATCTACTTGTCCGCGTCCCATGGTTTGGTCGATGAGGCCGAGTTCTTTGGCGCGTCGTCCGGTGAGGAGCGCGGCGTCGATGGCGCCTTTGACGGCGGATTCTTCCATGTTGGGGCGATTGGCGGCGACGGTGGCGACGACTTCGGAGTACATGCCGTCAACGAGGCGGGTGATCTGTTCGCGATACTCGGGGCTGGCGGTGGTACGCATGAAGGGTTCTTCGGCACCTTTGAATTTTCCGATCTGGACGAAGTCGGGCTGGAGGTTGAGCTTGTCGAGGGTTCCCTTGAAGAAGATCATTTGGAGGGCGACGCCGGGGATGAGTACGTTGCCGTTCTCGGGCATGATGACGGTGTCGGCGAAGGATGCGAGGACGTAGGTGGGGGTGTCGTAGTCAGCGGCGTAGACGGCGACGCGTTTGCCGGCGTGGCGGATGTTGGTCATGAGGTTGCCGATCTCTTGCGCCTGGTTGAGGGTGAGGGAGAAGGCGGAGAGGTCAAGGAGGACGCCGCTGATGGCGGGGTCTTTGGCCGCTTTGTTGAGGGTGACGATGAGGGCGGAGAGGGATTGGGCTTTTTCGTTTCCGCTGAAGCTGCTGAGGGAGAACTCGAAGGATTTGGGGCGTTCGAGGAGGGTATCGGAGAGTTTGATGACGGCGATCCTGGCCTTTTTCGCAGGGACGGTAGCGGCGGGGGCGGTTTCGGGGGTGAGGAGGACGGCTTCGGCGAAGGTCGAGAGGGTGGTGCCCCAGAGGGTGAGGCCGAGGGTGGCTGCGGCAAGGAGGCGGGTCGTCATTCGTGTGCTCCAGGTAGGGTGACGGGAGGGGTGAATGGGGTGATTGCGAGGTAGTCTAGCAGTTTTTTTGGGGGGGCTCTAGCGGGTTGGGGCGGTAGCGAGGGATGGAGACAGCAAGAGGTTGGGGCTTGGGGGTGTTTCCGCCGGTTTTATGAGCAGGGGTTTTTTGAGAAGAGGGTGGCGGGGTGTTGGAGCGCGGTGCCCGCCTGCTGAGGCAGCGGGCGTTTGGGGTTAGGTCCACTCGACAGGGGTGTCTTCGTCATGCGGTGAGGCCATGGACTGTCTCGCTCGTGGGACTTTGTTGTCGTATGATGCGGGCATGTGGGAGTGACGATGACACCTTTGGAAGAAGAAGTGATCGCGGGGAGTGGAAGGGAAGCGGATCGGTTCGCGGAGCAGGGGCGGATTGCGCTGAATGCGATCACGGATTTCGCGTACATTTTTGATCTGGACGGGCGGTTTACGTTTGTTAATAAGCCGCTGTTGGATTTGTGGGGGTTGACGCTGGATCAGGCGGTGGGGAAGAACTTTTTTGAGTTGCGATATCCGGACGCTTTGGCGGCGAAGCTTCAGAGGCAGATTCAGCAGGTGATTGGGACGAAACAGCGGCTGGTGGACGAGACGGAGTACACCAGCCCGACGGGCCTGACGGGCTGGTACCAATATATATTTTCACCGGTGCTGGGAAGGGATGGTTCGGTCGAGGCGGTGGCGGGGTCGACACGAGATATCAGCGAATTGAAACTGACGGGGGCTGCGTTACGACTGAGCCATGAGCAGATGGAGGTTGTGGTTAAAGGGGCGAATGTGGGGGTGTGGTATTGTCCGCTGCCGTTCGACAAGCTGATTTGGGATGAGAAGGTGAAGGAGCATTTTCACTTGCCGCCGGATGCGGAGGTGACGATCGAGACGTTCTACGAGCGATTGCATCCGGAGGATCGGGAGCGGACGCGGGAAGCGGTGGAGGCGAGCATCGCGAATCGCAAGCCGTATGAAATTGATTACCGCACGGTGTCGGCGGACGGGAAGGCGGTGAAGTGGATCAAGGCGAGCGGGCGGGGTTTTTATGATGCGGAGGGAAACGCGATTCGATTTGATGGGGTCACGCTGGACATCAGTGAGCGCAAGAAGGCGGAGGAAGCGCTGCGGGCGAGCGAGGGGCGGCTGCGGATCGCGACGGATGCGGCGGAGTTGGGGATTTGGGTGTGGCATATCGCGGAGGACAGGGGGACGTGGGAGAACGATCGTCTTTACGAGATATTCGGTATTGCACGGTCGGAAGAGCCGATTAATGTGGCGAGGTTTTTAGCGGAGTTTGTTCATCCGGAGGATGCGCCGAAGCTCAAGGAGGCGATCACCGAGACGCTGGAGAGGGGTTCGAGGTATTACTTTCTTGGCCGTTTCTGTCGAGGCGATGGGGAACTGCGGTGGATTGAGTTTACGGGACTGCTGGAAAACGCGGCTGACGGGTCGCCGCTGCGGATACTGGGGACGGCGGCGGATGTGACGGAACGGAAACGGGCGGAGGATCGTGAGCGGAAGGCGGCGGCGGAGATCATTGCGGCCGCGGAGGCAAACGCGAAGTTTCGGACGTTCTTCGAACAGGGCACTTATTTCGCGGGGGTGATGGCGCTGGACGGGACAATTATTGAGGCGAATCGACTGTGCCTGGATGCGTGCGGGTTTACGCGGGAGGAGGTGATTGGAAAGAAGTTCTGGGAATGCGGGTGGTGGAACCGGTCGCCGGCGCTGGTGGAGATGATTAAGGAGGGGTCGCGGCAAGCGGCGGCGGGGCAAACGTTTCGGCAGGAGACAAACTTTTTTGTCGCGGATGGAAGCGAGCGGGTGGTGGACTTGACGCTGTCGCCGGTGACGGATGATGCGGGGCGTGTGCTGTTTATTGCTCCGACCGGGACGGACATCACGGAGAAGAAGCGGCTGGCGGATGAACGGGAGCGTCTGCTGGATGCGGAGCGGACGGCGCGAGCGGAGGCGGAGGAGGCGAATCGGGCGAAGGATAAGTTTCTGGCGGTGCTGAGTCATGAGTTGCGGACGCCGCTATCGCCGGTGGTGATGACGATACCGGCGATGGAGCTTGATCCGGAGATGCCGTTCAAGTATCGCGAGGATCTGGCGATGGTGCGGCGCAACATCGATCTGGAAGTGAAGTTGATTGATGATTTGCTGGATCTTAGTCGGGTTACGAGCGGCAAGTTGAGGTTGCAGATGCAGCCGGTGCATGTGCATGAGTTGTTGCGACATGCCATTCACAGCAGCATGAGCGACAGCGCGGGAAGCGTTTGCGGATACGTGATGAGTTTCAGGCGGTGAATGATCGGCTGACGGCGGACCCGGCGCGGCTGCAGCAGGTGTTCTGGAACCTGTTGCGCAATGCGATAAAGTTTACGCCGGACGGTGGCGAAATTATCGTGCGCACATTGAACGGTGAGGGGCAGCGGGGCGTGCGAGTGGAGATTCAGGACACGGGGGTGGGGATTCCGGCGGAGGTTTTGCCGCGCATTTTTGATGCGTTCGAGCAGGGGAACACGCGCGTGACGCATCAGTTCGGGGGGTTGGGGCTGGGGTTGGCGATTGCGAAGGCGGTGGTGGAAATGCATGGCGGGAAGATCAGCGCGGCGAGCGGTGGGCGGGATCAGGGGGCGACGTTTGCGGTGGAGCTGGACACGATGCCGGTGGGCGCTTCGGCGGGGAACCTGGTGCCGGATCATGAGATTGAGCGGCGGGAGGAACGGCGGGTTTCAAAGATACTGCTGGTTGAGGATCATCCCGATACGGCGCGGACGATGGCGCGGCTGCTGAGGGGGCTGGGGTTTGAGGTGAAGATTGCGCATAGCGTGGCGTCGGCGTTGCATCTGGCGGCGGAGGAGCCGTTCGATGTGGTGGTGAGCGATATTGGGTTGCCCGACGCGACAGGGTATGAGCTGATGGAGCAGATTCGGGAGCGGTATGGCATGAAGGGGATAGCGTTGAGCGGGTACGGGATGGAGGAGGATGTGAGGAAGAGCCGTGAGGCGGGATTTGCGGAGCATTTGGTGAAGCCGGTGGATATTGCGCAATTGCAGGCGGCATTGCGGCGGTCGATAGGGGGGGTGTGAAGGGGGGGGTGAGGGGGGATTTTGCATGCTGTTCGCGAAAGACATGCGGAAGCGTGAACTCCGGGGCAGATAGTTTCGTCATAGCGTCTCGGGATTATTTCAAGAAAATTTTTGACGGGGGCGAGAAATGGGGGTAATGTGTGAGTGGAAATAGGGAAGAGAGAGTTCAGAGACCCGCGATTCGAAAGGAACCGCAATGAACTCCCGCTTCCGGTCCGTTTGTGCTTTAGTAATCCCCACTTCCATTTTATTTTCGGTTGGTACGCTTCATGCGGCTGGTTTGACTCAGCTTGCGCCTAACGGAAATATTATTCCGTTGAATGCGCCGTTTGCTAGCACGGCGGCGTCGGGGCCGTTTACGGGGAATCAAGCGCTTGATAATCTGGTTTCAGCTCAAAACAATGCCGCGGATAACGGCATGATTTTTTCCGGGTCGGATACTTTTGATGCGGGGAGTGGGGCGAATCCGCAGTTTTTTGCGGTCACGGGTTTCAATAGTGCGATTAATGCGATTTGGATTTATAGCCTGACCCATGACACGCTGCGTGTGCCGGCGTCGGTGACGATCAAGAGTTCAGTGACTTCGGAAACGTCGCTGAATCCGGCGGATTATGAAACCACGCTGGTGACATCGTTTGCGTTGGGTCTGGCGGCGTTTACAAATTCGGACCAAGTCGTTGATCCGATTAACGACCCCGCTTACCCGACTGCAAAGTATGCGATCGTTCCGGTGAGTGCTCCCGCCGGCACGCAGAGTTTGTTTTTGGATTTTGATGATGATACGTCGGTGGGTGGGAATGGGACGCGGTTGCAAGAGTTGCAGGCGTTTGCGCCGGCACCGGAGCCTGCGTCGCTGCTGGTGCTGGGGTTGGGTGCCGCGGCGATGATGGGGTGGCGGCGAAACGGGCGGTAAACGATGTCTCAAGGGAGGGGGGTGTCTCGCGGGCGGGTGTGGCCTGTCCGAACCCTGAGCGTAAGCGAGGGCCCATCTCGCAAGCAAACGGATGGACGCAACTTCGCGCAGGCGAACACTTGATCGCCTGCGCGAAGCTGCACACCACCCTTCGCATCCCAACGGGCCCTCGCTGACGCTCAGGGTTCGGTGTGACTTGCGGTGGGGCGAGGGTTCTTGGAGCATGGGAATGGTTGGGGCGGACTTTTGGGTGGGTGGTTGGTGTTCGCCTGCGCAAAGGTGCTTCCGTTTATTGGGTTGGGGAGATGGGCCCTTGCTTACGCTCAGGGTTCGGTGGGCGTTGTGACCAGTTACGATTTTTTTAGGAGGATGTCTTTGCCGCCTTTGACGTGGGTGTGGAGCGGGACGGCAAGTTGCCATTGGTGAGAGGCGGGAACGTACAGTTCGGTGCGGGAGCCGAAGGCGATCATGCCGAAGCGTTGCCCGCGGGTGAGTTGTTCGCCGGGGGTGAGCGGGGCGATGATTCGGCGAGCGATGGCTCCGACGATTTGTTTGACGACGGCGATGGGCAATTGGGAGGGGTCAGGGGTCAGGGGTGAGGGGTCAGGACGGGGGGGGGCGGGGGGGCCGAGGGCGATGGTGTTGCTTTGGTTTTTGTGGGTGCAGTCGGGGTGGCGGGCGTCGAGGAAGAGGCCTTCTTCGTAGCGGGTCCAGAGGACGGTGCCGTCGCAGGGGGAGCGGTTGACGTGGACGTCGAGGACGGAGAGGAAGATGGAGATTTTGAGGGCTGGGCCGTTGAAGGGGGCGTAGTGCGGGACTTCGGTGATCTCAGTGACTTTGCCGTCGGCAGGGGCGACCATGAGGTTGGGGCCGGAGGGGATGGGCCGGTCGAAGTCGCGGTAGAAGGCGAGGCAAGCGAGGGTAAGAATGGCAAAAATAGCGACGAGCCAGGCGAGGCCGGGGATGTTGGAGAAGAGAATGATTCCGGCGAGGCCTGCGAGGAGGATGGGGAACCAGTAGGTCCAGCCGTAGAGTGAGATGAAGAATTGAGGGGGGTGTTTGGTCATGGGGGAATATTCGTCGGAGGCGGGGGGGAAGTAAAGGGCAGGGTTGGGTCTTGAGGTGTGAGTCTTGGGTTTTGAGTGGCATCCCTGCTTGAGACTTTAGGCGTCGGCAGGATTTTCTATATCGATGGGGGCTTGGTTCGTAGAGTAATGAAGCCGCCGAGGGCGAGGAGGAGGAAGGCGGTAAGGATGGCGAGGATTCCCCAACCGGTGGGTGTGGAGGGGAAGATCGCTGTGGCCAAGCGGTAGGAGTTGTCGGTGGCACTGGCGGCGGAATTCCAAAGAGTGGTGGGGGAGGGGCCGGTGATGTGGAAGAACTCCATCGCGCTCATCACGGCGAGGGCGGACAAAAAGATGCGAGTGGAGAGGAAGTAGGCGTAGACAAGAAAAACTGCGGCGGTGCTGATGACAAGCGGGGAGACAATGGGGGCACTGCCGTAGCCCCAGCGTATGATCCATGTCGGAGTTGATGTAAGCGAGGATGAACGCGACGGCGGGGAGGATTACGCGCAGGACACGGAGGTCGGAAAGTGTAATAAAGGAGGTCGGGCGAACGCGGAGGCTGGCCATCGCCAGGCCGAGAAAGATTGGGACGATATCGGCACCGAAAAATGGCGAGCGGTAGGCGTACTGAAAGAAACCAAGGTGGGCGATGAGGATGAGCCACGGGATAATAACGTATGAGCGCCGCACGACGAGACGGCTACCGGCGTCGGCAGGTAGCGGGTCGAGCTTGGTGAGAAGTTCGTAGAGCATGGGAAGGAAGCCAACGATCCACCAGGCAAGGTACATAGGCGCGGCACCGATCATGCCGTCGACGGCGACGTGGGCGAAAAATAGTGGCAGCGCGGCGTAAATCAGAATTAGCTGGAGGATCAGGAATCCCAGCGTTCGTGGACGCAGGGACATGCGGAGAGCTCGCATGGCGACCGTACATTTTATTACTGCGAGAATCAGCAGTCCGATGTTGAATGCTGACGCCCAAAGCGCGCTGGCCATGGCGGTCTCGGGGAGAATGAATGGTCCGTCGGCGAGGAATAGCATCTGGATAAGCAGGAGGAGCACGCCGTCGCGGCTCCACTGTTTTCTACGCAGCAGGAGGATTCCGATGCAAAGGAGGGCGATCTCGTAAGCGTTGATCGCACCGAGGAGGGCTACGAGCTTATTCACGTCTCCGGTGCGGACGTCCAGGGCGCTGTTGACAAGGTAGCAGCCAAGGAACATGAAAACAGCGCTGAGGAGAAAGCAAGGATTGTGATCGAGGAAAAAACGCCACCAGTGGGAAGTCGGTGGTGTGGTCGGAGAGGGCGGGGTGTCTGTATGAAGGGGGGTGCCGGGCGAAGGAAGCGGGATCATCAGATTTCCTCCCAGATATGCATTGTTGCTTTTGATACGCCGGCGGAAGGGGAATGTTTGCGGAATTGCGCGAGTTTTCTAAATTGCTGGAATTCTTTTTTGAGTTGGCTTCGCAGGATGATGGAAGTCGATGGAAAATGACAGAGTGAGTGGTCTCAAATCTGGAGTTTTAGTGGTACAGTGCGGTGGAATTGAAGCGGCGTAAACGATGGATGATCCGGCGATGGCCTCACAATCGACTTTTGATTCGAATTCGGGGGGAACGCAGAGCGGAGGGGCTGCTCCAGCATCGTTATTTCGGCCTCTGTTTGTGGTGGGGTGTGAGCGGTCGGGGACGACGCTGTTGGCGGTGATGGTGGGGCGGCACAGTGAGATTGCGATGACGCCGGAGACGCATTTCTTTTTGCGTGTGGTGCCTCGGTGTGGGTGGAGTGGGGGGGAGCGGGAGGGGGATCATGCGGCGATGGTGGAGCGGCTGTTTAATTCGCCGCGGGGGGGTGATCTGGGGTTGGAGCGTGGGGAGGTGCTGGCGCGGTTTTCGAGTGGGGCGGCGACGTATCCGCGGTTGTTTGAAGTGGTGATGGCGATTTATGCGGAGAATCATGGGAAGGTTCGGGCGGCGGAGAAGACGCCGTTTCATTTGTATAAGGTGCCGCTGATTTTGGAGTGGTTTCCGGAGGCGCGGGTTGTGGGTTTGGTGCGGGATGGGCGGGATACGGTGTTGTCGATTTTGAATGCGCCTTGGACGGCGCATCGGTCGATGCGGCGGCAAAGCGACAAGTGGAACCATGCGGCTCGCGAGGCGTTGCGATTGAGGAAGCGGTATCCGGAGAAGTTTCTGCTGATTCGATATGAGGACCTGGTAGCGGAGCCGGAGAAGACGATGCGGGAGGTGGATGGGTTTCTTGGATTGGCGTTTGAGGCGGGGCAGTTGGAGTCGGGGGAGAAGCGGACGGATGTGGTGCCGGAGCGGGAGTTGAAATGGAAGGGGAATGTGACGGCGGCACCGGATAAGAGCCGTGTGGGGGCGTGGGTGAAAAAGGTGACGGCCGAGGAGCGGCTGGTGATGAACACGATGATGGGGAAATACCTGCGGCACTTTGGGTATCCGGATACGGAAGTGCGGGGGGTGTCGATGGGGAAACGGGTGGTGAATGGGGTGGCGAATGTGTTGTGCAGGATGCAGCTTTATCGGCTTTGGTACAACGTCGTGGGACGGCATTCGAGGACGGCGCGGCGGCACCGGATGCATGGGGGTTCGGAGTAGGGACTTGGGGGGAGGGGTGGCACATTGGCCCGCAGCGTCGCGGACGCCGGGCTTTTGGGATCGAGCTTTGGGATCGTGGTCAATGGCGGGGACTCGGGCGTAGCTATCGCCGGTTACGGCGTGACGACGGACGCTGGAGTTGCGGTGGAATGATGGCTATACGTCGCGACAACCGCCGGCCATTCGGTGCGGAACTGAGCGAGCATTTTTTCAAGTGCGTCGCGCATGGATCTCAATAAACCCCTCAACCAATCACACACCCCATCTTTCCACCTCAAACTACCCATCTTCCAGAAATGCCCGTCGCGCGCACACCTTGGCACACTCACTTTCACATAAGCGACAACCATTTAGCGGCATCGCTGAGATGGCCGTTGGGGCCATCTCAGCGATCACGGTCGGGGGCGACCGTGCCACATTTGGGTGCCACATGGCCGCATGGAGGTGCACACATTGGCGGCGTTGAGCGATTGAGGGGAATGGGGGATGATGGGGGGATGAGTTATTTGAATGATGAGAGAGGTGGCGAGGTTGGGGGGGGAGTTGAGGTGGGGCAATGGGCGGCGTGGGTGGTGATTTTTTTGAGTATTGTGACGATCGTGAGCCTCCCGGTGATTTTTGAGAAGCGGGTGGCTGCGGCGGCGGTGAAGGCGTCGCGGGAAAAGCCGGATGTGCAGATGCTGGTGTCGGCGCGGTATGGGGTGGCGGTGGAGCGTGCTTTGCCGTTGAGGTCGGCCAAGATGAAAACGGCGGTGCCGCGGTTGTTGTCGTCGCTGGATAAGGTTGCGACGACGTCGTCGGACAAGTTGCGCGTGGCGATGGTGCGGGGAGAGTTGGAGGGGAAGGATGCAGCGCTAAAAACGCTGGCTGCGCTGGAGGCGAATGATCCTTCGATTCAGGGGGACGTGGAGGTATTGCGGGATATTTATGAGGGGTCGGGGGCGGCGGTAGGGTCGCCGCGCTGGAATGACTTTCATGATCGGCACGGGTGGTTTGCGGATTTGGCGGCAAGTTTTGGCAGGGTGGATAGCGACCCTTTGCGGGCTGCAATGCTTCAGGCGGCGCTGCGTAGCATGGTGATAGTGATTCTGATGGTGCTGCTTTCCTTCGGGTCGGCGATGGTGGGTTTGGTTTTGCTGATCATCGGGATTGTTCTTTGGACGCAGGGGAAATGGCGGTTTGAATTCGGTGTGAGCCGCCGGCTGCCGACGGATCGGCGGGCGTATATAGAGGCTTTTGCGGTTTATCTGGGAGGGGCGCTGCTGTTGGGAGTGGTGATTCGATATATATTGCAGCTGGGGGGGAGCTGGGGATTGGCGGCGTTGCCGTTGGCGTTTGGGGTGGCGACGATTTGGCCGAAGTTGAGGGGGCAGTCGTGGTCGGAGTGGCGTGCGATGGTGGGGTTGCATACGGGGAAAGGGGTGATGCAGGAGTTATTCTGCGGGGCGGTGGGATACGTGGCGGGATTGCCGGTGATGGCGACGGGGATGCTGGCGACGTTCTTTTTGGCGAAGTGGGGCGGAGTGCATCCGACGCATCCGATCATGCGGGAGATATCGGCGAATCCGTGGACGGTGGCGTGGCTGCTGCTGATGGCGAGCGTGTGGGCGCCGATCACGGAGGAGCTGATGTTTCGCGGGGCGATGTTTGGGCATTTGCGTGGTCGGCTGGGATGGTGGCCGTCGGCGTTGATCGTGGCGTTTGTTTTTGCGGCGATACATCCGCAGGGGTGGGCGGCGATTCCGGCGTTGGGGAGTATTGCGATGGTTCTGGCCGGGGTGCGGGAATGGCGTGGGAGTATTTTGGGGTGCATGATGGCGCATGCGATAAATAATACGGTGTTGATTGTGGCGCTGGTGGTGGCGGTGTCGTAGGGGGGTGGGGGGTGGGGTGCCCGCGCCGCTGAGGCGGCGGGCGTTGAGGGGGGGAGGGGCGTTCTGACGGCGAAGGCCTTGCGTTTCCACGCAAGGCTATGGGGCGGGTGGTGTGGTTGGGTGGGGTTTAGAGCGGTTTCATTCATGATCTAGCGCCACGAATACGAATATGTTAGTGTATCAAGCCAAGGAGATCTTGGCATGGAAGCGATACCGGTTCCGGTGAGAAAGCGCATTGTGGCGTTCTACGCTCAAGGCAAAACGACAGCGCAGATCAGCGAGGCGTTTGGCTACTGTGTGGCGGCGGTGCGGCGGGTGCGTCAGCAGTTCAAGCAGCGTGGAACGCTGAAGCCCCAGACGCATCTGTGCGGCCCTGTCGGATTTTTCACTGCCCAGAGGAAGGAACGCCTTCTGCAACTTCTCGCGGAGAAGCCCGATTCGACGCTCGCGGAATTGTGCGCCGGATGGATCGGCCCATGGCCGTTTCCACGATGCACAACTGGGTGACGCAGCTCCGCATGTCTTTTAAAAAAAGTCCCTCAAAGCCGCCGAGCAGGAGCGTCCGGATGTTGCCTGCAAGCGGGCCTGCTGGCACGAGCAGTTCGCGGGAATCCCGCCGGAAAAGCTCGTCTTCCTCGACGAATCAGGGGTCCAGACGAACATGACCCGCCTGCGCGGGCGGTCCCTGCGCAACGAGCGCCTGGTGGCCCGCGTGCCGCACGGCCATTGGCTGACCAGCACGATCATCTCGGCGATCCGACTGGCGGGCGCCTGTGCTCCCGCGGTCTTCAACACCGGCACCGATGCCTGTGTGTTCGAGGCGTATGTGGAACAGGTGCTGCTGCCGACGCTTGCGCCCGGCGATGTGGTGGTGATGGACAATCTCGCGGTCCATAAGATGACGCGGATCACGGCGTTGATCGAGGCGCAACAGGTCAAGGTGTTGTTCCTGCCTCCGTATTCCCCGGACTTCAATCCCATCGAAAACATGTGGAGCAAGACCAAAGCCCTGGTGCGGGCGGCGGAGGCCAGGACATTCGAATCGATCGTGGACGCGGTGGGCAACGCCCTGAAGAAAGTGACCGTGGACGACTGCCGAGGCTTCTTTCTAAACTGCGGATACGCTACATCTTCAATAAAACCGCTCTAATGGGTGGAGCGGCATCGCTGAGATGGCCGTTGGGGCCATCTCAGCGATCACGGTCGAGGGCGACCGTGCCACATTTTTTTTTGGGGGGTGGGAGTCGGTGACGGTGGGGGGGCACATTGGCCCGCGGCGTCGCGGACGCCGGGCTTTTGGGGGATGAGGGTGGGATGTTTTTCAGCGAAGGAAGGATGGCGGACGTAGGCGACGTAAGCGGCGAGCTTTTTGAGGAGCAGGTCGTAACGCTCGGTGTCGGGGAGGTCGGAGTTGGCGTCGATGATGATGAGGAGGAGTTTGCAGGGTTCGGTTTCGAAGGGGGGCGGTCGAGGAGGAAGTTGATGGAGTGAGAATCGCGGAGGCCCATGGAGGGTGGTCCTTTGGGAAGTTGAGGTCAGGGATTAAGCCGGTCCGTCGGAGGCGTCGCAAATGGGAAGGAGTTTGATACGATCTTTAATTAGATTTGGTGAGTTATAGGAAAAGACGTACAGAACTTGCGGTTCGAGGCTTTCTGCAAGCCAACTAAATCGACGTGCAGGGGGCGTGTCCGGTCCGTTGTGGCGCCAATAATCTTCCGTTGGTTCAAAGTTAATACAAACCTTGTTGAAAAGCTGGACGTTCGGCAATTGCAAACGGTGGAAGGCACACCAGCCTGGGACGTGTTTATTGTTGCCGCCGAAATGTTTGCAGTAGGCGCAATCGAGTGTTCCCTTTCCATTTGCCATCCGATATTTCCCGCTCTGTTAAAGTTTTAAAAGGTTTTTCCGCCGTGTGGTGTAAATGGCGATTTGTTCTTTGAGTTCGTTAATTAATTGTTTAAGCGAAAAAAGGGTGACTTGGCCAACTCTTCCGATTCATTTGGATCGGACTGAGCTTCCTGGTATTGCTCTTCGAGGAGGCGAAGTTTTTTTTGGGTGTTGGCGAGTTCACGGTCGCTGGTGAGTTTCATAGTATTACCTCAACCATGCCCTTGGGTGATTCGAATCGGTCCGTAGCGAAAAACTGGTTAACCAATTTGTCGAAGTCCTTTTGTCGGACGATGGCGATTTGGAGAAAGGGTAGCCCATCTCGCAACTCCCTGGCGGCTGGTCGATCGAGCGGGAAATTCTTTGCCGCGAGCAGGACGCAATCGACGTCGTTGGGTTCCATTATATCGGTGACGAAACTGCCGTTCAAAACTATTCTTTGTGCGCGGCGCGGATGGCGAGGTCGATCATCCAGCGGATGGAGTCCATTTGTGCGCGGCGCACTTCGGAAAGGATGCCGAAGCGGGCGTCGATTTCCGCGAGTGAGGCGGGATGCACGCCGGGTGGGAGTAAGCCGGAATTGGTGAAGGGAGGGATGATTGGCGATCTCCATGAATCAGTGATGGAACTTGATGATTTTTTGCAATAAGGTGGGAGTATACCGACTGATGCCCTGAGCAGGCCGTTGAATGTGGAGAGTTGTTAGTTTATTAGCGGCTTTAAGGGATTTTTGAAAATATTTAAGATATGGATGTTGAGGCGCGGTGCCCGCGCTGCCGGTGGCAGTGGGCGTTGATTCAATTTGTGGCTCTCATTTAATTGTGGTTCTCAAGGGGCGGTTGTTGGGGTGTCGCCGAAGAGGTGGGCGAGAGTGGGTTCGATGGCTTGGGCCATCATGCGTTGGCCGTGGGTGTCGGGATGGAGGGGGCCTCGGAGCTTGCCATTGAGGGGGGGTAGGGTGGGGTCGTAAAAGAGGGATGCGTTGATTTTTCCGTTGTTCATGAAGATGGGGGTGATGTCGAGGAAGGTGACGAAGGTGCTGGTCTTGTATTGGGCGGCCATGGCGGTGTTGATCTGGGCGTCGATGGCGGCTTTGTTGGGGGGCGTGGGGAGGTCGGAGGGGAGGATGCCGAGGAGGAGGATTTTGGTGGTGAGGAGTTTTTCATGGAGCCGGGTGATGATGGCGTCGAGGCCGGCCTGGACCTGTTGGGCGGTTTGGCCGGAGGCGGTGTTGTTGGTTCCGATGAGGAGGACTGCGACTTTGGGTTGGATGCCGTCGATTTCGCCGTGGGTGAGTCGCCAGAGGAGGTGTCCGGTTTGGTCGCCGCTGAAGCCCATGTTGACGGCGTGGCGGCTGGAGTAGAATTTTTCCCAGGTGGGGAGGAAGTCCTGGTGCGGGGGTTGGTGCTTTTCGTAGTTTTGGGTGATGGAGTCGCCGAGGAAGATGAGATCGACGTGGTCTTTTTTGTTGCGTTGGAGGATGGCGTTGTGCTTGGCGATCCACCAGCCGGGTCGGGGGGATTCTTGGAGGGTGGGGTTCGGTGGCGTGGTGGGAGTGGTGGTGGTGGGGATTGTTTGGGCTTGAGTGGAGAGGGCGGCGAGTGTTGTTAGGAGGAGGGGTGGGAATTTGCGGAGAGATTTGAACATTTGCTGGTACTCAATAAACACCGGCTGGATGTTGGGAATGCAGCTAATTAATGGGCGAGCTGATGTGCGTGATAAATGGCGATCTCT
Source organism: uncultured Phycisphaerales bacterium (assembly GCA_963766775.1). Classification (GTDB taxonomy): domain Bacteria; phylum Planctomycetota; class Phycisphaerae; order WQYP01; family WQYP01; genus CAVYBP01. The sequence continues at coordinate 710,909 of CAVYBP010000002.1, forward strand.
TCCTTGAATTGGTTGATGTAGCGTTTGAGTGATTCCATCGTTGCCTTGCGCAACTCTTCGTCGCCGCCGGTCTGGTTTCGCAGGGCTCCGTAACGTGCTTCGAGCCGTGCCAATTTTTCTTGGGTGTTGGTTACTTCTTGTTGGGATTTCAAGATCATAAGAGCACCTCGATCATGCCTTTGGCTGTGAGAGATCGGTCGGTCGGCAAAACCTGGTTCACAAATTCCTGAAAATCCTCCGGACTTGCCAAAGTGATATCCAAGAATGGCAAGCCATCACGCAGTTCGTTGAACGCAATACTGTCCTTTCGTTCTCCAGGTAAAAACAACAGGACGCAATCGACGTCGTTGGGTTCCATTATATCGGTGACGAAACTGCCGTTCAAAACTATTCTTTGTGCAGCGGCGCGGATGGCGAGGTCGATCATCCAGCGGACGGAGTCCATTTGTCGGCGCACTTCGGAAAGGATGCCGAAGCGGGCGTCGATTTCCGCGAGTGAGGCGGGATGCACGCCGGGCGGGAGTAAGCCGGAATTGGTGAATGGAGGGATGATTGGCGATCTCCATAACATTTTAATGGACGTGATGCGTTTCTGTGCAATTGTGGTGGGAGTATACCCGGCTCATGCGGCGATGCGCTAACGGCGTTGCGTTGCAACGGCGCTAAAAAATTTGATGGGTTGGGAATGGCGCGTCGGGTGTTTTGGATTATTCGGTGGGGGGGATGGGGGGTGGGGTGGCGGGTTTGCGTTTGGTGGCGATTTCGGTGGCCATGAGGATGGCGGATTTCATGCTGCCGGGGTCGGCTTTGTTTTTGCCGGCGATGTCGAAGGCGGTGCCGTGGTCGGGGGAGGTGCGGACGATGGGGAGGCCGAGGGTGATGTTGACGCTGCCGTCGAAGTCGAGGAGTTTGACGGGGATGAGGCCCTGGTCGTGGTACATGGCGACGACGAGGTCGTAGTGGCCTTGGACGGCTTTGATGAAGATGGTGTCGGCGGGGAAGGGGCCGTGGGCGTCGATGCCGTGCTGGCGGGCCATGAGGATGGCGGGCTCGATGATGCGTTTTTCCTCGTCGCCGAACTGGCCGTTTTCGCCGGCGTGGGGGTTGAGGCCGCAGACGGCGATGCGGGGTTTTTCGATGCCGAACCAATCGACGAGGGCGGTGTGGGCGAGGTCGATGGGGTCGAAGACGGTGCCGATTTTGAAGGGGTTGCGGAGGTCGAAGAGGGGTTCGTGGATGGTGGCGAGGACGACGCGGAGGCCGTGGTGGGTGCGTGATGAGGGGTGCAGTGCGTGTGAGGTCGATTTTGAGGTTGATATTCAGTTGGCGGGGGGCGGCGAACATCATGGCGTAGCGTTTGGCTTTGGTTTTTTCGGCGAGGAGTTCGGTGTGGCCGGGCCAGCGGTCGAAGCCGGCGAGCTTCCAGGATTCCTTGCAGATGGGTGCGGTGACGATGGCGTCGATTTTTCTTTTGGCGGCGGCGGTGATGGCGTCGAGGACGAATTGCATGGAGGCCTGGCCGCCGGCGCGGGTGGGGCGCTTCGGCGCCGAGGATGGAGAATTCGTCGTAGTCGAGTACGACGACATCGTGGTGGTAGGGGGGCGTGTAGCCGTTGGAGAAGCGTTCGTGCTGGTCGCGCCACCAGAAGGGTTCGATCTCGGCGAGGTCGGCGGTGTAGGCGAGGAGTTCGTTGAGGCCGAAGATGATGAAGCGGGCGAGTTTGCGGATTTCGGGGTCGGCGAGGGCTTTGACGATGACTTCGGCGCCGATGCCGCCGGGGTCGCCCATGGAGATGCCGATGGTGGGGCGGGGGTCGGTCATGCGAGCCCCAGGGGGTGGAGTTGAGATGCGCGGATTCTCGGATGCGGTGGGAAGGTGCGGCGGAGGGGAACTGGGGATGGTGATGGTGAGTTGTGGATTAGCGAGGGGATTGGGGATGGCGATGTCCTGCCGCGGAGGTGCGTGGACGACGGTGCGGGCGAGGATATCGGTTTCGACGTTGACGCGGTCGCCGACTTTGAGGGCGCTGAGGGTGGTTTTTTCGAGGGTGGTGGGGATGATGGCGAGGGTGAAGGAATTGTGGCCGATCTCGGCGATGGTCATGGAGACGCCATCGACGGTGACGGAGCCTTTGGGAACGAGGCAGGGCGATTACTTCGGGGGGGACGCGGAAGATGACGCGCCAGTCGTGGGGGTCGTCTTGAACGGCGAGGACGGAGGCGATGGCGTCGACGTGGCCCTGGACGAAGTGGCCGCCGAGGAAGGAGTCGGGTCGGAGGGAGAGTTCGAGGTTGACGCGATCCTGGGATTGTTTTTGGCCGAGGGAGGTGCGGTTGAGTGTTTCGGTGACGACATCAAAGTGGAGGTTTCCGTTGGCGATTTTGACGACGGTGAGGCAGACGCCGGAGACGCAGACGGAGTCGCCGGGTTGGATGGGGGCGTCAACGAGTTCAGCGAGGGAGACGGTGAGGCGCTTGCCAGCGGGGATGTCGGTGACGGCGAGAACGATGCCGAGAGCTTGGACGAGTCCTGTGAACATGGTGAGTATATTAGCGTTAGGTGCGGGGGAAGTCGCATGGGAGTGGTGGACATTTGGAGAAAGATTAAAAGAGCGAATGTTGCTGTTGAGCGTCGGCGGGCACGTGGACGGGGAGGCCGACCAGCCGCCGCAGACGGTTGGCCGTGGCGGGAGCGTGGCCTGCGTAGTCGTCGGCGCAGAAGGCGTAGACTGTGCGGACGGTTTGGTTGGCGGCAGCGAGAAGTTGTTCGGTCCACCACTGGAGGCGGTCGGACATGTCGAGTCGCTCATGGTCGAATTTCGGGAATTGCTCGCGGATTCCCATGAGCCGGAGGAAGAGGAAATCGGTGGTGGCGTGAATGGGGAATGGGTCGGTTCCGTAGTCGCCTGTGACCCAGCAGCAGCGGTGATGTTTCAGGAGGTCGAAGGTTCGCTGAATTTCCCAGGAGGGGTGACGGAACTCGAGGGCGTAGCGAAAGTCGGTGGGGAGGTCTTTTAGGAAAAGTTCGATGTTTGGGAATTCTGTGATGGTGAGGGCGGGCGAAAATTGGAGGAGGATCGGTCCGAGTTTGTTGGTGTGTTGCATGGGGCGAAGGGCGCGAAGAAATTCTTTCATTGGCGGGAGGCCGAAAGCGATGGGTGCGTCGTGGGTGATGTGCTTGGGGGTTTTCACGGCGAAGGTGAAGCCGTCGCCCACTGCGTCCACCCATTTTTTTACGCGGTCCGGGGTGGGGATCGCATGAAAGGTTGTGTCGAGTTCCACGGAGTCGAAGGCGGTGGAGTAGCTGGAGAGGTAGTCGGAAGGGGATGTTCCCGCGGCGAAGAAAACGTCGCGCCAATCGGCATAGGAAAAGCCAATGGTGCCGATGCGCCAGTCCATTTTTTCATCCTCCATGAGAAGGTGTGGATGTGTCAGATGATAGCAGGCTATTTTTGTGGTGATGCGAGTTTTGGGATGTATTGACAGAGGCGAGCGCGGCAAATTACACTTGGGAGTTCCGGTGGGTTTGCGAGACTGGCCGGCAGATGGTGGTGTTAGCTCAGTTGGTAGAGCATCGCGTTGTGGTCGCGAGGGTCGCGGGTTCGAGTCCCGTACATCACCCTTCATCGGATATGCGGCGTGCCGACCGAAAGGCGGCGCGGTAATAAATTGAGTTGTGCCTGGTGCGGCGGAGGTTGCCAAGTGGCGGAATAGCGGTATTTCGCAAACCGCCTTGCAAGTATTTGGTGCACCCGGTAAACTCACGGGTCTTACCCGGTGTGGGCATTCCACACTTGGTGCCTACAGGCTGTTGTAGCTCAGTTGGTAGAGCACGTCCTTGGTAAGGACGAGGTCAAGGGTTCAAGTCCCTTCAACAGCTCGTCGTTTTGTGTTGGTGTTTGAAAATCCCGGTTTCCGTGGCCTTGTGCTGACAATCGTCTCGTCGGCGCGGCGGGTTTCGGACCTAGATTGTATCGCAGATTCTTAATCCCGAGACGGAGGTCTATTCCATGGCAAAGGGAGTATTTGAACGCAATAAGCCGCACGTGAACGTCGGAACCATTGGTCACATTGACCACGGCAAGACGACCCTCACGGCGGCGCTGACCACGGTGCTGGCGGCGAAGGGTCTGGCGACCGCGGTTGCCTACGATGCCGTGGCGAAGGCCTCCGAGAAGCAGGGTCGCCGCGATCCTTCGAAGATCGTGACCATTGCGGTGTCACACGTGGAATACCAGTCGGACTTCGCGGCACTATGCTCACATCGACTGTCCGGGCCACGCTGATTTCGTCAAGAACATGATCACCGGCGCCGCCCAGATGGACGGCGCGATTCTGGTCGTGTCCGCTGCCGACGGCCCGATGCCGCAGACGCGCGAGCACGTGCTGCTGGCTCGCCAGGTGAACGTTCCGCGTATCGTGGTGTTCCTCAACAAGATTGATCTTGTTGATGATGCGGAACTGCTGGACCTAGTGGAACTCGAAGTTCGCGAACTGCTGAGCAAGTACAAGTTCCCGGGCGACGAAGTGCCGATCATCCGCGGCTCGGCGATCGCGGCTTTGAAGGACCCGACCGATCCCAAGGCGATCGAGTGCATCATGAAGCTGGTCGAAGCTCTGGACACCTACATTCCGGAGCCGGTCCGCGAAACCGACAAGCCGTTCCTGATGCCGGTCGAAGACGTGTTCTCGATCAAGGGTCGTGGCACCGTCGGCACGGGCCGCGTTGAACGTGGCGTGATCAAGGTCGGCGATGAAGTCGAAATCGTCGGTCTGAAGAAAGACAACATGAAGTCGGTCGTGACCGGCGTGGAAATGTTCCAGAAGACACTGGATCAGGCGATTCCCGGCGACAACGTCGGCTTCTTGCTCCGCGGCATTGAAAAGGAACAGCTCGAGCGTGGCCAGGTTATCGCCAAGCCGGGTTCGATCACTCCGCACACGAAGTTTGAAGCGGAAATCTATGTGTTGACGAAGGAAGAAGGCGGCCGTCAGACGGCATTCTTCACTGGCTATCGTCCGCAGTATTATTTCCGCACGACGGACGTGACCGGGTCGATTGCTTTGCCGACCGGCACCGAGATGGTGATGCCGGGCGACAACGTGAAGATCACCGTGGATCTCGGCGAAACGCCGATCGCCATGGAACAGGGCGTCCGCTTCGCGATCCGCGAAGGCGGCCGTACGGTGGGCGCAGGCGTCGTGACGAAGATCATCGCCTAAGCCGGACTGGAGCTGATGGAAAAGGGGCTGCGGTCGATTTTGATCGCGGCCCTTTGTTCAGTCTGTTAAGTCCTAAAATGTATTGTCTGATAAAGATCGGGGCGGTTCCCTCAACCGCCCTCTCTTGCTAAAATGGTCTGTTCGGAAGGTTGCCGAGCCGCATTGAGTCGTAAGGAATTGCCATGGCACGCGAATGGGTATGGCTGCAATGCACGCAGTCGGGCGATCTGAACTATCGGATCACGATGAATCCGAAGGAATTTGACATGAAGAAGATGGTGGCGAAGTTTTGCCCCCGGCTTCGGAAGCATACGGACCATAAGATCAAGAAGGGAAAGTGAGTGGTTAAATGGTGAGTGGTTAAATAGTCAGTAGGGATCGAAGCACTACTAACTAGTGAACCACTTAACGACTTACCTTAGACACGTCGGTAGCTCAATTGGCAGAGCGGCGGTCTCCAAAACCGCAGGTTACAGGTTCAATTCCTGTCCGACGTGCTTTAAGATTCGCACGGCGTATCGCCGCTCTCGTTGGAACAGGGTTGCTATGACGACACTGGATCAGGCCGAAAAGTCCGAAGCGCGGCTTCTTCAGCATTTATAAACCCGGACAGGGGAAGTACGTGCGGTGGGGGACGGTGGCGGGCGTTCTCGATTTTTATTCTGACGGGGGCGTACTGGATTGGTGCAAACCAGCTGGACATCTGGGTGGGCGGAAGTGCCGGTCAAAGCCGCCGCGGTCGTGATCTGGGTTGCCCTGTGCGGACTGGCGACATTTTTGTTTGTGAACACGCCGAAGATCGGCGGAATTTCTGATCATGACCGAATCGGAAATGCGGAAGGTGACGTGGCCGACGCGTCGGGATGTGATCACGTCCACGAAGATCGTGATTTTGATGACGATGGTGTTGGCGTTTATGCTTTGGCTGGTGGATATCGGTTTCTATAAACTCTTCAAGCATTGAAGATTCTGTAACAACTTGCCGCCCGGGTCGGCGGGCGAAATGGGAATAAATTGACAATGGCCACGATGACGAAAAATTGGTATGTGCTGCGGGTCGCCTCCAATCGCGAAGATCAGGTGCGCAACGCGCTGGAACGCAAGGTGAAGATTGAAAGCCTTGGCGACCTGGTGGGCCGCATTCTGGTGCCGACGGAGCGTATCAAGCGCGTGAAGCAGGGCCAGCAGAAGGTGGCGGAGCGGAAGCTTTATCCGGGGTATGTGTTCGTCGAGATGGAACTGAACAACGACGGCACGATTCCAGAACGGGCGTATTATCTGTTCAAAGACACGCAGGGGGTCGGCGATTTCATCGGACAGCGCAACAAGCCGGACTCGATGACGGCCAAGGAAGTCGAGAAGATGCTGCAGGATGTGGAGAAGAGCGAATCCCAGGGCGGTCCGGGCAGCGTGAAGGTGGAATTCAAGAAGGGCGATCCGATCAAGATCAAGGAAGGGCCGTTCGAGAATTTCGAGGGCACGGTCGACGAGATTTTCCCGGACAAGGGCGTGGTGCGCGTGATCGTGACGATTTTTGGTCGTTCGACGCCGCTGGAACTGGAATACTGGCAGCTTGAGAAGGTCGAGGGGTAACGTTGTTTCAGACGTTCCAGCATCCTCGCATACATCGTGGCAGGGACGATTAACGCGCCTGCGAGCGATGCCGCGCTGGGGCTGGATCGCCGTCATGGTGGGCGTGGTGCTTCCGCTTGTGGTGCTGGTTGCCGGGTTCTTTTTGGTGGCGCTGGTGTCCGCAGTGGCGGTTTTCATGGTGGTTGCGATCATCGTGGTGATCACGAATTCGGTGCGCCGGCTGTTGCATGGGCCGCGCGACGATGGACGGCGGAACGTAAAAATTGTGGTGCATAGTGCCCGGGTAATGGATCCCTTAATCCGTTTTCAGTCGCGTGGCCGGTCTCTCATTGCCGGCGCTTCTCTCGCGGCTCTTGAGCGGTTTTGTTGTGTCGGTTGTTAGATTTCATTGACTGAAAACGCAGGAAGATAAACATGGCCAAGGCTAAAGAAATCGTCAAAAAGTTCAAGATGCAGGCACCGGGCGGCACGGCGACTCCGGCCCCGCCGATCGGTCCCGCTCTCGGCGCCAACGGCGTCAACCCCGGGCAGTTCATCACGAAGTTCAATGCCGCGACGGCCGCTCTTAAGGGCAAGGTGGTCGGGGTGGAAGTCACGGTTTACTCCGACCGCACGTTCGACTTCATCATCAAGACCCCGCCCGCGTCGGTGATGATCAAGGATATCATCAGCATCGAGAAGGGCTCGGGCGAGCCGAACAAGAACAAGGTTGGGAAGATCACCAAGGCGCAGCTCGAAGAAGCTGGCTGAGGAAAAGATCAAGGATTTGAATTGCTACGATGTCGACGGCCGCGATCAAGATTTTGTCGGGATCGGCACGATCGATGGGCGTGGATGTGATCGACTGACGCTAGTGGGTGACGCTAGAAAATAAAAATCGAACCGCGAAGGCACGAAGACACGAAGGGAATTGAATTTCTCTTTCATCTTCGTGCCTTCGGGTCTTTGTGGTTCAAGTTTTTCTGCATGGGTTTGGGTCAGGCGGGGCAGCGGCGTGTCCGTTTTTCCGGGGCGCTGGCTCAACCGCTGAAAATACCTGGGATTTCGAGAAACGCGCCCGGAAGCGTTCGGCGTTCCTCGCTGAGGGACAAACGCTTCCTCACGGGCGCGTCTGGGAAATTTTTGCAGTCAGCAGGCACAAGAAAGCACTCCCCGGAAAAACGGGCACGCCCGCGGAGTGAGAGGGGCGGGAAAATCCCTTCCAATCAAAGGGATGCGACGTTGGCGGACGCGATTAAGAGGGAGCTTGATGCGGGCGGGAAAATCCCTTCCAATCAAAGGGATGCGACCCTACAATGTCTTGTGATGTTAAATGTTCTGTTCATTACGTTGCTTTCAGTTCTTGAGACGGTTCGCCGTTTTTGGCGGCTGTTGATTCAGCGGACGCTCGCGGTTCCGGAGCGAGCTTGTAATCATTCGCCCCTACTTTTCTCGCAAACATTGACGAACTCACGAGTCCTTCATCGCGGCATTGGCCGTGGATGGGAACGCCGAGGGTTGTAGGTGTGCATCCGTGCGCCATTGCGCGGGGCAATTTGCGAGAAGAGGTACGAACTTCATGCGGATTCAGCTTGATTTGATGCCGTTGGAGGAGAAGCTCCCGAGGCTCCGCCGCCGAAGACGATCGTGGTGCGATATGGGTTCATGAAGGAGATCGGGGAGTTTCCTTCGGATCTGACGTCGCAAGGTGGGGTGCGGGAGCAAATTGATTGTGCGGACGGATCGGGGGACGGAGATCGCGGAGATGCTGACGACGAGTGTGCGGGAACGGGGGATGCTCGAAGTCGATCACGCGCGAGAAGATGCTGGATTACATTGAGAAGTCGGGCGGGAAGGATTATCCGTTTTCAGCGAGGCGGGGCGGGTGCTGCGGGTGGCGACGGTGCAGGATCTGGCGGAGCAGTCGAAGCTGAATGAGAGCCGACGGAAGCATATTGCATCTGGCGCGGGAATTGGTGCAGCGGCACAACCTGGCGATGAAGATCGTGGATGTGGAGTATCTGCTGGGCGGGGAGCGGGTGTTGTTTTATTTTACGTCGGAGCAGCGGATTGATTTTCGGCTCGCTGGTGCGGGATTTGGCGCATGAGCTGCATACGCGGATTGAGATGCGGCAGGTGGGGGCGCGCGATGAGGCGCGGCTGACGGCGGATTATGAAAAGTGCGGGCAGCATTGCTGTTGCAAGCAGTTTTTAAAGGTGCTGACGCCGATCTCGATGCGGGCGGCGAAGGTGCAGAAGGCGACGCTGGATCCGACGAAGATTTCGGGGCGGTGCGGGCGGTTGATGTGTTGTCTGCGGTATGAGGATCAGACGTATGAGGAGCTTGCGGAAGAAGTTGCCGAAGCGGAACACGCGGGTGAAGACGGAGAAGGGGGATGCGTGGGTGATCGATGGGCAGATTTTGACGCAGTTGGTGCTGTGTGCAGTTTGATGATGGCAAGCGGGAAGCGATGCCGATGGAGAAGATTTTGGAGTTTGATCGGCCGAAGCCGTTGATGGCGGATGGGCGGATGATGCAGACGCCGAATGATCGTCCGCCGGGTGGAGATGGGGATGATGCCTCCGCCGGGGCGTCCGCCGCGTGGAGGGCCGCCGGTGCGCCGAATGTGCGCGTCCGCAGCCGGGGGCGCCGTTGCAGGGAGCGGCGGGCGATCCGTTGGCGTTGAAGGGCCGACGGGGGGGGATTTGAAAACGGGATTTCGGAGCGTGTGCCGGATGAAATTGATGACATGATTGCGGATGCGATGGATGGGGTTGATCCGCCTGGGCCGCGGCGGCGGGTCCTGACTCCGCCGCCACCGATTTCGCAGCAGCCGCGTCGGCAGAGCCGATAACGGGCCGCGGTCGCCGCAGGAGAACGGGCCGCGTCCGCAGACTGCCGCGGCAGGGAGGGGCGGGTCAGCGTCCGCAGCAGGGTCCGCGTGGGCCGCAGGGGTTCCGTCCGCCGCAGCGCCAGAATCCGCCGGTGCCGCCACCGCAGGATACGCCGCCGGCAGAGGGACCGGGGCAGCAATAAGGAAGAATGGGGCTTGTAGGGAACGCGCACCGCGACGGAACGCGCGCCGCGAAAGGTAGACGACTGACGCCCGGAGCCTTGAGGCGGTGCGGGCATGGGCCTCAACGTGTGGACCGAGATTTTATTAGAGCGGTTCTATCCCCAAGTGTAGCGGGGGGCGAAAGTATTTCTTTTTATGGAGCGGCAAAGAACGCTTCCTTATGGGCGCGTCTCGGAATTCACGCTATAGCTGGGGTAGAGGTGTTCTAATGTGTGTGTCTGCGCGGTTCGATTTAGGTGCCCGCGTCGCTGAGGCGACGGGCGTTATTTGTCGTTTTTGAGGGATTATTTCTCGGGGGATTTATTCTTTGCATCCGAAGCGGGATTTTATTTCTTGTAGCCATGTTGCGATGGCTGCCTTGTCGACATAAAAGTAGAGGCTGTTGCATTGGCGGCGGCACTGGACGAGGCCGGCTTCGGAGAGGATTTTGAGGTGGTGGGACACGGTGGGCTGGGTGAGGCCGAGTTCGTCGGCGAGTTCGATCACGTTGTACATTTGTTCGCAGATTGGTTCGCGCGGCAGTATCTGCATCATGTGGAGACGCGTCGGTTCACCGAGCGCGGCGAAGACTTTGGCGAATTTGTCTTGGGCAGCGGAGGATTTAGATTTTGCGGACCCGCGAGGGGCGATTGGCTCCGCGACGTTTTTTCTAACGCCGTGGGCATTAGTGGGCGATCTCGACAGGCGGCAGATGGATGGCTTTGACGACTTCGAGGGCGGGTTCGGCGCGGAGGGTGGCGAGGGCTTCGGGGCTGGGGTCGCTGTCGACTTTGAGGAGCATGAGGGCCTTGTCGCCTTTGCGGCAGATGGTCATGTCGGCGATGTTGATGCCGAGCTTGCCGAAGGTGTTGCCGACGAGGCCGATGACGCCGGGGCGGTCTTTGTTGACGATGAGGACCATGGGGCCGGCGGGGATCATGTCCATCCAGTAGCCCTTGATGCCCAGGACGCGGGGGAGGTTGTCGGCGAAGACGGTGCCGATGATGGAGTGGGTTTTGGTTTCGCCGCCGACTTTTTCGGTGATTTCGAGTTCGATGGAGTGTTGGATGGCGCGTTGGACGGCCTGGCCCATGGTTTCGGAGCGGATGGCGATGCCGCGGCCTTCGGCGAGGTGGAAGGCGTTGACGACGTTGAGGTTTTCGCTGAGGAAGGGTTTGAGGAGGTTCATGACGGCGAGGCGTTGGAGGGTGTTGGCGATGCGTTTGGGGAGTTCGCCGTTGGTGCGGAGGGTGATGGAGTCGAAGCCTTTTTCGGCGATGGCGGCGAGGATGGTGCCCATGCGCTGGGCGAGGTCGGCGTAGGCTTTTTCCTGCGGGGAGAGATTGACTTCGACGCCGCCGGCGTTGACGGCGCCGACGAGGCCTTCGCCGCGGAGATAGGTGAGCAGGCCGGCGACGACATCGGTGGAGGCGGCGGTCTGTGCTTCGGTGGTGGAGGCGCCCAGGTGCGGGGTGACGACGATTTTGTCGCCGAGCTTGAAGAGGTTTTTCTTTCGAAGAAGTCGGCACTTCGGCGGCGTTCTTGGGTTCGGGCTCGTAGACGTCGATGGCGGCGCCGGCGACGTGGCCGGACTTGATGGCGTCGGCCAGGGCGGTTTCATCGATGAGGCCGCCGCGGGCGGCGTTGATGAAGCGGACGCCCTTTTTGCACTTGGCGATGCGTTCGGCGTTGATGAGCGGTTTCGCCGCCGGGGGTGTGGACGGTGATGTAGTCGCAGAGGGGGAGGAGGGCGTCGATGTCCTTGATCATTTTGACCTGGCCGTCGAGGGCGGTTTCGGCGAAGTAGAATTTGTCGAAGGCGACGACTTTCATTTCGAAGGCCGAGGGCGCGTTTGGCGACGGCTTTGCCGATGCGGCCGAAGCCGATGATGCCGAGCGTTTTGCCGGCGAGCTGGGTGCCCATGAAGGTGTTGCGGTCCCACTTGCCGGAGCGGAGGGAGGCGTCGGCGGCGGGGATTTTGCGGGAGAGGGCCATCATGAGGGCGACGGCATGTTCGGCGGTGGTGATGGTGTTGGCGTCGGGGGTGTTCATGACGAGGACGCCGGCCTTGGTGGCGGCTTCGACATCGACGTTGTCGACGCCGACGCCGGCGCGGGCGATGGCCTTGAGCTTGCCGGGGTTGGCGAGTTCGGGGTCCGCGATCTTGACGCCGGAGCGGATGATGACGCCGTCATAGTTGCCGAGGACTTTGGCGAGTTCGCCTTTTTCCCACTTGGGGATGACGGTGAGTTTGACGTCGGGCTGGGCTTTGAGAATGGCGAGGCCTTCATCGGCAAGTTTGTCGGCGACGAGAATATCAAACATGGTGGCTCCGTGTCCTTTGGGGAATGCTGTTGGTTGCGGCACTCCCCCGGCGGGGAGGGCGAAAGTTTCGCGAGTATAGGGGAAATTTTCGCAGGCATAAAGCGCGTGCGGGTGTGAGATGGGGATCTTTCCGCAGTGATCCGTCAGGCGGCGGTGAACCGATAGGATGAGAGGCAGGAGGAGGCTATACTACGTCCATTAAACGAAGCATAAAGGAAGGGTTCAGCGTTGAAGCCAGACATTTACGCCGATTTCCATGGATGGTTGAAGCAACATGCGGGACGGCAGTATCAGCTGCATGATGACCACATCAACGCGGCGTTCGTGAAGATGCTGCGGACGATTGGTTTTGATAAAGGCTACGTGCGCGGCGAGGGGTGCTATCTGTGGGATGGGGAGGGGAACAAGTATTTGGATTTGCTGACGGGGTGGGGCGTGTTTGCGCTGGGGCGGAATCATCCGAAGATGCGGCGATTCTGCGGCAGGTGATGGAAAAGGATTTGCCGAACCTGGTGCGGATGGATTGTTCGATTTTGTCGGGGCTGGTGGCGGAGAAATTGACGAGCCACACGCCGGGGCTGGATCGGGTGTTCTTCACGAACTCGGGAACGGAGACGGTCGAGGGGGCGTTGAAGTTTTCGCGTGCGTTTACGGGTCGGCAGAAGGTTGTGTATTGCGATCATGCGTTTCATGGGCTGACGGCTGGAAGTCTGGCGGTCAATGGGGCGGCGTTTTTTAAGGAACGGTTTGGGGAGTTTGTGCCTGGGGCGGTTCAGGTGCCTTTCAACGATCTTGGGGCGTTGGAGAAGGCGCTGGCGGGCAAGGATGTGGCCGCGTTTATTGTTGAGCCGGTGCAGGGGAAGACGTGTGAGATGGTGTGCGCAGGGATATTTGAAAGAAGCGCAGCGGCTATGCAAGGCCAGCGGAACGCTGCTGGTTTTGGATGAAGTGCAATGCGGGTTGGGGCGAACGGGAAAATGGTTTGCGTATCAGCATTTTGAGGGGTGTGCAGCCGGATATTTTGTGCGTGGCGAAGGCGTTGTCAGGGGGGTACGTGCCGGTGGGGGCGGTGGTGGCACGTTCGGAGATCATGACCGGGGTGTTCAATTCGATGGAGCGGCTGCGTGGTTCATTCGAACACGTATGGGCAGAATGATCTGGCGATGGCGGCGGCGCTGGCGAGCCTGCATGTGATTGAGGATGAGAAGCTGGTGGAGACATGCGGCGCGCGATGGGCGATTACGTGATGGAGAAATTCAAGCCGATCGCGGAGCGGTGCCCGTTTGTGTCGGAAGTGCGAGGGAAGGGGCTGATGTTTGCGATCGATTTCGCGCGACCAAAGACGGGCTTCGTGCTGCAGCAGAAGTGGGATGCGCTGCACAAGATGAACTTTGCGGTGTTCGGACAGACGGTGATTTTGCCTTTGATGAAGAAGCATCGCATCCTGACGCAGACGGCGGGGTTTCATACGGAAGTGATTAAGTTTCTTCCGCCGATGACGATCACGAAGGAAGATTTGACTGGTTTATCTCGGCGATGGAGGACGTGCTGGCGGATACGACGAAGACGGGGGCAACGTTGAAGACGATGTTTCGGATGGCCGCGGGAGCGGTACGAGCGTAGAGTGATCAGAGTTGTATCGCTGCGTACGAGGATCTTATGACGGTTATCACGACAAGCCATATTGTGCTGGATGATCGCGGGGTCGCGTATATCGACGGCCAGAAAACGGCGCGTTATTCAGATCGTTCTGGATACGCTGGGGGGGCTTACGCCGGAAAAAATTCATGAGCAGTATTCGTATCTTTCATTGGCAGAGATTCATGCCGCTTTGGCCTACTATTACGACCATCAGACAGAGCTTGACGCGCAGATCACGCACGAAAAGTTCACTATGGCATCGGTGAGACAGGAAGCAATTCAGCGCGGAATCAGCCGACAAGGGCTGAACTCGAAGCCCGCTTGCGGGATACCGGGGGACGCTGATGGGCATCGGGTTGTACATGGATCACCATGTTCGCGCGGAAATTACGGAAGGACTCAGGCAACGGGGGGTTGATGTGCTCACCACGTGGGAAGACGCACACGCAAATGCGGCCGATCCGGTGATTCTCATGCGCAAGCGAGTTGGGAAGAATGCTATTCACTCAGGATACGGATTTTCTTTCTCATGCAACGGAGAAACAGCGGAAAGGAATTCATTTCGCGGGAGTCGCCTACGCGCATCAACTCGGTATTGGACTCTTTGATTAACCCTAGCCAGAACTCGTGATCAAGGCCAAATCGTTTCAATGCAGCATTCGACCGGTCATTTTCTTCCCAAATTCCGCGTCCCGCCGCCTTTCTTGCCCGGCGTGCGCAGGGAATCCTCCCCCTCACGGCAGTGGAATAATGCGGGTCGCGGGACAAAGCGTGAAACTCCTGCAAAAGTTGCCGGCCATCGCCAGCAGGGAAAAGTCCAGGGCGTTGCGTGCCAGGCCGCGATAGCGGACCCGGCGCTGGTTCAGCCGCCCCTTGATCCAGGCGAACGGATGCTCCACAAAACCCCGGACCGGTGCGATCAAACGATTCAGCCGCCTTTGCTCGGGCCGCAATTCCTTCTGGCCACGCACCCTGCGGTGGCACATCGCCGCCACCACGCCGCGCTTCTGCAATCCCTCGACCCGGGCCTTGCTCCGGCAACCGCTGTCGGCGTACACCACCTGGGTCTCCTTCGCGGCCAGCGTGTCGAAATGCTCGTGCTCGCTGGTCTTGGCGGTGTCATAAATAAAGTCGGTGATGATGCCGTTTTTGTCGGTGGCCACGTGGGCGCGGTAGCCGTGATAGACCCGGTCGCTCTTGCAGGTCTTGCTGGCGCAGGGGTCGGTGGTCGAGGAGCCGTCCTCCCGCTTGCCGCCCAATGGGGCCTCGAGAATCGTTGCGTCGATGAGCGTTCCCTGCTGGAGAATCAGCCCGCGTTCCCGCAGTATCTCCAGGCCCTTGTCGAACAAGGTGGCACCGTGGCCGCGGTCGCGCAAGCGTTTGCGAAAGGTGCTGATGGTGCTGTGATCGGGCGTTTTGTCGTCAAAGGAAAGGCCCACGAACCGGCGGAAGCTGATGCGGTCCTTGAGCATCTCCTCGGTCATGGGATCGGAGAGGGCGAAACATTTTTGCACGAAGATCACCTTGAGCATGGTGAGAACCGGCCAGTGGGGTGCTCCGCCCTTGGGACGATCTTCCGAGAAGATGTCGGCGACCGATTCGGCCAGGCGCTCGAAAGGGATCTGCCGCGAACAAACATCAAAAAATGCGGTGGCCTTGGGGCCGCCGAGTTCGGCGACGGTGAGATCAGTGAACGTGGGATGGGCATTGTTGCGTTGCATAGAGCATCCTTGCCTGAAGATTCAGCGCCCGCGACGGTCGCCGGGGAGCGATGAGCATAGGATCAAATTGCGTGCCGGTTTTTCAAAGGCCTCTATTACCATTGGTCAATGTGTGGATGATCTCGAACTGATATGCAAAGCCTGCGAGCCTGCTGAAATGCGAGATCGTATCGTTTATCTGCCTCTCAAATAGCGTTGATGTGTGATCGAAAGCGGTGTGTATGGGTTTTATTCAGCGGCGGTTGGTGCGGGGAGTTTTGTGGGTTGTCGCGCATCCTCGAATGACGATTGGCATTTGTGCGCTGGTGCTGGTTGCATCCGTGATTAGTGCGTGCCGCGGGTTTGTCGTTATCGACAGATGAGAATGCGCTTCTGACGCCGGACTTGCCGTTTTTTAAGGATTATCTGCGGTTTGATGCGAAGTTTCCGGAGAATGAGGCGTTTGTGGTCGTTGCATGGCCGAAGGATTATGCGCATCCGCCGTTGGCGAAGCGGTGGATGGGGTTGGCGGATGAGATTCAGGCGAAGCTGACGGACCGGCGTGGAAGTGCATAAGGATGTGGATCGCGTGGACACGCATGCGCCGCTGGAGGCGCTGGGAGAGCAGGGGTTGATGTTTGATGATTGGGCGGGGGTGAAGGAGGAGAGCTCGCAGATTTTGGAGATGGTGCCGTTGTTGAAGATCGTGGGGGAGAAGCCGGGGCGGTTTTCTGGATGCGGAGACGGCGATTCTGGGGCGGAACATGACGGAGCGGTTTTATAATGCGCTGCGGCGAGGCGGCGCGGCGCGCGGAAAAGAGTTTGTCACGCTGATTACGGGCGGCATTCATCAGGCGCTCGCGACGCTCGCCGGATATGTGGAAGAAGGGCGGGGCCGTTCCTGATTTGAGCGGACCTTGATCCGACGGCGAGGTTTGATCCGTCACGCCATGGATACTACTGTGATTCCGGACGAATCGAAGCGCGATGATCCGGTGCATAAGGATGAGAAGATTCTCATTGTGAACATTTATGAGAATCGCGATTACTCGACGTTGGCGGATGTGACGGAGCCGTTGAAGCGGATGCGGGCGGCGGTGGGGGAGGCGGCGAAGGCATATCCCGGAATTTCAGGTGAGCATCACGGGGCGACCGGCGCTGGAGGCTGATGAAATGGCGACGAGCGATCACGATACGCGCATCGCGGAGATTGCTGGGTTTGAGCCTCGTGTTCGTGGCGTTGTGGATATTCCTGCGGAAGTTGTGGCTGGTGATCGTCGCGGAATTGTGCCTGGGGGTGGGGATTGGATGGACGTTTGGGTGGGCGACGCTTTCGACGGGGCGGTTGAATTTATTGTCGCTGGTGTTTGTGATCGCGCTGATCGGGATCGGGATGGATTACCTGATTCAGATTCTGACACGGTATCGGCACGAGAAGCAGCGATACACGCGGCCGGAAGCTATTTGGTCGCGGGTGTTTCGGTATGTGAGTCCGCCGATTTCGACGGCGTGCCTTGGGGCGGCGGGCGCGTTTCTGGTGTCGAAGTTGACGAACTTTGCGGGTGCGGGCGAGTTGGGCGTTGATCGCGGGAGGCGGGTTGTTGTTGTGTCTGGTGTCGGGGTACACGCTGATGCCGGCGATGTTGACGTTGTTTCCCGCGGATGTCGGGCGGGTGTCGGATGAAGAACGGTATACGGTGTTGAAGAGCGGCAATGGGCGGGGTTATTGGCGGCTGCTCATGGTGCCGATCGACGTGGGTGCTGGTGGCGGCGGGGGGGCTGTTGGTCGCGTTGCCGCCGAAGTTTGATCCGGATTTGATCAAGCTGCAGGCGCAGGGGTTGGACTCAGTGAAGTTGGTTCACAAGTTGCCGACGTGGTATGGGGCGGTGATGACGGATGATTTGGAGAAGCTTCGCGCGGCACGGACCGCCCTGACGCCGGCGAAGGTGAGGCGACGGTCATTCGGAATACGGAGAGTGTGCTTGACGCGATGGAGAAGCAGGCGTGGCTGGCAAAGAACAATGCGGCACTGAACACGATCAAGTGGGCGGAGCCGGTTGTGCCTGACCGCACTGGATGTTCGGCACGTCGCGGATGCGGCGGAGAATCTGCTGAAGGACTGGGAGAAACAGGCGGATGCGGGCGATCTCTCCACCTTGACGGCGAGAGATTGAAGCATGACCGCCCAATTGCAGCAATGCCGGCGACGAACGCATGAACGAGACTGCGCCTGGGTGCGTGGCAGAGCGCGTTCGTGCGCGGAATTGCATCAGACTGTCGAACAGTTTATTCCTCCGCCGCTGGATCTCGCGAAGCTGCCCAAGGAGGTGCGGGATCATTATGTAAGTTATCTTCCGGACCTTGCGCAACCGCGGAGCGAACGGCAGGCGTCGGCGACAATGGCGGTTGCGAAGAAGCCGACCTACGCTCTGTACGTTTATCCGCGCGAAGATTTATGGTCGGGCGATAAGCTGGGGCATTTTGTGCATGAAATTGAGCAGCGCGTTGGCGGCGGCGGGGAGGATTCAGACAGTGATGCTTACGGGGATCGCGGTGCAGTTGTTTCACTCGACGGAAGAAATCCGCCACGCATTTATGATGTCCACGGTGTATGCGCTTGTATTGATTTTCGTGTTGGTGTTGCTTGATTTGCGGAATTTATCGGCAGACGCTTTCTGGCGGTGTCCGTGCTGGCGTTTCGGGTTGCCGATGTTGTTGTTGATGATGTGGGTATGGCGGTCGTTGGGTGAGCCGCTGGGGATTCCGGGGAGCTGGAATTTCGCGAATTTCTTCGGAGTTGCCGATTTTGATCGGGGCGGGGCATGAGTACGGCGTGTTCATGGTGCATCGGTATCGGGAGTCGCTGGACGATCCGCGGCGGGCGTGGGGCCGCTGGGACGTTTCGGACCGCGCGCTGCTGCTGTGCGCGATCGTGACGTCGTTTAGTTTTGGATTTTTTGATGATGGCGCAGCATCGGGGATTGGCGTCGCTGGGCTGGGTGATGGCGGTGGGATCGGGGTGCATTTATCTGGCGACGGTGTCTGGTGCTTAGGCCGATCCTGCAGAAGTTGCTGCAATCGCGACGATAACGCGATGCAAAGGCGGTCGGTGTTCTACGCCTTGGTGAGTTCGCTGCGCAGTGCGTCTTCTAGGGTTTCGTGCGTGAATAGAAAACCGCGGGGCAAGTGACTTGGTATCGCTCGTTGTGAACTCAGCAAGATTTCGCGGCCCATTTCTCCAAACACAAGTTTCACCACGAGCGAGGGCAAGGGGAAAATCGTCGGCCGATGCAGGAGCCGTCCCAATGTCCGCATGAATTCATGCTGCCGCACGGGATTTGGCGCTACCAGGTTGACCACTTCGCTCGTTGTCTCCGTCCCTTCGGCCAAACAGACGAGCATTCCGACCGCATCGGTCAAAGAAATCCAAGGCAACCACTGCAGTCCCGTCCCCACCGGCCCGCCTAATCCGAGCTTCGTGGGCGTCAATAATTTTGCCAGTGCCCCGCCCTCGCGTGAAAGGACCACGCCCAGCCGGGGATGGATCACGCGAATCCCCGCCTCGCGAGCCGCCACTGTCGCTGCCTCCCAGCCGATGCAGACATCCGCCAAAAATGATCGTTTTGGCGGCGCGAGTGTGGAATCTTCCGTGAGCAGTTCGTCTCCTCGATCACCGTAGATTCCGACGGCCGAGGTTGACACCATCAGGCTTGGCCGTTGCGAGGAAGGCATTGCCGCGAGGAACCGGCACAGCTTCTCCGTCGCCGGCACGCGAGATTCCCAGATTTCATGTTTGGCTTTGGCTGACCATCGCGTCGCCACTGATCGTCCGGCCAGATGAATGAGGACGTCGGCACCGCCCGGCAGGCAAATTTGGCCGGTGTCGGCATCCCATGTCGCGAAATGCTTGTCGACGGTCCCGCGCCGTACTGCCGCCACGGAATGGCCTCGCCGGCGCAATTCCGTGCAGAGTCTCCGTCCGATCAGGCCGGAACTCCCCGTCACCGCCAGCCGCAATGGTGCTGTTTCCATGTCTCACTTTCGTGCTTTGCACGCTGTCGCTTAACCCACTTCCACCATTTCATCGCTTGGCGCGATCACGACCGCCTCTGGCGCGACCGTGCGCCTCGCCTTGCGATTTGGTCCCATGGGTAAAACTTGGCCTTCGCCAAACAAATCCTTCAAGGCCTGCACTCCGCCCCGTCCCGTTGTTCCCACACTCTGGGTGTTTAATCCACCACCAAGCTGCATATGTACCCGGACCGGCGGTTGTACCGTTAGATCGCACAATTCGAGTTTTACGGGCGTGGAACCTTTATGCTCCGTCAGAATCTTTTGGATGGATATGACAGTTGCATCATCTAATTTCATCGAGTTGGTCTGCACGAGAATTTCTCGCGTCTTTTTCTTTTGCACCGAATCCAAGGTATAGACTTCTTTTGCCTTGAACGAAGGTTCCTCGCGCATTTTGTCGACCATGCCCTCGAAAAACAGGACCTGGTCCGGCTTAATCATTTCGGCGAAGCGCTGATATTCGTTGGAATAGAGCACCACTTCGAGTGAGCCCACCAGGTCTTCGATGGTCAGGATCGCCCACCGGGAGCCGGCGTTGGGTCCGGTCTTGGTGGTCATCATCCGAATCTTCGAGACGAGACCGCCCATCATTCCGGGGCTTTTGTCCTGGGCGGTGCGGATCGATTGGGTATCGATGGTGATGTAACTTTGAAACAACGTTTCCACATCGCGGAGGGGATGATTGGTGACATAGAAACCGAGGACGGATTTTTCGAGCGTCATTCGTTCGCCCTTTGGCCATTCCGGAATGGTGGGGACTTTGGGCTCGCTTTGGATCGCAGTGCCGCCCGCTGCCGCCCCTCCAAAGAGCGATTCCTGGCCGGCGCGTTTTGCTTCCTGGGACTGCTGCGCCATTCGCGTGGCCGTCTCCACCGCTGCCATGGAAGCGGCCCGGATGGGATGAATCGAGTCGAACGCACCGCACTTGATCAGGGATTCGATGACGCTTTTGTTGACGACGCGCAAATCGACGCGTTCGCAGAAATCAAAGATAGACTTGTAGGGCTTGACCCGGAGTGCAGGCTTCACGTCGCCCTCGTCCATCTTTTCCCAGCGCGACGCCATGATGGATTCGACCGCCTTGTCGCCGACGCCCTTGATTGCCGCGAGTCCGAAGCGAATATCATTTTCAACGACTTTGAAATCGGCATCGGACACATTGATGTCGGGCGGCAAAATCTCGACGCCTACTTTTCCGGATGGCAACGCCAAATGCCGGCATTCATCGATGTATTCGACGGTTTTGGCCTGATCGATCATTTCGAACGTTAGCAGTGCGGCCATGTATTGCGCGGGGAAATAGGTTTTCAGCCACGCGGTTTGATAGGCGATGATCGCGTAGCGCGTTGAGTGTGATTTGTTGAAACCGTAGCCCGCGAACTTTTCGATAAGGGCGAACAATTCGGCGGACTGTTCCTTGCTGATTCCGTTCGTCTGCGCCCTTCGATGAATGCCGTCTTTTCTTTGTTGATGACTTCGGCGTTCTTCTTGGAGATCGCCTTGATGATATCGTAGGCGCGGCGGAGAGGGATATTGCCGACGCGATTGAAGATGCGCATCACCTGTTCCTGATACACCATCACGCCGTAGGTTTCGGTGAGCACCTCATCGACGAGGGGATGGACCTGCGGCACTTTTTGCTCGCCCGTGTTTGCGGGCGCAATAGTCGGGGATCAGATCCATGGGGCCGGGGCGATACAGGGCATTCGCCGCAATGAGATCTTCCAAGCGGTCCGGCTTCATCTTCATCAGCAGGTCTTTCATGCCGCCGGATTCAAACTGAAAGACGCCTTTCGTCGCGCCCTTCTGAAACACCGTTTTGTAGACATAGGGGTCCGCGATATCGATTCGCTCGATATCGATTCGCTTGCCGTGCCCGCGATCCTTGAGGAAAACCGGCGTAATCCCTTTGGGCAACTTCACTGCGCCGCTCGATAGATCTTTATCGATCAGATCGAGGGCGCGCTCGAGGATGGTGAGGGTGCGGAGTCCGAGGAAGTCCATCTTGAGCAGGCCGAGTTTCTCGCAGGTTGGGCCGTCCCATTGGGTCATTACGTCGTCGCCGTTTTTATAGAGCGGCACGATGGTGTCGAGCGGCTTGTCGCAGACGATGACTCCGGCCGCGTGCATACCGGCATTTCGGCAAAGACCTTCGAGCCGTGCGGCGATTGCGAACAGTTTGTTTACCTGCGGGTTCTCTTCGATCATTTTTTTGATGTCGGGAATTTTCACGACATCTTCGAGTTCCACGTTGGGGCCGCCGGGGATCAGTTTGGTGATTTTGTCTGTTTCGGCGATTGCCATTCCGAGGACGCGTCCGACGTCCTTGATCGCGGCCTTTGCGCCGAGGGTGTTGAACGTGATGATCTGGCAGACGTTTCCGTATTTGTTGCGCACGTAGTCGATGACTTTTCCGCGTCCTTCCTGGCAGATGTCGATATCGATATCGGGCATGGCCGAGCGGCGGGGTCCATGAATCGCTCGAACAGCAGGTCGTACTTAATCGGATCGACGTTGCAGAGGGAAAGCGCATAGCCGACGACGGTGCCGACGCCGGAGCCTCTTGCTCCGACGGGAATGCCATTCTGCCGGGCGTAATTGCAGAAATCCCAGACGATCAGGAAATAGCTTGCGAAGCCTTTGGAGCAGATCACCTGCAATTCAAAGTTGAGGCGTTCCATCATGGCCTGGAATTGTTCGGCGGGGAGGTGGTCGCCATATTTCTCCTTGGCACCAGCGAGGCAGAGTTCTCGCAGGTAATCATCCGGATGTTGAATGGTTCCGTCGTCTTTTGGCGGGGGGGTATAGACGGGGGCATGGCGAGCTGTGAAGTCGAGTTTAAGCTCGCACTTTTCCGCGATGCGCAGCGTGTTGTCGCAGGCTTCCGGGATGTCTTTGAAATACCTGCCGCATTTCGGCGGGGCTTTTTAGATAGAGTTCTCGCGAGTATTTGAGGCGCGTCTCATCGACGATTGTGCGTCCCATGCTGATGCAGCAGAGGGCGTCGTGCGCGTCGTAGTCTTCTTTCAGCAGGTAATGATGGTCGTTTGTGGCGACCACGGGGCAACCGGCGCGTTTGGCGACCTCGATCAGTTTTGGCAGCATCGCCATCTGGGCGGGATCGAAGTGGTTTTGCAGCTCGACGTAAAAATCGTCGCCGAAGATATCTTTGTATTGTCCCGCGCACGCGACCGCGGCCTGCATATCCCCGCGTTCGAGACATGCGGAAATCTCAGTGCCGAAATGGCCGTTCACGACGATGAGGCCTTCGTGGTATTGAGCGAGGGTTTCCTTATCCACGCGCGGGCGATAGTAAAAGCCTTCGACAAAGGCGAGGGAGGCGAGCTTGAGGATGTTCTTCCAGCCGGTTTCGTTTTTGACGACGACGGGGAGGTGGTATGCGGCTTCGGAGATGCCGTGGGCGTCTTTATCGAATCGGGAATTGGGCGCGACATAAAATTCGCATCCGATGATTCCCTTCAGGTCATATTTTTTAGCGGTGTTGTACCATTCGATGGCACCGAAGAGGTTGCCGTGGTCGGTGAGGGCGATAGCGGGCATGCCCAACTCTTTGGTTTTTTTCATCAGGCCGTCGATGGTGGCGCCGCCGTCGAGGAGGGAGTAGTGGGAATGGCCGTGGAGATGGACAAATGAATTCGGATCGTAGGGCATACGCGGCATCCTCCCTGATGAACTGATGGTTGATGCTTCAGTATACCGCGCGAGCGGCGCTTCGATCTGCAGGGGCGCAGAAAAACGCCATCGAACGCACCGAAGCGCGCCGATGGCGAATCTCACTCTCCAAGCCCCAGGATTACTTGTTGCGGTCTGCGGCGTTTTCGATGCTCTGTCCGGCGGCCTTGGTGTCTTTACCGACGCCTTCGGTGGTGTTGCAGCCGACCATGCCAAGACCAAAGCCAGCGAGGATTACCAAAGCGAGAATCGTTTTCATACCTGTCTCCATCGATTGTCAGTTCCAACCCGCCCCATCGGCGAGCATTCGCGAGGGATAAAGCAAAAGTGTTGCCACGTCGCTACTCATGCGGAATTGATGGGAAATCAAGGCTACGGGGCATCGCATTCGTGACAAAATGGCGGATAGGAGGACCGTTTTGGTTAGACGGAGCCTGTTGACCGGAGGGGAAAGGCCCTTATACTCGCCGCCTTTCGCCGTGTGACCGGCTGGCTACTTTCTGAGGAGGCATTTATGACTCAACCCGCTAAAGCTCCGACTGCCACGATTGAGACGACGGAGGGGACGATTGAGGTCGAATTTTGGCCTGATGTTGCTCCCGGGCATGTGGAGAATTTCGTTAAGCTGTCCAAGGATGGTTTTTACAATGGGCTTATCTTCCATCGGGTGATTCCTGGGTTCATGATTCAGGGAGGGTGTCCGCAGGGGACGGGTACGGGGTCGAACGGGAACAATCGGCTGAAGGCGGAGTTCAATCGGCGGCCGGATCGGAAGCATTCGCGAGGGGTGCTGTCGATGGCGCGGTCGAGCGATCCGGATTCGGCGAGTTCGCAGTTTTTTGTGATGCATCAGGATTCGCCGCATCTGGATGGGCAGTATTCGGCATTTGGGAAGGTGACGAAGGGGATTGAGACGGTGGACAAGATTGTGAGCGTTCCGACGGGGGCGAACGATCGGCCGAAGAATCCGCCGAAGATTGTGAAGATCACGGTGAACGAGTAAGGCTGAATTCTAAGGATGAATTAGCTGCCGCCGGACTGCCACGGCGGCAGTTTTATTTTTGCGGATTCGTGGATTGGCAGGCGGATTGGGGGAAGCGGCCTCTCGGAGTGATGAAGGATAAGAGTATTTGGGGATTGAGGTTGTGAGCATCGGGTGAGGCTAAAACTTTAGAGGCATGACCTTTGCATAACCGGTCAGCGTGACCTATGGGAGACGATGCGCGGCTGAATTTGTTGTTGACTCACCATGAGCGAATGCCCCTGGCGGGCCAGCCGTGGTACCAGACTCTGACGCATTTGCTTGCCCCGATGGGAGTTAAGACCTACGAGGCGACGAGCGGGCAGCAGGCGGTCGATCTCATGGAGCGTCACCCGATCCACCTTGCGGTGGTCGATTCGCGGTTGCCTGCGATCAGTGGGATTAACGTCCTGCAACTGGTGCAAAAGCTGCGAGAACAGGGTGGTCATGCCCGGATCATGCCCGGATCATGCCCCGGTCCCACCCCGGTCCCGCCGGGCTCTTTCCGCCTCGACATGCATGTGGAGGAGCGGACGGAAGCGGGAAAAACGCAGAGGCGAATCGAGGTGCGATTCGATGCGAGGCCGGCGCAGGCAAAGCCGGACCCGACGGTGATCCTGATTGCTCCGCAGCAGGATCAGCAGTTGTTGCAGGAAGCGTTGCGGTTTAATGCGTTTACCGTGCTGAGCGAGCCGGTGGATGTGAATTTGATGTTGGAAGTGATGGCCCGCGCGTTGCGGCGTTTTCATCAGAATCAGTGGCCGACGTGAGCGTTGAATTGAAACTCTCAAAATCTATAGGAGCTAACGACATGGCAGCGAAAGTTCGTCCGTTGGGTGACAAGATCTTGTTGAAGCGAGTGGAAGCGGAATCGAAGACGAAGAGCGGCATCGTGCTGCCGGAGACGGCGAAAGAGAAGCCGAAGCGTGGTACGGTGATCGCGATAGGGGACGGCAAGATGCTGGACTCGGGCGAGCGCGCGAAGTTTCAGGTGAAGAAGGGTGATGAGGTAATTTTCGCCTCGTATGCGGGGACGGAGATTAAGGTTGAGAATGATGAGTATTTGGTTCTCAGCGAGGAAGAAGTGTTGGCGATTATTGACTGAGGCGGGGCGGTGGTAATTGGTAAATAGTCATTGGTAATTGGCGCTTGCGGGCAAGGAAGATTTTGCCGGCGCGGCTGCGAGTTACTGATTGCGGGTTTGCTGATTTCCATTCTTCCTGAGCGATTTTGAAGTGAAGAGTTTGAATTTTTATTTGATATTTGACTTGATTTGAAAACGGAGATTTTTCATGGGCGCTAAATCGATTACGTTTGATACTGATGCACGCGAGGCCATGCGGCGCGGGGTGAAGATTTTGGCTCAGGCGGTCAAGGTGACCCTTGGACCGTCGGGGCGGAATGTGGTGATTGAGAAGTCGTTCGGCAGTCCGACGGTGACGAAGGACGGCGTGACGGTCGCGAAGGAAATTGAGCTGGATGACGCGAACGAAAATCTGGGCGCGCAGCTGGTGAAGGAAGTCGCGAGCAAGACTTCGACGGTCGCGGGCGACGGGACGACGACGGCGACGGTGTATGCCGAGGCTATTTTTGATGAAGGTCTGCGCAATGTGACGGCGGGTGCGAATCCGACGATGTTGAAGCGCGGCATTGATAAGGCGGTGGCGGCGACGCTGGCGTATTTGGGCAGCATTTCGACGCCGGTGAAGGATACGAAGCAGATCGCACAGGTCGGGGCATCGTCGGCGAATCAGGATCAGCAGATTGGTCAGATGATTGCCGACGCGATGGACAAGGTTGGTAAGGATGGCGTGATCACGATTGAGGAAGGCAAGGGCCTGGATACGGTCGTTGATCTCGTCGAGGGGTTGCAATTTGATAAGGGTTACATCAGCCCGCATTTTGCGGATCCGCAGACGATGGATGTGACGTATGAGGACGCGTACATTCTGATTCATGAGGAGAAGATCAGCTCGATCAAGGACCTGTTGCCAATTTTGGGCAAGGTAGCCGAGGCGGGCAAGGCGCTGGTGATTATTGCTGAGGATATTGAAGGCGAAGCGCTGGCGACTTTGGTGGTGAACAAGCTGCGCGGGACGTTGAAGGTTGCGGCGGTGAAGGCACCGGGCTTCGGGGATCGTCGGAAGGCGATGCTTGAGGATATCGGGATCGTGACTGGCGCGAAGCCGGTGTTCAAGGAATTGGGCATCAATATCGAGACATTGGATATCAAGGATTTGGGCCGAGCGAAGAAGGTTCGGATCGAGAAGGAAGCGACGACGATTATTGAAGGGGCCGGGAAGTCGGATCAGATCAAGGGCCGGATCGAGCAGATCAAGAATGAGATCAGCCGTTCGACGAGCGATTATGATTCGGAGAAGCTGCAGGAACGTCTGGCGAAGTTGGCCGGCGGGGTTGCGGTGATCAAGGTCGGCGCTCCGACGGAAGCGGCGATGAAGGAGAAGAAGGCCCGCGTGGAGGATGCGCTTCATGCGTGTCGTGCGGCGGTTGAGGAAGGGATTTTGCCCGGCGGCGGCGTGAGTGTTCTCCGCGCGATTCCGGCGATTGAGAAGTTGAAGCTGGATGGCGATGAGCGCATTGGCGCGGACATCATCAAACGGGCTTTGTATGCTCCGATCAAGCAGATCAGCGAGAATGCGGGCGTCGATGGGTCGATCGTCGCGCAGCGCGTGATGGAATCGAAGGAGCAGAATTTTGGTTATAACGCGCTGACGCATGAGTATGGCGACATGATCAAGATGGGCGTGATCGTTCCGACGAAGGTTGAGCGGACGGCGCTGAGCAATGCGGCGAGCATTGCGAGTCTGCTGTTGGCGACGGATGCGATTATTACGGATTTGCCGAAGAAGGAAGAGAAGAAGGGCGGGGGCGGCGGGCATGATCATGATCATGGGGATTATTGATTCGTGCGTGCTGACGACGACTTAAAACACGAAGTCACGAAGGCATGAAGGACCACGAAGTTGAGTTTTAGGCACGATCCGTTTTGGCGGGTCGTGCTTTTTTTTGTTTTGGGATGGTGGGGGCGGTGGGGAGAGGTGCCCACGTCGCCTGCGGGCGACGGGCGTTGGGGTCTGGGGGAATGTTGCATTGCTTAATTCCCAAGGATACTATGTCGGATATGACATAGAAGGCGGAGGTAGGGATGGCGGAAAAGGATATCGTTTGGCTGCATGGGGAGGTGAAGACTCCGCCGTTTTCTGTCGAGGCGCGGCGTCATGCGGGGTTTCTGCTTCGGCTGCTGCAGAAGGGGCATTTGATTTCGATGCCGGAGTCGAGGCCATTGCTGTCGGTGAGTCCGCGTTGTCACGAGCTTCGGATTCGGGATTCAGGGAAAGAGGTTATTTGGCGGGTGATTTACAGAATAGATGCCGATGCCATTGTTATCGGCGAGATTTTTGTGAAGAAGACGCAGCAGTTGCCAGGGCATGTGATTGAGAATTGTAAGCGACGTTTTAGTCGTTATGACATCGCAACGAAAGGGGAATGATTATGAAGTCGTCCAAGCAGAAAAAACTTGTGAAGGCGGGGTTCAAGGTGGGGGGCGTCAAGGAGTTTCTGCAACTCTCGGAAGAAGAGATGGCGTTGATCGATTTGAAAATTTTGCTCGTGGAATTGCTGCATAAAACACGGATGGCCCGTCGGGTGACGCAGCAGGGTCTTGCGAAGATGATGGCTTCGAGCCAGTCGCGTGTTGCGAAGATGGAGGCGGTGGATGCGAATGTCAGTCTTGATTTGATCTGCAAGGCGCTGTTTGCGTTGGGTGTTTCGCAACGGGAAATGGGGAAGATGATGGCTTCAAAACGTGCGGCGTGAGGTGCCCACGTCGCCTGCGGGCGACGGGCGTTGGGGTCCGGGGAGGGGTTTTTGTTTTGTTTTGTTTTTTGGGGTGAGGGGTGGCGTTGATGGGGTGGGGGTGATTCTCTATACTTCGATGGAGGAGTTTTGCGATGTCTCGTACGAATCTATCGGCCCAAGCTTCAGCGCCCGTTGCCGCGCCCGCGGTGAGGGATCGGGTTCAGCTTGTGATTGATTGGCTGCGGCCGGTGATTCAGTCTGATGGGGGGGTACTTGAACTGGTGGATGTGTCGTCGGATGGTGTTGTACAGGTTCGACTTCATGGTGCGTGCGTCGGGTGCCCTTCGTCTGAACTTACGCTTCGAGAGGGCATTGAAAGAAATATCCGCGACAAGGTGCCGGAAGTGACGCGAGTGATCGCGCTCGCCGAATAGTCTTTCACATACATCTGTTAGCCGCTTACGGCGAGGTCACCGGTCAAGTGCATCTGTAAGACTCACGTATTTGAACCCCTCTTGTTTTTCCCTTATATTTTTATTTCGTTTCCGCATGAATCGGATATGACTCCCCGGCCCAAGGGTCGGGGCTAAACGTGATTGTTGAATTTCATTCCAACTCACCCCCGGAGTTCTCATGAACAAGATGCGCCTTTTTACCCCCGGCCCGACCAGCGTTCCTGAAGAAGTTCTTTTGGAGATGGCCAAGCCGGTTTTCCATCACCGTACGCAGCAGTACAAGGATTTATTTGCGAAGGTCAACGAGGGGCTGAAATACGTTTTTCAGACGAAGAATCCGGTGCTCACGATCTCGGGCTCGGGGACTGCCGCGGCTGAGATGGCGATGATTAACACGATCCCGGCGAATGGAACGGTGCTCTTTTTGAGCAACGGGAAGTTCGCGGAACGCTGGGTGAAGATTGGCGAACGCAACAAATGGAATGCGACGGTTCTGAAATCGGAATACGGGACGGCGACGAGCGTCGATCAGGTTGCGGACGCTTTGAAGCAGAAGCAGTTTGATGCGGTGGTGCTGGTGCATTCGGAGACTTCGGCGTGCACGGTGACGGATTTGCAGGGGATCGCGGCGCTGACGCGCAACACGGACACGGTGCTGATTTCGGACGGGATCACGGCGATTGGTGCGTTGCCGGTGAAGACGGATGAGTGGGGCGTGGATATCGTGATCACGGGGTCGCAGAAGGCGCTGATGTTGCCGCCGGGGCTGGCGTTTTTGAGTGTTTCGGAGAAGGCGCAGAAGAAGGCGGCGACGGTGAAGCAGCCGAACCTGTATCTGGATCTTGGCAGCTATCTCAAGAGTTATAACGAGAATGATGTTCCGTGGACGCCGGCGGTGACGCTGGTTCGCGGGTTGTTTATTGCGTTGCAACAGATTCAGGCGGAGACGATTGAAGGGGTGTGGAAGCGAACAAGCGCGCTGGCGGCGGCGACTCGTGCCGCGGCGAATGCGCTGGGGCTTGGCGTTTTCTCGAAGACGCCTTCCGATTCGGTTACCGGCATCAACTATCCGGCGGGTTTTACCGACAAGGAGTTCCGCGGGGCACTTCGGAAGCAACTGAATATGAACGTTGCGGCTGGACAGGGTTCGATGGAAGGGAAGATGTTTCGGATTTCGCACATGGGTTATGTAGATCAGGCGGATACGCTTGGCGTGATCCATGGGATCGAGATCATTTTGCGGCAGCAGGGGTATAAGGGCTTTGAGTTCGGAGCGGGGGTCGCGGCGGCTCATAAGGAGCTGGCGAAATTGCAGGACGGCGCGAAGTAATCATTGCTTTTTGCCATTGTTAAAAGATGATCAGGCGGTCCGGGAGAACTTGGGCCGCTTTTTTGCGCTGCGGTGGGTGTGGGGGGGACACGCTGAAGCGTGAACTCCGGGGAGGGCGGGAACGCCGGCGGTGCATGGTGGGAAGGAACTTTTGTTTTCCGGCGTCCGTTCTGTACAATGAGCCCAAACACTCATAGCTGAGCAGACTTTATGCCTTTGAACGAGACATCGCGCAAGACCCTTGAGCAGGTTGTCGACGAGTGCGGTCGGTATCCGATCGAAGCGTTTGAGTTTGTTCGGCACGGGCTCAACCACACGGTGCAAAAAATTCACGGGAATTCCCGGGTGCAGTCGGATGAGACCTGCCATGTTTCGGGCCAGCAACTTTCGTGGGGTTTGCGAAATTACGCGGTGGAAACGTACGGCCTTCTTGCCCGGACGGTACTGCTTCATTGGGGTATTCTGCGGACGGATGACTTTGGTCGCATTGTTTTCAGCATGGTCGACAATAAATTGATGCAGAAAACGGAAGATGATGATATCCGTGATTTTTCGAACGTGTTTAATTTTGATAGCGCGTTTGAGCCGCCTGCCCGACCCGTGACCAAGAGCGAGCCTGTTTTCCAAATCTAAAGCGCAAGAATTTTGCTGTGCGTGGTGGGTGCGATGGGCTGAGGGGGGGGATGCGGAAAAACGTTCCTGATGGGCGCGTCTCGGAAACGTCTCTGTTTAGATGGTTTTGGGAAACGTGATCGTTCTATTCTCTCTCCTTCCTTCGTAGCCTCGCATTGTTTGTCCGCCCCCGTTACCTTTTCCACATGTCGTATCTTTTGCGAAATCTTGAAGCGCTTCGGCAATGGACTCCGGGCACGGCATCTCTCGTCGCTGCTGTAGATGTTTCGACGGGGTACGAGCATGCCATGGGCACGGATGGCACGCCAACGTATCGGCGTATTCAGGACAGCGCGGCGCGAAAAAAATTGAATGGCTGGGCGGCACGTCGATGCCTGCCAGTTCTGCCGAACCTCTTATTACCTCGCTGAATGTTGGCACGGGGAATGGGCTTGGGCTTTCCATTGGCAGCGGGTATGAGTGGGCGGCCTTTGCGCGGAAGCTTGCCTCGCCGCAGGCGATTTTTGTTTACGAACCGGATTGTGCTCTTGTGCACATGGTTCTTGAAGTTTGCGATCTTGCGGATGCGCTGGCGGCGGGGAAAATCATTATTGTTTCAGGCCCAGCCGAATTGGTCGCCGCTGAAATGTCGGAATTTCTTGCGAAGCATATCGGGTTTGAACCTCCCACGGTGATGCAGCCTCTCGCGACGATTCCGTTGGGAGGCCGTAATGCGCTTCTTGCGGCGGGGGAAATGATTGTGCGCCGCGCCGTCATTGAACGACAAGGCGCGATCAACGCTCTGGCCCGGCGTGTTGAGGCGATGATGAATCAGCTTTCGGAATCGACCGTTATTTTTGCGCTCAGGCCGCGCTATGATGGCGAACGGCTGCTTATTCAGGCCAACCCGGGTGCTGCGGGGACTTTTTTTGTCGATGACCACGCGAGCGCGAGCATTGCGGTGCGGCTCCGGGCGATTGCAGACCATCGGCCGCGAAAAATTATCAGTGATTTGTTTCGGGATCAGATTGGGTGCGTGCCGCCGACGATCGCGGTGGAGACCTGGATCGCGCCGTTGATCGGCCCGGCGTTTTGGGATCGACTTCCGCCGGCTTCGGGGATGGCTCCGCATGATCGGATTATTGTCCACGGAGGTTCGCAGCAGAATCGGCTGGTCGAGCATGGCATTCCGAAGTGTCAAGTGGAGCTTCGGCCTATGCCGCGATCTCAAATTTCTTTTGCGAAGCCGGCATTTGCGCTTGCGCATCGTGTTGCGATTATTGCCGACTTGTCATCGATTGATCCGAAATCGCTGAACATCGAGCTTCCGACGCACCTTGCGGTTTTTTCCGCGGCGATGGAGTTGATTGCGGAGGAATATCTTTCGGCACATGTGGGGGCGGCATCGGACATTCTTCGCCGGGCGCTGATCCGCGCTGCGGTTTCGACGACGGCTGATGGTGCTGTTGATCCCGCGTTGCGAGAGCCGATGCTTCGGCTGGTCCGCGATATTCTTATTCCGACCGTTCCGCTGCTCACGCTTGCTCAACATTTGATCGCTCAGCACATTCCGCTGCGGCTTATTGGGGATTGGCAGGGACTTGAGGTTCCGGCCGGGGATGCGGTTGTGGTTCAGCAGTTTCCGGTGTGTGCGTCGGGCGGAGCGTGTGAACGGGTTCATTGGGAGGATGTTGCGATTCTGGTGCATCTGTCGCCGTCGGGGATGATTTCGCCGTTATTGTGGGAGGCGGTGGGTGCGGGTGTTCCGATTGTTTCGCCGAAACATGCGACGGACGTTCAAGGCGGTGCTCTGGCCACGGTGCTGAAACCGGAGTCTCAATATGCGCATCCCGCGCGGCAGCAGTTTGTTGCGACGGTGAAGGCGCTTCTTCGGGATGGCGGTCGGCGGGCGAGCCTTGCAGCGGCGGCGGGGGTCTCGGTGAAAAACGCTTCCTAACGGGCGCGTCTCGGAGTGCAGGTTGGAACTGCGGGGGAAATGATCTGGATTGGTCTTAGTTTTTTAGCGGTTGGTTTGGTCGATGCCGCCGAAGCGGCGATTGCGGCCGACGAAATCGCGTATGCCTTTGTGGAGTTCGTCGATGGAAAATTCGGGCCAGAAGACATCGGTGACGTAGAACTCGGCGTAACTGATTTGCCAAAGCAAATAATTGCTGAGACGCATTTCGCCTGCGGTGCGAATGAGGAGGTCGGGGTCGGGCATGCCTGCGGTGTAAAGATGATCGGAGATGGTTTTTTCGTTGACGTCGGCAGGTGCAATCGTTCCGTTTTGAACTGCGGCGGCGATTTGACGGACTGCATCGGTGATTTCGCCGCGCGATCCGTAATTGATTGCGAGGCAGAGAGTCATTCCGGTGTTTCGGCGTGTGGCTTCGAGCGTGTGTTCAAGTTCTTCGAGCACTTTGCCGGGGAGGCCTTCGCGTCGGCCTATTTGGACGAACTGGATGTTGTTTTCGATCAGCAATTCGCGCTGCGAGCGCATGTATTCGACGTAGAGGTCCATCAGGACGGAGACTTCCTCGGCGGGGCGATTCCAGTTTTCGGTGGAGAAGGAATAGAGGGTGAGTTGATGCAGGCCGAGGCGAGCGCATTCTTCGACGATTAAACGAACGGTCTTTGCGCCGGCGCGATGGCCTGCGAAGCGAGGGAGGCCGCGTTGGCGAGCCCAGCGGCCATTGCCATCCATGATGATGGCGACATGCCGAGGCATACGCTCTCGCGGTATGTCGAGAACGGCACTCCGATCTGTCGCGGCACTGGTCATGGGTCCCGTTATAACGCAAAGCAATGGCGCATCAAAGCAGGTCCGCGGCGGAAGCCTGGGGCTTCATCGTTGGCACAAATAGGGTGAACGCTAAAGCCCCGGGCTGCCGCAACGGAGGTACGAGCTACCATTAATTTATTACTCCGGTCGGTGCAGGGATTCGTCGACGACGTGGACCGTGGAGATTGGACTTAGGCTGACGGTTTCGTTTGGGGCTCCGAGTGCGTAGGGACTGCTGGAGCGGGGGGCGGCCCATTTGACGGAATTCGCGAGGACGCGGCGCACTTCTTTTTGGTAGTAGGTGGGGAAGGCTTCGTGGCCTGGGCGAAAGTAGACGACCTTGCCCTTGCCGCGGGTCCAGGTGCAGCAGGATCGGAAAATGTTGCCGCCTTCAAACCATGAGACGAGAATCAATTCTTCGGGGGTTGGGATATCGAAAAGTTCGCCGTACATTTCCTCGTGGGGAATATCAAAATGATCGCCAAGGCCATCGGCGATTTCGTGGGCGGGATTGACGACCCAGAGCCGTTCCAATTCAGCAGCTTCGCGCCATTTCAAGCCGCATCCGGTGCCCATTAATTTTTGGAAGGGTTTGGAATAGTGGGCGGAGTGAAGAAAGACAATTCCCATTCCTTCGAGGACGCGCTTATGCACCTTGGCTGCGATCTCGTCGCGGACATCGCCGTGTGCCATGTGACCCCACCAGGTCATGACGTCGGTGGAGTTCAGCACTTCATCGGTGAGGCCATGGTCGGGGGAATCGAGGACGGCGGTGCGCACCTGGACCTGAGCGCCGAGATGTTCGGTGATTGCGGAGGCCATCACGTTGTGCATTCCGTCGGGGTAGATTTTGCGAATGGCTTCGTGCTTGATCTCGTGGCGGAATTCGTGCCAGACGGTGACGCGGAGGGGTCGTGAATTCGCTCGAATATCCGCCATCATTCACCTCTAAAAAATCGTTTCACTTCAAACGCATGACGAGCATAACGACCAGGAATACCGCAATCGCTACCAAATACAGCCCCATCATAATCAGCGTAAATAGCGAGACATACTTCCAGAATGACTTTTGCGCCTGCATCGCCGATTCCAAATCCTGCTCCGTGTGAAGCCGCGCGAATGCTTTTGCATAAGAGGCGTAGCGATGCAACAGTACTGCGGGGACCACGTACAGCAGTGCTATCACCATATAAACCGCCGCTCCAATTCCCACCGAAAACGGTGTCCTACGCGCTGCGCCCAGAGCGGCACCCACCATCATCATCAAGCCACCGCACACCATCAACCCGCACGACACGAACAAAATGACGGACATGATGCGAACCCACACGCTCGTCTGCCGGAGCAACTCGATCACTCGCGGCGTAACTTGCGTGGCCACCTGAGCGGGTGCGGGGTAGTTCAAATCGTGCACCGTGGTAGGCACCGCAGCAGTCACCCGGATTTCCGGAAATGTGGAGACTGCTCGCCACTGCGACCCATCCTGCGAAACCAAATCCCCCGCTTGCAGCACCCCGCTGTCTGCCATTCTTTGCATATCCGCCAACCTCACCGGCCCATCCGTCCTCCCCTCCAGAAGCCGATACCACACATCCGACATATCGATCCTCAAGTCTGAAGGTGTTACTAACTGGCAGGGGAAACGTTGGAATCAGGGAAAAGCTACATTCGCGCCGCAAGTTATTCTCGCACCAGTGTCTGATGCCGTGCGGGGCCGATGGAAACGATTCGGATTGGTATTCCGATGTGTTGTTCGAGTCGGGCGATGTAATTGCGGGCGTTTGGGGGGAGTTCGTCGAAAGTTCTGACTTCGTCCAGGTTGTCGTGCCATCCCTGCACTGTTTCGTAGATGGGTTTTGCGTTTTGCAGCGCAATCGCGTCCGCGGGGAACCAGTCGGTTTTTTCGCCGTTGACGATGTAATGGGTACAAATGTGGAGTTCGTCAAAGGTGGAGAGCACATCGAGCAGCATGAGCGCGGCGGTGGATGCGCCGGAGATGGCGATGGAGTATCGGAGTGCGACGGCATCGATCCAACCGCAACGGCGGGGGCGGCCGGTGGTCGTGCCATATTCGTGGCCGCGCTCGCGGATCTTTTCGCCCAGTGCGTTGTCCAACTCGGTGGGGAACGGCCCAGAACCGACGCGGGTGGAATAGGCTTTGATGATGCCGAGGGTGGTATCGACCGCTCTCGCGGGGAGGCCGGTGCCGACGCTGAGGCCGGTGCCGCAATTGGAACTGGTCACATAGGGGACGGTGCCGTGATCGACGTCGAGAAGGACGGCGTTGGCACCTTCAAAGAGGAGGCGTTTTTTTTCTTTGAGGGCTTGGTGGAGGAGTTTGGTGGTGTCTGTGATGAAGGGGCGGAGTTGTTCGCCGCAGGCACGATATTGCTCGAACATGGGTTTCCAGTCGAGCGGGTCGGCGGCGTAGAGGGCTTTGAGGATGGCATTTTTTTCGGGCACGATGCGCTGGAGCTTTTCGGTCAGGCGTGCATCGTCGAGGAGGTCGGCGAGGCGAATCGCGGTGGAGCGGTTGGCCTTATCGCCGTAACAGGGTCCGATGCCGCGTCCGGTGGTGCCGATCTTTCCGCCTGCGGCTTTTGCTTCGGCCAACTGGTCCTGCATTTTGTGGTAGGGAAACACGACGTTCGCGTTGGCGGAGAGTTTGAGGTTTGATTCGATGGAGACGCCCTGGGTGGAAAGGCCATCGATCTCTTCGAGCGTTTTGAGGGGATCGATGACGACGCCATTGCAGATGACGCAGGTGACGTTGGGTCGGAGGATTCCGATGGGGATGAGATGGAATCGGTATTTGGTTTCGCCGACTTCGACCTTGTGGCCTGCGTTGGAGCCGCCATTCCAGCGAATGGCAAAGTCAAAATCGCCGGAAATCAGATCAATGATCTTGCCCTTGCCCTCATCGCCCCATTGGAGACCGACGATCGACACGTTGCCCAAAGCGCGAAGGGAAGCCGTGGACGGCGGCATGGGGGCGGCCAATGTGCGCGGCGGGGGGGAGGAGGCCAACATAAAGTTCTCGTTTCGTTAACGCCATACAAGTATTCGATGAACGTCATGAGAGTAATAGTCCGCGCGGCACGACGCAAGGAATATGCGAAAATGGTCGCATATTGCTGTTAAGATTTAAGTTCGCTATTCGGGGGTGTCTTTGTTTCGTCGTGATGCTTTTTTTGTTTCGCACAGACACGCTAAAACGTGAACTCCGGGGCTAGAAAAAGGATGGTTCTCCTGGACCTTTTGTTCCGTGCCTGGTGCCATTACAATTGGGTTACAGTTATGGTAATTAAGGGAGGCCTTCATGGACGTGATCCGTTCACAAACGGTGTTCGGTTTATTGTTGCTCATTGCGGTCACGAGCGCGGGATGCAATCACGAATTGTTCATTGACCGTGACTCTCGTAGCCGCCAGAGTCTGCGTTATTACGACAATGACTCCGCCAGCGAAACGACCGCCGCGCGCCGACAGTCGGTGGGAATGCCGTTTGGAATGCCCCAGGGGAGTGCAGCCCAATAATGTGGTAATCCTGATGACAGGGGTGCCAAATGGCAAAGATGAAGATTTGAGTTGCCATGGCCAAGGTCGCATGCATACCATATGACATCAAAAGAAGTCAGGCCGATCCAGATTCTCGAGGCTTGACGATTCAATTATTGGTTTCCGCAATGAACGGCGACCTTCGGAGAATCAAAACATGTCTTTCCCGTGCCGGTCGCCTGAAGTCTGGGTTTACCGACATTTGTCGCGTCGTGATCTGTGTTTTCGGTCTATTGAACGGATGATGCATGCGCGCTGAGTTTGCCATTCCCGGCCCCGTGGGGATAAACAGCCCGGAGGAGTTTATCCAGACCCTCCAGCCGTCCTTGAGCCAAGGGTGCATTGAGGAACTCTCGCGAAGCATTGGGAATCGGTTTACCCGTCCGCAAATTTTGGAACTTCTGAGGAATCCGTCGGCTGATGTGCGGAAAGTGGCGGCGCTGGCGTTGTCGGTGATTGGGGATTGCGCGGCGGTGGTGCCCCTTGCGGTTGCTTTGCATGATGCGGATGTGATGGTTTCGCGGATGGCGGAGCACGCGATGTGGAGCGTTTGGTTTCGGCTCGGTTCTCCCGCAGCGGTGAATCTTGCGAAGTGCGGAAATACGCATCTGCACCATGGAAACTTCAGCTGCGCAATTGAAAAATTCACCCGGGCGATTCAGGAGGACGATACGTTCGCGGAAGGTTTCAATCAGCGGGCGATTGCGTATTACCTTACGGAGCGGTTCGGGGAGTCGATTGCGGATTGCCGAGCTGCATTGCTTCGAATGCCGCAGCACTTTGGGGCGATGGCGGGCATGGGACATTGCCACTCGCATTGTGGGCAGTGGGCGGAGGCGAGGCGATGCTATCGTCTTGCGCTGGCGATCCATCCGCAGATGGAGGGGATTCAGCTTGCGTTATCGCAAATTGAACAAGTTTTGCGGGATCATCCGGGGGTTTGAGCGTTTTGGGGGGAACGCTTCCTGACGGGCGCGTCTCGGAATCGTTTCTGGTTTGAATGTTTTTGGTTTGAGGGTCGGATTTTTTTGGGGGGGAATGGGATATACTCCGGGGCCGCTTTTCGTTACCGGAGTTGTCATGGGCATCAATCCTCTCCATCAATCGCATGAACTTGTCGAAGCGACCTTTCTTCCGTACGGGGAGGATGTGCATATTGTCGAGAGCTTTGGCGAAATTGAAGCGGAATATGCAGCCCTCCGCAAAGGCGTTGCGCTTATGGATTCCCCGCAGCGCGGCGTTGTTATTCTCACTGGAAAAGACCGTCTGGCATTTCTTCACAACAAAGTGACGAACGACACCAAAACTCTCCAGCCCGGCCACGGATGTTACGCCTACCTTCTCAACCTCAAGGGGCGCATCATGATGGACCTGAATATCCTTCACGGCGAGGAGGCGACTCTTGTTGAAATGGATCAGCGACTGACTGCGACCTTTGTCGAGATGATGGAAAAATATATTTTCACCGAGGATGTCCGCGTTTTGAATGCTTCTGAACAATTGGGCCGTCTGAGTCTGATCGGACCTCAATCGGGCACGCTGCTGGGAAAAATTACGGGCACAAGCGTTGATGAGCTTGCGTCTGCCTTCCGCCACATGAAGTGCTCTATCGCCAACTCGACGGTCACTATCTTTCGCAACGACTTGTGTGGCGAGCCTCAATTTGAGCTGATTGTTCCGCGCGATCAACTTGTTGCGTTTTGGCATGTTCTCGCTGAGGCCTCAACGTTGGATGATGTTCATCTTCGCCCGATTGGATGGTCCGCATTTAATACGGCGCGGATTGAAGCAGGCACACCGTTGTATGGAATTGATATTACCGACAATCATTTGCCGATGGAGACGGGACATTGGTACCTGCGGGCGGTGGCGGTGTCGAAAGGTTGTTACCTCGGCCAGGAGATCGTCGCACGAATGCATGCGCATCAGGCGGTGGCCCGCTTGTTTGTGGGGCTGCGTATCGCGGGGACGAAATTGCCGATTGCAGGGACTGATATTCTTGATGAAAAAGGCGTGCAGATCGGCATGGTGACGAGCAGTTGTTTTTCTCCGATACTGGGGAATGTCCCGGTCGCGATGGGTTACGTGAAGAAAGCGTTCTCGTCGGCGGGCAAGGAAATGCAGGTGCTTGCGGAAGGGAGCCGTGAAAAAGCGGTCGTGGCTGAGCTTCCGTTCTGGCCACGGGGGCAAGCGGCTCCGTAAAATGTCGAAAATTTCCGGGCTGCTTGATCGGCGCGGATTTTGGGGAAGGATGATGCAATCTTTATTCGGAGGTGGGTATGCCCACGATATTAAGCGTTGGACAATGCGGTTATGACGATTCACGGATCGGACGGCTCGTGCGCGAGGCGACGGGTGCGTTTCTCGATCGCGCTGCTTCGGCTGCGGACGCGCATCGCATGATCGCGGAGAAAAAATACGACCTCATCCTCGTCAACCGAATTTTCGATGCGGGCGGTGAAGGGCTTCCGTTCATTGAAGAGCTAAAAAATGACCCCTCGCGTGTCCCTGTCATGCTGGTGAGCGATTATGCGGATGCACAGGCAAGCGCGGTTGCTCATGGGCGCTTCCCGGTTTCGGCAAGTCTTCGCTTGGGTCGCCGGCGGTGGCGGAAAAACTACGTGAACTGGTTGAGCAGGCGAAAAGTGGAGGGTAGACGGTTGTACCCCAGGTGTAGCAGTGGACGAAAATATCTTTTTTTAGCGAGCGGCAAAAGAACGCTTCCTTATGGGCGCGTCTCGGAACTGCCGCAGTTTCAGCGTTCTGTTATCCGGCCCAGGCGGTCCATTCCCACTGTTTGGTGGCTTTATTGTACGTTTCGACCCAATCGCCTTTTTGGGCATAACCTAGCCGCTGTAGATAATAGGCGAGCGCCGCCTGGGCGACCGTTGTTCCATTTTTTGCGCGCGCAGCTTGTATAGCTCGGTGCGATCAGCGTTCTCGGCTGCGAGAGTTGCGGACTGATCGGCGTTCAACTGGCCGCGTTCGGCAATTAGGCCGGTGTGGGCCTCGCCTGCGACCTTGGCGCTGAGGAGGGCTCGCACTTTGGCATTTCGTGCGGCCATGCTGGCGACGAGTCCGTCTTCGGTCGCCGCAGCAAAGCGCCCATGTGCCGGGGACGAAAAATCGGCGAGTGTGGCGACGCGCGTCACGTCCATGGGGTCCGCCACGGTGCCCGCGTCCGCTGGCGGCAAGCCGATATCTTCGGGTCTGACCTGTCGTTTCGCCTTCTCGCCGGTGATTGTTTCCAGATCTTTCCGTGCGTCGGTAATCACCAACTCCAGACGGCCCGTCAGATTCACATTCACTTCGAGCGGTTTGGGTTGCTCGATCACCACTGTGTTTCGCGTCTCGATTGGACCGCATGCCGCCATCGCCGCGAAGCTCATTCCCGCGACCATCGCACTTGCCATTCCCATTCGCATCGCTATCTCCTGAAATGTTCCGCAGCGTTCTTGCCGATGTGGCCCGTACAGTTGCTGGTGCGCTATCATAATCACTTCGCGGGCTCATGCGCAATCTGCTTCTCAAACCCGGTGGCCAGTCCGAGGACCTCGGCGATAGTCTTCCCTTCCAAGACAATCGCCAACGCCGGAAGTTGGATCGTGTAATTTGCCAGCACCGGCTGCCCGGCGATCGTAGTTTTGATTCCATAGCCAGGATCGCCGGTCTTGATCGGATCGCGGGCATAATTCAGGGTGACGACGGGCACTCCATCGGGCGCGTCCACCCGGATGTGGCCGGTCTTGTAGGGGTAATCCCGCAACTGTTGCACAACGATGGTGCTGAAGTTGGCGGGTAGAACGCCTGCCGCGGTTCCTGGTCTCCAACTTTTGCGCGAAAGCGTCGGCGGCCTTCTCATCTTTGATTTTCAGTCGTCCTGGGCCATCTCCGAGGAGATCGATTGTGCCAGTCAAAGTGCCGGTGGCATCAGTCGCGAGGTCGATTGTGCCGCTGGTGGTTCCTTCGGCGTCGAGTTTGTCGGGGGCGAGATTGGCGGCTACTTCCTTCTGATCGAGATGCGCCACGGTGAGAGCAACCGTCTGCAACTTCCGCTGCGGCAACGAGGCACGGATGGAGCCTGCGAAATCGCCATGAGCGAAGGAGACCTTGACCGCGCCTGCCGTCAGGACGCCATTAGCAACCTCCACCGGGGTCGAGAAAGTTTGAAATGCGCTCTTGCCATACGTCATGGAATCAAAGCTTAGTTGGGAATGGTTGACTCTCCCCGTCTGTAAAAAGTCGCCTCCGCTCGGGGTTTCAACGGTTGCCTCAAGATTCAGATTCTTGAGATGGAACTCGTGCTTCGCCCCGGTTTGGGAAGAAATGTTGATGCCGCGAATCTGCACCTGCCCTTTGAGGGCATTTCCCGCTGCTGAACGCTCAAGACTGCCACTCGCTTCCAGACTCTC
Organism: uncultured Phycisphaerales bacterium; assembly: GCA_963766775.1. Lineage (GTDB taxonomy): Bacteria > Planctomycetota > Phycisphaerae > WQYP01 > WQYP01 > CAVYBP01. The sequence continues at coordinate 752,182 of CAVYBP010000002.1, forward strand.
AAGCTGCGCATTAAAAGTTTGCTGCAATGCCTCCGGTCCCTTGGCAAAAACGTCTTTTAGAAAAGCGTCCGTTACAGTTCCCTCGATCCCGTGTGCCGCGAGATGCTGCACCGTGATGCGATTGCCCTGCGTCGTCGGCTCCATGGTCAATTGCGCCGTCAATTCGCCGTGCGCGGCCTGATCGCCGATCCTTACGTTCAAATCCCGCGTCGGCAACGAACGATCACCACGCATATGGGAGGTGACTTCAAACGGGCACGACCCCGCAGCGGCACTTATCTGCGTGAATTCGTCCCATTCGAGCCGTCCGGCACAACTCAAACTGTCATACCAAAAGGATGAGCCGCTCGTTGTATCGTTTGGTGGCCCGGCCGTTGTTTGCGCGGTGGGCTGTAATAACTCCAATACGGTCACCTCGGCAGAGGTCGTATTGCTTTTCTCCAGCTTCCGTGGTCGCAGATGAATGGTTAGGCCGTTGGCCTCAATCCCGCGCACGCGTCCCCTCAAAACATCGCGCCACGAAAAATTTACTTGGACCTCTTCAGCATGCACCAACACTTTGCTGCCGAACGGGGGGGCTCATGCAATTCCACTCCGCTCAATACCAGCACGCCCCCAACCGAGAGCGAGGCCTTTCCAAGCGCCGGAGAGAATCGTTCATAACTGCTTTTCCGCACGCCCAGCGAGCAAGCGATGTGGGGAACAGGAATGGAATCACCATTACCACGAGCAATAGAAGGCCCACCGTACCCAGTCCCCGCCAGATCCACTGCCGCCGCCGTCTGAGAATCCTTGCCATTGGTGCATTCTATCATGTGCTTCATTTTATTCGTCCTGTCCTGTGAGGGTGCTGGTCGGTGTGCGTGTGTGCGTGCTTTGGCCTACTCCGGACCGCGGCCGTCACGAGCATGCGACACGTGTTGACCCCCCATCCCTCGTACACAACCCCACAGTCCCCCCCCAGTCCCACCCGCACGTTCACTCCACGTTCTGCACCTGCTCCTTGATCCGATCGATCGAACTCTTAATATCCACCGTCAGTCGCGCAATCGTCGAATCGTTCGCCTTGCTGGCAATCGTGTTCGCCTCGCGCAACATCTCCTGCGAAATGAAATCCAACTTCCGCCCCGCCTGATCTTCCTTCTCACAAACCGCGACGAACTGATCCAGATGCCCCCCAAGCCTCGCGATCTCTTCCGAAATATCCGCCCGATCCGCAAACAGCGCCACTTCCTTCAACAAATCCGAATCCGACAGCGACAACTTCGCATCGCTCACCATCTGATTCACGCGAGCCTTGAGCTTCTCATGGTAGGCCCGCACCACCACCGGCGCCTGCTCGTTGATCTTCTCCAATGCGGTGCGTATCACCAGCAAGTGCTTTTTCAAATCCGTCCCACAGCGCCGCCCCCTCCTTCGCTCGCATTTCGCCGAGCTTTGAAATCGCCTCCCGCACCAGCGACACCGCCAATTCCCGATGCCCCTCCAGATATTCCGAAGTATCCTCACCCGCCTCCACCACCCCCGGCAACGTCAGCAGTGACACCAGATTCACCGTTTCCCCCGCCCGCAGGAACGATCCCTCCAGCGTCCGCACCTGCTCCACGTAAAGCTTCAGCACTTCCTGATTCACCGACACCGAAGCCGTGGACAAATGATCCTTCACCGACATCGACATCACAATCGACCCGCGCGCGATCTTCTCACGCAGCGTCCGATCGATGTCCGGCTCCAGCATTGCCAGCTTATCCGGCAACTTGATCGACGCCTTGAAGTACCGATTGTTGACCGAGCGAATCTCCACCGAGCACGAGATGCCGTGCTTATCCGCCGTCGCCGCCCCAAACCCCGTCATGCTATTGAGCATTCCGCATCCTCTCAAATGGTAAGCGCAGCCTCGGTCCCCCGCCCCCGTCCGTCCAATGGCTGTCAGACGACGCTTACTTGGGCTGCGAGGTGCTGGTCGTCGGCATCATCGGCTCAATCGGCATCACCGGCGGTGGCGTCGCGGGTAGCGTCGCCGGCGTAAACGAACCACTTCCCGCCGGCAAAGTCGTAGACCCTATCGCAGGCTCCGTCGTCACCGTCGGCTGCCCCAGAACATTCGTTTCCTTATACGCCTGAAACCGAAAATTCAGCCAGATCGCCAGCAGCATAAACACAACAAACAACACGACCGTCACCGTCGTAAACACATCGCCCGTCTTCGTCCCGAAAGCCGACGACGAACCGCCGCCCGACCCAAACGCCCCCGCAAGCCCGCCCCCGCGCCCGCGCTGCACCAGCACCACCAGCACAATCAAAATCGCGACCGCAATAAACAGCAACGCCAGGAACGTAGTCATAATCTATACTCTTCCAATTCAATCAGGCCCAAAAACCTTCGTGTCTTCGCGCCTTCGTGTGTAATCTTCTTTTCTTAACTCTTCGCCGCAGCCGCAACGATCCCAACAAACTCCTCAACCTTCAACGACGCCCCGCCCACCAGAGCCCCATCCACATCCGGCTGGCTCATCAACTCCGCCGCATTCGATGCCTTCACCGAGCCGCCATATTGAATCCGAATCCCATCCGCCGTCGCCTGGTCAAAAATATTCGCCAGCTTCCCGCGTATGAACGCATGAACTTCCTGCGCCTGTTCCTTCGTCGCATTCAGCCCCGTCCCAATCGCCCACACCGGCTCATACGCAATCACCAACTGCCCCGCCTGCGGCCTTCAACACATCCTTCAACCCCTCCACCAGCTGCGTCTTGCAAACCTCAAAAGTCTGATTCGCCTTCCGCTCTTCCAGCTTCTCCCCCACGCACAAAATCCCCGTCAACCCCGCATTCAAAACCGCATGCAGCTTCTTATTCAACAGCGCATCCGTCTCCCCAATCACATGCCGCCGCTCCGAATGCCCCACCAGCACATACTTCACGCCCAAATCCACCAGCATCCCCGTCGAAATCTCCCCCGTAAACGCCCCGTTCTTCTCAAAATAAACATCCTGCGCCCCAACCCCGATGCTGCGCCCCCTTCGCCCGCCGTCACCGCATCGATATGCACAAACGCCGGAATGACCCCCACCTCCACAGCCCCAAACTCCGCGGCCTTCGCCGCAAGCCCGCTCGCCAATGCCACCGCATCACTCTTCGTGAGATTCATCTTCCAATTACCCGCGACAAACTTCTTCCGCATCTTCAATATCCTTAATCTCTTCGTGGTCCTTCGTGTTCTTCATACCTTCGTGTTTACGTCGTCATCAAACCGTAACCGGCGTCCCCTGCCCCACCGGCGTCTTCGTAAACTTCCGCCCCAGCACCCCCGCGATTCCCTCCAACTCCTTCATCAACGCCGCAAACGTCTCCGGCAACAGCGCCTGCGGCCCATCGCACATCGCCTTCGCCGGATTGTCATGACACTCCACCATGATCCCATCCGCCCCCGCCGCGATCCCCGCCCGCGCCAGCGCCGGCACAAATTGCCGATCGCCCGCCGCATGGCTCGGATCCACGATCACCGGCAAATGGCTCAGCATCTTCGCCACCGGCATCGCCGACACATCCAGCGTGTACCGCAGCGACTGCTCAAACGTCTTGATCCCGCGCTCACACAAAATCACCTGCGCGGTTCCCCTGCGAAAGCACATACTCCGCCGACATCAGCCACTCGCTGATCGACCCCGCCAACCCGCGTTTCAACACCACCGGCTTCCGCGTCTTGCCCACCTCGAACAGCAGATTAAAGTTCTGCATGTTCCGCGCCCCGATCTGAAAAATATCCGTGTACCGTTCAATCACCGCCACATGCCGCGTGTCCATCACTTCCGTAATCACCGGCAAATTATTCTCCCGCCCCGCATCCCGCAGCCACTTCAACGCATCCTCCCCATGCCCCTGAAACGAGTACGGCGAAGTCCGCGGCTTATACGCCCCGCCACGCAACACCGTCGCCCCCGCCGCCTTCACCTCCCGCGCCAACTGATGCACCATCCCCTCATCTTCCGCCGCGCAAGGCCCCGCGATCGCCATGCAATACGTCCCACCCACCTTCACCGTCCCACCCTGCGGACACTTAATCTCAATGACCGTGTCTTCCTTATGAAACTCCCGGCTCGCCAACTTGTACGGCTTCATGATCGGCAACACCTGCTCCACCCCCGTGATCGCCTTCAGATGCTCCGGATCAACCTTCACCTCTTCCCCCACCACCCCAATCACCGTCCGAAACTGCCCGCGCGACAAATGCGCCTGCAACCCCAACGCCTCAATCTGCGAAACAATATCCTTCACCAGCGCTTCCGTCGCCTCCGGCTTCAAAATCACAATCATGCCGCACCCATCCTATGAACCGCTTCCAAAAAGTTGAGCCCGGCATTATGCGACATTCCCCCCCCAATTTCCACCCCGCACCATCGCGCGCCGAAGGCTGGGCGTGCCCGTTTTTCCTGGGAGTGTTTTCGTGTGCCTGCTGACTGTGAAAAATTCCGAGACGCGCCCGTGAGGAAGCGTTTGCCCTTCAGCGAGGAACGCCGAACGCTTTCTCACGGGCGCGTCTCGGAATCCCATATATTTTCAGCGGTTGAGCCAGCGCCCGGAAAAACGGGCACGCCTCGAAGGCCCGCTCTAATGGCAACATGCCCGCCAAACGCTTCCTATTGTGCGGACGCATCTCGGAATCCTTCCCACCTTTCGCCGATCAGCGACGAATCATTTGAACTTCAAGTTTTTTTAATCATGCCGATACTCCTCATCGCTGACCTTCTCCATCCACTCCACCGCCTTGCCATTCAGCTTTTCCTGAATGAGGCCTTTGAAAAACCGGCACGCAATTTGATCCTATGCTCATCGCTCCCCGGCGACCGTCGCAGGCGCTGAATCTTCAGGCAAGGATGCTCTATGCAACGCAACAATGCCCATCCCACGTTCACTGATCTCACCGTCGCCGAACTCGGCGGCCCCAAGGCCACCGCATTTTTTGATGTTTGTTCGCGGCAGATCCCTTTCGAGCGCCTGGCCGAATCGGTCGCCGACATCTTCTCGGAAGATCGTCCCAAGGGCGGAGCACCCCACTGGCCGGTTCTCACCATGCTCAAGGTGATCTTCGTGCAAAAATGTTCGCCCTCTCCGATCCCATGACCGAGGAGATGCTCAAGGACCGCATCAGCTTCCGCCGGTTCGTGGGCCTTTCCTTTGACGACAAAACGCCCGATCACAGCACCATCAGCACCTTTCGCAAACGCTTGCGCAGACCGCGGCCACGGTGCCACCTTGTTCGACAAGGGCCTGGAGATACTGCGGGAACGCGGGCTGATTCTCCAGCAGGGAACGCTCATCGACGCAACGATTCTCGAGGCCCCATTGGGCGGCAAGCGGGAGGACGGCTCCTCGACCACCGACCCCTGCGCCAGCAAGACCTGCAAGAGCGACCGGGTCTATCACGGCTACCGCGCCCACGTGGCCACCGACAAAAACGGCATCATCACCGACTTTATTTATGACACCGCCAAGACCAGCGAGCACGAGCATTTCGACACGCTGGCCGCGAAGGAGACCCAGGTGGTGTACGCCGACAGCGGTTGCCGGAGCAAGGCCCGGGTCGAGGGATTGCAGAAGCGCGGCGTGGTGGCGGCGATGTGCCACCGCAGGGTGCGTGGCCAGAAGGAATTGCGGCCCGAGCAAAGGCGGCTGAATCGTTTGATCGCACCGGTCCGGGGTTTTGTGGAGCATCCGTTCGCCTGGATCAAGGGGCGGCTGAACCAGCGCCGGGTCCGCTATCGCGGCCTGGCACGCAACGCCCTGGACTTTTCCCTGCTGGCGATGGCCGGCAACTTTTGCAGGAGTTTCACGCTTTGTCCCGCGACCCGCATTATTCCACTGCCGTGAGGGGGAGGATTCCCTGCGCACGCCGGGCAAGAAAGGCGGCGGGACGCGGAATTTGGGAAGAAAATGACCGGTCGAATGCTGCATTGAAACGATTTGGCCTTGATCACGAGTTCTGGCTAGGGTTAATCAAAGAGTCCAATAGCGATATGGGTCATTGCGGTTGTGGCGGTGGCGCCGTGCCAATGCTTTTCTCCGGGTGGAAACCAGATCACATCCCCTGGCCGAATTTCCTCGACCGTTCCCCCTTCGCCTGCGCCCAGCCGCAGCCCGCCGTCACGATCAATGACTGCCCGAGCGGGTGCGTATGCCACGCCGTGCGAGCACCGGGCTCGAACGTGACCCTCGCGCTGCTCACTCGCGCCGGATCCGTTCGATCAAACAAGGGATCTATCCGAACGGTCCCGGTGAACCAATCCGCCGGTCCCTTGCCGGAAGGTTGGGAACCAATGCGCTTGATTTCCATTGTCTATTCTCCTTATTTATCGATGACTCACCTGAACCTGCGTCCACTTTAACTGATCTGAAACTCAAGTCTCGCCTCGTCAGTAGTCAGAAGTTTACGCAAGTCAGAGCACTGCGGCACTCCTCCCTCCCCCGTTTGACACCCCCCAACTCCATCCCTACCATCTTCAGAACCTCCCGATTGCGAGCTACGTCCGCTCCAACGGGCCCAAAACCAGGAGCCCCACAATGGCCAACGCCAACGTCATCCAAATCACCGATTCCAACTTCGACACCGAAGTCCTCGACCGCGAAACCCCCGTCCTCGTCGACTTCTGGGCCGAATGGTGCGGCCCCTGCCGCATGCTCGCCCCCACCATTGACGAACTCGCCGACGAATACAAAGGCAAGGTCAAGGTCGGCAAAGTCGACACCGACGCCAACCGCAACACCGCCATGAAATTCTCTATCTCCGCCATCCCCACCGTGATCGTCTTCAAGAAGGGCCAAATCGTCCAAAAAATTTCCGGCCTCCGCGGCAAAAAGAATTCAAAACCATCCTCGACTCCGCCATCGGCATCGCCTAACCCTCAGCCCCCCAACCCACACCCACAACGCCCGTCGCCCACAGGCGACGCGGGCACCGCACCCAACCACTCCCGCATTCATTCCCAAGAAAACCCGTTGTTTCATTCCCCCGCAAACTGACCCATCCCCACTTTCCGTAGCGAGCATAAAATAACCCGAGCCCGCTGAGACGGGCTCGGGAGTGATCACCCCGCTTTTAGACTGAAGGAGTCAGTCATGCGTCGCAAAGAAGCGGCCGCGTGGGTGGTCATGGTCTGCGCGGTGTCCCTGCGTCTGTCACAAGCTAAAACCCTCGCCGCTCTGGCGACCGCCGCCATGGGTGTCCAGCGGATCTCTCTGGCCAACATCGGCCGAGCGATGGTCGGATCGGCCAAGCATCAGATTAAACGATGCTGGCGGTTCATTTCCAATGATCGCGTCGAGACCGCCGACGCCATGCGCGGCATTGTCGCCCGGCTTCTTAAAAAGCGTAAAAAGTCCCTCATCGTCGCCCTCGACTGGGTGGACATCAGAGGCTTTCAGACCCTGGTGGCCTCGGCGGTGCTCCAAGGCCGAAGCGTTCCCATCTGCTGGGCCAGCACCACCGGCCATGTCTATAACGGGCACAAGAGCCGTAACGCTTTTGAAGAATCGCTGCTGTTGGTCCTTCGCTCGATGGTGCCTCCATCGGTCAAGGTGATCATTTTGGCGGACCGCGGCTTTGGCCGCTCTATGCTGGCAGACTTCTGCCGGAAGCATCAATTCAGCTACCTGATCCGCATCCAACCCAAGGTGAACATCAAGGTGAAAGGATTCTCCGGCAAACTGCTGGACTATCCGGTATTCAAGGGAATCGCACGGGTGCTCAAGAATGTTGCGTATCGATCGGATGGCTGTGTAACCCAGAACATCGTCGTGCACTGGCGTAAGGGTCTGCCCGCCAAGCGCGATGAGTGCTGGTTCCTGATGACCGACCTTGCGGGCAATGCCAGCGAGCTTTGCCGCCTCTATGGTCGCCGCATGACCATTGAACAACTCTTTCGCGACTGCAAATCCAAACGCAACGGCTGGAGCCTCAGGGACACGATGATCACGCTGCCTGAGCGACTGGACCGACTGCTCTTGATACTGGCAATCGCTTACCTGCTTTTGTGCGGGTTGGGCCTGATCGCCAAGGCCACATTCAAAGCCAGCGCCTGGTCGAGCAACACGAAAGAGTCCTGCAGCCTCTTCCTCATCGGCATGACCATGCAAGCCAAAATCCACGCCAGCCCTCAACGCACCTTCGCCGCCGTTGTGGAGCTTTCGCTATCTGTCGCCGAAAAGTGGGGATAGGTCAGCCCCGCAAAACCTTGACCACATACCGCTTAGCTGGTACATACACATTCATGGCGCAGAGGTGGATATTCCTGACGTAGTTCCCTTTCTCAACCCACCCTCCCTGCCCCGCATGGGCTTCATTTCCCGATGCCCAGAATCCGCACACGCAAAGGAGTGGCCGTGGTGACCAACCCCAACCAAACTCGCCCAACCGCAGTCCCCGCAATCATGCACACCCTCCTCGCCGCCGCCGTTGCGTCCACATTCGCCCTCGCAGGCTGCGACTCCGCATCCTCCGCCGGTGGCAGCGCCGCCGCTCAAGCTTCCAACAAAGCAGCACGCCTCTCCGCCTCCGCCGGCGAAGTTCGCCCCAAGGAAGAGTTCGCCACCTCTCTCGCAGGCAAGAACGAAGCCGACATCCATCAGACCGGCCAAGCTGCCGCCACCGCCATCACCAACGACAAGCTCAACGAAAAAGGCGTCTGGAAAAACTATCTCGAACAAAAATCCGTCGCCACCGATCTCGATGACGCCGCCAATTTCCTCAGCGATTCCCTGAAAGACGAAAGCCTCGCCAACCCCGCCCTCAAGTCCGTCGTCCAGTCCCAGCTCGGCGCGACCCAACTCGCCGAGGCCCGCCTCCAACTCGCACAAGCCGAGCAAAAACTCCTCGATCTCACCGGCCGCGCCGCCGACTTCCAGATCGCCGCCTCCTACGCCAACGAGCTCGGTGCCTCCGCCGCGATTGAAGACGCCAAAGCCAAAGGCGACGCCCCTGCCGACCTCACCAAATACAAGACCGCCGCCGATGACCGCAAAGCCGCCACCGATAAAGCCCAGGAAGCCGTCGCCAAAGTCGAAAAAGAGATCGCCGACAAGAAAGCCGCCGCCGCTAAAATTTATGCCGACACCGACGCCGCCTTTGCCCAGGCCGAAAACCTCAAAGGCACCGAAGCGATCGACACCGCCAAAAAAGCCGCCGAAGCCCGCAAGGAAGGCGACAAGCTCACCGAAGACGCCCAAAACCTTCAACCCCAACTCGATCAAGCCAACACCGACCTGATGGTCGCCAAAATCCAGCAAGCCGACGCCGACTCACAACTCGCCTCCGCCACCTCCGCCGCGGAGCAAAGCGTCACCCGCCAAAAGAACGCCACCGACCAGGCCGCCGTCCTCCACGGCCAAGCCAAAAAACTCATCGATGGTGACTCCGGCCTCGCCGCCCGCTTCAAGGAATTCACCGATCTCGCCGCCAAGCTCAAGGGCGATGTCGCCAAAGCCGAAGACTACGCCGCCAAATCCGCGAAGGCCTACCAGGACGCCCTCGCCTCCGCAGGCAAATTCTCCACCCGCATCACCGACCTGCAGCTCGACCCCGCTGACCCCCTCAACAAAGTCGCCAAGGACAACCAATCGAAATCCCTCATCACTCTTTCACAGGCCGCGGCAAAAGAAGAAGTCGCCCGCGCCAACCTCGTCGCCTACACCGCCGCCAACCTCACCGCCACCGCCGCGAACGCCATGGCCCAGGCCTACAAAGCCGCCGGCACGCCCCAGGACACCGGCACCGCCGAAGCCGACAAAGACAAAGCCGCCAACCAGGAAGCCGCGCTCCGCGAATTTGAAGCCGCCGCCAACACCGCCAAAAACGTCGCCGACAGCGCCCGCGACGGCACCCCCGAAAAATGGCTCGGCTACACACTCGCCGCCGTCGCACTCCACGGCCGCTACATCATCAACGGCCAAAACCAAGCCGAATACCAAGCCGCCGCCCAAGCCGCCCAAACCCAAAACCCCTTCCTCCAACTCAACACCCTCGCCAACACCACTACCCACTAACCCAAACTTAAACCCCAAATGTGCCCCCAAACCGGCTTGCCTTTTCGCGGTCCCCCGCTCCCCCCCAAAAAAAACGCCAAACAAAACCACCCCCAAGCTCCGGCACACTCTAAACACCCTCATCTCAACCCCCCTCGATAACATCCCGCTCACTCACTGGCCCCACCGCCAAAATCCCGTATACTCTCCCCCTCTTCCACGCACTTTGATTCGCGAGATCCGCACGTGACCGATCCGGGCCTCTTGATCTTCGTTTCCGGCCCCTCCGGCGTCGGCAAATCCACCGTCTGCCGCCGCCTCTCCACCGAGCTACCCGCCGAGTTCGCCGTCTCCGCCACCACCCGCAAAGGCAAACCCCAGGACGCCCACGGCAAGCATTACGAATTCATCACCGAAGAAGAATTCCGCCAACGCCTTGAGGCCGACGAGTTTCTCGAGTATGCTTATGTGTTCGGCAATTGGTACGGAACGCTAAAACGCCCGTCGTCGAGGGCCTCAAACGGGGCCATACCATCCTCCTGGAGATCGACGTCCAGGGAGCCATCCTCGTCCACAAGCTCTTCCCGCACGCCATGGGCGTTTTTATTCTGCCCCCCGGCGAGGAAGACCTGCTCAAACGCCTCCGCGAACGAGGCCGCGACGACGAAACCACCATCCTGCGACGCTTCACCGAGGCCCAGCAGGAAATTCGCACCGCCCAGGCCAGCGGTGTCTACGACCTCGAAGTCGTCAACGAAGACAACGGCGTCGAAAAAACCGTCGAAATAATCCAAAAGGCCATCAAGCATTTTCGGACAAATGAACAAAACCCACTCTTTGACCTATAAGCGGAGTTATGACGAATGATTGAAGCACTCAAGAGCGACGAAATTGTGCACAAAATGGGCGGCCGCTTTAAGCTCTGCGCCCTCGTCCAGCATCGCATGGTCGAACTCATCCAGGGCGCACGCCCGCTCGTCGAACGCCAGGGCCGCGGCGACCTCGAAGTCATCATCGACGAAATCCTCCAAGGCAAAATCGGTATCGACCGCGAAAAATCCCCCGGTATCACCGAAGCCCGAAAAGCCCTCGGCGAAGAAAACTAATCCCCCCACACACGTTTAGCCCCGGCCCTCGGGCCGGGGTCGTCGCCGAAACCTCCCCCAACCCTCACTCCCGCGCCAGCGCCTCAATCGGATTCAACCGCGCACGCCTGCATCGCCGGATAAAACCCAAAAAATACCCCAATCCCCGTCGCAAACCCCAGCGATATCACCATCGACTCCACCGACACCACCGTCTTCAACGGCGTCCACGCTCTAATCAGCATGCTCAACCCCGTCCCGCCCGCAACCCCGAACATCCCCCCCAACACACTAATCAGCACCGCCTCCAGCAAAAACTGCCCCAAAATATCCCGCTGCCGCGCCCCAGCGCCTTCCGCAGCCCAATCTCCCGCGTCCGCTCCGTCACGATCACCAGCATGATATTCATGATCCCAATCCCACCCGTCAGCAAACAAATCCCCCCAACGCCGCCCAGCACAATCGCAAACACCCGCATCGCCTTGTTCTGCGCCTCCAACAGCGACGCCTGATTGAACACCCCAAAATCATCCTTCCCCGTCGGCCCAATCCGATGATTCCTCCGCAGCACCACCCGAATCTCATTCTCCGCCGCCTCCATCCCCGCCCCTGACGCCGCCTGAACCGCAATCGAATCCCCAGATCCGCATGACGCCCCTGCTCATCTCGCTCCACCGTCGTGAACGGCGTCAGCGCCAGGTTGTCATTGTTCGCATACCCCTCCGCCCCCTCTCGCCTTCAACACCCCGATGACCCGGTACGCCGTCTGGTTAATCTTCACAACCTTGCCAACAGGCTCCTGCTTCTCAAAAAGTTTCTCCGCCGTCTTCGAGCCCAGCACCACCACCCGCTCCGCCCGCTCCACTTCACTGTCACTAAACATGCGCCCCTTCTCGATGCTCAAGTTCCGAATCCCCGTATACGTCGGCACCACGCCGTGCACTTCCACATGAACGCTCTTATTCCCGTTCTTCACCGTCGTATACGACTGAATCGTCGGCGACACCCGAACCACATCCTTCGCTTCCGCCAACACCGCCTGCGCATCCGCCAGCGTCAACTGCGGAACCGATCCCTTCCCCCGCGTGCTCCGATAGTCCGGCCACACATACAACACATCCGTCCCCAACCCCCCAATCAGCACCTCCATCCGCCGCCGCGCCCCCTCCACGATCGACATCATCGCGATCACCGCCCCCACCCCCATGATGATCCCCAATATCGCCAACACCGAGCGCAGCTTCGCACTCCAAAGACTATTCAACGACACCCTGATAATGACCCAAAAAAGCAAACATCACCCGCATTCAAAAGCAGAAAGCAGAAGGCCGAAGCCCCCCACCCAATCACAGTTTCGCAAACTCCTCCCGTCTACCGTCTTCCGTCTACCTACTACCCTCTCCCATCTTAAAAAACCTCCTCACTCCGAATCCGACGACTTCAACTTCGACCATTCCCCCGATCCCACACTCTCGATCGCCACCTTCTCACCCTCCTGAAGCCCGCTCAAAATTTCACAAAACTTCCCATCATCCGCCCCCGTCACCACATCCCGCTCCTCCGTGACAATTTTCTGCGCCACCGCTCCTCCTTCGACCGCCCCCGTTCCCATCGTCGCCGCCTGCGTCGCCGCCCCCTTCACGGGCACCAGCACGTACCGCTTCTTATCCTTCTCTCTCGTTCGCACCGCCTCCGAAGGCACCCGCATTACCCCCACCCGATCCGCCACCACGATCTCCACGTCCGTGCTCATCTCCGGCTTCAACAACTCCTTCCCCTCCCCCAGCACCTCAATCTTCACCTCAAACGTCACCACATTCTGCACGTTCGTCCCCTTCGCCGCGATCCGCAAAATCCTCCCCTCAAATTTCCTCTCCGGATACGCATCGCACGAGATCGTCACCTTCTGCTCCCGCCTCACCTTCCCGATATCCGCCTCATCCACCGGTGCCAGCACAAACAATCGCGACAGATCCACCAGCGTCATGATCGACGTCCCCCCGCCAAAGTTCGTGATCCCCGACGACACAATCGTCCCGATCTGTGCCGGCCGCGTCGTCACCACCCCATCAATCGGCGCCACCACCTTCGTATCCTTCAATCGCTGCTCCGCGTCCGCCAGCGCATTCTTCGCCGTCTCCACATCCAGTTCCGCCTCCGTCACCTGGTTCTGATCCATTTCGATCAAGATCGGCCGAGTCTTCAACGCCTCCACCGCATTCTTCGCATCATCCACTGCCAGTTCCGCCCGCTTCGCCACCGCCTCATCCGATTCCATCAACTCCTCACTCTCCTGCTTCTCTTCATACAGCCTCCGGGTCCGCCGCGCCTTCCCCCGCATGTCCTCGCCATCAATCTCCGCCGCCTTCACCGTGCTCGTCCGCCTGCAGCGTGTCCGTGATCAGCGTCTGCTCCGCGATCTCCAGCGTATCCTTCGCCGACCTCACCCTGCACTCCGCCGCCGTCAACGCCGCCTTCGCCTGATCCACCGCCCGCTTCTCATCCACCGGATCCAGCTGCATCACCTGCGTAGCCCTTCTTCACAAAATCCGACACATCAAACGGCAGACTCATCACCTCCCCGCTCGCCTTGCACTTGATATCCACCTCATAATTCGCCGAAATCTTCCCCGACGCCATCACCACCTGCCTCACCTCCCCCTGATCCACCACCACCATCTTCACCCCACCCCCCACCTCCGCCTTCACCGCCCCACTCCCACGCCACCACAACACCCCGCCCACCACGGAAACCCCCACCAAAACCGCAACCCATTTCTTTCTCACAAAACATCCATCCAATAAAAACGCCATCCCCCACCGTCATCCGCTGCCAAGCTATAGAAAAAAACCTCAACGCGCCCACCGATATGTGATTACCTGCCAATTACCTCTCAATTGTGACGCCTTCCCCACTACAGACGCAAGCACAAACAATTCTTTCACCCCATTTTTCAAATGCATATCCCACAACCAACGTCCTATGCGACCAAAACGAACCCCCCCAACATTTTCAGCGCCGCCGCAACGCGGCGCGGCAGCCGAGCGCAAACCGTTCGGTCCAGCGTATCACACATCCTCCCCCGCAAACCCGCCGTGAAAAGCACGCGCTCACCCAATACCTCCGCTCACCTGATTGGAGCCCTTCGTGGAAAAATCCGCGTGAACGGCAACATCATGTCCACAGGCCAAAATTGTCCCTTTAGAATTTTTGCACGCAACGGCCCCAAGGGGGCCGGCGAAAATGGCCAGGGGTGACCAAGGGGAACCCCTGGATACAAATAGTCTCATTAGTTTGAGCCCCAACGGGGCCGTCGAAATTTATGGAACCGTGGCGGCCTTTCGCAACCGTGCCGCCGCAAAATGGGATAGAATGCCAGTAAATGGAGCAACCCATGCCAGTTATTTCCATGTTCTACGGCATCATCGTCATGATGTATTTCTTCGACGATAAGCAGCATCATCTTCCCCACATTCATGTGGAATACGCCGAGGAATCAGCCGTGCTGGCCATCCCTTCCGGCGATGTCCTCAAGGGATCAATACGAGCATCGCGACTGAGGCTCGTGCAGGCATGGATTGAAATTCATCAGGAAGAACTGATGGCCAATTGGAAGTTGGCCGTCAACGGCGAGAAGGTTTTCCGTATCGACCCGCTGAAATAGGAGCCGCCATGATGATCAAGGTCACTGCGGTAAAGCCGCTGGAAAATTATCAACTCGAACTTTCGTTCAACACCGGCGAAACTCGTGTATTTGACGTCGCCCCATACTTGGACAAGGGCATCTTCACCGAACTCCGTGATCCCTCTTACTTTCAATCCGTTCGCCTGGCCTTCGGAACTATCACGTGGCCCAACGAACAAGACTTCGGCCCCGAATCGCTTTACGTGGAATCAAGCCCGTTAGCAGAGCTATGATCGCAAAAGCGAGGTGCAATCATGAAAGAAACGATGACCGACCCGACAGGGACCTACACGGTGGAACTCGACGGCAAATTTTCCTTATCGAACAAGCGCCGGATTGCGTCTGTCGCAAAACCAGCGAGCAGGTATTTCTTCCCAAAAACTGTGGAGCATATTCAGGCAGTGATCAATAACTGAAAGAAGCCCGTCAGAGTTCTTGAAACACCCGTCTGCAAGTACGCACAACGCGCTGCTAAAAGATGGAGAATCTCTATGACACAAGACCAATTCTGGAACATTATTCAGGACGTGCATCTAGCTTCCAATGGTGACATGGACAGCAAATGCGACGAGTTAAAAGCGGAATTAAGTCGCTTGCCTTTAGAAGAAGTGCGGTCTTTTCATTCTCACTTCGATGAATGCCTCGATAAGGCTTATACTTGGGACTTTGGGCTGCTGCCTACATCATTGGTGGCGGTTGCTCGGACGACAGCTTCTCGGATTTTCGCAGTACCCTCATTTCAATGGGAAGGCAGACGTTTGGACGAGCAGTCGCAGACCCGCAAGCTCTAGCTGATATGGACTATGACAGGGACAACGCGCTCTACGAAGGCTTTCAATACGTGCCCACGGAGATCGAGAATCGCTTGAGCGGGGGACAGCGATTTCCTCGCTCCCGGCCGCATCCGAAAGAGCCCGCGGGCAAGTCGCTGGGACGAGGCCAAAGTCGCCGAGGAATATCCGAAGTTGGCGGAAAAGTATGGTATGAGTGGGTAATGGGCGCACTGCCAATTCTTTCCCCCCAACTCCCCCCACCTCCAACACCCCACCAAATGATCATTCACCATCCCCGTTGCCTGCATATGCGCATAACAAATCGTCGACCCCACAAACTTAAACCCACGCCCCTTCAAATCCTTGCTCATGGCATCCGACTCCTTCGTCCGCGCCGGAATATCCTTCAACGTCTCGCCGCCGATTCTGCAGCGGCTCCCCCTCCCACAAACCGCCAAACGTACCGATCAAACGTCCCGAATTCCTCCCGCACCCGCAAAAACGCCTGCGCATTCCCAATCGCACTCGCGATCTTCAACCGATTCCGCACGATCCCCGCATCCCCCATCAGCCGCTCCACGTCCTTCGCCCCATACCTGCGCCACCTTCTCCGCATCGAACTCCTCAAACGCCTTCCGATACGCCGCCCGCTTCTTCAAAATCGTGATCCAACTCAACCCCGCCTGCGCCCCCTCCAGCACCAAAAACTCAAACAACAGCCGATCCTCATGCACCGGCACCCCCCATTCCCTGTCATGATACTCCTCATAAATCTCCCCCTTCGCCCATCCACATCGCTCCATTACCCATCTCCTACCAAACTTGTATAAGAATGCCAGGGTCGTGTGCGCACCTTGGCACACTCGTTTTCGCCTTTGCGTGAAAATCCCCTAACTATTTAACCACTGAACCCTTTACCCTACAATCCCCCTCATGCAAGACCTTAACGCCCGCTCCATCCTCGTCTGCGTCTGCGGCGGCATCGCTGCCTACAAAGTCTGCGAAGTCGTCTCCAAACTCGCCCAGGCCGCGCCGCCGTCACCGTCGCCATGACCACCGAAGCCCAGCACTTCGTCGGCCCCACCACCTTCCAGGCCCTCACCGCCGACACCGTCTACACCGACCTCTGGGAACACGTCGACGGCAAAGACCCCCAGCACATCCGCCTCGCCCAAAACGCCGACCTGATCCTCGTCGCTCCCTGCACCGCCAACATGCTCGCGAAAATGGCCCACGGCTTCGCCGACGACCTCGTCTGCACCCTCCTCCTCGCCGCCGACCCCAAAAAAGTCCTCATCGCACCCGCCATGAACGAAGCCATGTGGAACCACCCCGCCACCCAACGCAACGCCAAACGCGTCTTCGATGACGGCGTCCAATTCGTCGGCCCCGGCTCCGGCTGGCAAGCCTGCCGAACCATCGGCATCGGCCGCATGAGCGAACCCGCCGAAATCCTCGAAGCCATCCATACCAAACTCGGGATCCCCGTCGCCGCCCAATCCCCGCCCCACTTCACCCCGTGATCGCCTGACCCGTGTGATGAATAAACCCATGCAGCTCATGTGGAACGATCTGCCCATGACGCTGCGCACTCCGCACATAATGATGCATCGATCGCCGATAGTGCCGCAACACGCGCGCATTAACCGGAATGTTCCGCGCGTTCATCTCCCGAAACGCCCACTGCCACGCATAATATTCTTCTAGGCATCGAGGCGAATACCGGTGAAAGCCAACCGCATGATGCCCCACCTCGTGAAGAAAAATCGCCGCCGAAACCGGACCGCACGGACGCGGCGCCGCGATGAGTCGCTTGATGCGCCCATCCCGAAACTTCAATTCATAAGCAACGCCCGACATCCGCGTGTGCCACCTGCGGATCGAAATCTTGTACCGAGCCTTCAACTCCGTCACCATCGAGCGATAGACATCCGCCGACAAATCATTCGCACGCACCACGCGCACACGCGACGACGGCGCACGGCTTTTCAGGGTAGGGGGGGTGGGCGGAGTGAGTTGCTCCATCTGCCGCAAACCGCGGCTCTCAGAAACAACCGCTCGGTCGCCATGCGCAGGGGAAGGGAGGGTCGGCTGTGAAAGGTTCATGCTTATTCCATCGGTCGCCGAACGGTGGCACAGTAAATCGAGTTTGAAAGATTTTATTCTCACCACGCCATGAAAAATGAAAACTGCACCGACGCCCACGTGTCCCAGTTATGCTGCCCTTCAAATTCATGCGACTGCGACGTCCATGAATATGTCACCTCAAAGTGCTTCGCGACTCGCTGCGACAGGCCATACTCCACCCCGAAAAATCCCGGCTCCTCCGTCACCGTCACCGGATCGTGCGAATGCCACGTATCCCCCTGCAACAACGCATTCCGCGCCACAACCTCTCCATAAGGCCGTGCGAAAAAGTAAAAGCTCTGCTTCGTGAAAAACCCTTCAAACCAATTCTCACACGTGCACGGTGCCGCCCACGTAAAATCCGCCGGATTCGACAAATGCCCCGGCCCAAAATCGTCCGGCAAATTCCACCCCAGCCGAAACACCCCGCCCGCATGCGCCTCATCCGTCAGCGATCCCACCGTCGCCCCCACCTCCGGCAATACCTCCATCCCCGGCCAATGACCGTCCTGCGCCACAACGGCAACCGCCACCGCCGATTGTATTTGATATTAAAATCCGGCTCGTCGTTGATCTGATGGTCCCACCCTTGCGGAATGATGTAATGATACGCATGGTGAATCATCTGCTGCGCGTTTTCCGCAAGGCTCGACGGCCCCAGTATCCCCAAATCCGCCTCCAGCGACTCATACACCGGCACATCCAGCGACCGATTCGCCCGCTGAAAAAATAGGCCGCCGTACGTCCAACCCGCATACGGCCGATCGGTAGTGATCGGGCCTTTCTCTCTCAGATTCTCCGGCGTGAAAATCGTCAAAGCCCCCACCAGCCCCATCGCATAATCGCTTTTCTTCGCCTCAAACTCATTCCCAAACGACGGCACACGTGACAACAGTTCATCGACAAACGGTGCCTGAAACGCCAGCGATGCGCCGACCCCTGCCGTGTAATGCCGATCCGTCCGATCAATCGGCTTCGCCCACCCGCCATCATTCTCCCAATAAATCGTCAACTTCGCCGCATACTCTTTTTCCCGCGCCGTCCCCGTCCGCATCACCTGCTCGACCTGCGCGTCATCCAGCGTCAACTGAGGCGACTCGACGGCCAACGCCGGCAACCCTGCCAGACTCACCACTGCCGCCATCACAATCGTCGAGTGCTGCAATCGCATATTGATCCTTTCGCAAAGAACGGCGGGATTATCCGATCCACGCGCGGTACATGCAAATCTTTTAGATCATTCGCTTGAAACGTATAACACCGCCTTTCGCATTCGATTTGTTATACTTCTCCGTCATGAACTCGAACGCGGAAATCTTCGAAAAAGTCCGTTCCGCCGTCGACATCGTCGAGATCGTCGGCGAATGCGTCGCGCTCAAACGCGCCGGCAAGGAATTCAAAGGCCTCTGCCCCTTCCACGACGACCACAAACCCTCCATGGCCGTCGTCCCGCAAAAACAAATCTTCCACTGCTTCGTCTGCGGCACCGGCGGCGACGTCTTCAAATTCGTCAAGGAATTCCACAAACTCACCAACGGCGAAGCCCTCCGCATGCTCGCCCAACGCGCCGGCATTCAACTCCCCGAACTCCCACGCAACGGCGGCGGTGGGGGGGCGGGGCAGACACCATCCGAAGGCCCCTCGCATCCGCGAACAAATCGCCCAAACCAACGAATGGGCCTGCTACCTTCTTCGAAAAACACCTCCGCTCCCCCGAAGGCAAAGCCGGCCTCGACTACTTCCACTCCCGCGGCCTCACCGACGAAACCATCACCAAATTCCGCCTCGGCTTCGCCCCCGACTCCTGGACCGCCCTCACCACCGCCGCCATGCGCACTGGCTCCACTCAGACCCGACTCATCCAGCATCTCTCCGACGCCGGCCTCATCAAAAAACGCTCCGACGGCTCCCCCTACGACATCTTCCGCGGCCGCGTCATCTTCCCCATCATCGACGCCACCGGCGGCACCTCGGGTGCGCGGCCGCGTGATCGCCTTCGGCGGCCGCGTCCTCGCAAGAAAAACGCGACGAGAACGGCGACATCGTCGAAGCCAAATACCTCAACTCCCCCGAAACCCGCCTCTTCAACAAATCCGAATCCATCTACGGCCTCAACCTCGCCCGCCAGCAAATCATCCGCACCCGCACCGCCATCGTCGTCGAAGGCTACATGGACGTCATCGCCTGCCACCAGGCCGGCGTCACCAACGTCATCGCCACCCTCGGCACCGCCCTCACGCCCGATCACGCCCGCGTCCTCAAAAACTTCGCCCAAACCATCGTGCTCGTCTTCGACTCCGACGACGCCGGCTTCCGCGCCGCGGATCGCGCCCTGGAAGTTTTCGTCCGCGGCACGCTCGATATCAAACTCGCCTCCGTCCCCGATGGCAAAGACCCCTGCGACTTCTGCATGAAAAACGGCGGCGAGGCGTTCCAAAAAGTCGTCGATCAGCGCCACCGATGCCATGACCTACCAGTGGAACCGCCTCGCCAAACAATTCCACGCCACCGAAAACCTCTCCGCAAAACAGGAAGCCATCACCCAATTCATGCGCTTCGTCGCCGCCGCGATGGAGAGTCGCGCGGGCGGACCAGGCATGGATCCCGTACGTCGCGGACTTCTCCTTTCCAAGCTCGCATCGCTCGTTGGAATGTCGGTCAATGAAGTCCAGGCCACGCTCAAGCGGCTTGTTCAGATGCCCGACCGCGTTCCACGTCAACTTCAACAAGACACCACGCCGCAAACCACACCCGCTTCGCCCGGACCGTGGAACGGCTGGCAGCGCATCACCCCAAATACTGATTCTTCAAACATCGCGCGGCTCGACGTGTGGCAGCTCAAGGGGCTCGATGCCGCCGAAGCGTGGCTCCTCGGCGCTTTGCTTGCCCAGCCGCCGCTGTATGACTCCCTCCGCGAAGAACTTTCGCTCACGCTGTTCTCCACCTTTCAAAATCTCGCCAACGTTCTCATTGAGTATTTCGATAACCATCCGGACCTCGCCGCTTGCACGCTTGCCGAACTCTCAAGCACGATTGACGACCCTGAACTGCTGCGTCAGGCCATCGAGCTTGAAAAGAAAACGGCAGACTGGTTGGACCCCTCGCAATTTTCCCCAGCGCAGGTGACGCATGCTCAAACAAAGCACCGATGACCGCGGCCTTACCCTCCTTGGCGTCGCCCAGGATTCCCTAAAAGAGCTTCGCAATGTCCGCGCGGCCGAAGACCCCGCCATTGCGACCGACCTGGACGCCCAACCCGCCAACGCCGTCACGATGGCCCCCCCGGCCGATGCCATCGATTTCTCCGAATTTGAAATGGTCAAACGCCGCAACGCCCAGGGGGGCAACCGTCGCATCACGGGCCTATAAAACCGCACCGTTCCTGCTTTGAGTGATCGGCCTCCCGCGAAGATTCGTCATCCTGAACAATCTTTCAGAATATCCTCACCTAACATTGGCACCCAGGCACTGCCCGGCGTACAATGAATCGTTTGCAAACGGCTACAGGTAAATCGCTTGGCCTAAAATAAATATGCGGATGTGCTTTCCCCTCCAGCTTGTCGCTCGAGGGCGGCTGTCTCCGCAGATTTTTTCATCGGGTGAGGCCAAGAGGCTTTCGCCCGCGTAATGTTCCTACAATCCGGCGAATCCTTTCGCCCGCACGAGTGGTCGTCATGCGACGACGGGCCTGGCGCATCCTCCGCGATGCCCATCTGTGCTCCCTTCACTCTTAGTGCCCCGAAAGGCGTCCCCGGTAGCTGCCTTCGCCGCACCCTTTGCCGGCGTCGGATAATGTCCTCTGGAGGTCTCGTGAGCAGTTCTGGTTCCGCTACGCAAGTTCAGCCCCCCGCAACCGTCAATACCGTTCCTTTGGCCAAGGCCAATGCGAACCTCGCATTGCTTGTCACCAAGGGCAAGGCCCAGGGCTATCTCACCTACGAAGAGTTCAACGAACTGCTCCCCGATGATGCCATCGCCCCGGATCGTCTCGATGCGCTGATGCAGCAGTTCGATGAACTGGGCATCGAGCTGCTGGATGAAGTCGAAGGCAACAAGCATGTCGCGCCGCCCGCCGCGGACGAGCCCGACGAAGCGATGATGCGTCAGGCCGAGGAAGAAATCGAGAAGATGGAGGAGATCGACGCCGTCGAGGCAGGCTCGAAGCGCATCGATGATCCGGTGCGGATGTACCTCACGCAGATGGGCGAGATTCCGCTGCTTGACGCGCGATGAGGAAATCCGCCTCGCCAAGAAGATCGAACTCACGCAGGATGGCGTTTCGGCGGAAGGTGCTGGAGAGCGATTACTGTCTGCAGTCGGCGGTCGAAATTCTGGCGCAGGTGGAGTCGGGCGAACTTGCCCTTCGACCGCACGATGCGCATCAGCACGGCCGAGGTGGATGCCAAGGGCACCATCTCCAAGCGCATCCCGGAAAATCTCAGCACCGTCCGCAAGCTGCTGGAGCAGAACCGCCTCGACTGGGGCAAGTTCCGCGAGGACGGGACCAGCGAAAACCAGAAGGAAGAGATCAAGCGCCGCATGCGCAACCGCCGTCGCAAGGCCGTGACGCTGCTGGAAGAGCTTTCGCTGCGCACCAGCAAGGTGATTCCGCTGATGAAGAAGTTGCAGAGCATCTGCAACAAGATGGTGGAGCTCAAGGGCAGGCTGACGGAGAAGACACTGCGCGGCCGTGAGCTGAGCGAAGATGATCGCCAGGCGATGACGGAGGAATACGAAGGGCTGCAGGACCTCGTTCTTGAAGATCCGGAGATCGCTGGTGCGCCGCTGCCGGCGCGATCCAACTGGTCTTCAACGAATATGAAGATGCCAAGCGGAAGCTCTCCGGCGGCAACCTGCGTCTGGTCGTCTCGATTGCGAAGAAGTACCGCAACCGCGGGCTGTCGTTCCTCGACATCATTCAGGAAGGCAACACCGGCCTGATGCGGGCGGTCGATAAGTACGAGTATCGCCGCGGCTACAAGTTCTCGACGTACGCGACGTGGTGGATTCGCCAGGCGATCACCCGCGCGATCGCCGATCACGCCCGCACGATCCGCATCCCGGTGCACATGATCGAGACGATGAGCAAGCTGCGGAACATCTCCAAGAAGCTGCTGCAGGAGCTTGGCCGCGAGCCGACGATTGAGGAAATTTCCAAAGAAGCCAAGATGCCGGTCGGCGAGTGCCGTCGCGTGCTGAAGATTTCAGCGGCATCCGATTTCGCTGGACCGTCCGGTAGGGGAGTCGGAAGATTCCTACTTCGGCGATTTCATCGAAGACGAAGCCGCCGAGAACCCGGTCGAAACCGCCACCTCAGGAAATGCTGCGCGAACGCATCGACCAGGTGCTCAAGACGCTGACCTATCGCGAGCGCGAGATCATCAAGCTCCGCTACGGCATCGGCGACGGGTACACCTACACCCTCGAAGAAGTCGGCCGCATCTTCAAGGTCACCCGCGAACGCGTGCGGCAGGTGGAAGCCAAAGCCATCCGCAAACTGCAGCACCCGGTGCGCGCCGCGTAAGCTGGAAGGCTTCCTCGACGGCAGCATCTATTCGACGCTCGGCGCGATGCCCATGACCGACCTCTCCGGCGGCGGCATCGATACTCTCGAAGCCGACGAACCCGATGAGCCTGCGGATATTGAAGCGGGGCACTGACGGGGTACAAGGGTACAAGGGTACAGGGTTCAAGGGTACAGGGTTCAAGGGTACAAGGGGCACGGAATCGCATATGGCACGCGGCTCGCGAGGGGTTTAGCCTGCGCAAGCACGCGGGCAGCACTTAAACGCATAACCACGCATCATCATCAGTCACGCCCCCCCGCCCCTTGAACCCTGTACCCTTGTACCCTTGAACCCCTCTTATCTCATCCCCCCGTCCTCCCCAGAAAGAAACTCAACACCAAAATCCCCAGCACGATCATTGTGATCGCCATGAACACGCGATCCTTCTGAATCGCAAATGCCACGATCGACACCGCCACGCGCAATACCGGCGTCAGCAGCAGCACCAGCAACCCCAACAAAATAAATCCCTGTCCTTTGAACTCCCGCAAACTCGTGATCGTCGCCCCGACCGAATGCGGAAAATCCCGCGCCACCCACGTTGCCTCTTTGAGAGGCAGTGTGCGCGTCGCATAGTCCGGATGATGCACGTACGTCAGGCAACTCCCCAGCACCACCAGTCCAATGCTCAAGAACACGCCCCCGCGCAGCAGATAACTGATCGCCAACTCCACACGATGCACCGTCGTCGGCTCTTGCACTGGCCCATCCGCCGCACTGCGAAATCCCCGGCATCGTCATGGCCAAATCCCCTTCTTCAACATCTGCACTGATACTCCGAGCAGCACGATCACGAACGCCGCCCGAATCACCTTCGCGTTCAATCGTGACAACAACTTCGATCCGATCACCGCCCCGACCAGCACACCCACCGAGACCGGGGCCGCGATGAACGGATTGATATCCCCGCGCAAAATAAACTCCCGCCGATGCAGCCGCCGTCACTCCCATCATGAGATTGCTCGTCGCCGTCGAAACCTTGATCGGCAAGCGCATCGCCAAATCCAGGGCCGGCACTTTCAACGATCCCGACCCGATCCCGAGCAATCCCGACACCACACCCGCCACATACATGAGCGCCAGCCCCAGCGGCGTTCGCGTCACTCGATAGTAGACCTCGCGACCCTCGTGATAATCATAATAATGATCGTGCAACCGCAGCTTGTCCGCCCATTTATCCGGCGGAACCGTCGTCGCCTCATTGTGCCTTTTCCGTAACATCATCAGCGCTGAGTAACCCAGAATCAGACCAAAGACGATAAACAAATAGCGCGAGTTCAAAATTCCCGCGAGATACGCCCCCGTCAGCGCCCGGCCGTCGTGCCGATTTCCAGCAGCATCGCGACGCGCAGGTTCGTCATGTGCTCCTTGACATACGCCGCCGCCGATCCCGATGATGTGGCAATGACGGAGATAATCAACGCGCCGATCGCATATTTGATGTCCACTCCCAACAGCAGCGTGAGGACCGGCGTGACAATCACGCCGCCGCCGAGTCCCAGCAGCGAACCGAGAAGCCCCGCGACCATCGAGGCGACCAGCGTAATCAATGTAAAAACGAGCGGCGTCATCGTGAAGAGGGTATAGAAGAACCACCGCTCCGAAACAAGTGCCATACCATAAAATCGGCACATTCGGAGTTCGCGCTTCAGCGAGTCTTCGTTTCGCTGTCACACTTTCCAACTTAAAAACACGCTAAAGCGTGAACTCCGATTCAAAGGCCGCGGAATGAAAAAAAGTTCTCGCTCTCTCGTTCTCTACCTCGCGCTCGCCATCGTTCTCCTGACGACTTTGCAGTGTTGCGCTGCCAATAACATCCTCTCCTTCGGCGCCATCGGCGACGGAACCACCCTTGCCACCGCCTCCATCCAAAAAGCCATCGACACCTGCAGCGACAACGGCGGCGGCACCATCACCGTGCCCCCCGGCACGTTCCTCATCGGAACCCTCGTGCTCAAAAACAATGTCACACTCCACCTCGACAAAGGCGCCACCCTCCTCGGCAGCCCCAACATCAACGATTACCGCATGATTGATTCCTTCAAAGAAGGTACTGGCCAAACCGCCGGCCTCTTTCTTTTCGGATCCGTCGATGCCGACCATATCGGCATCGACGGCGAAGGCACCATCGACGGCCAGGGTGCGACTCTCCAAAAGTCAAAACTCAACGGGACGCCCATTCGCCCTTTCCTTCTCCGCTTCGTCCGCTCCCAAAACATCAGCGTCTCCGGTCTCCATCTCACCAACTCCGCCATGTGGTGCATGCACATCGGCCAATGCAAAACGGTCGCCGTCAGCGGCATCACCATCACCAACCACTCCCATCCTAATAATGATGGAATCGATGTGGACTCCTCCGAGCACGTCACGATTCGAGATTGCGACATCAATACCGACGACGACGCCATCTGTCTGAAAACCACCAGCCCCTCCGCATGCCGGGACATCACCGTCATCGGCTGCACGTTGAAGAGCAAATGCGCTGCCGTGAAACTCGGCACGGAATCCGTCGGAGACTTCGAGAATATCTCCATCTCCCACTGCCAAATCCGCGACACCCATCTCGGCGGCCTCAAAATAATCTCCATGGACGGCTCACATATCTCCAACCTCACCTTCGCCGACGTCACCATGGACGCCGTCATGACGCCGATTTTTATCCGCCTCGGCTCGCGACTCAAAACCTACCATCCCGGCGACACGCCGCGCGACACCGGCTCCATTGAAAACATCACCATCCGCAACATCAAAGCCACGCACTCCACCGGCACGGGCCTCTTCATTACCGGCGTCCCCGGCCATCCCGTCGGGGGTGGAATCACGTTCGACAACCTGGACCTCGAACTCGCCGGCGGACTAAAAGCCGATGCCGCCGCCGCCATTGTTCCGGAGAGCCCCGCCGCGTATCCAGAAATCACCCGCTTCGGAAAATTTCTCCCCGCCAGCGGCGTCTACGCCCGGCACGTCAGCGGCCTCCGCATTACGCACCTGAAAGTCTCCGAAACACAACCCGACGCCCGCCCCGCGGTTTCGATACAAGATGCACAGGACATAAAATTAAACGATTGTTCATTCCCCGCCATCGACGGCCCATTGCAGCTCGTTCGCCTCATTTCAGCGAAAAATATACTGTTGCAAGCCATCCAATCAGCCGCGAAAGTAGCACTTTTCGTGAACATTGAAGGCAAAGACAGCAATGCCGTGATGATCGAAAATCCCCCCAACGCTGCCCAACTCACGCAACTCGAACCCGGCGTGAGCGCTGCCGCCGTCATCGTGCATTAGCAAATCGATTCCTCGTACAAGGACTTAGAAATGGCACGTGTTCCGCATATTCTGGTGACCGCAGGCCCGACTCGTGAGCGAATCGACAAAGTCCGCGCTTGGGGAAACATCTTCACCGGAAAGACCGGCCTCGACCTCGCACTCGCCTTCCTCGACCTCGGCTCCGTCACACTCCTCACCAGCAATCATGCCCACGCCGCGGATTACGACGGCTACTCCGGAAAGGCCGGCATGCTCGGCATCGAAACCTTCACCACCCACGCCGAATTGCACGCCCTGCTCGAAGAACGCATGACCTCCGGCGACCCGATCGACGTCGTCGTCATGACCGCCGCCGTCGCGGATTATAAACCGGCGGGAACTTTCAAAATCACGCACCGCACACCCAACCCCGACGGCACCGAAACCTGGACCGTCCAAAACGTCACCGCCCCAAAAGTAAAATCCACCCACACCCAAATTGCCATCGTCGGCAATACCACCCTGAAACTCATCGACGAATTCCGCACCACCTGGAACTACAAAGGGCTGCTGATCAAATTCAAACTCGAAGTGGACATTACCGAGGATGAACTCATTCGCGTCGCGTCGGCATCGCGCGAAGCAAGTGCCGCGGATCTGATGGTCGCGAACACGCTGGCAATGACGCAAGCGGAAAGCGGCATCCCCTCTGGTGCTTATTTAATCGATGAAAAATCCGCCCAACGCATCCCCCGCCTGGTCCTCGCCCCACACATCCGAGACTGGACCAAATCCCACCTCCCCAAATAACCGCCCCACCCATATGCCCCCCAACGCCCGCCGTCCGAAGACGGCGCGGGCACCGCGCCTCAACTCCTCACCCGCGCCCCTTCATCGTCAAACTCCCCTCCAACCGCTTCCCCGTCAGCGCATCCACCAATGTCACCTTCACTACAATATCGGCGCCTGTGGTAGGGGGGGGAGGAGGGGGGGTACCAAACGGACAATCCACCGCAAAATGATTCAGCCCAAGCCCGTTGTACCATTGCTTCTTCATTTCCCCCGGAGAAAAGTTCCACGTCCCCAGCCGCACCGGCGCTGCAGGCGCGGCGGCGAGCGCGAACGCTTCAATCGTCAGTTGTCCTGTCGCGGGCAACACCATCCCATCATCTGTCATCGTCCGCAGATAAACCCGCAGCCCCGTCTTCCCATCCCCCAAATCCGTCACTGCCGTCGAGCGTTGTATCTCCAGCCGCCCCACCGTAAAGAGTTCGCCCAGCCGCTGATCGGGAAGGGTCTGCACCCGCGGCGTGGTGTTGTCGATTTGTTGTTGCAGCCCGCGCACGTCCGCATCCCGCGCCGTAACTTTTTCTTTCAGATCGCTGATCTCTCGTTCCTGCGTGATCGTTTGCGCCCGCAATCGATTCGCACTCGCTTCAAAATTAGGACCGCACCCCACGAGCCCGCCCGCAAGCATCCCCGCGCCCATCACCTTCAAAAGCCGATCCATACAGTATTTCATGCTTCGCATTATCCGCGCGCCCGACACATAAATCCACACTCCATTTCCAACAGCCCCGTGGCACTCCGGCCCCTTGTGGCACGGCGGCCCTCCGCCGTGATCTTTCCGCTGGCCTCGCATGGCCAGTGGAAAGATGCTCGCAAAATGGAAGCTGTCGCTCATCACCATGCCCGTCGCATCGATCCACAGCCCATGCGAGGGCTGTGGATCGATCACGGCGGAGGGCCGCCGTGCCACATTGAAACCCGCCCCGTGCCACGTTAAAACCTGCCCAAGTGATGAACGATAAGCCGTCCGCGCAAGAAAAAACCTCGACTCACATCGAGGCTTTCAAAACTTCATTTCAGCATTCAGCATTCAAAATTCAGCATCCCTCACTGATCCGCTGAATCCGTCTCGCCCCCGCCCATCGGCGGTGCCAGGTCCCCACCCTTCCCGCCAACCACCGCAGGCATTCGCGTCAGCTTCTTATCCACCACCCCATACGCAACCGCCTCATCCGCTTCCAACCACAGGTTCCGATCGCAGTCCTTATGCACTTTCTCAATCGTCTGCCCGGTATGCTGCGCCATGATCTCGTACATTCGCGACCGCAGACGCAACATTTCCTTGGCCTCGATCGAAAGGTCCGTTGCCGTCCCCTGCATCACCCCGCCGATCAACGGCTGGTGCAACATCACGCGAGCATTCGGCAGTGCCGACCGCTTCCCCTTCGTCCCCGACGCCAGCAGCCACGCTCCCATTGACGCCGCCAACCCAATGCACGTCGTCGCCACATCGCAGCGAAGAAACTGCATCGTGTCATAAATGGCCAAGCCCGACGTCACGCTTCCGCCAGGCGAGTTCACATAAAACTGAATGTCCGTCTTCGAGTCTTCATTCGAGAGGAACAGCATCTGTGCGATGATCAAATTTGCGGAATCATCATCCACCCCGCCCGCGAGAAATACGATGCGATCCTTCAACAGACGCGAAAAAATATCGTACGACCGCTCGCCGCGACCTGACTTCTCCACCACGATCGGTACCAGATTACCGGTCGGATTATTCAACATTTCTTCCCGAACACGAAGAGGATTTTCATAAATCGATGCCATTGTGGGAGAACTCCAATTAAATTAAATGTTGCGTAAGGGTAGCGGGCACCTCGTGCGAAGGCAACGCATCGGCGTTCCTCCGGCGACCGTAAGTCATCCTCCCTCAGACCGCGTCTGTTCCAATAATGCATCTGTCCTTTCCCAACCCTCGTGAGAATTTTGCGGCGTCTTGATGGCCATAATGCCTTGTCCCTTCATTGGATGCGATCCATGCGGGAAGAAAAAATCGTTTTTGGCGGAATTGAGCAAAGTTTCCCCGTAAAAGGTCAGATAACTACTGTAATTGTGGTGAAGTCATCGTTATGATGAACCTTCGACCATACATCTTCTGGCTGAAGGAGGTCGTCATGTCCACTGAGAACACCTATCCGCCGCAATCCGAGCAACTGGTTCAGGAAAGTCCGAGAATAGCGGACGCACCCGACGCTGAGCTTTTAGAGCAGGATCCTGCACATACCGATGACGGCATGATGTATCCCTGGTCCATCGGCACCACACGCGCCGCCAGAGAGCATGTCAGTCCCCGCCGCAAGGAAGAATGCCCCCCCGAAGTCTACATCGGTTAAGCAGTCCTTCCCCCTCCCAGGCCTCGTCCTGATCGCGTCAATCTTGTTGCATGAATGGAACTCTGCGAGTATCACGGCTGCGGCCATCCCTTTCAGCTCCGATGGCGTATTCCTGATGATTGGCGCGCCACGTTCCGAAACCCGCGCCCCCTTCTGGCGTGAGTGTCTCCTGATGATCACCTCTCTTCCCCCCTCCTCTCCGCCCTCCGGCGACCCACCACCCGCACCCCGTGCCGCCTATCGGTATGAACTCCGGCAACATTTTTCAGCGCCCAAGGCTCTTCTCGCCCCCGCCGTCATCCTCACCTTGACCACGCTTGCCCTTTTCTATTGGACGATCGCCCGCATGTGGGAACGTTGGCACGTCTCCACGGGCTACTACTCCCACGGCCCGCTTGTGCTCCCCATCGCCGTCGGCACTGCGTGGCTCATCATCCGCACTCGTGGCCTGCCTATGGAATCCACGCGGGGCAGTCGCTCTCTCGCTCTCGTGCTGCTCATTGTCGCCCTCCTCATCCACCTCGCCTCCATGTACGCCCGCGTCATCTTCGTCTCCGGCTTCATGATCCTCCCGATCTTCGCCGCCTTCGTCCTCTACCTCGGCGGCTGGCCGATGCTATCCCGCCTCTGGTTCCCGATCGTCTTCCTCGCCTTCATGGTCCCCCTTCCCGACCTGACGATCTACAACCTCAACTTCAATCTGAAAATTTTCGCAGCCGAAGCGTCTACCGCGGTCGTCAGTGCAATGGGCATCCCCGCCTATCTCAAAGGTTCTGATATCTTCCTGGAGGGCGGAAAGCATCTCACCGTCGAAGATGCCTGCTCCGGGCTCCGCTCCCTCATCAGTCTCCTCGCCTTCGCGACACTTTTCACCTACGCCTGCAAGCTCCGCGGCTACAAGCGATTCCTCCTCCTGCTCTCCGCCGTCCCCATCGCGGTGGCCGCCAACGTCGTCCGCATCGCGGTCCTGACCGCCGTCGCCAATTACTACACCGTGGCCCTCGCCACCCCCGGCGGCTGGGTCCACGACATGATGGGTTTCATCGTCTTTGTGGTCGCATTCTGTATCATGTTCATCCTTGAAGAACTTTATGATCTGCTTCCGGGCGCGAAGTCGCAGCGGTGGTTGGGCGCGAGTGTGCCTCGTGAGACGGTGACAAATGACAAGGTGACAAGGTGAAATTGCACGGCTAATACCATCGCACTGGATCACCTTGTCACCTTGCCACCCTGTTACCTTGTCCCTCAACGCTCTCATTCAGCAATCCCCCACCCACTCGCCCCCGTAACCTCACTGGAGGCAAAGGCAACGGCATGACCAACGACACCCCACTGCAGGACCCCAAAACACTCGCCGCGCTGACGCGCCGCGCCGCAGTCCTCAGCGCCATCCTCCTCCCCGCTATCATCCTCACCGTCGTTCTGGTCGTTTCAGAGGCTCGCACCCAACGCGTCGCCGCCCTTGCCGCCAGCGCCATCCCGCGCACTCTGATCGCCCCCGATCACGTCTGGACCTCCACCGACATGCTCTTCTCCGATCTCGAGATGCAAATCCTCGAAACCTCCGATTACGTCTTCCGCACCTACTCCGACGGCAAGGGCAACCCCGTCGATCTCTGCGTCGTCTTCTCCGAGGACAACCGCAAAGGCACCCACCCGCCCGACATCTGCCTGGAAGGCTCCGGCTATCGCATCGTCTCCCGCACCCCGCGCGACCTCATGATCGCCGGCACGCCCCTCACCGTCGCCGAGATCGTCGCCAGCGCGGGCACCGGCACCGGCCCGAATCAATACGTTTATTTCGCCTACTTCTATAAATGCGGCGACACCTTCACGCCTTCCTTCTACAAACAGCAAATGACCATTGTTTGGAACGGCCTCACGCAGCACAACGCCGCCGGCGCGCTCATCCGCTACTCCACGCCCATCACCTCCCTCGCCGACGTCCCCGCCGCCCGCGCCCGCACCGATCAACTTCTGAACGTGACGTTTCCCTACATCCGCGACGGCCTGAACCCGCGGCCCTGACCGCACCCCCGATCCCGCGAATCTGCCGGAAAGTTCCGCAGCCGCAATTTCAATCCTCTCGAGGTACCCTTCATGGCGCTCCCCCTCACTGGTGAACTCCCTTCCCGTGCCGGCGCGTTCCGCCGTTTCGCCGTGGGCGCTTCCGTCACGACGGTCGTCGCCGCGATCGGTCTTGGCGGGTTTGTTTACTATCGCAACAACTCACCCCACCAACTCGCCATCAAAGCCCAGCTCGCTCTGGAGCAGCACGACCCGAACCGCGCCATCGACTTCATGAACCGCGCGCTCGCCAAAAATCCCACCGGCGATGCCCTCGTCTTCGACCGCAACCTCATGGCCAAAGCACTCATCGACGCCGGCCGCGAAGATGACGCCCGCGTCTATCTTCAGCAAGTCCTCGCCGACAAGCCTGACAACTCTAATGCTCTCGACATGCTCGCCGAATCCCATGTCAATCCCGCTCTCCGTAAATTCAAGCAGGCGTTTAAGCCGATTTCCGTCCCCGCCGCCATCGACATCTACGCGACCATCAAGCAGGAGCTCACCGCCTTCGCCGCGCTGCCCCCAACGCCCCGCGATCTCGTGGGGCAAGCGGAACTGCACCACCTCTACTACATGATCCTCAACGATCAGGTGCATCAGGCCAACTCCGCGCTCGAACACCGCGCAAATCGCCCAAAACGCCTCCGCCATCACCCAGGCCCAGCAACAACTTGCGGCCATCACGGAGCCCGTCGACGTTCACCGCGACCGCGCCATCGAACTCCTCCAAACCGCGCTGAAACAGGATGACAAAAACGCCTCCGCCGGCCGCCTCCTCGCGCAGTATGAGTACGAGAATCACGACTACAAAAACGCCCTCGCCGTCTACGATGCGATGAAGGCCCGCAACGCCGTCCCGCAGGAACTCGCGATCACCGCCGCCAACACCCTCATCATCGACGTCACCCGCCAGCCCGACCACGCCAAACGCTTCGCCGACGCACAAAAAGTTCTCGAAGCCTACCTCGCCGATCACTCCAAGGACGCCCGAATCCTCGTCTCCATCGGCCAGGTCATGCTCGAACAAAACCTCATCGCCGACGCCACCAGGATGGCCGGCCGCGCCACGGACGAAGTCCCCGGCGATCTCGACTCGCAAATCCTCCTCATCAACTGCCGCCTCCGCGAAAAGAAAACCGCCGACGCCCTCAACCTCATCACCCCACTGACCAACTCGCACTCCAACGTTCCGCAGGTCTGGTATCTGCTCGGACTCGCCAACAGCGACTCCGCCAACTATCCCGCCGCCGAGGACGCCTTCCGCAAAGCGATCGCGCTCAGCCCCACCTTCCTCCCCGCGCGGCGAGCCCTGCTCACCAACGAAATCCGCTCGGGCAATAGCGAGGCCGCCAACACCCTCGCCTCGCAACTCATGCGCGACGACCGCTACTACATGCCCGCTTGGGCCGTCACCGTTGACAGCCTCAACAAGCTCGGCCAATCCGATCGCGTCCGCACATTGCTGGTCAACCTCGCCGAAGATCCCGCCCTCCCCGCTGAAAACAAATCCGACCTGATCCGCCTGCTCGCCGAAAACAATCTCGCCGCCGAAGCCGCCAAGCTTCTCGCCACGCTTCCGCCCGACGATAGCGAAACGATCCGCCTCAAAGCCTCCGTCGCCGCATCCGCCGGTGATACCGCCAACGCCCGCGTCCTCATGGCCCAGGCCCTCGCGGCAGATCCGAACAACACCAGCCTCCGGCTCCAGTTCGCCGACCTCCTCATGCAAGCCGACCGCGCTGCCGACGCCCGCGCCGAACTCGATCAGCTCGTCTCCGCGAAATTACCCCTCACCGTCAGCGAGTCCCTTCACGTCGGCAACGACTACCTCTCGCTCCGTCTCCCCAATCAGGCCGCCGCCATCGCCAAGCAACTGCTCGCCGCGCAACCTCAAAATGTTGAAGCCCTCACTCTGAGCCAGCAATCCCAAAAAATGCTCGCGGGTACGGAGAGCGGTGGGGGGGGCACCACGCAAACTGCCGTTGATATTCGCCCCGACCAGGCCACGGTCGGCGACACCTTCCGCCTCGCCGCCGCCGCGCTCGCCAAAAAAGATTTCGCCTCCGCACTCTCACTCGCCCGTACCGGCCTCGCCAAAGATTCAGGCAACGCGAACCTGCACCTCGTCGCCGCCCGCGCCCTCGGCGGCCTCGGCCAATACGATCAAGCCGTCGACGAAATCGCCGCCGCCGCCGGAACGCAGCCCGACTCCCCCATGGCCTTTTCCGTTTTCGTCGATCTCTTCCCCGATGCCGATTCCTCCGCCAAGGGTCTCGCCTTCGCCGGACGGCTCCTCTCCATCAACCCCTCCCTGGGCGACTGGGCGATGGGACGCCTCGCCGAAAAATCCGGTCAGCCCGATCTCGCCCTCCGCTATTACAACGACGGCATAAGTTCCACCAATCGCGTCACCGACCCAACCGCCGCAAAGGAAGCCCTCTACGGTGCCGTCCTCGAGCGCTGAGGCTTCGCAAAAAGACGCCGCCGCCATCAAAAAATCCGCAGATCAATTCGCCAAAGAAGCAAACTTCTCCATCGGCGTACGGCTCTCCGCCGCCACCAATCTCCTCGCCATCGGCGACCGCGCCGCGCGGAACAACAACTCACCACCCTCACTGATGCCCTCAGTACCAGCAACGCCCCGCGCATCACCCTCGCCGTCGCCCAGAATTGGCTCGCGCTCGGCCAACCCGACCGCGCCCGCACACTCATCGAAAAACAGATCGCCGCCGGCAACAACGACCCTCAACTCCTCGCCGCGGACGCCTCGCTCCTTCAACAATCCAACCCTGATCGCGCCCTCGCGATCATTCAGCAACTCACCCAGCAGGACCCCACGAACCCGCAATACAAAATCGCGCTCGCGCAAATTCAAGCCGCCACCGGCGACGACCCCGGCGCGTTCCGCACGCTCGACGATGCTCGCTCCATGGGTGAAACCGGTCGCCAACTTGCCACCACCGCGCGGCTCCGCATCCTCATCTCCCTCGGTCTCCTCAAAGAAGCCGCCGACGAACTCGCCGCCCACCCCTCGCCCACCACGGACGATTTCGCCTCCATGCTCGCCATCGGCCAAGGCTGGACGCAGGTCCATAACGCCGACAGCGCCCGAAAAATACTCTCCGCCATCCCCCCCTACGCGGCCGAATACGTCAGCGCCCGGATCGCCCTTGCCAACCTCGACATCGACGCCGGCCACGCCGACGCCGCCGTTACCGCGCTTCAGGCGGTAAAGCCGCCCGCCGCGGACGATGCCAACCAAATCGCCAGCGCCCTCTTCCGCGCCTACCTCCGCGCCGGAAATCCCGCCGCCGCTCTCGACCTCGCCAAAGCCCAGCGCGATCACACGACCGCGGGCACCGCGCCCTATCAGGCCGCCACTCTTTACGCCGTCGCCGCCGCGCGCGAAGCCCGCCGCTACGACGATGCCGCCGCCCTGCTCCTCTCGCTCGATGCCGACTCGCAAAAACAATCGGCCTTCGATCTATGTCTCATCCAACTCCTGCAAAATAAACCCAATGACGCCGCCGCCACCGCCGGCTCTCTTTCCGATTCTGCCCCCGTTTACCCGCGTACGACCATCAGGCTGCTTGCGGGCATTTCCAATTCCAGCGTCAACACACTCTTCTCCACCGCCATGCCTTCCACCCTCTACGCCGCCCTCGCCACACTCACTCCGGAACAACAAAAATCCGCCATCGCCGCCATCGCCAACAACCCCCACATCCTCGCCGCTGACGTTCAGGCCCTCCTTACCGAACTCGCCGCCGCGCCCGACACCGCCGCCGCTCGTCTTCGCGCCCTCGCCCTCTCGCAACGCCTCCTCGAATCCGGCTGGACCACCACGGTCATTGATCTTCTCGACGTCCTCGACAAATCCGGCAGCCCGCTCACCCTCTCCCTCATCCAGCGCCACCAGGCACTCAACGATCTGCAGCGCACCGCTGACGCCGCCAAAATCCGCGACCTCCTCGCCCCCCAGCTTCAACAAAATCCCAACCCGGCGCCCTCCCTCCGCATCCTCCTCGCCACATCGCAAGCCAGTCAGGACAATTTCGCCGACGCTCTCGCGACCCTCCAGCCCCTCGCCGCCCTCGACCGCCCCGAAATTCTCACCACCCTCGCCACCTACCATGAAAAGCTCGGCCAACTCGACGAAGCGATCGCCCTCCACCGCCAGGTCCGCCGCCTCGATCCCAACAGCATCCTCGCCGCCAACAACCTCGCCTACACCCTCACCGCCGCGAAGCCGACCGACCAAGCCGCTCTCGCCGAAGCCCGCACCGCCATCCAATTCGCCATCGACAACGCCCCCCAGGTCACCGCCTTCCAGGACACGCTGGGCTGGATCGAAATCCTCTCCGGTCAGGCCGCCGACGGCACACGCCGCATCGCCCGCGCCATCCCCTCCCTCCGCCTTGACCCCGCCGTCCACTATCACCTCGGCATCGGCTACTCCCGCATCGGCCAGCCCGACCTCGCCCGCCTCCACCTCCAAAATGTCGAAACCCTCGCCCAATCCAAACACCCCATCCCCGAACTCCCCCTCGCCGTCACCGCTCTGAAATCATTGCCGGCCTCTTCGCCCAACTGACGACGACGAAACACGAAGTCACGAAGCGACGAAGACCACGAAGAGCAACATCTCCCTAAACGCCGCATCAATAATAATCTCCCCTCACTCCCCCTTTCAGCCTTCATAATTCATAATTTCGCCTTTCAACTCTTCGTATTCCCGTCCCCACCCTCGACCACCGGCTCCCCCGCCAACGACATCTTAAAACTCAACTGCTCCAACTGCACCGCAAGATCCACCCCCTGCACGCTCACATCCGCAGGCACCGTCACCGACACCGGCGCGAAATTCAAAATCCCACGCACCCCCGCCGCCACCAATTTATCCGCCACCGTCTGCGCCGCTTCCGCCGGCACCGACATAATCGCGACTTTTATTTTTTCCGCCGCCACGATCTCCGGCATCCGATCAATCGACTCGATGGTCAACTCCCCAAACGCATGCCCGACCTTGTTCTGATCCGCATCAAAAATCGCCGCCAGCCGAAACCCCTTCCGCAAAAACCCCCGGTACGCAATCAATGCGCGACCCAAATTCCCCGCCCCGACCAGCAGCACATTCCACACCTTGTCCGTCCCCAGAATCTTCCGTAACTGCGAGATCAATTCCTCCACCCGATACCCGATCCCCGGATGCCCAAACTGCCCGAAATACGCCAGATCCTTGCGAACCTGCGCATCGGTATATCCCAGCGCCTCCCCCAACTGCTTCGATGAAATGGTGTGCTTTTCCGCCCGCTGAAATGATTCCAGTTGCCGCAGATAAAAGCTGAGCCGATACACCGCCGGCGTCGGAATATCCTCAAACCTCATTCATTCACCCGCGTCCGCTCAAAATCACATGTCAAAATTCTCGCGCACCGCGATCACCCACCCCAGTCCCCGCACTGTAAAATCTCCCCCATACACCGTCAAGCCCGCGCAACTGTGAAAAGCCGGCGATGGCATCGCCGGAACATCCCTTTAACACTTCAACAACCCGCGAGTTCTTATGCCCCTCACGCCTCAAAAATCCCCCCGCCTCCTCCTCCTCGCCGGCACGCTCCTGCTCATCCTCCTCCAATCCCTCCATTTCGCCAACGTCCTGGGCCTCACCCAAAGCACACCCCTCTTCCCCCTCTCGGAACTCATCCGCGCCAACATCACACCCCTCGCCTGGTGCGCCTACCTCGTCTTCCTCCTGGGGTTCCTCAGCTTTTTTGACCGCCGCTCCTACATCACCCGCTTCCACAACCGCATTGCCGTCTGCTGGCTCTGGTCCGTTCCCGCCTGGTGCTACTTCGATTGGATGAACTTTTATTTCATGCGCGACCCCCGCACCGGCCTGCGCCCTGGGAATACGTCAACCTCCCCCCCGATTTTATCGATCGCCTCCTCGGCTACCTTCTCGCATTCGGCGCCATCGCCCCCGGAATGTTTCTCACCGCCGAAGCCCTCCAAAGAATCGGCTTCCACAAACTCTCATACCCCTCGCCCCTCCGCGCGAAAAAATTCCCCAAGCTCCTCGTTTTTTCGACCCTCCTCCTCGGGCTCCTGCTCGCCCCCATCCCCATCCTCATCGGAACCCCCGCCTCCAACCTCGCCATCTGGATCGGCACCTGGGCCCTCCTTGATCCCATCAACCTCCTCTTTCGCCGCCCCTCCATCCTTCGCGACTGGCACGAACAACGCTTCGGCCGCACCCTCGCCCTCGGTGCCGCCGGACTCCTCTGCGGCTTCCTCTGGGAGTTCTGGAACTTCTGGTCCTACACCAAGTGGACCTACCACCTTCCCTTCCTCGGCACCCTCGAACATTATAAATATTTCGAAATGCCTCTCCCCGGCCTCGTCGGCTTCATCGCCTTCGGCATCGAAACCTGGACCATGTGGCAAACCGCTCTCCTCCTCCTCTCCCCCTTCGTTGAAGGCGAACAATACTCGCCGTCCGATCTCACCGCCCAAACCTTCGCCTGCATCTAATCGTTACCCGTGTTACATATCATGAAGGTTGCGCGTCAGGCTGTAAAAACGTTCCCGACGTGATGCCATGGCTGTCCCGCGTCAAAATCCGACGCATCGATAGCCGTTTTGCCGCGATTGTTCGCCGCCTCACCTAATTTTTTATCATTTTATGCAATTTAAATTTGACAAACATGCGTGCCGTGGGCATGATCATTATTGAACTGTGCGATGCAAAAATTCTCCTCTCGCACCCCACTCCATTTCTCGGTTTTGTGCATAACTTAACGCTCGAACCCACTGCTTTCACCGGTTTCATGCATCTATACATCGGGCGGGCGAATCATACATGATTGTGATTTGAGGGCAGCCCTGCATTTTCACTCAATGAAGTAACCTTGGCGGTGATCTTCATCCTCACATGATCTCTCACGCACTTCTTTTGTTCAACGAGAACTGCCCTGCTTTTGTCCCTAATCGAAGGATCCCACTATCGTGTCGTGGCAATGTGTCACACCGATCTTATTTCTTATTAAGCGAGGAAACGTCTTATGCAGAAGTCACAAAAAGTCGGTCTCTGGATCGCTTCGCTTGCCATGATTGGGCTTGGCACCGCCACGGTCCAAGCCGCCACCCACACGGTGAACGCCCGCCTCTCCGGTACCTGGGATGCCAATGGCCGCCACACCACCGGTCGCTACTTCGTCGGCCACTCCACCGAAATTCCCACGGACACCATTTCCTATCTGGTCTTTAACCTCAATTCCGTCAAAGGCAAACATGTCCAGGACGCTGTCATTACCGTCCCTGGCAACAACGACTGGGGTTACACCGTTCCGTGGGGCGGCCACCCCGCCGGCCAGACCGCTTTCCAATTCAAGACCAAAACCACGGGTGTCGCCATCGGCCGCTTCACAAACGCCGACATCCTCAATGGCATGCCCAATCCCCGTGACAACTGGATGATCTATCACTATGAAATGAGCGAAGAGAACCTCTCTTACGCCTGGTACCCGGATAGTCACACCCATGACTTTGAAATCACCCCCTTCCATGGCACACGATTCCCGGCCACACTGGCCAAAGTGCAGAAAGCTGTGGACTCCGGCGGCGACTTCATTGTCTGCCTCGTCAGCGGATTCGGGCAGACCGCAAAGACCGAAGAATATAATTACGGCACCGGCCTCCCATTCACTACTCACATCGTCCTGACCTTTACCACCACCAACTGATCACTCGCAAGTCTCGCCCCCATACAGGGAGGCGATGCGTTTGCATGGCACAAAGGGCGGAGCGGACTCGCAAGAGCCTTCTCCGCCCTTATTCTGTTTTTTGATAGATTGGGTTTAAAAATATATTTCAAGATATCGAAATATTAATAACTAATAATCGATCATGCCCTGCATCATTGGAACGGGTCCACCTCATAAACCGTTCATTCAACCAATGAGACATATCGTTTATTGACTTCATCTGGCTATTTCTTTTTTAATGTCCTTTTGCAATTGACAACATTTCATAACATATCCATGATGCTTACTTATCGAAAATCAGATACGCAAGTCTCTGAAAAGTTCGTTATCACATCTTTTGTAAGCAAGTTCATCGGTTTCGCTCTGTGCCCTTCATTGAACTTACCCCACGGTGGTCGCTTAACTGTGGCAAGGCACCCCATATCGTTTGGTGAAACCGCGTCCCTATTCAAGGTGCATTTTCTGATTAGCACTGGTTCAATTATTTCGGTCATTTTCGTTGGTTGAACATAGTTTGCAGATGATGGTGTGGCACTGTGTCACACCTATTTCATTTCTTTCTCTAGTGAGGAAACATTCTATGCAAAAGTCACGCAAAGTTAGTCTCTGGATGGCCGCGCTGGCCATGATTGGCATCGGAACTGCGACAGTCCAAGCCTCAATCCACACCGTTACCGCTCGCCTTGCCGGTACTTGGGATGCCAATGGTCATCACACCACGGGCCGCTACTTTGTCGGCCACTCCACTGAAATCCCCACCGAAACCATCTCCTACTTCGTCTTCAACCTCGCCTCCGTCAAAGGAATTCATGTGCAGGATGCCGTCATCAACGTCCCAGGCACCAGCGATTGGGCCTTCACCGCTAACTGGACCGGCCATCCTGCCGGCCAAACTGCATTTCAATTCAAGCAAAAGGAAACTGGCCTCGCCATGAGCCGGTTTACTGAAAACGATATCCTCAATGGCATGCCCAACCCCAGCGACAATTGGATGATCTATCACTACGAGCAAACCGAGGAAAACCTCTCCTACGCTTGGTTCCCCGATGGCTTCACGCATAATTACGAAATCACCCCCTTCCACGGTACCCGTTTCCCCGCCACCCTCGCCAAGGTCCAGGCAGCCGTCAACGGCGGCGGAGACTTCATCGTCTTCCTTTGCAGCGGGTTCGGACAGACCTTGCGAACGGAACAGTATCAGTACAACGGCACCGGTGTCGCCTTTAACCACCCGGTCGTCCTGAGCATCAACACGAACTGATTCCAGATAGCGTTAACCCAAGGGCGGAGAGGACCTACCAACGGCCCTCTCCGCCCTTTTGCATTTTCATCGGGCATCAATTCCCCCCCAAACCTTCGACTCATGCACCCATCCCTGCGGTGTTCATTTCCCCCGATCGTTAGACCGAACCGCTTGCCACCCATTGATGGACGCCACCAATGGCAACGATCGCTCCGCAAATCGCGGAAAAGTCACACTTGGTTGATGGGGGTGGGGAGTGGGGGGGGGGTAAATGTTAGCAATAAAGGGAAAACTGGGCGATACAGGATTCGAACCTGTGACCTCATGCGTGTCATGCATGCGCTCTAACCAACTGAGCTAATCGCCCTCGGAGGCGTTACCTTCAAGGTTCGGATCGGCCCGCGGGTCTGCCTCCCGCTAATGCTGATCTGAGGGAGAACATAGTACCGAAGGCGTTCCCTCGTGTCCAACGCTGATCGTCTCACACGTTCGCCAACTGTTTAATCAATTCCCGTACCGGCACCTGCACGGCGGTAAAGATCGGCGTGTCCCGTTCCGTGTATCGCGACCCTTCCGATTCCCGAAGCTCCTGCACCAGATCCAGAAAATCACCCGGCGTCTCCGTCTCAAACGCGACGACGAACTCCTGATCGTCAAGACCGAACGAGTACGTCGTGTTGAGCCGCACCGACTGATACTTGTTCCCAATCTCAATGTGCTCATCCATGATGCCCTGCCGCGCATGCTTCGACAGCAAATACCACTCGCGTTTTTTGACGAACGGATAAACAAACACATATTTGTGCTTCCCGGGGCGAATGATCGTGCGCGATTCATCGTGCGACGGATCCAGCTTGTCGATGTACGTGGAGCGTTTCGTCTGCGCGAGAAACGAGTGCGGCGTGACAAGGTAGCCCGCGATGGGCAATCGATTGATCGCTGCCGTGAAGTTTTGCAGATCGTCCAGATCAAATCCGATTTTCCAGAACATGAGGTCCACATCCGCTCGCGTGCCGAGGCAGGAATAAGTGAGCAGAATCATCTTCTGGCGATCGTTCGCTTCGACAAGATCGGCGAACTGCGAAAGCATCGCCCGTTGCTGCTCCTGTGGTTGCCGACGAAACTCGGGCAGCAACTTGTAAAAGGAGAACGAAACATACTGCCGACGGATCGGCGGCGCGGCGGTTCGCGACCCCTGCGGCCCGGCGGAGGGCGCATGTCCGGGACGTCCCCCCGTCGAAGGAACTGTTGCAGCGCTCGGTACGGTACTCTGAATCGGTGTTGTCTCGGACATCTGATGAACCTCTGCTGTGGGAGAAAAAACGAAGCCCGCATTTTGCCCATTCTCGCCTCTGAAGTAAAATGCCCCATGCACGTAAAAGGTGCGGTCTGCCGCCGAACGAACCCATGAGCGAACCGTTTGCCCATTCGTGTCGATGAAATCGGCCCCCTTTGCCGATAGGTAGATACCGTTCGATTCGATAATTCTCATTTAGGAGCGTTCACTGATGAAGCGATTGATTGCACGCACGTTGGCTTCCGCATTGCTCGTGGTCGGTCTCACAGGACTCGCCGCATGTAACGGAGCACGCGATGACGCCTTAAAATCCGTCGGCAACGGACCGCAGGGCTTCATGATTAAGGAACTCGTCCGTGGCGACCGCGTCCGTAAATACGGCCTCTTTGTCCCGCTCGCCTACAACCCCAACCAATCCTACCCCGTCATCATTTTCCTCCACGGCATGGGCGAAGGCGGCAACAATGCCCACGCCAACATGCGCGTCGGCCTCGCCCCCTTCGTTCACGATCGGCAGGACACGTTCCCCTTCATCTGTATCTTCCCCCAATCCTCCTCCGGCGGTTGGGATGAAAACTCCGAAGCCGCCACCGACGTCATCGCCGAACTTGATGCCGTCTCGCGCGACTATCACGTCGATGCCGACCGCGTGAGCCTCACCGGTCTTTCCACCGGCGGCTACGGCACGTGGGCCATCGGCGCCAAATACAAGGATCGCTTCGCCGCGCTCGTCCCGATGGGCACCTCCGCCGGCGATGGCAAGGACGCGCAGACCCTCGTCGATATGCCCATCTGGGCCTTCCATAACAGCGGCGATATGTTCGCCGGCGTCTGGAACGACACCTCCATGGTCGCCAAAATCAACTCCCTCGGCGGCCATGCCAAAATCAACACCTACGGCGCGCTCGGCCACGATGTCTGGGAAACCGTCTACGCCAAGGGCGAACTCTTTGACTGGCTCCTCGCACAACGCCGTCATCGCTCTGCCGCGGCCCCAATGGCCCCTGCTAACAGGACGACCGCCACCATCGCTCCGAGACGCGCACCCGCCGTCTCGTCCGCAATGGTCCCGTCCCCCTACTGACATCTCTTCCATCGAATTTAGCCAGCGAGGCACGATCCGTTTGCTCGGATCGTGCCTCGTGCTTTATGGTGATCGCAATGAATCAAAAGCCCTCAAACGACGCCCCCGATTTTTTCGCGCCACCAAGCCCCCCTCGCGCCGCCCGCTTATTTCGCATCGCCATCTACCTCATCCTGCTCGCGTTTGCCTGTGCCGCAATCTGGTGGATCGACCGGGGCGCGATGCTGACAAACGGTCACTCATCGCTTACGACGATGCCATGATCAGCAATTTTGCCGCTGCTACCGCGTCCTCCTTCGTCGCCAAATCCCCATTCAACTGCCGATCATAAAGCTCATCCAACCACCGCTTGAACGTCGGCCCGGGACTCGCCCCCATCGCAATCAGCATATTCCCCGTAATAAACGGCACCGGAGCGACCCCCTCCTCCTGCATTGCCTCAATCCGCTCATTAAAAGCGAAAACCTGATCCGCATTCGCCGGGTCCGCGCAATAAATCATCTCCAACGCCTTCCAGTGCGGCTCCGCCATGATCCGCTTCAGCACCGCCTTCGACAGATCCTCCCCTTTTTCCAGCAGCGGCAACTTCTCGCACAGCCACGCAAGTTCGTCCGTCTCCCCATTGCTCAGCACCAGCCGCTCTCGCAATATCGCGACCGCGCTCTTCGCATCCTCAACCCCCGCATCCCGCAAAATCGCCATCAACGCCACCGCCCGATCCACCCGCCCAGGCAGCCCCGTCAACATCGGCCAATCCAAATCGACCGCATCGCCTCCCACACGAAATCCAAACACCTCCCGAAACATCGTCGGGAATCCCACCAGAAGTTCCATCGCCGCCACCCGTCTCGGATGCTCCAGCATCATCCGCATCTCCTCCCCGATCCGCTCCCGACTAATGCTCGCCATCTTTTCCTGCAGGGCATCCATTGCGCCGCGCGTCCCCGCCTCCATCACAAACTCCAGCCGCGCCGCAAACCGAATCGCCCGCAACATCCGCAAATGATCCTCCGCGAATCGCTGCGCCGGATCGCCGATCGCACGAAGAATCTTCGCCTCAATGTCGCTGCTGTCCTCCCACAAAATCATGAAGCTGCCCCGCTACCGGATCAAAAAAAAGTCCGTTGCACGTGAAGTCCCGCCGCTTCGCATCCTCCTCGGCATTGGTGAAACGCACGCTGTCCGGATGCCGCCCGTCCGAGTAGTCCCCGTCCGCACGAAATGTCGCGACCTCCACCTGCCGCCCCTTCTCGCGCACCAGCACCACGCCAAA
Source organism: uncultured Phycisphaerales bacterium (assembly GCA_963766775.1). Lineage (GTDB taxonomy): Bacteria > Planctomycetota > Phycisphaerae > WQYP01 > WQYP01 > CAVYBP01. Next base: position 796,598 of record CAVYBP010000002.1, read on the forward strand.
CGCCACCCCTACTTTCTGGCTGCGCGGAAACAGCCGCAGCACCTCCTCCGGCTTCGCGGAAGTCGCCACATCAAAGTCCTTGGGAGCACAACCCATCAGGCGATCCCGCACACATCCCCCCGCCCAATACGCCACGTGACCGGCCTCTTGGAGCCGCTTCACGACAAAAATGCCAAACTCTTCAACCACGTCTATCTGCGTCATAACCCCATTTTAGTCCAAACCTTGCCGCACGGCATGCGTACTCGAACTCGCGCTTTCCGGGCATCTAAGAATTGAATAAGCGACCTTGCTGGAATATAGTTGCTCTATGCAACAATTGTGTGCCACAACTACTTCCCCACCTTCTCGCGCGGCTGCGACCGCTCGCGATGTGCTCGCCGCGGTCCCGCCCATGATCTGGTTCATCCGCCGCCAAATGAAACCGCACCGCAGCGGTCTTTCCCTTTCCCAATTTCGTGTCCTCGTCTTTGTCAACGCACGGCCCCACGCCAGTCTCTCCCAGCTCGCCGAGAACCTCGGTGCCTCGCTTCCGACCACCTCCCGCATCGTCGCCGGCCTCGTCACCAAACGTCTCCTCGCCCGTAAAGGCTGCAACAACGACCGACGGCAGTTGCAACTCGCCATCACCCGCCGCGGCAAATCCATGCTCGACGCCGCCTGGTCCACCGCTCGCAACAAAATCGAAGCCGAGCTCGCCCCCCTCAGCGACCTGCAACGCCACACCATCGCCGAGGCGATGCAACTTCTCCAGGGCATCTTCGGCACCCTGGACCTCCCCGATACCTTCGACGGCGACCTGATCAAACTCCCAGTCGCCTGATTCTCACAAGGGTCCTCACATGTGGATAGTCAGACTCGCACTCCGCCGGCCCTACACCTTCGTGGTCGCGTCGATGCTCGTCGCCATCCTCGGCCTGCTCTGCATCTTCCTCTGGATGCCCACCGACATCTTCCCCGACCATCGACATCCCCGTCGTCTCCGTCGTCGTTCAATTACGGCGGCATGTCCGCCCGACGACATGGAAACCCGCATCGCTCACCCCTTCGAAAAAATCCTCACCACCACCGTCAACGACATCGAGCACATCGAAAGCCAATCCCTCAACGGCATCAGCGTCATCAAAATTTACTTCCAGAAGAACGCCAAAATCGAAGTCGCCATCGCCCAGATCACCGCCGTCTCCCAGACCGCCATCCGCTTCATGCCGCCCGGCACCCAGCCGCCCCTCATCATCCAGTACAATGCCGCCGAGCGTTCCCATCGTTCAACTCTCCATTGAGCAGCGATACCATTCCCGAGCAGCAGCTTATTCGACCTCGCCGTCAACACGATCCGGCCGCAACTCGTCACCATCCAGGGCGTCCAGGTCCCCTACCCCTACGGCGGCAAGCAACGCAACATCATCGTCGATCTCGATCCCGAAAAACTCTACGCCTACGGCATCTCCCCCACCGACGTCTCCAATGCCGTCAATGCCCAAAATCTCATCCTCCCCTCCGGCTCCACAAAAATCGGCACCACAGGAATATCAGGTCACGCCTCAACAGCCAGCCCCGCCGCCGTCGACCCTGCTCAACAACCTTCCTATCAAGACCATCAACGGAACCACGATCTACATTCGAGACGTCGCCAGCGTCCGCGACGGTTTCGCCGTTCAAACCAACGTCGTCGCACGCCGACGGCAAAGCGCGGCGTGCTGCTCTCGATCCTCAAATCCGGCAACGCCTCCACCCTTGACGTCGTCAATGCCGTGAAGGCGAAACTTCCCGAAATCGAAAAGACCCTTCCACCGGACCTCACACATCAAGCTGCTGTTCGATCAGTCGGTCTTCGTCCGCGCATCGATCGAAGGCGTCGTCAAAGAAGCTGGCATCGCCGCCGGCCTCACCGCTCTCATGATTCTGCTCTTCCTCGGAAGCTGGCGCAGCACCATCATCGTCATGGCTTCCATTCCCCTCTCCATCCTCGTCTCCATCATCATTCTCTGGTTCCTTGGCGAGACGCTCAACGTGATGACCCTCGGCGGCATGGCGCTTGCCGTCGGCATCCTCGTCGACGACGCCACCGTCGAAATCGAAAACATCCACCGCAATCTGCATCAGAAGAAACGTCTCGTGCAGGCCATCCTCGATGGCGCCCAGCAGATCGCCGTGCCCGCGTTCGTTTCCACGCTGTGCATCTGCATCGTCTTTGTCCCGGTCGTCTTCATCAGCGGTGCCGCGAAATTCCTGTTCACACCCCTCGCGATGGCCGTCGTCTTCGCCATGATGGCCAGCTATCTTCTGAGCCGTACCTTGATCCCCACGCTCGTTCATTATCTTCTCGCTGCCGAGGTCGAACTCTATGGTGGCGTCATCGACACGACCGACCCTCACGCCGTCCACGCCCTTCACGCCAAAGAAGCCATTCGCTGCGGCCAACCGATCCCTGACGAAGACAAGTGTCCCTGGGATCGCATCACCTGTTTTTTCCGAAGTCCCGCCGGAATCATCGTTCTCATCGGCCTCGTACTGCTGCTTACCGCCGCAATCGTCGCCATCGCGGACGAGCGCGTGGGCCACGCCATCCCTGTCCTTGCCGGAACTCGTGCTGTCCTGCGTTCCTTTTTCATCGCTCACTGGCGAGTCCTCGCCGAAATCATCCTCGCCATCGCCGCCGTCATCCCTTTGTGCTGGCTCGTCCTCCAATTTCATGGAACATTCAACCGCGTCTTTGAGGTCCTGCGTCTCGCCTATGGCGGGCTGCTCGATTGGGCGCTCGCTCACCGCTTGGCCGTCGTGACGGCGTTCCTCCTTCTCGTGGGCCTGTCGTGCGGTCTCTTCCCCATCCTCGGCACCGACTTCTTCCCCACCGTCGATGCCGGCCAGATCCGCCTGCATGTCCGCGCCCGCCCGGCACACGCATCGAAGAAACCGCCAAGGAATACGCCCGGGTCGAAAACGCCATTCGCCGCACGATCCCTCGCGACGAAGTTGCCACGGTGCTCGACAACATGGGCATTCCCAACAGCAGCATCAACCTGTCCCTCAGCGATGGCTCCATCATGTCTCCAGCCGACGGCGAAATTCTCGTCGCGTTGAACGCCAACCATCACCCCACCGGCGAATACATTCGCCAATTACGCCGCCAACTGCCCAAAGAATTTTCCAACATGACCTTCTTCTTCGCACCCGCCGATATCGTGACGCAGGTGCTAAATTTCGGCCTGCCCGCCTCCGTCGATATTCAGGTGGTCAGTTCCCTGCACAATCTCAGACGCCGATGCCGCCATCGCCGAGCGGATCAGAAGCGACGTATCCAAAATCCCCGGCATCGTCGATGCTCACTTGCAGCAGGTGGCCAATACACCCGACATTCGCGTTAACGTGGACCGCACCCTCGCCAGCATGGTCGGCGTTTCACAACGCGACGTCGCCAGCGATCTGCTCGTCTCTCTCAGCTCCAGCAGTCAAACCGCCCCAAATTTCTGGCTCAGCCCGCAAAATGGCGTCAATTACAACGTCTACGTTCAAACCCCGCAGTATCAGCTCAACACGATCAATGATCTCGAAAATACCCCCATCGTCCCCACCGGCGGCGCAGGCACCGCCGCCAATACCCAACTCCTCATCAACCTCGCCAGCACCGCCCGAGGCACCTCGCCCACCAACATCACGCACTACAACATCCGTCCCACGTTCGACGTTCAGATGGGCGTTCAAGGGACCGACCTTGGCACCGCAGGCAAGCAGCTTCAAAAAATCATCGCCGCCTACCGGGACCAACTCCCACGTGGATCACTCATCACTCTCCGCGGGCAGATCGAGAGCATGAACGCCTCCTTTCAGGGTCTCGGCTACGGGATCATCTTCGCCATCGCACTCGTCTACCTGCTCATGGTCGTCAACTTCCAGTCCTGGGTCGATCCGCTCATTATTCTGATGGCGCTGCCCGGCGCGCTTTCCGGAATCCTCTGGATGCTCTGGGCCACGCACACCACCATCAGCGTGCCGGCATTGATGGGTGCTATCATGAGCATCGGCGTCGCCACTGCGAATTCGATCCTCATGATCACCTTCGCCAACGATCAGCGAAAGATCGGATTGAACGCGCCGCCAGGCGGCGCTCTCCGCCGGGCCTTACCCGCCTTCGCCCCGTGCTGATGACCGCCCTCGCCATGATCATCGGCATGCTGCCCATGTCCCTCGGTCTCGGCGAGGGCGGCGAACAAAACGCCCCGCTCGGCCGCGCGGTCATCGGTGGCCTCGCCATGGCCACCTTCGCCACCCTCTTCTTCGTCCCCGTCGTCTACAGCCTCCTCCGCGGCGCAAGGCCCGAAACTCACGTTGAAAAGGAATTGATGTAATGGATTCCCAACAGCCAGCCTCGCCTCCTACCCCTCGCCCCATGGCCCCCGGTATGCCCGCGGGCGCTCCGGCAACTGCTCCCGCCGCCGCGCAACAATCCGCGCACAATGAAGCGGAATTCCCGCCAATCTCCGCCGCCCCCACACGCTTACCGTCCTGGCCATGATGTTTCTCTTCGCCCTGTTGCTGGCGGGATTATTCTGGCTCGGATGGGTGCCGCATCAAGCCGAAAAATCGCTCGCCCAGCACGATGCCGAGGCTCTCACCGCCGACACACCCGCAGTCAGCGTCGCCCCCCCCAAGGCCGCCACCGCGACCAACCCGCTCGACCTCCCATGCGACATCAAAGCCTATCAGGAGACCGCGCTTTACACGCGAGCCAACGGCTATCTCAAAAAGCTGAACGTGGATATTCACGACCGAGTGAAAACCGGTCAGGTCCTCGCCGAGATTGACACTCCCGATGTAGATGCCCAACTGGCCCAAAGCGAAGCGGCCGTCAGTCAACAGAAAGCGAGCGTCGTCAAAGCGCAAGCCGATGTGGACCTCGCCCAGCGCACGCTGGATCGTTATCAATCGGTAACGCAGACGGGTGTGACCCAGCAGGAAGTGGATGAGAAGCGGACCGCGGTCGATCAGGCCAAAGCGGCTATTGCACAGGCCAATGCAAACGTGGTCGCCGCCGAGGCCAACGTCCAGCGACTTAAAGTCCTCCAGAGCTTTGAGAAAATCATCGCTCCGTTCGATGGCGTCGTCACCACGCAACTACGACGTCGGCGCTCTTTTATCCCCAACTGACAACGCTCCCGGCAAAGAACTCTTCCGCATTGCCGAGACCGACAAGCTCCGCGTCTACGTCAATGTCCCCCAAATCTACGCCACCCAAATCCAGATCGGTGAGCCTGCAACCCTCCGCGTCCGCAACTACGGCGAGCGCGACTTCCACGGCAAAGTCGCGCGAACCTCAAGCTCCATCGACCTCGCCACGCGCGTCATGTCCTTTGAACTGGAATTTGAAAATCCCACCAGTGAACTCTTCCCCGGCATGTACGGCAATGCCCGCCTCGATGTCACCGACGCCCGCCCCGTCCTCCGTATCCCGACCAGCGCCTTCCTCTTCGACGCCGCCGGCCCTCATGTCGCCTTGGTTCAGGATGGGAAAGTTCATTTCCAACCGATCAAGCCCGGACGCGATCTCGGAACCGAATTGGAAGTGCTCAATGGCCTGGCCGCCACGGATAAAATTGTTTCTACCCCGGGCGAACAACTCACGGAAGGTCAGTCTGTTCAAGTGCTCGCGCAGCCCGAAACCGCCGACAACAACCCCCCTCCCGCCTCCCCCGCCCCCCCCTCCCCCCCAAGCCGCGTGGCGGAAAATCGCTAGTGCTACGAAAGCATCGCCTCGGTCTCGCGCATCGCCTCGGGCAAGGCCTTCACCAGTTCCTCCAGCGTCTCCATCGACAGATTCAACTCCGTCATTACCGCCGGGTCGATCTGGCTGTTCTTGCATGTCAGCGTATACCCCATCCCCTCCCGGCACGTGATATGGTCCGCTACGTGAATGATGCAGGTCAGCCAACGGCACTCCGGCGCGAGCGTCATCGGATTGTGATGATGCCCCGTCACATACTGGAATGACCGTGGGAATTTCCATTTGTTCGTCAGGGCCGCGCCAAGCGCCTGGTGATCCACGCCAATGACTTGCTGCTCAATCTCCAGATACGGCGTCGTCTCCTTGGAGGCCCGCTCGGCGATTTCCACCAGCGGCTCCCGGAATGCCTGCAACTCGACCAGAATCCCCATGTCATGAATCAACCCCGCCAGGAATGCTTCATCCGGCAGCGTGTTGTTGATCTTCACGACCATCATTTTGGAAAGGACGCCGACGGCAATGGAATGCGTCCACAAATCCTTGGCCGAGAAATGCGGCGACACGCGCCCGCCACGAAAGAGCTTCGCCAGCGAGGCGGCGATCACGATATTTTTTACCGCGTTCAATCCCAGCAGCACGATGGCGCGATTGATCGATCCGATCTGGCCCGGCAAGCCATAGAAGGCGGAGTTGACCACCTTCAAAATCCGCGATACCAGCGCCGGATCGTTCGAAATTAACTTGTTCAAATCCTGGGCGGTCGATCGCGGATTCTCGACCAGCTCAATAATTTTGAGGGTGATCTCCGGCAGGGTCGCAATGTGGGAGATGGCATTAACCGCATCGGTGATAATTTTTTGTGGATCTTTCCCAATCGGGGAGAGTGGGGCCGGCGTGGTGGCTGGGGCGGGGGGGGTAGGGGGGGGGACATGGTCATCAGCTGCCTCCTTGATCCAATCAATCCAAACCGCCCGGAAAAAGGGCGCATGGTCTTGTGAGTTCTCCACACCTATCGTCCGAATAAACCCCCCCCTTAACCCGGAAAAACTCAGTCCGTCGTCCGTCCCACCCCCTGCCTCCCTTATTGAGGTAATAACCGGTCCGTGGAAACCGCCTCATCGCCCAGCTTGATCAGATCGGCTTCCCGGACTTTCCAGTCCGCCCCGGCGACATCGTCCCAACTCAGGTTCCAAGTGGTGCGGACGAGGCCCGCAGCGTCGGTCTGGGTCACCAGCGTCACTGTAGTGAAGGCGGTTTTTCCGGCGATGTCGGATCGATAGAAGGTGATGGTGCTACCTTTTATGCCGTAGTTTTTTAGGCGTGAGCCGATCTCTTCGCGGGCAATCTGGGCGTGGGTCACGCCGAGGGCGGGGGAGTTAAAATCCGGACTGAAGTAGGAGAGGATGCGGTCGGCATCGGCGTCCCGAGCGGCCTGCGCGAGGCCAACGTGCGCCCGGTAGAGGCGCTCGCGGGGCGTGTCGATGAGATAGGCGGCCAGCATCCAGACGGCCAGCAATGCCACACAGCCGAGGCCCGCATCGCGCAACCGTCGGTCGGCGCAGTTTTACCGACAAAGATCAATACCGCTGCGGCGGCGGCCAGGATCAGCCAGTAGAGCCATTGGGTTTCGAAGAAAAAACTGGTGAGGGAATCGGGGAGGAGGGAGGGGGCTCGGAGGGCGGCGAGGGGTTTGGGGAGAAGATGCGATGCATTCAGGGCGCTTTGGCCGATAATAGCGAAGGGGGCGGCGGTAAGATGTGCAATCATAATGGGTTCCAAAAAGGTTCCAGAGGCGTATGGTCGAAGCTCCCACAGCGGCAATGGTTGATTCTACGGCGGCGAATGCCTTCTATGTACGCAATATGTCCGAACTTTGGCGTCACGACCCTGCCCTATCCATGACCTTAGAATGCCTCGATCCTGCCCTGATCCCGCCTCTTGAAGCGGCCAAAGACGGTCATACGACGCTGAAACTTGGCAATATTTATCTGCATTCGCGCTATCGTCCGGAGCAGGAGGCGCAGGCCTGGGCGGCGGGGATCAAGTGCGAGGACAAGTATGTAGTCATCGTCAGCGGGTTCGGGTTGGGCTATCACGTGAAGGCGTTGTATGCCCGGATGCCGGAGGATGCGCTGCTGCTTATCGCAGAACCGAATTTTGCGGTATTAAGGGCGGCATTTGGGGCGGCGGATTTTTCGGAGATGCTGGCGTCGCCGCGGGTGATGATTTTTACGTCGTTGGACCGGGGGCGCTGGTGGAGCGGCTGGAGCCGCGGTCGGTTTTGTTTACCGCAGGCACCGGGGCGCTGTTCGCGACTCATGCGGCGTCGGTCCAGAGTGCGCCGGAGTTTCACAACGGCTTTCAGAAACTGATCACGGAATTCGTCGCGTTTACCCGGATTGGGTTTGTGACGCTGATGCTGAACAATGTGGCGACGTGCAAGAACATTGCGAACAATTTGGGGCGGTATGCGACGACGCCCCCGGTGGATTTGCTGAACAATGCGTATCCGGGGTTGCCGGCGGTGCTGGTGGCGGCGGGTCCGAGCCTTCAGAAGAACATGCACTTGTTGCATGAATTGAAGGGGGACAAGGACGGCAAGGGTCGCAAGGCGGTGATCATTGCGGTGCAGACGATGTTGAAGCCGTTGTTGGCGGCGGGGATTGAGCCGGATTTTGTGACGAGTCTGGATTACAACACGGTGAGCACGCGGTTCTTTGAGAATCTTGAGGAGTCGGGCAGCACCGGGCGGGTGCATCTGGTCGCGGAGGCGAAGGCGAATTGGAACGTGCTGGATGTGTTCAGCGGGACGACATCGGTGATACACAACGATTTCGCGGAGCGTCTTTTGCGAGGGACGTTTCCGCAGCGCATGGGAATGAAGGCGGGGGCGACGGTTGCGCACCTGTCGTTTTATCTTGCGGAGTTCATGGGCTGCGATCCGATTATTTTGACGGGGCAGGACCTGGGCTTTGTCGATGGCCTTTATTACAAGCCGGGCACGGCGATCCATGAGACCTGGGGGGTGGAGCTTGGCCGATTTAATACGCTGGAGACAAAGGAATGGGAGCGCATTTGTTCGGTCCCGTTCCATTCTGCGAAAAATTCCCGATATTCATGGGCATCCGATGTATACGGAGGAGCAGTTTTTTGTTTATCTCCAGCAGTTTGAGCGGGACTTCGCGGCGAGCCGCAGCCGGGTGATCGATGCGACCGAAGGCGGCGCGAAAAAACAACACGTGACCGTCATGCCTCTCCGTGCGGCAATTGATCAATACTGCACCCGAGCAATCGACTCACTCCTCAGTCCTCAGTCCTCAGTCCTTCCCCCCTCATCTGCTCCGCCGTGGAAATCATGGACGTGTGATATCGCGGCGAATCTCACGCGCACGATGGATGCCCTGCGACTTCGCCGCGAGTCTGCGGAGGAAATGAAAACCACATGCGAGGCCACCATTCCGTTGCTCGAGCAGATGATCAAGCATCAGAATGATGAGATGAAAATGAATCGGCTGTTCGCGGAAGTCGATGCGCTGCGGGCGAAGGTCGGCAATGATCCTCCGACGTTCGAGATGGTCTGTCACCTCAATACGATTGGCGAACTGCGGCGTTTTCAGGCGGACCTGCTGGTGAAAACCGCGGTTAAAGATTCACTGGACCATCAGAAGCGGCAACTCGTGCGTGATATTGACTATGTGAAAAATCTGAAAATCGGCGCGGAACGCCTGCTGGAGGTACTCGACGACGCGATGGTGCGGCTCGAGCGTCAGGCGGCGGCCACGCTGGCACAAAAGCCGTGGCCGCGGGAAGTCGCGGGCTCGGCAAAAGGTTGAACGAGAAATGATCGACGCAGATGAAGCTCCAGCCAAAGTGATTGCCGTGGTGACGTGCGATTTTGATCGTTCCGCCATCGGCACGCGGTCGCGGCTGCGCGATGCCATCGGCGGTAAGGCGGTGCTGTCGCATGTTCTGGAACGTTTGCTTGCGGTGGGGGAGGGGGGTGGGATGAGCGACATTGTTCTTTTGGTCCCAGCGGGTCAGATGGATTTTGCGGAACCGTTTGTCACGGATGCGCGCATTCAGATCATGGAACTTATTCCGCGGTCGGCGGCGATCGAATGCGCGCATTCGTATTGGGCGGGCGTGGAATCTTCAGGCGTGGCGCGGGGGGGCGGGGCAGTTCACTTGCTTCGATGAAGAGTACCATCCGGCGGCTGTCGCCCAAGCGTGCGCCAAGTTGAATGCGGACCATGTCGTCACGATTCATTCGCATAGCCTGTTTCTCGATGTTGAAATGACCGGGGCGCTCCTTCATCATCATCTGCATAAGAACAGTGAGATGCGCGTGACGTTTACGCCGAGCGCTCCGGGCTTCACGGGGATGTTCCTTCGCGCGGACATCGCGGTCGAGATGGGCGAGAAGTCGGTCATGCCGTGGCAGCTTCTGGCATACGATCCGCAACTTCCGAACTTTGACACGCTGATCCGCGAGGCGTGCATGCAGGTCGATCCGGCGCTTTCCAAAATTCCGAATCGCTTCTGTGTTGATACGGATCGCAGTTGGCAAATGGCGGAACGTCTTTACGTGATGCAGCCCTTTGCGAGCACCGCAGCGCTTGCGCTGGCGGCGGCGGATACGGTGGCTTCGGGGGTGCGCGACTTCAGCCGGATCGCTCCCTTTCCACGCGAGTTGGAAATCGAGTTGACTGCGAAACGGCTCACGACGCCGCCCGGGAGCGTTCCAGCGGCGATCCGTGAAGGTCGATGTGAATTTGATGCGGTGGAGTGGGAAGAGTGGTTTGCGGGGCAGCAGTTTGCGGATGATTTATTGCTGACTTTCGCGGGCGATGGCGATGGAGGGCTGTTTCCGGGATCTCCGCGCATTCTCAAAGCCGCGCGGCGGGCGAATCCGCTGTCGATTTGCGTGCAGACTGATCTTGCGAGCGAGAACATTGATTTTCTTCTGGCGGCGATTGCGGACAATCTGCTCGATGTGCTGACGATTCCGCTGTACGGTCACAGTGCGGCGACATACAACAAGGTGGCGAACGCCGCGCTGCATGAAACGGTGATGCGCAACATGCAAAAACTGGCGGCGGCGACCAGCGCGAATAATGGGGTGCCGCTCGTTATCCCGCGACTGTTGAAGGTGCGGGACACGATTCCGGAGTTGGAACCTTTTTTTGACACGTGGCTGCAACAATCGGGGTGGGCGGTGATCGAAGCGCCGACCGATCGCGCGGGGAGCGTACCTTTTGAAGCGGTGGTGGATATGGCACCGCCAAAGCGTCGTCCGTGCCGGCGGTTGTGGGATCGTTTGCTGGTGCGGGCGAATGGGGTGGCCGTCGCGTGCGACCAGGATATTCATGACAGGCTTTCAGTGGGCAACGTCAAAGCCCATGCGTTGCCGCAATTGTGGATGTCGGCGGCGTTTGGGCAGCTTCGTCAGCAGCATGGCTCTTCGCGATGGAATGAGATTACGCCCTGTGAGACTTGCCGGGAGTGGCACCGACCATGAGTGAGAGTCGCGACATTTTAGCGGTGATCATGGCACGCGGGGGGAGCGTGGGGCTGCCGAATAAGTCGCTGCGCGGGCTGCTGGGGAGGCCGGTGCTGACTTATACGTTGGATCATGCGCGGGAGAGCAGGCATATCACGCGGTCGGTGGTGAGTTCGGATTCGGAGGAGATTTTGGCGTTGGCGCGGTCGCATGGTTTTGAAACGATTCAGCGGCCGAAGGAGTTGGCGACGGCGGCGAGTGCGACGGATCCGGTGTTGCGTCATGCGGTGCGGGGGCTTTATCCGGGGACTCGGGGGGGTGAAACCACAGAGAACACAGAGGGCGCAGAGGATGGGAAGAAGGGGGAAGCTCAAAAATCGGTCTCTGTGGCCTCTGTGGTGAAATCCGTGGTGCCGGCGGCGGTGGTGATGTTGTATGGGAATGTGCCGGTGCGCGCGGGCCGCATGATTGATCGTGCGATTGAGTTGTTGTTTGAGACAGGTGCGGATTCGGTGCAGACGATTGCGTCGGTGGGGAAGTTTCATCCGTATTGGATGTTTGATTGTGGGGAGGGGCATCGGATTCGGAAGCATGTGGCGAATGATGTGTTTCGGCGTCAGGATTTGCCGCCGTTGTTTTCTCCGACGGGGGCGGTGTATGTGATGAAGACCGGCGTGCTGCTGGGGGCGGAGGGGAGCGCGGATCCGCATGCGTTTCTTGGGGCGGATCGGCGGGGGTTGGTTGTGGGTGCGGAAGATTCGGTGGATATTGATACGGAGAAGGATTTGTTTGTGGCGGAGGCGATGCTTCGCGCGGAATTGTTGAAGGGCGAAGCGGGAAAAATTGAAACACGAAGGCACGAAGGCACGAAGGCGCAAAGAGATTTTTGATTTTTTCGCATCTTTGTGCGTTGGTGGTGAAAATTATTATGCGAATTGGGAATAGAGATATTGTTCGGGATGGGCTGCCGTTTTTGATGGCGGAGGTGGGGGTGAATCATGATGGGGATGTGGCGGTGGGGGAGCGGCTTGTGGAAGCGGCGGCGGGGGCGGGCGCGGATGCGGTGAAGTTTCAGCTTTTTCGGGCGGGGCTGCTTTTGTCGGATCAGGCGGGTCTGGTGGATTATCAGAAGGAGAGCGCGGGGAACGCGGATGATTTGCTGGGGCCGTTGGAGCTTTCGCCGGAGAAGATGGTTTTGCTGATTCGGAAGGCGCAGGGGTTGGGGATGGCGGCGGTGGTGACGCCGTTTTCGGTGGAGTTGGTGGGGGCGTGCGTGGCGATGGGGGTGGATGCGATTAAGTTGGCGAGTCCGGATTTGGTGAATCGGCCATTGGTGGAGGAGGCGGCGCGGACGGGGTTGCCGTTGATTGTCAGCACGGGCGCGGCGGAGTTGGGGGAGGTGGAGAGGACGGTGGGGTGGCTGGGTGCGGCGGTGGAGCGGACGGTGATTTTGCACTGTGTGAGTGCGTATCCGACGGTGGCGAATTGTGCGGCGCTGGGGGGGATTGTCGCGTTGCGGAATGTGTATTCGCACGTTGCGATTGGGTACAGCGATCACACGGTGGAGACGATGACGGGGGCGCTGGCGGTGAGCGCGGGGGCGTGTCTGCTGGAGAAGCATTTGACTCTGGATCGGAAGCGGAAGGGGCCGGACCACGCGGCGAGTCTTGAGCCGCTGGAGTTTACGGAGTATGCGCGGTTGGCGCGAATGGCTTATGCGATGCGCGGTCCGATGGTGAAAGAGGTTCAGGGCATTGAGCGGGGGGTGCGTTTGCAGACGCGGCAGAGTGTGGTGGCGGTGCGTGCGATCGCGGCGGGGACGGTTTTGACGCGGGAGATGCTGACGGTGAAGCGGCCGGGGACGGGGATTCCGGCGGCGATGTTGGAGGAGACGGTGGGGAAGAGAACGAGGCGGGCGGTGGCGGGGAATGCGGTGGTAATGCCGGAGGATTTGGAAGGGGGGTGAGGGTTATTGGGGGTTTATGTTTGGGCGATGCTTTGGGGGGGTATTCTGTTGTTGATTTTGGTTTGGAGAAGACACGCTGAAGCGTGAACTCCGGGGGTGCGGGGGGGAGGGGAGGTTAGATTAGGCGTTGGTAGAGAGCGGTGATTTGGTTGACCATGGTGGTGGCGGAGAAGCGTTCGAGGCAGAAGGTTTGGCCGGCGATTCCCATGGCGGCGGCGGTGTCGGGACGTTCGGCCATTTGGATCATTGCGTTGCAGAGGAAGGATTGATCGCCGGTTTTTACGAGGATGCCGGTCTGGTTGTTGATGCAGACTTCGGCGGCACCGTCGCAGTCGTAGGAGATGATGGGGACTTTTGCGAGGAGGGCCTGCGGGAGTGCGCGGGCGAGGCCTTCGCGGTAGCTGGGGTGGACGAGAACGTCCATGGCGGGGAGGAGTTTGGGGACTTCGGCGGGGGGGACGAGGCCGGTGAAGGTGACGCGGTTGGCCCAGCCATTTTCGCGGAGAGTTTGTTCGAGGCGCGGGCGGAAGATGCCGTCGCCGATCCAGAGGAGGTGGGCGTGAGGTTCGGCGGCGAAGAGTTCGCGTGCGATGGCGAGGAGGTCGTCGTGGCCTTTGAGGGGTTGGAGGCGGGCGATGGTTCCATAGACGAATGCGGTGGGGGGGATGTGGAGGCGGGCGCGGACCTGGTCGCGCGTGATGCCGGGGTTGAGGAATGGATCCACTTCCATGCCGCTGTAAATGGTGGTGAAGAGATCGGGGTGGCCGACGCCTGCGGCGAGGGCTTGGCGTGTCATGGCGTCGGCGACGCAGATGATGGCGTGGCAGCGTTTGGCGGCGTAGCGTTCGGCGGCGATCCAGGCGCGGTTGATAAGCGGGTTTTGATAGGGATGGAAGGGGAGGCCGTGGATGGTGTGGACGACGCGGGGTTTGGGGCTTGGGGCTTGAGGCTTGAGGCTTGGGGTGTACGCTGCGCTGCGGCCGAGGATGCCGGCTTTGCTGGAGTGGGTGTGGACGATGTCGGGTTGGAGTTGGCGGCAGAGGCGTTTGATTTCGCGATGAGCGGCCCAGTCGTGGAGGGGATGGGGGTTGCGGACGAGGTGGGGGGTGACGATGGTGCGATAACCGGCGGCTTGGGCGCGCGGCAAGAGCGAGCCTTCGGGGCCTTCGCTGGGGCCGGTGAGGAGGGTGACGTCGTGGCCGGCGCGATGGAGACCTTCGCAGGTGAGCAAGGTGTTTTCCTGTGCGCCGCCGACGATGAGGCGGGTGATGATGTGGAGAATTTTCATGCGTTGGGATTGTAACGGAATCGTGAGTGCTCGCCTTTAGCGTTTACTCTTTTAAGCCTTTACGCATCAAAACCTGATCCATTGCAAGCATAAGCCTTGCGCGGGGCGCAGGGGCCTGCTTGTCGGCGGTCTTTGCTGGCGATGATGTCGGGGATGCGGTCGGGTTTCCAATGGCCGCTGCCGACTTCGAGGATGGTGCCGACCATGGTGCGGACCATGTGGTAGAGGAAACCGTTGCCTTCGACGGCGAAGATGATGACGGGGCCGCGACGGTTGATATTGCAGGCGAAGATTTTACGGACGGTGTTTTCGCGTTGGTCAGAGCAGCCTTTGAAGGCGTTGAAGTCGTGTTCGCCGACGTAGTGTTCGCAGGCTTTTTGCATGGAGGCGATGTCGAGGTCGCGGTAATAGTGGTAGACGTAGTGGCGGTAGAAGACGGGGCGGTCCTGCGGCGCCCAGATGATGTAGCGGTAGCGTTTGTGTTTTGCGGTGCGGACGTCGAAGTCGGGGGGGACTTCTTCCATGGTGCGGATGAGGATGTCGGGCGGGAGGCGGCTGTTGATGGCTTTGCGGAGGCGGCCGACGTCGATCTGGGTGTCGGCGTTCATGGCGGCGATTTGGCCGGCGGCGTGGACGCCGGTGTCAGTGCGGGACGAGCCGAGGACGGTGACGGGGTGGCTGACGATGGAGCCTGCGGCTTTTTCGAGTTCGCGCTGAACGGTCATGACGCCGGGGGTGTCGGGCTGGCGTTGCCAGCCGTTGTAGGCGGTGCCGTCGTAGGCGATGGTGAGTTTGTAGCGTTTCACGACGCAAACACGAAGGGGTGAAGGGATGATACGAGACGAGGATGATTCATTGGGTTAGGCGGCCTGGAGGGTTTCGAGGGTGACGATTTCCTGGATGCGGATGTGGGCGATGCGGTCAGATTTTGGGAAGCAGTAAAAAACGTACGATCGATTGACGGCCACGCCGAGCGGATCTCGCACGTCGTAATGCTTGCCGTTGGTAGCGGTGATCTGGAAAGGGACGAAGGGGTCGGCGCCGAGCATTTCTCTGAGGGTGTCGATGATGGAATCGGCAGCCATGATATCTCCGGATCGCGGGATGCTTTGTCACATTATAGCAAATCGGTACGTGTTTATTTTAGCAACAGCTCGGCGATTTGCACCGCGTTGAGGGCGGCGCCTTTGAGCAACTGGTCGCCGGCGACGAACATGCAGAAGGATTTGCCGGAGGGGTCGGAGATGTCGCGGCGGATGCGGCCGCAGAGGATGTCGCCCTGGCCGGAGGCGTCTTTGGGCATGGGCATGTAGTTGTTTTCGACGTCGTCGACGATTTTGATGCCGGGGGCTTTGGCGAGGATGGCGCGGACTTCGTCGGCGGTGATGGGGCGTTCGCATTCGACGGTGAGGGCTTCGGAGTGGCGCGGAGGACGGGGACGCGGACGCAGGTGGCGGAGATGCGGATGTTCATTGTCGCCGAAGATTTTTTTGGTTTCCTTGATCATCTTGGTTTCTTCTTCGTTGTAGCCGGTGACGGGGTCGATCTTGGTGTTGTGGCTGAAGAGGTTGAAGGCGTAGGGGTGGGGGAGGACGGTGTGTTTGTAGTCGCGGCCTTCGAGGTGGGCGCGGGTGGATTCGCGGAGTTCTTCCATGGCGGCGGCGCCGGCACCGGAGGCGGCCTGGTAGGTGGCGGCGATGAAGCGGACGATGCGGTTCTGCTTGTGGATCGGCCAGAGGGGGGTAATGGCGATGATGGTGGAGCAGTTGGGATTGGCGAGAATGCCTTTGTGGTCCTTGACGGCTTCGGGATTGATCTCCGGGATGACGAGAGGGACGGTCGGGTCCATGCGAAAGGCGGAGCAGTTATCGACGACGACGGCGCCGGCCTGGACGGCGATTGGGCCGAACTTTTTGGAGATGCTGCCGCCGGCGGAGAAGAGGGCGATATCGACGCCTTTGAAGCTGGATTCCGTCAGCTCTTCGACTGTAATCGTCTGCGCCTTTGAATGTCATCGTCTTCCCAGCCGACCGTGCGGAGGCGAGGAGCCTGAGTTCCTTCATCGGGAACTTGCGCTGCTCGAGACAGGCGAGAAATTCGACACCGACAGCGCCAGTGGCGCCGACAACTGCGACGACGGGGGAAGACATGAGAACCTCAATGATTAATGACGAATGATAAATAACGAATCAAATTTTAATGACGAATGACCAAGTCCGAAACGGGTCACGTTCGGCCGTTTCGGTGGCGGCGTTTGAAGATGCTGAGGAAGCGGTTCATGTTCATGCGACCTTGCGACCTTCGGTGAGGAACGTTTCATCGAGCGCGTAGGCGTGCAGCTCGCCACACATCCCCGGGCGGGCGGGTTCGTTCATGGGGAAGAGGGCGGCGTGGCGTGCCTGTTCAAGATAATCGGTGCGGCCGGACTTGATGAAGTCGCATGCGTCGAGCGAGTTCTTCGCTTCGGTCTGGGCACCGACCTTGAGGACCCACTCAAAGCCATCGACCTTGGGTGCGATGAGCGCTCGGGCGGCATGGTAGAATTCGCGAATCGCCGCCTGTCCTGCGTCCTTGCCCTGTCCGAATGCGGCCTTGAGTTCGTTGTAGCCGTTGATCGACAGGTCTCGCCGCTTCAATGCGTCGGCAATCGTCGTCGCGCGCACGGCCTTCTGATACGCGGCGGGGGCCGTCAATATCTCGTGGGGAAATGCCATGACGAAATCGCCCCGTTCAGGCAGGCCACCGTTTTGCATGATGGCGAGCAGTTGCAGGTCCTTATTGGGGTTAAGCACCCGATGAAAGATGCCGGGCCTGAAGAAAACCGCCTTCGTGGGAACCAAATCGACGGTTTCAATCCCGTTGATCGACAACAACTCGATCTGTCCCGTGCCCGCGAGAACGTAGTAGGTTTCCGAGCAGACCATGTGAATGTGAGCCCCGCCGCCGATGAGTCCATCGGGGCAAGGCTCGGAATAGACCTGAATATGCGTGAGGCCGACGCCTCCGGGGAGAATGAATTGGCGAATGTCCATGAAGAGTCATCCCTGTGGGTATGATTGATTGATAAAGCATGATTTTAGCGATCTGGGGGGCAAAAGGCGAGACGGGGGGGTGACGGCGGCATAGATGCGTGCCCATTTTTTCGGGCGCTGGCTCAACCGCTGAAAATACATGGGATTCCGAGACGCGCCCGTGAGGAAGCGTTCGGCGTTCCTTGCTGAAGGGTAAACGCTTCCTCACGGGCGCGTCTCGGAATTTTTCACAGTCAGCAGGCACACGAAAGCACTCCCCGGAAGAATGGGCAGGTATGGGTGTTGTGGCGCGGTGCCGCGCTGCTGAGGCAGCGGGCGTCGATTCAGGGGGCACCGCGAGATTGGGCGTTCAGGGGGTTCGTTGGGTACGGGGCGGGGATGTGGGGATTTATGTTGTATTCGTTTTGTGGTCTCAGCCGATGAAAATGATGGGTGCGCGTCCGCGGTGGGATCTCGCCAGAGTGGCGATCTTTGGAGTTGTGCATGCCGGCGAGTGTTGAGTTATTTAAACGGCATCCACATGGGGTGTTTATTGAGACGGGGACTTATTTGGGAGAGGGTGTGACGGCTGCGCTGGCGGCGGGATTCGGGCGGGTGCGATCGGTGGAGCTTTCAGAGAAGTTGTATTCGGACAATGTGCGGAAGTTTGCCGGGAACAGGGCGGTGAAGTTGTTTCATGGTTCGTCGGAGGGGCAGCTATGGAACATGATCGCTGATATTTCTGAGCCGATGACTTTTTGGCTCGACGCGCATTATTCGGAGGGGATTACGGTGAAGGGGGAGGAGATGAGTCCGATTCTGAAGGAGTTGCGGATCATCGGGCGGCATCCGATCAAGACGCATACGCTGCTGATCGATGATCGGCGGCAGGTGGGGACGGCGGATTTTGATTTTGTGACGGAGGAGCAGATACGGGAGGCGATTTTGGCGATTAATCCGGGGTATCGGTTTTCATATGAGACGGGGAGTAATGCGTCGGCGATGTTTTTGGATGATATTATTGTGGCCAGTGCGTTGTGAGGATTTTTTTAACCACAAAGAACACCGAGGGGAACGACATAAAGTAGCCACAAATAAACACGAATGAACACAAAGGGTGATTTTTCGGAATGTGTTTGTAGTTTCCAGGAATGTATGGATAGGGAGTATTGATGGATGTGGTTGCGGGGACAATTTCTGGGGATCCCACTGCACCGAAGATGGAAGCAGCCGTGATCAAGCGGTGGTTTGCGGATCGGGGGGATCAGACGCTGCGCGTGACGTACCCGCTGACGCGGGAGTCGATTGTGCTGGATGTGGGGGGGTATGAGGGCAATTGGGCGGGGCAGATGGATGAATTATATGGGTGCGTGATTCATATTTTTGAGCCGGTGCCGGCGTTCGCGGAGAATATCGCGGCGCGCGGTTTCAGGGGCGGTCGAATGTGCATCTGCATCGGTATGGGCTGTCGGATCAGAATGGTCGGCGCGACGATTCACATGGATAACGATGCGACGTCGGTTCACAAGGGCAAGGGGGCGGGGATCGAGATTGAGCTTCGGAGCGCGGCGGATGTGTTCGCTGAACTTGGGGTGAAGGAGGCGCGGGGTCGATCTGATCAAGATCAATATCGAGGGGTGTGAGTATGAGTTGTTGGAGCATTTGATGGAGACGGGGCTGGTGAAGCAGTTGCGGGATATTCAGGTGCAGTTTCATGATTTTGTCGCGGATGCGCCGGCGCGGATGAAGAAGATTCAGGAGCGGTTGGCGGTCACGCATGAACTGAGTTGGCAGTATCGGTTTGTCTGGGAGAACTGGCATTGCCGCACGCAGACGGGGAATGGGAGCCCTCTGTGAGCAGCGCCGCACCGACTTTGTCGGCGAGCGATCGAACGCATTATCGACGGTGGGGGGGGAGCAGCACTCGATCGAGCGCCGCGGGGTCGAGCGCTCCCGGATGCAGGTAAGGAGCGAAGAGCAGGGAGGTGTTCTTCGCGATGGGCAGGTGATGGTGGTGGGCGAAGCGGGCGAGGGATACGAATCGGCCTGTGAGGACTTTGAGCAGGGCGTCCCTGTCGAATGCCGCGAGTAGTTCAGGCCGGGTTGCCATCGCGGCGAGCCATGCCGCAGCGGCGTTTACAAAATCCTGGGTCGGGCTGAAACGGTCGCTCGCGATGGCGTTGTGAAGATGGCACTGCGATGGTGTGGGTGCGAGGCCCAGATCATGGAGAAACTGAGGCCGAATGGCCTCGCTTTCAAGTTGCATCAGCTCGGATAGCTCTTGTGTGATCTGCCCGGCGTGCAGGCGGTAGTTGGTCAGTACGTCGGGCAGGTTGGCAATTTTGATTTTGTTTGCGATGCAGCGGCACCAGAGGTCGTAGTCCTGGGCGCAGCGATAGGGTTGTTGATAGCGGAGGGCGTGGGCGTCCAGGACGTTTTTACGCATCATGACCGCGGGGTGGGCGAGTGCGTTGCGAAAGAGGAGCGGAGCGGCGGGATCGGGCGGGTAGTGAATCACGGGTGATGCGGGATGATTTTGGGTGGAGAAGGTTTCGATGGCGGAACCGAGCACCGCGATTTCAGGATGTGCGTCGAGATAGGCCCGTTGGACGGCAAGGCGATGGGGGAGGCAGATGTCGTCGGCGTCAATGCGGGCGAGGTAATTCGCGCGGGCGAGGTCGATGGCTTCGTTGAGCGTGGCGACCAGACCTTTGTTCTTACGGTGGATTATGCGCAGACGGGAATCGTTGCGGGCCGCGGTGTGGAGAATGTCGGGCGTGGCGTCGGTAGAGCCGTCGTTGATGGCAATGATCTCGAAGTCGGTGAGGGTCTGGGCGAAGAGGGAAGCGAGCGTTTCGGCGAGATAGGGCTCGGCGTTGTGGATGGGGAGGATGAAGCTGACGCACGGTCGGCTGGTCATGTGAGGCGCATCTCCGTGAAGGCCGTCGTGAATCGAGTGTGCCAGGAGTGATCGCGCAACGCCCGTGCATGGCCGGCGGCGCGGATTGTTTCTCGTTCGGCCGGGTGGGCAAGGTAGTGGCGGATTTTTTTCAGTAGATCGTCGGGGCTGGTATAGGAGACGATTTCTTTTCGGAGATCGAAAAAGTCGGCGAGTTCGTCCATGTGTTCGACGATGTAAAAGCCGCCGGACATGGGCACTTCGAAATCACGGAGTCGGACCTGGAGGATGCGATTTTCCGCGAGGTGGGTGTTGCCGCAGGTGGAGAAGCCGAGGTTGATGCAGGAGCGGGAGTACATTTTGACGAGGTCTTCGTCTGGAGAGGGGGTCGCTGCGGAAGTATTCGGGGATTGCGAGAATGGCTTCGTAGGATTCTTTGGGGAGGTAACGGGCGTCGGGATTTTTCCAGCCGTGGCCCCAGAGGTGGACGGCGATGCCGTGGTCGATGAGATGGCGGATGATGAGCGGACGGTCGCCGTAGGCTTGGCCGACGAAGGTGACTTCATAGTCTCGGGGGAGGTCGTAGGGTTTGTAGATTTGTGGGTTGGCGGCTTCCTGGCAGTAGATCGGGTGGGCGCCGATGGCGCGGTAATCGTCGAGGCGGAATTTTTCGGGGACGAGGCAGAAGTCGTAGTGGGGCGAGATTTCGCGCACGAGGTCGAGCTGGTAGGAGCCATTGCAGTACCAGTTGACGGTTTTGATGCCCATGCGGCGGATCGCGTCGAGAGTGTCGGGGAGAATGCAGGCGATCGTAGAAGTAGGAGAAAAAGAGGTCGAGGGGTTTTGCGGCGTGGGCTTTTTGGATTTGATGAAGGAGCTCGGCGGAGACTTCGGGCGATTTTCGTGGATGAAGGCGGCTTGCTTGGGGACGGAGGCGTCGAGATTGCGGAAGGTGAGGGTGAGATCGTAGTCGAATTCGACGACGTCGTGGCCGAGATCGCGGAGCGGGAGGAGCAGGTTGTTGCGCCAGATGTTGGAGCGGATGGACTGGAACCAGGCATTGGGGGTGGTATCGGAGGCGTAAAAGATGCGGAGGGGGTGGGTGGGTGGGGGCGTGGTGGAGAGAGTGGTGGGCGTGGGGAGAGCGATGAGGGATCCTCCGTGCGAAGGGATCACGGTAATTTAACCACCAAGACGCTGAGACACCAAGAGTTTTTGAGTGTCGTTGATGGCGAGTGCCGTTGATGGCCTCGGGGATTTGAATGTGAATTGTCGGCCTACGTCTTATGTCTGCAGTCTTCTCAAGCAATGTTGAGGCATCGCTCGATGAAATTTTTCACCTGAACGTATACGAGGTGATCGCGAGAGGATGGTTTGCAGATGGAGATGTGGTCTTCGTCCATGGGGATGGGAAGGACGCCGGGGATGTTGGGATTGGCGCTGGTTTCGTCGACGACAAGAATGCCGTGGGCTTTCAGTTTCTCGCAGAAAGCGAGCGTTTGGATGCCGAGTCCGACGGCGTTGTTGGAGTACCACATATTCAGTTCGCGGAGGCGGGCGTCGTTGTATTGGAGTTCGTCGACGCTTTGGGTGGGCGCAGGAGCGCTCCGAATTTTTTGACCCAGTTCGCGACATCGGAGCCGGAGTGAGGGGTGGAGAGGAATGCGATTCCCTTGGTGTGGGTATTGATGGCGGTCCAATTGGCGTTTCCTGAATCGCGTCCGACGCGGAGCATTTCCTTGACGAGGAGGCCCCCGAGGCTATGGCAAACAAACACGAGAGGCCAATTAAGGAGTCTTGAAGCCTCCAGTTTTGCGAGGACATTGGCGGCACGGTCAAAGACGGGCATGCTGTGTCCGCGCCAGCCGGAGGAACTGGCATCATAGCTGATGGCCCATACGCCGATGCCGCCCAGATCTTCGCCAAGCCACTTGGGCCACGCATCTTTATTCGCCTTGGCTTGCCAACTGAGCACGGCGTCACCATCCAGGCCATGGACAAAAACGACGTTGCCGACCGGCGCGGAATCGTGGCATGCGTAGCACTGAAGAATGCCGTCAAGCGGGGCGGGCAATTTCGACCTGGTTGAAACGGAAGGTGTCTGCATGTTTTGCTCCTGCGCGGCGGGGCCGAGGAAGTCACGCACCTGCTGAATCATTTTTTCATAGACTTTTCCACCGAGCGCTTTGAAACCCCGCGCGTCGATGCTGAGCACCCGGATATCCTGTCGAATTTTGTATATCTGCCGCTTGAAGCGGATGTCGGGTTCGAGGTCGGCATACAAAAGCGGGAAAGATGCGCCGTCAAGGTTTTTCCCCGTGTCGGAAACTTCGACCGAACCGCTCACGAGAAAGTGAAGTCCGCATTTTTCCCAAGGCAGAGTATCAAAAGAAAGCGTTTTCTCGCTCCAGGTTCTGGACCAGAGCCTGGAGTATTTGTTTAAGGTCACGCGGTCAAACTCTTTTAATGGGCCGGTATGGTTGGGCCCCACGAGAAACGGGCAGGACTTGCAGAGGTTGTCGAGGACTCGCGCTCGAACTGTTTCCAGAATGAGGTTTTCGACTTTCTTTTGGGTGGCCGCGTCGCTTTGAAACCGGATCAAGCCGGGGTAATCGAAGGCAAGGAGTGAGGTATCCTCGGTGCAATAGAGGGTCGCGCTTTGTTTTCGATTCAGGGCAAAGGCAAGCTCGCCGGTAATATTGCCCGGTTTGAGGAAAAAGGAGGGTACCGTGCCAAACTCGGGAATACGGCCATCGTTATCCGGAAGAAATCCGGCAATTTGACCCTTGAGAATGAGGAACATGGTCTGCCCGTCATCATCAAAGCAAAGAGCTTTTCGCCGGTACGTCGTTCCATCAATTGTGCGGCACGTAAAAAATCGTCTCCCAGCAGACCGTTTCGCATGAGGTCGTCAATGAGCGTGCGCGTCCGCACCTGTATTGCGCCGGCCGCGATTTTGCGCAGCGCATCCATCCCTTCCTCGTTGTCAGGGTTCACCTGCAGGAGCCGCTTTGCATACAGCAACGTGCGGATCGCATCCTCTTCAGCAATCGCTTTGCCGAGTTGCTTCTGGTCGTCGGACGGAGGGGATTCCTTCGGCCAGGCGGAGTTGAAATGATCGGCGATTGAAAGGAGATGCACAGGCATTCGCTCGAAGTGCTGGGGCTTTATTTCGCGGGTGTCGTGGAAGCGTATGTGTGGAATGTCCGCGCGGAGAACCATGTCGCGGAATTCGTTGGTGACGATGACTCCTTCGGGCCCGCCGAAGTCGATCAGATGGCCGGCGAGATTGATGCCCGGGCCGACAGCCACGGGTTGTCCGTCGGCACCGTTGATGAATATCGCTTCGCCTCGATTGGCCGAGATGCGGAGAGATTGGAGGGAGCGCATGGACCATTCGCGAAGCGCAATAATGAGGTCGATGGCGGGCTTTGCGGCATCCGTGCCGGCAAAGATCACGTGGCCCCCGTCACCGCCACAGGCCCAATAGGTGGATGAGGAACGGGATTTCATGGCGGAGCGGACGATGTCATTGATGGCGGCGACGCGAGCCTGCTGGAGCTGCAGGTCCGGCTCTTTAGAATGGCCGACGATGTCGCAAGAGACAAACGTGAAGGAATCGGGCATACGGACCCAAAATGAACACACATTCGCCGCATTGAATGCCGACACGACGATAACGGGGAAAACTCATCAGGACGTTCAAAAAACGGAGAAGGATGGATTCGTTTTTCCCGTAATCTGTAGTTGAATGACGCGACGTTTTATTTTCAAATTTTATCCGGTAAAGCCGCGATTGAAAAGAATCGGAACTGTTTATTTCTCGCTCACAGCCGAGAGATGCGGCCCCATCACGCGATTATCCGATAACCCATGCGCTATCAGTAGTGACAATTGCCTAAAGCCGTGCCGCAATGCGGGCGATATGGATGGGTTGAAGGCAATTTATTCAAAGGTGCGCGATGGCTGATTTTGTACAGACCGATATCTTGGCAGTGGATTATGTCAGCGGGGTTTGCGTCGCAACCGTCCTGGTGCAGGAACTGAATTCCGCGAACTCTGAAGAACTCTCTTCGCGCTTGCTGCAATTGCTCAATGATGGGAAATCGAATCGATTTCTGCTCGATATGCAGTCCGTGCGGTATATGGAATCATCATGTTTTGGGGCGTTGGTGACGTTCTTGAAATGGTTGTCGCGGTTTGATGGGCGAATCGCGTTGGCGAATGTGTCGGAAAATGTGCGGTTTCTATTCGCGGTCACGAAGCTGGACCAGGCGTTTCCCCTCCACCGGGATGTCCCCTCCGGATTACGGTTTTTAGGGGCTTGATTGGGCTGGGGCGTTGTAGTTGGCGATCAGCACGCGGACCGCAAAGCTGCTCCCAAGCGCAAGAAACACAGCCCCAAGCAAAAGAAGAAAGACCGGGTCGTACGATTTACGCGTGGACGGGCGCAGCATTGGAACACTCCGAGCGAAAGATTCAATCTTTAACCTATCGGCAGCGGAGGGGGCGGGGAATCACGTATTGTCGAACATCTTCATCTGATGCCGTTCCATCCCGAACTTGCTCAGCTGGTGATCCACCGGGATCGGATAATTCCCCGACCAGCACGCCGTGCAATAATTCTCCGGCGGCTTGCCCATGCGACTTCAGCATCCCCTCCAGCGACAGATACGCCAGCGAATCCACCTCAATAAAGTCCCGAATCTGATCCACCGTCCGGCCATTGGCGATCAGCTCCGTCGGCGTCGGAAAATCAATCCCGAAAAAACACGGATGCCGGATCGGCGGACAGCTAACCCGCATGTGAATTTCCTTCGCCCCCGCCCGCCGCAGCGCCAGCATCTTCCCCCGCGTCGTCGTCCCCCGCACGATCGAATCCTCCACCACGATAACCCGTTTCCCCCGCACAATCTCCGGAATCACAATCAGCTTCATCTGCACCGCCAGATCCCGCATGTGCTGGCTCGGCTGAATAAACGACCGCCCCACGTACCGGTTCGGCACAATCCCTTCTTCAAACGGAATCCCCGATTCCTTCGAATACCCCAGCGCCGCCGACCGCCCGGAATCCGGAATCGGAATCACAATATCCGCATCCACCGGCGATTCGTCGCGCAAGCTGCCGCCCCATGCGCTGCCGCACTTCCATCACCACATCGCCAAAAAAATTGCTCGACGGGCTCGCAAAATACACATGCTCAAACGCACAATGGCACGGCTGCTGATGCGAATCTCCGTGAAAAACCGGCTCGTCAAATTTCGTCCCGCTCTTATCGATCGTCACGATCTCCCCCGGCTCCACTTCCCGCACATACGTCGCCTGAATGCTCGTCAGCGCACAGGTCTCCGACGCCACGCAATAAAACCCATCCCGCGTCTGCCCAATCACCAGCGGCCGAAATCCCCACGGATCCCGGCACGCCTCAATCCGATCCGGAAACAAAAACAAAAACGAAAACGCCCCCTGCAGATGATTGCAGCACATGCGCCAGCGGATCCGGCTTCTCCTGGTGCGTCGGCTTGGCCAGCATGTGCAGCACCACTTCCGTGTCGCTCGTCGAATAAAAAATATGCCCGAACTGCTGATATTCGGCCTTGATCTGCGCCGCATTCACCAGATTCCCATTGTGCGCCACCGCCACCTGCCCGCCGATGTACTCTTCCAGAATCGGCTGCGCGTTGCACTTGCGGTTCGAGCCCGCCGTCGAGTACCGCACATGCCCGATCGCCAGCGACGACCGCCTGCCCTCCGTTCGCACCCGAGAATTCACGCAAGGACATCCTTCTTGAACACATCCGACACCAGCCCCAGCCCCGTGTGCGCATTGATCACCGTGCCATCAGAAGCCGCAATGCCCGCCGATTCCTGCCCCCGATGCTGCAACGCATAAATCCCGTAGTAACACCTTTCGACCGCATCCGTCGGCCCCGCAATCCCAAACACCCCACACTTTTCTTTTTTTTCGTCCGACGGCGTAAGGAGAAGTGCGGAGTGCTGAGGACTGACGACTGGGGAAGGGAGTTGAGGAAGGGGGTAAGCCTTGGGGTGCGGCATTTCGGTACTCCCTGCAACCTGCCAATGGAAGGTCACACGCGTTTTCTCGGCACTGTTTTGCGACAAGCGTAGTGTAGAAGAATGTGAACAAATTTTCCACATGGACCGCAAGTGTGACAAGCCATACGCACGCTCCCCATTCTCCCCAAAACACGCAAGTAAAACATTTCCGAGACGCACGCACATTCAAAATTTTATTGTTTTAAAATTGACAGAAGGAAATCCCAGGTCACATCCACCTCTTGGTGCCTGGGTGGTTCAATCAAAGCGGGGCGCACGATACTTGCATGCTCGCCCGAAAATTGCCAGACCCCATTGGATGGTTGGTCATGGACGGGGAAGCTGGGGTAGGATTCGGGAATCTTTTTTAGGAGATAACGATGATTAGTTTTCCGCGGGTGTTGTTGCCGGAGGGGGCATTGACGGAGAAAGAACTGACGGAGCTGAAAGCGGTGGTCGCTGGTTTGGCCGCAGGTGGCAATTGGAAGCCGATGCGGGATAAGGTGATGGGCGTGCAGACCGGAGCGGGAGTGGCGGTCTTTGAGACAAAGCAGCCGGGGAGTGCCATGATCGGAACGGATCCCATGGCCTTGATGGTTCGGCATACGGCCTTTGCTGCGTACGCGCCGGAATACATTCGGCGATTGGTCGAGGAGGTCGAGAGGCTCGCGCGGAAGCGGCGGCGAAATCAAAATGACAAACGCGGAAGTTTGGCATCTGCGGTCGGTAATGCTATTGATACGTAAGGTGTTCATACATTAAAAGGGCCGACTCATGGTGCATTCCACAGTCACAAGTAAAGGCCAGACAACGGTACCAAGCACGGTCCGCGAAGCGCTTCATATCAAAGCGGGGGACACACTTCTCTATGAAATATCAGCGGACTACGTCACTGTGCGCGTTCATCCTGGAACACGGTCGCTTGCGGGAACTCTGCCGAGCGTGAAAGGAAAGGGACGTTCATTCAAGGAAATCCGTGAAGCGGCGGCCAAGACCGCAAGGTGATCCTGTTGCTGCCTTCCCTCCGTGCTGAGTGAATGCGCCTCGCACTACTGCCGGCGCTGGCGCAGGCGATCCAGAAGAACGGCAATGATGATGATAATGCCGGTGACGATTTGTTGAATGTACGTGCGGAGCCCGGTTTCTGAGCCAACGAAGTGTTGGGCGAACTGGGGGATATGAATTTGCGAACAGCCGCGAGCGATGACATTCAGGATCAGAGCGCCCACGAGGGAACCAAAAATGGAGCCTTTGCCACCGGAAAGGGACGCCCCCCCAATGACGACGGCAGCAATGACATCGAGCTCGAAAGCGTCCGCGGAAGTCGGGCTGCCCTGACGGATGCGGGAGTAAAAGAAGAGGCCCGCAAAGCCGGCGAAGAGCCCGCCAAGGGTATATACAAAAAGCTTCGTGCGGTTAACAGGGATACCGCAGAGACGTGCGGTTTGTTCATTGGAGCCGACGGCAATGACGTGTCGTCCGAACCGGGAGTAGTTGAGGATGATCGCCATGAGGATGGCGAGAAAGATCGTGATCCAGATAGCGGGCGGGAAGAGCATCCATTTCATGCGGTCGTCGGGCGGGGCGAGCAGGGCGTAGAGCCAGTTGGAGGAAGTCGGGACTTCAGATTCGTTGGCGAAGCCCTTGGCGAGTCCGCGGAGGATCATCATGGTGCCGAGGGTGATGATGAAGGGAACGATGCGGAGCCCCGTCACGAGGAGTCCATTCAGGAGTCCGGACAGAAGGCCAATGAGAAGTCCGGTCAGGGCCGCGATGAAGGGCCATGCGATGGGGTGTGATTGAAGGAGAGGGACGCCGTCGGAGAGTTTGTTGAGCATGACGGCGACGATGACGCCGGAGAGTGCAGCCAGCGAGCCTGCGGAAAGGTCGATGCCGCCCGCGATGATGATGAAGGTCATGCCCAGTGAGGCGACGGCGGTCATGGAGGATTGGCGGAGGATGTTTGAGATGTTGTCGAAGTTGGCGAAGCGGTGGAGTTGTGCGACGAAGTCCGCGGGACGATGGAAGTCGGAGGATTGCCAATCGGGCACGAGGGCGGTGAAGAACAGGAAGATGACGACCAGCGCGATGGCCGGCCCAATAATGTCGAGCCAACGAAAGAGAAATGGCTTTAGGCCGGATGATGTGGAAGGCGGGGGTCATGGGTTCTCCGTGAGGGGGAGGGAGGCGATGGGAGTATCCTGGCCGGTGGCAGCCAGAACGAGGGCGTGTTCGGTCCACTGCTCGACGGGTTTTGCCGGGCCCAGGATGCCGCGGGCCATGACGGCGATGCGGTCGCAGATGCCCAGCAGTTCAGGGAAATAGGAGGAGACAACAATGACGGATTTGAGGGAATTTTGAATTTTGAATTCTGAATTCTGAAGGAGGTGGCCGGTGGTGAGTTTATCGATGAGATCATAAATGGCGGCTTTGGAACCTACGTCGATTCCGCGCGTGGGTTCATCAAGGAGGAGGATGTCGACATCGTGGTGGAGGAGTCGTGCGATGGCGACTTTTTGTTGGTTGCCGCCGGAGAGGTCGCCGATCGGTTGTGACACGTCCCGGCATTTGACGGCAAGGGCTGCCGACCATTTTTTAGCAGCGGTGCGCTGGGCCTTGGGCAAAATGAAACCGGGGGGGCCGAGGGGGTCCAGATGGGAGAGCGTGAGGTTGTCAGCGATGGACATGGAGAGCGCGAGCCCTTCGGTTTTACGGTCTTCTGAGAGCATTCCAATGCCGGTGTCCCACATGCGTTTTGGGGACGTGTGGTCGAAAGTGAGCGGTGCGAGATTGCGGCTAAGGGCGGCAATTTTGACTTGGCCGGAGGTGATGGGGTCAAGTCCGAAGAGGGGGAGGAGTTCGGTGCGTCCCGCGCCGATGAGGCCCGCGATC
>CAVYBP010000003.1:0-875790 GCA_963766775.1 uncultured Phycisphaerales bacterium
GCCCCCCGTCGCCCCCGCCGCGCCTCCTCCTCCAGTGGAAATGCTGGAGAGGATGAGCAACGAAAGAACGCAGACCGGCAGCAGAGAGAAAAGTGTTTTGTAGGTCAGGGCGGCGGCCTGACTAAAAGTGCGGTCGTGATCGATTTGATGGTAGAGGATCTCGGCGATGAGACGGGCGCGGGGCCAAAGTGATTGCGCAATGCGGCTGCGTTTACGTTGGGTTTCTTTTTGTAGCGTTTCGGCGACGGTGGCTGTCATGATGGGGATTATACGGGCGAAGAGGCGGAATGGTGAACGCAGACGTGGGAGATGAGGGCGGGCCACGATGTGGATATCGACGTCGTCGGAGTTCACGCTTTGGTATGGCTTGGGTACTTTTTGTGATTTTTTCCGCAAAAACACGCTAAAGCGTGAACTCCGGGGGTGGGTGGCGTGGACTGTGGGGAGGGTGAAGCGGGGGAGGGCGGAGTAATCATTGGGGGGAGATAAGGAGGGGCCGGTCGATGGTGCCGGCGATGGGGATGTCCGCGGTTCCGGTGCCGAGGGTGTCGTCAGCGGTAGGGACCGTGGCGAGCATGTCGATTTTTCCATCGAGGGCGACGGATCCGCGGAAGGTGATTTTTTGCCGCCGACCGAGGGTGATGATGAACGATTCAGTGGAAAAGCGGGCGTTGTCAAAGCGAATGCGGAGCGGTCCGGCGGCCACCGGAATGAGTTCCGGCGAATTGGAGGCTTGATCCGTGGGGCTGATGGAAGGATTGTCCATGGGCTGTGTGAGCAATCGTGTGATAAGCGATGCACGCCGGAACGTGAGCGTCGGAAACGTGAGGCGAGCGGCAAAGCTCGCGGCTTGGGGATTGCTGATGGGGAGGACGAGTTCCGAGCAGGCGATGTTGATCGGACCGGTGCCGGACGCGAGCTCCTTGAAAATCGGGTGGGCGTGGGTGAGCAAGGCGGCAAGTGGTTCGGAGACTTTTAATGCTCCTGTCAGATGATACGAGGAGGCAGGCCCGGACAGGGCTAAGAGGGGAGGCGAGTGAGCGGTGGGGGGGTGCAGTAGCAGCCTGGCGTCGACGAATGATTCGGCAGTCGATCCATGCACGAGCGCGGTAAAAATCCCAGCATCCAGCGAGGCGGTGCTGTGGTTGGAGACGGCAATGCTGCTCAGGGTTGGGCCGATGGAATCCTCCCAGCGGGGATCGATATCGCTGAAGTCACAGAGGAGGGCCGTGGGGATTTGCGTTGCGGACAGCTCGAAGTCCGAAGATGCGATAAGCGCGTCAAGATGCCCCAGCGGCCAGGAAGACAGCGCGGGCATGGTGCCTTCAAACGAGAGGGCGCGATCGGGGGCAATGGCGACCAGTTGCAAATGAAAGGGTGCATCCGAGGAGGCAATCGTCACCGCTGCTTTGACGTCCGTATAGACGATGGACTGTTTGCCGGACACGGAGGTGCATGTGACCACGGCATTTTTTGCCTGAAGGGAGCCGCGGAGGGTACGCAGCGATTCCCGGAGGCGATTATGTCCGCTCGCGTCGTTGGTGAGCAGCGAGTCCAGCGACGTTGAACCGTCTGCGTACCTCGTGATGTTGAGATGCAGGTTGTCGGCGGTCGTCGTGCCCACATCGTACTTACCCCACAGGATGCCCCAGAGAGTCAGTTCGGAGTGGATCGCGGGGCAGGTGAAAAGTGGGGCACCCTCGGGAAGGGTAAGGGCGACGTCGGTCAGTTCAGTGCCGTGGAACCAGCCGAGCGACCAATTACTGATGGCAAGGGTGGCTTTGGAGCGTTTGTTGATTTGCTGGAGGACGTAGATGCGTCCCTGGTCGTTAGAAATCCACTGGGGCAGCAGGAGGAAAACGATGAGAAGGATCGCGAAGAGCCCGAGGCAGCCAAAGACGAGACGCTTCGCAAGCCTGCGAATTCGTTTCGGGGTCGGCGCAGGGGGGCTGGGGGTGGGGAACGGCGCGGGCGTGATGGTCATCTTGGCCATGCGAAGGAGTCCGTGAGGGCATGTGTAGATGATACGAGGTCAGGCGGGGAGTTTCATCCCCCGGCAAGGGAGGGATAAACGGCTGGAACTGGATGGCAAATGCTGGAGTTACGGTCTATTCCTACCCAGCCAATCGGCGTTTTCTATGTTGGCATGCACGATTTTATATCGGAATGGCTCAAGCAAACGCGGACGGTTCTCCGATGACTTTGGCATACATCTGAAGAGCTTTCCGGTTGCGCCATTTGCCGTGCGGTTGTTCCATCGCGGCGATATCAAAATGCCCACGGATGGGGGCTGAGCAGGAAGCTCGGCTGATAGCCCGGAAGTAGTGCCAAGATGCAAGGATGCATAGGCCATGCGTATCATCGCTCTCATCAATCAAAAAGGCGGCTGCGGCAAGACCACGTGCTCCATTAACTTGGCGGCGTGCCTCGCACACATGGGTCAGCGGACCCTGCTCGTGGACATGGATCCGCAGGGGCATTGCTCCGTCGGACTTGCCGTCCCCGATCAGCAGATCGAAAAATCGATCTACGACATCCTGCGAGTCGCCCGGGTCGTCCGCGACCATCAAAGACATCACCTGGCAGATCGCGACGAATTTCGATCTCGTGCCGGCGACGATCTCGCTCGCGGCGCTCGAGACGGAACTCCACGGCGTGCCCGGACGACAGGACCGCCTCGCCGACGCCCTTTCCCGCGTGGCTGAAAATTATGACTATTGCGTTATCGACTGCCCGCCCAACGTCGGCCTGCTGACGTTCAATGCCATGCGGGCGGCTGCAGAGGTCCTCATCCCCGTCGAAACCGGCTATTTCTCCCTTCACGGCCTTTCCAAGCAGCTTGAACTGCTCGAGCAGCTTCGCAAACAGTGCCGGCAGGAAATTCGCATCCGCATCCTCGCCACGCTTTACGACATCCGCACAAAGCTCGCACGCGAGGTTCTTGCGGAGTTGCGCGATCAATTCGGCGAATTGCTGATGGAAGCGACCATCAACTTCAACACCAAATTGAAAGAAGCCGCCTCGTTTGGGCAGCCGATTACCGAATACGACCCCGCATCCAAGGGCTTCAAGGACTTTCAAAAACTGGCCCGCGAGTTGATGGGACCGGCACCGCGCCTCACTCTCGACCTTGGCCGTGCCGTTGAATCCGCAATCATCGCCGAGGATATGGTCGAAGCCGGTATTGCCCGGGCGCAGACCACCGTGGAAGAAACCCTCGAAACCATTCAGAACGGCATTGAACTCTCTGACCCGATCGCCTTCTCCACCGATCATCCCATGCGGCGAAGCCATCGCGTCATGGCGCAGGATCGCCAGGCACAGGTTGAATTGCTCTCCCGCCGGGCGGATGAAGTGAAAGATGTCGCACAGCGCGGCATGGGCATCGCCACGGCGACCCGCGAAACAACGACCACCGCGCAAAAACTCGAAGAATTCTACGGCGTCCGACAACTCCCGGACGGCCTGCTGTTCGTCGCCCATTTTCCAAATGCCAAATCCGTCGGCGTCGCGGGCGAATTCAATAATTGGACCCCGCAACGCATGGCCAATGATTTCGATGCGGGTGACACGTTCCGCACGTTGATCTCGACCAAACCGGGGCGCTATCGCTATCGCCTCGTCGTCGATGGCCGCTGGCAGGCCGATCCGCATAATCGTTATGCCGAGCCCAATCCGTTCGGCGAAGTGGACAGCGTGGTGGAAGTCATCTAACTTTGCCCCCGCACCCGTCCCCAATGCCTGGGGATCGAGAGAGAAAGACCACGGGCGAGCCGCCGTCATGCCTCGCCCGCTTCCTGTTGGAGAATCCGGTGATGAGCGAGTTTCCCGCGCCGACGCCCCAGGCACCCCACGCCGATCCGCGCGACGGCGCAGCCCGCAACATGGCTGACATCGCGCGTCTGTTCATGGATGGCGCGCGTCCCACACCGGCGACAGGCGCTCCCAAACGCGTCGGACCCGGGGATCGGGCGCAACCGAAGGCCGCCGCAGCCGCGCATTCCGCGCCGCCTCAACCACCAGCCGCACCTTCATTGCCCAAATCACAAAACCACGCACCGCGAAACCACGAGCGTTGCTCCCGCAGCCCCCAAAAAACATGGGAGCTTCCCAAGGCAATGCTTGGTATGACCGGGGCAGCCGGCGATGCTTCGTGGAACCTTCTCGCATCCTCTGCGTCTACCCTTGCCCGCGAGCACGCGACAACCGTCTGCCTCCTGGGAGTGCGTGACAATGCACTGGTCATGGAACTCATGGGAAACGAGTCGGCAGACGATGCCCCGCGCCTGACCCTCGGCACCGGCCTTGCTGATGTGCAGGTCTCGCGAGCGATCTTCACCCTTCGCAATTCCGTCGGCATGTGGCTGATCGCCGCGCCGGATAATCGCACGGAGAATTTCGCCCGCGCCGCGGTCGGATGCCACCATTGGCTGCTCGCCACATCGACCCAAAGCGATGGCGTGGTGGCTGCGTATCATCAAATGAAACAGGCGATGGCGGTGGCATCGCCTCACGAGTCGGTGCGGGCTTTCATCGTCGGCGACAATGAATCTGCCGCGACGGTGGTTCACACCAGGCTGCGAAAGGCCTTCAACGACTTTCTGAAAAAAGATATTCTTCTCGCCGGCGTCGGAGCGTCCATGGAGGCCCGAGCCGCAAATCGCATCGTGACAATTCCGTTGAAGAGGCAGGACCACATGGCCGTGTGGACCGCGATCCTCGAGGAATTGTGCGCAACCCCCATGACCGAGTCTCCCTTGGAAGAGGACGCTTCGGTCGAACTGACCATGGCAAAGCCTGCCGACATTGAGGCAGCACTTGAACAGGTCGCCGCTGCATCCGCGAGCCTCCATCAAAGTTCGCAGGTGGTCGCTGCCGCATCGCACGCCGTGTTCGATCAACTTTCGCATGTTCTGGACCCCGAGGAACGCGATGCCCTCACCGCCGATCTGGGCTCTTTGATAAGCATCCCACCTCTCAAAACGCCACTCGCTGCGCCTGCCCCCAGTGCGCAAGTGACCCAGCCCGCTCAACCTGCTCGAAGCTCTGAAATTCTTCCCAATCTGCCCCGGATCGCCACCTTCGATATCCGCCACCACACGATGCCTGCCATCCCCGCGACCACCACTTCGCCCGCCACGCCGGATGTGGATATTCAGCCGCCGCCTCTTCACACCAGCCGCGGGGTTACCCTCCGTGCATTCGATCTCCCCGACGCGGAACAGCATGATCGTCCCTCTCAATGGCAAGCCGTCGAACGCTCAATTCGCGATCTCGTTGCCGATTCCGTCCTGCTAGACGCACGGCCGCCCATGTCGTGGGCCAGCGACTGCTGCATCGCCATCGATGCCAACGGCGGCCTCCACGTCTGGACCCTCTACAAGGACGGCGTCAGTTGGTACGCACTCCGCGAGTGGGCAGCCGAACATCGCAATCTCCTCGCCCTCACCCGCCGCGATCTGATCCTCAACCGCGACACTGACGTCGCCGTCCATATCGTCCTCCCCCTCGAGACTCAAACGGCATCGAGTTCCGCCCACAACGATTCCGCCGCGGAAGTTCGATCACTCATGCGCATCCCAAGCAAAAGCGTCTTCCTTTACCGCCTGCGCGGTCCAATGGAACGCCCGCAGGGGAATCCTCGTGGTCCCGATCGCCTGAAAACGCCGTAAATTAGCCACGAATGGACACAAAAAACACAAATGGCGACGGAAGAGCGGAAAATAAGGAACACGCAGCGAAAGACGTGTCACGCAGGTGGGCTGAACATTTTCCAATTAATGATTTGTGTTTTTAGTGTTCATTCGCGGCCAATTTAGGTCCCGCCCCTCGCATCGTGCGGATTCGCGATGCGACGATTCGCGATACAAACCTAGGGCAAAAGCATTTTCAGGAATACGAAGGCACGAAGGGTCATAGCGGCTCGTTTTGAGAGGTGTTGACTGGATGCAACACTTATTCAAAAGGAGGCCAGGATGGCCAGTTCAATTGCGGAACACTTCGCGGAGTTGCCCGATCCTCGTGGTGCCAAAGGCAAACGTCATGCGCTCATGGTCATTCTCACCATCGCGATCATGGCGGTCATCTGCGGCAATGATGATTTCGAAGGCATGGAGGAGTTCGGGCTTTCCAAGCGCCCTTGGCTGGCGGGCTTTCTCGATCTGGCCCACGGCATTCCCACCGCCGACACCTTTCGCCGGGTCTTTGCCCGGCTCGATCCCGAGGCCTTTGAACGCTGCTTCATGGGCTGGATGCGCGGGCTCGTTGGCTCGCTGGGCGGCAAGTTGATTGCGATCGACGGCAAGACTCTCCGCAGAAGTTTTCAGAATGCCTGGGATCCGCATTCCGCGGTGCACATGGTTTCAGCCTTTGTCCAGGCCAATTCGCTGGTGTTCGCCCAGATGGCGGTGGACGACAAAAGCAACGAGATCACCGCGATTCCCAGACTTTTGGAACTTCTCGACCTGCACGGCGCAACGGTGAGCATCGACGCGATGGGCTGCCAGAGGAACATCGCCGGAAAGATCAAAGAGGGCGGCGGGGAGTACGTCCTGGCATTGAAAGGCAATCAGGGAATCCTGGAGGCCAAGGTTCAGACGCTTTTCGAGGAGGCGGTCCATCAGGGCTTCAAGGGATTGATCCACGAAGTGCATGAGGAGACCGATGCCGGCCACGGGAGGATCGAGAAGCGAACGCTTTGGATCACGCCGGAGGTGGAGCACCTGGGAGAGGCAGCGCGAGGCTTTGCGGGCTTAAGCGGAGTGGCGATGGTGGAATCGGAGCGGGAGATTCTCGGGGACCGCAGCACGAAGGAGCGAAGGTATTATCTGTTCTCGCATCAAGACGTGACGGCGGAGCGGATGGCCGAATTCGTGCGCGGGCACTGGTCGGTGGAGAACAATCTGCATTGGATGCTGGATGTGCAATTCAACGAAGATCAGAGCCGGGTGAGGACCGGCCACTCAGCCGAGAACCTCTCGCGGGTCAGACGTGCGGCACTCAATCTCCTGAAGCAGGAAAAGACCTGCCGGAAAGGCATCGCCATTAAACGTCTCAAAGCCGGATGGGACACGAATTATCTGTTGAAGGTTTTACAAATGTAAAATGCGGTCGCCCTGGATACAAACCCAAAACTCGTCCATTCAAATTGACCCCCGACGCCACCTTCCTTACACTTAGTGGCCCGCTCGAAACTATCGAGCACCCTGGAGAGATGTCCGAGTGGCCGAAGGAACACGACTGGAAATCGTGTAAACGTGATGAACGTTTCGAGGGTTCGAATCCCTCTCTCTCCGTTGAATTTCAGCACTTCCCATAAGTGACGAATTCGCAAACACTTCCGCAATGCCACCGTCATCCGACGAGCAATTCTGCCCGCTTTTCTCCCGCTTCCCATGGACGCGCTGGGGAGTTGCTGGGACTGTCTTTGCGAGCCGAATGACAATCAGGA
Source organism: uncultured Phycisphaerales bacterium (assembly GCA_963766775.1). Taxonomy (GTDB): domain Bacteria; phylum Planctomycetota; class Phycisphaerae; order WQYP01; family WQYP01; genus CAVYBP01. The sequence goes on from CAVYBP010000003.1 coordinate 7,451, forward strand.
CCATCGGGACCATCGTTAGCAAAGCAATGGTGACGATCATCCCGACCAAGGCAGACAGGGGAAAAAAGATGTGTGCAATCATTGGAAACCTCCAAAAAAAATTTGCGTGATCAGAAGCCGACCCTTGCCATAAAGTCCTGCGAGCTCGCGTCGTCGAGGCGGTAATAAACGGAACCCATTGATTGGTCTCCCGAATGACCGAGCCAGGTGTCGATTACTCGCTGCGGGATGTTGGAATTCACAGCGATGGTTTCAAAACTGTGCCGCAGCGAATGGATAACAATTCCGTCAACCGCGCGACCAACCTGGAAACCGGCGCGGCGGGCGACGTTCTGCAGCTGGTCATTGAGTTTTTTCGTGTTGACTTGGTGGTTGCCGTCGGGGTATGCGGTACTCGCGTTCGCAACGAAAAGAAGCTCGGTCGGTGAGCCAGTGCGGTTTTTGAGGTGCGCTTTCAGAATGGGCCGAAGGCGAGGATGAATTGGCACATGGCGAATCGGCCTGATCCGAGTGAGCTTAGCCTTCAGAGTGTGAACATTAATCCAGCCTCCGTCCAAGTCGACGTCCCCGATCGTCAGCAACTGCAACTCTCCAGAACGCATGCCTGTGAATGCCAGCAGGGAAATCATTGTTTTGAGTGGCTCAGAGGTCCGTTCAAGAATTGCGTTGACAACGCCGAGTGGCGGAGCATACTTCCGCTGGAAGGCTGGCTTGGGAATGCGCACATCCTGGAGGGGATTCGCGGCGATCCATTTCCGGCGGACGGACCATCGCAAAAATGCAACCAGAATCATAGTTGCAGTATAGGCAGTCTTAGCGTGGATGGAGCGATCAGGCTGAAGGAGATTGCGAGCAGCGCGGTGCTGCCGGTATTTTGCAAGAAAGTTCTCGTCGATTTGCTGCACGTATTGGATGCGGTGTTCATTTGCGAACGCTTCGAGAGTCCGCAGTTCCGTGGAGTATTTGCGATGCGACTTCGGTGCCAGACCATCAATCGTCTTGGCGTCGAGAAACGACGAAATCCCCTCCCCCAGCTGGATTTTCGTAGGGCGGGCCGCGTAGGTACCGGCATCAAGTTCCTGGTCGAATGCCATCGCAGCGCGACGGGCGACTTCAACGCGATTCGTGTTCAATGAACGGCGACAATGCTGACCATTGAGGCGGTAGTGGGCGACATAATTGAGCTTTTTGCCTTCCGGCCGAGCCCGAACGTGATTCAACTCAATAGGCCAATGTTCGGCATACTTTTTGTTCATATCCATATCTTTCCATTAAATAAGTTTAAAATGAAGTGGGTGCGAAGGAAACGAAGTCCGTCCCGACGATCGGTGTATGTGCCATCCAGATTCCCAAGGGCTTTCCACCGAAACAAGGTGGACCGGCCCACCTTGAGTTCACGGGCAACGGTCTGGATGGAAGCAAAGGGGGGAAATGCCCGATCGATTTCGGGATCTTTGAAGGCGGATTGGATTTCCTCGTCGGTGATCCGGATCGAGCCATCGGGACCGAGGCGGAATCGTTCGCCTTGCATTGTCGCGTTTAGACGATCCCGCCAAAAAAAGCGGTGCCGTCCGCGTAAGCGACTTGTGCCAATGAATTTCTCGGCCGCCGGCCAGTGGTTCAGAGCCCCGACAGTGCGATCGAGCATTTGCGCGGCTTGAACCACTGACAGGATGGGGGGGAACGCAAGCAGGCAAGTGGTTGGAGAACCAATCGGATGTTGTAACATGGGTCCATTCATGGGAATGGATCATGACGAAGAGAGGAATTTTAAAGGGGCCTCACGTGGCGCCACGTGAGGCCCCTATTCTTCAATCGATTTTTGGTAAGGCGCGGCGGGCGGACCCCAGAACCCGACGGTCATCTCGAATGGCTTCGTCGGAAACATTTAGATATCCGGCAAATACCCCCATCAGATCCTGTGTCGCACCGCGGGGGAGGTCCATAGTGATCTTGGAATACTGTCCAGTAATGGGCAAAGCAAAGACGCCGTTTGTAGGTGGCAAGCGACTTTGCTTTTTGCTGATTTGCGATTTCCACGATCTCGTACCATGGCGAAAGATGTCCCTCTCCCCTGTGCATGCCGCTGAGGCGTTCCACTTTGACCCGCAACTCGGTGGCGTTGGGGAGCGGCTGTGTCGGTGAAATGGACATCCCAGCCGTCGACTTGCGGTAGTCGTTGATCGTGAGCCCGCAGGGAAACAGGTGCTGGTGATTGGCAACTGGGATAGGGAGATACGGACCAGCCATACCCGTCAGGTGCCACCGGATGAAAAACTTCTTCCACGTTTGAACAAAGGCTTGCTGTTCAGGAAAAGCATCTGTTTCGCGGTGGGAGGGAGTGAAGTGAAGTTGCGCATTATCGTTATGGATCGCCTCCGGGATACCGAAGTGGCGTATGTAAGACGCCCAACTATCCATTATGGAGTCACGTTCCTTCAAGAACGTCGGGGTTACCAGGAGCCAACCGACGTAAGCAGAGAGACCATCGTGGTCCTGATTCAGAGCTTCTTCAGCTTGAGCGATGCCGCTCCGTGCTCTGGGATTGATCGCTTCCCATTCACGCATGAGATCTTCCGGAACGGCGATCTTCCGGTGTTTCATCATCAGCAAACTGTAATTCAGCGGTTGTCCGCCTGTGAGACCGACGGTTGCGTCCATGCTTTCTAGACGCTTGAACACTTCGTTGTCGAGTTTGAGAGTCTCTCTCGAAACATGTGAAAGTGCTGGAAGCCTTGAAATGCTTCGGAGCAGAACATCGGGCAAGAGGTAGTAGTAGCGATCTTTGACCAATGGGTGATTCAAAACCCACTGAGGCAACTCAAGCCCCTTGCCTGGGGCAGATAATTCAGCTTTAGCCATCGCGTCTCCTCCAAAGTGGAAGGGAATATCAGCCGCGTTTAGTGTCGACATTCATTGTAGATTGTAGGGATCGCCTCGTCTTGCTCGGCTTCCGGGTTTTACTGCATTCTTCGTTCTCCAGACTCTGCCGGGGCCGAAATTCGGCGTGCCACTGAAGGGCGAGAAGAAATCCAAGGGCATCGGCGATCTGCTGACGTTTCAAATTTAGCGGCTGCGCAGACTCATTTTGCTTCTTCATGCTGAAACTCCTTGAAGGGGTGCACTGTAGTAAATCACCAAAAACAAAAACGCCTCGAGTTCGCAGCTTAAGAAGAACGACTGCCGAGGCTTCTTTCTAAACTGCGGCTACGCTACATCTTCAATAAAACCGCTCTAAGCATTTCATTTTGATCTGTTTTGGATAACACAATCAGAGGGGCGACGGATTGAAGCGCCGCCCCTCTTTTTTCTTGTGCGTTGAATTCATTTGTGGCAGTTCAGCGAGATTGCCCACGTGGGATCGCGGCCCTGACGAAAGCTTTCATCGCGACATAGCCAATCGATTACCGCGCGTTATGTGGGAGGTGACCGAGATGCGTGTTCCGTTTTCACGTGGGTAAGTCCGACGGAGGTTCACGCCGGCCACGCTTGCATCCAACTCCACGTCACCTGGCAGCGGGCGCCGCAGATGCGTCCACGTGTGCATGGCCAAGGGTGGGAAGACAAACGCATCAAGCTTCGTCTGTAGATGCTGTTCGCAGTGGGTGACTTCCCACCACATGTCGGTGGCCTTCTGCCGATGGGGTAATCGGGCCGCGAGGAACGAGTAGATGCCTACGGTCGAGTCCGGCAACTGGCATTGCCAGGGCTGACCGCCTTGGATGGGTGAACGCATGCGAGGTAATGCGTGGGTATTTGCCCCTTTGCATACAAGGTAAGGACGCGGCATCCACAGGTCACACGGCTGATGAGGGGTCATGACCGCGCCGCGGTGTGGGAACGGGTTTCCCGGCCCCGTGCGCCAGAAGGTCATGTTCGTGCTCATCTGCGTGACAATCGCAAATTCTCGATGGTGGCCACGCGCATCGAGTACATGCGGAGGGACGGGAACCGCGTTCGTCCCAAAACGTGGTACGTACCGTAAATTCCACGTCGCTCCTGCCTGCGAGGCAAAGTGGATACGCGGCATGCCGTGGACAATCGTTGTGCGCGTGCAGGTCACCAGTGATCCGCCCACATGATGGGGATCAAGAAAATGCGAACAGTTCTCCGGAGGAATATCGCGGAGAACCATCCAGGTGAGGGCATGGTTGGGAAGGAAGACTCGATCGCCGACGGCCACGGCATTTTGGTCGAACTGATCGACCAGCAGGGCAAGACCCATGCAACCACGCCACTGACGATGAAGCGGCATGCGACGCTGAATCGAACGATCGCGGTGCCACTGGTTAAAGAGCGATGATAGGGCTGGCAGAAAGCAGTTGTTATTCATGGAAGGACTCCTTGTTTTGTGGGGTTAACAATGCGCATGACACTGCCGCCCAGGACGAGACATCGTCATGGGTCCGGCGGTGATGCGGGTATTGGGATATTGGGAGGGGAGGGGGGGGAGAACTGAAATGGATTGTGACGAGTTACGATTCGCCGGGCAAGAGAATGGTGATCACCGGCTCGCCCGTGTCGCCCGGCCCGCAGATCGCGACGAAGGTGATTGTGGCGTGCTTATTTGCTGGCATGAGGAACATGGCCTTGAAGGTCGTGTGGTCGGTGAGCGTTAATGCACGCTTCGCCGCTTGTAGGATATAGAACAGCGTCCAGAGCAGATCGTGGGTGCGGCCCTGGATACTTTGGCCAGCCACTTTGAGCTTCGGGTCAGGGGTGAGGTAGCGGTGGTAAACGTTTGCGGTGCAGGCGACGGGGTGATCGAAGCCCAGTTCGCCAGCAGGGATGCTCAGGTCGAAGAGCACGCCATCTTCCAGAGCTTGGCGTCGGCTGTAGCTGTACACGATGGGCGTAGCGTCTCCGAATGGGCGGGGGTCGCTCATAAATAAACTCCTTTTTTTAGTTGTCAGGGAACCAAATTAGGGGGGGGTGGGGGGAGAGAGAGAGGGGGGGGGCAAATCAGGGGAAGATGAGGCGGTCACGGTGGATATGGAGGTATTGTCGCCAGTCGTCGATCAGGACGGATTCGGGCAATACGAGATGGACGGTGCCGTCCGTGCGGAGGAAGAACTGTTTGGTACGTGCGTTTCCGGAAATGGCGTACACCTGATGCAGGCCGTCGAAGGAGGGAACTTGAGCTTCCGATTCTTCAGGGGTGGCAGCGTCGGTGAGTTGGAACGACCCGCCTATACGACAGGCGGGAGACAGATCGTCGAAGTCAGTCTTACATAGTTGGAAAGACGCACCTCCGGTGTAACAACGCTGGGTAGGAAGCATTGGCGTGATCCAGTTCGCGTTGCCAGTCTCCAGTATCAGGAGAACCGCCAGGCACCGCTGATGACGTTCGTAAAAGTGTTCTGCCAATCCGGTGAGCCAGGCACACTGGCTCAGGGGAAAGGGTGGAAACGACATTGGAGTAAAGTGCGACTCGGCTGGATCGTCATCGAGGGGACCTGCGGTGGGTTCCGACGGGTTGGAGACTCTGATGAGTCGCCCCGGGAGCGAGGGGATAGAAAAATCGGTCATGGGCGCGGATACCTCCAAAAAAGGAATACATTTGAAGCAAGTTGAGCGGGAAGATGCCGCTCACATCAAAGTGATGCGTGAGGGAAAGGCTTGGTAGGCGGGAGAAGCCAAGTCACAGGAGTTGGATGCGAGGTGCTGCGACCTGAAGCATGTGGTGATAGTCATTTTGGACCAGCAAGCCGGGTTGCACACGCTCCAAGCGTTGCTCGGGCGCGTTCCAACTCATAAATGCGTGAAGTTGCATGGGGCCTTGCTTCAGCCCTAACAGCAGGTGCATGCCGGTGAAGGGTGGAAGCGGCATGCCGGTATGCTCCGCCGGTTGGCTTTGGAAACTGCCCGCAAGGTAGTAACCCGGCATGCGTGGCGGTGACGGGGTCGTGTGATACGGCCAGTCGCTGCCGGAGGCTCGGCATTTTTGATACGGCAGGTCGATGGACCAGTGTTGACGCAGGGGATTGAAAAGGAGCATGAAGGCGATGCAGCGTTGATGCTCTTGCCAGAAACCCTGACAGGCGGTGACCATCCAGTCGATCAAGCTGGAAGGAACGGGACACAGGGGATATAGCGCCTGCGAGATACCTGACGACGATGCCACTGTGACGAAACCACTATCGCCACGCTGGATGAACTGCAATTCCGGACGTGGCTGTTTCCATGGAGTTGGACGGAGGGGGACCATAAGGAATCTCCTTTCATGAGACATGAAATTCAAAGCACCCGGGCCGCGAGGCACGGGTGGGCATGTAGGGTTGGAATCGAATGGGGGAGGAAGACCGGATTGGAGGGGGGGGACGTTTGGCAGATCTCACTTGGTGGGGCGAACTTCTAAGCGTGTTCTCGGCTGATAGATATGTATCCCCTCATCTTTTATGACGCGTTTTCGCGCGAAATTTAGTGCGTGGTAAATAGGAGAAGGTGGGGGCTCAAACGTGGGGATTCTACGGAAATCCCTTTACAACTGGCCCTGGCGCATGCGAGACCGTGCCGGACCTCTTAAATGATTCCCACAGGAGAACGAATGGTTTAATGACCTGCCGCGATGCGGCACCTGACATTTTGATTGACGCGCAAGCGTCAAGACCCTGCTTCCAAGAAAACCGGCAAAGTTGAATACAGAGGCAGTGCCTTGATGGCGGCGCCCCGAGAGGGGCGTCGGCCAGGGCACGTTCTGTATGCCCCTTGCCGGGGGTTCTTGGAGCGTCCTTGGTTCGACGCTCTTTTTTTTGCCACACGTCCTGCCAAGGGTTTTCTGCAAAAACCATTTTTGGAGAACGTCTATGGCCGTATCCCTTCCCCCACTTCCGCCGAATCTTCCCACGGTTCCCGCAGCATTGCCCCCACCTCCCAACGCGCGACCATCGTCAGTGCCACTGATCGTCGCCCGGCAGAACCAATTGTGCTGGTGGTTCCTACTACTGATTCTCCCGGTGTCGATTGCTTCGTCTTTTGCGGGCAGCTTCGCACCAGCCATTAACCTCGCCGCTGTCGCAATCACGATGGTTCTGGTCTATCGCCTAGGGCGTGTTTTGTCAGTGAAGCATCTTTGGTTGTGGGTAATTGGCTGCTGCGTTCCCTTTGCCGGATGGATCGTCTTGTACAGCATGAATTCTAAGAGGCTATTTCAAAAATACCTTAGGAAAACATATGAGCAACAATCGAGTCATTTGCAGGTAATGGAATCCGCGATGCACGGCTGCGAAGCGATCATAACGGAGTTTCAGATGGCGGGCCTGACCGATCAGTGCGAGCAATCGCTCGATGGGCCAACGGACTTTTCCCAGGCCACTGCCATGGGCCATGCGCGGCGCTGCGAGAAAGTCCCGGATTCGCCGCTTACGCAGTTGCCGGCGGTTGGCGGGCGTGCCATAAGCCCGGTCGCCATAAGCGGCGTCAGGCTTGTGCCGGGGATGTCCTGGACCACGTCCGGGCAGGGCAGGAACCTCGTCCAGCAGCCCGGCAAGTTCCTTGGAGTCATGCCGCTGAGCACGGTGATGCGAAGGGCCAGAGGAGTCCCACGACCGTCGGAGAGAAGATGCCTTTTGGTGCCTTTTTTGGCTCGATCCGTCGGGTTTTTGCCAGTCAGCGCCCCCAAAAAGCGCCCGGATGCTCTGGCTGTCGACCAGCACTTTCGACCAATCGATCTTGCCTTGTCTGGCGAGTTTGCCAAGGGCCAGATGGAACAATTTCTTCCACACGCCATGCCTTTGCCATTGGCGCATTCGCCGCCAGCAGGTAACCCCCGATCCGCAATTCATTTCCTCGGGAAGCATCTCCCAGGGAATTCCGCTGCGCAAACGAAAATAATGCCCGCCAGGCAGGCCCGGTCTTCCACCGGCGGCCGACCGCGCGTTCCATTCTTCGCTTTGTGTTTGGGAAGGAGCGGTTCGATGAGTTCCCATAGTTCTTCCGATACCAGCGGTCGGTCCATGACGTTTACCCCCGGGCCGCATCGTCGCGACCACGACTGATTCTAGGGGGTATTTTTGAAATGGTCTCTTAGGCGACAAAGGCGCTTCAAACGGCCGGACTGCACGTCGGCTTCATGGGTGCAAAAGCACAGAAAGGACCGTCCGATGCCTGAAGCCACGGCAACTGAAGTTCATTGGTATGTCAGCCACAATGGAAAAACCGTTGGTCCTTTCTCCGCAGAGCAGGTTATATCGCACATGCTTTCTCGCAAAATCCCAGCGGGGAGCTTGGCATGCCCGGACGGCGGCGATGCATGGCGACCACTGGACCAGTGGCCCGTCTTTCATGATGTCGCCGCCCAGATATTTCCCAAGGCAGCGCCAAAGCGGTCGGGCATGGAATGGACATTTCTCATCTACGATTTGATTCTCAATCCCCTCCTCCTGCTGGTCGCGGCGTTCGTCTTTGTAACTAATGCGGCAGATATCAACGGTGCGACGCCTTGGGGCCAAGCGGAGCGATCCGCCTACTTAGCATTTGTGATCGCGAGAGCTCTGCCGCGAGCTTGGATGATCGCTGCTGGCTTTCGAATCGCCATGAACCGGGGCAATTGGAAGGGGATGATGATGAAAGGCATGGTGGGACACCTGCTCATCAGCGCCGTGGCCTTCCCGCTTGTCTATTCGATCACGTCGATCGCAAGTGCCCTCCAGGCACAGGCAATGTCTGCCGCCGACACACAAGCAGATGCCGTGTTTGCGCTTTTGTTCTTCAGCTTGCCTGAGATTTTCGCTCTGTTGGGCGGGCTAATCTGGCTGTGGATTGCAGGGTCGCCGGGGATCGTGAAACGACAAGGGGCGGGACATGGAGACTAAATGGTACTACTCTGACCACGGCGTATGGCGAGGGCCGGTCCCCAAATCCCAACTTTGGGATTGGGTGGCCAAAGGCCTGCTGCACCCCGACACCATGGTCATCGATGAACTTGGCAACAAGTTCCCAATGAATTCGTTGACCGCAACGTTGACGCCGGTAGCCGGTGAAATGAAACCAGTGGTTCCGGCACCCAAAGCCCAGTTACGCATAACAGACCCTGTAGCGACGACCTCGCCCGCGCCGTCGACTCCAAAGCGCGAGACATCAGTCTTGTCTAGGGTCCGTACCGTAATCTTCCTAGTCATCGGTTGTTTTTGGCTCGTGTCGTGCTGGCAACTGCACAAAGATCCTACCAATCACGACAAGCAGGTATCGGAGCAAATCTGGAGTCAGTTATCTCGAGCCTTCGGACAAATGCTCCATTAGACATCGCGATATGAACTCTTTCCACACGACAACCAGATCTGATACGGAGACTTGATCAATGATTCGCTACCGATGCCAGAGTTGCCGAACTTCTCGTACGAGCGAGGAGGCACAAGTTGGTACCGTCGACCCGTGCCCTGTGTGTGGGAATGTGAACCTCGTTCCCGGTCCGGATGGTACCACGAACCATCCTATCGCGTGGGCCGTGATGGCGCTTTGCGGGATTCTTTGCGTTTTATCGATAATCATCGCCGCAATTATCTTTGTCATTGGTATGTCCAATGGTTCCGCTCCGGCTCCCCGCGCTAAAGGTGGATGCACCCACTGTCCAAGGGCCTACGCTTGCCCCACCCGCTCCCCCGCTTCCTAATCCCGTGGTCGAATTGAGCTGGGTCGAAGCAACGAACGAATTTATCGCCCGCATAGAACCGGAGTTGACCGATCAAGATCGCCAAAGGCTAGGACTGGCAGTCCTTTTGTCGAACTCGGATCTTTACACTGCGAAGGTTACGTTGGTCAATCGTGGCAACATTCCTTTGCGGCTCTTCCCCGAGAACATTCGCATACATTACGGAACAGATTCTGCCATCGTTTCAACGATAGATCGTGCGGGCTTCCTTCAGAGCGTGGTCCTGCAGCCTGGGGAGTATACCGAAGGGTTAGTTGTTTTTGTGGCCCAAGTTGATATTGGGGCGGCGATTCGATTAGGGGGTGGAGGGCTTTCCTATAGTGATTCCACCATTAACGTGACGTACAAACAGTGAGATTACGACCGGTCACCATGGCTCAAAATGTGTCGCCGATGTTGGTAATTCGCTTTACGGCCATCACGCCATGGCGCACTGAAGTCGTAGGTGTCAGGGCGGGTAAGCCATGCTGCGGCTGAGGGCTGCGTGAGTGGGCCGGGGATTCCGCGCCACCGGGGTCGGTAAATGGCCTTGGCAAGACGGAACCCCGCCAACGGGTCGAAAAATCGCGGAATCAACGTCCGCCCGCGCACGCAAAGAATTTTTCTAGTCAGGGTGCCCATCGCGAGGGGTTAGTAGAAGGCCTCAATTTCGGGTCCACGAAGATTTTAGATTTTAGATTTTATTCTTGACTTGAGCTTAGTGTTGCCGCATATTTCCAGACGTTCGGTTCCTAAATTCGATCGCCCCTCCCGTGTCGGCTTTTCGAATTAAAAGCACATTTTTGTTAGTGTCGTCTGCCTTTGGAGAAGGAGTCAGTCGGTGGGAATACTGCGCCTTGGTCGAACTCGTGGATTCTTCGCTCAGGTTGGAAAAAGTGGATGGGACGGCGGGAAAAAACGTCTTTTGCATGCGATGCGTTACGCATCGCAAATCCTGACCCATTCATCTTTCGCGGAGCACTCCCTTGCATCGAGTGAATGGGCAGGTGCTCGTCGCCCGGGCGGAATGATTTCCGCCATCCTTCAGAACTCCGTGGTGGGCGCTGTCGCAACGGGTGAGCGTCGATCTTCTCACGAATGGAACTCCCGCAAAGGGCCGAAGCGATTACGCAATCATCGCCCCGTTTTGGCGATTGAGCAGTTTGAGCCGCGACTTCTGTTAAGTTACTCACTCACCGGTGACGTAACGGTTACTGAAGGGCTTGCCACTCCCTATACATTAACGCTAACAACTGACAACATCCCCGTGGAATCATGGACCGTTAATTGGGGTGATGGAACCACGCAGAACCCCGATGTCCACAGTTACTCAGGCTCTCAACCCATTCAATCTCATGCCTATTTGGCCACGGGCACGTTTAATATATCCGGGACAGTAAGCAACTACTCGGGAATCAGGCAGTCGGCAGCAGGGACAACCGTCCAGGTTCAACCTCCGGACGGCGAGCCACAAATTCAGGTGCAAGGCCTTTCCGCCTCTACGTGGAGGGGGGTGAGCGCGACCAATATTACGTTGGCGAAAATCAACGATGTGTACACGGACGGCGTTCCATCCGCTTACAGCGCAACCATTGATTGGGGAGACGGGACCAACATTGAGAATGGGCAGGTGATACGGGACATCAATGGCACGGACTTCGATGTGGTCGGGTCGCATCCCTACGCCGCGGCGGGAAATTATCAGCCGACGATCACGGTTACCCACAATAGCGACAGTAACGCTGCGGTCATACACACGTCGGTCCAAGTGTATGCTTTACAGGCGAACCCACAGCAAGGCGCGAGTGCGGCAAGCGAGATTGATCTAATTTTACAGCGCGGTTCCGGGTGAGCAGGTTCAACTGGAACAAGCGGGGCCGGGGGACCTTAACTACCACATTATTTCTGACTTCACGCCGAATTATTCCACGGTTGGGCCGACGACATTTCAAGTAGCGGGCTTACAGGCGGACAGCCATTACAACTTCCGCCTTCGCGTCGTGGGGAATGGAACGGTTCAGTATTACAGTGCATTTGGCAACACGGCGGTCTCGGCAGCCAATTTAATACCGCCAACTAATTTGGCGGCGGGCTCGTCAAATGGAGGGCAAATACCGATCAGCCTGTCGTGGGATCCCGCGAGCGACTCCAGTGCACAAACGGGGTTCACAGTTTCCGTACGAGCTTATTCGAGCGCAGAACCGTTTACGCTTTACAATCTCACACCCTCTCTTCAGACATTTCAAATTTTATCAACTAATTACACCGCGAATAAGCAATACACGGTGTATGCAACGCTACCGGCGAACGCGGATCAATTAGAGGTGCAGATAGGGACAGGGACGTCCATTTCGCCGTGGGCGCCTCTCGAAATTCTCCCGAGAATCGTGGCACCGTCCGCGCCTGCCTTGACACTCAGTGACAACGGGAACATCAATGGCTCGGTGAGCTTTTCTCTTGCCTCGGGTGCCTCCGGCGAGGTCTACGGTATCACGACCACCAACCAACTTGTTGATTTAGGAGCGGTCGCGAGTTCGTCCACACTGACAATTGCAGGAACGTCAATTCCTTTAGGCGTGCAAGAAGCCATCGCATTTAATGGAACCAATTATTCAAATCCCATTTCTATTCCAGGGTTGGCGCCTTTAACACCCACGGCACCATCGAATCTGACTATTGCGAATTCACAAATGTCGGGAAACTATGCCCAAGTCACACTGATTTGGGACAATAATTCCAACAATGAGTCGGGGTACGTGTTGCAAAGGATGGACCTGTCCCAGGCAGGATCATCCTGGACCACTATTTCAACAGTGGCGGCGGATCAGACTTTATTCACCGACACTCCACCTTCGGCAAGCCACGTCTATGACTACCGTGTCTTTGCTGTGAACGCTGGTATTGCATCGGCACCCTCTAACGTGGCGCTGGTATGGTTTGCCCCATTAGTTTCGGCAATCGGCGTGAATACGGCATCGGCAATTGCGGACCTACCGGTCAATCTTTCCGCAACGGCAACGCCTGCCGCCGGAACCGACGATTCCCTTCACTATACATGGTCGCTGGTCAACTCGGCCGATCCGTCCAATACGCAGACGATCACGACGCCCGGACCCCATCTGATCTTCACCCCGCTCACAGCGGGCAACTGGACGGGAACCCTGACCGTGACGGATCCAGCGTTTTCACTCTCAACAAGTGTGACCACCTTAAAACCGTTTGTGGTTGGACCAGCGCCTGATCTCCTAATAAGCGGCGCGGCGATTGTGCCGGAAGATCAGTTGACAAGTTTCACGGCGATTGGGAGCGGCGCAGCGGTTGCGCATTGGACCGCCACGAAGGGCGGCTCAGTTGTTGCCCAAGGCGTCGGTGCCGCATTTTCGTTCGTGCCGACGGACAGCGGTGCGTACGTAATCAGCGCCACGGAAACGGATTCCTTCAATATCACGCACACAAACTCGTCCAATTTAACAGTCACCTATGTTCCGCAGACACTTACGATCTCTGGACCGGCGGTTGGATTCCAGGGAAAGTCCTTGACGTTTGGCAGTACACTGTCCCAACAGCTCGGAGTGAATGACGCACTTACCTATATGTGGAAAGTTCTCAATTCCGATGGTTCGGCAGCCAGTACCACTGCCTCCTCTAATTTGTCGACATTTGTCGTGCCGGGATCGCTTGCGCCCGGCAGCTATCAGGTGCAGTTAACACTTGTGGACCAGCATGGAGCAACCTCCAGTACCTTAAAACAGGCATTTAGTTTCAGCGTTCTAGCCGATTCGTCATCGAAGAATATCGATTGGGCAACGATGCCGATGACACCCATTTACAACGATAACGCATCGTTGCCCCATGTTCTTTTGCGGCAAGGGGACGGAAAAATTGTACTTGCGGGCTCTGATTTTATCACGCGATTTAATGTGGATTTAACACTGGATACAACGTTCGGCCCTCAACACAATGGGATTGTTAACACAAATTTTGGGGCGCTCAATGGTCCGTTCGTTGTCGGGATGACTTCGCAGATATTGGCCATGTCAGTTAATCCGGTCAACCAGGATATTGTGGTCGTAGGAAATGTGACTCGTGATCAGGGGTCTCCCGGCGACTACATGCTCGTGGTCGCGGAATATATTTCGGCTGATCGAATCGGAACTGATGGAAACCTGCTGATTGCGGGCACGTTGGACCCGGCATTTAACAATGGCCAACCGCGCGTTTTTCAAACAGAAGGTACGGCGAGAATCGGAACGCAAGTGCATGTGCTGGGGGATGGATCGGTATTAATTGCCGGCGATGTCCAGACGTGGGGTACCGATCCGAATCCCGTCAGTGGCGACGCTCAAGCGGTTCGCGATTTTTTACTTTTGAAATTGACACCAGGCGGCACGGTCGATTCCACGTTCGGGTCGAACGGCGTCGCTCAAGCACCGAATGTCTCGAATCAGTCATCCCTATCGCCATTTGCTCCAACGACCCTGGGAGACGTTACGGAAAATATTTTATTTAAGGATTCGCTTGCCAATAACACGCTTCAGGGACTTCAAAGTTTAACCGTGCTAAACGAAGGCACTGCGAATGAAAAAATTCTCATGGGTGGCTCGGTTACTCATTTCAACGCTGACTCCAACGGTAACCCAATCGATGGGACGGTGGACACGGGCTTTGAATTCATTCGATACAACGTTGACGGAACCATTGATACAACCTTTGGTAATCAGGGAAAGATTTTTACGAGCAGCGGCCTATTCAATTTCTCATCCAACGGCACGCCCGTGCTTGGCGTCGCCCATTTAACCACGGTGAAGTTGTTCGCAGGTGGCAGCTTCCTCGTGGCGGGGGTGGCGGATACCGCCGGCGACCTGAGTCACATTGTCTTTGCAAAATATCTTGCCAATGGCACACTGGACGCATCGTATGGAACTGGCGGCATCATTAACACGTCGGTAATGGACTATCCAATAACGAACTCCGGATTACAAGATGCGCGAGGAATGGGGTATGACATCGGCATGTGGGATGGGATTTGGCCATCAGGATATGGGTCTTTTGCATTTCAAGACGACGGCAAACTTGTCGCATCGTTATTTACGGCGGATTCAAACTGGAAACTTACTCGTATTAACAGTTCGGACGGGTCTCCAGATACGTCGTTTGCGCAGACCACGAGCGGTGATGCAAGCAGTACGGTAGACCCTTCACCACCGACACAGCCAAGTGGTACGCAGTGGCAATATGTCACGAATGATCGTCCAGAGGCGATTGTCGTTACTCCCGATGGCGTGATCGCCGCGGGAGAGCTCTTCTGGTCCTACGTAAACCAGCTTGTTATGATGCCGCTCGTGTTACGCTATCGGAACGCGCCATCGCCGACAGCAACCAACCTGACCGCACAAGCCACAGCGGAAGGCGCGGTCAATCTCCATTGGACGAATTCCGGCTATGGACAAGACGGCTATCAAGTCCGGCGGGCGTCCACGCCAGGTGCGTTGAGTTTGGCAAGTTCCTTGATTGCTACGGTGGGTCCAAATCAGACGGATTTCGTGGACAAGGGAATTTATCCCAACGTGATCTCGCCCGACACAACTTATTATTATGAAATTGTGCCGTTTGCAACGAGCAGTGCTGGGAATGAACAACCAGGGACTGCGACGAGCGCCTGTAAATCCAGCAACCGTGACACTGCCCACGATCAGTACGCCAGTGCTGCAAATCGGCAAGCTGGGTTCATTGCCCGGCACGGCGGCGGTCATTCAACAAAATACGCCCATTAGCATTATCGCGGCGAATCCGAATGGCACACCAACGCCTTGGGCGCTGTGGCTTGTGTCCTCCACAGGCGTGAAAACTCTGGTCACGAGTGGAACGCAATCGGTCGGACAACTGCCGAACAGCCCGGTGTCGGTGGCGACGTTGAATCCGGCTCTTTTTTCCAATGGGGTCTATACACTGCAACTCCTTGATTCCCAAGGCAACATAGTGGATCAACGTTCACTTGCGATAGCCACCGCCGCAAAGGCGGGGAATTTGGATTTGCCGATCACGGACATGACCCTGAACACCGCGGTCGGTCCAGTGGCTATTACGCGTAGTTATGATTCAAGTCTTACGAACAGTCAGTCGGATTTTGGTCCCGGGTGGAGGCTCGATCTTTTAAACACGCAACTCGCCACCACCTCACAACCCGATACATTCGACCCGACTAATAAAACGCTTCCTCTTCGCACAGGGGACTTGGTGTATTTGACGGTGCCCAATGACGGGGCGCATGTGTTTGAATTTGTGCCGACGCCTCTTGATACCGCGTCCACTGACCAAGGAAGCAGTTCGAGCATTGAATATGTTCCGGAGTTCGTTGCAGTGGATGGCTCTGCGCAACGCTGACGCTGAAAGGCAATTATTACGCCAACATGAATTACATTCGACTGGTGTATGACAAAGCCGACAACGAATTTATTGCCAATGAACACGAAGGCCCAGGAGGAGGACAGTCGGGCACTATTGATCCTCATTTTCAGGCATTCGGTCCAGCCGCGATATACTCCACGGGTGAAGGCCCCTTTTCGCCTTTCGGTGGTGCCTATGAATTAACGACCAAGGATGGCACGACCTATGAAATAGATGCGGGCTCGGGCCAAATTAAGTCCATTACCAACCCCAATGGCAGCGCTATTGATTACACCGTGAACGCGGATGGGTCTTTCACCGCCGTGCAGGCCGGAACCCAGAACGTCCTATTTAGTGACAAGACCGACAACCTCGGCCGAATCACATCGATTGGCGTCCCGGGGCAAATTCCGATTGTGTATGCTTATAGCCACTTTGATCCTGTCAGCCAGTTGGGCGGAGATTTGCGTTCCGTACAGACGCCGATGGGTGATAAGACCTATTACGCGTATCAAGATTGGATGCATCCGCACTATCTGACGGGCATTACTAATGCCATGGGGCAAACGGTCCTTCAGGCACAGTACGATGGCTCCGGACAACTTTCTGCGATCATCAATGCGCAAGGGACCACCATTCCCGTAGCGTCTTTTGATTGGGGTGCCGGGGCAGTTGGAGACCGTGGTGGATGCTGCTGGGGATATCAGCCAGAATATTTATGATGAACGCTTCGGCACGTTGCTTCGACGGATTCAGACGGTCACGGATAATTCCGGCAATGTGCTCGATTATATTGTGACGGTGAATAGTTTTTCGTACGTCACCGATGATGTCGCGGTGATGTCGGACTTGTCGCCTTCGGGCGTTCAAATGCCGCAGACGATGCGGACGTATGCGTCGTTTGAAGTGGCGGGTGCGGATACCACGGGCTTGCGGTATTCGCAATTGCCCGATGCGAATTCCTGGACGGAATTTGTCACGTTCGATACTTCCACCAATCTGGACGACAAAGGACGTGGACAGCCCATTCTCCTGTCCAAGCGCCTCACGGCCGATGGACTTCTTCAAACCGCGGTCCTGGGGAATTACACCATCACCAATGGTGCCCTCGATTTGGCCAAGCCCCAGGTTATCACTACGGAAATTCAAACTCCCGACGCGGGGTCGCTTACGGGCTATGACACCCGGATTCAGTCCACTACCTATACGTCGTATGATGACCAGGGCCGTCTAGTGTATTCGCTGGTTGTGATGGGTGCGGATCCGAACCTCCCCGGCAATTCACTGGCCAGCGGGACTTTGAATACATACGGCGGTCCGGTCAATGGGCTCACTCAGACGCAGAATGTTACGGCGACCATCACCACCAGCAGAACAACCAGCAATGCGGCAACTCCGCTTGGCACTGCCGCCATTCTTTATGCGGCACCGGCCACGACGACCTATTTTTATTATGAGTTTTCCGAAATTAACATTCCGGGATATCAGGTCGGAATCCCCGGTTCGGTGTGGGGCGGCGTCAAATATAGCGTCGATGCGGCGGGGCAGGAGACGTACTATGCCTATGATGCGAATGGGCGTCCGCTTCTTGCGTACACCTATAAGCAGTGGAGCGATGCCAATGGGAATCCGGTGTACGGCTGGGTGGGAACGACGACCGTGTACAACTCCATCGGGCTGGTGACGGATAGTTATCAGGCGACCTATATCGATCCGAACCACCTGGCCAATTTGGACAGTACTTATCCTCAGTATCATCTGTTAAAAACGGTCAAGGGCGGGTTGGCGGGGGTCGATGTGGACCAGAGCCAGAATGGTTATGGTTCGCCGGCGAGTGTGATTCATGCGGTTCACAATGATTACAACACGCTGGGTCAGAAAATTGATTCGGTCGATCAGTACGGCGGCGTGACGGCCTTTACTTACGATAGCAACGGTCGGCTGATTCGCACGGTTAATCCCAATGGCACCGAGACGCGCACTGTTTATGACGCGATGGGTCGTGCGGTTTGGACGACCAGCCAGCCTTTTGTGCCGGCGAATGGCGATCCCACCAGTGCGATCAATACCGCGGTGCTGACGCACACGATTTACAATCAGCTTGGGCAGGTGGTTGAAACCGATCAGGTTCAGGGCGGTTCGATTGAAATTGTCGTGGGCAATACGGGCTCGTCCGTGGTCTGGAACAGCCAGGAAGTCGGCGGCAGCGTGTTGTCGTTTACGAAAACTTTCTACGATCCCGCGGGCCATGCGATTGAGACGCAGAGTACGGCCGCTAACGGCGGGCTGCTGCGCATCGGAACTATTTATACTCCTGATGGGCATGTGCAGTACACGGGCGTCCTCAATGCGGCGGCACCGGATGGCGGGCATTCGCAGACAGTCAACGGTATTACCACCAGTGAATTCCAGCTCAGTGACTTTGCGTCGTATTCGCAATTTATTTCCAACGAGTACAACTCGACGCTCGGCCTGTTTTACACCACGACCATCGATCAGAACGGGCATCACACCGATACGTACAAAGACGTTCTTGGCCGCACCGTGCGGACGGTGTATGACGATGGCTCCTTTACTGAAACGCTTTATAGTTTTGGCAACCAAGTGGTGATGAAGGATCAGGAAGGGGATGTGATTCCCACGCCGACGATGGGAGAGGGATGGAATGGCATTCCTGCGGGCGGGAGCGAAGTGGTCACGATTGCGCAGCGCAAGGCGGGCGATCCATTGTGGATCACGTATGACCTTTATGATGCGGCGGGGCGGCTCACGGATGTGTGGCAGCCGGCGGTCAGTAATGCTGACCCGCACTCGCCGACGTATGGTCATCTGGTTCGTCCGCACACGGTCTACACGTACGACAATGCCGGCGATGAACTGACGCAGACCGATGCGAACGGGCATACGACTCGCTTTGCGTATGACCAGAACGGGAATCAGGCGCGTCAGACGCTTCCGGATGGCGAGGTTCAATCGTGGACTTACAACGCCTCGGGGCAGGTGATGACGCATGTGGATTTCAAAGGTCAGACCACGGCGTATGTGTATGACAACAGTTCGGTGGGTGAGGGGCGTCCGTCGGCGAAGTATATCTTTGCGGTTGGTGTGGCGGCGTTCGACGACGGCGGGAATATCCGCACGACGCTTGCGGCTGAGGCGACGGCGATCAGCTATAACGGCCTCGGCGAGCAGTCGGAGGTGGATGATTATGTCAATGGCAGCTTGAGTCGGCAGACGACTTATACGTACGATCCGATCATGCAGCAGTTAGCGTCGACGGCTTCGCCGGAGGGGACGATCCATTATGTTTATAACGCGATCGGGCAGCAGATTGAGACGTACACGGACAACACGGACACGGCGTATGGCTTTGACGTGCAGGGGCGGCTGGTGAGCGTGACGGTAACGAAGTTGAATGGGCAGAGCGTGGTGCCGTTGGTGACGTCGTACAGCTACGATCTGGCGGGGAACAAGACCGGGGAGGTGCTGCCTAACGGGCTGGCGACGACGTACACGTATGATGATCTCAATCGGCTGACGAGCGTGGTGGAGAAGAACAGTGCGAACGTGACGCTGTTCAGCCAAAGCTACACGCTCAATTCGGATGGGACGCGGGCGTCTTCGACGGAGAATGAAGTGCAGGTGGATGGCTCCAAGTTGACGATTCATACGTCGTGGACGTATGACGCGTTGGATCGGTTGACGGGGGAGGCGGTCACATCGCACTTGACCGCCGCGCCCGGTCATATCGCGCCGCCGGGTGGATTGGCAAGTTGGTTCAACTTGCCGAACGGTTCATCCTATTCTGATTTTGGCAGCGGTTCAGCAGGTTCAGCGGTCCCCATGATCTGGGATGGCGCGGAGTACGTGACGCCCGGAGGGGCCGGTTATGGCGCGGAACTTCTGACTCCGACAGCGGCGGTCGATTATGGCGGTGATGGCACGGACTGGGTGCTGGTGGTGACGAGCTCGGACTCCATGGTCTCGTCCTGGTCCTTTTCGCTCTCGAACGGTGTTCTCACGCCCGATGGCGTGGTGGCGACGACCAATGAAACATCGGAGATTGATATCGGGGGGACGGCGACCGGCTATTCCGACTATTACACCTACGGCCTGACGGGCAACCGTATGGCAAAGACTCACATTGGTCCGCAAGGCGGTCCCTCCCTGATGACCTCCTACACCTACAACGGGAACGATGAACTGATCCGGCAAATCGGACAGGGCGAGACGGATTTTACGTATGACCCGAACGGTTCTCTGATAAGCCAGGTGACCTCGCCGCTGGTCTATACGGTTCATCCTGACGGCTCCTTTGGTTCGGGCGGCCTGGTGGAAAATGTCTCCGGCGGCGGCACGCAAATCAATGCTCAGGCAGTGCTGCCCGATGGGCGTATCGTTGTCGCCGGAGTGGAGTACGACGTCACCGATTGGCATCAGATGCTTTTCCTCGCGGAATACAATGCCGACGGCACTCTTAACACCTCGTTTGGCCAGGGCGGCTATGCCACCAGCGACCTGTCGATTTCGTCAGGCGCGGCCCTTTCGATCTTGCCCAACGGGAACATTCTCGTGGCGGGTTCGGTCAATCCGGGGTACGCGGGCGCAACCCAGCAGGGGTCGATTGCCCTGGAAGAGTTCCATGCCGACGGCTCGGTCAATACGTCGTTCGGCTCAGCAGGCACGGGGGTGGTCGTCACGGCGTTGCCGTGGTGGTCACGTGCGAATGCCATGACGGTGCTCGCGGATGGGCATATTGTGATCGCGGGTTATGCGGGTACGCCCAATGGCTACTCGCAGAATGCCGTCGTGGTGGAATACAACGCCGATGGCACTCTGAATACCGCGTTCGGGTCGTCGGGCGTGGCGGTGAGTTCTGCAGCGGTCGCGTGGATGTCACTGGTCGTGCTGGCCAACGGCAACCTGTTGGTCACGGACGGATCGAACCTCGCCGAGTATGATGGCACGGGCCATCCGGTCACTGGCTTTGGCTCGGGTGGAATAGCAACGACGAGCATGACCATCGCGGCGTTCCAGCCGCTTGCCAACGGTAAAATCCTCGCGTCGGGTTACATCTATCAGGAGGGATACGTGGTGGACCTGGCGGTGGAAAGATTCAACGCCAACGGCACGCTGGACACCACCTTCGGGGTCAACGGCACCGGTCTGTCGCCGGTGTACGACCTGGGCGACGGCACGATCGGGGCGATCAGCGTGCTGGCGAGTGGCGAGATTCTGGTGGCGGGGACGGCGGGCGATTACAACGGCAATTCCGACCTTGTGCTGACGGAGTTTACCGCCGAGGGCACGCTGGATGTGAGTTTTAACTATGGCATCGCGTTTATTCCGATGGGGACTTACGACACCGCCAGCGCGATGACGATCTTGCCGAGCGGAGAAATCCTCGTGGGCGGGGAGCTCGATGCAATGAATATGGAGGGCTTCCTTGCCAAGTACGAGGTGGATAGCAGCTCGGGGAGCTACGGGGGAGGCACCCAGACGCTCACGTACACGTACGACGTGCGAGGGAAGTTGATTGGCATCGCCAGGGATGGCCAGACGATTGCGACGTACACGTATGACGATCAAGGCAATCGCGTATCGGAGACGGTGGGCGGGGTGACGACGCTGTACCTGATCGACACGAACAATCCGACGGGATATGCACAGCCGATGGAGGCGAAGTCCTCCGCGACTAGCAAACCGATCACGACGTGGATCATTGGCGACCGCGTCTTCGGCCAAGCGGATAGTGCAGGCAATGTGAGCTATCTGTTGGCTGACGGGCATGGCAGCACGCGCCTGCTCACTAGCGCGACCGGCGCGATTACCGCCGCCTTCAACTACGACGCCTTCGGCACCGCGTTGAACTTCAACGCGGGCATGGCGGCCACACCATTCCTCTTCGGCGGTGATTCGTTCTATGATCCCGCGAGCGGCCTTTACATCCATGGCGACGGCACACGCCAACGTAATGGCTTCTGGTTCATGGAGAGCGACTTCGGGCGTGAAGGGCAAGGTCACAGACAAGACCCGCTTAGTCTCCACAAGTACATTTATGTATGGGGTGATCCCATCAACGGGCGTGATCCAAGTGGACATGACTTGATCGATGGTCTAACTCAAGCAGGCAGCGTTATCGCAAGCGGTATTGGCGACGCCCTAGGCTTCGACGGCAAGGAGGTGGCCATTGGACTTTGGGAAGGTGCGCAAGCCGGGATGATGGCGTTTGCGGATAACTTTACCTTCCACCAGATAGGTTGGCTCCACGAAGGCCGGACGATTTACTGGCAAGAATTGGGCATGGCGGGCACGTCCACTGAAACCGCGACGAACGCCGCCGCCTGGGTTGCAACTGGGGCAATAGACGCGGCTGTTGTCTTTGGTGCATGGAGTGTCCTTGGAGGAATATTTGAAGCTGAAGGGGCAGGCCCAAATCCGCAAATAATTAAAACGATTATGAACTTGGCAGATGATGCGACGTTGACGCCGGAACAAATCGAAGCGCTTGGGAAAAACGTGGATGTTATCCTCGAAAAATCACTTCCAGTGAAAGCTGATGCCGGCGCAATTCAAGATATTGTTGACCTTTTTCAAGAAGATTCACGGTTCCGTTTTCTTGATCAAGTTCCTGGTGCATGGGATTCTATTTTGGAAGCGTTGGATGAATATGGATACTTTGACTAATGAGAATATTATGCCGGATGATGGTAAAGATACCGTGAGGTGGTTTCAGAATCTTTTAAATGAAATCTTGCGCATATGGCCCACCCGCGATCAAGAATTTAACGAGAACGCTCGCCAAGTATTGTTAAAATATACTTCTAATGATTTTGACCAAAGAGATTTTTTCAATGATCGTATAGGAAATATAAAAAACCAACCCAAAGTTCAAATTAAAAATGAAAATATTTTTTTGGAGTTTGAAGATAGTAGGGGATATATGCAAAGATCTGTCTTCGAGTTAAAAACTGGATTATTGAAAGAGCTGAAATTTCAGTGCCCAATCTGTTTTGGTTCAGGAAAAAATAATGCCCAAATCTGCAAAATGTGTGATGGTGTTGGATGGGGGGCGGGTAAGCGGCGATAATATAGGCAGGCGGAGGCGAGGTGAGAAATGGTGGGAACTACTTGGTTTGGAATTGCCTGTACGCCCGGTGGCTACTCAGAGAATGCCGTCGTAGTGGAATACAATGCCGATGGCACTCTGAATACCGCGTTCGGGTCGTCGGGCGTGGCGGTGAGTTCTGCAGCGGTCGCGTGGATGTCACTGGTCGTGCTGGCCAACGGCAACCTGTTGGTCACGGACGGATCGAACCTCGCCGAGTATGATGGCACGGGCCATCCGGTCACTGGCTTTGGCTCGGGTGGAATAGCAACGACGAGCATGACCATCGCGGCGTTCCAGCCGCTTGCCAACGGTAAAATCCTCGCGTCGGGTTACATCTATCAGGAGGGATACGTGGTGGACCTGGCGGTGGAAAGATTCAACGCCAACGGCACGCTGGACACCACCTTCGGGGTCAACGGCACCGGTCTGTCGCCGGTGTACGACCTGGGCGACGGCACGATCGGGGCGATCAGCGTGCTGGCGAGTGGCGAGATTCTGGTGGCGGGGACGGCGGGCGATTACAACGGCAATTCCGACCTTGTGCTGACGGAGTTTACCGCCGAGGGCACGCTGGATGTGAGTTTTAACTATGGCATCGCGTTTATTCCGATGGGGACTTACGACACCGCCAGCGCGATGACGATCTTGCCGAGCGGAGAAATCCTCGTGGGCGGGGAGCTCGATGCAATGAACATTGAGGGCTTCCTTGCCAAGTACGAGGTGGATAGCAGTGGGGGGAGCTACGGGGGAGGCAACCAGACGCTCACGTACACGTATGACGTGCGAGGGAAGTTGATCGGCATCGCCAGGGATGGCAGGACGGTTGCGACGTATGCGTATGACGATCATGGCAATCGCGTCTCAGAGACGGTGGGTGGTGTCACCACCTTGTACCTGATTGATACGAACAATCCGACGGGCTACGCACAGCCGATGGAGGCGAAGTCCTCCGCGACCGGCAAGCCGATCACGACATGGATCATTGGTGATCGCGTGTTTGGGCAAGCGGATAGTGCGGGCAATGTGAGCTACCTCCTCGCCGACGGCCACGGCAGCACACGCCTGCTCACCAGCGCGACCGGCACAATCACCGCCGCCTTCAACTACGACGCCTTCGGCACTGCGTTGAACTTCAACGCGGGCATGGCCGCCACGCCATTCCTCTTCGGCGGCGACTCCTTCTACGACGCGCCCAGCGGGCTGAACTTCCACGGCGACGGCACACGGCAACGATTTGGCTTTTTGTTTATGGAGAGCGACTTCGGCCCCCGTGGGCAAGGGAATAAAAATGATCCGCTGTCGCTCCACAAATATCTCTATGCGGACGGAAATCCCATCAATGAAAACGATCCGACGGGGCATTTTACCCTTCTCGATATGCTTCACGCAGAAGCCATAGGCATGGGCATGGAGGGTACGGGGGCGGTTGCGGGCAATGCCGTTGAGGCAATTGCGGAGGAAGTCGCGGGAGAAGCGGAAGCGACGATGTTGGACCAAAGTTTGGAAATCGATGAAATCGAGGCCGAGTGCGAAGGAGGGTGTTTCGTCGCCGGCACGGACGTACTCTTGGGTGATGGCAAAACGGAAGAACAAATTCAAGATATCCATGTAGGTGACCGAGTCGCGACGGACGACGGTGTCGCGAATAGTGCGGACGGCAAAACCGCCGCTGCCGATTCCAGCGCCACGCAAGTAGATCCAGCAACATGGCGACTGGTCACGATGCAAAGGATTGAGCACGACGCTGATGGTACGACGGACGTAATTGAAATCCAGACGCTCGAGCCCTTAAGCGAAATTGAAGCCGGGCACGAACAAGTAGGATCGGTCGTCATCGTTCCGCTGGACACGCAGGAGATGGGTCTTTCGGCCAACGCGACGGCAGTGATTACCTCCATTGATGCATGTCCCCATATTGCATCCGGACCGGGTCGGGTGGTATTGACCACAGTGAGCCACCTCACTAACGACCTTTTTAATCTGACGCTTACGAACAGCCAGGGGCAGGCGGAAACGCTTGGTGTTACGGGGACCCATAGGTTCTACACCGAGGATCGCGGATGGGTGGTCGCGAGCGATCTGCGGATGGGCGAGTTGGTGCAGGGTGCAAACGGCGATGTCACGGTCATGGCGCTAATCGCCAACGCAGGCGTGCATGAAGTTTACAACATGACCGTCGAGGCGGATCATGATTATTATGTGGGGTATATGCCGGCGCTGGTGCACAATAATTGCAATTCGTACGAGTTAGGCCAAAATCTAGAGGCTGCGGGTAAGGGAGGAGCGGAGGCGGGCGATGCTGCGCACATTGTACCCGCAGGAATGAACAATCCTATAGTCACGGAGATGCAAGACATTCTTGAAGAGGCGGGCATTGATATTAATGATGCAGAGAATGGCTTCCGCACGTTCAATTCCACGCACATGGGAAGTCATACGGCGGAATTTTTAAGTGATTTGTTTGATCTGCTAAGTAATGCTGCCGGTGATCAAAGTAGTGTGTCACAGATTTTAGAGTATGCCCAGCAAGCATTAGAATCTGGCGTTTATTTGTAATGAGGTTTTCATGGATTTACCTAACAGAGTTTACAGACTCTCCGCAATTCTTGACGATCCCCGGTACGAAGGATTTAAGTCCAAAGCAGGATATTTTCTTAACACTTTTCCCCGTCCTCGTGCCAGTCGCGACTGGAAAATATCTCGTGTCGCAAAAAAGTGGGATACTCCCGTGCTCACAGGTCGTGTAAGGCTCTACAATGACTTCCCCTGCGTTGATCTTATACACCCAGCGTTCAGCATGCGCGGTGGAAGCCATGCGGGATATCTTAGAATCAAATGGAGAACTTCTTCCGGTATTATCAACAAATGGGAAAAAATATTTTGCATATAATGTGACTACCGTTGCAGATGTTCTAGATAATCGTAAATCTAAACTTCAATACCTCAAAGATGGATTCACTGCCCTTGGAGACATTCTTTGGTACGAGTTCAAACCGGATCTTGTAAACAATCTTTCGATTTTCAGATTACCTGAGCAACCTAGTATGAAATATGTAACAGAAAAATTTGTTACACGTGTTGCACAGTATGGTCTTAAAGGCTTCGATTTCCAGATCGTATGGCCGCTTCCAGAGAACGCTGACTGGCGAATGATGAGAAGGGATCGCCGGAGAGCTGTTCGTGCTGCTGGTTTGCCTGCGGGCCAAACCATTAAAGGAAATTCGGTGTTCATAATTTTCCAACTACCAAGAAGGTCGTCCGAACCTTCGGAAGCCGTCCTCCGTTCGATAACCAGAATGGCGACAGAACTTGACGTGCAGCTAGTCAATCTTTCGTCTGAAACTCCGCCCATTGGAAATCTCGAAAACATCGACTATGACTGCCCGGGCGTAGCGCGAATAATAGTCAGTTGCCCCGATGCTCAGGCACTAATCGAAAAAATTAGACCTTGGCTCGCGAGAATCAGATGGCCGAATGGGATGACTGTCATCGCTCGCTCTTCTAACTTTGCCGATACCGCCGGACGAGAGACGCCACTTCCCTTATGATAAATCGTGGAAGGGAAGGCTTGCTGACGGCAATTTCCAACGACCATGGACACTACTTTCGGCTGGGGCGGTTACAGCGGTTACTTCGGCGTTGGCATGACGAGTGCCACGTCCATGACGGTGCTTTCCAATGGGAACATTCTCGTGGTGGGTAATGCGGATCCGAATTATCTTGATGGCGGGCAGAACATGATCCTGCTGGCGGAGTTCCACGCCAATGGCACGCTCATGACATCGTTTGGCGTCTCGGGAGTGGCCATGAGAGGGAGCGCGGAGGGTGACACGGCACAGGCACTCACGGTGCTTCCCGATGGTCATATCCTCGTGGCGGGGTATCAGGGGATGGCCGATGGGACGCAGGAAGGCGTGATTTTCGAGTACAACGCCAATGGCACGGTGAACACGTCGTTTGGGGTGAACGGTGTTGCGGTGGATGCCGCGAGCACGGGTTGGAATGCGATGATGGTGCTGCCAAACGGCAATTTGGTCGTGGGTGGCGGAGCGACGCTCAACAGCTATTTCATGGGCGGAGCCTCGCTTGTGGAATACGATCCGACGGGGCATTTCGTGAGCGGATTTGGCTCCGGGGGCACAATGCCGTTGGGCTTTACGGTGACGGCATTGACGCTGCTGGGCAATGGACAGATTCTCGCGGCAGGGTATGTGACGGATTACAACGATGCCCATTACATGGAGGTGGCCGTCGCGCGAGTGAACGCCGATGGCACGTTGGACAGTTCGTTTGGAAGCAGCGGGACAGGGGGAGCGGGTGGGGGTGTGACGTATGTGCCGCTGTTGCTGATGGATTACTATAGCACGGTCAGTGCGATCACGGTGCTGACCAATGGAGAGATACTGATTGCCGGCAGCGTGATCGACATGGGCGATGATCTGATGCTCGCGGAGTTCCGGTCCGACGGCACCTTGGACACGAGCTTCAACGGCATGGGCTTCAGTTGGACGGCGATGGGCTTCTGGGCGGGTGCGATGGCAATGACGATCCTGCCCAGCGGCGAAGTCCTTGTGGGCGGGGGAATCCAGATGATGGGCGCAGCAGACGGCAATTCCTATATCGTGGGCGAGTCGTTGCTGGCGAAGTACCAGGTCAGCAGCGTGCCCGATGGGTATAGCACAGACACGCAGACGATGACTTACACGTATGACGTGCGAGGCAAGCTCATCGGCATCGCGAGGAATGGCGCGACCGTCGCCAGCTACACTTATGACGATCAGGGCAATCGCGTGTCCGAGACGGTGGGCGGCGTAACCACCTTGTACTTGATCGACACGAACAATCCGACGGGCTACGCGCAGCCGACGGAGGCGAAGTCCTCCGCGACGGGCAAACCGATCACGACATGGATCATTGGCGATCGGGTGTTCGGCCAAGCGGACAGCACCGGCAATGTAAGCTATCTGCTGGCCGACGGGCACGGCTCAACGCGATTACTCACCAGCGCGACCGGCGCGATCACGGCGGCCTTCAACTACGACGCCTTCGGCACCGCGTTGAACTTCAACGCGAGCATGGCCGCCACACCCTTCCTCTTCGGCGGTGACTCGTTCTACGACGCGCCCAGTGGACTGAACTTCCACGGCGACGGAGTGCGAACGCGGCAAGGTTTCATGTACATGCAAAGTGACTTTGGGCCTGAAGGGCAAGGGAGTAAGAATGATCCAATTTCACTCCACAAATACCTTTATGCCAACGGAAATCCTATCAATCAAAACGATCCGAATGGGCATTTTTCTTTGTTGGATACTTTGTCAAGCCTCTCAATCGGGGCCGGCATGATCGCAGCGGCTCCTGTTGCCAATGGACTAATTGCTTTGGTGACAGAGGTGGCTGGTTGCGTATTCTTGGCATCATTGATTGAGAAGTCAGTTGAGGACTATGGAATTTTGCCCTCAAGCCAACTGACGGATAACTTATTGACTTTGTCTGGATCAGTTTTCTTCGCAGGCGCGTCCTTACAGAGCATGACGGAAGAATTTCAATCGTTCACGCAACAAAGCGGACAATCAACAACATTCGTTATCGGCAAAGCTGATGCGTTGAACAGTGCAAATCTAGCGGAAGACGAGACTACTCTTATTGAATTTGGCATGTCGGACCAAGGGAGCCCTCAGGCAAATTGGACACAAAATTCAAGCCTTTTAAGACAGATTATGAATCGTGGATTTCCTATTCGTGATGCAAGTATTGATAGTTCTGGAAATTTAATCGATAATACTGGATTTCTTAAAATGGAGAGAAACTTGCTAGATAATTGTGGTTGGATTTATAATAAATCTACTGGTTATTGGTATCCTTCATCATGATCCAGACCGACGACAACGAATTTAATGACGCAAACTTCGGCCCTTTTCCAAAGCTTGCGTTGCGTTATATTGCTCCATGCTTGTCTCTATTGAATTTTAGGATAACGGAGGTGCAGCGAGATCGGTTGAATTTTGCATCACCTTCTTTGAAGGCTACAATTACGTATGAGCGTTTTTCGTGTGAAATACGTTTTATGTATTCGCGAAATATAGATAGTCGTGCATTTAGCTTAAAAGATCTTCTTGATTTTAAGCTCGGCGTCAATAAGTATTCATGTTCGATCTTCCAAGCATGTGACTGGAGCGATGTTGCGGTGTGTCTTAGAGGTATTGGGTTAGTTATCCAACAATATGGACAAGAAATCCTAAGTGGCGATATTGACCAGTATGAAAAGTTGGCGATGTTTGTGCATAGTCGCGACGAAAATTTTACGAACGTGATTATCGATGGTTCCCTTCGCGCTGCCGTAATAGCAGCATGGGAGCGCCACGATTTTAATGAAGTGGTCAATTTGTATGGCCGATTTAAGTCCACTTTGACAGAGCTAGAACGGCGACGTCTACTGTACGCGAAGAACAAAGTAAAAGATTGGCCGCGCTGATGGCCATCAACACCGATAGTATATATATTTGCGGCTGGTGTTTCGGCGTTTGATGGCGGGGGGAATATCCGCACCACGCTTGCGGCTCAGGCGACGGCGATCAGCTACAACGGCCTCGGCGAGCAGTCGGAGGTGGATGATTACGCCAATGGCAGCTTGAGTCGGCAGACGGTTTACACGTACGATCCGATCATGCAGCAGTTGGCGTCGACGGCTTCGCCGGAGGGGACGATCCATTATGTTTATAACGCGATCGGGCAGCAGATTGAGACGTACACGGACAATACGGACACGGCGTATGGCTTTGATGTGCAGGGGCGGCTGGTGAGCGTGACGGTGACGAAGTTGAATGGGCAGAGCGTGGTGCCGCTGGTGACGTCGTACAGCTACGATCTGGCGGGGGGAACAAGACCGGGGGGAGGTACTGCCCAACGGGCTCGCGACGACCGTCAGGGGCCGCAGTGTCAATGGAGCTAGCGTTTTGTTCCTATTCGTCAAAATGATGGCATAAGCTGTGCATTGAAGGATATCGGCAACTGGTGGTTTGGGCCGCGCCTCATGAAACAACACTTTCGGCCTGTTTTGCTTTCCTCTCGCCCGACAAATAAATGGTTGACTAGTAATTGCAACCGACTTGAGAAGCGAGACTTACAAAATGCAGACCCCAAATGACCAGCGATTACCGAAATGATCTTGCTGGAATCTTGCAGTATCGAGCATGCAGATTTGCCAGTCGCATTGGGCTCAGCAATTAAATCCTCAACCACTCCCGTACAATGGGGAGTGGAGAGGGTGCTTCAATCGACCCGAGGCTTCGCGCCTCGGGGAATCGAGGTCTGATAATAATTCAGGGCGAGCTTAAGTGATTGTGGCAGCCGGGGTTTTCCAATGACGGTTCCATTGGCCACTCTGGGCGAGGCATTCGATGGCCAGCATGGGGTCGATGTTGCGGTGGTCCCAGCGCATGCCGGAATGCTTGAGCCTTCGCGGGGCGGTCTTGCACGTCGATTCCATGGGGCCTGAGCCTATTTGCCAGCCTTTCTTTTCGAACTCCGCGTAGCGAATCATTTCCCGGCACGTGGCGACGTATTGCATCAGGCCGTCGACCGCCGTTTTCTTTCGGGCACTTTTCAGGCCGCTCCGCCAGACGACCAGCTTGCTCCAGAACGGTTCGTAGCCTTCATGGCGCACGGTGTGCAGCAGATCGCTGGCGTGCGTTGAGCATGCACAGCCATAGCACACGCCACGCGAGGATGCATAGGATCGCGATCAAGTTCGCCAACCGCTCGGCATTCCGCAGTTTGGAGTCCTCGGCCCGGCAGCCGGACTTGAGAACTTTGTGCCATGTCTCGATCTTCCACCGCTGGGCGTACCACTCCAGCTTTTCAATCGCGTCCGCCTTGCAGGTGACCGGGAGATCGGTGATGAGTCTCCAATCGATGAGATCGCGGTCCTTGGGGGTGCCGCGTTCGGTGGCATGGATCACCGTCAGCGTCAGGTTAGCGAACGGTGCACGAGCGCCGTAATCTGCTGAGCAGGAACGGCGCGACGCACCCGATGATCGCGAGGGATGCTGGTTCCGGAGTGGCGGCGGCAACGAGCGACTCGGCGTATTGGGCGGTGGCGTTGTTGGCGACACTTACGGATAAGTTGTTAAGAACGGCGTTGAGGTCGTTGAGGTCAATGGTGGGTTGGCCGTCGAAGTTGCCGGAGGTCCAGGCGAGTGTGGGGGTGCCGAGGTTGTTGAGGACGAGGTTAAGGTCATTGAGATCGACGCGGCCATCGGCGTTTGCGTCGCCGAGGAACGTATATTTGACGAGAATGTCGTTAACGGAAAAAGCCTGACCATCGAAGAGTACATTGCCAGAAGCGGCGGCGTATTGGGCTCCGGTGAAACAGGCGAGGGCTGTGGCGTGTCCTGAGGCAAGAGATGCCTTGGCGGCGCTGGAGGTGATGCCGCCGGTGCCGTTCCAATCGCCGCCATGGAAACCCTGCTGCATGGCACTTTGGATGTCACCGAGGTAGCCGGTGGTGGAACGCACGATGAGATCCGTATTGTTTAAATCGAGAGATCCGGTCCAGACAGTGACAGAACGGCCGATGACCAAGGAACCGAGGACGGAAACAGTTCCAAGGTTGGCGGCGGGACGGATAGTGACGGTGCCATTTGCCACAAGGGAGCCTGTATTCACGCCATCCTGGATGAGCGAATCGCAGGTGAGCGAGGCTCCAGACGAGACGACTGTTTTTCCGAAGCCAGAAAGGGCGGCAGTCTGAGTGCTACCGGTAGTAATGTTGAAGTTTCCGTTGTTGATGACGTTCGCATGAATTGTGGGATTTGCGGAATCGGTAAAGCCATCCACGGAACCAGTTACATTTAAGAGAGCGTTTAGCCCATTGATTCGGATAGTAGCCCCAGGAGAGATGGACGCGGTAGGGGGAGCAAATCAAAAAAGCCGACAGGAAGAGAAAGGACGGCGTTTTCGGCGAGCGTTATTGGGGCACGCCAAAGTGCGGCACCACCCGAAGCGATGCTGGCCTGAAAGGTTCCGTTTTCAATCACCAGAGGATTAGAGAATACCTGCCCGTTGGCGATAGGCACCGCCAGAAGACCTGCGTTGACGGTGATGGGGCCGGTGAAGGCGGTAGTCGTGGCCAAGGTGACGGTTCCGATGGTGGATTTGATCAAAGGGCCGGAGCCGGTGATCGGGATATCCACCTGACCGGATTCGAGTTTATACGAGGCGGCATTGAGGGAGCCGAGGCCGTTAAGGCCGACGACGCCGTCGTGGAGAGTGAAATTTCCGACGCTGGCGACGAAGCTTGAACCGAGGCTAAAGACACCGGCGGACTGCACGACATCGCCGTGAGAGAGGGCGGAGGGGGAAGCGAAAGTGAGCGTGCCACCGTTGAGATAGGTGGTACCGGAATAAGTATTGGTTCCAGTGAGGGTGAGGGCATTACCATTGAAGACTGCGCCGTAGAAGACGAGGGATACGGAGCCGTTGTCCTTGTCGAGCGGGCCGCCGGGGGTTGGGTCGTAGAGACCATCGGGCCCAGGGTTGTCGGTGATGTTGGCGGAGAGGGTGCCGGAATAATTGGTAAGGAAGAGTTCGGCGGCGGAGGCGGAGCCGCCAGCGGTGAGGTGATTGCCAGCCGAGCCGGAAATGGGGATGCCGCCGAGGATGCCGCCGCTGACCACATTGAGGGTGTAATTGGCAAGATTGATGGCATAATTTGAGGAATTGGAGATATCAGGCCGGAGGGCCTTCACGGAACGAGAGCCAGAGAGGGTAACCTGCGGGGCGAGGGAGACGATAGTGGAAGCGGTCCACGCGGATTCGGGGCCTGTGAAGTAGTCGCTGCCGGACATGGCGGTGATGCCGTTGGGGCCGTACTTGGCGAAGTCGGCGAGTTTTACGGTGTAGGCGGCATCGATGAAGCCAGCGGATTGGCTGGTGACCATAATTCTGGGAGCGTTGGTGGCGGCGGTACCGAGAAGATTGTCGAAGCCCGAGTTGAAATCAGCAGTGGCACCGGGGCTTCGGCTGAGGGAGGCGAGCGTCAGAAGAGCGGTAGAGGAGGTGTTATTAAGAATGCTCTTGATGGTATTCGCCCCAGAGTTGAACGCGACAGCGCCGACGGTTTCGGCCGTAGTGGAACCGGTGGCAGTGTTTCCATCCAGGACAACGAGGGCCCCATTCATTGCGATGGGGGTGCCGTCGGGAATGCGATTGCTCACGTTGGTCGTGAAATCATCGAGATAAAGTTCGACCTGCCCTTGAAGCGTGATAAGGCCCGTCGAATGAATCGCGCCAGCGCCGGAAAGGATGAGGTTACCGGAGGCGGTTCGGTTTCCCAAAACAGTGGTTGTGCCCGTGTAGGAGTTAGAAGAGGAAAGGACGAAGACCTGAAGACCGGGTCGGATGGTGAGATTTCCGCCGGAGATAGGGCCCGCGATGTCGAGATAGTCTGAATTGCTGGTAGCGGCGGGACCGATCGAGGAGCCAACGGTGCCGAGGTTCACGGGGCCGGCGAGCGTAGCATTGGTTGGGGGAGAGCCGCCAGGGTTGACGGAGAGCGCGGCGATGGTTCCGCATCCACTGCTATTGTTAAGGTTGATGGGGTTGTTGTATTGGCCGTCGTTAAGGGTGAGGGCCGTATTGGGACCGACGAGGTTGATGGGGACGGTGCTGTTGGCGAGCGTTGCGGCAAGTTGGAGCTGGCCGGAATTGACATTGATGCCACCGGCGAAGCCAGCGGGGAGAGAAGAGATTGTGGCGGCACCATTGATGGCGATGGTATTGCCGCTGAAGTTGCCGGTGAAATTGAGATTTCCACCGAGCAGGGTGATCTGGTTGTCGCTGGTGGAGATTGTGCCGTTGCCCTGAAGGTTACCACCGGACAGCAGGTGAGCGACGGAGAGGTTGGAGTTCACGAAGAAAGCGCCGGGGGCGTAGAGGGTGCCGGAGATGGATGTGGAGGGGCCGGAGAAAGTGACGATGGCATTGGCGGAGAGATCGCCAGTGTGCTGGAGAGGGGCAGAGAAATTGGCGGAGGCATTCAGGAGGATTGCACCGGTGGAATTAACGGAAGAGAAGTTGATGTTTTGGCCGGAGGAGCCGAGGATCAGTCCGGTGCAGGTAAGGGGAGCATTGAAGTTGAGAGTACCGCCGACGAGCGTGAGGAAACCGGAAGCGGTGATGGGGCTGTTGATATTGAAGGAGGAGGTGGTGCTGATGGTGACGTTGCCGGAAATCTGGAGAGGGCCGGAGAGGGTAGAAGTGCCGGCGGTGGAGTGATAGAGATACCCATTGTTGATGGAAATTGCGCCAGTCTGAGCGTTAACGGAATCGTTGAGGAAGAGACTGCCGCCGTGGAGCACGACAGGGGAGGCACCGGCAGTGTTGAGGACCACGGAACCGGCGATATAGGCGGTGCCGTTACTAGTGGGCGGCGAGCCGGTGACAAAGATTGTATTGCCACCGGGGACGTTAATGTAGGCGGTGCCGTTGTTGACGGTGATGGGTTGAGAGGCCACGGCATTCACATTGAGGGTTCCGTCATTCACGATGATGGGGGCGGATACAGGGCCATTAACGGTGACATTACTAGCTAAAGTATTGCCGACGTATTTAATTACGAGGGGAACGGAGAGGGGAGCATTGATGGAAACGTTGCCTGCGGAGACAACAGTACTGCCGGCTGCGCTCAGTGCGTTCGCGCTCGTGATCGAAGCGTCTCCCGTGAACGTTGCCGTCCCCGTATACGTTCCGGTGCCGGAAAGAATTGCAGCGCCTCCAATTGTGAAATTGCCCGAACCACCCATCTGTCCGGAAAAAGTCGCCGAACTAATTCCGCCGCCGTTCATGGTCAGCGGATTAGCATAGATTGCGGTGGAATCAGTGCCGGAGAGATTTCCTCCAGTCACGGTAATTAAATTGGTGTTGAGTGTGACCCCCGAAGACAATATCAGCGATCCACCCGTGACCAGCAGCGGCACCGTGACAGGATGCATAAAGGTAACGCTACCGGCGGCAATGGTAATATTGCTATTCGCACTAGCGCCGAAGCGGTCGCGACGATTGACGTTCCAGTAAACGTCAGATTGCCCGTGTAGTTGGCCGTTCCCGCAAGCGTCGCGCCATTGACGGCAAAATCCCCCGATCCACTCAACGTGCCGTTGTACGTTCCCCTCAACAGCGTGCCGCCGTTTATCGTGATGGGATTAGCGTACGTGCTTGTGCCGCTCATGCCAGAGAGCGTGCCGCCCGGATTGAGCGTGATTTTTTCGTTGACGAGAGTCATGCCTATGCCAAGAGTCAGACTGCCGTTCGCGTTGATAATCGTGCCGTCCGCATCGGTCCCGGATGCGGAGCCTAAGGCGTTTGCATTGTTGATCACGAGGCTGGCGTTGGTGACGGTAACTGTTCCGGTAAAGGTGTTCCCCACAGAAAGCCCAATGCCTCCCCCGTTGATGTCAAGGTTTTCCGGAGCACCGTCGTGATCGGAAAGTGTTGCATACACCGTGAGGAACGAGTTGAAGTCCGGCAGGCCGAGATGCAGAGCATGCGTGGCGACATCGGGCCGAAAGGTCCATGGTTGCGGCGATTGAACCGGTCCCGCCGATGCGAAGCGTACCGGGATTGCCGAAAGCATTCATGTCGAGAAAGTTTGCGCCGGCAAGCGTGGCGTTGTTGGTATTAAAGAGGATGCCCGAGAGAGTCGAGTTTGCGGAAAGTGCGGACCGAAAGTCGATATTCGCGGAAACGCCGACCTCGCCGCCGTTCACGATGACAGAGCCCGGCGCAACGCTGTTCAGTGTCGGGTCCGAACCGGCGGGCAGCGAGAACGTGAAGGCTGTGCCAGGATTCACGACGACGGTCGCATTCGGCAATGCGCCCGCGAGATTAGCCGACGCGGCGGAAGAAAGAATAAGGTTGCCCGAGAAAATATTACTGGGCGTGTTGCCGCGAAGAATGAACTTCCCCGTAGCCAACGTGAGATTAGAACTCCCGACAAGCGAGTTTAGCGTCACGAGATTGTTGTGACTGGAGGCGGTAAACGTGCTGTCTGCGGAGAGGGCCAATGGCCTGTTGAGCGTGGTCCCAGAGGTTGTGTTCGATCTAATCGTGCCGCCATTGAGCGTGATGAATTCATTGGCGACGGCGGATGCGGCGTTGAAAGAGAGTATGCCGTGGGTGTTGATGGTAGTTCCATCCGAGACACTCGTGCCTGAGCCAAGGACGGTGGACCCGGCCGCAATGAGGGTGCCATTATTAATGGTGATCGCACCCGTATACGAAACATTTAGACCACTGAGGACAACTTGACCCCCACCATTAAAGATCAGAGGTTGGTTCCCGCTAATACTGCCGACAAGATTCAAATTGTTCTGGCTTGCCCCCGGCAAATCATTGTTGGTAACAATGGTGGGCGAGGCCAGGATCAATGGTGCCGTGATCGAATTCGTGCTGTCGCCATTGATGTTCGTGATGGTGATCGTCGCATTGCCGGTAGACGTACTCAGGGTGAGGTTGGCAGCCGAAGCGGAGAGTAGATAGTTGTAAGGGGAGTCGAAATTAAGGCTGCCCACCGTGACAGGAGCACCAGAAATCGTGACGTTGATGTTTGATGTGGTGGGACTGGTAAAGAAGACATTCTGGTCCTGGCCATTGGGAAAAATCGGGTCAGTGGACCAATTGGCTGCGGTGGACCAGAGGCCGTTAGCGTTCAGAACCCACGTTGCGTCACCCCACGCGGGGACAGTGGAGCTGTTTAGCGCCGCGGCAATCACAGCCACAGGGAACAGGTATAATGCGGTTCGCAGCGCGAGTGTGATGAATCTTCGAGCGCATGGTGCATTCTCCTACAGATGGCTGGGCAGGAATATCAAAGTATGGATGTGGTAAGCTCTTATCTCAACTAAATGCTGGAAAGTCAATGGGCACTTCGAGGCACTTCGAAGCGCGGCCTACCAGTCCAATTTTAGTATCCGGACGGCGCAAAGGAGGAGAGCATTTCGCCCCCAATCTAAGATATTTGACGTCCGTTCCGGCTTGCTGATATTCATCGGTTTTCCGCATTTTTCCGCGCTTTGCCGCGCAATGCATTTTTTGTAACGTCATAAGTATAATCATATTAAATGTTTACATCACTTTCATGAGGGCGTCTCATAACCCGGAGGTCGGAGGTTCGCATCCTCCCGCCGCTAATCCTTCAACGACAATGGCTTACATCAAAAACGTGACCCCTTTTACGAGCACCTGAACCTTTGAAGTCGGAACCCGGAGGTCGAGTAGGGTCGCGAGTGGTATCACCGATTGTTTGCGCACCGGTGTGTTCGCGCAGTAAGGTCCTCGCTAACACGGCTGTCTAATCCAAATGACCTCGAAAACTTGCTGCCCACTGTTCGAACCGGTTTACTTCATCTGCATCTGGCCCCCAAGCGCACGGGCCATGCTTGGGCGACCGCGACACCATAAGGTACTTGTGGACCCGAGGCCTCTCCCAAATGGTGGCGCCGTCGCACTGATCATGGGGCCAAGACGTCACAGGAGACGTAAGGTGATCGTCCGTCGGGCCTTTACCGGCCGATCTACCTGTAGACCGAGTCTGTAGCGTTGCGTTAGTTAGCTGAGTTAGTAGTTCGTCCAGAAGAGGATTGACCTCATACTCATGGTAGACGAAGCGGACAATGGCTGACAGAAAATCCCCGGCCCAGTGCTTCTTCGCGCCCACCAAAGAGGAGCGATCACAGGGCACCAGGCGTAAGCGTGTGCAATCGAGTGATGGGCACTCAGTTGCGCAGATCGCCGCAAAGATTCTGGCTGAGGATTCCGCGTCCGTTGGGCCCTCGCCAGCTTCGCGACGCGGGAAGAGCATCTCGACAACGACCCCGTTTCGAATGGCCTCGATCGTGGCCTCGCCAGAGCGAGTCAGAATTTTCCCCTCCGGACGAACCTGAAGAAAGCGCTCACTGCCTGAGCTTCGAATGATCCTTCCTACGCCGTCCGAGGAACCCATCGCGACTTTCGCCCGTCACGCACAGGCCGGGCGCAACCGCTGTTGCGAGTGCGAAGCGATCGTGGTAGGTCATCCCGCGGGGTACAGATTGTTTGGCTGGAAGATGCAGCACGATACGGCAATGCGCTCAAGAAACTCCGGCTTTCAGGGTTGCTCGGTACGCTGGAGGTGCGATTGCAGGAAGCCTCGGCCAAACTCCCTGACCCACACCGAGTTCCTGGAACTGATCCTGCAGGATGAACTGACCATCCGCCAGGATCGGATGATCCAGCGGCGGGTCAAAGCGGCCGGCTTCCGCGAGATGCGGACGCTGGAGGATTTTGACTGGCAGTTCAACACGTCGATCAAGAAAAAGCCGGTCTTCGAGTTGGCCACCTGCCGGTTCATCAAAGAGAACCGCGACGTGCTGCTGTTGGGGCCGCCGGGCGTGGGAAAGAGCCACCTGGTGCAGGCCATCGGCTTGCAGGCGATCAAGGCCGGGTACGTGGTGCTCTACCGCTCCATCTTTGATGTGGTCCGCGACTTCCTTCAGGATGAAGCCGTGGGAGGGGGGGGCGGCCAGGATCGGTTGATGACCCGCTATCTCAAGCCCGATCTCCTGGTCGTGGACGATATAGGCATCAAGCAGCTTCCCAAACGCTCCGGCGAATATCTCTTCGAGATCATCATGCGGCGCTACGAGACCCGTTCGACCATGATGACCTCCAACCGCCCGCTGGAAGACTGGGGTAAATTGATCGGCGATGTCCCCTCCGCCACTGCCATCCTCGACCGGTTCCTGCACCACGCCGAGATCATCTCCATCACCGGCCGCAGCTACCGTCTCAAGGATCACGCTGCCAAGGATGGCGATGGAACAGGAAAGGAACGCGCCGCAAAGCCGGAAAAGGACACCGCCGGAAAAGACGGAAAAGACGCTTGTCAGGAAACCGTCAACTGATGTATACAGGCGAGGTAACTACTGGCTGGTTATGACCCGCCCCTAACTGGCTGGATTTAACCCGCCCCGTGACATTCAGTCTTCCTATCTCAACACTCTTTTCCTGACGCCAGGGACATTTTCCCAATCTGGGAGGGGCTGCGCAGAATGAGCGGCACGAGGGCGTATAGTTGAATGAGGGTAAGACCCTCATTGAGGCGGGCAAGTTGGCCGCGAATCAGTAACCGTACGGCGAACCACGTTGTGAGGTTTTGTGGTGAGTCGTTGTTGGGATTGTTGATTTTTCAGGCGGGGTTCGGGGCGGGGGCGGGTTGCCACCGTTCTGGGAGAAGTTCCGCCAGGCGATTCATGGGGTGGGCGGCGATGCGGGTCAGTACGTCCTTGAGATAATCGAACACGTTGATTTTATGACGCTGACAGGTGGCGATGAAGGTAAACAGGGCCTGATTCATCCCCACGTGGGAGAGAGCATTTTCGTACATAACCCAATCTCGGCAAAGATTTGTTCGATGGTGACTTGCAGTATATTGAGCATGCGGCGTCCGATGGTGAACACGCCGCACTCGCAGGCGCGGTTATTTGAACACCATTCCCGCGGTTCGCACAGCCGCTTAACGCCAGGAGCCCCAGCCCGCAGAGAATCAGATACGCAATCGCCAGAATCAACAGCAGACGGTCCAGCGCCCGCGCCGTATGCAGACGCATGTGCCTCAGGCCCCAGCCGTTATTGACGTTCTTCTTGTCGCGGAAGCATTCTTCGATCCCCATGCGCCGGGCATATAGCTGCACGATCTGCGTGGGCGTGCCCATGAGGCTCGTCGCCAGGAACCACGGCTCATCGCGCTTCTCCGGCAGGTTCTTTTTGTAATATACCACCACGTTCTGCTGATCTCCGGCCTTTGACCGCAGACCACGTTCGTCCAGAATCGCCGTACCCCCGGCTTCACCGGCAACTCCGACAGGCAGCCCCTGGAAGCCCTTCGCCTCCACTTTGTACTCGCGGCTTGATGCGGATGACATAATCAAAGCCACGCTTCTGGCAGCAGGCAAACAGGCGGCACTTGTGAAAGCCCCGGTCCGCCAGAATCACGACTTTCAATCCCGCGGGCAAGCATCTGCCTGAGGTCATAAGATCACTCTCCTCCTCGATTCGGCTCATGTTGAGGTTCAAGCCGCTGATCGGCACGCTCTTCCACAACAGCCACACCGCCCTGCCCTTGATGTTCGCCGCCGCCACCAGCGTCTTGTAGCTCCGGATGTCCACCCAATCGAGACTAATGATCAGCCGTTTCTTCCGCTTCTTCACCCAGCATTCAACAATCGGCTTCATCGCCTCGTTCACTATGCGATGCGTGGATTGTTGATCCAGCGGTCCAGACGCTTCAAGGCGGCCTTTGGTGGTGGCGGCAAAGCCCTGCCTTTTCATCTCCACCGCCAGATCGGTGAGGATCGAGCGGGCAAGCGTTAACGCGCATGCGACAAAAATCGCCAATGCCTCCGCTTGACTCTCCTTCAGGACTTTGCCAACAATACGATTCACGAACGGCTTCACTGCGTCTTGCAGTTTCATGACGGCTGCCTCCTGGCTGCTTTACAACTACCAGAGGTAGCCGTCTTTATGCGCTTATTGCAATTTCAGCTTAGCTGTAACACGCGGTGGGGTTGAATCAGAAACAGGGCGGCGGCGGTGTGGCCGCCGTTGTCTGAGCCGCAGAGAATCCAGTTTTTCCTTCCCAGCGCCACCCGCCGCAGGGCGTTCTCGCTGGCGTTGTTGTCGATGGCCAGGTCACCGTCGGTGGTGTAGACGCACAATGCGTCCCACTGGTTGAGGGCGTAGGTGATCGCCTGTCCCATCGGACTTTTGGGCAGCACCGCCCCCCGCTCCCCGCGCGATGCCTGCTGAGATTCCAGCCACCACTTGAATTGCGTCAGGCGTGGCAGCGCGAGTTCCTGCCGCAACCGTTGCCGCTCGGGCGCGGCCAACTCCTTCGCCTGATCTTCCACATCGTAGAGCAGGCGAATGTATGCCAGCGCCTGGGTGCTCACGGTGGCGTCGCTGGCGCGTGCGTCGTAGAACTTGCGTCGAGCGTGCGCAAAACAGGCGACTTCCGTGACCTTGCCCCCTGCCTCGCCTTTGTAGATGCCGTCGTAACCGCCAAAGGCGTCGGCCTGCAGATACACCCGATCATCACGGCCCCATCCCGCGAGGAACTTCATCGGCCCGTCGCGGCTGCGGCTGGGGGTGTAGGTCAACACATTCTGTGGATGATCCTTGTCTCCAAGGTACACCCAGAACCTTCCGGTCTTCGTCCCCCCCCTCGTGCCGGGAAGCTGCCGGTCCAACACGTCCACCGGCGTGTCGTCGGTGTGGATCACCTTCGATTGCAGCACTTCCTTGATCATCAGATCGTAAAGCGGCTTGAGGGCACATGCGCATTGGGCCATCCAATCGCACATCGTCGAACGCGCAATATCGATGTGATGGCGTTCGAGGATCCGTTCCAGCCGGTGCAGCGGGAGGTGAGTGGCGCGGGGGAATCGCACCCCCGCGCTCTCCCAGAACCGGACGTGAACGTCTCCGCTCATCCGGCTCCCATCATCCCATCGCCTTACGGCACAATTCCCAGCCGCCAGTGTGCAAACAGTTCCGGCCTTTGGCGCGGCGATGCGCCGCAACCAGTGCGTTGCCTGCCTCTTATGGCCTCGGAATCGCTTGTACTTCTTCATGGCCCACCGAACCAGCCGCCTGTTGATACTGTCGAAGGTTCGATGCAGCGCCGAGGGGTAGTACCGACCGTAGTAGTTCACCCAGCCGCGAATGTGCTTGTCATACATCCGCGAGAAGTCGTCCAACTCCTTTTCGCTGTCCGCATGCAGTCCCCAGTCGCGAGCCGTTCGTACGATTGCCTTCATCGCCTTGCGACCAATGGCCGGGACGAAGCTGACAAAGTAGCGGCCATCGCGGCTGTTGCGGGCCCTGCGCGGTTTGAAGCCATAGCCCAGGAAGTCGAACTGGATGTGCGTTGTGGTCCTGTTCCGGTTGCTGTCCCGGCAATACACGATGCGTGTCTTGTCAGGATGCGCTTCCAGCTTGCATTGCCGCAGACGTGCTTCCACCGCACGTTTGACCTCCAACGCTTCTTCATGGCTGCGACAGTGGATCACGACATCATCCGCATACCGCTCGAACGGGCAGCCGGGGTATTCCCGAGCCATCCATGTGTCGAACACGTGATGCAGAAAGATGTTCGCCAGCAGCGGCGAGGCAACGCCGCCTTGCGGCGTGCCCCGGTCCGCGGCGAACGTGTTCCATCTTCAGTCTGAACAGGCGCCTTGAGCCAACGCTCGATGTACAGCAGCACCCACGGGCAGTCCGTATGCTTGCGGACCGCGTGCATCATCAGGGAGTGATCGATGTTGTCGAAGAACCCTTTGATGTCCAGGTCCACCACCCAGTCATAACGCCAGCATCGCCGACGGCACGCGCCGACGGCGTCCAGCGCCGATTTCCCCGGCCGGTACCCGTAGCTGTCGGGGTGGAACAGAGGTTCCACTTTCGGCTCCAGTTCCATCTTCACCACCATCTGCGCCACCCGGTCTCCCACAGTGGGAATACCCAGTGGCCGCTCTCTGCCGTCGGCCTTGGGGATCATCACCCGCTTGACCGGCGGCGGAACGTACGACCCCGACGACATGCGATTCCAGATTCGATAGAGGTTGTTCTTCAACTTCTTCTCGAATTCCATCGACCGACACATCATCGACGCCGGCGGCTCCCTTGTTGGCGCGGACGCGCTGCCACGCCTCCAGGACCGACCACTTGGAGATACAAAACGGTTTGTCCTCAGTCATGAGTTCCTCCCGCTTGCGCGGTTGACCCGTTGCCTGAAGACTGGATGACACGACCCCTTCGCTCCAGACGCATTACACGCCCTTCATCGCTACTACGAGTCGTTCCGTCCCTGTGCCTCGCGTTGGTACTCTCACCCTCGCGGGGTCTCCGCTTGGGCTTCTCCCTTGGCATCGAGGCGACAGGTTCCAAGGTTCCGTGTTCCGAGCCTGATCCACGCTCTCGCCGCCTTTATGCCGGACGCCGCATGGACCGGATACAGGCCCCTTCCATGCTGATCCCGGGGCAACCACCACTCCCCGGTTTTGACGTCGTCTATACGATTTCGGTACCTCATCAGCGGTTCACTTGCGTTCGACTTCGCGGACCTCACCTGACGCGATCGCGTCGCGCCGTTTACACCCGACGTTTCCCACGACGGCTCTTGACCGTCGCAGCTCGGGCTGGTTTGTGGCCAGGTTCTGTCCCCCGACCACGAAAGACCTCCTTTCATCTGGAACACAGCTTTTCCTTGCACACGGTGATCGCCATATTTGCTGACGATCACGTAAGCCAGCAGCCCCGGCGCGGCGAGCCCCTTCTCAA
Source organism: uncultured Phycisphaerales bacterium (assembly GCA_963766775.1). GTDB lineage: Bacteria > Planctomycetota > Phycisphaerae > WQYP01 > WQYP01 > CAVYBP01. Next base: position 50,950 of record CAVYBP010000003.1, read on the forward strand.
TCGGCGACAGTGGCTTTTCGGCGGTGATAATCTGTGGTCCCCCCCCAATCCTGATTCGACGGCGCTTTGCTCGCATGCCCGACACGCATACTTCAACCGCACATGCTCGATCACCGTCAGCTTCGCCGGCACGTAATCCAGTTGTTCGCTGACCTCCTGCCCGATGACGTGACGCAATTTGCCGCAGCAGGGGCAGGGTTTTTCCTCTTCCGGAAGATCGTGGATCACCTTCTGCCGCGGCAGGTCGGGAGGCAAACGCCGTCGGCCATGGCCGGCGGATTTGGGAGCTTCGGGTGAGGCGGGCGTTTCAGTTGCGGTAGATGCAGTTGCCGGCTCGGGAGCGGGTGATTGCGACTGCGACAACTGTTCCAGCAACTTCTCAAACAGCGCCATCTGCCTTGGGTCGATCTTCTCCGAGGAGCGGCCATACATCCGCCGCAAGAGCCGCTGCAATCCCTCAATGGTGCGGTCGCTTTGTTGTTGAGATGCGAGCAGTTGATCGCGCTGGGCTCGCAGCAGTTCGACTTCTCGCCGAAGCTGCTCAAGTTCATTGCCTGAAGGAGTGAGAGTGCCATCCGTGGTCATGGCATATAAGACGCGAGAGAGGGGCAAAAGTTAGCGGGCAAGTGCGATGATTTTTACTTTTTTTCTCTGCCGCGCATGTACCCGCCATCACTGGGCCTGCCGGACAAACCGCTTGCTCCGCTTGATGCTCTTCAAGTCGATCCCATCCAGCAGCATCGCCAGTTCCGTGGCCTTAAGCTCCACACTCGCAGGCCCATCCTTCACCGACGGCAACTTGAACGCCCCCTCCTCCAGACGCTTGTACCAAAGACAAAATCCATCCTTTTCCCAGTACAGAATCTTCATCCGGTCCTTGCCGCGGCTTACGAACAAAAACAGATTCCCGGAGAACGGATCATGCTTCAAAAACTCCTTCACCGACTCCGCCAGCGTATCAAACCCGCGCCGCATGTCCGCGGGCTGTGCGCACCAATAAATGTGCACCTGCATCCCCCGATCCAGTTCCCCCAGGCTCGGTAACTTCAGCATCGCCCCGCCTCCTCGTGCCGGTCTTCCTCCAGCGCCACAACACCTCGGCGAGTATCCGCCGCTCCACCGCCGGCCCCATCACCCGCACCCGCCGATCACCGGGCAACACAATCTCAACGGCTCCCCGCTCCTCCGTCGGCCGCTCCACCTTCACATGCACAGGCACGAATGCCGCCGGCACAGCCGCATCCCGCCGCGCCAATTCCCGCCGCCACCAGTAAAATCCATACTCCCGCAAACTGTGCCGCCGACAATACGCCGCCACCGACAATTCGCTCTGGGCCTGCGCCTTCACATGACGCCGCCAAGATGATTCCTTCTTCCGATCCCGCACTGCCGCGCCGCTTGCCATGCACGCCTCCGTTCAAAACGGATCAGGCTGCCAAATTTTGACGATGGTTAAAAGATGTGTTTCATCGAACGGTTACGCGAATCAGGAGCGATATGAGCGGCTGGAAGAGGTCAATTGGGGGCTCAACAATTTGCTTCCAGAGGATCAAAAACAGACGGCGTCCAATGGGTTTGTTGGTACCGGTATCAGTTGAGACGGGTGATCTCGTCGGCCACGATGCGGCCGAGGGCCTAGTTTAGCGTTGTCCGCCGCCATAGACCGGCCATATTCTCGCACAGACGCCCGAATCAGATCGACACTTCATTTCTTTTGGTCGGGACGTTCGGCGGAATCCGATTGCGCCCATAAATTGTGGATAATCGCTGCCACGCTTCAACAATTGAAGTAAAGGCCGACGCCTTTCGGTGTCATCGCGAACTTGAATTCCATCGCCAAACACAAGTCGGACCAAAGATCCGGCATGTCGTCAAACGTCTCATCGTTCCACTGGGGATATTGCTGCCATTCGCTTTGGATCATTTCGTCGAGACGGGTTAAGACTTCCGATATGGCTTCCGGGACACTTAACGGCAGGGACGGTAGGTCGCGGCCAATTGCCATGGCGGTCGCATAGACCTTGGCAAATTGTAGTAGCACCACCCAATACCCGTGAGCAACGTGATAGGCGAGACTGCCGAGGTCCAACCGGTCTTCACAATACGCCTGCTTGTCTTCATTTAGTTGTGTTATCAGGTCCTTTGCCGTCTCACATGCCTTTGTCCAATGCCATTCAAGTTGCTCTTGCGCCATGTACTCGGCAGAAAACACACACGCTGCGACTTCACTCATAAGAATGTTCATATAATATCGGGCAAAGTGCTCAAGGTTCATTTTTCCAGATGGTGGTCCGACGCGTGGTTGTTTTGACCGAAGAGAATGGTCCAAACAATGTCCAAGTTCGTGGGCAATCATGTACGCGGCGATCTCTCGCGGAAAATCGACATGCAACTGGCCAGCGTCAACCGCGAGAAGTGAAATCAAAACCAGATCGCGTAGGATTATGACGTTACTCGTTCCAGTCTCAGTCTGTAAGGGAATCGTCTTTCCAAGTGCAATATGAAACGCAGTTTGGGTGTGCGTTACTCCGCCTGGCTCCGCCCTCCCGTGGGCAGCAATGGACGGTCCGAAGCTCGCTTCATCCGCCACTAGGACTTTTTGAAGCGCGCCGTCTGGCAATTCGATGGATTTGGCAATGCTATCGACAAAATTTCCTAGTGCCTCTCGGCACTCTTCGATATGTTCCGGTGCGAGCTCTGGTAGGCTAAATTCAATCTTCATGTCCGCACCAGTGAGTCATGGGAATACGATTTAAAATTGATGTCTAGCGTTTCGGTCCTGGCGCTAGCGTTTCGGAAGCATTTCAATTTCTTCGCTTGTGAACCAACCGTCATCAATGGCCTTCTTCTTAACGGCATCCGGGTCCGAGGAGTAGGCGATCAATGCGAGGCTTTCCTTCGACCTACTGCAGGTTACGTAGAAGAGCCTACGTGTCCGGGCAATAGCGTTATCCTTTCCTGAAGACTCGTTGTCCAAATCTGTTTTGCTTCGTTCCTTTGCTCCAAATAATTTGTCATAGCTGAATAAAAATCCCCCTGCGTCCTCGTCGTCCATAACGACCATCACTCTATCAAATTCAAGGCCCTTCACTCCCTGATGCGTATCAAAGGGTGCCACTTCCGTGACGTACGCTTCGTAAGGCTCGATTTGTTGAAATGGCGTTTCTAAGAATGCCTCCATCGCCTTTTGCCGTTCCGATTTCTCTTCGGCCTCGTCACTGTCTTCCACCGGGGAAGCCGCCACGACGCCGGCATCTGATATGAATGGATCCAACGCGTCGGGAATTTCAAATAGATTATTGTTTGCCACACATTGGAGGACCTTTTGGAAGGTCACAGTGTTGCCGGGAGGAAGCAAGTTCGCGAGGACGCCAACAGCGCCTTTGGCCTTCCCAAGTTGCGCCAATTGATCCGCACCAGCATTCACGAGACTTTCTCTGTTCAAGAGCGGCGAATGTTTTCGCATGATCGCCGCAACGGCAAAATTATTGTTCGCCATCTTTGCATTGATGAGAGGCAACACCTGCTTCGAAAATAGTCGTAGCGCAGGCAAGCTCCCATCCAGAAGGCCAGTCTTAAAATTGTCGACGGAATATAGCGCTTCAAACATCATGGAGAATCCCATTCGCTTTGCAGCCATATGATGCTCAAGTATCAGCGTCTTTACTCGATTGCTGTCTTTCCAAAGTAGATCGCTCGCAATCGTCGCCATTCGGTCGCGAACCTGCGATTCGATTTGGAACTTATCCACGACTGTGTTGCGGCAAACGAATAGACGTATATATCCTTCGTTTGCGTCCGTCCGCGCGCGCTGAACTTGGTCATCGACCGCCGATCGAATTTTGTTGATAAGGCCGATTATCCGGGTCGGGCACCTATGATTCATGATCTTCTTCGGCTTGGCCCAGTCTGGAGGGAGATCAATGCCGAGATCAACTTTTCCATCACCATAAATTCGTTGCATCGTATCGCCGAACAGCCCGAGGCCGAATGTCTTGTGATGAGTTGCTTGTACCGTGAGGAATGATTCCATCAGCAATTTATTGGTATCCTGACTTTCATCAATAAGAAGTATTGGATACCGGCCAAGCAATAGCATCTGCATTAATGGCTTATTTGTAAGGAAGTATGCCCCCATTTCGATAACTTCGCTGTGGCTTAACGCATCGCGGCCACGATTGTCACTGGTCGGACTGTATACAAACTGTTTGATCGAGGGCAGCAATTCAAGTCTGCGCTTTTTCGATTCAATGCTCCGCTGACGCTTCAACGCCGTTTTGGTTCCTGGGCCACCTTTTCCCGATTGCGCCTGCAGGTCGTCAATCTTTGCCACTAGATTGTCTAGGAGCCATTTTCGAATATCTCCTGTCAGCCCTTGGATGAGGCCCCAAATAAAACTGTGAATCGTTGACACATTGACAAGCGGATCGAATTCGAGCCGACTTCTGATTTCATCACAGGCGGCGTTAGTGTAGGTGATTACGGCGATTTGCTGGCCGCGCAGCCGCAGACTGTTGCCGCTTGTCTTTTTAAGCTGTTTCAGCGCTTCAACCAAAGAGCGTGTTTTTCCGGAACCTGCCCCTGCAAATAGAAAAAAACTTTGTGGTAGATCAATATTGAGGTAGGTGCTTATTTCGCCATCAATGTGATCGTCTATTGTGTCGTCGATTGCAGGCGCGGTGGTCATGCAGCCACCCCTGCAGCCGCCGTAGTTGAAATCGCTTTTGAATCATCGGATTGCCGCTTGGTCAATTGAGCTTCCAACCATACCAAACCTTCGCGAATGTATCTCGGGACTTTCAAATCGTTTGGTTCTTTCAGCCACAGAAGGTCGAGAGCGAACGTTGCCTTGTCCAGGTCCTTTAAAATCTCAAATAGGGCCTTGCTGAGATCGGTCGGGTCGGTTGCCGCTTTTGCTGCATTGATGAACAGGGTCATGCCATCATGGTCAGGAAGCGTGCGAAAGAGCTGTAAATTTTCGAAGACTAAGGCATCTTCAAACGTCGTAGAAAGTGCTTCTACCTCGCCGGTAGCGGCCGACATCTTCACTATAACAGGCACTTGATACGCTACGCGGACTGAAAACAGAGGCATAGCGGGATATGTTTTAACTTTGTCGGCTGCCTTAACGTCCAGCAAGTCATCAATGGGTTGCAGTACCGGATGCCATGTTTTCAACGTCGAGTTTCGTGTGATTTGGTTCTGCTTTCGCGCGGGCGGAACAGCCTTGTGATGGCCAGCGCCTTCGACGGAGTCAAGATCGGTGATGATCAGCGTAATTAGACCAAGGTGTTCAATCAGGGCGCGCAGCCGGTGTGCATGACTGCCGCCAATTTCGAGTAGCGTGACATAGCAGCAATGAAGCTTATCAAACTGTTTCCTTATAAAGTGAGGGACGAGCATGCGTTCTGCGGGGCCTTCAACGAGAATTGCCGCATCGGCAAAAAAAGATCGCAGTGAGTTGCGCGGAGGTAGCGTGTCACAAACCGCTTTGTCTCATCATCTGTACCAAAAACTTCAGTAAGATTGATGACCGCTGACGTTGGTACTTGGCCTGGCGCCGCCGCCGGTAAGCGACGGAAATATCGTAGCCAAGAGAATTCACATTCATGTGCGATATGACTTGAATGAGTGCTGACAATCAATTGCGTCATCAGTGCCTTACTCTCGCCAAGGTCTTTGTGATTGCGAAGCACGCCATAAGCTTTTCTCAGAAACACCTGTTGCACCTGCGCGTGCAGATAAGCTTCCGGTTCTTCTACTAATACCAGATGTATTCGAGGCATCGTTTGCTCTGCCGCTTCGGATGCCATGAGCTTTCCCGCTTTGCCAACCTGCATCCACGCGTCACGAAAGCTCATAAGTCGGAACACCATCGAAATAAGATTTTGGTATCCAAGCCCGTTGTATTCCTCAGGCAGGGTGAGTGGCGGCGCGGTGTCACCCACCATGGGTTCAACAACGTCGTATTGAACGGCTGCATTGTGATTTAAGCCATCGCTTGGACGGAGACGCGTCGCAATTTTCAGTCGCGGGTCGGTAACGCCGGGGTAGTTGAGGTTTTCCAATTCCTTTATTGCTGTGGCGAAACCGCTCGCTAGACGACCGTCGTATGCTTGCTGCGCCGTTTCAATCGATTGGAGCGCGTCGAGATCGGTTGGCTCCGGAAATGACGAGGGATCAAGATGCTTTGTGTAGTAGTTTCTGAGCTGTTCTGACAATTTTTTCTTATCCCGAGGCGTGATTCTGTTCCCCTGATCCTCATCCGGCCCAGAGCCTGTAGAATCGCCTAGTCCTCGCTGCGCAGAAATCTCGTCGATACGGATTAATCCCTTAAGCGGGTTACTGTCGAGGGCCGGGCTTTCAGTTGGTATGGGTTGCAGGTTTGCAACACCATGCGAAGGCGGAACGCACTTGGCAGGGTTCAACAAGTAATAGCGAAGTTCAAAACTCTTCGTCAATCGTCTATCTAGGAACGACCGCATGTTTTGCGGCCAGAGCGTCAGAGTATGTTTCTGATCCGTCTTTCCATCTTTTACGCTTGCCTCTTTGGTGTCATTTGCAGCCTTTATGGCCGCAAGATATTCCCTTGCTAACTGCTCAATGTCCTTTGGTTCGTACCGCAGGCGGACGCCTATTTTCCCGCCAGCCCACTCCAGCGAGGGGATCAAATCTTTAACGTGATGTATTTCACCGGTACCCACATCAAGCCAAAGGTCCAATGTAGGGAGTACCGACTCCCACGCGGGCAAAAGCTCAATCAGATTACTTTTCGGTGGCTTCGCCTCCCAATCACCACCGATCTTGTTGATCGCCGTCCAGTCCGAGAGTGTGAAATCGTTCGTCGTGAATTTTGTGGGGTTAACGAGAAAGTGACTAAGCGCTAACATGGCGGACGTTTTCCCGCTGTTGTTCGCGCCTACGCAGAGCGTTGTTTCACTGCTGAAATCAATGCGGACAGATTTCAACTTACGGAAATTTTGAATTTCGACAAACAGGATTTTCATTTCCCCTCCAAAGGACAATCAGGCCTTAGGTGTATACGTCCGACCCCGCCCAGATCCTGCGCGGGGTTTTCGTGATCCGGGGGGAAATCGTCTCCTGCACAAGGACGCCGCCCGGTCCGATGCCGCATGTCATGGCCTTCGATTTTGTTGTTTGGCACGAATTTGCTCACATTCTACGTCGCGTGAAAGATTTTTGTAAGAGAAATTAATGGCTGTGAGCCATAGACCGGCCATAGACCGAAAACATTTTGATCGTCGGCTGAGATTCTCAACCATTAAGCGGAAGTGCCATAATCGGGATAGGGAGGAGCCTCACGGCTCCACCCCTCCCACACCACCGTGCGTACGGGTCCGTACACGGCGATTCGGTTGGTTAGCGAGTCAACTGAACCGCTAGCGTTGTTCAGTCCACTCTGACTTCCGGTTGCGCCCCGCCGACCACAGACTGTTTGGCTCTCGCGGCCTTTGGGTCAGCTTCACCGACCCGCATCTCCGCATAGGCCCGACTTGCGTCGAGTTTTCTGCCACAGGGCTGCGGATACTTGCGTCCTTCGTCCATCCCATACCGTTTGGGCCTTCCCTGTCCAACGGCCAGTGGCCTACCGACAGGTACTACGCCCGCTGCTGACTTCTGCCCGGCGATCAATGGCCCTTGCGAGCCACCCAGTTCCGACGACGCGTCGAAACAGCCCGACAGATCTCCCGAGGTAAGTTCGACCGCCTTCCACGCACGACCGCCGGATTTACGCTCTGCGCCCTTGATGGATATGGGCTTCGCGGTCACTTGATGGATATGGGCTTCGCGGTCATTTGCCCGCTCGCCCGACGCTCACGCCTCTGATCCGGTTCTTGTACATCAGCCCGCGTCTTTGCCTCCAGCTTCTTTCAGACCTCGCCTCGCGACGACGCCCTTGCTCTTGGCTAACCCTTCACCTCCATCAGGTCGGGTAGAGGACTTGCACCTCCAAACTGTCGAACATGCTCGGCACACAAATGAAAAAGGGCCGCCAGTTACGGCGACCCTTTCCAATCGGGGCGATCCAATCGGGGCGACAGGATTTGAACCTGCGTCCCCCAGACCCCCAGTCTGTTGCACCATTTGAGTTCCGTCCGAGCGTTCCTGGCCGGGCACCCGCGAATGGACTTTAATACAATAGCTAAAAAAAAAGAGGCGGCCATTGGCCGCCCCGGGATCATGCCGCTTGACCCTGCCGAAGCAAGCGGAGCTGCTTGCGTCGGGCGCGACCATCAACGTAAATTTGGCCGCGGTTTTCATACCAGTACCTCAAGGCTTTCGTAACGACGTCGCGGTTGGTGGCGAGTTGGGCTGCGATTTCTTGCAGTTGCATTCCCTCGTCCGCCATGGACTTAACTTCCTCAGACAACGCCTGATGCTGCAGGGGAGATTGCAAATTCACCCTTCGGTCAGCGACGGGATTCTTGCCGCGCGGCAACGTGCCGCCAACCTCTTCAAACGCAGCCCGCAACAGTACATGAACCTTGTTACGGTGTGTTCCCACCTTCTTTGCGATCAGTTTCGTCATCATCCCGTGGTCGTACAATTCCTTGCATTGGCGGGCCAGCGTCATATCGATCACCGGCTCCGGGGGTTTCATGTCGATGCTGATCGTGAGCGGGGTCGTCTGCGATGCGGTGGGGATCTGGAACGCCTTGGGCAGGTCGACTTCAAACGTCGCTTGCAGCCATCCACGATGAGGGCGTCGTTCACCGCGATGGCTCAGAATAATCTTTCCGCCGGTCACCAGGCCAAGCACGTGGCGAACGGTATCAATAACGCGGCGGTCAGTGCTGCCAATCGCTTCACAGAAGACTTTTTGAAGATCAGCGATCCGCTGCCGAATCTGACTTTCCGAGGGAATGACGGGAGCCTGGTTCTGCGGCGACGCAAGATTTTTAAGCTGCGCTGGATCCTAAAACGTTCGGCCTGAAGCAGTCTCACCCGCCCATGCTGTTCTTTGCGATCCACTTCGCTCTCGGCGGGCGCGTCGTAGATGAAGTTCAATTTCCGCGTTACGGCCTGCTCCTGCCTTTGCAAGTCCTCACAAGAGACGGCGTCAGGCTTAATGAAGTCGTGGGCGACGCGGGTGAAACTTTCGATGATCATCGGCACCAGCGTACTTTCATTCGCGAGGACCTCAGCAACCCTTGCGCAGATCATCTGGCCGCCGAATGACTCCAAAAACTGCGAATAAAGCTCGGGTTGTTCCCCGCGTTTGCACTCCCGGCACTGGTAGAGGCCACGCCCCATCGCTTGCAGAGGGTGCTCGTGGCGAGGGCACCACAGCAACTTCGAAAACAAAGGAGGAAGCTCATCGCCTTGCCGAGTTTTGCGGCGGTTGCCGCCGGTGTTTCGCGCTTCAACAGGCTTTCCTGGGCGGCGTAAAAGAGTTCGTCATTAAGAATGCGCAACGGTTCCCTGAAAATTTTCCGCCGAGGCTCTTCGCGGTTGAATTGACGCGCGTAATCTTGTTCGCCTTGCCAGCGTGTTTCTGACCAAGCGTAAGACCAGTCACCGACGTACCGCCGGTTCCCTAAAACGCCGTGAACAGCTCCCGGCGTCCAATGCCCCGTGCTGCACTTGGGTGGCAACGGAGCACGCTCACGATTCAAACGACGCGCTATCGCAGTCTCACCCATTGGTTTTGCGCCGGATATTCCCGGCCGAGATACCATTGGAAGATCTTTGCAACCCATTCGGCCTCCCTCTCGTTAACTACCACTTTCCTGGCCGGATTGTTTTTTTTGGTGAATACGTCTGGGACCACTTCACCGCCATAACCGAAAGTGAGGGTGCCGCAAATCAAGCCACGAAGCGCCACACCTTCGTGACCTGCGCGAACCATCGCTGCCTGCGAGGCGGCCATCCGTTCATCCATCATCGAATAAAATTGAAACATGACACCCCAGAACTCGGTGTCGTCCGTATCGATTCCCTGCCGAACGAAAACGGCACGGCGACCTTTGGACACGATTTGTTCCTGCACAAGTCTTAGCGACTTATACATATGGCGGTATAATTGACTCGTTGTAAAAACGACGAGGACGTCGATTTCGTTCGCGTCCAATGCGGCTTCCAGAGCCTGCAGGCCGGCTCGACGACTGCGTGCCGCCAGACTTGGCTTCATCCACGAAAATATGCTTGGGATCGACAGTCACGCCGTTGGCTGCCGCCCATTCCTGGCAGGTCCGAATCTGGTCCTCAGTGCTCCGCTGCATTTTGGTGGAATAGCGGGCGTAAATTGCGCCCCGCTTCCCTTTTTCCTTCGGACCGCCGGCCAACGTGCCCAAAGCGTAAATGGGGACGGCGGCATCCATAGGGTCAAGGGGAAGGCTCGGGCGATGTTGATCGGCCCGAGCATAGAACGTCAAAGATGTCCCCAAAATGAAAACGCAGATTGCCGCCACCGAGATGATGAGCGTCCTCAAGATGACGCAGCGCCGCTGACGTATGATTTCCGCCGCCAGCGCGATAATTGCGGCCCGTTTGCGTTGACGCTCACGAGCGCGCTGGGCGGACTTCGCCCGGCGCAATGCGCGGCTGGGACGCCGGTCTTGACGAGTCCACCGCGAATTTAGACCAAGCTCAAAAGGCCAGAAAAAGTTCGCCCGTTTTTCGCCCGCTTTCCGTGGACTGAGGATGAAGTTGACGGGACTGCGAGGGAGCCAGTGGGACAACGATAAATAGTTTACGTACAAATGCTTAAATGTTAAATTAAGGCCACCGCAGAAGTTATGGAAAAGGGGGAGGCGCAGAATCCCTCTCTCTCCGTGTTGTTTTGGTAGCCGGTCTTAACCGCTGATTTGCATGGCAGTTACAAACGGCTTTTTTATTTGGCACAGTTCGCTGTGCCAAATTTGTGCCAAAACCTTTCGCCAACGCCGCTCAAAGCACTTCCTTCCAGGCATTGGCACGTCCGTGAGTGCGTGGTATTTTTGCGTGAGAAGTTTGTCCTGGTCGAGTTCGTCGACCCCGTCGTGGACGTAGTGGTCGAGGACGAAGTTGATGAAATCTTACTGCTGAGTGTGGAGTGTCATTGCAAAGCTGATAAATATTGGAACGCGACTGGTGTCATCGTGATTGGTAGTCTTGAGCAGGCGGTTCGGCAATTGATATCGGCGGCAGTTGAACATTCCTGATGTTGGATTCGATTTTGGCGAGGAGCCGTCGAACTTTCCCCGGACGAAAGACGCCGGTGATATCGTCGGTCTTTCCAGAGCGAACCAATCGGATGATCGTTTTTTGGCAGTAGAGGTACCACGTTAATGCGGTCAGGGCGACAATCTCCAGAAATATTGCGATCACTGTAGACGTGACATTGCCCACGAAGAACAACGCCGCACCGGGGAGGAGGAGGAACAACGCAACGACGAGGATGCGGATGACTGGAACCTTGCGCCAGGCAATCACCTGCTCCACGCGGTCGAACATAATCTTTCGAACGCGATCCTTGGTGCGTTCATGCTCCAACAGAACCAGGCAATCCGGTTCGATAAGGACGCTCGTTCGATTGAAGAGAGAATTGCTGCGAAGATCTACTGCCATGGTATTGTTCCTTCAGCTTCCGCGGCGCGAGACCAGCATGACGATGATGACAACGACGGCGGCGGCCCACAATAAAGCGAACAGGCTTAGCAAGATGGGGATCGCAATCACACGGCTTCGGCCCATAACTCGCGCATAAATGGGGTTCCCCTTCCGCATCTTCAAGGCTTTAAAGTAGAGATAGAACGCGTAAGGGATCCAGATGAATGCGAAAGGCACAACGACGAAGTTGACGTAGGGGATGAAGCTACAGGCGAGGAGAGTAATGATCGTGTTATCGGGACGTTCAAGATAACGGTCGAATGCTTTGCCTGCTTTTTCTTTGCCCGCGGTGTTGAGGTAGTTCGCACTGTAGGTTTGGCCATTCAATTGGATGGCGCACAGGCGCAAACGTAATCTCCAGTGCCGGCGCATACGGCGACCGCTTTCTTGGTGGGATGGTGAATGCAGGTGGCGTCCTCGGCTAGCGCGGTGCTCGGCGGAATCGACGGTCAGGGGGAGGGGGTTGAAAAGAAAAGCCTGTCCTTTCCAAGCACAATTAGAACAGACGGTGGCGCCGTTGGAGCCGAACGGAAGCTCGCGGCTGCACGATGGGCAGATGAGGCGAGCGATGGGGGATAAGGGCGCTTGGCGGGGAGGGGGCTCGATCAGGTTTGCGGCAAGGGCGTCCGTCACGGCGTTTTTCCTTGATCAGCGGCTAAGCATGATTACGCGGGTTCCAGCGATGTGATCGTGGAGGGCGCGTTGTTGGGTGCGGTCAAAAAGGGCGAAGATGACGTTGACCAGGGCGTAGATTGCAACGAGAAAGCCGCCGCCCATCTGAAGCCCGGCAAGGGCGGCCGGCACGGCGGCGGCTATCATGATCAGCACTGGCGGCAGCAAGCCGAGGCCTTGGTAAGCGAGCGCCCGGATGAACGCGACGCCCATCGTCATGGGCTTGCCATCTATGCACAACTTTGAGCTTGCCTGCCATTTTGCCGAGGGTTTGCCCGCGCGAACCGTGAAGGAATGTGAAGTAGAGGATGCTAATGGTGGCAATAATAAACTGCCCGACACCCACGACCACAAGATTTCTAACTCCGGCGGTGGCAACGCCGAATACGAAGATGAAGTTGAAGATGAGGGTAGGAATCAACAGGATGATGCCGTCCAGGAAGATGCAACCGAAGCGCCGGAAGACCGTCGGCCTTTCCGATTCGCCCGGCATGGCTTCGCCGGCCTTCAGACGCTCGAGAAGAATAGCCTTTCCCCTCCGCGCACATGCGCTGGCCGTTGAGAACGACCAATTCGTCTTCGGGCACTATTTTTCCGGTAACTTCGCAGCGGCCCATCCCCGGGGGGGTGGTGGTTGGCATGGTCATGCGCGGTCCTTCTCCAGACGTCGGAATACGAACATTTTGAAATGGAATTAACGTATGTACACTAAATTCGGCGTGACACTTTGTAAAGCTATAAGTTGAAAAACTGCAAAAATTAACGATTTCTCACGTGGTGATCTCAAAGGAAAAATTGATCAACCGGTGAATTTGGCATCTTGAATCAGAAGTGCAAGATTCATGATGGTTTGCTCATCCGAGAGGTGGTCGAGATCGAGCGGAAGTGAAAATTGATTCCGATAGTGCATTGCGGCTGCGGCAAAGAGTTCTTCACGCACCTCGGGATCGAGCTGGTCCCGGCGAATCGCGAGGTCGAGAATCAGGTCGCGGTCATCCCGGGTGATGCGGTTCAGAATGCGCTGTTGCAGCGAGCGGTTGCTTTGAAACGTGTTGAGGCGCTCCTTGCCGACGGTCAGGGCCTGGGGCAACGCTCTGCGAACCTCGCGAACCACGACGGTTTCTGCCGCCATATCTCCAAGACGGCGATGATGGCGATCAAAGAAGGCCACTGTGCCTCCGACCACCATGATCCAGGGGAGATTATCGATGGGGCGGAGGAGATTTCGCATGAGTGCGTCGGCAAAACGGATTCGCGTGCCGTGGATGGAAATCACTCGAAGCGAAAAGAGCCGCTTGCCGGGCGTCTGGCCTGCTGAACGGGTTTCGAAGTAGGTGAAATAGCCGAAGTCGAGAATGAACATCCCGAGCAGGATGAAGATGAATGCGACCTGGCCGAGCATGCTGCAAACGAGGACGATGGCAATATAGCCCGCGACAATGAGCGTGTAGTCGAGCAGCCATGCGAGCATGCGCGTGACGAGGCCGGCGGTTTCGTACCGGAAGAGCACCTGCTCAGGCGTGATGATTTCAAGCTTTGGCAATGTCACTTACCCTTGGCGGACGACCGCGTGATCTTGTCATGGGGACGGAGGCCTGTCAAAATTGATGCATGGACTTGAACGCCTTTCTTCATTCTCGACAATCGCGATGGCTGCGGCTAAGCCAGTTGCTGGATCGAATTGACGAACGTGGAATCGCGGCGCTCTCCCCGCTTGAGGCGGATGAATTTTTCCGGCTTTATCGACTGACCTCCAGCGATTTGAACCTCGTGCAGACGCGCACGGGAAATCCAACGCTACTCGATTATCTTGAGGCGCTGGTGGCGCGGGCGTATGGGACGCTGTCGGTTCCGAAACGCGCCAATCCGTTCAAGGCCTGGTGGATGATTCTGCGGCACTATTTTCCCGCTGCGATTCGGGCCGAGTATCGCATGTTTTTGTTGAGTGTGCTGATTCTGTTGGCGGGGACATTGTGCGGCGGCGTGGCAACGGCGATAGCACCGCGGATGGCGGAAGTTTTTCTGCCCGCGGAGAACCTGGCGGAAGATTCGCGCGACCGTGTCGCCAGATTAGAGAAGCAGGAGCGTGAGGGCGTTTCACAGGTGAACACGGCGACCGACCATGGCGTCTTTACCACGTTCCTTTTCAGCCACAACATTCGAGTGAGCGTGTTGGCGTTCGCACTGGGGCTTTCGTTTGGAATCGGAACGGCGGTAATGCTGTTTTATAATGGCGCAATGTTGGGATCGCTGGCAGCGCTGTACTGGTCGAATGGCGTGTTCGTCTTTTTTGTCGCATGGGTGGGCCCTCACGGCTCCATTGAGTTGCCATGCGTGATGTTCGCGGGAACAGCGGGATTCCTGTTGGCCAGGACGCAGTTGCGGCGGGGCGAGGGATCCGTGACGGTGCAGATTCGCCGCATTCGTCCGCAATTGGTGGACTTGGTGGTGGGCGCGTCCACGCTGCTGGTGCTGGCCGGTTTTATTGAAGGGGGCTTTTCGCAGATCAATGAGCCCACGCTGCCGTACGCATTGAAAATTTCTGTTGCTGCGGCATTGTTCACGGCGCTGCTGGTGTATCTCTTCCGGATTCCCGTGAAGCCGCGCCCGGCCGAAGTCGAGGAGTGAGGGGCATCAAACGACCTGGCGAGCCTTCAGGGTCAGGTACATGTTGATCAATTTGAGCGAGAGCGAAGTGGCGTCGGCTTCGAGGACGCGAACGCCGGAGCGGATGAGCGAGATCGTGTGCTGGGAACGTTCGGTCGCCAATTCCCGCGCGGCCAACACGCGAAAGACATCTCGAGGCTCTGTCGCCGGGCCGGAGGCGATTGTCTCGAGCTGCGGATCGCCAGGTTGATGACAGTCATGACGTGCCGGCGGCTGACGAGCGGAAGGACCTCCGCCATGTTGGAGGCAAGCTGCGGGTCATTGAGATCGGTGAAGAGGAAAACCATCGCCCGCCGTTTCTGGCGGCTTCGGAGGGTTTCCACAAGCGCGGTGTAGGAGGGAAACGCTGATGTGGGTTTCGCCTCCACCAAGACTTCGACTATCCGGTTCACGCCGCTCAATCCGGCCTGAGGCTTCACAAACCGCTGCACCACGTCTCGAAACAAGATTAATCCGATGCGATCTCCCTGCCGGTTGGCAACATGGGCGAGCATGATGCCCGCATCCACGGCTTGATCGAGCACGGTGCCCGTACCAATCTGGCTGCCCATCATCCTTCCACAATCGAGGCACAGGATGATCTCCTGATTCCGCTCGGCGCGATACATGTTGGTGATGGGGCGCGAGTGGTGCGCGGTCGCCTTCCAGTTGATGTCTCGATAGTCGTCGTCGGGAAAATAATCGCGGAGCTGCTCAAACTCCCGGCCATTGACGAGACTGCGGACCTGATGGATGCCGACCTGAGCGGAAGCATGACTGCGTTGCAGTTGCTCATAGTTGGCGACGTTTTTGAGATTGGGATAGGAGAGAAGTTCAGGCGAGGGAATCTGCCAGCGGCACCGGGCAAGATCGGCGGTGAAGCGGATTTCCAATTCCGTGATTGATTGGGAGATCTCGCCGCGAACCCGGGGAGTGGCCTGGAGTCGCCAGGCTCACGACTTCGCCCCCATCAATCTGGATTTCGACAGTGTCGGTCGGAGCGTCGAGCGTGCCGGGCCAGATTTGCCGCAGTTTCAAGAAGACACGGGTCGTGCCGCGATTTTCTATGCGGAAGGGGAGATCGACGGCGCGGCCCATCTGGACGCGCTCGGGCCATTCCGGGTGCACGGTGACGGAAACCCGGCGCAGCGAACAACCGACGATTTCGACGATGACGATCAATGCGACGTCAATGCCTATCGCCACCAGCGCCAGTGATGGAATCACGATGGCGGCGATCAACAGCACGGCCGTCATCAGTGCAAGCGTGAGCGTCAATCGTCCGGGGACGATCATCGCGGAACCTCGATTTTTCCAAGCACCGCCTGCAGGGTTTCTTCGCGTGTCGCACCGCTGATTTCAGACTCGGCCGTCAGCGTGATGCGATGGGCCAGCACGGGGGTGACCATCGCGACGACATCATCGGGCGTCAGAAAATCGCGGCCCTTGAAAAGCGCCAGGGCTTTGGCTGCCTGCAGGAGGAAAATCCCCCCGCGCGGGCCGGCGCCAACCAGAATGGATTCCGTATCGCGCGTCGCCCGGATGATCTTAAGAATGTATTCAATGATTGGCGGCTCGACGCGCACCTGGCACAGGGCACGCTGCATTTCCCGCAACTGCTCGACTGTGAGCACGGGCGTGATTTTGCCGGCTACTAGGCGATCAGGCGGGTCTCCGCGATGGACGGCCTCCAATAAGGATCGCTCCGCATCGGCCTGCGGATAATCGACCTTGATCTTCAGGAGAAAACGATCCTGCTGCGCTTCGGGCAGCGGATAAGTTCCTTCAAATTCAATCGGATTCTGCGTGGCGAACACGGTGAACACCGGCGAAAGTTCATGACGCACGCCATCGACGGTGGCACTGCGCTCACTCATCGCTTCCAGCAGCGCCGACTGCGTCTTTGCCGGAGCGCGATTGATTTCATCGGCAAGCAGCAGATCCGTAAAAATGGGGCCGTGATGAAATGTAAATTGCGAGGTATTGACGTTGAACACGTTTGTGCCGACGACATCTGAAGGCATTAAATCCGGCGTGAACTGAATGCGCTTGGCGCGGGCGGAGAGCCCCATCGCTAAGGTTCGCACCATGAGCGTTTTTGCCACGCCCGGCACTCCCTCGAGTAACGCATGGCTACCGCAGAGAAGGGTAATCATCATCTGCTCAACCACCCGCTCCTGACCGCGGATGACTTTGGCAATCTCGGTGCGACAGCGCGGTAAGCGCTGCAACGGCGGTTGCCAAATCCCCCGAAAACGGTGGCCGCACGGGAGAGGGACTAGGTGTGACGATTTCGGACACGGATGAACTCCTGGCAAAACTGGTGGGAATCACGAAGGGCGGCGGCTAACCGCTGCTCCGCCTTTTTCGGGCGTTTGGCCTCACGCTGCGGGATGTCGGCGAGCGGCTCAATTTCCTGGATGCGGTCTTTGAGCGACCAGTGAATAACCGCGCCGCATTCGGGACATTTTCCGCTGGTATTGCGCGTGAGATCATAACCGCACGACGGACAGAGGGGGCCAGGGCCGCGACCGACTTCATTTAAAGTTGCGAGGATGGCGCGAACTTTCGCAGCGACGTCCGGCGACACATGCCCGAGCGTGGCCTCGATTGCGGCCGGCGAACAGTGCAGGACCGTCGCGATGCGCCGCCGAACCTCTGCATGAACCTTTTCAAATGCGACGGGCGTCTTCATGGACTGGCTGTAAAGATAGCCGAGCGTGTCGATCTGCTCCGTTGCGGATCGCCGCCGCTTTATCACCCGGGGGTCTGGCGGATGGAACCCTGACGTTGCCCAGACGTACAACGCCACGAAGAAGAAAAGTTGAAAGAGGGCCGGCAGCAATCCGATTTGATGGATGAAGCCGATGACAGTCCCCTCATGCCCAAGCCCGTGCGACCATTCATCAAAAATCACCTGGGTGGTGGAGAGCTTGTCGGGCGGAGCGATCAGCGAAAGGATGAACTCCAAATTGACACGGCTATCCAACGCGTGATTGAGGATGGGTGTTTGCGATCCCACAATAATGATGCGGCCCTTTCCAAAGGGCCGTACCGCAGCGACCCATTCCTGCGAGCCATCGACCATGGCCAGCGGCTGCCATTGTGTGGGGCCGTTTGGTGCTTTGATCACAATGGCGGGCTTTGGTTTTCCGGCCAGGGTTATCTTGGTTTTGCGGGCGTCTTTTTGCGGTAAAAGCGTCATCGGAGGCGCAGCAATCCAGGGTTTCGGAGGTGCGTGCGAGCGCTTTGCCGGCGGCGTCGGGGGCGGCGATCCAGTTCGCCCTTTGGCCACTGCCGGGGATGTCGGTGGGGGGCTTTCCGCTTGACTCGGCGGATTCGATATCGTGGAGCGACGTTACTGTCGAACCGGTGAGATCTGCGTCGGTCATCAATTCCGTGTCTGCGCGGGTGAACTGAATGACGGTGTTACCCTGTTGAATCCACGCCTTCAGCGGCGACTGCTGCAATGTGGGATTGTCGCGAAAAACCCCGCTCGAACTCTGAAGCACCTGAATCAAAACCGCGCCTACTGCTTCTTCTGGCGCGGGCCTCATGAGGTTTGACGTGGGTATGCCGCGCTCGAGCAGCAGGTCTCGGATCGCTGCGGTGCCGTAAGGGTCGTGTCGTTCGCTGGAATAAAGCGGGGTGTCATCGCCGCCACGGCTGGCAAGGGCGGCGGACTGATAAAAAAACCAGCAGCCCACCAGGGTGAGCGCCACCGCGACAATAATCGCAATTTTAAGTCGCACGCGCATCCCTTCCCGCAGGCGCCGACGATTGGATGAGCGTTTGGACCTGAGATCGCAGCGTGTTTAAATCCGCATGCGAGGATGTCTGCCATCCATACCAGACGCTATCGAACAAGTCCGTCAGCGATGAGAACACTTCGCGCTCCGCCGGCAGACCGCGATAGCGGTGCACGTACGTCCAATTCGTGTGATGGCGATTGAAATCAATCGTGCCGTTCGCATGAAGGCCCGAAAGCAACGCAAGATACATCGCCCGGTACATCGCGCGGAAATTTTTCTCGGCAGCTAGACGACCCGCTTCGTCCAACCATTGCTCTCCGCCCATCGCCAGCGCATTTCCCTGATCGAGCGCCCGGGCTATTTGCTCCCGGCTCAGCACGTTATCGCTTGAACGCGATTTCTGATTGTCGCGAAAAACGCGGATCAGCAATATCACCAGTGCGAGAACAAACAGACCAATCGCCACCCCACCAACGATCCAGAATAAAATCTTCAAGCCATCGCTCAGCGAAGGCATGGCCCATGAGCCTGTTGCAGAACGCGGAGAGCGAAACAAGAAACGGATCCACTCGTCCAGCCAATCCGCAAATTTCTGGAGCTCCTCGCGGGCTGCGGCACCTGCGGCAGAATCCTGCGCCTGGCCCTGCCGAAGTTGCCACCGCTGATACAAAGGTCTTTTCAGGATTTCCTGCAATTGTTGATGTGGATCTGCCATCTCGACCTTGCTGAAGGATTCTGCAAAGCTGGAGGAACAGATCCAACCGAGCAATACCACTGCAAACAGGCATTGGCGAAAGCGTCCAGTCATGTGCCGCTCCGTGCGACGGTCAGCGTATTGAGCCTCGCTCGCAAATCGGATCCCGTGCGGCGGGATTGGGAATCGTAATACAGAAACACGGAGGCGATGGCCCAATAAAAATCGAAGGCGAGGCCGATGAAGTAAAGAATGCTCAACCGCCAGGCCACGCTGCGAAAGGTTAATTGCAGCCCGGTTGCGTCCAAATCCAACAAGCTCGGCAGGAGGAACGACGTCACTGCCCATTGGACCACCAGCGTCGCCACGAACGCCGCCAGCATGAGAATCAAGAGCACGAAGCAGGCTTGCACCAGCCGCTTGGTGGAGTGGTGAATCCACGTCAGCGCCTGGACCATCTCGCGGAACAGTGGACCATCACGTTCAAGCAGGAGAGGGGCGGAAAATGTTCCCACGAAGAGGCCATAAAAGGACGGAGCCAAAACGAAACTTCCCCACGAAGCGGCGACATTCGCATAGAGGCGCAAGCAGTATCCAAGCCATGCGCGACCGCAGCTTTAACCCGTGCCTCGCCTGTACGTCTTGCTGCACAAGCTGTTGAATCCGCGCCAGCCAGGCCCATCGCCACAACGTCGCCGGCACGAGCGCGACGCACCACATCATGAGCACCGACCGATGCTGCGCACTGATGGCATCAATAACAAACAGCGCGATTACCGACATGGGAAGCATTGCAGCCACATACTCGGGCAACAGTCGGAAACCGCGGGTGCGCACATATTCCAGAGCGCCATCCAGTGGCTGCGACGCAGAGCCGCGGGTCTGCAGGAAATCACGTGGGTCATAGATAGACGCCCGCTGCATGGTGCCTTCACTCCCAGTGCGTCAAGCTTATGAGCGTGACCGCCAGTGTGTAGTACGACCAGTAAACCAGGAGCAATAGAACCGGCGACAGTACCAGCAATGCGACATTCGGCCAAGCCCTGTGCTTGGCTCGTTCTTGCGCCCGCCGACTTTTTAATAGCGACAGGCCTTCCCGGGAGTAGTTCACCCCTTCGTAACGGGTGGAACACTCACCGCAAATCGCCTGTTGCGTCATCACGCAGACACCGATTGCCGGGCGTTCGGGATGGTTGCGGCAAAATCGACGTTCTATGACCATAAGGTGCCCTGTCAAGCACGAAGTTCAACGCACGATCATACCCGTCGCATGATCCGCACGGCATTTGGAGTAGTTTCGGGATCGCAGGTTGACGGTAGTGATACACCGCAATTCTTGTCATAACAACAGTGAGGCCTCACGTCATGTTCATCCCACCCGCACGCTTCATGACCACTCAAAAGTGCCGCTCATCTGTTGGGACAACTCGCCTGGAACAACTCGCCGAGCAAGTCGAATGAACAAATCTCCGCCCTCGAGCCTCTTATCCCTTTGGTTTGTACGTTCGCTCGATCCAGCCCGTATCCACCTTTGAACTTCTGAAGTCCTGGTTTCCCATGATTTGCCGATGCAGGGGGATGGTGGTTTTGATGGGGCCGATGCGGAATTCGTCGAGTGCGCGGCGCATGGTGGTGATGGCGTCGTCGCGGGTTTTTCCGTAGGTGAGCAGTTTTGCAATCATGGAATCATAATTGGGCGGCACGCGGTAGCCTTGATAGGCGTGCGTCTCGAGCCGCACGTTCGGGCCACCCGGGGCGATGAACTCATCAAGGTTGCCGGGGGAGGGGGCGAAGTTTCGTTCCGGATCCTCGGCGTTGATGCGGCACTCGATCGCGTGGCCGTTCTGCGGGATGTCGGATTGCTTCATGGTCAATTTTTCGCCTGCGGCGATCTTCAGTTGCCATTTGATCAGGTCGATGCCCGTGACCAGTTCCGTCACGGGATGCTCGACCTGAATTCGCGTGTTCACTTCAAGGAAGTAGAACTTTTTATCCTTGTCCATGATGAATTCGCACGTGCAGGCGGAGTAATAATTCGCTTCCTTCGCGAGGCGGACTGCCGCGTTGCAAAGCTCTTCGCGGGTTTTCTGATCGATCACGGGGCAGGGCGATTCCTCGACCAATTTCTGGTGTCGCCGCTGCAAGGTGCAATCCCGTTCCCACAGATGGACGACATTCCCATGCTTATCGCCCAAAATCTGCACTTCGACGTGCCGAGGCTCTTCGTGATATTTCTCGATAAAGATCGTGCCGTCTTTGAAAGCGGCCTCGGCTTCCTGCTGTGCGCTCTTGATGTTGGATTGCAGGGTGATGTCGTTGTGGGCCACGCGCATGCCGCGTCCGCCACCGCCGGCTGAGGCCTTGATGATGACGGGATAGCCGATCTTTCGCGCGACGGCGACGGCCTCCTCCTCGGTCGTGATCGCGCCCGCGCTGCCGGGGGTGAGGGGCACGTTGCACTTTTTTGCGAGTTCTTTTGACGCGAGCTTCGACCCCAGCATCTGCATCGATTCGACGCTGGGTCCGATGAATTCGATCCTGCAGGAACGGCAGACTTCGGCGAAGTGGGCATTCTCCGACAAAAAACCAAAGCCCGGATGGATCGCCTGCACGTCGGCTATTTCGGCTGCCGAAATGATGCGTGGGATGTTCAGATAGCTTTCCGACGCCGGTCCGGGCCCGATGCAAATCGCCTGATCCGCGAGGCGCAGATAGCTGGCGTTTTTATCCGCTTCGGAATAGACGATCACGGTTTCGACGCCGAGTTCTTTGCAGGCGCGAATGATCCGAAGAGCAATCTCCCCCCGATTCGCAATTAAAATCCGCTGAAACATTCAAACCTCGGAAGACTGTGACACCCACGAGCCAAGAGTTGAAGCAGATGAAATTTCAAATCTGAAATTTCTCTCCGTTCCGTGCCGTCCTCTGCTTTGTGACTTCGTGGTTAAAATATTCGACTCACACGGATCCGCTCTTTACTGCGGCTTTACCAAAAACATGGGCTGTCCATACTCGACGGTTTGGCCGTTGGCGACGAGAATTTTCACGACCGTTCCGCTTGCATCGGCGTGAATTTCATTAAAAACCTTCATTGCTTCGATAATGCAGACGACGGTTTTATCTTTTGTGAGCTCGGTGCCGATGGACACAAAGGCATCGGATTCGGGATTGGGCGAGCTATAAAAAGTGCCGACCATTGGCGACTTTACGGGGACGAGATTTTCTTCTGTCTTGGATACCGCCGGCGGCGAAGCGGCTCCCGCTGCCGGACCCTGAGCCGCCATCATCTGGGGTGCCGCATAATGCCCCGCCGGCGTGCCGCCGCCCGATACCGTGCCCCGCCGCAGCACAATTCTGCTTTTGTCCTCGGCGAGTTCAATTTCCGTCAGCCCATTCTCTGCCATCAGGGCGATCAAATCCTTCACGCGCTTCGTATCCGTAAAGCTCGCCGACACCCCTGAGGACGATGAAGAGCCAGATTTCTTAGCCATAATGTCTATTTCTCCGGAACACAGGTCCGTTCAAAATCATCTCAACACAAAACACAAAACTTGAATCACTCGCCTCACACCATCGCTGACGCCAAATCCTTGGGCAACGTGCTCAACACCCGATGACCGGTTTCAGTCACCAGCACGTCATCTTCGATCCGCACGCCACCAACGCCGGGCACATATATCCCCGGCTCGACGGTGACGATCATTCCAGGCTCGAGGACGGTCTTGCTCAACCGGGACAGGCTGATGGCCTCATGAATGTCGCGTCCAAGTCCATGGCCGGTGCCATGCCCAAACTTTTCGCCGTAGCCGGCCTTTTTGATGACGTCGCGCGCAGCCTTGTCGACCTTTTTGCCATGCGCGCCGGGTTTGATCGCCGCGATCGCCGCCAGTTGGGCCTCGAGCACTATCTGATAAATCTCACGCATCTGCGTGGGCACGTTACCGACGAAAAGAGCGCGGGTCAAATCAGAGCAATAGCCCTTAAACCGTGCGCCCCAATCAATCAACAAGGGCATGTTCGCGCCCATCTTCACATTGCCGGGCCGATAGTGCGGCAGCGATCCGTTCGCCCCTGCGCCGACGATGGTATCGAACGACGAATTCAGAGCCCCGCGTTTTCGCATCTCATATCCGAGGCGGCCGGCGATCTCATTTTCGGTCATCCCGACCTTCAACTGTTTCTTCAACGCGAGGAAGGCTCCCTCGGCGATCTGAATCGCCTCCTCCATGATGCCGATC
Source organism: uncultured Phycisphaerales bacterium (assembly GCA_963766775.1). Lineage (GTDB taxonomy): Bacteria > Planctomycetota > Phycisphaerae > WQYP01 > WQYP01 > CAVYBP01. The sequence continues at coordinate 74,565 of CAVYBP010000003.1, forward strand.
TCGCGAGCGTCTTTGATTTGCCGCGGCTTCACACAAATATCCGTCACGGGCACGAGCTTCAGTTTCACCCCGGCCTTTTTCGCCAACTCCTCCAATGTCTTGCGGCCCTTCAGCGTCATCGACTCCGCCTGGACCGCCAGCGCCCCGATCTTGAGGCGCTTCACCTGCTTTAGTAGCTCTTCCAAAATCGACTTTTTTCGCATGACCGCCTTGAGCCATGGCGCCTCGAGCTGAATCTGCTCTTCGTATCGAGAATCGCTGAGCAGCAGTACGCGGTCGCTGGTCATTAACACGTAAGAATCGTCCCCCTCAAAACCCGTCAGCCATGAGACGTCCACGAAATTCGTCACCAGCAACGCCTCGGGGAGCTTTCCTTCGGCCCCCTTTTTTCGCCCGCCCGCATCGCAGCCCGCACCTTTTCCACCCTTGCCGCGATAAATTCCGCGGGTGGGGGGGGAGCAGAACGCGCCTTCGGAATGGACGACTTCACCATAAAACTCCTGCCGCAGTGAAAGTGCGAAAATTATAAGCCAACGCGCCATGGCCAGCCAGTAGGTCGGGAGTCTTGTGTTGGAAATCGTCGAAGAGAATCGTCGCTCCGAGCGCGTCTCGGCGCACATGACAGTGCTGACATAGAACGGTAGTGCTTCCCTGCAAAGTGTGCATTCACGTTACAATTCCGCGACTTGTTTTCTCATGGAGCAAAAATGTCTTTACTGCCCGCACGTCTGTGGCTCGTTCGCCACGGTCAAACCGACTGGAACGCCGCCGGCCGCGTCCAAGGTCACATCCCCACCGACCTGAACCTCGAAGGCCGCGCTCAGTCTCTTGCCCTCGGAAAGCTCCTCGCCGACCGCCCCTTCGCCGCACTATATTCCAGCGACTTGCCACGAGCCTTGCAAACCTCCGAACTTCTCCTGCAGGGTGCGAAACTCTCCGTCCCGATTCAATCCACGGAACAACTTCGCGAACGCTCCTTCGGCCCTTATGAAGGTGCAACGTCCCCCGAAATCCGCGCGCCGCGCACGGCCCTCGGACTCTCATCCACCGGCGACCTTGCCGATTGGACCGGTATGCCCGGCATTGAATCGAACAACGCCCTGTGGAGCCGGATCCAAGCGACCCTCAAAAATATCTCCGCCCAACATTCCGCCCAGGACGTTCTCGTCATTACCCATGGCGGCGTCATCGCACAGGCCATCAACCATATCCTGGGCATCCCGGAGGGGACTCCACGCCGCTATCCACTTTCCAACGGCATTGTCGCCATCCTTCAATACCGCCCGGATGCCTGGCACATGCTCAGTCTGATCGATGTTCCGCTGGCACTGAATGCTCAATCGTTTGCCACCATCGATACGAGCATTGCGCCCAAGTCATAAAGCGGCGTGCCCGTTTTTCCGGAGAGTGCTTTCTTCTGCCTGCTGACTGCGCAAAATTCCGAGACGCGCCCGTGAGGAAGCGTTTGATCCCTCAGCGAGGAACACCGAACGCTTCCTCACGGGCGCGTCTCAGAATCCCATATATTTCCACGGTTGAGCCAGCGCCGGAAAAACGAGCCGCACCCTCAGGTGAAACCAACAGTCCTTCCCCGCGTAGTACCTGTAGGTACAATGGGCGTGTCCGAAAAATCTAACCGAGAGGAAACATAATAAAGCGCAATATTCGAATGATTCAGTCCGTCGCGGCAGCGTTCCTGCTGGCGTGCGTGCTTCCCAGCCTGCAGGCCGCGAAACCGGCAGGGGAAGCCACTGAAATTGGTCTGCTTCGCCACGCGTACAAAACCATGGCCGCCGCGGACCACGATTATAAAGGGCACCGCATCAAAGCGATGCACGCCATTGAAGCGGCGTGCGACCAGCTGGGGACGGACATCCGCGGCGATGGTCATGGCCATGAAAAACAAGCCGTCTCGGATGAACAACTCAAAGAAGCCCGACAGATGCTGGAACAAGCCCGCGGCATTGTCACCGGTCGACATGAGGCGGTTATTGTTGCACACATCGATGAAGCGATTAAAGAACTCGACATTGCGCTGACCATTAAATAAACTCACCGCCCGATCCAGTAAGAAGCCGCTGCGCATAAAATCACACGGTCCGGAAAGACCGGTGGATTGCAGTTGCGAGGCATTTTCGCGCCGGCACACCCACGCGCCGTCTGATATTTAGAATCCTCATATTTCTATTTGCATTCGCACGGTCGCATGATAAGCTTTCGCACATAGGGATATGTACGCCCGTAAAAAATTTTGGTCACGGGAGAGAGCATTGGAGGATACCATGCTCGCTCGTTCCCGCGTTCCCGTCACTGCTGCCATTTTGACCCTTTGTCTCGGTGCCACCGCGGCTTCTGCCGTGACCATCAACTTTGCAAAGGTTCAGATCACTTATCGCAACCAAGACGATCTGGACCGACAACCCTCCCATGGCGTCTCTGACGGGATGGTCGCACCCCCCACCAACGGCCTCCCACCCGGACCCCCCGTTCTCGTCTTCACCCAGGGCGTTGCGTCCTGGACGGATTCCTCGGGCACTGAACTCCGACGACGGCCCGTGAACAACCTCGGCAGCAGCGGCCAGGACGGCGTCAGCGTCTCACTTAACGTCTTTGACTCACAGCCGCCTGCTCCTTCCCCAACCCTCCCACCCTTCCCCGCCACATCCTTCTTCGACATTTTTACTGAAATCTCCGTCCCGACCGCCGATGGGAGTCCGAGCAACACGCCCACCTCGCTCCGCCGCCTCGAAGTCCATAACCTCGGCAGCAGCGGTCAGGATGGCGTGTCCATCGATTTCGTTGTCGTTGATCCTACGTCCGGCAACGAAATCCCCATGAATGAAATCGTCACTGCGACCAGCCCCGGCGTCCACTTCAATAATTCGCCGACCGTGAATGCGCCAGCTTTCGTTCCGGACATGCCCGGTAACTTCCAGTCCTTTTTCGATATTTTCTTTGAACTCGACGGCACCCAATCCTTCGACCCAAACACCCCCATGTTCCGCATCGACACCACCATCACCCCGGAACCGGCATCGCTCTCACTTGCCGCCTTGGGGGTTCTTCCCTTTCTTGTTCGTCGCCGTCGAACATTCTGCTAAATTTCTGCACCTCATTGCGCAGCTTCAACGGAACAAAACCCAGGGATTGCAATCCCTGGGTTTTTGTGTGCACGGGGTGTCTGATTGCTGGTGCAGATCTTTAACGGTGGCACTTGTTTTTTTCCGCTACTTGGTGAGGCGGTCGTGCATTTCCGTTAGGTCCTTATATGCTTCGGCAAATGCTGCCGCGTTTACCGCGTCCATGGAGTCCGGTGCCATGTCCTCGATCAGGGCCAAGCGGGATTCGATCAAAGGGAGGTCGTTGGGCGTTGGGTGATTCGGATCGGCAAAACCGTTTTCATTCAAATCTTCAATCAGGTTCTTCCGATCATGTGGGGAAAGGCTGGGATCATTGATGGCGCTCGTCCAAACAGCTTCGGCCTCGGTATCCATCCCGACATAATTGAGTGCCTCACGGGCGATAGGCTCGGCCATCACATTGCTGGAGGAAGCGTTCGCATTACCGGAGGAGCTGTTCGCGGCTCTCATGGCGGGGGCAGGTCCGCGTGGGGAAACAATTGCCGCATGGGATTGTTCGGACGGTAAAACGGCGGCTGGTACGGGGGCATTCGGCACCGGCTGATTTGGAATTTTTTCAGAAACTATCTGCGGAGCTTTCGCCACCGCCACGGGAGGGGGCGTGGGCTTGGGGGTGGTCGCGACGTCGATTACGGGGTTTTCCAACGGGCGATACTGTGTGCCGCGCGAAAATAGCCAGACTGAACCAACGAGTGTTCCGACCAAGAGCAGGATCAACGCTGCGTCCGCTGTTTTTCGCATGGTCGTTTCCTTTACGAAAGCATCCTTCAGTTGTCTTCTTATATAAGCCAAAATGAAGCATAGATGAAAGGCTAAATTAAAAATCCCCGACACAAGACCGATTCCAACGTCAGCCCAACTTTTAGAAGTCCAGGAATTTCGCTCGTGAACCGACTGGAAGCCGCCCCGTACCGCCAAACCCGCCGCGGGAACACTCACTAACACTCCGCCTCTTGCTGTCTCCACAAGGATCTTCAATTCCCCCTCTTCTTTCCCCCTTCGCGTCTTCGTATTTAAATCTCTTCTCTTCAAGCCCCCGGCAACGTCGGCATCGCCCTGCTCGATTCAAAAATCACCTTAAACGTCGAACGCTCCCGCCGAACCCACGCATACCCGATCACCCCCATCAGCGCCAGCATCAGCAACACCCCAAATCCCGCCAAAATAATCTGCACCACACGCTGAAAGTTGAGCAGCGGTTCCGTCAGCCACAAATACACCGCCGCCGCCAGAAGATTAAAGCACGACAACGGCAAAAGCACCTTCACGCATACATACAACACCTGATCGATCCGCAGCCGCGGCAACGTCCACCGCAGCCAAATCTGCACGAACACCAGCAGATACGACTTACCCACAAAAATCCCCACGCCCAACACATTCGCCAAAATCGCCAGCTTCCAATGCGTGATCGTCTCGACCCCGCCCGTCGCGCTGCTGTGCGACATCTTCTCTAAATGATGCACGATCCCAAACGGGTCATACCACGCCCCCAGCCAAAGCGACGTCTGAATCCCCGACACGACAAACATAGCCGCATATTCCGCAAAGAAAAAGAAGCTGAACCGCATCCCCGAATATTCCGTGTGATACCCTGCCACCAGTTCCGATTCCGACTCCGGCAGATCAAACGGCGCAGCGTTTGCACGAAGCCAGCGCCGCCACGTAATACAGCCCAAACGCAATCATATTGAACGGATCATGAAACAGCAGCCACTGATGCAGCCCCGCCCCCTGCTGCAGCGAAATCGTGTACAGATTCAACGTCCCCGCCACCATGATCGCCGTGATGATCGAAAGCCCCAGCGGAATCTCATACGACACCATCTGGCACGCCTCCCGCATCGCCCCATAGACCGACCATTTATTATTCGACGCCCACCCCGCAAGAATCACCCCCAACACCTCCACCCCAAGCGTCGCCAACAAAAAAAACACGCCCACATTAATCGTCGACGTCAGACCCGAAAGATCCCGCGACCACGCCAGAAACAAAAACGCCATCAACGCCGGCGCAAACGCAAGATACGGCGCCAGCCGAAACAGAACCCCATCCGCTCCCGCCGGCAGCAGATCCTCCTTCATCAACAACTTAATCCCATCCGCCAGCGACTGCGCCCACCCATGCCACCTCCCCGTCCGCATCGGCCCATGCCGCGACTGAATCCGACCCGCCACCTTCCGCTCCAGCCAAATCGAAAACATCGCCACCATCGTCACAAACGGCAGCACCACCCCCGCCGCAACCACAAACTTCACAACCAACTCATGCAGCCACCCCGGCCCCGGCACATGCGGAATTTGAAAAATCGCGAGCACATTAAATGATCCAAGAATCATGCCTGACAAGCATAATGGAGATCGCCGCCGGATTGAAGAGCGGCTGTTCAGTTATTATTATTTTTTTATCGCACCGCTTCTCGGTGAGCCCGAAGACCGGATGCCAGCCCCGTGTGGCCGGCACAACCTTTGGCATTACGCGGCACCATATGAGAAAGTCACTAAGACGCGCTTTCTTTGTTTTTTTGCATTTCTGGTTTAGCAATGAAATATGCGATAGCTGGAAATAAAAAACAAAACGATGTCGTCAACCAATACCATATCTGATATCCCGCGACGGGAATGCCTACTACGCACAGCGGGCGGAATGTGCTATCCCATGGGGTAATTGCATAAAAAAGTACCCCGCTAGTTATTATTGCGAACAAAAGAACCGCCCACTGATGCTCTGTGCGAAGTGTTATCATTACCGGGACAACGCTTAGGAGAAGAGGCGTAAAAAGACTTTGTAGCGTGCCACCCGTTTTTTTAATAAAAAAAGTCCCAAACGCTATATCTAAAACTGCATAAAAGAAGAGAAAATGGGAAAACCGGAGAACGCACCAACGTGGAGGATTGCAACTTGTAAATGGCTTAAAAATTTCATAACAATATCTGTGATGAAAAGGAAGAGGTGCTAAATTTAATGCTAAAAGCAGAATAAGACCTTTGCCAATCCACAATCGATCAGGCTGACTTATCGTGGTATAAAGTTCAAGATCTATGGCAACCCACATCGCTAAGCAGGTGCCCAGAAGCTGAACGATAATCAATGCCAAACATCGTCGTGGCTTTTCCAAACCCTCGTCGCTATTCACGGAGTACCTCATCTTATCTTGAGAGTCCATACGCCTCACGAAAATCCAATTTGATCACCAATGCCATGCCTCTTGCATAGTAATCCTACCTTTCAAACAGAACACTCTTTTTTAAGGATCGCTTCATATTTATTCATAATAAAGAATTTTATGCAGAATGCAATAGGATAGGGTGCCCAGAATAATGTGAGGGGGCTACGCGTGTCTTGGTTGGTTGTGATTTATGAGTACTTGCCTTAAACTGCTGTCTACATTTTTCCGTTCGTGCTATTAGGAACTGGAAAATCAAGAAATTAAATTAATTGGCTGAATGTGAATTGGTGGTGTAACAATGATTACAAAAGTGGGCACTGAATTGTTTTGCCGTGCGGATGAGTACGCCGAGAGAATGAATTCGTCAGTTTTCGTCACGAAGTTCCGTACTCAAACTGTTACACATAGTTGTTATATTAAATATATAAGCGATATGTATCTTGTGGCAGTGACTTTCAATCGTGCATTGGTGAAGGGAATGGGAAAGATCGATAACGTCCATGATCGCGCAGTTTTAGATCACCTAATTGATCAATTGGAGGAAGAGCAGGTACACAACGGTATGTACCGTGCTATGCTAAATGCGCACCATATAAACCACGAAGCGATCTACGATTTGTACAAAAAATACGTTGGATCATTTTCTGCCGTAGAATTAGCCCGGATGACTGATGAAACATTAGCGGCAGTAAAGGCAGGACAGAAATTATCAGCTTTTCCAAACGCAGTTCTGCCACAATCAGTGCTAGCGCTTTGTGAGTTTTTACTGAGAGGTGCGACTGATGTTAATGTCACTTTTTGGGAGCATTTTGCGGCCCAAACCGCAGTTGAAGCAATAATTTATCGTGTCGTCTCATACTCAATCTACCCTGGAGTGCGTGATCGATCTGACCTTAATGTTGGAGATGAGAGTATCGCATGGTGGCGTGAGCACGCGAAGCAAGAAGGTGCTGCCGTCAAAGAAAGTAGTGATGAAGAAAAGCATCTTAAAATGGCTCAACTAATGCTGGACCGAAAGGTTGACGAAGCTTTGGCTTCACAAGTTTTGACGCGGTGTACGCACATGATGGAGTTATTCATCGCGACAGCGTCTGACCCAAATCGGGGTTGAATTTAGTTTTAACAAATGTCATAGAATAAGGTCGGAGAAATGCGGCCCACATTCGTGAAACGAATGGGGTTGACCATCGTTTTTTAAGAATCGAGTTACCACTTCAGGCGGTAGGGGCATAAACTCCAATCCAGCGACAATCTGGGCAATGTTAAATGAACCACCAACATCACACCTGCCGAAGCATCCCGACCGTCACCATCGTTGCACACCTTCCTCAGACCCGCCCCGAGATTTGGCCTGTTCCTCTTTCAAAAACCCCATGGCACCCATGAAATAATTCAGCATAATCAGCGTTTGCAAGAGACTGGATTCCGCTCAACCTTTGGGAGACGCAATGGCGGTGCATCGTTCGATTCTAACAGTGATGATGGCAGTAATGACCTCAATCGCGAGTCACGCGATGGCTGCCGACACATACATGGCCCCGCCCTCTCCGCGCAAAAATTAAATTTCAACATCGGCTGGAAGTTCATCAAGGCCGACGCACCCGGTGCCGACGCCAACGCCTTCAACGACGCCGCCTGGCAGGACATTTCCACCCCCCATACCTACAACGACATCGACACCTTCAATAAGATCATCTCCCACGGAGGCGGGCAGGCCGGTGCCTACATGGGTCTCGCCTGGTATCGCAAACATTTCAAACTCCCGGCGGACTTCAGCGGACGACGCATTGTTCTGGAATTCGAAGGCATGCGCCAGGCCGCTACATTTTTCGTCAATGAAAAAAAGGTCGGCCTGTTTGAAAACGGCGTCACCGCATTCGGCGTCGATATCACCGATGCCGTCCACTTCGGCGACCAGGAAAATGTCCTCGCCATCCGACTCACCAATTCCGATAAATATCAGGAAGAAGCCACCAAAACCGCTTACCAGTGGGAATCCAAGGACTTCAACCCCAACTACGGCGGTATTCATGACCGCGTCTGGCTCCACGTCATGGGGGGCCTCCATCAAACCCTCCCGCTCTACGAAGGACTCAAGACCACCGGAACCTACATCTACCCCACCGACATCTCCGTCGGCGGCACAGACGGAAACGCCCTCACCCTCAACGTCGAATCACAAGTTGCAAATGACTCCGGCGAACAAGCCGCCGCCACCTTGTCCGCCGTCGTCGTAGACGCAGCCGGTAAAACGGTCGCCAAATTTGACGGTGAAACCATCGACATGGTCGCCGGCGAAAAGGATCCATTCCACGCCACCGGAAAGCTGACCAACGTCACCTTATGGTCCCCCGAACATCCCGCTCTTTACGATGTTTACACCACTCTGACCGTCGCCGGAAAAGTTGTCGATGTTCAGAAAACCACCACCGGGTTCCGCAAGGTCGAATTCAAGGGCGGCGTCGGCACCGGCGGCGTCTACATCAACGACAAGTTCACCTGGCTCACCGGATTCGCCCAGCGATCCACCAACGAATGGGCCGGCCTTGGGCAGGCTTATCCCGCCTGGATGCACGACTTCAACGCACAGCTCCTCCATGATTGTCACGGAAACTATATGCGCTGGATGCATATCTCGCCCCAACGCGTCGACGTCGAAGCCTTCGATCGCGCCGGAATCGTCGAAGTCTGTCCCGCAGGCGACAAGGAAAAAGACGCGCAGGGAATCCAATGGGATCAGCGTATGGCCGTCATGCGCGACTCGATCATCTACTTCCGCAATAATCCCTCCATCCTCTTCTGGGAAGCCGGAAACAACGGCATCTCCGCCGACCACATGAAACAAATGGTCGATCTGAAAAACGAACTCGACCCCCACGGCGGCCGCGCAATGGGCTGCCGCACCCTCAACGAGCCCGCCACCACACCCATCGCCGAATACTTCGGCGTCATGATCGGCCAGGACAAACACACCGACGCTCTCCAATCACCCACCGAAATGTTCCGCGCTTACAGCGCCGAGCGCCGTGACCGCGCCCCCCTGATCGAAACTGAAGATTTCCGCGATGAAGCCGCCCGCCGTTTCTGGGACGATTTCTCCCCCCCGCATTTCGGGTTTAAGAAAGGCGATAAGGACACCTACGCCTGGAACTCCGAAACCTTCTGCCTCGCCGCCGCTCTCCGCTATCAGGCCTATTGGTCAAACCGAATCTCCAACACCGATCCCGCTCACGCGAAATGGTCCGGCTACGCCTCCATCTACTTCGCCGACTCCAATGCCGACGGCCGCCAGGACTCCTCCGAAGTCGCCCGCGTCTCCGGAAAAGTCGATGCCGTCCGCTTACCGAAAGAGCTCTATTTCACCTCCCAGGTGATGCAAAACTCTGAACCGCAGGTTCACATCATCGGACACTGGACCTACCCCGCCGGAACGAAAAAAACCATCTACGTCGCAAGCAACACCGCCTCCGTCGAATTACTCCTGAACGGAAAATCGCTCGGCAAGTCCGACCACCCCGTGCAACTTTCATTCGATACCCAAAGCAAGCTCACACTCAATAAAGGCGAATCCACCGGTTTCGTATTCGCCTTCCCCGACGTGCTCTTCACCCCCGGCACACTCAAAGCGATCGGATACGACAAAGCCGGAAAAGCCATCGCCGATTACCAATTGGAAACCGCCGGCCCACCCGCCGCAGTAAAACTCACCCCCCACACCTCACCCAAAGGCCTCCTCGCCGACGGCGAAGACGTCGCCTTCTTCGACGTCGAAGTCGTCGACGCCCAGGGCCGCCGTTGCCCCACTGACGAAGCCCGCATCGATTTCAAAACCACCGGCCCCGCCATCTGGCGCGGCGGCTACAACTCCGGAATCATCGACTCCACCAACAACACCTACCTAAACACCGAAGACGGCATCAACCGCGTCTCCATCCGTGCCACCCAACACCCCGGCGCAATCACCCTCACCGCCAAACGCGACGGCCTTAAACCCGCAACTATCACCTTAAACTCTCTCCCCGTCGACACGAAAGACGGCATCTCCCCCACCATCCCCCAATAACCAAAACCGCGCCTACAATACCCCACGCGAATCTTCATAATGGAGCCCTCGTGAACCTCAACCTCGCCATCGACGCAAACATCGACCCCGCCGTCTTCCTCGGCCACGGCGACCGAAACCTCAAACTCCTTCGCGACCTCCTCGACGTCCATCTCTCCGCGCACAACGACAACCTGCGAATCTCCGGCGAACCCGCCGCCGTCTCCCGCGCCGCCGCCGTCGTCGCCGAATTACAACGCTACCTCCGCCACCATCCCTCCGTCGATCGCGATCAACTCGTCGCAATCGTCCGCCGCACCGAAGCCGAAATCCTCGGCGATCCCGCCGGTGCCGCGCAGGCCCCGACGAAACCGGCGCCATCGACGTCACCGCCCGCGGCCAACTCGTCCACGCCAAAACCGAAGGCCAAAAACGCTACCTCCACTCCATCACCCAAAACGACCTCGTCTTCTGCGAAGGCCCCGCCGGCACAGGAAAAACTTTCCTCGCCGTCGCAATGGCTGTCAGCCTCCTCCGCCGTTCCATCATCCGCCGCATCGTCCTCGTCCGCCCTGCCGTTGAGGCCGGCGAAAAACTCGGATTTCTCCCCGGCGGCATCGAAGAAAAAGTAAACCCCTACCTCCGCCCGCTCCTCGACGCGCTCTCCGACATGATGACCTTCGAGCAAATCCGCCGCTACATGGCCAACGATATCATCGAAGTCGCCCCCCTCGCCTACATGCGGGGCCGCACCCTCAACGAAGCCATCGTCATCCTCGACGAAGCCCAAAACACCACCCCCTCCCAAATGCTCATGTTCCTCACCCGACTTGGCGAACGCAGCAAAATGATCGTCACCGGAGACCCCTCCCAGATCGATCTCGAAAAAGGCCAGGACTCCGGCCTCATCGACGCACACCGCACCCTCCACGGCGTCAAAGGTATCTCCTTCATCAAACTCGACAAAGCCGACATCGTCCGCCACCGCCTCGTACAAAACATCGTCCAGGCCTACTCCGATCAACAAGTGAAATGAAAGAATACTTTTTACCCCAAAGCCACCAAGAATCTTTTCTTTAATGAGATGTTGAGCCTCATGAAGCACCCTTTATAAATTGTATTTTAATAAGTGATTAAAGAAGGCACCTGCGAACAAAAATCAACCTCTTGGTGCCTTAGTGGTAAAAAAAGGCCGTCCATTTTGCACAACAAATCAACATCACCTCCCGGCCCGCGCCCCCGCCTCCCCTGGACCACCTTCACCCAACTCCGCCGCGATCCCCTCCTCTTCCTCACCCACCTCACCCAAACCTACGGTGACATCTCCACCTTCTCCTCCCTCGGCCGCCGCTACGTCGTTCTCAACCACCCCGACCTCGCCAAAGAAGTCCTCCTCACCCAAGCCGACGCATTCTGGAAAGGCCCTGCACTACAAAACTCCAAAGGTATCCTCGGCGAAGGCCTCCTCACCGCTGAAGGCGAAGCCCACAAATGCCAGCGCCGCATCATGCAGCCCGCGTTCCATGCCAAACGCGTCGAAGCCTACGTACCCGACATCCTCTCATGCACCCGCACCCTCCGCACCGAATGGGAAGCCCGCGGCGACCACCTCCTCGACATCCGCCCCGCCATGATGCGGCTCACCCTCCTCATCGCCGGCCGCACACTCTTCGGCACACTCCTCGACGAAGAAACCGCCCTCGTCGAACGCAGCATGGAAGTCCTTATGGGAAACTACCGCCGAACCGTCGTCCCCTGGGGCAAACTCCTCAACGCACTGCCCCTCCCATCCACCCTTCGTTTGCAACGCGCCCGCCGCAACTTAACCCAACTCGTCTCGCAAATGATCGACGCCCGCAGCCGCCGGCAGCGCGGGCCCCGCGCATCAACATCCGAATCGCTCCCCCCTCCAACGACCTCCTCTCCGCCCTCCTCGCCGCCAACGATCCCGACTCAAACTCACCCTCCAACCACCAACCCACCCGCCTCACCGACCAACAAGTCCGCGACCAGGCCATCACCATCCTCACCGCCGGCCATGAAACCACCGCCAACGCAATGACCTTCACCCTCTACCTCCTCGCAAAGTATCCCGCACAACAAGACACGCTCCGCGAACATATCCGCCAGGTCCTCGGCGATCGCGAGCCAAACGCCGCCGACCTGGAACAATTGGAACCTGTCCGACGAGTCCTCGCAGAATCCATGCGCCTCCTCCCGCCCGCATGGACCCTCGGCCGCGAAAATCAACGCCCCGTCGAAATCGCCGGCTACCGCATGCCTCCCAAAACCACCTTCCTCATCCCCCAATGGACCATGCACCGCGACGAACGATTCTTCCCCAATCCCCTCGAATTCCAACCCGACCGATGGCAACATCCCACCCACCCGCGATTCGCCTACCTCCCATTCTCCACAGGCCCACGCAACTGCATCGGCGAATCCTTCGCCTGGATCGAAATGCTGCTCGCACTATCCCTGTTGCTCACAAAATTCCAATTCACCCTCCATCACGCAAGCACCGAACTAAGCCTCGTCCCCGCAATCACCCTTCGCCCTCGCGAATCCGTGCACGTCCGAGTCCATACAATTTCAACGCGATGATTGCGTAGCCGCCTGCGTCCCGGCGGGCAGCTTTAATGTCGCCGTCGCATCATCCATAAATTTCAAAACCTCCGGAATCCAATCCGTCGTATACATCGGATAATGCATCTGGTCACTTGTCACCGTCATCATCTTCACATACTTAAAACCGTCGGCCTTAAAAGCATTCACGAACCGCACAAGGTCATCTCCCTGATCGTGAACGCCAACCACCAACGGCCGCATTTTGTCCATCGCAAAGACTGCCGTATCCGGACGCGGCATGTGAACTGAATACATCCCCCCATTCGCCGCCTTCACTGGCCGGTACGAATCCACCGCCGTCGTGAAAGTCCCCGCGAACACCTCCGGAAAAAACAGCCCCACGCGCTCCGAGACAAGCAGTTGCCTCCCAGACTCGTCGGGTGGATCGCCACCCCCAAACACATACACGCGCCGCCGATCCACCTCGTACATCTGCTCCATTTCTCCGCCGCATCCGGCGCCATCCCCGCACGCTGCCACCACGCCGCTGGAAACCCCTTCGCCACCACCAACCCGACGTTCGCCTCTGCCAACTGCGGAAGCACCCCCTCCGGCAGCGTATCGCTATGCTTATAATTCACCAGCACAATCAAACCCATCGGCTTTCGCGCGTCATACGTCGGCGGAACATAAACCAAAAACGTCTCTTTACCCAGATCATAATCCCCCACCACCCCCGCCCCACCCACCAACTTCAACCGCCGCGTCAAACTCTTCACCTCACTGAAGCGACTCCGCACCGTAAACGTCGTCTCAAACTTCCCTGTCCGCGGACCCTCCGCCCTGCCGATCCCACCCATGGCCCCAATCACCAAAACGCTTACCCAAACAAATCGCCGAAAAAATCCCCGCCAAAAAATTTGCCGCATGTTCCATCCTCGCAACAAGAACGATCCAATCTCAACACCCCTATGCTACCGACGATACTCCCAATAGCCTTGCGTGGAAACGCAAGGCCCTCGGACACACATAACCATTCATCCCCCCTAAAAACGCGTCCCGCATATCCCCCCATCCCCGCCTCCAAACCAATCAACTCACTCCAAGATCCGCAATATTCTTCTCAACCGCCAACAACTCCTCCTCATACTTCCCAAGCTGATCACGCCACCCTTGCACGACATTCGCCGGAACCTTCGCAACCGCCGCCTCATTCGCCAGCTTCGCCCGCGTCGGAGGATAAGCTTCTCCAACTCCGCCTTCCGCTTCATCAACTTCGGCACTTCCACCGCTTTATCAATCACGCCTCCAATATAAATCTGCACCTCCGGCAACACCGCCGCCGCCGCATTCTCCGGCTTCTGCCCCGTCGGAGAATTCTCCGCGATCCTCACACCCGCCAGCGGCTCAATAATCAGCCGCGATGCCTCGATCGTCGCCTGCATCCCCGCATCCCGCGGCACCAACACCACGTCCTTCCCCTTCGCCGCCGGATACCGGTTCTGTATCTCCCGAATCGCACTCGTAATCAACTGAATCGCTCCAATCTGCGACTCCGCCGCACTATCGACCTCCCCCGCATCCGCCGTCGGCCACGCAGCCGTAATCAACATGCTCTCCCGCCCCGGCAGCTTGCTCCAAATCTCTTCACTGATGAACGGCATAATCGGATGCAGCAACTTCAACGACGTCTCCAGACACCGCAGCAAAATCGACTGCACCACCAAATCCCCCGCACGAATCCGCGCCTTCGCAATCTCCAAATACCAATCGCACAAGTCCGTCCAGAAAAATCCGTAAAGCGCCGTCGCCGCCTCCGAAAAATGAAACCCATTGATCGCAGCTTCCACCGTAACAATCGTGGAATTCAACCGCGACAAAATCCACCGATCCTCCAACGCCCCTGTCCCCCCGGCACCCCCCTCCGCCCTCTGCCTCCTGCCTACCGTCTTCTCATCAATATTCGTGAGAACATACCGACTCGCATTCCAAATCTTATTCGCAAAATTCCGCCCAATATCAAACTTCGGACTCGTATTCGCCCCCGTCTTCGGATCCTTCACCACCGGCATCCGAATATCCTGCGTCTCCGTCGCCATCTGCGCCAACGTAAACCGCAACGCATCCGCCCCATGCGAATTAATAATATCCACCGGATCAACCCCATTCCCCTTCGACTTCGACATCGTCCGCCCCTCCCCATCCTGAATCACCGCATGAATATAAACATCCCGAAACGGAACCTCCCCATGACAATAAAGCCCAAACATCACCATCCGCGCCACCCACAGCGTCAAAATATCGCGCGCCGTAGACAGCACCGAAGTCGGATAAAAATAGGGAAGCAGTTGATCTTCGGGCTTATCCGAAGTGCCGTTCGCGGGCCAGCCCATAGTGGAGATTGGCCAGAGTGCAGAGGAGAACCAAGTGTCAAGAACGTCGGGGTCTTGGGTGAAGCGTTGCGCCTCTAGATCGCCTAACAACGATTCGTCAGCATCAATGTCTCCGTGAGGTGGGCATACCTCTTCTGCAAATGTTTCCGCATCCACGAATCGAAAGCGATGAATGCAGCCTCGACTGCTCCATGGAGAATTGATCATAAGACGTGCGTCGGTATCGCCGACCTTTCCAATGCTATGTAATTTCGCAAATTCTGCTTTTTCGTCCGGCGTGGCTTGAGCAAGCTTTTGGTACCGCGTCCACATGGGGATGCGGTGTCCCCACCAGAGCTGACGGGAGATGCACCAGTCGCGTTTCTGACCGAGCCAGTCGAGGTAGCCTTTGGCGTAGCGGTCGGGGGTGATTTTGACGCGGCCGTCGGTGACAGCGTCCATGGCGGCCTGGGCGAGGCCGGAGGCTTTGGTGCCGTCGGCGAGGGTGATTTCGTTTTCGTTGTCGCCCATGCGGACGAACCATTGGTCGGAGAGGTAGGGTTCGATGGGGGTTTTGGAGCGGTCGGAGTGGCCGACTTCGTGCTCGTGGACTTTTTTGTCGGCGATGAGGCCGAGCTCTTCAAGGTCGGCGAGAATTTGTTTGCGCGCGGCGGTGGCGAACTTGAGGCCGACGTAGGAATATTCCTTGCCTAAAAAGACTCCTGACCCCTTTTCATTCATCTTGCCGTCGGGGGTGAGGAGGTTGATCTGTTCCAGGTTGTGCCGCTGCCCCGTCGCATAATCATTCGGATCATGTGCCGGCGTCACCTTCACTACGCCGGTCCCAAAGGTGGGATCGACAAGCAGGCCATCCGCGATGATCGGAATCTTCCGGCCGACGAGCGGAATAATGACCAATTTGCCAATCAAATGTTTGTAACGCGGATCGTCCGGATGCACCGCCACCGCCGTATCCCCCAACATCGTCTCCGGACGCGTCGTGGCGACCGTCAAATACTCATCCGCCGATCCATCGACCGGGTACCTAATCGACGTCATCTGCCCCTTCACCGTCTCATGATAAATCTCATCATCCGCCACCGCCGTCTGCAGCTGCGTATCCCAATTCACCAACCGCTTCCCCCGAAAAATCAACCCATCCTTAAACATCTTGAAAAACGCTTCCCGCACCGCCTTCGCGCACACCTCATCCAGCGTGAACCGCGTCCGATCCCAATCGCACGACGCCCCCAATTGCGCCTGCTGATTCAAAATCCGCGTCCCGAACTGTTCCTTCCACTCCCAAATCCGCCGCACCAGTTCCTCACGCCCCAAATCATGCCGCGACTTCTTCTCCTTCTCAAAAATCGTCTTCTCCACCACCGCCTGCGTCGCGATCCCCGCATGATCGATCCCCGGCATCCACAGCGTATTGTCCCCCTTCATCCGATGATACCGCGTCAAAATATCCTGAATCGTCCCATTAATCGCATGACCCAAATGCAACGCCCCCGTCACATTCGGCGGCGGAATCACCATCGAAAACCGCCCCTCCCGCCCATCCAACGGGGGAGGAACCGCATGAAAAGCCTTCGCCTCCAGCCACCTCTGATATACCGCCCCCTCAACCGACTTCGGATCATACTGCGTGGGAAGATCAATGTTCACGAGAATAATTCCTTCAGAAAATCAAAGAGGCTTGCAGATTTCAATATCCAGGATATTTTCAAAATCGCGGTCATTGGTCACGAGAGTCCGAATGCCATGACGCCGCATGAGCGCCACCACGACCGCATCATTCGTCAGCAGCCTGTGATTTGCCGCGCTCTCACTTACTTCAGCCCAAAAATCAACTGAAAGTGCATCGGCCGCCCGTGGGCAACTCAGGATTCATCGGCTTCCTCGTAATATTCGTACGCTTTTGAATGAATGATCTTCTCCGCTAATTTTGCATCCATCTGAACGCGATGCCTGGCCTGCCAATCCACCAACTCAACGCCCCCCGCAGGCATCGGATCATCCGGGAACGCTTCATCCAGCGTAATCGTAATGCACTGATGCTCTGGAAAATTGATTTTTTCCTGCGGCACCAGCACGCCATTCTCATAAGTCACTTGAATTCGCCGGGTCATTCGCGCACCTCCAAAAGCCCTGCCGCAAGCGCATCCATTCTACACTACTTCCCGCCCGCCTCCGCCTCATGCAGCAGATGGTACTCCACCCCATCCAGCAACGCCTGCCACGACGCATCAATCACATTCTCACTCACCCCCACCGTCCCAAACACCCCATGCGGGCTCTTAAACTCAATCACCACGCGCACCTTCGCCGCCGTCGCCGCCGTCGAATTCACCACACGCACCTTATAATCCACCAACCGCAGCCCCTCCAACGACGGAAAATCCGGAATCAACGCCGCTCGCAACGCATTATCCAACGCATTCACCGGCCCATCCCCCTCCGCCGACGCATGCACCTCCCGGCTCCCAATGTTCAACGTCAACGTCGTCTTCGTCATCGGCACCGCGACCCCCGCGCGCGTCACCGCCACCCGATACCGATCCAATTCAAAAAACGCCCGATACCTCCCGATCGCCTTCCGCACAATCAACTCAAACGAAGCCTCCGCAGCCTCAAACTGAAACCCTTCCGACTCCAGCCGCGTCACCTCATCCAGAATCTTCTTCTGCGTCGCCCGATCCGCCTCGATATTAAACTTCTTGCCCGCCTTCGCCGCGATATTCGAAATCCCCGAAAGCTCCGACACCAATATCCGCCGCGCATTCCCCACCGACTCCGGCGGAACATGCTCATACGAACTCGCCAGCTTGTTCACCGCATGAACATGCATCCCACCCTTATGCGCAAACGCCGATGGCCCCACATACGGCTGCCCATTCACCAAATTCAAATTGGCAATCTCGTAAATAAAGCGCGCGGTATCCGTCAACCGTCCCACCGCCGACGCCGGCCTAGAGTCTTGAGTCTTGAGTCTTGAGTCAGCGACAGCGGGGGGGGGGGTAAAATCCAACACTGGATACCCCATCTTCAGCGCCAGATTCGCTATCACCGTCGTCAAATCCACATTCCCGCACCGCTCCCCAATCCCGTTCATCGTCCCCTGCACCTGCGTCGCACCCGCCTCGACCGCCGCCAGCGCATTCGCCGTCGCCAGACCTGAATCATTGTGCGGATGGATCCCAATCACCGCCCGCCCGCCCACTCGAGCCTTCGCCAACCGCACAAAATCCGCCACCCGCGTCGGCAACGATCCCCCGTTCGTATCGCACAAACAGACCAACTTCGCCCCCGCCTGCGCCGCCGCCTCGATCGTCCGCAGCCCATACTGCTCATTCGCCGCCGTCCCATCAAAAAAATGCTCCGCATCATAAAGCACCGTCCGCCCCAGCCCCGTCAGATACGCCACCGAATCGGCGATCATGTCCAGATTTTCCTCCAGCGACACCCCCAACACCTCCGTCGCATGCAGGTCCCACGTCTTCCCCACAATGATCACATGCTCCGTCTCCGCATCGCGCAGCGCATTCAGCCCCACATCATCCGCCGCCCTGATCCCCTTCCGCCGCGTCATCCCAAAAGCCACCAGCTTCGCATGCTTGAACTTCAGCGACTTCGCCTCATTAAAAAAAGTCGCATCCTTTGGATTCGACAGCGGGTACCCACCCTCAATGTAATCCACCCCCAACTCATCCAGCTTATGCGAGATCAGCAACTTATCCTGCACCGAAAGCGAAACCCCCTCCCCCTGCGTGCCATCGCGCAGCGTGGTGTCATAAATCTCGATGCGCGGACGGGCCGAAGTAGTGGGGAAAAACTGGGGGGAAAATTGGGGGGGGTATTGGGGGGGGGGGTCATGGGATCCTCTAATGAAAACGCCCTGCTTGTTTGGCAGGGCGTTCATGATAATATCGAAAATGCTGAAGCCCTACCGCGAAAAATTCTCCAATGCGACAACGCTTCCAATAACAACGCGGACAGAAACACCCATGCCGGCCCACGCCGTCATTGAGCGAAGCAGCATCGACTTCTCAGCTGCAAAATCTGTCCGCATGGTTCACCTCACCACAAAACACCCCCGAATTATCAGCAATCCCACCCCCAACGTCAAATAGGCCCCCCGCAATTATTCCGCAATCCCCGCCACTCTCCCCTGCCAATCTCCACATGTGCCCCCGCACGGGCTTGCCACGTCGCGTCCCTCCTCAAACAAACCATCCCATCACCGGTTGCAAACCCCACCAACTCACTCCTACCATGATCCACGGCAAAGCCGCCTCAAACCCTCCTCCTCCAGAAAAAGTGAGCCCATGCGTCCCAAAATTCCCATCCACCTCGCCCTCCTCTCCCTCACCCTCGCCGGCCCCCTCCACGCCCAATCCCCCATCGACGCCCCCGCCAAAAAACTCCTCGGTGCCGAAGGCCTCCTCGCCCGCGCCCAATACGACCTCGCCCGCCAGGAACTCTCCGAATTCCTCCAAACCTACCCCAAAGACCCGCGCCTCTCCCAGGCCCGCTACGACCGCGCCCTCTGCGAGTTCAACCTCAACGACCCACCCGCCGCCATCTCCGACCTCACCGCCGCCGCCTCCGACAAACAATTCCCCAGGCGAGACGAAGCCCTCTCCCTCCTCGGCACCCTCTTCCTCCAACAAGGCCAACTCGACAAAGCGCTCGCCACCCTCGACTCCCTCACCAAAGACTTCCCCCAAAGCCCCCAAATCGAAAGCGCCCAGGTCAACCGCGCCCAAGCCCTCTACCGCCTCGGCCGCTTCGACGAATCCCTCAACGCCGTCCGCGACCTCCTGAAAACATTCCCCAAGTCCGGCTACCGCGCCTCCGCACTCTACGTCGGCGCCATCGATCAACGAAACCTCGGCGACGAAAAAGAAGCCGAACGAACCCTCCGCGAAGTCGTCACTGCCTACCCCAACTCCCCATTCCTCTACGACGCCCAACTCCTCATCGGCGAAAGCCTCGCCGCACAGGGCCGCGCCGATGAAGCCGTCGCCCACTACCAAAAATTAGCCGCCGACGCCCCCGACTCCCGCAAGGCCGCCGTCCAGTTCGGCCTCGGCTCCGCCTTCATGCGCGCCGCAAAATTCCCCGACGCCGAAAGCACCTTCGACGCCCTCATCCGCAACTACCCCGCCAGCCCCTATGCCGCCCCCGCAACCCTCCAACGCGCCGTCGCACAATTAAAAGCCGGCCGCCGCGACGACGCCCGCGCCGCACTCGCCGACGCCTCCACCCGCTACCCGCCGCTCGCCCCTTCAGCCGCCTATTGGCTCGCCCGCGCCGACCTCCTCGATGGAAAATTTGAACCCGCCGCCGCCCAACTCACCCATCTCGTCGGCACCAAAATCCCCGAAGCCCCCGAAGTCGAATTCGACCTCGCCTACTGCGAACTCCGCCTCACCCACACCGCCGTCGCCCTCCAGCGCCTCGAAGCCTTCCGCGCCGCATATCCCCACTCCCCCCACGCACCCGAAGCCCTCTTCTACGAAGCCTCCGCCCTCTACACCCTCGGCCAATTCGCCAAAAGCATCGAGTTCTGCGAAGCCGTCGAAAAAAACACCACCACCACCCTCCAACGCCAGGCCTCCATGCTCAAAGGTGAATCACTCCTCATGCTCGGCGACTTCGCAAAAGCCGACGCCGTCTTCGCACCTCTCGAACAATCCACCCCCAACGACGACGAACGCATCCGCCTCAAATTCCGCCGCGGCCAATGCGCCTACTTCGCCGCCGACTACCCCACCGCCGAATCCCGCTTCGCCGACGTCGTCAAAACCGCCATGCGCGGCGACCCCACCCTCGCCGACGCCGCCTTCCTCCTCGGCGACTCCCAACTCCAACAAGGAAAAGACGCCCAGGCCGAAGCCACCCTCAAAGACTACCTCGCATCCCAACCCACGCGCCTCGCCGAAGCCACCTTCAAACTCGCCACCGCACAAGAACACCTCAAAGAAGACGCCGCCGCCGCGGACACCCTCCGCCGCCTCATGAATTCCACCCCCGACACCTTAAAATCCCCCTGGTCCCAACGCACTGGTTTGAATACGCACAACTCGCCTTCCAGCGCGGTGACATCCCCGACGCCGCCAAAACCATCAACACCCTCCTCGCCGCCAAACCCGATCCCACCATCGCCGCCCCCGCGCTCTATCTTCTCGCTCGAATCGAAATCGCCTCCAACAATAACGACCTCGCCGCCACCCACCTCGAACAACTCACCCGCGATTATCCCCGCGATCCGCTCGCCCCCGACGCCGCCTTCACCCGCGGCATCGCCCTCAAAAACGCCCACCACCCCGACCAGGCCGAACAACAATTCGCCGCCTACCTCCAATCCTTCCCCACCGGAAAATACGTCACCGAAGCACGCCACCAACGCGCCGCCGCTCTCACCGCCATCGCCAATCCCCAAACATCCGCCCAAGCCGTCCAAATACTCGCCGACCTCGCCCGCGGCACCAGCCGCAGCGACTCCATCCTCTACGACCTCGCATGGGCCTATCGCGCCGCCGCCGATCAACCCAACGCCATCGCCACCTATCAATCCCTCATCAAAGAATACCCCGACGGCCCGCAGGCCACCCCCGCCCGCATCGAACTCGCACAAATCCTCTACGCCCAAAACCAATACGCCCAGGCCATGGAACTCCTGAAAATCGCCGCCGCCGACCCACGCGCCGACGCCCACCTCCACGCCCTCGCCCTCTACTGGAATGCCTCCTGCTCCGCCCGCCTCGGCGACGATGCCAACGCCGCCAAAATGTTCGACACCTTCGCCGACGCCAACCCGCGCGACCCCCTCACCCCCGACGCCCTCAGCGAAGCCGGTGCCGCCTACGCCAACCTCCAAAAGTTCGACGAAGCCCAACGCCGCCAACAGCGCGTCATCACCGATTTCCCCGGAACCGACGCCGCCTCCCTCGCCACGATCCGACTCGCCGAAACCCAAAACCAATCCGGCAACTACCCCGCCGCCGCCGACACCTTCTCCCAATGGCTCGCCACCCACGCCGACAGCTCTCTCGCCCCCCGCGCCACTTCGGCCTCGGCTGGTCCCTCGAAAATCGCGCACAACCCGATCAGGCCCGCAATCAATACGCCCAGGTCATCGCCGCCGACAACAGCGAACTCGGCGCTCGTGCCCAATTCCAAACCGGTGAAACCTGGTTCGCCCAAAAACAATATGAAACCGCCGCCCGCGAACTCCTCAAAGTCGATATCCTCTACTCCGCCCCCCAATGGGCCGCCCGAGCACTCTACGAAGCCGGCCGCGCTTTTGAACAACTCAACGACCCAACCCGAGCCCAACAACAATTTCAAACCTGCATCACCAAATACAAAAATTCCGACATTGCCCCCCTCGCCCAAAAACACCTCACCACCCCCGCACCAAACCATTAGCACCCCCCACCCGTTAATACCTCATGTGCCCCCAAACGGGCTTGCCACGTCGCGTCACCAACCCCAACGCAGCGACATCCGCAAAAACTCGGCCCCAAAACTCAATGGAGCAAAAATAATGAACAATCAATCAACTCAAAAATCCCCCTCCCTCATCATCGCCCCCACCCGGGTGCCATGCTTCTCCCGCGCAGTTCGCGGGAGAAGCATGCCAAATGTGCCCCCGCACCCCACCAAAAACCCCTCCCCCAGAATCCCCTGGAAAACCTACCTCCTCACCTCTCTCCTCCTCCTCGCCCTGACCCTCCCCACCCTCGCCCAATCCCCGCCCCAAATCACCGACCCCACCACCACCTCACCCACCGACACCTCCCCCCCTCCCCCCCAACTCTCCTTCCTCCATCTCCTCACCCAGGGCGGCTGGGCCATGATCCCCCTCGCCCTCTGCAGCCTCGTCGGCCTCGCCCTCATCATCGAACGCGGCCTCGCCCTCCGCCGCAACCAAATCATCCCCCAAAACTTCTTCTCAGGCCTCGACAAAGCCTACCAATCCCCCGCCGATACCGACGCCGGCCTCGCCTACTGCCGAAAACAACCCTCCGCCGTCGGTCGCATCATGGCCGCCGCCATCCGAAAACTCCCCGACGGCATCACCCCCGCTGAACAAGCCGCCGCCGACCAGGGTGCCACCGAAGTTTCACGCATGCGCCGCAACCTCCGCCTCCTCCACGGCATCGCCGCGCTCACCCCCACCATCGGGCTCCTCGGAACCGTCTGGGGAATGATCCGCGCCTTCGAAGCCGCCAGCCGCGTCGGCCTTGGCCACTCCGAACAACTCACCACCGGCATCTACGAAGCCCTCGTCGCCACCATGACCGGACTCCTCGTCGCCGTCCCCGTCCTCTTCTTCTACTACCTCTACCTCGGAATCATCGACCGCATGATCCTCGACCTCAACGACACTTCCCAGGCATTCCTCGAACGCCACACGAAATCATCCGTGTAAGAAGACAGAATGCGGAAGACGGTAGACGGTAGACGGAATAAGGAATACGGAATACTTCCACTCAACCTCGCCGTCTCCCTTCTACCGTCTACCGTCTTCCGACTACCTCTCCCCCTTCCAAGGACTTCCCCCATGCGAATCGCCGACCAACCCCCCGAAGAAACCTACCCCATCAACGTCACCAACATGATCGACGTCTTCCTCCTCCTCCTCATCTTCTTCCTCGTCGCCACCACCTTCGCGCGCAAGAGCGCGACGCCCGCATCCAACTCCCCGGCACCGCCGCCGTACGCCCCTTATCCGCCCCCAGTCAGGACGTCATCGTCAACGTCCGCCAGGACGGCACCACTGAACTCGGCGGCAAACTCGTCCAGGGCTCCGAACTCTCCACCGCCCTCGCCGCCGCCCAAAAAACCAACCCTGACGCCAACGTCCTCATCCGCGCCGACGAGCGCAGCATCATGAAATACTTCGCCGGCGTCGCACGCCAATGCCGTGAAGCCGGATTCACTCAGCTCAAGATCGGATACGTGATCGAAAACCCGGGACAAAACAAATGAGCCTCCTTAAAAAAAGCCTCCTCATCTCCCTCCTCATCCACCTCCTCCTGCTGCTCCTCTTCAGCGCGGTCGTGGTGACAAGGCAGGTCGTGCGCTGGGTCCGCAACGAACCCATGACCCCCGCCGTCAATGTCCAACTCTCCCGCGAAATGGAAGTCCGCGAACAAGTCCGCCAACAAATTCAACCCCCTCCCGCGCCCACCGCACAAGCCATCACCCCGCGCCAGGCCGTCAACTCCCCCCTCCCTCCCCTCGATCACCGCATCGAACCCGCCGGAACCCCCGGCCCCGAACTCCAACAGCTCACCTCCACCCAAAACGCCATCGCCCCCACCCTCCCCCAGGCCCCCCCGCGCCTGACCTCATGACGCCCCTCCTCCCCGTCCAGCCCCAGTTAACCCCCATTCGCGAAACAACGCCCCTCCCCGGCCCTGCCGTCGCCTCGGATGCCGAGCACGGTCGCATCCCCGGACCGATCGACGAGCATTTAGGCCGCGCGACCAGTCCGATTCTCGGTGCCGGCACCGGCTCCCTCGGTGCCCCGCCGGCCTCCCTTCCACTAGGAGGGATCGGGGTGGGATCGGGTAACGGATCGGGCACGGACAGGTCTTTTTCGGCCATGAACGGGGTGCCAACACCCGATGGCGCGGTCGCTTTTCAGCCCCTCCCACCCCCCATTTTACCCGAGGTTGGCCCCGCGCAACCCGGCCAATTGCTCCCCCAGCGAAACTTCGACCAACGCCAGAAATCCCTGCAAAAATACGGTGGAACACCCGATACCGAAGCCGCCGTCGCGCGAGCACTTGCGTATCTTTCCCGCATTCAGCAATCCGACGGACACTGGACCAAAATCATCGACGACCCCGCCGAACGATCCACCGACGCCCACGACACCGCCCTCACCGGCCTTGCCCTCCTCACCTTCCTCGCCTCCGACCACACCCCCGACAAGCCCGGCCCCTATCAAACCAACGTCCAGAAAGCCGTCGCCTACCTCATGTTACGCGAAGACAAAGACGGCGACCTCCGCGGCGACGGAAACATGTACGACCAGGGAATCGCCTCCCTCGCCCTCAACGAAGCCGCCGCCATGAGCAAAGACGCCCGTATCGAAGAAGCCGCCCATCATGCCGCCCAATTCATCGTCGACGCCCAAAACGGTGCCGGCGGCTGGCGATACTCACCCCGCGACCTCTTCAGCGACACCAGCGTCATGGGCTGGCAGGTCATGGCCCTCCACAGCGCCGAACGCACCGGATTCCTTGTCCCCGACCGCATCAAACAAAAAGTAATCGCCTACCTTGACGGCGTCAGCACCGGCAAGCAGGGCATGCTCACCGGATACCTCACCGCCCTCCCCACCAGCACCATGACCGCCGAGGCAACCTTCAGCCGCCTCCTCCTCGGACAAAAGGTCGATGACGCCAAACTCCAGGAAGTCGGCGACTATCTCCAACGCAAGCTCCCCTCCCGCGACGCGCTCAACTTTTACTACATCTACTACGGCTCCCTCGCCCTGATGCAACTGCAAGGCGACGATTGGCGGAAATGGAACGCCCAAACCTCCGCACTCCTTGTCGGGCTGCAAGAACGCCAGGGACCATTGACCGGCAGCTTCACCACTGAAAGTGAATGGGGTCCCCGCGGCGGCCGCGTCTACACCACCGCGATGGCCACCCTCACCCTCGAGGTCTATTACCGATACGCCCCCATGGCCGGGCGGTAACGGCATAGACTGCATCAATGCATCGACGCTTCCGCTTTTTCGCCCAACTTGATCCGTCGGAAAAACATCACCACAATCGCCACCGGCAGGCATGCAATCGCCATCACCTTGAACACATCCAGATAAGACAGCATCGCCGCCTGTTGTTCCACGACTGCATAAATGACACGCAGCGCACTTTCTCGCCCTACCTGATGCGTCAGAATATGCAGGTGATTTTGGAACGGTCGGTCGAACGGCGTCAGATGCGCGGCAAGGCGGTCCGTGTGAAATTGCGACCGCCGCGTGAGCATCGTCACCGCCAGCGAGATGCCAATGGCACCCCCGAGATTGCGCGAAAGATTGAGCAGCGCGGACGCATTATTAGATCGCCCCGGCGGCAAATTGGAGTACGCCAGCGTGTTGATCGGGATGAAAAAGAACGGCAGGAAAATACATTGGAATACCCGCGCGAACACCAGGGTGGAAAACGGAACGCTGGTGTTCAGAAACGTCAGGTTGTAGAGCGAGGCGGCGGTCCCCAGAATGCCAACCATGATGAGATATTTGGGTTGCACCCGCGAAACGAGTAGGCCGGCCACAGGCATCATGCACATCAGCGTGAATCCGCCCCCCATGAGCGTCAGGCCGGCGCGAGTCGCGTCGTAACCCAGCAACTCCTGCACAAACTGCGGCATCAGTTGCGTCGTGGACGTGAGAATAAATCCCACCACGAACATCAGAATGTTAGAGACCAGAAAGTTGGGCGTCTTCAGAAGCCGCAGATCGACCACCGGTTCCTTCGCGATTCTCGTTTCCCAGATCAGCATCGCCGCGATGCCCACGAAGGCCAGAATGGAGAACGCGATGATGAAGTTCGAGCCGAACCAGTCGTCCTCCTGCCCTTTGTCGAGGACCACCTGCAGCGCCCCGAGCCCCAGCGCGACAAGGCCAAAGCCCATGTAGTCGATCTTGAGGCCGCCTTTCCACACATTCGCCTGCTCCGCCTTGGCTTGCGGGGAATCCTGCACGAAAAGGTCGGTGAGAAACAGCGACAGGCAGCCGACGGGCACGTTGATGTAAAAGATCCACCGCCAGTTGTAATTGTCGGTGATCCACCCGCCCAGCGCGGGACCGATGGCCGGCGCAACGACCACCGCCAGCCCATACACGGCAAACGCCATCCCGCGCTGCTGGGGCGAAAAAGTATCCGCAAGAATCGATTGTTCCGACGGCGCCAGCCCTCCCCCTCCCGCCCCCTGAAGCACCCGAAAGAACAGCAGCCACCCCAGCGACGGTGCGAACCCGCAAAGAAATGAGCTGATCGTAAAAAGCGCGACGCACGACATGTAGAAGCGCTTCCGCCCCATCACATTCGCCAGCCAGCCGCTGATCGGCATGATGATCGCATTGGCGACCAGATAGCTGGTGAGAACCCACGTGGCTTCGTTCTGCGATGCCCCCAGATTGCCTGCGATGTGCGTAAGCGAGACATTGGCGATGGAGGTGTCGAGCACTTCCATAAAGGTCGCCATCGACACGATGACCGCAATCAGCCATGGGTTCACGGCGGCCTTCGGCGCGGCAAGCGCGGGCAGGGCGGTTCCTCGCGAGGATAAAGTGGCCTGAGACAAGCAATGCTCCGGAGCGGAGGAAAAAAGATCACGGCGTGGAGGCAGGCTGAGTGTCCGCGGGCACGGGGGCAATGACGGTCGTCGTCGTCACGGTCGTGGTGGTGATCGTGGTGGTCGAGGTTGTGCGTGCGGGCAGCGGCGTGAGGACGGCCGGGGAGGAAACGGGAGCTATGGGTTGGGCTGCCAAACCATCAATCGCATCACGGTCGAGCCGCCCGGTGACCCGCAGGAGGTTGAGGTAGGCGACTTTGTGGTTGTACGTTTCCGTGTCGAGCCGGAGCTGGCTGGAGAGTTGGGTGTCCTGCGCGGTGAGGACGTCGAGATTCGTCGCGGTGCCGGCGGTGAAGGCGTGAGTGGCGGCGTCGTAGGCGCGACGGGCTGCGTCCGTTTCCGTGGAAAGATCGCGAACCCGCTGAATCGTCGCCTGATAGTCCGCATAGGCTGTCCTAACCTCTTCATTCACCTGATTGTCCGCCTGATGCGCACGGCTGACGTTCTGCCGGAGACGTGAGTACGCCTCCCGCACGTTGTTGTGAATGATCCCCTCCTCAAAAATTGGCAGATTGAAAGAGAAAATCGCATTCCACCAACTGTCACTGGGAAAACTCTCGCGGTACAGAAAGGTGTTGAGGTTCACGGATAGTGAGGGAGCGTACTGGCCCCACGCGGATCGGACGGCCGCCGCGCTGGCATTGACCGCCTGCGCCGCAGCAACCAGGTCCTGCCGATGCAGCCGCGCGAGATGCAGCAGCGTCTGCGTGTCTTCGCTTTCGGTAGGGGGGGTGAAATGGTCGACGAGCGCGGCATTCATCGTCGCCTTCCCCAGCAGCCGTGCCAGCGTTGCCCGCCCTTTGATCACATTATTTCTGGCGTCGGTCAATTGCACGCGCGTGGCTGCCGTATCGGCTTCGCTTTGCGCAACATCCAGACGGCGCGCCACGCCCTGATTGAAACGGTTCGTCACGTTTTTCACCCGTGCTTCCTGTACTGCAACCGACGTGGTGAGCGTGCGAACCGATTGCTCCGACTCCAGAATCGCATAATAAGTTTGCGCGACGTTGAGGAGGACGGTGGATTGAAGATCGAGCAGCAGGGCTTTTCGCTGTTCTGCGGTTTTTCCCGCCCGCGAAACGTCGTAGATGTCACGCACGAGCGACGTTTTCAGCGTGGTATTGATCGGCACATCGCTGAAGTTTTGTGGGAAGATGTTTTGAAAACTGGAGCCGCCGGGGCCGGTGTTGGGGAAAACGAAATTTTCCTGCCGGGTCATCGTGGGGGCAAAGCTGATGCTCGGGAGAAAGGTCTCCGCTGCGCGGGCTTTTTCGATGAGGGCCTGGACATAATCTTCGCCGGCGATCTGCAATTGCGCGTTGTCGGCATTGGCGATTCGCAGGGCATCTTCCAGCGGCAGCACGGCTGCTTGAGTGGAGGGTTCCGTTGTGGGAACCGTCGCGTTCGGGCCGTCGAGCACCTTGCGGTAGCGGAGGATTTCCGCGTTCTGATTGACGCACGCGCTGAGAGCCGCGCCCGTCGCGATGGCAAGAACGAAGATCAGTGGAAAGCGATTCATCGCACTTTCACTCGTGGTTCAACGGACATGCCGGGGGCATAGTCGCGATCAGGATCGAAGCGCCTCGTCGAAGAGAATTTTGACGGGGACGCGCTGCACGACTTTGACATAATTTCCGGTGGCGTTTTCCGGGGGCAGCATGCTGAACCGCGAGCCGGAGCCTTGCTGAAGACTGTCGATGTGGCCCTTGAAGGTTTTGTCGGGATAGGCATCAATGCGGATCGTGACCGGTTGGTTCACTCGCATGTCGCGAAGCTGCGTTTCCTTGAAGTTGGCGGTGACGTAGAGCTCTTTGGGAACGAGCGCGAGGATCGGTTCGCCTTCGGTGACGTAATGGCCCGTTTCGACGGAGCGGCGCGTGACACGGCCATCCACCGGGGCGGTGATGGTGCCATAAGAGATATTCAGTTTCGCCTGATCGAGCGCGGCCCGAAGCTGTTGAATCTGGGCATCGGCGGTGTCGTATTGCCGCTCGCTGACGGCAGTGCGTTCCGGCACGACATTGACCTCCGCCAATTGGCCCTCCGCAGCGGTGACGCGGGCAATCGCCTCCTGAAGTTGCGCCCGAGCGGACGTAACGCCCTTGCGCGATGCGTCGAGTTTCGCCCTGGCGGTATCGGCTTCGGCGACGGCGGCATCGACCTGCTGCTGCGTGATGTCGCCGGTCTTGAGCAGATTTTGATAGCGAGCGAGGTCAAGCTCGGCCTTGTGCGCGGTGGCCTCGTCAGCGGTGACCTGCGATTGGGCCTGGGCGATGGTTGCATTGGCCGTCTCAACCGCGGCCCGCGCTACGACGACGCCCGCGTCACCTTGCTGCTTGCTCGCGGCTGCGGTCTTTTGAATGAGGTCCACGTTGGTCTTGGCCTGCCTGGCCTGGGCCATCGCGGCGTTCAGGTTGCCTTCGGCCTGTTCGAGTTGTGTCTTCAACGTGGCCGGATCGAGTTCGACCAGTGGGTCGCCCGTCTTCACGAGTTGGTTGTCATCCACAAGCACTCGGACCACGTGGCCGGCGATGCGCGAACTGACTTCGACAATGTGGCTATCGAGGAAGGCGTCGTCGGTTTTCTCGTAATGCCGCGCGTCGAGGTACCAGATGATCGCGGCGATCGCGCCCACAGCCGCAATGATGCCGACGACGAGAACTACCGTCCTTCGATGCCCATTGGCGGGCTTTTCTAAGGCTTCAGCGGAGTCTTTATCGCCCGGCGGCAGCGCCTTGCGCGGGGGGAGCGATGTCGCGGGCTCGGGGGTCGTGCTGGGATGATCCGTCATCGTCTGGTCTCACAAACAATCCAGTGGAGTCTATCACCCGCCCACCTCATCCAGCACATGCTCAGCGACAAATATCGGCACATCATTCGCCACCCCCAACGCGATCGCATCGCTGGGGCGCGAGTCGATCTCGACGGTGCGTCCGTTCCGCGTGATCACGAGCCGTGCGAAAAAAGTATGATCCTGCAGGTCGTTAATCAGGATACGCTCGAGTTTCCCATCCAGTTTTTCAATCACGCTCCAGAGCAGTTCGTGTGTCTGGGGCCGCGGCGTCGGCTGGCCTTTCAATCGGCGATCAATCGCAAACGCCTCCGTCGAGCCGATGACGATCGGAAACGCACGCTCCCCCGTCACTTCCTTCAGGTAGATCACCTGCTGATCGGAAGTCTCGGTGATGATGATTCGCTTCAGCTCGACCTGCACGGCCATGTCACGACTCCGGGATGTGTCTTCGATGCCGTTCTAGCGCCGGTGCGGTCCTCTGTCAAGCGGGGGAGTGTGGCACTCAGTAGCGTATGGCACCGGTTCGCTGCACTTCCGGCTGGTTCATTGGATTCGTGACGTCGTTCATATAACTGCGTGGCTGCGTGTCGGCCGGGGTTCGCACCGATTCCGCCGAACTCGCGCATCCGGTCGTTCCCATCGCCATTCCCGCGCACAGAATAAGAAGGGCGTAAAACATTCGCATGGCAACCTCCACTCATTTTTTTCTAAAGCCCGCGAAATTCGTTTCGCGGTCGAGGCTGTTTACTATAACCGAAGAGTCCGTAGGGAATGGTAGCGGTCGGAAAATGCAGATTTGGCAAAAATTTCGCCACCCCATTCAGTTTGACGAGAAAGTTCAAACTCTTGCTGTTGTAAAGAAGTAGAACTGTCACCCTCTTAACGGAAGTAGAATTGTCACCTGTTCATGCTGATCTCACGCGGGCAAGGGCCGCCGCGGCCGGGGCGGGGGGGGTGGGGGAGGAGGCCGCGGCGGCCCTTGCCCGCGACGCTTGGATGGCCCTGGCCTCTCGGTTGAACGGATGGTCCGGGCCGGGCCGATATCTCCGATTGTTGACCTGCATTGGCATGGGTCGAGTTTTCACCGCCGGCGTGGGGCGGCTTGCCAGTTCCCGGCAACTCAGGCGTTGCCCGCCGCGTTGGATCCGCAGCGTTCCATCGCCTAACTGCCGGACCGTCACCTTCCTGCCCGCAAGGCCCACCGCATCCTCTTGTTGTGATTCGATCTGTAGCCACCGGTTCCTCCACCGGACACACCAGTCCTGACCCACCACACGCTCCTCTTGCACGCACAGAATCTCCGCGATCCCCTGGGGTGCCTTCCGATGTACATCCGCCTCCCGGACCGCCTTCACGGAAAAACGCCGGTTCAACTCCGGCAACAGCGTCTTGTCCAGAAGCGCGTTGGCCTGCTCCATGTCCGAGATGCCACGCAGCCGGAGTTCCTTGACCAGCCGATCCTGGAACACCCGGTGCTTTCTCTCCACACGCCCCTTGGCCTGCGGACTCCTCGCCTGAATCAATTCCACGTTCAACTCCTTCATCGCCCGACCAAACTGCGTAGGCTTCTCCGGATGCTCCTGATCCCGGTAAATCCCGTGGCGATCCACATACACGCTGCGCGGAACCCCATGCCTTTCACCCACCGGCCAAAAACATCGAAGGCCGCCTCGGTCGTTTCGGCTGAGTAAAACCGGGCGTAAGTCTTGCCCGTCGCATCGTCCACCATCACCATCAGCACACGATACGGGCCGTCTTTATCGCGCCCCTCAAACCAGTCGTGATGCGAGCCGTCCATCTGAATCATCGCCCCGAAGTTCTTCCGGCGTTCCCGCCGCTGGCGATGCTTGGAGCGGCGACGCATCGGCTTCCACAGGTGCCGCTCCTTGAGAATCCCCGTCAGCGTGTCGGGGCTCACCACAAGGCCTTCCTCGGCAAGCTTCTCGCAGGCCAGCGTCGGACCAAAGTCCCGGTAAAGTAACTGGTGCCGCCGCACGATCCGGTCGCGCAGTTCCTCGGGCAACCGATGGTTGCTCACCCGCCCACGCAGACGGTGAGTCAGTCCGCCATCGCCGCGGGCCTTAAACCGCTTCCATACACGCCGCGCCTGACGCAGCGAGACGGCCATCCACTCCGCCGCCTCCACCACCGTCCACTCGCCACGCTTCACCCGGCTCATTGCTTCCAGCCGCACACGTTCCTTTGACGACATAAAAAGTGTATCCATCCCGCCGGTATACCCCGGCGACGGCAGTGACACTTCTACTTCGGCTATGGGGTGACAATTCTACTTCGGTACAACAAAAGTTCAAACTCTTGCCAAGAATCTGCCGAATTCGTACAGTATCCTGCACGCCGACATAGCTCAGTGGTAGAGCGAGGCTTTCGTAAAGCCTAGGTCGAGGGTTCAAATCCCCCTGTCGGCTGTTTCGTCAAACCTTTTCAAATAAAATACGCAATGATCATCCCGTGGTCGACGGTCCGTGGTCGACGGTTGAAAGTCTGGTCGGGAGTCAGGCTTGAGAATTATCGTCATCGGTGGGGGGGGCATGGGATTGGCATGCAGTTGGCGGCTCGCCCTGCGTGGTGCGAAGGTGACGTTGTTTGAGGGGCGGCAATGTGGGGGCGGTGCGTCGGGGGCTTCGCTCGGAGCGCTGTGGCCGCCGGGAGCGCTCAATGACAATCCTCTTCAGCGACTTCATCGTGAGAGCCTTTGGCGGTTTCAGGCGTTTATCGACGAACTTTCATTGGCTGCCGGATTTCAAGTGCCCTTTGAACGGTATGGGCGTGTCGAATTATTAAAGAGCGAACAAGCCGTTGCTCGCGCGAAGGCGGAGATTTCCGTCGCGAACCAAGAGTGGCCGACGCTTGTCGGCGATCGTCCGCCACAGGAATTTCTGTCGGCAGATGTGTTGCGGCAACTTTTTCCAACGTCGTCGGCGACCGGCTATGGCGCTGTTGTGCCACAACAGGCGGCAGGTTCATATTCCGTCGCTGCTGGCGGCGATGGTTTCCGTTTGCCGTTCCGCCGGCGTGGTCATTCAGGAGAATGATGCCGTCACAGCGATAGTGCCGCGCGGCGTTCAAACGTCGAAGGGTTTATATGAAGCGGATGCTCTCCTGGTGACGGCAGGCGCGTGGACCCGCACGCTCCTTCCTGAGGTTGCGGTGGTGCCCGTCAAGGGAGAAGCCCTTGCGATCGAGAGACCGGCATCACTGAAACTCTGTCGGCTGCTGAAATATGGAAGCGTTTATCTGGTTCCGTGGGAGAATGAGATACTTGTCGGAGCCACGACGGAACCGGCTGCTCAATTCGACGAAACGCCAACGGTTGCAGCGCGAGAAAAACTTTTCGCCAGAGCAGCCGAAATTCTACCTGAACTCAGGAGTTCCGGAATTCTCCGCCATTGGACCGGCCTTCGTCCTGATGCACCGCATCATCAGCCGCTCATGGGTCCGATGCCCACCGCGCCAAACGTCTTTATTTGCACCGCGCATTACAAAACCGGGATCGCGCTCGCACCTCTTGTCAGCGATCTCATGGCC
This sequence comes from uncultured Phycisphaerales bacterium, assembly GCA_963766775.1. Taxonomy (GTDB): domain Bacteria; phylum Planctomycetota; class Phycisphaerae; order WQYP01; family WQYP01; genus CAVYBP01. The sequence goes on from CAVYBP010000003.1 coordinate 108,590, forward strand.
CGGCAAATTCTTGAGGGGGTGCCTGTTCCTCAACTGCAGCCCTTCCTGCCGAGCGATTAATGTGGATTCTCGCCGGCCCGAGGCACTGCAAAGTAATGGGGGGGTAATGACGGCGGGAATTCCCCCTCCGCGCCGCTTCGGTTACGATCTCTCTTGCCGGTGAACTCCTTCTCTGAAGTGCCCGTGCCTCAGACCGGCCACAACTCTTCACATAAAAAGCTGGTGCCTCATGTCTACTCCGCTTGCGACCAATGGCTCTCCCACGATTTCCGCCTCGCCTCGCAATTACAACGTCTATGAGTCGCCCCTGGTCGCGCGCAATGCTTCGCCCGAAATGATCGCGGTGTTTTCTCCGCAGCGGAAGCATTCCACATGGCGGCGAATCTGGTTAGCGCTCGCGGAAGCTCAAAAAACGCTCGGCCTTCCCATCACCGATGATCAACTCAACGACATGCGAGCGCATCTTGATGACATTGATTTTGACGAAGCCGCCCGACAGGAAGCACGCGTTCGTCACGACCTGATGGCTCACCTCCACACTTTCGCCATCGCAGCCCCCAAGGCCAAACCGATCCTGCATCTCGGCGCGACCTCGATGGATGTCGTTGACAACACCGACGTGCTTCTCACCCGGGACGCCCTCACCATTCTCGCTCAGAAGATCGCCAACCTGATTGACGCTTTGGGCACATTCGCGAGCAAAACACGGGATTTGCCCTGTCTTTCATATACGCATCTTCAGCCTGCACAACCGACCACCGTGGGTAAACGGGCGGTCCTCTGGATTTACGATTTTGTTCTCGTGCTGGCTGACATTGAACTTCGGCTGCACACTCTCATGTTGCGCGGCATCAAAGGAACCACCGGCACGCAGGCTTCCTTCCTGGAGCTTTTTGAAGGCGACCATGAGAAGGTGAAAAAACTTGAATACGCCGTGGCTGAACGCCTCGGTTTCTCGCGAGTCCATCCCGTATCGGGACAGACCTATTCACGAGTCGTCGATGCGCAGATCGTCTCATCGCTTGCGACGCTGGCGGCGGCGGCCCACAAAATGGCGTATCGATATCCGCATGCTTTCCGCGTTCAAGGAAGTTGATGAGCCTTTTGAAGAGGAGCAGGTCGGTTCGAGTGCGATGGCTTACAAACGCAATCCGGTCTTGACAGAGCGTGTCACCGGGCTTTCGCGATTCCTCATGAACCTGATCGGCAATCCGCTTCAGACCGCTGCCGAGCAAATTTTTGAACGCACCCTTGATGACTCCTCCAACAAGCACATCGTCATCCCCGAAGCATTCCTCACGGCTGACGCGATTCTCGATATTCTGATTCACACATCGCGCAGGATTGGTAGTGAACAAAGCGGTGATCAATCAACGCCTTCATGCGGAACTTCCCTTCATGGCGACGGAGAATATTCTGATGGTCGCTGTTCGCGGCGGTGGCGATCGCCAGGACTTGCACGAACGGATCCGCAAGCACAGCCAGGAAGCGGCCAAGCAAGTGAAGCAGGAAGGCAAGCCCAACGATCTGATGACACGGCTGAAATCAGACGATGCATTCGCCCAAACCGACCTGACCCTGCGCTCGATCCGATGCTTTACGTGGGCCGCAGCGTGCAGCAGGTCGATGAGTTTGTGAAGCACACCATTGATCCAATCCGCCAACGCTACACTGGAAAATTGCAGCGCAAGGTGCAACTCAAAGTGTGACCTTTGAGTGCGGCAAAGAAATTCTCATAGAGTATTTCAATTCGTGAGTTGCTGCATTGCATCGAGCAGTGCCGCTAACTGCTCGTGAGTATTGAAGTGACCCGGTGACACGCGGATGGTGCCGTCGGGGAAGGTTCCCAGCGTTTTGTGGGCGTAGGGGGAGCAGTGGAGGCCGGGGCGGACGGCGATGGAGAAGGACTCGTCGAGGATACTGCCGGCTTCCTGGGGGGAGTATCCTTCGATGGTGAAGCTCACGGTGCCGACGCGCGATTTCGCATCTTTCGGGCCGTGGAGTTTGAACTTTGGGTTGCTTAAGGCCACGTCGATGATTTGTTGGACCATGGCTTGCTCGCGGGCGAGGGTGTTTGCGGGGTTGTGAGCGATGACGTATTCGATGGCAGCGCCGAGTCCGGCGATGCCGACGGTATTGGGGGTTCCGCCTTCGAGGAAATAGGGGAACTGTTTTGGCATGGTGGGGGAGGAGGAATCGCCGCCGGTGCCGCCTTCGCGGAACGGGTTGAGGTCGTCGATGGTGAGCGAGGTGTTGACGTAGAGGCCCCCGGTGCCGGTGGGGCCGAGGAGGGATTTATGGCCGGGGAAGGCGAAGACATCGATGTGGTCGGTGTTGACGTTAATCGGAACGGTGCCGAGGGTTTGTGCGCCGTCGACGAGGAATTTGATGTTTGCTTCTTTGGTAATTTTGCCGACTTCCGCGATGGGTTGAATAGTGCCGACGACGTTGGAGCCGTGGGTCATGGCGAGGAGGCGGGTCTTCGGCGTAATGGCTTTCTTTACATCGGAGGGATCAATGACGCCGGTGGTGGGGGAGAAGTCGATGCGCGTCAGGGTAATGAAGCCGCTGTCGGCCATCGCTTGTAGCGGGCGCGAGACGGAGTTGTGTTCCAGAGTGGTGGTGATGATGTGATCGCCGTGCCGGATCATTCCCTTCATCGCGATGTTGAGCGCGTCAGTGCCGTTCATGGTGAAGATCATGCGGTGGTGGTCGGTGCCGCCGATGAAGTCGGTGAGTTGCTTGCGGACGCTGTCGAGCATCTTCTCCGCCCCGACGGCCATGCGATGGCCGGCACGGCCTGGATTGGCCGCCTCTTCGTTGAGGAACTTGTTCATGCGCTCCGCGACGACCGGCGGTTTCGGCCAGGAGGTGGCGGCGTTGTCAAAATAAATCACGTCCGTCATTTTCATTCCTTCAGGCAACAGAATAATGCTTTAAGTCACTCGCGCGTCTTCACCGTCGGAGCATCCAACCTGACGATCCATAGAACTCAAATAACTCACTAAGCTAGGGCATTGCCCAGCGAAGCGATTTCACTTTGGAAGCACTCCAACTAATCGCCGTGCTTGCAATAAGCGTGATTACAAAGAGAGCTACCAAAATCTCCCAGCGCACCGTCTCGCGATTCCGAATAATAATCATGTCAAGGCCAAGAAGAACGGCCACATGCACAAGATAAATTGAATACGCATAGGTGCCGCCTCGTGCGATTATCCCGGTCACTCTTCCACCGGCTAAGCCAACGGTGCTTAAAAAAAAGAAAACTCCACCCATATTGGCAAAGACAAAATCGCCCGGGTGCGTCATTGTCTGCCACATGCACGCCACAACCAGACCGAAAAAAAACAGCGAGAACTCTACTCGCCCTCGCACTATTCTCACCGCATCCCCGAAAACAGGTATCGCTGCAAGGCCCCAGAATGCGCACGGTAGAGTTCGCCAACCCAGTGATAACAGATATTTCGCATGCTCCCATGTCCCCTCACGCGTCACGTCGAATGAAATAGGTTCCGGAACCAGGCAAATCACAACGCCAATTGCCAGGCAAATCATTGCCACCATTTTTCCGCTGACACCGCCACTCAAAATGCTCTGGATGATCGGATAAGCGATTACGGTGAGGAGAAAAATGAATGGAAGAAACCAGAGATGGTGCGTTGTTCCCACGAGCAGGACGGCAGGATCAATAGAAATTCCAGGGCTGGAATTGTGAATTAAATGCTTCGCGTCTCGGAGAATAAAATAAATAACAGTCCATACCAGGAACGGCACATAGATTCTCAAAAAACGCCCGCGTACATAAACCCCGAAACCACTTTGGTCATCCCTTCGCTCGCGTCGACGCCGGAGGCTTTCTCCCAACAGAACCATTGCTGAAAAAACAAAAAACGGAACCGCAAACCGTCCCGCATCGGCTACCCATGCGTAGCTTGGACGAATCGCGAGTGTGTGAAGCCAAATGATAGCCGCCGCCGCGACGAACCTCCCCGCATCAAGGCCCGGCAATCGCGTACCCGTCCGTGGCTTGGATTGGGCGAGGTCAGGCGCTGAGTTGAGAGGGACTTCGATCACAAAGCGCTCTCCCGGGCGGATGCGATGGCCAAGGCGATGGCCGCATTGCGGAAATAAATTACAGGAGTCGCCATTTATTCACCGGTAAGAGCGGAACGATCAGATCGTACGCATTCGATAGAGCAATTACAGCAGCCTCATCGGACGCGCCAAACGGACAAATTTGTGCGGCGGGTTCTATTCATCAAGCCATCACACCGGCGGCAAGCCAAGCACGCGGCGCCAGGTGCTTAACTGCCCGGAGTGATACGCCTCGTGCCAGGTCCCGTACAGCATGACGGCGTGGCCGACGGTCGGGAAGCGGTCGCGTCGCGCGGGATCGGGGTGCGGCTTTTGGAAATCCTCGGGCTTCATCGCCTTGAGGCCGGCGATGGTTTCTTCGCGGGCTGCGACAAGATGTTCAATGTAAAAACTTTTGGGCTTGTACTTTGATTTGTCGGCGACCGGTTCGCTTTTTTGGCCATAGGTTGCCTTCCACTGATCGTCGATCCAAGTGGGTGCGGGCTTGCCTGTGACGAGCGAAAGGAAAGCGTGTTCGACCTGCAGCAGGTGCCCCAGCACCCACGCCGGGTGGTTGACCTTCGGCGCGGGCTGCTGGACCAGTTGATCGTCCGTGAGATCGGCGACAAGTTTCAGCGTCATGCTGCGGGTGTGATTGATGGTTGCGAGGTACGAGTCGAGCATTGGCATGTGTAGCTCCGGTTAAATGGTCAAATAGTTAAGTGGTTAAATAGATTTAAGCGCCCACATACTTTGAGTACAGAGCGCGTGCGACGGAGGCTTCGTTGGTGCCTTTCAAAATGGCGCGGCCATCGGCGAACAGAGTGAGTTCGTATTCCTTGCGGCGGTCACCTTCGCCTTCGACGATGGGACATTTCAGCATGAACTTGTTGAAACTTGGCTTGCCGACGTTTCGCAGGTTCGTGGCGATCTGCTCAAAGTCGATGCGGGTGGCGGCACCGAGTGAAATCTGCACCGCGTTGCGGCCGCAAAGACTGGTCGTAGCGCTGGTAAATTTTCCCGACAGAAACTCATAGTTGTGATGTTTGCATACCGGGCAATCCGCAATCTCACGGGCCTTGCCCACCTTCAACTGCTGGAACCGATTGTCCCACAGGTCGAACGAAAAAAGGAATGGCGACAATGCATCCATGTTGCCCGTGAGAATCTTCAGCGCCTCCAGGGCCTGCCAACTCGACACCACCGATACCGCCGGACCCAGCACGCCCGCGGTATCGCACGTCGGATTCATCCCCGGCGGCGGCATCGTTTCAAATATGCAACGCAGGCACGGCGTCTTGTTCGGGATGATATTCATCGCCAGGCCCAACGCGCTGATTACCGCTCCGTAAATCCACGGAATGCCGTGCTTGATCGAGACATCATTGATCAGAAATCGCGTCTCAAAATTGTCTGTGCCGTCGAGGAGCAAATCCTTGCCGGCGGCGAGTTGTTCGATATTCGTGTGGTTCACATCCGCGACGACGGCCTCGACGGCGACTTCCGGGTTGATGCGGGCGATTTTTTTTTGAGCCGCGACGGACTTGGGCAGGTTTTGCTCGATGTCATCGTGATCGAACAGAATCTGCCGTTGCAAATTGGTGATCTCGATGAAATCGCGATCGACGATCGTAATGTGTCCGACGCCGGCGCGGGCGAGCAGGTTGCCGAGAACAGTTCCCAGTGCCCCGCACCCGACGAGCAGGATTTTCGACGCCTTGAGTTTCTTCTGACCTTCGATGCCGATGGGCTCCCACAGCATCTGCCGGTTATAGCGGGCAAGGGAGGGATCGGCCTGGTCGAGTTTTTCAGCGATATCGGAGAGGGCCATGTTATTAATGCTGAATTCTGAATGATGAATTCTGAAACGGGCGTTTTCCTCTTTCAGAATTCATCATTCAGAATTCAGCATTCCTTTCAGCTTTCGATGATATTTTTTTCGATGGGTTCCACGGTGACGCCCTGGTCGGCGAGGCATTGAATGGCGGCTTCGACGCGTTCGGTTTCGCCTTCAAAGACGACGGCCATGATGCCGATTTCGGCGGTCACGCTGGCTTGGCGGATGTCGAAGGAGACGTCGGTGAATTTGCTTGCCATTCGCCAGAGCGCGGGCGTTTCAACCAGGCCGCGGTTGCCGAAGGTAAGCCAGACTCGTTTTTTGGAACTGGGCATAAGAATTAATCCTGAGTGGAAAGTGCTGAGTGCTGAGATTTATCCGCCGGCGATGGCGGGGACGATGGAGACGTCGTCGCCGTCCTTGATCGGCGTGGTGAGGTTGTCGAGAAAGCGGATGTCCTCGTCGTTGACGTAGATATTGACGAAGCGGTTCAGTTCGCCGGGCACTTTGAAGAGGCGTTTGTCCATGCCGTCAAACTTTGCGGATAGTTGTGCAAGCAGATCGCCAACGTTGGCGGCCTGAATGTCCACGAGATCGACGCCGTTGGTAAGCGTGCGGAGTGGGGTGGGGATACGAACTTTAACGGGCATAAAAACTCCAGTACGGTTGAACGGCAAGGATTAGTTTAATTCGTCCCAATTTGCGATATCGCGCTGACCATGAATGATGCGAAGGATAGTCACCGTGTCCTCATCGTATTCAAAGACGATCATATAGGAATAAATGTTCCAGAATCTCGCTTTTGGGTCCATTAGATCACTTCGCTCGTGACCGATGCCGGGCATGCGGTGTAATTCAAGTATGGCCTTTTCAAAAGCCCGGTAAACCTTGTCGGCGGCGGCAATATTATTCGCCGCGATGTAGTCCCAGATATCCAGGAAATCCAACCGTGCCGCCGGCTGGATGACGAGCTTTCTCATCGTTTGGCTCGCGGGGACTTTGACTCACGGATGTCGCGAAGTTCCTTGAGCACGGTTTCACCATCCAGCGGTGGACCGCTCGCGCGTCCTTCTTCAATAAGACGATCCAACTCGCCCGGCGGGAAGCTGTTGCACATGAAATTTGTTTCCAGCGCACCCATCGCGGCGGCGACGACATCCTCGGGCGATGCATATTGGCCGGATGCAACGCGCTTCGCGATTAATTGTTCGACGTAGCTATCGAGCATTAGGTTCATGCGTAAGCTCCTTTAATTCCGGCAAGCATTATACGCCAACGGGCTCGGGCGTGCGTTGCGATTTTGTCTGCCCTCGCACAATCTCATCGAATGCTTCCAGTTTTGCGGGTATGGAGGCGGGCGGCTCGAGGTGGTCGACTACGACTTCCGTTGTTTTCAATCCGTTGCCGGTGATGCTGACGCAGATGCTTTCGTCTTTTGGAATACGGCCGGATTTGATCAGCTTGATCGCGCATGCGAGCGTTGTTCCGCCGGCAGGTTCGGTCCAGATTCCTTCGGTTTTGGCGAGTAGTTTGATTGCGTCCACGATTTCGTCGTCGGTTGCGTCCTCGCCCCAGCCGCCGGATTGTTTCACGGCTTGCACGACGTAATAGCCGTCGGCGGGATTGCCGATGGCGATGGACTTGGCGATTGTTTTGGGCTTCTGCGGCTTGATTAAGTTGCGCCGGCGCGGATGGCCTCGACGACGGGGTTGCATCCTGCTGCCTGCGCTGAATAAATTTTTGGGCCGTTATCCTCGACGAGCCCGAGTTTGATGAATTCCTGATAGGCCTTGTAAATCTTGGGCAAAATGGTCCCGCCCGCGGTCGGGACGATCGTATGCTTGGGCAGTTTCCATCCAAACTGTTCCGCGATTTCAAAACCGAAGGTCTTCGCGCCTTCGGTATAGAAGGGCCGCAGGTTGACGTTCACGATGGCCCATTTGTATTTGTCCGCGATCTCGGAGCAGAGGCGATTCACATCGTCGTAGTTGCCCTGAATACGGACCATGGTGGGGCCGAAGATGAGGGACCCGAGCACTTTGCCGAGCTCGAGATCGTGCGGAATCATGACGAAGGCTTTGAGGCCGGCCTGGGCTGCGTGGCAGGCGACGGAATTGGCGAGGTTGCCGGTGCTGGCGCAGCCGACGGTGTCGTATCCGAGTTCGATGGCCTTGGTGATGGCGACGGAGACGACTCGTTCCTTGTAGGACCAGGTGGGATAATTGGCGGAGTCGTCTTTGATGTAGAGTTCTTTGACGCCGAGCAATTTGCCGAGGTTGTGGGCGCGTTTGAAGGGGGTCCAGCCGGAGTGATGTCCGGTCTTGGGTTCGCCATCGATGGGGAGCAGGTCGCGGTAGCGCCAGAGGTTGCGTTCTTTTGCCTCGATGGAGGCTCGGGTAACTTTTCCGTGCATGGCGGCGTAGTCGTACTCGACCTCGAGGGGGCCGAAGCATACTTCGCAGACATGCACGCCCTTCTGGGGGTATTGCTTGTGGCATTCTTTACAGCGAAGACCGAGGACGTAGGACATGCGGGCTCTCCAGCGGGGTGAGGGCAAAAACAGATACGGCCTCTCATTCGGGGAAGAATCCCAGATAAGAGGCCGCCATTTTTGTGCCGACACCTTGGGAGTGCTGGCGAGACGATCTGCTTATCTGTCCCCTTGATTGACTGGCCGATGAAGGCGAATCAAACGGGTGGGAAGTAGCACCCGCTTCGTGTCGCATCACTGCGGCGTCGATGGGTTGCTGTGTCGTCAACGGGCCCGTCCCTCAGACACTCTGGATAAGAGGCGTATTCAATTGTTGAGGCAAAGTGTAGGGGTGGGCAGCGGGAAATGTCAAGGGTCGCACTAGAGAATGGCGTGAGAGACGCGAGAGAATGAGGGGGGTGGGGGGGGGAGAGTGCCAAGGTGGTGGCGCGCGACCGGTGTCTCAAATGCCGTGAAATCGGCTGCGAAGTCGAACGAGCGCCAAACGGGGCATACGGTTTGGCATTCTTATACCGTTTTGGTAGGAGATGGCTTTTTTTGGTTGGGAGGGTTGGACACGGATGACCTGAGATGGAATAATTACAGTTGCGGGATGGAAGCGAGTATGTCGCTTTAATGGAAGCCTTGCCCGAATGTTCGGGTGAGTTTAATGATTTTCTTACTGGAGATTTTGACATGGCCACTCCTCCGATTCCGGCAGCGTTGACACAAACCAGCTGGGCGAAAGAAAAAGGAATCGTCGCGAAGATTTTGAAGAGCGACACGGGGATTGGGGATTTGATGGCGAAGATGGCGACAGCGTATGGTGCGGTGGACTGGAACAAGTTCAGCGTCGCGGCACTGGCGAACGCGACGACGCCCGGCGAGGTCGATGTGGCGAAGGCGGCGGCGGTGACGGAGTACAAGAGCAAGGTGGAGCCGCTGCGGAAAGCGGTGACGGACCTGCGGGACCGCGCGAAAAAGACGTCGGAGGAGTGGAAAAAGAATAAGCTGATTCCGAGTTCGTCGACCAAGGCCGCGGCTGCGGTGGCGACGGCGGCGGACATTTTTTTCATCACCCTTAAAGACAACTCAGTGTTTATCACGGAGTTCTCCAAGGCGTGCGATGAGACAAAGAAGGAACTGGTGACGGAGAAGATCAAGCCGGGCGAGAAGCCGACGAATTGGGCTGGGGCGTGGTGGACGGCACGTGCGCCCCGTGGCATTGCCGACGACAAGATGGCGACGAAGATGGAATTTTTCTGGCGCACTATGCGGCTTATCCCGGATATGTCGGCAAGAATGATGACACGACCCTCGGCAAGCGCATCAACTGCCTGCGGCAAATGATCGCGGGGCTCGATCAGGGCGAGGCGGCGATCAAGGCGACCATTTCGCGTTGCAAGCCGGGGATTCACGACAACACGAAGGCGGCGTTGCAGCATTATCTGACATTCTTGCCGAAGTACCGGAAGGATCGGAAGACGTGGATCGATAATGAGAAAGAAACGGGCAAGAAGTTCCCGGCGGTGGCGAAGGACCTGCAGGAGCGGGTGATTGGGCCGGGGTTGGACCGGCTGTGAGTTGTTGGTGAGCGAAGATGTAGTTTAGGCGACCGGGAGCGGGTGCTTCCGGTCGCTTTATTTTTGCGGGGTTTTGGGGCGTGCCCGTTTTTCCGGGGCGCTGGCTCAACCGCTGAAATACATGGGATTCAGAGACGCGCCCATGAGGAAGCGTTCGGCGTTCCTTGCTGAGGGTCAAACGCTTCCTCACGGGCGCGTCTCGGAATTTTTCGCAGTCAGCAGGCACAAGAAAGCACTCCCCGGAAAAACGGGCACGCCGGGGTTTTGCCGGGATAACAATGAAGATAGATAATGGGCGAAGGGAGTGGGAGAATGAGGGACGAATAATGTATGGCAACTTCTGATCACTTTAGGCGAAAGCGTTCATGAAATTTTTTGTAATGGTTGCGCTGTTGTGGTGTGTGCTGGGTTTATCGCGGGACGTTATGGCGGCGGAGCCGGGGAGTGGAGCGGAGGCTGGGCCGCCTGCTTCGACGGATGCCGTGTACACGCTGTTTTTTCCGACTCCGAAGGATCAGTTGCGTGGGATGGATACGGACCGGCCGAATAAAACGAATACGCCTCATACGATTGATGCGGGCCATTATCAGTTGGAATTGGGTGCGGTGGATGGGACGTTTTTCCGGGACCGTTCTCGCGGTGCCGACACGCAGATCAATACGATTGGCGTGGGGCAATTGAACCTGCGGGTGGGTGTTCTGAAGAATATGGAGTTGAATATTTCGGTGGTGGCCGCGGACTTTTTGAGGGTGCATGATTATGCCACGGGCAGCATGAGCCATGACACTACCTTTGGGGATACGGTGGTGGGGGGAAAGTTGAATCTGTGGGGTGATGAGGGGAGCGATAAAGTATGGGCGACCGCGCTGGCGATTCAGCCTGCGGTGAAAATTCCCACGGCAGCGGCGAGCATTGGCAACACCCACCCGGAAGCGTCGGTCGGGCTTCCGTTCCTGCTCAACCTTCCCGCTGGCTTTCACCTTGCGCTTCAATCGACACTGTCGTGGGAGCGAAGCTTTAATAATGCGGGCTATGTGGCGGGGTGGTCGAATTCGGTGTCGGTCGATCATGTCGTGCTGGAGAAGCTGGATGTTTATATAGAGTATTGGTCGCACGTTACCAGTGAGAAGCATGTGGAGGCGGCGCAGACGGTGGATGTGGGCGGGAGTTATCCGGTGACGGATAATGTTTCGGTGGATACGGGGTTTAATTTTGGGTTGAATCAGGCTTCGGTGGATGTGGAGTGGCTTTGTGGGGTGTCGGTGCGGTTTTAGGGGGGTTAAGAGTTTTTGGACCACAGAGGACTTGGCGCGGCGTAGCCGCAACCAAAGACGACGTAAACACGAAGTCACGAAGGCGAGAAGGACCACGAAGAAAAACATTGCGGGGCGACGAAAAAACGGAAGTATTGAAGAACCCGATGCATTTGAATCAAAAAATCTTGTTAGGAAAACATGAGATTGGGGGATCGTAATACCGAGGGCGCAGAGATTTTTAGGATGATTTTGTGGCGGGGGGTTTGGGGGTTTGACGTTTGAACAAATATGATGAACGGTGAAGCCCCGGGCTGCCGCCGCGGAGCTACTCTGAAGGGGGAGTTGCGCTGAAATGTTTATTCGTGTGTGGTATGCATGCGTTAGGTGAGGAGGGGGGTGAGGGCGTTTAGCCAGTGGGTGGGGGTGTGGTATTGGAGGAGCCATTCGTGGCCGTGGGAGGCGAGGGCTTCGGCGGTGGGGGGGTTGGTGAGGAGGTGTTGGATGGCGGTGCGGAGGGCGGTGGGGTCGGAGGGGGGGACGGTGAGGCAGATGTTGGGGGTGTTGTAGTAGGGGGCGAGGCCTTCGGTGCGGCTGACGATGAGGGGGCGGCGGCAGGCGAGGGCTTCGAGGAAGGTGGTGATGCCGGCGACGTAGCGGTTGGGGAAGAGCGGGACGACGACGATGTCGGCGGATTGGTAGAGTTGGACGAGTTCGGTCCATTCGTAGAATTTGCGGGACATGTTGGCGGGGAGTGGGTCGGGGAAGGCATTGCGGAGGGCGCGGGCGTCTTTGGAGAATCCGGAGATACGGACGTCGACGGCGAGGTCGTGGGTGGCGGCGGCGAGGGTGCGGTAGTCGCGTTGTTCGAGGCCGACGGAGGCGATGAGGGGGCGGGGAGGGGGGGGGGGGAGGTGTGAGGCTTGAGTCTTGAGGTTTTGGTTTTGGTTTGTAGAAGGTGGTGTCGGTTTGTTCGGGGAGGACTTGGATGTGGGGGGGAGGGGGGGAAGACACGCTGAAGCGTGAACTCCGGGGGGGTGAACTTCGGGGGTGGTTGGGGGAGAGGAGGCGGGTGAGGAAGGTGGCTTGGGTTTGGGCGGGGGTGACCCAGGAGGTGGTGGTTTGGGCGGGGTTGAAGAGTCGGAGGGCGAGGCGGCCACGGGGGCGGTCGAGGTTGTGGACGGTGACGATGAGTCGGGGGGGATTTTGGCGTGATTTGCAGGCGGCGGCGACGGGGATGCCGACATCTTCGCCGGTGCAGAAGATTGTGTCGCCTGTGGCGGCTTCGGCGACTACCTGGCGGGCGAATGCCCAGAGTTGGGGGGTGGAAAAGATCTTGCTGCGGAGGCGGTCGACGGTGGTTGGACGAGCGTTGTTGGTGGGCATGTGGAAGCGGACGGGGAGTCGGTCGGCGAGGTCGAGGAGGACGTAGCCGGGGCGCTGTCGGGCGGCGATTTCTTTTCGCAGGGCATCGATGTCGAGCCATTTGCTCGTGACGATATGGATCATGGTACGCCGGCCTCGCGGCGGGAGGGGCGGATGCGTTCGCGGTGGGGCGCGGGGGTGCCGGTGCGGATTTGCTCGAGTGCGGATTCGAAGCGGTCGGCGGCATCTTCCCAGGAGTATCCGGTGGCGGTGGCGTAGGCGGCGTCGCTGAGGTCGCGCCAGCCTTCGGGTGAGAGGCGGGCGATGCGGAGGATGGCGTCGGCCATGGAGCGGGGGTCTTCCATGGCGACGGGGATGCCGCCGCCGTGGGCGAGGAGTTCTGGCGCGGCACCGGCGGGAGTTCCGATGACGGGGGTGCGGCAGGCCATCGCTTCAAGAATGGGCAGGCCGAACCCTTCCACGCGGGTGCCGAAGAGCCAGGCATCGCACGAGGCGTAGAGCGTGGGCAGCTCGCGGTCGGGAACGCGGAAGAAAAATTCCGTGTCGGTCGGCAGTGGCAGGTCCGTGGTGATGGTCATGGGGCCGAAGCTGATGACTTTGAGATCGGGGATCTGTTGGCGGGCAAGGTTGATTGCGGCGATGGAGATGTCGGTGCCTTTGTTGTGCATGGGGGTATAGGTGAAGCCGACGGTGGGGGTGGATTGTTTTCCGCGGCGCGGGGCGTGGAAGAGTTTTGTGTCGACGCTGTTAGGTATGAGCGCGATGGGGGCCTGGCCGAAGCGGGAGTCGAGGAGGTTGGAAACCCATTTGGCGATGACGATTTTTGGGATGGGGAGGCGGCAGGTGGCGTCTACTCGTTCGACCTGGCCGCCCCAGATTTCGTAGTCCTGCATGAAGTGGGCTTTCATTCCTTTGGAGGGGGGCAGTGACCAGACCCATTCGGCGGTCTCCCACCAGGTGGCGATGACGAGATCAGCATCGGGGACGTCGGCTTCGGTGACGGGGCCGACATGTGTGAGCTTTACACGGCGGACTGGGAGATCATCGAAGAAGGAGGGTCCGCCATCGGGTGCTTTTGGGAAGGCGTGGGACTGGCGAAGGGATCGAATGATCTGGCGGAAGGTGGGGCGTGCGTGGCGTGGCTGGACGACGGTGACATCGTGGCCGCGTTGGGCGAGTTGATGGGCGTAGACGGCGATGACGCGGAGGCCTCCGGAGAGGCAGTCGGGTGGCACGACGAAGGTGATTCGCATGTCGGGGTCCTCGTTCGTGCGTGGGGGCGGCTGGGGTGGGGGGGGGGAGATAACGCACGTTCAAACATGGTTACGGGGATGGGGGCGGAAGGGATTGGGGGGGGGCGAGGAGGGTGTTGGGGGGGTATGTGGGTTTGGGGTGTTGAGGCGCGGTGCCCACGCTGCCCGAGGCAGCGGGCGTCAGGTTTGGGGTTTGCGGGAATGAATGGGTTTTTGGGGGTTAGGGGAGGCGTTGGGCGATGATGGCGAGGATGTCTTTGGCGTGGCGGAAGATGAAGACGGTGCGGCGGTGGGGGGCGGTTTTGGTCCAGAGGCGTTGTAAATGGTCGGTGTCGATGCTGGGGACGTTGCCTCGGGTTTTGACTTCGACGGGGCCGGTTTCGCCGCCGAGGTGTTTGAGGGCGTCGGTGACGCGTTGTTCGGAGTAGGGAAGGGCGGCGAGGACCGAGAATGGGGTGAGGGCGGGGTGGTCGAGCAGGGTGGGGCCGTGGAGATAGCCGCCGTCGGGTGTGAGGGCGGAGAGGTGCAGTGATTCCGCGAAGGGGGCGGCGAGGGAGGCACGGGTGAGGGAGCCATCGACTTCGTAGAGGTAAGGCGGGAGCTGAGTAGGAGAGAGGCCGGCACCAGCGAGGAAGGGGACTTGGCGGGGTTCGGCGGTGAAGGAAAAGGTCTTGTCCTTGAGGATGGTTGCGGTGCGGGTGGTGGGGGGGAATGAGGCCGCGAGGTTACCGGTCCACAAGACGGCCTGGACGACGGTGCGGTGATGGGTGATTAATTCCAGATGGCCGGGAGGGAGCGAATCGAAGTCGACCGCGGAACTTAATTTGATCGCCCCGCCGCCGGGAAAGTGGCGAATGACTTCTGCGAGAATAGGCGGCCCGGGAATGAGATCTTCGTAGCGTGGGCTGCGTTTTCCTTCGGAACGGCGGGAGGGGTCGATGTGAAAGGCGGTGCCTGGCGGCGCGGGCGTGAGCAGGGATTTGCGGATGTCTTCGGTGCGGACGGTGATGGGAAAGCGCGGTGCGGCAGCTTCGACATTCCATTGAAGGCAGAGGGTTCGCACGGGGCTGAGGTCGATGGCGGTGACGGGGGCGACGTTGGCGAGGGCGAAGGTGTCGCCGCCGACGCCGGCGCAGAGGTCGAAAATGTGAGATACATCCCCTCCACCGGCGGCGGCGAATCGGGAGGCTTTGTGGCGGGCGACGGCGGAATCGGTGGCTTGCTCGAGGGCTTCGGGGACGCACCAGAGAAAGTCGAGGGTGGGGAATTTTCCGGTGGGGCCGACGGCTTTGAGTTGCAACTGGGCAAGGGCGAATGCGGCGTGGACGTGGGCGGCGGAATGTGTTTTTCGAAAGGAGCCGACGTCGGCGACGGTTGGAGCGGCGCGGATGGCGATGAGGTCGCGCACGGCCGCGAGCAAACGGCGGCCTTCGTCGCTGCGCAAGAATTCCAGGGAAGAAACTGCGATCCTCGCGTCGTCGGGGACGTATGAAGGGTGTGATTGGATATTTGTCATGTCTGGTCGTGGCATCAATAGGGGTGAAAGTTTGCAATACGGGTTTGCTGCGGGCGTATTCTATATAGGGGATTTATGTGCGATTCGCTAGGTGAAATAGATACGTCGTCGCGTTGCGAAGGCGCGTAAAATGGGGCAGCATGACACGCAATTTCAAGTGACTTGGCCCACAAGGTTTGCATCCGGGCATGGGCGAGTATGATGGGGCACACCTCCGCGTTGCTGATTTTATACACCTGAGGGATTTCGGGGATGCGAGTGAATAAATCCATTGTGGCGGGTTTGCTTGTGGTTTTGGTTCTGGCGCTTGGTGCCGGCGTGGTGTGGTATGTCAGCGTGCCACACACGGCGGAAGCGCAGTTTACGTATGCGGAAAAACTTGAGAAGGCCTTGCGCGGCGATGCGTTGACGAAGTCGCCAAAGGAACTTGAGCCGCAGGTCGCGGCGACGGTCGAGCAATATCATCGGGTGGGGACGCGGTTCGGGAAAAGTGCGAAGGCGGCGGACGCGATCAAACGCATCGCGAAGATTGACGAAGAGATTGCCAAGGATGTTGCGAGGTCGATGAGCGATCTGGACGAACTGTTGAAGGATTATCCTGAGGATGAGAATGCGGGGTTCGCGCTGGTCGATGAGGCGCGGCTCATTCGCATCCAGGCGGAGGAACTGAAGACGGGGCAGCCGGACGGCGCGGCCACGAAGTACAAGGCGGCGATTGATAAGCTGCAGGAGTATCGGAAGCGGTTTGCGGCGGGTACGCAGGCGGATCCGGCGCTGATGGAGATCGGGAGGATTTGGCAGGATGGGCTTGGCGATCCGCCGATACGGGCGATCGACACTTTTGAAACATTTTTGAAGAGTTATCCGCAGTCGGACAATAAGCCGGAGGCGATGTATCGGCTTGCGAAGCTGTACGACAGCATCAAGGAATACGCGCGGGCATTGCAGCTTTACAGTCAACTGCTGGAGGAGTTCCCGAAGAATAAATGGGCGGACGAGGCGACGTTTGCCCGCGCGAAAATCCTTGATGAGCAGATGAAGAAACATGATGAGGCGGCGAAGGAATTCGAGCGGCTGCAAAAGGATTATCCTGACAGCCCGCTCACGGGGCAGGCCGGCGGGGAGGCGAAGCGCTCGCACGGGGAAGAGGCATCGCAGGAGGGTGAAACGTATGGTAAGTCGCGTTATGGCAGCATTCCGTACGACACCATGCGGGACAAACCACTGCCGCCGTCGGGCATGTTCAAGCAGTTCGCGGAGCAGAAACTGGATGCGCAGAAGTACGATTTGAATGTGGAATTTCAGCCGTCGGAGAGCCGGATCACGGTCCACGGCACGCTGAGTCTTATCAATCGGGGCGAAGATAAAACGCACATGTTGCTGATGCTTGGCGCGGGGCTGAATATTTCGACGCTGACGGTCGATGGTGTTGCGGTAAAAAGCGAGCATCAGGGCGAGACCTTAAAGATCGATCTTGTGACGCCGCTGAAAAAGGAAGCGGCGGCGACGGTGGCCTTTGCGTACACCGGCCAGTACGCGGAGCCAATGCCGGACATGGACATGCTGCGCGGTCCGGCGAGTGCCAAAAAGCCGGAGCCGGAGCCGTCTGACGTGCCCTCCACGGTTCCCGCGTCGATGCCGGCGCACAAATCATCCAAGTATCCGTACAACCCGCAGATCGGTCTGGGTGAATTTGGTTACGCACTTTCGGGCGCTTCCTGGTATCCAATTACGATCATCGGCGACGTTTTTGATGCGCACGTCACGATCAAAACGCCGGCGAATGTTGAAGCGGTCTGTAATGGCGAAATGATCAAGCGGGAAAAATCGACGGTCGAAGGCGTCCCGAGCGTTTATGAATTCCAGACCAAGTCGCCGATCTTCGGCATTTATTTCGCGTACGGCCCTTACGTCATGCAGCAAAAGAAGATCGGGGATATCCAGTATTACACCTACTTTCGTCCGGAGAACGCATCGAAGAGTGATGCCTACCTGGACGTGACCAATCGCATCCTGACTTTCTACGGCAGCAAGTTTGTTCCGTTTCCATTTGAGAAGATGGCGATGGTCGAGGTGCCTCTACCCCCATTTCTTGGCGGGGTCGGGCCGGCGAGCTTGATGTTCCTGCATCAGAAGATGGTGGCGCATAAGGATGTGCCGGAGAACCTGCTGGCGCACGAACTCGCGCATCAGTGGTTCGGCAATCTATTGCCGATCAACATCACCGATCCCAATTACAGCCAATGGCTTTCGGAGGGTTTCGCCACGTACTGCGATGCGCTTTACACGGAGCATACCGAGGGCGAGAAAGCGTTCGTGACGCATATCGAACGGTACGACCAGTTGTACTTTCAGTTTGAAATGATGGCGTCGCGCGGGCAGGGGGCGATCCGCGACACGTATCCGGACTCTCCGCTGTATCGGCCGGTGATTTATGAAAAAGGCGCGCTGGTTCTGCACATGTTGCGGAAAGTGATGGGGGATGAGAAATTTTTCTCGCTGATGCGGGAGTTTGTGGAAACGTATCGAAATAAGCTGACGACGGTGGACGATTTTCGGCGCATGGCGTCGAAGGCACAGGGGCAGGATCTGTCGTGGTTTTTCTCGCAGTGGATCGATCAGGCCGTGTTTGCGCATTGGAAAATCAGTGCCGACATCACCGCCGGCGAAAAGGCGGGTGATGCGGCGAAGATTAAGCTGGCGATCACACAGCCGGACGATCTTGTGAAAATGCCGGTCGATATTACGCTTCTGGGTGATGCGGGGCAGCGGCTCGTCGTGCCCAACATCATGTTGGATAGCAAGGAACAGAGCGTCGATCTGACGGCCCCTTTCAAGCCCGTGAAAGTGATCCTTGACGAAGAGTACTGGGTGCTGCACCACCCAGGTTCGGATAACATCTGGCCGGCGGAAAAAGTCGCAGCCTCGGCCCATTGAGACACCAACCCTCGCATGATTCACACCACCCCATACTCGGTTTATTCGCCTCCAAAGCCCTGCGTGGAAACGCAAGGCCCTCGCGCTTGGCCGCGAAAAGCCGGCCGCACCATCAAAACTTTCGCAACGCTCTTGTTCCTCCTCCTGTTCGGAACAACCGCTCACCGTGCTTTTGCCGCGGAAATGGTCAAAGGCGAAATCGTCTCCGTCGGCATCGGCGGGATTAACGGCAAGGATGGTGTTTATCGCGCGGGGGCATGGGTTCCGGTGCGGGTGCGTCTTGAAAATCGGTCCGGAAAACAATTGGTCTGCCGGCTCGCCGTCGAGCAGGTTGATCTGGATGGCGACAAGGTTCTTTCGCTTGGGCCGCAGATTATTCTCGATGCCGCCGACGTGAATCCGCGCGACTCGTGGTTGTATTACTGGCCCAAACCGGATGATGACGACCTGCACGGCGTGAAATCGGTCGTGGTGCTGGACGACAGCGGCACGCAGGTGCTGGCGACGCTTTCGACGCTGACGAGCCTTGGCGGCGGGGGCGAGGCGCGGGGCATCAACGCGCGCGACGACACCAATAACCGTTCGAGCCGATTTGTCTTATTGCTCGGGCCGAATCAAGTGGGCTTTCCGAGTTACAACGGCTCTTACGGGGGCACGGAGAACGTCATCTCCGCGTGGGCACAACAGTCCACCGATCTCCCCGATCAGGTGCTCGGATTGGATGGCGTGGACACGATCATCTGGGAGGCGGACCAGCTTCATGCGTCGGAACTGCCGCCGGATTTTCAGCTCAAGGCGATCCTTGATTGGGTGCGAGCGGGCGGGCATCTCATCATTTCCGTGGCGGCGCAAGGTCAGGATTTTCTAAAGAGCGGGGACCGGCTGCGCGATGCGATGCCGATGACGTTCACCGGGGTGCGCGAGTTGAAACTCGACGACCTCCACACGTTTCCAGGTGCGGGCAATCTGATTGGTGACGGCTCGCCGATCATGCAAGTCACGGGCGCTGTTCGCGCGGACGCGCAGTCCGACCGCGGCGGCGGCGGTGCCGGGGAGTCCTCTGGAGAATCATCCTTTGGCGGTCACCGGCATTTACGGGCAAGGCGCGGTCACGGTGCTGACGGTGGACATCACGAACCCGGAAATGGCGCAGCGTCTATCTGAGCATGACTGGATTATTTTCTGGAACCAAATCGCAGGCTGGCAGGCGAATCACGATTCATCCAAGATCAACGATCAGATCATGACACGCGCGGAGTATGACGAAAAACGAGCGCAGGCGGAATTGAAAAAGCTTGATCCGCCGGTTTATCTCCCGCCCGCCGAGGTGCACATCGGGGATGATATTCCGCGGCTGGTGGACGTGACGGAAACGACGCGGCTGGACTTGCTCGTGGCGGTGCTGTTTTTGGGCGTCTATTGGCTGGCCGCCGGTCCGATCGGTCACCTCGTGCTGCGTGCTTATAAAGTGGTGCATTGGAGCTGGTGGATCTTCGGCGCGACGGTGGTGGTGGCGGCGGCCGTCGCGAGCGCGATCGTCATGTTCCTCCAACTGACCAACTACGACCTGCGTCACAAAACCATCGTCCTTGGCACCGTGAACACGAGGGATGTCACGGTCGTTGGATACTACGGCGTGTACGCACCGGTCAGCGGGGGCATCACCGTGAGCCAGCCCGCGAGCGGGGGCGGCGGGCTGAATTATCTTGCCCCGATGTGCATGCCGACGAATGAGAGCGTGAAGCCGTTCGCGGACCCGCAAAGTTATCAACTGCGCAATGAGAACCCCCATGAGGCGGCTCCGATTTTCCGCAACACGCTCAAAAAAATGCAGGGACGATGGAGCGGCGTTCATGAGGGCATCGAAGGCTCGGCCACGTTCGTGGGTGGGCCGGAGAGTCATTTCGCGGGCTCTCTGGTCAACCACTCCGGCTACACGCTGGAGCATGTCGAGTTCCTTATTCACGGCCCACCTACCGGGAAGGCTCAAGATCAGGGGATTTCGTATCTGTATGCGGCTGCGGGGGGAGGAAGCTGGAAAAATGGCGAGACGCTGGATTTGGCGAAAGGGCTGCAGATAGAGCACTATCATGACAGCAGTCTTCCGATGCGGCTGGAGGATGTTTTGCAATCGCTGGGGCGTCATTTTTCACAGGGCGGCAGCATTGCATCATCGCTCACGCATGGCGTCGCGGTGGTGCCGCCGGTTCATGAGGACGCATCGCTGTTGGAAGGTCGCTCGGACGACCTGCTGTATCTTTTGCTGGATTTGCGGAAGCCGGATCCGCTGGCGGATGCGGAGCGGGTGGAGCCGACGCGTCCGTTCGCGCGCACGACGGATTGCACGAAAGCGTTTTATGCGGCGGGCGCGATGATCATCGCCCGCGCGGGGAACATCAGCAGTGAACATTACGTCGCATCGCCGGTGCCTCTGACGGTGAATGGCCGGCTGGTTCCTGGCAAGGGCGATATTCTTTTCGCATGGGCGTTGCCGATCGCGGGGAATGTCGGGGCGGTCCCCGCGATGCCCGATCTCAATCAGTTGCCGGCGAACCCGAAAATCTCCGCCCCCATCGACCCCGCGCAGGAGCCTCAATGAGCGTCAGCATTCAAACGATCAATCTCACCAAGCGCTACAACGTGGGCGGCAAGGTGCTTCTTGCATTGAACAACCTCAATCTCACAATCGAGGATGGCGATTGTTTTGGTTTCATCGGGCCCAACGGTGCGGGGAAATCGACGACGATCAAAATTCTCGCCACGCTGCTTCAACCCACCTGGGGCGAGGCGCGCATTTGTAATTATGTTGTCGGGTATGAGTCGCGAAAAATCCGGCCTCTGATTGGTTACGTTCCGGATTCTTTTGGTGCTTATGAAGACATGGTGGTGCAGGAATATCTGGAATTTTTTGCCGCGGCGTACGACATCAATGGCACGAAGCGAAAGCAGATTGTGGATGACGTCCTGAATCTGACCGACCTTGCGTATAAGCGCGATGCGATGGTCGATTCGCTTTCCAAGGGGATGCAGCAGCGTCTGAGCCTGGCGCGCGTGCTGCTGCACGATCCGCGTGTGCTGCTTCTCGATGAACCCGCCAGCGGCCTGGACCCGCGAGCGCGAATTGAAATCCGGGAGCTGCTTAAAGAGCTGAAAAAGATGGGGAAAACGATTCTCATCAGTTCGCACATCCTGCCGGAGCTTGCGGATCTGTGTAACAAGGTGGGCATTATCGAACGCGGCGAGTTGATCTTCGCGGGGACGGTGGACGCGGCGGTGCGTAAGGCGGCGATTGGGCAGGTGCTGCATGTCGCGGTCGCGGAGCGTACTGCCGACGCGGCGAATCTGCTGCGCGCGACGCCGGGCATCGCCGGGGTCGCCATTGACGGGGCCGGGGGGGCGGGAGGGGGGACGGGTGGCGTCATGCACATCACGCTGAATACGGACGTCACGGACACTTCGTTCATCGCTCAAAAACTTATCACGGAAAACTATCGGTTGACATTGCTGCGTGAGGAAGAAGTGAATCTGGAGACAGCGTTTATGCGGCTGACGAAGGGAATTGTGCAATGACGAATTTGCAAAACCACGACGGCACGACGGCACGACGTGAAGACGCGGCGTTCGGAGAAAATACTTCGCCTGAAGTTGAACGCATCGTCGCTCTCATCATGGATGCGGCTTTTAAGGTTCATCGTACCCTTGGTCCTGGACTGCTGGAATCCGTGTACGAAGAATGCATGGTGCATGAGCTTGCAAAGCTAGGATTGAAGACTGTCCGTCAGCAGGATCTACCCATCGCATATGACGGGCTAATTCTGAAGTCGAAATTACGGATTGACTTGATCGTCGAGGACTTGGTCATTGTCGAACTCAAGGCGGTGGATAAAAATATTCCTCTTTATCAGGCACAACTAATCACCTATCTAAAACTCACCGGAAAACGCGTCGGCCTTCTCATCAACTTCAATGTTGAACGCCTCAAAGACGGTTTTAAGCGTATGGTCCTTTAAACTCCCCGTCGTCGTCCGTCGTGTCGTCGTGGTAAAAAGGTTTTAATGTCCACCGTAACCAGCATTCTCAAACTTGCCCCAATGAATCCGATCCTCCTCCGCGTGGTTACCGCCGGCGGTCGTCGGCTCCGGCACGCCTTTACCCGCTGGGCTTACCTCGGGCTTCTCATTTTTGTCCTCATGATCGCGCTTGTCACGAGCAACTCGCAGGCGAAATCGCTCTCCGATCTCGCGAAGGCGTCTTCGCAGGTTTTCAGCGCCATCTCGTATGTTCAACTCGGGATGATCTGCCTCCTCGCTCCGGTCTTTTGCGCGGCCGCCATTACGCAGGAACGGGATTCCCGCACGTACAACATTCTGCTCGCCACGCCGCTGACGAACGCCCAGATCGTGCTCGGCTCGCTCTTTTCACGCCTCTACTATGTGGTCGCCCTGCTGCTTTCAGGCGCCCGGTTTTCGCGATCACGCTTCTCTACGGCGGCGTGACGGCGTCGAACATCGTGCTCTCCTTCGCCATCGCACTTTCCACCGCGCTGTTCACGGGGTCGCTCGCGATCGCGATTGCCGTCTTCCGGCTGGGCTCGGGGAAAACTGTTTTTTGGTTCTACGTGTTCAACGCGATCTATCTCTTCGCGATCTATTTCGCGGACCAGATGTGGCTCGCCGTCGATCCGAGCACGGGCCTCCATCACACAACCTGGCTCACCGGCATTCATCCGTTCCTTGCGCTGGAGTCGGTCGTGAACTCGACGGCATATCCGACGCCCGAACTCAGCAGCCTGGTGAACGCGAATCTGTTCGTTCGGTGGTATCTGGGCCATCCTGCTTATGCGTATGTCGCGCTCACGACGTTCGCGAGTTTGGCGCTGGTGGTGCCGTCCGCGATTGTGCTTCGGCGCATTGCGCAGCGTTCCGAGGTGGGACTCTGGTCGTTCGTGGGCAATTTTCTTCGCCGTGGGAAAGAGGGCCGCGGCCGGCGGGCGCGGACGGTGTGGTCCAACCCGGTCGCGTGGCGGGAAGCGGCGACTCGCGCGGGATTCTCCGGACGGGGGCTGACTCGTTGGGTGACGATCCTGGTGGGCACGGCGGCTGCGGTGGCGCTGCTCTACTTTTATCATCGTGCCCAAATCACGGTGGAACAAATGCGTCAACTGCTGCTGGGTCTGGTGGTGGTGGAATTTTCGGTTTCCCTGCTGGTCGCGACCAACACTTCCGCCGCCGCGGTCACGAAGGAGCGTGAATCGCAAACGCTCGACCTGCTTTTATGCACGCCGATCACGTCGCGCTACTACATTTGGGGGAAGCTGCGTGGTTTGGTTTCGTTCATGCTTCCGTTCGCCGCCGTGCCGACGATTACGATCCTTCTGGTGGTTCTATACGATCTTGCCGCCGGCGCACATTTCGCGGCGTCGGGTGCACCCGCGATAGACCCCACGACGGGTTCGGCCGTCGTCTTAAGCGGTTTCTGGTCGCGCATGATGTTTAACCCGTGGGTGGTGTATCCGGAGACGATTCTCACGATGCCGCTGCTGCTGACGGTCATGCTGGCATGGGCCTGCATGCTGGGTCTGCAACTTTCGTTGAAGTGGTCGCGCACAATTGTTGCGGTGATGGCGTCGGTGGGCGTGCTCGCGGGGATTTGCACGGTGTTGGGCGTCTGTGGATTTACTGCGGCGAAAAGCATGAGCAGCTTTGGGCCGGTC
Organism: uncultured Phycisphaerales bacterium; assembly: GCA_963766775.1. Lineage (GTDB taxonomy): Bacteria > Planctomycetota > Phycisphaerae > WQYP01 > WQYP01 > CAVYBP01. The sequence goes on from CAVYBP010000003.1 coordinate 132,612, forward strand.
GTCGCGGCTTTTTCCCCCTTCACGGCGATTACGCTGCTGATCGATCCGGTCGACTACGCGCCGGGTGCCTATCCGCTGGATTCCGCCTTCGCGGGCCGTCTGACGTTTTTCATCGCCATCATGATCGCCTCGGGCACGTACTGCCTTATTGTCTGGGCCATGTACCGCTCGATGGTGAAAAATTTCGACATGATTATTCGTCGGCAGCACCAGTGAGCAGATGTTTCTTGCCTCCGTGGTGAAAAAATGCACATCAAGCAGACCATTCGATTCAGACGCACTTCATGTGTTCGCGGCTTCGTGTTTAAATTTTCTTCAGGCATTCATGGCGTTGCGTGCATAGGGCTTTCTCTTCTGATAGCTACGTTAATCGCGCGGACCGCCGCCGCCGACCCTCTCAACCTTCAGTTGCCGCACGACACGCTGGTGTTCCTTGAACTCAACCCCGCCGTCCAACCAATCGCCAACAACCAGAGCGCTTTGCTCGACTTCGGCGTCGCGGCCCTCGAATCCACGGGCCTCCTCTCCAAACAGGCCAGCCAGGTGGGCGACATTCTCGCGCTCGCCTCTGCCGCCGGAAGTCATCACACATGCCTCGCACTGCTCGATGCGAACCTCGCCGCGAATGGCACCGACCTGGAATGCCGCTCTGTTCAACTCGCATGGCTTATCGACACTTCCGGTCAATCCACCGACATGGTCAATCGCCTGACGCATCTTCTGGCCCACCTCTCCTCGCGCACAACCGCGCAGCAATCTATCCACAAAACTCCTGAATCCAGGCAGCAATACATCGAGTTTCACGACACCACCTGGCCTGATTGGCTCACCCTGGATTGGATCCAGCAGGGGAATCTGTTCATCCTCACGCTCGGCTCTGGCGCGATGGATCATTACCTCGCGGACCGTCCGGTGGGGGGGTACCGTGGCAGCAGAGCATCGCCGACGCCGATGCGGCGGCAGCACACGGCCACGCCGACGGCACGCTCTTCGCGAGAATCTATGCCGCCCCCGCCGCCTTTCGCGACCGCTTTCCGGAAGCGATGCAAAAAACTCTGCTTGGCAAACTTTTTGCCACGCTCGACCTCGCCTCCACGGACGCCGCCATTTTCTCCCGCGCATCCACGACCGCGCCATTTCTATGGACAACGCCACCCTCGCCGCCGGCGTCATGGCTGACACCGTATGGACCGTCCCCCTTCCCGCCGATTCGCCACTCCTCAAACTCGTTCCCCCCGACGCCACCGCATACCTTGCACTGAACATCCAGTGGCAATCGCTGTTCACCCGTTTCACCGCGCTCCTTGATGCCGCCCTCCCCGACTCCTCCGGCCAACACACCGATCAAGTCATCACACAGTTCGCCGCGCAACAAAAAATAAATATCCAAACGGACATCCTCGCGCATCTGCAGCCCATCGTTCTCATCCACGACGCGCCACAGCATCCCCTGCGGCTTCCCCTGATGGTCACCGCCATCGCCGCGGCCGAGCCCGCCGATCAAGAGTCGGTCAGGGCTTCCTTTAATACACTTATCGCGGCGCTCTCCTCCGACCTGGACCGCAAGGCGAATCCGCGACAAAATTCCGCCACCGCTTCACTCCCTATTCCCGCCAACGCGGACTTTACGCACCTTCGCCTCCGCACGGATAAAGACGACGTCACGTATCTCCAATTCGGGCTCGTCGGCCCCGGGTGGACGTGGACCCAAAACCGCCTTCTGTTGAGTTGGTCCCCTGCCGCCGTGGCGCCAACATCCCCACCGCCACGCCGATCCCGCTCAACGCTTTCACCCCCGCACTTCATTAACCACCGAGCCTCGCTTTCCTCCCTCGGCCTCGATATCTATGATTATCAAACAATAATCCTGTAAAGCGTGCGATCACCATGAACATCACCATCCTCGGCCCCCATCCGGACGATCAGGAACTCGCGATGGGGGGCACCATCGCCCTGCTGGCCGCCGGTGGCCATGCGGTGACCCTGCTCGACATGACGACCGGCGAACCGACGCCTTTCGGCTCGGAAATCCTCCGAGCGCAGGAAGCCGCCGCCGCCGCCAAAGTTCTTGGCGTCTCGCGGCTCGACGCCGGCCTGAAAAATCGCGAGGTCGTTCATACCCTTGAAGCCCGCCACCGCGTCGCCGCCCTTTATCGCCAACTGCGTCCAGACATTCTCTTCCTTCCCTACCCCCATGATGCCCACCCGGATCACATTGCCGTCACCCGCATCGGCGAAGACGCCCGCTTCGACGCCAAGCTCACGAAATCCGCGATCCCCGGCGAACCCTACTACTGCAAGCGCATCCTCTATTACTTCTGCACCCACCTCCGCATCAACTTCCCCGCTACTTTCTGTCTCGACATCAGCCCGTTCTGGCAAAAAAAAATCGACGCGGTCAACTGCTACCAATCACAGTTCTACACCGGCCGCAGCGGCACGGATCACGGGGCGGTCGCGCGCTACATCACCACGATCAACCAATACTTCGGTGGCACCATCAACCGCCCCTACGCGGAGCCTTTTTACGCCACGGAAATGCTGGGATTTTCGTCGATCGATCAGATCGTGCTTTAACCGGCCCAATTCTCGGTACTGTGCGGTTTGCCATCCCCTTCCTTCCCATTTCAGAGAGCCGTTTAAAAAAGTGCCCGTTAAAAAAGTGCCCGTTGTTGACATTGATGGGCTGATTTCATACCTTATGGGGCTACGTTTGAGTCAAAAAACTCTTGCAGGTGGATGACATGCTTCCGTTTCATAAGACATCGAAGACACGTAAAGGAACTCGCCGGGCTCACCATGCAGTGAAGGGGGTCCAGGTGAACCGTTGTCCGAAGTGCAGCCAGTCGAAGCTGCCGCATCGGATGTGCGGGAACTGTGGGTATGTGAACAAGAGCCTCTCGCTGGTGGTTAAAGAAGCGCAGGCCTGACGCACGGTGATGGGCGTGTTTTGCGCCGGTGCGTGGCGGTGGATCCTTTCTCAATTCCCCGAGGCTGATGATGCGCATCGCGGTTGATGCCATGGGTGGCGATCAGGCCCCCGCGAAAATTCTGCAAGGCGCACTTGACGCCCTCCCCCTTCTTGATGCGGACGATCAACTCATTCTGGTGGGCAATCAGGACGTGATTCACCAGCAGATCGGCGATGCGCTGATTGCGGCGGGCGAGAAGGTGCGGATCGAGCATGCGTCGCAGGTCATCACGATGGACGATTCGCCGGTGGAGGCGATTCGGGGGAAACGCGATTCTTCGATCGTGCGAATGGTGAAGCTGGGGAAAGATGGGAAGGCGGACGCACTGATCTCGGCGGGGAATACGGGAGCGCTGGTGGCGGCGGGGGTGCTGATGTTGAAGCCGCTGGCCGGTGCGGATCGGCCCGGGATCGCGGTAATGCTTCCGTCAAAGTCGGGCTCCGTGATGCTCTGTGATGCCGGGGCCAACATTCAACCCAAGGCCGCGCATCTTTATCAGTATGCGGTGATGGCGTCCCTGTATTTGAAGGCAGTCAAGGGGATTGAAAATCCGAAGGTTGCGATTCTGAACGTCGGCACCGAGCAGGAGAAGGGTACGCCGCTGGTAAAGGAGGCGCGGGAGTTGATCGAGGCCGACCCGCTGATTAATTTTGTGGGGTATGTCGAGGGGCGTGATATTCCGAAGCATCCCTGTGATGTGCTGATCACGGACGGGTTTACGGGGAACGTGACGCTGAAGGTGATTGAGGGGTGGTCGGAGGCGCTGTTCCATAATCTTCAGAAGGAAGTGCTAGCGGAGTCGCCGGAGTTGGTTGAGAAATTGAAGCCGCTGTTGGGGCGGGTGATGAAACGGTATGACCATGAGGAGTATGGCGGAGCGCTGCTGATTGGAGTGCAGGGGTTGTTCTTCAAGGTGCATGGATCGGCGGGGCGCGGGCGATCACGAATACAATCGGGGCGGCCAAGAAGGCGGGGAGATTGAATATCAACGCACTGATTGAACAGCGGCTGGCCGTGAAACCGATGTCGCCCGCGCCTTGACCAGTACGCGACCCGCAACTACACTGATTCCTCAACCGCACGGATTTTTACGTCCGCTGTCGCGCGACGGCGGCCTTGCGATATTTCACCCGAACACAAGAGGATCACTCATGCCCGCCACACTTCCGCCTTTGCCTTATGGACCGGATGCACTGGAACCCGTCATCGACACCGCGACGATGCAGATTCACCATGGCAAGCATCACCAGGCGTATGTCACAAATTTTAATGCCGCCGTCGCGGGCAAGCCCGACCTTGAGTCCAAGTCGGCTGAAGACTTGATTAAGGCGCTGACGACGGTTCCGGAAGATGTCCGCCCTGCCGTGCGTAATAATGGCGGCGGGCACGTGAATCACTCGCTGTTTTGGACGCTTCTCGCGCCCAAGGGAAGCGGGGGCGAGCCGACGGGCGAATTGGCGGATGCGATCAAGTCGTCGTTCGGGGCCCTTGCGGATTTCAAGACGAAATTTCAGGAAGCGGGAACGAAGCGGTTCGGCTCAGGCTGGGCGTGGCTGATCGTGAAGGACGGGAAACTCGCGATTACCTCGACGGCGAACCAGGACAATCCGATCATGCCGGACGCGATTCTGGCTCCGACGAATGCCGTGTCGGGCAAGCCGATTCTGGGAGTGGATGTGTGGGAGCATGCTTATTATTTGAAGTATCAGAACAAGCGTCCGGACTATCTCACGGCAATCTGGGATGTGATTAACTGGAAGCGCGTGGCTGAACTGTACAGCGCGGCGAAGTAAGTTCAGTTCATGCGAATCTTGATTAAGACGGGCTGACGGATGTCGGCCCGTTTTATTTGATGGGGCGTGGGAATTTCGTCTGCGAGTATCTTTCCGCTGGCCATCCGAGGCCGGCGGAAAGATCACGGCGGGGGGCCGCCGTGCCACAGGGGCTTGTGTTTCCGCCGCTGAAGGTCTGATGCTCTTCGTCTGCGGTACGGGGGTTGCTTTTGTTTCTGGATGACTTTAGCGCGAGGTGCTGCCGTGACTTTTGTTTCACGTGTGGTGCCAGCTCATCCAGCAAAGGAGACCATCATGGCTACCACGATTCAAGATATGGTGATTACGCACCTGCAGGATGCGTATGCGATGGAGCAAAATGTCCTGGGGATGCTCGATAGCATGATTGCGACGACTGCCGACCCGGACATTAAAATACTTTTGCAGAATCATCGGGCGGAGACCGTGCAGCACGGGGCTCGCGTGGAAGCACGGCTCAGGCAGTTGGGAGAGTCCACGTCGATAACCAAGACGACGGTGGCGGCGGTGGGGGGGATGTTCAAGATGGCGTTGGATACGATGAGGCCGGAGAAGGCCTGCAAGAATCTGCGGGATGGATTTATTACCGAGCACGGCGAGATTGCCGGTTATGAACTGCTGGAACGGTATGCAAACCGGGCGAACGATGCACAGACCGCGGCCGTTGCCCGGCAGAACAAACAGGAAGAGATCGCGATGGCGAAGCGGCTCAATGATCTGTGGGATCGTTCCGTGGATAACGACCTCGCGGCGGCGGGGATCGATCATGACCGTGTCAGGTCCCAGCCTGCGCGTCCCTCGGCGGCGGAACGGGGGAGCACATGGGCGGGCTCTTCAGCCGACGCGGACATGGGAATGGGCATTCCCAACGCGGAAACGCGGACGCAAGTCGATCACTTTGAAGGAAATATTCCGCAATCGGCAAGTGATACGGCAACGCGGTCGCGTGCGCCGCGGACGCGGAATCCTTGAATGGCTTGGTGGAGTGAAAGAGGGGGGTGTTGGGGGGGGTAGTGCGGTTTCGGGTCGTGCGTGGGCGCGCTTTAAGAGGCGTGCCCACGACTGCCCGAGGCAGCAGCCGTGGTTTATTGACCCGCTGAAGGGGAATAATTTTGGGGCAAGAAGATTGCAGGGCGGGCGTTACGATAAATGTGGATTTTGGTTTTCAGTTGTGCAATGAAGATGCAGGCGTGGGTATACTGTGCCGGTCTTTAGGTGATGGATCGAGGTCAATTCTTTCTCTCTTCGATAAAAGTTGGAGTGAACTCATGGCAGGAATTCAGGATCCTCGCTCGGGTAAAAGTGCCGGGGGCGTGAGCCGGCGCGGCTTTTTGAAGGGGGTCGGGGTAGCGGCGGTGGCGGCGGATGGTTTGCTGGGGCGCGTCTCCGCGGCAGCGCCGGTCGCGCCGGAGAGCGACCCGAACGCTCCCATTTCCGGCACGACCAAGATCACCTTGCACATCAACGGCGAAGAGCGGCCAGTCAGTGTCGAGCCACGCACGACCTTGCTCAGCGCGCTTCGTGATCGGCTGGAGCCGGGCGTGACGGGACCGAAGCTGGTGTGCAACGTGGGGACATGCGGGGCGTGCACCGTGCTTTTGGATGACAAGCCGGTATACGGTTGTTCAGTCCTTGCCATTGATGCGGTCGGAAAAAAAATCAGAACGGTGGAGGGGTTCGGAACGCCCGAGCACATGAGCCCGGTTCAGGCCGCGTTCGTGGAGAAGGATGCCATGATGTGCGGCTTCTGCACGTCGGGTTTTGTCACGACCGTGACGGCCCTTCTGGAAAAGAATCCGAGCCCTTCGCTCGAGCAAGTTCGCGAAGGCTGCAAGGGTAATTTCTGCCGTTGCGGAACGTATCCGCATATTTTCGCGGCACGCGCTTTCGTGCGCGAAGAATCCCACTGGATCGATGAAATAAGAATGCTTCGTTAAGGCGTCTCGCACTCTCGGTTTTCGGCATCATGCCTTCTGGAAAACAGGACACGAACCATGCCCACCACTCAGCCCGCGACCAAGAAAAAAATGATCAAGACCGAAAAGGTCGTGAACGGCGTTCCCACGGAAGTGGAGATCGAAGTCGACGACACCGCCGGGCCGACGTGGGGCCCCAACGACAAGCATCGGATTCTTAACACGGCCATTCCTCGTTCGGATGGCCCGGCGAAAACGACCGGCACGGCGATCTACACCTACGACGTGCGATTGCCGGGGATGGTGCATGGCCGCTTCGTTGTGTCGCCGCATGCGCATGCCCGCGTCAAAAAGGTGGACACGAGCGCGGCGGAGCGCATCAAGGGCGTGCTCGCGGTGATTCCGTTTGGCAAGGAAGTTCGTTACGAGGGGGAGCCGGTGGTGGCGATTGCGGCGTTGACGCAGGAGCTTGCGGAAGACGCGATCCGCGCAGTGGTCATCGATTGGGAAATTCTGCCGCATGTGGTGACGGTGGAGGATGCGCTTCAAGCCGGACGCGCCAAAGATTTTCACGCAGGAAGCGCCGATGCAAAAGAAGGGCGACTCTGCCGCTGTCGCCTCGGTGATCGGCGCGTGCGACGTAGTTATAGAAGCGGAATATCGCACGCACATCGTGCATCATTGTTGCCTGGAAACGCACGGGGTGGTGGTCGATTATCGCGGTGGGGATGAGGCGACGGTCTATGCGACCACCCAGGGCACGTTCACGATTCCAGGCGATTCTGCGCGGGAGCTGGGGCTGATGCAGAGCAAAGTGACGGGAATCGTGCATCACATGGGCGGAGGATTTGGTTCAAAGTTCGGCATTGGGATCACCGGGCAGTGGGGCTGCCGGCTTTCTAAAAAACTGGGCGTGCCGGTAAAGATGATGCTGACGCGGCGCGAGGAATTTCTGACGGCGGGCAACGGTCCGGGGTCGGTGCAAAAGTTCAAGGCCGGCGCGAACAAGGATGGCACCCTGGTTGCGGTGCAGGCGATCCAGCATGGCCTTGCAGGCGTCGGACATGCCAATATCGCCGCGCAGCCTTATCAATACAGCACAAGCGAAAAATCTTATTTTGAGCAGTCGCCAATTTACACGAATGAAGATGCGTCGTGTGCGATGCGGGCACCGGGCCATCCGCAGGCATCGTTCGCGATGGAATCGTTGATGGATGAATTAGCCGAGAAGATCGGAATGGACCCGGTCGAGTTCCGGAAGAAGAACACGAACGATCCGAAGAAGGGGCCGGCGTGGCATCGGCAGCTGGATCGCGGGGCGAAAGCGATTGGCTGGGAACGCCGCAATGCGACGGCCGGTGCGGGAGGGGGGCCACTAAAGCGCGGGATGGGCTGCGGCATCGGAGCGTGGGGCGGGTCGGGGCGGCCACAGTGCATCGTGGATGTCACCATCGGGCAGGATGGCTCAGTGACCGCAGCGGTGGGGACGCAGGATTTAGGCACGGGCACGCGGACCTATGTCCGCGCCATCGTCGCCGAGGAACTGGGCCTGAATTATGAAGATGTGCATGAAAAGATCGGCGACTCGCGGCTGGGCATGGCGAATTCATCAGGCGGTTCGACGACTGCGGCATCACTCGCGCCTGCCGTCAAAGACGCGGCTTATAACGCTCGCATCGCGATGGCGCAGCGAGTCGCCCCACTGCTCGGCGCGGCACCCGATGCGGTAACCTTTGATAACCGAAGCATCTCGGGCAACGGAAAATCACTGACCTGGAAGCAGGCGCTGCGCCGCTCTTCCGGCGGCGGGTCTCGCGGCTCGCGGCGAATGGAAGTTGGGCCTCTCCGGCGATGGCGCTCACGGTGCCTCGTTTGCCGAAGTCGAAGTGGATATCGAAACCGGCCATGTGCGCGTGGTGAAAATGGTCCACGTGCAGGATGGCGGATTGCCGCTCAATCGCCTGGCGATGGAAAGCCAGATCAACGGCGGCATGATCCAGTCGATCGGGCATGGCGCTTTACGAAGGCCGCGTGATGGACGCCGATCTGGGCGTCATGCTCAATCCCGGCTTTGGCGATTACAAACTTCCCGGGTGCATGGAAATTCCTGAACTCGTTCCGATCATCGATGACGGCGACGAGCGGCAGGCGGTCATCGGCATCGCCGAGCCGGCGAATATCCCCGGCGTGGGCGCGGTGGCCAACGCGGTTTACAATGCGTGCGGCGTGCGTGTTCGGGAGTTGCCGATCACCCCAGATAAAATTTTGGCCGGTTTGATGAAGACGTAAGCGGAATATGGATGACGAGCGATTGCGGGCACGACGCCCGCGTGACTGTGATGCAGAGAGGATAATCGATGAAGGCATTTGAATGGGCGGACGCTCCGACCGTCGAGGATGCGGTGAAACTGCTGACGCCGGCGGATGCTTCCGCTGATCCGGATGAAATGCCGCGCGCGCTGGCAGGCGGGCAGGATCTGCTCACCACGATGAAGGCGTACATCGCGCAGCCGCCGCGCGTGGTGAATTTGAAAACCATCAAGGGGCTGGATCGGATTCAAACCAATAAGGACGGCAGCGTTCGCATCGGCGCGCTCGTCACGTTGAACGCACTCGAAGAACATCCGCAGATCATCGAGCGATTCCCGGGTCTTGCGCAGGCGGCTCATTCGATTGCCACGCCGCAGATTCGCAACCTCGGCACCGTCGGCGGGAATCTCTGCCAGCGGCCGCGATGCTGGTACTTCCGCCTGGAGAACTACAAGTGCCTCAAAAAGGGCGGGACGGAATGTTTCGCCGCGGGCGGTGAAAATAAATACAACGCGATTTTCGGCGGCGGGCCGTCATATTTCGTGCATCCCTCGGATCTGGCACCCATGCTCGTCGCGCTGAATGCGACCGTGACGATTGCCGGCCCGCAGGGGTCGCGCGAGATTCCGCTGGAGAGTTTTTTCACGCTGCCGACGGTCGACGATCCGGCGCGAAAATGTGCTCAAGGATGGCGAGATCGTCACCGAGGTCGGCATTCCGAGTTTGACCTCCGGGATGCGGTCCACGTACCTGAAATTCAAGGAACGCGAATCGCTCGATTTCGCGATGGCCTCCGCGGCGATCACCATCGAGTTTGGCGCGGACAAAACGGTGCGAGAGGCGCGGCTGGTTCTCGGCGGCGTCGCGCCGATTCCATGGCGTGCCAAAGACGCGGAGCAATTCCTTGCCGGCAAGAAACTCGACGATGCGACGGTCGCACAAGCGGCACTGCTCGCATTGAATGGAGCAGCTCCGCTGGAGCATAATGCCTACAAAGTGCCCCTTACGCAGACTCTGATTCGCCGCGCCCTGACGACGCTCAACGCCTAATCCACACGCTGGAGGTTCTCATGGCTTTCGATGCCCACAGTTCCGCGAAGAAACAGACCGCCGACGTCCCCCTGACGCCCTTTTGCGGCGATTTGCGGTCTAAAAAATATTTTATGATGGACACCGTGGCGACGGAACCCCAGCATTATCTCGATCCCAGCGGCCATTGCTGGTGCTATCATACCCAGCAGCCGATCGGTCCCGACGGCCATCAGGTCGCGCCGGAACGGTGCGGGGCGACGCGGAAATGCTATCGCTCGGCCCTTTCCCAACCCACCTGACTTTTCCTACCATACGACGGTGTCCTTCGCGACCCGTTCAACGAGGTGTTTGATGAAAGCTCAACTGTTCCTTCCCGCGATTCTGCTTGCCAGCCTTGGTTTTGCTCCGTTCGCCGCGCCTTCGACGAAGATCGCGGGCGACTACGTGGAAGCCCGCACCGCCAGCGTCTTCGCCGGTGCATGTCACTTCAATGGTGAACTGGTCACGACGGGCAACGATGCGCTGTTGGCATGGAACATCACCGCCGGCACGTGGAAGGGAACCGACCTTGCCGGCGTTCGCGCCATGGCGGCCGTCACTTCCGCGACGAATCTGAGTGATCCCGAAGCCGCGAAAAAATCAGAACTGGTGGTGGATTCCTCCGCGACCTCGGCCCAGGCCTCCGCGATGGCGGACATGCTGCAATCCAAATTGGGGGCAACGATTGGTTCGTTCACTACGATTCGTCGAGCCGCGATTGCGTTTAATCACGCGGAGCGAAACTACACCGTAAATTGTGCGAACTTCGGCTCGCTCGCGGTGCAGCCGATGCCGAATAATGAATGCTGCAGCCAGCCGAGTTTGGTCTGGTACACCCCGCTTACGCCGTTGGAGCATCGCAAGGTCGGCTTCACGGAAAATGCTTCTTACACCGCGGGTACGCTGGGTGATTCATGGCAGCGGGCGGATGAAAACAGCGCCTTCTACGGCACGTTTGTATTTTGAAATTGGTTCGCGGGCACAGTGCCAATACCCCGGAGTTCACGCTTCAGCGTGTCTGAACCCTACAAGAAGCGGAACGAGAAAACCAACGACACGCTCAAGCGTGAACTCCAGATAGAATCGCAAACTCGGGCACCCGATCACTCCGCGCCGTACGCTTTCAATAGCTTGTCATTGATCTGTATCACGTACATCAAGACCGCCTTGCGAGGGGTGGGTGGTGCCATAACGATCCCCCATCGCTCCCCCCGATGGGCGGCAGTTCGATCATACAAAATCAGCGTGTCCCGAATGCCTGCTCCGATCAGGCCGTCCGACTTGTAGACATACGGCTCGCCGGTCGTCGGGCAGGTGAACTCGAGCTTGGTTCCCGTGGTTGCGAATGATTGCAACGCATCGAGCGTGGGGGGGAGACGTCTGTGGGTCGCAAAGTAAAAGAGCATCGCCCCCGAGATATCCTGCATCCGGAGGCGCCAAGGGTCGGTGGCCGCGGCGATGCCGGTTTCATGGGTGACCGGAGCCGGGGCGGCGGCGGGCGGTTCATTTTTCGCGATCGGTTTAACGGTGACCTTGGGCTGGCTCTGGCAGCCCGCGGCAAGCAGGCAAACCATCCACACGCAATGATTCCAAACGCGGTCATTTTTCATTCCACTCATTTTGTTCCTGGCTCCGCGGGCTTGGAGACATCCGGTCGGGTGGTCGTGCCGCCGCGCTCCAGGCCGCGAATATGATCCTGGAAGGTTCCCGGCGAGATGGCGTTGGGCACAAGCTTCGTTCCGCGCTTCGACATCCTTCGACATCATGGGCAGGGCATCAGGCCGCTGGGCGACGTGCGGGGTGAGGAAGATGAGCAGTTCTGTTTTGACCTTGGCATTGGTGGTTCGTTTGAAGAGCATTCCGAGGTATGGGATGTCGCCGAGGACCGGGATTTTCTGGACGTTCTGCGTACGTTGGTCCTGCATCAAGCCGCCGATGACGATGGTTTTTCCATCCTCGACACCGACGCGGCTTTGCGCCGCACGGATATCGAACACGGGGGCACTCACGTTCGAGGAGATCGGGACGCCGCTGCCGGTGTCCAATTGAGAGACTTGTGGAGCGATGTCGAGCGTGACCATGCCGTCCGGGTTGATGTGAGGGGTCACGTCGAGAATGATGCCGACGTTCTGGTAACTGACGGAGTTGATCGTTTCGCCGGTGCTGGTGATTTGGGAGTTGGTGATGATGGGGACTTCCTGGCCGACGATCATGTTGGCGGCCTGGTTGTCACTGGTGAGGATGTACGGGCGGGAAAGGACGTCGAGTTTGTTATTGTTCGCGAGCGCTTCCAGAGTGGCGCTGGCATTTTGTTCGACAAGTCCGATCTTGAGTCCGCCCGTCGCGGAAGAGACGCCGAAATCCGTGCCCGCCGTGATCCCGTTTCCGCTGAGACGCTGATCGAGCGCGGACAATTGCAGGCCGATATCGTCGGTGTCGTTGTGCGTGACTTCCGCGATCAGCACATTAATCAACACCTGCGGGATCGGCCGATCCAGTTCCGCAAGAATCGCCATGACCTGATCTTTGAATTTCGGACTAGTGGCAACGAGGAGCGAATTGGTATCGGTGTTCGCGACGACAAAGACCTCGCCCTGCAGCGCCGCGGTCGCGGCCGAAGTGGAGTTGCTTCCGGATGAGCCTCCGCGGCTGGAGCTTCCCCCGTTGTTGGATCCATTGCGTGTGTTGGAGGACGAACTGCCGAAGCCGCCGGAACTCCCGAAGCCTCCGCTGCTCCCGCCGCCGCTGCTGCCAAAGCCGCCGCTGGAGCGTCCGCCCCCGCCTGAACTGCCTCCGCCAAAACTGCTGGCGAAGCCCCCTCCGGAGGAGAGCGTATTGGTGGTGGTACGGTTGGAGTTGGAGGAGCCGCTGGACGAGTTGCCGAAGAGATCGTTGATGACGGGCTCAATGTCGCCGGCCTGACCATTTTTCATGTTGTAAATGAACACGATGGGGGCATCCGTGACGGGATTGGCATCAATCTGGGTCAGCACCCGAGCCACGCTGGCGAGCATCGCCGTTGGGCCTGAGACGACGACGGTATTGGTGCGGTCATCCGCGGAGGCATTGACCTTTCCGGTAATCGCGGCGGAGTCGTCCGTCGGCGCGGCCGGGCCGTTGCCTCCGCCCCCGCCGCCCGGTCCGCCAGGTCCGAAGAATCGCCCGAACCTCCCGCCGAATCCGCCTCCGCCTTGCTGATTATTTGTCGAGGAGGTGTCCTCCTTAAAGATACTGTTGATCAGGGTCGCGGCGCTAGTCGCACTGGCGTAGGTGAGATGTTTAATCAGGATATCGGAGACAGCTTCGCGATGCTGGTCAAGCGAGGCGATGATTTCCACCATACGCCGGATGTTCGCGGAGGTGTCCGTCACCACAATCGTATTCGAGCCCTCGTTTGACACAATGATGGCATCGGGATTCAACATCGGCTGCAGGTCGTTTTTCAGTTTCGCCGCATCGACGCTGGCCAGCGGAATGACCTGCGTAATGATCTGATCGCTATTGGCGATTTGCGCCGCGTCGGCGCCGAAATGGACCGGGGCGGACTGCTTGCCTTTATCGATCGAAACGATGTGAAGAACCCGCCCGGTCTGCAATACGGTGAAATTAAGCGGTTTGAGGACCGTGTTCGAGCGCATCGACCGCTTCCTCCCCGGTGACCGGCTGCTTTGACGTGATCGTGACGTGCCCGCTGATCGAGTTGTCCTTGACGACAATAAAATCGAGCACCTCGGACAGGTAATTCAGGATGGAATCCACGGGGGCATCCTGAAAATTGAAGCTAACCCGTTTGGAGGATGTGATGTTGCTCGTGGGTCGTTTTGCGGGCGCGGTGGTCGCGGCGGCGACGTCGGCGGTACTCGTGGAGTCCGCCGTTTGGGTGGCCGCGGGCATTGTCGCGGTCGGGGAGGTATCGACGACAGCCGTGGCTGCGGGCTCCGTGGCCGGGGCGGGGGGGAGAGGGGGGGGGGCGTCATCGTCTGTGCGAGCGCCGAGGTGACGGCCAGCGTCAACAGGGCGGGGATTGCGAGGGCGGCCGTGCGGCGTGCCAGGGTCTGCATGAAAGCTCCTTCAGGATGTCCGTTGGGACAAAAGTTGCGAGTTATTTGCCTAATTGCTGCGCCCGACGGCGACGAAAATAGTCCAGCATGGTTTCACCGGGAAGCCGACCCGCAGGCCCGCCCGCGGCAGGAGCCGGAGCGGGAGCCGGAGGCGCCGCGGTGGAGGGTTCCTTGGCCGCGTCGGGCGTTCCCGCCGGCGTTTCACCAGGCGCGGCCGCCGGAGCCGCATCCCCACTGCTGCTGCTGTCAGGCGCGGTTTCCACCGTCCCATCCGGGGCGGTCGCAGGGGCACGCCCTCGGCAGCCGGGGCCGCTGGATATTCCGCCGAGCCGCCAAGGATATTCTGCCCCATGGCGATTTTTTTCGTGGAATGATCCGCCGCCGTCACGGTGAGGTCATCCAGCGAAATTTCCTTGATTGACCCCGCCGACATCGGCAGGGCATCGCCGGCGCGGAATGTGGCGAGCTGGCCGGTCGCCGGGTCCGCAATGAACGCGACAAAAGAACCGTCGTCCTGAAGCAGCGCGCCGATGAAGATAGGCGTATACACGCGCGGCACTGCGCCTGGCGAATTCGGCCGTTTCGCCCTCCGTTGTTGGGCCTTTGCGTCATTCGTTCGCGCGAGAAAATGCTCTTTTTCGTCAGAATATCGAAATCCGGAGGGAACGGCTTCGGTTCGCTTTGCGCCCGACCCACGCTCGCGATCGCTAACACTGCCGCGCTTAGCAACATTGTCCGCATCTTCATACGGCACCTCCCGCTCGCGGCTGATTTTTGCCGGGCGCCGGGGGCGGGGGAGGGGCAAACACCAACGTCGTCACGGTCAACTGCAATCCCAAATCATCCGTCCCGTCCTGGCGCGATTGAATGCGAAGCTCCCCCAGTTGCAGCGGCACCGACCCGGTTTCGATATCCCAGATCAACCGCGACAGTCCCGCCATCGACCCGGACCCGGTCACGGTAATCCGAATCTGCTGGAAGTCACCCACCTGCACCGGGGTATCGGATTTGTGCGACTCCAGGTTCACGCGAGCCCCGGCCGCCCACTCCGTGAGGGCGTGCAGCGTGCTGCTCTCCGCCTTGGACGCCGTCGACTGCAGCGCTGTGGAAGTTAATTCCTGCCAGGCCTCGTTCACCCGGTGGCGGTTGTCAAAAATTCCCTGCGCGGTCCGGAGCGAGGCCGTTACTTTTTCCTGTTGCATCCTGAGGTCATCCTGCGCGGCCATGAACGGCTCAACGACATAATAATCCCCGACAAAAATCAGAAGCGCGATGCCGACGACGCCGGCGATCAATTTTTCTCGTTTATTTAGTGCCACGGGCGGCCTCCGTCGGATGGTAGACAAATGAGATCGTAAACGAGATATCAGTGCCGCCGCGTTTGGCCTCATCGCGCGCGTTCGGTCCATTTGGAGCCCGGAGTGGCGGGCTCCGTCTTTGTCGCGGGCGTCCCTCCAAATACTGGCGTGGCATTCATCTGGTCCAGTAGGTTCAACACCTGCCGGCTGTTGGAAGCCTTGCCGAGCAATTCTCCTGTCCGGTTGGGATGCAGAGAAAATCCGGTGATCCAGATGGAATTTTCCTCAGGAAAAAGTTTGGTCAAATCGCGGAGGCAGGCAACCGCGAGGGGGGTTCCAGGCGCCCACTTCCGTGCGAATTCAAGCCGGGCCTGTGCGGTTTTCGCTTCCTCGACCGCGCCGCTCATGGAGTCGAGCTTCGCCTTGTCACGGGCGAGTTGCGCCTTGGCGCTGTCGTAGCTGAGAAGCACGATCAGGGCCGCCAGCAGAACGGTGGCCGCGATCGCGATCCCCCAAACAAGTTTCCGCTTGCTTGACGTTTCGCGCGGGGGTGCCAGCCGGGAATGCAGAAAGTCCACCGGAAGCGCCGCCGCATCGAGTCCCGCGAGCGCCACCGCGACGGCGGGGGCGAATCGATTCATGCCGGTTTCATCTGTGGTCACGATCGAGCGCAAATCCGGCATCGTCACCGGCATGCTCAGCCGCTGTTCCAAAACGCTCCCCGCGCTCTGCGTGCCCTCGGTCGAATTCCAGACCGCCAATGTCAATGGCGATCCATTCCTGGGCAAAGCGGCGACAGTCCGGCGGATCTCGCCGACGAGCAGTCCGAGCGACTCCGCCGCCGTCGCATCACCAACATTCAAATGCCGGACCTGCGTTGCGGCCTCCCCGTGCTGCACAACCAACTCCGCGCCGCCCTGCGCCAAGCTGACCACCACGCCATCCCCGCCGGGAACGCGGCTGGTGGCGCGGCCAAGGGCGGCGGCTGTCACCGTCACGCCCAGAAGCTTAAGCCCCGCGGCCTTGCTCATCGCCGCGCATTGATCAATGCTGGCGCGCGTGGCCGCGATCAGAAGAACCGAGCTGGTCGCGGTCGTGCTCGTCGTGCCCGCGAAATCCATCACCAATGCGTCCGGCTCAGAGGAAAACTCACCCTCAGCCTGCAACCGCAGCATGCTCGCTGCGATGGCCGGCTCCGCGGGTGGAACGTCCTTCCTCCGCGTCACCAGGCGCTTTGCCGGTAAGCCAATAATCGCCTCACGCGTCGAAAACTTTTGCCCGCGAAGGAACTGCTTGAACGCCTGCCCAAGCTCCACCGGCTGTTCCAGCGAGAGCCCTTCCGGATACACGAACTCCGCCAGATGCTGCACTGCGGGCGCGTCGGCCTTCGTGCCGATCTCCGCGATCAGGATGCTCTTTTGGCTCAACGCCATCCCGAGAATTTTGCCCGTACGTCGTTTCACTTTGTTTAGAGTCCTTTACCCAAGAGAGAGGTGGAACCTGACGCCTTCGCGCCCGCATCCGGCGGACCCTGGCCCGCGCGCATCGCCGACCGTATTTCCGCCGGCAGAGGCCAGCCCAGCGATGTCAGGTCGCGCCGATACATCACATACGCCGGCGTCTTGGAACCATCGATCACCACGCGATAACGCCGGAACGCACGGCCATCGCCGCTTACGCCGACTATGTCCCCCGAAAAGACTGACGAAGTTCCCGTCAAAAAATTGCCCGCCGTTTCCGGGAACCGCAGCTTTGTGTCCGGTATGGTATCAATGATCCACGAGACATCGGCGGGATTCGCGGGTGCCTTGCTCTTACGATAGCTCACGATCGCCTGCGCATCACTTTGCTCAAGGCCGGGGATACACATCAAAACCTGCAGAGGGGCGGTATTCACATTGATTTTCGCCGTAGTGCTTGACCCTCCTTTCGCGCTGAGCAGAAAAAACACTTTGGAAAGATCGCTCGACGGCAACCCCATTTGCACCGCCCAGTCAAAGACGTTGAAAAAATCGCCCGGACCCGCGGGACCGTTGAAGCCCTGTGGACGCAAATCCATGGTCTTCTGAACAATCTCCTTGGTGCGCCCACCAAGGGGGCCCTGGAGCACCTTGGTGAGAGCATTACCGACCCCGTATTGACATCGACAACTTTTTGGCCCGTGCTGGAGGTCGTCGCGGACGTGGTTGCTTTCAAACCGTAGGCCGTGACATAAGGAAAAATTCCGCGGTTGGAGGTATTGGTTCCCATGGTGATCGAAGCGGTTGCGCCCGCCGCCTGTAATTCATTGGTATCGACGGTGCCGTCCCGATTTTTATCGTGTCCATACAGAATGTCGTTGGTAATGCCTTTCACGAGCAGCAGTTCCTCAGTGGTCTCAAATAGTGCATGCTTTTCGTCGTACGACTCCGGCTTCATCGATTCATAATCCGAATCGGTTGCCCCGAGACCGTCGGATGTCGGATTTCTGCGACGCCAGTTCACAATCGACGCGCCCAGATCGGCCGTCATGTTTGGGAGCATGCTCAGCGACGTTTCGCTCGCGGTATTGATATCCAGTTTGGAGCCTTCATCGGTCAATCCATAAGCGCGGTGTTGTTCGTCGTCAGAATCCGGTTTCATCACCCAGAAGTAGCCACTGCCAAGCTGCCTTGCTTCCATCGAAACCGTCGCGGTCGAACCCGGAGTGGCAACTTCCTGATCGACAACGCTGCACAAAAACTGCTCCGCGCCGCGTTCCGCCGCCTCCGCTTGTGCCTGCGACAAGCGGTTCGCGCTCGCGACCGCCTCCACGCGCATCGAGCGCGCGACAGCACCAGCACCACACCGCTCACCGCGATGAGCACCCACATCGTGGTGATGAACGCCGACCCCCGATTATTTCTACGCGCCGTCTTCATAGGCCTTTCACCGTGCCTACCGAGTAAGTTACCACCGGCACCGTCTGCAAAGGCGGCTTAAAGCACGACAACGGCACATACCGCACCGTCCGTCGCACCTCCCCGCCTTTCTTTAACGGTGCCAATTCCAGCGTGATCTCGATCTCCGCTGGCAGCGGATACAACGTGCCGCCTTCGCCCGCCGAATCCCATGTTTGCAACCAGTCAGTTCCATCGAAATAACTGAAATGCAGACCCACCACGTTTCGGCAAATGACTTCATCCGGCTGGAACGTCTTCTGCGTCGCGAGAAGGTTGGAGGTCACGCGCCTTGCCAACACGTTGCCGCCGTTGTTTAACTTTCCCGTGCTTGGATCGGATTCCATCAGATAAATGACCTCGCGGACATCGCTCTGAACGTTGGCGGTCGGTTCCGGGCCCGTGATGAAACAATCGATGGAGTCGGCCGTGCCTTCAAAAGAACCAATCAGCGTCCGAGCGCTGCTGCCCGTCGAAGAGTCCGTAGTGTCTGTAGAGTCTGTGGAAGCGGTGGTCGTCTCGGTCGACTTGGCGATACAATTGGCGAGTTCGTGCGCGATCATATCGCCCGCGACCGTTGTCGCGCGCACCGCCTCGACATTTTCCTCGGTACTCGTGCGAGCCTTAAACGCCGTGTACATGCTCGCCGCCAGCGCCGCCGCCACCACCAGCGTCAACGCAAGCGCCAAGAGCAACTCCAGCAACGTGAAGCCGCCATTGCCGTTTGCGTTTCGCCATTTCCGATTTCTCGATTCGTATGTCATTAGAGTCCCCCCGTCGAATCCGCGGTCACCGGGACGTACATCAACGTGCTTACCGTGACGGACTGGTTCTGTCGCCGGGCCGTCCATGTGACGCTCACATCCACTTGCTCGAGGTTCTGCTCGGTAAGGTCCGGATCGGTCCACGGCGTCGTGGTCGCCTGCCAGCGATAGCCCGGATTATCCGATCCAAAATCCCCGCCCCCGCCGTTCTGCCACGTGTTGGTCGCGACAAGCTCATTCAATTTTTCCTCGGCAAGCGTCGTCGCCTCCGTCCGATGCCGCGCCGTCCCCGCCAGATTCGCCGACAGACTGATCCCGTACATCAACGTCGGTAACACAATCGCCATTAGCGTGATCGCCGCCAATACCTCCACCAGCGTGAACCCGCGAGCGAACGGACCGTTTTGTAGGGTGCGTTTTGCCTTTTCCGTTTTCATCACTTCCCCCCATCGACGACATGAAACGAATCCATCGGCGTCTCGCATATCGCATCAGATTCCCCGCCGCGCGACCCGATAAACTTCACCAGCGCCGGATCAACGCGCCCGCTGGAATCGAATTCAATAACCTGATTGGCATCCACCTTCCGCGCATCACTCTCCATCCGCACGCCCTCGGGCACATTGAATACCGCGCCAAAAGAGGAGTCGATGTTCACAAACGAAATGCCGTTATCCATCGTAAGCCACCACTTCCCCCCGCGCGTGTCCATATTGAGGCGAAAGGTTGTCCCCTCGGCAACCGCCTGGGTCCGTGCCCAGTGCGCCACAGCCACAAACTGGCCCGCCGTCGTCACCGGACCGCGCCCGCGAACAAATCCCCCCAGCGTCGGCGCAACCGCCAACATCGTCACTGCGATGATGGCCAAAACCAGCACCAGTTCGATCAGCGTGAATCCTGAAGTTGTGCGCCGCAGCCGCGACATTGTTTCCTTTCTTTCAATCGCCATCCGCCGGTGGTATCGGCCTCGCGCCGATGTTTGAAATCCCGAACAAACGGGGTGCTGCCATCACCATGCTTTTCTTATTGCGTCGTAAAATTAGCGATGTCATCATTGCCGCCGTCGCGCCCATCCGGCCCATACGATTGAATATCGTAGCCCTGCGTGTTGTGCGAGCCCGGCGAAACAAACACATAAGGATTGCCCCACGGATCATTCGGAATCTTCTTCACATACGGCCCTTTCCAGTTCTTCGTTCCGGACGGTGCCTCGACCAATGCGTTCAAACCCTGCTGACTGTTGGGATATTCCCCGTTGTCCACTTCATAAGCATCCAGCGCCGTCTCCAGATTGGAGATATCCGCCTTCGCCGCCGAAATCTTCGCATCCTTCGAGCGGCTGGTAAATTTCGGCACAATAACCGCCGCAAGCACCGCCAAAATGACCAGCACCAGCAACAGCTCAATCAACGTAAACGCTTCGCGACTCTTCCGACGATCCATGACCAAACTCCTTGTAATTTTCGTTTTAATGCCTATCCATCCGCACTGTCGCTATTTCATCAAATCGCCGATGTTGAATATCGGCAGCAACATGCCCACCACAATCGTACCAATCAGTCCAGCCATGATGAACAACAGCAATGGCTCCGCGAGTGCCACAAGCATTCGCAACTGCCGATCGAGTTCACTTTCGTAGGAGAGCGACAACCGCACCAATTCCTTGTCCAGCCGCCCCGTCTCTTCCGCAATGGCAATCATCTCCACCACCGACGACGGAAACAGCAACTCCGCCTCGCCCAACGCACGCGCCAGCGATTCCCCCTTCTGCACTTCATCAATTCCGTGGGCGACCGTATCCGACAAAGTCTGATTCCCAATCGCTTCCTTCGCGACTTTCAACGACGCCACCAGCGGCACCCCTGCTCCCAACAGCGTGCCCAACATGCGGCAGAATCGCACCATCGCGAAGAACGCCACCACCGTCCCCAGCGCCGGCGTCTTTAATACGATCAGTTCAAATTTCCGCTTGCCTATATCAGTCTGCAATACACGCCAGACCCACAGAGCGGCACCGCCCAACACCAGCGCCACCGCAAACCCCCATCGCGATGCCACCGTATTGCTCACCGCCATGATCGCTCGCGTCAGCGCCGGCAAGTCTCCGCCCAAATCCTTGAAGATCGGCTGAAATGTCGGAATGAAATAAGTCAGCAAAAAGATCAACACCGCCACCGCCAACGTCGCAAGCACGCAGGGGTATACCATCGCCGACTTTACTTTCCCCTTCAAATCCGCCTCGCGAGTCCGAAAGTCCGCGATCTGCCCCAGCACGACATCCAAAAATCCGCCCGCCTCGCCCGCTCGCACCATCGCGATGTAAACCGTCGAAAAAACCTTCGGATGCTGCGCCATCGCATCCGCCAGCGCGTTCCCGCCGATGACATCTTCATGAATCTGCGTCCACAACGCCTGCGGCCCCGGTGCCTTGGTCTCACGCCGCAGCAATTGCAGCGACCGCGACAACGGCACGCCGCCGGCCAGCAAACTCGCCAGCTCCCGCGTAAACGCCTCCACATGCTTCTGTGTCACCCGCCCGCCCTTTTTCGGCTTCCACTTTCGCCGCCGCTTCTTTTTCCCTGCTGCTCTTCCACCTTGACCGGATGCAGCCCTTTGCCGATCACCGCCGCGATTGCCTGCGCTCGCGACTCCGCCGGAATCGTCCCCGTGGTCGACCGTCCATCCCCTCCGAGCGCTGTGTACATGAATACGGCCATGCGTTACTCACCCTTCGACGGGTGCCTCCTTCGCCGTGCCGTGCGGTGTCCCATTCGTCGCCCCATTCGACGGCGAGGCAATCGCATCCGCGATCGCCAGTGCCGCCTGCTCCTCCATCGTGTTGCTCACGACTTCATCAATCGTCGTCTTCCCTTCGCGCACCAATCGCCAGCCATCCTCGCGCAGACTCCGCATCCCCTGCTCCGTCGCCTTCCGCCGCAGCACCCCTGAACTCACGCCGCTCGATAATCAGCGCCCGAATCTCCTCCGTCACCGGCATCAATTCGAAAATACCCTGCCGCCCGCGGAACCCCGTCCCCTGGCAATTTCGGCACCCCTTCCCCCGATACACCATCTCCGGCACCAGTCGCCATACTCCGCACGCATCGCATCAAGGTCGTCGTCGGAGTCTCTTCCTTGCAATGCTTGCAGATCAACCGCACCAGCCGCTGCGCCAACACCATCTCCAGCGAACTCGACACCAAATAAGGCTCCACGCCCATGTCAATCAACCGCGTCGCCGCACCGGCGCATCATTCGTATGCAGCGTCGAGAACACCAAGTGCCCCGTCAGCGACGCCTGCACCGCGATTTCCGCCGTCTCCCGGTCGCGGATTTCACCGATCAGCACCACATCCGGGTCATGACGCAGAATCGCCCGCAGCCCCGCCGCAAACGTCAGCCCCGTCTTCGTCGACACCTGAATCTGGTTGATCCCGCGAAGCTGATATTCCACCGGGTCTTCAACCGTGATGATCTTCCGTTCGACATCATTGATGTGCGTGCAGCGCCGTGTACAGCGTCGTCGTTTTTCCCGACCCGTCGGCCCCGTCACCAGCACAATGCCGTGCGGAATATCCAGCACCTTTTCAAACGCCCGCCCGTCGCGCGCCGCCATGCCCAGATATTCCAGCCCGAACTTCGCATCGCCGCGATCCAGAATACGCAGCACCACCGCCTCGCCGTGAATCATCGGAATCACCGATACACGCAAGTCGATGTCCCGCCCCGCCACCTTCACCCGAATGCGCCCGTCCTGCGGCACCCGCTTTTCGGCAATGTCCAGATGACTCAAAATCTTGATGCGCGACACGATCGCCGCCTGATACCTCCGCACTTCCGGCGGAATGTTCGCCTCCACCAGAACCCCGTCGATGCGATACCGCACCCGCAACTGCTGCTCGAACGGCTCAATGTGCACGTCCGTCGCACGCGACTCCAATGCCTCCGCCAACACCTGATTCACAAACCGAATGATCGACGCATCCTCTGCCGCCTCGACAGATCCATGTCGTCGTTTTCCTGCTCCAGAACCTTGATGCCCCCATCCTCATCACCCATCGACTGCAGCGTGTCCGCACCGATCCCCAGCACCCTCTTGATGCACCGATCAATTTCCCCCGTCGGCGCCAACACCGGCCGAAAATCATGCCCCGTCGCCAGCCGCAATTCATCCAGCCCCGCCGTATCAAACAGACGGCACGTCGCCACGTGCACCACGCCGTTCTCATCCTTCAATGGCAACAAATGATGATACAGCAGCACCCGCACCGGAAACTTCGTCAAAAATTCCTTCGTCGCCCCCGGCTCCCCGCCTCCCCCGTTCCCGAAATCCCCCAGATCAATAAACGGAATCTCAAAATGCACGCCCAGCGACCGCAGGATTTTCTCCTCCGGTGCCGCTTCGCGAAGCGCATCCTCCAGCAACGTCCCGCGAGCCACCGCCTCGGTCACCTTCTTCGCGCCCGAGTCGTCCAGCACCCCATCCGACACCAAAACTTTGAGCACATCATTCATGAGTCACAACGTTCCCATCAACAAACTGCCGCCGACCACGCCGCCAAAAAACATCGATACGCCTCCCGCCCACCCATGCCTTTTGTAACCGTTATGATTTTAACCGAATCCGCGAGAAGATGTTCCCACAAATGATACAGAGCCGACCGAAAAACACCCAGCTCCGCCACAGAACCCGGAGTTCACGCTTCAGCGTGTTTCCCCGAACAAAGCCGAGTCAGCCAAGTCACCTGAAACCGCAGGTCACGCTCCCCCATTTTAAGCGCCGTCGCAACGCGACGACGTATTGCTTCACCCACAAATTCATAGGTCAACCCACTACTCCGAAACCAAGACACGCCAAAGCCCAAACTCCAAAAAACAGGCGGGACTCCCCCACATGGAAAGAGTCCCGCCCAAAAGTGACCTTACTCAAGAATCCCGCTTGCAACAAGCACGGCTTCCTGTCGAACCGTGAGCAACTCGCGAAGACTGTCCTGCGATTTCTTCAAGTCTTCCGCGCTCTTCTTGCGTGCGTCGCGAAGCGCTTCCAACTTCGACTTGATCTGCTCCGGCGTGGCATCCTTGTTCTGAATGACATTGTTCAGATCCGACGACGCCGTCTGAACAGCCGCTGCCGCCGGACTCGGTGGCGTCCCATTCCCGCCCGGACCGCCCGGACCTCCGGGACCACCACCACCGCCACCGCGACCACCACGGCCCATGCGGCCCATCATGGATTGCATCTCCTGCTGCTGCAACGCAGTGATCTTCGGCTCAAGTGCCTTCCACTCGTCGTCCGTCGCGCCCATGTCCTGCTTCATCTGATCCATTCGCTGCTGCATGCGCCTGCCAGTTGCCGCGACCGCCGCCGCCGCCACCACCACCCCCTCCGCCGCCTCCGCCTCCGCCCCCATTACCGCCGCCGCCACCGCCACCGCCCACCTGGGCATGCGCCGGAAGAGCCGCGACCGCTCCCATCAACCCGATCCCCAACAGCATTGTCATCAACTTCCTCATCACTGCACTCCTTCGTCATAAAACTTGCAGAACCATTGAATCCCTCGCCGCGCGGCAAGAGATGTTTTTAACGCTTCAACCCTCTACGGCTGGCTTGTTGTGCCCGGACCGCTCCGCATCCGGTCCCCAAATCCGCCTCGATCCCCGTTCCGATCTGATCCACGGCCACGGTCGCCACGGGTTCCCGCAGGTCCCCCCGGTCGCCCGTCACGTGGCCCGCCCGGTCCGCCCCGGAAACCTTTTTTCAGCATATCCTCATAAATCGCCCGCTGATGATCGTTCAAAATCTTCTTCGTCCGCTCCGCCGCCGCCTCAAATTCCGCATCCTGGTCATGATTAAGCGCTGCGACTTCCATGTTGTAATGCTCGACAATTTTCGCGTACGCCGCCTTCTGTTCCGCCGTCAATAATGCCTGCAAATCGTCATCCCGTTGTTTACGGAACTGCGCACGCGCACTCATTCCGCGGCTTCGACGACCCGCGAACATCCTCCCAAATCGCCTTCATCTGCGCACTCTGATCCGGCGACAGTCCCAACTGATCCGTCAGCCACGACCTTCCATCACGCGCCATCCCTCCGCGCGTCATCCCCATCCCCACCACGACGCCCGTTCCCAACGCCACCGCGAACATCGAAATAATCAGCAGGTGCAATCGGTTCATCGCGTCCCGTTCCCTTCCGACAAATCCGCAACCATCCAGTCCGTCATCGCCGGATCCCCCGCATTCGCCGTGGCCGACGCATCCTCCGTGTTGTTACTCAATTGAACCGCCGTTCCCTCCCACGCCGCGGGCACTACCGCCACCGGCGACGCACTCACCGGCTGCATCAGTTGCAACGTCCCCACAATCGCCAGACACGCCGCCACCGCCGACAGCGCCCATGCAAACCGCTCCAGCCCTCGTTGCGTCAATCCCTCCACCCGGTCATGCAACCGCTCCAGAAACGACGCATCAACCTCAATCCGCCCCAGCGCCGAGCCGCGCACCGCCCGCGAAACCGCGCTCAATTCCGCCGCCACACCCGCGCATCGCTCACACTCACCCAGATGGCTCGCGATCCACTCGCGCTCCCTCTCGCTCACCTCGCCATCAAGATAAGCCTCCAACCGACCGCTGATCTCTTCATGCCCCATGACGTTTTCACCACAAACACATCGGTCACTCTGTTACTCCTTTTAGTTGCGCCTCGTCCCAACTTTCTTCCCTGCCCACGAAAAAATTGTCCGGCGAACCCATTATTTGTTCTCAGAGTCCCAAAAAAAACCATGAATTTCACGCTCCATTCGCCCACCCAGCTCGATTTTTCACCAAATAGTCCAAATCTCCCATCTCAACAAATTAACATGATTTCTATCGTACTGAGGGCCCCCTTTTCGTAGAATGCTCCAGTTGAGCATTTTGCTGTCCTTTTCGGGGAGACTTCCCCCCATGTCGGCAACCCCCCAACCCTCGCATCACGATTGGGACCAGCGGTTCCGATCCGCCTTCGCCAATGCGGCCGTTGGGATTGCCTACGTCGATACCACAGGCCGCTTCCTCCACGTCAACTCCCGCTTCGCCGAAATCTGCGGATACTCCGAACCCGAACTTCGCTCCCTCGACATTCTTGCCATCACCCATCCCGACGACCGCGAACGCAACGATCTCTTCATTCGCAAAACGCTCTCGGAGCAGTTGCCCAACTACATCATTCAGAAACGCTACGTCCGCAAGGACGGCACCATCCGCTGGGTCCAAAACTCCGTGGCCCCATGGACCTCCCCCGATGGCTGCCTCACCGGCATGATCGCGCTCGCGGAAGACGTCACCGAGCGCCGTCTCGCCGAAGACGCCGCCTTCCACGCACGCGATCTCGCCGAGAGCGCCAACCGCGCCAAAGACCGCTTCCTCGCCGTTCTCTCCCATGAACTTCGGACGCCTCTCTCGCCCATCGCGGTGGCCATCGCAATGATGGAGCAGCACCCCCAACTTCCCCCGGAACTCCGCGAAGATGTCGCCATGATCCGCCGCAACATCGCCCTCGAAACCAAACTCATTGACGATCTGCTCGACCTCAGCCGCGTCACCACCG
Organism: uncultured Phycisphaerales bacterium; assembly: GCA_963766775.1. Classification (GTDB taxonomy): domain Bacteria; phylum Planctomycetota; class Phycisphaerae; order WQYP01; family WQYP01; genus CAVYBP01. The sequence continues at coordinate 159,321 of CAVYBP010000003.1, forward strand.
GCAAGCTCCGCCTCCAGATGCAGACCGCCAGCGTCCATACCATCCTTACTCACGCCATGGAAAACTGCGCCGGCGACATCGCCAAGGGCATCACCGTCCACTCCGACCTCTCCGCCGCCTTCGACGCCGTCACCGCCGACCCCGCCCGCCTGCAACAACTATTCTGGAACCTCCTCCGCAACGCCGCCAAGTTCACGCCCGCAGGCGGACATATCTTCATCCGCACCGCGCACGATCCGCTCAGACGCCGGGTGATTATCGAAGTCCGCGACACCGGCGTCGGTATCGCCTCCGACGCTCTCCCCCGTATCTTCGATGCCTTCGATCAGGGCAGCTCCAACATCGCCCGTGAGTTCGGCGGCCTCGGACTCGGCCTCGCCATCGCCAAGGCCGTTGCCGAAGCTCACGGCGGAGCCGTTCATGCCGCCAGCGAAGGACTCAATCAAGGCGCCACCTTTACTGTCGAACTCCCCACCGCCGAGAACCCCATTACTCAGGTGCCGGTGCCGTCCATCCCCGCCGCCACCTCCATTCCCCACGTCAACGCAAAAATTCTCCTCGTTGAGGACCACCCCGACACCGCCCGCACCCTCGCCAAAGTCCTTGGCATGCTTCATTACGATGTGAAGATCGCCAACACCGTCGCCGCCGCACTTGAACTCGCATCCTCCGAGCACTTCGACCTCGTCCTCTCCGACATCGGACTCCCCGACGCCACCGGCTACGAACTCATGGAAAAACTTCGCGAGCACCACGGCCTCCGCGGCATCGCACTCAGCGGCTACGGCATGGACGAAGACATGCGCAAGAGCCGAAACTCAGGCTTCAGCCACCATCTCGTCAAGCCCGTCAACCTCGACCATCTCAGCGCCACCATCAACCGTGTCCTCCGAACCGAATAGGTCGTAACGCGGGCATCCCGCGGGGCGGGTGCCGCCCTTCTCCGTTTCAACCTTCAGAACTTTCTTCAAAACCTTCAAGCCTTCCACTCTGTACCCCGACCCTTCATCCTCTATAATGCTCCTTTACCTCCAGAGGATTCCCCTCATGCCCACGCCCGCTCTCAGCGACATCACCACCGACGGAATCCGCGTCGGTGCCACTGCCTTTTACCTTCCCCAGGAATCCGACCCTGACAAAAAACGCTACGTCTTCGGCTATCGCGTTGTCATCGTCAACGACGGTTCCCGCACCGCCACCCTCCGCAGCCGTCATTGGACCATCATCGACGCCGCTGGCCACATAGACGAAGTCCGCGGTGCCGGCGTCGTCGGCGAACAACCCCGCCTTGCCCCCGGCGAAGCATTCAAATACACCAGCTACTGCCCACTCCCCACCCCATGGGGAACCATGGAAGGCACCTACCAATTCGAACGCGACGACGGCGAAAAATTCGACGCAAAAATCGCCCGCTTCTATCTCGCCATCACCGCATCACAAAATGCCCCACACTAAAACCGTCTCCCCGATACCACCACCATCTTCCGTACCGCGACCGTAAGAGAGCGCACATCACCCATGCCACGACCCGGCACGTACTTCTCCACCTGCCCCTTCAAATGCCCCCGCTCAACCTCCGATACCGCGCCAGCGCCGTGATCGGAAAATACAACCGATACAAATGATATTTCAAATAAAACACCCGCGGAAAACCCGTCCCCGTGTACCACAATTCTTCCCAATTCCCATCCGCCCCCTGGTTCTCAATCAGCCACTGAATCGCCTTCCGAATATGCATATCCGTCGCAGTCCCCGCGCCCGCCGCCGCCATCAACGCCATCGCGCCCCATGCCGTCTGCGACGGCGTGCTCCCGCCGCGACCCTTCAATTTCGCGTTCTCATACGTGTCGCACGACTCCCCAAACGACCCATCCGGCTTCTGAACACTCCGCAGCCAATCGATCGCCTTGCGAATGTATTTATGATCCATCCGTTCGCCGACGCTCTTCAACCCCGTCAGCGTCTGCCATGTCCCGTAAATATAATTGACCCCCCAACGCCCGAACCACGGCCCATCCTTGTCCTGCGTTTCCTTAATAAAATCAATCGCCTTCCGCACCGACGCATTCGTCGTCGTGATCCCACAATGCCCCAGGCACTCCAGCACCCGCCCCGTAATGTCCGGACACGACGGATCCTGAATCGCATTGTGATCCGCGAACGGAACATGCTCCAGCACCGGCCGATTGCGCGTGCGATCAAAAGCCGACCAACCCCCATCATCATTCTGCATCGCCATCAGCCAGTTCACGCCCCGCTTGACCGCCTGTGCAGCGCGCGGCCCCCCGGTCCGCTTCAACGCCATCGCCACCATCGCCGTATCGTCCACGTCAGGATAATGCGGATTCAAATATTCAAAGTACCATCCCGAAGGCTCCACATCCGGACAGTTTTTGGACCAATCCGACGCCGCCCGGCATTCTTTTTTAAGCAGCCAGTCCACCGTCGGCACCGGCACCGCGCTCTCATGCGTCATGCCCGCTTCGGCAAGCGCGTGCAGCGCGATCCCCGTGTCCCACACCGGCGAAAAGCACGGCTGAATCCGAGTCTGATTCGCCTCCGGATCACGAATGAACAAATCCTTAAGATGCTTCTGCGCTTCAATCACTTTCGGATGATCGTCCGGATACCCCAGCGCGCGAAACACGATCAACACATACACCATCGGCGGAAAAATCGCCCCCAACCCCTCCGACCCTTCCATATGCTCTAGAATCCATTTCTCCGCCTCTCGCATCGCAATCGGACGCAATGGCGCCACCGCCGTCCTTTCAAACCGCTTCAGCGTCATGTCGATCAGCAGAAACATTTCCCGCCACGACCGCGGCAGATTCTTCAACCGCCCCGTCGCCAGGTTCGCCGCCTCGTAATCCCGGTACACCTCACGCATCCCCAGATGCTCCGGAACATGCCTCACCGGCCGAAGCGTCGATACAATCGCCAACGGCAAAATCATCGTCCGCGACCACGCGGACACCGCATACAAATTGAAATACAAAAACTTCGGCAGCAGCACGATCTCCGGCGGTATCGACGGGCACGCGTCGTACGAAATCTGCCCCAGCGCCGCAAAATAAAACTTCGTGAACGAATTGCAATTCTCCGCCCCGCCCAGTTTCAAACACATGTTCCGCGCCGCGATCATATGCGGCGCATCCGGATCATCGCCCATCAGCTTGAGCGCAAAGTATCCCTTCACCGTGCCCGAAATATCATTCGCCCCGCCCGGATACATATTCCACCCGCCGTCGGGCTGTTGGATCGAACGCAGATAATTCGCGATGGGAACAAGGTCCGGATCCGACTCCTGGTTAAGAATAAACTTCAGTAAAATGTATTCGGATTCCAGAATGGAATCGCCCTGCAACTCCGCGCACCAGTACCCGTCCGCATGGCGTTTATCCAGCAGCGCCGCCGTCGCGCGATCCAGCGTCGGCGTGACAGGAAGAATACCCGTAACGGTAGCGAGGGAGTCCTGCGAAATCACAGGATCGACCGGCGTATGAGCAATAGTTGTCACGCGGAAGAAGTTATCAGATCAGCCGGAGCGGAGCAACACAAAGCTGCGCCTGCCCCGAAGCTCACACCCCATATTTTCCCGCAAGCCTGCTGAATTCCGCCTTATATTTTTCTCCCCCAAGCTTATCCCCAAAACCCGCACGCAGATCGTTCAGACGCTTCTTGATCGTCTCCCCCGCATCAGGGCCCGCAAGAATCTCTTTCGCTTGCAGGATGCGCAGCCAGCATTCCCAAAAGCTGTCGCCCCCGTTGGTGAGCTGCGGAAGTATGCGCGTGAATTCATCCTCCGCCTGGGCGTAAAGTTTCGAGTCGGCCGTCCCACGCGCCTGCTCAAAAAGCGACCGTGCCTCCGTCATGTAATTGAATAAATCCTGCGGCCGATCCGTTTCCAACTTCACCGCCAGCGACTGCGCTTCCTTCAACTCGCCCGCACGAAGCAGCATGTCCGATTGAAGCTTCCGATAGTCATACGCCAGATCCTTCTGCGCCGGATCCGCGTCCGTCGCCTGAATCAGCGGCTCCATCAGCTTGACCACATAGTGCGCCAATCGCCGCGCCTGCTCCGGATTCGTTTTTTCAGCATCCGCGATCTCCTGCAGCGTCGAATACGCCATCGTCCGAATGATCTCATTCGCCTCTGTGCCCTGGGCCTTCGCGTACTCCTGCACCACCGCGAACGCCTTCTCCGGCTCGCCCGCCGATTGATACGCCTGAATGCGGTAACGCAGGACCGCGGTCTTCTGCGCGGGCGTCAATTGCTCTTTCACCGCATCCAGTTTCGCCAGCCGGTCGAGCGCGATATCCGGTTGTTTCACCCCCGTATTCAAGGCCGTCGCGGTTTCAATCAACCAGATATCAACGCGATACGCTTTCGCCCGCGCCACCGAATCCGTATCAATGCTCGCCGGCGGGTGATCCAGAATGGCAACAAATTGCGAGCACGCCTCAAACAGATGTGCGGCTGCCGCACGAAGATCATCCCCCCCGGATTTGTCCGTCACCGCATTGAACCGAGCCGTCGCAATCGCTACCAGCCGAAACGCGCATCGAGATAATTTTTATCCTCCGGTGCAATGGCCGAAAAAATCCCCGCCGCCTCCTCAAGTTTTCCCAAATCCTCCAGCGTGCGCCCCTCCGCATACCGCCAACGCATGTCGTGAAAAGTGCCCGTGGCAAGCGCCAACGCCCGCGACTGAAGATTCAAAAGGTCCGCGCGCGTCTGTGCGTTCCCCACGGGCCCTTTCCTCAGCTCGCCGATTTGTTGCAACGCCACATCCAATAACTGCTTCGCGCGAGCATCCGTCGGAGCCTGCTCCACGAACTCCACGTTGTATCGTGCCGCGTCGGCCGTGTTATTGAGCAGGGCATCAGTAACCCCCGCAAGAAAAGTCGCTTCAAGTTTATCGCTCGCCGAAACCGTCGGACTGTCATGCACCGCCACCGCCGCCGCCGCCGCTCGCGTCAGCTCCGCCCGGCTCTCCGGCGTGTCCCCTTTCTGGCCTTGCGAATGCGTGTACGCAACCGCAAGTTGCTGCATCGGAAGCAACGAAGCCGCATCGCTGTTCTCCGGAATCTGCGCCGTAAGCTGCTCATACACCAGATCGCGAAAACGCGGATCACGTTCCAGAATCGACGACAGAATATGCATCGCACGCGCCTGCACACGGGCCTTTTCCTCCCCCTCCTTCGCGCTCGCTTCCGCCCACGCCACTCGATACGCCAGCATTTCCGTGCTCATCTGCGCGTCGAGATTATTCTGCGGCAGCGATTTTTTGAAATAGCCCAGTTCCGTGTTCGCCGCCGAGAACGTCCCCGCCCGCACGCGCGCAACGACCAACTGATACCGCGCCTGATATTGAACCCACGCCGGCGCATTGGGATCTGCGCCGCCCGCGTGAGGTCCGCCGCCGCCTGATCCAGATCGCCCGCCTCGCTTCGAATTTTTCCCCGTAGCAGCAGCGATTGGTTGTTCACCCCATTGTCCTGCTTATCATCCGCCCATTTACCCAGGGCCGTCGCCGCCGCACCCAATAACTCCTTCCGCGCGGGGTCGCTCGGCTCCAACGCCATCGCCTGAAAATACTCCGACCACGTCGCGTAATAATCGACCTCCGCCAATGCGTTGACATTCCGGGTATAGGTCGCTTCATCAAACGGAGTTTTCGATTCCGCCTCCCGCATCCCCGCTGTCAGGCTCAACGCCGATTGCTTCAGCAAACGGTCCGCCAGCCCCGCCATCGGAGCAAGCGTCGCCCGGTCCTTTGCCGTGGCACCCCAATATTCCATGCGATTCAATATCGGCTCGGACAGCCTCGCAAAAATAAACTTCGCGTGATCCAGCGCCCACACCCCGTCAACCCCCGCCCCCTCCAAATCTAAATACGCGGGCAACGCCGAAAGATACTCCCGTTCCGCAATCGCACGATCCGCCTTCGATTTGCTCACCCCATCCCAACTCACCAGCCACCATTCCGCCTTCCACAAATTCTCCGCCGGCGTATTCGCCGCCGCCTTCAACTCCGCCCCCACAAGGTTCGGCTGGTTCAACCGCAACAACTCATGCGCAAAAAGCGTCTCCGAGTGCGAAGACGTTTGGCCCCGCGCCGCAATCGGAACAACGCCGGCCAATACAAATGCAAGCGATAAAAAATACCGACAATTCAACTTCGTATGTGCCCTTCAAGAATACATCACGCAAAATCTCAAATTTCAATTCTCAAATCCCACCAACTCTCATGCCTCCACATCGCAAAACCTCACCGCGCCGGCGCAAACGCCACCTGCTTAAACTTCGCCCTCGTGCAATCATCGTAAACCGTGATCACATCTTGATACGGAACCTGCTTCTCCGGAATGATAATGATCTGCACATCATCGCTGAGCGTTTTCTTCTTCTGCTCAAAAAAGGCCGCGATCCTCTGGCTGTCCCCCTGATCCTTCTCATCCACCGGCGAAATCCGCAGCAATGGCGAATTGAACGCCGACACAAACGTCTCTTCCCCCTGCCGCCGAACCAAAATATTGATCCGAACCGAAGGCAGCTTCTGGTTCGACTGCTCATTCCCCAACCCTGCCTTGTCAATCGCGGGCATGTTGCTCTGCAAAAAAGCTCCGGCGCCAGGAACGAGCTCCCCAGCATGAAAAAAATCAGAATGCACATCACGACGTCCACCATCGGCGTCATGTTCGGGCCTACGTTCGCGGAAAGTTTTTTCAAGGGTCGATGCCGCATAATCACTCGGGATGTTTCGTCGAAAAATTCACACTCTTTATGCCCGCCTGCGCACACGAAACCAAAATCGGCGCTATCCATTGATACGCAATATTCTGATCCGCCCGCAGAATAACCTTGATGTCCGGCGCGTCCTGCTTTTCCTTCCGCAACTTCACCACAAGCTCGTTCATGCCCCAGCGTTCGCCGCGCACATACACAAACGGCTCCAGCGTCGGATTCGGACGATCCGGATTATTCGGAACCACATTGATCACCAGCCGGTCGCGCTGCTCCGAAAGTTCCTGCCCCAGCTGCGCGCGAGGGATCACGACCTTGTCGTTCGACTCCTGCGCCGCAAGCCGCCCGCACACAAGGAAAAAAATAATCAGGCACATGATCACGTCGATCAACGGCGTGACATTCACGTGGTCATCGTGCATCGGTTCAATGCCGCGGCGCATGCAGAGCTTCCATTCCCAGTGGGTGTCAGAAAAAAAATCTCACTCTTCAATCATTTGCGTGTCGGCAGTGGGATTCGCCGCCTTCTTCTTCGGCACCGCCGCAGAGGCCGGCGCTGCCGAAGCACTCGTCTCGCTCACCGATTCCGGCCGCAGATTCTCCAGCAGCTCCTCCGCGACGATTCCCGCCTTCGTCGAAATCTTATCCGCCCGCGTTCGATAAAAACCGTAAACCACCAAACACGGAATCGCCACAAAAAGACCAAAAAATGTGTGCCACAGAGCCGTCCCGATCCCGTCCGCCAGGATCCGTCGGATGAACCGTCGTCCCCCCTAGCTCCACCAGTTTATAAAACGCCATGATCATCCCCAGCACCGTCCCCAGCAACCCCAGCAGCGGCCCAATATTCCCAATCACATTCAGCGGCTCAATCCTCCGAAAAAGACTCGCCGTCTGCTCCCCGATCGACGATTCCAACGCCTCCCGCATCGCCGGATACTTCAAATGCGCCCGCCGAAGCCCGCATACAGCGACTGGCTCACAAACGTCTGATCCGTCGCCGTGAAGTCCATCAACTGCTTAAACTCTCGCGCCGCAATCATCGTCCGAAGCCGTTCCGTCGTCGCCGGCGGAGCAATCTTCTTCTCCCGAATATGCAGCATCGCATCAATCCCCAACGCAATCCCCGCCACCGATGCCAGCCCCAAAAGGCTCAGCACTATGTAATCAAAAGTCTGAAAAATCCACGTCGGCACGGCGACGGCGACGGGGAGCAGCGGATGCATCACAAAAATCTCCTTCAATATCAAAAACTCGCGGTTCTCCGCCCCGTCACACCCCGCCCCAACGACTGGACGCCGAAGCTGGGTAGCGGAGGGAAGAAGCGGGGGGCGGTGGGGGCGGTTGGGGGGGGGGGTCAACGACCCTTGGCCTCCTGTTCCGAAATGAACTTGTACACGCCCCCGTTGCGCTTTGCCAGATCCCGCAACTGATCTTCGTAACTTGGATCATGGTTCACAAACGCCAGCGTGTTGATGTGTATCTTATGTTTCACGTTCAATCGCTCCACCACATCCACCAGCCGCGGATCAAAATGCCCGTCCGTGAGAAAGTAAATCAACTGCGGATTCATCGCGAACGCTTTCTCAAACGCCTCCTGGAACGGCGGAAGAAGATCATCATTCTGCCCTTCCGCCACATAGTCATCCAGTCTCGCAAGAAGCTGATGCTTGACGTCCGGCGTCGCTCGCTGCAATTGCGACGTGCCCACCAGCGACGCCGTATCCGAAACCATGATGACGCTGAAAAGCTGCAGAGGCACCAGGTTGCCGACCGATTGTTTGGTCTCTTTTTTCAGGTAATCAAAATTATCCAGCATCGAGCCGGAATGATCGATAATGTAAACAATCCGGTTCGCATTCCCCCCCGTGCCATAAAACGACGACTTAAACGCCGACGACCCGCCGCCCCCCGGCGTCCCATACGGTGCAATCGGTCCCCCGCCTCCCTCGCCTGAACCCGCCCCGCCCGCACCGATGCTCCCGCCGTTGCCCCGCGCGATCATCTCGATATCCGATTGCGCCGTCTGCCCTTCCAAAAGACCCGCCAGATTTTGCGACGAACCCACCTGCGACCACCCGTCGCTCTTCAGCACATCTTTCAAATTGCTCTGCGCCACATCCCGGCTCGAATCGCCGTCCGTCCCCGATGCCGTCACCCCCGGCGTCGTCGAAAGCGACGGATCCGTGAACAACGTGGGAATCACGATCTGCTCTTCCGCGTCCCTCGTCAGCGCCTGAGCCGCAAGATAAATTACATACACGGCAGGCGGAATAAACACCAAATGAAGCAGCACACTCGCAATCCACGGAATCGCCAACGCCACCCGCGGCGAAAACGGCTCGTGAGCGGGGCGAGGAGACGCTGCCGTCCCCATGAACGGCGAATGAACAGAAACAGTCGATGGTCTTGCCATGGCGCAACTCGTCAGATGCAAACTAAACGCACGACATCATAATAAGCCCCTTTCCCAAATCTCCAAAGTCACCGCACCACCCACCGCACCCCCGGAGTTCACGCTTCAGCGTGTCTTACCGTAACTCCGTTGCGACACTACGCGGTGACACTCCGCAGTTCCACCGTATGTGTGTGTTCCCGCCTTCTAATAAACCTCGCAAAAATTCCCCCTCTCCAGCACATTAAGCTTGATTTAAACCCCATTATGCATTACAGCATTACACATGGTTATCGGTACTTGACCGAGCCAGCACGCCGCGCAGTGGGTACGTGATGAACGATGCGAAACAACGCTTCATCGACCGCGGGTGCAGTTCCACAGTTCTAAGGAGAGACCTATGGCATTCCCCAAAAAAACACCCAAGACGTCCCCCCCTCAATCCTCCCCCTTACCAGCCCCTCAAGCGTCCCCCCCTCCCGGCGCCGCCCCGCAGCGCTCCGAAGTCAAAGGCTCCGGCACCACCAAAGCCCCCGTCGCAATCCGCGAAATCACCTGGCAGGCCATTGAACGCCGCGCCTACGAGATTTACGCCAGCCGCGGCTACGCCCAGGGCGATCAAAACGCCGACTGGCTCGAAGCCGAACGCCAACTAAAGGCCGGCCTCTAATCCATTCCCAATGCCCCCACAGAAGACTCGAAGCTTCACCGCGCCGAGTCCTTCTTTCGCCGAACTCTCACCAGTGAGCCCAGTCACTTAAAATCACCAGTCCCGCTGCCCCCTTTTACGCGCCGTCGCAACGCGACGACGTATATGCTTCACCCATAAATTCATAAGCCCGCTGACTACGAAAAATTCCGAGACGCGCCCGTGAGGAAGCGTTTGACCCCCAGCAAAGAACGCCGAACGCTCACGGGCGCGTCTCTGAATCCCATATATTTTCAGCCGTTGCCCCCGCGCCGAAAAAACTGCCACGCCCCCCTTCAGCAAACCCTCACCACAACAGGTGCGTCCCCCTCCCATTTCGGTTAAGAATATCCCCTCTCATGCACGACTCTGCGACGTTGCGAAAGGATTTTGCGTTGCCACGGGTGAACTATCGCGAAGCCGGCCAACCGCACCCGGGCGGTGGGGGGGTAGGAGGGGTCGGGGGCCTCGCCCGCTGGGTCGAGGATCGGCCCCAGTTACCCTACCTCATCCCCTTCATGGCCTACGTCCTTTTAATGGCCCCCGCCACCTTCGGCACCTGGGGCGGCGTCGCATGGGAACCACTCTGGCGTCAATGGCATCCACTCATCTATTGCTCACAAAACCTCCTCGCTGCCCTGCTCCTCTGGTGCTTCTGGGATTACTACGCCCCCATTCGCTGGAACAACCTCGGCCTCGGCGTCGTCGTCGGATTACTCGGCACCATCGTCTGGGTCGGCGTCGAATATATCTGCCAACGCGCCGGCCTCGGCGCCCTCCCAGACCCCACAAAATTTTACAATCCCGACCTCATCCTCTCCGGCACCGCCCAGCGATGGGCCTATTTATGCATCCGCGTCGTCGGCCCCACGCTCGTCGTCCCCGTGATGGAAGAGCTTTTCTTCCGCGACTTCCTCTTGCGCGCCCTCGTCCGCGGTGCTCGCTTCGAAGATGTCCCCGTCGCAACCTTCACCTGGTTCAGCCTCATCGCCATGAGCCTCCTCTTCGGAATCAATCACGGTGCGGAGTGGCCCGAAGGTATTCTCTACGGCCTCATGATGGGCATCCTCCTCATCCGTACAAAAAGCCTCGGCTCTTGTATCGTGGCCCACGCCGTGACAAACTGGTCCCTCTACTTGTATGTCATTTATCGCGGCGATTGGCAGTTCATGTGACATCACAACCCATCGTGCCCCGGCTTCACCCGGGACATGACACTTATCAATTTTCAGAGGTCCTATGATTCGCGTGATTCATGTCGGGTTGGGAGAAATCGGCAAAGGCGTCGTGACCGCCATCGCCGCCCAGGCGAAAGTCCTCAAACTCGTCGGCATCGTCGACGTCGATCCGCGCCTCGTCGGAAAGAACCTCCGTCAGGTCACGGGACGCAAAGATCTCCCCTCCATCATCATCAGCGGTTCCATCAAAGATGCCCTCGCGCACAGCCACGGTGCCGATGTAGCCACCGTGACCACCGCCAGCCGCGTCACCGGAATCCGCGCCACGCTCGAAGAACTCATCGCCGCCCGAATCCACTCCGTCTCCTCCTGCGAAGAATTGGCCTTCCCATCTCTCCGCGCCCGCGGCCCCGCCGCAGCACTCGATCTCGCCGCCAGAAAAAAAGGCGTCGCCATCCTCGGCACCGGCGTCAACCCCGGCTTCGCTATGGACGCATTCGCACTCGCCTGCACCGCGCCCTGCACACTCGTCAAACATATCAAAGTCATCCGCAGCCTCGACGCCAGCAAACGACGCCAGCAACTCCAGAAAAAAGTCGGTGCCGGAATGCCCCTCAAAGAGGTCAAAGCTCTCATCCGCCAACGTGCCATCGGCCACGTCGGCCTGGGCGAATCCGTCGCCATGATCGCCGCCGGGCTCGGCTGGAAACTCGACGCCGTCCGCGAGCAGTTCCACCCCGTCATCGCCGACCACGTCGTCTCCAGCGAATTCTTCCAAATTCTCCCCGGCCAGGTCAGCGGCATGTGGATGCTCGCCCAGGGAATCGTCAAAGGTAAAAAACTCATCGAACTCGACCTCATGATGGCCTTCGATGCCGACACCTTCGACGAGGTCATCGTCGACGGCAATCCACCCCTCCTCGTCCGCACCAAAAGCGGCTTCCCCGGGGAATCCAGTACCATCGGAATGATGGTCAACTGCGTCCGCGTCGTCCCCGGACTCCAGCCCGGCGTCCGCACCATGATGGACGTCCTCCGAGTGAAAAGCATCGGCGTATAAAAAATCCCCTACAAAAACCGCCCCAAAAAACCAAACGCCTTCCTCGCCGCCTCCTCCGCCGTCGATTCATACGGATACAATTCCACCGTCACCCATCCCTCGTAACCCATCGCCCGCATCGCCCCAAAAATCCCCTCCCACTCCATCGTACCCTCCCCGGGAATCCGATGCTGATGCACACGATTTTCCAAAATATCTTCCACATGAATATGTGCGATCCGCGCCGCACAAGTCCGAAGCACCGTCGCCGGATCCTCCCCCACACAATAAAAATGCCCCAGGTCCGCATTCATCTTCAAATTCGGATGCCCCACCCGCTCCAAAAACTCCACGCACTCCCACGAATGCTGAATCAATAACCCCGGCTCCGGCTCCACCATCAACGTAATATTCTCCGCTGCCGCCAACGGCAAACACTCCCGCAATCCCGCCTCATACAACCCCAACGCCACCCCTCGATCCATCCGCCCCAGCGGCCCACCCGGCTGCAACGAAACCGTCTTCGCCCCCAATCCCGCCGCCATCCGAATCACATTCAGCGTATGCTCCACCCTCTCCGCCACCAGCCCCGCATCCTCCTCAATCCACGTCGGATGATACGTATCCCCCTTCGCAAAAAGCGTAAACGCATTCACATTCGACACCGCAAGATCCAGCGACCGCAATTGTGCGTTCAACCGCCCCAGCCGCTCCGCCGACACATCCGGCGGATACGCATGCGGAACATCCGCCATCAATCTCCACCCCCGCATACCCAATCCCCCCAATCGAATCAATCGCCCCCTCCAAGCGTCTGCTGCTTATAGGCATTCGTCGAAAAAGCCAGCTTCATTCAACAATCCATCCTGTGTGGGCCTAAAGGGGAGGGGAAAGGAAAGGAAGGGAAGGGAGGGGGGGGGTGAGGGGGGGGCGTCAGTCCACATGAATCATCCCACGCCCGCGAGCGTGTTCCCCCGCACGATCCCAATCCGCTCATCCACATCCGGCGGAATATTCTTCAACACCGTCTCCACATCCTCCACGCTGTTCACATAGTACGGCCCAAGCTGATACAACACGTCGCCCGCCTGCAACCCTGCCGTTGCCGCCGGAGATTCCCCCTTGATCGCCGTCAAAAGAACCCCTCGCGCAATCGGCAACCGATACTTCTTCACCACCGCTGGCGTCACCGTTACCGCCTCCACCCCCATCCTCCCCAGCAACAACTGATTCGGCGGCGGTGGCGGTGCCTTCGTCACCGGAATCGAAACCTCCACACGACGCGCCCCCGCACCAGCCCCCCGCAAAACCTCCAGATGCAGCGTATCCCCCGCCTTTGCCCCCGCCAGAACCACCAACGCATCCACCACATTCGTCACCGGCACACTATTGATCGCCGTCAGTTCATCATCCGCAACCAGCCCCGCCTTCGCCGCATCCGAGCCCGCATGAACCCCCTTCACCCGCACCGCCGCCGCTCACCGTCGCCGGCGGCGTCATCGTCCGCTTCTCCTCCACCGAAAATCCAATCTGCGCCCGGTTCGTCGCCTCCGGATTTAAAAACGCCGGCAACAAATCCCGCATGTTCGATACCGCGATCGCAAACCCAATCCCATGCGCATCCGCTCGTATCGCCGTATTAATCCCCACCACCTGCCCATACGCATTTATCAGCGGCCCACCCGAATTCCCCGGATTGATCGACGCATCCGTCTGAATCAACCCCTTGTAACTTTTCGACGAATTCACCTCCAGCTTCCGATCCACCGCCGACACAATCCCCCGCGTCATCGTCCCCGCAAACCCAAACGGATTCCCTATCGCATACACCGGCTCCCCAATCATCAAATCTTCCGACGTCCCCAGCGCGATCGCCACCAGCGGCTTCTTCGGCACCACCTTCAACACCGCAAGATCGTGCTCGTTATCCGTCGCCAGAACCTGCGCCTCCAACTTCTCCCCATTCGAGAACACCACATCCACTTCCGTCGCCTGATCGATCACATGCTCATTCGTAACGATGTAACCCGCCGCATGAATCACAAACCCCGACCCCAGCGACTGCGCCGGCACCGTCCTCATCGGCCCCCCAAAAAAACGATCAAAAATCTCATCCCCACTCGGTCGAGCGCATCAATCACGCGGGTTGAGGAAATGTTCACCACCGCATCCTTCGTTACCTCATACACGTGAACATCATTCGTCCTCCTAAGATTAGGCTCAAATCCACCGCTCAGCGGCGTCTCCCCCGGGCTGTGCAATCCCCCCAACGTCACTATTGCCCCACAAATTACGCCCCGAATCGCTCGCCTAAAAAAGTTTTTTTTCATCTGTTTTCCTTCAAAATACCCCCCAATTGTAGTGGAAAGATGCCTCTCGTCACATCTCCGTCACGAATATAGAAATCTCATTGTCTTATGATTTTGCGAATCTATACTTAAATGTCGATCCAAGCGCCGCATTTGCTGTACATCACTATTGTGATGATTTCTTAAACGGAGGAAACGATGATGAATGCTGAACTCAACAGCACTTTAGATACTGCCGCGATATGCAATCGCCTCAAGCAGCTCCGGATCCAAGTCTGCGGTTCCCGAGGCCAGTCCCATTTCGCCGCCCTGCTCCAGCTCTCCCCCTCCACCTACAACTATTACGAAAAAGGCCGCATCCCACCCGTCGATGTCCTCGACCGCTCCTCCCGCGTCACCGGCATCCCCTCCTCTGGCTCATCCGAGGCGAACCCGCAACCTTCGCCCTCGACTCCCTAAAGAAAATCGAAATCCCCACAGCTTCCCCCGAGCAAATGAAATCTCCGGACAACCCAGCCCCCACTTCCACCTTTTACGCAGCATCGCAACGCGACGTATTTGCACCGCGGCCTACCCCTCCGGCGGCTGCCTAACCTCGTCCACCTGCCTCCACGCCCTCAAATCCCCCTGCGACGCCCCCTTGCGCACCACGATCCGCTGCGATCCATAAATCCCCGAATGCCCGCTAAACAAATACGCCACAAAACACGCAATCGCGATATACACCATCGGCCCCGACCCAAATAACTCCACCCCCATCAACGTGCACGCCAGCGGCGTATTCGTCGCCCCCGCGAACACCGCCACAAATCCCAAACCCGCAAATAAATCAATCGGTGCCCCCATCCCGCACCAGCACATTCCCCAACGCCGCCCCCACAAAAAACAACGGCGTCACCTCCCCGCCCTTAAACCCGCAACTCAACGTCACCGCCGTGAACAAAATTTTCCACCACCAACTCCACACCCCCGCGCCCCCTCCCGTTCCATGCGGATCAAAGCACGAAAGAATCGTCACATCCTTCCACCCCTCCGGTGCCGTCACCCCCAACCCCAGATAATCCCGCCCCACTAGCAGCGCCAGCACAATCACAATCCCCCCACCCACCAACGGCCTCACCAATGGCCACCGTATCCTCTTGAACATGCGCCCCAACCCATGCGTCAACTCCACAAACACCACGCTCGCCAGCCCAAACGCCACCGCCGCCACCGCCACCTTCCCCGCCAACTTCCAATCCAACGACGGCATCTCATGAAATCCCGCCTCCCGGAACAGCGTCTTCACCGAGTACGCCACATGATGAATCCCCCACGCCCCGCACACCCGATCCCCAATAATCGACGCCATCAAACAAGGCACAATCGCCTCATAATTCATCCGCCCCACCGCCACCACCTCCATCGCAAACACCGCCCCCGCCAACGGCGTCCCAAACACCGCCCCAAACCCCGCCGCCACCCCCGCCATCAACACCAGCCGCACATCATGCTTATTCAACCGCAGCAACCGCCCCAGCGCGCTCGCCATGCTCCCACCCATCTGCACCGCCGTCCCCTCCCGACCCGCCGACCCACCAAACAAATGCGTCAACACCGTCCCGATCAACACCAGCGGCATCATCCGCACCGGCACCCCGCCCGCCCCATCACCCCCGCCCCCCGGCTCATGAATCTCATCCATAATTAAATTGTTCCCCGCCTCCACCGACTTACCCACCGCCCCATACATCCACACAATCAAAACTCCCCCCAACGGCAACCCATACAACAACCACGGCAACCCATTCCCCATCGTCGTCCCCCACCGCAACTCCGTCACCTCCCCCAACGCCCACAAAAAAAACGCCACCACCGTCCCCACCGCCACCCCCAACGGAAAACAAATCCCCAACCACCGCAAAAAAAACCACCCCCGCCCCAAATGCTCCCGCAAATCCCACCGAACCGCATAACCCATAACCCAAATCCTTCTAACAAAATACCAACCGAACCCCGAGCGTAAGCAAGGGCTCACCCCAAGTTTGGAGTGCAGGACGCAACTTCGCGCAGGCGACCCCAGGACCGCCTGCACGAAGAAGCCCCCAACCTTTCGCAAGCTCAACGACCCTCACAAACACTCACGATTCATTTTCTCACTTCAACGCATCCCCCTGACGACGCTCCACATACGCAATCGCACCTCGCAATCGATCCACCGTCCAAAGATGCGGAGTACTCCCATGACGAGCCCACACACGATCCTCCGCTCCCACAAATCCATTCTCTCTCAGACGACGTGTCGCCCACGCTTTGAAATCGCCAAGCACCCGTTCCGCCGATACGACCGCATGCACCACCACATGAAGATGATTGCTTCGCATCCTGACAATAAACAAATGCCATCCCCGCGTCGCACACACCTCAGCGACGGTTGCCTCAATGAGCGCAGCAGCCGAACCACCAAAAACCACCGCCTCATTCCGCAACCTGCCCGCTTCAGACTTTTGTTTGCACTCATTCGGCTCCACAAAGGCCGAGCCCGGCCTATTGTGATCATGATCAACCGACCCCCGATCATCCCCATGAAGCCAAGTCCCATACGTCCGCAACGTGATAAAGTAAGCCAACGGCACCACCGCCGGAACCCTATGATTATCCTTCAACCGCCGCTTCATCCCCGAATCCTACCACCGAACCCCAAGCGTAAGCGAGGGCCCATCTCCATGTCCAAACAGATGGGGGTAACTTCGCGCAGGCGAACATTACCCACCTGCGCGAAGAACCCCCACCCGTTCGCATGGTAGACAGACCCTCGCTCACGCCCAATGTCCGGTAAGCTCACCCACCGTACCCTGAGCGTAAGCGAGGGCCCATCTCTGTAGTCAAACGGATGGGGGTTACTTCTGCGCAGGCGACCACTTACCCGCCTGCGCGAAGATGCTACCGACTGTTTGGAGGGTTGACGGGCCCTTAGTGACGCGCGGGGTACGGTGGGTCTTCTCTTGAATCTCCCCGCCCACCTGCTCTAATCCCCCCAACCCCAAAAAAGGACCCCACCATGCAAATCGCCATCATCGGCACCTCCGGCCAACTCGGCTTCGACCTCCACCGGCTCCTTCCCTCCGCCACGACATCCTCCCCTTCCCCGGCCGCGCCGAACTCGACATCACCCACCCGGACGCCATCAACAAAATGCTCGACGACAAAACCCCCGACGCCCTCATCAACACCGCCGCCTTCCACAACGTCGATCTCTGCGAAAACGAAACCGACGCCGCCTACCGCACCAACGTCGTCGCCGTCCGCGAACTCGCCAAAGCCTGCGAAGCCCGGGGCATCACCTTCATCCAGATCGGCACCGACTACGTCGCCGAAGGCTACCCCGACAAACACCCCCATCCCCGAATCCGCTCCCGTCCACCCCAACTCCATCTACGCCCTCACCCGCTACGGCGGCGACTGCATGACCCTCGCCCACGCACCCACCTGCGGCTACGTCGTCCGCTCCTGCGGCCTCTTCGGCGTCGCCGGCTGCAAACTCAAAGGCGGCCTCAACTTCGTCGACACCATGATCAAAGCCGCACGCGACGGAAAACCCCTCAGAGTCGTCGATGACCAAACCGTCGCCCCCACACCCACCGACGACCTCGCCCGCCAACTCGCCGCCATCCTCGACGCCGGAAAATCCGCCTGTCCCCCCGGCCTCTACCACGCCGTCAGCCACGGCCAAACCACCTGGTACAACTTCGCCAAAACCGCACTCGAACTCGCCAAAATCCCCCACACCATCACCCCGGTCCTCTCCAGCGCGCTATGCCGCACCCGCCAAGCGACCCCGCTACAGCGTGTTGGATAACGCCAAACTCCGCGACCTCAACCTCGACCGCATGCACACCTGGCAGGTGGGGCTTGAACGATATGTCAGCACAAAATATCCCACCGCGTAGTCAACCCAACCGAACCCCGAGCGTAAGCGAGGGCCCATCTCTCTGGCCAAATGGATGGGGGTTACTTCGCGCAGGCGACCACTTACCCGCCTGCGCGAAGCTGCCGCCGACCGTTCGTAGGGTTGACGGGCCCTCGCTTACGCTCGGGGTTCGGTCGGTCTATACTCTGGGGGTCAGCGAATATTGTTCTCTGCATGCTCCGCCTTCTCCACCGACTCCGGCGGCCGCATCTCCGCAAACCCCAACCGCGCACGCCCCTCATTCGCCCCCTTCACCACCTTCTCCGCATCTTCCAACGTCACAAAATCCGACCGCCCATCCGCAAACCCCACCGCAATATGAATCCGCATAATCGGCTCCTTCCCGCTCGCGATCACAATCTTCGCAAAATCCGCCGCCGTCTTTTCACTTCCCGCATTCAATCGCAAATCCCCTCCAAAATACTGATAATCCGAATGCCCATCCACATACTTCAAAAAATCCCCACGAGACTTATCCCCCTCACCCATCGCCACCCGCTCCGCCACCGGAGTCCCCGCATACGGCGAATGCAAAGTCATCGGCGTAATCCTTCTCTCCTCCAGCAGCACCCCAATATCCGCCGGATACATCCCCCCATGCTTCACCGCATACTCTCGCGCCGCATTCGCAATCGCCGCCACATTCCCCAACTCCCGATCCTCCGCCGATTTTCTATACTCCAGCGTCTGCATCGCATACACCAGCGGCCCCGCAAACCCAATCGCAATCGCCAACGCGCTCGCCACCGCCGCACTCCTCGTCCCCTTCGTCCCGCCGCGCATAAAACAAAATCCCCACCCCCATCATCATCGCGCAAAAAGACAAATTCACCGCCAGCACCGCCGGCGGATGCGCCTCATCAATCCTCTTCATCAACAACAGCCCCAACCCACCCAACCCGCAAATCACCCCCGCAATCGCAATCGGCAACGCCCGCCGCCGCACTGCATCCTGCTGCTCCCGCCCCGCCTCCGGATAAGGCGCCGGCGACGCCCCCGAGTTTGCACCAGTACCTGAATCCAAGGACGAAAAACCCGCCATACACACTCCAAGCCAAGTCTAAACCCCAATTATCAATCCCCCGCTCCCCAATTGCCACCTACCCCACTTTCCACTCTCAAACTCCCCATCTTATGGAAACGCCCGTCGCGCGCACACCTTGGCACACTCCTTTTCACATAAGCGGCAATTTCCCCCCCGACCCCTACATCCCCGCCCACAGATCGGTTATTCTCTCCCCTTTCCCCTTCCCGACCCCGAGGCCTCCATGGCGAATATCCCCGCCCCCACCTCCCCTCCCCCCCTCGTCGGCATCATCATGGGCTCCAAGTCCGACGCCGCCACTCTCCAGCACGCCGCCGACACACTCTCACACCTCGGCATCACCTTTGAAATGCGCATCATCTCCGCCCACAGAACGCCAGAACTAATGGTGGAATACGCAAAATCCGCCGAACCCCGCGGCCTCCAGGTTCTCATCGCCGGGGCCGGCGGCGCCGCCCATCTCCCCGGCATGACCGCCTCCCTTACCGTTCTACCCGTCCTCGGCGTGCCCGTCGAATCGCAGGCCCTCTCCGGCCTCGATTCGCTGCTCTCCATCGTCCAAATGCCCGGCGGCGTTCCCGTGGGCACGCTTGCGATCGGAAAATCCGGAGCCGTCAATGCCGCCGTCCTCGCCGCTGAAATCCTCGGCATCAAATACCCCGACATCCGCGAAAAAGTTCGCGCCTACAAACTCGCCAATACCCAAAAAGTTCTCAACGAAACCCTCCCCCAAACCCTCCCATAATCCTCAGGAAGTCCATGCCCGATCCTCAAAAGGTCATTCTCCCTCCCGCCACCATTGCCATCCTCGGCGGCGGCCAGCTCGGCGCGATGCTCTGCGAAGCCGGTCGCCGAATGGGCTATCGCATGATCGTTTTGTCCGAAGACCCCACCGATCCGGCGGGTCGCTGGGCGGACCAACACATTCTTGGGAGCACGGACGACCGCGCCGCCGTCCTCGCCATCTCTCGCGACGCCGATGTTCTGACCAATGAGTTCGAGCAGGTCCCCCCCGAAGTGCTCGCCGCCGTGGAAGACGAAGGCCGATGCCGTGTCGCGCCGGGCTCGCGCGTGCAGCAAACCTGCCGCGACCGTCGTTTGGAAAAAAAACTGTTCGCCACCCACCATTTCCCCCACGGCCCGTTCGCCATTGTTGAGTCCGTCGACCAGATGCAGCCCGCGTATGAATCCCTCGCCACACACGGCCAAAAGCGCGTCGTCGCCAAGACCGCGTGCGGCGGCTATGACGGCAAAGGTCAAATCTGGCTTCATTCTCCCGCCGACGCCGCTCGCGCTTACGCCGAACTCGCCGGCGATAATTTCGCCCCGCTGCTCCTCGAACAAGCCGTCCCCTTTGTCGCCGAAGCCAGCGTGATTGCCGCTCGCTCGCCCACGGGCCAATCCGCCTCATTCCCGATGTTCAAAAACGAACACCGCAACGGCATCCTTTTCCAAACCCTCACCCCCGCCGGCTTTTCAAAGGAAACGGAAACCAAAGCCCGCGCCTATGCGGAAGCAATTGCCGAAAAGCTAGGCGTTGTCGGACTCCTCGCCGTCGAAATGTTCGTCCTCGCCAACGGCGACGTCTGGATGAACGAACTCGCCGCCCGCCCCCACAATTCCGGCCACGTGACTCTTCGCGCCACGACGCGCTCCCAATTTGAAATGCACATCGCCGCCATCTGCAATCTGCCTCTCGTCGCCGTCGAGACGCTTCGCCCCGCTGTCATGACCAATCTGCTCGGCGACCTGTGGAAAAATGGCGAACCGTCCTGGGGCGAGCTTTTTCGCGAACCCCACGGCACGCTGCACCTCTACGGAAAATCTCCGCGCCCGGCCGCAAAATGGGACACATGATCCACACCGCCCCATCCGCCGAAAAAGCACTCGCCGCCGCAAATCAAGTCTTCGACGCGCTCACATAATCTCTTCCATGCGATAACGCGCTCACAGAGCCAGCGTCAGCGTTTGTCCGCTTGCATTTACCGTGAGCAAATTGTTCGCCGTGTTTGATTCCGTCAACGCGGGCGACGCGACAATGCTGATTTCAATCTGATACGTTCCGTGCGCCAGCGCGCTCAAAAAATTCACCGGCACCTTGAATGTCCCCGCCCGCCCGCTTTTCCACTTCTTCACCGGAAACATCGCCGTCTGCAGCGTCATGTCCGAAGACGCATCCACCGCGCTACCCAGTGCGCAATCACCTTTAACTGAACCTGTTCCTGTGCCGGAAGCGCGACATTGCCGATGCTGCGGACGCTCGCCAACACATTGCCCACGACCGATGTGGCCGTGCTCTTCAAATTCGACTGCAATAGCACGCCGGTCAGATCATAAATTGCCGGCGAGGCACTGATCGCAAGGGTTCCGCCGCCACTTGTGTTCGTAACAAGATTGTTCGCCGTGCTCGCCTCGTTGAGTGCTTGCACGGGCGTGATGCGGGCGTTGAATAGATAGCTGCCCGCGGGAAGCCCTGCGGGGAACTTCACGGGCAGGGAAAACGTCTGCGAGGTGCCTACTTTCAGGAGTGACACGGGCTTTGCAGGGGAAAGGGCCAATGTTGTGTTGCTGCCGGTGCCGGTGTTGTGTGCGATGAGGGTGATTGTGACTCGTTGTCCTTTTGGTAACACGGTATGGCCGACGTTTGAAACGGCCATGACAAACTTCCCTGTCAGCGGTTGGTTGGCGACCACCGCGGTGGGCAAGGTTGTGGATATCAAGCTGCCGGAGAGATCAAACGGGGCGTTGGGCAGGGGAGTGGGAGTGGGTGGGGTGATGGTGGAGGAAGAATTTCCGGCGACGGTAAAGGTGAAGTCGGGATGGTTGGCATCATTGCTGAGCACATGGACGACCGCAGTGCGGGGTCCATTGGCATGGGGGTGAAAGTGATGGTGAACTCCCCGGACGCGCCGGGTGCAACGACGAAATCGCCGGCGTTGGTTCCGGTGACGCTCGATCCGGTGATGGCTAATCCATCGATCAAGTTTCCGCTGGCGTCGGTGGCCTCGCTGAGATCGGAAAGGGAAAAGGTGTGGGTGGCAGAAGTGGTGCTGGCGGCGAGGGTTCCGAAATCGGTATTGTCCGCGGTGCTGGTAGTGGTTGCGCCGGCGACAATGTCGATATTTTGGCCCTTCACACCCAGGTCGGGGGAGTATCCGATTTGCGTGACCGTGATATCAAAGATGAGCGTGGCGTTGCCTGGGATGCTGCCCGCGCCGGCTGGGCCATAGCCGAGGGCGGAAGGAATAATGAGTGTTCGCTGCTCGCCGATCCTGGCTCCCTGAAGCCCCTGCTCCCAGCCGTCGATGACGGAGGAATCAACGCCCGAATTTCCGCTTTGGTCGTTGGTGATGAAGGCATGGCCAAGGCTGTCGTCGAGGCGGAAGGTGAGGGGTGTTCCGCCGTGCCTGGAACTTGCGTCGAAGATCGTTCCGTTCAAAAGATACCCGGTGTAGGTGACCGCCAAAACGTCGCCATTGGCGGCAGTGACGTTTCCAGTTCCTGCCTGGGGAGTGCCGACCTGCAAATTGTTGGAGGCATTGGTGGTGGCGATGCCTCTGCCGGCGACCGCAAATGAGAACGCGCTTTCATCGCTGCTGGAGTTGGGTATGGAAATCGTGGCCGTGCGTGTCCCCGCTGCCTGGGGACTGAATTGCACGGTGAAAGTGGTGCTGGTGCCGGCCGCGATTGTGGAAGCGGGCGGGGCTGTCACCGTAAAGTCCGCTGCGTTGGCTCCCGAGATTTGGACGAAGTTTCCGCCGCCGGTGAGGGTAATGGTCGAACCGCTGGTGTTCGCGATGGTGTAGGTGCGCGTGGCGAAGCCGAGGGCGCCGTTTGCGGTGGTGCTTTCGGAGGCAAAGTCGGTGAAGGTGGCGACGGTGGGGGCGTTTTCGCCGTTGTTAATGGTGGCACCGTTTCCGCTGACGTTGAGGGAGGCGGTGAGTAATTGTCGGGGTTCGAGAATTTCAAAGAGTGGGCGGCGGGTGAAAGGGCCACGTTTTGAGTACAACACCATTGAATTTGCTCCTTGAACTGCCCGCGCGGGGGGACGCATGTGACGACCGTTTAGAGGTTATCGTCTTAAAGCGGTGTGGGCATTCATTTTGCGCCCTTCCGAGCCGCCCTTCCGAGCCGCGCCCGTGAGGAAGCGGTTTTCGCTACGGTTGCAACGACCGCTTTCTCACGGGCGCGGCTCGGAAAAGCGCGGCTCGGAAAACATCCGCTTCGTCTTGTGGATGCCTTCGCCGCGGGTTTCGTTTACGATTCTTATCATTGATGCGATGGATTACTTTTCTTATCCTCCTCTATTTCATGGCGGCCCTTCAGGAGGCTCATCTGGGGGCTGTTCCGCACGCGCACGGCGACGCATGGCCGGTGGTTGAGTACCTTCCGATTCTGGCAATCTTTTATGCCCTTTATGCGGCGGAGTCCGCGGCACCTCTGGCGGGGCTGCTGTGCGGCCTTCTCTATGATTTTGCCAATAGCGACATTCTGGGTGCCAGTGCGGTCCCGCTCGCTCTGGTCGCGTTTTTGATCGTGCGCATTCGCCTGTCTATTTTTCGCGAACATTTCATGTCGCAATCGCTGATTACGCTTCTGGCGATTTTGACGTTCGCGGTTTTTTCATTGCCGATGCGGTACGTGTCGAACTCGCCGCTGCAGGGCTTGAGCATGTGGACGCATTTGGGGTCGCTGGCGGGAAGCGGGGTCTATTCGAGCATTGTCGCGCCGTTATTCTTTTGGTTGTTCTTTCGGTTTCCGTCGCTGCTGGGGTTCACGTCGCATGGACCTCGAACGAGAGGCGGGCGAGGGGATGGGGCGTGGTAGGTGGTCATTGGTGACGCAGGTCGGATGCGACCGATCATGAAGGGTGTTCAGTACGGGTTATCATGCTTAATCGTCGGCTGATTTTTCTTTTCATTCTGTTTATCGTGGGGTTTGCCGCGCTTGGGTTTCGGCTTGCGAGTTTGCAACTCGCGGGTGCGGACCGATGGCAGAATCAGATGCGCGAGGCTTTGCATCGGCATCAAAAAATCGAGACGTCGCGGGGGCAGATTCTTGACCGGTATCGCGTCACGCTGGCGCATGATGTGGTTTGCGATGATCTGGCGATTGATTATCGTGCGATGAATCTGGATGACAAATGGCTGACCGATGCGGCTCGTGCCCGGCTTAAAAATGAAAAGTTCGCCGACGCCGGTGAACAACTTCGTCGCATCGCGGAAACCAAAGCCGACATCGCCGCCCGCATCGACACTCTGCCGGACGTGATCAGCAAAGTCTGCAATCTGTCCAAGGAAGATGTTCTCGAACGCTTTCAGGAAATTCGTCAGCGTATTCACGCATTGCATGAAGACTATTGGTCGCGCCGTTACAACCGCCAAAATCCGACTGCTCCGGATGTTGACGATCAGGAAAGCATTGCTAACAGCCTCGACACCAGTTTCAAAAAGACCGACATCAAGGACGAGCGGCTCTCGCACACGATTGTTCACGCACTTTCCAACGATATTGCCAATTATTTCCGCCAGCATCTTGACGAATTTCCGGGGCTGGTGGTTCTCGACAATGCCGACACGCGTGCGTATGGCCCGTTGGTTCCTCCTCCCGATGCCGCGAATGACCAGGCGGCCCCTTACGATCCCACCTACGCCGAGTCCGCCTGCCAGATCGTCGGCACGCTTCGCAACATCAATGCGGACGCCATCACCGATAAATCCAAACTCTTCGATTACCCCAACCTTCTTGCCGACAACCCCAACGACCACCCGGGTAACCTCGCGGGTTATCTTCCCGGCGATGAAATGGGGGAATCGGGCGCGGAAAAATATCTCGAATCGCAATTGCACGGCACGCGCGGCGTGCGCCTCAATGAACGCTTTCAACCGAACGCGGAGCCGGAAAAGCGGATCGATCCAATTCCGGGAAAAGATGTCCTTCTGACCATCGACATTAAACTCCAGCACGATCTCTACAACGCGCTCATCGATCCGGCGAAACATTTGCTTCGCGGTCAGGATGGCAAGGATCATTTTGTCGCGCTCGTCATCCTCTCGCTCGATGGTCAGGTGCTCTCGATGATCTCACTGCCGACGTACGATCCGAACCGTATCGAGACGATGCGGAACGAGCTGAATGCGGATGAGTATCATCGTCCTCTGGCGAATCGTGCACTGCAGGCGTATCAACCGGGCTCGACGGTCAAGCCGTTGCTCGCGTCCGCGGCACTGACTGAAAAAGTGATTACTCCCGAAACGACGATTAACTGCAATGGCTACCTCTTTCCCAACCGCCCGAATATCTTCCGATGTTCGGTCTATGTCGAAACCAATGGGCGAGCCTCGCATGGTCCGCTGCAACTGGAAGACGCGATTGCCGAGTCATGCAATATTTATTTTTACAATGTGGGGCGGCTGCTGGGTCTGGAAAAGCTGACGCACTGGTTCGATCTTTATGGGCTGGGGCGAGACACCGGTTTTGAACTGCCGGAGGCCAATGGTTCGCTTCCCAGCGCCGACACGCTCGCGGACCCTGATGCGGCGAAAACGGAGTCGCTATTTTTGGGAATCGGGCAGGGGCACGTCAGCGCCTCGCCGCTGCAGATGGCCAATGCTTACGCGACGCTTCTGCGCAGCGGGCTGGATATCGCGCCCCGGCTTCTTTTGGATGAACCGCAAAAGCGCCGGCAGCGGTTCCAACTTGATCCGGCGATCCTGGCGACGGTGAAAGCGGGCATGCGCGGCGTGGTGACACGGGGCACGGGCAAGGAGATTTTCGCCGGCTTCAACCTTCCCATCGGCGGCAAAACGGGGACTGCGGATACGTCGCGGCCCGCCTTTGATGAGAAGGGCCAACCGCTGTTCCGACCGCTTCTCGACGACGCAGGGCAACCTCGTCTTGATGCGACCGGAAAACCTCTTCTGGCCCGCGTGTCGGAGAAGGGGACGGATGCGTGGTTCCTTGCTTATGCGCCGCGGCAGAGGACGCTCCACCGAAGTTCATTGTCGCGGCGGTCATGGAGTTCGGCGGCTATGGCGGTAAGGCGGCGGCACCGATGGTCAAAGAAGCACTGCTGCAACTGGAACGTCACACCTACTTGCCCCAGGTCGATACCGCGCCTTGAATGACGAAGCACGAATGATGAATGACGAATCAAATTTGGATGTCCGATGGGCGAGAGCAGGGGACGCATGAGAAAATTGCGGGCGGTTCTTCTTCGTCTTCTTACGACGCGCGTGGCGTGGCCGATTGTCATTACTATCATGCTGCTGTGTTTCGCCTCGCTTCGCGCTTTGGCGCTTTCGTCCCCCGACCGTGCGGATCGGCAGCAGATTCATATTCTTGTCGGCACGCTGACGCTGATTTTCGCGCTGCTCCCGAACTTCCAAACGATCGGTCGGGTCGCGTACGCCGCTTTTGGCATTGTTCTTTTGTTGTTGATGGCGGTTCTGTTCGCGCCGGCCGTCGCGTTCACGCACCGCTGGTTTGTGCTGCCGGCGGGCATTCAGGTCCAGCCGTCGGAGTTTGCAAAGCTGGCGTTCATTCTGGCGATTGCGTGGCTGCTGCGGCACCGCAAAAATGTTCGTGAAATGGAAGGCCTCATTGCGCCTTTCCTTTTGGCGCTCGTTCCGTTCGGTCTGATTCTGATCGAACCTGATCTTGGTACGGCGCTGCTGTTTCCGCTCATTCTGTACGCGATGCTAATTGCGGCGGCGCTCGCTTTCGGCATCTTTTGATTATCGCCCTGGTGCTTCCGCTGGCGGCGTGGGGTTATTTTCCGTTCCTGCACGACTACCAAAAGGACCGGCTTTACTCGATTGGCCGTCGTGTTTTTCACGTGGAGACGGCAACCAATCCCGACGCGAGCCAGCGCGACAACGACCTTCAACAAAATATTTCAGTGATGACGATAGGCTCTGGCGCAGTCGCGGGTGAAGGGCTCCAGGGTGCTCGTTACATTCGGCAGGGGGTGCTGCCGGAGGCGTACACTGATTTCATTTTCGCCATCATTGGCATTCAGTGGGGCTTTTTAGGCTGCCTGTTGATTTTGGGCTTGTACCTCGCGTTTTTTGCGGCTGCCGCTGAGATTGCGGCATCGACCAAGGACAACTTTGGGCGGCTTTTGGTCGTCGGGCTGGCCTCCATGATTCTCTTTCAGGCGCTCATCAACATCGCGATGACGGTTGCTTTGGGGCCTGTGGTCGGCATTGAACTCCCCTTTCTCTCCTACGGCGGGTCGTCTCTTCTCACCAACTTTCTTGCCGCGGGGTTGATTCTCAACGTGTCTCTTCGGCGTAACACGCACTCGTCGGCATCTCGTTAGAGAGTCCACGAGCCGGCGATCCATGCGCGAACTCCGTCAGAAGAAAAAATGTTTCCTGACGGGCGCGTCTCGGAAAGTTCTCCGTCAGTTTCTCCATCAGATCGTTTTGAGTTTTGGGACGTAGATGCTCGCGGCTTCTCATTTTTGTGTGATTCCAGTATTCTCTCGTCCTCGTTAAGGTGCACAGGCACTCCAACCCCCAACCACTCCCCTGAGGAACTCATGAAAATTCACGAATATCAGGCCCGCGACATTCTCTCCAAAGCGGGCATTCCGGTTCCTGCGGCGCGTGTTCTGGACACTGCCGATGGTGCCGCGCAGGCGTTTACTGAAAATGGCGCTCCGCTTCAGGTCGTCAAGGCGCAGGTGTTCGCGGGCGGTCGTGGCAAGGCGGGTTTTGTCAAACTGGTGAAGAGCGCTGAGGAAGCCCGAGCGGCGGCCGCGTTTATGCTTGCCAACAGAATGGTTTCGGTTCAGACGGGGCCGGAGGGGATTGAGGTTAAAAAGATTCTGATCGCGGCCGCGGTCGATATCGCCAAGGAGTATTATGTTTCGATCACGCTCGACCGGAACCGGGGCACGCCGATTCTAATTGCGTCGGCGGAGGGCGGGGTCGAGATCGAAGAGGTAGCCAAGCACAACCCCAGCGCGATTATGAAGGAGCCGCTGCATCCGCATCTGGGGCTGCTTCCGTTCGCGGGCCTTAAGGTTGCGAAAAAGCTGGGGTTTGCGGGTAAACAGGCGGGCGCGGTGGCCAAACTGCTGGTCAACCTTGCGAAGGTTTACTTTCAATATGATGCGTCGATGGTGGAGATCAATCCGCTGGTGGTGACGAAGACGGGCGAGGTTCTGGCGCTGGACGCGAAGGTGCAGTTCGATGACAACGCTCTGTTCCGGCACCCCGAAATTGTGGCGCTTAAAGATGATGCGGAGACGGATCCGCTCGAACTTCGCGCGGCCAAAGCAAACCTGAATTACATCAAGCTCGATGGTCAGATCGGCTGCCTCGTCAACGGCGCGGGCCTCGCGATGGCGACGATGGATGTTGTCGCCTTGCACGGGGGAACGCCGGCGAACTTCCTTGATGTCGGCGGGGGGGTGACTGCGGAAGGAGCGACGGAAGCGTTCCGCATTATCCTGTCCGACACCAAAGTGAAGGGCATTCTTGTGAACATCTTCGGAGGCATCGCGAAGTGCGACCTGATCGCGCAGGCTCTGATTGATGCGGGCAAGGAAATTGGATTCAAGGTTCCACTGGTCGTCCGGCTGGAAGGCACGAACGTCGAAAAGGCTCGGGAAATGCTCGGCGCGGCGAAGGCGGAGCTTCCGACGCTGCAGACTGCGAACGATCTTAACGACGCGGCCAAAAAAGTGGTCGCGGCGACGAAGTGACGCCGTGTATAATGTCATTATGGACTACGACGTCGTGGAAGGGACTTATCATGCCGATTGAAGAAATAGAGCGCCAAGCGCGATTTCTGGCAAAGAAAATCGCAAAGCAGAGCCTGCAATTACAAAGGTGTTTTGGTTTCCGCACGAGCAGGAGGTTCGATTAGTTGAACTCCATCAAGCGATCCCTACAAGCGGCGACGGAAAAGTACACCCTTATTTTTTTCGGCCTTCTCCGCAAGACGGATTGCCAGCTCCTTCTGGTGTGGCATTAATTAAGCCGGATGAATACCAGCATGCAGAACTTCCACCAGCGTGGGGCAATTGGGAAAGTGCTATTGAACTAGAGGAAGTCGAATGAGTTGGCGAGCTGCCTTCATTTTACAAGCTCGAAGTGACAATGAGATTCGTCGCCTTCTCAATAAGGAGAAGGTCGAATACTCACATCAACTTCATTATCTCCAGATGACTACCGAAAAGCTTGCAAAAGGGATGCTGACCTCGCCGAGTTCCTCGAATCCACCTACTTTTACACACTCCGCGTTTGTGCGATGTCTTCAGGTACTAAAAGGGCGCCCTGAAATTCGCCGTCAATTGGGATATGACAGCCCCATCTATTTTCGCGAGTTTATTGACTCGGTCCTCCCCTTCGCCGACAGGGTGGAAAAATTAGCCCCAAGTTTCGCTGGAGGCACTCAGCCCAATCCAGAATATCCATGGCAAAACAAACCGCAAGATCCAGTAGTAGTGCCTGCTCACTACAACTTTCCCGAGTTTGATCCGCGGAGTCACCACATGAATAAACTCGTTAGCCTCATTGAAATTCTTCTACGGTTTGTGAACTAGTTCCCTTAAATAATCTTCTCGAAGTCCCGGAGAGTTGAATGTCCATCCTCATTAATAAGAACACCAAAGTCATCACTCAAGGCATTACCGGGGCGGGCGGGGGTGCTTTTCATACCAAAGGGTGCCTCGATTATGGCACGAAAATGGTGGGGGGTACGTCTCCCGGGAAGGGGGGTACGAAAGATCCCAATGGCCTCCCGATTTTTGACACTGTCTCGGAAGCGGTCGCAGCGACGGGGGCCGACGCTTCGATGGTGTTCGTTCCGCCTGCTTTCTGTGCGGACGCGATTATGGAAGCGGCAGATGCGGGGATTCGTGTCATTGTTGCGATTACTGAAGGCGTTCCGGTCAACGACATGGTCAAGGTCAAGCAGTTTCTCAAAGGGTATCCCCATGTCACGCTCATTGGGCCGAACTGTCCGGGGGTTATCACTCCGGGGGAATGCAAGATCGGCATCATGCCGGGCTACATTCACACTCCGAAGAAGCCCGGTCAGAAGACTGTGGGGATCGTCTCGCGATCTGGAACGCTGACTTATGAGGCGGTCTTCCAAACCACGTCACGCGGCTGGGCGCAGTCCACCGCTGTGGGGATCGGGGGCGATCCCGTGAAAGGCCTCGACTTCATTGACGTGCTTAAACTGTTCAATGACGACACGGACACAGACGCGATCGTCATGATCGGAGAAATCGGGGGCACGAGCGAAGTGGAGGGCGCGGCGCTGACATTAAAGGGAACGTGAAAAAGCCGGTGGTCGGCTTTATCGCGGGCGCAACCGCCCCGCCGGGCAAGCGGATGGGTCATGCGGGCGCACTCATTTCCGGCGAGGACGATACCGCTCCGGCGAAGATGAAAGCGATGCGTGAGGCGGGTATTTCTGTTTGCGAATCTCCCGCGGATATCGGCGTAATGCTCGATAATCTCTTCGCCAAGGTCAAATAATCATAAATCTTGCCCATATTAGCAAAGTCGCTTCCTGAATTGTACGAAGTGTTAAGAAGGTAAACCCGCCCTTCGTGTTTGGAGGGTGGTCTGCCCGTACATTGCAAGGAGCTTCGCTTGATTCGTCCATATATCCGTCGCGCCCGCGCGCTTTTACCCTCGTCGAAATCCTGATCGTGGTGATCATTCTCGGCATTCTTGCGGCGATCGTGATCCCTCAGTTTTCCACCGCTTCAGCGGATGCGCGAGTGAGCAACATCAAAACGACGCTCAATTCGGTGCGGAGCCAGATTGAACTATTCAAAGGTCAACACAATGACACGCCGCCGCAACTCACCGGCATGTGGGGACTTCTGCTTTCACGTTCGGATACGAATGAAACTTCCGTTGCTACCCCGGTGGGCACGCGATGGGGGCCGTACCTTCAGACAGTCCCGACCAATCCGCTGAACAACAATAATGGCGTGACGAGCAACGCAACGGACACGACTGCGGGCTGGTACTATTCACCGGCGGCGACGGGCTTCAGCTTTCTGGCTCGCAATGCGGATGGCACGACGAACGCGAGTTATTGAGAAGCCAAGGCATCTCGCGGCACGTTTGTCGCACTTCCATGCCACAAATTGACCTTTGTGATAATTTTGTGGATTTTTCTTGCCCGGCTGAAAAGCTGAGGTATATTTCTCACGTCTGATTAAAAAAATGGTAAGCCCTTGGGTAGAGAGAGGGCTTTTACTGGCTGGCCTTATATTGCCGGGTGTTGTCGCCAATTTGGGGACTGCTTGCTTACGCAAGTGGTGCACGACAATGACCTTCTCTGCCCGCACCCTCCTCGTTCCTGCCGCCGCTGCACTCCTTCTTGGCGTTTCCGCTGCACACGCTGGTGTGTTGGTTGGCACATTGGCTGCTACGCCGAATCCGAATTCTTCAAACGATTCACGCCTATGGTTCGGCGGCTACCCGGCAAATGTCACCGATGCATCCTCTGTACAACTTTTTGCCAACATTACGGCTAACTCGGAGGCTTCCGACGGTTTTAAGTTTGGCGGCAGCATTGACTCCGACCCACACATTGAAATTATTGAACGTATTACGAATAGCTCGACGACGACGTGGACTGCGTACACAGTGACGGTCGTTCCAGACTCGAACTCGACCGTTTCCAACCTTGCCGCTCTATTCCCGGGGCCACCCGACTTTGGCGTCACATCGTCGAATTTTACTACCGCCTCCACGACCGGCAACTCCCTTACCTTTTCGGGCGGCGCGGTAACGCCGGGGCAAACCGTGGTCCTTGATTTCGCTTATGACATCTCCCTTATCAATAATTCCTTCCCTGGGAATTTTTCCTATGCCATCGTGAACTCGCCGACCCCGGAGCCCACCACTCTCGGTGTCCTGTCGGTTGCCGCGCTTCTCCTCGTCAAACGCCGACGGGCTCTCTAATCGATATGGCTTGAGCGGCATCGTCTGCTCGGCCAGCTGTGTCTGTATGACATTTTTGACGATCCGTCATCGCTGATGCGATACGGATCGTCTTCTTTTTAGCCGTGAACTCTTTCGGGAATTAGGGGCTCACGTGCCTTGGTTATTTTCCATCGGGGGGCATGTGCAGACCAGGTTGCGGTCGCCGTAGGGGTTGTCGATGCGGCCGACGACGGGCCAGAATTTGTGCTGTTTCGTCCAGGGTGCGGGATATGCGGCCTGCTCGCGGGTGTACTTGTGATTCCATGAATCGCTGATGAGCATGGAAGCCGTGTGCGGGGCGTGCTTGAGCGGGTTGTCCAGACGATCTGAGCGTCCGTCTTCGATCGCCTGAATTTCCGCGCGGATGCGGATCATGGCGTCGCAGAGGCGATCGAGCTCCGCTTTGGATTCCGATTCCGTGGGCTCAAACATTAATGTGCCGGGCACGGGCCAACTCATGGTGGGTGCGTGAAAGCCGTAGTCCATGAGGCGTTTCGCGATGTCTTCGACCTTTACGTTGGCCGATTCTTCAAAGCCGCGGCAATCGAGAATGAACTCGTGAGCGCATCGTCCATGGGTTCCGCGATAAAGAATGGGATAGTAGGATTCGAGCCGTTTGGC
This sequence comes from uncultured Phycisphaerales bacterium, assembly GCA_963766775.1. Lineage (GTDB taxonomy): Bacteria > Planctomycetota > Phycisphaerae > WQYP01 > WQYP01 > CAVYBP01. The sequence continues at coordinate 192,264 of CAVYBP010000003.1, forward strand.
CATGTAATTGGCGTTGAGAATTGCGACTTCGGTGGCCCGGGTGAGTCCGCGATCCCCCATCATGAGAATGTACATGTAGGAAATCGTGAGGATGCTGGCGCTGCCGTAGGGGGCGGCGGAGACGACGAGGGCGTCTTGAGTTTTGGTTCTTGAGTCTTGGGTAAGGGATTCGTGGGTGAGCGGATGTTTTGGAAGAAAGGGGGCGAGATGTTTGGCGACGCCGATGGGACCCATTCCGGGTCCGCCGCCGCCGTGGGGGATGCAGAATGTTTTGTGAAGGTTGAGGTGGCAGACGTCGGCACCGATGAAGCCGGGCGAGGTGAGGCCGACCTGGGCGTTCATGTTGGCTCCGTCCATGTAGACCTGTCCGCCGTGGCGATGGACGATTGCGCAGATATCTTTGACGGTTTCCTCAAAGACGCCGTGGGTGGAGGGGTAGGTGATCATGATGCAGGAAAGTTTTTCGGCGTGGGCGGCGGCTTTTTTCCGGAGGTCTTCGACGTCGATGTTGCCCTGGGAGTCGCAGGAAACCGCGACGACATGCAGCCCCGCGACGACGGCGGAGGCGGGATTGGTGCCGTGGGCGGAGGTGGGGATGAGGCAGATGTCGCGGACGGGGGAAGACTGAGGACTGAGGGCTGAGGACTGAGCGGAGTGCGTTTCCTTTTTGCTTGGGCTTCGTGATAGGCGCGGATGGCGAGGAGGCCGGCGTATTCGCCCTGGGAGCCGGCGTTGGGTTGGAGGGAGACGGCGTGGAAGCCGGTGATTTCCGCGAGGGAGGTTTCGAGTTCGGTGAAGAGTTGTTGGTAGCCGGCGGTTTGGTCGGCGGGGGCGAAGGGGTGAATTTTGCCGAACTCGGGCCAGGTGACGGGGATCATTTCGCTCGTCGCATTCAATTTCATCGTGCAGGAGCCGAGAGGGATCATGCTGGTGGTGAGTGAGAGGTCTTTGGCTTGGAGCCGGTTGATGTAGCGGAGTATTTCGTGCTCAGAGTGGAACGAGTTGAAGACGGGGTGCTGAAGAAATGACGAATGACGAATGACGAATGACGAATCAAATTTAAATGACGAAGGATCAAATGTCTTCGCTGCGGCCAATTTCTCGAACGAACTCGTGAAGAGTTTGGAAAGTGCATCGACATCATCGATAGTGGAAGTCTCGTCGAAGCTGACACTGAGCGATCCGCCAGCCATGTCTCGGAGGTTGTAGCCGAATTTCAATGCTGTCTGAGCAATTTCTGCGGCACGATCCCGATCGGTTACATAAACAAGCACGGTATCGAAGAATGGATCGTCATGGAGTTCGAGGCCGTTTAATCCTGCGACATTTGCCGCGAATTTGCTGGCCAGGGTATGCACGCGGCGGGCGATTGCTTTGAGTCCTTCAGGGCCGTGGTAGACGGCGTACATGCTGGCCATGATGGCGAGGAGGACTTGGGCGGTGCAGATGTTGGAGGTGGCTTTTTCGCGGCGGATGTGTTGCTCGCGGGTTTGGAGAGCGAGGCGGTAGGCGGGGTTTCCGTGGGTGTCTTTGGAGACGCCGACGATGCGGCCGGGGAGTTTGCGGGTGAATTCGGATTTGCAGGCCATGAAGGCGGCGTGGGGGCCGCCGAAGCCCATGGGGACGCCGAAGCGTTGGGCGCTGCCGACGGCGATATCCGCTCCGCCGCCAGCCCATTCGCCGGGAGGTTTAATGAGCGTGAGGGCGAGGAGGTCGGTGGCGGCGATGATTTGGGTGTTGTGCTGGTGGGCGGCCTCGGTGAGTGGGCCGTAGTCGACGATGCGGCCATCGGTGGTGGGATATTGGACGAGGATGCCGCAGTATTTTTCGAGAGTGTGGGGCCGCGGCCTTGCCAGGCGGCGCGAGTTCCGCCACATCGCCGACTTCGATGTCGATGCCGAGCCACTTCGCGCGCGTCTTTACGACGGCGATGGTTTGTGGATGCACATCGTGGGCGACGAAAAATCGTGGCCGATCTTCGTGCAGGCTGAAGCACATGTTCATCGCTTCCGCGGCGGCCGTGGCTTCGTCCAACATGCTCGCATTCGACAATGGAAGCGCGGTGAGATCGGAGACCATGGTCTGAAAATTAAGCAGCGCCTCGAGCCTTCCCTGCGAAATTTCCGCCTGGTATGGCGTGTACTGCGTGTACCAGCCGGGATTCTCAAGAATGTTCCGCAAGATCACTGGCGGCGTAATCGTGTCGTAATAGCCCATTCCGATAAAAGACTTAAACACTTTGTTTTTCGCGGCAAGGGTTTTAATCGAGGCAAGCGCTTCGGATTCGCTCTGCGCGTTGGGAAGTTTCAACGGTTCGGGCAGCCGGATGTTGGCGGGAACGGTCTGTGCGATCAACTGCTCAAGCGATGCGGCCCCAATGGTGGCGAGCATGATTTGCTGATCCGCCTCATTCGGCCCGATGTGCCGACGGGGGAAGGTGTCGAGAGGTTGCAGAGTGGAAGTCGGGCGGCCTTCAATGGGGTCGGCGGTTACGGCGTGCATCCTGGGCCTTTCGGGTAGAAGCGGCGGGCTGAAAATTAAGAAAGGTATATTAGCAGATTGGAGGTCCGTCGGAAGTTCAGAGCAGGTGCTTTTTCGGGGAAGAATTGAAGATGCGCTGAAGCGTGAATTCCGGGGAGGTAATGAATGCCGAGGATCAGTAAACGCGTGTCAGCCATGAGGGTTTCGCAAAGAGGTGATCAAACATTGATGCGAGGGGCATCAGGAGACAGACCGCGACGGTTGCGGCGGGAATGTTCATATTCATCCGATCGAGGGCGGCGGCGAGGCATCCGGCAGCGATCAGAAAAACTCGGCGCCCTCTTGCGGTCAGAGGCTCGGTGCCGGGAAATGCAAGAATAAAAACGCTCGCGAATAATACATCGCTGTTTAAAACAGCATATTCGAGGAGGGTCAGCAACTCGCCGGGCAATGTCCGCCAGAGACGATAGATCGCCGGAATGCCGAGATGCAAGACCGTCGTGGGCCAAAACGTGAGCGCCGCCATTGTCAGGGCATACGTGAAGAGAAACAGCCACACGCTGCGAGGTCGCAGAATATGGCGGTACGCGAGATACAAACCGCCCAGCAATATGCCGGCGAGCGACACCGTGCCGACGCGCCCGGGAACGACCCCGACGATCAGGGCCTCGATCGCGGGCAGTTGCGAAGAAAGCGCGGCATCAAGGAAGCGTTGCAAGTTCTGTCGCACCGCGGTCGAGAAGGTGGGCTCTGTCGCTGAGCTTACGTCCGGAGCTTCGGCATGAAGAGACTCGGAGAGGTGATCCAGCGTGTCGAGGGCAACCCGCTGTGGCCGAGACACGCGCGCCGCGTCGTCGCCGCCGAGAATCCACCGACGAAGGCCAGCGATAAAGCGGAGCCTCGCGATGATTCCGAATATCGCCCATCAGCAGGCGGTCGCGAGCAAGAACCGCATCGGTATCCCCTTGCGACACGCCCACGCCCAGATGCACCGGCGGCCATGAAATGAGCAGTTGAAGGAGGATCACCCACACGACCGCCACGTGGATTCGCTCGCGCCCGGGTCCCCCCAACGCCCAAAACACAATCGGAATCGCCGCGCCCGCAATCGCAACGATCCACGCCGGCCACATCGGATGACAGAGCGCGACCATGATGAATACGGCGGCGATGGTGTGCGCATAGACGAGTTGTTTTCCGCGCCGGGTTAAACGGTACAGCGCGCCGTGGAACAGGGTGGCCATTCCCGCGGCGGCCGAAAAAAGAATGATTACCCGCCAGCCAAAAATAATCATGCCCCACACAAGCGTCGGCACGAGGGCGAATTGAAGGGTCAGGTAAAACTCTCGCCTGCGCGACCGGCCAGACCAGGAAAGGGGCTCGCCCTCCCGTGGCAAATTGTTTGGAGCGCGCTGATCGTTCCGTTGTGCCGATCATGTGGCGTTCTCCGGTGGCGTTGAATTGCTCGTTCCGAGGGTGTCATTGGAAGCGCTCGCGGCCACCCAGCTTCGCAGGCGCAACGCCTGCTGCGTGAGGGGAAGCCGTGTCGGACAGACATAACTGCATAATCCGCAACCGATGCAGTGGAGGCTCTCGCGGGCGTCCCAGGACCGCAGGTCTGCGCTGCGGGCAGCGGTTTCGATTCCACCTTGTGCTCGCTCGGCGAGGTCCAGCAGATTGACCGGATTGAGGCCTGTTGGGCAGACATCCAAACACCAGCCGCAGGAGAAACAGGGCGTGGGAAGCTCGAGCGCGGGTCGTTCTCGGATCAAGATGCTTTCGGTGTCGCTCTGGATGCGCGCGATGGCGGGATCCATTTCCTCGCCGGCCATCATGCCGTTGGCAATCACCTGCATGTTCTCTGTGGCGATGTTGAAGCGTGCACAGAAGGCCGCAACGGTTTCACCGATCACGCCCATCGCGAGACGGGCGCTCGCGGGTCGGCTTTTACTGTAAGCGGCAAAGAGTTGCACCGGTCGGTGCGTGAACGATCGGCCGGTGAGGATATATCGCCCAACGCCCCAACACGCGACCGGATCGAGAATGATGCGATTGGCGCGGGTGGGAAGTTTTCCAACCGTCGGTGCGTTTGCCGAAGAGAGAGCGAAGCAGAATTGTCGGATGTGCCTGCGGATAGCGATTCAGCAGTTTGGCAAATGTATACCGGGTGGAGCGATGGCCTTTCATCGCGCGCTGCCAGAGCCTTCGCGTGCGATATTCGTGACGATCGACGGCAATGATGACTTTTTTGGCACGCACCACCTTTTGGATCGCGACAAGGCCTGTGGTCATCTCCTCAAGAACGGTGCGGGAAAGCCCAGTCGCGAGCGCGAATTCGGGTTGTGTGGGAAGCAGATTGAGCACGAGCGCAGCGGATATGGCGGTCGCCCAAATCATGAAGCTGTTCGAGCAACCCCGGCGTGATGCTGCTGGTCCGCGTCAAAGCGATGTGTTCGATGAGCGCTGTAAAACCTGCACGGTCGGTCGGAGTTTCACGCGGGGTGATATCGGTGGGGGGGTGGAGGGTGACAGGGGATTCATCGCCTGCGAGTTCGATTTTGTCGGGGTTCCACCCGGGCGAGCCGAAATACAGGCCGCCTTTGATCCGCCGCCGGCGTGTAAACCAATCAAACATAAGCCTATTGTAGAAGGATGGCGGCGTATTGTCGTCGGCATAAAAAGTTGAGGCTGGTGCCCGTTATCTTCCCGCCTCCCGTTCTGCAATGAACTTTGGTCCGGACGGGCAAAGCGCAAACATCGCGCACGATTCGCAGCGTGGCTTGCGCCGATGCAGAATCTGCCTTCCGTGAAAAATCAGCCAGTGCGAAAAAAGCGTCCACTGATTCTGCGGCACAAGTTTCATCAGGTCCTGTTCGACCTTTACCGGATCGATATTCTGCGTGAGATTGAGCCGCAGGCTCAACCGTCCGACGTGGGTATCAACAACAACGCCGACATTTTGATCGAAGGCATTGCCGAGAACGACATTGGCGGTTTTGCGTCCGACGCCGCGCAACTCGGTGAGTTGTTCCATCGTCGCCGGCACTTTTCCGCCGTGCTTTTGAACAATATCCGCCGACGCGGTGCGGATGGACATCGCCTTGCTGCGGAAAAAGCCGGTGGATTTGATGATCGCCTCCACCGTTTCCTGCGGCGCGGCGGCCAGCGCTTCGGGCGTCGGATACTTTTTGAACAGCGCGGGCGTAACGATATTCACCCGCACGTCCGTGCATTGCGCGGAGAGAATCGTAGCGACGAGCAATTCAAACGCATTGCGATGATTCAGCGCGCAGTGCGCATCCGGATAAAGGCGCTGCAGCACCGCAATGATTTTTCCGGTGCGCTCTTTCTTTTGTTCGCGGGTCTCTCTTGCCATCATCAGCCTTTTTGAGTCACTGAGCGAATATTCTTCCGAGTCTTTTCCGCAAGCCCTCGCCACGCACTTACGACGATCATTCCAAAGAGCAGATAAACCTTCGCCCGCCCAACCAATTCTGATTCCTGATGCAACTTATCGAATTCCATTTGCTCAGGCCAGCGTGTTTCCATCCCGTCCATGTGGGTGCTCACACTCGCCCGAACCTCTGAACGCAGCGACCAGACCCTGGGGCGAAGCACGGCATTGTCATACCTCGCCAGCACTGTCAAAATAATCCAGAGCGCCACCAGCACCCACTCGCTGCGCCGCACAGATTGATGCAACCATATCATGCCGCAAAGCCCAACAAACATCAGCCCCAGGCATACAAATTCCACGATTGAAAACCGGTTAATCACCGCACCGAAAATTTCGCCACCCACCTGTTTGGCCATATCCAGCGGCGGCGAAACAATGCCCGGCATCGACATATGCGAATCGGCTGTGGTGGAGAACACCGCCGGCGCAACAATCGCCCCCAGCGTCAGAAGCCCCCCAAAATAAAGACTGAGCCCCAGCCACCAGACGACGTTCAATGCGTGTTTTAACATGCGGTGTCTCCATGCCTGAGAGCGGGACCGCATGGATGGTAACCGCTGACGCGCGAAATTCGTGTCTTGATGGTTAAATTAAATCTTGCGATCATTTCACCAACCCATTCGCATAAACCTCGACGATCCTATATCCGGACGAATCCAAACGCTGTCCGCCGTCACGCGGGTCCATCCCATGTGCAACTTTCCACTCATTGGGAATACCATCCGCGCTCGGCTCAGCGACGTGCAGCATCGGTATGTCGCCAAGTCCGCCCGCTTCCGTCTCGTTGTGCGAGATATGTCCGGCTTTTCCCAGCGATGCCACATCCGCGATTAAGCGTTCATCGACTGCATCGCGCTTCAACGAGCAGCCCGCCTCCGCCATCACTCGCCGATACGCCTCCGTCGCGGTATACGTCGTCACTGCGACCGGTGGTTTCGCCCAGGGCCGCGTTACAAATGTAGGGCCGCCCTTTTTGTCCGCATAATTCGCTTCGGTCAAACGCGAGCCATTCAACACTCCGTCACGGTTCAAATCCACCAGATTTCCCCGTGAGTAGACATGATCGGTCACCGTAAATCCGCCCGCCGCCTGATCGTTTGACGCAGGTCCCTTGATCAAATAATTATTGATCACATCCACCTGATGGTCGGTTGCGGAATGACCGCCGGCCAACCCCGTAATCCCCCAGTCGTATACCACGTTGTTGATGTATTGAATCGTACCCTTCACCTTCGGATTGCGGCTCTGATTATGAATCCATAAATTATGCGCCAGCGTCACATTCTGCACCGAATCCACAATGGCCCCAAAACGCTGCGGATCGATCGACGCCCCGATAATGCAATTCTGTACGCTCACGTCGTGACTCCCCTTCGTAAGCCCCATGCTGTCCCATCGCCCCCACTCAATCGAACAATGATCGAGGATCACGTTGCTTACTGCCGCCATATTGATGGCGCACTTCCCCGAGTCTCCATGAATTCCCTCGCGGAATCGCATATATCGAATAATGATATTTTTATGCCCGCTCAAGGACGTTGATCGATTGTATATACAAATCCCTTGTCCGGGCGCGGTCTGCCCCGCGATTGTCACGTTGTCACAGACCTCCACATTCGACAAAAGCGTGATCAGCCCCGACACATCGAACACCACCATGCGCGACGGCTTGCTCACTGCCTCACGAAATGACCCTTCGCCCGCATCGGCCAACGTTGTCACATGAATGATCTCTCCCCCGCGCCCTCCCGTCGCCAATGCCCCATACCCCTCCGCTCCGGGAAATGCGGGCAAGGAGGAGCTTCCCACCATTGTTCCATTGCCGCCTGTCGTTGCGGAGTGCGTGCATCCGGCAATGCCCAAAGCCACGCCGGTCGCCATCACCGCCAAAACAAAAATATTCCGCATTGTTACCCCATCTTAAAGTCATCGTGATCGAATTATAAAAATGCCTTTAAAGTAGCTCCGTGGCGGAAGCCCGGGGCTGCGAGCGCTCGCACACATACGACGAACGTCGAAGCCCCGGGCTTCCGCCACGGAGCTACCTTTCGCGGAGCTACTCTGAATCGTTAGCCATTACTTCTCCAATCGCTCAAGTTCCAAACTCGCCAAAATAAACGGCCCCATTCCTTTGGGATCATTGCTTCCTCGCCGTTCATGGATGTAATACTCATACGATCCATCCCGGTAGGGCTTTCCGCCCAACCCCGCCACAAGACAGGTATCTTTCAGCGTTACAAGTCCAGTAGCATCGACGTCAATGAATCGCGAAAGGATGCCCTGATACCCCGTTTTCGCAATACTTAAATAGCTCTTCTCGATAAACCCATTTCTTGCCGCTTTTGCAAGGGCATACACAAACATGCAAGATGCGGATGATTCGAGGTAGTTTCCCTCCTTGCCGCCCTGATCCAAAACCTGCCACCAGAGATGACTTGCCGGATCCTGCACCTTCGAGATTGCGCTTGCGAGGTCCTTCAGTATCGCCAGCAACTCCGGCCTTCGCGGATGATTCGCAGGGAGATGATCCAGCGTCTCCACAATCCCAGCCGCGAACCAACCTACGCCGCGTCCCCATAGATTCCGCGAGAGCCCGGTCCCTTTGTCCGCCCATGCTTCGCTTCGGCTCTCGTCCCAGCCATGAAAAAAGAGTCCCGTCTTCAGATCTCGCGTATGCCCCGCAATTGTGACGATCTGCTTCGCGGCCTCATCAAAATAGTCAGCTCGCTTGAATGTCTCTCCCGCCTCTGCCAGAAACGGAGACGCCATGAAAATCCCGTCCAGCCACATTTGGTGCGGATATATTTTTTTGTGCCAAAATCCGCCGTCCGCCGTTCGTGGCTGATCCTTCAACTGCCCCGCCAGCTCCATCGCCGCATTCTTATATTTTTCCGCATGTGTCACGCCATAAAGCAACAGCATCAATCTCCCCGGCGCAATATCATCCAGTTTATATGTCTCCGGTTTGTATCGCGTCGGATCAATCCGCCCCGCATCGTCCAGAAAATTATCCGCGTAGTCCCGTGCATACCGCAAATACTTCGGGTCATTCGTGCGGTCGCCGACCTCTGCCACCGCATACACCGCGAGGGATACGGAATAGCTCCATGCGGCTCGATCTTCCGCGTTCTTCCGTTCAATCATGATCCCTTTGGGCTGCCGCGCAATAATCGAGTCCGCCATGCGAACCGACCAGGGCATTTCATTCTCAGAAAAGGCCTCTCGCGCACCGATGCACAGAATTGTGCTCACGCACAAAAATTGTAAGACTCGCCGTGTCATAAACTCCTTCCGTCGTCGTTGAGTCTATGAATAACGTCGGGTTCCCTGCTCGATTGCCCGCAGAGCGTCACCTCTTGAACAGTACCTTGCGTCCATCGTTTTCACCGCCGGAGTATCGACAGATGCTCGCTCATACTGGTAAGCCTCGCCGCGTGGCGCTCGCTTTTCCGATTCGGTTCAGCCACATGCCCATCGTGGTCAAAGGCATCACCGATTACGTCGATCAGCACGCCGAGTGGATGTTCACCACCAGCGCGGAGTCGTTCAACTTTTCTGTTCGCAATCTTCTCGGGTGGCGAGGGGATGGGGCGATCACGGTTCTTCACAATACCGAAGATGCCGCCCTCGCCCGCGAACTTGGATTTCCGCTTGTCACATTCGGATGGGTTCTCCGCTCGCCCGGCGTCCCCCGAGTCCACACCGACAACCACGCGATCGGTAAGCTCGCCGCCGAACACCTTCTTGCCTGCCGCTTCAAACATTTCGGCTACTATGGCCTCACGGACGTCGCTTATTCCGAAGACCGGCTCCAAGGTTACAGCGACGCCCTGCAACGAGAAAACGCCGCCCCGAACGTATTTCTCTCCCCCAATCCCTTCGGCCCCGCCCGGCCGTGGGTTGATGAAATCGACTCGCTCTCCGCGTGGCTGCGAGGGCTTCCACACCCGGTTGGCATTTTTGCCGTGAATGATCAGCGTGCCCGGCTCATCACCGAAGCGTGCCAATTGATCGGGTTGCGCGTGCCCCTCGATGTCGGCGTGATCGGCGTGGACAATGACCGCCTCTTCTGCGAACTCGCTTCCCCGCCGCTCAGCAGCGTCGCATGCGATTATCGCCGCCTGGGCTACGAAACTGCGAAATTGCTGGACAACGTCATGGCGGGCAACCCGCTCTCCACCGTCGATACGCTCCTCCCCGCGCTGGGAATTGTCGCCCGCGCTTCCACCGACGTGCTTCATGTCGAGCACCCCGCCGTCGGCAAGGCGATCGAGTACATTCGGACCAACCTTTCCAAAGTATTTGGCGTAGAAGCGCTTCCCACCGCCAGCGGCGTTTCCCGACGCCGCCTCGAGCGAGATTTCATGGATGCCCTGCAAATCACGCCTTACCATTTTATCTGCAATGCCAAAGTCAACTATGCCAAGAAGCTCCTGCGCGATCACCCCGAAAAAAAACTTGCCGCCATCGCGTCCGCTTGCGGCTTCCCAGACCTCCGTAACTTTCGCAGCGTCTTCACCCGTGTCGAGGGAATTTCCCCCGCCGAGTACCGTGAACACGTCCGAGTCGCCGACATCCCCGTGCGCAACACTAAAATCCCAGAGAGCCCGTAGTAAGCGCCGGCCCATCCACCCTTCACAAAAAAAGACGCCTCCTCGCGCAGGCGAACGCAAATCGTGCTTCTACAGCGGGACAACTCCCCACACCTCACTTTGCCCGCGCCATATCCTCCGCCGTGCTGAAATATCGATAATGGAACGACTCAAAATCCGCCGCCCCACCCTTCGATCCAAATGAAAACAGCCCAATCCGCGAGCCCTTCCATGATAAAAACCGCAACGTCGTCACTCCGCCAACCTGCGTATAAACCTTTCCATCCGTGCTGGCAAAAAACCCGCAACGCCCTTCTTTTCATAAATCGTCCGCAGATAAACCACATCAAGCACCTTCGGCCCCTTGAACGTCTCCGGCGGCAGAATCCGCGACGGCCAGCGCAGCCCCGGACTCGATCTCGGATGCCGCGGTGCAAGTGCCCCGACAATGCGCCGCTCTCCATTCTGCTGCTCCACCCCCACCCAACCAAATTCATCTCCGCTCAGAAAGGTGATTCCGGCCCGCTGCCGTTCTCCCATCTGCGACAACGAAAGTTTCACATCAATAATTCCATAATCGTCCCAAAGTTTCTGCGTCAGCGTATTGTGCGCCATCGCAATGGACTTCGCCGGCATCGCCTTCAGCCGCAATGTCCCGGGAGCTTCTTTTAAGGACCAAAAGTCATTGACCGGATTGTGATTCCACTGCCAGATGGGCCGCAGCGTCGCACCATCAAACTCATCATTCACGTCCGGCCGGCTCGGCTTCGTCGCCTCTCCCACCTCCGGCTTCTTCCCTCCTTTCACATGCTTCCCCGCATTCCCGAACATCGGCCAATCATCCTGCCCCCACACCACAGGCTCCAAATTGCACACTCGCCCCAGCCACCCGACCGACTTGAATGCAATGAACCACCCCTGGCCATTCGGCAGTTCCACAAATCCGCCCTGATGCGGACTGCCCGCCTCCAAAACCACCTTCCGCTCATACGGACCATATAGTTTTGATGCGCGCAAAACGGTCTGGCATCCTTTTGAGACTCCCTGCTCCGGCAACGAAATATAATAATAACCGTGGCGCTTATACATCTTTGGACCTTCCGATCCCTTGCCTTTGTATATCTCCCTCCCTTCATCCAGCAGTCGCGTCCCGTCTGCCGCCATCCTGTGAAGAATCAACGGCCCCGCGCCTTTTCTCGAATGCACCAGATATGCCTGACCGTCATCATCCCAGAACGGGCACGGATCCTCCCACCCATCCACCGCCTTCACCGTCACCGTATCCGACCAGGACCCCGTCGGACTCTTCGCATGCCACATGAAAAGCCCATCCCGCGGCGTGCACACAAATATATAAAACTCGCCATCGTGATATCGAATCGACGGTGCCCAGGTCCCCTGCCCGTACCCCTTCATCTCATCATACTTCGCCCCCATTACCAATCTGGGAAAAACCTGTCCCGCCACTGTCCAATTCACCAGATCTTTCGAATGCAAAACCTGCATCCCCACATAATGAAAGTCCGATGCGATGAGATAAAAATCATCCCCCACGCGAATCAGATCAGGATCGGAAAAGTCCGCCTTAAGAATCGGATTTTTATAGGTGCCATCGCCTTGATCGCCCCATTGCAGTTTGCCGGTGCTCTTTTCCGCCGCCACCTTTTCTTTCGCGGTCCGATGCGCCATGCTGCATCCCCCGCCGCTCAATCCGATAACCATCGCCACGCAAACGCCAATCCAACAGATTGTCCTCATCCGCAGCTCCAAGAAAAACCAAACGTTCAGCAACCATCGAGCCACAACGCCCGCCACCTCCGCGGCGCGGGCCACGTTCACTCACGCCATGATACACCTAAACTCAAACCCTCATCGTACCCCGGGCCGCGTCGCCGCCGCCTCCGTACCACGGGCATCCCATCCGTGTCCCAACACAAACTCCGGATCGCTAAACTCCGCAACCAGCGCCGCATCCTCAGGCGCCCGCAACTGCCGCGAGATCGACAGCCGCTTGCTCACATCGACGGCGGCATGATCCGCTCCATGACTGTTATATTCCCAGAAATGCACCCTGGCGGCCTTCTGTTCCAACGAACCGGCTTCCGTCTGCGGCTCCCCTTTTATTCCATCCAACTTCCACGCCACAGCGTTCACGGCGTCCGTGAGCGTGCAATCGATCAACACCATCTCGCTGCACGGATAAACCGCAGGCGCGATCCGCGAAAGAAAAACATCCCGCACTTTCGCCGCCCCATCGAAAATGCAGTGATAATACACATATCCGTGATTTGCCTCGGGCTCACTCGCGGTGGGGGGGGGAGGGGAGGCGGGCGGTGGATTACGAATCTGCGTGTAATATGCCTTGGATCGCAGCGCCTTGCACTCGCAATCTTCAAAAAAGCACGGCCCCTTCCCCCACATGAAATCCACATCCCCCTCTATATAGCACTGATGAATATACGCCTGCCCGTTGATCTGCAGCGTGTCCTGAAAACTATACAAGTCCACGTTCGACACGATTGCCTGTGCCGTCAGCGTCCCGTTCAAAATAATCGCCTCCGCCTGCGATCCGCCCTGCGGCGTACTGTTCTTAAGCGTCAAATTGCTGATCCGCAGATCATCGCAGTGATGCGACAAAAATACGCCTCGATGATAAATATGCATGTCGCTTAAGCTGTTAAAGTTATTGTTATTGGCATAACAAATCACCGTTTGCTTGCGGTCCTCCCCCACAAACGACAGCTCATGTTTATTCATGAAGCACACAATTTCCGTGTACGTCCCTTTGTGAATAAACAGCGTCGTCGGCGTCTTGTTGCCGTCCGGTATCCAGTCCACGGCTCCCTGTACCGTCGCGAAATCGCCGGTCCCGTCCGCGGCAATCGTCAACTGCGTACTCCCCGTGGCCGGTGCTTCCGCCTTCGTTGTGAATCGCCATTCCGTCGGTCGAATGATCCCCGCATCTCCCGCGAAAACCCCCGCATCCATCAGCACGTAATAAGTCGTATGATACGCCAACGCCCCATTCCGCAGATGAATCGACGCCGTGTTCCCATCCACTGTCACCGGGTAGTACTTAAAATTCGGCACTCCGCCGATCGGCTGTATCGCGGTCAGCGGCGAAGGCGTCGTATCAATCGTTTCCACCGCCACATTCTTCGCCGCATCAAACACCTGAATCTTCCCCCGATGCGTCAACACGGGCGGCGCATTAAAACTGATCCGCAACGGCATGTCCGGACAAACCCCGCCCGCCTCCGGAACCGGTATCAAACGACTATCCCCCTGCGCTCTCGCAGCACCCCAGCCGCAAACCATGACCATACACCCAACCCAAAGATTTGCCCGCAACGTCCTCACAAACCAAGTGTCCATTCTCATATTTCCTTTCAAACTGCTCATCGCGCACCCTCCATCACCGTTACGCCCATCAACCCCACGACCACCTGCTCCGACAGCGTCTCCAGCGTCACGCTCTCCAGTGCCACCCCCTTCCGCAGCCGCCAATTCAAGACCATCGCACGGCAATTATTCCCCAACTGCACCATCCCCGGCGGAACCCGCGGCAATGCAAATCCGTCCCGCTTATAACTATAGTCCGCGCCCCCAAACGCGCACAAACTCCAAAAATTAAACGGCGGAACTATCTCCAATTTCTCCACCACCCCGTCCGCATACTTCATCCGCAGTTCCGCATTCGCTATCCGCACTTCCATCGAATTGGTCGTCCCGCACAATAAAAACCACACTGCCTCCCCCGACTTATTTACCGGCACCTCCACCTCCTTCGGCCAATTGTCCCAACGCGACGTGAACGCAATGTTATTCTTCTCTGCTGGCCATAAAAACGGCACTCCCACCCCCGTCATCAATCTGTCTGCCCCCTTCACGAGTAGTGACGGCACGTTCGCTAAATCAATCACCGGCGGCTTGTTCTTCTTATCCAACACCATCTGCCAGGTCGAATACCCATCCGTCGCCAATCGCAATGAACACGTATTCGGACGCGGCGATAGATACTTCTGTTGATAGATCGTGCAAATGTCTCCATTCAGCACATGTTGCATATCTACTCCTTTCCACCGCGCCTCTTTTGGCACATCGAGCACGCACTTCGCTGCCGTCTCCGCATTCGCGCTTCGCATTGGTCACGTGGACCCGCACGATCTGCCACTGGCGCACCTCTCCCTGCTGCACCAAAACAAAAATCTCATGATCCCCTGCATTTTCGCTAAATACCCCCGTGAGCTCGCCTTTGACAATCTTGGCATCTCGCAAAACATGTTGCGGATCGTGGAAGTCGATCAGAGGACTGAGGATTGAGGACTGAGGACTGAGCGGTGCCGGGTGCAGGGTCATTTGTTCGCGACTGTTTCCCACGATATGCAATGCCCCGTGCATTGCGACCTCATCCCGGCATGTCACCACCACCTCCGCTGCTGCCGCATGTGCAACGAGCACCTTCACCAAACTTCGCCCAAAGCCCGGCACGACCTCCCACTTGGTTGCCGCCCCATTAACCGTGACCGCCTCCACGCCGCTCGTCGACACTGGCACTCTCACTTCCAGATCGCCCGCCTTCGCAAGCGTCACCTTCAGTGTCGTTCGTACTCCCTCCCGGTGATATCCGATCGATACATCCGGCGTCTTGATCGACGCATGATCCCACGCACTCGGAAACTCCGGCGAAATTCTCACCACGCCGTTCGGATAATCTGGCGCATATCCGAAAAGCCCTTCCACCACCGTCCGCGCAAACATGCTCGCACAATCATTAAAATCCGTCGCCCCCGCCGGATGCCCAAGATCGGCAGGCACCGTTCCATAAAACATCTGCTGCGGGAACGTCCCGTGCAGCAGCGACCACCCTTCCTCCGGCAACCCGGTCTGAAAATACGCCAGCGCCAATTGATAATTATCCCCAGGCCACATCTCCCGTACGGACCAGATCGACGGCACCCAATTCGACGGCCAACACTGCTCGCCTCCATACGGCAACTTGATCCGCTCCAAATCCGTTTCCGTATACGCCAGCGCCTGCGCCGCCTGCTCCGTATCCAGCAGCCCCGCATCAATGGGGCAAAAAATACTGTAAAGCCAGCAGCTCTCATGCAGCCGTTTCAATCCGCCCTGCTCGCGAAACGCTCCCGGATAACCCCGCTCCGGAATCCAGAGCAGATCAAAAAATCCCTTGCGAATCCGCCCCATCGCCGCTTCATGCAAACGCGCCCCATCCTCATCCCCCGCCCGCTTCGCCAACAATAGCGCCGTCTCCTCTGCGCGATACGCATATGCCGTCTCTTCCGAGGTCCCACCCCCGTTGTACCACTGATCATCCGTCGGCCACGTGTTTGCGTAGCTTTCATAAATCCCCAACCCGGCGGGATCGAAACATTCCCTCAGATATTCACAATGCAAATCCAGCGAAGGCCGCAGCAACTTCTGCAATTCCTCATCCCCCGTCCACCGCCACGCATGTTGTATCTGATCAAAAAACTGGCTCTGCATGTCGTAATGGTACGGCTGATGAAAATCGATCCGCCCCTTCCCAAACAACCGCGAGTCCGGTGCCTGGCTCGTCAACAGCATCGCCGGGTCCGCCTTCGCGATCGTCCGGTCCGATTCCGTGACCTGTTTTGCGATGCACGCTTTCGCCTGGGTTTTCACGTTGTCATGCCATCCATATACCGTGCCGCCAAAAATCGTCCGCCATCCCAGCAGCGGCACGCCCCAGCGCATCCCCGCATGGGTGTACATGTTCCCCCGAAACACCCCGTCCGTTACGCTGCACGAAGCCCCGACCGCCGCGTTCAAATCCAAATCGGGCGTATCGACCACCACCTGATGAATGATCGCCTCGACCCGCTTCATCCCTGCCGCGAACTCCTCCGCCGGCGTCGCTTGTTCGCGCGCTCCGACGCCCCACGTACTGACCAATAGACCTCCTTATTCTCATCCACCGCCACCGCCCCACAACACATCGGCAACCCCTTGGCGCGACTCGCCAACAGCGCCGCCGGATCCTTCCACTCCGACGCATCCGCGACGACCATCTTTGAAGCCACGCTGCACCGCCCATTCGTGACCGCCTTCTCCCCGCGTAAATCCACGCTCCATGCGCCGCCTTCCCCCACCTGCACTGTGTCCCCGCCACAATCCCCCGGCACAAACCCCCGTTTCAACAACGGCTCCCCACTCGGCACCGTCATATCCCAATGCTTCAACACCCCATCGTTCACCGTCCCCACACTCCCGCTCGCCCACACAATCTCATCACCAGCGAATCCTTTATCAATCCGCATACGCGCCGCCATCCCCGGCCCCTCTGCCGTCGGAACCACCTCCAGCCGCACCGTCGTCTCCCCCCACGACGCATCCTTCACAATCCACTCCATCCGCCCCGGCCGATACTTCGCGGTAATGTCCGACGCATCCATCAACCATTTTCCCTCCCCGTGCCGCACCACCCCGATCATCAAATTCCCCAGCATCGTCTTGTTACTCCCCACCATCGCGTACGGCTTGTCGCCCCCAAACGCGACCGCCGAAATATGATTGCAATACAACGGCCGATTACAAAACCGATCCCCCCCATGCCGCACAAACGCATCCCCCTCCACCCGATACAACGGCGTCTGCAAAGCGCTCATATCCACCCGCCCAAACGTCCCCGCCCTCCCCCTCTCCCCCCCCGCAAAGGCGATTCCCGCCAACACCCCCACATAAACACCCCGCCACGTTCTACCCATAAAAAAACCTCCGCACAAAATTTCCCCACCCCTGTACCCTTGAACCCTTGAACCCTTGAACCCTTGAACCCTTGCCCCCTCACTTCGCCTTCTCCACCTCCACCCCAAACACATAACTCGGCCCAAACATATTCGACGTAAAGATCACCATCTTCTTATCCGGACTAAACCTCACATTCGGCTCCAACTTATAATTCTGCTTTGACATGTTCACCAGCCGCTCGGAATGAAACACCCCCGGCTGCACAAACTCCTTTGAATTCAGCCCCGAAACCTTCAACAGTTCCGGATGAAACAACTCAATCCACTCCCCATCCGGTGCCTTCGCCACCTGCCCCGGATCCCCCCCGTCCCCGCAGAACAAACTTTCATCCGCCGCCACATTAAAATGGATCGACCACTCGTTCCGCTCCATGTGATACCACCGCCGCTCCCCGCGTCTCTGGTGTTATAGCCCGCCAAGAAAAAAGTCCTCGCCCTTCGGCGTCTGCAGGTCATACCAAACGTCTTTCCGTCGATCCCCCAGAACTCATGCCCCGCAATCTCCATCGCCATCGTTCGCTTGTGGATCAAGTGATTCTCCGTCGCCATCCGTCCGGATATTCCAAATCCGATCCACCTTCTGCCACGCCCCCTCGTGACAATACATCAACAGCGTCGGATCCGTCGGCGAAAACACAAGTGGTTAATCCACTCCGTGCTGTGCAGCAGCGTCGTCACCTTCCCCGTGCTGCAAATCCACCGTGAACAACACCAGCGGCAAATGCGCCGCCAGCCGCTCTGTCCATCATCTCGCCCTTATTCATCGGCTGCACCAACGGCCCGGTCTGTCCCGGGCGGCAAGATCGGATCCTGCGCCATAATCCTGCCCGCGCCCCCTCGATATAAACCCCTGCCGCTAGCGTCTCGTCCGCATTCACCGTCGATATCCCGCCCCGCGGCGGCACATCCGCCAGCTTCTTCACCTCGCCCGTATCCACATTCGCCGAATAAATCGCCCGTTCGCCCTGCGGCCCTCCCCGCTGCTCGCTCCACCTGCTGAAAAATACCGTTGGCGTCTTCTTCCCCACCACAATCGCCCGCAAATCCCTGTCCCGCCACCACCAGCCGCGTCTTCAAACGTCGCAAGCTCCAGCACATGAATCCCATCCGGTGCGGAGTAAACCATCTCTTTGCCGTCTGGCGTATAGGCATTGATGTTGAAATAAAACTCGGTCGAATTCGCCTCCGGCGTGAGCCGATGCACGCGATGCCCCGTATCCTTATCGACCCAGGACACCGGCGGCTCACCCGCCGGCATTGTCGCCGGCGCAGCCGTTTGCTTGATCGTCCCTCCCGCTCCCACACACCCCGACATCCCCGCCCAAAGCCCAAAACCCATCGCCGCCACCACGCTCGCCCGCACCACCGCCAAAGTATCTCGAATCACAAAATCACCTCAAAAAAATTCTCTTCCAATGAGCACAATGTCTAACGGCCCGATCCGCACCTCATTGCACAACGACGTATAGTCTCGGCGGAAGAGTCCCGCATTCATAGCCTGGCGTGGCAATTAGCCTTGCGTGGCAACGCAAGGCCGAGCGTGCCAAAACGGAACGGCCCATCCTCCCCCAACCGACGGCCTTGCGTTTCCACGCAAGGCTATCGCCATCCCCCCCTCAAAAAAATCGCCCATTGCCCGATCTTTCCCTCTACGTTACTGTTTCAACGACACGGCCACTTTCGTGTCACCCTACAGGATCAACCCTTGCTCCAACTCACCTCCATCACCAAAACCTTCGGCGGCGTCCGTGCCCTCAGCGACGTTTCCTTTGAACTCAAACCGGGCGAAGTCCACGCCCTCGTCGGCGAAAACGGGGCCGGCAAATCCACGCTCATCAAAATCATCACCGGCAGCATCCGGCCTGACGCCGGCCGCGTCTCCGTCCACGGCAAAGAGATGCCGCTGGGCAGCGTCCGCGCCTCGGAAGCCGCCGGAATTGCCGTCATCCATCAGGAATCCGTCGCCTTCCCCCACCTCAACGCCCAGGACAACATCTTCGTCGGTCGCGAACCCCGCCTCGCCGGCATCCTCCTCGACCGCCCGCGAATGCTCCGCGAAACCCGCGCCCTCATGGCCCGCCTCGGCGAATCCATTGACCCCATCCGCCCCGTCGGCGAACTCCCCATGGCCCAACGCCAGATGGTCGGCATGGCCCGCGCACTCTCCCAGGAATGCAAACTCCTCATCATGGACGAGCCCACCGCCAGCCTCTCCACCCGCGAAACCGAAGTCCTCTTCCGCATCATCCGCCAACTCAAATCCGAAGGCGTCAGCATCCTCTACGTCTCGCACCGCATGGAAGAAATTTTCCTCCTCTCCGATCGAATCACGATCTTCCGCGACGGCAAATACATTGCCACCCAGGAAACCGCCGCCACTTCGCAACAGGAAATCATCCGTCTCATGGTCGGCCGTGAACTGCTCCAAATCGAAGGCGTCCTCAAATCCGAAGCCGAGCACGCCGGCAGCGACCTCCTCCTCGATGTGAAAAACCTCTCCCGCGCCGGCGTTTTCCACAACATCAACATTCAGGTCCGCGCCGGCGAAATCGTCGGAATGGCCGGACTCGTCGGTGCAGGACGCAGCGAAGTCGCCCGCGTCATCTTCGGTGCCGACGCCGCCGACGCAGGCCAAGTCCACATCGCCAACCGTCTCCTCAAAAACGGCGACATGCAGGATGCCCTCAGTGCCGGCGTCGCACTCGTCCCCGAAGACCGCCAACATCTCGGCCTCGTCCTTCCCATGAGCGTCGGCGCCAACCTCTCCATGGCTGTCCTGCCCACGCTTACCCGCCGGGACTGATCTCCAACCGCAGGGAAGAATCCCTCGCCCGCACCCTCATTCAGGACCTCCGCGTCAAAACCGCCAACACCCGCCTCCCCGCTCAGGCCCTCTCCGGCGGCAACCAGCAAAAACTCGTCATCGGCAAATGGCTCGCCACCCACCCCCGCCTCTTCATCCTTGATGAGCCCACCCGCGGCGTCGATGTCGGCGCAAAAGCCGAGATCTACAAACTCATCCGCAAAGTCGCCGCCTCCGGCATGGGCATCCTTGTGATCTCCTCCGACCTCCCCGAGGTCCTGCTCCTCTCCGACCGCATCCTCGTCATGCGCGCCGGTTCGATTGCCGGACAACTCCACCGCCACGAAGCCACGCAGGAAAAAATCCTCGCGCTCGCCATGCCTCCCGTCTCCACAGGAGCCGCCGCATGACCAGCCTCCCCTTCACCCCCACCCCGCCCTCCCCCTCCCCCGCGAAAAAACGCGGCCCCGCCGACATCGCCCTCGCCCTCGCCGCCAAGCGCGAATACGGCCTCCTTATCGTCATCGCGCTCATCGTCATCACCGCTACCCTCCGCGACGCCACGTTCCTCTCCCCTCAACATCCGCGACATACTCGTCAACTGCACTCAACCCGCCATCGTTGCCTGCGGCGTCATGCTCGTCATCGTCACCGGAGAAATCGACATTTCCGTCGGTGCCTCCCTCGGCCTTTGTACCGCACTCTGTGGCACTCTCATGTCCGCGGACAAATATCCCCAATGGTTCGGCACCGGCCACACGCCGTTCTCCGTCCCCGCCGCCATCCTCATCACCGTCGCCGTCGCCACCTCCATCGGCCTCATCAACGGCATCCTCGTCACCCTCGTCCGCGTCCCCTCCATCATCGTCACACTCGCCATGCTCATGATTCTGCGCTCCCTCAGCGTCATCGTTATGGGCAAAGGCAACATCACCGACCTTCCGGACGCCTTCCATTTTTTAGGGACGGGCGACCTTGGCGCGGTCTTCGGCAGCTATCAGAAGCTCGTGGCTGCGAATGCAGGAATGCCAGAGCATCTTGAAACGTTCCAACATGTTTATCTCGGCCGGATCTCCATTTGGATCATGCTCGCCATCCTCGCCGCCACCTGGGCCATGATCCGCTACACGACCATTGGCCGCCGCATCTACGCCGTCGGCAGCAACCCGCACGCCGCCACCCTCGCGGGCCTTTCCGTCGTTCGCACCAAACTTTTCGTCTTCGCCCTCACCGGCTTCCTCGTCGGCATCGCGACCTTCATCACGCCCAATGGTGCCATCGACAATTCCACCTCCAGCAGCGGATTTGAACTCCTCGTCGTCACCTGCATCGTCGTTGGCGGCGTCTCCATCTCCGGGGGCATCGGCACCGTCTCCGGCGTCTTCCTCGGTGTCCTGCTCCTTCAGATGCAACAGACCGTCCTCATCTTCCTCAAGCTCTCCCAAAACGCCTCCAACTGGAACCGCGCCATTCAGGCGCGCTCATCCTCATCGCCGTCCTCGTCGATCATCTCGCCGCATCCCGCTCCCGGCGCGGTGGTGGTGGGGGGGGGGCACACTGATGAGCGACCTCACCCCCCCCCCCCCCCCAACACGCAAAAGCCGGCGGCATGATCGAAGGCGACGCCGCCCATACCACCACCGCCGCCGATACCTACACTCCGCGCTTCGTTACCCCCACGCTCTGGCAACGCATCTCACCTTTCACCCACGAAGCACTCCTCGCCCTCCTCCTCGTCGTCCTCCTCCTGGCCGCCCGCCAAATCGACCCCTCCTTTATGAGCATCCGCCCCCAGCGCGGCCTCTACCAGCAAGTGTGGGACACCGCCCTCCTCGCTCTTCCCATGACCTTCATCATCGTCACCGGCGGTATCGACCTCTCCGTTGGCTCCATCGTTGCGCTCTCCTCCGTCGCACTCGGCATCACCGTCAGCAGCTACGGCGCGCCTTTCTGGGTCGGCATGATCGTCGCCATCGCTGTCGGTGCCGCATGCGGTGCCGTCAACGGCATCTTCATCACCCGCATCAAAGTCCACCCCCTCATCGTCACGCTTGCGACCATGTCCGCCTTCCGCGGCCTTGCCGAGGGCATCAGCCTCCCCAACACCTACAGCGCCAACTTTCCCAACTGGCTCACCCGATTCGCCAAAAGCCCGCTTCGTTGGGACCTCTGGCATGGCTTCATCCCTTACCCCTCCGGCTTTATCCCCGTCCGCGAACTCCGCGATCCCTCCCCCGCCATCCTCTTCTACGGCTTTGAAATCACCGGCTGGATTTTCATCCTCCTCGCCATCATCTCCCTCATCATCCTCTGGAAAACCCGCTTCGGCCGCGCCCTTTACGCGATGGGCTTCAATGAAACCGCCGCCCGCTTCTCCGGCCTGCGCGTCGATCGCGCCAAACTCGCCATCTACACCTTCTCCGGCCTCGTCGCCGGAATCGTCGCCATCAACATCACCGCCGGTCAAAACACCGCCAAAGCCGACGTCGGCGTCAGCATGGAACTCGAAGTCATCACCGCCGTCGTTCTCGGCGGCACCAGCATCTTCGGCGGACGCGGACGCATTATTGGCACCCTCCTCGGCGTTGCTCTCATACATGAAACGCGACAATTCGTCAGTTGGCACTACCATCAGGACGAATTGGTGTCTGTAGTATTGGGCCTGCTCCTGATCACCTCCGTTGCGGTCAACGCCCTATTGACTCGAAAAAGCTCTCGTAACTGAAAGGAATCCTCATGACTCTGCGAACCACCCTCACCTCCCTCCTGGCCGCCGCCGTCCTCACCGCCGGGGGCATCTCCTTCGCCCAGGCCGGCAAAAAACTTCACATCTACTTCCTCCCCAAAGTGAAGGGAGTCCCGTACTTCACCACGTGCCGCCGACGGCGCAGCCGAAGCTGCCAAAGAACTCGGCGATGTCGAACTCACCTACGACGGTCCCGTCAGCGGCAAGGCCGACGAAGCCGCCAAAGACGTCGAACAATGGACGCTTCAAGGCGCTGACGTCATCGCCGTCTCCGCCAACGATCCCGCCGTCCTCGCCCCCGTCATGAAATCCGCCCGCGACCAGGGCGTCCACACCATCACCTGGGACGCCGACACCGCCAAAGACTCCCGCGAATTCTTCGTCAACCAGGCCTCCGCCGAACAGATCGGCGACGCGCTCGTCGACACTCTCGCCAAGGACATCGGCAACGGTGACGCTTCCAAAGCCACCGGCGAAGTCGCCATCGTCACCGCCACCATGACCGCCGCTAACCAAAACGAGTGGATCAAGTACATGAAGAAAGAGCTTGAGAAATACCCCAACCTCAAGCTCGTCGCCGTCCAGCCGTCCGACGACAACCAGACCAAGGCTCTCCAGGTCACGCAGGACCTCATCAAGGCACATCCCGATCTCAAAGGCGTGTGGGCGATCAGCTCCGCCGCCTTCCCCGGCGCTGCTGAAGCCATCAAGCAATCCGGCAAGGTCGGCCAGGTTCAGGTCACCGGCCTCTCCACCCCGAACGACATGAAAAAATACGTCCTCGACGGTACCGTCAAATCCGTCGTCCTCTGGAACACCGTCGATCTCGGCTACCTCACCATCTACGTCGCCGAAGCCGTCGCCACCAACAAACTCCACCCCGGCGACACCACCTTCAAAGCCGGCCGCCTCGGCGAACGCAAAATCATCGACGGCCAAGTCATGCTCGGTGACATCCTGGTCTTCACCAAAGACAACATCGAAAAATTCAACTTCTAAATCGCGCCGAAATCACAATCAAAAAACCGCCGATAAACGCAGATGAACGCCGATATTTTATAAAAATCGGCGTTTATCTGCGTCCATGGGTGCGATATTATGAGGCGATTGAGAACTGACTCGCACAGAGTGATGGAATCAGCAGAGTTTACCGATAGAACTTTGAAATAGGCTTGTCCAGAGACGATCACAGGGGTAAAGTGTATGGAGCCTAAGAGGTTAGGTTCCGTCGCTAAAAAAGAGGAGTTACATTATGGCAATGGCTGCACGAACTCCCAAGACCCGCAAGCCTATCCCCAAGCCTGGTCGTAAACTTAGCTTTCGCGAGGCTCAGAAGCTCATTATTGCCAAGTTTGGACCAGCCTTTGAAAAGCTGGCTAAATAATTTACAAATCAAATGTGACCTTTAAGGGCTCGGAATAAATTCTGAGCCCTTTTCAATTTTGCGGAGCTATCCAACATCGCGAATCAATTCGACTTCCTCACATGGGATGAGCTCATGGCCCATCCACCAGCAGCAGTTGGAACTGTACGGTGGCCAAGATGGGTTTACGGACAAAGGGGTGTCAGAATCTGCCTTCAACCGGGCTAGATTCAGAGCCATGTATGAAGACCCCGACATTGCGGAAGTATCCGCGGATTACTGGTACGGCCTCGTCACAACCCAAGGTTTCATGGATGGCAACAAGCGTACAGGAGCCAACGCGGCGATTCATTTTCTCATGAAAAACGGATACATTCTTGAGGTTGAACATGAAGAAATTTACACCGTCTCAATGGCCATCGCCAACAAACAAATGACTCCTGACGAGTTGGCTAACTGGATTCGCGACAACCTGGTTGCCGTTCAATAAATTTTTAACTCGACAGTGAAAAACTCGTTGTTCGGCAAAACAACGTGCGTCACAAAATGTCCTCCGTGTTCAGACACTCTCCCTCACAATAACGCCCTAATCCCCTCCGCCCGCATCGCCCACTTCCCATTCCGCACCACCCGCCCATCCGCGGCCCGCACCCCCGCCCCACTCCCGACCGCCAACATCGCCATCGCCCCCATCAATCCCCCATTCGCCGGCAAATACGCCGTCAACCCCGGCCTCTGATACACATGCCCATTCGGATGATACAAATTCTTCGGCGACTTAATCAGCAGCGCCTCAAACGCCAAATCCCGCTCCCCCAGCTTCGCCGCCGCCATCGCCGCCATTGGAAAATCCCAGCCCCACGCCCGATCCCACTCCCACACCTCCATCACCTTCCTGACCGTCGTCCGCATCACCTCCCGATTCACGCCCTCGCCCGGCTGCATCCCATACGCCCCCAGAATCGCCGGATGCTCCCAATTCCACTTCGTATACGTGTCCGTCGTCCCTTCCTGAAACAAATATTTCCCTTGATCCATCGGCAGTGGCGACAACCGCTTCAACACATCCGCCCACTTCGGATCCGGCCCCATCCCCAACCGACTGCGCCACAACTGTGCCGTGCTCAACCCGAACCGCCAATACGTCAACTCAAACGTCGGATTCATCGTCGTCAATTGATCCGTATTCTCCGACACCGTCTTCAACGGCGGCCCCAGCACGTACCTCCCCCCCCCCCGCTTTCCCCCCTCCAACGCCGCATAACTCGCCATGAAATTCGCCGTCTCAAACACAATCTCCCGCCACCGCGCCAACGTCCTCGCCTCCGGATGCCGCTGATAACAAAGCTCCGCATAATAAATCGGATGCGGCTGCTGCCAGATCAACAACGGCCCCACCGGCGAAGGCGAGTCCTGCCCGTCCGGCCCCACCATCTTCGGCCACCTCACGCCCGCATACCCCTGCCTCACCGCAATCTCTCTCGCCACCGGAAAAATCCGCTGATAAAAATCCAAACTCCGCTCAAACAACCCCATCCGACCCCACGCCGCAAAATGCACCCCATGCCACCAATGCATTTCCAAATGCGACTTCCCATACCAACTATTAAACAACAATCCCGTCTCCGACGGCGGCATCGGCCCCGCGCAATGCAGCGCCGTGTTATACTGCCGACAAAACAATCCGCCGTTCCAACTCCTCCGCCCGCCCATCCATGCTCCCCGACAAATCAATCACCCCACCCTCCTCCCAAAATTTGCCCCAATGCGCCGCACTCTTCTCGCAAGTCTCCGCAAAGCTCGGAATCCGATGCCCGCCTCCCAATCCCTCAAACAACACCACAAACTCCAGCGCATCCCCGCCCGACGATAACTCAAACGCATGCACCCCCGTCTGCTTGAACTCACCCTGCTCCCATCCCACCAACACTCGATACTCGCTCCCATCCACTCGCCGGGCGATCTCCGCTCGCCGCTCGGACATCGTGCACACCGACTCGTGCTTCCCCGGCGAATCCCAATCCGCCATCTCCACCGACGGCACCGGATACGCAAACGCAATCCGCACCGCCAGCTTCTTCTCCCGAATCAACCGCGACTCAATCCGCACCGCCAATCCATCCACATCCGGATGCACGCTCGTTCGCACCCGCACCGCCTCTCCCCACACCATAAATCGGCTCTCCGCACACCCCGTCCACAAATCCAAAACCTGATCAATCCCCGTGACCGCATCTGCCCCCGCCTCCGCCCCATCCGCTTTCTTTAACACCAGCCCCACGCGCCCCAAATACATCCGATGGGGATTCTCCCGCATCCAATTCGCCACCCCCGCCTGCCCCTTCACATCCGTGTCATAACTCACCCGCCGCCCGTGCGACAGATACTCCTTATACCGATACTTCGCAGGATCAATCTCCGCCCCATGCGGCGTCGTATGCCACCCCCACGTCGCCATCGTGCACAATGGAAAATCTTTCCGATAAATGTCATTAAACGTCTGCAACCCCGTCACATCCCCCGTAAACGCAAACGTTCCATTCCCCAACGTAATCGCCGCATACGGATCAATCCCCCGCACCCGCACATTGTGTCGCGACACCACCGCCCGCCGATCAATCCCCGCGACCCCCGCCTTCTCCCCCCCGCGTACTCCACATCCCGACAACACCGCCGCCCCCGCCACCCCAACCCCCGTCACCAACAACTCCCGCCGCGTCAGTTCCATACCTTGTCCTTTCAAATACCCTGTCCCAAAACGCCCCCATCCTTCACAACCCCCAAGACGCCCGCTGCCTCAGCAGCGTGGGCACCGCGCCTCACACAAAAAAACGCCCAAAAAAAATACCCCTCTTTCTTCTCGCCTTCGCGTCTTCGCGGTCAAATTCCTCTACGCTCGCCCACAGCTTCACCCACGCCTCACCAGTTGCACGATCCTCGCCACACCACTACCATTTTGCCAGTCGCACATCCCCTCAACGCACCACCGTTCACCCCCTTGCATCCAAGACAAAAATTATGCACCCACGTTCCTCCATCCTCCTTGCCGCCTCCTTCCTGATTTCTCTCATTGCCTGCACCCCCATGCCCGTCGCCCGCGCTACCCTCTCCTCCCTCAACGCCCGCGACTTCCACCCCATCGCCGACGGCAAAACCAAAGACACCGCCGCACTCCAAAACGCCCTCGACGCCGTCTCTGCCGCCGGCGGTGGCGAACTCGTCATCCCCCCCGGAACCTATCTCACTGGCAGCCTCCAACTCCACGCCAACACCACCCTCATCCTCCAAAAAGGCGCCACCCTCCAGGGCAGCCCGGACGCCGCCGACTATCCTGTCATCAATCTCCGTTACGAAGGTGCCGCCACCACCGGCCATCGTTCCCTCCTCTACGCTGAAAACGCCGACCATATCGCCATCCTCGGCCCCGGAATCCTCAGCGGCGACGCCAAGCTCGGCGACCTCCGCAAGCCCCGTGCGCCGACCATGATCGAACTCGTCCACTGCAACGACATCCGCCTCGAAAATTTCTCAGACCGCTACCGCCGCATGTGGTCCATCCACCTCCTCTACTGCAACCACGTCCTCACCAAAAATCTCAACATCCGCACCACCAAAGCCAACGGCGACGGCATCGATGTCGAATCTACCACCGACGTCCACATCGACCACTGCGACATCGACACCGGCGACGACGCCATCTCTCTCAAATCCGGCCGCGGCTCTCGATGGCCTGCACATCGCCAAACCCACCGCCGACGTCCTCATCACCGACTGCACCCTCGGCATCGCCTTCGCAGGCATCGGCATCGGCACCGAAATGTCCGGCGGCATCAACAACGTCCGCATCCAACACTGCACCTTCACCCGTGGCTCCAACGCCATCTTCATCAAAAGCCGCACCGGCCGCGGCGGCTTCATCACCAATATCTCCGCCTCCGACCTCGATGTCGGCTCCTCCACCTTCCTCGGCATCAACCTCGTCAACAAAGGCAACGCCGGCCGCGACCCGGTCCCCGGCTCCGATGGAATCCCCCTCTGCAAAAACATCTCCATTTCCCACGTCAAAGCCCATTGCGGCACTCTCGTCGACGCCACCCACATCGACCCCACCAAACCCCTCGACAACCTCTCCCTCACCGACATCACCGGCACCTGCAAAAAAGGCATCGCCCTCGCCAACATCACCCACGCCGCCCTCCACAACCTCACCGTCATCCCCGAATCCGGCCCTCTCCTCTCCCTCCAAAACGTCACCGGAGAAAACCTCCCCACGCAATAGTTCCCCACTCCACCACGTTGTTACAGAAAGCAAAACAGAGCCCGTAGTAAGTGCCGGCCCCTCTCCAAACGCATACCCGGAACCCGCTTCGCGCAGGCGAATCAAACCG
This sequence comes from uncultured Phycisphaerales bacterium, assembly GCA_963766775.1. Classification (GTDB taxonomy): domain Bacteria; phylum Planctomycetota; class Phycisphaerae; order WQYP01; family WQYP01; genus CAVYBP01. Next base: position 220,885 of record CAVYBP010000003.1, read on the forward strand.
CTCCTCCCAATCGCTCCTCCAATCGTTCATGATCTAAAACTTTCTCACAAGGACACCACCCATGCTCCCCAAGTCCCTCCCCCTCACCGCCCTCCTCACCCTCGCCATCCTCACCACCTCCGCCCCCGCCGCATCAACCGCTCTCGACCCACTCCAACAATCCTTCCTCCAACCCCCAACCTCCGCCCGCCCCATGGTCCGCTTCTGGTGGTTCGGACCCGCCGTCACCAAAGACGGCATCACCCGTGAACTCACTGCCATCAAAGCCGGCGGCTTCGGCGGCGTCGAAGTACAACCCACCTACCCCCTCGCCCTCGACGGCGGCACCGGCGACACTGCCGTAAAAACCTCAAATTCATGTCCCCCGAATTCCTCGACATGCTCCGCTTCGCCGCCGCCAAAGCCAAAGAACTCGACCTCCGCATGGACCTCACCCTCGGCTCCGGCTGGCCCTACGGCGGCCCCATGTTCACCGCCGAAGACGGCGCAGGCCGCATTGAAACCCAAACCATTTCCGCCAAAGCCGGTGAAACCTCCATCCCTTTCCCCGACCTGAAACCCGGCCACACCATCATCGCCGCATTCGCCGGCCCCGCCGCATCCGGTGGGGGAGGCGGGGGGGGCGACGCAGCACCGCCAACGCCTCTGCCCTCAAACTCATCCCCATCGCCAACAACGCCGCACAACTCCCACCCAACTTCGCCGGCGGCGATGTCGTTTTCTTCATCTCCGGCCGCACCGGCATGCAAGTCAAACGCCCCGCCTTCGGTGCCGAGGGAAACGTCATCGACCACCTCAGCGCCTCCGTCGTCGACAAATTCATCCACGAAATCGCCGAGCCCGAAATCAAAGCCTGCGCCGACAATCCCCCCTACGCCGTCTTCTGCGACAGCCTCGAAGTCTACGGCGAAAACTGGACCCCCGACTTCCTCGCTCAATTCCAAAAACGCCGCGGCTATGACCTCACTCCCTACCTCCCCGCTTTCCACGGCAACATCGGCGATCGCACCGACGACATCCGCCACGACTACGGCCAAACCGTCACCGAACTCTTCAACGAAAATTTCAGCTCCCACTTCAAAGCACTTGCCCACCAATACAACACCCGCTTCCGCATCCAGGCCTACGGAACCCCCGCCGCCGCCCTCTTCAGCTACGCCTCCTCCGACCTCCCCGAAGGCGAACTCCAATCCAAATTCAACTTCCACGACTTCCGCTCCACCCGCTACGCCGCCTCCGCCGCTCACCTCATGAACGTCCCCGTCTCCTCCTCCGAAACCTTCACCTGGCTCCACACTGCCCCCTTCCGCGCCACCCCACTCGATATGAAGGAAGAAGTCGATTCCCACTTCCTCGATGGCGTCAATCAAATCATCTGCCACGGCTGGCCCTACACCGGCAACGGTGCCGCCTACCCCGGCTGGAGCTTCTACGCCGCCGCCGTCATGGACGACAAAAACCCCTGGTACATCGCCATGCCCGACGTCACCACCTACATCGCACGCAACAGCCAACTCCTCCGCGAAGGCACTCCCGTCGCCGACGTCGCTCTCTACCTCCCCGACTCCGACATCTGGGCCAAAGCCACCACCAACTTCACCACCATGAACGCCGCCTTCACCGGCGACAGCGCCGAACTCAGCGCCATCCTCACCGCCGGCTTCAACACCGACGCATGGGACGACGGAATGCTCGCCATGAAAGGACAGGTCGATGCCGGAACCCTCACCTTCGGCCACATGAAATACAACACCGTCGTCCTCCCCGCCGTCACCAACATGCCCCTCGACACCGCCCGCAAACTCGAACAATTCACCAAATCCGGCGGAACCCTCATCGCTCTCCGCGCCCCACCCACGTCCCCGGTTTCACCGTCACCCCCGACGACCAGAAAGAACTCGCCGCCATCATGCAGCGCATCTTCGCCCCCGGCGGCCACGGCACCCTCGTCGAAAACGACACCCAACTCACCGACGCTCTCAAGAAAATCCACACCCCCGACGTCGCCCTCACGCCCGTCTTCCAAGCCATCGGCTTCGTCCACCGCCACACCGACGATGCGGAAATCTACTTCCTATCCAACAGCAGCAACGAACCCGCCGCCGTCACCGCCTCCTTTCGCATCAACACCACCACGACCGGCCTCCATCCCGAATCCTGGAACGCTCTCGACGGAACCATGACCCCGCTCCCCTACAATTTCTCCTTCAACGACGGCACCACCTCCATCCGCCTCCAACTCGATCCTTACGGCTCCAAACTCATCGTCTGGACCAAAGCCCCCCAATCACTCTCACCACCACTCGTCGGTGCCTCCCCTATCGACCTCAGCACCGACTGGAACGTCACCTTCGCCTCCACCCCCGGCGGCGAAGGCAAACCCGTCCACATGGACAAACTCACCTCCTGGACCAACCTCCCCACCATGAAAAACTACTCCGGCGTCGCCACCTACGAAAAGAAATTCACCGCCACCGCCGACATGCTCACGCAACCTCTCGCCCTCTCCTTCGGCCCCTCACACCCCATCCCCGCAGGCCCAAAAGCAGTGGGCGGCAACGGCATCTCCGCACAACTCACGCCCCCCGTCCTCGACGTCGCCGTCATCTCCCTCAACGGCCAACGCATCGGCTCCGTCTGGTGCCCACCCTACACCCTCCCCATCAGCCAACTCAAAGAAGGCGAAAACACCCTCACCATCCAAGTCGCCAACACCGCCGTCAACTACCTCGCCAAAGCCGGCTTCCCCAACTACGACCTCGAAAAAATCCGCGCCATCTACAAAAACCGCTTCGACCCCCAGGGCCTCAACCTCTACGCCCAACCCCTCCCCTCCGGCCTCACCGGCCCCATCCAACTAACCCCCCAACCCCACCCATAACGCCGCGTGCCTCATGTGCAATCATCAATACCTTGCAGCCCCCTCACGCCCGTTGCCGCAAGCAACGCGGGCCCCACTCCATACTTCAAACGCGCAAGTGCGACCGGTCTCACACCCACCAAGTGCCACTAGTCCAGCCCAACCCCAAAACACCTTACACCCCCTCCCAACCCTCATTTCATAATTCATAATTCATAATTCATAATTCATAATTCAATTCCCTCCCTCACCGCCCTCAAACCTCACCACCCCACCCTCCAATCCCACCCCCGTCGCCGACACCGCAATCCCCCCATCTCCCTTCCCTCTCACCAGCGCCACGCACCGCCCCCGAAACGAATGCGTCTCCGTCGTCTGAAACAAATCATGCCCATCCATATCATTATTCTCCACCGCCACAATCGTCCCCTTCCCGCCGAGCTTAAACTTTACCAAATCCCTCGCCGTAGGCACTACCACCCCGTTCGCATCCACCACCGTCGCCGTCACAAAAGCCAAATCATCCCACGACGATCCCACCTTCTTGCGATCCACGCTCAACAAAATCTTCACCGGCTTCCCCGCCGACCGAAGCTCATACCCCGCCACCACCTTCCCCTGATTCCTCGCCACCGCCTTCAGCACCCCCGGCTGATAGTCCATCGTCCACGTCCGCGGCGACCCATCTGCCGGCAACGCCGTCGCCCCCAACGACACCCCATTCAAAAACAACTCCACGCTCTCGCAATTGCTATACACCAACACCTTCTCCGTATGCCGCCCCGTATTCGCCGGCGTCCAGTCCGAAAACTGCCGCACCCGCTTCTGCGGCTCCCCCGGATTCGTTCCTATCGTCTCCGCCCCCCCATCACGCACGATCGCCACCATTGGCTCAGCGCTCCACCAGCTCTGCCGCTGATATCCGATCCCCCGTGTGACATCCGTCAAGTCCACCAGCCCCGACTCATGATGCGTCGTCGGCCACTTCCGCGACTCACCCAAATAATCCGCCCCAGTCCACAAAAAATCCCCCGAATACGCCGCATGATCCCGCACTGCCGCCCACGCCGGAAGTCCATGCCCGTTCTCCGTCCCCACGATCTTCCGCGTCGGCTTCGCATCATGCGCCGCCAGCAACTCCGCATCCCGATAATTCGTCCCCACCACATCCAGCAAATCCGCCAACCCATTCGTGTAATCGTGGCTCGCATTCGGTCGCAGCAGCGCCTGCGTCACCGGCCGCGTCGGATCGTTCTCATGAAACACCGCCATCAGCGATTTCAAAATCGGAATCGCGACCTCCGCATGCGGCGTGTCATGGATCTCGTTCCCCGCGCTGTACAAAATAATGCTCGGATGATTCCGATCCCGCCGCACCGTGTCCCCCGCATCGATCAGCGACCACTCCTTGAAATACAAATGATAATCGTACGGCCGCTTCGCCACCGTCCACACATCAAACATCTCATCCATCACCAGAAATCCCATCCGGTCGCACAAATCCAAAAACTCCGGCGACTGCGGACAATGCGCCGTCCGAATCGCATTGCACCCAATCGCCTTCAACGCCGCCAACCGATGCTCCCACGCCGCCAGCGGAACCGCGACGCCCAGCCCGCCCGCATCCTGATGCAGACAGACCCCCTTCAACTTAAAATTCTTCCCGTTCAGCCAAAACCCCGTATCCGCCCGAAACTCCGCATCCCGAATCCCAAACGCCGTCGTCGCCTCATCGATCACCGTTCCCCCCGCACGCACCTCGCTCACCGCCCGATACATAATCGGATGCTCCAAATCCCACAACTGCGGCACCACCGCAATATCCTGCTCAAACACCGCCGACCTCCCCGCCTCCACGCTGCTGCGCCCGCGTCTCCCCAACTCCCGCCTCCTTCGACCCCGGCTCCAACAGCCGCACCTTCACCGTCACGTCCCGCGCCGCGCCCGACTGATTGACCACCACGTTCCGCACATGCACCAACGCACGCCGCGCCCCGATCTCCGGCGTCGTCACAAATGTCCCATCATGCTCCAAATGAACCGCATCCATCACCACCAGATGCACATGCCGATAGATCCCCGCACCGCTGTACCACCGCGACGCCGGCTGCTGCGAATCATCCGCGCGCACCGCCAGCACATTCTCTCCACCCACATTCAAATGCTCCGTCAACTCATACTGAAATCCCACATATCCGTTCGGCCGATGCCCCAGATGAAACCCGTTCACCCACACATCGCTGTTCGCCATCACCCCCTCAAAATCCACAAACACCCGCTTCCCCTCCACCCCGCCGGGCAACATAAAATGCTTCCGATACCACCCCACTCCATCCGGCAAAAACCGCGCCCCACCCGCCTGCAGGATTCTTCTCATCAAACGGCCCCTCAATACTCCAATCATGCGGAACATCCACCCGCCGCCACCCCGAATCATCAAACCCCTTCCTCTCCCCCTTCTCACAATCCCCCTTCAAAAACCGCCAATCCGCATCCCACAAAATCTCCCCCCGCACGGCACTCCCACCCCGCGCCTCCTGCACCCGCCCAACCCCACTCAAGCCACAACCACCCACCAACAACACCGCCGCCATCAATCCAACAGGTATCCGCACATTACCCTCATCAAAAAAACTCATTTTCACCCACCCCCTAAAAACGCCCCCACCCCCAACTTATTACGTCCCCCCCCAAATCCCCACAACGCCCGCTGCCGCAGCAGCGCGGGCCCCGCTCCCCCCAACCTTTGCCCTCCCAACCATATCCCACCCTCCATAAAACCAATTCCCCATTCCCCCTTCGCGTCTTCACGGTTAAATTCCCCCGCCCAAAATCTGCGGACTCCCCCCATCCACAACGCGTACTGTTATAATCCCCAACTCCCCCCTTCACAGGAGCCACACATGTCCATCTTCGGCAACATCCTCCACGGCCAATTCATCGACATCATCGAATGGAACGAGCCCGCCCAAAACGACGTCCTCGCCCACCGCTTCCCACGCCTCAACAACGAAATAAAAATGAACGCCAAGCTCATCGTCCGCGAAGGCCAGACCGCCGTCTTCGTCAACGAAGGCAAACTCGCCGACGTCTTCCAGCCCGGCACCTACACCCTCACCACCCAGAACATGCCCATCCTCTCCACCCTCCTCGGCTGGAAGTACGGCTTCGAATCCCCCTTCAAAGCCGAAGTCTACTTCATCGCCATGCGCCAATGGACCGACCAGAAATGGGGCACCCAAAACCCCATCATGATGCGCGACCCCGAGTTCGGCCCCGTCCGCGTCCGCGCCTTCGGCTCCTACGCCTTCCACGTCGAAGACCCTGCCACCTTCCTCAAACAACTCGTCGCCACCGACCCCAACTTCGAAGCCTTTGAAATTTCCAACCAGCTCCGCAACACCATCGTCTCCCGCTTCGTCGACACCGTCGCCAGCACCCACATCGCCGTCCTCGACCTCGCCGGCAATTACGATAAAATCTCCAAGCTCGCCCTCGAAACCATCAAGCCCGACCTCAACTCCCTCGGCCTCGCCCTCACCGCCTTCTACATCGAAAACATTTCCCTCCCACCCGAAGTCGAACAAGCCCTCGACCAACGCACCAAAATGGGCGTCATCGGCGACCTCAACAAATACACCCAATACCAAACCGCCCAAGCCATCGGCGACGCCGCGAAAAATCCGTCCGGTGGCGGCAGCATGGCCGGCCTCGGCGTCGGCATCGCCGCCGGTTCCGTCATGGCCGACCAAATGCGTAACATGTCCAACGCCGGCAACAACAACGCAGGCGTCCCGCCCGCAGACTCCCCCGCAGCCCCACCTCCACTCCCCACCGCCGCCTCCTACTTCGCCGCCATCGAAGGCAAACAACAAGGCCCCTTCGACTTCGCCACCCTCTCCTCAAAAACCCGCGACGGCTCCATCACCCGCCAAACCCTCCTCTGGAAACAAGGCATGCCCTCCTGGACCGCCGCCGAATCCCTCCCCACCCTCACCTCCTTCTTCGCCGCCGTCCCACCGCCATTACCGCCCCAATAATCATCCTCCCACTTCACGTTTAGCCGCGGCCCTCGGGCCGGGGAATCTCCGTTCATGAATCGGGCAAAATTCTTAGCCATCTTGAGCGTGTCAAAATGAATCTTCAAATTTTAAATTACGACGAACGTGCTGAGTGTCGGAGTCGCGTCGTCCCGCACTCCATCTTACTTTTCGTTGCAAGCTTTTATCTGATCGTGGTTATGTGCGCATGGAATAATCAATTTACCAGCATATTTTGGGTTGGCTTGCTCACAACTGTACTTCCCTTCTTTATGATCGTGCCGGTGCTTTTGATCCAATGCATCATCCAACCTCGCCCATTTCATGTTCTCGCGCTGTGCGGATACATAATCGCAATTGGAGCGGGCGCCTTCTGCAAGCGCAAAACTGCTCGCGGCAATCACCGCATCCTGCTAACTTCAAGCCAGACAAGAACCAGCTTGCATTCCTATTCATCCGATCCCAATAGCTTATAACTGTGAATTCTTCTATGCCCGACAACCGCGAACTCGCCCGCGAAATCCTCTCCGGCAAAATCCCCGCCCCAGGCCCCGCGCCCGCACCCCTCCCCAATCCAACTCCCCACCGACGCCACCAAATCCATCCCCGCCACCGGTGGGGGGGGCATCACCTCCACCTCCCCCTCAACCACTCCCACCTCCCCCCCCCCCAACCCCCACCACCCCACCACAACAAAAATCCCCCAACCTCACCGCCATCCCCCCAGCCGACCGCAAATTCCCCTGCAAAACTGCCGGCGCACGCCTCGACTTCGACCCCTCCGCCCGAGCCCTCCACTGCCCCTACTGCGGCCACATCGAACAAATCGCCCCCTCCTCCACCTCCATCGAAGAACACGATTACGCCGCCGCCCTCAAAAAACTCGACAACCCCACCGGTACCATCGCCGGCCGTTCCTCCGAAACCCGCTGCCCCGGCTGTGGCGCCACCGTCCTCCTCGAAGACAACGTCCAAACCCAAACCTGCCCCTTCTGCGCCACCCACCTCGAAAACGCCCCGCGACAATCCGCCCAATCCATGATCTGCCCCGAATCGCTCCTCCCCTTCAAAATCCCTCAACGCCAAGCCATCGACGCCTTCAACCACTGGATCGCCTCCCGCTGGTTCGCCCCCACCAACCTCCGCCAACTCGCCAACCTCGGCCAACTTTCCGGCGTCTACATCCCCTTCTGGACCTACGACTCCATGACCTACTCCGCCTACACCGGCAACCGCGGCGACGACTACTGGGACACCGAATCCTACACCGACTCCGAAGGCCATCCCCAAACCCGCCAGGTCCGCCGCACCCGCTGGACCTACGTCTCCGGCGAAGTCGACCACTTCTTCGACGACATCCTCGTCTGCGCCTCCAAATCTCTCCCCGATAAAAACATCACCCACCTCGAACCCTGGGACCTCAACGACCTCGAATCCTTCAAATCCGAATTCCTCGCCGGCTTCAAAACCGAACGCTACGTCGTCCCCCTCGCCGACGGCTTCTCCACCGCACAACAAATCATGGCCCCACAAATCCGCGCCCTCGTCGAACAAGACATCGGCGGCGACCATCAGCAAATCTCCACCCTCCACACCCAAAACGTCGGCGTCACCTACAAGCACATCCTCCTCCCACTCTGGCTCGCCGTCTACCGCTACAACAACACCACCTACCGCATCCTCGTCAACGCCCGCACCGCAATCGTCACCGGCGACCGCCCCTACAGCGCCACCAAAATCGCCCTCACCCTCCTCGCCGCCCTCATCACCCTCCTCCTCATCGCCGCCATCGCCCTAGGCACCCAACACTAACCACCCTCCCCCCCAACGCGCCCATCCCCCAGGTTAGCCGGCGATTTCAATCGCCGAGTATTTCACCGCACCCACCCACTCTTGGTCATACCCAAAACACATGTTCTCCCAAACGGGCTTGCCACGTCGCGAACGATTCATCGACAACACCTTCTCAATCTCGAACCCCAAAAACCCTCAGTACCGCGACCATCAGGAAGCGCTCCCCACCCCCCCCTGACGCCTGGCAACCCCTCATCCATCAAAATCGATCCCCTATCACCACCGTCCCAAACGAACCGCTCCAAATAAAACCCCATCCCTCCCCCCAACGCCCGTCGCCCGCAAGGCGACGCGGGCACCGCGCCTCAACACCCACAATCCCTCCCCAAGTTCCCCCCCGCCCAAACCCTTGCGTCCCGCCCCCTGCTCCCCCAGAATCCACCCATGCTTCACTCCGTATTTGAACACAACATCTTCCACACTTTCACACCTTCAAAACTCCACCTCCACCTATTAAACCGCGAAAACACTCGCCACAACTCCCTCCTCCTCAAACCCATCATCCACAACGGCATTCCGCGCCTCCTCGCCACCCAACACGTCGGCGTCCTCCGCCTCGCCAACACCACCCTTCAAATCCTCCCCAAAATCCACAACGCCCAAACCACCGACCCCGAAATACAACGCAACGAAGCCACCCGAAACCTCCTCACCATGCTCGCCTACGCCTACGATCTCCCCCTACTCCATCACGCTGCACAACTCCATCATCAATCTCACGACTGGCTCGAACTCCTCACCCACCTCTTCGCCAAAAACCTTCGCGACCAACTCCACGCCGCCCCGTACCGCAACTACCAATCCTTCGACGACGAGCTCCCCCTCCTCCGCGGAAAACTCCGCATCGCAGACCAACTCCGCCGCCCCGACCGCCAGCACCGCTTCGCCTGCACCTTCGACGAATTCACTCTCGACAACCCCCTCAACCGCACCTTCCGTTTCGTCACCGAACGCCTCTTCTTCCAAACCACCAACTCCACCAACCGCCAACTCCTCAACGAACTCCGCACCCTCCTCGACGAAGTCCCCCTCCCCGCCCGCTGCATCCCCAAAGACGCCGACCCCGCCAAACTCATCTCCCGCCTCAACCGCCGCTACCAACCCACCCTCGAACTCGCCCGCCTCTTCCTCTCCAAACACACCCCCCACCTCACCCACGGCCAAACCGAAACCATCAACTTCCTCTTCGACATGAACAACCTCTTCGAAAAATTCACCGCCAACTTCCTAAAAAAACACCGCCACGAAATCCTCTCCGAAATCCCAAATCCTAAATCCCCCGTCATCTCTGAAATCTCAAATCTCAAATCTGCAATCATCTCCTTCCAACGCCCCCAAACATTCCTCCTCCACGAACCCTCCATCGATCGCGGCCACTTCCTACTCAAACCCGACATCACCTTTCAAAACGGCCACCATTTCCCCCTCATCATCGACACGAAATACAAATGCCTCGATACCTCCAAACCACGCTACGACATCGCCTCCAGCGACATGTACCAAATGCTCGCCTACGCCCACCGCTACCGCTGCCCGCGCATCCTCCTCCTCTACCCCCAAACCGCCGACATACCCCTTCCATTCCGAAAAACCTTCACCTTCGACAAGACCATCGCCATCACCGCCGCCACCATCAACCTCACCCACGACCTGACCATCCATAATGGCCGCACGGCCCTCATAGCCGAAGTCCGCACCTTCTTCACGAACTCCTCCCCCCTCTCCCCGTGTAGCACTCACCGTGTAGCGGCGTCGCAACGCGACGCTCGTCACCTATCCCTAAAGTTTAGCCCCGGCCCTCGTGGCCGGGCGGAATACTCCATCGCCTCCGATCACAAAAACACATAGCGACTCAACCTTGCCCGCCCGCACAAACCCGACGACAATGCCTCAATATTGCATTCAACTCAACCCATTTTCCAGCGTGAGAACCCCATGTCCCATGATCCGTTTTGCGAATTAGCTGTAAAAGCACTCGGAATTCAGCCTTTAAATCTTGCCGAAATCGCAATTGATCCTATCAAGAGCCGCAATGCTGCAGCAGTGATGACTGCTTTTCTGGCCGAGCGTTTGCGCAAGGTCGATCCGACAATGAAGAAACTAAAAAATACAACCTTTGTCTGGAATGATGGCCTCGTCAATATTCGAAATGCTGTGAAAAACGAGGTTTGGACGAACCTTCGATTAAAAAAGGCGGAATGGTTTCACTTACAGTCTGCACAGCGACCGGTGCTTTATCTGTTTACCTGCTGGGAACCCGATAGCAAAATCATTCACGCTTGGGCTATTCCAGAAGAGGTGGTGTTTCGCTCGCTACCCCGTTTCCCAGTTGAGATGGATACAGGAAAGAAGACGATCCGGATCAAGGCCGGCGGGAGCAAGTTCGAAGTTATCCAAGATTCGCCAAACATTGAAAATTTCTACGTGGTCGTCGATCTCACCGAAGCAGAGTTCAAGAAACTCATAAGGCGCAGAAGACAGACGTACTGCTAAGAGTGACTCGCGAGCAGGCTCCTGACGCCGCTGACGTCGATGAGACACCGATAAATTTGGATGGAGACCATCTGCCACACTATGAGGATGGTAACGCTCTATCGCCTGAAATTAAGCGGACGCTTTCAATCGCCAATCGCACCCGCAACATCCTCCTCTACGGCCCACCGGGTACCGGAAAAACGTATTCCGTCTCTCGATTTCGTATGGCGTTTCTCGACTCACAACTTAAGACCCCTGACCGATCTCAAACACGACTTTTGGAAATCGTCTCAGAATTGCCGTGGTGGGAAGTTGCATGGCTGGCGATGTATAAGGCCGGTCGTCCAGATTATGACGTTGGGGAACTCATGGCCTTGCCGCTTGCGGCAGAATACATTGCCTATAAGGGGATTCAATATCCGAGGCAGACATTCTGGACATCGCTAGGGGAGCGCACCGGCTACGACTCCAAAACTGTAAATCTCAAATATCGCCATGAACCATTCGTATTTAATAAGACGGATGATTCTCGATGGTTCCTGACGCAAGCCGGCCGAGACTATGCAAATGGCGACGGAAAGAAATTGCTTGATCGCATCAACGAAGCAACATCTCCTTGGTTTTCGGCAAAGGCCGATGACTTTTCGCGGTTTGTAACTTTTCACCAATCGTTTGCTTATGAGGAATTCATCGAAGGTATCAAACCCACGAGCGATGCTGATGGGAGGATTCATTACGACGTCCATCCGGGCGTCTTCCGCGAAATCTGCGCCCTTGCTCAATCCGCTTGGGAAAAAGCCGGCAAACCCACCGACGACTCCGCCCCAAAATTCCTCCTCATCATCGACGAAATCAACCGCGCCAACATCGCCAAAGTCCTCGGAGAACTCATCACCCTCATCGAAGACGACAAACGCCTCGGTCAACCCAATGAACTCACCGTCACACTCCCCTACTCCCAACAAAAATTCGGCGTCCCTCCCAACCTCTACATCCTCGGCACCCTCAACACCGCCGACCGTTCCATCGCACAACTCGACCTCGCCCTCCGCCGCCGCTTCACCTTCGTCGAAATGATGCCGGACCCCACCCTAGTCCCCAAGCAAGTCGAAGGCGTTCCTCTCCGCGATATCTTTATCGAACTCAACAATCGCATCACCCGCTGCCTCGACCGCGACCACCAGATTGGCCATTCCTATTTGATGAATATAAGCAACCCCGACGATCTTCACTTCGCCTTCATCTATAAAATTATCCCCCTCCTCCAGGAATACTTCTACAACGACACCCCGCGACTCCGCGAAGTCCTCGGCCCCAACTTTTTTAATCAAATACCCACCAATGATTCCGACGAACCCGGCTACCAACTCAAAGCTCTTAACGCCTCCACCCTCATCGCCGCGCTCCGCACTTACCTTTCCATCCCAACAGCCCAGGATAATCCCGAAAGCGAATAGTTGCCTGTGCGCACAGCCAACCCCCCAAAAATCACCCCAAAAAAATATCGCCCACCCACTAACCGAAATCCCCACAACCACTTACATCTCCTCCCCACCGCTCCTGTGCGCACAAACTCGGCACACCGCCCCTATATGGAGGCCCATCATTCGCCACTCCCCTTTCATCATTCAGAATTCACAATTCAGAACTCCCCCCCTCCTCCTCCTCGAATTAAAAAATAAAATGAGCATCTTCGCACCTCGAAACAACCTCCGCATCCCCAACCACTTACACCCAATTCCCATTTGCGCACCTGCGCAAACCAAATGAGCACCTTGCCCCTCCAACCCACCCCCAACCCCCCCCCAGCCCCCCGCATCGGCGTCCATCCGCGTCCATCGGCGGTTCCCCCCCCGTCTCCCCCGCGCCCCCTCGCACCCCCGCGTCCCCCACGTTATCCTTCCTCTCATGTCCGACCGCGAAAAATTCTCCTCCGACGAACTTGTCATCGTCCTCTCCCACTTCGACATCGGCACCATCTCCGCCGTCAAAGAATTCCCCCGTGGCTCCCGCAAAGCTCCCAAGCTCCTCCTCTCCGCCGAGAAAGGCGAGTTCCTCCTCAAACGCCGCGCCAAGGGAAAAGACGACCCCTTCAAAGTCGCATTCGCCCACGCCCTCCAGCTCTTCCTCTCCGAAAAACAATTCCCGCTCCCCCATCTCATCGGCACCCGCAAAGACAACAACTCCATGCTCCAGCACGATGGCCAAGTCTACGAACTCTTCGAATACATCCGTGGCAACTCCTACGACGCCTCCCTCGAAGCCACCTTCGACTCCGGAAAAATCCTCGGCCTCTACCACAAGCTCCTCCGCGAATACAAACCCGAATTCGAACCTGCCGTCGGCTCCTACCACAACTCCCGCTCCATCCACTCCGGCCTCGACCAAATCCCCGCCACCTTCGACCGACTGCAAAGCCCGCACGACACCGCCGCCGGACAATTCACCGCCACCATCTCCTTCCTCCGCGACGCCTACACCGAAGCCTCCGAAAAAGTCACCGCCATGGGACTCAACGATTGGCCCGTCCAGATCGTCCACTGCGATTGGCACCCGGGCAATATCCTTTTCCGCAACCGCAAAGTCATTGCCGTCATCGACTACGACGCCGCCCGGCTCCAGCAGCGCGTCATCGACGTCGCCAACGGCGCGCTCCAATTCTCCATCCTCGGCGGTGCCGACGACCCCGCCACATGGCCCGAATACCTCGACGAAACCCGCTTCAAACGCTTCATCCGCGGCTACGACGAAATCGACGTCGTCTCCCTCGCGGAACTCCAGTCCATCCCCTGGCTCATGATCGAAGCCATGGTCGCAGAGTCCGTCCTCCCCATCGCCGCCACCGGTTTCTTCGGCCGCATGGAAGGCTTCGGATTCCTCCAGATGATCGAACGAAAAATCCGCTGGGTCCACGAACACGCCCCCACCCTCATCCAAAACATCGCCCAATAACCCCCCCTCCCCCCGCCCTTGCTCCTTCTATGGTGTCATCCCATGCCCATTATTTCCGTCTCAAACCTCGCCAAATCCTTCCGCGTCTCCGCCAGCGAGCCCGGATTCATCAACGCCCTGCGTCATTTCTTCCACCGAAAATATCGCACCGTCGACGCCGTCAAACCGCTCTCCTTCTCCATCGACCCCGGCGAAATCGTCGGCTTCCTCGGCCCCAACGGTGCCGGAAAAACCACCACCCTCAAAATGCTCACCGGCCTCATCCACCCCTCCGTCGGCACCGTCGCCGTCGCCGACCACATCCCCTTCCGCCGCCAGACCCCTTTCCTCCGCAACATCACTCTCGTCATGGGCAACAAGCAGCAATTAATCTGGGACCTCCCCGCCCTCCAATCCTTCCGGATCAACGGTGCCATCTACGACATCCCCGAGCAAGAACTAAAACTCCGCATCACCGAACTCTCCCAAATGCTCGGCCTCGAAAAACAACTCACCCAGCCCGTCCGAAAACTCTCTCTCGGCGAACGCATGAAGTGCGAACTCCTCGCCTCCCTCCTCCACCGCCCCTCCATATTGTTCCTCGACGAACCCACCCTCGGCCTCGACGTCAACGCCCAAACCGCCGTCCGAATCTTCCTCCGCGAATACAACCGCAAATACAACGCCACGATCCTCCTCACCTCCCACTACATGGCCGACATCACCGCCCTCTGCAAACGCGTCCTCCTGATCCATCAAGGAAGCCTCTTCTACGATGGCCCGCTCTCCGGCATCATCGACAAGTTCGCGCCCTACCGCGAAGTGAAGCTCGATTTCACGGACGAAGTCGCTCGCGATCGCCTCCAGGGCCTCGGCGAAATCGCGGAAGCTGAGGGCGCTCCGCCCGAATCATCGTCCGCCGCGAGGATCTCACCGCATCTGTCGAACGCATGCTCGCGCAGCTGCCCGTCGCCGACCTCTCCATCGCCGATCCTCCCATTGAAGCCATCATCGGCGACCTCTTCACGCAGGGGGCCGTGAAATGATCACCACAAGTCCCATCGCCGCCGCCCGGAAGGCACGCATCCTCCTTTCCGTCTATTACACCGAAATGCTGACCTATGCGCGGAGATCTATCTTTGGGTCATCTCCAGCATCCTCCCGTTCATCATGATGAGTATCTGGACTAAAGCCGCCCAGCACCGCGGGCGGCAATTTCTCCATGACGCCCATCGAGTACAGCCGCTATTTTTTGGCCGTCTTCATCGTGCGGCAGTTCACCCTTGTATGGTTCATCTACGACTTTGAATGGCGTGTGGTCGAAGGCAGGCTCTCCTCTTATCTGCTGCACCCATGCAGGTCGTCTGGAATTTCGTCGCCGCGCATCTCGGCGAACAGATGGCGAGATTTCCCTTCGTCGTCCTCATCGTCGGCCTCTTCTTTTGCATCTACCCGCAAGCGTTTTGGGCACCTTCGCCCGCATCACTTCTCGTCGGCGCAGTCGCAATCTACGCCGCGTTCGCCACGCGGTTCGCCCTCCAATACTGCATCGCAATGATTACGTTCTGGTTCGAGCGGGCATCCGCATTGGAACAGGTATCGATGCTGCCTTACTGGTTTCTCTCCGGCATGATTATTCCGCTGGGCGACTTCTCTCCCCGCACGACCGCCATTCTCCGTCTCACCCCGTTCCCCTACTTCATCGACTTCCCCGCAAGAATCCTCACCGGCAAACTGCACCTCGCCGACCCTGCACTCCTCCAGGGCTTCGCCATCATGGCCGCTTGGTTCCTCATCTTCGCCGCCGTCGGCAGAATACTTTGGAAGCGCGGCCTGCGGCAATACTCCGGTCAGGGAGCATAACCCATGCTCATCCGCATCTTCCGAGTTTTTTGGGGAACATCCCTCTCCTCCGAAATGGAGTACCGCGCCAACTTCATCACCTCCGCTGTCTATTCCCTCGGCCAACTCATTGGCACCCTCTTCACCATCCGCATCCTCTACGACAAAGGCTACCAATTCCCCGGTTGGTCCAGGGACCAAACCTATCTCGTCGTCGCCCTGTTCACCCTGCTGGACGGTATCACCACCTCCGCCCTCAGCCCCAACCTGTCGAAGATCGTCGCCCACGTCCAGCGCGGCAGTCTCGATTTCGTACTGCTCAAACCGCTCGACTCGCAACTACAACTCTCCACCCGCAACCTGACCCCATGGGGCTTCCCCAACATTCTCTTCGCGCTCGTCCTGCTCGGGCTCGCGGGTCATCGGCTCGGTTTGGATGCCGCCGCTTATGCACTTGGAATCCTTCCCATCTTCTTTGCGATCATCATTCTTTATTCGCTGTGGTTCGCCGTGGGCACGACGACGATCTGGTTCACCAAAGTATGGAACGCCACGGAGGTGCTTCGCTCACTTCTCGAAGCGGGGAAGTATCCGATGGCGGCGTATCATCCGGGCATGCGATTCGTCTTCACATTCATCCTGCCTATTGCCTTCCTGACGACCATTCCTGCGGAAGTCATGCGCGGCAGCAAGGGCACCCTGTTCATCGCCGTTGAAGCGTTGATCGCGGCCGCGCTTTTCATCGCATCGCGTCTGTTCTGGAAATTCGGGCTGCGACACTACACCTCAGCCTCAAGCTGAAGGAGTTCTGCTGCGTGGGCAAAAAAGAGTCGGACCGGCATTGCCGGCCCGACATCAAATTTCATCCAAAGCGAGCACTTACTTCTTGGCGGCCGGTTTCGCCGCCGGAGCTGCGCCCTTTGCCGCCGCTGCCGGGGCCGCCTTGGCGCCTGCAACTGCTTTGCCACCAGCGGGTGCTGCCGCATCGCCTTCGGTCTTGGCTGCCTTCTTGGCGGCGACCATCTTGCGGTGGCCCACCTTCACCAGCCCAAACACGGAGCCCTTGTCCTCGCTCCACTTCTCATTATCTTCGAGAAAAACAATCCGTTCAGAACGGCGAAGAACGTTGCGGTGACGGGCCAGAGTGCTCTTGCCTTTGAGGCTGCGGTCGAGAGACATTGTGAAAGCTCCATTCGAGGGCGTTTGTGCGAATTGGGCATGATACAAAATCAAACGCCGCATGACAACAACGTCCGTATCAATTTTCTTCTGCCGCGGGACCGGGGCCTATACCGTCGTGGTGGGGCCGCGATCCGCCCGGCTCACCAGTACCTTCAATCCCGGCAAGGCTTTGCGCAGCTTTGCCGCGACGACGTTCAAGATCGGCCGCTCCGATTCGGAATGCCCGCAACAGATCACCGCGATTCCCGCCGCCTGATACGCCAGTATCTCATGATGCTTCAATTCGCCCGTGACGAGACAATCATACTTTTGCCGGGATTGATCCAGCGCCACCCGGCCCGCGCTGCCCGCCATGACCGCAAGGGTCTCCACTTTCCGGGTGAGCGGCCCGCTCACCTGCACGGCTCCGACGCCGAGTTCTTTTTGCAGCGCCGCGCAAAATCGCCCAGCCGTTCGGTCCGGGGCAACGTTGCGTACCGCCCCATACCGACCGCCTCCGGCGGCGTCTCCATCTTCAACAGATCGAACGCGGGCTCCTCATAGGGATGCGCTCGCCGAAGCGCGGCAATCACATCGCCCGCTCGCGACTGCGGCAGGATCGTCTCGAATCTGATCTCCGGCACGCGCTCATAATGACCCGCGACACCGACCGCCGGATTCGAATCATTGTCTCCCTGGAACGTGCCAAAACCGCTCGAGCGAAAACTGCATTTCTCGTATTTCGCCTGCGTGCCGATGCGCCCGGCGCCTGCCGCGAAGACCGCTTCCGCAACCTGCTCAATTTCACTCTCAGGGACGAAGGTCACGAACTTCAGAAAATCGCCGATGGCCGGATAGTACGAAAACGATCCCGTCACCTTCGCCCCCAACCGCTCCGCGAGCACATCGTTCGTTCCGCCATCCACGGTATCGAGCGCTGTGTGAGGCGAGTAAATCCAAATCCCGTAACTCGCCAGCGCCACCGCCAGCGCCGGCGGCTCGTCGCCATCAATCCGCAAATGCTTCATGGCCTTAAAAATCGGCGGATGATACGACACGAGCAAATCCACCCCCAGCCGAATCGCCTCATCATGCACCGCCGGCGTCAAATCAATCGACACCAGCACCTTCTTCACAAGCGACGACCGATGCCCGGACAACAACCCCACATTGTCCCAAGCCTCCGCCAGATGCACCGGGGCGATGCGCTCCATTGCTGCCGAGAAAGTTTCGAGCGTTATGGCACCGGTGTTCGGAGCCTTCGCGGACATCCAAATATTCGCGGGAACTTGCTTATGTTGTGCGTGTTTCTTCGCCATCTGGTTTTCCTTCTCCGATATATTTGTGTTTTTAGTGTTCATTCGTGGCTCATTTACGTCGTTTCTTCGCGCAACAACGCCGCATACAGAGTCATCAATTGCAACGTCGCTTCGCCTACTTTACCCGTCCCAACGGAGTGCTTTTCGATTCCCGTCACCGGCATCACGCCCATCACGGAGTTTGTCAGAAATACTTCTCTCGCCGCGAGCAACTCATGAATCGTCAGCAATCGCTCTTCCACGGGTGTCCCTGCTTGTGCCGCAAGTTCCATCACGACTTCGCGCGTGACCCCCGGCAAGCACAATCGGCGATCTGTTTTTCCTTCCACGATCAAGGGCGGCGTTGCGAGTCGTCCCTCCGCGTCCACGATGAAGACATTGGAAACGGAACCCTCCGCCAGATGATTGGTCCCGGCGGTAAACCACAGCGCTTCGCCGCACTTGAGCTCCTGAGCCATTCGCAGGCCGAGCAGGCGGTCAAAGTAACTCGTCGTCTTGTGGCCGGTGAGCGGATTTTCCGGATTCTGTTTGTAGGCACAAATCGCGACGGTCATTCCGCGTTCGTAAAGTTCTTTTGGATAAGCACCAAACGCGCTGGCCGACAGGATCAATGTGACGGGCGGGACGGGATCCTGGAGGGTTGCCATGTGCATGTCGCCGCGCGTAACGGTCAATCGCAACCGTGCCCCGTCCGATCCATTCAGGTCGTTCGCCGCCAGGAGGTCCGCGATCATTTCAGACAGTGCATTTTCTTCGAGGGCAATGTCGATCTGCAGTATTTTGGCGGATTGTGTCAACCGTTCCAGGTGCCGCCCCAATCGGAATACGCGGCCATTTTGCGCCGCATTGTTTCAAACAACCCGGCCCCGTGCAGCAACCCCGCGTCACCGGGCGCAATGCCCACATCTTCATAGGGCGAGAGTTGTCCATTCACGCTAATGTAGTCAACCACGAGATTCTCCATCCGCGGCAAGGAATTATGCGGCCGCTTCTGGCTGCATTCTCGTCAACTCGTCCTTCGCGCTCAATCATTCCTCAGCGGTTTAATGAAAATCTCCGGCACCCCGCGTGTAAACTTTGCGACGGCTCCCTACAATTCACTCGCCCTGCTTCTGTGGGGTCACTTCTGGCGCGATGAATTACGGAGAAACGACATGACCATTCCACCGCGACGATCCATCTTCTGGGCATTCGTGGCCGCAGCCGCGACGGCGACGGGCGTGTTTGCAGAGGAACCCGCGATTTACACCGCGCCGTCCCTTCCGCAGATTCCCAATCAAACGTTTCAAATCACAGATTTCGGCGGGGTCGGTGACGGAAAAACGATGAACACGGATGCCTTCAAAAAAGCCATCGCCGCCATTGAAAAAGCCGGTGGCGGAAGGCTTGTCGTACCCAAGGGGGACTTTCTCACCTTGCCGCTGAACCTTATCAGCCATCTGGACATTCACCTGGAGGAAGGTGCAACGATCCAGTTTCCCGCCGATCTGGCTCCGTATGCGAGCATGGAGCCGCTGGTGCATGCGCCGGAGAGCCTCGCCAAAATGGATGGTGGCAATTCGTCGCTCTTCTACGGCGAGCATCTCACGGACATCGCCTTCACCGGCTCGGGGACGATTGATGGGGGCGGCGCGCCGTGGTGGAAAGCTCAACTCAAAATCAATCCCAAAAAGAAAGCCGCCACTGCCCCGGCCGGTGCCACCGAACCCGCGACGACCCAGGAGGAGGATACGAATAACTTCGTCCCGGCGGACCATGCGACGCTCATCACCGGCCACATTAAAGGACGGCCGAAGATGGTGATTCTTACGAATTGTCAGCGGATTCATCTCGACGGCCTGAGCCTCGTGAATTCCCCCATGTGGTTTTTCGTGCCCGTGCAATGCACCGATGTGACGATTGAAAACGTGAAAGTGAACGCGCCGGCAAAATCGCCGAATACCGACGCCCTCGATCCCACGGCCAGCACGAATGTGCTCATTCGTAACTGCGACCTCAATGAAGGCGACGACAATGTTGCGGTAAAGGCGATTGGCGGTCCTTCCTCGAACATTCGGATCGAGAATGTGCGCCTGTAAGCACGGACATGGTATTTCGATTGGCAGCGAAACGTACGGCGGCGTTCACGATGTTACTGTGCAAAATTGCACCTTCGACGGCGGCGATAACGGGATTCGCATCAAGTCCGCGCACGACCGCGGCAATCAACTCACGCGATTTTCATTCTCCAACATCACGATGGATAACGTCAAAAATCCGATCGTCATTGATATGTATTATTCGGGGGGAAAGAAACGCACGATCAAGGAAGTGACCGCCACTACGCCGTTCCTCAGTAACGTTCGCATCTCGGATGTAAAAATTACGAACAGCAGCAACGCGGGCCGAATTTTGGGTTTGCCCGAAGCGGCCGCCACGGACATTATTCTGCATAACGTCAGCATTGAATCAAAAACCGGGATGATGATTTCTGATGTCAAACTGTGCACGTTCGATAATGTCATCATCAAGACGCAGAAGGGCGAGCCGATTATTAAGAATTATGCCGACCTGACGATTTTGCCGGCGAAATAGAGGCGCTAAGAATTTGCAATGGTTTGCTGCAGGCGGAGGAATTCATGGACCGGGAGTTCTTCGCCACGTCCCATCAGATTAAATCCGGCGTCCGCGACACGAGCTTTCATGTCGCCCCAACGTTCGCCCAAATAATGTTTCAGGCCGTTTCCAAGCGTCTGCCGACGATGTGAAAAAATGCCCTGCAGAAGTTGCTGAAGTGCAACCGCGTCGCGCACTTCGCACATTTTTTCCACGCGCGGGGTGACGACCACCAATGCCGATTGAATCTTTGGCGGCGGCCAAAACGCGCCTGCCGGAATTTTCCGCACGATTTCCACATCCGCCATCGCCTGGATCAGGATTCCCAGGGGGCCGTAGTCGCGGGTGTCGGGCTTGGCCAACATGCGGATGCCGACTTCCCATTGGACGGTGAAGACGAGGCGGGAGAAGAGGAGAGGGTTTAGGGGATAGGGTGTAGGGTTTGCGTCGTTCTCAACTTTTGTCGTCGCTTCACGCCACATGGCGACGAGCAGTTCCGCGATGAGGGGACTGGCGGCGTTGTATGGCAGGTTGCTGACGAGTTTGAGTTGGCCGTTGGGATGTTGGGCTTTTAATTCGCGCAATGTTTGGAGCACGCGCGGTTCGACTTCGTGCTTTCCGGCAAGGACGTCGGCATTGAGCCAGGTGACGTTGGTGAGCGCGGCGTGATGTCGCTGGGCGGCGGGCATGAGTTTGTAATCAATATCGACGGCGAGCACCGCGCCTTGGTCGGCGCGTTGCGCCAACTGCCGCGTGAGGTTGCCGACGCCTGGACCGACTTCGAGGATGACATCGTGAGCGCCGATTTCGCCGGCGTTGGCGATTGCGGCAAGGATGTTTTGGTCGACCATGAAGTTCTGGCCGAACTGGTGCTGTGGCCGAAGCCCGGCCGAGGCGAGGATATTGGCAATTTCCTTTCGGTCCATGCGATGCTCACCGCCCCGCGCCGTTGCCGGGGAGCACGTCAATCGTACCGGGTTGGGGTGCTGCCGGCGGGCCGAAGATTACGGTGAGGAGCCCCTCGTCCACGCGAATTTCTTTCACGAGCACTTGCCGATGGTCGGAAACGAAACTCAAAGGGAACGGCGCGCCTTCGGAGACGGCCCGGATGGCTGCGGTCACTTGAGGCATCAGCGAGGCGGAATCGTGGAGTCCCAATTGATAGGTCAGGGTTTGCTGGACCACCGCAGCCAGTGTGGGAACGACGGCACGCATCCGCTTTTCGACGATCCATTTTGGAATCGGCAAATCGCCCACGTACGCGCCGTCAATTTTGATCAACCCAATCGGCGAACCGTCAGCCGCTATTGTCGTTTGCACGACGAAAACGACGCTGACGACGCCGCCGGCCGGGTCAGTCCCGGGTGCCTTCGGCGTGCGTACCGCGACCGTCACTTTACCCGGCGAAAATACCATCAGAGGCCCGGATGCGGGAAGACTTCCAGTGGGCGGCGAGGCTTGCGTGTCATCGACGGTGGGGGCGGGGGAGGGGGGGGAGGGGCGAAACGGATGGCCAGCAAACTATTGATTTCCTCCTGCGAAATGGACCGCGCTGTTCGCCCAATGGCACCCGCTGTACGGCGTTGTGCAGGTCGAGCGCGAGCTTTCTCTGGGCGACGTCCGCGTTGTCTAATACGCGGTTGAGAGTCGGATCGAGAGGGGTGTACCAGGATGGCGTGTGCCGTGCCAACAGCCATGCCATACCTGCCAGAAGAACAATGAGGAGGGTGCCGAAAGCCACCCAACCGCGAACCGTTCGCGGAAAAAAACGACGTTTTGGCCGTGGCTGGGCCGGGGGGGAGGGGTGGGCAAGCTCAGGTGGAGGGGACGACAAACAAGACTCCTCGATATCGCAGGGGTGGAAGCGGGTACGCCGCGTCAGTGATGCAAAAGACAACGCGCAGCATAACCGCTGTAATCGTTGCACTGGAAGCTACCCGCCAAAGATAGTCGTGAAATCTTCTCCCAACGCGCGGATCGGGGTTACAATAGGGGTGGAGAACTTAGGACGCCATGACAGACGTTTCACCGTTTTCATTTTCATCGGCTATCGAGGCCACTTCGGATCACAAATCCGCTCAGGGGCCGGTTGCGCAAGCGCTCACGAATGCTTCCGGACGGATTCTGTCGGAGCGGTGGCCGGTGCTTTCGCGGGCGCTGGGACGCTATGAGCAGGGGATGGCGGAGCGGTTTTCCCAGAGTGTTTATGACTGTGTCGATTCCGGGCTGATTCGTTTGGATGATCGGCGGCGGCTTGCGAGGGAAGCGAGCGCGGCGGGGATTCGGGATTTTGATGCGCAGCTGTTGATCGCCTGCGCGGTGCGGCAGTGGGGGCTCGATCACTGTTATGACGCTTCGCCTTCGCCGACGGCACCGGCGTTGTCGTTTGAGTATCGCGCGTGGGGGCGCGTGTGGAGGCGGTTGGCGATTGTGGGGGGGCTGGCGATCGCATTGGATATGATCATTATTTGGAAATGGCTGTCGTAGGTTCGTTGAGCGTGTGCGGGGCGGGGGCGATCGACAGCAATAATGCGGTGAGGTCGTCGCGTTGGTGGAGCGAGCCTTCCTGCTGATCCAGAAGTTCGATCATCTCGGCAAATCGGGCGGAGGGGTCGGGGCTGGCGAACTTTGCGAATTCGCTGCGATAGCGTTCGCTGATAAGGCTGCCGGTGGCGTGGTCGGGGAAAGCGGATTCAAAACCATCGGAGTAGAGGAGGACGGAATCGCCGGGCGAGAGCTGCGTTTTGCGGAGCGGGAACTGTTCATTGGGGAAAACGCCGAGGAGGGCACCGTCGAGTTCAATTTCCTCGGAATAGCCGTTGGGTTTCAAGAGCATGGGCAGCGGGTGGCCGGCGCGGGCCCATTGGAGTTCGAGGGTTTTGGTGTTGAGAATTCCATAGACCATCGTGACGAACTGGCAAAGCGAAAGTTGTTGGCCGACGAGTTCATTATTCAGATGGACGAGGGCTTCATCGGGCGGAATGAGGCGATAACCGGTGCGGGTGATTTCTTTGGTTTGCAAGGTGCGTTTGATGAAGATGGTGAGGAGAGCGGCGGGCATTCCGTGGCCGACGGCATCGGCGATGAAAAAACCGACATGGTCTTCGTCAAGGCGCGTCGCATCGTAAATATCACCGGAGACGTAGGAGGCGGGGCGGAAGAGTACGTTGAAGGAAACATGGTCGAAGGCGGGGAGAGTGCGGGGAAGAAAATCGACCTGGAGGCGAGCGGCGAGTCGCATTTCCTCGTCGATTTGCGTGAACTGCGTGTTGAGGCCGGTGTCGAATTTTCGGAGCATGTGATTTTCGCGCTGGAGTGCGTCGATGATGGGCCGCGCGGCGGTGAGTCCGGCGAGGCGTCCGGCGAGTTCGTCGGGATTGCAGTGGAGCGAGACCGCCATGAGGCCATCGGAGGAGCACATTTTATGCGCGAGATCGAGATCGGCGGGGGTATAGGTCAGGATGATCGCGCCGATCTGGCGGGCGACGAGTTCATCCAGAACGTGGATCAGGTCTTTCTGGTGGCCGTTGAAGTAGGTGGGGGGGGTGAGGAGGATGGCTGCGGAGAGGTCCTGCTCCGCGATTTTTTCCGGGGCATCGTGCATGGTCGTGACGATGAATCGCCAGTCGGCGCGGCCAAGGAGGTGGCTGAGTCCCGGCGCATCGGACGCAAGATGATCCGCCACGATTAGAATTTTAGGTGCTGCGTGAGCGACCATGCGACTCCCAACGACAACAAAGGAGAGGCACGTGACCAGCGGCGCAATAAACGACATGCGACTTGAGTTGGTCCGATAGGCGACACTGGTGACCAGATGTGCGTTGCCTCTGTGACTATTTTTCGTCGGAGTGAAGGGTGTGCTTAAGAATTTTCTGAGGCAGATCGATTTGGTCGCCTTTCGCAAGGGCGAGCGACTTGGCGGTGCCGGCATTAAGTTCGATGGCGAACAGGGCGGGGGACTCGGGGACCGTGGGGGTTTCATCATGAGGTCGCATGCTTCGAATATCCACGACTTTACCGGTCTCGTTCAGGTAGACGATATCGAGCGGAATATCGGTATTTTTCATCCAGAAGCCGTATTTATCAGCAGTGTCGAAGACGAAAATCATGCCGTGGTCCGCGGGCATGGATTCTCGATACATGAGGCCGCGGTCGCGCTTGGGTTCGGTGTCCGCGACTTCGAGGGTGAAGACTTTGCCTTTAATAGGGGTGGTGATGGTGTCGAACTGCATCGGCACAAGAGTCGGGGTCGCGGAGCAGGCGGTGGAGGCGAGGAGGAGGAGGGCGAATGTTGAATGCTGAATGCTGAATGCTGAAAGAGGGCGGGGTCGCATGATGGCTCCTTTGTGCTGACGGGGAGGGTGCTGTGATATTTATCAGATTTGGGGGAAGGAGGCGAGTTCTTGCTGAACGAGGGTGAGGGGGAGGCCCATGACGGTGCTGAGTTCGCCGCTGACGAGGGTGACGAAAGGGTCGTGGCCGTCCTGGATGCCGTAGGCGCCGGCTTTGCCTTGCCAGAGGTTGGAGTCGAGATAGTTGGTGAGTCGCGTGGGCGAAAGTTTTTTGAATTTGCAGGTCGCGACGGCGCGGGAGAGGCGAACGTGATTTTTTGAGAGGATGCAGATGCCGGTGATGACTTGATGAGTTTTGCCGGAGAGCGAGGCGAGGATGTGGCGGGCATGGGCGCGATTGCGAGCTTTATTGATGATGCGGTCATTATGAACGACGATGGTGTCGGCGGCGAGGATGATGCTCGTTTTGTGTTTTGTGTGTTGAGTTTTGAGTTTTTCCCGCACGGCCGTGGCTTTGATGAATGCGAGGCAGGCGGGCCAGAAGTCGGTGGGGATGACGGCGGGTTTCTTTTCGGGTTCTTCGGCGGGTGAGACAACGACTTCAAAATGGATATTAATGCTGGTGAGAAGTTGTGCGCGACGCGGAGAGGCGGAGGCGAGAATGAGCGTGTTGCTTAGTGGGGGCATGCGGGCTCCGGTGGGTGTGAGGAGGCGATGAGTGTTTTGGTTTTTTCCCAGACGAGTTCCACGGGGACGCCGTTCATGCAGGAGTGGTGCGAGCACTCGCGGTTGCGGCAAGGGAAGCAGGGGACATCGTGGCGGATGACGTTTTGAAGTTGGTTGTAAGGGCCTACGAAGGTGGGGTCGGTGGGGCCGTAGAGGGAGAGGGTGGTTTTGCCGAGGGCGACGGCGACATGCAGGGGGCCGGAGTCGTTGCCGATGACGAGCGACGCGCGGGAGAGGAGGGCGATCATTTCGGCGAGGGTGGTTTGGCCGGCAAGGTTGAGGAGGGTCGTGGGTGTTGAGTTTTGAGTCTTGAGGGTGGATTCGATTTGGTCGCAGAGCGGTTTTTCGTCGGGGCTGCCGAGGAGGAGGATGTGGTGGCCGGAGTCGAGGAGTTGGCGGGTGAGTTGGGTGTAGCGGTCGATGGGCCAGCGTTTGGTGTTCCAGCGTGCGCCGGGGATGAGGGCGGTGAAGGAAGACGGAATGGGGGATAAGGAATGCGAAAAGGTTAGTTGAAGGGGGACGCGAAATTGCGCGGCGCCGGAGGTGTTTATTTGCAGCGGGCCGAGGAGGGTGCGCATGCGGTCGACGGCGAGCGTTTTTTTGCCGTTGTCGGGGAGTGTGACTTTGTGGGTGTAGGCGAGGGAGGCGAGTTCGCGGGCGTGGGCGAAGCCGATGCGGGTCTTTGCGCCAGTGATTCGTGTGAGGAATCCGCTACGAAAAAGGCCTTGCGCATCAATGACGAGATCGTATTTATTTTTGCGCAGGTTTTTGAGGAGGGTCATGAAGAGTTTGCACGCGGCGGGCCTATACCACCATGCGGCGAGTTTTTTACGGTCGAAGAGGATGGGTTCATTGAGTGCGTCGTGTCCTTGGATGAGTGCGGTATAGGAAGGGTGTATGAGCCAGTCGATTTTAGCGTGAGGGTAAGCACGATGGAGATCACACAGGAGGGGGAGGGTGGTGGCGATGTCGCCGAGGGCAGAGGGTTTGATAATGAGGATTCGCTGGGGAGATTTTTCGGTTGTGAGGGGATGCAAGGTACTGAGGATTCCACAGGAGGCATGCTTCTGGCCCCGAGATTGGGCCAGAAGCATGGCACCCGGTTCGACATTCGAACAGACATTCGAACAAGGGTTATTTGAATTTGATTCGTGATTCGTCATTTGAATTTTGTCATTCCGTCGGGCTGGCGGGTTCGCAGGAAACATTGCAGATGTCTTCGGCGTCGGGGACGCTGCCGACGCGAACGCCGGGCGCGTCGAGAGAGTAATGGCGAGCGAGTACGGCATCCCATTCTTTTTGGTTCCTGACGGCGATGAATTCGCGCCAGACGGTCGGGCCGTTGGGGTGAAGTTTGGAGTATTTGATGCCGGTCTTTCGCATGTGGCGTGACGCGGTTTCTTCGCCGTAGATTTGGGTGGAGAGGCGGAAGTGTTCGAGGAGGGCTTCTCGCTGTTCGTGGACGGTGGGGGGGAGGGGAGGGGTTCACCGCGCAGGAGTGCGGTGAATTCATTGAAGATCCAGGGGTTGCCGATCGCGCCGCGGGCGATCCAGACGCCGTCGACGCCGGTGGTCTGGTACATGCGTAAAGCGTCGGCGGCGGTGAAGACATCGCCGGAGCCGAAGAGTGTGACGTGAGGTGGGGTGCGACGTTTTAAGCCGGTGAGGAAATTCCAATCGGCTAGGCCGGTATATTTTTGTTCGACCGTACGGCCATGGACGGCGATGGCGGCGAAATGGAGTTCGCACGCTTCGTCGAATACCTGATCGAACCAATCCGCGGCTTGGGCGGAATCATTCAGCGCGCGGCGCAGTTTAATCGTGAGTGGAAAAGCACCGATCGCGTCGCGGACTTTTCGCATGATCGTGATGGCCGTCGCTGGGTCCGACAACAGATAGCCGCCCCGGCAGCGACCGAGGACTTTGCGGACGGGGCACGCGAAATTGAGATCGATGACGTCGAAACCCGATTCGATAAGAATCTTTGAGGCAGCGGCAAGTTCGTCGGCTTCGGACCCCATCAACTGGCCGGCGACCGGATGATCTTCATCGCATAACACCGCGCCTTTTCCCGGCCCCGTCCGCCGCGGAGGAGGACTTGATCGAGCAGGGCTTCGGTGACGGCATACGGACAACCTCGGCGGCGTGCGACGCAGCGCATCGCCATATCGGAATAACCCGCGAGGCCCGCCTGCATCGCCGGGATGGCCAGCGTGAAGGAGCCCACGCGACAGGCGCACACGGTCGGCGTTTGGAGGGGGGGCGATGCTAAAGACACCTGGGTCACACGGCTCCTCAATTGCAGCGATGATTAAATAACGTAGTGTAGCGTTTTCGTAGGTTGATTGCAGCGGGGCAGCGGAGGTGGCCGGCGCATTCGGAGTTCAAGCTTTAGCTTGTCTTCGGTTCGTTTCGTTCCGCTTTTATCGCGAAGACACGCTGAAGCGTGAACTCCGGGAGGTGTATTGTCGCAGGAGGATTTGTCTGCCGCGGTCGCCTAGAATCACGCCGTTACATAAGCTCAGGCCGTTACATAAGCCGTTGAGAATGCGAAAAAATTATTGAAGGGATGGATATGACCCGAGGGCGACGTGCGGGAATGTGGATGTTGGCGGTAGTGGTAGGCGGCATTGCGGTTATGCAGATGGTGGCTCGCCGCGCGGAGCCTGCGACGGCGACGACGACTGCTGCGACCATGCCCGGTCGAACGCCCGAGGCGATTGAGGCTGATTTGATGAGCACCTCGGCGCAGTTGCACCTGGTGTTGCCGTCGTTGCGGATGATTGCGGACGAGGCTTCGCGAAAGGCAACGGCGGCGCAGGCCATTCCATTGCTGAGAAAGATGTCCGCGCTGCTTGCGGAGTTTGCGACCGTCAAGACCGACCCCGCCGAAAAAAGCGACTTGTGGATGCAGCATTATGAGTTTCAAGCGTTCCTTACCGCTTTCGGCGACAAGGATGCGAAGGCTTCGCTTGAGGCGGACGCAAACGATTCCCCGGCAACGAAGGCGGTCATGGCAAAAACGTCGCTCTCCCTTGCTCAATGGTGGCTGAATTCCAGGGATGCGGTGGCGCAAGGGAAGATGCTGGATGCGTATGCCGTGATCGCGAAGGCAAATCCCACGGATGACGGCGTGGCATCGATTGTGGAAGTGATGTTGCAGTTTGGCGCGACAAATGATGCGGTGAAGAAGCAGGCGCTGGAGTTGGTCCGTTCTTACCTGAGTGGTCCGACGGCGGCACATGTGCTCGAGGAGGGAGACGCATGGCTGGCAGAAAAGGCTTTGGAGGGGAAGCTGCTGGTGATTGCGGGTCGGACGACGACGGGCGGAAAATGGTCGTCAGCCGATTGGAAAGGGAAGGTGATTCTCGTGGATTTTTGGGCGACCTGGTGCATTCCATGCCGGGAAGATATTCCGCACACGAAGAAGCTTTATGAGGATTATCATGGGAAGGGGTTGGAGGTGGTGGGGGTGGACTGCGACGGTTCGGATGAGCAGGTAAATGGTTTTATCAAAGAGAATGGAATGGCGTGGCCGCAGCTTCGCGAGGAGTCGCAAAAGGATGAGGATGAATGGAATCCCATGACGAAGCAGTTGCACGTCGGGGTCATTCCGCAGATCTTTTTGATTGATAAAAAAGGCGTGCTTCGATCCGTGGATGGGCGCGAGGACACGG
This sequence comes from uncultured Phycisphaerales bacterium, assembly GCA_963766775.1. GTDB lineage: Bacteria > Planctomycetota > Phycisphaerae > WQYP01 > WQYP01 > CAVYBP01. Next base: position 250,657 of record CAVYBP010000003.1, read on the forward strand.
AGGCAAAGATTAAAGCGATGTTGGCGGAGGGCGGGGGGTAATTTGAAGGGGACAGCATTCGCACAATTTAATCGCTGGGATTGCAATCCCAGGGATTCGGAACGATGTGTCAGAACGTTTTGAAAGCCATGGGGAAAGATCCTCACCCTCAAGGACAATGGGTGGTTGCATTTATTGATCGCCTCGCTTTTTACAGGGAAAACTGAATGCCGAGGTGTTGGGTGGCGATGGGTTGGGCGGGTTGGGTGAGGTCTGAAGCGTCGTAGTGGAGGAGGTGTTCGAGGGGGAGGAGGTAGTAGAGGGCGGTGAAGCCCCAGAATTGGGATTGGCCGAGGCCTGCGCCGGTTTCGGCGTTGTAGTATTCGCGGAGGAGTTTGTTTTTGTTAAGGGCCATGTCGAAGAGTCGTGAGGCGAGTTCTTTGGCGATGTCGTGGTAGCCGTAGCGTTGGAGTCCCTGGAAGATCATGTAGTTGGTGGGTGCCCAGGTGGGTCCGCGCCAGTTGCATTCTTTTCCGGTGGGGGCTTGGTAGTAGTCGGGTTCGGTTTTGGCGTAGCTGGCGACGGGGTAGGGAAGCCAGAATTCTTTTTCATTGAGAAGGTGGCTGTTGATGATGCGCTTGGCGCGTTCCGGGGTGGCGGCGCCGGCGAAGAGGGGAAGGAAGTTGGTGGCAGATTTTACTTTGACGAGGATGTTTTTCTTTTCGTTGCGGTCGTAGTAGAAGCCGTCGGTTTCGTCCCAGAAGGTGTCGTTGATGAGTGTGGAGAGGGTGGTGGCGTTAGCGGTGAAGGCGGCGGCATCGTCGGGGAGGTGGAGGTGCGTGGCGATGACGGTCATGGCGTGGAGTTCGCGGATGAGGAAGGAGGCGAGGTCGACGCCTTCGATTTCAAAAGCGCCGAGTTGGCCGCCGCGAGACCATTGGTTGTCGGTTCCGGCGGCGTCGGCGGAGTTCCAGACGGGGAGGCCGTTGTGGTCGGAGTCGTACGAGAACCATTTGGTGAGATACATTTTGAGGCGGTTGTAGTAGGAGCCGTTGTCGGGGGCGACGGGGGTCTCGGGGGAGGCGGTGAGCCAGGCGTAGTCGTTGTTGTTTTGTTTGCAGCCGAGGACGACGAGTTGAGCGAGGAAGGGTTTGAAGTGCTGGCGGTCGCGTTGTTTGATGAGGGAGCGGTTAACGTAGCCGTCGGGGGTTTGGCGATTGAGGAATTCCTTGAGGTTGGCGAAGCAGTAGGGGTAGATGCCGTAGTAGGAAAGGTAGAGGTTTTCGAAGTAGAGGTCCCAGTCGTAGAACTCGTTGTAGGGGTATCCGGTGAGGAACTTTTTTCCGGGGAGGGAGCGGATGGTTTTTAGACCTCGGTTTTGGATGTTGGTGTTGGTGATTTGGAGTCGGGCGAGGAGTTCGGCGTAGGCGGCGGGGCCGATGGATTGGTAGAGGGCCTGGGCGGCGGGGGTGGCGGGTGGCGGGGCGGGTTGAGTTGCGGGTTGGGTGGCGGGTTGGGTGGTGGCGGCGTGGAGCTTTGAGAAGGGGGTTGCGGCGGCGAGGGCGGAAGAGAGGAGGAAGTCGCGGCGGGAGAGGGGCATGGGGTCTCCAAGGTTTGGGGTGAGGGGAAGTCGAGAGGTGAAGGATGATGGTATCGGCGGGGGAAAAATGGAGCAATGTGGGGAAGGGGGTTTGTGAATGATTGGGAAAAGTTGCGCGAGGGGGTGAAGACACGCTGAAGCGTGAACTCCGGGGTTTGGGGGCTTCGGGGTTGGGACAACTCCGGGGTTTGGGCTTGTCAGATTCGATGGGCGTCGTCACAATCGCTGGGCGTTGTGTTGTGATCGTAGGAGTTCCAATGGGTGTTAGTTCGTTGGCGGGGCGTCCTGCTTCAGTGGATATGTTGATCGATGTGGGGCAACTGGTTCGCGATTATTATGCGCGGAAGCCGGATACGAGGGATGCGCGGCAATTGGTTTCGTTTGGGACGAGTGGGCATCGGGGGACGGTTTCAGACAATACTTTTACTGAATCGCATATTTTGGCGATTACGCAGGCGATTGTGGATTATCGGGGTAAGCATGGGATTGGGGGGCCGTTGTTTATGGGGATGGATACGCATGCATTGTCGGGGCCGGCGCAGCGGACAGCGTTGGAAGTTCTTGCGGGGAATGGGGTGGAAACGTTTATTCAGAGGGGTGGTGGGTTCACGCCGACGCCAGTGATTTCGTGGTCGATTCTTACGCATAACGGGAGGGGCGCTGAACTTGCGGATGGGATTGTGGTGACGCCGTCGCATAATCCGCCGAGCGATGGAGGGTTTAAGTATAATCCGACGAATGGGGGACCGGCGGATACGGACGTTACGAACTGGATACAAAATCAGGCGAATGAGTATTTGAGGGCGGGGAATGCGGAAGTGAAAAGGGTGGGGTATGAGGAGGCGTTGGGGGCCGGGACGACGCGGCAGCATGATTATGTTTTGCCGTATGTGAGCGATCTGGCGAACGTGATTGATGTGGCCGCGATCAGGCAGAAGGGGGTGAGAATCGGCGTAGATCCGCTGGGAGGGGCGTCGCTGGCTTACTGGCAGGCGATTAAGGAGGTTCATGGGCTTGATCTTACGATTGTGAACACGCGGATTGATCCGACGTTTTCGTTTATGTCGGTGGATCATGATGGGAAGATTCGGATGGACTGCTCGAGTCCCTATGCGATGGCGGGGCTGGTGAAGTTGAAGGATGATTATGATGTGGCGGTGGGGAACGATCCGGACAGTGATCGGCATGGGATTATTACGCCGAGCTCGGGACTGATGAATCCGAATCATTATTTAGCGGTGGCGATAAACTATCTATTGAGCCATCGGCCGCGATGGCCCCTGGGCGCGGCGGTGGGGAAGACGGTGGTGAGTTCGAGCATGATAGACCGGGTGGTGGAGGAGCGTGGACGTCGGTTGATGGAGGTGCCGGTGGGGTTCAAGTGGTTTGCGCCGGGGCTGTTTGATGGGACGATTTGTTTTGGGGGGGAGGAATCGGCGGGGGCGAGTTTTTTGCGGAATGATGGGTCGGCGTGGTCGACGGATAAGGATGGGATTATTCTGGCGTTGCTGGCGGCGGAGATCACGGCGGTGACGGGGATGGATCCGGGGCGGCATTATGAGGGACTGACGAAGAAGTTCGGCTCGCCGTTTTATACGCGGATCGATGCGCCCGCGACGCCGGAGCAGAAGGCGGCGTTCAAGAAATTGACGCCGGCGGCGGTGAAGGCGACGGTTTTGGCGGGTGAATTGATTACGAACAAACTTACGCATGCGCCGGGGAATGGGGCTTCGATAGGGGGGCTTAAAGTGATGACGGAGAATGGATGGTTTGCGGCGCGGCCTTCGGGGACGGAAAATATTTATAAGATTTATGCGGAGAGTTTTGTGTCGCAAGAGCGGCTGAATACGATCATAGTGGAAGCACAATCCATTGTTGCGGCGGCCCTCGCGCCTTGAGCATCACGCGATGAAAAGAATTTTGTATATTGGTTCGGGAGCGCCGTGGCTAGGCGGGGCGGGATATTTGGTGCGACAGCGGATGTTTCTGCGGGCGCTGGCGGGTGCGGGGCGTCTTCATCTGGCGTTGTTTGATTTGCCGGCGGATGCGCCGGGGCCGCCGTTTGAATGTGAGGTTACGCGGCTGGAGCTTTTGGGGCGTCGAGGGGGAGGGCGGATTGCGAATGCGCTTGCGGATTTTGTGAACCCTTTGCCGCGGATGGTGCGGGACATTGATGTAAAGGCGGCGCGTGGGCCGCTGGCGTCGTTGGATGTGGGGGGTTTTGACGCGGTTTTTGGGTATCGGATTGATTTTTCTCATGCGGCTGGGGTGTTGGGGCATGAGAGATTGTTGCTGGATGTGGATGATCCGGAGCATGTTCGGTGGCGGCGGCGGGCGGAGTCGGGTGGCGGGGTGATGGATTGGCGCACCGAGCGGGATGTTCGGAAGTTGCGGCGTTTTGAGGTGGACGCGGTGGGGGGGGCGGCGCATGCGTTTGTGTGTCAGTCGCACGATCGGGCATTGTTTCCGAGTGAGAATGTGACGGTTGTACCCAATGGGGTGGAAGTGCCTGGTGCTCCGTCCGTGCGGGCGACGCCGCCGGTGATTCTTTTTCTGGGGAATTTTGCGGCAGGGTCGGGTTCGCCGAATGTGGATGCGCTGGAGTGGTTCACGCAATCGGTGTGGCCGTTCATTCACGCACGGTATCCGATGGCGGAGTGCCACATCGTGGGTCGCATGGATGCGGCGATGCGCGAGCGGCTGTCGCTGTTGCCGAATGTTCGTGTGTTGGGTTTTGTGGCGTCTCTTGCGGAGGCGTTTGCCAATGCTCGGCTGAGTGTGGCCCCGTTGCGTTTTGGGACGGGAACGCGGATTAAGATATTGGATTCCTTTGCTCATGGTTGTCCCGTGGTGAGTACAACGGTGGGGGCGGAGGGTTTGGAGGTGACGGCGAATAGCAATATTCTTTTGGGGGACGGTGCCGAGGCGTTCGCGGAGCATTGTGTGAGGTTACTCACTGATGAAGCGCTGGCGCAGCGGTTGGGCATGAGCGCGTATGAACTTGTTGCGGGCAGGTATGATGCGCGGGGTATTGAAACTACGTTGCGGGAGTTTTTTAAAAACTATCTACAATAATCGGACGTCCTATTTTTTGGAGGAAATTATGCTTACTCGTTTATCGATGCTTTGTGTTTCCGCGATTTTGGTTGCGTCGGGGGTTGTATCCGTAAAAGCTGCGGAGCCGATGGGCATGGCGCTCGACACGGCGAAGATTGAGCAGCTTACGGGGTTGAAGGGGACGATGAATGCGAAGGAGGGGGTGTTTAAGGTTTCGTATCCGCGGAGTGATCTGCATGTGGTGGCGGATGGGGTGAAGATCACGCCGCCGATGGGGCTGACGTGCTGGGTGGCGTTCACGTCGATGGGGGATCATGTGTCGTGCATGGGGGATACGGTGTTGACGGAGGATCAGGTGAATCCGGTGATGTCGGCGGCGCTGGAGAATGGGTTGGAAGTGACGGCGTTGCACAATCATTTCTTCTGGGATAATCCGAAGGTGTATTTCATGCACATCGGCGGGATGGGGGATCAGGAGAAGTTGGCGGCGGCGGTGGGGAAGGTGTATGCGACGTTGAAGGAAACGGCGGGGCAGAAGGTGGAGCACGCAACCGAGGCGGTGATCGATCCGGCGAATAGCACACTCGATCCGAAGAAAATTGATGCGATTTTGAATGCGAAGGGCGATTTTGCGAAGGGTGTTTATAAGGTGACGTTTGGAAAGACGACGAAGATGGATGGTCATGAGATGGGCAACGCGATGGGGGTGAACACGTGGGCGGCGTTTGTCGGTTCGGATGAGAAGGCAGCGGTGATGGGGGACTATGCGATGTATGAAACCGAGGTGCAGACGGTGCTGAAAACTTTGCGGGCGAACCATATCAATGTGGTTGCGATTCATAATCACATGATGGGGGATTCGCCGCGGGTGGTGTTTTTGCATTATTGGGCGATTGGGTCGACGGAGACGCTGGCTAAAGGGCTGAAGGCAGCGCTGGATACGCAGGGGCATTGAGGGATGGTTGTCTGTAGTGTTGCGAATGTGGTTGGGTGCGGTTGCCCCCGGGTGAGCCGGGGGTAACCCTCGCTTTTCATCGTGCGTTCATTGAGCGGTGATAGAGTTGGCTGCGATGACGGCACCTGCGACGATGGAAAAAGAGGGCTCGGGGCGGCTTTCGGCTTTGGCGGCTGGGCCGTCAGTTGGTGCTGAAATGGGTAAGCAGCGAGACGGGACTTCATTTTTGCCGCTGATTTGGATGCTGAATTTTAAGTCGGCGTTGCGGAGTCTGATGGCGAATAAGCTGCGGACGGTTCTGGCGATGCTGGGGATGATTATTGGGGTTGGGGCGGTGATTGCGATGCTGGCGATGGGGGCGGGTGCGCAGCAACAGATATTGGCGCGTTATCAGGCGATGGGAACGAACACGCTGACGGTGCGTCCGGCGCAGCGCGGGACGGGCGGCGTGGTCACTGGGACGCAGCAGAATTTGGTGGTGGAGGATGCGTTGTGCTTTGGGCGGTGACGGGGATCGCGGCGGTATCGCCGTGCGTGCAGGGCGGCTCGCAGTTGAAGTATCTGCATCGCAACACGAAGGCGGATGTGAATGGAGTGGCTGCGAGTCATTTTGCGATTCACAATTTTGAGCTGCAGGAGGGGCGTTTTTTTTTGGAATGGGAGGGGGACAGCAATGCGCGGGTGGTGATCCTGGGGCCGATCCCGGCGCAGTGCGCTTTTCGGAGCAGAGCCGGCGGTAAATAAAAAAATCAAGATCAACGGGATCGACTTTCGCGTGATTGGCGTGATGAAGGCGAAGGGGAATCAGGGCTGGACGGGGCCGGATGATGAGGCGTTTGTGCCGTATCGGACGGGGATGAAGATTTTATTCGGGTTGACGTCGTTGCGGGAGATAGACGTTCTGGTGGAGAGCGGGGGTGATCTGAGCGAGGTTTCCGGTGAGCCGGCGGGTGTGGGGACGCGGGGAATGCGGGTGGGGGTTGTGCACAAGACGCCGCCGGCGGTGGATAGCATCGCGGGGGTCCTTCGTGCGCGGCATCACCTCGGCAATGCGGAAGCGGATGATTTTAATGTGCAGAATCAATCGGATGTGATTGCGGCGGCGACGGAGACGGCGCTGGTTTTTCGTCTGCTGCTGGGGTCGATTGCTTCCATTTCGCTTTTGGTAGGCGGCATTGGGATCATGAATATCATGCTGGTCACGGTGACGGAACGAACGCGGGAGATTGGGACGCGGAAGGCGATTGGGGCGAAGAAGCGGGATATTTTGATGCAGTTTCTGCTGGAGTCGCTGATTTTGTCGGGGTTGGGCGGGCTTTTTGGTGCGGCGGGGGGGATTGGACTTTCGGAAGTGATTCCGCTGATTCCGATGTTTAAGGGGTTTGTGACGATTGTGGAGCCGGTGTTTGTGGTGATGTCGTTTTCTTTTGCGGTGGCGATTGGGATTATTTTTGGTGTGTATCCGGCGTGGCGGGCGAGCCAGATGGATCCGATCGAAGCGCTGCGATATGAATGAGCGGATCAGGTCACGACGGAGCCGATGATTTTTATATGAACAGTTCGGGTGCGGGGTCCGTCGAATTCGCAGAAATAGATTCCCTGCCAGGTTCCGAGGAGGAGCTTTCCTTTGTCGATGATGATGGTGACGCTGGGGCCGGTGAGGGCGGTTTTGAGATGTGAGTCAGAGTTTCCTTCACTGTGTTGATAATAGGGTTCGTGCTGGGGGATCAGCGCGTCGAGTTTTTTGAGGAGGTCGCGTTTGACGTCGGGGTCGGCGTTTTCGTTAATGGAGACGGCGGCGGTGGTGTGCGGGACGAAGACGATGCAGAGGCCGTCCTGGATGCCGCTTTTTTTTAGGGCGTCGGCGACTTTGGGGGTGATGTCGAGGATTTCGGATCGGTGGTGGGTGGGGATTCGTTCGGTGATTAGCATATTTGCTCCCTGAAGGCGGGGGGAGAGCGGAATTTCTTTTATTCCCACTCGATTGTGCCGGGGGGTTTGCTGGTGATGTCGTAGACGACGCGGGCGACGCCGCGGACTTCGTTGACGATGCGGTTGCTGACGCGGGCGAGGACGTCGTAGGGGATTCGGGACCAGTCGGCGGTCATGAAGTCGGAGGTGTCGACGCTGCGGAGGGCGATGACGTGCTGGTAGGAGCGGCCGTCGCCCATGACGCCGACGGCTCGGACGGGGAGGATCGCGGCGAAGGTCTGGGAGGTGGAGCGGTAGAGGTTTTCGGCGACGATTTCTTCGAGGAAGATTTCGTCGGCGTCGCGGAGGATGGCAAGTTTTTCGTCGGTGATTTCGCCGATGCAGCGGACGGCGAGGCCGGGGCCGGGGAAGGGGTGTCGCCAGACGATGTGCTCGGGGAGGCCGAGGAGTTCGCCGATTTTGCGGACTTCGTCTTTGAAGAGGTCGCGGAGGGGTTCGACGAGATCGAAGCCGAGTTCCGCGGGGAGGCCGCCGACGTTGTGATGGAGCTTGATGTTGGCGGCGGTGCCGGCGTGTGCCGTGGCCGGACTCGATGACGTCGGGATAGAGCGTGCCTTGGGCGAGGAAGGTGGCGTCCTTGAATGGTTTTGGCTTCGGTTTTGAAGACGTCGATGAAGGTTTTGCCGATGATTTTGCGTTTTTGCTGGGGGTCGGTGACGCCTCGGAGTGCGGTGAGGAAGAGGTCGGTGGCATCGACGACGCGGAGGTCGATTTTGAAATGGTCGCGGAAGGTGCTTTCGACGGTTTCGCGTTCGTTTTTTCGGAGCAGGCCGTTGTCGACGAAGATGCAGGTTAATTGATTGCCGATGGCTTTGTGGAGGAGAGCGGCGAGCACGGAGGAATCAACGCCGCCGGAGAGGCCGCAGATGACGTGTTTATTGCCGACCTGGCGTGCGGACGCCTTCGATGGCGATGTCAATGAAGTTGCCCATCTGCCAGGTTCCCGTGGCGTGGCAGATTTTGTAGAGGAAGTTTTCGAGGATTTGTGTGCCGTGGGGCGTGTGGGTGACTTCGGGGTGGAATTGGACGCCGTAGAAGGGCTGAGTGAGGTGTGTCGATGGCAGCGAGGGGGCAGGTGGGGGTGGAGGCGAGGGGGAGGAAGTCGGTGCCGAGGGTTTGGACCTGATCGCCGTGGCTCATCCAGACGGTGGTGTCCTGGGGCACGCCCAGCATGAGGTCGGAAGCATTGGGGTGAGGCGTCGATGTGGAGTTTGGCGCGGCCGTATTCGCGGGCCTTGGCGGGCTTGACCTCGCCGCCGAGGAGTTGAGCGGCGATTTGCATGCCGTAGCAGATGCCGAGGACGGGGACGCCGAGGTCGAAGATTCGTGGGTCGCACCGGGGGGCACCTTCTTCGTAGACGGAGGAGGGACCGCCGGAAAGGATGATGCCGACAGGGTTGAGTGCGCGGAGGGCGTCAAGGGAAATATCGGGGCGGACGAGGACGGAGTAGACGCCGGCTTCGCGGACGCGGCGGGCGATGAGCTGGACGTACTGGGAGCCGAAGTCGAGGATGGGAACGGTCTGTTGTGCGTGGGTAAAATTGGTAGTCATGCGGCGGATTGTACAGGCGGTTGGATAGGCGGAAAAGGACTTGGCGCGGCAGGACTTGCGCGGCATAGCCGCAACGAAAGACGACGTAAACACGAAGTTACGAAGCGACCGAGGGCCACGAAGAAAACACGACGGCACGACGGCACGAGGGAAAAACGGAAGTTTTGGAGAGTCGGACGCAATTGAACCCGCGTGAAGAGGGTAGGGGTGGTCAGGTGTTCATAGATGCTCATTCAAGGTGCTCATGGTTAAAGGAGTTTGTAAAAGTTGGTGTATGAGTGGGTTGGAATTATCTCAGGGGGTTGGTGCTCATGTTTTGGGGGCATTTTTGAATTCAAAGAAGGGGGGAGGAAGTATGAATGATGAATTATGAATGATGAAAGGGGGGAATTGGGTATGGGGGCTCCTTTGTGTATGGGGTCTTCTATAGAGGGGAGGTGCGCCCACTTTGTGCGCACACGTGGATGTGAATTTTTTGTTAGGGATTGTGGTTGTGGGAGTTGTGGGTGGGGAATATTTTTTGAGGTGGTTTTTTTGGAGTGGGGGCTGTGCGCACAGGCGGGAACGGGCGGGGATTGGCATCAAGTGAGGCTGTGCGGAAGTCGAGGGGTTAAGAATTTTGCTGAGGGAGGTGCGGATTTGGCCGATCTTCTTGTTATTTGACAAGCACTTGCCGATACTAAGACAAACGCACTCTTTTCATGCGGAGCGGAAATGAACGCAAAAGCGACAAGGCGATTTGCCGGTATTTTGGTTGCGACATGTGTCGTGGGTTTGGGATTTGGCGGGTTGGCGGCGGCGGATGATGGGACGTCGGCGGCTGGGATTCAGGCGATTACGCAGGCGAGCGACGATGTGACGCTGTCTTTTGACCGGCCGGGGCGGATTGTGGAGTTGCCAGCGAAAGAGGGGGATCCCGTCACGGCGGGGCAAATGGTGGCCAAGCAGGACGATACTGAAGAACAGGCGGCACTGGCGTTGGCGAAGTTGACCGCGGATGACGATACCACCATCAAGGCCGAGCAAGCGGTGCTGGAACAGAAGAAGGTGGATTACGAAAATCTGAAAAATGCGCATGCGGGGAGTCATTATGAAATCGACCAGGCGCGTCTGGAAGTGACGGTGGAGGAGGCGAAGGTCAAGTTGCAGCAGTTCCAGCAGACGCAGAATCAGTACAAGTATGAGCAGACGAAGGCGGCGACGGAGAAGACAAAATTGTTTTCGCCAATCGCGGGGGTGGTGCAGGAACTGAAAGTGCATGTGGGGGAGAGCGTGGATTCGCAGAATATGAAGGTGATTCGGATTGTGCAATTGGATCCGCTGTGGGTTGATGTGCCGGTGCCATTTGCAATGGCGGAACGGTTGAAGGTGGATGATCCGGCGGAAGTGACGCTGTCGAATAAGGAAGTACGGCCGGCGCGGGTGATCCATCTGGCGTCGGTAGGCAGTTCCGCAGGAGGGTCGCTGTTGGTTCGTATTTTGGTTAAAAATCCGAATCAGCGGAAGGCGGGGGAGCAGGTGAGTGTGACGTTCCCGACGGCAGGAAAAGTCGCGTCGGTTGACCAGCCATAAATTGAAATGACCGCAAGGGTGCCTTGATATGACATCGTTTAATGTAGTTGCCGGCGGACGTTCGCAGGTTCTATTGGATGAGCAGCAGCTCGCGCAGATGCAAGGGGAACTGGCGCGTTGCGCGGGAGAGTTGGAGCGGTTGAAGTCGGCGATGGAGACGTTGACGGCGATCAATGCGCCGGCACGGTTTATGGCGGCGTCGATGGCGCTCTGTAATGAGCTTGCGTCGCGCTGGAAGGCGGAGCGGGTGGGTGTGGGATTTTTGCGGGGACGTTATGTGCGGCTGCAGGCGCTGTCGCATACGGAGAAGATCACGCGGCACATGCAGTTGGTGCAGGATATTGAGGGGGCGATGGAAGAGTGCCTGGATCAGGATTTAGAGGTGTTGTATCCGCCGACGAAGGATGCGAGCTATGTGTACCGGGCGGCGGAGAAGTTATCGTCGAAGCATGGGCCTAATGCGCTGTGCAGTCTGCCATTGAGGCGTTCCGGGGAGGTGGTGGCGGTTTTGACGGTGGAGCGGAGGGCGGAGCGGCCATTGACGCTGGATGAAATTGAGACATTGCGGCTGACGTGCGATTTATTTACGGCGCGGCTGGTGGATCTGCATGAGAACGACCGCTGGGCGGGGGTGAAGGCGGCGCGGAGCGTGCGGAAGGGGGCGGCGTGGTTTGTGGGGGCGAAGCATACGTGGCCGAAGGTGGCGGCGATCGCGGTTTGCGGAGTGGCGGCATTTTCGATTTTGTGCAGGGGCGATTTTAAGGTGGAAGCGCCGTTCGCGTTTCAGTCGTCCGAGATGCAGATCGTGCCGGCACCGTTTGACGGGTTCTTGAAAACGGTCAACGCGACGATCGGGGATGTGGTGTGGAAAGAGGGGACGGCGGTTCCTTTTGATGATTTGGATCATGTGTCGGCGCTGCGCCCTGTTGATGCGGCGGCCGGGGACGATTCTGGCGACGCTGAACACGGCGGAGTTGAAGAGCCAGCGCGCGGAGGCGGTGGCAAAGGTGGATACGGCGTTGCAGCAGGCGAACATCGCGCGAAGCCAGGGGGTGGAGAAGCAGGGTGATGTGAAGGAAGCGGAGGCGGAGGCGCAGCAATATCAGGCGCAGGTGGATTTGTACAACTGGCGCATTGCGCAGGCGACGATTAAGGCACCGGTGGATGGGGTGGTTTTCAGCGGTGATTTGAAAACGAAGCTGGGGGCTCCGGTGCGCGTTGGGGATGAGTTGTTTCAGATCGGGGCGCGGGAGAAATTGCGGGCGGAGTTGACGGTGCCTGAGGATCAGATCGCGGAATTGCAGGTGAATCAGCATGGCGATCTGGCGGCGAGCACGTATCCGGGTGAACACATTCCGTTCACCGTGGAACGGATCAATCCGGTGGCGGTGGTGTCAGAGCAGCACAATGTGTACAAGGTGCGCGTGGTGTTCGACAAGAAGGATTTGAAGCCGTGGATGAAGCCGGGGCTTGAGGGGATTGCGAAGGTGAATGTTGGGCGTGCGCGGTACGTGTGGCTGTGGACGCATCGGTTGGTGAATTGGATTCGGATGAAGTTGTGGATATGAGGGAATGCTGGAAGTGGATGTTGAAAGGTTGCGTGTTGATAAAATAGGGGGGTTGGACTAAAGTATTTTTCAAACATGGCCGAATCATGTCTACGGCCAATCTCAGTTGCCGCACATGTTTTGGCGGTGCGAGTGAACCGGTTTCCTTTTCTGTCAGGAGCTTCTCATGCCGATTTTTGATAATTATGCCCCGGTAGTCATTCAGGCCCTGCAGACGCGGGGTTTGAGCGGGGATTGTCCGATGTGCAAGAAGAACCAGTGGGTGGTTCATGAAGTGCCGATCAGCGTGCCGGTGTACGAGATCAGCGGGCAGGTGAAGTTCCCCGGGACGAGCATGCCGATGGCGGCGATGATCTGCCGGAACTGCGGCTTCTCGTCGTTCCATTCGTTGGGCGCGTTGGGCCTGATCAATAATCAGGGTCAGCCGGCGAATCCGGCGGCGGAGAACGCGGAAGTCGCCGCGAATTCCTGAGCGGTTGGTTGAGTTTGTAAATAGGGCGGCACGGTCCGAGGTCGGATCGTGCCGCTGTTTTTTGCGCGGGGTGGCATGACGAATGAGTGAATGACGAAACGCGCTGGCACGGGGAGGAGGGAATGCAGGTGTTGAGGGATGATCTGGAGGTATGGTTCTGGGCCGGAGATTGGCCAGAAGCACCCCGCGTTTGTTAGGCCTTGGCGCACTAAAGTATCACAAAAAAAGGCCCCTCAGCCTTTGCGTTTTTTGTCAAAGCGTTCGACATTATTTCCCATTCTTTTGCGTTATGTGCGAGCGGTAATCCATCGTGCCCTCTAGTAAATTTCATGTCAACCATGATGCAATTCCATGAACCTTGGCTGTGACAAGAGTAGAGACAATTTATGGTCGTGATGCGGCTGTTGTTTTGTTGGTCATAAAGGCGAAGAGGATTGCACATTTGGCATGCTTCTGGCCCCGAGGCTGGGCCAGAAGCATGCCACCCAACATGAATGAGCTACGCCGTCGTCTTTGAAAAGATGCAAGATATGGATGTTGAGGCGCGGTGCCCACGCTGCCCGAGGCAGCGGGCGTCGATTCAATTGACGAACCGTTGTGTTTTTTGTTCTTCTCAAACAGGGTTTTAGTTGGTAAGGGAGTCGATGGGTTCTTTGGCGAAGGGGCCTTGTTTTTTGTCGCGGTAGTGGATGAGGCGTTTGATGACTTCGAGGGGGAGGAGTTCGCGGAGCTGGTGGGGGTCGCCGCCGAGGGTGACGATTTGTTTGATGAGGGTGGAGGAGGTGAATCCGAATTCTTCGCGGGTCATGATGAAGACGGTTTCGACACCGGCGACCTTTCGGTTGGTGAGGGCGACGCGGAACTCGTAGTCGAGGTCGGTGAGGTTGCGGAGGCCTCGGAGGATGGCGGAGGCTTTGCGGTCGCGGACGAGGGTGACGGTGAGGCCGGAGTAGGCTTCGACGGAGACGTTGGGGAATTTTTTGGTGAGTTTTTTGATGAGGGCGAGGCGTTCCTGGACGGTGAAGAGGTGTTCTTTTTCGGGGTTGATGCCGATGGCGACGATGAGGTGGTCGAAGAGTTTTCGGCCCCGGTCGATAATGTCGAGGTGGCCGAGGGTGAGAGGGTCGAAGGTTCCGGGGAAGATGGCGATTTTATGGGAAGGGCGGGGCATGGGGACCTCGTTTTAGGTAGACGGTAGACGGAAGCGGAGGAGGGGCGTTGGGGAGCTTTCCGCGTGTCATTTTACGGTTTGGTGTCTGCGGTCGTCTCTGTTTTCTGTGGAGAGTGTAGAGGGTTGATTACCGGGCGTGCAAGGCGGATGAGAAGATTTTCGCGTAGGTTGATTGACTTGGGGTGAAATGCGCGTAATGTACCGGCGTCAGAGGCTCTGACGGGTATTTTTCCTATGGCATGTCGGCGTTCGTGAAATTGTGAGCGATGACTGCGACGGCGGGGCGTCCGGTAAAAACGCCCGCACTTGCATTTGAGAGGTTTTATGTTGAATCGGAACGGGTTGGAACTGACGGGTGCGGGGCAGGGGGAAATGGTGCTTTGCGCGGTGGATGAAGCGCGCGGGCGGCATTGGCGCGGATGCTGGCGGCGGCGGGGGTGGAGTGCCGCCTGGTGCCGGACGCGGATGGATTTGTCGTCCTTGTGGAAGAGACGGACGCGGAGATCGCGGAGCTTCTGCTGGCGAAACGAAAGAAGGATGTTGAGGAGGAGGAGGAAACGGACGATGAGGAGGAAGAGGAAGAAGACGACCTCGAAGAAGATGAGGACGACGAGGACGACTTCGACGATGAGGATGAAGACGAATTCGAAGAAGAGTTCGGCGAAGACGAGCTCGACGACGATGACGACGACATCTTCTATGACGATGATGATGACGAATAACGGTTGACGCGGCGAGCTCTTCCTCGGCCCGACGGTCAACGAGGAAGAATGTATGAGCAACCGCACTGCATGCCGTTCGTGTTCAACTGTCAGTGAATTGAAAAGCGATACTCCCGCAGCAGGAACCCTTGTGGCTCCGGCGTCGGGAGTTTCTTTTTCGCCGATGCCGGTGGTTGCGCCCGCAGTGGAGACGCCGGTAGCCCCATCGCCTGAGACGCCCGTTGAGGACCAGTCAACGGATCGTCGGCAGTCGGACGGGTCGTCGTTTGAGGGCGGGAATCGCCGGAAGAATGTGGTGGACCAGCGGACGGGGTTGGATCGGCGCGTGCTGGAGATTGGGTCGCCGACGGGGCTGGAGAGACGGCGTGGGCCGGGGCGGCGTCGGACGGACGATCGGCGGAGCGCGGAGGAGGGGGAGATGTCGGATGAGCAGTTTGAGTTTGTAATGGCGGTGGATACTTACAAGCGTTTGAACAATCGGCCCTTTCCGTCGTGGACGGAGGTGCTGGAGATTGTGAAGCAGTTG
Source organism: uncultured Phycisphaerales bacterium (assembly GCA_963766775.1). Classification (GTDB taxonomy): domain Bacteria; phylum Planctomycetota; class Phycisphaerae; order WQYP01; family WQYP01; genus CAVYBP01. The sequence continues at coordinate 265,823 of CAVYBP010000003.1, forward strand.
GGGTACCGGAAGGTGGCGGCGAGTTCGATTCGGTTGCCGAACAGCAATGGGCGGGCGACGGTGGAGTGAGCGGTGGGGGGGGTAAAGAGGAGGGTGGGAAGAGGGCGGCGGCGGCGGTGGTTCGTGTTTGCGCCATTTATCTCTTCCATATCGCGCCGATTTCGCGAAAATGGCTTTCCATATGAACTACCAGATTACATGTTTCTGTGGGCATCGCTTTTTTATCACGGACAATCAGGTCTCGACGACGGTGAATTGTCCGGCGTGCAAGCGAGCGCTCTATGCCGGTGGTTTCGGCGTCGACACCGGAGGATGGCAGGACTGCGGATCCCAGCGGGGCGGATGTGCCGCAGATTACGGCGGCGATGCCGGTGGGGGCAGGGGCGGACGCGACGAAGCGGTGCCCATTCTGCGGCGAAGTTATTCTGGCGATGGCGAAGAAGTGCAAACACTGCGGGGAGTTTTTGGATCGTGCCGCTCCTCCGCCTGATGCGACGATAGCGACGCCGGAGGTACCGCCGGTCTTCGCGTTGTCGGTGTCGCAATGGGAAAATTTTTGGAAGTATTTGATCTGTGTTGCGCTGGCGGTTCTTATTTGCGGGGGGCTGATTTTTCTGGCGGAGCGGAAAGAGGTGTCGGCGGAGACGGCATCGCTCGGGGTGCCGGTGACGTTGGCTGTGCTGGCCTTCGTCGTGTGGATGTTGTACCTGTCCGTCAAAAACTCGCGCTGCTTCATTCGGCCGACGCGGATCGATACGGAAGTCGGGGTACTTTCCAAGGACATCAACTCGATCGAGTTATTTCGCATCACGGATATGGAACTGAAGCAGTCGGTGTTGGAACGTATTCTTGGGATCGGCACGATTCGGATTTCGTCGAGCGATCCCAAAACACCGGAGCTGATTTTGTATCAGATTCCCAAAGCACGTCGGGTGCATAAATATTTGCAGGATCAGATTCCGATTGCGACGAAGCAGCGCGGCGCGATTTACTACGAGCGCTGATGTTCTTTGGAAGAATGTTTTGAATCCACGGAGGCACGAATATCTGTGGTTTCGTGTTCATTTGGGTTTTTTGTGGCTCATTTACGTCATCATTTTCATCGTCATTGAATGAGTTGCCATGCCTGAACTTCCGGAAGTTGAAGGGGTTCGTCGCACGCTGGAGCCGTGCATTCTGGGGATCTCGATTGTTGCCGTTGAGGTGGCGCGTCCTGATTTTGTGACGCCGGCAAATGCTCCCCTCGGCGACCTTATTGGAAAGAAGTTCACCCGCACGTTTCGCCACGGCAAGAAACTTTTTTGCATTGCTGATGACGATCAAACGATTCTTATTCATCTGGGCATGTCGGGGCGCGTGGATTGTGTTCCGTCGGATACGCCCAAGCCGATTCATACGCACATCACTATTTCGCTTGGCTCGGGGACGGACGTTCGCCTGCGTGATCCGCGACGTTTTGGCGGTCTGTGGTACTACCGCACATTTGAGGCAGCAAAGGATCAGGAACTAAAGAATCTTGGCCCTGACGCCCTGGATGTGACGCCTGCGGACCTGGCTCACTGGCGTTCGGGGCGAGGTCGGCTGAAACAGAAGCTGCTTGCCCAAAGTGACATCGCGGGACTCGGTAATATTTATGTCGATGAATCTTTGTGGCTGACGCAGTTGCATCCATTGCAGAGGGTCGATCGCCTTTCACCGGATCAGATCAAGTCGCTGGTGAAGGCGATTCATAAGATTTTGGGGCGTTCGATTGCTGCGGGGGGCACCACGCTTCGTGATTATCGGAATGTGTCGGATCAGCCGGGCGAATTCGCGCGCAATTGCTTGCCTATGGGCGTGGGGGCAAGCCGTGTAAGCGATGCGGCACCTCGCTGAAGGTGATCGCGATTTCCGCCCGGACGACGGTTTTTTGCCCGAATTGCCAGCGTCGGCGCTAGCTTTCCCACCTGAAGAGGCACGTCTTTTTCACATGTTGCCGCGAATATCCACCGATAAAAGGTTTATAAGCATAGCCTTATGGAGCGGCTTTCGATCGCGCTTTGCGAGAGTCTCCGCTCCTCCAAAGGAACGCGTGCAATATGCAGATCATTGACGTCGCCAATCTCACCATTGGTCGCAGCTTTCCGGAGCCGCTGTTTCACTCCACGGGCGCAGCTTCTCGCGGCTAAGACTGAATTGACGCAGCTTCACCTTGATGCGCTTATTCGCTCCGGGATTAAGCAAGTGTTCCGTGCGCATACCGCGAACTCAGTCCTTGAATTCACCAACACGCCCGCGAAGCTCATTTCGGTTGCTTCGCTGGTTCTTGGCACTACGGCTGAGACTGATTTTTTGACCCCCGACGGCGTGGTCATTATTCAGCAGAACGAGCAGGTCGAGGAACACCACATTGCAGCCTTGCGGGACTCCGGCGTTGATTTTGTCCTGTCGCGCCCGGTTGCTGATGTGGATAAGATTTGCACGACTTTGCAGGATCTTGCGCGGGTGGTGACCACCCGGATCGAAAACTCCATGCAGCGCGGCGAATATATGCGTGCTCCGGAATCGCTCGACCCGTTCATCAAATCGATTAATTTTCCCGCGACGACCAAGATACTGGATCCGAATGCGATTCAGCTTCTGCGACGCCGCCTCGCGAGTCGATTGCAGCCGGTGTACGGGCTTTTGGAGACGGGCAAGATACCCAATCATCAGTCGCTTCTGGAAATCACGGCGGAGTTGCTGGATTGGATGCGATCGGAACCACGACAATTCTCGCAACTGGCACTGATGTCCGCAGGTCGGGAGGATTATCTTCCGGACCATGCGATCTCGATGGCGGTGCTTTCGATGGCTATCGCGGCGCACATGCGGTTATCGCTTGAGATGGTGAAAGAAGTGATTCTTGGGGCTCTGCTTTGCGATGTGGGGATGCTCGCGCTACCCAAGAGAATCCGCTGCAGTGCCGGCGCTGACGGAGGAAGAACGTGAACGGGTGCGCCAACATCCGGTGTATACGCTCTCGATGATGGAGCAACTTCCGGGGCTTTCGCCGATTCCGCGCCTGATGGGTTTTCAGCATCATGAACGAATGAATGGAACGGGATATCCGAAAGCGACGCCTGCGGCGAGCATTTCGGATTTTGCGCGTATTGTGGCGGCGGCTGATGTTTTCGCGGCGATTGCGAATCCCCGCAGCTACAAGGCGAGCAAGCTTCCGCATGTCGCGATGGAAGAACTGATCCACATGACGACCAAGGGGTTGCTTGATCCGCGCGTTATCAAAGCGCTTCTCGCGGCGATCGGGCTGTTTCCCGTGGGCTCCTATGTGCTGCTGTCGAATGACATGATGGCGCTGGTAGTCGGAGCCAATGCCGCAAAGATTGACCGACCGCTGGTTCGACCGCTTGGCGCGGGGGGGACGACAGCGAGCGGCCCCCTCGTCGATTTGGCGAGTGCTCATTACAATCATATCAAGGTGGTTCGCGGCGTTGCGGCACGGTCGACGGTGGTTGAACCGGCGGCGGTTGCCTCCTGATTGTTTTAGATGAGGAATGAGAGGGGGGTAGGGGGGTGGGCGGGGGGGGTTGAGCATCCGGAAGGGGCTGGGGAGAGTATTATAGTTGCTGGACTCAGCACAGGTGCTCATGAATTCCAAACGATCACAATCCGGGCGCAGTTTTGGTGCAACGGTGCACCGCCATTCGTTTTCGCTGCTGGCGATATTCGCGATGATTTGCTCGGTTGGTTTTTTGTTAGCTCCGCTGATTCGTCGGAGTTATACGGTGCAGTCTGAAATCCAGATCAAGCTGCATGCGTTTGATCCGATTGGTGAGCTTCGTCGCGTGCCGGCCGGGGTGGTGAAAGAATTAAGCGTGCCTGCCGCCGGACAGCTTGTTCAACTTTCAGTCGATGAGCCAGGGCCGGATGCGGCGGTGATTCATTTATCCTCGACGGCGGCGACCCGTGATACGGCGATGGTTCATGTTCGATTCATTGCCGACCAGATCAATACGGCCCTGCGCCACCGTGTCGACGAACTCACGTCGTCCTATCGAAGCGATCTCACCAAGCAAAGCGACCGCTTAAATGCGCGGGAGCAGTCGTTGGCGAAGGAGATCGAAAAATTTCGTCTTGCCCATCGAGGGACGCTGCCCGACGATCCCACGAGCATCATTGCCCAGTTTGAAAAGCTCGCGACACGGTTAGATGACAAGCAACAACGCCAGCGGGTGGTCATTGACCAGATCGCCCGCCTTGAGGCGTATAAACAAAATCGAGAGCGCGACCCCGCCGGCTCCGCTTCCCCCGCCGTCTTTAACCGGATCGGGCGACCCATCCATGCCGCCGCGCGGATAGCGATCCGGAAATTCTTTCGCTCAATGCACAGATTCAACTGGTGAGCGACCAGCTTGACGATCAACTCAATAACAAGCATCGCACGGAGCAGCATCCGTATGTGGTGGACCTTCGCACGCAGCAGGCGGCGTTACAGAAAAAGCTGGATGCGGCGAAGGAACGGGTTGCGGCTGGGAAACCACCGCCGACGAATATCCATACGCCGCTGGCGACCGGTGGCGGGGGCGGGGGGGGAGGGGGCGATCCGACGCTGACGAATGCGCAGGCGGTTGATTTGCAGTTGGAGTCGCTGCGGGCCGAACATGACACGCTAGATGTGGACGTGCGGACGCTGACGGTGGAGCGGGATTCGATGCAGAAGCAAGTGGATAGTGTTTTGCCGATACGTCAGGAGTACGAGAAGCTGACGGCACAACTGGAAGGCGTTCGGAAGGATCAGCAGGCGGTGGGGACGAGCGCGGCACAATTTGATCGCACTTTTTCGGCGGATAGCAGGGGAGGGGGGGCATCGGGGGTGGTGATGGATGTGTCGCCATTGGCGTTCGCGTCTGATTCGACGTTGCCGACGTTTCCACAGGTTCCGCTGGTGTATGCGTTGGGAGTTGTCGTGGCGACTTTGCTGACGGGTGGGATTGCCTGGCTGCGGTTTCGCACGGATCGCGCGTTGCATTCGCCGGAGCAGGCCGCGGCACTGCTGGAAATTCCGATTATTGGAGCGGTGGTGGAAATTCGTTCGCGGGAAGGGGAGGCTCGTCGCCGGCTGTGGAATGTGGCGATTCGACCGGCGGTCGCGCTGGTATTGTTGGCGGTCATGGTGGGAAGTGCGGCGCTTTGCTATCGGCATCTCGCGGATTCGAGCTTTGCCCAAACGGTGCACGATCGGGGGATTCGCACGCTGCTTTCGTCCAGGGGCTCGCGCGGAGGTTTGTTCTCATGAGTTCGATTTCCGACGCATTGAAACGGGCGCAGCAGGAACGGGAACGGCTTCGCTCCGGGGCACCGGATGGGTCCGCGGGGGTGCCGACGGAGCAGCCGGAGGCTTCATTGGCGTCGGTCGTTCTTCGCAAATCGCAGCCGGTGTCGGCCGGCGATTCGTTACCGGCAGTTGCGTCAACGTCGCCGGCAGCACCGGTCACGCCGCTCGCGGACGCGATTCGGAACGCTCCACAAACGCCACCCCCGGCGGTCCGTGCGCAGCAGGCGGCGGCGGAGACGATCATTGAAGATTACGCCTCGAAGCGAAAACTGAATCTGCCTCGCTCGATGGTGGTCTACCATGAACGCGCGGGCGCGGCGGCGGAGCAGTATCGGAAAATTCGCGACGTGCTGATGGCAGGCAATGTGAAACGCGAGCACCAGATTCTGGTGGTCACCTCGGCAGCGCCGGAGAGGGCAAGACGGTGACGGTGATGAATCTGGGGCTGTCGCTGGCGGAGATTCGCGCCAATCGGGTGCTGCTGGTGGATGGGGGGCTCCATGCAAGCGCGGGCGGAGGCGATTCGCTGACGGCTCTGTTGAAATTACATGCTGAGCCGGGGTTGGCGGAATTGTTGTTGGATGCGGACGAGCAGATTCAGGACTTCATCAAGGCGACGCCGTGGCATAATTTGTTCATCCTGCCGTGCGGGGCGAGGACGACAGCGCCCGCAGCGGCACAATTACTTCAATCGCAGAATCTGCGGAGCGTATTTCGGCAGCTTCACGCGAGTTTCGACTGGGTGCTCATCGATGCGCCATCCGCCTCGGCCCTGCCGGATGCGGGGCTTCTGGGCGGCCCCTCGGATGGGATCATTCTCGCGGTCGCGCTGCATCATACGCCAGAGGATCAACTTCAAACCGTGATCCGGCGGCTGAAATCGATGAACCTGCCTCTGAAGTCCTGCATCTTGACGCGAGCCTGAGAGCCTTTGCACTTGTGCTCCTTTATGCTTTTACGCTTCGTCCTCCATTTGACGCCTCTGCCGCCCACCGTTCCAATACCGCCATGATCATTGCCCTTGATGCGCGTCCGCTCGTTACCCGCCAGATCGGCGGCGCGGAGCAACGCGCGCGGAACATTCTCAACGCGTGGATTCAGGATCCACCCCCGCATGAGTTTCATTTGATCTACACGCGCCCGGACGAGGTTGAACTGTTCGACGATTCGCTTATCGGGGCACTGCCGACGAATTTCACGGCGGTGGAGATTTCGTCGTATCATCTCCCGTCGCACTTTCATACCGGGGCTCGCGTTTTGAATGCGCTCGCCCGCGCGCTGGGACGCACAAAGGCGGACGTTTATCACGCGTTCACGCCTCTCGCCGCGCACGCAGGTATGTCCCGTCGTTCCGACGATTCATGACCTTTCATTTGAACTGGACCCGGTGGTGCGCCATACGCCGGACGCGCGACAGCTTCGACGCCTGGCGGCTCTCAGCATCAGGTATGCCGATCGTGTGATCGCGATTTCGTCGCAAACCAAATCGGACATTGCCTCCATTTACCGGATCGCGCCGGAACGGATCGATGTGATTTACAACGGCATTGATCCGGTCTTTGCTGCCGCCCCCGCCGACGGATCTTCCCACCCGGGCTCCGGTCCATCTGGCGAATAATATTACGGGTTCGTACGTCCTCGCGGTCGGAGCGGACATTCCCCGGCGAAATTATTCACGCATGCTCGCGGCGATGCGACTGGTCTGGGAAAAGGGGGCGAAGTCCAAATGGGTGCTCGCGGGGCGGGACGACTGGAAGATTTCAAACATCTATGCGGAGGCCCGCGATACTGGGGTGCTTGATCGCATGCGCTTTGTGACATCCCCTTCAAACATGGAGTTGGCCGACTTGTACCGCGGCGCGAAACTGACTTGCTGTGCGTCAAGTTTCGAGGGTTTCGGCCTGAGCGTGCTTGAATCGATGGCGTGCGGCACTCCGTCCGCGTGCTCGGACATGCGGTCGCTGCGCGAAGTCGCTGAAGAGGCGGCGGTTTATTTTCCCCACGACGACGCGAAAGCGATGGGCGAAGCGATCACAGGGCTGATCGAGGATGCGGAGTATCGCAGGCAGTTGAAATATCGGGGGCTGCATTGCGCGAGTCTGTTTACGTGGTCGACGGCGGCTCGGCTCACGCTGACGTCGCTGGAAGCGGTGGCCGCTCGCTGATGAAGAATAACGCGGGGAAGTTTGTTATTCGCCGGCTCGCCGTATTGCTTTACCGCCGAATTTGTCATTGATCGCATCCACCGCGCGGTCTACCTCGCGAGCTCGCTCCTCGGCAGGATCGACGAATAGATCCAGTTGCGCGGCCTCTCTTCCGAGGCTCTCGGCGGACATGCCGATCAATCGCACGGGTGAAAACGCCGTCTCGACCCAGGCATCGAATAACTCCATCGCCGCGATCAGTAAGGAGTCGGTGCGATCGGTCGGTTCCGCAAGGGTCCGGGAGCGGCTGATGGTCTGAAAATTGCCGAACCGAATTTTCAAGGCGACCCGTGGCGCGAACAGTTTTTGACGCCGAAGCCGCCACGCGACCTGTTCCACTTGTTCAACGATCACTTCGCGCACTTGCGCAGGATCGCCGACGTCCAGTTCAAACGTCTGCTCGTGTCCAATGGATTTGCTTTCTGAATCGGCCACGACGGGGCGATCATCGCGCCCCCACGCGAGGTTGATAAAATGTTCCGCGGACGATCCCAATCGCGACTCCGCCCACGCGGCAGGCATTTGCCGCAGGTCTGCGATCGTGCGAATGCCCGCTTCGGCCAGTCGCTCCTCGGTTTTTTTTCCGACGCCCCAAATGCGTCCGACGGGCATCGGAGGCAGTATTCGATCCACATCGTTCGTCCGAATCACGGCGAGCCCGTCCGGCTTGTTCATGTCCGAGGCCAGTTTTGCCAGAAACTTATTTGACGCAACGCCAACCGAAGCGGTCAGACCGGTTTCATGGCGAATCAACTGCTTCAAGCGTCGCGCGATCATTTCCGCGTCGCCGTGGAGGCGTTGGGAATCGGTCACGTCCAAATAGGCTTCATCAATGCTCACGGGTTCCACCAGCGGCGTGAAACGTTCAAAGATGGCGTGGACCTGTTGCGACACTTGGCGATAGCGCTCAAAGCGTCCGGGCACGATGATGGCGTGCGGGCAGAGGCGTTTTGCAATGCTCATCGGCTGCGCGCTATGGCAACCGAATTTACGGGATTCGTAACTTGCGGCGGCGACGACTCCCCGCGGCCCGTCATGCCCCACCAACACCGGCTTGCCCCGGAGTGCGGGGCGGTCCAACTGCTCCACGGACGCGAAGAAGGCGTCCATGTCCACGTGTAAAATGCCACGCTCGCCGCTCATGGGCACCTTAATTCTTTTTAGGCCCATTGACTCCAGCAAACAGCACGAGATTCCGCGCCAATGCGATCGACGAAGCCGCTGTGTAACCCGCGATTCCCCAGGTGTTGGTTCCCAACAGCCCGCTTGTGATGTCTTCCTCGGAGAAGAAGATGCCCACGCGGCCCTCGACGGTCATAAACTGCAGGCGGGGCGTCGTGAGCGCGCCGTGCGCCAAAACCCAAAACTTTCGGTATTCCACTGAATCGATCTTGACCGCGTTAGGCGAGAGGTTGCCGTTGTACAGCAGATAATCCGCGGGCACGGTTTTGAGTTTTGCAGTTGGAAACAATTTCGCGAGCAACTCGCGAGCGCTGGCCGCGAACTCAGGATCACCGCCCATTGCCTCGACGAAAAGAGTGCCGCCGGTTTGCACGTAGACCTGTAGGGCGGTCTGCTCGCGATCGCTCAAGGCGATTTTGCCGGTTCCCGCGAGATGCGCGAGCGCGGGCGCTGGGGGAGCGTTCCGAGATCTTCGATTTTTACGGTCGTCAAATCCATCGCGGTATCGGCACCGTGCGCGAGCAATCTCCCCAACCGCGGCCACGCGCCCGGCTCCGCGTTCCAATTTCCGCTGTATTGCAGTTGTGCCACCGACACTACGTGCGTAGGCGCGGTCTCAGGATCAGGCACGATCAAGCTTTCGAGTTTGCTTCGCAAACCCGCTTTGCCGGCCGCATAAAAAAATAATCGCGCGGGGAGTTCCCACGCCTCGGGGTAAGTTTCGGTGCGGGCCTGCCAGATGGCACCATAATCCAGCGGAGAATGAATCCACATCTCCCGGACGCCGTTCGAGACTCCAAATAACGCGGGCGCTTTTTTGGGTTTTCCATACACGGTAAAGAGGGAATGGTCCTCCGGCAGCGGCCGATAGGCGTAACCGTCCGTGCCTGCCAATTGAGTCGCATATCGCTTCACGGCATCCGAGAACTCCTCAGAGTTTCCTTCTGCTGACGAAAAAATAATGCCGCCGGCATCGACGAATTTCCGCAATTTGGCGATGTCGTCGGCGGTAAAATTGGGATCTTTCGATCCGGTGATAAAGAGCAGGGGGGCGTCGAGCCATTCTTCATAGGGGACGTCCACGGGGACGATCTGCCAATTCAGGTGGCGCTCGAGCATTCGCCCGAGCCGGGCATGCACATTCGCGCTATCGCGAGGGCGGGCATTCCACGATCCGTCGTAAGAGAGCTTATTCATCACCACGGGAGCGCGGCCGCGGACGAGAAAGAGAATCGCGTAGCTGGTGCTTCGTGTGGCGCTCGCTCCGGGAAAGACGGAGCTGAAGGATCCGTCCGCGTTCTGAGTTTTCAAAATTGTTGTCGCGGTGGCGCGGTACCAGTTGGTCTGGCCCAGATACTTCAGACCGCTCGCCAGCCCGGCGCGTTCCACACCGTAGAGATAGTAGAAATCATTGCTTGCGGGATCGAATCCGTGGATCAGGGCGGCAAGACCGTTCGCCATGACCTTGTCCTCTTTGGGAATAAGCGTGGGCGTGCGGTCAAGAAATTCGTTGCAGACATAGAGACTGGCGACGCCGGCGGCGGTCATGGTGTTTTTCGGGGCTTCCGCGGGTCCGCCGGCACCGTAGCCCCATCCGCCGCTTTTGGTCTGCATCGTGCGCCAGAATTCATCGGTTTGTTTCCAGTATCGGCTCGGCACCCTCACGCCCCAATCCGCCGCCGCCCAGACACCGAGGAGCCCGTATTGGCTGTTGGATTGATCGTGGGCATCGCCATTGGCGGCGTCGAGCTGGTAGGTGTAGCCCCCCGCCGTGCCGGTGCCCCGGACGAGATGGTCCGCCGCGCGAGCCATGGCCTTCTTGACTTCGGGGAGCTGGGGCAATTCCGCAAGCGCCAATGCCTGCAGGGCGGTTGTGTACGTGGCATCGACATCCGCGCGCGTGACGATATCAACCGCGACCTGCATCTGGTCGCTGCGAAAACGAAGGCGTGGGTCCTGGGTATCGTTGCCGACATGCAGGAGCGCATACGTTTCCAGCATGAATTCGCCGAGATCGAGAGAGTGAAAGTCTCCACGTTTGAATTCCGGGTCTTTCTGTAAGGTATCCAACTTGAGTTGAATGTCCTTCAGCAGAAAATCCACGCCCCGATGGATTGCCGCCAGCACTTGCTCGTCAGATAACTTCGCGGCGGTGGGGGGCGTTATAACCTCCTCCTGCGCGACTCACGCACGCCATTGCCAGGAGCATGACCGCCAAGAATCCCGCACGCCGCCAAACAAATAGGCCCACCGCGCCACCTCGCTTTCGATGTCTCACAGTCTATCGCAGCGGGTCCGGGAGTTCACGCTTCATTGCCGCGTGTTCTCAGCAACACCGCATGTTAGAATCCCGATCCTTCAACAAAGGATTCGCATGTCCCGCCGCCACATAATGCTCGCCGCCTGTGCCCTGATCCTGCTTACCTGTCTCGCGTACATTCCCGTCCTTAATGGCAACGCGGGTTATATCTGGGACGACAACACGCATGTGACCGCCAATCCTGCCCTGCACGACGGCCAGGGCCTGATCGACCTCTGGGCGTGGGGTCCGTGCGCGATCTTTGATAAGACAACCAAGCCCGCCACCCAGCAGTATTATCCGGTCACGTTCACCTCGTTCTGGCTGGAGTATCAGACGTGGGGGCTCGATCCGCTGGGCTATCACGTCACGAACGTCGCGCTGCATCTGCTTTCCGCTTTTCTGCTTTGGAGCATTCTTCGCCGCCTTGGTTTATCACAGGGCGTTGCGTTTGTCGCGGCGGCACTGTTCGCGGTACATCCAGTGAATGTGGAATCGGTCGCGTGGATTTCGGAACGGAAGAATACGCTGTCGCTTGTGTTTTATCTTGCGTCCGGGTTGTGCTGGATTCGCTGGAACAAGCTCGGGGAAACCACCCAAGACGACACCGGCATGCCTCCGCTTACGTCCCCCACGCGCACGGGTGATTTTGCGTGGCTTTTCTGGGCGACTTTGCTTTTCGTTCTCGCGATCCTTGCAAAGAGTGTAACCGCCACTCTTCCGGCTGCGCTCCTGCTCATTGTTTGGTGGAAGCGGGGCACGATTCGCCGAATGGATATTTTGGGCCTCGTTCCGCTCTTCGTGATCGCGGTGGCCGGTGGCGCGATGACGGCCTTCATTGAAGCTCGCTACATTGGTGCGTATGGTCCGGACTTCGCCTTCTCTTTTTTTACGCGGTGCCTCATCGCGGGTCGCGCGATCTGGTTCTACCTCGGGTCACTCCTTTATCCGCGCAACCTTCTTTTTATCTATCCACGTTGGCAGTTGAATCCCGCGCTTTGGCAACAATGGATTCCTCCTGTGGGAGTCGCGTTGGTCCTGGTGGCGCTGTTTTTCCTTCGTGGAAAGGTTGGCCGCGCTCCGCTTGCGGTCGTTCTTCTTTTTATTGTCAGCCTTGCTCCGGCGCTGGGGTTCATCAACTTCTATCCGATGCAGTTTTCCTTTGTGGCCGATCACTTTCAGTATATTGCCACGATTTTCGTGTGCGTCGCGGCGGCGGCGTTGCTTTCAGCCGCCGTGCACCGCGCCCACCTCGGTTCTTCCGTGCTCGCAATGGTTGCCGCCGTTTGTCTTGTTCTCCTTGCGGCTCGCACGTACCAGCAATCTAAAATCTACCACGACGAGCAAACTCTTTACCGTGCCACCCTCGCCGCAAATCCGGATGCCTGGATGGCGGCGGAAAATCTGGCTGTTCTTCTCGTTCTGGAGAACCCCGAAAAAAACTACCCGGAAGTCGTACGCCTCTACCGTCAGACTCTTGAGAAAAACCCGCGCGACGCCAAAGCTCAGAGCGCCCTTGCGGGTACATTGCTGGCCCTGCATCAATACCCTGAGGCGGAGGCGGCCTTCCGCCGCGCCCTCGCCATGACGCCCGGCGACGTATCAGTGGAAGCGGGTCTCGCCGCCGCCCTTCTCGTCCAGGACAAATTTGATGAAGCGATGACTCATTACGCCATTGCCGTACGCGTGAGCCGGAAAATCCCGAGTACCTCGCGGGGGATGGCAATTCGCTGCTTCACGCGGGGCATCCGCTGGAAGCGGAAAAATGTTTTCGCGCCGCCATCGCGCTGCACACGGGCAGCATCGCGGTTTACCATTATTACCTGGGCCTCGCGCTGCGTGATCAGGGTCGCCTTGGCGCGGCGATGGACGCTTTTCACAGTGCCATCCAACTCGATCCGAAGCGAGTGGAGCCGTTTGTTGAGACCGGCGACATTCTCGCCCGGCTTCACAAAGACTCCATGGCGGTGGAATATTTTCAGTCGGCCCTGCACCTGCAGCCTGATTATCTTCCCGCGCAGGCTAGATCTTGCTCGCCTTCTGCTGATTTCCGACGAGCCCGGCCGTGCCGATCCGGTGTGGGCCGCCGACCTCTTCCGCCAGGCGGACGAAGAAACGCACAACCAGAATCTCGGCATAAAAATTGAACGCGCCGCCGCGCTAGCCGCCGCTAAGTTCTATGACCAGGCCGCGGAACTGCTCCAGCAAGCCATCGCCGCCGCCGACCCGCAACAGCTTCCGCCCGAAGACCGCGAGCGCATCCTTCAACTCATACAGAAATATCAATTGGAAGCCTCCCCCGCGCCCGTCGACACATCGGCCGGTGCCCCCGTTGCCCACCCGGACGAATACTCCATCTTTCAACCCTATCCCGCGCCGCCACAATCTCCCGCCACAAACCCGTCCATCCGCTACTTTCCCCCGCCTTAACATACGATTTACTGTCCGTTGTCTCTATGTCTGCTTTTCTGCAACCGGAACTCACGATGCCCATTCCTTACAAAATTGCCGTTCTCATCTACATCTTTAACGATCAAGGAAAGCTCCTGCTTCTCCATCGGAAAAAAGCTCCCAACAAGGACCTGTACTCTCCGATCGGCGGCAAACTCGAACAACATCTTGGCGAGTCCCCCTATGCCTGCGCCCTGCGCGAGACTCACGAAGAGATCGGCATCCAACTCACCCTCGACGACATCCGCCTCCTTGGCATGGTTTCTGAACGCGCCTACGCAGCACCGACTTCTGAAGCGTCCGGGCCCATGGACGCACTCACTCACTGGCTGATGTTCTGTTTTGAAGTGACGCGACCGCTCGACGTCCCGCTCCGCGAGTTCGACGAAGGCCGGCTTGAGTGGATCGATCCGCTCATCGTGCAGGAGCTGTCCATCCCGAAAACCGACCGCGACATCATTTGGCCGCTGATTCAGCAACACTCGCAGATGCTTCAGCCTGGCCGGCGCAAGCATGACACTTTCTTTTCGGTTCATATTGATTGCACTCATGAGGCGGGTTATGTGACGACGCATGAGCATCCGCGGTGAGGGGGGGGGGAATGGGGGGGCGGGAAGGGGGGGGGGAGGGGGAAGTTGGAAGATTTTGCTTCTATGGTCGGATGAGCACGGGGGAAAGCCAATCGACGCGGCCAAGGATGTCGAGGTTGCCGCGGTTTTTGGGGGAGTCGGCGTGCAGTTCGAGGTGCTTCCCGCCTTTGATGGGGAGGGAGAGTTCATCGGGCGACTGGAGGAGGGCGGTGCTCAAGTTGGTTTTTTGCCAGAGGATTTTTCCGTCGAGGAGGATGGATACGTCGGCTTCACCGCGCGGGGCTGCGGAATCGTCCATGGCGACGCGGAGCTTCAGTGTTTCAAAAGAGCCATCGAGGTCATAGGCAAGGACGCTGCGGGTGTGAACGCCAAGCCCGCGCGGATAAACAATTTTGCCCACGGTAAGCGGATGGCCGAGTGCGGTTTTATTGATGCCCGTCGGCCAATGCGTGCCCATGAAAGTGGTTTGCTCGTCTTTGGCGGGATCGATCTCGGTGAGAGAAACGACGCGGCCGCCGAGGACTTCGATCGACAGCACCGTGTCGGCGAAAACTTTGTGCTTTTCCCCGGCGGGATCGTTGAGCGTGAGGTCGTTGATGGACCAGGCGAAGGCATGCTGCGATGGATCGAGCGGAACGGTGAGCGTTTGTTCCGGAAACGAAAGTCACGCGAGCGGAAAGCGGAGGAACGGTGCGGGGCGGATTGATACCAGCGAAATTGATGCGTTGGACGAGGTTCAGGGCAATGTCAGTGGCGGCGGCGTTGCCGATTTCATTGCCGGTGGCGAGTTGCACTTTGTCGGCATCAACGCCGGCGATGAGGCCTTCCATGGTGTCGCCGTTGTTGAGGTGAACAACGTCTTTATCAGAGCCGGCGGCTGTGCCTGATGCAACTGTGGGCGAAGACGGCCGAGGCAAAGGACCAGCTTGAGCGGAACGGCAATTGTGCCAAGTTCGGGGAGGGTGAAGTTCAGGGATTGACCGGAGATTCCCGCGGGATGACCGAGGAGGGTGTCGCCGTTGCGGAGCGTGAGTTGCCATCCACCGGCGGGGGCGGTCGGCTTGCGATCGGAGGTAAGGATGACGACGGTGCGGCTGTCGACTTTGATGAGGCTGCCGGATTGATTGGTTACTGAAAGGCCATCGGTCGGATCCCACGTGTTGACGGTGAGACGCGTCTGATCGGGGGCGTCGGCGGTGATGAGCGACCAGTCGGCGCGGGAGGCGCTGCAAGGGCGCAAAGGAATGCGAGGGAAAAGGCGGTGAGGCGAAGCATGAGTGCCTTTCTGATTTATTTTTGCAGGATGGGAAGCAGACGATTGGGGACCTGGAGCATGATGAGTGCCATGGAGGTGGCGTAGACATTGCCGGTCTGGTCGGTCCAGCTTCCGTCGGCCTGCTGGCGTTTGCTGAGTTCATCGCGAAGTGCGGGCCAGTAGGTCGCCCACGCATCTCCGCCGGACATGAACATCGCCTGAGTCGCGTAATAATTGCCATAGAAAAAATGGTAGTCGGCGGAGTTTTCGCCTTGTCCGGGCAGGCGTTGCATGAGGTACTTGACCCCCTTCTTGATCTCCGGGGCGTCGTAGAGGCCTGCATAATAGAGGCAGGCCACGCCAGCGGCGGAGCGCGGAAATGCGGAGCCGCGGGAGGTGAGCATGTAGGCAAAACCGCCGTCGGGCTCCTGGGATTTTTTGACGTAATCAATGGCGCGGTCCACGGTTTTCTTTGGCACTTTGATGCCTGCGTTTGCGCGGCTCGCAAGGCCATGACCTGGCAGATCGTGACGGAGATGTCTGCGTCCTGCGGGGTGGGTTGATAGCGCCAGCCGCCTTCGCCATTCTGTGTGTTGACGATCAGGCGGATGGCGAGCTGGAGTTTTTCTTTAATGTCAGGGCGCGGGGACATGCCATACACTTCGGAGAGGAAGAGCGTGGCGAAGCCGTGGCCGTACATGGGCGAGCCGTAATTTTGCGAGGTGATGAGCCCGGATTCCTGGCAGTTGTGGAGGGTGAAGTCGAGGATTTTGTCGACTTCCTTGCCGTAGGGTCCGTCGTTGGGGAGATTTCCGTCGGCGACAAAAGCAATGCCGGCGAGGGCCATGACGGCCGCGGAATCGCCGCCGGCGGCGTTGATGGAGCCGTTGGCGTTGAGATTTTTGGCAAGGAATTCGAGGCCTTTTTTGATGCGGGCGCGGAGGGCGGGGGTGAGTTCGTCTTTGATGGGGGCGCTGCCGACGGTGGAGGTGTCGGTGAGGGGTGGTGGGGGGGGGGAGGGGAGGGATTGGGCGTGGAGCTGTGGGGAGAGGGTTGTGACGGCGATCACGATAAGGAGGTGCAGCGCGGTGGCCCGCGCCTGAGGCCACGGGCGTCGCGTGGGGCTCGGGGTGCGCGTGCCTGTGGAGGATACGAGCGGCGTTGAGGATGTTTTGCGGTGCATCATTTGTCTTTCGATTTGCCCATCTCGGCGAGGGCCTGGTAATAACGGTCGATCATTTCTTTGTAGGCGGGGAGGTATTGTTCGTTGACGCCGTTGGAGATGAGGTCGCGGTCCTTGGGCGGGAGATTTCCCCATTCGGAGGGGCCTTTTTGGCGGAGACTTTCGCCGTTGGATTGGGCGGTCTCGATGGGGCCGGTGGAGAGCTGGGAATCTTTGGCGGCGGTACTGCCGGGCTTGGAGGGTCCTTGTTTCTGGCCCTGGCTCATTTGCCGTGGGTTGTTTTTTTCGTCGCTGGGCGCGTCGTGGGTTTAGATTGGGACTGCTGTTGCTTTTTACGGGCGTATTCGATGGCGACATCGAGGTCGGTGATGATGCGGCGCTGCGTTTCCTGCGTAAGAATGCTGACGTCCTTGTCAGCCAGGCGCGCTTGGCTCTGACCCATGCGGTCGAGCATTTGCTGGAGCACCGCCGCCGGGTCTTGTCCACCCGACTTCGCATCAGGTCCGGAGTTGGTGAGCTTTTTGACGAGATCGGCGTCATCGAGTGTTTTGGCGGCGCTCGGATCGGCGGGGTCAGCCGAAGAGGGGGACGTTTGCTTGTCCGTTTCTGCATTCGGTGCGGGAGCGTCCTTTTTGGTGTCCGTCGGCGCTGGGCCAAGTTGTTGATCCAAAATGCCCTCCGCCCAACACGGTCCGCCGAAGGATATCGCCAAAGCCATCGCGATCGCGCCGATCATCCACACTCGTGGCGGCAATTTTGGGATCATCGTCATTTTGCACCTCACCGCTTGGACGCATGTGCGAAGCGGAAGTTCCTTTGAATCAACTTTGAATCAACGCTGCAGGTCTTTCACCAGTTTATCCGCGATCTCTTTAATTTCGCCCTGCTTTTTGCCAAGGTCAGCGGCCTGGCCGGCAAGCTCCGCGCGGGCGGCATCGTCGGGGGCAACGGACATATTTTTTCCAACATCCGAAGTTTGAGCGTTAATGACGATCTGCATCGAACGCAGTAATTTGAGCTGTGCGAGGGGAGGAACGAGGGGGGGAGTGCCGCCCCCGCCGCCGCCACCTCCTCCTGGATTCTGAAAGTCAGATTTTTTCTGCTGTTCTTCCTTCAGTGCATCAATGATGTCCTGCATGCGGTCGATGGAATTCTGTTGCGCGGAAGCGAGTGCCGGGCCGGTGGAGGCTTTTTTCATTCGATCCTGGCTGATGGACATGGACTGGCGGATTTGCGTGTTCATCCACAAAACAACGGGAAATTCCTTGAGTTTATCATCCGCGGACAGAGCGTTGATTTTGTCGGAGAGGGTGCCCTGCCAGGACGGAAGTTTGGCCAACTGAATCAGGCCCACGCGATCGACCTGTTTATCGGCGGCGCTCTGGCGGCGGGACTCGACCGCGTCCGCCGCCGTTTTGATCAACTTTTGATCGGCCTGAATAGACTGGTACTGCTTGATGAAATAGGCGAGATCCTTCTCCTTGATTTGGTCATCGACCTTCTGCTTTTGCTCTTCGAGCTTTTTGATGGCGGCATCGAGAGACGCAACCGCTTTCACTTCGGGGTCGAGCGCGGCGGGCTGATGATTGCCGTAGAGGGCGGCGGCGGATTCGCTCATGTGGTCGCCGGCTTCGTGGATATCCATCGCGGCGGGCTGCGCATTCTGCGTGTTCTCAGCCTTTTTTTGAACGACGATCGTGTTCATTTGAAGCTGGCCCTGCGTGTCGCCCAGCTTGGCCATCGCGGATGCCGTCGCCTTATCGCTGGTGATTGTGTCCTTGTGAAGCGCGGCTTCGGCGGTGCGAAGCTGCTTGACCATCTCGAGCAGTTCCTGCAGGTCCCGGGCAAGTTGTTCAAGCCGGCGTTCGTCAAATTTGTTTAATTCGTCAGTCATCTTTTGTAAGCCGGCTCGGGCCTGGCCCTGGCTGTTGGAGGCGTTGGACATTTGGTTTTGCGAGATGGAATTGCCGGCGCTGCTTTGCGAGGGCGTCACCTGGCTGTCTTTACCGGCTTCGGCGGCTTTCTGAAGGCTGGTGGCGGCGGCGGGGTCCATTTGACTCAATTGACCGGCGGCTTTGTCCATTTTCTGGATCAACTCGCTGGTCTGGCTGGCGAGGGCAGCCTGTTGCGCGGCAATGTCGTTGAGCTTGTCATGGATTTCAGGGGGCAGGTCCTCGGGGCGCTTGCCGATGGTTTGCGTGGCGAGTTCGCGAGTCTGCGCGTCGAGGGCGTCTTGTTTGTCCTTGATCTTTCGCAGTTCCGTGCGGATCGCTTCAAAATCACCGGCGGCACCGAGTTGATCGATGAGGCCGTTCATTCTCGCGATCGCCTCGGCTTGCCGGGTGCCGGCATTTGCGGCGGCCGCGGCGGTTTCTTTCGCTTGCTGCCGCGATTGATCGTTCTGCTGCTCCGAGTTGCCGGCGGCATCGTGCGGCTTTGTTCAGTTCGTTCGCGGCGGCAGGCATGGTCTTCTGCGCGACTTCCTTCATGCCTTCGGAAACCGCGGCGGCGAGTTTTCCCAGGTCGCTCTCCGACATATTGTTTTGCTTGAGGTCCGAGCGAACTTCCTCCACGCTCTGTTGAACGGCGCTGGAGGACGCGGCCTGTTCACTTTCCTGCTGCGCAGATTGGCAAGTTGAGATTTCTGCTGTGCAGTCGTCTGGCCCGTGGCGGCAACCACTTTTTGGATCACATCGGTCTGGGCGCGGGTTTGTTCCTGCTGCGTCTTGATGCCTTTAATGCGCTCCTTGATTTCGTTGAGACGCTTCGCGCGGCGTCGGCGATCTCAGTCTCGCTACGAATCTGCACCGTCAGCGGCGGCGACTTGACCCACGGATGCCGCTTGCCCAAAAGATCATAATTGTCCTGCACCATCGCATAAAAGATGCATCTCGTGCCGGGCTGAAGGTTGAGTGGGCCGAGGTTCCAGGAGTAGTCGCAACGGCCTGTCGTGTTTCCGGAGGCGGCGTCGACGGTACGATCGGTCCACGAAAGGGGCTGTTGCAGCAGCGGCGGATCGCCCGGCTTGGCGTCGAATTTCTCGGCAACCAGTTTGAGGCCGTCGAGACCGAGGTCGTCGGTGGCTTGAATGGAAAGTTCAATGTTGGCGTTGGGACTGCGTTCGACGGCGCGGCGTGGTTCGGTGATGACCACGGAGGGGAGACTGTCGGGAACGACTTCAATGGCGAGGGTGCCGCCGACGCGATTCTCAAAGCCGTCGGCATCGCGGATGGCGAGGCGAGCCTGAACCGTTTTGGCGGCGGGGAAGGTAAAGAGCGCAACGTCGGGTTCGAGCAGGGAGCGGGTTGCGCCAAAGGAATCTCTTCATCTTTTTCCTGATCGAGCAGCCGGATCTGCGGCAACCCATGAGTGTCGGTCATGAAAGGTTTCGTGGATTTGATGCGGATGGCGATGGCGGCACCCTCGACGGCGGGCCGGATTGAGTGAGCAGATCGACCATGACCGCCGCGGCGGGCTTCGCGGGATCGGCTGCATTTTTTACGTAGGCCGGCGGCGAGATCGATGCAAATAGTTCGGAAACGATTGGACGCGGCGCAAGGCGAATCGTCACCGGCTCCTGTTCAGTGTCGTCGCCCGCGGCGAGCTTGAGCGAAAAACTTTTATCGCCTTGCGGATCGAAGCGCCCGTTCATACACGAAATCGTTGGCGCTGCTCATGCCCGGCTGAAAGGTCATGAGGTCATCAGTGCTGCGGTGGTTGTCGGACCAGGTGGTAAGCCACACCCGCTGACCGGCATATCCGCCCTGTTTGACCTTGGCACGGACGAGAAACTGTTCGCCGATGGGAAGGACGCGAGGTGCCTGTCCGTCAGGCGTATCCCACGCAAATGCAACGCGGGTGACGCGGGGCCAATCGAGCGGGGCGGCGGAGAACCAGCGGGAGACGCCGATGCGCGCGAGCTGGGGATTCACACCCGCGATAATGGAGACAGCGATGGCGACCAGAGCGGCAATTGCGAGCGCTTTCGCGGATCGCCGAAAATCGATGGCCTCCTCGAATGGAATCGTCGCCGTTTTCCGCGTGGCGGCTTCGACGTGCCGCGCGGCAAGGGCATTGCTCCGGGACGTGCCATTGTGGATGAAGTTGACCGCGGAGATGAGTTCATCGCCCAGGCCCTGATGCACATTTTCAACCCGGCTTGCGAGAAACTGATCGGTCAGCCGCGTCATCAGCGGAGTCATCAGCAAGCGCCACGCGATGGCGGCTAGAGTCCCCAGCCACGCCAGCAGTAGGACGATGCGAAGGCCGCTCGGAAAATGAAACAGGTAGTCGCCATAGATGAGGATAAAAATCGTGCCGATGGCGGCGGCGACGAGAACGCCGATTCCGAACAGGCCCAGCACCAGACGCACGCGCCGCGCAATCGAGAGATTCGCGCGACCAGCGGATGAACGGTGGGATTCACGACCTGCGTCATCCAGGGACTCCGATTGTGGTGCTCTGTCTCATCATAACGAAACGCCATCCCTTCATTCACGCTAAATCAGGCCGGCACTCTTTCGCAGAAGCCATTCGGCCGTGGCGAGGCCGACCACAAGAATCAGGGCAAACGGCTTGTACCAAAGCTCTTCTGAATTCGAGACAAGGATGGGAAGGCTGCGATCAGGAATCAGTTTGGCGAGGTCCGCGGCCTTGTCGAGTCCGACGACCGCTCCGGCGGATTTGG
Organism: uncultured Phycisphaerales bacterium; assembly: GCA_963766775.1. Lineage (GTDB taxonomy): Bacteria > Planctomycetota > Phycisphaerae > WQYP01 > WQYP01 > CAVYBP01. Next base: position 286,988 of record CAVYBP010000003.1, read on the forward strand.
CGGTGATGCTTGAAAGACTCACGACATCCGCGCCGACTTTTTCAAACTCACGCTGCGGCGGCTCGACCGTCAGCTCATAAGGATGAACCTCTCCCCCAAATGTGGGAATCGTCCCCGGCGGCAGCGACAGTTGAAAGTTGCCGACCTGCGTCGCCGTCGTGGTTCCTTCAAAATGTTCCTGCGAACCGGCGGTGCGGCTCAACGTAATCGTGGCGATGGGCGAACTCCCCGGAGTTTTATCCGTCAGCAGCACCGCGATCTGCGATGCCATTTGCCCGACGAGGGTGGGATCTTTCACGTCCAGCGTCACCTTGATCGCGCCGCCCACATCCACGTGATTCGCCTCGGCGGCAAGTTCAATCTGCCTGCTTTGTCCGAGTGCTTTGTTGCGATAAAGCAGCCGGCACATCTGGAGCCAATAACTCTGGAACAGCGGCTCGCCCTGGTAACGCCGCCACCGCCACGTATCCGCAACCGCGCTGAACACGGTGCGGCCGCGCTTGTAGTGGCTCGTCACGAGCAGCGGGATCGGACTTCCGCCCTGTGTGCGCGTCGGATGCACCGCAAGTACCTCCGCCGCCGGTGCAACGCCGAGCACCGGCTTGTACCAGAACATCTCCGGCAACTCCGCCATCTGCTTTACGTTCATCTCGGACTCGTCAAAAAATCGAAAGAGATTGCTGTCTCGCCCCGCGGCGGTGAGAACCATGTTGAACGGATAATTATCCGACGGGGCCATGATCCGGCGCGGGGGTCAAGTTCATCCGGAATGATTGGCAACAGCACGCCAAGAGGCGTGTCTTTGTACGCTTCGGGATTCCAGCCGGGCCCGGCGATCCAGCCAATGCCGCCGCCATTACCGACAAAATCAATGATGAGCTTCTGCTGCGTCAGGCTGAAATAGGTGGGATCGACATCACCGATGAAGAGGATGTCATATTTTGAAAGTTCGTCCGCCGTTTCGGGAAAGCGTGTGACGGCACCGGGAAAGAGAAGCCGTCCGTCTTTTTCAATCGCGGGGTCGGCATCCTGTGCGAAGCCTTCATCGGCGCTGAGCAGCAATGAAGACACATTGACGGTTCTCTCGCGGATCAGTTCGTTCTTGAGGTAACGAAACTCCCATCGCGGGTAACCATCTACATAGAGGGCGTTGATCTGTGCGTCGAGAACATTCGTCGAGGCGGCGAGATCGTTATTTGATTTCGTGAGTTCCTCCGCCGTGCCAACGGGTTCGATGCGGGCGAGCAGATCGAATTTTTCCGCTTTCTCGTGATTCGTTTTTTCCGGCTTGAAGATCAGTTCGATCTCCATCTGTTTTTTCGACGGATCGAGGATGAAGTCCTTCGATGTCAATGCAGAAAGCGCTTCGCCTTGCTTGCGATAGAGCGTCAGCTTCGCGGGCGTTGCCTGATCAATACCGGTGCCTGAAACATGCACTTTGACGGCCACCGGATCCCGGACGAACGTATTTTCGGAAAGCTGCACCGTGTCGAGCTTCAAATCAAAAGGCTCCTCCGCCTGCCCAAGGGGGAGCGCGAAGATTTTCGCGCTGGAGCGCTGTGCGGCGGCAATCGCATGATCGAGCCGGGAGCCTTTTTCGGTCGTCTGACCATCCGTGAGGAGAACAACTGCGCTGATGCGTTCTCCCTGCGTGGTTTGAAGAATCTCCTGCACTACCGTCGGTACGTCGGTGCTCTCGCCGTTGGGCGTCTGCTGCTTGAGCGAATCGATCATCGGGGCCAACTGTTCCGGAGCATGGGCGGTCCCGAGAAGCTGGGCGTGCGTCGCGCCGGTGTAAATCGCGACATCCTGCGTGCGCGTCAGCGTTGCAAGCCAGGACGCGTTGTCCAGTGCGGCGATCGCGAGTTGATAGCGATTGAGCCGGGACTGCTTTGGCGGCAGCGGCGTGGCGGGGCCGCTGGTGGCGTGGAGAGTCGCGGCGTGCAGAAATTCACGCATCGCGGGATCTTTATACGGATCCTCCAATTGCATCGACGCGGAACTATCGAGCCAAATCGCTGTAACACTCCGCTCACGCTCTTCATGTTCGACGACAATCTCGGGCCGCCAAATGAGAAGAAAAACAAAGATCAGCAACAGCGCGCGCACAATGCCCATCGCGAGTCTCTTCTTCGGTGAGGCCGCCTGCCGCCAGTAGGAGAGATAACCAAGAACGCCCAGCACGATCGCACCCAGCACAATAAGCACCGGGTAATTCCACACGAAAGATAAGTGCGTGCTGGATGTCAGCCGCACGCGGTCGAGCGAGAGAAGAAATTCAAGGAAGCGCTGAATCATGCGAACGTGTTACCGGTACGTGGAAAAAATCATGGCGAGAAGGGCCTCAAACATAAAAAGGAGCAGGGCGGTCGCGATAAGGCCGGGACCGAGCATCGACGCACCGGAGTCGGCGATCTTCGGCGTGGCCGGCGCATCGAGCGAGGTGGCATGGTCGTCGATAATCTTCGGATCGACGCCAAGAGCAGCGGCGGCTTGCGGGATGCTCACGTGGCGGATGTCTGCCTCTTCGCCATCAGGATTCGCGGCAATCACAGGACGCCCATCGCCTACCGTCGGCCCGTACAAACCCGCCGTCGGCAACGGCCCGCTGAGCAGCCGCGAGTAGCCTTCCTTATTCACCTCGGCAGAAACTGCCAACGTTCCGTTTCGCGGCGCGCTCCACGTGCCTGGACTCGCCATCTCCGCGGAAAGATTCATCCGGTCACCCACGCGAAACGTCAGCACTTCGGAATCCGCCGGCAGCGAATAATAGGTGAGTTCATGCATCACCGGCACATACGAAGGCTTCCCGCCCCATGTGTTCCATTGATTGTCCGCGGAGCTTGCGAAGAGGACGACGCGCCCCTTGCCCACCGGCTTTGACACGATGGCCGCATCGCCGGGAGTACCGTCCGCCTGCGTGTAGCGGAGGAGCGTTTCCACACTGCCATCGAGCGATGCAGGCGGCACGCCAAGCTTCAGATATTCGCTGGTCTGCACGCTAAGGAATCCGAAATCCGCTCCGGCCTTGCTCGCGTCGCGAAACTTTTCCAGGATCGGATGACTAAATCCTTCGGCAGCGAACGCGACACCCTTCGCCATTTCGGCGGACGTCTCGAGCCGAACCGGCTGTCCCAGCGTGGCGGGCAGGAGGCCGACGCCGGAGAGCGACTGGTTCATCAGCTGCGCATTGGTGCGATTCCCCGGAAAGACTATCAGCAAGCCGCCGCCATCGACCCACTTCCGAAGGTTTTGTGCCAATGCCGGCGATGGTGCCGCCGTATCCGCGAGCACGATTTCCGCATAATCCGCGAGCACCGTGGTGGAAAGTTCAAGCTCCGTGATCCGATGCGGCGCGAATACGCTGCCCAGTTTTCCATCAATCGACAGGCCATACGCCGCCCACAGGTACGTCGTGCTTCCCGGACTGCCTTCGACGAGGAGAATCGGAACCTCGCGTCGAACATTCACGACGAGATTTCGGACATCATCCAACGGCAATAAATCACTTGGAAGCCGCGCCTGAATCACATGCCGCCCCGCCGTGGAAATCGGCACGGCGGCAATGACGGTCCGCGCCGCGCCGGGCTCGATCTTCCCCAGCTTTTCCGTATGTGCCACCACGCCATCGAGCGACACGCTCAACGGCAGGTCGATCTGCGGACGATCCGTTGCATTGAGGACCGTCACCACAAACTCAGACGCCGTTCCTGCAACGACCACCGATCGGCGCGGACGAAGGTCCGTCACCGCCATGTTTGATTGATCCGCCGCCCCCACATCAATCAGCCGCAGATCCGTGGCGTGAGCGCTTAGGCCGGAGATCTGTTTTTTTAATCGCTCGGTTCCGCTTCCACCCAGATTTGTCCCCGTAAGGCCCGGATGAATCGCGCTATTTGAAAAATCCGTAAGGACAATCACCTGCCGCACGCGCGTGGACGGCTCCAACGTTTTGAGCGTCTCGGCCGCCTGATCGAAGGCCGCGCCAAGGTCCGTCGCCGCGTCCGTCACGCGGGCTCCGCGAACCGACGCAAGCAGTCCCGCGTGATCGAGCGTCGGCTGCGTTCCCGGCAGCACCCCGCCCCGACTCCCCCGGATCAACATCACCTTATCGCCCGCACCTACATCGCCGGATTCCAGCCACGCGCCAAGAAGCTTTTTTGACTTATCAAAAGCCGACGCCTCGCCTGGCTTTTGAAAACCCATCGAATAAGAATCATCCCAAACGACAACCACCACCCGCTGCCCGCCCAGAGCGCCGGCAAAGACATTCGCATCAATCACCAGCCTCGCCATCCCCGCCGCGATCAAAAGCAGCGCCAAACATCGCACCGCCAGCAGCAGCCACCGATGCATCTTCAACCGCCGCGCGTTCCGCCGTTGCGCCGCCAGCAAAAAATCCATTGCCGCCCACACAATCACACGAAACCGCCGCTTGTTGAGCAGGTGAATAACAATCGGAATCGAGACCGCCCCCGCCCCCGCAGCCATCAAAGCCGGAGCCAAAAATCCAAACGCGAGAATGGGAAGCAACATCGTCATCGTTCAATTAAAAAAAGCCGCAAATAGTAAAACACAAAACATCAATAAACCTTGTCTTCACTTCGTGGTCCTTCGTCTCTTCATCCCTTCGTGTTCACGTCGCCTCATTTCATCCTCGCCGCCCGCGTCGCCAAAAATCCCGGCAAAGTCACATCCAGCGGCAAGCTCGTATCCACCTGCGCAAAATCCACATGCAGCTTATGGCACTCATCCCGCAGCAGCGACGTATGTTTATTAAACTCTTCCAAATACGCCTCCCGCAGCGCCCGCGGCTCGACGATCAACTCGCCGCCTTCCTCCAGCCCCTTAAACATCGTCGTGTTATCAAACGGAAATTCCATCTCATCATGATCGAGCACCTGCAGCACGATCAAATCATGCCGCCGATACCGCAAATGCTGAATCCCCTTGATGATATTTTTCGGATCATCAAACAGATCGCTGATCAGCACGATCAGCGACCGATGATGCAACTGCTCGGCAATCTCATCCAGCACCGCCCCGGTGCGCGTCTTCTGATTCTTCGGCACCGTCGTAAGTTCATCAATGATCGTCCGCCACTGCCGCGGATTATTGCTCGGCTTCAGGAACTGCCGAATCTTCTGATCGAAAATCGCCAACCCCGCGGAATCCTGCTGATGCAGGGCTACGTATGCCAGGCTCGCCGCGATGCTCATCGCATGATCGAACTTCCGCCACGCCCCTCCGCCCGCCAGCCCTCCGTCTGCTTCCCGGCATACGTCATTGACTCCGACGCATCCACCACCAGCATCACCTGCAGGTTCGTCTCCTCCTCGTACTGCTTGATGTAGTGCCGATCCGTCCGCCCAAAAACCTTCCAGTCAATGTATCGAATGTCATCGCCCTGCACGTACTGCCGATGCTGCGCAAACTCAACCAAAACCCCTTATACGGCGACCGATGCATCCCCGTGATAAATCCCTCCACGATCAACCGCGCGCGAATATCCAACGCCTGAATCTTCGCGAGCGTCCGCGGGTCCAGATACTTGCGATAATCAACATGCTCAGTCGCTACTGTCATCAGAAAAGCCCCGGAGCCACAGAGTCACAGAGGACGACACAGAGGCACAGAATTGCTTGGTTTCATCTTTGTGCGTTCTCTGTGCCTCTGTGACTCTATGGTAAAAAAACCTTTCACTTACTACCCGCAAACACCCGCGGCAGCCCCGCCGCCGTCCGGTCATCCTCCGCACTGTGCGGCGTCTGCTCGATCAACATCCGGATCACATCGTCCGGCCGAATCCCCTCCGCCTCCGCATTAAAGTTCGTCAAAATCCGATGCCGCAATGCCGGATACGCCACCGCGCCGCATATCCTCCGTGCTCACGTGATACCGCCCCTGCAAAAGCGCCGCGCCTTGCCCGCCATTACCAGCGTCTGGCTCGCCCGCGGCCCCGCGCCCCAACTCACATAATCCTTCACAAACTTCGGCGTGTCCGCCTGGCCCAACCGCGTCTGCCGCACCAGCCGGATCGCATACTTCACCACATGATCCGCCACCGGCACCTGCCGCACCAGGTCCTGCAGCGCCAGCACATCCTCCGCCGTCAACACATGCTTCAGCTCCACCTTCCGCGGCTGCGTCGTCAGCCGCACAATATCAAACTCCTCCTGCTCGCTCGGATAACTCACCAGCACGTTGAACATGAACCGATCCAGCTGCGCCTCCGGCAGCGGATACGTCCCCTCCTGCTCAATCGGATTCTGCGTCGCCATCACAAAGAACGGCTCCGCCAGCCGATGCTGCACCCCGCCCGCCGTCACCTGATGCTCCTGCATCGCCTCCAGCAGCGCCGCCTGCGTCTTCGGCGGCGTCCGGTTGATCTCGTCCGCCAACAGCGCATTCGCAAACACCGGCCCCTTCACAAACCGCAGCGACCGCTTCCCGCTCAGCTTGTCCTCTTCAATCACTTCCGTCCCCGTAATATCGCTCGGCATCAAATCCGGCGTGAACTGAATCCGGTTGAACGACAAACTCAACGTCTTCGCCAGCGTCGAAATCAACAGCGTCTTCGCCAACCCCGGCACGCCCACCAGCAAACAATGCCCCCGGCAAAAAGCGCAATCAGCAGCTCCTCCATCACCTCCGACTGCCCCACGATCACCTTCCCCAACTCCCCCTTCAGCGCCGCATACGCGTCCTGCAACTTCTGAACGCTCGCCAATTCCTCCGCGGACATTTGCACCGTCTCGGCTTCAGACATCGCTGTACCTCGCATGACTTGCCCATGGAACGCCGGCGATCCAACACCACGATCGCTCCAAAAAAGAGTTGCCGCCCCATCCCTCCTCTTCCAGCCATCACAAACAAAAGAGCCTCGCATTGTGCATGCGAGGCTCTGACATTCTCTTCGCTGACTGCCCTTTACTCCGGAATGTCCAAATCCGGCCCCTTCGGTCGCGGCTTCCTCGGTTCCGGCGCTGCCGGCGTCGAAGCCTCCGCCTTGCGTACCACGGCCCCGTCCTTCGCCAGTACCGCCGAGTTACGAATCACATCCCCCCGCACGGCTTCGAACCTTGCCGCATTCGCCCCCTCCGCCAAATCCGCTTTGAAGTTATCCACCTCCAACCCGTCCACATCAATGCACACCATCGCCGGCCGCGCGTCAGGCTCCTCCACACCGACATGGATATTCGCCAGCTCAAGCCCCTTCACATGCCGCGCGAACACCCCATACCCAGGCATCACACCACGTGGTTCCGGGTACCCCGTCCCCAGTTCCGCTGGCGTGTGCTCGCTCTGCGCTGCGTTCCCCCGCCCTTGAACTGAAGCCGAATATTCTCCAGCCGCACTCCCTCCACCGGATGATCCGGCAACCCCGTAATCTGAATCCCGCTCGCCGCATCAATACCTGATGCCACCACGTTGGAGATCAAGATATTCCTCGCCCGGCTCGGCTCCTTCACCGCCGGACCGCGATTCCGTTTTCCCGTTGTGACATAAATCGGATACCCTGCCACATCCATCATCGTGATGTTGCTGATCGTGATATTCTCCATGATCCCACCGTCAACCTCCTCCAGCGCCAGTCCCTTGCACCCGCGAAATGTGCAATTGGAGACCGTCACATTGCGATACCCGCCATTCGATTCCGTCCCAAATTTAATCCGCCCATTCTTCTTCTTGCTTGGCTTCCGCGTGCCATCGAGCATCGTCCCCTCAATCCACCCCGACACCTGACAATTGGTAATCGTCAAATTCTCTTCAATGCGATTCTCACCGAGCGCGTAACGTGCTCTTCGGACAAAGCCCATCATCATTCGGCGAATTGATGCGGCAATTTGAAACCACCGTATTCCGGCAACAATCAATGTCGATCCCGTCCCGATTCGTGTCCATCGTCACATTCTCGACATTCATGTTGTCGCAGCCCGTCACCAGCACCGCGAAATGCCCCCCGTGACAAATCGTGATGTCGCGAAGAAGCACATTTTTGCAGAGCTTCAGGGCGATTGCCTTGTTCCCCAACCGTACCGCCGCCGGAGCAGGCGATGTTGGTGCGCCATCTTCGGGTTCCGAGTAGCCTGACATCTGATTGAGAATCGGATCCGTCCGCACGAGTCCGCTGCCATTGATCATCCCGCCGCCCGTGATAGAAATATTGTTCAGATTCTCGCCCCATATCAGGCTGTTATGAAAATAGGTATGTCCCCCATCCTGATACGCCGGCCCATGCCACGGCTCCGTCAGGTCGTACGCATTCATCGCCTGCGGAGCGCCCACAATCGTCGAACCCGTATCCAGATACAGATGAATATTGCTCTTGAGATGGATCGACCCGCACAAGTACCGTCCCGGTCCGACATAAACCGTTCCCCCGCCGGCCAACGCGCACGCATCAATCGGCGCGATCGATCGCCGGGCTATCCAACGTCTGCCCATTTCCCTTCGCACCAAAACTCCGCACATTATAAACCGGCGCTCCCGACATCCCCGGCCGCCCGATATTCTGACACGCACAAACCGCCGCCAGAAACCCCACCAGCCCCACTGTTAGCCAAACCCTCATAATGTTTCCTCAAAGTACAACGATTCATTAAAAATACAGACAGAATGTATTAACGTCCGCCGACCACCAATCATGCGAGGCGTTAAGAAATCGCATCCCGTTCCTCCACCTCCACATTTCCATATCCCCCCACCCGCCCTTTCGCCGATAACCCTTTAGCGGTCGCCCTCGGGCGGCCCGTCCTACTACCCCCGGAACGGAGAATCCCATGACCATCCTCCTCGACCAGCTCCCTCTTAACCCCACCCTTCCCCCCGCCGCCACGGTAGCCGACGCCCTCACGTGGACGCAAAGGCAACTCCCCCCTGGCAAGGTCATCACCAAAATCCAACTGGACGACACTCTTCTCGAAGGCGACGCACTTGCCGAAGCACGCCCGACCTCCCTGGGCACCCGCACCCTCTCGGTCGCTTCGGCCGACCAAAAGGAGCTTTCCTTCTCCATGCTCGGTCGCCTCGCCGCCCTGATCGAGTGGCTCGCCCCCCAGCATCAACAAGTCGCCGCCCTCCTTGAAAAGGGCGAACAAGCCCCCGCCTTTGAAGGCCTTACACGCATCTTCTCCACCTGGCAAAATATTCAATCCGCCTACGCCAGCCTCGCTAAAATGAACGGCATCACCCTCGGTGCCCTCCCCGTCCGCGACCTCACCGGCGAGGCGATTCTCGACGAGTTCTGCCAACAACTGGGCGAAATGCAAAAAGCCCTGCAAAATCACGATTTCGTCATGCTCGCCGACATTCTCCAGTATGAAATGGATGGAGCCGTGGCGAACTGGATGACGCTGCTGGAAGCGACGCTTGCTGTTATCGACCCGGTGGCGGCGGTGGCCTGAAACGGCATGACACGGTGACAAGGTGACTGGGTGACAAGGTGAAGTTTTTGGAGCGGCGTGTGTGAAAGGGAAGATTCGATCGCATCGCGATTTGGATGTTTATAGGCGGGGCAGTGCGGCGGCAATGCGGGTATTTGAACTCTCGAAGCGGTTTCCGGCAGAAGAACGATATTCCTTGACGGATCAGATACGTCGGGCGTCACGATCCGTGTGTAGCAACCTCGCGGAAGCATGGCGAAAACGCCGTTATAAGGCCGCATTTATCGCGAAACTCTCCGATGCCGAAGGAGAGGCCGCAGAAACCCAAGTCTGGCTCGAATTCGCCGTAAAATGCGGCTACATGACCCGTACGGACGGCGTGGCGCTCTACCGCGAATACGAAAGCATCCTCCGCACACTCGTGGGAATGATCAACCACCCAGAAACATGGATCATCACGTCCCCACAATCGCTCAAATAATCACCCTGTCACCCCCTCACCTTGTCACCCTGTCACATACCTTCAAGTAGCCAACCCCCGCTGTCCGATAAGACCCACTGACACCTCACTCTTAACACAGGCGAACATGCCCGACGTGCTCGATCAATCTGAAGTGGATGCCCTTCTCGCGGCGGTCGATTCCGGCGCGGTAAAGGAGGAGACTGCCGCCAAGGTTTTCTCGCGCAACAAACGGCTCGTGGACGTCGAAATCCGCAACTACGACTTCAAACGCCCCGAGCGCGTTTCCAAGGACCAGATGCGAGCCCTTGAAGCCCTGCACGAAGGTTTCGCGAGAAACTTCGGTGCCGCACTCTCCGGGTATCTCCGCACCATCGTCGAAGTCTCCGTGGCCAACATCGAGCAACTCACATTTTCTGAATTCATCCACGCCCTTCCCAATCCCACCTGCTTCAACCTCCTCTCCTCCAAGCCCCTCGACGGCCAGATGTGCCTCGAAATTTCGCCCCTCATCATCTACCCGATCATCGACCGCCTCCTGGGCGGTTCCAGCGGCGACCTTTTCATCCCGCAGAGGCCCCTCACCCAGATCGAATGGCGGCTCGTCAAACGACTCACCGACCGCGCGCTCCTGAACCTCTCCGAAGCGTGGTCCAACATCATGAAAATTGCCTTTGAACTCACCGAGACGGAATCCAATCCGCAGCTCGTGCAGATCGTCCCGCCCAATGAAGTCGTCGTCGTCATCGGCTTTGAGATCAAGATGGGCAACCGGGCCGGCACGATGAGCCTCTGTATCCCCTATAACGTGATCGAGCCGGTGATGGGGAAACTTTCCCAGCAGAACTGGTTCACGTACGTTAAAAAGTCCGCCAACGACGGCCACGCTCAGGCCATGGAGAAAAACCTCGCCGGTGCGCCGCTCCTGGTGAACGTCCTTCTGGGCCACACCACCATCAAAGTTCACGAACTTGTGAACCTTGCCCCGGGTGACATCCTCCAACTCGACAAACCCGCCACCGGCGAAATGATCGTGCAGATCGAAGGCAAAAATAAATTCACCGGTCTCGTCGGCCAACACAAGGGCAAACGCGCCCTTCGCATCAAGCGTGCCGTTCTCAGCAGCGACCGCGTTTCCTAAATACCACAAATCAACGTTCCGCGCGGCATCAGAGCCGCGACCGTGAAAGCGATCTCTATCGCCGCGGCAAACCCGTTCCTTGTGGTCGGGCGTGGTTCATAACACATGCTGCTCACTTCTTAATGAATCCCTTTCACGGATTTCACGGAAGGCTCACACGCCTCACGTAGACTTATCTCGTTCGCATCGAGGGAGAGAGAAACCTCGGCGCGGATTCAGTCTCTTGGTCGACCCCGCATACATCCCGGTTTCTGCGTGCTGCAATGGTATTGCCGAATTGTTTTCGGAGTCCTTGGCGGCTCGATATTTGTTTGCTCCGAATGGAGCGGAAAGTCCTTGGAGGCTATGAAAAAATCTCTCTCAAAGAATCTGCTTGCGGCCCTGTCCGCAATCACGGCGATCGGTGCCGCTTCCGGCGCGTTCGCCACCACCATTACTCAGTGGAACTTTGAAAACGATGCGGTTACCGTGAACAACAGTCCTGCCCCTTCCACCGGCAGCGGCACTGCCGGCTCCATCGGCATGGACGTTTATCCAACGCCGAACGTCGGAGTGACTACCGATGATGTCCTGGTCGGGAAGACGACGGACACAGGTGGAAACGGCGTTGCTAATACGTCGCAGGTGTGGCGAGTTCGCCGCCAAGCGGGAGCGGCCGGTGCCGCCAATGGATGGTCGAGCGGCACCCGTGGGCACGCAGGGAGCCGTGTTTGCGGCGAGCACCGTAGGGTTTAACGGTATCAATCTCAGCTTCGATTGGTATTCGACGACCCAAGGCGAAGCAAATCTCCAACTCGAATACACCACGGACGGCAGCATTTGGCACAATACGCCGCTTACGCTCTCCGGATCTGACGCGGGCCTTGTGGTCTTGACCAATAGCACCTCTGCCGACACTGTTGCAGGCTCGTACGTCAGCGACAATCTTTTGAACAATGGATCACCGGCCGGCCAGGATTGGTTTACCAATCTCACCGCCACCATTTCCGACCCGAATGCGGCGAATAATCCGAAATTCGCCATTGAAATGGTGAACGCATCCACGGGTGCTGACACCGTCAGCACACAAGGAACAGCCTTGAACAACAGCTCCGGCAACTGGCGCTTTGACAACGTCACGGTGTCGGGCGTCGCCACTCCGGAACCGGCTTCCCTGGGCGTTCTTGCAATTGGCGCGATGGGGCTCCTCAATCGTCGTCGCAAGGCCTGATGCAGCGACAATTTGGATTTCTTGATTAGTCCGGAGCGGTGGATCGCGAGAAAACGTGATCCACCGCTTTCGGTTTGTATATGCCCTTCGCTTGCGCAAACGGCCTTGCGTGGAAACCGTTTCAATTGAAGGTCGTGTGGGAAGAACTGATTAAGGGGTTGAATCGCTCGCCAATTCCCAGTCGATGCGTTCGACGCTGGGATCGCGATGGCGGCGGAACTGCTGCGTGAACATGTCGTGGTAAACGCCGTGACGTTCCAGCAGTTCGTCGTGGGTTCCCTGTTCGACGATGACGCCATCCATGAGGACCACGATGCAGTCGGCGTGCATGATCGTGGAGAGGCGGTGGGCGATGACCAGTGTGGTGCGATTTGCCATCAGGTTGCGCAGGGAGTCCTGGATTAATTGTTCGGAATGGGTGTCGAGGGAGCTGGTGGCTTCATCGAGGATCAGGATGCGGGGGTCGGCGAGGATGGCGCGGGCGATGGAGATGCGTTGCTTTTGGCCGCCGGAGAGTTTTGAGCCGCGTTCGCCAACGATGGTTTCATAGCCTTTGTCCAGTTCGATGATGAAGGAGTGGGCGTTGGCTTTTTGTGCGGCGGCGATGATTTGGTCGGGGGTTGCGTGGCGGCGGCCGTAGGCGATGTTGTCGAGGATGGAGCCGTCGAAGAGGTAGACGTCCTGGAGGACCATGGCGAAAAGGCCGCGGTAATCGTCGAGGCGGAGGTCTCGGATGTCGGAGCCGTCGAGGAGAATTTGGCCGCTGTTGATGTCGAAGAATCGGGCGACGAGGTTGACGAGGGTGGTTTTGCCGGAGCCGGAGGGGCCGACGATGGCGAGGGTGGTTCCGGCGGGGATATCCAGGCTGACGCCGGCGAGGACGGCTCGGTCGGGGACGTAACTGAAGCGGACATCGCGAAGTTCGATATGGCCGCGGGCGTCCGCGACGGGCTTGGCGTTTGGCCGGTCGGGCAGGTCGGCGGGTTCTTCGAGGACATCGACGACGCGGTCGAGAGCACCGAGATTTTGCTGGACGTTCTGGATGGAGTCGATCATCTGGGCGACCGGGCCAAGCAGCATGATGATGTAGCTTTGGAACATGATGAGGTCGCCAAGCTTCATCTGTTTGTGGAGGACCATTGATCCGCCGTACCAGACAATGACAACGCCAATGGCGGGGCCGAAGACGCTCCACCCGGTGCCAAGAAGGCGTCCGAGGACGGCGGTGTATTGCTGCTTGCGGATCATGGTGTCTTGGGACGGCACCGAATTCCTTGAGTTCGGAGCGTTCACGTTTGAAGGAACGTACGACGCGGATACCGCCGTACATGTCGGTGAGGCGCGCCGGAGAGGAGGGAGCGGTCGTCCTGGATGTTTCGCCACATCGGGCGGAGGCGGCGGAAGAGGAGAATATGGATGAGGAGGATGGGGGGGATGAGAATCGTGATTGCAACGGCGAGTTTCCAGTTGATGAAGAAGAGGATCAAGATGATACCGACGACGCGAAGGAGTGCGGTGTAGGGGACGATCATGGCGTTGTTGATGCCGCCCACGACTTGATCGACGTCGGCCATGATGCGGGAGACGATGCCGCCGGTTTTGTAGTCGGAGAGTTTGGCGAGGGGGAGGCGGATAAGGTGGTCGTGGAGGCGTTGGCGGAGGGTGCCGGCGAGGCGGTAATTGACGCGCTGGGTGGCGAGAAGCTTGATCCAGTCAAAGATGATCTGAACCGTGGAGATGAGGATAAGGGCGATGGCGACGGCTTGGAGAGAGCCAGCGGGGGTGGTGGGGAGGAGATCGTGGAGGCGGGAGTTGGCGAGCAGGGGCATGTCGCTGAGGCTTTTGTATTCGGCGATGTAATCGACGAGGATTTTGAGGACGAGGGGGATGGCCATGGAGGCGAGCGTCGTGCCGGTGATGGCGATGAAGAGGGAGATCATCGGTTTGGCGTAGCCGCGGAGCATGACGCGGTATTCGGCGAAGAGTTGTTTCTTCTTGCGTTTGAAGATGTGTTTGCCGGAGGCGGGGGAGGCGTGGCGGCCGCCGGGGTTGGGGGCTTCTTCGGGTTTGCGGCTGGGGTCGCTGTAGCGCGTGGGTTCGAGGATACCTTTGCGGATCTTCTCACGAAACTCCGCGAAACGTTGGCGACTGGACTTCATTCCCGATGACCCGTGAAGGATGCGAAGACGGCTAGCGGGGTATTGTAGCGGGTTGCGTGGGGGGGGGAAGGGGGGGCCGCGAATGGATATCGCGGATGCGAAAGTGAGTGTGCCAAGGTGCGCGCGCGGGTGGCGTTCTTATTGTTAATTGGTAGGAGATGGGGGAGATGCGGATATGCGGCATCGTTGTCGCGTGAGTTGACAAGAAGACGGAGGATTGGTGGCCTGACGGGGGGCTGTTTAACGGTTGGTAGGATGGGGGTGATTTTGTGGAGGTTTTTGTGGTGGAGATAGGACATGGCATTGAGGTGGTGGAGGGGGAAGGGTTTGCGGGTTTTGATGCCGGCCTTGCCGGCGCGGTTGAAGTTTGGGAAGGGGAGGCGGGCGGAGGCGTGGATCGGGGTGATGTCGGCAGTATTGGGGCCGTTTATGCCGGTGGCGTTGGCGATTTTGAAGGGGGTGCATTTGTCGCGTGTGATGCACCCACGTGATGGGGTGGATGTGGTGGTGGCTGTCATAGGGGGCGTTTGTTTTCTCGGGATCGAAGCATTATTTATTGGCGGAGCGATGGCATTGAGAAGCCAATTCCGTCCGCAACGGGTTGAAATTTTGATAGATCGGAATGGTGTGAGGCAGCCGATGTGGGGGCCGCTGGATGGCTGGCGCGTGAGGCTCGGAGCAATTCAAGCGGTGGTGGTGATCGGCGCAAGGCCTTCTCGTAACGTGCTTTCGCGGTTTCGCGACGGCGTGGACGGAATGGCGACTGTCAAATTCGATGCTGGGATGCGTTCACAGTCAATCGGTTGGGCGTATTCGTATGAGGTGGCGCTAACGGCGGCTCGCGAGTTGGCGCGGCAGATTGAACGGTTTGCTGAGTTGAATATGGCCGTGGAGGTGCGGGATGAAGTGAGTGTGGGAGGTGTATTTCTAAACCCGGAGGAGGTTTTGGCAAGAGGGGGAGTAAGGATGGAACTGATGGCTGATGGGGTTCGGGTGAGTATAGGAAGCTTTATTGGCGCTACGCCGCGAGATTTGACAGAGAAGGGATACCTTATGGTGCCGCTACAGGGCGCGTGGGGCGTTTTGATGGGGCTGGGGATGATGTGTGCGGGAGCGTTTTTGCCAGAGCGGTTGAACCAAGCCGCCGGAATTTTGGCGATTGCGGTGTTAGGAATGATGACGGTATGGCTGCTCTTCACGTTCATATCGCGAGTTTCGTATGAGGTGGGAACGAGGGGTGTGGAGCGGGTGACAGAGTTGGTGTGGCGGTGGAAAATTCGGCGGCGGTGGAAACGGGAGGAGATCGAGGAAATTTTTGTATGGAATCGACCAGTGACTTCTGGACGGGTTCGCAACGTGGGGTTAGTTCGGCGAGGCGGGCGGCGTGTGGTGTTGGCGGCGGGGCGGGGGGACGTGGTGGATGCGTTCGTGGAGGTGTTGCGGCGAGAGTTGGGGATGCCGGTAGGGAGGTGAATGGGATTGTGGGCGGCGAAATACGCGGCGATTGAAATCGCCGGCTAACCTTTTGGTGGGAGGGGTCTTGTTGGAGTTGATTGCACATTACGATTGTCGCGGCACGCCCCCCGGGGGGGCATTTGCGACAAAGGCCTGCGGCGTTTTTTTCCCATGGCTTTGCCATGGGCTAAAGTCTTACGCCACTGCCGTGGCGGGTTTTGGGAAGTGGTGTGGGGGGTGATGAGGCGGTTGGGAGAGGGTTTGATGGGGAAGGGGGGGGTGGTTGCCAGGGCGGGGGAGGGTGTTTTTTTGGGGGGTGGGCGCTTGGTGACGGTGTCGTACTGGCGTTGTGGTGGTCCGGGGGGGGGGGAGGTGCCGCGAAAAGGCAAGCCGGGTTGGGGGCACATGCGGTGTGGGTGGGTGCCGCGAAAAGGCAAGCCGGATCGGGGGGCACATGTGGTTTGGGGTGGGTGCCGCGAAAGGTAAGCTGGATTGGGGGCACATGTGGTTACTGCTTGCTTTAGCGTAGCTTTTCGGGGTTTAGGGGGAGTAGTTCTTTGATGAGGAAGCGGCCGTCTTTGCGGATGAGGGTGTTGTCGAAGTAGAGGGCGCCTCCGCCGCTGGGTTTGTCCTGGCGGAGGACGAGGTCCCAGTGGATGGCGGACTTGTTGCCATTGCTGGCTTCTTCGTAGCAGCTACCGGGGGTGAAGTGGATGGAGCCGGCGATTTTTTCGTCGAAGAGGATGTCTTTCATGGGTTTGGTGCAGAAGGGGTTAAATCCGATGGCGAACTCGCCGAC
The DNA here is from genome assembly GCA_963766775.1 of uncultured Phycisphaerales bacterium. Classification (GTDB taxonomy): domain Bacteria; phylum Planctomycetota; class Phycisphaerae; order WQYP01; family WQYP01; genus CAVYBP01. Next base: position 303,598 of record CAVYBP010000003.1, read on the forward strand.
GTAGCGGTGCCGGGGTCGGTATCGAGGACTTCGTTAAGCTTGTCGGTGGCGTTGCTGGTGGCTTCGACGATTTTTCCTTTTTCAAAGACGAGGCGGACATCGGTGTGGGTGACGCCGCGGTATAGGGTGGGGACGTTGTAGTGGATGACACCGTTGACGCTGTCTTTGACGGGTGCGGTGTAGACTTCGCCATCGGGGATGTTGCGGTGTCCATCGCAGAGGAGAGCGGGGATGTTTTTGATGGAGAAGGAGAGGTCGGTGTCGCGTGGGCCGTGGATGCGGACGCGGTCGGTGCGTTCCATGAGTTTCTTGAGGGGGAGCATGGCGCGGCTCATTCGGGCGTAGTCCAAGGTGCAGACGTCGAAGAAATATTTTTCAAACGCCTCGGTGCTCATTTCAGCCATCTGGGCCATGCTGGGCGTGGGCCAGCGGAGGACGACCCATTTGGTTTTGTTGATGCGGATATTTTTGTGGACTTTGGTCCAGACTGATTTTTCGTAGAGTTCCTGTTTATCGCGGGGGACGTCGGAGACTTCGGCGACGTTGGGATTTCCGCGGAGGCCGATGTAGCACTGGACGCTTTTCATTTGGAGGGCTTCGACTTTGGCGATGAGGTCCCACTGGGACTGGGTGCCGTCGAGCATGAGGGCGCGGTTCATTTCGTTGCTTTTCAGCATGACGAGGGGGAGACCGCCGGCATTGGCGCAGACGCGCACGAGTTCTTTAGTGAAATCGTGGGGGATGTCGATGGCTTCGATGAGGACGGCTTCGTTTTTTTTGACTTCGCAGGAGTAATGGATGAGGGTTTGGGCGAGTTTGGTGTAACGAGGGTCGAGCATATTGTTCTCCGGGTAGAGGTGTTGGTGGATAGGTTGCCGTCGGAGGGGTTGGGTTGCAAGTGTTGAGGGGGGAGATGAAGAGTTAACCGCGAAGACGCGAAGGAGGGGAAGGAGTGGGGACGAGGGGATTCTAAAGGTTTATAGTGGGGGAGAGGATTAGGGCGGTCCTGTCCCAAGGTGTAGCAGTGAGCGAATGGTTTCTTTTTAATGAGCGGCAAAAGAACGCTTCCTGACGGGCGCGTCTCGGAAGGTAGAAGTGTTTCAGGAAAGTGTTTGGAGGATGATGATGAAGGCGTTGGCGGTGTCGGAGGAGATTTTGTTGCTGATTCGGGCGGCGGTGCGGGAGGATGTGGGGACGGGGGATCGGACGGCGGAGGCGGCGATACCGGCGGGGTTGAGGACGGAAGGGCGGGTGGTGGCGCGGCGGGCGGGGGTGTTGAGCGGGGGGTGTTTGGTGGGGGCGATTTTGCGGGAATATGACCAGGATTTAAAGTTTGAGATGTGTGTGGAGGAAGGGGGGCGCGTGGAAGAGAACGAGACGGTGGCACGGGTGTGGGGGTCGGCGCGGATGGTGTTGTCGGCGGAGCGGACGCTGTTGAATTTTCTGGGGCATCTTTCGGGGATTGCGACGATGACGGCGCGATATGTGGATGCGGTCGCGGACGTGCGGCCTCGGCCTACGATTGTGGATACGCGGAAGACGACGCCGGGGTATCGGGCGTTGGACAAGTATGCGGTGCGATGCGGTGGGGGGGTGAATCATCGCATGGGGCTGTATGACGGTGTGATGTTGAAGGACAATCATCTGGCGGCACTGCGTTCGCGGGGCGAGGAGACGTTGGCGCAGGTGACGCGGCGGATTCGGGAGGGGTTGGAGCCGTCGGTTTTGTTGTGGCTGGAGGTGGACACACTGGAGCAGTTGGCGGAGGCGCTGCCAGGCGGCGGGGCGGATATTATTCTTCTGGACAATTTCGGTACGGAGGAGTTGAGGGCGGCGGTGGGGCTTCGGAACGCGATGCGGGAGAAGAGTGGGGGGCAGTCCTCGACAATTGGGGCATATCCGCTTTTGGAGGCGTCCGGGGGGGTGACACTGGCCAATGTGCATGAGGTGGCGGAGACCGGGGTGGATCGGATTGCCATCGGGGCGCTGACGCATTCCGCGCCGGTGCTGGATTTGTCGATGGAGTTTGAATGAGCACGACGGCCCCGATGTCGGAGCGGACGGTGACGGCGGTGCTGCTTTCGTTGTGGAAGCGACCGGAGTCGACGATGCAGCAGCTTCTTCGGGACACGCTGGCACCGCTGCCGGATGTGCAGGAGGCGGTTGCGATTTTGCAGCAGCGGCGATGTTTGATTGAACGCACGCCGTCGGGGATTCGGCTGGTGTCGACGGGGCTTCCGTGCTGGCGTGATATTTTGGAAGAGGATGTGCGCGTGAGTGGGCGACGCGCGGGTCGGCGGGTGATGGTATTTTTGCGGACCGGTTCGACGAATGATGTGGCATGGCAGTGCGCGGTGTCGGGGGAGAACGATGGGCTGCTGGTGGTGGCGGACGAACAGACGGCGGGGCGGGGGCGGCTGGGGCGGACATGGGTGGCGAAGGCGGAGCAGTCGATTTTGTGTTCGCTGATTTTGCTGAATATGCCTGCGGGGTCTATTGATGAATTGACGTTGCGGAGCGGCCTTGCGGCGGCGCGGGCGATTGAGAGTGCGCTGGCGGCCGCGGGGTTTACAGTTCGGCTGGAGATTAAATGGCCTAACGATATTTTGTTTGAGGGGCGAAAAGTTGCGGGGATTCTGGTGGAGCGGCGCGGAGCACATGTGGTCGTGGGCATTGGCGTGAATGTCGCGCAGGCGATGGGTGATTTTCCGGCGGATATTTCGGCGCAGGCGACGTCGCTTTATCAGATGACGGGGTCGCTGGTGGATCGGCTGCGCGTGGTTACGGAACTGTTGCGGGAGTTGGAGGGGCACATTGCGGGATCGATTTTGGCGGCGGCGAGTGAGTGGCTGGCGGAGTGGAAGTCGCGTTGTGCGATGCTGGGGTCGCGCGTGACGGTGCGGATGAATGATCGGGTTCTTGCGGGTTTGGTGCTGGATATTGATCCGCTGCAGGGGCTGCTGATTCGGGATGATATGAATGCGATGCATTTTCTTTCGGCGCAGGTGACGACGCTGTCGGTGTGAGGGGGGGGGAAAGACGACGTAAACACGAAGTTGCGAAGGGCACGAAGACCACGAAGAAAAACACGACGGCACGACGGAAAAACGGAAGTATTGAAAGTAGCTCCGTGGCGGCAGCCCGGGGCTTTGATGTTTGCACAAAAACAATGGGTGTCGAAGCCCCGGGCTTCTGCCGCGGAGCTACTTTTTGGGGTTATTTTGGGGGTGTTACCGGACGCGGCTTGGTGGGGGCGTTCGGGGGTTGCGTTCTAATTTTTGACTGATTCGGCCTGTATCGTAGGTTTTGTTCATACCCGAATCCGGTCTGAGCGAACGGACACGGCCTGTTTGGAGAGACAGGCGAATTCGTGTTTTGTGATGCACGGACAAGTTAAGTGATTTCGGTTGTCGGTCGATGGTTGAGGTGTTGATGGTTTCCGACGCTTGCCCGGCAGAGGAAATCGAGCCACCCGCAAGGACGCGGGCCACAAAATTCCCCGGCGGAGTACGCGAAATGACTATGGAACAAGACGGTCGCGTAAAGAAGAGTCGCCAAGAATCCCTGAAAGGGGGTGCCTGGGCATAAGCGGCGAAATGTTTGGCACAGGCCTCCAGCCGGACGGCCTGTGTCGGTCGGCGAGAGTCGGCCGGCAAGAGGGCTGTGCCACGTGCCTCCCCGAAATGTCCCGGCACAACCGCGAACTTTCGAAGTCACCTAAAGTCAGTGGTTCAAAAAACCGATTGTTAAATTGTCGAAACTAAAACCCTTTTGGAGAATATCTGATGAAACGCAATGCTCGTGGATTTACCCTCGTCGAAATTTTGATCGTCGTGATCATCTTGGGCATCTTGGCCGCCATCGTGATTCCGCAGTTCACAAGTGCGTCAAGTGACGCCCGCAAGAGTTCGGTCGCTTCGACGCTGCAATCGCTTCGCAGTCAGATCGAATTGTTCAAGGTTCAGCACAACGATACGCCACCTAAAGACGCCACTGCACTCTGGACCGTTCTTGGCGGCAAGACCAGCACCACGGACACCACCGCCGTGAATGCTCTGGGCACATTTGGTCCCTATGTCCAGAACCCCCCGGCGAACCCTGTAAACGGCTATACCACAGCCGCAGCCGCAGCCGCAGCTAACGTCGGCTGGGTCTACTCAGTGCCCGCTGGCGGCTATCAAGTCTCCGCGACTGACACCACCGGCACCGGCCTGCTCCCCTACTAAGAGCTAACCTTTAGCGAATTGATACCGGCCCGGAGGCAGTGATTGCTTCCGGGCCGGTTCTTTTTATGCGCTGCTCCGGAGCATCGCTTCAGCCGTGGGCCTATTTTGCCGATAACAGTTCACACCACTCCTTCTTATGGGTCACTGAATCGATATGCTCAAACAAAATGATCTTAAACCGCCGCCGCAGGGCACGCGAAAGCTTTCGTGGTGGCTACTTCTGGGCATTGCGGCTATTGCCATGACGGTCTATCTAAATAGCCTGAGCAATCAATTTACGTTCGATGATGTGGCGGTTGTGCAAAACAGCGAGCATGTTCAAAACCTGGACTGGTCGCAGATATGGTCGGACAATTATTGGGCGGCCAAAGATGGAAACTTGCCTGATATACTGTATCGCCCGTTTACGATCTGGAGCTATCTCGCGAACCAGGCGCTCCTTCCCAATGCCGCGTGGGCGTTCCATCTTACGAATGTGATCTTACATGGCCTATGCACGGTGATGGTGGCGATTCTTGCGTGGCGTATCTTCGGCAGTCGGGGGGTGGCGTTGGTGGCGGGGCTACTTTTTGCGGTGCATCCCATTCACACGGAAGTCGTTGCAAACATTGTCGGTCGCGCGGAGATGCTCGCGGCCATTTGGTCGCTCGCTGCCATCCTCATTTACCTGCCGGAGGAGCCTCTTCTCCGCCAAACGGTTCCGGCGACGCGTCCGGCGTGGCATGGTTTGCTTGTGGCAGCCTGTTTTTTCTTTGCGATGCTTTCCAAGGAGACACCCGCCGCGCTAATTGGGGTGTTCGTATTCATTGATGGATGGCGTTGGACCTTTTGGCCTCGTGAGAGCCGCCCGAGCCTGCTCCAGTGGTTTTGCCGTCGGGCCTTGCGATATTACCTGCCGATCGGATGTGCATTTGGCGTATATCTTGCGATGCGGATCCATTCGACGGGATTGATGCGTGATATTCGGTCCATTCATCCGATCGTGAACCCGCTTGTTTCCGCGACGGTCCTCGAACGGATCGTCACGCCATTTGCGATTCTCACGAAATATCTCGGCTTAATGGTCTGGCCGCGCGTTCTTTCCGCTGACTATTCCGCACCCAGCTTGATGCCCACCACGAATCCGACACAACCGCTTCCGCTCATTGGATTGCTGTTGGTGCTACTTGCCTTCGTCGTTAGTCTACGATATTGGCGTCGCCTGGGCGCACTTGTTCTTACGTTGGGCTTGTTCGCACTTTCCTATGCTCTGGTCTCCAACTTCCTGCGCATTGGCACCATTATGGGAGAGCGGTTGTTCTATCTGCCTAGTGTATTTGTGCTCATTATTGCCGCGTGGGGAGTCGTGCTCGCCTGGCAATCGCAACTTTTCCAACGGCTCCGATTGTGCCGCTGGACGTTCGCCTTCCTGCTTCTTGTATCATTCATCGCCATGTTCGTTCGCACGGTCATTCGCAACGGTGATTGGCACGATAATATCACGCTAGCGCTCGCGACGGCTCATGACAATGCGAACAGCGCCAAGGCGTGTACGTGGGCAGGTTCGACTCTTACAACGACTGCCCCCCAACCGTGGATGGTGGACTTTGGCGCGGAACTGCTGCGTTGTTCGGGCGATCTATTCCCTACTTATTTTGAAAGTTATTGGGAACTTGCAAAGTATTACGGCAAGCGTCAAGACCTTGCGAACTCCACGATTTATCTCTCCGCGGCGGCCCTTTATAACCCAGGCGCTTCCGATATCCGGTGTGCACTTAGCGCGGTTTGTGATGATCTTAAAGCCCACGCCCCGCAAACCTATGTTCCCGGCGTTCAAGCCTATCTGCGGGAACATCCGATGGCCCCTGAAGCAAGAATGGCGATGGCGATCGTTTTGCGAGCGCAGAGAAAATATGATGAAGCCGAAAAGGCATGCCTGACTGCGCTTCGTCTTGACGATCAATATCACGAAGCGGATGCAGAACTTGCGATGATTCGTTTGGACATGGGGAAGACTGACGTGGGCGTGGCAACGTTGCGGGCGTATGTGATGAGAATTAGCCGGAGCTTTGATGCCCGCTGCACGATGGTCAAAGTGCTGTTGGATCTGGATCCCAAAGACTCATCCGACCGCGATTGCCGAGGCACAAATGAATTTGGATCAGGCCGGTCGCATCAGCCCTGGTACCGTCTTGGTGCGCACTCTACAAAATCAACTGAATAAAAAACGTGCGGCAGCGGGGGGCTCGCCCATTCGGATGATTGGATTGACGGCTAAAGCCTCGTCACAACTCGCGGGTGGGCCTGTTCTTGCGCGGGTGGACGATGAAATTCTTGCCATTTGAGTTGGGGTTTGGTCGTCGCGGTGCTTCGCAGGGCTTCACCCTTATTGAACTGCTCATTGTCGTCGTCATCCTGGGAGTTCTGGCGGCGATCGCGATGCCGAAGCTCTCCAATGCATCGCAAATTGCGAGGGAAGGTTCGTTGAAGGATGATTTGCGACTTTTGCGGACGCAGATCGGGGTTTACAAGTCCAACCATCACGACATTGCGCCGGGGTATCCGGACGGTCATGTGTCAGCGGTGCCCACGGCGCGGGATTTTGTAAGTCAATTGACGATGTTCAGCGACGAGAATGGCCGTACGTCGGCTGCGCATACGGAGACGTTCAAGTATGGAATTTACGTTCTGCAGTTGCCCACAAATCCGTTGAATGGTTTGGCCACGGTGAAGATTCTGGGGGCAAGCGATCCGATTTCGGCGGATGGGACGTCGGGGTGGATGTATCAGCCTTGCACGGGCGTGGTGGCGGCGAATGCCGTGGGGGCGGATTCTGACGGGCAGAATTACAGCGATTATTGACCTGCGAAGGGGCTGCGGGGGGGGGCTGCATTGCGGGAAAAATCATCCTTTTCTTAGAATTCCGCCAACTCCCCAAAAATGGGGTGAACCCCTGGGCGGCGCTATCCGATATTTCTATGAGCGAAGTTGTTTCCCGAAAGGAACGTTATGGCTCGGAATGATCGTTCGATTCGTGCATTGCTCACCGTTATCGCAGTGCTGCTGGGTGCGAACCTTCTCGTCAACATGAACAATAGTTCGGGACCGCGTGCGGCCTATGCGGCACCAGGGGCCGGTGGAATTCCGGATACGGGTGCCCAGTTTCAGGCGATCGTTGATTCGGTGAATGATGTAAGCAAGAAAGTCGAGAAGATCGACAGCTTTCTCGAGAGCGGCAATCTGTCGGTGAAGGTCCAGGAAAAGAAGAGTGACAAGTAAGCGGAAGCATTTCTTCCAGCCCTTCCCGCGAGGTTGTATCAGTCGGATTTCGTGCCTCATTATGTGAGGTTCGAGATTGAAGAGTGCGATGTTTGGTTTTGCATCACAAGATTGTCCCATTGGGATTGATGTGGGAAGTCACTCGATTCGAATGCTGCAATTTCGACGGAAGGGGGAGCAGCTATCGTTGCGGGGTGCATGCAGGGTGGAGATCGCTCCGCCGGGGAGCGCGGAGACGGCTGTTGGGCGGCTGACGGGAGCGATTCAGCAGGGATTGTCGGAGGGATCGTTCGCGGGGAAGCGGGCGGTGTTGTCGTTGCCTCCGTCGCTGCTTCATGCAAAATCAGTTCGCTTGCCGCAGATGCCGGATTCAGACCTGCAGCAGGCGTTGCAGTGGGAAGCGAAGGATCGGTTCGGGTTCGAAATCGGCGATGGGCGGATCGTGTGGTTTCGGGCGGGAGAGGTGCGTCGGGGGACGGAAATAAAAGATGAACTGTTGCTTTTCGCGGCGCAGGGCGAGACGTTGAAGCTGCACCTTGATGCGGCTGCCGGTGCGGGGTTGGCGGTGGACGGAATCGACATTGCGGCCTGTGCGGGCTATCGCGGTGCGTGCAGGGCGGGATTTGAGCATTCACCGATGGGGGAGAGTCTGGCGCTGCTCGACATCGGGCATTCGGGATCACAATTTATTATCACGCGCAACGATCAATTGGTTTTCTATAAGCACATCGAGATCGGCGCTTCGACCATCGATGCAGCCGTGGTGCAGAAGCTGGGCATTTCGCAGTTAGAGGCGGCCCAGATGCGGTCGGGGTTGGCGACGTCGGACACCTTTGGAGAAGGGCGGCACCGTCGGCGCAGGCGATGCAGGATGCGGTGCGGCCACCGCTGGAAGAGCTGTCGCGCGAACTGGACATGTGCATGCGGTATTTTGTGGTCACGTTCCGCGGGAGTCGGCCGGACCTGATTACGATCACCGGCAGACAAGCGTCGTGTCCGCGCATCCTTGAGAATCTTGTGAGTTCGTTGGGGCTTCGAGTGGAACCGGCCCGGCCTCTGCGGGGGGTGCTGGACCTGGGGGATGTCGCCCGGCCCGACCGTTCGAGCGAGTGGGCGGTTGCCGCGGGCTTGAGCCTGTATTCGTCGTGCGCGATTCGGCAAGAGGTGGCCGCATGAAGACGGTGAACCTTCTGCCGGAGTGGTATTTCGATCAGCAGCGGCGTGGGAGAAATCTGCGCCGGCATGTGGGGTTCATGCTGCTGCTCTGTGCGGCGGGGATCGGTTGGACGTTTATCGGGAGGGTGCGCATTCGGCTCGCTCGAGGCTCAACGCGATACGCTTGCGTCCCAACTGACTCAGGCGGGTGACGTCAACGATAAACTGCAAGGTGAACTTGGAGTGCTTAAGCGGTTGAACAATCTGGAACTGGCCTATCGCGAACTGGGCAATACCATTCCGATGTCGGCGGTGATTCAACAAATTCAAAACGATATGACCATGGGCATGGCGCTGTCGCGGGTCACGATCGATGTGCGTTCAGAGCCGGTGAAGGGGTCGGGCTTCGTCGGGGACGCGGCACATCCGCCTCACAATCATGATGTGGCGCATATCGTCGTGGTGGGGTCGCGCCCAACGACGTGCAGATCGCACAACTGATCGGCAAGGTTTCCACCAACACTCTTTTTTCCGATGTGTCGCTGAACTTCACCCGCACCGAAATTCTCAGCGAGCACTCCATTCGCCGCTTTGAAATCCAGATGGAAATGGAACTCGAACGGCTGGCCACCGAAGACCAGGAGCGATCTCCGGTGCGCGCGGCGACCACGGGAGGGGATAACCATGCCGGCTGATTCAACCCATGTACGCACGGGACGCCTGTTCATCATGAGCGGCTATGGGGCGATTGCGGCCGCGTTTGTCGTTCTGGCCCTTATCCCCTATTTCCGCAAGACCGGTTCCGTTCAATCCCAGATCGCAGCCACACAACGCGAAATCAATGCGCGCGCGGAGGCAAGGCAGCAACTCACCGACATTACGAAAAAAGTGGAGTTCATCAATCTTCAGGTGGGGAACCACGATCGGCTTTTGCCGACGGCACAGGATCTGGGGCCGTTCATGGAACAGCTTTCGCATGAACTTGATAACGCGGGCATGAAGGAAATTACAGTGCGTGCGTTGCCGCCGATCGTGTTGGGAAAGTCGCAGCAATTGCCGATTGAAGTGGGGGGGACATGCACGTTTGCGCAGTTCCACGAATTTCTGGTGCATCTGGAGCATCTGTCGCGCATGTCGTCGGTATCGCATTTGTCGGTGGAGGCGGACACGCCGATGACGGGGCGGGTGTCGGTGCAGTTGACGCTTTCGATTTATAATGCGAACGCGCTGGTTGATGGGGTGGTATCGCGATTCCGGGGGGGGCGACTTTGTTTGGTCCGCGGGTTTCATCTTTGATCGTTGCATATAATGCTCCGAAGCATCCGTGGAGCATGTTGCATGTTCGATCCGAATGAACGTCTCGCCTTTCGCCGTCTTTTCTTTTCGGAGAGAAAGACGAATCGACAATCGCTTCAACTGGCGTGCATTTACACGATGCAGGTGCTGGTTTCGGGCTCGATTCTTCTGGCGGGGTATCGCTGGTTTCATGGGAAGGGGGTGCTGTGGGCGATGGTTTCCGCGATTCTGGTGTTGCAGCCGGGGCTGGAGCAATCCATCGCCGCATCTGCGGTGCGAATCGCGGCCAACACCGTGGGCGGACTCATTGGATTCACCATCGGAGAAACATTCGGCACCGCTCCGCCACAGCTTCTCTTCGCGCTGGCGGCAACCGTGTTCGTCGCTGAGTTCTTACGCCTCGATGTCGGTCTTCGCACGGCATGCGTCGCCACGCTGATCGTCATGACCACGAGCGAAGGTCATGTCATTACCTCCTCGTTCGAGCGATTTTCGGCGGTGCTGATTGGCTGCCTGCTTGCGGTTGCGGTGCAGTTTGGGGCGGAAGGAGTGCGGCGGTGGTTTGGCTGGAAGGACCCGGAGCCGCGCCCCATCGGGGCGGCCTCCAGTACCACGGTCACCGAGCACGGCGAGTGAGGGTTGCTGACACTTGAACGGCCACGTGCGGTTAGCTGATGCCGCCCTTGAAAGTGCCGATGCGATAGAAGCCGTCGGAATCTTTGGACAGCGTTCCACGTTTCACGAGTTCGTCCCAGACTTCCTGCGGAAACTCGCGAGGCGGAATGATCGATTCGATCCCGCTCGATCCGCCGCCGCTGAGGGGGGACCGGCCCAATCGCGATTCATCGTCAAGTTGTGTCAGTTTCAAGCGTTTTTTGAAGGCTTTCATTGCGCGCTTCATATCTTCATCGGTGGCCATGGCGTTGCCGTCCTTATTTAAGAGATGCGGCATAGTCTAGCGTGCGACCCTCAAGCCGTCATGGTTGAAAAGGTGTGAGGTTTGAAAGGGGGGTTAAGGCTGGGTCGTTCCGTGCGATGCCGCGCCGTGTGCAACTGCCGTTTCCGTCTGCCCGCCTCCAAACCGTGCCGCCGCCGCCAACAGCACGAGTACCAGCACCGCAATTCCGAAATTCGTCATTTTCATGGCGGACCTCCGTGCATCACAAATCGACGGCAGACGGGAAACCTGAAAATCCGAGCGATCCCATCGGCTTATCAAAGGCCAATCGCGTGATCGCTCGGACTCCAAAGAGACTCGCGTCGTTTTGCTTCCAGACCCGCAATCATTTTTTTGACTTTGCTCCATCGTGTCCTCGAATCGTTGTGTCGGTGCTTTGTGGGCGTGCTCGTTTTTCCGAGGCACCGGCTCAACCGTGAAAATACATGGGATTCAGAGACGCGCCCGTGAGGAAGCGTTCGGCGTTCTTTGCTGAGAGTCAAACGCTTCCTCATGGGCGCGTCTCGGAATTTTTCGCAGTCTGCAGGCACAAGAAAGAACTCACCGGAAAAACGGGCACGCCCGCTTTGTCGGTGCTTCGGTGCTCAATGGGCGATCCGGGGCCTTTGCGGTATAATCGCGTGAAATTCGCAACGCTTACAGGTGCGTCATGTCAGAAGTGGATTCACTCCACGCACTCCGAATCAGGATCGACGAACTCGATTACAAAATCGTGGAGCTTCTGAACGCGCGCGCGCGGATTGTCGTCGACATCGGCAGGATCAAGCAGCAGTCCGGTGCCCCGGTTTACGCGCCCGACCGGGAAAAAGTCGTGCTCGATCGCATCCGAAAAGCTAATCATGATAGCGGAGGCCCGCTTCCGAATTCCTGTCTGGAGGCGATTTATCGCGAACTGATGTCGGGTAGTTTTGCGCTTGAAAAGCCGCTCCGCATCGCATTTCTTGGGCCGGCCGGTTCGTACTCTCATCTGGCAAGCGTTAAGAAATTCGGTTCTTCGGTCGAGCACGTTCCCGTCACGGACATCGCGGCCGTCTTTAAGGAAGTTGATCGCGGCCACGCCGATCTGGGACTGGTGCCGATCGAAAATTCCACGGTAGGGGGGATCATTGAATCGATGGATGCGTTTCTGGAGAATCGCTCGGTGACGATCGTGGCCGAGGTGCTGATCGCGATTCATTCGCACCTGTTGGCGAATTCGCGCCGGAGGAAGTGAAGATTATTTATTCAAAGGGCGAGGCGCTGAATCAATGCCGGCAGTGGCTGACGGCAACCTTGCCGGGAGCGGAGCGGATGGCCGTCGCGTCCTCGAGCAAAGCGGCCGAGATGGCGGCCACGGAATCGCGCACCGCCGCCATCGGCTCCACGCTCGCTGCCGAACTGTACGGGCTCAAAGTGCTGTTCAGCAACATCGAAGACAATCCCTCGAATGTCACGCGATTCTTCACGATCGGAAAGTGGGGCAGCGGCGGGGGCGGAGCGGGCACGCAGCCGGCCAAGCGCACGGGCGATGACAAGACGTCGATTATTTTCACGACGGCACATAAATCGGCGCGCTCGTCGATGTGCTCAACGTCTTTGGCAAGTTCGGGATAAATCTCACGAACATCGACACCCGCCCCTCGCAAAAACGCAATTTCGAGTATTACTTTTTCACCGATCTGGCGGGTCATTGCGAAGACGAAAACGTGAAGAATGCACTCGAAGAAGCAAAAGGGCATTGCCTGCAATTGGCAGTTCTGGGCAGTTTCCCGCGTGCGGTGGAAACACTTTGAATACGCATTCCTGGAAGGGGTGGTGCCCGATCAAGAGAGACCGCACGCCCTCTGTCGTCAGACCATCAGCACGGTCGTCGTGGCGTACAAATTTTAGTCGTCCGGCTTTTGTTTGAATTAAATATCGCTATCATAGCGCCACGCGCGATCCAGTGGATCACAAATCCATCGCACAAGAACGGGGCGTAGCTCAGCCTGGCTAGAGCGCCTGGTTTGGGACCAGGAAGTCGCAGGTTCAAATCCTGTCGCCCCGAATCCTTCCAAAGCCTATGAAACAAGGGGTTTCGAGCGTGTCCTGAGTCGGGACGCGCGGCCGGAAAACGCCCGATTGAGTGTACCGGGTACACACACCTGAGTGTACCGCCTTACACTTTTTCGCCCATTGCCCGATCAGAAGGGTATGGAGCGCGTTCATGGCAACCCAAGAAATCCAACTTCCCAAACTCTGCCGCCATCGCAAAAAGAATCGGGCCTTCGTCCGCCTCGCCGGGCGTTCCGGTCCCACGACCTACCTCGGGCCGTGGGGTTCTGCCGAGGCTCGGGAACGATACGACCAGATCATCCGGCAGTGGTTGGACAACGGCCGGGAGCTTCCTGCAACCAAAGCAGCGGCACCCCTAAACGTAAGCGACTACACCGTCACGCATCTCGCCGCTGATTACATGGAGTACGCGGTGGGGTACTACGTCAAACACGGTGAAATCACGAAGGAAATATCCTGCTTACAGCTCGTCGTGCGGGTTTGGGCAACGCTGTTCCCCAATATGCCGGTTGACGCCTTCGGCCCTAAACAGATGAAGCTCGTTCGCGAAGAGATGATCCGCCTCGGCCACACCCGCAAGACGATCAATAACAACATCGGCCGGCTCAAACGCATCGTCGCGTGGGGGGTGGAGGAGGGAAGGGTAAAGGGGGAGACGCTATGGTGCCTCAAAGCGGTGAGAGGACTAAAGAGGGGGCGTAGCGGAGCGAAAGAGGGTGAGAAGGTTCGCCCCGTCGCCGCCGAGATTGTTGACACGACGCTCCCCCACCTCGGCGACCAGGTGCGGGCGATGGTCGGGGTCCAGCGTTATAGCGGGATGCGGCCCTGCGAGGTCGTATTAATGCGCCGCCGGGACATCGACATGAGTGGAGAGGTTTGGATTTACACCCCCAGCGTTCACAAAACCGAACACCACGACATCATCCGGAAAATCGCCTTGGGGCCGAAGGCGCAAGCCATCATCAAGCCCTTCCTGAATCGCGGCGCGGATGCTTACTTATTCTCGCCGGCGGAAGCCGAGGCGGCATTCCGGGAACGCAAGCGAGAGAACCGCAAGACACCGGAGGGGCAGGGCAACGCCCCCGGCTCGCACGTCGCCGACAACCCCCGGCGGCGTCCTGGTGACCGCTACACGTCCCTGACGTATCGCAAGGCGATCCAGCGGGGATGCGAGCGGGCATTCTCGCTGCCGGAGCAACTGTCGCGGAAGATGATCGTGCCGAAGGGCCGGAAGAAACAGGCGAGACTAGAAACACCGGCGGAATGGTCCGCGCGCCTCACACCTGGCCAGCGCGCCGAACTGCGGGCGTGGCGCAAAGAGTTCCTTTGGAGGCCGAACCAGTTGCGCCACGCGGTCGGGACGCTCGTCAGGAAGCAATTTAGCCCGGATGCGTCACAGGCCGTCCTCGGCCACCAGCATTTGTCGGTAACGGAAATTTATAGCGAGCTGAACGTCGCTAAGGCTGCGGAGGTGATGGCGGTCATCGGGTGAGGTGGGGGAAGCATGTTAACGGAAACGGCCTCGCGCGATGCGGGGCCGTTTTCTTTTTTGGCAGATTACTTGAGGCCGGGGACCAGGGCGGACAGCCGACGACGGGCTGCTGCTGCTGATTCATCGCTGATGGCTCGGGCTGTTCGACGCGGTGCTGGCACCGACGCTGCTCCCATTCCATGCTCAATAAACCTCCCCACCGCCGCCATCGAACTATACCGGCTCCCGCCGAGGAGGACGGTATCCAGACCCTGTTTCATCCAGCGGTAAATAGTCGCTGTACTAATTTGACCGCCGGTGCGGGCGCTGGGCGGCAGGTGCTCGGCGAGGCGGGCGATAGGGATGAGATTTTCAGTAAGCGGGTCGATCATGGGAGGGGCTTCAGTCGTCTCGTTCGCGGGTCATCGCCCGACCATTGGCGAGCGGCGGCTGTTTGACAAAGGCAGGGCCAACCCAGTCCCTCTTTTGCCCCGCGTTGCCGCAGCGTGGGCAGAATGTTTTAGGTGAGGGGGTCTGGACCTCTTCGTTGCCGAAAAAGATCAGGAAATGGCAACCGCATGGGCATGACAGTTGGGCGGTTTTAGAAAAGCTCATTAGAACCTCCGAAAATTAAATAGCCTCCCACCGGGGCGGTCCATCTCGACCGGAAAGGAACTGGTAGGGGGCAGTACCTTCTCTTATCTGATCGGGCACCGCCCCAAAAAATTCAGGGGCTATACGAAGATTTTTTAGCTCAGCCGTCTGGAAGGACTGACGAACTTCCCGGAGATGTCCGCAGGAAAGCTGTGAAAATTGGACTGTACTTCTTCGATGAAAACGACAGAATACCCAGACCGCCAATAGAGAGCGGCTCCTCCTCCGATGGAGAACATATGGAAATCAAGAATTGGGAATGTCTCGTCGAGAAAGGAAAAATCATCGGTCGTCAGTGGGCAGGAACCGCTACGCGCGACCAGCTTACTCGTCTCCGCGCCGCAATGAAGCGCGCCGGTGATGATCCGACCTTTCCGGACCCGCATAAGCACGTGTTTACCGTGGCAGAGCGTTTCTTCTTTTTGACTCATCCCGCTCAAGCCGGCGATAGGGAAGCTTCCGCGATCTTCTGGATAGGGGTGGCAGCTGAGATGCCGGTAGCCATAGAAGTCGAGTACGGATTGTCGGACCCGTATGACCAGGCGCTCTTCGTGGAGGGCGTAGCGATGGGAGCCACTGAACGAAGGTCCAGGAACTGACTTCACAATCGAAAGGATTACGCATAATGGACAAATACTTCGATCACCCCGCATTGCGGCAAGCATGGTCCAACATAATCGAGCTTACCAATGCCGCCGATGGCGTAAGGAAGCTGGCTTCTGAGCGTCCTCCAGAAGACCATTCTCGTTTAGAGCGCCTTAGCAGCGCAACTCTTAAAGGTATGCTGGAATCTGACATTGACCAGTTTACTGCGGAAGTAGCCAACCGGGTCCGTATTGAAGCCGCCATCTTGTGTTTACTGGATGGGCGTAGGGATGAATTCCAGAACTTCTCATCGCACGTCCGCGAGATGGTCGCCGTAGTCGTTCGTAATAGTCTGATGGATGAATTCAAAATGGTTATGGGAGAGCCATTCGAGCCGAGGCGATTGATATTTGATTGGCAAGAATACTACCGAGAGCTGCGGGGACCACTAAAGGAATTCTATGTGCGTCTCGCGCGATGTGACCTCTCGGATGATCAAGTGATGGTGGAAAACGACCGCGCGGAGAGGGCGGAAGAAGGGGAATAGGGCATCTATCCGACCACCGTAGCAACTCCCGAAAGACTTCGAGTCGGGGCTTTTCATTTTGAAAGAAGGAAATTTAGATGGCCACGGAGGGATGACAGTTCGTTATTGAGCCGCCGCCCTTGCTGGTTCGCAAAACCTTTCAAATTACTGAAACTCGCCTCAAGGTTTCCAGAGCTTTTCAGATGCTCGACATCCTCCAGTTCCTTCGCGAGTTTCGCAATATTCTCTGTGATTTCGAGAGCCCTTTTAACCTGATTAGTTTCTTCACCCGTCATAACGATCATCCTTAATTTGTTTTTGGACGGCCATATTATACGTCAGCGCGCAGTGCGGCGCTTAATTCGGGCGGTCTCTCTCCCCTCTTCTGCTGTTTCAGCCACGAATGAAGCATGAACCCCTCCCGCCATGGACATCCCGGCCTCGCTGCCCTCAACCTGCCGCCCATGAGCGTCGCTATCCATTACGGAGAGAAAAGGAACAGATGCCGCAGGCCCCTTACCACCCAAGGCCGAAGGCCCCTCTCTATCAATGCTGGAGGCCGTTTCGGAAGCCGGAGGCAAGAAGTGAAAGAATCCCCGCCGGAGAACTTTCCACGCGCGGCAGATGCCCTTACCGGCTGCCCGGATGATTCCGATGACGCCAAGTTCGCTCAGGATGCCCACAGCAGCGCGTACCGTCGACCCGCTTCCCGACAAGCCGAAGTGGCGGAGCATGCCGAGTAGTGAGGTGGCCGGGCATGCTCCATCCGCCTTGACGTGGGTGCTCTTCGCCAAGGATAGCGCGATGATCGCTAGAGACTGATCAGAAATAAGCGGTTGCCGCATCGCACGTAAGTGGTAGTTCGCTTGATCGAGTTTTTCCCGGATGCCCATGCCTGAAACGTGCGTCAGGAATGCATCGACGTCATTCCCTTTTCCATCTTGGCGGGTTGTGAACCAGGCGGCTGCATCAGCTTCTCCCTTGCTGGCCTTGGCATTGTTGAACCGCTGGAGCAGGATGCGAAACGCTCCGGCCAGGCGGGCGTCACGCTCTTTGTCGCGGCGTTTGATTGAGAAGCCGGATTCGTCGTAGATGCGGTGGGCAAGTTCCAGCACTTCGTATCGCCGCCGGGTAAGTTCATCCCGGGTGCGGATTCCCATGCGGTACTGCGCCTGCTGAACGGTCCACCAGGCCTGCTGGGGCTTTCCCGCGTCAGCAGAGGGCGCAAGGCGTTTCCCCTTGCTCGATGACCGGCAGGGGGCTGTTTCGTCGTCCTCGTCGTCGCCACTGCGGATCGCCGCGAGGAGCCTTTCCTGGCGTTCCATCTTCTTCTGGTAAGCGGCTTCTGCTGCCAGCCCGTCCTTAATGATCCGAGCGAGTAAGGGGCTGCCAGCGGGAATGACCGCCCCGCGCAGGGCCTCTACGTCGGCCATGGTTCGCCAGTGAGGCAGGTTCGCCATGAAGGCGCCATCCATGCTTCCGACGACCCGACGGGCGTCTTGGGGCATGCCGTGGGAGTCTAGTCGCTGTGAGGTTTCCAAGTATCCGCCCATAGCCTCGACGTAAGTCCGAAGGCCGGCGGCGCGGGCCAACGCTTTGATCGCGACATGTAGGTCAGACCTTAGCTTGTTCATTTGCCGTTGGGACCGGGCGTCGCGCTGGATTAGCAGGTACCCAGATTGGCCGCGATCATTTGCAGCTTCCCAATAGGGCTTACCACCAAAAAGCGCATCAGCCCACACCTGCGTCTGCTGCAGGTCCCGTTGGTGCGGATGATGCCGATCCAAGTCGATGCGGATGAGCATGTATGGGCTGTCGTGGTGGGAGCGCACGCGGATCATCTCCGCGCCGCGATTGGTGGCGAGGACGCGAGCCTTCGAGAGAGCAGGAATAAATCTGGCCGAGGACCCCAGACCGAATTGTTTGGCAAGAACAGCCTCGAAATGTTCGTTGAGCCGCTCACGAGACCACTGCGGGCGTCCCCCGTCCGGTGCGTTCCAGCCGAAAGCGTATTCGTCGATGATTGGTTTCAGGAACTTCCAGCCCGCCTCCTGTACCTCCGCAGGTACGTCGGCCAAGGCGGCGGCAGCGGGCTGATGCGGCTGGGGCAGGGTAAAAAAAGTGCCGCGGGTGGTAGCAGCACCCGCGGCATTGGCCGGACGATAGTCCGTTGAAAGGCTTGGCATTGTTCGTTCCGGCCAGAGTAAGCAATCGATTCCCTGCTACGGGTTTATCGCGACTGCCTCAAAAGATTCTATGAAATTCCAGCCCCAGCTTCGCCATCGGATGCCGGGGCCTCGTTTCCTGTTCTCTCTTATCTGATCGGCCATCCGTCGAAAAAATTCAGGGACTATTTCCAGCCAAAGTTTCTTGGCCTTCGATTGTTGCACAACCGCAACAAGGGAGTGTTGCACGACCGTAACAAACACCTTTGCATAACCGCAACATTTCGTCGGACTCGTGCCGGCGACAAGAGGAGAAAGTCTAAAAAATCTATGAGGGCGGTGGCGAAACCGATGCGGGAAAAACTTATCAATTTATATGAGGAAAAGCCCTTTACCGAAACCCAGAATCGCGCCTCTCGTTCCTCTGGGGGATTTACGTCTACCGCTTCATGCGCGTCGTTACCCTTTTCGCGCCGCGACGCAGGACCAGGTAGGCGAGCAGCGGGCCGCCGCCGAACGCGCCGAGGCAGCAGTAGCTATGAGCGATGTTATTTCCTCCGTTGAAAACTTGCTCTACCTCTTCGCCCGCAAAATATTTCCTGGCGATCAACAGTCGGTAATTGATGCAGCCGTCGCGGACGCGCGAGTTCATTTATGGAGATATAGCCTGCCCAGGTTCGACCGCGACAGACATACGAAACCCTCTACTTACATTTTCTCCTGCGCCGACGTTTCCTAATTTCGGAAGCGAGAACTTTATACCTGCGCGGGCCGCAGAAAGAGGTTCTATTCTCCGATGTGAGTGGGGATGGTGAGTGGAAGCCCATTTCACCTCCGACCGACTATTCCCTCGACGACCGCGTTGCGTCAATCGCCGAGGATGTCATGGCGAATCCGACGCGCTATTTAACCGTTGAACAGGCGCGGCGTATTAAACGGCATCCTTTCAGCAAACGACGAGACGTTGGGGAAAGATTTGGCAAAAAGTCTTGGATACGCTCGCGCCTCATCGTTTTCCATGATGGTCCGCCGAATGCGCGAACGCATCAGCAGTATCGATATTGAGAATTGGCCGGCGATCGCGAACAAGAAAAGGAAACCCAAATGCCAACGAAAACGATGATCCTGCGGACATCACCAGTTGGCGGTGGAAGGGGGGATGGCCGGCTGTCGGCTGCGGCGCGAGGCTACGACAGGGCGTGGACGAAGTTGCGGGACAATTTCATCCGAGCAAACCCGCTGTGCGTGCTCTGCGATCCGCGGGCCGGGTGACGCCCGGGGCCATCATTGACCATGTTGTTCCCCTAGCCGCCGGCGGGCCTCGCTTGGCGTGGGGGAATCTCCGAACCCTATGCATCAATTGCCATGCAAGGGTAACGTCGAACTTCCGCGCGACGGGGCGTAATGAACTACCGGAGAGGAAACGATGATTATCGGCAATTTCTGGATCCTTGGACCGCAAGGCAACAATGTGACCATTGTCTCCCCCACGATCAAAGGCGACGCCGAGCTTGAAGCGGGGAACAACATATCGCTGGTTTTCAGCGACGCCGCATGGACCAATCTCGACGGGGCTACCGCCGAGCTGCGAATCACCAGCCTTCAAACGGGGCGCGTTTGGAGTTTCGCCGCATCCCCTCCAGCGATCGCTAATTTCGTTTGGAGCGTCGCGGTACCGCTGTCATCGGCGCAGACCGACGACCTTGAACGCGGTGAGATGAACCAGCTTGATTTGATCGCGACGTTGAGCGGCGGGGCAACCGCTACTTTGGTTACTGGGGTGTTGACGGTTCGCGATTGACTACCGCGGGGCCGTATTTGGGGAGGATCAATCATGGCTGGCAATAGCGATAAGAAATACGCGCCAATGCCTGGCATGGACGAATTCGATCTCGCCGCCGAGAGGGAATCGAAAGCCATCTACCGGCTCCGCATGATTAACGCCGCCGGCCGGGGCCAACTCGCACGAAAATCCAGACCCGCATCAGCCGTACAGCGAAAGCCGAAGGACTTGCCGCGGATGTCTCCGAGAAGGGTAAGTAATGACAGAACGCACTCATACTTCTGGCAACTTCACAGCCGTCAGCCGCATCATCAATGTAGATGGTGATGAATGGGTCGACTTACAACTCACTCTTACGAGTGGGCTGGTTCGTCTGCGTGTAACGAACCCGATGGAACGCCGAAAGACGGAATTGAAAGCGGAATCCGCAGCGCTTCATTTGATGGGCGAAGAGTTGCGCCGCGCGATCGAAGAGGACGAGGACGCAAAGGGGTAGGGGGGGCGAAATGTTTGGGCGGTCAACAAGGGAGATCGATCAGCAGCCTCACGATAATTCTGTCGAATTTCCGGGGTGGGGGTGGGGGAGGGCGAAAACCGCATGGGCGCTATCTGGAACCCATTTTTCCAGCGGTTTTACGCAGTAAAAACAGGCTCGAAATAGGGCCTAAAACGAGCATTTTCGGGGGTAAATGAAGCATGAAAATTGAAGTTGTTGAGATTTCGGAGATTTTGTCGGACCCATCAAACGTCCGCACTCACTCGGAGCGAAACATCGATGCGATCAAAGCGTCGCTCGCTCGGTTTGGTCAGCAGAAGCCGCTGGTGGTCGATGGCGACGGCATCGTGCGCACCGGCAACGGAACCCTGCGGGCCGCGATGGCTTTGGGGTGGACCAGCATCCAGATTGTCCGCACGGAACTCACCGGCAGCGAGGCGACGGCGTTTGCCATCGCTGATAACCGGACTGGCGATCCCGAGATCGGTAGCTTTTGGGATTCGGGGCGCTCGCAGAAACGCTGGCCGCGTTGAAGGCGGAAGATGAAACACTCGCCGTCGCGACTGGATTCACTGCCGACGAACTCGCCGCGCTGGTGTCTGGTGGCGCGGGGCCAATCCCCGATGGGGCCGAGGGCCAAGAATTCGACGAATCCGCCGCTGACGATGTTGAAACCGTGACATGTCCTCACTGCGGCAAAGAGGTGCCCGTATGAATGCGCCCTTTACGGTCGTCTCGACCTTTTCCGGCTGCGGCGGCAGCTCGCTCGGCTACAAGCTCGCCGGCGGCAAGGTGCTTCTCGCCGTCGAGTGGGATGCCAACGCCGTTGAAACCTACCGCCTGAACTTTCCCGCCACCGATGTCTTCCACGGCGACATCGCGAAGCTGTCCGTTGACGAAGTGCTCCGGCGGACTGGATTGAAGCCGGGAGAGTTGGACATCTTCGACGGCTCGCCGCCGTGCCAGGGTTTTTCGACCTCGGGCCGCCGCGACTTCGCTGACCCGCGCAACCAACTTTTCAAGGAATACTGCCGTCTGCTCCGAGGGCTACGCCCCAAGTGCTTCGTCATGGAAAATGTGCGGGGCCTGATCTTGGGCAAAATGAAGCTCACTTTCGCGGCCATCCTCCGCGAACTCAAATCATGCGGCTATAAGGTGAAGGCGCGCGTGCTCAACGCCGCATACTTCGGGGTGCCGCAGGCGCGGCAGCGGATCATATTTGTCGGTGTCCGCGACGACCTGGGCATTGAACCCAGCTTCCCAGCCCCGACCTCCTCACCAATCAGCGCCCGCGCGGCCCTCATCGGCGTGCAGAATGATCCGGCAGAAGTAGCCATGCTCCTCGCCGCAGGAAAAAAGTACACAGTATATAAGGATTGGGCACAGATTCCGATTGGTTCTAGTCGTCATCAGGCGGGCCTCGGGAGCGGTTTCAACGCGTGCCGTTTTCATCCGGACAAACCCGCTCGGACCATTCGGAAGATGGATGGAAATTTGGGCATGCACGGGTGCTTGCACTGGTCCGAGCAACGCCGGTTCACCCATGCCGAGCTGAAACGCTTCTGCTCTTTCCCCAATGACTTCAAGTTCGCCGGAACATGGAGCGATGGGACAGAGCGCATGGGCAACTCGGTCCCGCCGAAATTCATGGCCGCGATCGCCTCGCACGTCCGTGACAACATCCTAGCGAAGGTGGGGTGAGGGTATGGGGGCAAGGGGAAGAAAACCTAAACCGACCGCGCTGAAGCGGCTCGATGGCACGTACCGGGCGGATCGCGCGGCCGCGCACGAGCCGAAGCCGGTGGGCCTTCCTTCCTGCCCGCGTTTCCTCTCCGACGATGGCCGCCGCGAGTTTCGCCGTGTGACCAAGATGCTCGCGGAAATGGGCCTCATCGGTCGTATCGACGGCAATGCTTTGGCACGCTACGCCGCAACGTGGGCGCGTTGCGCAGGGCCACAGACATACTCGAGAAGACTGGCGAGCTTCAAGTCTTTAAGGACGAAAAAGGGAAGCCCAAAGCTATTCAGCCGTCACCCCTTGGATCGGTGGTCCGCTCCCTCGCTGAACAACTCGACCGCCTTGAATCCGCCTTCGGCATGAACCCTAGCGCCCGCTCCCGCATCAATGTCGCTCCCCCGACCAGCACCGACGAACTCGCCGACTTCATCAACGGGGGCGGCCATGAGTGAGTGGGTGCGAACTGAGGCTGATAAACATGCCGTTGCCGCCGGGTGCTATTTCGACCTCGCCGCCGCCGAGCGTGTGCGGACTTTTTTCGAGAAGTTCCTCCGGCATTCAACCGGGGAATTTGAGGGGCAGCCCTTCAAACTGCTGGACTGGCAGTGGGACCGGGTAATAGCACCCCTTTTCGGTTGGAAAAACGCTGACGGTACCCGCCGATTCCGCACCGCTTACATCTCTACCGGAAAGAAGAATGGCAAATCCGGCCTCATCTCTGGCCTCACCCTCTACCTGCTGCTCGGCGACAACGAGCCGGGGGCCGAGGTCTACAGCGCCGCGTGCGACCGCAACCAGGCCAGCATCATCTACCGTGAAGCGAAGAAAATGATCGATGTTTCGCCGCTGCTCACTGCGCGGCTTAATTGCATCGACTCATCCAAGCGTATCGTCGGGCCTCGGGCGAGTTTTTACCGGGCACTGTCGGCGGACGCGAAGCTGCAGGAGGGCTTAAACGCCAGCGCGGTGCTCTTCGACGAGCTGCACGCCCAGCCCAATCGGGACCTTTGGGACACCCTCCGTTATGCCGGCTCAGCCCGCCGCCAGCCCCTGCTCATTGCCATCACCACCGCCGGCGAGGCGGGGCAGCCTTCCATTTGCCGGGAGGTCTACGACTATGCGAAGCGGGTGGAATCCGGCGAGGTTGCTGATGTCAGCTTCCTGCCCGTGATTTTTGAAGCTGCCGCCGACGATGCTTGGGATGATCCCGATACTTGGGCAAAGGCAAACCCGTCCTTCGGCGTAACCATCAAGGCGGATGCGTTCCGCGCTGACTTTCTGGAAGCGAAGGAATCACCCGCTAAAGAAAATGCTTTTCGTAGATACAGGCTTAACCAGTGGACCAGCGTGGCGGATTCTTGGCTTTCGCTCGATGCTTGGGACGCCTGCGCGGGCAAGGTTGACCCTGCCGCCCTGCGCGGCCAGCCGTGTTTCGCGGGCCTTGATTTATCTGCAACTGACGACACGACGGCCCTCGTGCTCCTCTTCCCGAGTGACGATGGCGTGGTGCTCCTGCCTCGCTTCTATCTTCCGGGGGCGAACATCGCCGGGCTTGAACGCAAGCACCGCGTACCGTACAGGGCCTGGGCGAAGGCCGGCCACATGACGCTGACCGAAGGGAACGTCGTTGATTACCAACAAATCCGCCGCGACCTTGGCCAGCTTGCTACCGTCTATGACATCCAGAAGCTCGTGATTGATCGGAAGTTTCAAGGCCAGCAACTCGAATCCGAACTCATTGAAGACGGCTTTGACGTGATGCCCGCAGGCCAAGGGTGGCTGTCACAGGATTTGCCGGCGAAGGAACTGGAACGGCTGCTGCTCTCGCGCCAATTGCAGCACGCGGGCCACCCGGTCCTGCGCTGGCACGCCGGGAACGCCGTCGTCGACATCGACAAGGCCGGAAATTATTCACTCAACAAGCGAAAGTCCCGCAGCAAAATCGACGGCATCGCCGCGACGCTGATGGCACTCTTTGCCCAGATGCGCGCCGGGCCTCGAACGATCATCAATTACTACGAAAAGAATCCCGAGCTGATTGTGCTCGAAATGTAAAGGGGGAACCCCATGGGGATGTTGTCCAAACTTTTCACCCGCTCAAACGAGGAGCGACTGCAGGTGCAGACAGGGAATCAGCCTTCGCTGTTGCCGCCGGTCTTCTCCCTGTTCGCTGGCGGGCCTTCCGACGCTGGCGTGACGGTAGACCAAGTGTCGGCTTTGACCGTGACGACCGTGTTGCGGTGCGTGTCCCTCATTGCCAGCACAATCGGCACGCTCCCGCTGCACGTGGTGACGCAGGCGGACGGGCAAAAGGTGAAGGGGCACTCGCTCCAGCCGCTGCTCCTCCGCGCCCCAAACGAATTCATGAACCAGGTGGTGTTCCGCGAAGCGCTAATGACCAACGCGCTGCTGTGGGGGGCGGGGTATGCGTACATTGAGCGTGATACTCTCGGTCAGCCGCTGGGATTGTTCCCGCTGCGATCGTCGGTTACGCGACCCGTGCGGCTCGATGGCACCCTTTCGTATATCACGCAGCTCGGTACCGAGGTTCAGTACCTTCGCCCCGACCAAATCCTAGTGGTTAACGGTGGTATCACTCTCGACGGAATCAGCCCCCTCGCCCCGGTGGGCAACGGCCGCAATGCCATCGGCCTTTCGCTGGCGCTCGAAAAGTTCGCTGGCAAATTCTTTTCCAACGGCGGCAACATTGGCGGCATCCTGCAAGTGCCCCAAGGCATGAGTCCGGAGGCCATCGACAATTTCAAATCATCATGGGTGCGAAACTATACCGGCCCCAACAACTCGTTGAAAACCGCCGTCCTCACGGGGGACATGAAATTTACAAAAACCGGCACCGAACCCGAGGCCGGGCAGATGCTGGGTTCGCGCGAGCACCAGGTGCGGGAAATCTGCCGCGTGTTCGGCGTGCCTCCGCACCTTGCTTTCGATTTGTCCAAGGCCAGCTACGCGAGCATAGAGCAGCAGTCGTTGGAATTTATGCAGTACGGGATTCAACCGCACTGCGTCCGCCTCGAACAGGAGGCTGCCGGCAAGCTCCTCCTGACGCGCGAACAGGACGAGTTGGAGATTCGCTTCGACCTCACGGCAATGCTCAGGACCGACACGGTGGCGCGATACTCGGCGTACAACACTGGTTTGCAGGCTGGTTTCCTCACCGTGAACGAAGTGCGGGCCAAGGAAGGTTTGGCGCCCGTCACTGGCGGAGACGTGCTGCGCGTCCCTCTAAACATGGGCCCCGCCGCCTCGCCTTCGACCACCGCCACAGCGCCTACGCTGCCCGGACCGATGCCGAGTGGCGAAAGTGCATGACTTCTGTCGTATTAACAAGTATCGAGATTATGGGGGGATGGGAAAATGTTGGAAGAGCGCTCATTCGATTTAACCGACGTGCGAACCGAGGGCGACGGCAAAACCCTGGTAGGGTACGCGGCGGTATTTAACTCGCTTTCAGCCGACCTGGGCGGGTTCAAAGAACGGATTCTGCCGGGGGCCTTCGCCGCTGCTCTCAAATCGGGACAGGACATCCGAGCCTTGGTCGACCACGATTCAACCAAACTGCTCGGGCGCACGAGCAACCAAACCTTGCGAATCGCTGAGGACGCCAACGGCCTCCGCATTGAGGTTGACCTCCCAAACACATCATACGCCAACGATGTGAGGGAACTGGTCAAGCGGGGCGACGTGAAGGGAATGTCCTTCGGCTTCCGCGTTCCCAAGGGCGGGGAGCGATTCACGAAAGAGGCAGGTCAATCGGTACGTGAGCTTCGCGCCATTGATGTCCGCGAAGTCACCGTGACATCTGTTCCCGCGTACGGCGATACCTCAGTATCTCTGCGTGTGGATCCCGACGCCATTCGCCGGGCCGCTGCAAATAAAAATGAAAATGCGATGGCTCGATTGGCGAAGGCGCGTCGTGTTTTTCAAATAATCAAATAGACCTTTCGAGACATCGCATTGTGCGGCTCGAAATTTAAAAAACCTCAAGGGGGAATCCTCAAAATGTGGAAAAGACTCAAAGAGCTCAACGAACAGCGCGGGCAACTTCTCGCGGATATGAAAAAGCTGCTCACCACCGCGGAAACCGAAAAGCGGGATTTATCGGTGGAAGAAAACACCCAATTCGACGGCCTGCATCAGCGGGCGGAAGCGCTCAAGGTTCAGATTGATCAGCACCAGCGGGCTCACGACGTGGAACGTGACGTCGCGGCGGCCAACGGTGGTACGCAACAGCGCCAACAGCCCGGCCGCGAGAATTTGAATACCCCGGAGCAGGCCATTGATGCGAAGGCTGCCGAAGCGCGGCGCAGCTCAATACCTTCCTCCGCACCGGCGCCATCGATCCCAACGCAGAAACGCGAGCACTTACCGTTTCAGGTGCCGGCGGCGTCGTGGGTGACCGTCCCTTCTATAACCAGTTGGTCACCGTGCTCAAGGCGTACTCTGGCGTTCGCCAAGCAGGGGCCACCGTCCTTTCTACGACCGATGGCAACCCGCTCACGATCCCGGTGATGGACGACACGAGCAACACGGGCCGCTTGGTCGGCGAGGCTGTGACAAACAGCAGTGAAACCGAAGGTACCCTGAGCACCATCACCTTGGGCGGGTACAAGTTTGACTCGGACTGGATCAAGCTCTCGTACGAGTTGCTTCAGGACTCCGGCTTCCCCGTCGAGGCGACGATCCTCGCCCAAGCCGGTGAACGTCTCGGACGAGTCTTCAACAGCTACGCCACCACCGGCAGTGGCACTAATCAACCCAAAGGGTTCATCACCGCAGGTACAGTGGGCAAGACGCTCGCAAGCACCACGGCGCTGACGTACGACGAGTTGATCGACTTCATTCACTCACTCGATGCGGCCTACAGGAACCAGCCCGGCAAGTGTTTCGTGCAGCTCCATGACACTACCCTCGCCGCGATCCGTAAGCTCAAGGACGGAAACGGCCGGTACATCTGGTCCGCCGGTGAAAGCGGTCAGCCATCCCGCATCTTGGACTTTCCCTACGTGGTGAACAACAACGTCAGCCAGCTCACCGCCGGTGCGGGCACCGTCGTTGCAGCTTTCGGCGACTTCAGCCGCTACATGGTCCGCGACGTCACCCAGACGGTCATTATCCGTGCCGACGAACTCTTCGCCTCGGATGGCCTGGTGGGCTACAAAATCTTCCAGCGATCCGACGCTAATCTGGCCGACGTCAACGCGGTCAAGCTCCTGAAAACCGCCGCTTCCTGATGACCCCGTGAGGCGGCCCGCCGCCATGCAGCGCAGGCCGCCTGTTTTATTCGAGTTTCCGAGGACGTTCCCCCGCGTCTGCGTTGCGCGGGGGATTTTTTGGATAACCAGTGATGAAAATTAAGTTTCTGACATCCATCGCCGGCGGCATCAACTTCAATGCCGGTGATATCGCCGACATCCTGGACGCCGAGGCCAGTCGCCTCATCGCCGGCGGGATCGCGGAGGCTGCGGACAAGGCGGGTAAACGTGTTAGCCCGCTGGAAACCGCCGTCATCCCTGCGATTACCGTCGATCGCGTCGCAATCCTTCCGGAAGGGAAAAAGGGCAAGTAAATGGGCGTCGTCGTCATTACTCCTCCCACCGCCGCAATGGTCAATCTCGACGAGGCGAAAGCCCACCTGCGCGTCGACGATAATAACTCTGACGCGATCATCACGTCACTGGTTGCCGCCGCGACAGACTTTGTTGAGCGCGAGACGCGGCAGGTATTTCTTTCGCGAACGCTCAATTTGATGATGGACCAATTTCCCAATCGTCGCCGTGCGGGTGGGCATGAGCGAATGATTGTCTTGCCGTGTCCTCCGCTTCAGAGCGTTTCGCAAATTGCTTACGTCGATAGCTCGGGCAACGTGCAGACTTTCCCCACCTCCGCCTACACCGTCGATTCTGCCAGCAAGCCTGGCCGGATCGTTTTGAATAGCGGATGGGAGTGGCCAGAAACCACCAGCAATGCCAACGCGGTCAGCATCACCTTCGTCGCGGGCTATGGCAGCGCTTCGGCGAATGTTCCGGACCTCGTGAAGGCCGCCGTCAAACTTCTGGTCGGCGCATGGTTCGAGAACCGAGAGGCGGTCACAGGGAAGGTAATGACGCCGGTGCCGATGGCGGTTGAAGCGATCCTGAATCAGTTCAAATTCCCGGAGGTAGGCTGATGAAAATGACAATTCGTATTCGGTATCGCTGGTGGGCGAAACTCTACGCCGGGGTCTGTTTTCTTTTGGCGGTCGTGCATATCGCGCTGCCATTCCGTTGGACGCGCTGGGTATGTGAACGGTCGACGCAGTACCGCGTGGGCGACGGCCCGTGGTTGCCGGTCCGAGTGAATCTGGCGGCCGAGGCCCAGGAGCTTGCCCGTGACCGCCGGTGAGCTGCGCCATCGCATCGCACTCCTGCCGCCGAATACCGCGCCTGATGCGTGGACGGCCAATCAGCTTGTGCCCGACAGCCTCGAGCCGGCGGGTGGTAAGAGCGTCCGCCGGGTATGGGCCAGCGTGAAAGCCGCGAGCGGAAAGAAGTCGTCAAATAATGACGGGGTGCAAAGCGGCACCACCTACGAAATCAAAATTCGGTTCCAGCCAAACATCACGCCGGGATGGCGTATCGCGTGGGCGGGGAAGTTCTTGGACGTGCTGGAAGTGTTGGATAAAGAGGGATTGTCGCGGGAACTCAACATCACCGCGATTTACTACGATGCCCAACAAAATTGAAATCCTCGGTGCCAAGGAACTCGAGCGAAAGCTCCGGACCCTCGGCGACCGCGTCCAGCGCAAGGTGGTTCGCCAATCGGTGAACGCCGCCGCCACGCCCATCGTCAAGGCCGCCCGCGCCAAGGCCCCTCGTGAATCGGGCCTGCTGCGAAAAGCCCTGAACAAAAAGCTGCGAACCTATAAGGACCAAGGGAAGGTCGTCGCGATCATCGGACCACGTACCGACGTCAAGGGTGACTACAACGGCGAACGCCGCGTGCCCTGGCGCTACGCCACCTGGTCGAGGGCGGCCATGTCACGCCCGAAGGGAAGCACGTTCCGGCCCAGCCTTTCCTGCGTCCCGCGTTCCAGGAAACCCAAGGCCAGTCGCTGGGAATCATAAAAGACAAGCTCGCCGCTGGCGTGATTCGGGAGGCGGCCAAGTGATTGAAACCGCTGTGCAAACGCTCCTGCTCGCTGCCACCGCCCTCACGCCGCTGCTGGGAGGCCGGGTGTTCTTTGCGCGCCAAGCCCCTGAATATGCGGCAGACGTGCGTGGTGATTACGCGCATCACCACATCGCGGGAGCTGACCTTTAAGGGCTCGTCCGGTTACTCGACGGGCACGCTCCAACTGGACTGCTTCGGCCCGACGTATCCGGATGCCAAGCTGCTCGCCGACGCGATCCGCAAGGCGCTCGATGGATACGCGGGCACGACAGCGGACAACCCGCCGACCAAGGTGGGCTTCCTGAATGTCACCGACGAACGTGACATGCCAGCGGCGATCCTCGATGCAAAATCTGCCCCCGTGTTGTACGGGGTTTCAGTCGAAGTGAACTATTCCGTCTCTGAATAATTGGGGGAAACTCATGTCTGTAACTCATTCTTATAATACCGACATTGCCTATGGCGACGCTGCGACCGCCGCGGCTTCGAGCACTTGGACGCCTTTCGCCGATGTAACCGAAGTGAAGCCACCGAAGATCGAAGCCGAGGACGTGGATACCTCGAATCTCAAGTCGCCGGGAAAGGTAAAAACCTTCGATCCCGGCTGGGCGAACGCCGGGGAGCTGGAACTGACCATTCAATACAACAAGACGCAGACCGCGACCGTTTACGGCCTCTTCCGGACCCCCAAAGGGTTCAAGGTGACGTATGCGGACGGGTCGAAGTGGGTGTACGACGGATACATCAAAACGTGGCAGGACCAAATCGAAAAAGACGGGATTGTCACGCAGAACATCACCGTCAAGATCAGCGGCCTACCCGTGTTCACCGCTGCGACCGGTTCGTAAACCATCCGCGAAATTGTTTGTTGTTGAAACTCTAACTATCCCTGGGAGGGAAACCCATGCTCACTCGTGAAATAATCCTCGCCGCCAGCGACCGCCCCGTCACCGCTGTTTTGGTGCCGGAGTGGGGCGGCACCGTGTATGTGCCCAAGCTGTCACTGGCGGAGGCCGCGGAATTTGCCAAGCTGCCCGAGGACAAAAAGGGCGGGGGCATTCTCGCGGCCCGCATCGTCCTCGACGCTGATGGTCGCCGGCTGTTTGTTGACGCGGATGCTGACGCGCTCGCCGCCAAGAACGCCGTCGCCATCGGTCGCATCATCGCCGCGTTCACCGCCGCCAACTCAGTAACGACCCCTGAGCTGGACGCCGCCACAAAAAACTAAAATGCAGCCCGCTTCTGCGCTTTCAGATGTTCCTGTGCCGGACACTGAAAAAAACACTGGCGGAGCTGCAACAGGCAATTACCGCCGACGAACTCTGCCTCTGGCTCGCTGATTACCAACTGCAGCCCTGGGGCGAATGGCGGGACGACCTTTGCGCCGGGCAGATCACGGCAATGATTGCTAACGTGAACACTAAGCGGGGCGGGTTCAAACCGTCCGACTTCATGCCAGATTTTGAGCGGCAGTTCAATGACGGGCCGCAAACATCTGAGCAAATGAAGCAGATTGGTATGAGCGTCACCGCAGCGCTTGGCGGGAAGTTCGTGGGGGGATAAATGGCCGGTTCAATCGCATCTTTGAACGTCCGGCTTATCGCGGACATCGGGGGCTTTGCCGCCGGCATGAGTGCCGCGGTCAAGCCGCTCACCAGCTTCGTCGGCTCGATTGGCTCAGCAGCCACAGGCGTCGGCGGCCTAATGACCGCGCTCACCGGCCTTGCCGCCGGTGGTGCGTCGATTGCGGGCCTCGCAGAACTCACGCATAGCAGCATGGAAAGCATCGACGCCACGGCAAAGCTCTCGGACCGTCTGGGAGTAACTACCGAAGCGCTGACGGGTCTGCAACACGGGGCCAAGATGGCCGGCATCGATTCCGAGGAACTGACCGGCGGATTGGAAAAGATGCTCAAAAGCCTTGGCCAGGCCGCCAATGGTGGCGGGCCTGCCGCCGAGGCCCTTCAGCGCATGGGCTTGTCGGCCAAGGCCCTTGCCGACGAATCCCCAGATGCGGCCTTTAAACAAATCGCCGCGGGTATTGTGCAGTATCCATAATCCCACCGAACGCGCCACCGCCGCCATCGAACTCTTCGGCAAATCCGGGCAATCACTCCTCCCGCTGCTGATGCAGGGCAGTGAGGGCATCGCCGCCGCGCAGCGCGAGGCGGAGAAGCTCGGGCTGTCGTTCTCACGCATCGACGCGCACCAGGTCGAACAAGCCAACGAAGCCATCGTCCGCCTCAAGGCCGTATTCACCGGCATCGGTAACCAACTCGCCATTCAGCTACGCGCCAATCATTGAAGCGATCATCACAAAGTTCACCGACTGGGCCTCTACCGGTGAAGGCATTCAAGGCGCTCTCGGCGGGGCCATCAAATCCATCGCCTTCGTGATGGCCGAGGTCGGCGACACCATCATGAGCGTCGCCGACTGGGCCTGGGGAACATTCTCCAAGCGCGGCCAGGAATCGACCGTCACCGCCTTGACGGCCTTGAAGGGCGTACTGGACTTCATGGCGAAGCTGGAACAAAAAACCACCGGCACGAACCTCTTCGCCGATATGGCCTCGGGTGTTGACACGCTCATCGGGCGCAAAAGGAAGGCATTCAGGCCAATGACGAAATGCTCTCCGCGTGGCGCGACAAGACCTTCGGTGACCGGGTATCCAAATTCTTTGAGGACGTGGACAATAAGGCCGCGAAAACCGCCAAGGACTTGGCCAAGAATAAGGTCCAGCCCTTGGGCGATGACTTCCTCGACAACGCCAAGAAGATTCAGGGCGTGATGGATGATCTGCAAAAACAGGTCCGCCAATTCGGCATGACCGATGCCCAGAAAAAGGTTGACGACTTGAAAGGCTTGGGCGCTACGCCGGACCAAGTCGGCAAAGCCACGGGATTGCAGCAGCAGCTCGCTGATTTGAAGACGGCTCAGGATGTCACCAAAGCCGTTGAGGCCATGCAAAAAGACCTGGCGACGGTGAACATGACCGACGCGCAAAAGAAGCTCTTCGACTTCTCCCAAATCCAAGGCATCAAGCCCGAGCAAATTCAGCAGCTCAAGGCGCTTGGCGAGCAGCTCGATGCCGCGCAGGCCGCGAAAAAGCATTTCGACGAGCTACAAAGCGCGGGCAAGAATGTGATGGAAGAAAACGTCACCCCCATGGAAAAATATGAAAATCAAATCGGCAAGCTCGGTGAGATGCTCAACGCCGGGGTGATTGACTGGAACACTTACGGCCGGGCCGTCAGGAAGGCGCGCGGGGAACTTGAGGACGCCGCCGACGCTCATCATCCTGATGCACTCACCGTGGGAAGCGCCGAGGCGCAGCGGGGGGCGTACGACCGGAGCCGGGGGGCCGCGATGGCCAATGATCTGCCTCGGCAGTCCGTCGCGCTGCAGCAGCGGGCGGACCGGTTCTTAGACAACATTGAACGCAATACTCGCACCGTCAGCAGCGACACTGGGATGGATATTTGATTCGGGGCGGCAGAGGGGTAAGAAAATGGCAGTCACCAAAGTAGTGGAGCAGTTCGACCGCCGGCGATCGTCGTACCGCGAAGGCACCGTGCTGCATATCCGCGCCTTCCTCGTGACCACCGATGATGTCGCCGATGGCACCGCGGTTGCCTATACCGCGGTAGATCCCACTGACCCGACTATCTATATTCCACACCCTGGTGAGCGGCTGCTGCCACCGGGGATCACGTCACCTGCCCCGAGCGGCATATATCCCGTCGTCACCGGCATTGATGCTGACATATGGAACGGTGACTCCAACCACTTTCAGGTGCTCGTTGAATACGCGCGTGAAATCTGTCCTCCTCGGACAATCCGCTCAATGCCCCGGTGGAACTGGCGTATACATACCAGGAGGGCACCGAGCAGGTATTCCTCGACACGAGCGACCCGCCCAAGCCTTACGCCAACTCCGCCGGCGACCCATTCGAGCAGTTTTATGAGCGCGAAAATGGGATGCTTATCATCCAGATCACGCGGAACGTGACGACCTTCAATCCGGTTGCCAATGATGCTTACAAACACACCGTGAACCAAGGCCCGGTGGTTATTGACGGCGTCACTTATGCCGCCGGCACATGCAAACTCTCTCCCATCACCGCCACGCGCCAAACCGCCGTCATCACCGTGGGCGGGGCCTTGCAAACGCTGATTTACTACCGCCAAACCATCACGGTTAAAGCGAGGCATGAAGGATGGGACCACTCGGTGCAGGATGTCGGATTCAGTGAGCGCGTCGGTAATTCAGGGGCCTACACGCTAAAGCCCATTCTCGATTCCGCCGGCCTTCCATTGAAAAAGGCGTGGCCTCTCGACGGGACGGGGAAAAAGCAGCCGAGCATTGACGCAACGCCCGCGACCATCACGCTGCATCCGTACGTGAAAAAAGATTGGTCCGGCCTCACCTTCATCTAAAATAAACAGGAGCTTGCCATGGTAGGCGTGACGTTCAGTAAAGACGCAGCGAACCGGATTGCCAAGGTCGTGCGGAAAGTGGAAGCGATGCCCGCCAGCAGCGGCGGCCAGAATCCACCCTCGCCGCCCCCGCAGCAGTGGTTCTACGCAAAAATCACCGATGTGGTTGGCCGCATCTTCTCCGGCGACGGCACGCCGGACATTATCGTTCCAGTGGAATCGGGCAACAGTAATCAGGTTCCCATGTACTCCTGGTCAAGGATGGTCCAAGCTGCAGCGGGGCGATTCATCACGACCAATCCAGTGGTTTCCGGCATTGGCTCGTGCAGGCCCTGAACCCGGACCCGCAAACCTATACCGGCGTCGGCGCCATCGTACGGCTGTACTTCTCCGGATATTCTGAGGATGGAACGCCGCTTTACGCCTTCACCGAGAGCGGGCCGCGAGACTATGAGCCGAACCTCCCCCCGCATGACCATCGGAGCAATGATCCGAATTACGGAGGGTTTGCCTTCGCGGTATATGCGCCAGGAACCGCGATTCCGCAGCAGCCTTGGGCGATCTAAATAAGGGACACCCCATGCCCCTCGTCATCGATCACCGCGACGGGGCGCGGTGCGCTTGGGTATCTGGTTATTGACACGTCGGAAGCGCGCCCAAGCCTTCCCGGTGTCGGTCCACACTGTTCACGAGCGACGTGAAAATCCAGTGCGTATACTCTGAGCGAGCGTGCAAAGTTCAGAGGAGACTCAATGGACAGGTTTAAGCGGAAATTGCTCGAACAGTTACGCCACATCTCGGCGTCATGTGCGATCTTCGACGCCGGGGATGAAAGCGAGGCTGTCAGGATCGCAGTAGCCTTGAGGATTCTGTTTCACGATGCTGGGCAATCTGTGTCAATCTTCAAACATCTCGGATGGAAAAATAGCTCCACGATGTTCTCGTCACTTGGGGCCAATTTTCCTTTGGGCGCTCATACGGCCTTCTTGAGAATCGCGGTTGACCTAAATGCCGTGCATCCCGTCCGCGCCATCCCCTTGCTCTCCGAACTTGGCTGGAAGCTCACGTCGGTTGATGACTGGTGGTCCGAAGTCGTGTACGAGGAGAACGGTTCGACGTACAGCCGGAAGCGGTTCATTCTTGGCGCTAGCGACAAGGATGGCGGCGCTCACGTGGATCGCACCGTCGAACCGTTCTATAGCAATCTCGAAAACGGATTGAAGATGTTCAGCATCAGTCCGCAGAACTTAGTTTACACAGGCGGACCTGCACCATTTGACCAAACCAAAGACCAATATGCCCAGAACGCTCACCTTGCGATTTTGCGGCAATTTGGGCACGAGGTCTTGGCATCAGCACGCCATTTCAAGTGGGAACTCTGATTGGTCGTTGTACGGGGCGGGGTTGACGTGTTACATTCCTCCCATGGGCCAACCGGCCCCGCCGGCCCAAGGATGGACTGGCGCTCGCGACCTCTGAGGGCGCGGAAATTCCCTTGAATCACGGACCGATCGCACTGCTCTGACTGCTGTTTATCGCAGGTAAGTGCAATGAAATCGATCGAGCTTTTCGCTGGCGCCGGTGGTCTAGCCATTGGGACCGCCCTCGCCGGTTTCGACCATGTTGACGTCGTCGAATGGGATGCTGACGCTTGCGCGACCATGCGGCGGAACGCCCACCGCCAGTCGCTCGGGTTCGCCGCGCACTGGAATATCACGCAGGGAGATGTCCGGGCGTATAACTTCCGCAAGCACGCAGGACAAGTTGAATGCGTTTTCGGGGGGCCACCCTGCCAACCGTTCTCCCTTGGCGGCAAGCATATGGGCCAAGAGGATTGCCGGAATATGTTCCCCGAGGCCGTCCGCGCGGTGCGAGAAATTCAACCGAAGGCGTTCATTTTCGAGAACGTCAAAGGATTGACCCGACAAAGTTTTGCCAATTACTTCGCCTACATTGTGCAACAACTACGGTATCCAACCGTGACCCGGCGCGGCGATGAGGAATGGACTGACCACCTTGGCCGACTAGAAAAGCTGCACACCTCCGGCCGCGCCCCCGAGCTTCACTACAACGTCGTCACCCGCGTGCTGGATGCCGCCGACTATGGCGTGCCGCAGCACCGTCACCGCGTTTTCTTCGTTGGGATTCGCTCGGACCTGAACGTCGAGTTTTCCTTCCCCGAGGCAACGCATGAGAGCGACGCCCTTTTGTATCAGCAGTGGGTGTCGGGAGAATACTGGGAACGCCACCGCGTGCCCCGCAACCGCCGGCCCATCATGCCCTTTCACCGTATCGGGCACCTCTATTCACTGATGCCCAACATGATGCGCAATCCGTGGCAAACGGTGCGCGACGCGATAGCGGACCTTCCCCGCCTCAGCGCGGGACAAACATCCACCCAGATTGCTAATCACTACCTCAACCCCGGAGCGCGGAGCTACGCCGGCCACACCGGCAGCGGCCTGGACCAGCCTTCCAAGGCGCTCAAGGCCGGTGACCACGGCGTGCCGGGTGGGGAGAATACCCTGCAACTCGATTCAAAACGCGTGCGCTATTACTCGGTGCGGGAATGCGCAGGATTCAAACCTTCCCGGATGAATGGGTATTGGAAGGCTCTTGGACAGAGTGCATGCGCCAGCTTGGAAACGCGGTCCCTGTTCAACTTGCTCGCGTCGTCGCGGGCCGCCTTCGTGATGTTCTGCGCGGCGAGAAATTCCCGCCAGCCCCCGTGGATCGCCGGCAACAATTGCTATTCTGATGGATACGCTCACGCCCAAGGAACGAAGCGCCCGCATGTCACTTATCCGGGCGACCAACACGAAGCCCGAGATGATCGTGCGTCGGTTGGTTCATTCCATGGGTTTTCGCTATCGCCTTCACGTGCGCCGCCTCCCCGGCACGCCGGACTTAGTATTTCCCCGCCTTCGCAAAGTGCTCTTCGTTCATGGCTGCTTTTGGCACCAGCATTCCTCGCGATGGGAAACCGGATGCCCAAGTCGCGCGTCAATTTCTGGCGGGCAAAGCTGGAAGGCAACGAGCGCAGGGATACGCAGCGGCTCCGCAAGCTCCGGCACGAGGGTTGGGGAGTAGCCGTGGTATGGGAGTGTGAGCTGGCGGACCTCACCCGCCTTCAGCGCAAGCTCGCTAGATTCTTCGCGTCCAATCCCGGCTGACACGCGGCGGCCCGTCAGCTATCATCGAACCATGATGCAAGTGCTCGAGCCCTATAATCCATTGCACAAGACAAACCTCGGTATCAGCGTGGCGAATGCGCTGCTCGGATTGCCTGTCGGCCCCCTTCCTCCACCGGAGCCGTTCATCGCGGCGGGCATCTATGCAATTTACTACACCGGCGAATATCCGGCGTACAAGTCCATCGCGAAGCAAAATAAGGGGGGCAAGTTCCAAGCTCCCATCTATGTGGGCAAGGCGATTCCCGCCGGCGCAAGGCGCGGTGGAATTGGCTTGGGCGAATCACCGGGCACGGTTTTATTCTCGCGATTGAAGGAACACGCTGAATCTGTTGCCGATGCCAAGAACCTCAAGCCGGAACATTTCTTCTGCCGGTATCTGGCGGTCGATGATATCTGGATTCCCCTCGGCGAATCGCTTCTAATTCAGCGCTTCCTGCCGGCCTGGAACGTCGTGGTCGATGGTTTCGGAAACCATGACCCGGGCAAGGGACGGTACAACCAGCAGAAGTCCTCTTGGGATGTGCTACACCCTGGCCGTGGGTGGGCCGAAAAGTGCGCGGTGAATTTGAAGTCGGAGTCGCAAATTCTCGAACGCCTCGCGAAGGTAATGTCGGGTCGCGTCGCTCCTCAAATTGTCGAAGAGTAGGCCTTCGCGAGAAGCAATCATCAACGACGGTGCTTCGCGGCTTTCCTTATCGCTTCCAAGCCGACCTTCCCGGTTTCTTCACGCATGAACCCCACGGTGGCATTTGGCGAAAACCCTTCAATGGGACGATCGAGATTCTTGTTCAGAGCGTCGCTACGCTTCTGCTGTATCTCGCCACCCTTCGGTGGCAACTGATCCCGATGGCGACCATCCAATCCTGGTTCTTCCATAACGATTCCTTTCACCTAATGGTTGGATCAACATTCCCTTAATCGTGCATCCCGATGAGGGAGGTCACGGCGATCTTGGTATTTGGTTTTGGCCTTTTACTTTTCTTCTGATTCCAGAGCATCCGGATGGTCATTAACATTTCTTCTTGACTTAGCGTGCGATAAGCATGCACAACATAATGAATGTTCAATTTCGGGTCGTGGGCCTCAGTTTGAACGGTAGGCATTTCCATTCAGGTCTCCGTTATCCACCGGCCAGCTTTCGCTTTACGTGTTCATTGCCGGCCTTACTGACCATAGCCGCCCAAGATGGAAAGCTCGTGTTAG
The DNA here is from genome assembly GCA_963766775.1 of uncultured Phycisphaerales bacterium. GTDB lineage: Bacteria > Planctomycetota > Phycisphaerae > WQYP01 > WQYP01 > CAVYBP01. The sequence continues at coordinate 341,948 of CAVYBP010000003.1, forward strand.
CCGCCACGTGCGCGTTGACCTCCGCGCTACCAGGCAGCCTAAGCGATTCGGCGTCAGCCTTAAATGGCGTGTCGGCAAACATCTCCTCGATCGTTTGAAAGCGAGTAAACGACCGCATGAACTCGGTGGGCATCAATTCTGTCAGAGATACCTTTCCCTGCATGTCGCCGAGACGTTCCAGTTTTCGCTTGAGTTCGTCGAATCCAGAAATGGTCACTGGCATACGGCCTCCAGATGCAGGAATGCAGGACGCCGAGGAATCTATCATACCCAATCTGTTAAGTCAAATTTCGGTGGAACAAAACCCGACTATGACAACCCTTGGTAGTAGGGAGACGTTGGCAGATGAACTCGCCCCACCCCCCCTGACGCGCTCATCGTCCCTTGCAGGAAGGCCGTCTCGGAGACGCTAACGCATCTTGCGGGCCGGGGCCTCTTTGATGCGGACCGCTGCCTCATCGGGTTCCCGCATGCGTCTAGCGCGAACGGGCATTGAGACAAGCATTTCGCGGAGCGAAGGACCGAATTGGCGGCGAAGGTTGCGGCTTGGAACCGCATAAAACTTCCGAGCGTTGACGGGAAAGAGAGTTAATCATTTGCTTCCGCATCTGATGGCAGAACGGCGCCAATAGCATCCGCGCGGGCCATGTAGGCGTTCAGCCACTCTTGCGAGATCCGAATGCCCTTTTTACTACGCAAGTCCTCAACAACCTCAAGGGGATTCACCAGTAACACATGGCCAATGCCACTATTCCCATCAGGGGCGATTTTGATGAAGCCCAGCTTTTCTAGCTCGTACATATGTTCGTTCCAAGTTCGAGTGGCTCGGGTTCCCGTGTAACCGGATGAAAATGCCGCCGCGTCGGGATCGATCGCTTCAATAACGGCCTCATCCCAAGAGCGGCACCACAGGTCAATATAGACTCGGGTCGGGTCGTTCTTGGCAACTTCCTTCAACAACGCGCAAATCAGCGACAGGAGCCTAGGAATAGTTATGAATCCATCATTTTCGAGCCGGTGCCATAACTTATTCTCACTTCCCGGCCACAGACGATCACGGAGCCGTATCCTCCGCTCTGCTGGTGTTAACTTCTTCTTTTTCTTTTTTCGACTTTCTGTTTGGTTTGCACCCGGCTTCGCGGGTATCGCTTCGGGGGGTTCAGTGGTAAGTGCCATCGAAGACTCTCCTAAAAGGGATTGGTGATCTGTGCGCGAAGCTTTGACCCCGCGGTGAGGACCGCCCGCTGATCCCATTGGAATTGGGAAACGGTGCCTTGCCGAGAGGCCTAATACTTTCATCACGACGACCTCCGCACTGGCTGTGCGTCTCGTTCGCGATGAAGTGATTGTGCACCGGCACCGTCCCGCCACCAAGGTCGGCGATTTGGACTATCTTAGGCAGATCCGTTCATCTATAGCTGGTTTTATGTTTGGTAAAGCGAGGCGGAAGTCCGCCTGAATACTCTAATCCGCGTTTTCCCGCGATACATACGCTAGAGGTGTCGCATACAATGGGTGCTCCTGTGCTCCCGATCATCCCAGTTGTCCCTATGGTCCAGTCCTCGCGCTGCTCTCGTCCTGCACCTGCTCCCGGGGTAGTATGAAGGGGTGAACCAGCGGGGCGCGACTTGGATCAAGCAGGCTTTCCCAAATTAACATCGTAGGAACACCGAGCATAAAGCGTTAGCCGTGAACTTCCGGTCTGTCCCAGCATATCGCCTTGCAGTGAAGGCACTACCCGATATAGACGATCGTCGCTCCCCACTGAAAGGTTTGCAGTTGGACCGAGCAGTCGCCGTGCCTACTCTACGGGTGATGGCAGTTGGCGATCGTCATCATTCCCCACCGCCTCGCTTCACCGCACTTCCATCGATGAGCCAAGGGCTCGGCGATTCCCAAGGCCGCGAGTTGCTTGATGAGTTCCGGGGGCAGTTCGGCTTTTTTCATGCGACACCGCCGTTCCGAACATATACCGAATCTGACTGGAGGTGTCAACAATTCGTTTCTCGGTTCACAAACTCGGCAGCGGAACGTGATCTGTCCGGAAGCCGATCCAATTGCGTGACATCGGTGCGCTCGCTAAAATGTTAACATGAGTATCTGGGATGATCTATTGATTACGGGAGCAACCATGAAACGACGTAAGTCTCTTGCGCTCGCCCTCGCCTTTTTCGCCATCCTTTCTCTTCTTTCGGCTTCACGAACACTTGCGGAAATAAATTCGGATGGGCGCTTCGAAGACGTGTTTCTGGCGCGGGATGGCTCCATTTGGCGGATCGCGCAAGTAAGCAAGGGTGGCGCGTGGAGTGATTGGGTCCGAATGGGGGATCATTTTTCTGACGTCGGTATCATAGCAAACCAAAGTGGATGCTTGGAGATATTTGGAATCGGAACCGATAAACACCTTCACCACATTGCCCAGAGCAGCCCTGGTGGCGGTTGGGGCCAATGGTTAGATTGCGGAGGGGACATCGATGGTGGGTTATCTTTAGCGCGGAACAAGAACGGTTGTCTCGAAGTCTTCGTGAGATGGTCGAACGGTCATTTGTACCATATTGCGCAAATGAGCCCCGGCGGGGGTTGGGCGACATGGTTAGATCGCGGTGGCAATATAATCGGTGCGCCAAGCGTCGCGATGAATGACGATGGACGTTTGGAGACGTTCGTCCGGTGGGGCGACAATACGGTGAAGAATATAGCTCAACAAAGTCCCTCTGGCGCTTGGGCAGATTGGCTCGATAGAGGTGGGGCGGCCAGTTTCTCTCCCGGTTCAGCGATCAACAAGAACGGAACGCTAGAAGTATTCGTGTGCGATCCATCTGGGCATTTGAAGCACGAGGCTCAAAGTAGTGCTGGCGGGGCTTGGGGCGACTGGCTTGATCGGGGCGGCTCAATTTCTTCCCCACCGATCGTCGGATGCAATACAAATGGAACACTCGAGGCGTTCGCGATTGGCACAAACGGGCACCTTGAGCATATTGCTCAAAAAACTCCCAGCGGAGACTGGGGGGACTGGTTGGACAGAGGTGGCAACTTCGTGAATTTCGCCCTTGACACTAACTGGGACGGTCGGTTGGAGATTATCGCGGCAACCCACGACGGGGAAGTCATGCACGCATGGCAATTACGCCCATCAGGTGCGTGGAGTGACTGGAGTTCGTTTGGAACGCCGGTTCCCGCTATTCCTAGTACAGGATTAACGGCTGACCTCGCTCCTAGCTGCGTTCCGAAGCCTTCAGCAACGCCTAGCCCAAGCCCTGTTCCGAGCAGAAGCCGCAATTACGATCCGCACGTCCATAAGCCCGAGGACATGCAACGAGTGCTCGACCAAATGGACATAGATGAAGGCCGAGTCAAAGTTCCTCCGCCCGATCGCGATACTTCCGGTGATGCGCCCACCAACTGACCGGCCCAATCGACGCTTATTCGACCGTACACTCGGTACACACACTCGACGAAAAATGATGAGAATCCATGAGAAGGGATGAGAGGCTGTACACCGCCGCAAACCCCGCTAGAATAGCGGTTAATGGCAGTTTTCCGGCTCTTCGTTCACTGGCCCGGAAAGAATTTGGGACCAGGAAGTCGCAGGTTCAAATCCTGTCGCCCCGATGATTTCATAAACGCTCGCATTACAGCCAGTTAGGCTTTGGGCATGTGACGGGATTTGAACTTTTCGAGCGGGTTCGGATGATGGTCTAAATGCAAGACTTAGGCGATTTTAGTTCACGGCAAGTCAACGCCGAGATAAAACGCAAAGTGTGGCCAGCACTTCGCAACGCGGGCTTCGATAAGTTTAACGCTCGAAATGGGTGGCGGCACACGCCCGACTCAATTGCTGTTGCCAATTTTCAGTCGTTCAGTTCCTATCACGCGGCTCGGCACAAATGCACTTCGTTTTCCTTTTGCGTGAATTTGGGCGTGTATTATCCGTGCGTGCATGACACTCCATGGGCTTCCAAGTGGCCCGTGCTGTATCGCGTGAGACCCACCGAACCACCGGAGCACGGTTGCCACGCGAGATTGCACCTCGAGAAGCGGATTCAACAGCCTGAATATCCGCGGTCGGGAATCTGGTACATCGCACCAGATGGATCAAACCTAGCCGATGTTGTCGACGATGCGATGAGGGTTATCGTCGACGTCGGTCTCCCATGGCTGGAAAAGTTTACAAGCATCCCCTATGCGTTAGCGGAATATCAACAGACTCGTGGTGTTGGACGCGAAGAATATGTCTGTGCCTTTGGAACGTTCAAAGCGGCCGCCGAGGGATCGGCTCTTGCGTTCTCGCTCAAGGATTACGGTGCAGCCAGACGGCTCTGGCACGCGTTTATGGAATGCGAGCGGCGTTATCAAAATCCGGAATGGCTTGAACAAGCGAGAACTGTTATCGCTCTTTGTGATGAGCGCGATTCAGGCAGTCGCCCATGATGATCCTTACTGCGGATGACTCTTTCCCCGAGATGACATCCACCGCCCCGAATCCTTGATTCCATTGCAAAAACATAGAAAAAGTTCAACTGGTGTCTTGTCGCCCCGATGATTTGATGGCCTTTACTTCACAGCGGCCCAGACGCGGTGTACGTCATCGTGGTCGTCGAGGGCCTGCAGGAACTCGCCGACTTCCTGTTGCTGGGCTTCGGTCAGTTCGGGGATCATTTTCGGAATGAAGCCGATTTCGCTGGTGATCACCGTCCATCCGTTGGCCGAAAGCCACTTGGAAACGGTTCCCACATCGTTGCGTTCGCAGATGAATTTCGCGCCGGCCACATCTTTGGGAATGCCGTCGTTCTGTTCGTGCGTCAGAGGGTGGACGTCGTTGGCGCCGGCTTCGATGGCCGCCGTTTCGAGGTCAGTAGTTGCATCCGGGTGATGCGCTTCGACGAGGCCGACGTTTTCGAAGACGAACTTGTTGGCGCCCGACGAGGCCAGTTGGCCTTTGCGGAACAGCACGCGAATTTCCGGGGCGGTGCGATTGACGTTGTCCGTGTACACCTCGACGATCACCGGCACGTTGTGCGGTGCGCGGCCCTCGTAGACAACATGCTCCATCACCACTTTTTCTTCGCCAATGCCCGCCCCCTTGTTGATGGCGCGCTGGATGGCGTCCTTTGGAACGCTCTCTTTTTTCGCTTTTTCGACGGCGGCAAAAAGTCGGGCGTTCATCGCCGGATCCGAATCGCCCATCCTGGCGGCGATGGTGATTTCGCGAACCAGCTTGGTGTTGGTCTTGGACTTCTTAAGCCCGGAGACCAGTCGTTTTGCAAGTAGCCATTGGCGTCCCATATTCTTGAGAAATATAACAGGAAGAGAAGCTCCTGAGAACCGCGCCAATTCCATAAGCTCTTCCGACACGTCCCGATCCTTCCTTCTGCCCTCGTACCTTCGATCACGTCGATATCGACGTCGCGGGTTGCGGCTCCGCTCCGCTGGAGGGCTTTGCGCCCTGGCCGCGCTAAAGCATTCCTAAATACCAGCCGAGCACGCAGTTGCCCAGCAGGAGGCAAAGGATGGAGGCGACGGACAGCCAGGGGCCGAAGGGCAGCACATTCGGCTTGCCCAGGATTTTCAAGACGATTGCCCAGAGGATCGCGACGAAGGGTGCCATGAAAAACGCGATGACGACGAGCGGTGCGCCGAGGATCGCCCCGACGCCAGCCATCAGGTGTGCATCGCCCATGCCCATGGCTTCTTTGTTGAAAGCGAGAGTTCCGCCGATGCGGATCAGCCATACGACGCCGCCACCGATCATGATTCCCATGAGCGCGCCGAGCAGGCGGGCGGTCCATGGGAGTTGTGGAATTTCGAGTGGGACGAGGTGGGCGAGCCAGGCGCAGGCGAGCGGGATGGCGAGGAACCATGCTTCCTTGAGCACCTCCCGGCGGACGTAGGGGGCGGAGATCTCTTCCATGACGTCGTCGGTGACGTCGATCTGGCCGGCATCGCGGGGGAGTACGCCGATGAGAAAAATAGCGATGCCGCTGATGACGGTGAGCAAGGATGCGGACGTCATCGGCAAGAGGAACCACGACAGGACGGACGCTGCCACGAGGGCGGCGGTTGTGATTGCGGAGAGACCGAAGCGGGTCAGCTTTGGCGGGGGGGCGAGGGGTTCTTCCTTGTCGCCGGTGGCGGTTGCGGCAGCGCGTGCGTCGGCATCGGCTTTTTCGGCTTCCGCGATCTCGCCGGAAAAACTGCGCGGGATAATTTTGAGCATCATGAGTACGTTGACCAGGATCAGACCCACTGCCGCGCCGGCGACGGGGCGAGCCAACCACCAGCCGGGGCCGGTTTGCAGATGCGGCATGGCAGGGCTGTCAATGAAAATTGAGCCGACCAAACCGAGAGCCATGATGAGATAAGGAATGGAAAGCGGGATAATGAACAGGTCGGCATCAATCGCGGACGCGGCGAGAAGACTGGCGATGAAGATCAGGTGCAGGGCGAAGGGTGCCCAGTCCTGACGAACGTCGGCGAAAACGGGGACGATGGCCTGGGTAGAGGGCCAATGCGCCAGGAAGTACGCGAGATAAAACCCGACGAAGAGGAGGGCCGTTCCCAATTCCACGAGCGGATAACGAATCGGAATTCCTATGCGGCAATTGGCGCAGCGACCTTTGAGGGCCATCCAACTCAGGATTGGGATGTTCTGATACCAATGAATCCCGGCGTCGCAGACGGGACAATGCGACGGCGGCCAGGAGAGCGTCATTGGCCCGCGTTTTTCTTTGAACGAGACTTCGCGTCCGCGGTAGGGGAGCCGCCAGATGACGACGTTCAAAAAACTGCCGATGCACGCGCCGAGGGCGAAGATGAAGCATCCGAATGTGATAATGAGTTGAAAGATCATGTGGGAAGGATTATCGGCAAAGCGGGTGGAAAAGCCAGAATGGTTTGTGAAGAGTCGTCGTGGGTGTGATTATATGGGGGGTCACGCTGCGGCGTGTCTTTGATTCATGCTCGTTTTTTTTAAGACACGCTGAAGCGTGAACTCCGGGGGTTGGCTGATCAACCGCAGAGCGCGCGGAGGCGGTGGGCACACGTCACCGCGAGAGAGCCGTCGCCGACGGCGAACCCGACGCGCTTCGTGGAGCCCGAGCGAATGTCGCCGGCCGCGAGAACGCCGGGCAATGTTGTTTCGAGGCTGCATGGGTCGCGGTCCTTCAGTGGCCACAATCCGGAGCGCATCACGTCGGTGCCTGTGAGCACAAAACCCAGCTTGTCGCGGGCGATGGAGTCGGGAAGCCATGTGGTGATGGGGTCTGATCCGATGAAGACGAAGACCGCTGCACAGGGGAGGCGGGAAATTTCGCGCGTGAGACGGTTGCGGAGATCGACGGATTCGAGGCGGCGTTCGCCATTGGCCGCGATAATTTCGGTCCCATCGCAGACGATAATGTTGCTGGTGGCGCGAATGCGGCTGACGAGGTATTCGGACATTCCGGGGCCAAGCTCGCCGCGGATGACCATATGGACGCGGCGCTCCGGGCAGCATTCGGCGAGATACATTGCGGCCTGCCCGGCCGAGTTGCCGGCACCGACGACGGCCACGTCTGACTTGTCGAACAGGATCGCTTCGACGCTCGTGCAAACATAATAGATGCCGGAGCCTTCAAATCGTTCTGCGTTGACCGCCTCGAGTTTCCGCCAGCGAACGCCGGTCGCGACGAGGACTGTCTTCGCGCGAATCGTGGCGCCACAATCGAGGTGAAGCAGGTGCGGGCCGCCCGGCTCGACCGCGGCCTCGAGTCGCTCCACATTGATAGGAGCGACCATGCGTGCTCCGAACTTTAACATTTGCAGAGTACCGCGGGTGGCGAGATCCGCGCCGGACAATCCCGCCGGAAAGCCGATGAAGTTTTCGATGCGCGAGGAGCCGCTGACCTGTCCGCCGGGGCCCAGGCGATCCAAAACGACGGTGGAGAGGCCCTCCGACGCTGCATAGACAGCGGCTGCAATGCCGGCAGGCCCCGCGCCGACGACGGCCAAGTCGGCATCCTGATCCGGGCAGAGGCGCCAGATGCCCGCGCTGCTCGCGAGCTCTCGCAACGAAGGATTTAACAGGATTCTGTCGTCGCCGCAGATCACGATGGGCGTCTTTTTCGGCGAGCCGATCTTGATGAAAAGCTGCTTTCCTTCGGGTGTCTCGGGATCGAACCATTTGAACGGCACGAAATTCTTGTAAAGGAATTCGCGGACCACCGCCGTGTCCTTGCAGTGGCCAGGACCGATCACGCGCAAGCCGACGGCGTCCGTCTCCACCAGAAGCTGGCGTCGGAGCGTGAAAGCGTTCATAAGTTTTTCGCCGAAACGCGGGATGCGGTTTAGTATCTCGCGCAGCCTTGTACCGGGCACCTGCAGCACCTTTGTAGGCCCTCGTGCGATTCCGGTCACGAGCGGGGGGCGCTGGGTGAGAAGATCGATATCGCCGGAAAAAGCGCCGATGTTGTGAACCGCGACGACGCGGTTGTCATCCGTTGGGTTTTGTATTTCGATCTGTCCGGTTTCGACGACGTACAGATCGATCACGGACTGGCCCGCGCGGAATATCGGGGCATTGTCATCAAATGACAAAGATGTGCCGAAGGGCCGTAGCGCCTCAATTTCTTCGGTGCTGAGCGTGGGAAATGCGAGTTCGTCGATGCCGTGGGGCATGGGTGGTCCAGTTCATGAGGGAAGCCAGTACGGCGTGATCTTGTGTGATTGTAGGCTCCGCGACTCCCATATCCAAAACGACGGCCGCCTGATCTATCTCTGAAAGAGTAGCTCCGTGGCGGCAGCCTGGGGCTTTATTGCGCACAAAAAAGAACGAACGCTGAAGCCCCGGGCTGCCGCCGCGGGCTAATCTGAAAGCGTTTATTTGAGTGCTGCAAGCACTTCTTCGTGGTGCCCGTCGACTTTGACTTTGGGAAAAATTTTGGCGATTTTCCCCGCGGGGTCGATGATAAATGTTGTTCGTTCGACGCCCATATATTTCTTTCCGTACATCGATTTTTCCTTCCAGACGCCGTACGCTTCCGCCACCGCATGGTTTTCGTCCGCAAGCAATGGAAACGGCAGCGAGAATTTCTCTCTGAATTTTCCATGGCTCTTCGCGTCATCCGGCGATACGCCCAAAATCACCGCGCCTGCCTTTTTGAAATCGGCGAACGAATCGCGAAAGCTGCATGCTTCCGTGGTGCATCCCGGCGTGTCGTCCTTGGGATAAAAGTAGAGGACCACCTTCTTGCCTTTCAACTCGGCGAGCGATATCGGCTTACCCTCGGTGGACTCCATCGAAAATGCCGGCGCTGCCGCGCCTTCAATCAAACTCATGTGTCACTCCATTTAAAGCATTGTAAAAAATTATCTCGGTCCCGGGCGAGCAATGACCCCGAGCACCACGCCTCGTGCCGCCCCCGTGACCGAGGGCAAATTTGCAGGCACGCCATCTAACGTCGCCGCCGCCAGCAATGCAAACGATGCCGCCTCTTTCGCTTTGTTCGGAATGCCGAGTTCGTCGATCTGTCGAAGCCGAATGGTCGTGCCTTCGTCGGCATCGGACTGCACCCGCGCCAACTCTTCGGCCAACATCCGCACCAGCGTCGGATTCTGCGCTCCGCCTCCGCACAAAATCACTTCCTTTGGCAACGCCGGCAGAAATCTCGCGTAGGCATCCGCAATCGACCATGCCGTCAGCCGCGTCGCGGTATGCAGCAGATCATCCATCTTCACGCCACGCCCCACGGCATGTTTCTCATACAGCCCTCGCGCAAACTCCGCCCCGAACGCCTCACGCCCCGTCGATTTCGGCGGTCTCTGACGAAAATACGGATGCCCGCGCAACTCCCGGAGTAACACCTGATCCAACGCCCCCCGCGCCGCGTGCCGTCCGCCACGATCAAATCGTTCCCGCCCATCCGTCGCCAACCCCACCCACGCATCGATCAACATATTCCCCGGCCCCGTATCAAACGCCACGATCTCCCTCTGTGCGCAAGTGCCCTTGTGCCTCGGCGCTTTCCCCAAAATTCTTGGCAAATAAGTCACATTCCCGATTCCCCCGATGTTCTGCACGCATCGCGTCACCTTTTCATCCGACAATAACGCATCATCCGTCCAGGGCACCAACGGTGCGCCCTGCCCACCCACCGCCATATCCGCAGGCCGAAAATCCCCCACCGTCACAATCCCCGTCAACGTCGCGATCACCGATACGTTTCCCAATTGCAACGTACTCCCCGCCTCCGCCTCCGCCTCGGCCCCCCGCCTCCCCGCTCGCGGTAAATGACAGATCGTCTGCCCATGCGATCCAATCGCCGCCACCCGCCGGCGGTCCACGCCCGCCTTCTCCAACAGCTTTTTGACCGCTCGGACGAATTCCCTTGCCACCAAAAAGTTCAGTTCACAAATCTCACCCGTGGTCGTCGCCGCCGGAGCCATCACGCCCAAAAGCCGCGACCGCAATTTTGCCGGCCAACGACATTCCAGATGGTGCAAAACTTTTGCCCGATACGGCCGCCCGCCTCCGCTGCCGACGCGCACCAACGCCGCATCAATCCCATCCACGCTCGTCCCCGACATCACCCCAACAATCAACCGATCCGTGTCCATCCGTGTGCATCCGTGGCTAATTTAAAAGTTCTCGAGCATCGGCCCAAATTCGGAGTTCACTCAAATTCGGAGTTCACGCTTTAGCGTGTCTTCAGTTCCTCACCTCACTCCGCGAAAACACGCTAAAGCGTGAACTCCGGTAGTGTCTTCGTCCTCGCAACAGTCAATGATGCAGCAACTGCTCCCATCGCGTCGTCGTTGCGGCGAGCAGGATTTTGTCGTTCGCATTCATATCCACCTCCGCCTCAGCCGCCCGTGCTGCCGCGATCAACTCGGGCACCAACGCATAATCCAGCGCGCCGGTGATTCCCGGTAGGGGGGTGTCATAGGGCGTGCCCAACCCGTGCCGCAGGCGATCCCCGAACCATTCCGCAGCGATCGCCATCATCAGGCCGATGCCGTCACGCTTCGCGCGATCGGCAGATGTCAATTTGTCCCGCACCAGTTGCAAATCTGAATACTCTGCCGCGCATCGCGAGATGAGGCTTGCGACATCGGACGCGCCCGCACGGCCCGCCACGAGTTGATCCAGCGCCGCCCCCAGTTCTCGCGTCCACCCGAGAATCCCGCCGGGTGTGAATTTGTTCGTGCTTGCCGCGTCGTCACCCTCATCCTCGTCCGTCCCGCCTCCGGCAGCGCCCGCCCGTTTCGCGTTGCGTTCCGCCGCCGCGGTATTTTTCCGATCAATGACGCGAATCTCCTCCGCCCACCGCAGGGCCCGTCCCAAGCTGCCCCGCGCCAATCGCGCCAGCAGTGCCGCATCTTCGCCTCCAACCCCCGCGCCGATCAGCCCCGCCACCACCACCCCTTCCGGCAACTCATTGAACATCACCACCTGCGAACGGCTCCGAATCGTCGACAACAATTCCCCCGGACTCGTTGTGATCAAAATCAAATAACTCTCCGATGGCGGCTCCTCCAGCGTCTTAAGCAACGAATTCTGCGCGGGAGCCTCCATCAACTCCGCTTCATCAATAATGAAAAATTTCCCGCGCCCGCGAAAACTGCGCTTATAAATTTTCGCTTCCTTCCCCTCCTGCGAGTCCCCCGTGATCTCCCCGCGAATGACATCAATCGACAGCGTCGTCCCTTTGCTCTTCCCCGTCTTGTCGTGATAGCGGATCAACTCTTTCGTGATCACATGCAGGTCCGGATGATTCCCCGAATCCACAGCCCGGCAACTCTCGCACACCCCGCAAGCGAGCGTCAATTGCGCTCCTGCCGGAAGCGTCGGGACATTGCTGTCGTTTGGTCGCCGCACCGGTGCATCGCACATGACCGTCCTGGCAAGCGCCACCGCCAGGCGAAACTTACCCACCCCCGCCGGCCCTGCAAAAATCCAGGTGCTTGCCAACCGCCCCGCCGCCAGCGCCCGCTGCAATTGTCCGACCGCCCGCATTTGTCCCTGCACGTTCATCATGCCGACAAACATAACCCGCCTGACGCGGATCGCCAATGACGATCGTCCCCATCAAAGCAGCAAATCATGTGGAGAATTAAGAAGCCCCACCTCCGCCCCCGACTACTCCCGCCCGGCCGCGTTCTCTTGCTCACTAATCCCTGTCGCGCGCACCAGTTCATGAATCCTCCCCCGCCGTCCTTCATCAATCGCGACCACCGTCAACTGCTTGATCCGTCCGCACATCACATGATCGTTTTCTGACAATTCCGCGTCTTCGACCATTTCTTCCACCTCTGAGGACATGCTCTACCTTCCGGCTGGCCAATAAACGTTGGACATACATCGGCGCAATCCGCCTTGCGGATCAATCCTTTGAGCCGTTGTACATCATGGTTCTCCCCCAAAATAACCCCATATGAACGCTTTTTATCGTCAAAAAGCGTTCGTTCCCGCCATGCTTGGCTATGCCCTACATTAACGCCCGATTTCCTGAGCAAGTTCCCGCAAAATGGTGATGCCTTGGTCCAGTTTTTCATCAGTGGTGGCATAACTAATACGGAAATGCGTATCACGGTCCGAGAATACATTGCCTGGGATCACGAGAACATTCCGATCGATCGCCCGTTGCACGAATTCCGTGGCCGTCACGCGCCCGTCGCCGGGCACTTTTGGGAACACATAAAACGCCCCGCCCGGCGAATTGATCTCGAAAAAGTCGCGAAGCCCCGCCACCACGCGATCACGTTTCACGCGATAGGCGTTAATAAATTCTCGCATGTCCACCTGATCGGCGATTACCGTCGCCATCGCCGCGTACTGCACCATGGAGGGTGCGCACACGAATGTGTACTGCTGCAGCTTGGTCATTTGATCGATGACCTTTTTCGCCGCGCCGGAAGCCGCCGCATACCCGAGCCGCCAGCCGGTCATTCCATAAGTCTTGGAGTAACCCTTCAACAAAATACATTGCTCCGGCAGCAACTTCGCAATCGACCGATGCGGCTCGTATGAAAACGCGTCGTAAATCTCATCAGAAATCACCAGCAGGCCGTGCTTCTTCGCGATTGCCGCCGCCGACTCCAACTCCGCCTGCGTCATCGTGATCCCGGTCGGGTTGTTCGGCGAGCAGAGCACCAGCATCTTCGTCCGAGCCGTGATCGCCGCCTCAACCCGATCCGCATGAAACCGAAAATCCGGATAAGAATCCACCGCGACGCCCACCGCCCCGCACAGCGTCGGCAAATGCTTGTACATCACAAAGTACGGGTCAAGAAAAAGCACCTCGTCCCCCGGATCCAGCGTCGCGAACATCGCCAGCATCAACCCCGCGGACGTCCCGGACAAAATCAACACGCTCGGATCGTTCCACCCCGTATCCACGCTCACCTTCGTTTTAACCGCCGCGAGCAACTCGGCAATGCCCTGCGTCGGCGTGTACCGATTCTTCCCCGCTCGAATTGCCGCGATCGCCCCTTCCTTCAGCACCGCGGGCACATCAAAATCAGGCTGTCCAATCGACAGGTTAATGGGATCCTTCATCTTCGCGGCAAGATCAAAAACCTTCCGAATCCCCGAAGCATCAATCCCCATCGCCCGCCGCGCGATCATCGAGTCCACATCAAACGCCATGAATCCGCTCCCTCATGAAAGTGCCGAGGAGGAATTGTAACTTCGCCGACAAATCAGGACCATGCTACTCCAAAATACGGCTTTATCCTTGAGTTCAAAGCCAATCGAAAGCAGGCGCAATTCTGATTGCCGCTGACAAAAAAAGCTCGCGCCTCCCGGAGAGGCGCGAGCTATGGTTTATGCACTTCCAACGAAGAAGAATGATTACTTCTGCGCTGCGATGATTTCCTGCTGCACGTTCGCGGGAACCTGGGCATACGTGTGCGGCTCCATCGTATACGTCGCACGCCCTTGAGTGAGCGAACGAAGAATCGTCGAATAGCCAAACATGCTTGCCAGCGGCACCGTTGCATCAATGACCTGCGTGTTGCCTCGCTGTTCGGCGTTTTCGATCATGGCACGACGCGAACTCACATCGCCCTGAACCGGACCAGCGAACTCGATTGGCGTCACGACTTGCAGTTTCATGATCGGTTCGAGCAAACAGGGCTTGGCTTTTCTGACCGCTGATTGCATGGCGAGGATGCCTGCCTGTTCAAACGCGATCTGGCTCGAATCGACGTCGTGGTACGAGCCGTCGAACAATTCGATCTTGACGTTGATCAGCGGGAAGCCTCCGAGCACGCCGGTCTTCGCGGCTTGGCGGCAGCCGTACTCGACGGACGGGATATATTCCTTCGGAATCGTTCCGCCTGCGATGTCATTCTCAAAGAGAATGGTATCTTCGGAATCGTCTCCTTCGACGGGCTGGTAGGGTTCGATGCGAATCCAACAATCGCCGAATTGGCCGCGACCCCCGGACTGCTTGACGTGTTTGCCCTGTGCCTCGGCCTTCGCGGTGATCGTCTCTTTGTAGGCGACCTTCGGCTTGCCGACGACGACGTCAACCTTCAGATCGCGCTTCAGCTTGTTGGCGATGATTTCGAGGTGAAGCTCGCCCATTCCGTGAATGATGGTCTGGCCCGTTTCCGCATCGAAGTTGGAGCGGAACGTGGGGTCTTCGCGGCGGAGTGTCGTGAGCGCCTCGCCGAGCTTGTTCTTGTCGTTGGAACTCTTGGGTTCGATCGACATGGAGATGACCGGCTCCGGGAATTCCATTTTTTCGAGCAGGATGGGGTGATCCGGATCGCAGACGGTGTCGCCGGTGAGGCTGTATTTGAAGCCGTTGATGCCGACGATGTCGCCGGCCTCGGCGTAGTCGCGCGGCTTGCGGTCGTTGGCGTGCATTTCAAGGATGCGTGATGCGTTTTCACGTTTGTCGCGGGTGGAGTTGATGATGCGGGCACCGGATTCCAGTTTGCCGGAGTAGACGCGCAGGTAGCTGAGGTCGCCGTGCTGTTCGGAGACGATCTTGAAAACGATGCCGCAGAAGTGTTCGTTGATGTCGGCCTTGCGGACGAGCTCGACATCCTTTTTTCGCGGGTCGAAGCCTTTGAGGGGCGGCTTATCGAGGGGGCTGGGGAGATAATACGACGACGTTGTTGAGAAGAAGCTGCACGCCCTTGTACTTGAGGGCGGAGCCGCAGAGGACGGGGTTGATCTGGATGGCGATGGTGCCCTTGCGGATTCCCTGACGGATTTCATCGATGGAGAGTTCTTCGCCGTTGAGAAATTTTTCGGTGAGGGAGTCATCGCATTCCGCGGCCTTTTCGACCATGTACGCGCGGGCGGTTTCGACTTTTTCCTTCATGTCCTCGGGGATGGGGATTTCGTTCCATTCCATGCCCTTGGATTCTTCATCCCAGGCGTAGGCCTTGCGTTCGACGAGGTCGATGACGCCGGCGAAGGTGTCGGCGGCGCCGATGGGGAGTTGGATGGGAACGGGGTTGGCGCCCAGGCGGTCGCGGATGGTGCCGACGCAGAAATCAAAATCAGCGCCGACCTTGTCCATCTTGTTGATGAAGCAGAGGCGCGGGACGTGGTACTTGGTGGCCTGACGCCAGACGGTTTCGGATTGGGCTTCGACGCCTTCGCGGCCATCGAAGACCGCGACGGCGCCGTCGAGCACGCGGAGGGAGCGTTCGACTTCAACGGTGAAGTCGACGTGGCCGGGGGTATCGATGAGGTTGATCGTGTAGTTGTCGTCGCGTGAGGCGGACGTTGCCGGGGCCGTGGAGGAACCAGGGGCAGGTGGTGGCGGCGGAGGTGATGGTGATGCCGCGTTCCTGTTCTTCCTGCAGGTGGTCCATGACGGCGGTGCCTTCGTGGACTTCGCCGATTTTGTGGGTTTTGCCGGTGTAGAAGAGGATACGTTCGGAGACGGTGGTTTTGCCGGCGTCGATGTGGGCGGCGATGCCGATGTTGCGGAATTTGGTAAGGTCGCGTGCCATAAAAGAGTCCTTAGTAGAAAGTGCTTAGTGAGTTTGTGTGGGGTTACGGGTTTTTTTTGGGGGATTCCATCGGCATTGCCGTATTAAACAATGTGCCCGCCAGAAGCGTCCTTCGGTGCTGATTGCGAGGTGCGATTGGCCGTTCGAGTCAGCGGGCGTTTCTCGCGGGCAAGGGCTCTCGATTGTCACACACAATCGCACCGTGCCGATGGTCGGCCCATGCGTAGGGCAAAAACCCTCGGCATGGGCTTAGTGAATATCGATGAGCAACTTCACCGTTCGTTCCGTTCCGTAAGTTTCCCGACCGGAGCCGGTGCGACACGCACAAGCCGAGAGAGGGAGCCCCATATAATAATGACGCGGAGGCGGGGATGCAACAGGCAAATAGCGAAAATAGAGCCGGCGGGTTGACATTAAGGGGAGTGGGTGCGACAATTTCTTTTCTACATCGCGGGGTAGAGCAGCCTGGTAGCTCGTCGGGCTCATAACCCGGAGGTCGGAGGTTCGAATCCTCCCCCCGCTATGTTACTCGTCACAACGGCTTCGGATTCGTCCGAAGCCGTTGTGCGTTTCAAGAGATAGCGGGTGGAGGCTGCCATCGGCGTCACCCGGATCGGGCCGATCCAATCTTCCACAAAGCGGTTAAGTTTTGCCGGGCGTGACCGCCATCGATCAGTGACTCTTTCGCTTCCAAAACCGCTTGCCGAACGGCATGAATGAATTCATCCATATCGTCGTTTGCGGACTCGGCGGTGCGGGCCAGTGCTTGCTGGAGCGCTTCGCGTTTGGTTTCCATTTCCCCAAGCTGCCGCGAAATGGCTTTCTTGGCGATTAGGTCAATGTCGGGATCGGTCAGCAGCCGTGTCAGTCTGCCAATGGTCGCGTCGAGTTCTTTAATCTCGGCTCGAATGCGTGTGACCTGCCCGCGATTGAAATCCAGATTTTTTTGTGCTTCTTCCACCGCATCTTCAACCAACGATTCTGTGTCCTCAAATGCAAAGTCGAAACCACTGCGAAGGTCTTGTTCGAGCAGGTCCTCACGCACACAGACTCCGCATTCGCAGGCCGTCGGCCCGAGCCGCTGCCGTGTGCCACAGGAGTAGTAACGGTACTCGCCCTTGGAATTCTTGGAGCGACGAGCGTAAAAGACCTTACCGCAGTGAGCACAGAAAAGTTGGCCGGTGAAGGGGCGTAGTTGGTTGAACGGGCGGGCCTCGTGGCCAGGACGTGCACGAGCGGAGAGCTTTTCCTGCACCACTTGGAAGTCCTTTTCGGAAATGATCCGCAGGGACTCGTCCCTGTACGCCAAGTGCTCGGTCACTTCTTTCATACGGGGAACGCGAAGGCCACTTTCCTTGTTGAGCTTCATGCGGCGGCGATTGAAACGAACATGCCCCGTGAGCATTGGATTGCTCAGGATGCCGCGAATCGTCGTAAAGCACCAATCCGCACCCTTACGGGTTGGAATACTTTGATCCCGAAGTCGGCAGGCCAGTTCCTTCATTCCGACGGATTCCGACAAGTAGCTGCGAAAGAGTTGCCTCACCACCTCCGCCTCCGGCGGATCAATGGCCAGCCGCTTTTTGCCACCGTCATCGACGACTTTGTGTCCAAAACTCGGGTTGCCACCCGTCCACTGCCGAGATTCAAACCGCTTGATAAGTCCGGCGTGAGTACGTTCGGCCAATGCTTTTGAGTAATGCTCGGCCACCACCAATTGAATGCCACGCGAAAGTGCTTCCTTGCCTTCGGTCGCCGAAATGACCTCGACTCCGCACTCTTCCAGATCGGCCACCATACCGTGCGTTTCTGCGGCACGACCCAGGCGGTCGAACCTGTAGACAAACACACGGCCAATGCGGCCTCCTGCTGCATCATCTAAGAGCTTGAGCAATTGCATCCGCCCGCCAATGGCCCGCCCCGTGCGTGCACGGTCAATGTAATCAATACATGGCCCACCCGCCGCACGATGGCAGCTTTCCAGTTGGACTTCGATGGAAGTGCCATCATCCTGCTTATGACTGGAATACCGGGCGTAGACAGCATCGAGACGCGTGGGAGAGGCGACCGCCAGCTTCATATGGGTTTCCTCCGTGACCGGAAGATTTCGGTGGCACGCTCAGCGATTTGCGTGACCAACCACCGGCGAATCTGCGAACGATTCTGCTGCCACCCATTATATCTCTCCAACGTCAGGCGCGCAAATTTCCTTTCACATTTTCTGCTGGTTTTTCCAGCGGCCTTAGGGCCATCGCCGAGAGGTTGTCCGGATGCAGCACGCATATTCAAGGCGCGGGCAGCTCGCCGTCCCGCGCACGGCCTCCTTATCGTTCACACTCCGCTGGAATCTGATAGAACCGCTGACATCGGGTGCTTCGCTGCCCGTCTCACATTCCGTGCGACAACGGCACGAGAGCGAGTTTTCCAGACCGTTCGACGGCTTCAAACGTGTGGGCGGTCTGGCAGTCATCGCAGATGATCACACAGCGTTTTTTCCATTTGTGTACGCACGCATTAGCGGCGCACGGGCCGCAAAGAATCCGCCCGCAGCACCGCAGTGTCACGGAAAACAATTCAGGTCGTCATTGCGACAGTGAGCGCAGTAGCGGCCCGGCGCAGTCCGAGCAACCAGATGATCCACTCCCCTACGCGCCAGCTCCGTCACGAATTGCGCAACCATGTCTTCAATTTCCACAAGTGCCTCCATACGATGTTTAGAGAATGCCATGAACCGGAAAAAGGCGTGGCCGCGTGCGGCGATTTTCGCAAGCGGCCACGACAGGAAAAAATCAGTCAAACACTTTGTATAGGCCATAGCAGATTAGCGGCAGTCCGATGATCGGAATTGGCAGGAAGAGGATGCCGAAGCCAATGCACGCCAGAGAATTCGCTCTGGAATCGTTGCCACTCGCACGTTCATGAGCCGAATGCTTAGCCAGATGACGGGTGATTTCATTCAGAAGTTTCATAACTGAACCTTTCTAAGAATGGTTACATTTCCCGCCCGTCATCACGTTGATGTTCGGGCGATTCTTTGACTTGTTCCTGATCCTGACCCTGCTGGATGCCGTCCTGTCCACGCATGTACATGACATGGGCATTGCCCGGAGAACAGAGCCGCCGCTGCTTCCGTGCGTCCGTGATCGAACATGGGCTTCGCGCCGTCCCAGATTTGGCCGCCGATGTCCTTGAGCGTAGACGCGGCTTCCTTGATGCCATCGAGGAACGTGGGCTGCTCCCCACTCTTGATTTGCTCATAGAACTGAGTGGTATTTTTTGACATGAATTCTCCTTTCATTGACACCGCGTGCCTGACAAACGCCGCCATGAACATCACGGCGAGTCGCGCGAGCACCGTTTAATAACGATTGCCGCCGGCACTCAGCTCGTTTCACCTGTTGGCAATCATTTCCCACCTCCGCTTTCGATGGGGCAAACAAAAGACTTAACAACACGCTCCACGACGGTGAATTGCATTTGGGATAGGATTCTGGCGTGGGTACGCCGCTTTGACTGGATAGCTTACGACCATGTATAATTTCCCCATGTTGAACATGGGGCCAATCGTCTGCCACCCCAACGTTTTCAGCGCAGTCACGCGTGAAGATATTGTTGACTTTATTGAGCGGCATCGAACACAAAATGCGGGCAAAGTGGGAAAATGGAATCAACCGATCATATCTGAATTCCGCACTTCGAATGGAAGAACTCTTCGCATCCAGACCGACCACCAGGCATCCTTTGTACAAATTTTGGGCTAGGCCGTAATCGGCGTCGCCGAATACCTAAGATAGCATTGTGCAAAGAGAGGGTTTATTAAAGCCATCAGTGGGTTGTAGATGACCATTGCGATTGCCGACGCATGCGGATTAACAGAAGTTGCTTCAAGAACCGCTCCCTTGCCCGCGACTCCCGAACGGCAAAGGTCGAATTCTTCCGTTTGGGCCGATCCACCATGGGCAAATCACTTCGCGCGCTCCAATCTTGAATGACATTGCGATCTTCGTCGGAAAGTTGCGTCATTGCTTGACTTGCCTCGGCGATGCATTCGCGCCGGGTTAATATCGCAGCTGGATTCAACTCGTCGGTACATGCCTCTACATCGCTTCGATGCCGTGGCCGTTTGCACCTTTGATTGAGCAACCGCACGCAAACATGATAGACAATCCGGCCGACATAGGAGCCCGGGCTTCCTTTCGAAGGGTCGTAATTGTAAACGGCTCTAGTTTCGATTTGCTGCAACGCCTCCGATCTAACGTCATCCAAAAAGCCATCAGTGAAACAATCGTGAGCGCGGCGAACCGAACCGCGACGCACATCTTTTGTTCCAGGGCGAATACCAAGGAAATCATGATTTTGCCGTTAGCCATGTGATACCTCCATAATGACCGAGGACTCGAAAAAGTGGTCCTCACGCTGGCCAGAATAGAGCGGTAAAAAATGGACAATTTTCTGCGCATGAATCATGCGCAGCGGAATACGCCTAGGATTTCCCATGCTTTGCGAAGGCACGGCCTTGGGCGGCAGCATCGGCCTCAATCTTCCGAATCAGGGCGAGTGCGATGCCGGTCCTTCGCCAATGCCCGCATCGGCATAGTCGGTTTTGAGCTCTTGAATCGTCTCTGATCGAACTACCGGAAGATCGGGGCATTTATGGCCCGCCGCCTTGGCAAAGGCGAGAATCGCCAAGTCCATCTCTTTGAACAAAATATCGAACGCCAAAACATTGATGATCGGCTCATTGATGCCGCTCACCGTATCTGCAAATACGTCGGGCTGCGCACGACGAATGGCGCCGACTGTCAATCGATCCGATGGCAATTCCAATTTATTCCAATCAAGTACCTCGCTGCCCATCGAATACCCCTCCCGTTTTTCAAACCAGCTTCCTGACAAACCGATTTGTAGCAGCTACGGTGACTATCGCAACTCTTATTGCGCAGGGCGGGAGCCTCGCAGCCAATTCAAATACTTACCAACATCAGTAAGAACGCCCTTTCCCTTGTCTGTGAGCCCGCCCGGCTTCCGGGCGCTCCTGAGCGTAAGACGCCCTTGCCCCAATTTCCTTTCAAAATCACTAAGGTGCTTAAGGATGGTGCCGGCCTTCCACTCTTTTAAAGCTTTGGGATGAGAAATTGCGCGGCGGTTAAGATCTTCCGCAATCGTCTGCGTGGACCACGTCGGTTTGCCATGCAGAATAGTTCCGACAATCTCAAAGTGTTCAACAAACCCGAGCTCGACTTCGGAGAGATACGACAACTTGGGATCAAGGCCACCATCTAATTGACTCCGGATATTGGAAATCCGACTGCGCAGCCTTTCATCGGTGTTTTGTTCCAAAAAGCGATGAATGAGCCGGATCGCGTCGTCTCTCATCAGATGGATACCCAACATTGCCCAGTGCCCGACAAGTGGTGAATATTCTTCACTGAACGCTGCCAGCCGGATGAAGGTATCCAGCGCTGACGTTCGGATTTTTAGAGACGGCAAGGATGCAAATGAGGGCATTGACAATGTGCTCTTCATTGTCGGCACCGTCAATAAATTTGCACAGAGAAGGGATAACTCCCAATGCGCCATAGCCGCATTGTTGGATACAGCCCAAAATGACATTGATCAATCGATTTGATCGTGTGCCATCTAGATACCGACTCAGCGATTCAATGCCCGTCCTTCCGATCTTTGCCAGGCATTGGACATAGAGATCAAGGCGGGGCTTTTCAGGCTCTTCCTCGATCACGCGCAGCAAATGAGGAATGGCAGCTTCGCCGGAACGCACCATGGCGCTTGTCAGGTACTCCAAGGATGCCATGTCGGTTTCTTGGGGCAGTCGGTTGGCGACTGCTTCAAGTTCCTGGCTGGATAGCGCAGCAGCTTCAAAGAGCCCACGCGCAGCGGTCTGGCGCATCTCAACGGATTTGTCCGCGATGTGGGAAAGACAAATTGGCTTAAGCAGATCTGAACGGTTGATTTCGCTGAACGCGGCGATTGAACCCGAAAAAAGCTCGCGGCTGAAGCGGTCTCCGGACAATAAGGAAAGAAGTGTCGTCGCAATGCGTTCGACATTTCGGTCCACTGCGGGCAGCAAATACGCACACAAGTAATGCAGTCTTGCATCTGCTCCCCGTCGCTTAAGCAATCGCGCTATAAATGGTCGAAAATGATTGACGTTCCGCTTTAGATCACGAATCGAATTGAGGATTTCGAATTGATCACCTATGTCAAGACCATCGAAGGCGGTCACAACTTCACGAGCGGCTTCCATTTCTCCGACGCGCAATCGGAGCAGACCAAGCGCGACAAGCCCGCGAAATTGTGTCAGCTCTTTGTCGCGAAAATAGCCCATTAGAATATTTGCGACGGTAATCATTTCTCCATCCGCGATGGCGACGGTGCAGGCCGCATTGAGAGCCAGTTCTTCGGCACATTTCTGCTGCATTGATAGCCGAACTAATGCTTGGACGGATTTGGGCGGAATGAAAGTCTTGCGTAGTAGGATGCACAGCAGTTGATTGTCAGCTACATCGCCGACGGTGAGACGTCGCGAAATAATGTCGTCGGCACGAGCGATGCAGGCTTCTGGAACGTTATCGTCGCGGTTCCATCTGACGGCAAGAACTAGAAGTGCGGAAAAAACCGAATCGTTTGGATCGCCACTGTCCATGCCGTACTGCAAGAGTGCGCAAATTTCATTTATTGGGATGGAAGTGGCATTAGCTAACCCCTTGCTGGCGCTTCCAAAAAACTGCGGAGAAGCCGCTAATTTGTCGAGGGCTGTACGAACTGCATTGACTGCTTTATCGCTGACGCGACGAGTTAGCTCGATGTCTCGGCCTTCAAACATAAAACAATTGTATTGTCGCGAGCCAAGGCCTGCCAAGCATCCATCCATGAAACATCGTCAGCCATTATCAGTCAGCGTCGATGACGAGAGCGTCCTCATCCGTTCGCCCGTCATGTTCGGGCGGATCGGTATTATCGGGTATGAAGATGGGGAGCTCATAGACGCCTTGACAGTTGGGACAACCATCGTCAAGCAGCGTCTGAATCGGATTCAGCCTGACGCGTCGTTCCGGGCTCGTCATGGGGCACCATTCCTTTCGGTCGGGAACACCGTAGCACCGCACACGCGGTGCTTCCTCTTCCTCATTGCCAGAGTAGCTACAGAAATTTCGGGGAATTACGGATTTGTCCGTGCTCGCAGAGGAAACGCCGCTCATCTCGGGGGGTGACACAATGCCGCCACCGTGAAAGCCAGAGCGAGGAACGCTGCGGGAATAAATAGGCACGCGGCATTGAACGCCGCTTTGATCGGCCCCATCGGGCGTTGTTTCCTTAAATCGTTCTCGTAGTATCGAATGAGCCGCGTCGCGATGGGCGGCACGCCGGGAATGAAGGTGATCGCCACGCGGTCTGGCAGACCGGTCACTTCCTCGGGCTTGAGCAACTTGCGGCCCATGAATTGCCAGTTGTGGTTGTCGTTGGTGGAATAGCTGTCGCTACATCCCTGTGGAGACGATTGCCGCGACGTGCTGGAACTCGTGCCGCCGCTGCTTGTGAGGATGGTGCTTTCGCCAAGGCGCGCCGACACGTACTCGGCGGTCTGCTGGTCGTTAACGGCAAAGAACACCTGCGTGACGTTGCTGAGTAAATTCTGATCCTGGCCGTCCGGGAAGACTTTGCGGAGTTGTGCGACGGACTGAAAAAACAACAACAGCCGCACACCGTAGCCGCGCAGCTTGTCCACGGCGTCATCCAGGCACTCCAAGTGCCCCAGGGAGGCCGCTTCATCCAGCACGAAATAAACCTTGGCGGTGTCCCTCAAGCCACCCCGCACCACGGCGCGGAGCATGGAGCTAATCCACATACGGACCAGCGCCGTTTGCGCCCGCATTCTGTCAGGCGGCATCACCAAATAGACCGTGACCTTCTTCGTGAGTAGGTCGGCGGGGTTGAAGCTACTTTTACCGGTGCTTTCCGCAATCGCAGTCGTGTCCAGGAAGCGCAAGAATCGGTTGGTCGTGGTCAATGTCGAACTAAGCTCTTTGTCCTTGAACTGGGCAAGCTGGTGCCCAAGGCGCGCCAGCATTCCGTCCATTGCGTCCGACGTCGCACATCATCTTGATGGCGGCCTGCATCCTGTCGGGATTGGTCAGCAGCGTCCGGACCGACTGGAGGGACTTGTCCGCGCCTTCGGCAAAACACACCACGACCGCGATCATCGCGGCGATCCAGACCTCGGCCGAATCGACCCAGTGCGGCTCTTTTTCCTGCCCCGTTCTGACCACCAGCGCCTCGGCCAGGTCACGGATATCGTCCAGACAGGTTTCTGAATCCTTGTCGATGTTCTCCAGGGGATTGAAGGTATCCGGCTCTTGCGTGGTGATCCTGTACGGATCGATGACGATGACACGATGTCCCATTTTCCGCCGGGCATTCGCCGTCAGCTTCATGATCTCGCCCTTCACGTCATAGACAACCATCGAATCAGGGCAGGTCAACACGAACGGAATCACGCATGACACGCCCTTGCCAGCCCCGGTCGGCGCGAAGACCGCCGTATGCACGGCTTGGGTGAGCCGCACGAGGGGTTGCGGTTGCTTGGCCTGAAATGCCACCAGGAACTTCCGGCACGCATCAGGTGCCGGGAGTCGGGCATCGAATAGCGCTTGCGTTCCGGCCAGCCTGGTGATTCGCCCGGCGATGTGGCCGACAATCAGGCCATTGCCTTCGAGCAGGTGCGGGATGTCGGAAGGCTCCGCCCATCGCGCTGTTCCATGTGCGGTGCTGCGAGGATGCCTCTTGCGCCAACCAGATCAGGACGCCAACGACGCCGATCCAGGCACAGGGGAAGAAAACAATCGCCAGTGCGGCCATGTAGGCCAGAAGCAGCACCGTCACGATTAGAATCCAACGCAGGTACTTGAACATGGCGTTCTCCTTAATTAGGGGTTCGCAGAGTGCGCAAACACCCCATCGCGGGTGCGGGAACGATCCGCACCAACGCGACAAGATGTGTATGTGTATTGATGGGAACCTATGCTTTGCGGGCCTTGTCCTTCATGGCGGCGGCAAAGGTCTTGCTCGTGTAGCCAAGGTCCCGCGCCCGCTTCATTTCCTTGATCGCTTCACTCAAGGCCTCGATGGCCTCGTCGAGCGACACGCCGGTGCCGGAGACGACGATCTGGACACCCGAAGCCAATAGGCATTTCACGCGGTTGACCTTCACCGCCGAAACGTCCGCCGAGCGTTTTCGCCGCCCGGCCTTCTCAAGGTCATCCCGGCTAGCGCCGGAGAGCTTCATTGCCAACAGTTCCTCCTGCTCGGATGCGGGCATCTTGCTGGCCGCATATACGTCCGAGATGCCGACCTTCCCGTCTTTGAGTGCCGCCTGCCACGCGGGTGTGCATTTGGAGGGGGAGAGCAGCCGCGTGACCATCGACGGGTCAATATGCAGATGCTCGGCCAGGTCTTTGGCCAGCCAGCCGGGGTTGAGTTCAAGGATTCGCTGGCACGCCGACCACTTCTCGAACGCCGTCAAATCTTCCCGGTGAAAGAATGATGTGAGGCGGACAAGATTCACCTGGCTGTCGGTCAACGCCGCGTCGGTGATGATCGCGTCGAGCTTTTCCAGGCCCACGAGCTTGGCGGCACGCCAGCGGCGCTCACCGTCGATAAGCGTGCCATCCGGCTTGGCCTGCACCGGGTCGTTCTGGCGTACCTTCAGGGATTCGCCGAGGGCGCGAAGTGCGGCATCATCGAAGTGCTTCCTCGGCTGATTCGGATCGGGCCTGAAAAACGATAGGGGTTTGATGAGTAGTTGCATCTGTTATCTCCTTTCCCTCCCTATTACTGTTGGGGGCGGTTTGATTTCAGAAAGGAGCGAGCTTTTTAATTGTGCTGTTATGACCCGCCGCCCAACGCCCACGCTAAATGCCCCTGCCGCCTTCTTTTCGCCGACCCACTCTACGCCCCCGTGCTCCCCGTACAAGGTACTACTCCGTGAGTACACCGAGCCTCTTCTGCCGACGGTTCCACCTTGACTGCTGCGCCGGGCGCTCCGTTTCTCATCCATCGAAATGAAGGCGGGTGAATATGGTTGTTTCACACCCCATTTGTTTATTTCTGAAAGAATCAGTCCCCGGAAAGCAAGGGTATCTGCGGGAGAGCAGATAATCGTTAAGATTTCGTTAATAAATCTTTGATAGAGTAAAATGAGGGATGATTCGTATATCTCAACAGAATAGTGCTGCCGGAGCTGCTCGATACTACGCGACGGCGGATTATTACACCGAAGGACAGGAACTGGTCGGTGCCTGGGGCGGAAAAGGTGCCACCCGGCTCGGCCTCTCGGGCACCGTTGACAAATTCTCGTTTGATCGGCTCTGCAACAACCTCCATCCGCAAACCGGCGAGTCGCTGACGGTGCGAACCCG
Source organism: uncultured Phycisphaerales bacterium (assembly GCA_963766775.1). Taxonomy (GTDB): domain Bacteria; phylum Planctomycetota; class Phycisphaerae; order WQYP01; family WQYP01; genus CAVYBP01. Next base: position 368,338 of record CAVYBP010000003.1, read on the forward strand.
CAGCGAGAGAACCGTTGGATACGATTTCACCTTCTCGGTGCCCAAGTCGGTTTCACTTCTTTACGCCTTGAGCGGAGACCAGGACATTCTCGGTGCGTTCCGCGGCGCGGTCGATGAAACGATGCGCGAATTGGAGGCGGAAATGAAAACCCGCGTCCGCAAGAATCTCCAGGACACCAATCGCACGACGGGCAATATGGTGTGGGCGGAGTTCTTTACACACAACCTCAAGACCGGTAGACTGGCCAGCCTGACCCCCAACTACACGCGCCATGTCTTCTGTTTCAACACTACCTGGGACCAGGAAGAAGAGAGATTTAAGGCGGGACAGTTCCGCGAACTCAAGCGCGACGCCCCGTATTTCCAGGCGGCATTTCGTGTGCGGCTGGCGAATAAACTACAAGATTTAGGTTTTGGCGTGGAGCGGAAACGCGATGACTTTGAGATTAAGGGAATACAATCCGATGTGTTGAAACGCTTCTCACGCCGCACTGCCCTGATCGAGAAACTGGCCGAAGAAAAGGGAATCATCAATCCCGACCGCAAGGCGGAACTCGGAGCGGAGACCAGGGAGAAGAAAGGTTCTCCGCTGGGCTGGGATGCGCTCCGCAAGGAGTGGGACTCTCGCCTGACCGACGCCGAGCGGGAGCAACTGGCGGTGGTGCACAGGCGCGAACATACATTCGACCGTACAGAGCGTAGCGAGAAGGAAGCCGTAGACCATGCCATTGCCCATAGCTTCGTGCGCGATGCGGTGTTGCCGGAACGGAAACTGCTCACCGAAGCGTTGAAGCGTGGCTTAGGCAGCGTGACGGTCGAGGACGTGACGAGCACGATGCAGGCACGCCCTCTGATCCGAAGCGAGGTCGATGGCGTTGCGATGGCGACCACCAAGGAAATGCTTGCGATGGAATACCGCCTGATTGATTTCGCGAAGGCGGGGCGCGGAAAATCCCGTCCGCTGGGCGATCCTGACCGGCCCTGCTCCCGCGAATGGTTTAACGAAGGGCAAAAATCGGCCGTGCGTCATGTGCTGACTTCGCGTGACCGCGTGATGATTGTTCGCGGCGTCGCCGGCACGGGAAAAACCACGCTCGAACAGGAGATCGGCGAGGCGCTCGCCGAGGCGGGTAAACCGGTCGTTGCACTGGCACAATCAGTAAAGGCAAGCCGCGAAGTGCTCCGGCAGGAGGCAGGCTTTGCCAGTGCCGACACCGTGGCAAGGTTCCTGAAGGACGAACAAATGCAGCAATCCGCTGCGGGTGGCGTGATTCTGGTCGATGAGGCGAGCCAACTCGGTACGCGGGACATGCTAAAGGTGTTTGAAGCGGCGGAAACGGTGAATGCACGGGTGATTCTGGTCGGCGACCGCCGCCAGCATCGCTCAGTCACGGCGGGTGAACCACTCAAGCTACTGGAGGAAAAGGCCGGTCTCCGAGTGGCCGAAGTGACTGAAATCCTGCGCCAAAGCGGCGACTACAAGATAGTCGCCAAGGCGCTGAGCGAAGGCAGGACGGGTGACGCTTTCGAGGAACTGGACAAGCTCGGCTGGATCAAGCAGGTGCCCGATGCGGAGCGCTACCAGGAGATGGCCGAGGCGTACTTGTCCGCCGCCGCTGAAACCGGCAAGGATGGGAAGCGCAAGACGGCGCTGGTTGTGTCGCCCACGCACGCGGAGGCGGATCGGATCACCGTGGCAATCCGCACCGGGCTGAAGGCACAGGACACCTTGACCAGCCAACGCACCATCAACTCATGGGTGTCATCGCATCTGACGGAATCGCAGAAGACCGACGCGACCCAGTACGATCCCGGCGACATGCTGGAATTTCACCAGAACGCGCCGGGCTTCAGGAAAGGATCGCGACTGTTGATCGCCGATGGCGTCAAGCCACCCATCGCCCTTGCCCATCGCTTCGAGGCGTACCGGCCCGTGGAGCTATCCCTCGCGGTCGGCGACCGCGTGCGTGTGACGGCCGGAGGCAAAACCAAGGACGGCAAGCACCGCCTCAGCAACGGATCGCTGTTCAACGTCGCGGGATTTACCCGGCGCGGTGACATCATCGTCGATCATGGCTGGGTCATCGACCGGGATTTCGGCCATTTGACGCACGGCTATGTCATTACCAGCCATTCCAGCCAGGGCGCTACGGTGAACAAGGTGTTTGTCGGCATCGCCAGCGAATCAATCCCGGCGACTGACCAGCGGACGGCCTATGTGGCGCTCACGCGGGGGAAGGAACAGGTGCAGGTGTTTACCGACGACAAGAATGACCTTCTCAGGGCTATGAGCCGTGAGGATGATCCGTTGTCAGCAACCAATCTTGCCGAACAGAATCAGCAGAACGGAACAATGCGGAATCCGCTGGCTCGCCAGCCAGCCGGTTTGGCGGTGCAAAACCAGGCCGTCCACCGAAGTAATGGACTCGTACCGTCAGGATCGGAGTTGTGCATGAGCGATAAATCCAAGCATCAGGATCGGCTGAAAGGAATCCTCCACTCGGAGGCTAAACCAGCGCCCGCCACGACGGGCGGCCTCGACACGGACGACGTGGAGGCATCCTGCGCGGCGTTTGGCTACCTTCGGGGGCTGCGGGACGCCTCGGCTTCCGTGGAGTTCCGTTTGCATGACGGCAATAGCGTATGGTTTCCCTACAACCTGCTTGGCCAGTGGCAGTACAACCCGTCCGAAGGGCTCCTGCTGAAATTCTCCGGCGATCTCATGTATGTGGTGCTGATCAAAGGCAGCAATCTCGATAAGCCGCTGACCGAAGGAGCGATCAATCTGACGCACGCCGGGCTGCAACGGCATCGCGTGCTGTGGGTCCGCGAAATGACCAAGGACGATATTGAACGTGTGGGAGAGTCGGGTCCGACCATTGACTCGATTGAGATCGGCGAATTCACCACGCATGACGAGCGTCACGCGTGGCTCAAGAAGAAGGCCCCGGCATTTTTGCACGAGGATGCTTAAGGTAGCGGGCGTGGGTGAAACTTATTTCCTGGGTGTGAAACTACCACATTCACTCGCCTTCAGGAAAAGAGGCTCCAAACTGGCCGTCAGAGCCATTTTCCGCGCGACATAGCCACCGCATTCTGATATAATATGACAATTGGGGTTAATAATTACACATATGTCAACTCGCGACGGCGATACGCATTCAGAGAAGTGCCACGACAAACAACTGCAAGGAATATCACTCGCGGCTGTCATTGAGAAGCGCCGCCTGGATCAAGCTTTAAACGCAAAGGAGTTTGCCGTTTGCGCGGGCGTGTCGTATTCAACGGCGCGTAGCTGGTTCCATTTGCCCGGCTTTCCCGTCTTTCATGGAGTTATCTTCTGGCAGGATTTCATTCGATGGCGGAGTGAGGAAATCGGGCTTCATAATCCGTCTGTCCCGCAACGCATCGACAAGACCGCTACGATCACGGAACCCTTTCCTCCGCGTGCGACGCAGATTCTTTTTGATGCAAGTGACCGCTGCTGAATTACTCACTCTCTCTATCGCGTGGTCGTGCATTCCAGGACGCACTTTCGATTTGAACATTCGGGGCCTGCATGCCGTGTAGTTACTTGCACTTTACTTGCACTGCCAACTAACCCATTGATTTATAATGGAGCGGGTGAAGGGAATCGAACCCTCGTTTCAAGGTTAGTGGTTTATAGTGGTTACGAATGCTCAATTTGCTAGGCAAATCGCATATTGTGGTATATAGCTACTTGCACTACTTGCACTCACTTCCTTCTGGCTCCCTGCATGGCTTATTTATATCGCAAACCCCGATCTCCGTTTTGGTATGTCATCTACCTGGACGCTGACAAGAAGGAAGTTCACCGTTCCACCGGTCTCCGTGCCGACGATCCGAACGACACCGCCAAGGCGAAAGCCTTGAGAGCCGAACTTGAAGCAAAGGAACACCATCGAACGCCAGCCGTCAATAGCGAAGGCTGGGACACATGGGTTCCAAAATACCTCGAACGACATTGCGAAACCAGCCGGACGCTGGAGCGCTACACCGCCAACTGGAAATGGCTTGCACTTTGGCTCCAAATCGAACGAATTACACTCGCCGCGTGCCATCACGTACCGCAAAGCGCTTGAATACATCGACTGGCGCACGACTTTCAAGAAGAAGAGCGGAAAGATCGCCGGGCGAAACACGGCCGTCATGGAATTGAAGCTGCTTGCAATGATTGTGGGCGAAGCGGTGCGTCTGGGCCACGCCGAAGCAAATCCGCTGGTGAGCCTCAAGCTGAAGAAGGATAAAACGGCGAAAAAACCGGAGGTGAGTGACAAGGAAATCAGAGAGATTCGGAAGGCGTTGAAAGTCGAGCCGGAGTGGATGCAGATCGCCTTCGAGATTTCCCTGCATACCGGATGCCGGTTGCGCGAGACACGATTGCCGCTGAAATGCGTGGATTTTCGCGAGAATAAGATCACGTTTCCGTCCCCAAAGGGCGGAGAAGATCGGGCGTTCTCTATTCCGATGCCGACCGCACTGCGTCCGTTGCTGGAGCGCCTCCGCAAGACGAAGCGACGATTCACACTTGAATTCCCATTCCAGCCCTCGCGTCGATGGCAGCAGTTCTTCACCAAGATCAAGAAGCAGCATCTATGTTTCCACTGCCTGCGCGTCACTTATGTCAATCGTCTACGTCGGGCCGGTGTGCCTCGTGAAGCGGCTATGCGCCTGTTGAATCATTCGTCCGAGTTGATCCATCAAGTCTACCAGCGTGAGAAGGTTGATGATGTAGCCCAGTGGCGTGACGCGGTGCAATTTCCCGAATAGCAGCCTTCATCACTTCCAAGTTGCCTTTGCCGCCGATTGTCCAAATCCGACAACGGGTCCCTTCATTCCGAATGCTGGATGCCGTAGTGGTCTCTATCTCCCCGTGACTGCTACGACACACGGCCTTCTTGATGCCACGCATAAATCCGCCGCCGGTCCGCTCAAGCGAAAAATCGGTTCCCCCAGAGGTCTCCCCCAATTTTTCGCTTGCCCGGTCGCTGGCGCTCGCTTCGCCCCGGCCTAAGGCGGATTTGTTTGCTGTGCCATCAGGCCGCGATGGTCGCAGCCGGTAACTCAAGGAAAAGGAGACCACCATGTCACAACCAGCACACAAAATCCGCATCGGAACCCTGCAAGTCACGATCTGGAGAAATCACGGCGAAAGAGGCAACTGGTACAGCGTTATTCCCAGTCGCGGCTACAAGCAGGACGATGCCTGGAAGGAGTCCGACAGCTTAGGCTTCGACGACCTCCTCGCGATGGCCAAACTGCTCGACCTTGCCCACACCTGGATCATGCACCAGCAGCAGGCCGACGCCAAGGGCCGCAAAGAATCCCAACAGGCAGCCGCCTGAACCGGATACCGGCGAGGCGGTTCGCCGCCCGCCGGTTTCTTTTTTCAACCTTCAAACTCAATGGAGTTCAATATGACTCATATTCAATGCACGACCATTCAACCCCAGCTCATCGCGGTAACGAAGCTGGTTAAATCCGACGCTCAATGCACGCCGCACCCATCGACCCGATGGGATCGGCGAATTGAAGGCATCCATCCTGTCACATGGATTGATGCAGAATCTCGTCGTCACCGCTTCCAACGACGACACCTATCGCGTCATCGCCGGAGGCCGACGCGTTGAGGCGATCCATTCGCTTCAGGCCGAGGGGACGTTGCCACAGGACTTTGCCGTTCCGTGCCAGATCGTCACCGAGGAATATGCCCTGGAGATGAGCCTCGCGGAGAACACGATCCGACTGGCTATGCACCCCGCCGATCAATTCCAAGCGTTCGCCGAGCTGATCGACAAGGGCGCGACGGCGGCGGAAGTGGCCCAGCGTTTCGGCGTCGAGGAATCCCTCGTCCTCAAACGCATGAAGCTGGCCCGCGTTGCTCCCGAATTGCTTGAGGAATACCGCAACGACGGCATGACGCTGGAATGTTTGATGGCCTACACCATCACCGACGACCATCGCCGCCAGCGTAAGGTGCATAAGTCGCTTCAGGACTGGCAGAAGGAAGACCCCAAAGTCATCCGCGACGCCCTGACCGAGAAGATGGTTGATGCAAGCAGCAAGCTGGCCCTGTTTGTGGGCCTCGACGCCTACACCGCAGGCGGAGGAAGCAGCCGGGCGGACCTATTCGGCGACGACGTTTATCTCGAAAAGCCCGCATTGCTGAACAAGCTGGCCGAGAAAAAACTGGACGGCATCCGTCTTGAACTCGAAGCCGAAGGCTGGAACTGGATCGAGTTTAACCCGGAACGGGATTGGGACTTGGTCAATCGGTGCAGCCGCCTCAAACCGATGCTCATCGACGCTCCGACGGAACTCGTCGATCTCAAATCCCAACTCGATGGCGAACTGGAAACAATCGAGCGTGCCATTGACGACAGGGAATCGGACGAGCTTCTCGACCAGCAGCAGGCCGTTCAGGGGCGTTTGGATCAGGTCGAAGAAAAGCTGTTGGCTTTCGTCGGGGTCGATGCCGACCATAAGTCGCTGGCCGGGTGCTTCGTGTCCATCGGGCAAGACGGCACGCCGTTCATCGAGAAGGGGCTGGTCAGGCCGGAACAGCGGAAGCAATTGGCAAAGCTGCTGACGCCGGATGACGGAGAAGCGGATTCCGTCAAGACGAAGGCCAAGGGCGGTTTGTCAGGCACGCTCCAGCGCGATCTTGCCGACTCCCGTCTACGGATCGCCCAGGTCGAGATCGCAAGGCACCCCCTGATCGCCCAGGATTTATTGGTGTTTCAGGTTGCCGTGTCGTTGCTCGACAAGCGTTCAGTGGACGACGGAGCCGACGTGGAGTTCAAACGGCCTCGTCTGAAAACGTCGGCCGGGTCGGAAGCGGCGGTTGCGAACGAAGCGATTGAAGCCGTCATTAAGACCCTTTCTCTCGACTGGCTCAAGCCCGATAGCGACGCTACCCGGTTTGAGTTGTTTCGTTCGCTACCGGAAACGGCCAAGCTGGATATTTTGGCCTGTTGCGTCGCGATGAGGCTGAAACCGAAGCTGGCTCCCACCGCAGGCGATGACATCACCGCCTACGATGTCGCGCTGTCGCTGACCGAAGCCAATATGGTCGATTACTGGCGTCCGACCAAGGACAACTTTCTGGGTCGTCTTTCCCGTAATCAGTTGCTCACGATGAGCCGCGAAGTCTTTGGGGACGCTTGGGCGCAGACCCGCTTTACCGACAAGAAGCCGTTGCTGGTCGATCAGTTGCACCGGGCGTTTTCCAATCCCGACAAATCGGGCCGGACACCCGTCCAGATCGAGAAGCTGAGGAGTTGGTTGCCGATGGGCATGTCTTTCGCCCTAGCCACCCCGGCGAAACCGGCGAAGGCTCGCAAATCGAAAGCAGCCTAATTAACTCTTGGGCGGGTGGTGACACCCGCCCATTCCTTTGGAAGGGATTCCACCTATGACAAAAACTACTCCGAACAAATCCAAGATCAGCTTTCCGCTCGGGCAACTGGTGATCACATCCAATGCCAGTTCCCGACTTCCGACCGAAGCGGTTCTCACCGCTCTACGTCGTCATACCAGCGGCGATTGGGGTAACTTGTGCCCGGAAGACGCACTCGCCAACGACACCGATTTGACACGCGGAGGAAGGTTGCTGTCGGCCTATGGACAAGGTCACAACCGATTCTGGATCATCACCGAGGCGGACTATTCAGCAACAACTGTGCTTCTCCCCGAAGACTACTGACGGCGGTCCGTCAAGAGGCTGGGTTTCATAGATGCTGGCTGCCCTCACTTACGCCATTACGTTCCCTATTCCATTTCAGTCCCTACCGGGCCTTTAACCCGGTGATGCTGAAGCCGCAGTCGGCCTGTGCAAGCTGCAAGACGGTTTCCCTTCGGGAGCCTCCGTCTTTCGCTTGGCACAGACGCTTCGCTGCCGTCTATCGCGGCTTCGGTCGCACACCGTAAAGGCCCTGAATGGCAGGGTCTGAAAACGGAAAGGACTCGTGACATGACAAATGAGAACGAACTCAACGCACCCTGGAGCCTGCACTTTGACCGCGACGGCACCGAAGACATCGCCATCATCTGCGATGCTAACGGCCACGACCTGTTAACCAGCCGTCATTTCTGTCTGCCCGAAGGTGAAGACCCGATCCCGGCGACGCTAGCGGCAATGCAGCTAATCGTTGTTGCACCACAATTGCTCTCGGCTGCCAAGGCAACCCTCACTGCTTTGGAATTGATCTTGGAAGTCGATGATCCGGCAGTTTGTACCCAGGTCGAATGGGAGGCGGAGCCGATGGCAAGGCTCAGGGCCGTCATAGCAGAAGCAGAGTCCTGATTCCCAGGTTACGTCTCTCCGCGTAACGTCAATACCACGGTTTCCAGCGTCGGTGTTGACCGAGGCTGGCCGCACCTTCCCATGCCCCACATCTCGCTCCGGCGGGTGCTTTCCCGCCCATTTCGATGCCTTCCGTACTTGTGCCACGAGGATACCTTTTTAGTGGTTCTGAATGATTGTTTCTGTTCAGGCGTCTTCCCTATGCTCTGCATAGGTCCGGTGGAACCGTTCCAGACGCCTGTCCATCGGCGGGCCTCCAGCCGCCCCCGCCAAATCCAGTGTTTCCGCCACTCTCCACAGGATCGTCGTCGGAAACACGTGGATTTCTGCGGGTTGCAGAGTGTCAACACGCTGAAACCCGCATCCAGCCGATTGCGCCAAGGATTCACAAGTGCTATTCTTAACGTAAGCGGGTAAGGGATTACCCGCATCAAATCAGGGAGGATTCTATGCCCCGCAAACGCAAAACTGCACAACCCACCAAAGAAGTAGATAGCACCACAACGACCATGACCGTCGAGCCGCCAAGTGAAACGCAGGCAGCGCCATTGTCTGTCGCGCCGCCATTAGAAACGCCGGCGGAGCCATCGCCGGTCAAGCAACCGACAACTTTCGTCGAACGACTGGGAGAGAGAAGCAGCCCTCCTGCGACACCCGACCCATTATTGATTGCATCCGACAACGTCGGCAGGAGTACGCCTGTTTGAGAGCAAGCGCGACCGCGTCATGGCTATCGGATTCAACGAGAGGCCCACCCAGGCCATCCTTGACCTGGTCAAACAAGCGGGCTTTCGATGGAATCCGGAAGAACGTGTGTGGATGCACGCCATCGTTGCAGATTCAGCGATGGCCACTCGGATTGATGCGGAACGCCTGTACCAGGAAGTCCGCCAGATGATCCGGCAGGACAAGGGAACCGACACCGGGCAGGATATTCCATTCTGACGCGGAGAGCGCACCGACATGGTCACCTCTTGCACGCACCACCTTCACGGTTTCAGATTTCACGCCCAATCAGCGGCACCACATTGGGTGGAGGCAACCTCATAAGGTATGCGACGGAAACCTCCCTCCGGGGACGAACCCACGTTATTCTCATTCCATCAAAACGATTCATCCGAACCGACAAATGCTGTAAACTCAACTCTCGAAGGAGACCACGATGCAGTACAAGACCATAGTTCTCGAACTTCTGAGACAGCGGACCGGAGTTGCACGAACAGCTACGGCTGACGCGCAGGCTCCTGCCGACACTGGAAACCTGCTCACGGAACTGAAGGCCAGCCACGAGACCTGGAAGCAGACGCTGGCGACGGCGAACCCAGGCAGCGATCCGAGCCAGATCGCCAGCGAAGCGATGGAACTGGCGATCAAGGAACTGGAGGATCGTTTGCCGACCGATTCCACCGGACGGACGATTCGCTCTCGCTCGACCAGGCAATGGCATCGTCGAAGTCGCACGTCCAGAACGTAAGGGCATCACGAGACCGCCGCAGCCTTTTCGACATCCCTTCTCCAGAACCTCCCCCGACCGACACACGCCCACCGCCAGAACCCACTGCCACCAGAACGCCACACCGCTCCAGCCAGCCACGAGCCACCGCAACGAAACGGCGGCATGGCCAGCGGCGAGAAGACCAAGGCCCGCGACATCCTCGCCGCCATCCGCACGCTCAAGACCATCGAGCAGGAGCAGCGGCCCGCGACCGAAGAAGAAAAACAGATCCTTGCCCGCTTCTCCGGTTTCGGTCCGGTTGCCCTCTCCATCTTTCCCGATCCGGTCACCGGCAAATACAAGGACGCCGGTTGGCAGGCGCTGGGCGAGGAACTCAAATCGCTGCTGACGCCAGCCGAATACGACAGCGCCAAGCGCACCACATTCAACGCCTTCTACACGTCTCCCACCGTCATCACCGCCATCCATGAAGGCATCGCCCGACTGGGCGTGCCCGCCAATGCCACGATCCTGGAACCCGGATGCGGCACCGGCAACTTCATGAGCTACGGCAAGCCCGGCACGCACTTCATCGGCATTGAAATGGATTCCATCTCGGGGCGGATCGCCAAAGCGCTCCACCCCGGCCAGGACATCCGCATCGAAAACTTCCGCGACACGCGATTGCCCGAGGGCCGCATCGACGCGGTCGTCGGCAACGTGCCGTTCGCCGACCTCAAGCTCGACTACCAGCGGTCAGCGGCTCTCCCTGCATGATTACTTCTTCGCCAAGTCCATCGACGCCCTCAAGCCCGGCGGCGTGATGGCACTGGTGACCAGCGCATTTCACGCTCGACAAGCAGAATGCCGCCATCCGCGAGTACCTCGCCGACAAGGCCGATTTCGTCGGGGCGATCCGGCTGCCATCCGATGCGTTCAAGCGGGAAGGCACCGCCGTGGTGACCGACATCGTGTTCTTTCGCAAGCGTGACCGGGGCGAACCCGCCCACCACGTCGATCCCGACTGGCTGGGCGTCGCACCGCTGGCCATCGATGGCGCGGAGATTCCGATCAATCGCTACTTCCTGAACCATCCCGGAAATGGTCCTGGGCACCTGGACCCGGAAGGACACGCTCTATGGAGGCGAAGGCTACAGCGTCACCGGCAACGGCGATCTTGCCGGCAAATTGAAAGATGCCATCGGCCGCCTGCCCCAGTTTGCAGCACTGGCCAGGCATCGACCGGTCCGGATGAACCGCCAGCGCCAGTCTTCACACCGCCGCCGCCCGAGCGCCACATCGGCGAGGGAAGCTTCTTCGTCGGCGACGACCGGGTGATCCATCAGTTGCAGGACGGCCAGGGCGTGCCCGTGGTCTATGGCGGCACGACCCTGAAGGCAGACGGCACGCTGGTCGGCAAACGCCTTGCCGCCCTGGTGGGACTTGCGCGACCGTGCCCGCCGCGTGCTGCAATCGCAGAACGAAGGCTGGCCGGAGGCCAACCGCGACGAAGCCCGCCGGGAACTGGTCCGTGCCTATGACCGGTTTGTCCTTGCCTACGGCCCGATCAACAAGACGACGTTCGGCGAAACCGCCGACGGCAGCATCATCCGCCGCATGCCCAATCTCGTGAAATTCCGGGAAGACCCGGACGCCATGCTGGTCATGTCGCTGGAGGATTACGACGAAGTGACGGGCAAGGCGGCCAAAGCCGCCATCATGCTCAGGGACGTGGTCGGCAAGACACCGCCCGTCACGCATGTTCAGAGTGCCGAGGAAGGATTGCTCGTCTCGCTGAACCAACGCGGCACGGTGGACCTGCCGTTCATCGCCACGCTCTATGGCAAGCCCGAACAGCAGGTCATCGCCGAACTGGGCGACCTGATCTTCCACGACCCGGAATCCAAGACGCTGGCAGACCGCCGATGCGTATCTCTCCGGCAATGTCCGCGCGAAACTCGCGGCCGCCGAGCGTGCCGGGCCGCCTATGCCCGCAACGCCGAAGCGCTGCGGGCCGTGCAGCCCGAAGACGTGCTCCCCGGCGACATCGACGCCAATCTCGGCGCTCCGTGGATACCCGCCGACGACATCGCAAGCCTTTGCCGCCGAATTATTCCACGTCGATCCGTCCGACGTTCCTGTCGCCCACCTGCAAGAAAGATGCCGTCTGGAGCATGGAGGCCGACTACGCCGCCAAGGTATCGGTGGCCGCCACGTCCGAATTCGGCACCGCCCGTGCCAACGGCACATGGCTGCTGGAACTGGCCCTCAACATGAAGACGCCGACGATTTACGACACCATCGACCACGGCGACGGCGAGGAACGCGTGGTCAACCAGGAAGAAACGCTTGCCGCCCGCGAAAAGCAAAAGCTCATCAAGGAACGCTTCCGTTCTTGGGTGTTTGCCGATCCCGACCGCACCGAACGGCTGGTGCGGCATGTACAACGACACCTACAACAATCTGCGTCCCCGCCTGTTTGACGGTTCGCATCTCGATTTTCCCGGCATGAATCAGGCCCTGACGCTTCGGCCCCACCAGAAGCGACGCGGTGTGGCGCGGCATGAGTTCCGGCAACACGCTGCTGGCCCATGTGGTGGGGGCCGGCAAGACGTTCACGATGGCCGCCACCGGCATGAAGATGAAGCAGGCCGGGCTTATCAAGAAACCGATGTACGTGGTCCCCAACCACCTGCTGGAGCAGTTCTCCCGCGAATTCATGCAGCTTTATCCCAACGCCAAGCTGCTGGTTGCCGCCAAGGAAGATTTGACCCGCGAGCGCCGCAAGTTCCTCACCGCCAAGATCGCCAGCGGCGAATGGGACGGCATCATCGTCACCCACAGCAGCTTCGAGCGGATCGGCATGTCGCGGGACTACCAGGAGAAGTTCCTCCTGCGAGCAGATCGCCGAATACGACGCAGCTGCTCATCGAACACGCCGAGCGCAAAGGGTGCCAACCGCAATCTCATCAAGACCATCGAGAAGCAGAAGGCGGCACGGGCCGAACGCCTGAAAGACCTGCTGGCCGAGGACAAGAAGGATGACGGGCTGGTGTTCGACGAACTCGGCGTCGATCACGTTTTCATCGACGAGGCCCATTATTTCAAGAATCTGGAGACGCCGACCAAGATGGATCGCGTCGCCGGCATTCAGACCGGCGGTTCCGAGCGGGCATTCGACGTGTACATGAAAGCCCGTTATCTGGGCGAGCAACATGCCGGGCATGGTGTGACGTTTGCCACCGGCACGCCGATTTCCAACACGATGGTCGAGATGTACACCATGCAGCGGTTCCTCGACCCCGAGGGACTGCGCAGCCGGGGGCTGGAGCATTTCGACGCCTGGGCGGCCACGTTCGGCGAAGTGGTGGACACGATGGAGATTTCCCCGGACGGCGCGAGCCTGCGTCCGCGAAGCCGGTTCGCCCGATTCACCAATCTGCCGGAACTCCAGCAGATGTTCCGGGCCTTCTCCGACGTGCAGACCGCCGAGATGCTGAACCTGCCGCGGCCCGCGCTGGAAAGGCGGCAAGCCGATGGTCGTCGCCTGCCCGATGTCGGAGGAGCAGCGCGCACTTCAGGAGGAACTGGTCGAACGCTACGAACGATTGCGGTCACAGAAGGTGGACCGCAGGGTGGACAACGCCCTGGCCATCACCACCGACGGCCGAAAACTGGCCACCGATGCACGGATGTTGTCGGCCACGGCACCGGATTTTCCGGAATCGAAGGTCAACCGCCTCGTCGAAAACGTCGTGGCCATCTGGGATCGGACGGCCGCCACACGCGGCACGCAGATGATCTTCTGCCGACATGGGCGTCAATCCGACACCGTGGGGTTACTCGCCCTACGAAGAAATCATCCGCAAGCTGGTTGCCCACGGCATCCCCCGCGACCAGATCGCCGCCATCGGCGATGCCGATTCCGACGCCAAGAAACAGGCCCTCTTCGAGAAAGTCCGCAACGGTTCCGTCCGCGTGCTGATCGGCAGCACGCAGAAGATGGGCACCGGCACCAACGTCCAGAAACGCCTCGTCGCCCTGCATCACCTCGATGCCCCGTGGAAACCCGCCGAAGTCGAGCAACGCGATGGCCGCATCCTTCGCCAGGGCAACGAGAACAAGGAAGTGGCGATTTACCGCTACGTCACCGAAGGTTCCTTCGACGCCTATATGTGGCAGGCCCTGGAGACCAAGGCCCGGTTCATCGGCCAGGTCATCACCGGCGACAACGCCGCCCGCCGTGCCGAGGACATCGGCGGCCAGGAACTCTCCTATGCCGAGGTCAAGGCGATTGCATCCGGCAATCCCGCCGTCCTCACGCTCGCCGAGGCCGACGCCGAATTGCAGCGCCTCGCCTTGCTCAAGAAAAACCATCTCGATGAACAGTACGTCGCCCGCCGCAGCGTGCGCAATCTACCGGAAGTCATCACCGGCCAGTGTCCGAATGGTTATCCAACTCATCGGCGGACGAGGCGACCGCGAAAGCTCACGCCAGCGATCCCGTCGCCATCGGTGGACGGAGTTATTCCCGTGAAGACCTCCCCGCGATTCTCGGCGGCAGGCTGGACGCGTTGCCAAAGCATGTCCGCGAGACGACCCGCGTGCCGATGGGCACCTATCGCGGCCTGAGCTTCGGACTCGTGATCCGCCCGCAATTCCCGCCGGAGGTCTACCTCGAAGGCAAAGCGACGCGCCAGTCGAGTCTGTCGCGCGAGCACCAGGGGCCGCGTGCCGTCCTCAATGCTTGGAACGGCTGGCGAGTGAATACGGCTCTGAATGTGATCACATCCGGCAGAACATCGCCATCGCCGAAGGCCAGCTTCGTGACAATCGGGCACGGCTCGGCAAGCCGTTCCAGCACGAGGCGTACCTCGTCCGAATTGACCGGGCTTCGTGACCAACTCAAGGATGGACTGTCGGGCAAGACGCCGGACGGAAATGCGGGGCCGGGAGTTTCTGAACTGGCTGACCAGATCAAATCGCTCAAGGCTGGTCATAGCGTCGATGCCGTGCCGCATCGCGTCCGGCAGAAGCACTCCGCCGCCGAGGAACCCATCACCGCCCGTATCCGCCGTCGGACGGGGGCAGCCCCCGTGCCAAATCACGCAGACATCAATGATGCCATGCCTGAACTGCCGGAGAACCCAGCCGCCACACCGCCGCTGACGTTTCAGGAGCGGATCATCAATGAACGGCAGCCCAAAGGCGATGGAGTACCAATTCCAGATTGAGCACACGCGTTCTGATATTGAGACAAAATCCACAACACTCTGAAAAATATAACGAAAACGACTTGCAATCATTTTCATTTTCGTTATATTCCAGCCATGAACAGCCTTCAACTAGCTGCGGAGATCATCCAAGAAGCTGAGGCAAGCCTCAGGGAGTTAGTGTCAAAGGCGGCAACGTCAGGAGACTACGCCGGTGTGCTCAAGATTACGTCGTGGGCGCAGGCCATCGGCGGCTTGGTGAAAAAAGCACCCAACGCCGAAGCGGCTCCGATTTCGGCTCCGGCGGCGAAAAACAAAAAGAAGCCGCTAGTTACTAAGGACGATTATCCCCAGTTTTATCGGCAGGGCGACCAACTCATTCGGATTGCCTGGTCAAAAAAAGAAAAAAAGGAGTACCAGCACAAGGCCCCACAGGTCGTGCTTCGGTCGCTCGCAAAGGCAATGGCAGAGGTCGGTAAAGACGGCCGCGTGTTCGCCACGGATACCTTTCTGCCCATAAGCGACGCCGACGGCGCGGAAATCCCAGCCTATCAGGCTTATGTTGGTATTGCGCTTCTCAAGCAGACTGCGTTGATCGACCAGCATGGCCGTCAGGGATATTCGATTCCCCGCGTGGCTGAATTCAAGGAAGCTGTTGAAGCTGTTTGGCAAAAACTCCCGGAGCACTAATCAAGCGGAGATCGGTCTATGATCGAACCTACGTTACTCAACAAGCACGTCACGTCGGCGGATTTTATCGCCAAAGCGATCAGGGCTACGACCAGTCCAGAGATCGACGCGCTGCTCACGCAACTTCCAATTGCACCCGAGGGCGATTACGCCTACAACGAGGAAATGCCGGAGGAGGGCTGGCAACCGGGCAAATTCCACTGGGTGCCAGTCGGTAGAGAGCGCGGCAACGCTGGCCGCATTAAGCAAGCAAACCAGCCGGTGAGTCCTATTGCCGAACGCACGGTCAACGGAATGGAGGCCCTCATAGAAATGGCGCGTCAGCGGGAACTCGCGGCTGATCCATCTGCCAGGCGCCGATGACCCCGCGCGAGGCTGTAACCAGGTATTTCGGTGTGCCGCCATTGGATCAACTTCCCAAGTTAGATAATTCTGCCGCCTCAAAAACGATCCGCGCAAAGGCCCGTGATTTGGCGAGGCAATTGAGAATCCGGCTCCTCTACGCAAAAACTACCAAGGAATTCACCGTTGCCATCGAGGATGATGGCATCGGCCAATCCCCAGCACTTATCCATCGCACGCTTCTTTCCCTTGGTTCTACGACCAAAGCTGACAAGTGGTATCTGATTGGCGTTTTTGGCCAAGGCGGATCGTCGGCCTATTCAGAATGCAAATATTCATGGGTTTTGTCGCGTCGTGCTACAGATTTGCTCCAGGGCGCTGCCGACGGAGCCGGGTGGACGATCATTAAGCATGTGTTCCCCAAAGGTCGAAGGGATGATTACTTCGCCTATCTCGCCTGTCACCCGGATGGCCGGGTTCCCTTCGTCTCGCCAGCAGATGCTGACACCGCCAAAATACCCCAGGGAACACGTTTCGTGCATATCAACTATGACTTTGGCCGGGGTGGTTCCGCCATCACTCGCCAACTCTACACCGCGATGAATCATGTTCTCTACAACCCAGTCGTGCCTTTTGAATTGTATGTGGGCAGCACCGCCGCCGTCGTTTACGGCAACGGATACCGCCTCTCGTCACTCGGCGCGCGTGACACAAGTCCTGCCGTGCTCGACAAATTGTTTCCTCCGCAGCCCGTTGGAACTTGATTGGAAAACCCTATGCAAACGACAACACAACTCGACAAGGTTCTCGACACTGCTCTCAATGAAGGGCATGGCACCATCACCATCCGTGTTGTGGTACTGGACAAAAAGATGGCATCTGCGGCATCACCGGCTTCAGCCGACGACGCCCCGGTGGATACCGAGCCAGACGAAGTGCTACCCGAGACAGACAAGAGGCCCATTTCTACCTTTATGGAAGAGCCTAAGCGGGGCAAGCAGTGCTGTGTCTTCCTCATCAATGGCCAGCGTCAACACGCATGGGACAACCAGTTCATCATTCGCGACCTTGACCTCAAATACCTGCGCAACCGCATGATCGTCGTAGTTGATTGCGACGGACTCAAGCCGGAAGCCACTGCGGAACTTATGCGCGGCCACCGCCTCCAGTTTTATGAAGGCACTGTATATTCCGCCCTTGAGCAGCGTGTCATTGCGACCCTCAAAGGCGACCCCGACTTGCGTCGTCTTGAAGAGGAGGCCGAAGACGAGATTTCAAGCCTTGACGCTGGCGACGAGGCCGTAAAACAGGCGCTTGACCAATTGATCGAGGCGCACCACGACGCGGCAACACATATCGACGTTGGCCAGAAGCAGGCCGGCGACGAAAGTCGCCTCGACGGGGCACCTGGATCGCTAGTCCAATCGCAGCCCATCGTCATTGAGGTTGACCAACCAGTTGGACAGAATGCGTCCGAACCGGTTCTACAACTTCAACCCGACGTGGCGACCATCCGCCTCAAACCAAATGAAGCTCGCAGATGCGTCGTCTTCGCAAGACCGGATGCAGCGTGGAAGTCGCTGGAAACACTAGCGGTCACATTTGATCCACCCGTCAAGGAAATGAATATCACCCGCACTTCGCAACTCGCTGGCGAAGAAATTGCTCTCCAGTTTGTGCAGCCAGCCGATTTCGATGACGACGAATATCCAATCGAAACCATCCTTCGCAGCACGGCGGTCTTTAAAGGCTTTCCCGAATCTCGTGTCCTTGAGCGCCGGGTCGTTATCACGCCAAGCAATCGGAAACCCAAACAGCCCATTCCCCTCAAGGACGATCCAACCTACATTCGGGTCACGAGCCGTCAGCCCATCAAGATCGTCATTGGTGGTCCCGATGTGCATGTCAAAGTTAAGTGGGATGGCAAGGACGATCTGCTGATTGGGAATCCACCTGCGTGGACGATCCGTGCGACATGCGAATCACCGTCGGTTGAACCGCAGACTTTCGTAACGCATCCGGTCGGTGGGCGATTTGAATTACTCATTCAGGCCACGCCGGGGCTTGCCGCTGGCGAGCAGCTTAAATTCGATATTGAAGCAATCGGCCCTGGTAAAACACTTTCGACCGCATTCCTCGCGGATGTAGTGGAGCCGCCCCAGCCCAGGAGGGTGACAGAAAAAGTTCATGGAGGTGGACAACGACGGCCTCCATACGAGCTAAAATATGTAAAAAAAGAGAATTGGGAGACTCAGACGTGCTGGGGGCAACCTTGGTCGGGCGTTGAGCCTGGTGCTTTCGACCCGCCGACCGCCAAGTCGCCGCTATTCATTTATATAAACCAGGATACCGACTTGCTTACAACGTATCGTGATGCGTTAGTCGCCAAGAAGCTCGCGGAGACGACGATCAAGCAACGCGTCAACAAATACACGACACACATCGCTTTCCATCTTTATCAAATGTACCAGAAGAAAAGGACTGTTGAAGCCCAACCGGGCGGTACGGCAGACTCGCCCAGCGATGACCAGATGCGGGACGAAATTCAACGCGTTGCCCGTACTCTCATCAAGCTGATGGACGTAAGCCAGTAGGCTGATTCAAATCGCACGATGAATCAGCACAACCTCGTTTGAAGAATGAGTTTTTCCGCGCAGTATGGCGTGCCATTTCCGATGAGGAACTTCCCGCCAGATCCGCCCGCCAACGCCTATCGGGCATTCAGAAAATCCGGCGATTTCCATATTCTCAAGATATCGCGGCAACTGTTCCTCTGGCCGATTGAATGCAACCATTTGGACCATGTGCCCGCCATCTTTGACAACGCGACGAATTGCTCCGAGCGTCGCGAGCGAATTGCGGAAATAATTGTCAGCCGCGGCATGGCGTCGATCACCAAAGTTATAAAACGACGCTCCCTGACCGTCGTTACATCCCGCAATCCAGTAAGGCGCCGGCGTCTCCCGGCGACCATCCACCTGCCATCGATGATAAAGTACATGAACACCAGGGTATGGTGGGCTGGTCACGACTAGTGACGCTTTCTTGCCTAACTCTCTAAATGGTGCCGCCTGATCCAGTGCCCGTGCATCGCCGGTCAGGATGGTCGCTGACCCACCGGCCTCCTTAGCTTTTGCTGAAAATGTTACAATGGACTCCAGCATTTTTTCTGCGGTGTCCGCCAGTTTGAGCCGAAATTCCCGCAGGGGCGTGTGCCGCACCCGGCCATCCAGTGCCCATTGGCTAACCCTCAGCACAATGCAGCGTGCAAAATCACGCGATTCATGGCTGGCGAGGCCCGCGATGGTTGAGAGCGCAGTGGCAACGGCCTTCTTGATGAATCTGGCACGAGCAAGCGTTAGGTTCTTCGTCTTGACAGGATCGATGTACGCGCCGATTTCGCTGGTCGCGCGCGAAAACTTAACTTTGGCACTTCCAGTGTTGCCCATTGCCGGATGGCCCGAATGTCATCGTCCGTCAAACAAGTGATCTTGACCCTGGCGATAAACGCCGCCAGTGAGTTCAAGTCGTTGCCGATCATTTGCCTTCCCGCCACGACGCCTTCGACGAGTGCCGTCGCCCCGCCCATGTAGGGATCAACGACAACGTCCCCAGGCTTAGAGAATGCCTTAATTGCGGCGGCTGCAAAACTTGGCGAGAAGCGGGCCGGATACCGGTAGAAGTTATGTGTCCATCCGGTCACCGGCTTGCGGTCCATCGCCGCTGCGACCAGAAGAGCCAGTGACCCCTCTGTAATGTCCTGGGTGTCTCTTGGCATAAAAATGACCTCCATGTCCGTTACGCATCGATTATTCCATTCATCGGCACAAGGGCCTATTCCGCCGTAGCCCCATCCTTCCGAGTCTTTACAGAATAGTCGGCGACGTACTTATCGACCGCCTGCCGGATGACTGTAGCGACAGACGTCCGAGCGTCTCTCGCCATCGCTTCAATCTTTCGACGTTGACCATTCGCCAGCGTGATCGTCAGCCGCTCAGGCTTCACCGATTTGTCGCTCTTACCATGTCGCATCACAATTCACCGAAATGATGAGTTCCTCACCAGTATGGTGAGACGTGTTCCGATAGTCAACGTAATGTCGTTATTTTCCCAATACTTATTGCTGTTACCCAAGGCTTTTCGTCGTCACTTGACCAGATACAGTTGCCGGGGGCTTTCCGCCGACAACTCTATCCTTGACCTTGTAAGGAAAAAATGGCATTATTCCTTACATGAAGATCGGAAAGACATTGGCGAAATCCATTGATTCGCGTGTGTTTACGGCCATCCGCAGCCGTGGGCGTGGCTCCGTCTTTGTTCCGGCTGATTTCCTGGAGATCGGCAGCCGCGAAGCAGTTGATATCATCCTCCACCGGCTCGCCCGGAAAGGGATCATACGCCGACTTGCCAGGGGCGTATATGACTTCCCGAAAGAACATCCTAAGCTCGGCCCGCTTTCACCCTCTGCTGAGGCTGTAGCAAAAGCCCTTGCTGGCCGCGACCGCACGCGGCTACAGCCAGCAGGAGCCTACGCTGCCAATGCCTTGGGCCTGTCCGAGCAAGTGCCCGCCAAGGCGATTTTCCTGACCGATGGTCCAACACGGACGGTGAAGATTGGCCGGACCACAATCCAACTCAGGCGAACGACCGCCAAGAATATGGCGGCAGCAGGACGGCTCAGCGGCCTGTTGATCCAAGCTCTTCGTGAATTGGGCGAGGAGCACGTGACGCCAGAGCGGCGAGAGCACCTGAAGCGCACGATCCCCGCCAACAAGCGACGGGAACTAATCAAAGACCTACCACTTGCCCCGGCGTGGATGCACCCGATCTTTCGAGAACTCGCCCAGGAGAGTGCATGAAACTCGCCTTCCTTGAATTGCCGCCCGATGAGCGCCGCGTTTATATCGAACAGGCTGCAATTCGCCGGAACGTCTCCCCGGTAATCATGGAGAAGGACTTTTGGGTTTGCTGGATGCTGGGAGTCCTCTTCCAGTCGGAATTCGCGGGTAACCTCGTATTCAAGGGCGGCACCTCGCTGTCTAAAGTGTTTGGCATTATCGAACGGTTTTCCGAAGACATTGACCTGTCGCTCTCGCCCGCTTTTCTGAAACTGCCCGACGCAGGCACAAGCCGGAACCAAGCCAACAAGTGGATGACCAGGGCGGAAGCCGCCTGCGGCGCAGCGGTGCAACAGCAGATTGGCCCGGTAGTGGAAGCAGCGGTGGAATCCATTCTTGGAAAAGGCAAGCGGGCGTGGTTCGAATTCCAGACGGATTCAGGAACGAACTCGCCGGTACTTTTGTTCCATTATCCATCGTCCCAGCCCACGGGCTTTGACTACCTCAAACGCTCGGTGAAGTTAGAATTCGGATCGCTGACCGACCAGCGGCCAGTTGGCCGCCATCCGATTCGACCGTGGATGGCCGAAGTCCTCCCGGACGCATTCACCGACTGGCGATGCGAGGTCGTTGCCTTGGAAGTGGAACGGAGCTTCTGGGAGAAGGCGACCATTCTCCACACTGAATACCACCGGCCCGCCGACAAGCCCACCCCCGATCGATTCTCTCGCCACTACGCAGACGTAGCGGCAATGGGCAAACACTCGAACGCGAGCATTGCCATCGACCGACACGATATTCGCGACCGGGTTGTGAAGTGGAAGAGCCAATTCTTCGGCAGTGCATGGGCCAACTACGACGCAGCCAAGCCGGGCACATTCCGGCTTGTCCCTCTCCCGGAGCGACTGCCAGCCCTGCGGCGCGATTACCAGGCGATGCGGGACATGTATCTCACTGAACCAGCCAGTTTCGACGAAATCCTCAAGACCCTGTTGGAACTTGAGCGCCGGATCAACGACCCAGGAGGCAAATAATTGATCCGGGGTCATGCCGACAATGTGATGGCAACGATACGTTGGATGCAGGAGCAATTAATGTGCGAAAGCGGAGAATCACGGTGCGCAAGTCAGGATAATGCCAGCTACAAGAGGAAACGCTGCGGGTCGTGCGCGGCAGCCTTTTGCGTTCGCGGATTGCCGTTAGCTTTGATTTCTTGCATTTGTCCCCGCAAATAGAAAAGGCCTTGGGGTTTCCACCAAGGCCTCGCCAACTAAAAACATATATGCCGTTTTACCTGGGCCGGCGCCGAAACAATCCGACACCGAACACTCCGAGGACGCTCAGGCTCGCAGGTTCCGGCACGGCACCTGTCGTGAACTGGAAATTCGAAAAATCAGCAGCGTCTTCAAAAGTTCGCGTATTAGCCGTGAAGCCGACGAATGCTGTTGATCCACCGACAGCGGTCGGAATATTGGCAAAGTAAGACGTGGTAAATGAAGCATGTGTCGTCGCATCCACGAGGGTTTCGGACAATGTGCTTCCGGAATAGCTTAAACTGACATTGATCGGATCTCCGGAGAATATATTGACGGGGATGGTGATAGCCGACCCGCCGCCAGCATTTCCGCCGGTATAGAAGCCGGTGGAAGAGGAGCCGCTGGAAACCGTGGAATATTCCAGCGATATTGCCGCACTCTTGGTGAAGTTGCTACTGGCATAGCCCAAATTTCCAATCGCGGATGTATGTGCTCCGTTATTTTGAAAAACAATCGCCCCACCAAAGAAGTCGCCGTCTGTCGGTTTGCTCGTGGCCTGATAGGTAAAGGACGCGGTGAATTGCGTGATCGTTTGCGGAGTATTGGCGAACACGCTGCGCCCTTCTGAAACGCCGGAATTCGTCAGGTGAATGATCCCCGGGGCGAAAGTCGCGCTTGATGCTGTATCGCTTTGATTGACGGCGAAATTGGAAAAATCGCCAAATCCGCTGATGTCGGCCCGCGCCGCCAACGGAAATGCGACAGCGGCAAGCGCGGCAGCCAGCAGAAAACGACCCGGCTGAATGGGGAACATCATGGTCTCTCTCCCTGTATAAATTATCTTCGCGTTGATGCTGTTCGAGCATTTTTCGTTCGGAGAAGCCAGGATAGGTAGCGATCAACGCGTCGCCAGCCGGATGTCCATGGCCAACATCGGACACCGATGTTTGGATGCTCAAAACATACCTCCAATTTTGGGACCGGCCACCGCCCGCCATGCCGACAACCTTGAGGCCGTCAGCCTTCAGGAGGACGGATATCATGTGAGGAGGCGCACAGGAGCAGGACCAATTCCTGACGGTCGCTGACTGCCGCCCGGTGGAAGATGCGTTCGATGTGGGTGCGCAGGGTGGAATGCTTCAGGCCCAATTCGGCTTCGATCTGTTTGTTGCACCGATTCAGCAGAATCAATTCGACGATGCATTTTTGTTTCGGGGATAACTTGATCTCTTCGGCAATCCGATCCCATTTTTCACGCGGCATTGGAAATGGAGGAGGAGCGGCAGTCATGGCGGTGTTCCCAAAAAAAGAGAGCGTCGAACCACGGACGCTCACGGAACCCCCGCCAAGGGGCATAGAGAACGTGCCATGGCCGACGCCCCTTTCGGGGCGCGGCATTCAAGGCACTGCTTCTCTACAAAAAGTTTGGCGGTTTTCCGTGAAGCAGCGTCTTGACGCTCGCGCGTCAATTCAAATTATTGCCGTTCCGCATGCCGGAACGACTCGCCCATATTTTACGAAAATTGCGCAGCTTGACCAAGCAGGCTTTCGCATTCCACAGTAATCGGGCTAGTCGTTGGGAGACAACTTTGAGGCCGGTGAAATATGAGTTGGCTGACATGATCGTTTGCTGAGACCCAAGGAAGCAGGCACGCGCAGAGAAAGTTGCCCGGTTTGGATCGTGCTCACGTACCTAGGAGTTATACGGAGAAATTAGTCCGGCATCATCATTTTTGGGTGCATTGACTTTCGTGCTCACGGAAAATGCTTCCATTTTTTCACCAGGATACGACCGAAGCCATTCTTGCGGAACATCCCCTATTTCCCAATCCACATACGCTTCTTTTGGGATAATTACCGGCATGCGATCATGGATCGATGACATCAAACCATTGGGTGTCGTTGTGATAATCGTGCAGCTTCGCACATCGACGCCGTCAGCGTTACGCCAAGTGTCCCATAGCCCGGCGAACATGAACAATTCTTGATCCTTCATCCGAATGTACATCGGGGTTTTTGTTCCGTCAGGGTTTTTTCGCCACTCGTAGAATCCGTCAGCCGGAATCAGACAGCGGCGGTTTTTAAAGCTGTTACGATAGGACGGCTTTTCCATGATTGTTTCCGCGCGGGCATTGATCATTTTATACGCGATCTTTTCGTCTTTGGCCCACGACGGAATAAGCCCCCATTTCATCGCTTGAACTTTCCCGGAAGCGATGACCGGAATTTGCTGCGATGGTGCCACGTTCCAACGTGAGACGAAATGCAGATCGGACTGCACTGTCACATTTGGAATGACTTCCACAATCTTGTTGCCGCGAATGATGGTGTATCGACCGCACATATCTGTCATTGTGCCACGGTCGCCGGTGCGGGCACAAGGCTCCTTTCTTTAGTGAAAATCGCGCGACTGGGAAGCCACTTCGGTGGTTTGCACAATGTCACTCAGATTTCGCGCCGACCTTACCAGCACATGCACCACTCGGCCTTGTCTCTCGACCCGCCCCCATGCCGCCACGCCCACGGAATGCCGGAGGGCAACGCGGTATTGCTCATAGATTTCCGGGCGGACGATGAGATTTACGACGCCTGTTTCATCCTCGACGGTAATGAAGACGACCCCCGAAGCCGTGCCAGGCCGTTGCCGGATCAGTACGAGACCAGCCACCGCAATTTGCCGCCCGTGCTTCCATATGCGTTCGTCCGCAAGCTCCGACGCTCGGGTTATTCCCTTTTGGGAAAGCCGCTCGCGCACGAATGAAACCGGGTGAGCTTTGAGTGAAAGCCCGGTTGCCGAATAATCGTGGACGACCAGCCGGTCAGCCGGAATGAGGGGCAGCGTCACCGTTTCCTCATCAGCACCAATTGCTTCAAAGAGCGGAAGATGATTGTCACGCAACTTCCGAACATCCCAAAACGCGGTTTGTCGGGTGAGACCCATGGAGCCGAAAGCATCCGCTTCGGCCAAAGACGCAAGGGTCCTTTGCCGGACGCCTTTCGCTGCGCGCGACAGCGCATGAATTGAACTTACTTTACCCATTCGCACGACGGCAGCAGTGATCGCGTCAGCCTCGGTATTGCGCATGTGCTTCACCAGACGCATGCCAAGACGAACCGCGGGGCCTTCCGCCCCTTCTTCTAGCGTACAGTCCCATGCACTGTGATTCACATCGACCGGACGAACTTCGACCCCGTGCGTTTGCGCGTCTCGCACCAATTGTGCAGGCTGGTAAAAGCCCATGGGTTGGCTATTCAGAATAGCCGCACAGAATGCCGCAGGGTGGTGGCATTTCAACCACGCGCTGACATAAACGATCAAGGCGAAACTCGCCGCATGGGATTCGGGAAACCCGTATTCGCCAAATCCCTTTATCTGTTCAAAAACACGTTCCGCGTAGGCTTTCGTGTAGCCGTTTGTGAGCATGCCGCTCATGATTTTCTGGCCAAAGCTGTAAATCAGATCTCCCTTCCGCTTCCACGCCGCCATTGCTCTACGGAGTTGATCGGCTTCACCGGGCGTGAAATTGGCGGCCACAATGGCCATTTTCATCGCTTGTTCTTGAAATAGCGGAACACCGAGTGTTCGTTCTAGCACCGCCTTGATACGCTCGTCCGGATAGGTGACCTCCTCATCCCCATTTCGTCGCCGCAGATACGGATGAACCATGTTGCCGACAATCGGCCCAGGGCGGACGATTGCGACCTCGATCACCAGATCGTAGTAGCACTGTGGCCGCAGACGGGGCAGCATGGTCATTTCGCGCGGCTTTCGACTTGAAATACCCCCACTGAATCCGCCTTGCAGAGCATGTCATAGACGGCAGCGTTCTCAGGCGGCACGGTGTGGAATTGCAGGTCACCGGAGCCGCCGTGTCTTTTGTCCCATAGATTGACGAGTTCAATATTCTTGCGAACTGCTGTAAGCATTCCGAGCGCAAGGATATCGACCTTCAGCATACCGAGGGCGTCGATATCGTCTTTGTCCCACTCTATGGTCGTCCGATCAGCCATGGCTGCATTTTCAATCGGAACCGATTCGCAAAGCGGACCGGCGGTGATCACAAAGCCCCCGACATGCTGGCTCAGATGGCGCGGGAAACCCAATAACTCGGTTGAAAGTGTCACGGCTTCTTTAATGGTCCGGTCACGAGGATCGAGTCCCAATTCTCGCAATCTTGGACCATCGATAATTCCTTTGTCCCACCAATCACCAGCCTTTGCGAGACGATCTACGCAATCTAACGATAGACCGAGTGCCTTGCCCACCTCGCGGATGGCGCTTCGTCGTCGGTAGGAAATCACCTCGGCTGTAAGCGCGGCCCGGTCGCGGCCATATTTAGTGTACAAATACTGAATGACTTCTTCCCTGCGTTCATGCTCAAAGTCGATATCAATATCGGGTGGCTCATTCCGTTCTTTTGAAATGAATCGCTCTACAAGAAGATCAATGCGTGAAGGATCGACGGCGGTTATTCCGAGACAGAAGCAGACCGCCGAATTTGCGGCCGCTCCGCGACCCTGACACAAAATGCCACGACCGCGAGCGAAGACGACAATATCATGAACGGTTAAAAAATAGGCTTCATAGTGGAGATCATTTATCAGCGCGAATTCATGTAGTAACCGGGCAGTGACTTCATCGGGAATTCCGAGCGGATAGCGTTCACGAGCACCGGCCCAGGTTAAATCCGTCAGATGGTCCATCATCGACTTACCAATGGGGCAAACTTCGGATGGGTATTCGTATCTGAGCTGATCGAGACTGAAATCCGTGGCACGTTCCGCAATGGCACGCGTACGCAGGATCGCGTGCGGATGCTCGGCGAAGAGGCGCGTCATTTCCTCCGATCCCTTGATATAGCGTTCAGCGTTTGCAAACAGCGAAAATCCCGCCTGGTCGCGCGTACAGCCAAGCCGGATGCAGGTAAGAATTTCCTGTAATGCCCGGCGTTCAGGGATGTGGTAATACACATCATTGGTTGCGACCAGCGGGACCGCCAGTTTGCGGCTCAGTCGGACGAGATTCGTCAGGCAGTCCTTATCCTGTGAGCTATATAGGCGGGTCGCAGCAAGCGAAAGCCGGTCGGCATCAAAGGCGTTTTTAAGTTGCGCAGGGCTTCTTCAAACCCTTCCGCCGGCAGCGGCGGCGGGACGACTATCGCGAGTAGCCCCGCACTGTGATCCAGCACATCCTGTAATGTCAGATCGCATTCGCCCTTTATCGCGCGACGCTTTCCCATCGTGAGCAGGCAGCAGAGACGGCCATAGCTTTCCCTCGACGTTGGATAGACCAAGATCGACAGTAGGGGCGGGATATCCGGAGCGCCCACAGCCAAGACACCGGTTGCGGCCTTCACTTGAAGGTGGCAGCCGACGATATATGGCATTGCGATTTCTTTGGCGGCGGCATGCCCGCGCACAATACCGGCAAGCGTGTTGATATCTGTGATGGCAATCGCGCGGCAACCCATCTGTTTCGCCTGCGCCGCCATTTCTTCGGGGTGGCTTCCGCCACGGAGAAACGAGAAATTGCTGGTCACATGCAATTCGGCGTAGTCGCCCATGATCTTTGGTTCGTCGGTAGCGACGGGCGAAGGACGTATTTTTTCTTCCGGTTGCTCGGGCATGTTCTTACCTCACGCCCACATGCCGTGCACGTACCAGTGCCCGGCCGCCAATTCTCGGTACACCCAAAGCCAACGGCCGCCGTCAATTTCGACTTTGAAATAATCGCGCGTTCTTTCCGGAACGGTGCCATGCGTCGCCGCTATCCGCTCCGGCCCCACACCCGCCAATACCATGTATTCTTCCCCTGCGCCACCGTAGCCATCGCGGCGGATGGTCCGGCAACAACGCAACGGCGTCGGCCGGTTCTGGATGTTCGAGGAGTTTAGATGGGCGGTCCAGCCAAGGAATGGACGGAGTGAGATCTTTCCGTCGCTCTCCCATTTCTGTTACGGGAACAAACTGATAGGCTTGCTCAGGAAGATGCGACGCACCCGGAACCGGCGTCAGCACCCGTTTTTTTCCCCAGCGGTTCACCAGCGTATCGAGCAATTCTTCCAGCGCTTGCTCTCGCTCGCTTTCGGCATTCTTCCACATGGCCGGCTGATTGTGCCGGATGCGCTCAACCCACGTCACGATCAGGATAACTTCATTGACCCCGTACCCAAGGTGCATCCCTTCTATTTTTGTGCGTAGAAGCGACCATAAATGCTTTACGTCACGGCTCGCATGCCCCAGCATAATTTCCCGCGATGCAGGCGGATCGTTCATGCGGATGAGTTCAAGCCGCAATCCGCGTACACCGCTCTCGCGTGCGAGAAGCAATGCGGATAATTCCGTCAGGAGTTCCTGGACCGTAAGCAGAACCGCGTCCAGTTGGGTCGTTGCCCCGTCGAACACCCGCCGAATTGCCAATTCTTCAGTCGGCCGGACCGGGGTGATTCGCTCATCGGCGCGGCCGAAAGCCTGATCCAGTCTGTGTAATACATCCCCCTGAAATCTCGCTTGCAGGGACGGCGCGGAATTTTCCGGAGAGTTGCAACAGACTCGATACCAATGTCCGCGAGTCCGCGGCATATCGGAGATTCCAAACGCAATGCAGCGACAGGCATGGGATCGACGCGGCTAAAAGCGAGTCATCGGCAGCAATCGACAATGCAGAGCGGCTGTACCGGGCCAAAGCCCATGACGCCCCAATCGTCGGTGCTATGGCCGCGCGGACCGAGAACCCCACGCGATTTAACCGCGTGGCAATCTCTGCCAAAAACATCTGCTCGCCGCCGAAAAGATGGGCTGTTCCAGTAACGTTCAATAAAAGGCCATCGGGCGATGGCATGAAATCATCGAACGTGTCGGGGTCAATGGCGACAACGGGTGAAAAACGCATCGCCCATTCGGCGAATAAGGCCAAACATTTCTGGCTATATGCCTGATCGAAGGGGAGCGTCTTTGCAGAGGGGCAAAGCGCGCGGGCTTCGGCCACGCTCATTCCGCGAGCTATTCCTATCGCTAAAGAACGCGGACAGCATCGTGCAATACGTTCATGCCCCGCGACTTCGGCGGTAAGAAACAGCGGGGGCGCAGCAGGCTTACGCGATTTCCCGGAGCGCAGCGGTCGCTTGGGTTGTCGTCGCACCAGCTCCACGTCCCACATCGGTAGATAAATCGAGAGTACCTGTCCCACGGAACACCTCATACGTCCACGAAACGATCCAGTGACGTGAGGCGTCCTGCCCCTGCCGCGTTCCTGTAACGCGGTTGAGTGCGACCTTCCATCGCGGCCTACCTGTTTGCGAAGGGAGCGGACTTACCGACCATCGCGTAGTCGCCCAGGAAGGTTTGGAAAATTCAGATGCCGGACGCGCAAGGAGCACGACCGCGTTACCTTTCTCAGCCGCCAGTTGAAGCTTGCGGCCATCTGTTGAGCTGAAACCACTTCCGTCCGCGACGATGACGCGGACGGAAGGTGACCGAGCCACCTCGCAAATGCCCCACACACGCTCCGAGTCGGAAAGCGGATCGAGGAAGATATGGCGAGCGAGCACATGCCTAGCATCCGGCCCTTCTCTCGGAAAAAACTGAAATGTTGGCCAGCAGCGGCGACCTATCCATGCAATGCTTCCCTCAAATGGCAGTTCGGCAGTCAATCCCGCAAGCAGCGTCAGCGGCGGTTGCCAATCACCGGCAAGTCGCCGAAACATCGGCAAATTCGTGAACTCGACGAGGAGCGAGCCAAGGGAGAATCGCAGCGGGCGAAATATCGCCACTTTGCGGAAATTCTCTCGCCAGCATTTCGCCAGATCGGAGGCCGAGGACATTTTTCAGATGGTCTAGGGACGCCGACATAGCGGGACACCTCGTTCGCTATAAGTTAGGTGCGAGGGTACTGGCCTGTCAAGGGTTTGTTAGGATAATAGAAAAATCACTTATCTGCCGCCAGCAGCAGTATTTGTCCACGCAGTTACCAATTATCAGCAATAAAAAATAGTGCAAATTCTTCCAGCCAAGATTACTATTCGTCGTTATGAATACCAGTCCCCCCAAATCCTCGAATGCGGCTTTACAGCCGGTCTGTCCGAGCATTCTTACGCCCGCACAAGTCATCCAGACATATGACGACGCTCAATGGGAGGAGTTTACGCTCGAATTCTTGGGGGCTGCAGATCCTGCATATGCTTTGCTTGAGCCCAAGGGCGGAGCCGGTGACAAAGGACGCGATATTGTTGCGTACACTGTCGCGCCACCAGCAATAGGCCTAACCGATATATTTCAGTGTAAGGCATATGCCAACAAGCTCACCCCGAAGAATATATGGATTGAACTGGGCAAACTGTGTGCATTTACACAACGCGGGGACTTTCCGATTCCCCGCCATTACAAGTTCGTCACCCCGCTAGGAGTCGGCACGAAATTGGGCGATCTATTGAAAAAGCCTGCCGAATTGCGAGCCCAATTAATCGCCAATTGGGCCGATTCCTGCGAGGGAAAAATCAGTAACACGGAGGCGTTTCCCCTCGTCGGCGCACTCAAAATATACGTCGAGAACTTTGATTTCGGAATTGTTGGCTATGTGCCCGTGCATGAAATATTAGAGCAACACCGCAAGACTCGGCACTGGCATCTACGGTTTAAGCGTGACTATCCTGTTCGGCCACAATCTGATTTACCCCCGGCACTTCCGAAACAGAACGAACTTCCTTACGTTGAGCAACTGCTAGCCGCATATGGTGATCATCTCAAAATTACGGTTTCAAACATCGCTGCGCTCGCGGCGCAACCTCACCTAGCGGAGCATCTGCACCGTTCTCGCACAGACTTTTTCATGGCCGACAGTCTTAATCGGTTTTATCGAGATCAATTCCCTTCTGGCGCGTTTGAGCATGTCATGAATCAGGTTCATACCGGCGTTGTGGACACGTGTGACTCCTCGCATTGTGATGGACTTGCTCGCGTGCGCGCGACTGTGCAATCCGCTACCGCATTAGTGCTTTCGCAAACCCCCTATACTCCGTATGTCGAGCCGGGAGATAAGAAAGGAATCTGTCATCATCTCGCCAACGATAACAAGCTTCGGTGGGTGAAATGAGCACTATTCCTCACTATTCACCGGAAGCCTGGCGATATGTTTTTAACACCCCCCTTGAATGCGGGCTCCGATGCGCTTCTTTGCTGTTGGCTTCATATCCCGGCAATTGCGATCTTCAACGGCTCGTTCAATACGAGTATCTTCTTGTACATTCTGGAGACGTGACCGAAGGACCGGCGAGTTTACACCCCGGCGCTCCTCACCGCGCCGGTGAGTTACTTGTCAGACGCGGATTGATTGAGCGCGGTCTCCTATTCATGATGTCGCGACATGTGGTTTGCCGGCTCTTTTCTGATCAGGGAATCCGCTATTTGGCCGGGGATGCAGCCTTACCTCTTTTTGATTCTTTAGGGATCTGCGTATTCGCATGGACTTCGTAATCGTGCCGCGTGGGTTATAGACCGTTTTGGTAACGAAAGCGATGAGGCACTTTACCGTTTTATGCGAGAAAACTGGTCAAATTGGGGCTCTGAGTTCTCTCGGGAATTCTTAGTACGTCAAGGATAGTCATGAACGATTTGGGAATAACGATATCGAAGGTGGCCGTAACGGGTTCGGGAAAACCTGATGCCACTTTAGTCTTTGCACCAGGGCTTAACGTGGTGGCTGGCGCGTCGAATACCGGGAAGACCTATGCCTGGCAGTTGATTGATTTCTTGCTTGGTGCGGCGGTCCCCAAAGACCATTCCGTACGCAGTGGGATATTCACATGCTTACATAGAGCTTCTCTCGCGTAACAGAAGCGTAATGACGATTGCACGGGCGTGAGGAGGGGGTGGCGGCCTTGCCTACGGCGCCGCCATCGACGCAATTTCTCCTGATTTGAAGGCTGCGGTGCTCGCAGAGAAGCATGATGCCAACGATCCTGGGACAATTTCGGGGGCACTTTTACAACTCGTCGGCCTATGGAATAAACAAATCCGAAAAAACGATTATGGGATCAAACGTTCGCTTTCATTCCGTGATGTTGCATGGCTGACACTCGTTGACGAGGAAAGAATTATTACCGAGCGGTCGCCCGTCCTTTCGGGTGAATACACAACGCCAACTGAGGAAAAATCTGCTTTTGGCCTATTCCTCACTGGAACGGATGATGCTGCTATCGTTGCGCACGAAAAGCCGAAAGATCGCAAGCAGCGTTTGGAACTCCAAATGACACTCTTGCAAGGGCTATTAGAAGATCGGGAAAGCCGTCTGAAGCCGTTTGCGGTTGAACAAGATCAGCTCGCAGACCAGCGTGCACGGCTGGCCAATGCAGTAACGGAAGCCACAGACTTACTCGCAACCCAACAATCGGAACTTGACCTTGCGGCCGACGAGCGTGATCAAGCTTGGTCAACGCTTCAGGAGGTTGATTCCCATCGGTTATTTCTGCTTGAGCAAATTAAACGAATGGAACTGCTTCGTGAACACTACGCATCGGACGCTGCGCGTCTCGAATCAACGTTGGAGGCCGGCGAATTAATGGAACGCCTGCCTGAGGGCGAATGCCCGGTCTGTGGTCACGTACAACAAGAGAGCAGTGCCCCACAAGCAGACGATATCCAGTTGCAAGAGTTTCAGAAGGGCTGTCAAGCCGAACTGATTAAAATCGGGACACTCCGCCGCGACCTTGAGACGAGCCTTGGCGAGCTTACAGCGGAAGATGCACGGCTTCTGAGTCAGCAAGAAAATCTTAGGCTCGCCCTCACCCAAAATAATACGAGGATTACTGACTTACTTCGCCGCCGCGACAAGACCGCGAACGAGCAACTGTCGTCGTTACTCGCGCAACAAGGCCGTTTGTCCGAAGCCGCATTCATAGTGAACGAAATCGTTGATCTGCGCACGCGTTTTTCAGCGGTTGAAGCAACAACGCAAGCAGAAAGTGTCACGACCCAAGCTTTCCAAGAAAGTTGAAGCAGCCGGGATGACCGAGTTTTGCAAGGTTGTTGAAGCTACTCTACGCGCGTGGAATTTTCCGTTCACGGGAAGCGTCTCGTGGAGCGACGACTATTTTGATTTAATCATTGGCGGGGAGAATCGTGGCGGCATGGGTAAAGGGTTCAGAGCTGTAACGCACGCTGCGTTTACGGTTTCGTTGATGCGGTACTGCCGTGCCAACGGCCTCCCCCATCCTGGGGTCGTAATCTTGGACACCCCGCTGAATCCGTATAAAGGGGCCGACAAGACCGCGAAGGAAGAAGCGAATATGGAGGTGCAGGAAGCGTTCTACGCAAATTTGGCAGACGACGCTTCGGGCGATCAGGTCATTGTTTTTGAGAACACCGAGCCGCCACAATCTGTCAGGGCGAAAATGAGATACATACATTTCTCCGGTAATCCCACAAATCCTCCTGCTGGTTTTTATCCGCTAGCGTCACCACCGCCCCATTGAAGTCATTGCCCACGAGGAATTACGAATTCCGTTTTACGGTTTTCTAAGGCTTTTCTCTTCGCGTACAGCGAAATCACGCGAAAAAATGCGAAAGGATGCGAGGCCTTGCGAAAGCTCAAACGCTACGAACTGTTTCTGAAAGGACTTTGGACTTCAGCAGGCTATGAGCGAATTTTCATCCCTAATTGAGTTTCTTCGCACCGTCGATTGCCGGAACCGCGACCCGGAAGTTGGCAAACGGATTTCTCATGCGTTGTGGGAAGTTCTGAAGCTCGGATATAGCACAAACTACACAGTCCTCTCACCAGAAGAGTTCACGGTTTTTCGGGGTCGTACGAGCAATGACGTTGGCTCATACGCTCGACTCAAGGACATCTGGTATCCCCCAGTAGAGTCGACGCGCTTATATCGGGCAAACTTTCCGGGCGAGCCCGTGCTTTACGCCGCATCGACGCTGCCTACAACGCTGGCCGAACTGCGCCCTTGTAAGGGCCAGCATATCACTGTTTTCGAGGCGACGATCTCCAAGCCCATCACGCTCAAAATGATTGTTCCGGCCAAGTCGTTTCAGAAACATTTGAAGCTGTCCGAGGACCAGTTTGCTTTCGAAGACTTTGTAGCTAGTGCCTTCAGCCGTGCTAGTAGCTCGTCGCGCGACTACATAATCTCCGCAGCGCTAGCGAGCCTTTTTTTTCGCTTCGGTGTTCTTGAAGGACTGATGTATTACAGTGTGGCTACTGGCCTGAAAGGAGTGAATCTTGCGATAAGCGCATCATTTGCTGACCGCCATCTGGTTCCGGTTCAATTCGCGTCATACAAGGTCACGGAAGTTCGCGACGTGTTCGACTTCGATGTTCAGTGTATAGCTCATTCGACCTCGATTGAGGACGGTAGGATCAAATGGGAATACATTACGGACTGCGCTGGTCACAACATTATGGACCTGGCAATGGGGACCTGGAAAGGGAACAAACCGGAAGTGTTGCCTGCAAGGCCGCAAGAGATACCTTTCGCAGAAAAGAGGTCGCTAGCATATTTACTGTGGTGTCAACGAGGCAGACCCAGCTTCGACGACCAACGTGACTGGTATGAAGCCGAAGCGAAACTTCGAACATTACAACTGAGCAAGCTCGTCGGGAAGCAGAAAGGCTTTGAGCAAGCACGTTAATGAAGCGCTGGATCATCTTGGACCAGCCGTTGACGAAAGCAAGCTCTGATCCGGTTGTCGAAATCTCATGCGGCCCGACGAAAACAGAGCCAAAATGCCACTTTGATAAGACGACGGGTAACGTAGCGGGCCCCCGCTACATAATAACAGACAAGGACTTACGATAAAATCGTGAGTCCTTTTTTGTTGGCAGATTTGAGGCTGGGCGTGCCGGGAGCTTGCCTGGGCTTGTCACTCTGTTGTACGGCCCCGAATTGCGCGGCGGCATCACGTTCGCCGGGACGACTTTTCGTATCCGACCCGATTGGATATTTGTTGTTGAAGCTTCCCACTAGTTCGACTTATTTACTCGCTTTACTCGCAAGAGAAACCCATTGCCGCCAAAACCTACCATATCGTCAACAACAAAGAGCTTATCCCAATAAACAGTCAGCGGAAGCGTAAAGCGAAGCGGTTCAACGGGACGTTGCGGAGGGTGTGCCGATTGTTCCAGCGGGTACTACAACACGCAACGCCCGCACTCGAGCCTGGCCTATCAGACTCCAAAGGAGTTTTTGCGGCGGCACGACATTATTCTAATGGATGAATGGTTATGCGTTCAAAGTATATACATACGAGTGGAGTCAGGAATGGGGGCTGGACATTGGGGAGATAAACCGTTCACGTGAAATCCGCGAATTTCTTGTGCAAGCTGACACATTTCTTTGCGACACATATTTCTTCGCATCACAACTCATCCATTGTGAGGCAGCAAACGATCAATAACAGACTTGGCGGTTTGTCGAAGAATTCCTCCCTCATTCGGGTCCCCCTTCAACAAGGTCTTCGTAAAATTCTTTGCCTGCTCCATACTAATATGCGGCGGCAAAATGAAGGTGTCCGGGTCGGTCACTGCTTCGAGGATGACCGGTCGATCTGCCGCCAGCGCTTCTTCCCATGCCGCTCCCACGGCCTCGGGCGTCTCCACGCGAATCCCCTTCAACCCGCATTCCTCCGCGAACCGCGCATAAGGAAAATCCGGCAACTGCTGTGATGCCTCAAACTTCACATCTCCCGCCATTACCCGCTGCTCCCACGTCACCATGTTCAGATCGCGGTTATTCAGCACGAGGCAGATCATCCGAGGGTCCGACCATTCCTTCCAGTACTTCGACGCCGTGATCATCGAATTCAATCCGTTCATCTGCATTGCCCCATCGCCCGTCAACGCAATTGCGACCCGATCCGGAAAACAAATTTTCGCTGCCACCGCATAAGGAACCGCCGCCCCCATGGATGCCAGATTCCCTGACCCGGAGGCCATCATTCCCTCACGAATTTTCAAATCCCGCGCGTACCAATTGGCTGCCGTCCCGGAATCCGCGGACAAAATACAGTTCTCCGGCAGGCGCGAGGACAATTCCCAGAACACCCGCTCCGGATTCAGCGGATCCGCGGTGTTCATCGCCTGGGCCTCGACTTCTTTCCACCATTTTTGGACATTTCGTGCAATGCCATCCCGCCAGGACGTGCTCGATTTGAATTCCAGCAGCGGAAGTAGCGCTTGAAGCGTTTCGGCCGAATCTCCCTTCAAATTCACTTCCATTGGATAGCGAAGAGACAATTGACGCCCATCCACATCGATCTGAATAGCTCGAGCCTTGCCGATCTTTGGATAAAACTCTGGATATGGGAAGGAAGAGCCCACCACCAGCAGCGTGTCGCAATCCTGCATCAGGTCATAGGAGGGCTTGGTGCCCAGCAGCCCGATACAGCCCGTGACATAAGGCAGAGTGTCCGGCAACGCCGCCTTCCCCAGCCATGCCTTGGCCACGCCGGCACCCAGTTTGTCGGCGATCTGCATCACTTCCTGTTTCGCTCGCAATGCCCCAGCCCCCACCAACATCGCCACCCGCTTGCCACTGTTGAGCACCTCGGCCGCTCGTTGGAGATCCACAGCCTTTGGGATGATGCGCGCCTCCGAATATCCCACACTCGTATGAATCGAATCATGAACCTGGGGCGGTTCTTCGACACCTGATTCTTCCTGAACATCCTTTGGGATAATGACGCAGGTCACGGTGCGCTGATCAATCGCGGTCCGTATAGCCCGATCGATCGCGTGCTTGGCCGCATGGGGCGAATTGACCTGCGTGATGTATTCCGACGCCACATCTTTGAACAGATTCAGCAGATCGACTTCCTGTTGATACGATCCGCCCAGGACGGAGGTTGCGGATTGTCCGACGATTGCCACCACGGGTTGATGATCGAGCTTGGCATCGTAGAGACCGTTGAGCAGGTGGATTGCACCTGGCCCCGAAGTCGCCATGCAGACGCCGACGTCCCCCGTGAACTTGGCATGCGCACGCCATGAACGCTGCCAATTCCTCATGCCGGGCCTGAATGAAACGCGGCTCATTCTCGGCTCGTCGTAATGCGGAAGTAAGGCCGTTAATCCCATCGCCGGGGTATCCATAGACGCGACGGATCCCCCATGCGGAGAGTCTCTTGATCACGATGTCGGATACGGTCGAACCCATAAGGCCTCCGGAAAAAGATTGGAGTTCATATCGGTTGCAAAACCCTGCACTGCAAACTTTACGCCATTAATTCAATATGGATCAGTTGTGCCTGCTGACTGCGAAAAATTCCGAGACGCTCCCGTCAGGAAACGTTTGACCCTCAGCCGAGGAACGCCAAACACTTCCTCACCGGCGAGTCTCTGAATCCCATGACTTTTCACGGTTGAGCCGGTGCCCCAGAAAAACGGACACGCCCGATCAGTTCAGCCTTACTACTGATAAGCGAGGCCCAGCGTTTGCGCTTATGCGCTTACATGCAGTAGTTGTTCCTTTGA
The DNA here is from genome assembly GCA_963766775.1 of uncultured Phycisphaerales bacterium. Classification (GTDB taxonomy): domain Bacteria; phylum Planctomycetota; class Phycisphaerae; order WQYP01; family WQYP01; genus CAVYBP01. The sequence goes on from CAVYBP010000003.1 coordinate 405,913, forward strand.
GGTGAAGCAATGGCCAAAATCGTGACTGAACGGATCACGTGGAAGGAAATTCTGAAACAGGAAGGGTATCTGCCGCTGCCGGTCGCCCACGATGCATTGACCGCAAGGCTGATCGAACAGGCGGGGTTTAAAGCCTTTCAGATCGGCGGCTTCGCATTGGAAGGCAGCCTCTTTGGATATCCAGATATCGATCTGACGCATTTAGCTGAAAAAAGCGCAGCCGTGCGACGCATCATTGCGACCACCAGGCTCCCCATCTTGGTAGACGGTGATGATGGATACGGTGATGCCAAGAATGTCACTCGCACGATCGAAGTTTATGAGTCGCTGGGTGCGGCGGCGATCTTCCTCGAAGATCAAAAGCCTCCCAAAGAGTGTGGCCACATGAGCGGCAAGGTCGTGGTTCCTGCCAAGGCTATGGTCTGCAAGATTGAAGCGGCCTGCGCCGCGCGACAGAATCCCGAAAGCCTGTTTATTCTTGCTCGCACTGACGCTCTTCAGCCCGAGGGCGTGGACAAAGCCATCCAACGGGCTGAGCAATATCTTAAAGCAGGGGCTGACGGGGCCTACATCGAAGGCCCAACCAGCGAAAAGGAATTGGAAGCAATTGGAAAAGCATTCAAGGGAACGCCATTGGCGACCAGCGTTCTGGAACGTGGCGGCGCCACCCCATGGGTCGCTCCGAAAGATCTGTATGCCATGGGTTTTACCATGATCCTCTACCCTGCCAGCATTTTGTTCCGCGTGACCAAGGCGATTCAGGATGGCCTCTCCGATCTTCGCTCGGCCACACAACTCACTAAAGCCAACAGCGTCGATATGAAACATTTTGAAGAAATCGTCGCGATTGATCGCTGGAGAAAAATCGAACGCAAATACGACGGCGGCTCTCACTGGGACAGCGAATAGCTGTAACGGAACGAAGCCCCCTGCTGTCTGCTGCCGGCTGACTGCGAAAAATTCGAGACGCGCCCGTGAGGAAGCGTTTGACCCGCAGCGAGGAACGCCGAACGCTTACGAGCGAATCTCTGAATCCCATGTATTTTCACGGTTGAGCCAGTACCCCGGAACAACGGGCACGCCCGCCTTTGAAGGACCAGGTTAAATAATGGAAGGGAAGAGGTGAATGGGGTATGGTTTGTGCATAAATGTTAATGGGGGTGGTTTTTTAGGTGGTATATGCAACAGGACGATACTACGAAGGCTGAAGATAATGGGGCGTCGGGAGAGGTGGTGGAGATGGGTGTGGATCGGTTGGCGGAGGCCGTGAGTACGGAGGTAAAGCCACGTTTGCCGTTTGTGGTGGTCGGGATCGGGGCGTCGGCGGGGGGGTTAGAGGCGGTGAGTTCATTCTTGGATGCGATGCCTTCGGATAGTGGAATGGCATTTGTGTTGGTGCAGCACTTGCCGCCCGATCGTGAGAGTTTGTTGCCGGAGATATTGGGGCGGCACACGAAGATGCCGTGCGTCGAGGTCGAGGACGGGATGGTCGTGGAGGGGAACAAGTTGTATGTGATACGGCCGGGGAGGACGTTGACGCTCGAGAGTGGGGTCTTTCGGTTGGGGGAGCCGGTGGAGAAGCGGGGCCATCGGAAGCCGGTGGATGATTTTTTCAAGAGTTTGGCGGCGGAGCAGCGGGAGCGGGCAATTTGCGTGGTGATGTCGGGGATGGGGACGAACGGGACGATGGGGGCGGAAGAGGTGAAGGCCGTGGGCGGGTTGTGCATTGCGCAGGACCCGGAGTCGGCGAAGTTTGTGGGAATGCCACGGAGCTTGATAGAGGCGGGTCTGGCGGATTTGGTGTTGCGGCCGGGCGAGATTCCGGAAGCGTTGATGAAGTATGCGTCCCATCCGTATGTGAACGGCAGGGAGTTGCCGGGAGGACACGGGGAAAGGCAGGTGTTCAAGGAGATATTATCTTATTTGCGTATGCGGACGCGACACGATTTTGCGGGGTATAAGAAGCCGACGGTTGAAAGAAGGATTCAGAGGCGTATGGGGTTGCATCAGTTAACGACGCTGGGGGAATATGCGAAGTTGCTGCGGCAGAATCCGACGGAAGCGATAGAGCTGACAGATGATTTGCAGATTCATGTGACCGGATTTTTCCGCGATGCGAGTGCTTGGGAATCATTGCGGGAGCGGGTGATTGTGCCTTTGGTGGCCGGGCAGGAGACGGGCGGAAGCGTGCGGGCATGGGTGACGGCATGTTCGAGTGGGGAGGAAGCGTACACGCTGGCGATGTTGTTGTGTGAAGAAGCGGAGGCGGCAAAAAAGCGGTTGGATATCAAGGTATTCGCGACGGACACGGCGGCGCGTTCGCTGGCGCAGCGCGCGGACAGGTTTATATCCGGGGGGCATTGAGAGCGATGTGACGCCGGCGCGGCTGGATCGGTTTTTTGAGAGGGACGATTCGTCGTACCGGGTACGGAAGGAATTGCGGGAACTGGTGGTATTTGCGCCGCAGAATGTCTTACAGGATCCGCCGTTTTCAAAATTGAATATTTGTACATGCAGGAATCTGCTGATTTATCTGGAGCCCGAGGTGCAGGAGCGTGTATTGGCGTTGCTGCATTTTGGATTAAAGGAGGGGGGCGTTTTGTTTATGGGGACATCGGAGACAGTGGGGAGTGATTCGGAGCTATTTGAGGTAATTGACAAGAAGTGGCGGATCTTTCGGCGAAAGGGGGCGGGGCGCCAGGGACCGCAGAACTTTCCGAAGTTGTTGCGAAGTCCGCCGGCCGAGGGGGCGGGGGGGCCGTTGCGGCTTTCGTTGGCGCAGACGGTGCAGCGGGAGTTGTTGGAGCGGTATACGCCGGCGACGGTGGTGGTGGATTCGGAATTGCGGATCGTGCATTTTCATGGGAACACGGAGCGGTATTTAGTACAGCCGGGGGGTGAGCCGACGCGGGAGTTGTTGATGATGGCGCGGGAGCATGTGCGGGGGGCGGTGCGCGGAGCGGTGCTGGGGGCGTTGGCGCGGAAGGAGGCCGTCACGGCGCGGGACGGATTGGAGAAGCGGGGTACCGAGAATTGGCGGACGTATGTGACGGCGGCGCCGCTCGGGAATGACAAACCTGCGGAATATTTCCTCGTGAGCTTTGAGGAGCGCATGGAGGCGGTGCAAACGTCCGGGGAGGTCACCGAGTGGGGTGCTTCTCAATCGGAGTTGGAGGAGGAATTACGGCGGATTCGACAGGAATTGCAAAACAGCATTGAGGATTTACAGACCAGCAACGAGGAATTGAAGGCGTCGAACGAGGAGATCACATCAATTAACGAGGAGTTGCAGTCTTCAAATGAGGAACTGGAGACGAGCAAGGAGGAACTACAGTCGTTGAATGAGGAATTGACGACGGTAAACACGCAGTTGCAGGCGAAGATGGAGGAACTGGAGGGGACCACGAACGATCTGGGGAGCTTGCTGAGCAGCACGGACATCGCGGTGGTGTTTTTGGATCAGAGTTTTTGCATACGGCGATACACGCCGGCGGTGAGGGATTTGCTGGAATTGATACCCGCGGACGTGGGGAGGCCGCTGAGTGATTTGGCACTGAAGTTCAATGATCCGGAACTGGTGGAGGATGCCCGGCGGGTGCTGGAGAAGTTGACGCCGGTGGGGAGGGAGGTGCCAAGCAGTAGTGGACGGTGGTATATGCGGCGCACGTTGCCATACCGGACGTCGGACAATCGGATCGCCGGGGTGGTGCTGACGTTTGTGGATATCACAGAAAGAAAGGCTGCGGAGCAGGAACTGCGGAAGTCATTGGAGCGTGTGCAACTCGTGTTGGAGCAGATGCCCGCGGGGGTAGTGATTGCGGAGCCGACGGGGCGAATTGTTTTCAGCAATACGGCGTCGGAAATGGTATGCGGCAGGGGCGGGGTGAGGCCGTTGACGGTCGATGATTACCTGTTGTGGAGTCCTCGGCGTGTGGGCGGGGCGGCCTATGGTCGTGAGGAAATGCCGATGTCGCGAGCCGTGAGGAAGGGAGAGATGATTGCCGGGGAGGAGATGCTTTTTTCGTGCGGAGACGAGGTGGAGCGGGCGGTGGCGGTCAACGCGGTGCCGATACGGGATGAGGAGGGGCGGGTGACCATGGTGGTGATTACGTTTAATGATGTGACACAGCGATGGGCGGATGAGGAGTCGCTGGCGGAGGAGAAGCGGAAGGCAGAAGCGGCGAACGAGACAAAAGATCAATTTCTGGCCGTGATATCACATGAATTACGGACGCCATTGTCGGCGATTTTGTTGTGGTCGAAGATGATTAATCGCGGGACGTTGCCCGAGGAGCAGAAGGACGAGGCGATGGAGGCGATTGAGCAAAGCGCGCAATCGCAGCAGCGGTTGATTGATGATTTGCTGGACAGCACGCGAATATCCTCAGGAAAGTTGCGGTTGAATCTGGTCGAGACGGAGTTGGAAGGGGCGTTGCGCGGCGGTGGAGGGAGTAAGACCGGCGGCGAATGCGAAGGCTCAGGATTTGGTGGTGGACTTGTCGGACGAGATCGGGGTGGTACGTGCGGATGTGGATCGGATGCAGCAGATTGTGTGGAATTTGCTGATGAATGCGGTGAAATTCACGCCCATGGGTGGAAGGGTGGAGATTCGCACGGTGCGGGAAGAGGCCGTGGTGCTGATTACGGTGAAGGACAGCGGGATTGGGATCGCGGCTGAGTTTTTGCCGAAGTTGTTTGACCGGTTCAGTCAGGCGGACAATTCAAATTCTCGGACGAGTTCGGGGTTGGGGTTGGGGCTGGCGATCACGAAGCAGTTAGTCGAGTTGCATGGTGGGACGATCACCGCGGAGAGCGCGGGATTGGGGGAAGGCTCGACCTTTGCAGTGCGGTTGCCGTTGCCCAGGACGAAGAAAAGCGAGGGTGGCCTGGCAAAGCGAAAGAAGGAAACGGGAAAGGTAGAGGGTTTGTCGGAAGTGAAATTGTTGTTGGTGGAGGATGAACCGCAGACGCGGCGGGCGTTGGGAACATTGTTGAAGCAGGCAGGCGCGGAGGTGCGGGCGGTGTCGACGCCGGACGAGGCGTTAGAGGCGTTTGGAAGTTCGGACTGGGATGTGGTGGTGAGTGATATTTCGATGCCGACGATGGATGGTTATGAGCTGATGCAGCGTTTGCGGGCGATGGAGAAGGGGCGCGGGGAAGGGAGGCGAGTACCGTCGGTGGCGTTAACGGCATTTACACGCGACGAGGACAAGAAGCGGGCAATAGAAAGCGGCTTTCAAGCACATGTGGCAAAGCCGGTCGATCCGGATCAGTTGCTGAAAGTATTGGGAATGGTGGTAAGAAACTAATTATGCTGCTGTAATGACTCACGCTGCCGCAACGACCAATCAAACCGCCCCCACCCGCTTCCCCGCTGCTTCATTTCCCACTCCAATCATCTTCAACACCGGGTTCCCCGCCTCCCACACATGCCCCGCCAGAATCCGCGTGATCGCCGCATGAATCACCGCCGGCTTGTTCTCCATGAAAAACAAGTTCCGCACCAGCTCCCGATTATAAAATCGATGCACAAACGCGCTGAAACACATGGAACCCCTGATCCATATACTCCGCATAATCCCGCAGCCCCGCATCCGACCCCGTCCGCAATTTCTCCACAATCCCCGCACTCGCCCGCTCGCGCCGACGACAACGCCAAATGCACCCCGCTCGAAAAAATCGGATCCAAAAACCCCGCCGCATCACCCACCGCCACGAACCGCTCTCCATACTTCTCATCCACCGTATAACTATAATCCGCAATCGCCCGAAACTCCTCCATCGCCCGCGCCGCGCGCAGCCGCCGCTCCAGCCGCGGCATCCCTTTCACCGCATGCCAAAACAACGCCTCACTCCGCGACTCCCCGCCCTCCCCCTCCCTCGCCGCCACCTCCGGCACATCCCGATACACCACCCCCACGCTCGTCTTCCCCCCACGCAGCGGTATCAACCACACCCACCCGCCATCAAACAAATACATCGTGATAAACTTCGCATCCTCCCCATCATGCGGAGGCAACTCCGCAAAATAATTATAAATCCCCACGCGCCCATACTCCCGAATCATCTTCCGCGTCTTCCGCTTCACCGCCAACAACGGCTGCCGCCCCGTGGCATCCACCAGCATCCGACAACTCAACTCCCGCCCATCCCGCAACCTCACCGTCGGCCGCTCCGCCTCCTCCTCAAACGACTCAATCATCGCACCCTCCCACACCGCACAACCCGCTTCCCGTGCCTTCCCCGCCAACATCGCATCAAACTCCTCCCGCACCACCTGATACGACGGCGACCCTCCCACCTCTCCCATACTCCCCGCCACCGCCTCAAATTCAAACTCAAACGTCTCCAACCGATCCGCCACCGGATCATAAAACCGCGCCCAAACTTCGGCTGAAACCGCCCCGTCATCTCCCCCATGCTCACCCCCAGCTCCTCCAACAACGGCATCGTCGCCGCCAACAAACTCTCCCCAATATGATGCCGCGGATGCCTGTCCCCCTCCAACACCACCACGTCCAACCCCGCCCGCGCCAAAAAATTCCCGCACCCCGTCCCCGCCGGCCCCCCACCCATCACCACCACATCGTGCCTCGTATCCATCCCCACATTTTCCCCCGCACCCCCAAGAACCGCAAGCATCAACAGCGCCCAAAATATCCCCGCAGCAAAACAATTGAGACAATCTACTATGCACAGCGAACATGGCATGGCGACGGCAAATGTGGCAGGGCGTACGGCGAATGTGGCACGGCGGCCCTCCGCCGTGATCGATCCGCAGCCCTCGCACGGGCTGCGGATCGATGCCGTTGGCCTCCCCCCGGAAAAACTCCAACCCCAAAATCCGTGTGAATCCGTGTCCATCCGTGGCTAATTTAGCAAATCCAATAACCCAATCACCCATTCCCAAAAACCTTGCCCCAGAGCCAAATATCCAATAGACTAGCTTACCAACCAGAAGGATACCCCATGAAAAAAATCGGCCTTTTTGAAGCCAAGACCAACCTCTCAAAAATCGCCGAGCGAGTCCGACGCACACGCCAACCCGTCACCCTCACCAAACGCGGCGAACCCTATGTCGATCTCGTCCCGCATCAAGACACTCCTGCCCCTCGACGTCCCCAGGCCGCCATCCTCGCCGACCTCAAAAAACTCCGAAAAACTCTCCCCAAAAGCAGCCTCGCGCAAATCCGCGCCGACATCGACGAGGGCCGCCATTGACCCGCAAAATCGTCATCGACGCCAGCGCCACCCTCGCATGGCTCTTCAAAGAGGACGCCGCGCTAACCCGCATGAAATCCGTCCTCGATACCGCTTCCCTCGTCGCCCCCTGGCTATGGCGGCTCGAAGTCACCAACGCCATCCTCGTCCGCGAACGCCGCAAGGTCCTCACCGAATCCCAATCCTCCCAACTCCTCCACCTGCTCGACGAACTCCACATCGACCTCATCCCCGAACCCTCCACCAGAACCGCCGCCACCCTCGCCCAAATCGCCCGCCCCCATCAACTCACCGCCTACGACGCCACCTACCTCGACCTCGCGATCCGCCTCGGACTCCCACTCCTCACCCGCGACAACAACCTGCGCAACGCCGCCCGCCGTGCGGGTATCCCCCTCGCCGACGACTGACGCTACCCACCCATCCCCGTAAACAGCCACGGCCGCAACGTCGGATCAAAAATCGCCGCCACAAACCACAACGCCCCAAAAAACCACGCCCCCGCCGTAAACAACCGCAGCCCCAACGCCGACCACTCCGGCGCATGATAAAAGAAAAAAATCCCCGACGCAAACGTCCCCTCCATGCAGTCCGCCCCATCGCCAAACACCACCCACGCCGAAAAAATCGTATCGACAACGAATACCACAATAGGAATCATCATGTTCACAGATCACCTCCACATTAAGTCGGCACTTTTCCCGAACCGCGCGAAGTGGGGGGGGGGGAATAAAAAACGAGTATGGTCTAGCCCCACCTCCCAAATCAAGAAAAAACACCCACCCACAGGCTAAGCCGGCACCCACTGGACCGCCGTCCAAAACGCCCCCATAAACCCTTACTCCTCTACCGCCTGCCCATTCCAATAACGAACTTCCATCGTCTCCCCATCCTCGCCATATTTATCAAGGCTCTCATTCAATGCCTCGTAATCAAACCTGCTCGGCACACCCAACCGTTTCACTCGTCCATCAACACGCCAAATAACAATAGCGAGCCGCGAAGCCAGAATATCATCCACAAAATGCCGAGTCGCTTCCTCCGGTGAACCTTTGTAACCCTGTGCATACAGCAAGTTCCCGTGGGCGTGCCATGCATTCCCGGAAAACCCGATGGTCCAATCATCGCCGGTAAAATCAACAAACAACTCCAGAAATCCGTCCGGAGACCTATGTCTTTCCAAAATTGCCATAAAAAAATCCGCAACGTTCTTTAAGGAACAATCTGAAAAAGACTTTTTCGAGCTGCGTTCGTGAGGAAGCGGTTTATCTTCACACGACCCGCCGCCCCAATTGTTATAAATTCGTCGCTCTAGGGTTCTCGCCGGTCCCACACAGAGACACAGTATTCAAGTATCCACGGTGCCGCCAGTTCCACCCATTTCATCTGCTATCGCGCGGGCCACCAAAGGCGCTGGAAATCGTGGTCCACCTGGTAAGCCACACGGCGTAACAGCAGGCGGCGGTAAATCCGGCCCGCGACCGTTTTTTTTAAATAAGCGACGGCGTAGTGCCCTGATTCCTATCGCCAGCACGGGAATCCCCACCGCAACAAACGCTACCCTGAGCGATGGATGTATGACGTCGCCGTTGTGAAGGTATTGCATACCCGCATCTAAGCTGTAACCAAGTACCGCGCCACCCACCAAAGCGAGCCCCACCGTCCAATTAAATAGAAACCTGTTTCGTTTCCCCCGCCTGACCGGCAACTCACCACTGGCAGCGCGATCGCTCGGCGTGAAGCCCGGCGGCCAAGCTGGCGGTCCAGAATGACCTGGTCCGTTACGAGGTTTGCTGCTATCCCGTCGCCTGCCGATATACGTCGCCGATGAAACCCGGCCAAATCAATAATAAAAACAGCAAGTAATAGATTGAAATGGTTAAATAATCGATGGGTCTACGTGGCATCACTTTTCGCTGAACGCCAGAGCGCGTTACCAATGGAGGTTTGCACCGCGCATCACGCCACGAAAGCAAAAACACCGCAGGCCATAAGCACGCCAAGATGACGAGACCTACATTGAAAATGTCACGCCAAGCATCCAAACTAAAACCCCTAAAGCCAAGGGACAGTATAACCGCCAGACCCCGCATCAAACCAAAACCATTATCTGAGTCCTTTGTGTTCATTCGTGTTCATTTGTGGCTAAATTCGCCCTCCCCGCGCCGGCATAATTCACACCCCTCCCGCCTATATCCTGTGCGCACAGCCAATCGACCTTCCAACGACCCTCTTGAAAATTAAAAATACCCAACCCCCACTCCTTCAACACTTTGCGCCGATCACCCCCCGAGCCTGTGCGCACAAACTCGGGCGCACGCTCCCTATATAGGAGCCCATACATGAAAACCCACCCAACGCCAGCCCTAAACCCAACCCCTCTCCCCCAACTTCCCACCCCACATCCCCCCCATCCTCCGCACACAAATTGCAAAACGATTTGCGCATCTCGACCCCCTCGCAAAAATTTCTGCCACAACCTACACCCCGCCAAAACCTTACAACCACCAATCTCTCTCCGACCAGCTTGCGCACCTCGCAAACCCAATGAGCACCTTGCCCCAAACAACCGCCCCTCCTCCTCTTTTACTCCTTTACTCTCACAACCTTTTACGCTTCCCCTCACTTCCCCACCCTCCCTCCTTCAGAATTCAGAATTCATCATTCACAACTGCTACAATGCCTCTCTATGAAAAAAATCTACCTCGAAACCTTCGGCTGCCAGATGAACGTCCTCGACTCCGAACTCGTCGAGAACCAACTCCGTTCCCTCGGCTACTCCTTCACCCCCGCACTCGACGATGCCGACGTCGCCCTCTACAACACCTGCTCCGTCCGCGAACGCTCCGAACAAAAAGTCTGGTCCCGCCTCGGCACCCTCAAAAATCGCAAGGCCGCGGACCCCTCCTTCGTCATCGGCGTCATCGGCTGCATGGCCGAACGCGACGGAACCTCCCTCATGAAACGCATGCCTCACGTCGACCTCATGTGCGGCCCCTCCGAACTCGACCAACTCCCTGCCCTCCTCGACAACGTCCTCAAAACCGGCAAACAGCAACACGCCCTCGCTGGCAACACCAGCCGCCGCACCAAAACCCTCGACGCCGCCGAAGAAGATGGCCTCGAACTGTTGGACCTCTCGCGCCTCCTTCTCACCCACCGAACAAAAATTCCAAGCCTACATCCGCATCGTCCGCGGCTGCAATAAATTCTGCACCTACTGCGTCGTCCCCTACACCCGCGGCCCCGAAGTCTGCGCTCTCCCGATGCCATCCTGCAGGAAGCCCAAAAACTTGTCGATGCCGGTTGCCTCGAAATCACTCTCCTCGGCCAAACCGTCAACCACTACGTCCACGAATCCGAAACCCTCAACATCTCCACACCCAACGGCCCGGCAAAAAAACGCACCACCTTCGCCGAACTCCTCCAAACCCTCCACGATAAAATCCCCGCGCTCCCGCGCCTCCGCTTCATCACCTCCTTCCCCGCCGACTTCGGAGACGACATCCTCCACGTCATGGCCGCCTCTCCCCGCATCTGCCGCTACCTCCACATCCCCGCCCAATCCGGCTCCGACCGCCTCCTCAAAATGATGAACCGCGGCTACACCGCCGGCTCATACCTCGAACTCCTCGACCGCGCACGCCGCATCGTCCCCAACATCCAACTCGCCGGCGACATGATCGTCGGCTTCCCCACCGAAACCGACGAAGACTTCCACGCCTCCAAAAACCTCCTCGAAAAAGCCCGCTACAAAAACAGCTTCATCTTCAAATACTCCCCACGCCCCGGCACCCTCGCCATCAAACGCTACCCCGACGACATCCCCGAAGACGTCAAACGCGCCCGCCACAACGATCTCCTCCGAATCCAGAACCGCATCTGCATGGAACTCAATCACGAACTCGTCGGCCAATCCGTCACCATCCTCTGCGAAGGCCCCTCCGGATGGTCCGACCGTGCCGATGGCGAATCCGTCGTCGCAGGCCAATCCGCCCAACCCCCAACTTCCGAATGCTCTACCCATTCCACCCCCTCCACCCTTCCCGGCTCCGTCGAACTCGGCCCCCGCCTCGCCGCCGGCCTTAAACTCGCGCCACCCCCTCGCACCACCGACCGCCACGGCAAACCGTTCACCGCCCCGACCGTCACCACCGCCCCAGGCTGGGTCCAACTCTCCGGCCGCACCACCCACGACCAAATCGTCGTCTTCCATGGCCCGCCCTCCCTCACCGGAACCATCCTCCCCGTCCAGGTCCGCGAAGCCCACGGCATGACCATCTTCGCCGCCCTCCCACCCGCCGAACCAACCCTCGAATCCACGCCCATCCCCTCAGCCGACGCGGTGACCTCTCCAAAATCTGTCACAAATCTCGCCCCCGCCGAACTCTTTACTATTTCTTGAACACTTTTCTGCAACCATCCCCGGATTAGGACGTTTACTCAATTAGCTAAATACAGTCATTAAAACGTGATAAGTGCGAATTTAGGCAAGCTAATTGAATGAGTTTTGTGAGATTTCCGTGTGAAGCCCACAACTTCGGCAGGTCCATCACTTCCATCTCCTGCCCTTTAAATCCTGATTCTCGCATTCAAGTGCGCTCCCCGCTCCGCCGACGATGAATAGTTGTTGTTATTAGCCCGCCTGGATGGCTGGAATTTCTTGTACTCGACCGGAGGGATTGTTACACTGCGATGATCCGGGAGAAAAATAGCCTAGAGTCCCTTCCCCGCATCGCTCGTAAAAATCTTGCCGTTCAAGTTCGCCTGGTAGTTACCTGACGGACCATGTATCTATGCCTGTAGAATCTGGCCTGCAACTTTACCTCAATCAGATCAATCACGCTTCGCTTCTAACCGCGGAACGTGAGAAGGAACTGGCGCGCCGCATCATCCGCGAAAATGATCCCGCCGCCCGCGACGAAATGGTCCGCTCCAACCTCCGCCTCGTCGTCAACATCTCCAAAAATTACACCAACCGCGGCCTCGCCCTGCAAGACCTCATTGAGGAAGGCAACATCGGCCTCCTCAAGGCCGTCGAAGGCTTCAACCCTGAAATGAACATCCGCTTCTCCACCTACGCCTCATGGTGGATCAAGCAGGCGATCAAACGCGCCCTGATTAATTCCGTCCAGCCAATCCATATCCCCGCCTACATGGTCGAAATGATCGCCAAGTGGAAGCAGGCCATCGCGGAGATGGAAGACAAACTCGGCCGCGTTCCGAACATGGAAGAACTCGCCCGCCACATGAAGATGTCCACGAAAAAGGTCCGCATCATTCACCGCGCCGTTCGCGCATTCCACTCGCCGACGCAGGCGCACGTCACCGAAGAAGACGGTCTGGCACTCCACGAAATGCTCCACGACGAACGCACCTCCACCCCCGACGACATCGCCCTCGGCAAGGACGAAGTCAAAACCATCTACATGCTCCTCAACAAAATCGATCGCCGCGAAGCCGAAATCCTCCGCCTCCGCTTTGGCCTCGAAGACGGCCAACCCCTCACCCTCAAAGAGATCGGCGAAAAAGTGGGCCTCACCCGCGAACGCGTCCGCCAGATCGAAAGCGAAGCCCTCAAGAAACTCAATGCCTACCTCAGCGCCGACAAGCTCCCCATGCTCCACCAGTTCGGCACCACCGACAACGCCTACAGCACCCCCGCCACCATCTCCCTCGACGAAGACGACTGATCGAAGCAAAACACTCAGCAAAACGCACGCACCAGCCGAGGCGCACTCAGCCCGGTGGTGTGGCTTCGAGTTCTTCCTGCGTCGGTTCCCGGGCGACAATACTGCCTTTCGCCGGCTTGGCGAGTCCCTCGCGCCGCGAGGTGTTCTCATCTTCCGGTGCCGACACCGTGGAACTGCCGCGCGGCATCGCGATGATGCCGGTGCGGGCGAGTTCCTTGATGCCATAGGGGCGGACAAGCTCGACGAAGGCGTCGATTTTTTCTTCTTCGCCGGAGAGCTGCACCATCACGGTGTTGGGACCGACGTCAACGACATGGCCGCGGAAGAGGTTGGCGAGTTCAATGATCTCGCTGCGCTTGCCTGGCGGCGGTCGAAACCTTGACCAGGGCCATGTCGCGTTCGACAAAGGGCAGATCCTTATAATCCCGCACGCGGCACGACGGTGACGATCTTCGCGAGTTGTTTGCGGACCTGCTCGAGAATGCGGTCGTCGGCATTGACGACGATCGTCATGCGCGAAAGGGCGGGGTCTTCGGTGCGGCCAACGACGAGCGAATCAATGTTGAAGCCACGGGCGGAAAACATTCCCGCGACGTGCGCCAGCACGCCGGGTTCGTTCATCACCAGGGCCGAAATCACGTGTCTCACCAGAATCTCCTTTGAGAGAGGCGGCACGTGATTTTATTCTCACGTGCGGCTCAGGGTTTTGCCGTTGGGGGCTGGCCGCTCCGGTGGGGGGCAGGCGGCAGGTCATCACCGAGTCCGGGCGGAAGTTCGGTCGGGTCCGGGGATGGCCCGATGCAATCGCATCTGTTCCTGGGCGTCGGTCACATCGTTGGGAGCACCGACATCGTTGCACCCGGCAACGATCACCGGCCCCGCAGCCAGAAGAATGCACACAGCCAGATTGTAAAAACGCTTTGTCATAAAGCTCACCTCGCTGGTGAGCAATACGCTTTCCGCGTCACATGGGACGTATCGATTACGTAGGGACGATCAGGCCAGGGTGCCAAGATCACGGGCCGCATGGATTGCGCGGGACGCGGTTGGCCGATAACGCCCAACTCCATCTCGTGAAGGGCTTTGCCGCTGGCGACCATGGGGTACACGTGCTCGTTCGCCTCACAGAGGAAATCGACGACGACCGGGCCGGGATGCGCGATCATTTCCTCGACGCACCGCTGGATGTCTTCCTTGCGGTTGCACTTGATGCCCTTGACGCCAAATCCCTCCGCCAGCTTTGCGAAGTCGGGATTGTGCATCTTCGTGTAGCTCAGGCGGCCCTTGTAGAACAGCTCCTGCCACTGCTTCACCATGCCCTGGAAGTTGTTGTTGAGGATGGCGATCTTCACCGGCAACTTGTATTCGGCGGCGGTCGCGAGTTCCTGCGGGAACATGATGAAGGAGGCATCGCCGTCGATATCGATGACGAGTTCGCCGGGGCGGCCGACCTGTGCGCCGATGGCAGCGGGGACGCCGTAGCCCATCGTGCCAAGACCGCCGGAGGAGATCATGCTTCGCGGCTTGCTCCAGCGGATGAACTGGGCCGCCCACATTTGATGCTGGCCGACGCCGGTGGCAAAGATCGCCTTGCCCTGCGTGACCTTATTGATCGCCTCGATGATCGCCTGCGGTTTGGCGAGGTCGGAATCATCGCGATAGGTGAAGGGGAACTGCTTTTTCCAGAGGTCGATCTGGTCGAACCATTCCTTGCGGTCAACGTGCTGCACATGCTGAATCATGTCCTGCAGGCAGAGCCGCGCATCGCCGACGACGGGGATATCGACCTTCACGTTTTTGGAGATGGAGGAGGGGTCGATATCGACGTGGATGATCTTGGCTTTGGGGGCGAAGAATTTGAGGTTGCCGGTGACGCGGTCGTCGAAGCGTGCGCCGACGGCAATGAGGCAGTCGGATTCCTGAACAGCGTAGTTGGCGTAGGCGGAGCCGTGCATGCCGAGCATGTGGAGGCTGCGCGGATTGTGTTCGTCGAAAGCGCCGAGGCCGAGAAGGGTGGTGGTGCAGGGGATATTGCCCTTGTCGGCAAGTTGACGGACTTCTTTCCAGGCGTCGGAGAGCATCGCGCCGCCGCCGACGTACAGGACCGGGCGCTTCGAGGCGTTGATCATTTCCGCGGCGGACTTGGTCATCTTGGAATGGCCGAGGACGCGCGGGCGATAGCCGGGGAGATAGGGCGTGTCGTCGATTGCTTCTTCAATTTTGTTGGTCGTGACATCGACGGGGAGATCGACGAGCACGGGGCCGGGCCGGCCGGTCGTGGCGATGAGGAAGGCTTCGTTGATGATGCGCGGGAAGGTCCTTGACGCTCTTCACGAGGTAGGCGCGTTTGGTGACGGGACGGACGATGCCGGTGACGTCGGCTTCCTGGAAGGCGTCGTTGCCGATCATGTAGGTGCGGACCTGCCCGGAGAAGACGATCATCGGGATCGAATCCATGTAGGCGGTGGCGAGGGGCGTGACGGTGTTGGTCGCGCCGGGGCCGGAGGTGACGATGACGATGCCGGGCTTGCCGGTGGCGCGGGCATAGCCGTCGGCCATGTGTCCTGCGCCTTGTTCGTGGCGAACAAGGACGAAATTAAGGCCTGGCGTCATAGAGGGTATCGAAGGTCGGGAGGATCGCACCGCCGGGATAGCCGAAGATGTCGGTCACGCCGTGCTCCGCGAGCATTTGGATCAGGATTTGCGAGCCGGATCTTACCGATGTAGCGGCTAGTCAATCCGGGCGGGTGCCCCATGATGGGAAGGCCGTTGGAATCGACTTTTTTCTCGATGACCTGGAGTTCCGCGACCTGGTCGGTGCGGATGGCGGGATATGTGGTTTTGGCAGGAGATGATGGGGTAGGGGTGGCGGCGGGGGGGGTACGACTGGGAGTTGTCGGTGCGTTACCGCGTGCCCCGGATGGGGGGCTGAATCGTCGTCATGGGAACCTCTCACTTTTCGGCTGCGTCCGCTGGGATAACGATGTCCGAAGCACTCCGGATAACACCGCGCCAACCGCGCCGCCGTTGACTGCGAGCATTGGTCGTTTACCGCCGAGGGAACCTCGAACCATAAACGAGTCGTTTAGCATACCGTTTCATCGGTCGAAAGCAATACTTTTCTTGCCTGTGAAAAAGGGGAACGTGGTTTATAGTGGGTCATTACTGTTGACGATTGAAGGGTTAAGGGACGTTCAGGGTCGATGCCCGGGCACCCCCTTTGCTGTCAAGGGCGGGTAGAGTGGCCACACGGTCGTTTTGATGAGGGTGACATGCCCCGACGGGTGCTTTTAGTCGAAGACGACCGGATATCCCGGGACTCCTTGGCTTGCCTCCTGCGCGGACTCGGACACGAAGTATGTGCGGTCTGGAGCGCGGAGGACGCCAAAGTGGCCTTAGCTACCTTTGAGCCGGACGTGGTGCTGCTTGACGTACGACTGCCTGGCATGCCCGGCGACGCATTCGCGGTGTTCCTGCACAGCAAGCTGCCGCAGATAAAAATTGTTTTCGTGTCGGGGGAGTTTCGGCTGGAGGGGTTGGAGCGCTTCGGGCCGGAGGTGGACTTCATTCCAAAACCGGTCGACTTTACACGGCTTTTGGATGTCGTGGAGAAGTGAGTGGGGGGGCAGGATCAATCACGACGACACGTCGAAGATTTTTGAATTTTAACGTCGGGCTGTGCTGACCCAGGCGTTGCTGGCGTCGGTGGTGCTTTGGGGTACCTTCATCCCTCTTCATATAAGGGATGTTATCGATGAAAATTGCGTTGGATTGGATTGGGGAGTATTTGTCGCCGGTGCCTGCGGCGAACGTGGCGGCGGACGCTTTGATGAATGCGGGGCTGCCGGTGGAGTCGATTATCGATGCGGTAGGGGTGAAGGGGCCGACGAAGGTGCTGGATGTGGAGGTGACTACCAATCGCACGGATTGTTTTTCTCATGTGGGGCTGGCGCGGGAGTTGTCGGCGTTGACGGGGGCGAGTTTGCGATGCCGCAGGTGGCGTCGCGGAAGGCGCGGTAGCGGGGGCGTCGGGGAGGCCGGCGGGTGGAGGTGCAGGATGCGGCGGGGTGTCCGTACTACTCAGCACGGGTGATTCGGAATGTGAAGGTGGGGCCTTCGCCGGAGTGGCTGGGGAAGCGGCTGGAGTCGATTGGGCTGCGGTCGATCAATAATGTGGTGGATGTGACGAATTTTGTGCTGATGGAGTTGGGGCAGCCGCTGCATGCGTTTGATTTGGATACGCTGGCGGAGCAAGCGGATCGTGGTGCGGCGGGCGCGAGGGGGGAAAAGATGCTGGCGATTGATGGGCAGGAGTACGCGCTGGAGCCGTCGATGCTGGTGATTGCCGATGCGCAGCGACCGGTGGCGATTGCAGGGGTGATGGGCGGGAAGGGGACGGAGGTGACGGAGAAGACGACGACGGTGTTGCTGGAGTCGGCACGGTTTGAGCCGTTGACGATTCGGACGACGTCGCGGGCACTGGGGTTGAAGTCGGATTCGAGTTACCGGTTTGAGCGCGGCATTGATCCGACGATGGCGGAGTTCGCGAGCGTGCGGGCGGCGCAGTTGATTTTGCAGGTGGCCGGTGGGGAGGTGGTGCCCGGGGCGGTGATCGTAGGAGCTGCGGGGGTGAAGCCGCTGCCGGTGTCGATGCGGGTGAAGCGGTTCGAGCAGATCATGGGGATCACGGTTTCGGAGGAGCGGGTACAGTCGATTTTGAACGCGCTGGGATTTTCGCCATGGGTGGACGGGGCGATGACGATTGCTGCACGTGCGGATTCCGCCGCATCGGCTGGATGTGGATCGGGAAATTGATTTGATAGAGGAAATGGCGCGGGTGCATGGGTATTCGCATGTTCCGACGCTGGATCGGGTGACCCATCCGGTGCGCCGGAGCCGGTGTCGGAGAAGGCGGGGCGAGCGATTTTGGATACGATGGTGGAGGCGGGATTCAGCGAGGCGGTGACGGTGACGTTTATCGCGGAGGCGGATGCAAAGCCGTTTGCGATGGGCGAATTGATCCGGACGCAGCATGCGGGTTGGAAGGCGCGACGTGCTGCGGCCGAGCTTATTTCCGAGTTTGCTGGCGGCGCGGCGGACGAATCAGAATGCGGGGATCGCGGACGCACGGCTTTTTGAGAAGGCGGAGATTTTCTGCAGGCGGGAGATGTGAAAACAACGCCGCCGACGGTGCGGCGGGTGATCGCGGCGGTGGCGGGGGATGTGTCGTCGCTGACGGGCTTGCTGCAACTGGTGGTGATCGAAAATGAATCCGGCGGCGACGGTTTCAGTGCAGCCTCGCGAGGATATTCCCGTTTTTTGTTCGCGGGGCGGCGGGCGAGGCATATTTGCATGCATGCGAGCGGTGGGGGAGTGGGGGGGGGCAACGGGGGGTGATTGGACGGGTCGGGATGTTCACGCCGGAGTTGCAGAAGAAAGTACGACCTGCGGCATGCGGTGGCGGGGATGGAACTGGACTGGAATGCGTTGGTGAAGTTGTTTTTGCCGGTGCGGAGAGCGAACGCAGTCCCACGTTTTCCCGGGGTGAAGCGGGATTTGTCCGTGGTGGTGGATGAAGCGATTCGCTGGGCGGACGTGAATGCGTCGGTCGCGGGGGCGAAGCTGGCATTTCTGGAAAACGTGGAATTTGTGACGACGTTTCGGAACAAACAGCTTGGCGAGGGAAAGAAATCGCTGACGTTGACGTTGGACTTTCGGGACCCGGCGCGGACGCTGAAGAGCGAAGAGGTGGATACGCAGGTGGCGACTGCGGTGCGGGTGCTCGCGGAGGCGCATGGGGCCGTTCTGCGGGCGTGATGCGTGGTTGAGATCGGCGCGTTACCCGCACATGCCTTTGCGGACGAGGAATCACGATGGATGTTCAATGGGTGATTGCCCTCGCACGAGCGCGTCCGTTTTTGTGGGGCGTTGCATGGTGTGCGCTGGTGGGGGGTGGAGTGCAGCGCGGGGGAACGTGCCCGGCGGGGGCGATTTCGGGCCGGCGGTGACGCTCGTGCAGCGAGGGGGAATTGCGACGCTGGCGAATGGCATTGTGACCGTGGAGATCAACACCGCGAATGCGTCGGTGAAGGGCATTGATTATCACGGCCGCCAGATGGTGAGTCAGGATGGGCGCCACAGGAGCATTTATTTCAGCCGCGATGGCGGGCAGGAATACGAGGTGCCCGACCATTGCTTCTATTCTGTAACGACCCAGACGCCGGACACTGTGGATATTTCCTGCAAGCACGTATTCGCGCCAGCCGAGGACAAGCATGCGTGGGATGCGGATGTTCACTATGTACTGCGGCGAGGGGCGAGCGGGCTGTACATTTATGTGATCTGTTCGCACAAGCCGGCGTATCCGTGCTCTCGGTTTCGGAGTGGCGGATGGTCTGGTCAACGCCGGAAATCCGAAGAATTTTCTGGAGTGCATCTATGTCGATGATGCGAGGCACTGGGAGATTCCAAGTCCGCAGGATTTGCAGCCGGGCAGGTGCAGGGGATCAAGGAAATCACGAAACTGGTCAGCGGTCTGTGGGCGGGGCGGTATGACTGCAAGTATATGTACGCCGCGAATTATTCGGATCTCGGATGCTGGGGATTCGCCAGCAATAAGCAGAATCTCGGCGCGTGGGTCGTGCTGGGAAGCCATGAGTATTTTAATGATGGACCCACGAAGTGCGATTTGACGTCGGCGGCGGGGACGACGCTGCTGCATTTGAACATGGACCACTATGGCGGGTCGGCGTTTCAGGTGAAACAGGGGGAGGCGTGGCAGAAATTTTACGGGCCATGGTTCCTGTACATGAATACCCGGCGCGGCGGAGACGCGGCGTGGGAGGATGCGAAAAAGCAGGCGGCAGCCGAAGAGGGTGCGTGGCCCTATGCGTGGGTGAATAATCCCCTCTATCCACGCGAGAGGGATCGCGGGACGGTGACCGGACGGCTGACGATTGTCGATCCGCAGAAGGCGGCGGTGAATGCCGGCGGGGCGTGGGTGGGGCTGGTGTCGCCAACGGGGAGGCCGTCGGGGGATTGGCAGTTTCAGGGCGATGGGTATCAGTTCTGGGTACACGCGGAAAAGGATGGTCGGTTTCGCATTCCTCATGTAAGGCCGGGGATTTATACCTTGTATGCGTTCAATACCGGCGCGGTGGGGGAGTGCTCAAAGACGGGCGTGATGGTGAAGGCCGGAGACAAGTTGGATTTGGGCGGGGTGAATTGGCTGGTGCCGCACCGGGGGAGAATCGCGTGGGAGATTGGGGTGCCGGACCGGAGCGCTGCGGAGTTTCGGCATGGGAAGGATTATTACTTGCCGCTGCTTTTTGAGAAGGCACCGAATGAGATGACAAATCCGTTGGATTACGTGATTGGGAGGAGCACTCCGGCGAAGGATTGGCTGTATGAACAGAGCCGGTATATGGAGGGCGGGAAGCCGGTGCCGCACCGGTGGCGGATTCACTTTTTGCTGCCAAATGCCCCGACGAAGGAATCGACATTGACGCTGGCCTTTGCGAGTGGCAGCGGGCGCGGCTGGAGGTGCTGGTGAACGATGAGCGAAAGCCCATCGAGACGGTGGAGCCCGCGGTGGAGGGAGGGAATGGATTGTTGGGCGAGGGGATTCATGCGAAGTATAGCGTGTCGTATGTCACCATTCCGGCCGGGCATCTGCGGGCGGGACCGAATACGATTTCGCTGGTGCAATCAGCGGTGGCGGGGGCGGATAGTCATGTGATGTATGATTATCTGGATTTGGAAGTGCAGTGAGTGGTGTCGGGGAAAGGCGGATAGCATTTCACCCGCAGTTCGAGAGGGAATTCCGAGACGCGCCCGTAAGGAAGCGTTTTCCCCCGTCAATGCAGCCGCGAGAGAGACACAACAATCAGATCATACACCGCATGAGTGCCGACGGTGATGCCGAAGCCGCGATAGATATAGATACCCGCGAGATAAACTCCCATGGCGGTCCGGAAGAAAAAGAAGGCACCGTTGAAATTTTCGTTGCCAAGGTAATGGTACGCGGAGAAAAGGACCGCCGACGCAATAATGATGATGGGAATGGCGACTTGAATTTTCATCTCAAAAATATCGACGAGCAGAATATTCAAGGCGGTGATCGTGATGAGGCGGAAGAGAAGTTCCTCATAGATGCCCGCGCCGATCGAGAGGAAGACGTCAGTGAACCACGAAAGCTGATGTGCCCGAGCCCCCCCGCCGTGCTGCCCATGGCAAAAGCGGCAGCCGGGCCCTGCGGGCCAGTGTGCTTGAGGAATGCCAGTCCGATGACAACGATTGGAATCGCCCAGACAATCGATTCACCAAGCATTCCCCAATAGAGTTTGGGGTCGAAGGCCCACCGGTCTTTGCGGGCGAGATGCCAGCATAAAAGGATGGCGACGACTGACAACAGGGGCAGAACGTTGCCGGCGGCCCCAAATAGACCAAAGAACTTCAACATTAAGATGAACGCGATAACATGCTCTTGGCCAGAGGCCCCGGGGTGCAGGGTGGACGCGATTTGATAAAAAAGGAGCAGGGGGGTGATGAAGATGAGGCACTGCAGGGGTTGGTGAACGCGGTGGGCGTAGCTTTTTCCCGAGCCGATCTGGAGCCATTGGGTTCTTTTGCGGGCAGGGGGCATGAGAGTCACAACAAAATGGAAGAATCGCCGGTATGGTAACGACGTACGCGAAGAGGCGGAAGCGCGGCATTAGAAAACGCAAAATGAGGGGTGCCCATTTTTCCGGGAAGTCCTTTCTTGTGCCTGCTGACTGCGAAAAATTCCGAGACGCGCCCGTGAGGAAGCGTTTGCCCCTCAGCAAAGAACGCCGCACGATTCCTCACGGGCGTATCCCTGAAGCCCTGCATGAAGGCGGAGCCTGACAACTATACATAAGGTATATTATAGGACCATAATAGGGGGGTCATCAAGAAAGACGACTCGAACCATCGTGTTCGGGCGTGACTCCGTGCGGTGATCTGTGCGAGGAAAGTCTTGCTCGTCGTGCATCTGCGGAGCATACTGTGTGAGGTGGCAGGTCGGAAGTGACGGGTTCTGGTTGGTGCGAAGACAGCGGGATCGCGCGGTCCCGGAAATATTCTCATTTCTGCACAGAGGACACTGTTCATGGCGAAAAAAAAGCTGAAGACAAAATCGAAGTCTGCATCGAAGTCAAAGGGCGCAAAGAAGAAATCGCCGGCGAAGGGAAAGAAGTCGCCCGCAAAGAAAAAAACCGGCGCTAAAAGTGCGAAGTCGGCGCGGCCCGCCATGAAGAAGACCGCCGTGAAAAAAAGTCCGCCGAAAAAGGCGGCGAAGAAAATCGTGAAGAAAGCTCCGCCGAAGAAGCCGTCGGCACCGGCGAAGAAGCCGGTTTCCATTTCGGCACCCTCTGAAGCGACTGCACCGATGGCACCTGCTCCGGAGCCAATGACCCCGGAAGTGATTTCGTCGGAATCCGGGCCGGTGGAAACGCCTGCGGAGTCCGGGGATTCGGGGATGGAAAGCCCCTCCGGCGGAATGTAAACGCACCGAATCCACATGTGATCGTAGAAAGCCGCCAACGAAATCGTTGGCGGCTTTTTTGTTTGCGATGCGCTTCGCGAAATGGCCAGCCTTCTGAATGCGCTTTATTAGACGTATGCGGCGACGGTCCGCCGAAGGCCTTCGGCGAACGGTACTGCGGGACGCCACCCCAAATACTTTTTCGCAAGAGCGATATCCAAAACGTTCGTCGGCACATCGAGATTTCGCGGGGGGGCGAAACGCACCTGCGGCTCTCGGCGAAGAAGCCGCACCCAGTCCTTCGACGACCTGCAACAGGCTCAGCCCGTGACCCGCACCAATGTTGAAGATGCGTGGTCCATCCGCGCCGGCAGAGTAAGACGCCAGCTTTTCCGCGGCGGCGGCAACGTCATGCACGTAAAGATAATCGCGCACGACCGATCCATCTCCCCAAATTTCAATCGCCTCATTTCGCAGTATTTTCCCCAGGAATACCGCGATCACGCCTTGCGCTCCATCGGGCGCTGCCGTTCGCCATACGGATTGGCGACGCGCATCACCGCATAATCGAGACGATGCAGGTCGTGAAATAAATGCAAATATTTTTCGATCGCAAGCTTTTGAATCCCATAGGAACAGAGTGGGTTCGTGGGATGCAATTCGGGTATCGGAATCTGTTGCGGCACGCCGTAAATAGTTCCACCGGAAGAAATAAAAATCACCTTCTTCACACCATTCTGGCGGCACGCTTCCAGCAGATGCAACGTCGGCAGCAGATTCGTCGAAATGTCGAACACCATGTCGTCGTTTGAAGTTTTCGGCAGGGTGGTGGACACCAGATGGTAGACAATATCCATGTCGCGGGTGATCTCGCTGACGATCGCATGATTGCCAAAATCGCCCTGCACCAGTTCGATGCGTGGCAACAGGTGTTGAATGTTGGTCTTCACCGCTTCAAAACGGTCGAACAATCGAACGCTGTGGCCTGCCGCCAGTAAATGGTCCGCAATGTGCGATCCAAGAAATCCCGCTCCGCCTAGAATGAGGCATTTCATAAGGCCACGCTCCCGTGCGAATCGGCGGGCGTCGTGTCACTCAACCCCCCCACCGTTTGGGGCCGCCGAAAGCTGTTGTAGATCGCCTCGAGTTCATCGACATATTGCGGGATGCTTTTGGGAATTTGCGTGTGTTCGGATAGTTTTTTGACGAGCGGGCGATCAAGCGCGAGGCGCATCAACTGCCGGGCGAGTTGCGGGACATCGCCTTTTTCAAAGAGCAAACCATTCACTTGATCGCGCACGGCTTCCGACATGCCTCCAAGATTCGTCGCGACAACGGGGCATCCCGCAGCCATCGCGGAGTAGATCACGAGCGGCGTGTTTTCGTACCAGATGGACGGGACGACCAGCACATCAAGGCCGGCGAAGACGTTGCCAATTTGATCGTTGGGAAACGTGCCGGCAAAAGTAATTCGAGAATCACCTGCCGCCAGCGTACGGAGCTCCTGGACATACGCGGGAAATTCCTTCAGGTTGCCATAAATCGTCAGTTCCAGAGGCACGTTGGCCGGCAATGATTTGACCGCCTTCAGCAGCACGTGAGCGCCCTTGTGTTCAAAGAGCGTTCCAATGAAACCCACGCGCAGTTTTTCCGACTGGCCCTTATGAGTGTCCCGGCTCATGTGGCGAAAGTCGATTCCGTAAGGAACATACGCGAGACGGGTAGAATGGATTCCGTTTTTTTGCAGAAGCGAGTGCATCAGCCTGGTCGGGACGAGAATACGATCAATTTTATTGAGGCGTTGGCGAATGAACTGAGGCCTCGCTGAAATTGCTTTCACCATCGGAGAAAACCATCGCTCCGGGAGAAGATCATTCTGCACCGCGACAATCCCCGCCGCCAGTATGGGCGTGGGAAGGATGCGGAGACGTGACACAATTTTGCTGGGTTGTGAGATTTCGACGAGATGCTTCACGCAATTGGCCGCGAACGCGGTGGGACCTTCGCAGAGCGACCCGTCGGGCAGGCGGAGCTGCGATGTGGGGCAGACGCTCCAAAAATCGGTGGCGGTGAAGGCGGTGGGAACTCCCGCGTTGGCACAGGCATCAATCGCCGTGGCGGTCAGGTGCGCCAGGTGAAAAAAGTGGACGACATCCTGCGGAAACCGCTGAAGAAATTTCCGAAGGTGATCTCCGAAAAGATCATTTTTGTATTCCATTTCCACGAAGTTCTTTTGCTTTCCCATCGTCACATGCTGATGGAGAAATCGGTGAACGCGCAGACCTTCGTGTTCATACGAATCGAATCGCTGATCGTCGGACAGTGGCACCTTGGCGGGGTAACCGGTGAAAATGCGCACATCATGGCCGCGGCGTTGGAGTTCCTGTGCCGTATGCAAAGTGAGAATTTCCGTGCCCGACGCATGCTCGGGTAGAAATTGGTGCACTGTCAGAAGGATGCGCATGAAGGTATCTGTCCGGCTGGTGGAAAGTCCCGTTTTGATACCAGAATGCGGGATGCTTCACAACCGAGGCGCGAAACACAGGTGCAACGAAAGCGAGGATGGACTACACGCCGGCGATTCGTTTTATGTGGCCGCGCCGGGCATTGCGCGCGCCGCGGTACTGTCCAAGAACGCTTCCCGCCGAAAGAAAGGGAACTCGGGTCAACAACGAAAGCTTTCGCCCGACAGGTCGTTGGTGCCGCCACACATGCGACCAATCCTGCACCACGCTCGTGAAAAAGCAGCGCGGCACGTAAGAGCATGCCGGGATGGTGGAAAGACCGAACAGGCGGAAAAGAGTCTGATGGCACATATAAGTGCGCTTGTATTCATATCGTGCCGGGCGGTCGTGCGAATGGATGACCGACGCGGTGGGCTCGTAGACAATTTTCCAGCCCGCTTCGAGAGCCCGTTTTGACCAGTCAATGTCTTCGCCGAAGGCGTTGGGGCGAAAAGCCACGGTTTGCCACGCTTTCCTCCGGATGGCCGAGCATACATTGTCGAAGACACAAAAAAAGTATTTGTCCATCGGCGGCATGGCGTCATACGCGGCTCGGTCGGTGATCTGTGAGACGCGCCGCGTGGGACTGCCGGCGATCCATGACTGAATGTTCCGCGCAATGAGGACATCGTGCTCGGGCCGGGGAATCTGCCGGGCGAACGCGCCGGCAGTAAGGGGGTCTTCAAAGGGGCGCACAAGGTTGGCGATGAGCTGCTCGTCGGCGGGCAGGGCATCCTGGGTCATCAGCATGATGATGTCGCCGGTGGTCATTTCGATGCCGAGATTGCGCGTGAGACCGTGGTCGAATTCCGCTGGCGGGATCTTTAACACTTTCGCACCGGCGGCTTCGGCGATGGCGACGGTATTGTCGGTCGAGCCGGAATCAATGATGAGGATTTCCACCGCATTGCCTTGACTTCCCCCCCACCGGCTGGCCAGTCCCCGCGGGTATCTGCTGCATGCGCAATTTTTCCAGCACTGCGGCGAATAGGGCCCCACCGTTGAGCGTCGGAATGACAATGGAAATCGTAGGCATCATGGATGGCCGAAAAAATGGTGATTATCCGCGAGGAACGATCGGGGACGAAGGGGAAATTTTGCGGCGGCGATTCTCCGCGGCCAGGTGCCACCGCATGCGTATGATCCGAAACCGTCCCATGCCCGGCAACTTGTTTATCCACTTCCGCACGGTGCCGCTGTCCGCGTTCATGGCCGCGCAAGCACTGTCACCCGGACGCGTCGATTCATCTGCCAACTGGAGGCGAAGCTGGGAAAAAATTCGCCGTAAGTTTCGGTTGTCAGTCACAATCGTAATCATGTCGTCAATGTGATTCAGGGAGGCCTCATGGAGGCGGTCGATGAGCACTTTCGTGTCGTGCTGGCTGACATTGAGCAGCCCGGTGGAAACGAGGTCATCGGGAAGAACCTGGCGGAGCGGTTGGTTCGCGAAAGAGCGCCAAGCATTGGCGCGAGTTTCCTGCTCGACCACATCATCAGCCAGCAGTGCGATGCCGCGGCTCAGTTCAAGTCGCTGCCCAAGCGCGCTGAATAACTGCCGGATAGCGACCGCGGAGTGATTCGCCGCCGCGAGAAATTTAGCCAGGCCGGGCGGGACATCGGCGCCAACCGCGAGCACGCCAAGCCCCGACCCATGCTCGAATTCAAAATTCGGAAAATGAGGCTGAAGTTCCTTCCACAGGCGGTGGACGCCGAAGTCGCCGTGGTGGACGTTGGTGTCGTGGAGGATGACAACGCCGCGGTCGGAAAGTTTCGGCCGCCAGGTGTCAAAATCGTGGCGGACGGCATCGTAGTGGTGCAGGCCGTCCAGATGGAGGAGGTCGATGGAGCCATCCTTAAACTGACCGACGGCATCATCAAAAGTGGTGCGAAGAAGGGTGGAGAATTTCTCATACAATGGATCATGATGGGCACGAAGGTCCGCGAAAATATGTTCATCATAGGTGCCGCACTGAGTGTCGCCGAGCCACATGTCGACGGCGGTGCAGGAGGCATCGAGGCGGAGCATATCGACGGCCTGGCATAGCGGCAATAAGAGTCACCCTTGTGCGTGCCAAGCTCCACGATCCGCCGTGGCCGCAACATTTCGACCAGGGCAAACGCAAACGGGATGTGCTGAATCCATGCGGAGACATCCGAAACCAGCCGCGGCGTTCGCGCATAAAAGCCGCATATCCAATGGATTGATGGAGGGCGAGCCAATGCTCCGACCATCCGCAAGCGGGAACGGTAAAGAGTCAAACGACATCCGCGAACCCCCGCTTCGTGCGTTGAAAAAAGGCCAACCCTGCCCATGCAATCGCAACGCTCGCGGCCGCATGGCCGACGGTCCAGAACCACGGAGCCGGGGCGCCGCCAAGTACGGGCCCAAGAATCGCGGCGCGGAAATTTTCCAGTGGCACCGTCAATGGATTCAGACGAATCAATGTGGCGAGCACCGCATTTCGCTCTCGCACGGCATCCACCGAATAAAAAACCGGACTGACATAAATCAGCGCCATCGTCCCAAGGCCCACCACATGCACCGCGTCGCGGACGTACGCGCCAACCGACGCCACTATCCACGAAAATCCAAGCACCATCAGCGTCAACGGCACGATGGCCACGGGCACCAGCAGAACCGTCGGCGAAATAAATCCGTGAAGGCACAAATTCGCCCCCACCAGCAACCCCGTGCTTATCGCCGCCTGCACGAAAGCCGTCCCCAACTGCACAAAAGGCAGCACCTCCAGCGGAAACACTACCTTTTTTACATAACTGCCATTTTGCACAATGCACACGACAGCCTTATTCAACGTCTCACTCAACATGCCAAATAGCACCATTCCCGAAAAAACAAAAACCGCGAAATCCACAATGCCGCCCTTCCCTCCCTCCCCCCCACCGGCCCTCGCGGTGCGATCTTCAATATGTACGCGAAGGCAAATGTATAAACCGCCAGGATCAACAACGGATTCACCAGCGACCAAAGCACGCCGAGGACCGAACCCTTATAACGGCCAATCACTTCGCGCCGCGTCAACTGCCGAATCAAATCCCGGTGCCGCCAAAGAACTCCAAAAGACGTTGACGATCGTGCCTGCACGACGCAAGAGGCCGGCGCAGTTCGCTGAATGGGAACATCGGCTAAGTGAGAATGCACGGTCAACATGAGCCTTAAGGACTCCCGCAACTCTGGCCATATTTTATGGCAATCGCCGTAATCGGAGTTCACGCTTCAGCGTGTCTTCGGTTGTCGCCTGCGCCTCTTGTGTTCCGCAAAACAAGCTAACGCGTGAACTCCATACTCGATATGGCCACGCCCGCTCCCGCCGCCCAATACCGCCGGGCAAGACACGGAACAACGCGGCTAGTACAATATCCCGTGAGTATAGCTTTACAGGCATGGGTTGCCTATTCCTGTCTTAAAAACGTATGGGTAACACGGCCCATGCCATGCTTCGCCGATAGTTGCCTGCCTGCCAAGGAGTTTTGTGATGATCCGAATCGCTTGTTTGGGAATCGTGGCGGGGATCGCGGCCGCATTGGGAACCAGCGTGCTCAAGGCGGATGAGAACCCCGCTCGCACATCGCCGCCGCCCGCGCTTAATTTTTCAATGAAGGATATCGACGGCAAAGACCTCAATCTTTCGCAATACGCCGGCAAGGTGATCCTGATCGTTAACGTCGCCAGCAAGTGCGGAAATACGCCCCAATACGACGGCCTCGAAAAGATGTATGAGAAGTACAAGGACAAAGGATTCGTCATCCTCGGATTCCCCGCCAATAATTTTCATGCTCAGGAGCCCGGCAGCGATTTGGAAATCAAAGCCTTCTGCACCGCGAAATATGATGTGAAATTTCCGATGTTCTCCAAAGTAAGCGTGAAGGGCGGCGACATCACGCCGCTCTATCAATATCTGACCAAGGTGGACACGCAGCCCGCGGCGAAGGGCGACATCACCTGGAATTTTGAAAAGTTCCTCATCGCCCGCGATGGCACCGTCGCGGCGAGGTTTACTCCGAAGACCAAGCCGGAAGACCCCAAGGTGGTCGTCGCTGTCGAAGCCGCCCTTGCAAAATAAATCGCTCATACGATCTTGAATTGCCCACTTGCTCCGAGTGTTGCGAATGACATTACCGCTTGCCGATGGATTCATGAGCCTGACGACCGGGCAAATCGCGGTGCTGGGGTCCGTGGCGGCAATTATTTTCGCGGTGCGTCGCTGGCGCATGGTAGTGGTCCGAAAGAGGAATCAAGCGATGACGGACCGCCCCCGGGAAAAGTTCTCCATTCCGCCTTCGCCCGCTGCGGGAGAAGGACGCGGTGCCGGAGCGGGGCGCGGGATGAATCCACTCAATGTTCGCGAGGTCACAACGGAAATTCACGCACTGCTGGCGGATGTTGAGGAAACCGCGCGACGCGTTGCCGCACAGATCGACAATCGGCGAGTGCGGATGGAACAACTCATGGTGGACGCGGATGAAAAAATAAAACGGCTCGAATCCCTGACTCGCGCCGAATTGCCGACGCCCGTTGCCACACCCTCCCCCCCACCGCCGCCGGCTCTCCCCCACGTGACGCAACGCAGATGCTCAACCGGCTTCGACAAGAACGGGGTGCGCCGCCCGCGAAAGAAGACCCCGCCTATACGCCCATTTATCAGCTTGCCGATCAGGGGAAAAACGCCAGAGAGATCGGCCAGGCATTGGGACGCCAGCCCGGCGAGATTGAATTAATCCTCGCCCTGCGCGGACGCCAGCGCGTGTGACCTCCCCCCCCCCCCCGGCTCCTCCAACCCTTTTACCCCCCTACCGATTCCAACATCCGATCAATTCGGCTCAGCGTCTTTTCACGTCCCAGCAAGGTGAGCGTTTCCAGAAGCGGCGGCGTGATCGTACCGCCGCTGATCGCGACGCGCAGGGGCTGGGCCGCCGCGCCGCGCTTCCCGCCTGCCGCCATGCCGATTCCCAGCAATTCCTCCATCGGGCCCGCCAGCGTCTCATTCGTCCAATGGCTCACCGGCTCAAGCAAAGATTTGATCTGCCGCAACACCGCTACGCCGTCATTGTTCTTGACGTGTTTCTCCACCGCTTTCACATCCAGCCTGGGTTCCTCAAAAAAGAACCGCGCATTCTCCGCCATCTCCGCGATGGTGACCATGCGTTCCTGATACATCGCCAGCAGTTCCTTGATCGTCTCGCGATTGGCTTGTTTCAGCGGATAATCCGTCACGGCATTGAAAGATTCCACCGCATCCGCGAGGCGATCCAGCGATGCTTTCCGGATATATTCGCCGTTCATCCAGGCAAGTTTTTTTCGGTCGAAGCGCCCCGGCGTTTTCTGAATGCCGTCCAGCGAAAAGAGGTCCAGCATTTCTTGTGCGGACACAATCTCACGATCCTCGCCGGGTGCCCAGCCGACCAGCGCGATGAAATTCAGCAGCGCCTCCGGAAGGTACCCGGATCGCCGAAAATCCTGCACATCAATTTCGGGCAATTTCGTGCCGGTGACGGTCGCAAGCTTCACCGCGATCTCCACCGCATCGGTTTTCTTCGCCATGAAATCCTGCACATCTTTGAGCGGTACCCCGGATTTCGCCGCAAGATCGGTGTAATCCTTGGTGCCCGTCGCCTGAATCGCCGCGCGCGTGACCTTCGCCTTCTCGCGCTTCGACATCTTCGTGTTGTCCATATTGAACACCAGCGGAAGATGCCCATGCAGCGGCGGAGTCCACCCCAGCGCCTCATAAAGCCCAAGATGCTTCGGCGTGTTCATCAGATGCTCTTGCGCCGGAGCACATGCGTGACGCCCATCAGATGATCGTCCACGACGACCGCAAAATGATACGTCGGAAAGTTGTCCGATTTCCGAATGATAATGTCGTCATGCTCATCCGCGCTTACCGTCACCTCTCCGAGAATGAGATCGGGAATCGTGATCGCCTTCTGCGGCATCGCAAACCGAAGCACCGATGCGACGCCCCGGCCTGCGGCCTCGAGAATCCGCCCCGGCATGTCTCGGCGATACCGAAACGGCCGCTTCTCTTTTTCCGCCGCCTGACGCATCGCCGCCAACTGCTGCTGAGACTCGAACGCCGGATACGCGCGGTCCTTCGCCACCAACTCATCCAGATACTTTTGATACAGCGGCAGCCGCTCCGACTGAAAATACTCATTCTTCGCCCCCCCAAGTGATGGCCCTTCGTCCCAGTTCAAGCCAAGCCAAAGCATGTCGTTGAGAATGCCCGCCGCCGATTCCGCCGTGGACCGGACCTGATCCGTGTCTTCAATCCGCAAAACAAACTTCGCCCCCACCGCCCCATGCACCTGACTTTTATGCGCATAGAGCCACGAATAAAGAGCCGTCCGCGCGCCCCCGACATGAAGGAACCCGGTAGGCGAAGGTGCAAAACGAGTTTTAACCATGCATTCTCCGCGTCAATGAATCGTATAGGCCGCTTTGAAATGATTCGATCAGAAATAATTTAACCACGAAGATACGAAGAGCTTGAAATGGGCAAAAACAACCCAGCACAAGCCACCGGATCAAAAAATATGATTGGAAGAACTCGCACGTAATGGACGTTCGACCCTGCGAAAGCTCTTCGTGCCTTCGTGGTTAATTCTTCTCTTCATCAACTCCACCGAATCAAGCCCGGCTCCATTCGCAAATCCACATCCGGATACTTCGGCAGCACACGCACCGCGAAGCCCTGCTGGCCGCACGACTGCGCCACAATCTGCCCCGCATACGTGTGAATCGGAAACTCCGGCGCTTTCTTTTCCTGCGTGCTCGACTTCACCATCCGCGTGCACTGGGCGTTGGTGATGTTGCCCGACGCATCAATCGGACCATGATAAATCTCCACGGTCACCTCGTCAGGCACCAGTCCGCCCAACGATACGCTCGCATGCACATCCAGCGTCGATCCCGCCATCATCGGCTCATCGCTCGCCTTCACATCGAACACCCAGACCTTGCTCCAATCGGCCGCAACTTTGTCCGTCCATGCGGAAAGTTCCTTCGCTCCGATCGCGTGCTTTTCCAGCAGCTTCACGCACAGCTTGTCCGCCGGATTATAGAACTTCTCAAAATATTCCTGCACCTGACGGCTCGTGTTGAAGTACGAACAGACCGAACGGATCGACTGCTTCATCCGCGCGATCCACTTGCGCGGCAACCCGTCGGCACCGCGCTCGTAAAACTCCGGAATGACTTCCTTCTCCAGCAGATCAAACAACGACTCGGAATCAATGTGATCCTGGAATTCATCATTGTTGTACTCAATCTCTGATGCCGATGGCCCAGCCGGATTGCCCGTTGTTCTTGAAGCACTCGACCCACCAGCCATCGAGGATCGACAGGTTGATCGCCCCGTTGATCGGGCCCTTCATGCCGGAGGTGCCCGAGGCCTCCATCGGCCGGCGCGGCGTATTGAGCCACACATCGACGCCCTGCACCAGATACCGCGCGACGTTCATGTCATAATCTTCAATGAACACCATGCGCATCCGTACATCTTCGCGCTTGCAGAACTCCATGATGTCCTGGATGAAGCGTTTGCCGCCGTCGTCGCGCGGATGCGACTTGCCGGCAAAGATGAACTGCAGGGGCCGATCGCGATTGCCCAGCAGCTTGATCAGTCGTTCCTTGTTGCGGAACAACAGGGTCGCACGTTTGTACGTGGCAAAGCGGCGGGCGAATCCGATGGTCAGCGCCCCGGGATCCAGAATTTCTTCGATGCGAGATTTCTCCGCTGCCGTCGAACCCCGACGGTCAAATTGGCTGCGCAGCCGATTGCGGACAAACGCGATCAGATGCTCGCGACGCCGCTCGTGCGAACGCCACAACTCCGAATCCGGAACTTTTTCAATACGGTCCCACATCTTGTAATTCGTCGGCTTGTCGGACCAGTTCGCGCCGAAATAGCGTGTGTAAAGACGCGAAAATTCATCCGACAGCCACGTCTGCGTATGCACGCCGTTGGTGATCGACTGAATCGGGATTTCCGGCACCGGCACTTCGGGCCAGATTCGCTGCCACATT
This sequence comes from uncultured Phycisphaerales bacterium, assembly GCA_963766775.1. Taxonomy (GTDB): domain Bacteria; phylum Planctomycetota; class Phycisphaerae; order WQYP01; family WQYP01; genus CAVYBP01. The sequence continues at coordinate 438,883 of CAVYBP010000003.1, forward strand.
TTCCGCGAGACTTCCCCATGCAATGCCGACACGCCATTGCAATGCCACGCCGTGCGCAGCGCCAGCACGGTCATGCCAAAATGTTCGTTCGACATCGCCCGGCGTGATCTTGCCCAGGTCGAAGAATTGTTCCTTCGTCAGCCCGAGCTTGGGATAGTACGAACCGAGGTAGCGTTCAATGATGTCCGGATGGAACGCATCGTTGCCCGCGGGCACGGGCGTGTGCGTCGTGAAGACATTGGAGGCCGAGACGAGTTCCAGCGCCTGCCTGGAAGGTCAGTTTTTCTTCATCCATCAGCACGCGGATGCGCTCGACGGAGAGGAACGCGGAGTGGCCTTCGTTCATGTGGCAGACCGTCGGCTTGTAGCCGAGCGCGGTCAGCGCCCGCATGCCGCCGATGCCCAGCAGCACTTCCTGCCGTACGCGCATGTCCTGATCGCCGCCGTAGAGCCGTGCCGTGATCTCGCGATCCTCGGGCCGGTTCGACGGCACGTTGGCGTCCATCAGGTACAACAAAGATGCGCCCGACCTGCACCTTCCAGATGTACGCCTTGACGGTCCCTTCCGGATATTGCACTTCAATGGTGAGCGGCTGCTTTGTTCGCATCCATCACCTGCGTGATCGGCAGATGAAAGAAATCATTCTCCGGATAATGTTCCTGCTGCCATCCGTCGGCGTTCAGCGACTGGCGGAAATAACCAAAGCGGTACAGCAGGCCGACGCCCACCAGCGGCAATCCGAGATCGGAGGCGGACTTCATGTGATCGCCCGACAGGATGCCCAGGCCGCCCGAATAAATCGGCAGCGATTCGTGCAGCCCATACTCCGCGGAGAAATAGGCGATCTTGGCGGTCGACTGCGGATAGGTCTGGCGGTACCACGTAGGCGTGCTCATGTAATGCCGAAAATCGGCAAGGATGCGATTCATGTGCGCGAGGAATCCCTCATCCGCCGCCGCAGCCGCAAGTTTGTCCTGCGACACCAGCGACAGCACTCGCACCGGGTTGTGGTTCGTCGATTCCCAAAGCTCGGCATCCAGGCGGCGAAACAGCCCGCTCGCCTCATAATTCCAAATGGTCCATAAATTGTACGCTAATTCCGTCAACGCCTGAAGTTTTTCAGGGACGGCGGGCACAACAACAAAACGACGGATCGTGGGCATTCTCACTCCTTTGACGCACCCTCGGACTCACCCTCGCTTTTCGATCCACAGAAGTGTAAGCGACCCTCACGATTTTGGAAATAAGCCTTGGCGCGTTTATCGCCACTCATGGTCCGCTCGCCGCCGCGCGGATTCTTGCCGCTGTGGTGTGGAGGCTCGCGGGAGATTCAAACCACAAGGCATCAAGAAGTGGTGCGGTGATGAACCCCCGGACTGGGCGTCAACTAAAAGTATTTTTTTTAATGTGATAAATATTGTCAGAGACAGGATTCGACATTGCAAAGACTCTTGCGCGCTTGGTGGTTAAACCCTTACCGCGCCCTCACACCAACCCTCCGCAATCCGCAAAACCCCTACACCCTCCCTCAAAAAAACTCGCCCTCCCCCCCCCAATCGACTAAAATACCCCACTCACCGCTCCCGAAGGAGAACCCCCATGGTCGCCATCCCCCTGCTCGTCGTCGATGAATTCGCCAACCTCATCAAGCAAATGAACCAGCTCGTCAACCGCGACCGCTCCAGCCAATATTTCGGCTGTTCCCCCACCGACGCTTTCCGACCCGCCGTCAACCTCTACGAAACCCAGACCGGCTACATGGTCTGCGTCGATCTCGCCGGTATGGACCAAAACGACATCGAAGTCGCTCTCGAAAAAACCGGCGTCGTCGTCCGCGGCCGCCGCCACAGCCCCCTCCCGCCCGACGGTGCCCGCGCCGTCGCTGTCCACCTCATGGAAATCGACCACGGCACCTTCTGTCGCACCATCGAAATCCCCTCCGGCGTCGACCAGGAATCCATCGTCGCAAACTACCACGTCGGAATGCTCTGGATCACCCTCCCCAAAAAAAAGGACGAGTAGCCCCCAAAAACATATAGCCCCGGGTTTACCCGGGATAACCCCACTCAAAAAAATAAATGCCCCTCATCACCCAACCCAAACCCACCACCCACAACCCTCACCGAGTAAAAACAGTGACCAAAAAACCCGACCCCATCACCCCACCCCCCTCCCCCACCCCCGCCGACCCCGCGCCCGAAAAACCCACCGACCCCATCAAAATCGACCCACCCGCCCCCACCCCGCCAAGCACCACCAGCGTCCGCGTCACCCCCGTCCCCTTACCCCTCCTCCAGGCCGTCCAGGTCCCCGAAATCCTCCCTCTCCTCCCCGTCCGAGGCTCCGTCGGCTTCCCCGGTGCCGTCGCACCCCTCACCGTTGGCCGCCCCAAAAGCAAAAAACTCCTCGACGACGCCCTCACCACCGACAAAATCATCGGCGTCATCACCCAACGCAACGAAGCCCACGAAGACCCCACACCTCAAGACCTCTACTCCTACGGCACCGCTTCCCTCGTCCTCAAAATGGTCCGACGGTTCCGACGGTACCGCCAACATTCTCACCCACGGCCTCGTCCGTTTCCGCATCCTCGAAATCGTCGAAACCGAACCCTACCTCCGCGGAAAAGTCGAAGTCCTCACCGACATCCAGCCCGTCCAAACCCCCGAGTTCGACCTCCTCGTCAAATCCGTCCGCCAGGCCGCTGAACGCATGATCGAACTCTCCCCCAACGTCCCCGACGAAGCCACCCAGATCATCTCCAACATCGACCAACCCGGAATGCTCGCCGACTTCCTCGCCGCAAACCTCTCCGGCGACTTCCAGGAAAAACAATCCCTCCTCGAGGAAATCGACGTCACCAAACGCCTCGAACGCGTCCGCGAAAAACTCGCCTCCCGCATCGAACTCCTCGAACTCCAGGAAAAAATCCAATCACAGGTCCGCTCCAGCATCGACAAAAGCCAGCGAACCTACTACCTCCAGGAACAGATGAAAGCCATCCAAAAGGAACTCGGCACCGACCGGGGCCCTGAAGCCGACGTCGCGGTACTCCGCAATAAATTGGAAGACGCCAAACTCCCTGACCCCGTCAAAAAAGAAACCGACCGCGAAATGACCCGCCTCAGCGCCATCCCACAGGCCTCACCCGAATACGGCGTCATCCGCACCTTCCTCGAAACCGTCGCAGAACTCCCCTGGAGCAACTCCACCACCGACAACCTCGACATGAAACGCACCCGCGCCATCCTCGACCGCGATCACTACGACCTCGAAAAAATCAAACAACGCATCATCGAATTCCTCGCCGTCCGACGCCTCAATCCCAACGGCCGCGGCCCCATCCTCTGCTTCGTCGGACCCCCCGGCGTTGGCAAAACTTCACTCGGAAAATCCATCGCCGAATCCCTCGGCCGTGCCTTCGTCCGCGTCTCCCTCGGCGGCGTACGCGACGAAGCCGACATCCGCGGCCATCGCCGTACCTACGTCGGCTCCCTCCCCGGTCGCATCATCCAGGAACTCCGCAAGGCCGGCTCCAACAACCCCGTCATGATGCTCGACGAAATCGACAAACTCGGTGCCGATTTCCGGGGCGACCCCTCCTCCGCACTCCTCGAAGTCCTCGACCCCGAGCAAAACAACTCCTTCACCGACCACTACCTCGCCGTCCCCTTCGACCTCTCCAAAGTCATCTTCATCTGCACCGCAAACTATATGGAGCCCGTCCCGCCCGCCCTCAAAGACCGCATGGAACTCATCGAAGTCCCCGGCTATACCCAGCACGACAAACTCTCCATCGCCCGCAAATACCTCCTCCCACGCCAACTCAAAGAGCACGGCGTCTCCGCCAAACAAATCAAACTCCCGAAACCCCACCATCGAAGCCATCATCGACCAATACACCCGCGAAGCCGGCGTCCGAACCCTCGACCGCACCATCGCCTCCGTCATCCGCGGCGTCGCCGCCAAAATCGTCGACGACATGGACTCACAACCCATACCCCCTGCCTCACCCGCGATCCCCGCCAACCCCAAAAAACACCCCCCTCAAAAAAAATCGCCACCCCCGCCCGCCCTCATCACCATCCACCCCGCCGACCTCGCCAAACTACCTCGGCCCAACCCGCTTCGAAAGCGAACTCGCCCAACGCACCGCTACCCCCGGCGTCGTCACCGGCCTCGCCTACACTCCCGTCGGCGGCGAAATCCTCTTCATCGAAGCCACACAAATGCCCGGCAAAGGCGCCCTCCAACTCACCGGCCAAATCGGCGAAGTGATGAAGGAATCCGTCCAGGCCGCCTTCTCCCTGCTCAAGCACAACGCCGAACAAACTCGGCATCGACCCCGACTCCTTCTCCAAAATCGACGTCCACGTCCACGTCCCCGCCGGTGCCGTCCCCAAAGACGGCCCCTCCGCCGGCGTCGCCATGTACACCGCACTCGTCTCCCTCTTCACCGGCAAAACCGTCCGCCCCGATCTCGCCATGACCGGCGAAATCACCCTCCGCGGACTCGTCCTCCCCATCGGCGGCGTCAAAGAAAAAGTCATCGCTGCCCAACGCGCCGGCATCAAAACCGTCCTCCTCCCCGAACGCAACCGAAAAAACCTCACCGAAATCCGCGACGACATCCGCAAAGCCTCATGAAATTCGAATTCGCCGGCACCGTCGACGAAGTCCTCGCCCTCGCCTTCCGCTCCCCCAAACCCCCCACAAAAAAACACCCCCCAAAACACCCCAAAAACCGCTCATAACCTTCTCCACCCCAACCCTCGCAACAATCCCGCCCGCGAAATTCGCCCACTGATCCCGGCCACCTGCGGCTGGCCCCTAGTCAACGCTCCCACGGGACGTTACCGCCGCTGCGGCGGCGATTCAAGGGTGGATCAGACAAAAATACTAGGGACAAACGCTGGCAGGCCGAAACAATCAATAGCATGATCAAACAAAATCTCGGCTTGTCGCGCCCGAACACCCACGGGACGAAAGAAGGACAGGCTCTTGCGAGTCATTACTCACAACCTCATGATTGTGGCGAATCTATTATGAGGTTTAGACAGAGCACCTCTATTGGCGTATAATTCATTGCCTCGGTCGTTTTAACGGTTTCCCAGTCTTTTAGCAGCGCCCCAATCGAGGCATCGTTTCATTAATGCGAACTATCAGCAGATTTTTTGTTGGCCTATTTTTTAGCTCAGTAGGACGCTTAATCGACTTCACACAGTTTATCGCGATTGCGATCACTGCTGTACTCACTTTCATTATTCTGCTGTTGTGTCAGAAGTCGGCGAGCGATTCGCAGTTCCTCTATCTTTCCCGAGACGCTTGGCTCTCAGTCGCCGGCTCAATGTTTGCCGCCGCCTTGTTCCTTACGATACAGGCAACTATTGCGCTGCTGCGGCGAGCCAAAAATCACACGTACCGGGAGTTTTTCAATAAAACGGCGAAGAGTGGAGGCTTGAAGGAAATATTTGCTCAACGCGGGAGTGCTGAAGCGGCAGCAAAATACAAACGGGCAATATCCAAAGCCCAGCGCAGAATCATCGCGTTGGGCATGACCAACAGCAATTTCGTCCGTGATCACGCCGATCTGATCGCAGAACGCGTCCGCGCTCAAGGTCATTTAACCGCGGACGTGATTTTTTGGGACCCCAAGTGCAATCTTAACCGACCAGACAAACGAGCCATGAACCTTATTGAGGTGCAAACTACTCTTGAGCGGGGGAGTGCCGCCCCCGATTCGGCGACAATTATTCAAGGCAATCAGAAGCGTCTTAAGGATGCCATCGGTGAGAAAGCATGCGTTGGCCGTCTCAGAATCTTCGAGATACGCACGTGGCCAATTTCACTGCGTTAATTGTTGATGACGATGTATTCTTCTTCCCATTCCTCTCCTCCCCTGATAGCACAAAAGATCCCACAATACTCTGTACGCTTCAGGGCACCGTTGGAACGGCAGTTTTTCAGCACGTAGAAAAATTGCTCGAGTCTAGTCTCGCAACTTGCTTGTTTGATACGAAGACGGTAGGTGCGGCAAAGTAAGTGTCCATCTCTCGCGGTACCAGATTAATTAGGCCGACTATGAATGAATCTAAAGTGTTTCTTGTATCGGCGGGGCTGACCCAGGCCAAAAAGGCCGACAGTCCCATTACGCGACTAAATCAATACTTAAATTACGGATTAGTGGGTCTCGCTTCAATTTTGAAGGCAAAGGGTTTTTCTCCATTGGTGGTGCACGGCAAGTTCCTTGCCCCAACAGACACTTTAGAGGTCTTGAAGCAAGAAGGAATTACAGATTCCAGCTTGCCACTATTCCTTTCAATTCCTAGTTTCCTTGCAGTTGAATGGGCCTCCAGTTTTGCAAAGTTGGTCCGTCAATTGGCTCCCCATGTTCGAATAATCGTCGGTGGGCGATGGGTTCTTGGCGACAGTAGTGATTGGATTCGACAGAAGATCCCAGAAATTGACGTAGCGGTCTTTGGTGAGGCGGAACAATTCGCCAGTGACTTACTGGAACCGTCGCGGTGGCCCAACATCCCGATTACAGATATAGCAATAAAGCCGGCAGCCCTTCGCTACACCGGCGATCTTCCGGATCTTGATTACAACGTCATGCATGAATGGCAACATTTCCATCCCAGCCTGGAGATGTCACGAGGATGCGGCCTAGGATGTTCCTTCTGTCTAGAACGTAACGCAAAACTGGGACAAATGCGCTTGCCGCGCCAAACGGCCGAAACACTTGTGAAGTACGCAGAATTGTATGGCGACAAATCAATCAAAACCTACTTTGAAGCGTCATTTTTCCGTCCGACAGATCAATGGGCTGAACAATTTGAAGCTGCTTACATTTCACTTGGGCTCGACCTTCGATGGCGATGTGAAACGCGTGTTGATTCGATGCCGATTTCGATACTCAAAAGACTTGCTCGCGCGGGTCTAAAGGTGGTCGATCTCGGTTTAGAGTCCGCAAGCATCCAACAACTGAATGCGATGCGGAAGAGCAACAACATCCCCCTTTATCTCGCTCGAGCCTCCGATTTGTTGCAAGCGTGCTATGACCTTGGAATCTGGCCCAAGGTGAATGTCTTACTTTATGCGGGCGAAACCGAGAGCACGATATCCGAGACCATGGAGTGGCTCGACTCTCGCCGCCACTACGTTAAGGGAGTGTCAGTCAATCCAGTTGTCATATATAAATATGGTAATTCTACAAGCGAGAGTCTCGACGCTTTTCTTCACCTTGTGCGCGCCCCACCAACACTGATGATTTAAACAATCGAGGGCATACGGAGTTTCATCTTAGCAAGTCCATTGATGGCGAGTCTGCGAAAGAATGGGTGTTACGGATTTCACGCCATTTTATGAGCGCGAAGGATTATTTTGATCTGAAGTCATTCAGCTACTACAACAGATATTTAACATACGAACAATTCCTCGCTATCGCCGATTCAATGGAAAAGAAACGGCTACCGTTCGCCTCATAATTGCTGAGTCAACTTTCGGTACGGATAAGCCGATTCGACGGCAGAGGAAGTCTTCCTCGTTCCCAGATTTCCTCTGCAATAGCTTCCGCCGGCCGGATCGATGAATCTGCTTCGACACATTGAATCGCTTGCCATATTGTGGTTGGCCCCTCAATGTGCTCCTGTGCGAGATAGCGGTAAACGTCGGCGCAGCGAGCGAGATACGAAAGATCTTGCTCATGAATATCAGCCTTCAAATCAGTGTAGCTTCGTGCTCGCTTCCGGGAAATCAAGTCACTCGCATGTCCAACTGGCAGATCCAGCAGAAAAACGAGGTTCGGACGTGGCAAGCGATAAATGCTATATTCTATTTCACATAGCCACGATAAGAATTTTGGCCATTCATTCTCGGGAAGCTTTGCAGCTTGATGGGCAAGATTTGAAGCGACATACCGATCACAAACGACAATATCCCGATCTGCGGACGCTTGCAGCAGTTGTTCGCGTGACGCGAACCGATCGCCAGCATAAAGCAACGCGGAAAGGTGCGGGTCGACGTCATCCACGGTTCCATATTTGCCATTTAGATAATCGCCGACAGCGATTCCGAATGCATTGGAACCATAGACCGGAAATGAGAATACTGAAACTGTGTATCCTTGGCGTCGAACTCGTTCAACGAACAGCGATGCCTGTGTTCCTTTTCCCGCACCATCTATTCCCTCAAATGCGATAAGCATTTCGCCACCGTGATTACTTAATGATCGATTTTCAATTGAGGATACCAAGCGGCCAGTCGTCGAAAATGGTCGTCTGCCAAACCGGATGCCAATGCGAGTCTGGAAATTCCGCGAGATTCTTTCGTCGCCACTACGGAGGAGCACGGAGTCCAAGTGGTCACGGATTTGTTCCAGAGCCACGACTAACTCGGATACTTGGTGGTTGACCGGAGCGTCATTTCGACGGAAGCCGCTTTTACCAACTGACCGTAATTGACAATCGGTATAACTTATCAGCTCATTGGGCTGGGGTTCAAAACTTCGGACTACTATCCCAGCAAAAGTAGGCCCACCCCATTGATCGAGCACAGAGAAGTTGGTTTCGGCAATTTGAAGTCTTCCTCCTAGCGGTCCATAGGTTGCGGCAGCATCCCATGCAGCCAACACGCAGAGTTCCTGCCAAGCCAAACGGTCCAAGGAATTCTTCGCAATGGCGGTGGCGGTTGCCGGGTCCCGCCATAGGCAATCAAGAATCTCATTCAATCGCTCTGATTCGCGTGCCGTATTCATGGCCTCACGGCTCCTTAAGTGACTTTCAACGTGGCGGAAACCGCTGAATTCCCGTGAGTATACCCCGACGTTTCCGACATCGCGAGGCTCCATCTTGTCAATTGTGATAAGTTCCTCCCGTCCGGGCGCGAATGACCCCTGCATGGTCGGACTGTAATGACTGTAAGCAGGTTAGAGATGCTCTGTCTCAACCCTCGCAACAATTTGCGCCCGTGAAATTTGCGACCTATTCTTGGAGCGGTTACATCATGCAAGATGGAAACCTGCAAATTACCACGAATGGTGTTGAATGCAGGAACGCCAGTCAAAGTTCCGCCGCCCCTAGCCGAATTTATAAAGGTTTACACCCACCACCCATGACCTACCCCCTCCACATCGTCAACGCCGGCCTAATGCCCTACCAGCCCGCCTGGGATCTCCAACTCGACCTCCATCAGCGCCGTCCTCTCCGGCGAACTCCCCGCCGGTGCCCTCATGCTCGTCGAGCACCCCCCCGTCATCACCGTCGGCCGCCGCGCCGACGCTCAACGCCACCTCCTCGCCTCTCCCGCCCTCCTCGAATCCCGCGGCATCCAACTTATCGAAACCGACCGCGGCGGCGATATCACCTTCCACGGCCCAGGCCAACTCGTTGCCTACCCCATCCTCAACCTCAACCTCTACAAACTCAACCTCCACGCCTACCTCCGCCTCCTCGAAGACGTCATCATCCAAACCCTCGCCCCCTTCGACATCCAAGCCGTCCGCTCCTGCGCCGGCACCGGCGTCTGGGTCGACACTCCTCCCGACGGCCTCGAAAATCTGCGCCATCGGCATCAAGCTCCGCCGCTGGGTCACCCTCCACGGCCTCGCCCTCAACGTCTCCACCGATCTTTCATTTTTCCGAATGATTAACCCCTGCGGCCTCTCCAAGCCCGTCACCTCCATCGACGAGATATTTGCGAGGAGGGATCAGGGCATGACCGGGTCACGACCCGGCATGGACAGGGTACGATCAGGTATAGTTCAAGCCTTTCAGAACGCCCTAAATCGCCCCTAAACCCCCAAATCGCCCTCCCCCATCCCATCAAGGGGCCATGGTGGCCCTAAAAACGGGCTTGCTTGTATCCGGCTGCACATCATTAATCGCAAAACTCGTGTCCAATTTCATCCCAGCCCCCGGAAACAACCCACGAGCCGCGTTTACCACCACCGTCTGATACGCCACCTGCTTCCCATTCCGGTTCAGCGTCAATTGAATCCCCTTCCCAGCCGGTATCAATCCCTCCGGCAGCACCACGACCGCCTTGTTCGTCTTATCATCCACGTACGCCTTCCCCGTCACCTTCCCATTCTGCACCAGCGTGATCTGATCCGCATTCGGATTAACCAAACTGCCCAGCGCGATATCCCGATCTTCAATCTGCTGCTTCGCCATCGCCGTCTGCTGCCGCAGCGATCCCTGCAACGAAATGTTGTACCAGGCCCCCGCCATCAGAAACAGCATCGCCGCATAAAATCCCCACCGGTAAAACCGCCCCGAATCGCTGACCGCGCGCCGGTAATCTTCCATCTTAAACGTCGTCGGTGCCGTCGCCTGCAAAATGCTCCCCCGAAGGTCCGCCGGCGGCTTCATGAACGGACTCACCGCGCCCAGCCGCGCCACCGTCTCCCGCAACTGCCGATCCAACCGCCGCGCCCCCTCGCCCGCCGCCGCCAGTTCCTGCTGATAAGCAGCCGAGCCCGCCGGCGTGTTCGCCCCCAGCGCTTCCGCCGCCGCCGAATCCAGTAACGTTGCATTCATCATTTCAGTCTCGCAGTTCATTACACACGCTCCTCAGCGACTCTATCCGGAACCTCAACCAACTCTTCACCCATCAGCTCGCGCAGCCGATCCCGTATTTTGATCAGCCCCAGCCGTATCCGCGTTTTGATCGTCCCCAGCGGAACGTTCAGCTTTTCCGAAATCTCGACATGCGTCATGCCATCAAAAAACGCCAACTCAATCGCGTATTTCTGGTCATGCGGAAGCTCCGCCAACGCATGCCGCACATTCACCGCATCTTCTCGCGAAATGGCCAGATCGTCCGGCCAATCCTCGCCGTCCGGTGCGTCCGGCAAATTATCCCCCACCGGCTTCAAAATAATGCCCGCACTTCGCGACCGCAGCCGATCCAGAATGCGCGTCCGCGCGATCATCATGATCCACGCCTCAGGGCTGCCGCGCCCCGTGTCGTAATTCGCCGCCTGACGCCACACCTGCACAAAAATGTCCTGCGTCACATCTTCCGCCGCCGGACGATCCCGCAACATCCGCACAGCCAGCGAAAAAACCACCGGCCCCATCTGGTCATACGTACGCGCCAACGCCGCATGATCGCCCCGCGCCATGCTTCTTAAATGCTCGAGCAGCGGACTGGGTTCAGTGGAACGGTTCACAGCAGAGAATCTCCGGGGACGCAGTGTCGTCCCGCCCTCATTCGGGCGGACACTCATCCCATGATGGCTGCTCGAACCCGCAAATTCAACGCGCGCCTGCGCCGATGCTTCGCGAATACATCTCGAACGGCTCTGAAGTTCTGCCTCTGCAACCGGCACGTATCACCTGATAGTTGTGTACATCAGGCCCTACGGCGGTGGATGGGGTCAGGATTTATGACCCTCCCCCCGAATTCGCCCTAGCTGAGGTATACGGCGTCACCCGCTCGAATAGGCCCGATAGCCGACGCTTTCGCCGCCACATCCGTCGGGTAAATCGCGAAACTGGGGGCGATTTCAATCAGACAGTCCGGGCTGCCGTCCGCCTTGCGCGGCACTTGTACCCCCGCCGACTCCAGCCATTGGGCATTCCGGGCCGTCGTGATCTCCATGCTGCTCTGTGGCGAATCCACCCCCTCCGCATTCTTAATCGGCGCAAACTCATCCTGCCGATCCGTCTCATAAATAATGCTGGCCCGCGTAAACGGAAGCGCATCAAAAACGAACGTCTCCAATTTCACCGCGTTCGGCTTCTCCGGCTTCACCGGCTGCCCCGTCGCCAAATCAATGCACGGCACCTTCTTCTCCGCCCGATGGAACGGCAACGCAAATCCGTGCCCGCCTCCCCCATCCTTATTCAACTCCTCCACGAAATCCACCCGCAACGCGTGCAGCGCGATCGAGCCCGCGCGAAATTTTAATTCGCCATTCGCATTCCGCTGTTCCGCCAATGCGTCCGGCAGATCGGAGTATTCGATCACCGACATCTTTCCATCAATCAAACACAGGTTCCCCAGTTTTTCCTTCGGCCCCGTTTTCGGAAGCATTTTGGACGACATCTGAGCGCCCGCCATATCGTGCAGACCGATGAACGTGGGATCGACGCAGCGCACGATCGGATTGTCCACCTGGAAATAAGAGATCTGCGTGATGCCGCGTTTTTTCATGTCGGCAATCGCGCCCGACTTCCATAGCGCGAGCAGCGATCCGCCGTGCCCGTTCGGAGAGAGCGCGAGCGAATCCTTTTCTTGCAGCAGCACTTTTCCGTCAAAATCCATCGCCGGCATTTCATCCTGCGGGAAAAACATCACGTTGCGCGGGTTCATGCCGAAATGATTGTGCTGCTTCCAGAAATCGCGGGTCGGCGCATCATTCTGCAGGCTGGTCATGATGTAGAACGGAATGTCACGCTCATAACGAGCGCCGGTGGCCAGCAGAAATTCCGCGAAGCATTGAAACAGCGTTTTCTTTTTCACCGGTGTCGCCGGGAATGTGCCCTTCGGCCCTTCCCACCCCAGACGCGACCCCTGCCCGCCCGCAACGACAAACGCCGCCACCTTTCCCTCCCGCAAAAGCTGTTCGCCCCGCGCGAAAGCATCCTTCAGTATTTTCTGCTTCGCCGGATCGGTCGGCTTGTTTTCATAATACGGCGCGGGCTGAACATCGCCCTTGAGTTCAAACTTGTGTGGATGCTTGACCATCGTTTCGACCAACTTGCTGATGAGGCCCCAATCCAGGCCCGCAAGCTGACCCGCAAACTGCTCCTGCTGCTCAGGTGTCAGTTCCGCCCAAAACGTAAAGACATGCGATTGATGGATAGCATTAAGTTTCGCCGCAAGATCGCCCTGTTGAATTTCAGCTTCGTAACCCATGAAACTCCCTCTCTGAATAAACGGCACAGTTGGGGGCGGCATATCCTATCGTTTTTCAGAAAGGAATTCTCGTCCGTCGGAGAGCCGCGAACCCGCGTTCACTTGCTGTTTGAAAAGATGTGAGATATGGATGTGAGGCGAGCTGCCCGCGCTGCTGAGGCAGCGGGCGTTGATTTGATTGATTGAGCGTTTGTGTTTGGAGGGTTTTTATGTCGCGGTTGTTTTCGGGGACGGTGTTTGATCGGGGGGGGCGGTGTGGGACTTGTGGGAAGGTGGAGGGGGAATGTCGATGTTTGGTGTTGCCGGAGAAGAGGAAGATGGGGGGCAGTGGGAAGGCGGGGGTGAGGGTGGATTCGGGGTTGGTGTTGACGCCGGAGAATTCGGTTCCGCCGAAGGATCAGGTGGCGCGCGTGCGGGTGGAGAAGAGGAAGGGAGGGCGGATGGTGACGGTGATTGGGGGATTGGAGCATCCAGGGAATGATTTGGGGAAGTTGTGTACGGAGTTGAAGCAGGTGTTGGGGGTTGGGGGGTCGGTGCAGGGGCGGACGGTGGAGTTGCAGGGGGAGCATGGGGGGAAGGTGAGTGAGATTTTGAAGGGGCGGGGGATGCGGGTGCGCGTGGGGTGAGTTTTTTGGGGGGGACGCGACGTGGCAAGCCCGTTGGGGGGCACATGAGGGTGGGGCGCGGTGGGTGGGGCGCTTGGCGCGGGGGGGTTTTTGTTCATAATTTGAGGGGTGGGGTTTGAGGAGGGGTGTTGGTGTTTTGACGGGAATATTTTTCCAAGGATGGACGCATGAGTATTTCATCGTTGTGTCGTCGGGTTGCGGGTGTGGTGGGCTTGGCGTTGGTGATGGTTGGGACGGGGTGCAAGTCGCATCAGGCGACGATTATTGAGCCGATGAATGAGGATGTGGAGAAGCCGACGTCGGGGTGGGGGTTGAGGAAGCTGGATCCGAAAGATTATCCGGATATGAAGGTCGCGTGGATGGACAAGGCGAACCTTGAACGCGCGATTGACAAGTCGATCAAGTTTTTGAATGCGGCGTCGTCGGCGCGGTTTTATCCGTCGGCGAATCCGGGGGACACAATCACCCACGATCAGGTTCTGGGCACGCTTTATGATGTGAAGAATCTTTTGCATCAGAACATCTCGCCGGAGGCTTTTCAGCAGCAGCTTTTGTCGCGGTACGATTGCTATACGTCGGTGGGGTATAACTCAAAGGGGGATGTGTGGTTCACCGGGTATTACACGCCGATCTATCAGGGGTCGCTGACGCAGACGGGGGAGTTCAGGTATCCGGTGTACGCGCGGTTGCCGAATATTGTGTCGGGATCCGATCACGGGCGAGGTGAAAGGGACGTATCCGACGCGGAAGGAATTGATGGCGTCGGGGGAATTGCGGGGGCATGAGCTGGTGTATTTTCGGAAGCCGATCGAGCCGTTCATTATTCAGGTGCAGGGGTCGGCGAAGGTGATTTTGCAGAATGGGAAGACGTTGTATCTGGGGTATGCGGGTACGAATGGGCGGGAGCATTCGGGGTTGGGGTCGGAGTTGGTGAAGGAGGGGAAGATCGACAAGAAGCATTTGTCACTGCCCGCGGTGCTGGCGTATTTTGATGCGCATCCTGGGGAGCTGGATTCGTATGTGATGCGGGATGACCGGTTCACGTTTTTGAAGGTGTATGGTCCGGAGGAATGGCCTGCGGGATCGCTGGGGGTGCAGGTGACGGCGCAGCGGTCGCTGGCGACGGACAAGTCGATATTTCCGCGTGCGAGCATGACGTTTGTGGATGTGGAGAAGCCGACGGAGAACGGGGGGACGTTGCCTTACCGAGGATTTTTGCTGGATCAGGACACGGGTGGGGCGATACGGGCGGCAGGTCGTGCGGATATTTATATGGGGATTGGGGAGCAGGCGGGTCAGTTGGCGGGACGGGAGTTTGCGCAGGGTCGATTGTATTATTTGTTTTTGAAGCCGGAGTTGGTGAAGGTGGGGAGTTTTGCGGATCAGACGGGGGCGGTGCGGCGCGGTAAGAAGGGGGTGCCGGCGCGGGGGGCGAAGCAGGGGACGCCGTCGGTGCCGATGCCGGGGGAGGGGAGTGGGGGTGAGATGTTTCCGGGGGCGGTGAGGTGAGATGTGGCTTGTTTGGGGGACTTGTTGGGGGATCGCGATCCGGTTGTGAGCAAGCGGGATGAGCGCTCCCTGACGGTCGCGGTACCAGAGGGGTGGATAATTTGGAGAGGTTGCGGCGGCTTGCGGGGGTTGTTGTGTATAATGGAGTGGATTGTGATTGTGCGATGAGGCGGTTGGATGCGGAATGGGTGTTATAGAGTGAAGGGGCGGGTGTGGGGGCCGCGGGCGGTAGCGGTGATTTCTTGCGCGCTGGCGTTGTTGGCGGCGCAGCCGGTGATGGGGGCGAGTGGGCGTGGGGCGGTGGCGACGGCGACGGTGGTAAGGGCGGAGGGTGGTGGCGCGGTGTTCGGTGGGGTGGTGAGGGAGGAGCGGGTGAGTCGGAGTCGACGGGCGGAGGGCGCGATTTTGGGGTCGGGGCGGCGGCTGCATGTGTTGGCGACGATTGAGATTTTGCAGCGCTGGCTGGCGGCGGAGTTGCGGCCGGTGGAACGGCAGGCGATGGTCGGGATGGTTTTTGTGGGGATGGATTTGCGGGTATTTGAGGGGGTGGTGGGGAATTGTCAGAAGGATGGGGTGGCGGAGGCGCGGGGGGTTTCGCGGGAGCGGGCGTTTTTGATTGTGCGGTGTTTGCTGGCACCGCCTGTGGGGACCGTGTGACGTTCTGTTGGCGCGGTTTTGTTGTGATTTTTGCACAGGTTATTCGGCATGCTTAGCGGGGCCCCCTGCCCCCCCCACCCCACAAAGCATGGCATCCTTCGCGGCCCGGTTTGCATGATGGGTTGCGCGGGAATTATTTGAGGAATTTTTTTATGGTGACGGCGGCGATCAGCAAGGCGATGACGAAGATTTTTGGGTCGCGGAATGAGCGGTTGATCAAGACGTATCGGCGGCGGGTGGAGTTGATCAATTCGCTGGAAGGGAATGTGCGGAAGATGACGGATGCGCAGATGAAGCGCGCGGGCGGGAGAGTTGTCTGCGAAGCATTCGGAAGGGGGAGGTGACCGATATGGATGCGCTGCCGGAGGCCTTTGCGATCGATGCGCGAGTCGATGGATCGGAACATCGGGTTGCGGAATGCGTTTAATCCGCAGCGGGGGATTTGATCGGGAGAAGTTGCCGACGCAGGGGTTGAAGGATTTGTATACGGACATCAAGTTCAAGTGCGTGGGGGAGCATGATTGGCGGTTCGTGGAGATTCCGGTGGAGATGTATGAGGCGATTCGGGCGGTGGTGCCTGAGGATCGGCCGCCGTTCCGGGCGCGGCCGTTTGATGTGCAGTTGATCGGGGGGATGGTGTTGTATGAGGGGAAGATCGCGGAGATGTCGACGGGCGAGGGGAAGACGTTTGTGGCACCGCTGGCGTGTTTCATGATGACGCTGACGGGGAAGCATTGTCATGTGGTGACGGTGAATGATTACCTGGTGCGGCGCGATGCATCGTGGGTGGCGCCGGCGTTTTATGCGTTTGGGATGACGGTGGGGTATGTGCAGGCGTTCATGGACAACGCGAACGCGGAAGAAGATGTATGAATGCAATGTGACGTATGGGACGAACAGCGAGTTTGGGTTTGATTATCTGCGCGACAACATGAAGAACTCGGTGGCGGACCAGGTGCAGGGGAAGTTGGATTTTGCGATTGTGGACGAGGTGGATTCGATTTTGATCGATGAAGCGCGGACGCCGCTGATTATTTCGGGGCCGGCGCATGATGATGCGCCGCGGTACAAGGCGGCGGACGAGGTGGTGCGGAAGTTGATGGAGGTGAACAAGCCGTTCGAGCGGGCGACGCTGGCGGTGGAGACGGGGAAGCGGCAGATCAAGGGGATCGAAGGGGATATGAAGAATACAAAGGATGCGGCGAAGTCGAAAGCAGCTGGAGGCGGCGAAGATGGTGGCGGAGGAGGAGTTGCAAGGCGGCGGAGGAGCGGCTGACGAAGGAGGTGCAGATGTATGAGGTGGAGTTGGATCGCAAGAGCGTGCATCTGACGCATGAGGGGATTCAGAAGGCGCAGGAGTTTGCGGGGGTCGGGAGTTTTTATATCGGCAGCAATATGGATTGGCCTCATTTGCTGGAGCAGAGCCTGCGGCGCGCATGTGGTGTATGAGAAGGACAAGGAATATGTGGTGCAGAATCGGGGAGATTGTGATTGTCGATGAGTTCACGGGGCGGTTGATGGTGGGGCGGCAGTGGTCGGATGGGCTGCACCAGGCGGTGGAGGCGAAGGAGCGGGTGCAGATCAAGCCGGAGACGCAGACGATGGCGACGGTGACGCTGCAGAATTTCTTCAAGCTGTACAAGCGGATCGCGGGGATGACGGGCACGGCGATGACGGAAGCGGACGAGTTCATGAAGATTTATAAGCTGGACGTGGTGAAGATTCCGACGAATCGGCCTTTGGTGCGGAAGGATCAGGAAGACCTGATTTTCATGAGCGAGAAGGCGAAGTGGAATGCGATCGTGGAGCAGATCAAGGAGTGTTCGGATCGAGGGCAGCCGGTGCTGGTGGGGACGACGAGCGTGGAGAAGATCGGAGCGGTTGAGCCAGATGCTGATGCGGCGGCATGGGATCGAGCATGAGGTTTTGAACGCGAAGAATCACGAGCGGGAGGCGGAGATCGTGGTGATGGCGGGGCAGCGGTTTGTGAACAAGGGCGGGCAGACGTCGGGTCGGGTGACGATTGCGACGAACATGGCGGGACGCGGGACGGATATCAAGCTGGGGGAAGGGGTGTCGGAGGCGGGTGGGTTGTATGTGCTGGGGACGGAGCGGCACGAGGCGCGGCGCATTGATAATCAGCTGCGCGGGCGGTCGGGGCGGCAGGGGGATCCGGGGGAGAGCCGTTTTTATCTGTCGCTGGAAGATGAATTGATGAAGTTGTTCGCGGGGGATTTTGTGTTGAAGGCGCTGCAGCGGCTGGGGATGAAGGAGGACGAGGCGATTGAGCAGTCGTGGGTGAGCAGTCGGTGGAGAAGGCGCAGAAGAAGGTGGAGGAGCGGAACTTTGGGATTCGCAAGAATCTACTGGAATACGATGAAGTGCGGGACGTGCAGCGGAATTATTTTTACAAGCGGCGCCAGCAGATTCTGGAGGGGTTGAATCTGCGGGAGATGATTTTTGAGATCATTCAGGAGTCGGTGGACGATGCGGTGGCGCAGTATTTGGATCCGGATTATGTGCCGACGGTGATGTCGGAGTGGGTGCGGCAGAATTTCAGCTGCGTGATGGAGCCGGGGGATTTGCGCGAGACGGATTTGGCGGCTGCTGGAGACGAACATCAAGGAGCAGGTGCGTGATGAGGCGAAGAGCTCGATCACGACGTCGCTGGATGAGTTGCTGGATCCGGATGCGGACCCGGAGGACTGGGATTACAACGGGCTGGCGAAGTGGGCGATGGATCAGTTCGGCGTGCAGGTGGGGGCTTCGCAGTTGAAGAAGATGGATCGGGAGCAGATTCGGGAGTCGCTGATTGAGGCGGCGCTGGAGCAGGTAGAGCGGAAGGATTGCACGGCGATGGCGCCGTTCCTTGCGAAGCATTATGCGCAGAGGCAGTTGTCGGAATGGGCGAAGAATAAGTTTGAGGTGGAGATTCCAGCCGGAGTCGCTGATCGGCAAGACGCCGGCGGAGGCGGCGGATTTGATTCTGGATGCGGCGCATCAGAGCTATGCGCGGCGCGAGATTGAGTATCCGATGGAGTACGCGCTGGAGGTGACGCTGGGCGGCGGGGGGACGGAGAATATTTATGCGTCGGAGCAGTTGGCGACGTGGCTGCAGGGGAAATACGGGGCGAAGATCACGGGCGATGAGATTCGGCAGTTGCCGGTGCGGAGCTGCACAGGCGGCTGGTGCAGATCAGCCAGGAGGGGAATCGGACGATTGAGCGGGAGATTGATGAGGCGATTGAGAAGCTGCCGGAGAGTGCGGTGCTGGCGGCGTGGGTGTCGAAGCCGATTCAGGATTCCGTTGTCGCCGGACGAGTTTGAGGGGGAGGCGCTGGCGGAGAAGCGAGCACGGCTTTATGAGTGGGGTCATGCGTTTTTGCGGAACGAGCTGACGGAGCTGGAGCGGGCGGTGCTGCTGCAGATTTATGATTCGACGTGGAAGGATCATTTGTATGCGATGGATCAGCTGCGTGAGTCGATCGGGCTGCTGGGGTATGCGGAGAAGGATCCGCGGATTGAGTACAAGCGGCAGGGGTCGGGGCTGTTCCAGGAGTTCATGAAGAGTATCCGGGACAAGGTCACGGACATGATCTTCAAGGTGCGCTTGCAGCAGACGTTTGTGATGAAGAATGTGTATACGAATCCGGTGGAGACGTATCAGCGGTCGAATAGTTATGGGGTGGGTTCGAGCGCGGCGGCGCAGGAGGTGCGTGCGGAGCGCGCGGGGGCGGAGGGGACGGCGGTGGCGCGGACGGAGGAGAAGGTTGTGCCAATCGTGAATGAGGAGGCGAAGGTGGGGAGGAATGAGGCGTGTCCGTGCGGGAGCGGGAGGAAGTATAAGCAGTGCTGCGGGAAGGTGTGAGGTATACTGCATGGTTGAGAGTTAGGTGATCATAGTGTTGCATTGCAACGGCGATGATAGTGCGGCGGTATGTTCCCCGGCCCAAGGGCCGGGGCTAAACGAAGATTTGATGTAGGATTCAAACGGAAGAAATGGCGGTTTTTTGTGGGTTTGCCGATTGTTGCTATTGTGGGTCGCCCGAATGTCGGGAAGTCGAGTTTGTTGAATTATCTGGCGGGGCGGCGGATTTCGATTGTGGATCCGACGGAGGGGGTGACGCGGGATCGGGTGACCACGCCGATTGATTTTCATGGGCAGGTGTTTGAGCTGACGGATACGGGCGGGTATGGGGTGATTGATCGGGATAATTTGACGGGGGATATTGAGCGGCAGATCAAGCTGGGGGTGGAGGAGGCGGAGTTGGTGTTGTTTGTGGTGGATGTGAAGGCGGGGAAGGTGCCGTTGGATACGGTGGTGGCGGAGTATTTGCGCGGGAAGAATAAGCCGGTGTTGCTGGTGGCGAACAAGGCGGACGGGGAGAAGCTGGCGCTGCAGACGGCGGATTTCTTTTCGCTGGGGTTTGGGGATGCGGTGCCGATCAGTTGCACGACGCGGCAGGGGAAGGAGAAGCTGCTGGCGGAGGTGGTGAAGCGGTTGGATTTTGAAGGGGCGAAGGAGGAGGAGATTCCGGAGATGAAGATCGCGGTGGTGGGGAAGCGGAATGCGGGGAAGAGCACGTTGATTAATACTTTGGCGGGGCAGCCGCGGGTGATTGTGAGCGAGGTGCCGGGGACGACGCGGGATTCGGTGGATGTGCTGTTTGATCGGGATGGGCATCGGTTCATGGTGATTGATACGGCGGGGGTGCGGAAGAAGGCGAAGATCACGCGGGACGATCTGGAGTTTTATGCGTTTCACCGGGCGCAGCGGTCGATTCGGCGGGCGGATGTGGTGTTCATGATGGTGGATGCGACGTTGGAGATGGGGGATGTGGATCAGAAGTTGGCGAGTTATGTGGGGGAGGAGTTCAAGCCGTGCGTGATCGTGATTAACAAGTGGGATCTGGTGGCAGGGGAAGGCGGATTCGGAGCAGTTTGAGGAGTATATGGGGGAGATTTTGCCGCAGTTGGATTATGCGCCGATCGCGTTTATCAGCGCGAAGGAGAATGAGAATATCAGCGAGTTGATCAAGCTGGCGCAGGTGATGCATGAGCAGTCGTCGACGCGGCTGGCGACGAGTCAGTTGAACGAGGCGGTGGAGGAGATTCTGGCGTTGCGTGGGCCTAGCTCGCCGACGGCACAGAAGGTGAAGGTTTATTATGCGACGCAGACGGATGTGAAGCCGCCGACGATGATATTGTTTGTGAACAATCCGGAGTTGATCACGGAGGAGTATCGGCGGTTTTTTGTGAGGCAGTTGCGGGAGCGGTTGCCGTTTTCGGAGGTGCCGATCAGGTTGCATGTGCGGGGGCACCATCGGAGCTTTGAGCTGGAGGAGGAGAAGAAGGCGGCGAAGAAGCCGGCGGCGAAGCGTGCGTTGGGGTCGAAGCGGAAGGCGGAGGAGCACGCGGGGCGGGAAGCCGCAGACGCGGAAAAGAGAGGGCGGGGAGTGTGAAGGGGGATTGGCGGCAACGTTGAGAGCAAGGTATTGGGTATTATTGGGCAAATGGCCCGCATCGCCTGAGGCGATGGGCGTCATGCGGTTTGTTTGATGGTGTTGAGGATGGGCCGGTAAGATCGCATTTGACGTGAAGTCGTTTGGTGGCGGTTGGTTAGGAAAGTGGTGTCAGGCAGTCTTTATGAGGTGGCAGAGAGCAGGCTGGGACGATATTTGTGATGGCATTTCCCGTAGATGGTGTTCGAGATGATAAAGAATCAGCTCGGCGGGTCGTTTTACATGCTGGCGTTGCCGTTGGTTTTGGCGGGGAGTTTGTGGGTGCAGCATTGGGTTGATGGGGGCGGAGCGCGGTGGCAGGGGCGAGTCGCGGCGGCGGTGGGCGGGATTTATGATTATGCGGACGAGGTGTCGCGTCTGGTGCAGAGGCAGAAGATTGAGCGATTGGCGAAGCTGAACATTCCGGCGGCGGATCGCGGAGACGGCGAAGCTGCAGGGGTGGACGACGGAGTATGTCGCGCATCTGCAGAAGGCTGAGGGGGAGCGGGAGAAGCAATACGACGAGGCGGTGAAGAAGGCGGACGGATATTGCAAGGATGCGAAAGTATGACGAAGTGATGATCGGCGTCGTGATGGCATATCAGATTGCGAAGGATCAGGCGGAGTATTTGAAACTGGACTGGGTGAAGGATCTGACGGCGAAAGTTGCGGAGCGGGCGGCGGAATTATGAGAAGCAGGGGAAATGGATTGAGTCGCTGCAGCTTGTATGCGGATTTGAATTCGTTGTATGAAATTGATACGCGGTACAAGCCGGACATGCAGCGGTTGGCGCGGCGGACGCGGTTGCTGGCGATGTACGTGCCGCAGACGTTTTACGATTATGTGAAGGCGTTGCAGGAGAAGCAGGCAAGGAGCGAGCGGCGGCGACGCAGGCACGGCGGCGAACGGAGCGGCGACACAGACGGCGGCGACGGAGCCGGGCTGGGGACGGCATGGCGGCGGAGGAGGACGATGGCGCCGCCGACGTTTACGAAGTGGCAGGATTATGTCGGATGCAGATTGCGCCGGACATGGGGACGGAGGCGATAGAGCGGTGCGCGGGAGGAGTGGGTGGAGTTGACGAGTTATGACACGCTGGTGAAGGGCGGGCGTGGATGCGTTGCGGCTGTTTTTGACGACGCCGGAACTGGCGTAGGAGTTTCCGGGGTTGGCGGATGCGAATGCGCGGACGGCGTTTGCGAATGCGTTGGACGGGGCGCTGGCGAAGGATGCCTCGGGGAAGGAAATGACCGCGGCGGATATGGAGCGGAAATTGAAGGGATTGGTCGAGGCGAGCGACGGCGACGGTGAAGCTGCCGAAGGAAGTGGTCGATGATGGAGTTCACGGATGGGGCGATGGAGAAGCTGGATCCGTTCACGGCGGTGATCTGGCCGCACGAATTGGCGGAATTCAACAAGAATATGCAGGGGACATTCGGCGGGGTGGGCGATGATCAGATTCGAGACTGTGAGATCGAGATCGGGGGCAATGATCTGACAGGTGAGTTCACGTCCCGCTGGAGGATACGCCGGCCTACAAGGCCGGGATCGAGGCGGGGGATATCATCACGGCGATCGACGGCAAGAGCGCGATGGGGATTTCGATGGATCAGGCGGTGCATTCGATCATGGGCAAACCGGGGACGAAGGTGACTGTTGCGGATCAAGCGCGGGACGGATCCGGACAAGGATTACACGATCACGCGCGACATGATCAAGGTGACGAGCGTGAAGGGATTCCGGCGGAACGCGGCGGATCATTCGAAATGGGATTTCATGATCGATCCGGAGAACAAAGATGGGCTACATGCGGATCACGGGATTCCAGGAGGAGACGGCGGACGAATTGCGGGACGCGTTGATGCAGCTTGCAGAGGAACGGGATGCGCGGGGTGATTCTGGATTTGCGGTTCAATCCGGGCGGGCTGCTGAAGGCGGCGGTGGAGATCAGCGATATGTTTTTGACAGGATGGGGTGATTGTGTCGACGAAGGGGCGGTCGGCGGATGCGAAGGAGAACAAGTGGACGGCGAACAGCGACACGGTGGTTCCGCCGAACATGCCGGTGGTCGTGCTGGTGAATCAGTATAGCGCGAGCGCGTCGGAGATTTTGTCGGGGGCGATGAAGGATTTGCATCGGGCGTTGATCGTGGGGCATCGGAGTTTTGGGAAGGGTTCGGTGCAGAATCTGATGGCGATTGGGAGCGGAGCGGATGGCGGATGGGAATGCCGCTGGCGGAGATGAAGCTGACGATGGCGTATTATTATTTGCCGAACGGGGGAGAGTTTGCATCGGCGGGACGGGTCGAAGACGTGGGGCGTGGAGCCGGATGTGGCGGTGGATATGACGCCGGAGCAGATGATTCAGGATTTGAATGAGCAGCGGCGTGACGCGGACATTATTCATGCGGAGGGCGAGGCGGCGAAGAAGGTGCGGCGACGAGCTCCAGGGACGATGGCGGCGCGGAAGGCTCCGACGGCGGATACGCAGTTGGATACGGCGTTGTTGATGATGCGGTTGCAGTTGGTTCAGTCGCATGGATGATGAGCCGATAATTTGGGCGTGAGTTGCGTGCATGGGAGTGATGCGGTGAAGCGATGGGTTGGCAATGTGGCGGCGATGCTGGTCGGGGTGGTGGCGGGGTGGGTGTCGATGTGGGGTCGATGAAGTATTTGAAGGTGCCGCAGGTGACGTTGGATTGGGCGGTGTTGATTTTTTCGGGGATGGTGGCGGGGGTGATTGGTTTTTTTGTGACGTGGGGGCATTTTCAGAAGGATCCGGTGGTGGGGAAGGAGTGAGGCGGGAAGAGTAAAAGTGGGAAAGAGTAAAAGAGTAAAGGGCGTTGGGGAGGTGGGTAGGGGTTATTTTGCGGGGGATTGGATGGCTTTTCGGACTTCGTTGAGGAGTTGATCGACTTTGAAGGGTTTGAAGAGGACGGCGGCGAGGCCTTCCTGGCTGGCGCGGACGATGGAGTGGTTGGGGTCGTAGCCGAAGCCGGTCATGAGGATGACGGGCGGATTGTGGCCGATTTTTTGGGCGGCGGCGAAGATTTCGTAGCCGTTTTTGTGTGGCATTTTGATGTCGGAGAGGACCAGGTCGTAGCGGGGGCTGGAGGCGAGGAGGGCGCAGGCTTCGGCACCGTCGCCGGCGGTGTCTACTTTGCAGCCGAAGCGGGCGAGAAGGTCGGCGATGGTTTGGCGGATGTTGGGCTCGTCGTCGGCGACGAGGATGCGTTTGTCTTGGAGGACGGGGTCGAGGGATTTGCGGGCGGAGGCGTCGCCGCCGAGGATGGTTTTGGGACCTTCGGCGACTTCGCGGACGCTGCGGCGGATTTTGATGACGTTGTCGAGGATAAGCTGGAGACGTTTGCGCATGTCGTCGTTGCCGATGTAGTCGTCCATGAGGAGGGTGGTTTCGGAGGTGATGTCGTTGAGGGGGCCGGCGATTTCGGAGTTGACGTCGGAGGCGAGCTGGCCGGTGGTGGTGTAGCGTTCGACGACGAGGAGGTTGAGGATGTTGATGGCGACGGCGACGTAGCGGCCGAAGATTTCGGCGAACTGGCGGTCGTCCTCGGTGAACGCGGAGGAGCGTGAGGATTCGATGTTGAAGATGCCGATGACTTTGTCGTGGAGCATGAGGGGGACGGTGAGGCTGCTGCCGGCGTTGGAGAGGCCGGTGACGTAGCGGGAATCGCTGGTGACGTCGGCGCAGATGTAGGAGCGGCCGGTGGCGGCGACGTAGCCGGAGATGCCGTTGCCATCGGATTCGGCGAAGAGTTCGACTTCCATGGCTTCGGTGGGCATTCCGACGCAGATGACGAGTTCGAGCTTGTTGGTTTTGCGGTCGAGGAGGCGGATGGCGAAGTGGTCAAAGTGCATGAGTTGGCGGCAGAACTTGATGATTTTTTCTTCGAGGAGTTTGAGGCGCTGGCCGACGTTGAGTTTGGCGATGGCTTCGCCTTCGAGGCGGACGAGTTCGCGGCCGGCCTGGTCGATGGCATCAATTTTTTGTTGGAGGCGGCGTCCGCTGGTGGCGTCCCAGCAGATGGCGACGATCTGCGTCACGCGGCGCGAGGCGTCGATGACGGGGGAACAGAAGAGTTCGAAGTATTGGGTTTCGTCGAAGCTGAATGAGAATTTGCGGGAACGGCTGCCCTGGGGGACGGAGGGTGAGGTAGGGAGGGGACTGCCGTGGGGGTCGTCGGGGCTGATGGGGCTTTTTTGATTGACGAAGGTGTTCCATGCTTCGTGACAGACGGCGCGGATGCGGTCGCGGACGGGCTCGGCCCATTGCTTCATGCGTCGGTTGGCCCAGAGGATTTTGCCTTCCTCGTCGGTGATGCAGATTCCCTCGCCGATAGTGTCGAGGATGAGGCCCGATTGCTGGGAGGCCATGGCACGTTCGAGGGGGAGAAAGTCGGAGGATGCGGAGAAGACGGCATCAAACTCGCCGCCGCGAAGTTCGCGAAGGGCGTCGTCAATGGAGTCGGCGACGGTGACGTTGTGCTGTTCTTTGAGTTGGTCGATGAAGCCGCTCTGCCGGGAAGTGGGACCGGCGAGGACTAAAAGCCGCTGAGTGGTTGACGGAGGATTCATAGGGCTTGGGTTTAGTATAAGGGTTGAGGGCGGTGAATCAATGTAGATAGCGGAATTGTGGGGGTGGTTTGGGGGCTTTGGGGTGCGTGTTTTTTGTGGTGAGGAATGGGCCGTTCTTGGGAAGGGGGATGTGCGCTTCCTGACGGGCGCGGTACAGGAGGTTGGATGCTGCGGCGAAAGGCTTTGTGGGATTCGGGGGGGGGGTCGCGTTGCGTGAGGTTTCGCAAATCGGTTAAGATTCTCGGTCCTTGGGAGTGTAGATGCAGTTATCCAAACGCACACAATATGGGATTCGGGCTCTGATCTGCCTGGCGGATGCGTATGAGCGCGGGTATTTGCAGACGAAGGAGCTGTCGGCGCGGGAGAAGTTGCCGACAAAATTTTTGGAGTCTATTTTGTCGGCGTTGACGCGGGGGAAGTTTTTGGTGTCGAAAATTGGGGCGACTGGGGGGTATAGGTTGGCTCGGCCTCCGAAGAATATTTTGCTGGGGGACATCGTAGCGCGGTTGGAAGGGAAGAAGTTGATGGAAGATCAGGCGGAGCCGGAGCCGGGGGAACGGCCGGGGGAGGTTGCGATTCGGGTGATACAGTCGGAGTTGTCGGATGCGGTGCGATCGGTGCTGAATGCGACGACGTTGGCGCAGATCGCGGAGCAGGTTGGGCAACAGGGCCGAGGCGGCCAGATGTATTACATATGACGACATTGCCGCCGGAAATTTCGTCCGGGAGCGGGAGTGTTCAGCCGACGGTGAAGGTGCGGACATCGGTATTGGCGCATCTTCGGGCGGTATTGATCACGGGTCTGCTGACGGTGATTCCGCTGTTCATCACCATTTGGATTTTGACCATTCTTTATGCGCTCGTGACGAAGTTCACGGCGGCGCCGGCGGAGTGGGTGGTCGATTACATGCTGGCACCGATGCTGGGACGGTATGTGGCGGCATCGACGTTGAAGACGATCGTGACGCCGTTTCTTGCGTTGCTGATTTCGTTGGCGATTGTGTATGGGCTGGGGTTGGCAGGGACGTTCTTCATTGGGCGGCAGCTTTTGGCGCGGCTGGAGCATTTCATTGAGAATTTGCCGTTGATTAAGGGGATCTACGGGACGACGAAGCAGGTGATTTCGGTGTTTCGGCAAGGGGGCGGCGGGCAGGGTTTTCAGCGGGTGGCGCTGGTGCAGTTTCCGCGGGAGGGGACATGGACGCTGGCGTTTGTGACTAACACGATTGAGGATGCGACGACGGGACAGAAGCTGGTGTGCTGCTTTATTCCGATGACGCCGAATCCGACGAGTGGGTTCTTTCAGATGTTTCCGGAGGAGCAGGTGCGGAGTACGGATTGGACGGTGGATATGGGGATTAAGATTGTGCTGTCGGGGGGGTTGCTGGCACCGCCGCAGATAGGGAGTCGGCCGTCTTCGGAGATTCCGCCTGCGTCGGGGGCTTCGGTTTGAGAGGGGTCGGTGGGTGATTGGGAGGGGAGTGGTGTTGTGGGTGGGGTCATCCCGGGTAAATCCGGGGCTATATGATGGGAGTGAATCGGCTCTCCGCTCGGCTGTAGGGCATGGCGTTTGCGAGGTATTGTTGAGTTGGCGGGTGCCGGTTTGGCTTTGGCGAGTTTTGTGCCCAGGCGAATGCGGCAGGATGCCCGCGTTACTTTGAGGGAGCGTGAGTTATGGGTTTGTCACTTCGGCCGCAGCATATTAAGCATTACAAGGATATTGCGTGGTTGTTCTGGAAATATGGCCGATCTGACCTGGTGAAGAATGCGGGTCTGGACGAAGTGCTGACGGATGAGGAGACCCAGGCCACGCCGGAGCAGAAGGCTCAGGCGGATCAGTTGGCGACGGATTTGGAGAAGTTGGGGCCGACGTATATCAAGTTGGGGCAGCTTTTATCGACGCGGCCGGAGTTGATTCCGCCGGTGTATATCGAGGCGTTGGCGCGTTTGCAGGACAAGGTGGAGCCGTTTCCGTTTCAGGAAGTGGAAAAGATTATTGCGGACGAGCTGGGAGTTCGGGTGTCGCGCGCGTTTTTGGAGATTGATCCGAAACCATTGGCGGCAGCTTCGATCGGGCAGGTGCACAAGGCGATTCTGCGCGATGGGCGGCATGTGGCGATCAAGGTGCAGAGGCCGGGGATTCGGGAGCGGATGATCAACGATCTCGATGTGCTGGGGGACATCGCGGAATTTTTTGATGCGCATACGAATGCGGGGCGGCGGGCGCATTTTTGGCGAGACGTTAACGGAATTTCGGACGATGCTGCTGCGCGAGCTGGACTATCGGCAGGAGGCGCAGCATCTGGTGACGCTGCGGACGAATCTCGCCGCGTTTGAGAAACTGTTGATTCCTGAGCCGGTGGAGAGTTACAGCACGTCGAAGGTGCTGACGATGGATTACATCACGGGGCAGAAGATCACATCGCTCTCGCCGGTGGTGCGGCTGGAGGTGGACGGTGAGGGGTTGGCGGATGAACTGTTCAAGGCCTATTTGCAGCAGATTCTGGTGGACGGATTTTTTCATGCGGATCCCCATCCGGGAAACATTTTGCTGACACAGGATTATCGGTTGGCAATTTTGGATTTGGGGATGATCGCGCGTATTTCGCCGATGCTACAGGAAGATTTGCTGCAACTGGTGCTGGCGATCGCGGAGGGGCGGAGCGACGATGCGGTGGAGTTTGCAATTAAAAATGGGGAGAAGCTTGATGGGTTTGATGAAAAGGAACTGCGGCGCCGAATCGCGGAGCTTGTGGGGCGGGAGCGGAACTCATCGTTGAAGAAGCATCATGTGGGGACGAGCATGATGGAGATTCATCGGATCGCGGAAGACTGCGGCATTCGGTTGCCGCCGGAGATGGCGTTGATCGGAAAGACGCTGATGAATCTGGATCAGATCGGTGAGGCGTTGTCGCCGGATTTTGATCCGTCGGCGGCGGTGCGGCGGAATGCGTCGAATTTAATGCGGCAGCGGATGCTGAAGTCGATGTCGCCGGGGAATTTGTTTGCGCGGGCTCTGGAGATGAAGGAGTTCGCACAGCGGTTGCCCCACCGGGTGAATCGGATCATGGATGCGGTGGCGAACAATGAGTTGAGCGTGAAGGTGGATGCGATCGATGAGACGTATCTGATGGCCGGATTTCAGAAGGTGGCGAACCGGATCACGCTGGGTCTGATTTTGGCGGCGTTGATCATTGGGGCGGCGCTGTTGATGCGGGTGGATACGCCGTTCCGGATTTTTGGGTATCCGGGGTTGGCGATATTGTTTTTTCTGTTCGCAGCGGGTGGGGCGTTTGTGCTGGTGTTTCATATTTTGTTTCGGGATGAGTCGAGTAGTCATGATAAGAAGTGAGGGGGGAGGGTGATTGCTGCGAGAGACGGAAATGCCCCGCGTTACGGGACGGTGAGGGTGAGGCGGGTACCGGTGTGGTCGGTTTGGATGAGGGTGGAGACGGGGAGGGTGTTGTTGAGGAGATTGGTGGCGGTGACTTTGGCTTCGAGGATATAGGTTCCGGCGGCGAGGGGCGTTTCGCCGACGTTTGGAAAGGCGACGGGGATGGAGACGTTTTTCTTTTCGCCGATGGGGAGGGCTCCGAGGGACAGGGGGAAGGCGTTTTCAAGGGTCACGTCGGCGCTTGTGTCGGTGTCGGAACGTCCGACGGGGTGGGCAATGATATTGATGGTGGCTTGTTGATCCCTGGGGAGGAAGACGGTGCCGGTGTTTTGGACGGTGAGGGAAAAGGTTCCCGTGACGGCGGCGGCGGTGGCGGCGAGGGTGGATGCGGTGCGCGTGCCAGAGAGTTGGAAAAGGCCTTGTTGGACGGCGATGGATTGCGAGGAGGTGGCGCCGTCGTTGGTGGTGGAGACTTCAGTGGTAGTGCTGAGGGTGCCATTGCCGGTGCCGTCTTGGAAGGTGGGCTGGTTGACGACGGCGAAGATGGAATAAGTGCCGGTGAGGAGGGTGACTGGGAGAGCGACGTTGAAATTGAGATGGCGCGTGCCGTGGATGCCCAGGCCTGCGATGTTGACCTTATTTTCGCTCGTGAGAAGGGTGAAGTTTCCGGTGCTGTTATTGGAAGCGTAAATTTGAATGTTGGTACGAGAGCCGGCGGGGGTTCGGGTGTCACCGGTGTTGCTGATGATGAGGGGGACCTTTATTTTTTTGCCAGCGCCGGAGGTGAGGGTTTCGGTGGGGAATTTGAGGGTGTTGAAGGAGGTGGCGAGGTCATCGAAGGCGGTGCTAACGCCGCGGATGGCGAAGGTGAAATCGGGATGGGTGGAATCGTTGGTGAGGATGTGAAGGGTGGCGTTTTGGGTTCCGGGGTGTGCGGGGTGATACGTGAGGGTGAGGATAAGGCCGTTGAGGCTGACAGTGAAATCTTTACGCGCCGGACCCCGTGATTTTGATATGTTGACCTCTGAAACTAAAGGTGCCGACGGAGGCACCGGTGGCGTCAACAGTGCCGATGGTGAGAAGTTTGAAGGATTGGGAAAGGGAGGCGGCGTTGGAGAGTGTGAAGAGGGTGTTGTCGGAGGCAGCGGGAGTTTTTTGCCCGGCGGAAAGAATAGCGGTGGGGGTGCCGCCGGAGTTGAGGCTTTCGACGCCGAGGCGTGGCTTGGTGACGAGTCCGACGACTTCGATATCGAAGATGAGAGTGGAGTTGGGCGGCACGGTTCCGTTTTGAGTGCCGCTGGGACCGTAGGCGGCGGCGCTGTTGATGATGAGTGTCCGTTTTTCGCCGAGCTTGGCTCCCTGGAGGCCGTATTCAAAACCGGGGATCAGGGAAATGTCGAAGACGTTGCTTTCGCCGGAGGAGTCGAGGTTGATGAAAGGCTGCGAGGTGGTCGCGAAGAAGTCGTCGTCGAGGCGGAAGGTGAAGGGCGTGCCGCCCTGAATGGCGGTGGAGTCAAAGATGGTGCCATCGGCGAGAGTGCCGGTGTATTTGATGCCGATGATTTGGCCGTTGGTGACGCCGGACCCGGAGCCGTTTTGGGTGGTGCCTTCCTGAACGATCCCCGTGCTTTCGGAAGATGTGGTGGCGGCAATGGTATTCGTGCTGATGCCGGTGCCCTGAATGGCGAAGAGGAAGGGGTTGGCGGTGCTGGAATTGGCGACGGAGATGGTGGCGGAGCGTTTGCCGGTGGCGACGGGGGCGAATTGGACGGTAAAGGTGACAGATGAGCCGACTGCGAGGGTCGTGGCGGTGGGTTGTGTGACGACGGAGAAATCGGAGGCGTCGGTGCCGGTGATGCTGACGGCGTTGGAGCCGATGGTGACGGGAGCGCCGCTGAAGTTTTTGATGGTGTAGGTGCGGGTGATGGTTTGGAGGGAAGGATCGGGGGTGATGGTCATGGAGCCAAAATCGGTGAAATTGTCGGCGGAGGGAGTGGTTTGATTGTCGGCGATGGGGACGCTTTGGCCGAGGATGTCGAAGGCGGAGGGGATAGTGAGTGTCGCGGTGGCGGCGGTGGTGGCGAAGACGGTGCCGTCGGATCCGTTCCAGCCGAAGGAGTCAAAGCCGACGAATGCGGGGGTGGCGGTATAGGTAAGATTGGCGATGCCGGCAGTGGGGATGATTTGGTTTTTAGTGACGGCGGCGCCGCTGAGGGTGAGGCTGCCGTGGGTGGGAAGGGAGGTGATTTTAATGGATTGGAGGGTGTCGCCGGCGTCCGGGTCGGAGAATCCGGATTTAAACTCGGCGGCGGTAAAGGTCAGGGGGGCACCGACGGGCACGGCCTCAGTGATGGAAGAAACAGTGGGGGCGCTGTTGGAGAGGAGCTCGCGGGATTCGAGGAATTCAAAGAGGCGGCCGCGCGGGCGCGGCGGCGCGATGATGGTGAGAGGCGCGGGAACGGCAGGTGCGACGTGTAGGAAAAGGACATGGATTCCTCCGGCCGTCCGTTGTGGACAGGCGACAAATCTCTGAAACCGCCACCCCCC
The DNA here is from genome assembly GCA_963766775.1 of uncultured Phycisphaerales bacterium. GTDB lineage: Bacteria > Planctomycetota > Phycisphaerae > WQYP01 > WQYP01 > CAVYBP01. The sequence goes on from CAVYBP010000003.1 coordinate 470,578, forward strand.
CAACACCGCCATCACGCGCGACTGAGCGAGAAACGAGTATTCGCTCTTATACTTGAGCAGGTCCGAGAGGGTCAAGGTTTGGTGCGAGGCGTGATTTTGCGGGGGGGTTGGGGGAGAATGGTCGATAGGGACAGGGTGGTTTTTTTAAGGATGAATCCATGACGGCACGCGCGGCGAAGATTGAACGGAAGACCAAGGAGACGGAGATTTCGCTGGCGCTTGCGATTGATGGGACGGGAGCGTCCACAGTGGCGACCGGGGTGGGGTTCTTCGATCACATGCTGACGCATCTGGCGAAGCACTCGTTGATGGATTTGACGGTGAAGGCAACGGGGGATTTGCATATTGACGATCACCACACGGTGGAAGATGTGTCGCTGGTACTGGGCGCGGCATTGGACAAGGCGACTCGGGACGAAGGCGGGAATTTATCGCTATGGGTGGGCGGCGATTCCGATGGAGGAGACGCTGGCGGAGGTGGCGCTGGATCTGTCCGGGCGGCCGGCGTTTGTATTTAATGTGGCGTTTCCGTCGAAGAAGATCGGGGGGTTTGATGTGGAGTTGGTGCATGAGTCGCTGCGGTCGTTTGCGAATGCGGCGAAAATGAATTTGCATGTGAACGTGCGTTACGGTGGGAACTCGCATCATGTGTCGGAGGCGATTTTCAAGGCGCTGGCGAAGGCATTGCGGCAGGCGATGGCGGTGGATGAGCGCGGGCGGAGCGGTGCCATCAACAAAGGGGACGTTGGTGGAGTAAGGGGAGAGGGGGAGGAGAGGGCGTTAGAAGTCGAGGGTGAGTGCGAGGGTGAAGCGGGTGTCGTTTTGTTTGTGGCCTTTGGTGGCGGCGTTGTCGTAGTCGTCGCGGAAGTCGAACTTCAGGCCGACGCCGCGCGCGATCTCAGGGAGTTTGACGGCGTAGGCGGTGTCGGAGGTGAGTTGATAGCGTTTGTCGTCGGCGACGGCGACGGTGTAGAGGGCGTCTTCAGTGAGAGTGCTGCGGGCGTTGATGATGTATTCGGCGCGGAGGCCGGCGAGGGCGTCGAGGTCGGTGGTGGAGTGTCCGTTGAAGAACCGTTCGTAGACGAACGCGGGTCCGACGCGGCCGTCGAGCTTGAATTTTTCCCCCTTGAAGAAAAAGTAACCGGGGCCGACGGCGGTGGTGGAGCGGAGGGAAATATCTTTGATGGCGTCGTAGAGTTCGTGATTTTCGCCGAAGGCGTACCAGCGTTCGGAGGGGTCAAGCCTGGGGAAGATGCGGCGGTAGACGGCGTCGAGCGAGGCCTGGTTGGTGGTCTGGACACCGTTGACAGTTTGGTAATTGCTCTTCATGGCGAGGGTGAATTCCTGGGGCTTGGTGTTGTATTTGAAGTCCGCTTCGAGGGCGTAGGCGGTGGAATCGGTATTGCCGGTGGTGTTGGTGATGCCGAGGGCGAACTGATTTTTCCAATGGGGGCCGATGGGGAGATACCAGGGTTCGAGATCAAGGTAATAGGCCTTGGCGGCGACGGGCATTGTGGTTGGGGAGGGCGGCGGGGTGGGTACAGCGGCGATGCCGGTGGGCGGGGTCGGGGTTTCGGATTCGCGCCAGCCGGGGCCGTTGTCGATGGGGGCGACGAAGGCGGTGTGCGTGTCGCCCTGAGGTGAGACGATGGTGACCTTGGCGTCAGAGCGGATGGTGCGGACAGCGGTGCGTTGGATTTTGAGAGGGCCGGCGTAGGAGGTGTCGAGGTCGATGGTATCGGGGCCGACGCGGGTGATGGTGCCCGAAAGGGAATCGCCGGAGCGAAGGATGATATTGTCGGCACGAGTGCTTGAGATGGAGAGAGAACCGAGCGCGAGAGCGGCGATAAGGATTTTGTAATTAAGGATTTTGTAATTCATGAGAACGCACTCCAAATGGGGCTGGATAACGGAGGAGGGAATTTAAGGGGAATCGCGGGAAAAATCGAGGGGTTGGAAGGGCATTCGTAAAAGCAACAGGGCGGGACTCGCCAGCGTTCGCCGGCCCGGTATAATCGCGAGTCCGAGGCGGACTTCATGGCCATGAATAAAGAGCAGCGAAAGATTCTGTTTTCGGGGCGTGTGCAAGGGGTTGGGTTTCGGATGACGGCGGTACATCTGGGCCGCGATCTGGCGTTGAATGGAACGGTGAGGAACATGCCTGACGGACGCGTGGAGTTGATGATCGAGGGCACGGCGGCACAAATTGAGACACTGATTGAACGTTTGCGTGAACATTTCGGAGCGTTTGTTCGTACCATTGAGCAGACGGCGTTGGAACCGGCGGCATTTGCGGCGGCGGGTGCGACGAGCTCCGGTCTTCGGGTAACCGCGTAATTATTGGATGAATATGTACGGTGTGATGCCCATTGTGTTGTTGGCTTTGCTGGCTGTGGTTGCGATTGTCTTTCGTCGGCAGATGGGGTGGCAGGTTGCGACTTACCTGTTCGTGACCGGGACGATTGGGGCCGTGGGGTGGGGTCTTGAATACTATGAATTTTATACGGCGTACGGACGGATCATCGGGTCGTTGCTGCTGGCGTTTACGGGGGCGGCGGTGTTTTTTGGGTTAATCGAGTTCGGATTGTTGCGGATCATCGGGCTGTTTCGGTTGGGAGCGATTACGCGGATCACGTATTATGAAGCGTTGTTGCAGCCGTTCACGTTGATCGTGGTTGTGTTGGGAATCGCGGCGATTGGGATTTTTGGGGCGCTGCCGTACTTCACGATGAGCGAGGATTTCAAGATGTACCGGGACGTGGCGATCTCGCTGGCGTTCCTGTTCACGCTGCCGATCATGGTATTTGCGTCGACGAAGGTGATCGATGAAGAAATCGAGAATCGGACGATGCTGATATTGATGTCGAAACCGATTGCGCGATGGCAGGTCGTGCTGGGGAAATATTTTGGTGTGCTGTTGCTGTGCCTGGGGGTGATTACAACGCTGGGGATCATCGCGGGCACATGTGCCTATTTGCGGTACTTTGACGACATGCGAATCGATTATGCGGTGGCGCGTACGCTTCTTGAATTGAAGATGCTGAACCTGGATAACACGAAAGCGGTTCTTGCGATTCTGCCGGCGGTGTCCTTGGAATTTCTGCAGATCGCAATGCTGGCTGCGGTGTCGGTGATGGTTTCGACGCGGTGGGGATTGGCATTGAACATCACGGTGACGGTGTTGCTGTATGTAGGGGCGAATTTGACGCAATACGCGGGGGCGCTGGAACTGCCGGCACCGTTGGGGTGGATCGTAAGCGGGCTTTCGCACCTGTTGCCGGGGCTGTCGTTGATGGATTTGAATCAGCGGCTGGTGTATGGGGACTTTAATTATGGGGAGGTGGCGTTGTGGCGTGGGAATACGCCGTCGTATGGGGAGATTTGGCAGTACGTGGGGATCAGTGCGGTATATGCGGCGTTTTATGTGGCGGGGATTTTGTCGCTTGGGATCGCGATGTTCAGGACTCGCGAGTTGACGTAACTTGCGATTGGAATGGGATGATCCACGATTGCATCATTCTTGGCGGCGGGCCTGCGGGGCTGGCGGCGGCGGTCTATCTGGGGCGCTATCTGCGGCCGACGTTGGTGCTGGATCATAAGAAGCCGCAGACACGGTGGCATCGTCCGATCGCGCATAATATCCTGGGTTTTCCGGCGGGGATTCATCGGAATCAGTTGCTGGACTGGGGGCGGGAGCATGTGGCGAAATATGAGTCGGTGACCATGCGGGGCGCGACCGTTTGCACGATTCGGCATGTTGCCGGCGAAGGGGGAGGGAACCTTTTTGAAGTTGAAGATGAAGCGGGTGAATTGTATCGCTCGAAGGGGTTGATTCTGGCGCTGGGGGTCGAGTACACCTTGCCGGAGATTGAGGGAATTTTTTCGTTTGCGGGAAAGACGATCTGGCATTGTCCGGAGTGCGATGGGTACAAGAGCGTGGGGAAAAAGATCGTCGTGATCGGGGCGGATCGGGGTTCGGTGGAGATGGCGTTGACGACGACGGTGTGGACAAAGGATGTGACCTTATGCACGAATGGGGAGCCGTTGGAGTTGGACGATGAATGCCGTACAAAATTGGATGGGGTAAAGATTCGAGTCGTGCGGGAAAAGATCGCGGCAATTACTGGAGATCCGGAGGAAGGGATTTTGGAGGGGTTTGAGATGGCGGGCGGCGGGCGTGTGGCGGCTGAGGGAGCGTTCGCGAACTTGCCATGCACTTTGCCGAAGGGGCTGTTGAGTCAATTGCCGCTGGAGTTGCATAAAGATCGGTGGGTGAAGGTGGATCATCGGATGCGGACGAACATTCCGAAGTGCTACGCCGCAGGAGACATCGTCGCCAACGCACAAACACAATTGTCGGTCGCCATGGGCACAGGCGCAACGGCAGCAATCTGGCTGCACAAGGAATTGCTGCCAGCAGAAATTTGCTTGAGCGGAAAAGCGTGGGATTAAAAAGCAAAAATGGAAAAATTCAATTGAGCCAATGACCGTCGTATTCCCCATCCCCTATACCCTAACCCCTATACCCTAACCCCCCCGCATACCTGCGAACCGCCTCCGGATACGCAATACACTCCTCCACGAAAACACGCGCCGCAAGTATCTCCGCGGTGTCGGTGGGGAAAACCGGGACTTTGCGCTGGAGGATGATGGGCCCGGTGTCATAGCTGTTGTCTGCAAAATGGACCGTGCAGCCGGACTCGATTTCTCGGGCGGCGAGGACGGCTTCGTGGACATGGTGGCCGTGCATCCCCTTGCCGCCGAACTTCGGGAGAAGTGCGGGGTGGATGTTCATGACTTTGCCGGCGAAATCAGGGGGGATGGTCCACAGGGAGAGGTAGCCAGCCATGAGGGTGAGATCGACCTGATGGTCGCGGAGGGTTTGGGCGATTGTTTCAGAGAAGCCGGCAAGGGTGGGGTGGTCTTTTCTGGTGATGATGTGGGTGGGGATGTGGAGATTTTTGGCACGCTGGATTCCGTAGCAGTGGGCGTTGCTGGCGATGACGCAGACAATTTGGGCGGGCAGTTCGCGGCGTGCGATGACGTCAGCGAGATTTTGAAGCGTGGTGCCACCGCCGGAGAGGAGGATGCCAAGTTTGAGGGTCATGAGGACTCCAGAGATGCCGACGACGTGAACACGAAGTGATGAAGGAATGAAAGACCACGAAGAAAGGCAACTCGACCCGTGTTCATCCGTGTGCATCCGTGGCTAATTTATCTTTTCCAGGCGCGAGGATAGACATGGCGGCGATGCCGAGCAAGAGAAGAATGGTGACTGCGATGGCAACTCGGGTGAGAGCGGTGGGGCCGATTTTGCCCGCGCCGGCGAGAGCGCCGATGGCGGGGCCGAGGGCGATTCCGAGGCCGATGAGGGCTTCGTGAATTCCCGCGTGGCCGCCGTGGCCGTCCGAGACATGCATCGCGTAGTAAAGCGAGCTTGCGTAGATGAGGGCGGCGGCAAGACCAAAGAAGATTTCAGTAACGATCAGCGTGATGGAATCGTGGCAGAGGAGCATCAGCGCGAAGCTCATAGTCAGCGCGATCTGCGATCCGAGGAGCCAGCCGACTTTGTAATGCCAGCCCGCCCATTTCCAGGTGAGGAAGAATCCGGCGAAGCGCATGAAGCCCCAGACGGAGGTGATGATGCCGATGGTGGTGAGGCTGGTGATTCCGGCGGCGGCGGCGAGGGGAACTTTGATGGCGATGAGGACGTTGATGGCGACGTAGGCGAGTGCGTTGCCGATCCATGCCATGAGGAGGAGTCGTTTGGCGCGGGCGAGGAGAGCGGGGGTTTGGATTTCGCGTGTGCCTGGGGGTTCTTCGGGGACGTGGTCTTTGCCGATCATGTTTTCGGGGGCGGCCCAGAGGTAAAAGATGAGGAGGGAGAGGGCGCTGCACAGCGCTGGGAAGAGGAAGATATTGCCCCACCACCATCGTTCGAGCGCGCCGCAAGTGAAAAAGGCGACGAAGCCGGAGGAGCCCCAGGAAAGATTGTAGAGAGCGGTGCGGGTGGTGAGCGGGGAGTTCGCGCGGGTGCGAGTGATGGCGCTTTCGATGGCGGGCCAGATCGCGGAGCTTGAGATGTTGAAGGGCAGCATGACGGCCAGGAGCATGAATACGTTGGGGATGGCGATGCTGGCTAAACCGGTGAGACTGGCGAGAACCGCACCCAAGACCGAGATGCCCACGACGCGGCGCGGGCCGAGGCGCTCACTGAGACGACCGGCGTTGAGGCAAATAAAAATGTAAGAAAAACCCCAGAATGCGGTCAGCCAAAGCGACGTACTGGGGGAGACGCGGAGCACGGAATTGGCGTAGTCGTAACAGCCTGCGGTCGCCAGGGTGGCGGCGTAAGAGTTGAGGCACTCGATGGCGTACCATGGACCGAGGGTGCGGAGGTCGGATGGGGCGGGGAGAGGCGAGGGTGCCTTGGTGGAAGGGGGCGTGGCGTGGGTGGTCACAGGCTGGGAACTCCGCTCATCGCGAAAGCCTGCATATTACGTGAAGGGAGAGCGCGCACCAACTGGGAAGCGTAAGATGAAACCGGCGAGATGACGCGCAGGAATACTCCCCCTTCAGCAGAATGCGAGGGGAGCGCCCTACCCGTCGCAGTACCAGAGGTCGATTTATTCGGGGTTCTTCTTGGAGGATTTTCCGAGGGCCTCCTGGGCTTTTCCGACTCCTTTTTGAATTTTACCTTTAATCTGTTGGCCGGTGTTGCCGGTGGCCGCACCCGCGATGTCATTGGCGGTGCCTTTGACTTGTTTGATCTTTCCGGCGACGACGTCTTCAGTACCCATGATGATCTCCTTAAAAAGTTGTAACACGAAGATGCAAAGGGAGTACCAGCGAATAGGGTACGCAAAACGAAAAAGTCGCTCTTGCAATCCACAGGAAGCGTGCTATTTTTTGTGAACGCGACAGGTGTCCGGCAACTCTTGCCGGATGAAAAGGGAAGGCGGTGAAAACCCGCCACGGACGCGCCGCTGTAACGGGCTTTGTCGGCGTCCGGTCACTGGAAACTTTCGAAGCAACCGCCACTTTGGTTGCCGCTCTCTGCCCCCCCCCCCGCCACCGGGGAATCCTGCAGGGAGCCGACGGATTTCTGGGAAGACCGGATGGCTTTCGCCCGGAGTCAGAAGACCTGCCTGTCGCTGGTTGTCAGTCCTCGCGAGATGGGACGAACGACAGGACTTCGGTCATAGAAGGTCCAATTTCCAACGCGGCATTTGTGCCGCGGTGGGGATGCGGTTTTTCTGAACGAGTTTTGTTGACGTTCCAGGGACATGTGCTCCCTCGGCCTTGCGCGCCATGCGAATGCGCGCGGGCGATTTCTGATCTCCGAGACGCAGCCTGTGCATACATGCCACGCGAATTGGCATGCGGAGGTCTTTCATGGTTTCTCGTTTTTACAGTGTGGGTGTTTTTGCAGTGCTGAGCATTGCGGGAGCGGCGCGCGCGTCGGGCACGAGTGCCGACGCGGTGGTCGATTACGTGCCCGGAACCATTTCAAGTTCCGCGCTGCAGCAGAATGGGAATGCGGCAATCGGCCTGCCGGTGTCGGTCGATGACGGCGAAACGAGTCTGTTCACGCCGCCGTTCCGGTCGTCGTCGATTGTGATTGTCGGAGCGGGCGGTCATATCACGTTGCATTTTGCGAGCACCGTGGTGCCAACGGACGGGTTGGACATTGGCGTGTTCACGAACACCGGGCTGGTGGCGAAAACCGTCAATGGGGCGATTACGGCAGCGACGGCGGCAAACGGCGCGGTGCAGACATTCTCGACGGATGCCGCCATTGTCTCCGTCTCCACCAATAACAACGGCGACTGGGTCGCGCTCAACGGCGGCAGCGCGATCAATCTGACGATGCCGTCAAATGCGTTTGTGGATGCAACGCTCACATCCACTGCCGGAATCTCCGTTTCCGGCGGGACGGTGGCCGCGAATCCCTATCAGCCGTTCACAGGAACCCTGTCGAATTTCGCGGGACTGACCTATCCCCAAATGTTGACGCTGCTTGATGGGTCGTTTGGCGGCGCGTGGATTGATGCGTCCGGCTCCGGTCTTTCGGCAATCAACTACATCCGCTTTGACGTTCCGACGGGGGATCGCCTGGTGCTGGACGCGGTGACCGGAGCAAACGCCGTCCCCGAGCCGGCATCGTTAGGCATGTGTGCCGGGCTGCTGGGCTTGTTGTTAAGGCGTCGCCACATCGTTCGCTGATATCGCTCATTCTGTTTCAAATATTCTTTTCGCAAGGATTCACTGATGCAACCTAAATACATTCTTTTGTCGATGGCAGTTCTCGGATTCAGCACCGCAATGGCGTCCGCTCAACCGTTCGTCATGCAGGGGACTACCTATCAGGTGGACGACATCGCGGGCACCGGGAGCAATCGTGCGGTGCTGGAATTGGACTTCGGCACCAATGCCGCCCCGCAGGCCCATCTGTTCGGATACGAGTGGAACAGCGCCACCCCCACCCCCCCCACTACCCCCAACGGCCGGGACGTCCTCTCCGCGCTGCAGGCTGACAACCAAGGCCTCACATTCACCGACACCTTCTTCGCAAGCTTCGGCGAGTATTTACTCAACACTCTATGGTACAAGACCAACCAACCGGCCAACGACTACCCCAATTCCTTCTGGCTGTATTTCTCAAGCGAGAACGGACAAGCATTCTCTGAGACAAACACCGGATATGACCAGACGCCCGTGCTCGATGGAACCTTTTACGGCTGGGCGCTGCAGACGAGCGACCCCAACGAGTTCACCTTCAATCCACCCTTCGCCCCGCCGAGCCACTTTCCCGCAGCGATCAATGGCACCGCCGCGCCGGAGCCGGGAACGCTCGCTTTGGCAGGATTGGCCATGGTGAGTTTGTGCGCGCGACGCCGTCGTTAAATATCACAACAGGACCGAGGCGATTTTATTCGCCTCGGTCCATTCCCCCCTGGGCAAGCTGACATGCGACGACGCTTCGGATTTACGCTGATCGAATTACTGGTGGTGGTGAGCATCATCGCGCTGCTCATCGCCATCTTACTGCCACAAATTGGCAAGGCTCGCACACGGGCCCGGACAACAGTTTGCGCGGCCAACCTGCACGCGCTCGGGATCGGCGTGAACTGCTATCTGGACGAGTACGGCGGAAATTTCTTCCGCTATTACGTCGATATCAACAGCAGCAGCCCCTTAGGTGCCGGCCGACTTTGGTGGTTCGGTTTCGAGAAAAACGGCCCCGGCTCCACGGCGAATCGCCCTTTGGACAAATCCGCCTCCCCACTCGCCCCTTACACGTCAAGCCTCGACGCACGCATGCAGTGCCCCGATTTTCCATACGGCGACGGAGCGTATTTCTCAAAGTTCAATCAACACGCCGCGAGCTATGGATTTAACGAAACCCTCGGAACACCCGATTTGTCCAAAGCGGCAACGCGGCAGAAATTTCTCGACCGCCCCGCGAACATCGTCGTCTTCGCTGACGCCGTGCAGTTTGATTCACCAAAGACGTTCAACGAGGGTGCGTACATTGTCTACACGTCGCCATTGACGCTGTCCGGGTTCGCGCACTTTCGCCACCCGCAGGGAACGAATGGCGAAGCGCAATACGTCATGCTCGATGGCCATGTCGAGTCGCAGCGGCTGAGCGGAGGAACCCCGGCAAACTTTCGGACGGTGGCGGGATCGACCACGGGAAATCTGATGGGAGAGACGGCAGGCACACCGGCGGCAATCTACGGGAGCCCGTAACCACGCCACACTGACCACCTATAAATCCCTCTCTATCCATTCGTGTTTTTCATGTTCTTCGTGGCTCATTTACGTCTGCCTCCATTTTGAAAACGATACCCGCCGAAGCTGCGTGAAGTCCGCGAATGCGAGCTATGATCGTGACATTGCTCGTTTGGAGTTTATTGCGCATGAAACGACTTGATCGGCTACGCACGTTGGCGATGGCAATCGCGTGTCTCGGTGTCGGAATCGCCCTTGGCCGCTGGACCCCAACCGCCAACTACACCGCAAAGCAAACTGCCGGCATCCCGGTGGCGTCCGCGACTCCTACCGCTTCTTCGACACCCTCGTCGATTTGCGTTCCCAGATCATCCACAACTACGTCGAACCTGTGGACGATCAAAAGTTGATGACCGGCGCGATTCAAGGCATGATGGCGGAGCTTGATCCGTTTTCGAACTATTTCTCCAAGGAAGAACTCGCACGCTTTGACCGGGCGGTACACGGACAATTCTCCGGCGTCGGGGCGGAGTTTTCGCAGGATCCGGTGACCGGCAATTTTATCGTCGTGTCGCCCGTGGAGGATTCGCCGGCGCTGAAGGCGGGGATGTTCGCCGGCGATCGGATTTTGAAAGTGGACGGCATGACGACGGAGGGGCTGTCGCTGAAGGACTTTGAGGCGAAAGTCACGGGAGCACCAAACACGCAATTAAAACTGACCGTGGTACACGAGGGGGAAAAGTCGCCCGTGGATTTGGACATCACGCGAGCTGTGATCCAGACCCTCTCCGTCCGCGGCGTGCGGCACACGGGCAATGGCGACTGGGACTATCTGATCGATCCCGAACATCGCATCGCGTACGTGCGGATCAGCAACTTCATGGAGAACACCGCGGACGAGTTGGACAAGGCGATGCTGCCGCTGATTCAGAATCAGCAGGCGGGCGCAATCAAAGGAATCATCGTGGATTTGCGATTTAATCCCGGCGGCCTCCTGCAAGCGGGGATCGATGTGAGCAAGCGATTCCTAGATTCGGGAGTGATCGTTTCCACAGGCCGACCGGATACGTCGAAGCGCGATTTTGTGGCGGAAGCCACGGGCGAAAAAACCTATCCGCGTGTGCCGGTGGTGGTGCTGCTCAATAAATATTCCGCATCCGCATCGGAGATCGTCGCCGGGGCACTGAAGGATCATCAACGCGCGGTGTTGATTGGCGAACGGTCTTTTGGGAAGGGATCGGTGCAGACGCTCCTGACCGTAGATAATGGAAACGCGGCGCTAAAGCTGACGACGCAGTATTACTACCTGCCGTCGGGGCGAAACATCATGCACAAACCGGGAGCGACGACGTGGGGGGTGGAGCCCGACCCGGCCTTCAACATCCCATTGACCGACGAGGAAAACCGCCAGGTGCTGCGAGATCGCGAGTCATCCGAAATTATTCGGCACATCGCGGCGAAACCCTCGGTGGCGGGCGATCGGACCGATTTGGGCATGGCGTCCAACGGCGAAGCGAGCACCGTGCCATCGACCCAGCCAACGGAGGCGTCGGATCGGCAACTGCAGCGCGGCTTGGAGATATTGATTGCCTATCAGACATTCGGCGCCGGAAAAGATTTCGCGACAAACGTGGTGACGACGCGGCCCAGTGCGTCCGCGAGCGTGCCGACCACAACGCCGACGATAGCCCCCCCACCGGTGCCAACGCCGCCGGCACGCACATCGCAACCTGCGACAGAGCCCTCGCCGGCGGATGAGCCATAATTTTTCCACGTCGTGGCCTGGCAGCGCGGATTATTTTTAACCACAAGACACGAAGACGCCGTTCCTCAGCGAGTGCTTGAATGCTCATATTGGGAATCGAAACAACCTGCGATGAGACGGCAGCGGCCGTCGTCCGGGATGGACGTGAGGTGCTGTCAAATGTCGTCGCATCGCAGGTGAATCTCCACGCAAAGTTCGGTGGCGTCGTACCGGAAGTAGCCGCACGGGCACATCTGGAGTCGCTCGATTTGATCGTGGAGCAGGCACTCCGCAACGCCGGGGTTTCCGATCCCGCAATGCAACTTGATGGCATCGCGGTGGCACATTGCCCCGGCCTCATCGGCTGCCTGCTCGTCGGAACCGCCGCCGCGAAAGGATATGCGTTTGCATGGGAGAAACCGCTGATCGCGGTAAATCATGTGCAGGCACATTTGTACTCGGTGGTGTTGGAGGCGAGAGGGGCCAGAGCGTCAGCAGATGCCGGCAACCTTCTCGCAAACCCTAACCCCTATACCCTATACCCTTCCTTCCCCGCCATCGGCCTCGTCATGTCCGGAGGCCATTCCTCCCTCTACCACGTGCGAGCGTTCGATGATCTAGTGCGTATCGGACAGACACAGGACGACGCCGTGGGCGAAGCATTCGACAAAGTAGCTTCGATTCTGATGCTGGGTTATCCCGGCGGCCCGTTGATCGATAAGTTGGCGGAACAAGGCGATCCGCGCACGGTGAAATTTCCGCTCTCGCACTTGGAGAAGGATTCACTAAACTTCTCCTTCTCCGGGCTAAAAACGGCGGTGCTTTATTTTGTGAATGGAAAGAAGGGCCGCGAGCGCGATGCCACCGCCATGAGCCAACAGCAGAAAGCCGACGTCGCCGCGAGTTTTCAGCGGGTGGCCGCCGAAATGCTCGTCGAGAAATTACGCCGTGCCGCCAGCCGATTTGAAACCCGCTCCATCCTTATCGGCGGCGGCGTGAGTGCGAATACGGCAATCCGCAAAGCCGTGATACGCCTCGGCGAGGAGTTAAATAAACCGGTGTTCATTCCGCCCATGCAATACTGCACGGACAATGGCGCGATGATCGCAGGCATGGGGGCGGCACTATTAAAGAAAGGCATTGTCGCCGACCTTCGGCTGGACACCGTCGCGACAGTCTGATGCAGAACAACGCGGCCATCCCCAAAATGTGGCACAGCCGCCTCGGCTGTGATCTCCGAAGAGGGCTCAATGCCCTCTTCGGAGATTCTCGATCCAGCAAAATCCCGCCTCTTACCTTTTCAACGCCCCTGAGCATTCAACCTTTACGCCAACTCATTCCGGTCGCCGCGGCTCCGGCTTATCCGTCCGATTCTTTCCATGGGCAGGCGGATCGCTTGCCGGAAAGCTTTCCATCAATTCTTCTTCCACCGAATCCACGGGGATCTGCTTGTGGTCTTTCGCGTTGGGCTTTGCATGAGCCACCGAAGGCCCGGAGTCGATCTTGCGCAACGTTTCCGACACATTAGTCACATACGGCTTATCGAGCTTCGGATGCTGTTCCGCCGGATTGAGATCAAGAGAAGTCATACGCGATCCTCCATACATAATGGCTCCGCGAATTTGCGGGCTCTTATAGTTGAGAAGCGTAACCGGTGCCGAAGCGGAAAAAAGTGCAAAAAAGCGGTTTTTTGAAGCACCAATGCGACATTGTGGCACGACCGCTGTCACTCCATGACCATCGGCAACTCCTTTACGCCCGAGCCGCCAGCGTTATCATGGCCCATTTCCAGCTCACCACAGGAAAAACCCGCGATGGCCAATGAGACGATTACCTCCGTGAAGGGCTTCAAAGCCGCCGCGATGCACTGCGGCATTAAGGCGTCCGGAAAGCCCGATTTGGCGCTGCTGTATTCCGACGTTCCAGCGGCGGCGGCGGCGGTTTTTACACGAAATAAAGTCGTCGGCGCGCCCGTGATCGTCGGGCGAAAGCATATTCGCGGCGGTGTACTCCGGGCCTGCATCACCAACTCCGGCTGCGCCAATGTCTGCACGGGCGAGCGGGGCATTCGCGATGCGGTGGAAATGTGTGAACTGACCGCCGCAGGGCTTGGAGGATTGGCCGCCAGTCGGGTGTTGCCGTTCTCCACCGGGGTGATCGGCCATTTTCTGCCAATGGAAAAAATTCGCGCGGGAATCCCCAAATTGATTGCCTCCCTGTCAGATTCCGAGGAGGCCGGATTAGCTTTCGCACAGGGAATTCTGACGACCGACCTGGTCGCCAAAGCGGCACGGGCAACGCTCATGTTGGGGGGCAAGCGCGTGACAATTGCGGGGAACTGCAAAGGCTCCGGCATGATCGCCCCCAACATGGGCTCCCCTACCGCCGTACCGCCCCACGCGACCATGCTCGCGTACGTGGCAACCGATGCCCAAATCGATCGGCGTATAGTGGCGAAGCTCGTCCAAGGCATCGCCGACCAGACCTTCAATTGCGTCACCGTCGATCAACACACATCCACTTCGGACACGTTCGTGGTAATGGCCAACGGCCTTGCGGGAAACCGAAAGATTGTCGCCGGCTCGGACCTGGCGAAGTTTGGCGCGGCGTTGCGCGACGTGTGCGATTCTCTCGCGCGGCAAATCGCGAAGGATGGTGAAGGCGCAACGAAGCTCGTCACCGTCCGAGTCATCGGGGCAAAATCCGCCGCTGACGCCAAACGGGCAGCGGAGGCCATTGCCAATTCCCCACTGTGCAAAACGGCGATTCACGGCGGCGATCCGAACTGGGGGCGATTCGTATCTGCCGCCGGATACTCCGGTGCCGCGATGAAAATTGAAGCCTCCGCGTGTGCCGTCGGAAAAATGGTCGTGTTCAGAAATGGACGGCCCACCTCGGTCGATTTATCGCGGGTCGGCAGCATCATGAGTGAAAAAACGCTGGAGATCACAGTCGATCTGGGCTTCCCAAAAAGCGCTGCGAAAAACTGGCGGGTCTATACGTGCGATCTGTCGCGCGAGTACATTGCGATCAATGCGGATTATCACACATAAATTAAATTAGCCACGGATGCACACGGATGGACACGGAATTTTTGCGGCGGCCGATCGTGATCGTGGGGTGCACCGCGTCTGGAAAAAGCGACCTGGCGGAGGCATTGGTCGAACGGCTGGGAGGGAACATCCTCGTCGTGGACTCGATGCAGGTCTATCGCGGCATGGATATCGGTACCGCCAAACCCGATGCGGCCACGCGGGCCAGGATTCCACATCTGATGATCGATGTCGCCGATCCCTGGGAATCCTATTCCGCCGCACGGTTCGTCACCGAAGCACGCGGCCATATCGAAAACTGGAAACGCGGAACCGAAAACGCACAACTCGTCATCGTCGCAGGCACATTTTTGTATTTGCGGGCGCTCGTCGAGGGGTTGTTTGAAGGACCCAGCGCCGATGAGGCCATTCGCGCCGAATTGCACGAACGGCTCTCGCGCGAGGGAACTGCAGTCATGCACGCGGAACTCGCAATAATCGATCCCGTGGCCGCCACTCGCATCCATCCCAATGACACGCGCCGCCTGGTGCGGGCCCTCGAGGTCTTTCGCATCACCGGCGTCCCCATTTCCACCCTCCAAACCCAATGGAGCCAGACGCATCCAGGCATGGACGCCGCCTATATCGGAATCCGCTGGGAAAAAGAAACCCTCAGCCGGCGTATCAATGCTCGCGTGAAACAAATGATCGAGAAAGGCCTGGTCGAGGAGGTCGATCGGCTGCGGCGAACCGAGAAAGGCTTTTCCGACGAGGCCGCCGCTGCCGTCGGATACCGCCAACTCCTCGATTATTTCGCGGGACAATGCACCCTTGACGACGCCGTCGAGCGAATCAAAATTCAAACACGCTATCTCGCGAAGATGCAACGGACATGGCTCAAGAAATGGCCCCCCCCGCCAGCCGTGAAATGGATCGACGCCGCCGATGGCGTCGACACTCAAGAGATTGTAAAACAGGCGATCGACATATTGGATACGCACTGATTGGAGGTTCCAATGCGGCTAAATTGGCGAAAAATAGTTCTCACGGCACTGATCGGGGCGGCACTGGCGGGTTGTGCATCTAACACAAAAACCGAAACAGCCGCGCCAACCGCAGACCCCGACGCACGCGCTTTTGCCGGAACCATCATCAGCCTCCGCCCCATGCGGTCCACTATGCTCATCAGCAAGGACGAATATCACGGCAAAGATGCCTTCCCCAACGAAATCATCGTCAAGTACGACGCCCAGACGAAATTTCTGATGGATGGACAACCCACGACCATTGACCGCATCGGCCAATACATGAACGTGAACGTCAAAGGCCACATGCGCGACGGCGAAATGGTCGCGGAGGTCGCGAATTTTTCCAGCGTGCTGCCCAAGAATGTAAAGCCCGCGCCCGCTGCGGCACCACCTCCGGCGAATTGACTCAAAACCTGTTCGAGAAGTACATGTCTCCGAGCCGCGCCCGTAAGGAAGCGGTCGTTGCAACGCCACGAAAACCGCTTCCCCACGGGCGCGGCTCCAAATCCTACTTCTCAAACCAATCTCTCAAGCGGAGAGGGGGACCGGGATGGGGGCGGGGCTATGGATATGCACCGGACGCCACCCGCACTGGTGGAGGATTTCCGGAAGCTGCGTCACCTTCCGAATGATGAAGTCCGGCGTGCGATGCCGGCGGTGGCGGAGGAAGGAGTTGCTGGGTGTTCGGAGGGGTGGCAAAAGGTGGGACAGGGAAGGGATCGGGGCATGGCGCGCGGGTTTCCAGATGGTGCGCATACCCGCACGTTTCGCGCCGCCGATGTCCGTTTTCAGCAAATCACCAATGAAAAGGGCCCGACTCGCCGGAACGCCGATCTGGTCGAGGGCCATTTCAAAGATGCGCGGATGAGGTTTGCGATAGCGGACCGTCGAGGAGTACACCCGCACGGGAAAAAATTCGAGCAAGCCCTCTTCCCGCAGGTGGCGATCCAAACAATGCGGAGGCACAAATGTGTTGGAGACGATGGCCAGCTTCGTACCCGCCGCACGGAGCTGAATGAGCATGTGGAGGATACCCGCATCGATATGGGAGGCATCCCCAATCGGCTTATACCAGAGCCACGCCAGATGGAGGAGGTCTTCCGGGGTGAGAGCCAGCCCCAGCTTGCGGGCCGCACGGGCGAGGACATCCGCATAGCTAAAATCACGGCGGGTAAGCTTGGACCACGCATAAGCCCGCTGCATGCAACGATAATGAGCACGGAAATAGCGGGCAAATGGCGGGACGGGGAGTTTTTTGCCGTCCAGATAATCGTAGGTGAGCCGGGCACCCTTTTTGAAAAGGATTTCAGCTTCGCGCCTTCCGACACCAAAGTCGATGATCGTGTCACCAAGGTCAAAGAGTACCGCATCAATCATGCGAAGCCTGGTCCTTCTCGGTTGTCGCCGTTCCCGGGAGGGATGGCGACGTATTTTACAACTCTTGCTGGAGATAAGAGTAATCAACCGCAGGGGTTGAGGCAAGGAGGTACCTTGGAGAAGAAAGGGAGAGCTTGGCCGTTCACCGACGCAAGATTACTTCAGCACGGCGGCGTAACCGGCGTTCGAGGTGCTGAGATTCACCTCGGTCTGCGTTTTCGGCTTGATGGTCTCGCCTATTGACCAAATATAGAAGCCCTTATCGGTCTTCGCCGCCGCGATGACATCCAGGTCGCCCTTGGGCAGGTCGGGGAGGTCGAGCTTGCCGCTGGAATCGACCACGCCCTGCTTGAGAAGGATGGAAGGCGTGAAATAGGGGACAAGGGTCTCGTCGAAGTATTTGGGAAGCTCGATCAGATTGTGATTGGCGTCGGTCGTGGATTTTCCAATGAACAGGTACGGGACGAACTCATGCCAGATGGCGGCATTTTCGTTCGCCCTGTTTTCGAGGTCTTGAAGAATGCGATGCGCGGTCCCAAGGTCGCCGGCCGAGGGGATGCCCGGCTTGCCCGCTGAAGTGAACCACGCGCCCGAGGTGTTATTGATCTGCTGGAGCGCGTCGACGATGTTGGGGTAGACCGCATGGTAGAGCGATTTGACGTAGCCGATGGTGGTGTCTCTGCGGATGACATAGACCTTGAAGGATTCGATGCGTGAGGACTCAAAGCCGCTGGTGGCGATGTGGAGGGTTCCCTGATCCTGACGATACTCGCGCGGGGGATAGAGGTTGCTGGCGATGGTGACAAATTTTTCGCTGATGCCGGTGATGGGGACGCGGGCGAGCTGCTTGATTTCAAACATGCGGGGCGATTCGTCGCTGTTGATTTGAAAGACCCAATCCTCAACGACGGTACTTTTGCCCGCCGGGAAATCGTCGGCGACCTGGCCCGAATCGAGCGGAGTGGGCGTGAAATACTTGCCTTTTTCGAGAAAGCCGATGGGGTAGTACTGGTGGCCCTGATTCGTGACCAGCCGGACTTCAGACGGCGTGACAAAGAAGAATGTCGCCATTGGCAGCGTGGTTGACGGAGATTTTTGGAGCCTCGGCATTGGACGTAATTTCAGCCCGGACGACGGCGGCGGCTTTGCCCGGATCGGTGATCTTGAAGGCGGTGAGCACCCCGGCATCGGTGGAAACCCAGGTGGAGTCGAGCTTCATCAGATCGGGGGGAAGGGTGGGGGTTACACCGGCAAAGACGGTGTTGCGATAGCCGTACGACTCGGCAAGAAGGTCCGGATGGACGCTGGCGAAGGAATGATCGCCTCCGAGAGAGCGCCCCAACGCCAGATTCCAAAAGCCAAGGGTGAATCGGTCGGGCGAAAGCCAGATATTGGAACCCGTAGCGACCGCGCCTTGGCCGTCACCCTGCATTCCACTGTCGCCTCCAAAGCGGTCGAAGCCCAGGATCGCGGTGCCGAAGGGCAGCATCTGGATACCGATGAGGATGGAGCCGACGATGACGAGCCCGGTGAACAAGCCGAACACGCCGCCGATCGCTTTGTTGATGAGCTTCGGCAGCTTGATGTTTCTGGGCACGGCGAAGTCAGCGCCAAAGCGGCAGACAGCGAAGGCGGCGAGGAACAGGATGAGGAACGTAAACCCGCGGGCATAATCCGGACGATAGCCGGCGATAACGCCCTGAAGCGACTCGAAAAGAGCGCCCGCAAGGATGGAGCCGAAGACCGCGGCGATGAGGGCAAGAATGGAGGAAAGCGCTCCTGATTGGCGAGAAAGGCCGCGATGAGGCCAATCAGAACGATGGAGAGAAAGTTGAGAAGCATGGGAGCGTTCCAGTTTTGGAGTGTCATGTTTCAGCGGCGAACGGCGGCGAGTCGGGAAAACCGACACGCGACGCTCGAACTACTTCTGCCCGCCGGGAGGTTTTTCCGGGGCCAGCACCCGCGTGATCTCGTTCATGGCCGTGATGCCGGTGGCGAATTTGCGGATGCCGCTTTCGACCAGAAGAGCAAAGTGGTTCTTGCGAGCGAGAGCTTTGAGCTGCGTGTGATTGGATTTTGCGAGGATGCCTTTCCGGAGTTCATCATCAATGATAAGGACTTCAAAAATCCCGGTGCGGCCTTTGAAGCCTGAGCCGGCGCAATCCGGACAGATAATCTGATTGCCCTTCTTGTCGGTGATCGGACTGGTGTTCGCTTTGAAGGATTGAAGATTGCGGCCAATGGGGAGGTTGAGCCGCTTGAGGGTGGCTTCATCGGGCTGGAATGGAACTTTGCAGGTCGGGCAGAGGATTCGGACGAGTCGTTGTGAAATGATTGCACGGAGGCATTCGACGGCAGCTTTTTTGTCCGTGTTGAGCGAGATCCATGCGTCCAGGGTCGTCAGCGTATCCGCACCCGGCATACCCACATACACCCGATGGCCGTTGCGATCATTGTCGCTGGCGAACCGGGTGATCGCGTCGGCGGTTTGCGCGTCGGGAAGCTGAGCGCTTAGCACGATGTTGGGATCCTTGAGAAGAATGGAGGTCAGCGCCTTGGAATAGGAAAGCTCGGCATTGCGCGTGTCGAACGTGTTGAAGGTCGCCCCTTCAAGGTCGGCCTGCGGATTCAATTCGAGAGTCTGGATCGAGTTGGTAAAGGCATCGTGCTGCCGAATGAGCGCGTAAAGCGTCGCGGTGCGTCCCGAACTTTTGGGCGTGGCAACGAGCACAACTCCCCGCGTATCCGCCGTGAGCGTTTTGAGGTCCTTGAGTTGATCGGCGGAAAGACCCAGCCCTTCAAGCTGCAGGTCCCATTGGCCCTTCTCATTGGCGACGAGATGCAGCCGTTCACCGACGGTGCTCCCGGAGGTGCGCACCGTCCAGGTGGTGGTGTTTCCTTCGGAATCGCGGCTTTTGAATTTGCCATTCTGCGGGCGGCGCCGTTCGTCGACGTTCAAGCCCGCGAGAACTTTCAGAGCCTGAATCGCGGACTCTGCATCGGTTCGGGGCAATGCCGGTTGATGATACGGAAAGCCATCGACGACGAATTGAAGCCCATAGCTCGCTTCGGACGGAAGCAGGTCGATGCCCTCGGCCCGTCGCAGCATCCCTTGAATGATGAGCTGGTCAGCCATCGCCAATCCGGCGGCAAGGGGATCGTCGGCAGCCGGAAGCGTCATGGGCGAGCCATTATGCAGGAGGTAAGTCAATTGCACCTGCCGGGCGTTCTTACGTTCTTCCATGCGGCCCGAGGCGCGGGATACGGAGGCGATGGTTCCCGCGAAAAGGTGTCCGGCGGGGCCCAGCACCTGAACCCGTTTCCACCAGAAAACCGCGATCGCCGCGCCGGCAATGACGGCGTTCACCGGCAGAGCAATCCAAAACGACGGCAACAGAAGAAATACCCCAAACATTACGACCAGCACGCCCGCGTACCCAAGTTTCCACGGCAGTTCCGGAACATCGCCGAAATGATCGGTAACATCATGCGCGACAAACGTGGCGAAGCGAGCCCATGCGAAAAGAGCGAGCAATGCGATGAGCCAATAGATCAGGTTGAGATAATCGAACATTGGGCCTTCCGTGGAGCTGAGGTGATTGGGACACTCATGATCATCGCATTACGCCGAATGATCAAGCGCGATGCAGGCGTCCCGGGACCGGCACTATCAGGACGACTTAATGCCCTTCATCCGCATGCGCAGCTCGTCGGGATTCGGCGAGGCGGCCAGCGCTTCCTTGGAGGCGACGATCTCCGTGAGTACCAGTTCCGCCAGCATGTCGTTGAAGTCGATCGCCCCCGTGCCTTTTTCGTTGCGAATGACGCTCGAAAGCTCGCTCTCCCGCTCTTCTAAAATATACTTTTTCACCGACGGCGAGTTCAACATCACCTCCACCACCGGCACGCGCTTCACCTTGGGATCAATCGCGGGAACGAGTTTCTGGAATGCGATGGCGATGAGATTTTGCGCCAACGCCTGACGAATATTGGTGTGCTGCTCTTTCGGAAAGAGTTCGAGAATGCGGGTAATCGCACCCGGAGCGCTCGAGGCATGGAGCGTGGAAAACACGAGGTGACCCGTCTCGGCGGCCTGAACCGCGGCCTGAAATGTCATGCGGTCGCGCATTTCACCAATCAAAATGACGTCCGGGTCTTCACGCATCATGGCACGGATGCCATGCTCATAAGTATCGCAATCGAGGCCGATCTCGCGCTGGTTGATGAGCGCCTTTTTGTCCGTGTAGGAAAACTCGATCGGGTCTTCGATGGTTACGATATGGACGTTCTTGGAGTCGTTGATCTGCTCGATCATGGCGGCGATGGTCGTCGATTTCCCCGAGCCGGTGATCCCCGCCAGAATGATGAGCCCCTGTTCGCGGTCAGCGATTTTGGAGAATACTTCCGGGAGACGGAGGTCGGTGTAATTCGGAACTTTCGGATTGATGCGGCGGGCGACAATGCTGCTGGTGCCGCGCTGGCGGAAGATGTTCACACGGAAACGCTCGCTCTTGCCCATCGCATAGGCGAGATCGACCGTGCCATGCTGATGAAAATCCGCGAGCTGCTCTGGATTCAGCATCTCCTCGATCATGCCCTCGACGTCTTGTGGAGAAAGAGGTTCGGCTTTGAGCGACCGCAGTTCGCCTCCAACCCGGACCCGCGGGATGGCATCGGACTTAATGTGGATGTCGGAGCCGTTGACGGAGGAAAGCGTCTTGAAATACGTGTTGATTCGGTGCTTTTTTTGGCTGTTGTCAGCCGCAAGGGGAGAACTTACTTCTTCGAGCGAAGTGGTTGGTTCAGACATTCCTCACCTGCCTTATGTCGGGATCGTTACAGAAAAACACGCCGCCTACAGCGTATGCCAAGTATCGCGCAGCGACAAGATGAAAAAGACGGCGGATTTTATGGCCTGTGACCGAATTTTTCGACCACCGCCCCCTTTCGGAGTTCCCGCGGGCGTGCCCGTTTTTCCGGGGGAATGCTTTTCGTGTGCCTGCTGACTGCCAAAAATTCCGAGACGCGCCCGTGAGCGACTGTGTCGGAAGTCAAGCGTTTTTGACAGTTTGGTCGAGCCATGGGGAGTTGTTCCTAAGCATGGTGTTGAGGGTGGTGAGAAGTTTGCGCATGACCGCGACGATCATGACTTTGAAGGGTTTGCCATGGTCGGTCAGACGCTGGGCAAAGAGCTTGAGCGGGCGGTTGCAGTTTTTGGCGGAGAGCGCCGCCATATAGAGCACGTCTCGTACGCAGGCGCGGCCGCCGAAGATGAAGGACTTTCCGACATGATTGCCGGATTTATTATCCCAGGGCGCTACGCCCGCCAGAGCCGCGATCTGCTGGCGGTTGAGGGTGCCGAGTTCGGGCAGGTGGGCCAAAAGCTCGGCGGAAGTCTGCGGTCCCACGCCCGGGGTGCTTTGAAGGATCTCATCCTTGGCCTTGAGGCCGTCGTCGGATTGAATCTGATCGCTGATCAACTGTTCAATGGCGTGGATCTGCGCGTCGAGCATTTTGAGCACCTTGTCGATGCTCTTTTTCACCGGCTTGATCCGGCAGAGATTGCTGCGGTTTTGTTCCTGCGTCCGCAGGCCAATGAGCTGCCGCCGGCGCGTGACCAGTTCATCGAGGGCACACGCTTCGGGGGTTTGACTGGGCCGGGCCTTGGGCTGGACCACCTGGGCGAAGCGCGCAGGACCGCCGCGTCGATGGCATCGGTCTTGGCCAGAATGCCCATGCCTTTGGCAAAGTCCCGCACCTGCCTGGGATTGGCCACCACCACCTTGTGGCCGGCACCGATCAACTCGGCGGCCAAAGGACGCTCGTATCCGCCAGAAGCCTCCATCACGATCAGCGCCGGACCCTGCCGGCCAAAATACGCAACGGCCTGGGCAATCCCTTCCGCATCATTGCCCACACGCAAAGGCCTGGACGCGGGCAGCACCTCCAGATCCAAATGATCCTTGGCCACATCCACCCCGCCAAAGCAGACGGCGGCGGGCAAAACAGAACTCTGGACTTCCTGAGAAACCGACATGGAAACCTCCCGATCTTGCACATGCGGGCTCACCGGCGCCGTGGCAGACCGGCGTTGGCCCAAGCGACTGTTCGGGTTCATTCCACGGACGGCGGCGGGGATCACGCTTACGGACGGCCTCGGGGCCTTGGAAGCTACGATCTCCCGCCGCCGGCCGCCGCGTGCTCGCGTCTCCCCCCCACGCGAGCACGCGGCGGCCTTGCCCATTGGAACCTTTTTCCTGTCCTTTGGAAAGATACAAGGAAGCGTTTGCCCCTCAGCAAAGAACGCCGAACGCTTCCTCACGGGCGCGTCTCTGAATCCCATGTATTTTCACGGTAGAGCCAGCGCCCCGGAAAAACGGGCACGCCCGTTCCCGCTTCAGCGTGTCTGGCATTCATTCTCTGACGCTTACCCGCAAAAACACACTAAAGCGTGCACTCCGTCTACCGAAACGCCGTTCGATTGGGTGGCGTTAACGCTTTGTTGCCAGACTCGCGACGACAGCGGTCAGCTCGGTAGGCTCGACTGGCTTCGCGACGTGCGTTTGATAACCGGCGCGGAGGGCTCGCGTGCGATCTTCGGCCCGGGCGAAGGCGGTGAGGGCGGCCGCCGGAGTTTTTCCGCCCTTGTCGGCGCTTAACTGCCGAACCTGTTTGATAAATTCATAGCCATCCACCCCCGGCATACCGATATCGCTGATGATGATGTTGGGCAGTTCACTTTGAAGGAGCGCGAGCCCTTCCTGCGCGGAGGCGGCCACAAAAACGCGGGCGCTGCACTCTTCCAAAACCCGCTTCACGAGGTTTCGCGCGTCCACCTCGTCATCGACCACCAGCACCACAATACCCTCGAGAGAAGGATGATCCGGCGCAACCGAAATTCCCTGCATGGCGCGCGGGTGGCGCACGCGAACCGTCGGACTCCTGGGGGTGAATCACCATAAGCGGAAGTTCGATGCAGAATGTGGAGCCCTGCCCCTCGCCGTCGCTTTTTGCGTGTACCGTGCCGCCATGCAATTCGACAAACTGCTTGACGATTGAAAGTCCGAGGCCGAGCCCGCCATAGCGCCGGGTGGTCGAGCCGTCCCCCTGTCTGAACCGCTCGAACACATGCGGAAGAAAGTCAGGCTTGATGCCCTGCCCATTGTCGACCACGCATACTTCAATGTGACTATTCACGCGCTGCAGGCCCACCTGAACTTTGCCTCCCTTGGGCGTGAACTTGATCGCATTGGAGATCAGGTTCCAGAAGCATTGCTGAAGCCGATTCGGATCGCCTCGTACTGGCCCGGCAAGCGGATCGAGCACGAGCTGGAGTCGAATTTCCTTCGCGTCGGCGGAATGACGCACGGACGCGACGGCAGCCCGGATCACGTCCTGAAGATCGACCTGCTGCACATCCAGGCGAATCTTGCCGGAGATGATTCGGCTCATGTCGAGCAGGTCCTCGATCAACTGCGATTGCACCTTGGTATTGCGCTGGATGACCTCCAGTCCTTCCTGAAGGTCCGCGTCCGCGCCGGCGCGCGCCTGAAGAATTTGCGACCAACCCAGGATCGCATTCAAAGGCGTTCTAAGTTCGTGCGAAAGCGTGGCAAGAAATTCATCCTTTAGAAGACTCACGCGCTCCGCTTCCGCGCGCGCCGTCCGTTCCGCCTCAAGAACGCGTTCCCGGGCCGTGATGTCGCGGGCAATTTTCGACGCTCCAATGATGTTCCCATGCGCGTCTTTTACCGGCGAGATTGTTATCGACACATGAAAACGGCTGCCATCTTTGCGCACCCGAATGGTCTCATACGATTTAATTCTCTCGCCTCGCCTGATGCGCTGCAGAATCGTCGGCTCTTCGTTGATATGATCCGGAGGAATCAGAAGCGTGATCGACTTTCCGATCATTTCGCTCGCCTGATAGCCGAACATTTGCTCGGCACCCTGATTCCACGTCGTGATGATTCCCTGGAGAGTTTTGCTGATGATGGCGTCATCCGACGACTCGACAATTGCCGCCAGACGCGAACGAATCTCTTCTGCCCGCCACCGCTCTGTGATATCCCGAAACGTCCAGACGCGGCCGACGTTCTCTTCGTTGACCCACTGGGTTCTGGACAATCGTTCAAATACCTGACCCTTGGCCAGTTCAAGAATGTCGGTCGTGGTAGGAGGCGACGTTTCATAAATATGATCGGCGCGACGAAGGAATTCCGCGGGTGCCGCAAAGAAGGTGCTGCAAAATTCCAGGATGGGGCGGTGCTCTCCGGATTCCAGGAGTTCAGGGGGGAGTTGCCACATTTCCGCGTATCGCTGGTTGAATCCGGTGATTCGCCCCTTGCCGTCGGTGACGAGAATACCGTCCGTGGCGGCCTCAAGGGTGGCGCGCATCATCCCAAGGGAATTGGCCAGCTCCCGCGTCTTTAACTCGAGCGCTTCTTTCGCCTGCACCAGTTCCTCTTCGGCGCGCTGGCGGGCGGCGAGGATGCTTTGGGCATTCTGCAGGGCGACGGAACGAAGCAGCTTTTCTTCATCATTGGAATCCGGCACGGTTATCCCCCGATTATCGCGGCCGCCAGAGCGGTACCCAGAATCCTCGACCGAATCTTCGCAAACGCCTTGTCGCGCGTCGTCGTCATGTCATCACAAAAGGGCGAAAAGCCGCAGTCATCGCACGTGCCCAGTTGATCCACCGGAATGTATTTGGAGGCCGCGATCACCTGGTCCCGAATCTCCTCCGGCGTCTCGATCCGCGGATCGATCGGCGACACAACTCCCACAAATATCCGCTGCCCGGGCTTCATGTTGTCACGAATGATCCTTAAGACGCGGTCACGATCCTTTTCGCCCGCGAGCGCTATATAGAAATTGCCCACCTTCAATTGGAAAAGGCTGGGCAGTAATTCCGCGTAGTCCACATCACCGCTGTGCGTCGAGTCGCGGTCGCTGCCCGGACAGGTGTGAACACCGATCTTCTGGCGTTCTTCCGGAGAAAACTTCGAGAGGGCCAGATTATTCAGATCGATGAAACTGTGCAGCAGTTTACCGGACGGATCGATCTTGACGGCCAGGCGCCCCTCGGTGAAATCGACTTGCACATTGTAGGCACCTTTTCGCAGGCAGTCGCGAATCTCCGTTTCATGTTCGTGAAGCAGCTCCGCGATAAATTGGTCGCGGGGATAGCCGGGAATTTCTTGGGACGGATACATCAGGCTTAACGCCGAAGGCGAAATGACCGCCTGCTTGACCGGCTTGTGGCGCGTACTTCAAGGCGAACTCAAGGAACGTGTCGGCCCGTCGGCGATACCGGAACGGCCCCCCCGTCAGCCGCAGCATGCGGCGGGTGTGGCCGGCGGAAAATGGAATTTGAAAACCATCGGGAGCGGTGTTCGGCAGGCCCTGAACGCAGTAGGTCCAAAAATTGTGATATTTTCGCTGTTCGCCGTCCGTGATGACCGGCGATCCCGTCGCTTCAAAACTGCGCGAGCGTGTCGCGGATCGCATCCTCGTACATCGGTTCCAGCGACGGATCGTTATCGCCTCGAGCCGCGGTCGCTTCGATCAGCGCAGGGGGACGCGGAATACTTCCAATGGGCTCCGTGGGGATGATCATAAATCCTCTTCGTGACGCTTCGCGACGGCACCTAGAATATCGCCCCCACAAGCATACGCAAGCCGCATGGATTTCTTGCTACCACAGCTCTGCTTTTATCGCCCCTCTCGATGGAAACTTGCCGAAAGGGGCACTCCTTCCTTCATCCCCTGGCCAAAAAAAATCGCGCGGGAATAAAAGAAAGCAGTACGCGGTCGGTCATTGTAGCGTTGGCCTGGTTTCGTTCGTCACTGGAGATCATTCATGAAGCGTTACACCTCTGCTCTTATCGCAGCGATTGCGGTCGCGGCGATTTCGTCGGCCGCTCCGTTCATTACGCGCATCGCACGGGGAAGCGAGGCGGCGGCCACCGCGCCCGCTCCGGCTGCGACGGAGAGCGCGGTCCAGATCGACAATTTTATGTTCAAGCCCAAAGAATTGAGCGTGGCCGTCGGGACCAAAGTCACCTGGGTGAACAAGGACGACGTTCCGCATACCGCCACCAGCTCTGACGAACCTGCCGCGTTTGATTCCAAGACGCTCGATACGGATCAGACTTACTCCTTCACTTTCACCAAACCCGGCACGTATACCTATTTCTGCAAGGTCCACCCCCACATGAAGGGCGTCGTGACAGTGAAATAAGAGGCCTCTATTACCGCGTTTTTTTCTTTCAATAACAGATCAACAACCCACAAGAACAGGAGATTACTTTGTCAGACTATATAAAGAACGATGAGTCGCAGGACGGGGTGGATCGGCGTGGATTTCTGAAGTGCATGGCCTGGGCGGGAGCCGGCATGGTCTGGGTAATGAAGGGCGGAATCCTGCAATCGCGAGCGTTCGGAGAGGCGCTTCCAGAAGTGTCAGGTTCCGATTTTACCTTCGCACAGGTCAGCGACAGTCACATCGGCTTCAATAAAGGCGTCTACAGCGATGTCGTCGGCACCTTCCAATTGACGGTTGATCGGATCAATGCCATGCCCACCGCGCCGGGTCTCGTGCTGCACACGGGTGACTTATCACACCTGTCAAAGCCCAAGGAATTCGACACCGTTTCGCAAATGGTCAAGTCGATCAAGACCGGGCAGACCTTTTTCACGCCCGGTGAGCATGATTACTTCGTGGATAACGGCGTGGAATACTTGAACCGTTTCGGCAAAGAAACCAAGGGAGCAGGTTGGCAGAGCTTTAACTATAAGGGGGTTCATTTCGTGGGCCTCGTCAACGTGGCGAATCTGGCCAACGGAAAAACGGCGCTCGGGATGCTCGGCAAAGAACAGTTGGAATGGCTGGAGAAGGATCTCGCCGGCTTCGGAAACAGCACCCCGATTGTTGTCTTTGCGCATGTGCCTTTGTGGACGATCTATGAGCAGTGGGGCTGGGGAACGGAGGACAGCGCGGAGGCGATGGGATACCTGAAGCGCTTCGGATCAGTGACGGTTCTCAACGGACATATTCACCAGATTCTGCAAAAAGTGGAGGGGAATATCACGTTCCACACCGCCCGATCCACCGCCTTCCCCCAGCCTCAGCCAGGCAAGGCCGACTCCCCCGGACCAATGAAAAACGTCGCGGCCGACGCGCTCAAAAATTATCTCGGGCTGACTACCGTGAACTATGTCGAACACACCGGCACTCTCGCGATGACAGACAGTACCCTTGCCGGCGCGACCACTCAGAAATCGCCATAATGTCAGACGCGGAGCGCTTTCATAAGAGTGAGAGCGCGATTCCAAAGGCCGCAGCGCGGCTCGACATATATCATTCTCTGAACCATGAGACGTTGTTGCGAGAACGGTCGATTTATTTCGACCGCTCTTTTATCTTTTGCACGGAGAACCCCACATGAATGCGAAATCCCGCGTACCCATCTGGAGAGAGCATCTCAGTGTCGAGACTCTCGAATCCCGCTTTAATCTTTCAACTTTTGGCAGCATGCTCCACCCGCAGACTCGACTGGCCAACGCAGGAATAAGTTCCAACGTCGGCAAGTCGATGCCGTTGAAGCACCCGAAATTGCAAATTAAGCAGAACGCAAAACATGCCGCGCATGCCTTATTCGGCGATACCGCGATTCTCAGCAGTGGCAGCACGTCCATTGATGTAACAAGCTACTCCGTTCTGACGGGCGGCAGAATGGAGTGGATCAACGGGAAGCCGGACATTGGCTACATGTCCGCATCCGGAGCGGATATCGAATATAAATTGACCGTGGCGGCCGCCGGAAAGTATCAACTCAATCTCGGCGTCGCGTCACCGCATTCCAGCTCTTTCGATCTTCTCGTGAACGGCTCCGTGCAGGCGAGATACGCCTTCAATGCCACCAATTCCTGGACTAATTACACTACCACCTCACAGACGATCACGCTTGCCGCCGGCGCCAATACCATCCGCATCAATCCAACGGCAGCATCCCAATTCAACATCAATGCCCTTTCATTGTCTCCCATAACCGTCTTAACCGCCGTCACTACCACCATCGGAGCATCATCAACTTCAGTCCCCGTAACGAGCTACTCCAGCATCTCGAATTCCAAGTTGGAATATTTAAACGGTCAGCCCGACATCGGCTACGTCTCCGCAAGCGGCGCTTACGTGGAATACTCGCTGAATGTGCAGACCGCGGGCAACTACTCCATCAACGTCGGCGAGGCGAGCCCCGCTGCGTCATCCTTTGACCTATCAGTCAATGGCATCCGTGCCACGACCTACAACAACGCTACCACGGATTCCTGGACCAACTTCAGCAACGTAAGCCATATGGTCTATCTTCCCGCGGGAGCCATCACGCTTCGCTTTACAGCAAACGCGGGAACACAGTACAACATCGGATCTATCAACATAGCTGCCGTTCCACCCCTGGCACCTGCGCCTGCCGGCTCCCCTTCCGTTCCCAGCGTCACTATTTCTGCCCAATGGATGACCTCCTTCAATCAATTAAACATTTTCGGAAGTTCCAGCAATGATTCAATCTATGTATCAGAAGCAGGCAACACGATTACCGTGACCGCTGATGGGACAACAAAATCCTTTGCCGGCCAGTACGGCAATATTGTCATCAAGAGCAACGGCGGAAATGACACGATTACCGTCGATCCTTCCGTATCAATCGACACACTCGTCTACGGCGGAACCGGGAACAGCGTTATCAAAAATCGGACGCAGGCTATGGCAACAGTCGTAACCCTTGGCGGTGGTACCAACTTTGTTCAGGGAAACGGCTTTAACAGTTCGCTTTGGGTCAACGCCACGGACAATGTGATGCGCAACGTCAACGGAACAAAACGCGGGCGATCTGCATGTCGTCTCTAACTTTTGGAACGGGGCCAGTACCCTTCTGGCAGGTCAAAATCTTTCGGATCCCGCCGGTACCGGCAGCACGACGCGCGTGGTGAACGCCAGTTTGTGGGGGACCGGCCCCACCATGTCCGACGTAAACCAGGGCCAGGTTGGAGATTGCTACTTTCTCGGTGTGATTCAAACTCAAGCGTTCAGCAACTCGAACGGGCTGCGGCAACTGGCTGTCGATTTAGGAGATGGAACCTACGCCGTGCAATTCAAACGTGGCGGCACCGCCACCTATCTCCGCGTGGATGGCGACCTCCCCGCAAACGGGCCCTACGCCGGCGGCCTGGAAATGCCGCACCCCGGTTCATCCGGCGACCTCTGGGCACCTATTTTGGAAAAGGCCTATGCCGAATATCGCACCGGCGCTTGGACGTACAACTCCACGGGGTGGGGTTATTTTGGCGATGTTGCCGCCGACTTCGGCATCCACTACACCCCGTTTCGAGGACAATCCGACAGCGATCTCTATAACACCTTGCAGGGAGCTCTAGCCGGTGGAAAAGGCATCACCGTCGGCACCAACGCCTCGATCACTGCCGGCGCTCCGCTCATCGAAAGTCACCAGTACACTGTCACCAATGTCTGGAAGAACACCTCCGGAACCGGCTACGTCACGCTCCGCAACCCCTGGGGAATCGACGGCGCTGGACAAGACAGTAACCCGAACGATGCATTGGTCACGATGACCGTGACTCAACTTCAACAAAATCTGGAAAGCGGAATGATCTTTTGACGACAGCATCCCGCGAATCAGGGCCATCAATTCAACACCGGCGATCACGATAACCCCATGAGTCAACTCCCCGCACGTGGTCGTCGGTGCTTTTTAAGCCAAAGCAAGAAAGGGGGGGAGGGATCGTCAGCGGATGAAAGGATGATCAAAGCGGACATGGATCATGGCCCGAAGATATTTCCATGAACGAGCGTTCCCCCCAGGTGACCGGTGAGTCCGACCATTCCCGCAACGATAAGAAGAAGGATCGTCATCCACCAGCGCGACTGGCCCCTGACCACTTTCCAATGGATCACAGTGGCTGCGATGGCAAGAATCGCAGTCGCCGTTCCCAAATACTGATGCAGTGTGAGCGTCGAACTCGCCTCATACCCGCTGAACCAGACCAGCAGCCAGCCCAGCGTCATGGAGATGGCCGCCCCAATGGCGCCACAGGTGAGCGTGGCCGTGGTCCAACCCGCGCGACGCCTCGTGATCCGTCCCCACACTTCCCCGACGCCGCCATCAGCAGCAGAGCGATCGGAAAATGAATCACGATGACGTGCGTCCGCCCCAGGAGTGCGAGCCAGCCGTGAAGACTCCCCGGAAAATCCGCGAGAACTGACAGACGGCCGGCGAGGAATAATCGTTGAAAAACAACAAACAAGATCACTCCTTCGCCGGCGTCTGCCACCACTTTGGAACAAGAAAATCGTTAATCGTCCATTGCGGCCTATTACGGCATCCCACAACCCCCCCGCTTCGCGCACCTCAGCGATCAATGCTGGGAAAAACCGCCCGCCGAATCGCTCCAGCTATCGTCCGATGTCGGTGGCGACTTCGTGAGCATGCTCCGCGCCGCGGTGCATGCGTCCGCCGCCAACGTCGTTGCCACGATAAAGGCGATCATGAGCACTTTTTTCATCAAATCAGGTATCATGAGATTACTCCTCATACGTTTTTGACCGAATCATCTGAGCAACATGCCACGTTAATATGGCAACCAATCAGACCGCCACGCCTCCAAGAAAATTCCCGCTCGGATCGAACGGGAATAACTTTGCCCTCTCGGCGGTCTACTAATGGGACGCTATTTTCCCAAAGGATCTGGTGTGCCGGATCAAACCAGGCTCTTTGAAAGGACCGTGCTTCCGCACCTTGATGCGGCGTACAACCTCGCGCGCTGGATTCTCCGCGATGAAGGCGACGCCCATGACGTTGTTCAGGAATCGGCAATGCGTGCCCTGCGATACTTCAACACCCTTCGCGGGGGCGATGCCTTGCCATGGCTGCTTCAAATCGTCCGCAACACCTCCTTCACATGGCTGAAGCGGCGTCAGCGCGACGGTGCGATGGAGTCCCTGACCGATGATGCAATCATTCCCGATAGTTCCATCACCGACCCATCCGCCATCGTCGGCGAGCAGGTGGATGCGGAATCCCTCCGGCGCGCCGTTGACAGCCTCCCCGCTGAATTCCGAGAAGTGATTATCTTGCGCGAGCTTGAAGGCATGAGTTACAAACAAATCGCTCACACCACCGGAGTCTCCATCGGCACCGTGATGTCCGCATTTCCCGCGCAAGAAAACGCCTGCATACAGCCCTCGTCCCGCAGGTACGTCAGGAGTCCGACCATGGAATGTGAACGCACCCAAAATCTTCTGGATGCTTACTTTGACGAAGAACTCGACCCTGTCCTCGCGACCGAAGTGGAACTGCACGTCCAGAATTGCCCCCGGTGCGCCGCCCTCCTCGAATCCCGCAAGTCCCTGCAGCAAGCCTTGCGGACAAAGCTGCCCTACTATCGTGCGCCCGCATCATTGCGAACCAAGCTCGCGGGCGACCCGTCACAAAAATGGCGGCGGCTTTCACTCGCCCTTGCCGCCTGCCTGCTCCTCGCCGTCGGCGGTCTCACCTGGTCAATCGCAACGCACTCCCCTGGCCATCCCTTGGACCCCACAATGCAACTGGCTGACGCCATCGAATCCGATCATGTGCGGTCACTGCTCACCTCCGACCACCTCACGGATGTGCTCTCATCCAATAAGCACACAGTGAAGCCCTGGTTCGCGGGAAAACTTTCTTTCGCGCCGCCCGTGACTGATCTCGCCTCCGACGGCTTCCCTCTCGTTGGCGGACGCCTTGATGTGCTGGAGCATCAAACGATCGCAGCGCTCGTCTATCAACGCGACAAGCACATCATCAATCTCTTCATCCGGCCTTCAGGGAGTGCCGCAGAGCCGTCCGGCTCGGTCACGACAGCACGTGGGTATCACATCCTCCACTGGAGCAGCGACGGGATGGAATTCTGGGCCGTCTCTGATGTGGAAGCCCGAGAACTCGACCATTTCGCCGAACTGCACCGCGCCGCCACCGCGCCGACCAACCATTAAGATCACCGCCGCACCCATGCCGTCCACCCGTTGCGCTCAAATGCAGCCCGAGCCCCGCTTGACCCATCCCACCGGACAGGTTAATTTAACTTCCCCCGTGGGTGCCCCGATAAGAGGGTTGCCCAACTATCTTCCGCGATAGCTCAACGGTAGAGCAGCCGGCTGTTAACCGGCAGGTTGTAGGTTCGAATCCTACTCGCGGAGCTTCATTTCATTCCGAATGAACTGACCGGGTCAGCAAGGGCGGACACCGCCGGTCATTTCAAAGGAAGCCACTCCCCTCCTTCCCCAACAATTTTTCACAATTAAAAAATTCGCAATCGCCAACCGTGGAGCCCTCCGGTATGCTACCTGAGCCGAAGCGTTCGGCAGACCAACGGGTTACACATGGCCAAAGGTGGCCCTCAACCTTTTACCGGAGCCAATCACATGTCCGATATTCCTGTCTCCTGCAATGTTCCCCTGATCCCCCAGCCCACCGACGTCTCCTGCTGGGCGGCATCGCTCGCCATGGTGATTTCCTACCGCGATCAGACCTCCCACACGCCTCAAGACACCGCCGCCGCGGGCAACATGGATGTCGATACCGGCTACGGATGGGACGATATCAAAAACGCCGTCTCCGCTTGGAACCTCAAAACAGAAGGCCCCTCCTGCTCCCTGCCCGAACAGTGGGCCACATGGCTGAAGTCCTACGGGCCAATCTGGATCGTCGAAGTCGGCAACCCAAACCACGCGGTCGTGGTCGTGGGGATTGATGGCGACGGAACACCCGACGGAACAACCGTCACTCTGAATAACCCCTGGCCGCCCAACGCCGGAGTCGTCGAAACGAAGTCGTATACCGATTTCGAAACCGATTTCGAACTTCAAACAAGTCCAAACGCGCAGATCGTTCATGCATAAAATCACGAGCCCGCTTTCCGGCTCGTTGAAATAATCAGGCGTCCGGCGCGAGCAACTCCGCCGGACGCTTTCTTAATCCGCGCAGGACATCTTCCGAGCCGCGCCGGTAAGGAAGGGGTCTTTCACTTAATCACTGAACACCATCCAGATGGGAAACCTGCGCGAGCCCTCACTGAATGCGTAAACGATCTTTGCAAACTTCAAATCCGTGTTATTAGCTTCCACGGCCTTGTCGTGATACCACTTGTGTATGTTGTAAAGGTTCGGGGTATTGACCACGTTCAACATCAGGTTTCCCGAATCATCAATCGGGTAAATCAGTCCGTCGCGCTTCACATATTGCGGTGCCCGCAGTGCGAGATTCATATCGATTAACCCAAGTTTAATCGTGATTTGGGCTCCCGAGGCATACGTGAACGTAACGTTCTCATTATTCAGCATCGTATCATCAGCCGGGCTGTAATCGTTCAACTGAAATGTGGTAATGTTGTTATCGACATAGGATGCTTCCAATTCATCCTGTTGGATAACGCGGCATTCCTGCGCGTCATCATCCAGCAGCATGAAAGTGCGGGTTTCAATGGTCGGAACGGTCACCCCGGGGGCAGGTGGAAGCAGAGTCACATCCACAAATCCCACGGCTTCAGCAATAATTGACATCAGTATGCCTTTCGTAAAAGTTTCCCACACGTTGTTTATGCACGTTGTTTATTTCGGCGGCGGTGCGAAGCCGCCGAAGAGGTCGCATGTCGATGCGCTCAATTGTGACATGAGGCAAGTCGCTGTCAAGGTACGATCAAAGCAGGGCGTACCCGTTTTTCCGGAGGAATGCTTTCTTGTGCCTGCTGACTGCGAAAAATTCCGAGACGCGCCCGTGAGGAAGCGTTTGACCCTCCACTAAAGAACGCCGAACGCTTCACGGACGCGTCTCTCAATCCTATGTATTTTCAGCGGTTGAGCCAGCACCCGGAAAAACGGGCACGCCCTCAAAGCCTGGACGCAAGCCCATCAGGACACCTCCCTACGAACCAAATCCGTGCCGCTGATGCCGACACGCATTTCCACTTCATTGCCCCTCTCTATGGTCAGCGTGATTGCATCATGGTCGGGCAGATCGTCGGCGGCCACATCCGCAAACAACTCGCTGTACGCGGACGACCGTTGGCCGCATCGTTGAATTGCATCAAGCATTTTTCGTCTCACCCCATGCATCGGCCCCACATTACGGGCACGAATGAAAAGCGAAAGTCTGCCACCAGGCTCCTCCCCAACGTACGCAACGCTGTAGGCCGGCGCAAGCCAACGCAATGCGGTTTCCAGCGGCATGTCGGACAATCCCGCAAACGCCCCGAGCATCGCTTCTCGCTGCTCACCCCCCGCAAGCGTTTTAAGCAAAATATCCAGCTCAGACCGGTTCATCCGCGGCTTGCGATAGTAATATTCAGTCCGACATGACGAAGGCTCGAAGCCCACCATCAGCAATCGTCCTCCCGGCGTCGCTCCCGCCGGCGAAGGTCGCCACGCGGATGCGACCGGAACCTCCACATAAATTTTTATATCCTCGCGCGTGCCGGGCGATTCCGCATTTCGGATGCCCAGCCACGCTCCCCACTGCAGCGGCATTCCCGATTGGACCGCCTGCCACTGCTCGATCAATCTCGCAGGCGGGGCCTCATGCCCCAACCGCACCATCATTGCGCACGCCGTACTTAGACGCAGGCCGTTGTCGAGTTCCGGGCCGCCCACCTCCACCGTGTAGCGGAGCGCGTTGCTCCGCGACGAGAACCCGAATTCCATCGGCGATCCATCGGGAGTAAGCCCGCTAAATGACCACGCAACTTTTGGCCAAACGGAGCTGTCGAAGATCGACACGCACGTCTCGAATGTGCGCACCGCCCTCCCCGGGTCGCCGCAATGCGAGGCAAGCCGTCGCACCCCCCCGACCATTCGGCGACCCATCGACTCAGCGTTCATGACGGACTGCTCACCAACACCAGCGGATCGCTGCTATCGATATAGGCCCCCTGCGAGGATTGATTGTTCATATTGAGAGTCGTCAATCGATATTGATACTGATTTTTCTTCGAATCAATCAAAGGCAGACGAATCGTCGTCGGCGTCGTGGTGCCGCTTTTGATCTGAAACGTGGTTTGGAACGCATAATTGTTGGCGTCATCGCGGTAATTGACCTCGACGATGGCAAGTTGTGTGGACGCATTCAACGCCGGCTGGAAAACAAGATTCATCGCCGTGGGGAACGGATCGTTCACCAGAATAGCCGCCGCCGTCGAGGTCGTGGGACCGGTTCTGAACGTGCTTCCATTCTTCAAATAGCAGACCGTGGAGTACGTGTAGCTATTGTCCGTTTTGTCCGTAAGCCGCACCTTCCATGATTGAGCAGCCGAGGTGGAATTGACGATGAGCGTCGTCGCGCTGGTCCATCCGCTCTTCGACGTGTACTGCAGCGAGACTTCAATTCGATCCACAAGCGTCGCGTCGATTCGGTCGGGCATCACCGTTACGTGCAGAAACCCGAGAAAGTCGTGCGGATCGAGATTCACCACGCGGTTATCCGTCGTGACGGTCGGAATCATGTAGGAAGTGTTCTCGCCATCCCACCCGGATTCCGGATCGAACTTGTAATCGGCAGTGAAATTGAACTTTGTGGACTGAATGAGACCCTCGTAGGCCGCCCAAACCTGTTGGGTTTTATGAGCGGGATCGAACAGGAACTCGCCATGCTTCACCCCGGCGGAGGAGGCGGGATCGCCGTAGTCGATGGCGATATGCGCCGTCAATAGGCCGATCCCGGTGAAATCATTCGGCGGATTCACCGTGACGGAAAACTTGTTGAAGAACGGGTCGGTGCCATCCACTTTCAGGAAATGCTTGCTCTGATCGATCTGGTTCAGCATCAGGCCAAAATAACCTTGCGGCGCGTACACGCGTTGCTCCGCGTCCATGCGGTCGTATTGAACTTCGACGGTCTTCAATTCGTCCTGCGAAACATATTTCAACCGCAGCGCCACGCCGAATGGAGAGGCAGCGGACGACGCGGCGGCCGCGGTGCCGGCGGCACCGGCGATCGCTTTAGCCGGGGTCGTTGCCGCTGGCGCAGTCGCCGCCGGCGGAGTTGCCGCTGCGCCCCCTTGTGCACCTGTTCGTGCAGGTGTTCCCGCTTGCGGCGTGGTCCCCGCTGGGGGCGTGGCTCCCGCCTGCGCAGCGCCGGCAGCCGGTGCTGCCGCGCCTGCCGCGGGCGCCTCCTGCGGCCGGAGCAGGTGTACCTCCCCCACCACCGCCCGCTGCCGGTGTAGCCGGCCTCCCTGACGCCGCGCCGAGTTGCGGCGCGGTCGACGCGCCCCCCATCGTTCCGGCGGAGTGCCCTGCCGTTGCGCCACCGCCACCGCCTGTCGCTGCGCCGCCCGAACCACTCCGCCCCGCCGCCGCCCCTCCACCACCACCCCCACCGGTCGGAGGAAGCGTCACCGACGAAGCATCCGCCGCCGCCGCCGTCGCCGGCGAAAGACTCGGCTGGAACCACTGCGCCATGATGCTGTCCTTGAACAGGTTCAGCGCCCATTGTTCCTTTTCCGCATTCGCCGCATCGGTCGTGAGGTTAATCACCTCCACCTTGATCGATCCATCCTGCCGCAACTTTTCAAACGTCGCGTCGATACCCGCAGAGACGTAATACGCCTGCGCCGTCAACCCGACGCTGAACAACTGATACGCCCGCTTAAGATCCGCCGTGATCTTCACATCAATCGCCGGCCGCGCCCCGGTAAACTTCAAATTGTAAATCGCCCCCACCGGCGACATGCCGTTCTCAAACGCCGCTTCGAGAATCGATGCGCCATCCGCACTTAACGAAAGTCCAAACAACGCATTGTTGTCGCCAAACAGCTCCGGCGAGACCGCCCCCAAAATATGCTGCACCGCCTCGAACGCCCCCGCCGGCAGGTTCGCGTTCGTGCCCCCGCTCCCCTGCATATCCAACGCCACGATCTGCACCGTCCCCTCATCGAAAGCAACCGGCGACAGGTTGGGACTGTCCGCGTTCGGAAACTGCGTGCGAATATGCCCGACGATCTGCTCCTTCGTCGTATCGCTCAGTTTCAACGCCAGCGTCACGTTCAGAAAACCCACCCCCGACACCCCGTTCGAAACCACGTCCGGCGCATATTCAATCAACAGAAATTGCGGCTCCTTGCTATCCGGCATGCTGGCCAATCCGACCGGGCCGGGCAGATACCAGAATTGATTCGGATCCGCGTGGTCGGGAAATACGGTGATGCCATTGACCGTGAACGTGCCGCTGGAAAATAAAAGCATGATGATCTCCTCGGAAAAATAAATGCGGCGACGCGCATCAGGTAAGCTGATCCAGGCCGATGATCACGGTATTTCCGTTCACCGGCGTCCACGCGATACTCTTGGTCTGCCCGTTGTCCAGTTGAATATCCGCGCGATACTCCGGCTTGATGGCCGGATTCACATAATCGTAAACAAAACTCTCAACATCCGTGACCACCGCGATCAGATATTGACTCGTCACGTTCAAACCATTGGCGGCATCGACATATCGAACTTGAACATTAATCTGGCTCACATGATTCGCCGCGAAATCCACCTGCTGCGGCTTAATCGACACGATCTGATGACCCTGCATGCCGTCATGAACGATCAGATAACTGTCGGCAGTCACCGAGCCGGGGATCGTCCAGAGCTGGCCATTGGCTTTAATAAGCCGGGCTTCATAATAAATAAGATTCTGTGACGCATCCTGCCGCTCCGCCTCAAATGTTTGGGCGGCGACGTTGCCTCGCGTGAAGGTGTACGACTGCTGCACCGTGGGATTGGTTTTGCTCGGATAGGCGACGAACACGAGAGCCTGCGCATAAACCGTCCAATCCAGCGCCGTGAGAACCGTCAGGGTCAGCTTCGAAGGAAACGGATCAGTCACGTCCAGTTTGCCGTCCGCCGTCGTCGTCCACGGCGTGACGCTCGTGCCTCCCGCCGCCAGCGTATAGGTCAACCGATAATCAAAACTTCGCCGTGACGGATCGCGCATGAACATCGGCCAATTCATTTCCGGCATCTGGCTCGTCAATATGGCGCTGACCTGCAAATTAATCTTGTTGTCCGCATCGACATAACGGCACTCGACCTCCACGCCCGTATAACGATTCCACGGCAGATAGTCCGCTCGAATCGGAACCAGCGCCACGCCGTACAAAACATTCCGTGGCTCGATTTCTATGATCTCTCCGATTTCCGTCAGCGTGTCCGTCGTCAGCACGCCCGGACGCTGCGTCGTATCCACATTCTTAAAGTTCACGGTGTAGGTGTAAGTCACCGGTCGCGACATTTGGCCGTTGACCAGCACGCTCGTCCACGAAACCGCCGTCGAAACTCCGCTGGCCGTGATCGACACCGATTGCACCACATTGTTGTAGGTCATCGTGACATCGATCGACGCGATGGAATCGCTGTCAAAGTCAGCGTGCGAAATCACGTTGACCTTCCGCCGCTGGAAAAACGGATTGTCCAGATCGACCTTCACAATGAACTGACTGAGGTTCACGCCCGCCTGTTGGGTCGCCGCAAGCAGACCTGAAAGGTGCCCCTGCGGATAAATAGTCCGCTGCACCGCCGTGCGCTCGCTGACATTGAAGGTCAGATGCTTCTTATCAATGCGCGTGATATCCGTCTGTTTGCGGCTGAAACTCGCGATGCCGCCCATGCCGCCCGTAAGCGCCATGTCGCTGATACTCCGAAAGGCCGCCGTGCCCTTGTCCCAGTCATCAGGTTGATTCGGCTTCGGCGGGGGCAAACTCGACTCGAAGAAGTTGTTCTTCACCAGCTCATAGCACTCCGCCACCGCCCGGTCCCGGTCGGAACCCGTGGCCGCACTCAGATCGGCATCCGTGACAAAAGTGTCCACCTGGATCGAAGATTGCCTGCGTCTCAATGAGACTCTCCACCGTCTTCTCAATGTCGGTCGAGACAAACAGAAAGTTCGCCGCGTAGTGATCGTCCAAAAACTTCTGCACCCGATCCCAGTCAATCGACATGTGCACGTTGATCGCCGGACGCAGACCCACAAAATCCAATGAATAAATGACCGCGATCGGAGCCATGCCGCCCTGCAGCGCCTGTTCCAGCACCGTGACGCCGTATTGATCCAGTTGCACCGAAAAAGTCGCCTGATTGTCTCCATACAAGGCAGGCTTCGCCGCATTTTGAATCTTGATCACAAACTGCGGGCCGCCGCCGGACGGCGCCGGAGCCGCTGCGGGCTTTGCCGGCGCACCACCGGCGGAAGATGCCGGGACGTCCGCGCTCTGCGACCCCAGAATCAACAGCTTCACCGAACCGTCCACGAACGTCACCGGAGACAGCCGCGGCGGTGATGACAGCCCCGCCTTTCGCTGCAACTGATTGCTGATCTCCGACAGCGTCGCATCATCAATCCCGAGATTCACGTCGAAGTTGATGAATCCCCCGCTCCCGCGCTGCCCGTGTATTCAATCAACTGAATGCGCGGACGCACCGCGCCCCCGGTGCCGTCCGTCGTGAGGTGCGGCATCATCGGAAGAAAGTAAAACTGCTGCGGATCTTCGTGATCCGGAAATACCGATACCCCGTTAATCACGAAGTACGGCGGATTCAAATACAACATGGTCCTGCACTCCGGGTTAGGACGGCATCATCAACACTAAATCCGTGTCGCTCGACGTCGCGGCTGGCAATTTCTTGACGCTGGGAGGATTCGTCGCGAGATAATACGTCGCCTGATACGTGTACGCCGTTTTGCTCGCGTCACGTGCATAAAAAGTCCACGACGCCGGCGTGATCGACCCCGACTTCAGCGTGATCTCCTGCTTCACATCGATATTGTTCGCCGCGTCGGCATATTCAAAATTGACCTGGATCAGCTTCACCTGCGTGAAATCAATCAGCGCCGCATCGGGCGACACCGTGACCGCAAGCTGATTCGGTGGACCGAAGGTGATCAAACTGTTCGGGTTCGTCGTTTCCGGAATATTTTCCGTCGTATGGTTCTTGTAACTCACCACTCCCGAATAAGTGATGGTGCCCTGGCCTGAGCCCAGCACGGGGAATGTCCAATCGTGGCTGCGGTTCTGCGCTGTGAACGTATAGTCCGCGCTCTGCTGATACTTGTTGATCGCGTCGTTATACGTCATCCGCAGGAATATATTGTCCACGTTGTTCACGAAGTCGCCTTCGGACACAAAGCTGATCGTCCTCGAACTGAACGGCGTGTTGATATACAGCTGCGCCGAGGTCGCGCTCTGCCAATCTTCAATCACCTGCGTCCCGTCAGCCATCACATACGTAATCTGGTACTGATACGGCTTGTCCACGGTCTTGAGAATCACCGCGATCAGCGAGTCCGCCTTCTTGCTCTGATCAAAACTGAACTGACGGCTGATGGGCTGGCCGCTCGCATCCGGATCGGGATACTTTACCGCCACCTGCACCTGCGGCGTCTTCGCGAAATCAACGCTCCCAATAAAAATGTCCAGGTGGAAAATGCCCAGCGCGCCCACGTCCACCGTGATCTGCGGGCTTAACTGCGTAAAGGTGGGAGAGCTATACGCCTGGCTTTGATCGATGTAGTTGACGATGAAATTGTAGGAATAGTTCATGTCGCCGTTGACCGTGTCCGAATCGAACTTGCCAATGTCATCAGGCTTCGTAAAGTGGAATGCCGACGCCTTGACGGGATTGCTCTTGGTGTACTGACAACTGACATCGACGCTATTGATATTGAATTTCGCGAAGTCCGCGTTCACCGCCACCGTCGCGTGAATCTGCGCAAAGAATGGGTCATTCGCATTGATTGTCGAGCACAGACTCGCGAAGTTCGGAACATTTGGTAGCGTGCCCTGCTGCGTCGTCGAAAAGTTAATCGAATCCTTCTCGTGATAAACTTCATAAAAGCTGGCCGCCGCGAAATACTGCTCGTTGCGATGCACATGATCCATGCCGTCATCGCCTCGGTTGGCGCCGACCACAGGCACCGGAGCATTGCCGCTGCCGCTCCCCGACGAACCATCGCCGCTTCCGCTCGACGGCGTGCTGCTTCCGCTTGACGCCGCTGCCTGCGTGCCGCCCGGTACCACCGACTTGGCGGCATTCGCCAATTGCGACCAGCCCCAGTTCAAAATATCGTCCTTGACCTTCGTCGAATTCGGATCGTTGGGATCCAAACCGCTGAAATCAAAATCGACCCCGCCCGACTGCGAATTGATGAACGACTGGCGAAGCGTCTCATCCTCCGTGTTGTTCCCGTGCCAGACATTCCCGCCGCTCTTATCGATCGTCTGATAGAAGCTTTGGAACTGCATCGCATTGAACCACACTTTGCCGGTGATCGGCGGAAGCACCGCTGTATAACTTAAATCGTACGCGACCTGCACCACCCCGCCGGTGCCGCTCATCGCGCCTTGCACCACCGCCGCGCCTTCAGGCGACAGCTCCGCCGTAAATGAGCAGATCAGCGATCCCAGCAGCGACGGCTTGCCTGAGTTCTCGATCTTCGTCACCAACGCCCCGCCGCTGTCCAACAGCGTCAGCGACGCCGTCCCCTTCGTGAATGTCGGCAACGACAACTGGGCCGTCAACGCGCCGCCCGACGCATTCTTCAACCCGCGCGATTTCAACAGATCATTCAGCGCGCTTTGCACCTTCGCCCGCGTCGCCGCCGATATCACAAAAACCGAATCAAAGATCAGAAACCCGCCGCCCTTGCTCCCGTCCGGTCGATCCACCGGCATGAGATACTTGATGAACTTCATCACCGGCTGACCCGTTTTCGGATCCAGCCGGAAACTGGGCTCGTCGGGCATCACATAAAATTTCGACGGGTCTGAGTCATCCCCGTAAACGGTCACTCCCTCAATCAACTGGGTGCTATACAGTAATAACATTCAATATCCTTTCGTGTGCTCGGAAACAGG
Source organism: uncultured Phycisphaerales bacterium (assembly GCA_963766775.1). Taxonomy (GTDB): domain Bacteria; phylum Planctomycetota; class Phycisphaerae; order WQYP01; family WQYP01; genus CAVYBP01. Next base: position 513,444 of record CAVYBP010000003.1, read on the forward strand.
GTCAATGATTCAAAGTGAATGTCGATTGCAGCGCCGTCATTGGCGCATCCGCGCCGGCATTCGTGATGCTCGCAGCCGCCGGCGCGATGATGATCAGTGGCGAAAAAGGCGACTGCACCGCCGACCATGCGGGCGGCGGACTGCCGCCCGATGCGGCCAGCCGATACCGATATCCCGCCTGAAACGGCGAAAGCGCCACATAACCCCACGTATCCGCGGCACCATCCGACGAGAACTCACGCTTCGCCGGAATCGCCGCCGCATCGTTCATCTGGCCATCAGAAATCAGTTCAACAAATAACGGCCCGCCCGCCACGCCGCCGTCAAATCGGCATGTAATATCGATCACGTGCGGGCCGTACTCTCGAAACGACGTCACATCCAAATCGATTCGCCCCGCACCCATCGGCGGCAGCGTCAGCGCCGCGCCGCCATCATGCGCAGTCGCAGTAATACTGATCGCCGCCCCCGTCGCGCCCGTAGGCACCGCCACCGCGGCTTGTGGAGACTGCAACGTCAGCGCAAAGCCTGGCTCATCGCCGTCGCGCCCATCGTGTACGTCAGCGTGCCCGCAATCTCGCACAATTTCATCAACCGCTCCGCCGCGCTCACATGCGCGAAGCTCACCGGAAAATCCGTGCTCTGCAACTGTACCCACGTATCCGTCATCACCCGCGACGCCATGCTGTATTGACGCACGCTGCTTCCCGCCACCACCACCGCAAATCCCGAAATCCCATAGTTCAGCTTCTCCGCCGGGCTGATCCTCAACTGAACATTCCCCCGGTCCTCCGGCGGCGTGAAAGTCACCGTCGGATTGATCGGGAAACTCCGCCATGGCGGATTCGCCGCGATGCTGATGTTCACCCCGATCGCCGGAACGCCGATTCGACTCGTCGGCAAATTGGCCGCAATGTCTATTTCCGAATACCCCAGATTCAACGCCGGTATCGTCACCTCCCGCACCAGCGCACCCGCCGCGCCCGCCCCGCTGATCGCTTGCAGGCCGTCCGCCGCGTCAAGCATATAAACCCATTGCCTCGGCACCGCCACCGGCCGGCTCAAGTCCCATTGCACCTTGCCACCACTGATCTTCTGCGGATCGCTGAACAGCCGAAACCCCGGCCCAAAAGTCGTGGGCGAAGGACACATCACGCTGTACGCCCCCGCTATCCGGTCCGCCATCGCCTGCGGGAACACCCCAATGTCCCCCTCCTGCATCGTCCCGATCAGCTTCAAAGGCATCCCCTCGATCGGACCGGTAAAAAATTGAAGCAAATCCTCACCCGAAATCTGCCGCCCAGACCCCCGCGCCAGCATCGCCCCCAGCAATGGCACCGGATCGAACTCCACCCACACTCCCACCCGCGGCGCGATGCCCATCACTTCCACTTCCACTCGCGCACCCAAAAGCAGCGAACTACTCGACAAAGCCCCCTTCAACAACTCGCCCCCATCCACCGGCAAGCGCACCGTAAACCGCGCCAGATCCGGCGGCGAATCGCCCAGCAGCCGCGGAGTCGTCACCTCCGACGGCAGCACAACCGACGCCGTCGTCGAATACAGACTCGCAAACCCCTGATTGATCGTCGCCCCACGCACCATTGCCCCCGCCGCCACTGCGCGGCACGCCGTCAGCGCTTCGTCCAACGGAAATTCTCCCCCGAGACAAAAGCCCAACTCCGCGTATTGCCGCGCCGAAACCACATCACCCGCCAACCCCTTTGCCAGCACCAACTGAAACTTCGGCTGCCCCGCCCCATCCACCGCGATCTTGATCCGCCGCGGCAGGACATTGTAACTGCCCGACTCAAACGGCGCGAACACCTGCGACTCCCCGGCCGTCAACGACAATTGAAAATCCGGCATGCCTGCCAGGCTGTCCAAAATTTATCCCCCGCCAATAAAAAAGGAATCCTGATTATTGCTGACCCAATCACCCTTGGTCGTCCCCGACGCCGTGATCGTGTCGACCCGATACTTGTACATCCCACTCTGTGCCTGCTGCAAAATATACTGCTCCAGCGGAACCGCCAGTTGAACCGTCACATACACCAGACCGCTGCTATTGGGCGTCAAGCTGCCGTCAAACGTCGCGGTCTGCCCATTCTCAAAGACCGCCTGCACCGCCAGAATGGTCGGTGTCGCCGGAGTCGTCCCCGCCGCCGGAGGCTTGAGAACAGCCATGGAAAATCCAATCGTGATCGTTCGCGTCACGGGACTCACCACCTTGTTCTGCACAATCGCATACCAGATTGCCGTCGAGTCCGGCACGACACGCACCTTGCTATGATCGAACATCACCGAACACGTATTGTCTGCCACCGTCCCCGTCGGCATCTGCATGGACACCGTGATGCTGTCCGCGGGCTTCGTCTGCGGAGTGACCTGGGCCGGAGCCAGTTGCACCGGCAACGCCGGCGTGACTTTTTCCACTACGTTCCCCACGGCCGCGCCGCCCTGCACCACAGTCCCCGGCAAATCATCAATATGGATCGTGCTCTCAATGCCATTCTGTAACGTGATCACAAGCTGGTTGCCTGCCGCATCAATGGCCGTGCTCGACGTGAAAATTTCCCCCACAAAATCCGCCGCATGTGCCGTGACCGGTATCGGTTCGACGTCATTACCCACCGTCACCGTCAATTGCCCCGTCAGCAGCGGGCTCACTGAATCAAAAAGCGCATCATACATCTGCAAAAACTGCGGCAGCTTGAGCGTTACCGACGCACGGATGCCGTCCACAATCGACAGCATCGCATGAGGCTGCGCCACGAGCCCCACTGAACCCGACCCATCATCCAGCGGCAAACTGAGCGCCAGCGACAGACACTGCGGACTCGCGTTGAAAAGTGCCGACAGGTTCACATTGTCCAGCGACAGAACATTTTGCAACGCCGTCGCCGCCCCTGCCAGACGGCTCGGATCCCACACCGGCACCGCTATAAACGACATCGTCAACGTCACCGAATTCACATCCTGGCCATTCGTCGTGACCGTGATGTTCGGGCTATAGGGCGGAATCGCCTGGCGGCTGATCTTGAACGAATCCGGAAGAAAATAAACCTGGTTACGCTGGCCCCGGTCCTGATAATAAGCATGTTCCCGCCCGCCCGAACTGACGCGCACAATATTCCACGCCGTCAGCCCGTCGCCGACGTTCCCCAATTGCGAGAAGATGTTTTTGTCCAAATCCTTGTCAAAGAAAAATGGAATCGTGGAGTTGATCACTACCGTCGTCGCCCGATATTGCACCGGCGGCAAAAGGAAAGACGCCTCCATCGGCCTCAACAATGGCCCTTCTGGATTCCCCATCGGCGGGGGGCCACGCTGGAGTATCGGTCGAGCAACCGGCTGCTGAGCAGGCGGCCCGGGCGTCTCCGTGGCCACGGGACGCACCGCCTGCGCAAGCTGGATCGACCGATGGATAATCAATTGCGCCTGCGCCGCCGGATCCGTCATGATTGCATGCACTTGATCCCGGCTCGTCACGTCCGGCAGGTCCAGAATCAGCTTGATCGTCGTCCCATCCACCATTGCCGTGGCGAAGTCCCACGACTTCACCATTGCCCCAAGCGTCCCCTGCAACTGATACGAACTCTCCGCCGCGATCGGCGTATTCCCCGCCGCCATCGCTGCCGGCGTGCTATCCGCCAAATGCACCGTCAGCTCAAATTTCGTCCCCGCCGGTGCCAGCGAAACCCATATCACCCGTTCCCCCGCATCATCCGTCTCCGCCACCGAATAGACCGGTAGGTAATGCTTCTTCGACGCATCCCCGGGATCTTGGAAAATCGTCTGATCGTTCGGCGAATCCACCGGAGAAAATAACACCGGCGGCTGGAAAGAACTCAGCGGACCCGTCACCGCCAACGCCGGCGCTACCCACGACATGTTCATGCGCGAAAAAATCGGATTCACCGTCGCCACATGAAGCGAGTTCTGCAATACCAGCGGCTGAACCGTTGGCGAGACTACTGCCGCTTGCGCGATCCCCGTCACCGCTGACACCTGATCCACCGCACCCACACGAGGCAACAAACCGACAGCTATTCCACGAGCGAGCATTGCCGGATGAACCGTCGCAACATTATTCATAATCCACCAGGTTGAGGACTGCGGGGAACGGGAAGAAAAAGAGGGCGGAGGGAAAGGGGGGAAGGGGAAAAAAAAAGGGGGGGGGGGGAAATCCCGATTGTTTCAGCAACAGTTCACTGTCAATTCACTATCAATAATGAACAACTTGCGGACGAAGGTCCGCGTTGGCACCTAATTCCAGGCGTGCCACATCATCAAACTTGTTGACGAAGTTCGTCACGCTTTCGTTGTATTGAGTCCCCGTTGCGGGATCCACGATGCTCATAAAAGTCGTGTCCGGCTCGCCATCCCCCTGAATCCCCACCAGTATCCTCGCATGAATCGAAAAGAAACTTCCCGTTCCTTCATTCGTCGTCACCCAGAGCGGACCATACGACTGTAGCAACTGGCCCCACCCATCAATCGAGAAATCCATCGGCGGCTCCGCAACCAGCCCCGCCGCCAGCAGAAACACCGGCTTCTGATCCCCGCTAAGCCCACCATTGTTCTGAAACAAAGTCACATAGTCCGGCCCCGCATTCGCCAGCATCGTCGGAATTTCCGTGCACACGCTGTTCTTCCACGAATACAGAATCGTCGCCGCCGTCGCCCAACAAGTCATATCAGACGGCTGCTGAATCGCCGGAACAGTCCCATCGACACTAATATTGATCGCAGCCATGGACGAACCCCTGAATGAGCCAATGCAAAACCCCGAACCCCAATAAGATCGTAAACATCCAGCAAATAAAGAGATACGAAAAAATAATCTCTCGCAGATGAGTACAGTAACCCAGATTACCCAAATTTGCAAAGTTAAATTATTTGTTTTTGTAAAATTTCCCCGCCACCCCGAAATTTTCAGCGCCATCGCAACGCAACGCGCTCTCCCCGCACCCTACCACAACCCTACCCCCTCCGCGCCAATCCCTCCAAAATGCTCAAATACTTCCCACTCGCATGATCCGCCAACGACGACGACGCCAGTGCTTTGAAATTCGCCACCACATCCATCAAACTTTCTTCAAATCGCTTCGATTGCGTCATCGTCAAATCACTATTGCCGCCCGCCGTCAGATACACGCTCGGACCCGCATGCGTGAACACATCATCCGGCGGCACCCGCGTAACGATGTCGTTGTGGTCGACATACCGCAACACCCGACTCGCATTCGCCAATGCCTCCGGCGTCGCCGCGCCTTGATCGATCTCCTCCTGCCACTTTCCTCCGTCGTAGCCCAGCGCCGTCTCCAGATCCTTCGCAAAACCCGATCGCCCACCCGCGGCGACCCATAAGTAAACAAGTGCACTTCCAACGCCCCCACACCCTGCCCCCCAGCAACGCCAAAATGCGCCACCGCCGCATGCGAGGCATACAGCGTCGCAAGCGCACCACCCAAACTGTGCCCCGTCACAAACAACTTCGTCGGCACCGTTTCCCCCGCGCCGCCGCCCTTCATAAAGTTCGCCACGCATCCATCAATTCCCGCCAGCCGTTCATCCAACGATGCCGCAAATCCCACCGATACCACCCCACTGCCCAGGTCCGCACGTTTGATCGCGCTGCAGCACGCATCGTCAATGATGTCCGCGAATTCGCTCGCTTCCGTGCCCCGGAAAGCCACTATGATCGCATCCTCAATCACCACCACAAACGCCTGCGTCCCCCCCGGATTGAGAAACGTGCAAAACGCCCCCGCCGAAAGATTCCAACTCCCCATCAACACCGAGCGAACAAAAAAATCATTCTCATACGCCAGCACCGCGCACCGCGCCATCGCCGCGCCGCGATCAAAAATCCCATGCGCATTCTTAAACCCCGACCAATCATCTTTTCTCTTCGCCGCACTCCAATAATCATCCACCAGCGCCGACGCCGGTGCCGCTCCATCCACCTTCGCAAGCCCCGCCCCACTTCCCGCCTCCGTCCCCGGCGCAGCCGGCAACGTGAAACTCGGTGACACCCCCCCTGCCGTCTTCGTCGGATCCTTCGGCACCGGCCCCGCGCTCCGCAGATTCACCAGCATCGACAAAATCCCAAACCAAAACGGTGCCCCCAGCGAAATCGCAAAAATCGTTATCAGCAAACCCCCCACCTTGCGCGGGCTGTAAATGACATCCCCCTTCTGCCATCCCAACGGAAGTGCCAGGTTGTCCACATCGGCCAGCATGGTATGCATCGCTTCCTGCGACTTCATATCCGTCGGAGCCGTGGTATTGATCCCCTGCCCCGTCTGTGTCGCGGCGACCGCACTGTGTGCCAGCATCGTCCGCGTCCCCGTATCATGCGACAGCCGCTGTATCAGCGCAATCGAGTCAATATTCAACGTGAGCACGATCACGCAGCCCAAGGCAAAAATCCATTTCTGCGTCGTCCGTTTATACCATCCGCTAGCCCGGTCCATCGTCTCCGAATACCACTTGTCAAATTGTGCCCGCAAATGCTGAAGCTGCTCCCCATCGCTCGCATCCGCGCCGGCGCTTCCTGCGTATTCGCAATAAACAAGTGCGCCGCATGCAATGCCGGAGGCGGATTGTTCGTCGTCGCCGCCGCTCCCTCCTGCGAACTCCCCAGTCCCGCTACCACCCCCGCCACCTTCGGAACAGCCGCCGACACATTATTCTGAACCGCACTCGCCAATTTTTGAAACTGCGGCGGCGTCGGTGCTTCATTCTTCCGCGCCTGCATCAACGCCATCAACGCCGTCGTAAACCGCTCCGCCGGAATATACGTCGGTATCCCTTTGCCGAACGCCGGACACGCCCCCAGCTTGGACAGCCAAACCCAAATCCGCCGACGCTTCTCCCCCGTCGGATAATCGTCCAGCGCCAAAGGCGCAATGTGCGGACTCCTGAAAAAGTCCGTCGTCGTCACATCCAGCCCGTCCAACAACCCATCAATCGCCTTGTACATCGTCTGCCCCGCAACGCCAAAGTCAGCGCAATCGTCTCCATCACCGCCGAACTCACGATGCTCAGCACGAAGTAAAGAAAAAACATCCCAATCGCTACGTCCAGAGTGGTAGACCCAAACATATCATCAGCTCCGATCCGTCGAACTCGTATTTATTCCGCTCTATATATAATGCGTAGAATTCTAAGACTCGTCCACCAACAACACAAATGCGAATGGACGCCGGCGTGCCTGCTGACTGCAAAAAATTCCAACGCGCCCATGAGGAAGCGTTTACCCCTCAGCAAAGAACCCCGACCGCTTCTCATAAGAGGCCCCCCGCCAAAACCTCCCCCTCTGAACGGCGCAAGTGCCGCCACCCCGCTCTTTCGGGTAAAGTCTCCCAGCAACAAAGCCGCGCCCTCCAGCGCGCACCTCCTTTTTAGGATCAAGCGGTATGAATTTTTTCAATCAAGGCATCCCCCTCGGACGATGGTTCAAAATCACCGTCGTCATCCACTGGACCTTCATCCTTTTCGCCGCCTATCAAATTTTCCAAGCGCCGACCGGTGCCAGATTCGAATCAACCCTCTTCATGGGGCTGCTCTTTGCCACCGTCTTAATGCACGAATTCGGCCACGCCCTCGCCTGTCAGGCCGTCGGCGGCTTGGCACTTCATATTGTGCTCTGGCCCTTGGGCGGCATCGCCTTCGTCCAGCCGCCCAACAACGTCAAAGCCTGGTTGATCACCACCGTCTGCGGGCCTCTCGTCAACGCCATCCTCTGGCCGCTCTTCTGGTGCATCCTCCGTTACGGCCTGCCCGAACTCGCCCGCCATCTGGACCCCGACAGCCAGGCCTTCAATGTCATCCTGATCGTTGTCGTCGACATGATGTACATCAACAAAATGCTCCTCCTCTTCAACCTGATCCCCGCCTACCCAATGGATGGCGGACGCCTCCTCCAGGAAATCTTGTGGCTCTTCATCGGCTATCCCCGATCACTACAAATCGCCGGAATGGTCGGAACCGTCGCCGGCACCGGTTTCGTCGTCCTCGGTCTCGGACTCCAGCAAATCTCCATCCCCGCACTCGACTTCCGCCTCGGCGATGGCGAAAGCCCAACCCTCGTAATCATCGGAATCATGTGCGCCATGCAATCCTTCGCCATCTACCGGCGATCCCAGGAACTCCAATCATTCCGCCGAAACTAACCCCCCCTACCAACCCGAATCCCCCCTTCGTGCTCCTTCACCCCTTCACTACTTCGTGTTTAACATTCTCCCTCGCCCACCACGAAGACAAAAACACTTAGAACCATTTCACCCCCAAAACCCCAAATACGAATCCCCCCGCCGCACCTCTCCCGCAGCCATATCCTGTACCGAACAAAAACTTTCTCCACAATATATTGAAGATTTATCGTGACAACGTCCGGTATTGTCGATAGCATGACTACAGACACGGAGGACGTAACCTCGGTCGTCGTGCGACGACTATCTCCTCCCGACCCATACCTAAGGAGTCCACCATGGCCAAAGGAAACAATTCCCGTAAGAAGGAAGTGAAGAAACCCAAGGCTGCCGCCAAGAAGAAGTAAGCCTGGCGCTTCCGCCCTTAAATCGCGCATGAAAATGCAGCGAAAGAACCCGAGACCAATCTCTCGGGTTCCTTTATTTTTGCCCGCCCCCCGCCCTCCCCTCCCACCCCAACCGCTCACAACATGACTGCACAATTGTGGCACGGCGGCCCCCCGCCGTGATCTTTCCACTGGCCTCGCACGGCCAGTGGAAAGATGCCCGCAAACTAAAGCCACCCTCGCCCACCTCAACACCCCTATAACCAATCCCCATCCCGTATAGAATGCCCACATGCCCAACCCCCTCACCAAACTCACCCGCGAACTCCGCTTCGGCCTCCACGACACCGAACCCAACACCCCCTCCACCCACGCCAACGGCTTCGCCGGCAACCCCACACTTCGCGCAATCGCCCCCTTCCTCACCCTCAACGCCACCCTCTCCGGCACCGTGGATCCCACCACCGGAATGTTGATCAACATTAAAAATGTCGACCGCATCCTGCGCGATCACGCCGTCCCATTTCTCCGCCACGCCTGTTATCAAACCCATCGTCCCCCCGCCGCCCTCATGCCCGACCTATTCGCCGACCTCCGCCATCGCTTCTCTCCTCACACCCTCGAAACCTTATCCCTGGGCCTCAGCCCCTATCTCTCTTTCACCAGCCGCAAGGAGCAACCCCACATGGTCCGCCTCTCCCAGCGTTTTGAGTTTTCCGCCGCCCATCGACTCCATGCAACCACGCTCTCAGACCAGGAGAACCGCGACCTGTTCGGCCGCTGCAACAATCCAAACGGCCATGGCCATAACTATGAGCTGGAAGTTTCCATCGCCGGAGAACTGAACCCCCTCACCGGCGAGATCCTCTCCATCGACCTCTTGCAGCAACTCGTAAAACAGCACGTGCTCGACCTCTTCGACCACAAACATCTCAATGTCGATTGCGAAGAATTCCGCACGCTCAATCCAACGGTCGAAAACATCGCCGCCGTCATTCATGCGAAGCTCCACGCCGTAATCCCAAGCCCCGCTCGCCTCGCACGAATCCGCGTCTGGGAAACCCCGAAAACCGTCTGCGAACTCGGTGAATAAACCGCGGTTTAAACTGCCCCCGCCCTAACTCTGACGACTCGGCGCCCGCGCCGGAGAAATAACCGCATTCGTCGGCACATGCCCCGACTCCGTCCGCCCAAAAATCATCTTCCCCGCCGCCGTCTGAAGCGCATTTGTCACCACCAGCTCCACCTCATTCCCCACCTTGTCCCGCCCCCCCTCCACCACCACCATCGTCCCATCCTCCAGATACCCAACCCCCTGCGTCGGGCCCTCCCCCGGCTTCACGATCCGCACTTTCATCGTCTCCCCCGGCAAAGCCACCGGCTTAAGTGCGTCCGCAATCGAATTCAAATTGACCACGCTCACGCCCCGAAGTCCCGCAACCTTGTTCAAATTATAATCATTCGTGACGATCCGCCCCCCCTCTTGCTGCGCCAACGCGACAAGTTTCTGATCCACCCCCTCGCTGTCCGGAACGCTCGTCAAAGTGCCATCCCAAAAACGCAGCTCAATCGTCGTCATCGCCTTGAGCTTTTCCAAAATCTCCAGGCCCCGCCGGCCCCGCGACCTTTTCAGCCGGTCACCCGAATCCGCGATCGTCTGCAATTCATTCAGCACAAACCGCGGAACGATGATAGGGCTTTCAAAGACCCCCGTGCTCGCCATTTCCGCTATACGTCCATCAATAATCACCGACGTATCCAGAATCATCGGACGCGGACCCTTCGTCGCCCGCGCAAATTCCACGTACGGAATAATGAACCGAAAATCGTCCTTCGTTTGCAGAATAAAAGACACCGAAATGTAGCAGATCATCAACGCGATCAGCAGCTTCGTCCCTTCGATCAGCGACGTGTAATCTTGCTTGACCGCGGGATCCATCAAAATATTCGTCGCCTGTTCAATCATGTACCCGATCCCCAGCGACACCAGCATCCCCACCACCGCGCCGAACAGCAGACCCGAAAGCGTGCTCAGATTCTTCTTGCGTATCAGAATGTCCGCCGCGATAAAAATGAACGCCAGCACCACGCCCCCCACCATGATCGCGTACGCGATCGCCGTTTTGGTCTCCAGCGTCCCTTTATTCGAACTGCTGATCGTGGCCCAAAGGTAAATCGAGGCAACGGTCGAAACCAGAATCAGAAAAATCGCGCGAATCAGGTAAATCATGACGAGCCCTTTTGTATCCGCAAAGTATAATACACTTTCAAAATCGTTGCGCCACCACGTGGCGCCGCTCTTCGTTTCTTTTGCTCATTCGCGCCATGCGCGCCTTCATTGAGGATTCCTTTGAACGACCGCCGCCCTTCGTTTGGAAAATCACGCCCCTCCGCCCACCACGCCGCGCCCGCTGCCGACAGCTCCGCACCCATGGGACGCATGACGCCCCTCGCGCACGAAGGCGATCTCCCCTGGGTGCAGCTCCGCAATGCCCAGTTCCATCCCTCTATTTTCCGCAAGATGATCGGAAGAATCGCCCCCGCCGCCCGAAACGGTGATCTCGTCGCCGTCTACGACCGCGACGGAAATCGCTTCGGCACCGGACTCCTCGCCACCCAATCCCAAATCGGCCTGCGAATGCTCAGCTTTGACAAAACCGACCTCGACGAATCATTCCTCGCCGACCGGCTCGCCGCCGCAATCAAATTCCGCCGCGAAACGCTCCGCCTCGACAACCTCACCGACGCCTATCGCGTCGTCCACGCCGAAGGGGATCAACTCCCAGGCATCATGATCGACCGCTTCGGCGATCGCGCCGTCGTCGAACTCTTCAGCTTCCCCATGTTCCGCCGACTCGACGCAATCCGCGCCCAACTCAAAAAACTCCTCGGCGTCTCCGAAGTCATCGCGCGCGCCGATGAACGCGTCCAGGCTGCCGAGGGATTTTCCATCGGCCCCGACGCCCCCACCGGTGCCCAGATCAAACGCTCCGCTGATCGCAAGTCCGTCGTCATCACCGAAAATAAAGTCCGATTCCAGATCGATCTCACCCACGGCCACAAAACCGGATTCTTCTGCGACCAACGCGACAATCGCCTCCACCTCACCCAATTCACCCACGGCGCCGACGTCCTCGACCTCTGCTGCTACTCCGGCGGCTTCGGCGTCTACGCCGCCGCCCTCGGCGCCGCCGCACACGTGACCGCCGTCGATCTCGACGAAGACGCCATCGCACTCGCCCAGCGCAATGCGAATCTCAACAAAATCGACCGCAAAATCTTTGAAACCATCCACGCCGACAGCTTCCCCTACCTCCGCCAAATGCACGCAAACGCCCGACAATTCGACGTCATCGTCCTAGACCCCCCCAAGCTCATCCCCACCCGCGAGGATTTCTTCGAAGGTCGCGGAAAATATTTCGACCTCAACAAACTCGCCATGGGATGCGTCCGCCCCGGCGGATTGCTCGCCACATGCTCCTGCTCCGGCCTCCTCAGCATGGACGAATTCTTCAACGTCCTCCGCGGTGCCGCCCGTTCCGCAAATAAGCGCGTCCAGGTCATCCTGCGCCACCGGCCCCGGCGACGACCACCCCGTCATGACCGACTGCCCCGAATCCGCCTACCTCAAATGCCTCTGGTGCCGCATATTTTAAGCACTCGCACCCCCTGATCTTTTTACCCGTCATTTTGACCCCATCCCACGAACAAGATACAGTACCCATCCCAATCAACGCGCTGGTAGCTCAATTGGATAGAGCGTCGGCCTCCGAAGCCGAAGGTTGCGGGTTCGACTCCCGCCCAACGCAGTGCCTCACCATACCCCTTTTCTGCCTTGGTTTAGCGGGTTTAGGCCCATTGCGGACATTCTCGACCCCACCTGATTCGCGAACATCAACTATCCCATTTCTCACCAACATCACCCTAACCTGTCCATCTTGCGCAAGCGCCAGTGCAGCGCAACGGTCCCCATGCAGTTCAATCGCCCGCCGTTCGTCGTCGGGGCGGCGATGCACATACTTCTCGGTCGTGGTGATGCTGGCATGGCGGGCGAGTTCCTTGACGATCCAGAGCGAGATGGGTGGATTGGTCGAGTTCGCGAGGCGGGTGATGAATGTGTGACGCCACGAATGAAAATCTGCGAACCGGCCATCCTTCTTGTAAGCGACCTTGGCTCGTTTGCAGAGCCGCCGCATCATCTGGTCGGTCTTGAATGGCACTCGCAGGATGTTCAGACGGTCGGTCACGGTCGCGAAATACTCCCCCAGCAGGCCCGCCAGTTCCTTGCTGATAGGCTGCTTGGCTCCCCGCTTCGCCTTGTCCTCACCCGCTACCAGCATCACCCCAGGGCCATCTCCATTCAGTTCAAAGCGGCTCTTGTTCAGTGGCCTAAACTCTTCTTTCCTAAAACCTGTTTCCAATGCTGTACGGCAGAGCAAGTATCGTTCGACTGGTCCTCCGTTCCGGTGTCGCTTGCTGGCCATAGCGGCGGCGAACAGGGCGGTAATCTCGCCATCGGTGAGTTCCCGGCGGTCGTGATGCCGATCCACTTTCTCATTGTATTTTTTGACCGCCTTGGCCACGTTCTTCTTGGTGGTCCCGTTCTCGTGCATCCACAGGCAGAAACTACGCATGGCCGCGATCATTTGATTGGCGCTCTCGTAACTCCAATTCCGATCCTTGCGGATTTGTTCGACGGCGACGGCGATGCTGTCCTTGGTGAGTTCTCCCGCTCGTTTCGCGCCGGTCTGTGCCACGCAGTCCCTGATATTTCCCATGACCTTATCGCGGTGTGCGGCGGTGATTTGAATCGTGTCCTTGGTTTTACCAAACTGCGTAATTAGTTCATCTATGTGCTGGGACTGTCCGGCGGTGAAGGCGACTGCGTCGGCGTCATAGACGCCCAGTTGTTTCTGCCGTACCTGATCCCGCGTCCGCTGCCGGAGCTTGAGCGTCTCCTCCAGGCTAGCAAAGCCTTTCATACTCGTGCGTTTGCCATGCTCGGAGGTGTAGAAGAATTCCCACGCCGTCGAGCCGGGGCGCTTGAAGCATCCTCGATTGAACTTATTCTTTCCGTCTCGGGTCAAACCAATCCATCCATCCAACGGTCGATTTCATCTTTGAAGAAAAAATGCCTCTTACCGCCAGGAATTTTACGTGAGGCAGGGAAGTCGCCCCGTTCTTTGAGCCGAAATAGTTGGGTTCGACTGAGGCAGGTTCGCTGCAACACTTTCTTAAGCGGCACCAGCGACCTGTCTGCTTTTTGCGTTTGATTATTCATTGGAAACTCCTTGTTCATGTGGTGCCTCCCAAGATGCGACGGGCGTAAGTTCATGTACCTCGACGTGGTTGATTCCGCACTTGCCGGGCTCGACGGTGAGGGTGATTTCATTCATTGGGTTTCTCCGCCATTAGCCTTCAATGCCAACTTGCTGTACGACGCCCGCTCTTCCGGTGAAGCGGCTGTGTCATTGGCGACGGCCATGAGCTTTTCGTAGCGGGATCGGCTCACGATTTTTTACTCCTAGTTTTCTTCGGCGGATCAACCGTAACACGATGCCTGTGGATATAAACGGCATTTCCGTAAACCGATGGGAAAAGTGACGCCACAGCTTCCTTGTTAAGGCTTTCCTTCAATAACTGAAAATCGGATGGAGAAATTGCATACCTTTCCCCATCCTTTGCCGCCTTTATTTGCACGCCAAAGCAACTGATGATGATGGGGAAAAAGCTCACTTCGCGATATTTTGGATACACTATGCTCATGATTTTTCCTTCCGATATTTTCTAATTTCCCTAATTAAATACACCATCCAAAATGCGTTAGCACAAAACAACAATGCGTGAATCCAGAAACTAATCCCGCGATCCATTACGGAACGAACGGCTTCAAATCCCACAAAAAAGCTCGTCCATGCAAGGAAGTACGGCAAATAACGTCTCACGATTTTTCCTCCTCATTGGGTACGTTCATGGCTCGGATATGATTCGCAGCCATTTTCCACGTTCCCATTTTATACGCTGCGCGATACTCGATTTCGATATACTTTTGGCCAACTTTATCCATCTCATCACACGTCTTCGCCGCCTCCTCTCTCCCCTCGCGACGTGCGGCGTCAAGGGCGATGGCGATTGAATCTCTGAGCGTGCTGAACTGCTCTTTCGATTCAAGCCTCGCATTCCACCATGCGTCGGCTATCGCTTCCGCAGCTTTCAAACTCTCTTTCGTCGGGGTCATCGGGGCAGTCCTTTGTGTGGCCGTTAATTCACGGAATTGGTTAAACAGATTTTTCAAGTAAATATCCGCGTGCCAACGATCCTCTGGCCGTTCAATCGAGGGCGTAATTCCGCACCCATTCAAGGCGGACAGACATGGATCATCTTCGTGCGTGTTCATAGTCCGTTCATCCTTTATCGTTCGCGTAGGTAACAAAGCTACAGGGTCACTCGCGATTGTGCGGCTTAACGATTCTCTTGCCTTTGGCCGATACTAGTTCCGCGATCATCTGTTGGCGCTCGGCCTGCACCATCCCTATCGCGTAGGCGATCATCGACTCAGCGTTTAGTTGGCTCCCGATATGACCGTTAAGAGCTATTCTGCCCTCATTTCCGGTGTCGCCAATCGCATTAACTGCAATTACCAAATGCACGTCGGCGATGCGATGCTTCACGCGGAGTGCGTAAACTTCATCCCAAAACTTATCAATGGCATTGGCGGCATCGGCTACGTTCGGGAATGGCTTCTCCATTTCGCGATAAATTCCGGCGTCTGGCGTTTTTGCACCCATGATTGTTCTCCTTATGGTAGTAAAAATTTTGCGTTATGGTCACTTCACATTCATCATCGCGTCGTACAGTTTCCTCGTCCTTATTCCTCTACAAAATCTCAACTCCAACGGGTTAAAAATTTTCTTCAACACCGTAAATTCCGCGTTCATGCCGTGCGTTTCCTTCACCTGCTTTCGCACGGCGTTGAAGTGTTTTAATGCGGCGTCCCAGTCAAGATCATTCCGTTTTTCATCTTTCATTTTGTCACAGCCTTTCAAAAAGTTCCGGAGACTCACCACGCAAGCTCTCGGTTTACATGACACTGTCGTCATCGCACCACGCATGATCCCATCCGCGTTTCCAGTCGCCGTGCATACCAGATTCTTTCGGGTACGGATTTTCTTCCAATGATTTTCCAGCTTTGTACGCGGCGTAACCTTCATCGTAAGGCGTCATCGTCATTCTCCAATTAAAAAAACCTGTGATTTTCTGGCAACCGCGCGGGCTAAATTATTTCGCCATGCACCTTGTACGAGAGCCGCGTTAACGCCTGCTCCGGTGTGAAGTCGTCGGTGATAACGGAATTTATTTTGCAATCTTCCGCAACAATGTCGCGAGATTCTCGCGGTGCCGATGCGATAAGTTTTCGGTTGGCGGTTTCGATCATTTCAGGTTTTCCATGCGTTGCCTTGGCTGAATACGAACCCATATCGTTCTTCCAAATCTTGACGATCCACTTCGCGTCTAGCATTTGCGTGACCTTCGGCATATCAATAATCGTGTTGCTCATCGTCATTCTCCATTCGCGGACATCGCCGCGTGTGAGGGGGTCAAATGTCAAATCTCGCCGTGCCGACTATGTTCAGACGACTCTCTTTTGGAGCCTCAACCATCTTTGCAAGTTCACAAATACTTTTTACCGCGAGAAGCCAATTGTTTGTCAGGCGATCATCCCACGACGGACTGTACACGGGCAGCTTTTCGGCTAGTGCGAGAACGTATGCTTCATTGGATGACATCACTTCACTCCTCCAATGCAGGCGCGAACCGGCGAGTTAACCAACATGAATCGCCAAGCCTCTTCCCAGCCATCAATTTCATCATTGCAGCATCCGACTGAATCTTCGCACTCAAAATGAAAACTTCCGTCCGATTGAATCCACATCCAATGGATGCCGTTGGTGATTTGGCCACCATCCTTCAGGTGCGCCAGAGCCGATTGCTGTGTAAGCTCGTTCGCCATCACTTCACTCCTCCAATCTGCCGCATGAGGTCCTGGATTGCGGCGCGGCCTTCGGGCGTCGAGGTAATCTCGACGAAGCCATTTTGTTCATACCAATCAGGTTTATCTGAAATATTTTTACGCCACTGGTCATTCGCCCTAGTGAAGCACTTCTCGCCATTGTCGATAGTTATGATCGAAGATTCCTCTTTCCACGCCCTCCACTCTCCCGTCTCAACCTTCTCAGGCTCGGACAGGCGAGTGATGAGATTCTTGGATTGCTCGTAAATTAGTCTAGCCCGCTTAGTTTCCAACGGGTTCACGCTGCCGCTACATTCCATGTAGAATCGCACGTCACGCAGGAATTCGATTATCTCTTCGTTCGTGGGCGTCATTCACGCACCGCCCTTCGGCAACGTCGCGATGATCGCGGCCTTTTCGGCGGGGTCGGTGATCTCGATGACACTCGCGTCTTTTTCCAAAGTGGCGATGGTATTGGACCGAGAGTTAAACCAACCGTCGCACGCTCTATACATCATCTTTTTACCGTCCCACAGCCATTGAAACTTTCCGTCATTCCATACTCTCCAGTCAGCATAATCATTTGCCGGGATGATCTTGCCGCCGATGATCTGCTCAACTTCGGCGAGGCAAACACTACTCGCGCCTGACGGGTTCAAAAATGCGCCAGTAAAAGTTGAGCCCACAACCAGCGAGTGCCGTCCTGTTCTGCAACATGCCTCATCAACTTCTCAGCTTGCTCAAGTCGGGTCATCGCGGGGCCTCCGTGTTTCCTACGTTTTTCAACGCCCCTACCTGCAAGTTATCAACCTCCGCACGGTCAGCAGAGGGAGCGGTGTCACCGCGAAGCAGCGCGGCAAGGTCTCCCTCGGCGCAAGTTCCGTACACCCGCCATTCTTTATTCTTCTTCCCGTAGTTGTGCGATTGCGAGTCTCCCCACGCCTCCGCTTCCTTGCGATCAAGCCATACGCCGACAACCCGCCATGATTCAGAAACGTAATCTCGCCCATGTTCTTTAAGTAGCTGGTCAACAGAAGTCGGCAATCCCGTTGCCTTATGAACGACGTTTTCGCCATCGAAGTTGTAGCCTTCGGGAACAAGCCCCGTCCATTTAATCTGCCGATGTTGAAATAGGAAAATCACGTCACGGGTCGCCTCTTGTTTGCATCGGTTTCGGTGCGTCATCCTATTGGTGCTACCGCATGGCTCGGCGTTTCGCGGCGGGATGAACTCCATCAGGAATTGCCATTGGTTGGTGATCGGGGAGACTTCCGCATTGAGGACGCCGTGTTTACCGCAACAACATGTAACCGGAACTCCGTCATTATAACTGGCTGCGGGGGATGCGGAGATGGCGACGGCTAGATCGTTTATGGCTTTCGCAGACACTTCCCAGCTATCTTCGTGGATCGTTTCTGCTGACAAAAGAAACTCTTGTACGGCCTCCCGCAGCTTCGCCACCTCAACCGTCTTTTCGTCTCGTGATTTGGCGGCAGAATTTGCGAGAGCAGTCAGGTCTGCGTTTTCCTGCCGCAGCTTCGCCGCCTCAGACGACGAGGATGGATTTTCAGTTGACGCTGGGACCGACGAGAGCCGCATGGGCTGAACAATGGCATCTCCTGCGTCTCGATAATCTCGACAAATCGACCCATCCAGTGAAATGTACATAGGTATCCCGACGCCATAGATTGAAAATTCCCCTCTAACAAACGTCATTCCGCTTTGCTGGAATAGCCCCGGTCTGCACTTGTCCAACCTGCACTTCTCCCCCTCCGGCACGAGGACCATGTTGCGCACGTTAGCAAAATGGTCCGCCTTCGCGTCATTCGCACGAAAAGCATCACCAGCGTTAATCTCAATGAACGGCTTATCCTTCGTCGCATCAAACGGACGCGACCCGCACACCCTGTCAACGATGGCCCGTTTCAACTCCCCAATCTTTGCGGTAACACCTTGCCCTGCGAGGGTGTCACTGGCGACGATATACAAGTCCAACGCTTCCCTGACGGTATTGCGTTGATCTTTTTCAATGGAGGCGACTTTGGCCTCAGCGATTAAGCGACCATTCCAGCCACTTTCCCGATCACAATCCCATTCCGCTATGCGTTGAACGATGGCGCTTTGCGAACACCAATCCTCGCCACTTTCCTGGTCTAGGTTGAGCCTGGAGGCGATTGAATATAATGAGTTCTGCGCCTTCTTTGCACGATCCTTCGTATCCGCCAATTCTTTTTCAAGATTAGCGACTCGCTCTTCCGCACTCAGCATTCTCGCTATCACGTTGTGAATGCAGTCGTCAAAAAACGCACATTCGATTCCCACACGTTCCTTCAGCATCTTGCGGGCAAGTACGATTGAATCGCTGCTCAATCGGTGATCTTCTAAATTTATTTCAGCCGTCTCCGCTCGCCTACTCCACTCGGAGACTTCGGATTTTAAAATCTCTTCTTTTTCGGCAAGCTGCTTATGGAATGACTCCTCCGCTTGCTCCGCCGCCCGCTGAGTCTTGTGCAACTCGTCGCGAAGGGCGGCGATCTCGATGCGTCGATTAAGTTCGATGCCGCCCATCCAATATCCGACATTTTTTGTCAACGACGCGACTTCCGCCCGGCTCGCTTCCAAAGCGGCGATGTACTCGGATAAGGCATTACGGCAACGCGCTTCAAATTTAAGCCATGCCTCTCCGGTAAGAGTATGCGCACTCTCACATAGCTTTTTGTCCGCTTCGATCTGCTCGTTGGTCAATGTCATTGGGGGGCTCCTGTAATTTCCATGAATATCGTTCAACTTCGATCCGAACGCCGTAAAACCTCGATATTTCCTGCTCAAACTTAAACTGCCACCGATCATCGCCGTCATTGACGCGGTAAAAATCAGCTATGCCGTCGATCACATGTTTCGCCGCGCCGGGCAAATTCTGTTTATCGAGCTTGCGAGGTCCATAGCGGGTTATCGTCACGCGAACCGGGAACGGCGGAAGTGACGATTTACGAGATAGGCAACCAAGTTCCGCCGCCTTGCGCCGTTTGCGAGTGTCCTCAGCCTCTTTAGACCAGTGCCGCAGATTGTTCCCAGGCGTCGTCGTGTGAAGCGGAAGGAAGATGCCCGGCAGCTTCTCCATTTCTTTCTTCCACAGAAACTCGCTTATTCGATCTTTAAGCGGCTTAACTGATTTCTTGCGGCGAGTCACCGTCTGCCCATTGCCAGCATTCGCGGCGAGGTTCCGTTGAATCCGGTAGATCAATTGCCGGGGTAATCCCATCTACTGTCCTCCCTTACAACAGTCGCTATCAGCTTCGCCGTTGGGAACAATCTTGCCGCCGCGCCATTCGGTTCCGTCGCGAAGTTTCGCCCAGCAGCCGTGATGCTCGGCAAGGTGTCGGTTGTAGGCGTGAACCAATCGGATATGAAGCATCCAGAGAACCAGCAGGGCCGCGTTAGTGCTGGCAACGACAAGGCATAACAATTTGATGATTTGATGATCGTTCATCCCATCACCTCTTCTGGCAACGTAGCGATAATCTTGTCACGGGCGGCGGGGTTAGTGACGAGAGTGAAATTGAATTCCAAATATCTTTCGTCAGAATCAACACGATCCGGCACCCAGTCTGAACCTTCGTTTGGTTTAACCCAGCATCGAATCCCGTTGTCTACGCTAATAAATTCACCTGCCTTCCACACCTTCCACTCCACCGCTACCTCCAACTCGGCGATGCGAGCCTTCAATGTGGTAATTTCGGTGCGGGCCAAGGCCAGCAAATTCTTCATCGAAACCAATAGCGATTGCGCGTCGCCAACATCGCTGGCATCCCAACCGAGGTCAGAAACAAGATCGTCAAGTATTTCAATTTGCTCAGGCGTTAATTCTGTCATCTATCGTCCTCCCTTGCGGCGGTTGTTCCGTGCATCTCGCGTCATCATCCGTAGCGCGTTCGCGGCGTTGTCCAGGGTTCGGCTATCGAATCCAACCAGCCTGCCGTTTGTCCGAACCGACCTAATCAAGGCATGGAAGGCGCGGCGGATTACCTTGTCGCGTTCGTATTCTGCTGGCGTTACCGTTGGCATGTTGTGGCTCCGAAATTAGCCCACACAATTTCCTGCATACGCTTCTTTTTGTCGCCCTTGGCGGAATTGTTCGGCAGGTCGAAACTATGGCGCGTCCAGCCGTTCATCTTCTCGAACTCACGATAGAGTTCAGAGTCGTATCCGCTCAACAAAAACTTACCTTGAATTCGGGTGATAGTTTCGAGAAGTTCCCGATGTTGCGCCGCCGTCATTTCGTGGAGATATTCGCCAGTGGTGGACCGCGTTTCGTGAAGGTATGGCGGGTCGAGATAAAACAGCGTTGCCTCTTTGTCCTCCTTGCGGATCACGTCAAGGGCGGGCTGATTTAGGATCGCCACGCGACGTAGGCGGGCGTGTACGGCAGGCAAGCCATCGACGGCACTAATCCACGCCGACGCTTGCTCATTCATGCCGCGACGGGTGCGAGTGCGGGAGAGCGGTGCGAAGTCTTTCATGCGCCCGCTCATCGACTGGCGGCAGCGGATGAAGAATCTCCAAGCGGCATCAACTGGAAAAGCGGCCGTGGTATCGTTACCAATCCCATCAAACAACTCCTCACTGAATGCGGTTGCTTCGCAAAGCCGGGAGAAGCTGGAAAATTCCGTCTCTGACCTAAGCACGCTCCAAAAGTTCGCCAACTCTCGGTTCAGGTCATTCGCCACTTCGCTCACGCCTTCCGGATCTTTTGCGAGCATCACCGATCCGCCGCCAAAGTACGGCTCGACGTAGTGCGTGTGCGGCGGCATTAGTGCGACGATCTTTTTGGCGATATAGTGCTTGCCACCGTGCCATTTCAGAGGTGGGTCGATAGTGGTCATTGTCCCGCCCCCGCTTCCGCGCTCGCCGGAATAACAGGGGCGACGGAAGGCTCGATGAGACTCAACATCTTGCCTTCTATCCAAACCAACTGGTCTACAGTAAGTTGCGGTATCGGAACGCAACCAAACTTTCCTTCCGTCGCTTCTTGCAGCCTCTCCACAACATCAGCCGGAAGTGTGGAGATTTGCTTTTTAATTGACTCGACCATAGCGGCGACTTTGACCGAATCACGACGCTGCCGCAGAAGTAAGTCGTGCGAGATGCGGATTCGCCTATCAATCTTCCGCTCATATTCGTTGGCAACTTGAGGCTTGTAAGTACACGCAATGAATGCGCTGCCGTTTCCCGAAAAGCTCGTGCATTTAACGTCAAGTCCTTGCCACGAGAATTCCCGCCCAACATACACGCGGGTGGGCGTGGTGCAATCTTTGTCGGCGATGAGGAACGGCTTGCGGTTGCGGTATTGCTCATAAGATTGAGCCGCAGAAGGGTTGGCGCGGCCACGCTCGATTCCGCAAGCTATCGCATAATCATATTCATCCGCGCAGTAGGTCATTGTATCGTGATAGCTTTTGGTTTTCGGTGTCGCCAATGTTTTGAAGTCATCCACGTCAAAGCGAAGCCCAAAAGAAATAGCGAGGCGAACGGCACTTCGGACCCCATCGTGCCACCGTTCCCTTGACTGCCCCTGTTGATAGCCTTGGTTGCGGTTGAAATGGAGTATGCAGTGGAGAGCGGGTGATTCTTGCTTCGTTTTCATACATTCTCCTTCGCCGGAATATCACGCACTCGAAGATCGGTGGGCATCTCATCCCACGTGCGTCCATCGAGGAGGCGTCCGGCGGCTTTCTTGCCAGCGGCTGCCATTGCGAAACAGCCATCAGGCTCGAAACCACTGTCGTGGTTGGTGATGAGCCCCGAGCCACTCGATGAGATCGCTATGCGACCGTGACGACCATCAAGATGCACACCCACGTGCCCGAACCGTTCCTCACCGCCGCCATTCGCTTTCGAGTCGTCAATCCATGGGGCAAAGCGCCCCCACTGCTTGAAAAAGAACGCCACGCCAGCCGCGTTGCATTGATCGCGGATCGAACGCGCCGAGTCGGGGTGCATGGGACGAGCGCCGGGACCCGATTCGCCGCCCACGATCACCCAATCAATTTTGTGTTTCCATCGTGGGGTGGACCATCCTCCGTAACCGTAGAGGCAATTCATGCGGTGCATAGCCATACCGGAAGGGTAAGGCGTGTTCGTAAGATCAGTCGCCCCCAGCAACGGCTCGCACGACAAAAAACGCACGCCAGCGGGGCATTTGAGTAGGTGCGGGATTCGCTCGTCGGCGGTCTGCTGATTTTCGCAACTGGTCCCAAGCCAAACGTTATCTAGCGGAAGCGCCGTGTGATCCTGCGCACGCCAATCCGTCGTCAACCGATTATGCACGTTGTACAACCCGAACCGCGATGCCGCATCACTTGCCATCTCCGAAAATTCGTATCCTGCTTCCTCCACCATTTCTGCAAACTTCGGATCATTCAAAAGCTCTGCCATATATCCCGTGCGCTTCGTCAACACTTGAAACGTGTGCCACGATGCGTACCCCATCACGGCGAACACTTTCGCGACAAATTCAATCGGCACTTCTGCATGAAACAAGTCGCTCATACTGTTTACAAAGTAGGTCGTCGGCTTCTTGCGATTCAGCGGGATCGAAAGTGCTGCCTCATCGAAGCTGATTTTTCCATTGAACACGCGGCGGCCATTGTTTAGAACGGTGAGTCCGCGGTACTTTTCCTGCCCCATTGAATCGAGCCGAGCGGACATGGTTGCCGCGTAGCAATTGAGGCACCCCGTTGAAACAGGAGTGCAACCAGCAATCGGATTCCAAGTCGCCTCAGTCCATTGTATTTTTGAATTATTCGCCACAGTCGGCCCCTTTCTCTGATTCCTCTTCCGCCACCACGCTCTCGACAATCTCAACCGCCAAGTCTCGCTCGCACGGTATCTGGCGGCAGCACGGACAGGCGACTTCTAAAATGATGGGTTCTTGCGTCATGCGTACTCCGCCTTTATGGGTACCAATTTTCCGTTTCGATTCTTCGTGCGAGTGATGCGGCCAGCGAGGGAATCTTTGATCGCGTAGGAGTTAAATCCGGTTCTTTTGGCCGCGTCGTCGGCACTTTTGCATTTCCTGCCGTTGACTATGACGGGCACTTTTATCGCGTTGCTCTTCGCGGTCGGGAATTGATTCGCGTAATGCAATCTCCACTGGCGTATCCGATCCTCTCGTTCTTTCGCGGAGAACTTTGGCGGCTGGATAGTCCATGGAAGGGTCGCTTTCATAGGTCACTTACCCACTCGGAACATCGCCAATATCTGTTCTAGCTGATCGGTGGAGAGTTTTATAAAATCGCGCCTATCCAAAATTTGAATGCCACTCAACGCTTTAATTCTCCGCATTTCCGCTTTAACTTCGTCGTCGTAAGGAACGATTCGGCCGGGATATCTGCAATATGGCGACACTTCACGGCCATTGGGCAGAAATGTTCGATTATCAACCCGAATGATTCCAGTTGGCGTGATTTTAGTGATCGTTTTTACGCTGTATGTCGAACTATCAAAGCTATGGTTTGCAATCGCAACCTCGTCCCCGACCTTGAGGTATTTAAGCCACGCCGTCCGCTCATCACATTCTTCCTGATAGCTCTTCATCGCCGCCCTTTCGCATTGAGTTCCGCAACTCTCGCCTTCGCCCGGTCAATCGCTTCCTGCGGGTTCGAGGTCTTGCCGTAAATCCGCTCTGTTACCGTCTGACGCTTCACTTTTCCGTGGAATAGTCCGGGGCGTCCCGCCTTCCGTATCCACTGGAATATGCCGATGGAGAATGTTTTCGTTACGGGCTCGTGCCCAACGCGTGGCATTAACGCGCCGTCCCAGTCCCATTCGCCGTCCACTTTTCCTTCGGGTGATCCGTTCATGGTCGCACCTCTACTTTTCGCATTTTTATTTTCCCATGGGCTAACACAAAAGTTCCAGCTTTTGTCATTCCCATAATTGCGCCACAGTGCCTGCAAGCCCTGTCGAAACGAATCGCCTCCGGGTCGCCATTTCTGGTTTTAAGACGACGGGTCGTGTAGTTTCCGCACCAGTTGCAGGGATATCTCATAGCTTCTCCTCCTCGCCGGTGATGATCGTGTCCAGAATGTCGCAAATAATCTTCAACTGCTCGTTTGGAAGCTTCTCCCAACGCATGTCTGATTCCTGAATTTTCCGAAGCATTTGATGGCGTGGGTCCTTCTCACGCTCTTCCTTGGCGATGCGAAGCTTCTCTCTGCGTTCAACCTCTGCATAGATTTCAATGTGGGCGGCGTTCAATTCGTACTTCGTAGATACTCGGTGCCATTGGTGCAATTTATAGACTCCACCACCAGAAACACCTCGCACTTTTTGGCAGATCAAAAGCGTCTTAGTCTGCCGCACAACTTTGACGATGCACGAAACACTTGGCTGGCTATCCGCCCTAGCGAGCGGCTTGTAAAGAACGATAAGTTCGCCGACTCGACCCTGTTCGACCGTCTTCATCGAATCCCTTTCATCAACATCGCCCACAATCCAACCAAAGCCTCCGACGCCAAGCCGAAAACAGACACCTCAACCATCCGCCTCATCTCGCGCGGTGTGCGGCCTTGACCGCCTGCGACGAGTGGGGCGTTTATCGGGGGATGGGACCAATGCGGGGTGTAGTTCATCCCGCCACACGCTGCGCTGCCGCATTTATCGAATTCCATCGGTCTACCTTCCTCTGCCGACGCGCTCCGAGCTTTCCGTGATCTGCATACCTTTTCCCTCCACCCATTCCGGGCTTTGAAAAACGTATGAACCATGCTGGTTTTCTCTCGTCAGAAATCGAATCCTTAAACGCTTCCATCCAAGATAAATAACTGAAACTCATGCTAATCCTTTCAAGGTTTGACGATTCAGCCCACCATGCGAACCGCGTTGTTCGCCCTTTCGATAATGCTCGATAATTCCGCCACTGGCTCAGAATAGTGCCCGTACTTCGCGATATGCCGCATCCACGACAGCAGCTTCACAACGCCAGGATTCGCATCACGAGAACTCAACAACTCAATCGCTTCCGCCAGCGACTTCGGCATGTCACCCAGGATCACGAACGCCGCGAATAGTGCCGCCGCATCGCGATTGTCGAAGTTTGTCTCATGCCACTGGCTATCGCCTTCCTGTGTGTACTTGACGATCCAGTATTTAAGCGGCTGCATGAAGATCACGACGGGTACGCCGGGATTGCGTTCGGTAAAACATTCGGGACACCATCCATCCGTCTCGCAGTCCTCGCAAACACAGTGGCCGCACGGGACTATCGCGGCTCCCCATGAGATATTGCATGATTCGCAGATCATTATTCTTCTCCGAATTAAAAGTCGCTCGGATTCCGAAGTTAATGGGAACCCCGCCCGTACTGGCGCGGGGCTGTTGAGGGTCACCACTTCATTTGAATGTATTTTTCGCGGATGATTTCCATCGGACGATAGATGAGCCTTGGAAACGGCCCTTTGTCGTCGCGAAACGAAACTTCGACACTGGTAAACTCTTGATCTTCTTGGTGTATGGCGACGACCTTACCGATCCCCTCGTAACGCTCTTGCGTCATGGGCTTCTGGTAAATCTTTACGTAGTCGCCAACCTTCAACTTGGGATTTGTCTTGACCATCACACTACTCCTCGACAGTTTTCCAGCCGACCGTAGCGCCGTCGGCACCGCGTCAATTACTCGCCGTCATCATCGCCCGCCGAACTTCTCGGCACGGCAACTTCACAAACTCGTCAGGCATCCAATCCGCCCATTTCTGTATCGCGTCGGCACACGCCAATGCGAGGTCATCGCCTACTCCCGTGATGGTGTGGTCAACGCTTTTGATCGTGACCATAATCAATCCGCAGGGTGCATATCCGAAGATCACATTGGGGCCGTCGCCTATCGCGTAGCGGAGGTGGAGGTACGCGGTGGAGATCGTTAAAGGTTGGGCGGTGGGGTTTCTCATTTGGCACCTCCACTTGTCGTTACGCGATGCTCACGAAGAAGATGCTCTACGACATTTCCGCCCAGTTTCTCAATGCCATCGCGAACCTCGGCGGGCGAAGCCATAACGGAGGCTATGCACTTAACTGCATACTCGGCTTCTCGATTTTGAAGTTCGACAGCACTATGCAAATGATCCGGGTGAAAGAAGATTTCCGGCTTTAGGCCGTCCCGCTCCAATCGGCCCAAAACTTTATCCTTCACGGCCCGCATTAGTTGCCTGCGAACCTGTTGAGGTATGCGTCCACGGATTACCCTCGTCCGCGAATAAGGATGTCGGCGACGTTTGGCCCGTACTTTATTTCCGTTTCAATATTCACTTGACACCGCCAGTCGCCTTGGCGTCAACGAATTTCAGAACCGCATCGGCTCGCTGTCCAAGTACATCCAAATCTCTTTTCAGTTGCCGAAAGCCGCCAGTCGATTCTCCCCGACGTACGCCATCGGCGCACGCTGACACGACCCGCAGTAGTGCGACGGCGTTTATCAGTGCCGCGTTTTTATCTGCCGTTTTCATTCTGTCTCCTAAGTGCGTCATGTTCTCGGGGTCCGAAGTTCCTACCGCCCTGTTTCTACGATCTCGTAATCCATTCTCTGGCTCCTAGAGGAGGGGGGAGGGGAAAACATCATTTATGCAGTACATCATACAACATGTAATGCATTTGTAAAGCGTTCTGGGCTACATTTGTTGTAATTGTTGCATCGCCATACGGCGCGTAGGTTTACGTCGCGCCATAGAGCGAAAGATTTGTTCTGGGAAATAATTTTTAGGGGTATGCGGAGGTCTACTCTCGCTGCGGCTTGCCATCTTGGAGCGTTGAGGCCATCGCGGCGAGAACCATTTTCTTTGTTGTGGGGGAAAGCCTATTGAACAGATTCAGTATTTGATCGACGCCACTTATTTCAATCGGTTCTGGTTCTGTCGAGACATGGTTGGCGATTTTAGCCCCTTTTTCAAGAGTATTTCTAATCGCCCGCATGTTTTGTGCGTGAGGCTTTTTGACTCTCCGATTCACGATCCTATTGAGCGTGTTGTAGGGCATCGAAACTTTTTCAAGACGAAGCATTTCTTCGACCAGTCGCGTTTGATCCCACCCTAATGCTTGCATCTTTCGTGAAATTTCTGCGGCAAAATCTTCCATGCGGTTATTTTCTGGCATCGCAAACCCCGCCGCAATATCCGTTTACATCGAATTCAACAAATGCATAATCTGAACCCTTGCTTTTTAGTCCATTCGTAGTAGGATATACAACAGAAGCATTAACTGGAGGCATAAAATCATGGCCGACACTAAAGTAGCCGTCGCCGAAATTCCTGAAGCGCTCACCATTGGCAAGATCGCCGAGCGGTTCGACGCTCCGAAACACCGCGTCCAATACGTCATCGACAAACATGAACTTCGCCCCTCATATCGCGCCGGAGCTTCGTTTGTCTATGACGAAAAAACCGTGCGCAGGATCGGTGAAGAACTCAAAAAAACTGCGGAAAGTCACAACTAACTCCGATTAGTGTCCGCCCCCATCACGCGACATCCGAGCCAACTAACCGCAGAAAGGGAATCTCATGCTGGACGACAGAGACAGGGACTTTTTGATCCGCGCGGCGAGCATCTATACCAGCGGCCCCGCGATTGATAACTCGTGGGAAGCGATTGCCGATGAGTGCCTACGAATAAGACGCTTGGCTGCTAGCGCTGATCAGACTGCGGTGGCTTCCCCGTCGTCACGATCGAATGCAGGAAGTGCACCCGCAGCGCAATCCGATCCGTCGTTTCGTCCAACGACTCTTCCCCCTGCCTTTTGCTGCTGCGAGTCGCCAGCAGATACGCAACCCAATACGCCTCACCCGGATGCGAACGATCAAGTTCAGACATAACACAATCTCCATTTGTAAGCATCGGCGGGAAAGCCACGAACCGACCCGCCGATGCCCTGGATGATAACCGCCAATGATGGAAGGAAAATAAATGCTCGAAGATTTCTGCATCCCGACTATCCGACTCGGTTACGGCCACGGATCGCCAGGCGAACAAGCCTGCTGGATGAGCGCGCTAAGCGTCCTAGTCGGCGAAAAATGGACCGACCATTTGAAATGCGTCGATGTTCCGATAAATGAATTGTGCATCACCATCAACGACGCTTTTGGAACCGGCGCGGCTGCTGACGAGGCGCGTTCGCGCGTTATCCTACCGCGACTATTCGACCCCATCGGTACCGCCGGTGATCCGGCGGCAACCGAGCGCCGCAACATCATCATGTTTAACGCCAACATCAGGACATGGATTCCCGACATGCTGCGGTTTCATGGCGCGGCGGATTCTGTCGCGTTGGCCGCTCGCTTCTCGGCGTTGCCACCCATCATGGACCAAGCGACTTTTGAAAAATATCGCGACGAATTAAGGGCATCGTGGGCATCGTTGGCATCGTGGGCATCGTGGGCATCGTTGGCATCGTGGGCATCGTGGGCATCGTTGGCATCGTGGGCATCGGGGGCATCGTGGGCATCGTGGGCATCGTTGGCATCGGGGGCATCGGGGGCATCGTGGGCATCGGGGGCATCGGGGGCATCGGGGGCATCGTTGGCGGCCACCGTCGAGTCCTACATTGTCGAAAAAGTCCTCCCTGTACTCGATGAAATGATCGCGGCAGGCCCGCATGCGCCTCGCGAAAACGTGGCTCCAAAGGTCGAACCGAAAGAGTTTTTGTCGCTTTGTGGCGTAACTAGTTGAACTTGTGCAGCGGGAAAGGAGCCCCGCTTTAACCAATCCGTCCGAAAGGGACGCGGAGAAAATAGAAAAATGGGACGTGTTGTATGCAAAGAGATTTAACTGACTACGAAATGAGGCAGCAGGAGCGATTCGCGAAGCGGGCGTTGCTCGTGATGTTCATCGCTTTCCTCATCTATCAGATTCTCGGTCACTGTGCCGCGAATGGTTCTCCGCTGTTTCCGAAATGGTGATTAGATGCTTGAAACGCTTAGCAGAATATCGCCCGACCTCGCCGAAAGGTTGAAGGATGTGCCATGTACAGCGCCGGAGAATTGGAAATCGCCTCCCCGCGTCAAGAATCCAAAGGCCATCAAAGCGGCTAAGGCTGGTGGGAAGTGCGAGAACAAAAACTGCAAATTCCGCGTAGGCCCGAACAACCCTTTGGAAACTCACCATAAAACGCTCCGCTCGCAACGCGGCGGAGACGAGCCGTCGAACCTTATGGCGATATGTCGAAACTGTCACATGGCGTACCACAACGACCCCACCGTTAAGCGGGATATTCAGGGTCAATTGAATCAACTGGCCGCTTGTGCCGGTGCGGATTCGTCCGTGGTCCAGCCGGTGCCGGCGGTCAGTTCAGATATTGGAGGTGAGGCATGAAAGACGCAATCATTGACTTCTCCGACCCCATGCAACGCGCCTCATTCCTCACCATGACACGTCAACTTAATGGACGCCATCGCATCTCCATAAAGAAGCATCGCGACCGTCGAAGTGACGCTCAAAATAAGTATTGGTTTGGAGTGGTAATTCCAAACGTCGCCGCTGGCTTGGAAGAGGCGTGGGGTGAGTGCCTTTCAGACGAAAAGGTTCATGAGTATCTCAAGCGGGAATTTTTATCTGAGCCGGTGGTAAATCGGAAAACCGGCGAATGCAAGGGAACAACCGTCAACTCAAGCGCCTTTCTCGACACAAAAGAATTTGCCTTACTCATCGACAAGGTGATCCGCTTTGCTGCGGAGTCACTCAATACACCTATTCCGGAGGCAGACGCAGCGTATCGCACACCTCCAAACGACATAAACACACTTGTTTCGCTGGGCGCATTTCCGCTGCGGATGCGTAGGCGATTAAACCTGTAGCAGCACAAGGAGAACGTGCCATGGCACGAGCACTAAAAGGGGTGGACCCAAAATCCGCCGCGCCGTCCAAACCGAAGATCATCGTGTACGGCAAGCCGGGAGTCGGAAAGACGTGGTGCAGCCTCGACTTCCCCTCTGTCTACTACGTGGACACTGAAGGCGGAGCGGACCTGAACCACTACACCGACAAGCTCAAAAAGTCCGGCGGCGCTTACTTCGGCCCGCGTGACGGAGCCAACGACTTCGCCAGCCTCACCGAGGAAATAATCACCCTCGCCACGACCAAACACCATTTCCGCACCCTCGTCATTGACTCATTCTCCAAACTCTTCAACACCCAGGTTGACGCGAGTTATGAAGCGATGGCGAACGCCGGCCGCGAAATGGATAAGACGTTCGGTGCGGAAAAGAAACCCGCCATCGCCGCGACGCGCCGCATGATCCGCTGGTTCGACAAGCTGGATATGAACGTGATCCTGATTTGCCACGAAAAAGCAAAGTACGTGGACAGCAAGGAAATCGGTCAGACGTTCGACGGGTGGGACAAGCTCGAATACGAACTCCACCT
The DNA here is from genome assembly GCA_963766775.1 of uncultured Phycisphaerales bacterium. Lineage (GTDB taxonomy): Bacteria > Planctomycetota > Phycisphaerae > WQYP01 > WQYP01 > CAVYBP01. The sequence continues at coordinate 544,409 of CAVYBP010000003.1, forward strand.
TGCACTTCAAATCCAGAAGATCGGCGACGGCAAGAACGCCAAGCGTATCGCCCAGGTGCGCAAGACTCGTCTCACCGGCTTCCCCGATGGCGAACGTTTTGATTGGTCGTATGAAGGCTTTGCTGAGCGCTACGGTCGTGACGTGATCGAAGCCGAGGCCAAGGTCGTCACCATCGCCAGCGCCGAGCAAATCTCCCGCATGAAGGAATTGATTGAGGCTCTACGTGTGACGCCGGAGAACGTCGGCAAGCTGTTGGAAAAAGCCAACGCCGAATCATTCGAAGAAGTCACCGCCGAGACAATGGCGAAGTGGATTGAGGAACTTTCCAAACGTCTCAACCGCCTCGTTGCCGCCTGAACAAAAAACCATTTTACGGCTTAAAGCCGAAGGAATTTTACCATGAAAGTCACACCGAAAACCGAGAAGGAAATCGCCGAAGCCAACCTCATTCCCGCCGGGGAGTACGACGCTGAGATACTTTACGCTGAGGACACCACCAGCAAGAAGAGCAGCGCGGAGATGATTAAGGTGCAGTTGAAGGTCTATGGACCCACCGGCGCTCCCGTCCTGATTTTCGATTACCTGCTGGACGCCATGCCGGCGAAAATTCGCCACTGTGCGGAAGCCTGTGGCGTGTTGGACCGCTACGAAGCCGGTGAACTCAACGGCGCGGATATTCAGGGTGCCGCCGTGCGGGTCAAGGTCGAAGTCCAGCACAATGAAACCGGACAGTATCCCGACAAAAACGGCATCAAGGATTATGTGGTGTCGAAGCAGCCAGCGAAAAAAGAATCCGCCGCGTCTCGCATCTTGAATGCCAAGCCGATGCCGCAGACGGTGCCGTCGGATGATGCGATGCCATCGGACTCGGATATCCCTTTCTGACCTTTCCACATTCCGAAAGGGAGCGGACGGTACCAAAACGTTCGCTCCCTTATCTTATTTCAAAATCCCGGCAAGGATGTCGCCAATGAAAATCCTCGCTAGTCCAACCCTCGAAACAGAAGAGCGGGGTCGCGATGCGCACACTAAGGCGATCTTGCGAGACTTATGTGACGCCGCCGGATTCCCACCGGACGCTGAGGTTTCCATTGTGGAGCTGCGGAACGTCATCGCAAGGATGTACGCACATAGCGTTGCTGCGATGGAGGGAAAGCGGGGCAGGTTTTTGAGTGAGTTGGGGGAACTGCCGGTCCTACATGCCGATGTCCCGAATAATCTGGACAGCACGGGGTCTGAAAGCCCTACATTGGAGAGCCTATGAACGCCAGTCAAAACATCCCGCCTCTGCCCCCCGAACCAATTGCCGCTCTCCGGGCACTTTCAGAATTGGTTCACCAGGGGCGGGGTGTCTTTTTTGGCGATGCGACGAATGGAAACAAATTAGAAAATATTCTGGTTATTTTCAGACCATGCAATAATAAAAAGAGGGGCCTCGATTGATAACCCTCTACCGCATAACCAAATGGAACACGCTATTTGAAAACAACCGCACCCGCGAGTTGAAAGAAATGTCATGGGTTCCTGTACCCAACCGTCACGATGGCGACGGGTATACACAGCTTGTTGACCATCCCCAAGGTGCCGCACACTTCGGCGCATGGATGGCAATTCTTCAAATCGCATCTAAGTGCGAACCTCGCGGCACACTCCTGCGGCAATCCCGCACACTCCTGCGGGGCGGTAATTCGGTACCAATTCGGGAGCGCTGGGCGCACGATTCGGAGTCGCTCGCCCGAATTTCGAGACTACCTTCCGAATTGTTTCGAGAAGCTCTACCCCGACTTGTAGAGATAGGTTGGGTTGAAATGGAAGTGCTTGAAAACATTGCCGATATAGCAATACCGCATGAATGTGCGGTAAAGTCGCATGAAGATGCGGCAATACCGCACCCTAGTGACTATGGAAGGGAAGGGAAGGGAAGGGAAGGGAATAACCCCCAACCCCCTGCGGGGGAGCAGCCAAATTCGGACGGACAAGCCGATGAGGGTGAACCGCTGGAAAGCGGGATGCCCGAGGGGTTCGTCAAATTCTGGCAACATTGGCCGAGTCACGAGCGGAAGACTGGCAAGGCGAAGTGTGTTCGGTGTTGGCGTCGATTGAAGTGCGAAAAGGTTACCGAGACGGTAATCGCTGGCTTGGAACGCTGGAAAGTGTCCCCAAGCTGGGCAAAACAAAACGGCGAATTCATCCCTGGACCTCAACGCTGGCTCAATGAACAACGCTGGGAAGTGTCGCCGTCGCGCCCACCTCTGACCGCGAAGAGATTCCCTCCAACGACCACCACACACCGGAAGAAATTGAGGAAATTTTCCGTGAAGACCCATTGTTTCCGAAACCCACATATCTGCAAAACCAAGGGGTTACGAAATGACCCTAACCGCAGGACAGCAGGCCGTAAAATCCGACGAATGGCAACTCCGAGCCGTACTCGAAACCGCCGGTGCGAAGTTCAAGGGACGCAACACGAAATGTCCTTTCCATGATGACACTACCCCTAGCGCCGCCATATTCCAACGCGATGACGGATACTGGCATTTCAAATGCAACGGATGTGGAATCGACGGTGACATTTTCGATATCCAAGCTCGCCTTAACAAAACCGCCGTCTCCGAAGAGCTACGCAAAGCATCCGGAGAAACCTCACGACCAACACCGGCTCCGCATACTCCTATTTACCAATCTCTCGAAGCCATCTCCGGCATCATTCCGAACGTCGAAAAAGTTTACCGCTACACCAACCCAGACACCGGCACCGTTGACTACGCGACGATACGCTCAATCGACCGCAACGGGAAGAAAAAATTCACCCAATGCTCCCCGACTGCCGGGGGATGGTGGATGAAGCAACCGCAAGGTACGCTGCCTCTTTACAACCGCGCACGAGTCAGAGGCTCTGAAATCGTCGTAGTTGTGGAAGGTGAGAAATGCGTCGAATCACTCCATCCCATCGGTATCGTCGCTACCACAAGTCCGCAAGGGGCTGGGAAAGCTCATTGTGCTGATTGGTCAATGCTAGCTGGCAAAACGGTTTACTTGTGGCCGGACAATGATCCTGAAAACCCTCCCGCCCATCCCAAACCAGGCGCACGGACTGGAATTGACCACATGCAGGACGTAAAAAAAATCCTGCAAATGCTCACTCCTGCTCCGATCATCCACTGGATTCATTGCGACGATTTAGAACTCCCGCCAAAAGGTGATGTTGTAGATTTTCTATCGCCATACTCCACTATTGACGAAAAAAAAACGGCCATCGAAGCTGTACTAGGAAACGCGGAACCACTCGGCTTCGCCGCAGACTACGCAAAGGAAATGGAGGCCACTATCGCAGGAAAGCGACGTATCCTTCCATTGGGGCCATGGAGCGTCACCAGCCAATCCAGCCGCGCGCTCATGCCTGGAACTGTTACTTGTATTTGCGGCGACCCAGGTAGTGGAAAATCTCTTTGGCTCATGGAGGCAATGGTCACATGGAATGAGTGTGGGATAAAAGCATGCGTTTATGAACTTGAGGAGGACCGCTTACATCATCTCAAGCGGGCTCACGCTCAAGTTGCCGGCGTTTCAGATTTAACTGATCCTGAATGGGTTGAACGCAACGGCGCTTTGGCAAAATCTCTCACCACCAAACACCGACAACGTATTGACGATATTGGACAGAAGATTTGGGATGCGCCGGAAGAGCAGGCGAGCCTAGAAATGCTTGCGGTTTGGGCAGAACAACGAGCCAAGTCTGGCTTTGAGATCATCGCCATTGATCCCGTTACAGCAGCCGCCACAGACGAAAAGCCTTGGATTGCCGACCTGAAATTTATCAACAAAGTAAAGACAATCGCGCGGCGATATGGGTGTCGGATCATCCTTGTTACTCATCCTAAAAAAACCGTCAAGTCAGGCGCCGGGATTCACGATACTGCTGGAGGATCAGCCTATCCCCGTTTTACTCAAACCGTTCTTTGGCTGGAGCGCGAACGACGCAGAGGTCGAAGTTGTGGTTAGATGCAACAAAAATTATCCACCCGAATGCTGTACCCCCAACCGAATTCTCAAAATAACCAAAGCTCGCAATGGTCCTGGTGCTGGAAAAAGAATTGCATTCAACTTCGATCCTAAAACATTGCGTTTTATGGAGATCGGTTTGATTGATAAGGGATAATGGTTGCCTTCAAAGGGTTTTCGCGCTGTGCGTTTCGCCAGTTTCCGCCGAAAGGTGGGGGCTGGCTTGCCTTTTACGCGGGACGGTCAGACTTGCCGCGATATGAACTTTTCCGGCGACCATTTTTTAGCCATGCGATGACTCCGAAAATAAACGCATAACTTACTCGCTAATTTTCAGGCCGAGAACGCGCAGGACATGTTGCAGCTTGTGCGAGCCCATCGACTTCGCTCGGGTCAGGTAGTCGCGCACATGGTCCTCGCTGACCGCACCCTCACTGGCTTTGGCAATGGCGTAGGAGGTCAGGCCGAGTTTATTCGCCCGAGCGATTACGGAGTCTTGTATCCAGTCATGCAAATCGGCTCGCCTCTTTCGGGTGCGGATGATCGCACCCGGTTTGAGCGACTCCCACGCGAGTCTAAAATCATCCTCATCCGCAATCTTGGATTCCGTAAAAACCATCGGGACGCACGCTTTGAGTTTTACAATTACTTCGGGGGCCCCAACGTGATTTGGGACACCCTCAATATGTAGATATGCGACACCCTTTTTGCTCGGATTAAGCCATCCAGGCGGCATCCCCTCATCGGCGAGGGAGAGCGATCCGCTTGGTCCGATTTTTATGACTATCGTTTTCATAAATTACCCTTAAAAAATCTGCCCCGGTTTCAGAAACCGAGGCAGATGGGAGCTAAATCAAAATACTATGATTTGGCAACATTTAGGATTCGCCGCAGCCGCTTCTACGTCGTTTTGTTTAAACCACGCTTCAAGGGAGATCGGATTACCTTTATCGGCACTTCCGTCCACTATTAGATTCCAGCACCCGCGCTCACGTTTGACCCGCTTCGGCTCTCCTGGCCGAAGATTTCCCGACATGGCCCGCATGTGCCATTCGTATTTCGCGCCATCGATTGACCGGCCGTCTTCTGGGACATAATCGACAAATGTCCCTTGCTTGATGGCAAAGATCTTACATCCAGTGTCGATTTCGGCGACCGCGACGAGCCTACGCACAGCCTCGGGGACATTGTCGTCATCCAAACTTTCCATCGCTTGGTGACGACAATCCGACAAGATTTGCTTGATGTTTTGAGAAATACCCATGAGATTCTCCTGAGCCCGACGACCGGTCAGATCGGCGTAACCGAGCAATCGATTACTGATATAACTATACCCGGCAATCGCCGGGTAGTCAACTGGAATTCTAAAGATTTTTCAACTTTTTTGGTGAGTCATGTATGTCAATGCCATTTTTTAGCCATGCGATGCCCTCCAAGGCTCGTTAATAGTTTCATCAATCGCGACCATGTTGCGGCCCTTCTGACGCCGCATACCCCTTCTCCCGTTCAAACCGTCGCCGGAGGTTATGCGGCCCGGTCCCATCCCCCCGGACAACGATCTCGGTCAGCAGCGGCGTTTCTCTGACAAGCCAAAGCTTTCCAGTCGAGGAGCGGAAGAGTCGTAGGCGGTCTGGTGTCCGAGCGATGCGGGTCATGTCAAATCCAAAAACAAAAAGAAACCCCGCCCAATCGTATGCGAAGAACATGGGCGGACAAAAACCGGCCGCAATGCTTCGCGTATAACAGGATCAAGCAAGCTTCAAGGTTTTTCAGTTCTTCCGGGGTCATTTCAAAACAACCTTCATGTCGGTTTTCGTTACGTCAAAACCAATGTCGAGCGGCGAGAGCGAAATATGCTTGCTGTAAATCGCCCCAACATTCCCGCGCTCCCCCGCGAAAAACCGCGATGCCGCCGCCTCAACCATTGGTATCGAAGAAAGCGCTATTGGGCAGATGCCCGCTGCCGAAACCCTCAAATATTCTCCGCAAATTTCAGGACTTACTACAAGCGTTTCTCCAGAGAAACCGTTGACCCTGTTTTCAGGTTTAACAATAACCGTCGCCCCGAGTTCATTTGCAACGCTCCATGAAGCAACATTAAAAGTCCCCTTTTTGTAGTTCGTTTTTACGACCATTTTGAATCTCCTTAAATCTTGTCCATCCCGACCGAAACCGAATAATTCAATAGTTTTTCAGTTTTTGCTGGGCATATCAAATGGCAGGTAATGGCGGCGCACGTCCTGGGGCTGGTCGTAAACCTAAGGGTTACAATAGGTTAATCGTTAAAAAACCAGACCAAACAGTCAAAGAAAGAATCAATGAACTTTTCGCCAAAGACGAGTCTCTTACTCCGCTTGAGTTTTTGATATCAACGTATCAAAACACCAACATTGACATTGCGGTCCGCGTCAAGTGCGCGGCAGATGCGGCTCCATTTATCCATCGTAAACAGCCGTCAGAGGTTGAGGTATCGACGCCTACGCCGCTCGCTATTGTTTTTTCCGTCCCCGCGATAATGGGGGGCGGCGATGCCGGAAGTTGAGCGCCGAGAGCTTGTCCTTGGCCGAAGCTATTTGCCTCTTCTGAGGGGGGACGTTAAGGACCGCTTTGTTTTCGTGGAGGGGCGGCGGGACCGCAAAAACAGTCAGCATCCTTAAAATCCTTATGATGAGGGCGATACAGTATCCAGGCTCTCGATGGCTCTTGGCGCGATCAACGCGGGAGCGGTTGTCAGAGTCGGTTATTACGACCCTCTATAAACAGGTTTTGCCCGCGTTTAACCTGCCGGTACCATCGGCAACTCCTCAACATCAAAGCGGGTATACGCTCGCTAATGGCTCGCATTTCATATTTTTGAGCATGGATGATCCGGCTCGCGGCCAGTCGTTGGAGATCGACGGCGGCCTATTGTCTGAGGGGGTAGAGATTGCTTCGGCGGATCAGGCGTTATCGCTGGCGGGCTCGATGCGGTTTCATGGGGTTGATGTCCCCTTCCGCCAATTATTTATCGACTGCAACCCCGGCCCGCCCATGCACTGGATCAACCAGATGGGACAGCCCGCGTCGGATGATTTGCGACTCATTAGGAGTCCGGCGGATTACCGGCGGACGCTGGCGTATAACGCGACTCCGCCAACGGGCAAATACATCAAGCGGATAATTACGAGCATCGCCGACAATCCTGGGTACTTTGATACCGCGACTTGGACCATAAAACCCCACGGGCAAGAGTATCTGGATGGCCTTGGATATATGCCACCGCATCGGCGGAAGCAATGGATCGACGGCCTTTGGGTTGCGGCGGAGGGCGGGGTTTTTCCGGAATATGACGATTCGACTCATGTTATTGACGACTTTGATCCGCCAGATGAGTGGCCGCAGGCGCTTATTACGATCCGGGATACGGGACGACGGCGGCGACTTGGATTTGCCGCGCGACAGACGGCTCGATCATAGTCTACGATGAGATTTATGAGGGGCAAAAGTCGATCCAGTCGCATTGCGAGGAAATCCATCGGCGGAACAAGCTGCATGGACGAAACGTCTTGCGATACTTTGGCGATCCAAACGAGATGATGAGCAGCCGAGCCCAGGGCAAGAGCTGCGCGTTACAGGCGAGGGATTACGGTTTGCGATTTATTGGTTGGCCGGCGGACAAGGGGAGCGCGTTCGACGCTGGCGTCGAGGCTATCCGCCATGCCCTTGTTACCGAGCCGAAGTTAAAGATTTGTTCGCGGTGTAAGGGGCTAAGGAGTAATTTTCAAAGCTGGTCATTTAAAAAAAACGCCAAGGGCGAAATGATCGACGGGGCGGATAAATATGAGTCGGCGAACGATCATGCGATGGATTGTTTAAGAGGCTGTTTGCAGAGTCAATTCTTGCATCGCCACCACCCTTAGTGTAGCCCAACCATAATTCCGCAAGATTTAGTAACCTGAGCCGAGTCAAATGCGTTATACTTGCTAATGCAACTCATTTGCGAAGGCGGACCAAATGACTCAACTCTGCGTTGAAACGGTGGAGTTCTCGCATTCAAGGGCACTTTCTGCCGCTCGGGCAGCGATACGAGCATGCCCCGCAATCGCACGTCGCACCTATAAATCAGCCGATGTTCTCGCTCATGACCTCGCATCAAAACTCTGGGAGTACCGTGACCAGTTCGACGCCGCGAAGGGCGTTTACGGGACGTGGGCGACCGACGTTTGCCGCAAGCGGATGATGGATATGGCTGAGTCGTCCAACACTCGTAAGGCCGCGATCATGGATGGGAGGCTTGCCGTGCCCGATACGCCGATTGTCGAGGTCGATTCCAAGCTGATAAATTTGGAGTCGAGGGTCAAGGCGGGGCGGGTTCTGGACGCGGCCATTGAGCGGCTGGCGGGGGAGTTTAGGGGGGCAACCGATCCAGAGATCGCGACAGGATGCAAGGCGGCGATATTCGCCCTGCAAGACGCCCGCCGAAAACTACTCTCCGAATTCCTTCCCATTCGCATTGCTCATCTCAAATTTTGTTCGACGCATTTAGTATCGTTCCCCGTCAAGGAGGATTCGCTTTGAAGGTCCATCCCGCCGCCGATATGTTCCCGCCAATGCCGCCGGAAGATTACGAGGATTTTAAGCTCGATATCGCGGAGAATGGCCAACAGGTTCCAGCCGTCTCGTACAAGGGTCTGCTGCTCGACGGAAAGCATCGCGACCGAGCCTGTACGGAATTGGGGATTGAGACAAAGTTCATTGAGTGGGACGGTAAGGGATGGGGCGGATCGCCAACGCTGTACGTCGTATCGGCGAACAGGCACCGCCGGCACATGACGGCTTCTCAGCTGGCGATGGTCGGGGCGAAGATGATCGCCCACCTACAGTCGGAGACTCAGACTATTGTATCGCATATATCAAAAACCTCGTTTCCAGCGAATCTATCGAGCGGGTTGATTTCTACCCCGCCGATTGGCCGAGCGTCAGAGATCGCCGCCGCCGCCGTTGGAACGTCCAAATTCTCGGTTACTCGCGGCGAGGCGGTAATGAAGGCGGGGATACCGGAGTTGATCGCGGCGGTCGATGCCGGTCAAGTGGCTGTCGATAATGCCTATGAGATTGCGAAGCTGCCGCCAGAGGATCAATTGAAGTCCGTCGCCAAGGGCGAAGAGGGCATGCTGAGGGACGCGCAGGAACTTCGTAAGCAACGGAAGGCCAGCAAGCCGACCTCTACATCGTCCGACAAGCCAATCGCGGCCCGTGGCGTCTCTGCGGTCGTCGAGTACCTTGACGGGCGGGTCGAGCATTGGGCGAGGTCAGGGGAGCCGTATGCGGAGCGTCTGTTCGATGAGGCTCGGAAGGTTCGGCTTGATTTGTGCGGGAGGTGAGAGATGATCTGTAGAGAATGCCAACAAACCTTCTACCTTTCTCTCGCCACCGCATTAGATTTATGCTGTGCCGGTGTGGACGTTCATGTTTGCGCCACTTGTCGGGACCCGATGCAAGGCGTTGTTGACCAGCCAGATGCGCGACAGTTGACCGATGATACGTGGTTCGTTCCTGATGAGGTAACGCGATGAAGGTTGAAGATTTGCTAAAAAGGTGCTTAGCCTTCAACATCTTGATGGATTTATGCTTTCCTAAAAACCTTGACGCGGATGAGGTTTTGGGAACCGGCATGCCCAAGCCACTACGCCATAAGCGACTAATGCCCAATGAAAAGTGCGCCTACGAAAACTGCGACCGTGATGCCGTATTAGTGGCCGTAGGAAAAAACGATGAGCATAAGAAGCCCGCGTCATATTGCGAGGAGCATGGGTATAACGTGGCCGACGAAAGCGGCCCAGAGTACATCCAATCGTGCCCAAATTGCGGATGCACTTTCGGGGTGAATTAGTTGGTTTATTTATTGGAAACCATGGAGAATGTGCGATGACGACGTGGAAATGGGGATGGTGGAGCGGCGATGATCCAAAAACCTTTAATGCGCCATTAAGGGAAAAATGCGATAGCGAGTATTGCTTAGCGGACGCCGATCATGGGAAAACCTACTCGCGCAAAGAAGCTGAGAATAGGACCATTCTTGAAGGAATGGGACTGGATGGGTCGCCAGCCGTCGTATTAATTTCCCCTTGGTATCGCGCGTTCATTGCCGACGCCTGCAATGAGAAGCGGGAGCGGCAGTGGGAGGCGTCAAAGAAGTCGATGCGCAAGAATGGGGATGGTGCGAGCCTTGCCGCAGCTTCCACCCCACACCAAAACCGGCAGCGCATAAGGCGGCGTTGAGGTGCGTTAATCCCGCGTACGGCGGGAGTGCGGAGGCGGTTAGCACAATGGGGGCGTCCAATGAATCAGCAACGCAACACGCCAAAGCAATCGAAGAGTACCTTTACGGTACCACTTATCGCGGCATCGATCGCAGCACGGGGAAGGTTGTTGAGGGACTGAACGCCGTAGTTGAAGCCGACGAGCCGCTCACGGTAACCGCGACGTGTTCGACAGAGACTATCGCCGGCGTCTTATTAACGAAGCCATGCCCTGTATGCAATAAACGCATTAATCCTGGTGACGGCATGATGCGACCGCGATACGAAACGCCGGTTCATCTTCGTTGCGGTGCGATTTCGGATGCGGCGTTGAGTGGGGTTACAAGCGGCGTTGCGATTTGCGCACTCATAGAGGGAAGTCCACCACTAAACGTCGAACCGCGTGGATTCAGCAACCATTCTTTGGGCGATGTAGTGATTGACGTTCAAGCGGTATTTCCAGACGGCGATGACTGATTGTTTCAAAGTTTAGGTTCCGCCATATGATAGACTTAATGAACGAAGAAATGATGCGACGTAAAGCCGAAGAAAATGGCTACAGCATTGCCTTAATGAAGGCTGTTGAGGCCGTCAGGCAGTGGTCAAGATGGCATTTTTTTTTGGACGACATGAAAGATGCGACGGATGGTGAACTCCTGGCGGTTATTCATCATCAAAGTCAGCTGTCCGTACTTCAACCGAAGTACATCTGGAATGACGAATGCAGAAGGAATTACGATGCGAGAGAGCAAAAGAAAATTGATGAACAGAACGAAAGAGTTCGGATTGGTAATGCCGAGGCTAGGCAGATTTCGCATGCAGGCGACTTGCATGGTTGGTGTTCGCCTTACCTACGCATGGACTATCACCCGATCTTCCTGCCTTATGCTACAGTCTATGACGGCGATTTTCCGATGAATCGCCCACTATTGCCAGAACCATGACGTAGCACTCGCCCGAACAATCCCCACATGCAGCCCGCCACACAGACCCGCTCCCACGCCTACCTGCTCGCCCGAGCCCGTCTCGCTGAGGACTGGTACCGCGAGCGCAAGATCACCTACGCCGAACTTACTCGCCTCCAATGCGATTCGATGCACGGGTGCGATTCGGGTCCGGTGCGGTGGAATCGGGGGATGGAGCCAAAGTAACCCTCCACCGAATAATCCCCGCATGGACATCGTCACCACCCTTGAGCCATTGCTTCGTGACGCCCTGCTGTTCTTCGGCGGGGCGTATGTCTATTGGCGGGGGACGCAACGCGGTTCACCGGTGCCGATTATTGAGCGGATGATGAACCCGCCTGCGAAGGTGGAGAAGCCGACTCCGCCAGAACCGCCCCCCTATCCATGTCCAAAATGCAATGCAAAGCAGTCGTGGTCCGCAGGGCCAGGCTTTTGGCTCTGCAAGAAGTGCAACCAAACGATCCCCCGGACTTGAAGGAAATTGCCATGCCTTATTCACGCTTCGTAGTCGATAACCCCGCACTTAAGGGCTTCAAGATCGAACGCCGATCCTTCGGAGTTCTTGGTGAGCATTATGAGCGAATGCTGCTGGTGGTCCCCTTGGCCGGCGTGGGCAACGTCTGGTGGCAGCGCGACACGTCGGGAATCTCATTGCTCGGAACCGGAAAGGCACTTATTTCCGGCGACAAGCGATCCATTCAAACAATCATTGGGGCCGACCAAAAAACAATTCCCGGTGACGAGCCGGGAACGCTCATTGAAATTCGATGCTTTCGCTCCCTCCACCACAAGAAGCAAATGCTGCTCGTCTGCTCACCCAATCCTGTATCTGGATTCCTTTGTGAATCATGGTGGGAGAAGGATGGCGAAACGCCGGTTTTGTGCAGCGGAATGAGGGCGAGCGCCAACGCCAAAGTGCCGGATGGCGACGGCCTTGACCACAAGACGCGAAACGAACTTCTCACTATTGCCGGGCTCGCGGGGATTAAAAAAGCTCAAGACATGCAAGACGGCGAAGTTATCGAGTCCATTCGAGCCGTGCGAAAAGAAAAGAAACAGGTCACACAAGGAGCTTCCAAGTGATTCTTATCCCCACCAATGGTCACGTTATTTTCGCCGCCTGCACCGATCCTCGCGTTGATACTGGTCCAATCATCACGCCAGCCGGGCAGGATAAGAACACGTGCTTTGGTCAGGTTATCTCCATTGACGAAAAAGCACCGGTGCATATTTGCGCCGTGGGCGACGTGGTGTACTGCCGCGCCGTTGATCTGACCGGTAAGGTGGCCGTCGATGAAGGAAACGTGCGATATATCGTGCGCGAGCAGATGATTTTTAGCGTGTGCAAGGATGCGAAGGTGGACCTTCTCGACAACAAAATTCGCGCCCCTAAAACGCCGCCTAGTCCCCAAAAAATCATTACCCATGCACCACTTATCACTGAAAATTAAGGCATTTTATGGCAAAGCAGGCCATTTCTGACAACACGTACTCTTCTCTCCCGCACCCCGGTGAGAAGGATGCCGCGAAGCTGCAACTACTGTCTAGCTTGGCTGCACGGCTGGGATTGGCGAATGGTGCGGTTCGCAATATCTACATCGGTGACCGTGGGCAGAACTTAACAATTTCGGAAATGTTGTATCTGCGGGGACGAGACGATTGGGTGCCGGGCGATATGCGCCCAACCGTTAATCGAATTCAAAACACCATCAATACCTTTACGGCAGACGCTTGCCGAACGCCGGCTTCCATCGTCATAAAATCCACGTCGTTCAACCAGGACGGGCCGTGGGTGCTGATTAAGCCGTTCACGATTCATCCACAGGCGGAAGGCGGACAGCCAATCCCGCTGAAGCTGTTTGATCCGATTGACGACGATGTTGTTGAATTTGTGCCAGAACATCGCCGGTACTGCGTTAATACTGAGAATGCGATCAAGTGGATTCAAATCAGCTTCGACGCCATCCGTGACGAAATTGAGATGGACCAGACCATTCGAGACATGATTCACCGGAAGCAGATTGACGGATGGGTGATGGGGCTGACTGAATGGGACCCAGTGGACGAGAGGCCGGTTTACAAGTTATTGCCGACGCCGCAGTGGTATCCAGACCCACTCAAGAGCGACGTGAAGGACATGAATAACCTTCGCGTCGAAATGGTTGTGGATACCGAAGAGGCAAAGCGCATGTGGCCTGGGGCGGCAGAGTCGATCAATAAGTATGGGAATTGCGCCATTACGCAACCAGATGGATCAATGTCGGCGAGCCCAATTTACAACATCCAGTATGAGACGCCGATTGTGACGATGGTTCTCGTGTACTTGCGGAACATGGAATTACCCATGACGCTCGCCGAGGCTTTGCAAACGGCACTGGTTAAAATTCAAGGTGATTCCAATGCGCAATCCCCTGACGCCGAGCCGGAAGAAGAGGCATCATCCGAGGCCGGCGGACAAGTTCAAGAATCCGAAGATGATGAAGAGTCCGAGGGGGATAATAAAGGTGGAACTCGCAAAGCTGCTCCGCGAAGCCTCCCCGGCCTGAGCATCAAGGCTCATATCCTCCACGCCCATACCGGCGAGAATCTGAATAGCTCATTTGACGATGATGGGAACCCATCCGAAGAGATGCACCAAAATCATCCAATGAAAACCTGTACGGTGCAGTGGATCACCATCAATGGCGAGACGGTGCCAGAGAGTTACGTCGTCGCGCCGTTCGGGGATATTCCGGTTTTCCTCGATAAGAACGTTCCGATCATTGACCGGCCCTATGGTCAATCGGAAACCGAACGGTTGCGTTCTCCTCAGAATGCAATCAACGTCAACAGCGAGTCGATGCTGTCGCATTCGCAGTGGTTCAAGGGTCCAGCATTCCTGATGGATAAGTCGTTCGTGGGGAACGTGGCCGAGACGTTCAAGGATGGCCATGCGAACCCGGATCAGGTGCATTTGTTTGATAGTGGTGGCGACCCGAATTTTGACATCAACAGGGTCTACAAGGTGATCGAGCCGCCCCCGATGCCTCCGGCACTGCCTGAGATGGGTGATAAGCTGGCGAAGGACTTTGAGCAGGTGTCTGGCAACGCGGCGGTTAGGCAGGGAACTCCCCCGCCGGGCGTGACTGCGAATGTGGCGATTGCGAGTTTACAGAGCGCTTCGCAAAATTCGAGCAGCTTCAAGAGTATGTACAGCGAAGTGGCGATCCGACGAATGGTGAAGTTCGCGTTACATGGCATGACGAATTGGATGAGCGTAAAGGCGTTTTGGGAGATCAATCGCTCGGTGCCAAAGGAAGTGGTGGAACGGTACCTACTTCCCTATGTGCGAGATATGAAGTTGGGATGCTCTGTTTCGTTGGCGACTGGATCAGGACAAGTGAAGGCACAGAGGGACGCTCAGGTTCGTGCGGATTTCCAATCTCAATTGATTGACGAAGAAACAGCACAAGACGAGTTGGATTACGACTCGGAAGAGATCGCCGCTCGTAAGAAGGGGATGCGAAAAGACCTGATGGATGAGCAGGCCGAGGCTGCACAGAAAGCCGCACCGCAGGGACCGGCGACACCCGTGCCTTCGTTCAGCATTTCGATGGCGTATGAAAAGATGCAGCCCGACGTGCAGGGGGAGGTTTTGACCATGATTGGCTTGAAGCCGTCAGCACAGCCTATGTCGGTCGATCACCAGTTGGCGGCTCAGAAGATTCAGAATGAGGCCACACGCACACAGACAGAGGCAAGCAAGGTGATTATCGACCATCACTTGAAGAGCAAGGCAGCTGCGCAAAAGCAGGTACAGCCGGTGGGTGGGATGGCGGGCGGGGGATGAACGGCGCTGAATTTCCATTATTCATAATCGCACTGCGCGACTCATTCCAAGGCTTTGACATGCCGGACATCGAGACGGACGGTGGATCAATCGGCGTTTTGCCAGCAATTGGCTCTGAACAGCAAGCAAGAATGGCTATCCAGAAACTGTCGAAGTCGTCTGGGTTGTTGCCTTCGGCGTTTCGTATTTGCCGTTATGAACTCACCAACGTCCTTGAAGGATAAACGGCTACACCATCGTTGCCCCGACCATCTTGAATAGTGGCGGTGGTTTTTTATTCCTATCGCGGCGCGGGTCGGCGATGCCGCGATACAAGCCCTCCATGCCATCCCCGAATAATCCCGCATCAGACACGGGAGTCGTTCGGCGGTCGAATGCCTCCCCGCTAACCCAAGCCCCCTCAATGTGCAGCGCAATGACGTGACCGGACAGGTGCCGAAAACACGTTACCGCCAGCCGGAAGTGGGTCAGGAGCAAACAAAATGTCGGAAGTTGTGGCACAAACGGAGACAGAGGCGGCACCAGCCGCCGATGACAATTCGACTTCAACAGAGCTAATGCCCCCGCCAGATCAATCGACGCCGACACCGGAACCCGAAGTAACTACCGAGTTGCAGGCAGAAACCGAAGCGGAACCAACCGCCGAAGTTAAGCCGGAATTCGATGCGGAACGGCAGAAGAAAGATCAAGAGCGAGCGAACCGCGAGAAGGCCGTTGAGCGTGAAAAACGCGAAAAGGCCCGCGACGAAGAACTCAAGAGCCTCAAGTCGATGGTTTCCCAACTCCTCGAAAAATCGACGGGAACCCAGACGACGGCTCAAGCGGAACAGGTGGTCGATGACGCCGCCGACATTTCAAAGCTCCTCGACGAGTCCCAAAAACTGCACGAGGAAGCTGAGAAGCTGGCAGAAACCGATCCATACGAGGCCGCGAAACTGAGTGCCGCCGCCGCCAAATCCAGCAACGCCGCGAACCGAAAGCTGCTCGAATCCAACCGCAAGTTGGCCGAGCAGATGAAGAAACGCGAAGCGAAGGATACGGAATCACAAGCGGCGACATCCTTCTGGCAATCATGGTCGCAGCGACCTGAGAACAATGGAATCCCCATTGATAAAGCTCAAACGCTGAACAACCAGTGCTACCAGAAAGCCGCCGCCGCAGGATACGAAGGCAAGGCTCTACAGATTCGAGCTACCGAGCTATTCAAGGAAAAGCTCACCGAGTTGAAGAAGAAAAGTCCTCCCGCCACACCTCCCGACGCCCCACCGACCGCCGTACGAGCCAGCACAAGCACCCCTCCTGGCACTCGTCCGACCCCATCACAAGCAGGCGTGCGTCAAGCGCCCGTTCAGCGTGACCGACTCGGCAAGGCACTTTTAAGTGCACTTACCAGCGGCGGCGAATAACGGGCCAGTTTTGAAAGTCAGTGACTTATGGCAAATTCAACCGAATATACAGCACAGAATATTCTCCCGCTGGCGCTGGAAGAGAAATCAATGGAGGTCGTTTCGACTCTCCTTCGCAAACCCAACCTCCTGAACATTTTCTCTATCTTCAACAACGCGAAGTCGTCCGATATCTTCGGCGTCGGGAACCCCGGCAGCAAAGACAACACGATCCTCATGGGCTTGGAAAACGACAGCCTGCGAGTGCAGATGTCCGACCAGACATCCAACTATGAGCCGCTCATTAAGAGCAAAATCCAGAACAACTACAAGGCTGCGACGTGGCGTGATACGGTGGCTCAGGAATCCGTCATGGGTACCGCGCCGACGTTCACTGTCGCGGTTGACGCCAATGGAACCGTCACGAGCATTACCCCGTCCGGCGGGTCCGGCTTTACCGGCAGCTCCCCCAACCCTCACGCTTTGGCCCGCAGTCGGAAGCTGGGGTCATGGCGCCGTACTCACCGCGGTCATGTCTGGCGGAACTGTTAGCAGCGTGACGGTTGTTTCTGGTGGGGTTGATTTTACCACCAGCGCCGTTGTGCTTGTTACCGCTGGAAACTCCGAAGGCGAAATGTTCTCGCGTCCGATTTTCCATTGGTCGGAACTCGACAACATTGGAATCATCTACGACAAGGATCGCGACTCGGCTCTGGATCAGGCAAAGCGAGCCAAGAAGAGCGAAAGTGAAGCGATCCTCGACCTTGCTGGTAATGCGGTTATCGCCGAGATCGCCAACCAAGCGCTCACCATGAATGCTCAGATGTGGAACGGTTCGCCGGCCTCCGAAGCCGATCCGAACTGGACCGCGCAGTACGGCCTTCTTTCCGCGATTGACGACGGTGGCACCACTGCGGTTTACGCCGGGGTTGACCGATCAACTGGCGATGCTTCGACGGCATGGTGGAGATCGTTCGTTGACAACACGTCCTACAACTGGGGCGTCGATGATTTCGTGGATAATGCAAATCTCTCCAAAGGCTTGTCGGAACGCTCCGGCGGAATCGACCTCGCGCTCGTAAACCCCAAAATTCTTGTCAAATGGAAGAAACAGGGTTTGGCGCAGCTGGTGAACATCAACACGGACGCCAAGATTCGCGAGATGGCCGAATTCGGCTTCAAGAGCGAAGTGTTGAAATATGGCTCGTGCTACATCGTCGGCGATCCGCTATGCCCCGTGAAGACGGGACTCGCGATCAACTCAGAAGCGTTCTTGGTGCGGTTCCGTAACGGCTACAAGTTCAAGCCGTCCGAACTGTACAACCTTCGCGGTCTGAACGGCGGGAAAAAGGGCCGTAAGTTCCACGTTGAATCGCAGTTCATGTTCTGCTGTGTCGCTCCTAACCTGTGTGGCAAGTACACAAACCTCAACTAATCCCGGTGTGATTTGCGTTGCCGGGGACTTGAAAAATAGTCCCCGGCATTCTTCTTTTGATTTTTCAAACCGAAAGGTTTTCGATGTTTACGCCAGCAAATTTTCTACTCCGTCTTGCCGGGTTGATTACCTACGGCAGCAACGGAAACGGCAGCGGTCTTGGTTTTATTCGCAGCGCATCACACACCCTCAAGAGTGCCACGGGTTTGGGTCTTACCGCAGGCACAAACCCCCTTGTTGCGGCGTTCGAGACGAACCATATCGGAGTCCAGTGGGCGTCGGGCGACTCCACTAAGGCGATGTTTACTTTTGTGGTTCCGCTCGATTACGACACGACCTCTGATTACCTCTCCATCGTTCTCGAAGTGAACTCAAACGGCAACACCAACGCCCCGACGTTCACCGCCAACGTGTACAGCAAGCGTGCGGGAACCGCATTGACGGCAGACCTTGCTCCGGCGGCTTCGGCGGCAATCGCCAAGAGTGCCACCGCTACCACCGCCCTAGCAGAAACCACCATTTTGGTTCAAGGGAAAGGATTGAAGCCTCGGGATGTCGTGACGATTTATCTCGCACCTGGCACGCACGCCACGGACGCGGTGAACCTGTACGGCCTTGAAGTTCGTTACCGTTCGACGCTCGTTGCCTTCAATTCTGCGGACCGCTAATCGCCATGCGGGAGCTTTGATAAATCAAAGCTCCCGCTTCTATGAAAGGTGACGTTATGCAATCAACCATCTGCACGGCGGCAGGCGATTATCAGAAGTTTTTCGCAACCCCTCCGGCTCCCGCCGCGTATCCCACGCTTCCGCCGACAGTTGTTGCGCCGGGAGGCGATGGAATTATCAACATTGGATCAGGTGGGCAGAACCCATACAGCTTCGCCACGTTCGCATTCTTTGCGGCTGGCACGGCGACTTCGGCATTCAATGTGAAAATACTTGGATGGAAATTATTCAACGGCGAAGATTGGTTTCCGTTCACGCTCGCAGACTTGAATTGTACGTTAGGTTCAACGGTGCGTTCATTCACGACCGACAAGATGGTGAGCGGAATCACTGTCAACGGTGGCCTGATTGTTCCCAATTATCAAATCGTTCCAGCCGATGGCGGCATTCAGTACATCCAGCTTGACCTGTCCGGCGTTCAGAGGGTTCAGCTTGTTCCTGGCACAAAGACTGGGACCGTTACGACAATCAACGGCGGCATGAGCGGCTTCTAAAAGGGCTTAACGAATGTCTTATTATCTGGCGAGCATCGCCGAAAAAATACCCGAGAATTCGCATCACATTTTTGCGATTTTGCTATCTCTGACACCGATTCCTCCGCTCGTCGCGATGATTAACGCCAGCGATGTATCCAGTTTCATTGGCGCGTGCGCTGCGTCTATGATATTCAATCTTTTTATCGCATTTTACAACTGGTACAAGGGTGCGAAAAACGTCAAGCAGGCGCAGGCAGGGGCAAGGATTGCATCGGCTGCTGCGGCGGTCGCAGTCGATGCGAGCGCTACGGCAAAGGCCGCTGCGGTTGAGGTAGTTAAAAGCACTACACAAAGCACAGCCGATCAAACTGATCGAAGCGCGCAACAGTCACAACGGGATGCGGATCAAAACACCCGTGCCCAAACCCAAACAGACCGAGACTTAGTTCAAAACGCAAGGGAGAAGGCTCAGGACCAGCGAGATATGAGGTCTTCATGATCCGGGTTTTTTCTATTGTGATTCTCGCGGCGATGCTCTGCGGATGCGGGCAATTAACGCGTCATGGCGTTTGGACCCCGTGGCTTTTTCGATATTTTTTGTGAGGCTGGCGATGAAATTTAAGACGGTCACTGTTTTGGTTCTGGCGTTCATGGCGGTTGCGTTATCGCTGGTACTCATCGGGTGCAACAATCCGGCAGCACAGACAAAGCATGTCGCGGACGAGATTGCATATACGAGCAACGCCCCTGCGATTGAGCAGGCGGTTACAACGCAGCGGAGCGCGACGGAGCAGTTGGCGGCAAGCGATAAGGCCGCCGCTGTTTCGGTCGCGTCTGCTGACGGTGCGGTTGTCGCGGTAAAGACGGAAAAGCCGGACGCGCGCCTCGACACCGCACACACCGATTTGATATCGGCGACAAAATCACTCACCGCTGCGGACTTGCAAACGTCGGCGATCATCGCGGCACAGACCAAAACTATTACCGATTTAACGACGCACATTACGGCGGATGATGCACTGCTATCGCAGGCGAAGGCCGAGGCGCAGAAAACCGCCAACGCGCTCAATGCGAAGGAAGCCGAAAAGAAGCGGGCTGATGATCTTCAGGCATTTAAGGACGCTCACAAGAATGACTTTTGGGGCGAAGGTGTTCACCGATTTTTCCGCGCCCTGTCTTGGACGCTGCTGATTACGCTGGCTGTACTCGCGATTGCCATCGGCGTTTTGGGCGCTATCTATGGCCTTCCAAAGATTACGAATCCGGCGTTGACGTTTGCAGATTCGGCCCTCAATTGGGTGCGCGTGGCGCTCCACTACGTTTACAAATGGATCGTTACCGCCATCCCGATTGCTGGTCATCAAATCTACGTGTGGTTTGAGGAGCTTAAGATTTTTCGCCAGTCTGCGACGGTCGTAAAAGTCGCAGTTCCGACGCCCACTCCATCGCCGGTTGCCGGTGCGGCGCCGCCGTCACTTGAACTCATCGCCGCACTACGCCGTCGCGGAGTAGCTGTATGAGCGAACATATTGAGGCGCTTGTTTTAGCGCAGGACAAGAAGATCGAAGAAATGGAAAAGCTGCTCGGGCAATGTGCCCGGCGGATCAATTTTTTACTCGAAGACAGGAAAAAAATTATGAGTACCCTTGCCGATCTCGCAACCGCCCAGGCCACGACCGCCACGAACATTGCAGCACTTCAAACCGCTGTTGCCGCGTTGCCGGCGGCTCAGGCCGCTGCGCTGTCCACAGCCGTCTCTGCCGAGAATGCAAACGCCGCCGCGATTGCCGCTGTCACCGCGTCGATTACTACGCCGACGCCCGCGACCCCCGCCGCACCCGTAGCGACGGCGTAACGATTTCCTCTCTCCTCCGCCAGGCCCCGCCGCTGCTCACACCGTCCGTGCCAGCGGTGGCCTCCGGGAGGACGCCTTGACCCCACGCAAAATGTCTTTTACCTGAAAGGTACCCAACAATGCATTATCGAAATGGACGCGAAGCAAAGAATGGCGACACGATTGTACAGCTCGGCGATGCGGGAAAAATCAGTTCCCTCGGCGTGTTGCACGATGCCATCCCCGGCAACGACCACTGCAATGGCAGCATCGCGCCAATCAGCACCGCCAAGACATACGCCTGCCTGTGCGACTGCCTGCACGCTGACGACTTGGCCGCATTGCTCGCGGAAAAAGGTCTGGACAAGCGGCCTGCTGGAAAGTGACCCCACAGCCCCGCGTCCCACCGAATGTACACGATGGGACGCCGGGATTTTTGAGGATGGCGGCAATGCTCATCGACGTGATGTACGGATACGGATGGCTGTTCGTTTTCGCCATCGCCACGATCCTCGTGTTCGTCATCTACGTTTTGATCGGAGATTAGATGGTCGTAGCTGATAAGGACAAAAAAACAGGAACCGCAAGATGCTCCGTCTGTGGTGAGTTGGTTCAAGTTGATCGAAAAAATTACAGCAAATTGGTCAACCACGGGGCCAATGTGATTTGCAAAAAGAAACACTGCTTTTCTGCCGTACTTGGGAAAGTTTGAAAATGCTAATTGGATGCTCAATCTTCCTCGCCATCGGCCTCTACTTCATTACGTTCGGGGTCTACGGGTACCGCGCCAAGAATGATGCGGGTCAGGCTATGCCAACTGTCCGATTGTTTGCGATTGTGGTCATTGTTTTGGGTTCGATTGTCGCCGCTCCCCCAGCAATCATTTTGTTAGCGAGGCTGATTAAGGTGCTGCTGTGACGATTTTCGGCGAGTTCATCCCGATTTGGTTCGCTGTTTTTTGCGTGTTGTTTCTGTTGTTTTGTTGGGTCTTTTTTCGAGCGTCTTGTAACTGATATGACCATCATCGACAAAACATTCAAGCTCCATTCGCGGCTCGCGCACTTCATCAAAAATGATACCCGCGACCCTTCGCAAAAAACCGTCTCTCAAATAACCGGCGTGAAACGATCAACGGTCATGGAGGCCGCAGCGGGTGCGGTCGCCGTCAAGCAACTAGTCGAAACGACCGTCGCCAACTCTGGCACCACCTTTACCGGTAAACTGCAAACAGGTCCGATGCTCCCAACCGCCATCCATCAACTCGCGGGGGTTGGGGCGGGTGAGGGGGCGGACTGCTGGATTCTCGCCCCGCTCGATGCGATGGCTAACCATGAGCCTCTTCAAATTAACAACAACTTCCTCCCCGTCGATGATGCCACAGTTTTTGTCCTGGGCATGTGGGACGGCATCCCCGTCGCGATGAAAACCAGTCTAGATGTTTCGACGGCCTACAACCAAGGCACCGACATTCGCCCCGAACTAATCTTGAAGTTTGTCGCATTGCTACGTTCCTCTACGTGGCAGGACAGCACCGGCGCTGACATGGCGAACACCGACTGGGGCAACCCCGCCACTACGCTGCAAATGCTGCTGGGGGTTCCTGCGGTGCCAGTCCCGAAAACTCTGGCGGGTATTGCCGCGTCAATTTTCAGTGGGGTTGTTTTGATCTGCCCAATGACGGGGCCGCAACAGCCCAACCCCCCAGCGTGGTTTGTCCCGCAACACGTCTATGAGGTGTCGGCAGTCTCCACCACCGCGATCACGGTGGAGCATCCGTGGTTTGGGGGGACGCCGTTTGTCGTTTCGCAGGAGGATTTTGAGGGGCCGAACTATTTCAATCAAGTGTGGGGGTCGAGGATACCCAAGACGCCAATCGTATCGGCGGCGGCGTTTGGTATGGTTGCCCCGACGCCGATCACCTCATTGCCCCCTGTAAATGCAGCAAATAACACGCAAAATAACCCCCCAAACACCGCGAACTCGATCACCCCCCAGGAGCCCACCATGACCATCGCAATCTCCCCAACCGCCCCCACGACCATACCCGTTGTCAGCGGCATCCCTACGGGGATGCGGATTGAGACGATCAACGGCGTGCCCGACCTTGGCTTTGTTGACCCCGCTGGATCACACGTCGATTTCTCACTAAGCGTTGCCATAGCGGGCACATACAAGCTCGATACCCCAATCGCCGCTATTTCTGGAGGATCAATCATCGTCTCGGTAAATGGCGGTCCTGGCGCGGCCGCTGCCATCCCCGTGACGGGGGACTGGGGAAGATTTTCATCAAGGCCATCTGTCATTTATTTGCCCGCCGGACCCTCTACGCTCCGCATCGCGACCGCGCCGGGCTCTCAATGCAATTTCTGCGACCTGACCCTTACACCTGCGGGGGTTGCCGTGCCCACGCCGACGCCAGCCGCACCTGTCGCTCCCTCCGTCAAGACGATCAAAAGCATCACCGTCAACGTCACGTACTCGGACGGCTCGACTGAATCATTCTCCCGTCCCTGATTTTTAAGGATAAAAAATGAACTCAATCGTACAGCAACTCGGCTCCCCGCCGCTTGTCACGTCGTTCACCGGCACGTACGCGCAGCCGGACAACTACGTTTACAACAAAAAAGGGGTTGCGTATGTCATCGGAAACTGCAAACTCTCGGACGTAACCTCGACCACCTATTACATCGACTCTACCAACGGAGCCGATACCAACCCCGGCACTTTCGCATCGCCCGTCAAAACGACCATCGCTCTGCAAAAACTGGTGGACGCTTACGGCGGCGGTGGCGTACTGGGCATTTATTTTAAGGCCGGCACTTACTCAACCCCACGATCATTTGGCTTTGCCCTCAATGGCTGGGGCGACTCGCCAAACCCGCCAACATGGACTGAATCGACAAAAACATTAAGGCTCAGCAAGCAATTTGCCAGCTACAACCACACCAACGAAAACAACAACGGAACCAACTGGATCAAAATAACCGGAGGCACCGGTGTCACGCCGGGCTGGTACCAAATCACCGGAAAGACCTCCGATGATGCGATCACTTTGGGCACCTCGCTATCGGCCTCGCATGTCGATCTTGGCACCGGCGCAGGGATCACCGGTTCACCTGCCTGCCTCCTCGACATCAACATCCCCATGCGAGTTTCCTGCGATCCGGGCGTCGTCTGCACGCACTTTACCAATAACATCTACTACAGTTTTACTTTTTCCGGCGCTCTCAAATCTACGTGGGTTGCGGCGGGCGGAACGGGGTATACCGTCGCAACGTCGCTCACTTTCTCCAATGGCGCTGACTGGTACGGCCGTAATTGATTCCGGCGTAATTGTCGGCGTCGATATGGTGACATTCGGAAGTTCGGTCACGGATCAACCCACCTGTACCGCGACGGATTCAGGCGGCGGAACCGGCGCAACGTTGCTCTGTAATTGCGACTGGACCCGCACGGAGACGCAAAAAGTCGCATGGGTCTGTCACAATAATAACTACGCGGAGTATTACACTTACTGCCGTCAAAACTCCGCCACCGCAGTGTGGAATTCAGACGCCAGCTTTTGGCATGATTACGGTGGCACAAACCTGCTGCACATTCGCAGTGCCAGCAAAAATAACGCTGGCGATACCTTCCGCAACCCTGAACACCTGTTAGAGCAAATGCTGATTTGCTACGCCAACATGGACGACGGTTTTCATATTGGTGCTGGCGTAGGGACGTGCCGCATTGACGGATTCAGGCTAAACGGATACGGACTTGACCCATTCGTTGGAAAAACAGGCAGACATGCCATCCATGTGGACACACAGCCGGGAGATTTGGTCGCGATTACGGGCTGTCAAGATTTTTACGGCTCGTCGCACATGTCTGGGGTTGAAGGCAACAGTCTACTAGGTGGAGGCACGACCGTTTTTGTTGAGTGCAAATTCGGCCTCGCCAACTACAACTCCTCGGGAGTGTTAATCGCATTGGCTTACGATCCGCTCGGCGGTACTGAGTGCATTTGGGATGGTTGCGAGGTCGTGGGTGGGACGCTGCCGGATTATCAATGGTATACCGCACCCTTCATGATGACTGATGGATTCGACAACCTTAAACCGCTTCCCGCTCCTACAACGTGGGGCGGTGCGTTCGGTGGACACTCGCAAGGTAACGCGATGGGGATGCTGAGCGTCATTGACTCTCGATGCAGCTACGGTACGTGGCGAAACCTCGGCACCACAAGCGTTGCATTCACCAATCTCCCAACGGTGACAGACCCCGTTGCCAACGTCGCCAATTTCCGCTCGTTCGTTTGGAACATGCGGTCGGACGTTGCGGGATTTGGGTATGGGCAAGACACCGCATACATCAATGGCGTTTACAAAGACGCCAGCGGCGGAGAGCCGGGGCGATGTTTGATCGTCAATCCGACTTGGCTTTTCTCCGACGGAAATCTTGCTGGGGGATTCAATTTATTTACCGGCACTGCCACCGCATCTACCGTCGTCGCACATGCCGCGATCATTGCAAACGCTGCGGGCAGTGGTGCATTTCGGTTGACGACGGCGACTTCCTCGCAACTGCATCTCACCAATTCGATTTTCGGGAACAATTCTGGACTTAGCATCGACAGGATGCACTCAGGATTCTTCACATCTTTTACCAATGCGATTTACGGCGTCTCGACGCTTGTAGACACTGGATCGGGTCCGGGCTACGTCGGCGATCCCAATGTCGTCAACCTCTCTGCCATGCCCGCCGCGTTTATGGCTCCAGAGCCGTCGTCTTTGGCTTACCAAAAGGCTGCGACAAGTTCATTCGGACTCAACGTCCAATTCGACAGCCGCATGGCCAAGCGGGGTACGTCGCGGTCTATCGGTCCGGTCGAGGCGAACCCGGTGTTTCTTTAAGGCCAATGCGAGCGGGGCGGGAGCGGCTTGGCGTGGCAAGCTCGGAAGCGGCGTCCTAAACCGCTACCGCTGGCACTTGGGGTGAGTACCGAATAATCCCGTGAAGGGGTTATTCGATGTTCACAATCCTCGACCTACAGAACATGCTTTCCGTCTCGGCACGGAACGCAAAAAGTTCTGGATCGTATTCTTACTACCAAAAAGACCTCGCACTTTTTCAAGCGATGGAACTTTGGCGAAGGCTCACCAAGCAAACTCGCCGACTCGATACCGTGGCTCTCACCATAGCCAATAGTGCGGTTCCGTCTCTACCCACCGGATTCTCACCTGAATTTGATTTGAGCGTATACCTCACCCTCAGCGGTAAGACTATCACGCCGGACCTTCGCATTGTTCCATATCAGGAACTCCTCACCGCACAGGCGGATAATTGGTCGCCTTCAACCAACACAAACCCACCGACGAGCGGACAGCCGTACCTCATGGCGTTCCAAACGCCATCGACGGCGTTTCTGTACCCCACACCGGACCAGTCATACACGCTCAACTTTTGGTGGTGGGCGGACGTAGCGACATGGACGCTCGGGCAGGCATTTGTCGCCGCCAACCTTTCCGGTGGTGCAATCGCCAGCTTCTCCATCAATGTCGCAGGCTCAATTTACGGAACCGCACCGACGATTACGGTCACGGATTCCGTGGGCACTGGATTCGTTTGTGGCGCGGTCACCGTTTCATCGGGGGGAGTGGCGACAATCGCGGTGACGAGCGGTGGCTCGGGATACGTCAATCCAACGGTATTCATCAACGGCGTATCAGCATCGTTCCCGGTGATGAATCTCACGAATGAAGCACTTCTTCCAATCGCCACTCAACTCGCAGTCTATTACCTCCAAGCAAGCGAGCCGGCCAACTCTGCAACGGCACAGGCGGCACTCGCCGCCGGTGAGTTGGAAGCAAAACGATTTGCGGCTCGTGGCGCTGGAAGTCTTGGCGTTCAAACGATTGATCGCGCACCGCCCGCGTGGGCACAGCAGGGCGTTTACGGAAACTACTATCCGAATGGGGTCAGGTAATGGCGGATCGTGGCATAAATGGCGGTCTGAATGGCCTTATCAGCTTCCGAGAATCAACGATTCCCGGCGGACCCGCAATCGCCTTCAATGTCGTTATCAATTCCTACACGGGAAACCTTGCTACGCGCGTCATTGTGCGAACTGGACCCGGCAGCGGCGGCGTACCCAACATTCGACTTGCGGATATTCGAGGCGGCGGATCGGCTTCTGGTGATTGTTCATGGAATGGACCACCGATACCTGCGGGACTTCAATACAACAGCGGCACACTCACTTATCAACTCGATACCGGGTACAACATCGCGTTCCCGGTGAAAGTCTCTGATTTTGAAATGTCGCACGTCGAGAAGGGGAAGGGTCAGGACGAGCTTTATCACTGTGATTTCAAGTGGACTCTCGCCGGTGCCGTGACTGTGACGTGGCCGGGGAACGCCGTCACGTTCACTGAACCCACAGCGAACGATTCTCCCACTTATGAGGGACGCGGGAAGAATTACGATCCGCGTGGCATTAAGTCCACAGCAACGACACGGATCGACTGCACAGGAATCGCCGATGACGACGTAACGCAAACCTCGAAGATCGTATCGCTCATTGCCGCCGCGTCTGCGCCAATGGCGAACCTTAAGCCGACTAGCATCTCATGCAGTCAGTATGAGGATGATTCTCGCGGCTTGCAGGTCGTGGTAAATTTTGCATTGCAAGATTCAAAAGATGAGATTGAGACTCCGGAAAACATACTCTCC
Source organism: uncultured Phycisphaerales bacterium (assembly GCA_963766775.1). Lineage (GTDB taxonomy): Bacteria > Planctomycetota > Phycisphaerae > WQYP01 > WQYP01 > CAVYBP01. The sequence continues at coordinate 572,059 of CAVYBP010000003.1, forward strand.
ACCGATCCGAACGATTTGAAAACGGATCGTCGTCTCGCGTCTGTTTATACCACGGGTTCACCACCCTCTACGCCGTCCGCGCCATCAGGGACCAAACTTATCGACACTGCCGACAAGAAGGTCAACGATCAGTTGTCGGCTCGTATTTGGCACTGGGGCAAGGTTGATTCTAAGGACGAGCAAGAACTTCCGCGTACAAAATTGGAGCTAGATTCTTCCTCGATTGGCTCGGAAGGAACCGTAGCGGCTCTGGATGGTACGCCGTCTCTTCCGGGTGGCTATGTACTCGTTTCGACGACCACGGAACATCCCACGACAGACCATACCGTAACGACGATCAAATATGCACTCAGGAACTCTCAGCAGGCAATTGAGTACGACGGAAGCCAGCAGGTCATAGACCCGAACGCTCTCAAGACGATGGTGCTGGACACGCACGTTTACGTGACGGGTGGAGGCCCGCCATCGCCATCCGTTCCATCGGGTTTGAAGCTCGTCGAGTCCACATTCAAGACGATCAACACGTTGAAGAGTCAGGTGACGTTCAGGTTTGGTGAGACGGACAGCGTAGACGATGTTCAGTTCGCCAAGAGTGCGCTCGAGTCCGATCCACAAGGGTTGAACGATTCTCAGTCCATCGCGATTGTGTTCACCAATTCGAGTCCGCCATCAGACCCAACGCCACCCAACGGAATCGACGGAAACGCCTCGAATTCATCGGGAAACGGGATGAGAATCTGACGCACCACCCAATCGGTAAGAATCTTCTCTTACGGCCGCAACAACTCCGCAAATGAACTTGAACACTCCATTCGATACGGCACGGAAACCACCTACGATCCGAACCTCATCGACGGGAGCGCAAGACTCACCAAGGTTGCTCTGACATCTTCTCCTCCATCCACTCCTTCCGCACCTATTTCCGGGGTCACTTTCGCTCGATTGAAAGTTCGCCCGATCAACACTCAATACTCGTTCTATGCGTGGGAGTATGAGCCGACCGATTCACTCGGTCGATTGCAGTTGACGAAGGTGAACATTGACCCCGATGGATTGGACTCAACGGGAGAGATACCGAAACTTAACGGCACACCCACGGTTCCCACGGGACAGTTTTTGGTTGAGACGGAGCAGCATCAACTGCCGAACGGGAACTTGCTGAGCATCGCCAAAACAAGCCAGCGAGGATCGAGGAAAACACAGCTTCAAAATGACGGCAGCGAACTCTCGCTCGGACTGTACGTTCCTGACAATTACGAGAGGACGTGCGGATCGTCTCATGCCTATCGTCGGACGTGACGACTACGATTGCGGCGGCGTATGCGACCTCTCTTTTGGGCACGACTTCTCCCACGAACAATTTCCCATTCAAGTATGTGCGGGCGAGACGGTACAGCGCTACGCAAATGATGTACACCGTTTTCTATTCGGCGTATTCTGCGGTTTCCCGTGTGGATAACGGGGCAAAGATTCGGATCAGGAACAACGTCGGATTGATTCGGACTCAGGGGTGGCTTGGGTGGAATGGATCAGCGCCGACGGTGCGGATCATCAAGGGTGGCGCATTGACACGCGGAAGCGGCAAGTACCTCACGCAGTTGGGGCGATATGAGGTGATGGGGATCGGTGGTCCCTTGAGTATCTCCCAAAGGTACACTGGCAGTGTTCCACCGTTGGCCGCAAGTTCCGTTGGCAGAGTAAACTCGTCGGCGTTTCTTCCGAGCATCCTTAATTATCCCACGGGCTCAGTTCAATTCTTGGGGGCCGACTACTCCATTGTCGTGCCGAATGGCGCGGCGAGCATTTACGATGTGACGTACGAATTCACATGCTCTATCACCGCGAACGTGACGGGTTTCCCGACTATCACGGGAATTCCAGTGGGCGGATTGATTCACTCGACCACACAGCCAAATGGCGGGGCGGATGGGGATTGGGTGGGTTCCGGTGGACCTACAACGTACAACTGGTCGGAATTGGGGATAACCGCAACCTATCCGTCAAATGATGCGTTCGCGTTCACTGCTGGTTGGTCTCAATAGTCTTTTTAGTTTCCACCACGAAGCCATTAACAACGTGGCTTGAATCACATAGCCGGGGGTATTGTTAGCCACGTTGGACTCAACACCCCAAATCCAAAGCCGACCATTTGGATCATCAAATGAACTCGCATGACATTCGCCACGCACTCCCAACGCCATGTCTACCTGTTTCGGAGTCATCCCATTCACCACCCGATGCTCAGCGATAGCCTTTTCAATGGTGGTCATTCCTGCCGTCGATGGCGTCTGCGGAATCGTGACAGCAGGCTTTCGTGCCGCCACCAATTGTTTTTGTAGGTCTGCCACCTGTGCTTTCAATGCGACGATTTGAGATTTGAGGCGGTAAACTTCGGATGGTGCTGGCGCGGTGGTTGTTTGGGCGTGGGCAAGTGTAGTGAGCATGAGGAACGATAATGGGAGTAGTCGTTTCATAGAGAATCCTTTCATTTAGCTGTGGCGGGAGTGCGTATCAGCTGTCCGCTCTTTTGCATTTCATCAACGGAATCGTATGTTTTTCTTGTGGCAGCATTCATTGCTGTGTCAGTGTCGGTTGGGTCTTCGTGAAGTCTGTAAACTGTTTCGCCTTTGGCAAACCAGACTCCGCAGTCGGTCTCTATATACGCCGTGCCGTTTGAGCATGGATATACTTGCGTCACTACGCAATCGTTGAACGCCTTGACCATATCCTTTTCGTGCTGCGAGAAAATAGGGGGCGGTGGTGGGGTTGGTGTACGGTCACAGGAAACGACCAATGTGGTAAAAACGACCAGAAAAATAGTTTTCAATTTCATGGCCTACACACTTTGCATGGGGTATGTCCAGCGGCAATTGCATCTTCGCGAGTGGCGAACGTCTCAAGGTTTTCGCTGGATATTCTTTCGGCCCACCGACACATTGGAAGATGGAATGGACCCCGCGACCGAGAGGCGACGTATCGGACTTCCCGCGCTGGTGAATGATGCAGGCGGTATTCCACCATACCGGCCACCCAGCCGAGAATTAGGCATCCAGCCACGATCCAGAGGATTTTTCTCTTTTTGGCCATTGTCTCCATTCCGCGTCAAAAGCCAGCCGAACCCGCAAACACTACCCCAGACCCTCCGCTCGGGCAAGAATAATCCCCAAGCCCGAATAATCCCACATGGCAACCGACGTATCCAGCCTATTCTCCGGCACATTGAAGCAAGAGGACTTCGACGCCCTGAAAGCGGCGATCATCGAATTGCAAAATGGCCAGCAGGCGAGCAGTACCGGGAATACCGTGTCGGACGGCGGGAATGATCCGGCGGTGGATATCTATGACAGCGCAAAGCTGGTACTAGCAAAGATCGACAGCGCCGATGGAAAGTGGCATGAACAGAATGTGGTGGGGGCAGAGATTGTCGATTATGGAACGCCGGGGACGGACGGGCGGCATTGCTCCGATGCGAGCGAGCCATCTTCATTTATCGAACTGACATCGGATCAGGCGGTGTTCATCGAAGTGAAAGACCCGCCGGACCATGCGTATATTAGGATACCTGTGCACGAGAAGCCAAAGTAACCGCGATAACCCCGACCAGCAACGCCCCGCCGCTCAAATATACGATCCGGTTTGGGCATTGGGGCACGGTGTCGTCAAGTTCGCCGGGCACATGGGTTGACGACAGCGCGGGGGCGGACGACTTTGCCTACCAGCAGGACAACAACAATGCGCCATGTCGCGTGGGGGATGAGGTCAGCGTTGTTGTCCGAGGGTATGACGCGAGCGACCCACCCAAGCCATTCTATTCAATCATCGGTGCGCCAGTCCCCTATCGTGTTTATTTGAACAAAGTAGGCGGGGCAGATTTTACGACCGGGACCGCAGCGACGTGGAACTATGATGTTTTTCTCGACTCTGGAATGACAACGAAGGTCGGGGCTGGCCTGAACGTGGAACGCCCGAGAGAGATTGCGGCACCCACGACGCCGGCGACCGAGGGGATCGCCGTCAACAACGGACTCACGGTTGTGCTGCTGGATGCGTTCGAGGTTTTCACGAATGCCGGGACACCGTTTCTCGTCTACCTTGCGCAGACGGGCGGCAGTGACTATACCGGCGGGGTTGCAGCGACGTGGACGTATGACGTTTTCAAAGAGTCCGCCCACACCAATCAAATCGGAACCGCAAAAGGAGTATTGAAGCCTCGGGAATTCGCGCTGACGACAGTACCCGCCACGATGGGGCTTGCATGCTGGCAGGGCGGAGCCTTGTTATTGCTTGAAGCGTGGGAGTCGTTCTCAGATTTCGTCTGCACGACGGGGAGTGGGTAATGGCGCTCGGACTCCTCAAAACAGGCGACGGAAAGTATATAAATTTCAAAGGGTCGGCGGCGGCTGGAAGTGGTGCGGGAAGTAGTTGCTGTTGTGGTAGCGGTGGTCCTTGCGGCGGATGTTTAACGCAGGGGCAAAAGTGCGTAACGATATCTGGCACTGGCGGAAACTGGGATGCCAATAGTTCGCATACGACATGTTATTTTGACGGAGATTATCCATTTAGGCACATGAAGGAGGTTGACTCGCAACAATGTGTATGGGTTTTCTCAAATTGTGATACGCCATCGGGAAGCGATGCACATGTAGACATTAGTGTTATTAGATATTCTGATGGGCACTGGGAAGTCATATTTAGTGTATTTGTGCCTTCCCCTCCCGGATTTGCCCTGAAGACGGCACTTATAGACCAAGTGGCAACTGCCTCTGGATCACCCATAACATGCGTTGATGGAATCATAACAGGTACTCTTTCCGCGTTTTCGGACAATGGTTCAACTGGGGAGTGCGTTGGCAAGGCTGCGAGTGTTACATTGACCATTGGAACGGATTGCCCGCCGTGCGGAGACGGAGGTAGCGGCTCGGGTGGTAGTGGTGGGAGCGGAGGAAGCGGCGGCTCTGGGGGGAGCGGAGGATCGGGAGGATCAGGCGGATCGGGGGGCGGCTCTGGTGGCAGTGGTGGACCGGGAGGAAGCGGACCTAGCGGTGGGTCGGGTTCTGGATCGTGTATATGTAATCCCCCACTTACGGCTTACTACATTACATCATCCGCAACGATCAATGTAACCGGCGATCCTACAACGCCGACCGATTCACATGGAAACCCATCGTCGTATACGGAAGTGCTGGCAAATGGTGGAACAGACGGCACACAATATCCATGCAATAGGGTATCCACGGGTGATCCAAATGTACCTGACATAGGAGACAATTTGCTCCTTTTGGCCCAGGGAGAAGGGGGTACTTATCTATATTCGGTAGGTGGAGTTCCAGACGCCATAATCTACTGGAATAACATCCAATGCCGATGGCAGATTAAGGTCGTGTTTACAAACATGTTCTTTGATGATGTTACGACAATTTGGAAGGGTGGAACGAACGTGAACGATCCAACGGGGTCGTATTCGATAGATAGTAGTGATTGGGTGGATGGCGATGGTGTAGACCACGGTGCTGTTTCTGTTACTGGCAACCTGACCGTATCTGCGAGTCCTTAAATGCACATCAAAAAAATACATGTCGCTGCCGCGAATAGCAAATGGCCATGGTACGAGACGACGGCTATGAGCCTTCGTAATCCGTCGATGGATACTGAATTGACTATCTATCTCGATGATGAATCACACGAGAAGATTGAAGCAAAAAAGGAAGGCCGAGAACCTCGGGAAACAAAGCCGACATTTTTCGCTCCCGTTCCGCGTGACCAGTGGCCTCCATTCGCAAAGGCAATCGCCTTGCTTGGCGATACGTCAGATCGCGGGGTTGGTGACACCGTGACGAGAAGGCTCGGTACTGGCGGCATTATTTTCAAGGTCACGTTGCAGTCTCTTGGAATTGATTGTGGTTGCGATTCCCGCCGCAATGAGTGGAACAGCAAATACTCCTATGCAAAATATCACATGCATATGGGCGGAATTGGAATGGGTGATGCAATCTGTGGCTACTATGCCGCTTGCGGACTTGCGGTCGCGACGGGAGAAAAAGTCGATTACCATTCCCATTTTTCAGAGTGGGTAGGGAGCGTTCCGCATCATCTTGTGCGCGTTCTGCCGCATTCAAAATTTGGTGTGGATGCCTGCCCAGGCAGAGGGTACTTGACGCGGATAACGACCGCTAAATCATTCGCCACTGATTACTGCAAAACGCTCGCTGAAGAGTTTCAAATTAAGTCTTTCAATCCAAGGCGACCCCCGGAAGATGCGGCATGTCGCGATGATTGGTGCAATAATCGCGAGGTGCCAGCTTTGGCCGTTTTGATCCCCGCAGTAATCAGAGAATCAAAACACGTTGAAATGCTCAGGGTTCAAAGCCTCATATCGCAACGCCTGCGAAAACACGGAATACAAGCGTTCACCTGTTTAGTTGTCGATGCCATTGAGGAGCGGTTCATCGAGGAGGTTCGATCACTCGATTTCGACATGGGAATTTTTCAGCGGACGCCACCTAATGGGGTCAGACGACCTACAGAAACCGGCCTACGTGCGATTCGAGAAGTGTGGGGCAATGTTCCTGTTTTGAGAGTTATCCAGGATACGCCAATCATCGACGCCGAATCGCTCTCGTCTGACATCCTGAACGCCATCGGATCGGATGGGGACTGGGTTGCCGGCGGACTGCGAACGTTCAAACGATTTGAAGGGAACCCCAATTTTCAAGCCCTCAATGAGTTGGAGATTCCAGAAAAGGAAGAGTATCAGCACATCCACGGATGCTTCATGCTGGCAAAGCTGGACGTGTGGGAGAGGTACTATTCTGCGATGCCGAAGTCGATAACGCATTACGCTGACGATGACGTAATGAGCCAATGGATATTAAAAAAGGGCGGTCGCCTCATACCGTTCAGTGATACTTCGTGGGAGCATCGCCACGACTCCCCGGAAAAAATAAGCCGAAAGCTTTTTGTCTCCCAGGGTGGAGATATCAATTCAGCCGCACCCGATAAGCGAAAAATCGTACTCGAAAGCAAAAACGACGAATATATTTTGCTGTTTCCGTTCTCCCAGCATTGGGAGAGGGAATGGGACAAATGGACCGACCTGACCCTCGCGATAGAGGCCACTGGGATGAGGGTGATCGCACTCGGGACCACCGACAAGGCGGGCGCGATGAATAAAATGTTCGCACCAACGGGAGCGATATACCTATGGGGTCAGTCCTCAGAGCGGGTAATCGAAATGGTGCGAAACGCAAGGATTGTGGTTGCCAACGATTCCGGGCCTGCCCACCTGGGCGGGCTGCTTGGCGCCCGACAGTGGCCATCCACGCCGGTGCGTTCTCGCATGACTTTCTTTTTGATATGGCCCCAAGCGTGTCCTCAGTGCTTCCATGCCGCCCCGTGGCAAGGGGGGATCACAATACTAAGGCGTTGGCGGAGGTGACTGTGGGTGCGGTGATGCGAGAGGTCGGCAAGCGACTAGGCAAACCAGAATGGAGCCAACCATGACGGATGAAGAAATCGAACGCTGGCAGTCCGAACGGATCGCCGCGATGAGGAAGCACCTCGCATCGCTCCCGCATGATCGGCTGGTCAAGTACGCCTCTGAAGTCTGCGCACAGATCATCTTGGCATGCGCCGAGGTTGACGCGACGGATTGGCCCGAAGGACTCCACATGGCCGACGTGGTTGAAAAGCGGTTGATGCGAGCGGTGGAGAAGCGTCTCGGCAAGCCTGAGTGGAGAGCCAACCCCGAATAATCCCGTGAGAGCCATGATGCAAGAACCCGACAAAGACAAGCCAGCCAAGCAGCCCGCGACCAGCCAGCCTGCGCCGGTCATTCAACCACAGGAAGCCCCGCAATCCCCGGATACCGCACGGTCACTCTCTGAACTATTCCCCCAGCAGCAGACTTCACAACCCGCAATCAACCCCGGCGATTCCAAGCAAAGCGGGGAGCAAAGTTCAGACGCACTACTCGCCGACTTGAAAGAGCAAAACCGGGCGAATCAGGACGCCATTAAGGAACTCGGGGAGAAGATCGACACCATCGCAAAAATGGTCGCGGAGATGAAAGACGTAATCAACCAAATCAACACCCTCGGCGTTCTCGTCCGCCTCTCATAGGAGCATTCACAATGGCATACCAAGACCCATCCTATGACGGCCAAACCGAAACGATGCCGCCGCCTGATAGATTTAGTGGCGCATTGCGCGGGCCCGCGTATCCGTACCCCTATTCCTCATCTTCGGTGGATTCGCAACTCATGCCACCGCCCCGCGTCACGCCCAGCCCGCGCAGCATGAACGCCCAGCCCGTCAATCCCACCCCCGCACCGTTCAAGCCCGCCACCAATGCGTCGGCGTTGATGACCGCGCAAGACCTCGACCAGCAATACAAGGCAAGCAAGTTCAATGATTGGTTCAAGAATAACCAACCGCAACAACCGCAAGGATTGATGCCGCCTCCGCAGACGATGGCGATCTCCAATCAACCGCCCGTCACCAACCCGCAACTTGGAAACTCGCAGACCCTTGGCGCGTCCGATGCGATGCCGCCGTACAACCCCGCCACGGCGTCTACGATCATGCCGTCAGGATTGATGCCGGTCCCCAGCAGCCAAACGCCACAGTCCGGCGATCAAATGCCGCCGCCCACAGGCAGTATCCGCATGACCAATGCGCAAGGCGTTACCTCCTCTGCGACGGGTGGACTCATGCCGCCCCCCCGCGTCGGAGACATTGGCACGCTTCGCGGCACGTTCCAAAACCACGATGCCCAAGGCAACCCCATCCCCGGCTCCTACAGGACCGTGGACGCCTCGGCACCCCGCGATGCGGTGAACGTCTCAGCCATCGCCAAGGACAACGCTTTCAACAGTCCTGATTATCAGAACGCTCTGAAAACCGATCCGGGGTATCAGAAGTCGCAACAGGGTATCGCGGACGTGAAGGCGGCGATGGCGGCGGGAATGAGCGTGAAGGATTATCAGGCACAACAGGCCCAGCAGCAGGCACAACTTGCGGCCACTCCGAAGGGCGTTGATCCGAAAGACTGGCAGGCGATGACTCCGAAGGATCGCGTGGCGTATCAGGAGAAGCAGCAGGACATGACGGCCCGTGGCGAGACGGAAAAGAACCGCCTTGCACAACAGGGGATCACGAATGACCGGCTGGACAAGGCAGAGCAGGATCGGATTCAGTCTCAACGTGACGCACGCAACGATGCGATGGTCAAGAGTTTTGGTTCAGGAATCGCGGGGATCGTGAAGAGCGGGTTGGCGACGGTCAACAAGTTCATGGACACGACCGCCAAGAATCAGGCCGCGAAAGCGAAGACCGTGGAGCAGCGGCAATCTGCGTATGACACCGCCGTGAAGCAGAACGCCTCATCGTGGAATCAAACGATGGCGAGAATCAAAGCGAGTGGAATTGGCACAGACAAGCTCCCTGAAATTAAAGCGGCGTGGGACGCCAACCATCAGGAAATGCTCGCCAAGCTATATCCAGAGATTGTGAACCCGCAACAACAAACTCCTCCCGCCCCAGGTGGCAATGCCCCCGCACCGGATTGGAAGTCGTACCCGGATTACGTGCCCAAATCAGGTAACGCATCGCAGACGGCCCCACGAAAGATGAATCCCGGAACTGGTCTGCCACTCGGCGACAATGGCGAAGCGTTGAATGACGCCGATATTGCCAAACAGTTCCTCGCTGCCTCCGGAGGCGACAAGGTGAAGGCTCGTGATATGGCGAAGGCACATGGGTGGAAACTCTAATGGGCGACATTTTTGATAGCATTGGCGAAACGTCTACAGAACCCGCAAAGGGAGATATTTTTGACAAGGTATCTCCGTCGCCAACACCGCAGGCGAACGGGGATATTTTTGACAAGGTTTCGGATACTCCCGCAGTCCAGCCTCCCACGCCCCCACAATCCCCCACGGACATGCTGCACGCGATGGCGACTCAGACGGTGAAGCAACCGGAAGCGGCTGCGCCAGAACCCCCCCAGACGCCAGAATCTCCAACGAATGATATTTGGGCAACCCCCGCCATGCGGGCGCAGATTCAAAAGCCATATCGTGAACTCGGACAAACCCAAGATGGAACGCTGGTAACAGGGAACCAAGCCTACCCCGGAAATTATGTCCGAAATAAAGACGGTGATTATCAGCGATTCGATGAGAAGCAAAACTCGCTCGCCGGTCCGGTTATTCGTGCGGAGGATTACGAAACGGCACCGAGCATTCAGTCTGCCGAAAACCCCAGCGGGCAAATGACTACCGCGCCAGCAGGTTCACACGAGATGGGATTTATTCAGGCACAAAGCAATGCGTTCAGAAACGCCACGATTGGCGCGTCTCGCGATATTTACAAGGGGTTGGGAGGAAGTGGACTCGATGGATCGTCGGACGTTTACCCGAACGACTCCACGAGAAGCACGACCGTTGCAAGAGCGGTTGGCGGTTCGGTTCCGATGGTGGCCGCATCTATCGTGAACCCGTACCTTGGCGCAGTCGTCGGCGGCGCTCAGGGTGTCGGAGGCGCACTCGTCGAAAGTAAGGAAGCGGGGTATTCGGGTGGCCAGACAGCAACGCTTGCGGCGGAACGCGGCATATTCAATGCGGTATTAGGACTTATACCGGGCGGCAAAGCGGCTGGCGCTGGCGTCAAGGGATTCTTTGAAGCGGCGGCTAAAGCCTATGGAATCAACGTCGGCCAATCCGTTTTTGAAAACCACCTGAAAGACGATATAGGCATCAAAACCAACAGCGATGGTCATCCCCTAAATGAAAGCGATTTTGAGGCTCTCAAGAAATCCGCGATGAGCGGAGACAATATTGCTCAATCGCTTCTCATGGGGGGCATCCATTCCGTAACCACGAAACTACAAGGCGATGCTGGAAGGGAGCCATACGCGAAGCCCCAATTACCCTCTGACGTGCTAGCGGAAGCGGCGAAGTCTCAATCGCCCGCACCCACTATCGCTCCACCAGCGGCAAACGATGAGAAGGCTACGCCCAAACCAACAGATCAATCCGCCCCGGCGGTCAAACCCGAAGCCGATCCCCTCGTGGGACGCCTCGCCAAGAAGTATCCAGACCTCAAGGGCAATGAACTCCACGCACTCGCTGCGGAGATGATTAAGGCGAAACCAGACGTCGCAAAGGAGGCCCCCGATGAAAAAGGTATACGTACTCCCGTTGAAGAACGGCCAATTCCGAGTGTCAATGCTGACCGAGCAGCGGGCGGCGCGGTGGCGAAGCCTGTGGGAGAAGTGGTGGGAGACAAAGGGCCACAGGCTCGACCTGAGTCCAGAAATGTGGATCAAGTGCGGACAGGAGAAGGCAGAGTAGGCAATGGGAAGCCGCCGCTTTTCAATCCTGATGAAACCAAATCAATTACTAAAAATATGCGGCTATCGCCAGAGTTTATTGAGCAAGAATCAAAACTGTCGTCTCGCGAATTGAACGACAGGGCGAACAAGATCGGCGATCAAATCGACGCCATGTGGCATGCCGGTAAAAATATCAGTGATATCGACAAAGAGAACCTACAGAATCTTGCTGGATTCTATGGGAACGCATCTGAGCGTGCTGGCGCACGCGAACGGCAGGAGTCGCAACGTGATGTACAAGTCACTGGCCCAGCGGGACAAAATGCACCAACTCGCGATGCGGGGCAAGATACCGTTCAGCGTGATACGCAAGATGGATCAGGAAAGCCCGCAGAATCTGCCGCGTCACGCGCCGGGGACGCCGGGGGACGTGAAGGACAAGCACCGGGAACAAGTGGGGAAGTCGCTCGTGAAGATGCTGGGGGGGTGAAAACCTTCCGCACCGCCAAAGGTTCAGAGTACACCGTCAACGGCGACTCCACGACCCGAAACAAGTCTCTACATCCAGAGCATGGCGCGGCAGATGTTGGACTGAAAGAGCAGTCGGAGAAAACTTACTACCTCGCCCCTGACGAGGCTCAAGCCCTTGGAATGCACGGCACGTTGAACGGTCGAAAGACTGTCATCGAAAAAGACGGCAAGCTGTATCCCGTCGCGTGGAATGAACAGGCCAACAAATGGGGAGTTTCGCCAGACCAGAAAGGCGGCTACGGATTTTCAAACAAACCCGAAGTCGGAAAGTCGCCAGTTGAACTATGGAAAGGTAAAGACGGAGAACAGGGTCGCCAGTATGGCGAGTGGCACGCCGGAAATCCGATTACTGAAATTACCAATCAAACCACCTCGCCCGGAAGTCCGGATGAACAAGCGTTAAGTTCTAAAGTCAGGCCAGAGACTCCGGGTGCGGTTGGTGATAAACTGCCCGGCGTGAGCGAGCAACAAGGGGCGGGTCGCACATCGCCGCAAGATAAAACCCCTTCAGCGACCCCAAGCGGCAAAAAAGTAGAAGAGGGCGAAATTGCTCCCGGCAAGCTCGCATTCACAGAGAAAGACCAAGGCGACCTGTCTCGCGTCAAGGAGCAATTTGGGACCAAACCAAATGGCTACTTGTATGTTGATCCGGTTGTCGCCGTTCGCGGTGACGATGGGTTGAAAATTATTGACGGTCATCATCGGACAAAATATGCCGAAGACGCTGGAATTCCCAAAGTTCGGTATCGAGCAATACCAGAAGAACTTTACAAATCACTTAAGAATCAGGGCTATGACAACAATGATATTTCCGCTGGCGTCCATAATGCCGCGAACGACACGGAAGCGGAGTCTCACGCAATACACCAGTTTGGTACGGCTCTCATCGAGAATCCGTTTGAAAGAAGCAACGCGGTAGCAGGAAAAATACAGGACTATTACGAAAGTTTTAACAATTCCTCCCCCGCCAAGTCCGGGGCTGAACCCACCTCCCCCGCCTACCAGAAAGCCAAGACAATCCTCGACAACCCCAACGCCAGCGAGGGGAGCAAGAGGGCGGCGGGAAAGATTGTGGAGGTGGAAAAGCAACGCCTCGCCGACATGACCGCGAAAGATGATCCATCGCCGGAATCGTCGCCATCACGCACGCCCGAAGAGCAGGCCATCGCCAAGAAGAACGCCGGCACGAAGAGTGGGAACTTGCTGTCGCAAGGCGATGGCTACGCCTCCGGCAAAGAACACGGCATGGGTGGAACTGATCGTCCCACGATGCTACAGGAACGCACCGCACCACCCAAGAAGCCGCCAATCAACGCCACAGCGACCGCAGCACCCGCACCAGAGCCATCCCCCACACCCAAGCCGACATACACTGATCGTGGCGGATTCATCAAGCAGGATGTGGAGCCAACCGTACGGGCCGCAGCCGCAGGAATCCGCGATTCGTGGAAGTCCATTCAGAAAACCTTCGCCCCGCAGACACAATCGGTCGATGCCAGACGGGGTTCGGAAGCAATGCGGGATACGCTGGGGCAGATTGCACGTAACGCCGAACAGGCCAGAGATTCGCTTGCCAAAGCTAGTGCTATTTTTGACAAGATGCCGTTGGAGGAAAACTACGCATTCAAAGATCGAATGCAGGCCGGAAAGAAGCAGCCGACAAGAGAGTTGCAGGATATCGCAACGCGCATGCGGGTGTTGCTTGATATGAAGCGGAATCAGGTGCAATCGCTCGGCGAAGGGAAGCTAAAAGAATTCGACGAAAACTACTTCCCTCAAGCATGGAAGACTCGCGACACGGGCGAGCCACTGAGCAACATGATTAGCCGTTCGCCACTCGAAGGTAAAAAGTCATTCCTCAAAGCCAAAACTTTCGAGACTGACGCCGCCGGTCGTGCAGCAGGCTACGAGCCGCTGTACCCAAATCCTGTTGACGCCGTTATCCACAAGGCGGGGGAAATGGATCGGTACATTCAGATGCACAAGATGGTGCAGGAATTCAAGACTAATGGGCTCGCCAAGTTCCGTGGCGTGTTCGATAAGGCAGACCCCGACCGCCGCGCTCCATCCGACCCCGCGTTCCAAGTCAACGGCCCCCCAACGCTGGAAATAAAAGAAGCATTTGACAAGAGTGTTCGCGACGGACTGGAATCGTTTGCTCAAAAGATGGGAATCAATCACGAGCGTAAGGCTTCCATCGGGGGAGTTGGGCGGTGGGGTTTCGCGACTGAAGGAACACCCAACATCGTCACCAAGTTTGGTGGTGAGAACTCCATACTCGCACACGAAATCGGACACCAACTCGACTTCAAGTATGGGTTGTCGGATTACTTGAAGGCTCACGACAACGCCGGAATCATCGACGGAGAACTCACGAAACTTGCACAGGCCAGAAATCTACCATCGTCGAAGTCGGATTACGCACAGAGCCGTCCAGAGAAGATGGCGAGCATAGTCCAAGCCTATGTCTCAGCCCCACAACTGCTAGAGGAACTTGCACCAAAAACCAAAACAGCGTTTGACCAGTTCATAAACGAAACACCAGCAGTCCACGGGCTGCGGGATATCAAGCCCGGATTGGAAATGGGAATTGGAAGTTCCCAAATCGCCCACGGTGGAATCTTAAAACAAGGCGAGTACACCGTCCCCAACGAGCTCGCCGATGTGATCGACAATCACCTAAAGCCAGGACTTCGCGGAAACGCACTATTTAATGGCTACATGGGTGTTGCCAACGTCCTGAACCAAGTCCAACTTGCGGGGGCGTTCCATGCCGGATTCACCTCTGCCGATTCAATGATAAGCAAGGGCGCTTTAGGATTGGAGCAGTTGGCCAATGGCAAGCCAATCGAAGCCGCAAAGTCTTTGGCACAAACGCCCATCGCACCCGTCACAAATGCCGTATACGGACACCAGTTGATCCGTGAGTACAAATCGCCGGGAACATACCCGCACCTTTCCGCCGTGGTTGACGCACTTACCAAGGGTGGTGCCAGGGTCGGCATGGACGACGCATACCACACACGAGCGGTGGAGGGCATGGTGAAGTCGTTCCGAACAGGAAACATCGTCGGCGGCGTAATTCGCACACCATTCGCCGCGTTAGATGCCATCTCTCGCCCGATCATGAACTATCTCGTTCCGATGCAGAAGTGGGGCGTAATGGGCGACCTCATGCACGAAGAAATGCAACGCCTAGGAACCGGCGCTACAAGCGATCAAATTCGTGCGGCGGGACGAAAGGTCGTGGATTCGGTTGATAACCGGATGGGCCAAGTCGCCTACGATAATCTATTCATGAACCGCAAAGCGAAAGACGCGCTCATGGGCGTCACGCGGTCAGTCGGATGGAACCTAGGTACGTTTCGCGAACTTGGCGGCGGTGCGGTAGACGCGGTGAAGTCTGGGGCAGAATTGATTGCGAACAATAAGTTTGATCTGAGCCATCGCACCGCCTATGTCGCCAGCCTATTGACCATGACGGCCGCCGCTGGCGCGTTATACCAGTACATGAAGACGGGGCAGTATCCGCAGGAATTGAAAGACTTCTATTACCCAAAAACTGGTCGCAAGGATGCGGAAGGAAATGATCTGCGCATTCAATTCCCAACGTACATGAAAGACGTTGGCGCGATCGTGCATGGCGTAGATATGCAGCACCCCGGCAAGATCATAAGCAATGCGGTGGACGCGGCAAGCAACAAGACGGCACCACTTCTACAGGCCATTTTCAGCCTCATCAAGAATCGCGACTACTACGGAACGCAGATAACAGACCCAGACGCCACTATCGGCACAAAACTCGCTGACCGTGCCAAGTTTCTAGCTTCGGAGGCGCAACCATTTAGTATTCAAAACGTGGAAAAAAATGCCGAGACAAATGCACCATTGGATGAACAGGCTGGGAACTTCGTAGGTCTGACCCCGGCCCCAAAGCGGTTCACGGAGTCGCCCGCCCATGAACTCGCCGGCCAGATTCTCCAGGATCAATTCGGTGGTGGATCAATCACGCGTGAGCAGCGGAATAGATTCACGCTCCGCAATCAAATTATATCGCAGGCGAGAAGCGGAGATCGTTCTGGTGCGGACAAAAAAATGATGGACGCCGTTGGTTCAGGATCGCTCACAACGGCGGATCGAGAGTATTATCAGAAAGAATTGGCCGAAAAGGATTCTTTCGCAGGTCGTATCGCCAAGATTCAATCCCCATCTAAGCTAGTCGTAGTCTACGAAGCCATGACACCAGACGAGCGGAAGAAGTACGGAGGTCAGGTTGAAACCAAAATCAGAAACTCGCGTTCACTGACGAACAACGAGAAGAGCGAGCTGCGTAATAGAATTAAAGCCTCGCCGTGAACCTCATCGCGAACCGAGAATGATCCAAGTCTCGTGCCTAAATACCACCGCACCACGGCTCGGCGGATGTGGAATTTCCACGTATCGGAAACACTCGCCACTTATTGGTATTGAGCTTCTCAAAAAAGTGGCACCTGCTCTTCACTATGGCAAGGGCTTCCTCCATCGTGTCGGCGATGCAGACTAATGGATCGTGATGTTTTTTTCCGAATATAAAATGTGGGGAAAAAAGGCTCATTGTGATTCTCCAAAACGTGCGGCATCATCTTACCACGAAGGATCACGGGTGGCTCAGTCAAATCGGGTGGGTAGAGATACGCCGTGAAGGGTAAAAAAATGAAGCCCGCGTGTCATTCGCGGGCTTCGTGGGGGCTGCGAGGCAGTAAGCCCCGTACCCTAGTCGGCCAGTTCATTCTATCGACCAAACCTCACCTATGGAAAACAAAAAAATGCGGCGGACAGGACTCGAACCTGCATACCGACTAGGGTACGGGGATGACGGCCCCGCGCGTCTGCCAATTTCGCCACCGCCGCATCCCGTCCGTGCAGAGAGCAATAACCCTTCCGCACTCACTTCTTGGCGAAGTCAGCAACCCAAACCGGCTAATCAGATTCAAACTGAGAAGCTAACTCCGAATGCTACCACCTGTTTTAATGCTGAGCAATGAATCTCAGTTCTTGCAAGCTCGCCGCGCAGCGCAGTGGGTTTTGTCTTTCCACAAGTCTTGCGTTTACAAGCCTTTGGTTTATATTGCCTTACGGCCTCCGAAGCCGAAGGTTGCGGGTTCGACTCCCGCCCAACGCAGTGCCTATAATTCCCGCCCATCGACACCCCTACTATTACGACCTGTGAACGACGAGGTGTTTATGCGAAAACATCACAGTCCCGATCAATATCGGGGTATTATGATGGAGGCCTTGGAATCTCGGCTCTTGCTCAGCGCGGCAATCCATCTTCCCCGCCGCGTGCATGTCACATCACGACATGTGCAGGCCGTCAGTGAGTTTCATCCCACTTATACCCTCTATTCCCCGATGGGTAATTTATCTCCCTTTACCACCGCCGGACCGCAGGGATATACGCCCAGCGAAATTCGGGCAGCCTATGGGCTCAACCAAGTATCTTTTGGCGGCGTCACGGGCGGCGGCTCGGGCCAGGTGATCGCCATCATTGACGCCTATAACGACCCGACGATTCAAAATGATTTGAGTGCTTTTGATGCCGCGTTCGGACTGGCAAACCCGACGTTGCGGGTCGTTAGTCAAACCGGCAGCAGCGTTTTGCCTCCGGTTGATCCGGCGGGTCGAGGGAACAACAACTTTGAGGGCGAAATTGCCTTGGATGTCGAATGGGCGCACGCCTTGGCGCCCGGGGCGTCGATCATGCTGGTCGAAGCGCAGGACGCGAGCCCGAGCAATCTTTTCGCCGCCGTAAAATTTGCCCGCCAGCAACCAGGCGTCTCTGTGGTATCCATGAGCTTCGGTGGAAATGAAACCGCCACCGAAACCCAGTTCGATTCCACTTTCACAACCCCCGCCAATCACAACGGCGTCACCTTCGTCGCTTCGACGGGGGATTCCGGAACACCCGGCAGTTACCCCGCGTACTCTCCCAACGTCGTCGCTGCCGGCGGAACCAGCCTCGCCATCGATTCACTGGGAAACTATCAATCTGAAACCGGCTGGACCGGCTCGGGCGGCGGCATTTCGCAAGTCGAATCGCAGCCTTCCTATCAAAACGGAATCGTCACGCAAACCACCACGGCACGCGCGACACCCGATGTCGCTTTTGATGCCGACCCCAGCACCGGAGTGGCGGTTTACGATTCCTACAACAACGGAACCAGTAAACCATGGGAAATCCTGGGCGGCACCAGCGTCGCTGCCCCCGCCTGGTCGGGATTACTCGCGGTGGCGAATCAGGGGCGGGTGGCTGCGGGGGAGGGAACGCTCGACTCACGCGCAAGCACGTTGCCTCTTTTGTATTCCGCTCCCGCATCTGACTTTCATGACATCACCACAGGAAACAACGGCATCCAGGCGAGCCCAGGTTATGACCTCGTCACCGGTCGTGGAAGTCCCAAGGCCAACCTTCTGATTCCCTTCCTCGTCAGCGGAAGCGTCACGCCGCCCCCGCCCACTTCCACTGGCCCCGCCGTGACATCATTGTCCGCGAGCGCCACCACCGTCACGGAGGGAGCGTCCCTCATCCTTACTGCGGGAGGCGTCAGCGATCCAGGCGCGAGCGGCGTTGCGGTGACGTTTTACGAAGAAACCAACGGCGTCCCGGGATTGCAGACTGGCACCAACGGCGATTTTGCCTTCACCCCCGTCACCGATGGCTCCAACACGATCACATTGGACACGACGAATGCAACCGGCACATTTACCTTCTACGCTCAAGTCACCGACGCCTCCGGCGCGGCAACCGCAACCGGAAACGCGGCGCCGTCCGTGACCGTCACGATCGTGGCCCCCAGCACTTCCGGACCCACTATCGCAGCCATATCCGCCAATCCTGATCCCGTGGTAAGCGGGAATTCATTGACGCTTTCCGCCAGCGGCGTCTCCGATCCTGTCACCAGCGTGCGACGCGTTTATTTTTATGAGGAAACCAACGGCATTCCAGGATTGCAGACCGGACCTGGCGGAGATTTTGCATTTCGACCCACCAATGCCGCGAGTGGATTCAGCGTGCAACTCGATACCACCGGCGTGAGCGGCTCCCTGACCTTCTACGGAATCGCCGTCGATGCCGCCGGAAATGTGAGCGCCGAAGGAACCAGCGCCCCGTCAGTGAGCGTGAACATCGCCTCCATTGCACTCCCCAACGCGCCTACCGCCCTGGCGGCGACTGCTGTTTCCACCACCGAAATTGACCTTTCCTTCGCCGAAACCGACTCCGGACAAACAGGCTTCACCATCCAGCGGGCACTCGATCCCAGCTTCGCGGATTTTACGCAGCTCTTCACCATCAACCGACCCGATATCCTCACCTACAGCGACACCGGGCTTACCCCCAATACCCATTATTTCTATCGCGTCGAGGCGTTCAATTTGGCCGGCGATAGTTCGTTTTCCAACATCGCAAACGCAACCACCCCCTTCATCGGAACGAAACTCGCGATCGCCGAGCAGCCGGCGAACATGGGTGCCGGCGCTGTCGCACGATCCTTGGTCGTCAATATTGAAAATGCCAGGGGGCATCTTGCAATCGCGGATGATTCCACCGTGACGCTCGCACTCGCGGCCGGTCCTCCCGGCGCGACGATTAGCGGCACAACGACCGTGCAAGCCGTGCAGGGCGTGGCGACGTTTGCTGACTTTTCTCTCGGAGTCGCCGGGCGGTACTCACTATTCGCGTCGGCGGTCGGACTTGCCTCCGCGAAAACTCACTTCTTCACCATAACCCCCGATCTATCCACCGCTCATTTGATTCTGACTCAGCAGCCGGCAAGCGCGATCGTTGCGGAACGCATCTCGCCTCTAATTATCGATCTTAAGGACTCGTTCGGAAATACCATCGCAGCGCGCGTGATCCAAAGCGGTCACAACCATCGTAGCCGGTCCCGCGGGCGGAACATTGAAGGGTGCAACCGATGTAAACTTCAATCGCGGAATCGCCACTTTTCGTAATATAAGTTTTACGCAGGCCGGAACCTATACGCTGGCCGTCACGGATCCCGCATTCACCGGCGCTGGACCATTACAGGTAACCGAAATCATTCTGCCCGGCGTGACAACCATTCCCACACCTCCGGCGATGGACCATGTGGTCGGTACCGTCATTCCTCTGACAGTACATATAAAATCAACCGCTCCATCATCGGTCGCATTCACGGGTTCGCTCAGCATCATCGATCAAAATAATGCCACCCTCGGCGTGGCAGCGGTGTCACCGGACGGCATCGCAAAGTTCTTGTTGACCCATCTCGCGGCTGGAACCTATGCCTGCACACTCGTTTATCCCGGCGATGCGAACCACACTGCCGCAGTGTCGTCCCGGTTTGTCTTAACCGTGACAGAAATGTGAACAACTATTTGGCGAAAAGTTTGCGCCACAACTCGTCGGAATACCATTCCGCCTATTTCAAAACGATCACCAACAGGCCCCCGCCACCCACCCACAACCTCTTGGTGCCTTGGTGGTAAAAAAAATCTCCCGCCCACCAGAACCCCCCCCACCGCCCCCCTTGTGTACACTAATGCCATGCCCAACATCCCCTTGAACATCTCCGACGACCCCGAATCCCGCCGTGCGTACTCCATGCACGCCCGCGTCTGGCAAAACAACCGTTACGTCTACCCCGTCGTCTCCCGCCGCTCCAAAGGCATTTCCATCGGCATCAACCTCAATCCCGACAAAGTCTGCAACTTCGATTGCATCTATTGCTCCGTCGATCGCCGCCGCCCCAGCCCCCGCTCATACACGCCAGACGTCG
This sequence comes from uncultured Phycisphaerales bacterium, assembly GCA_963766775.1. Taxonomy (GTDB): domain Bacteria; phylum Planctomycetota; class Phycisphaerae; order WQYP01; family WQYP01; genus CAVYBP01. The sequence goes on from CAVYBP010000003.1 coordinate 592,720, forward strand.
ATCATGGAACTCCTCCGCCGCACGAACTCGCCCAAATGCTCGCATCCGTTCACTCCGGCGACATCTTCACTTCGACCCCTTCGACAAAATCCCCCACCACCTCCGCCGCATGAATGACATCGCCTTCTCCGGCGATGGCGAGCCCACCACCTTCCCGACTTCCCCGCTGCCATGCCGCCTCGCCGCCGAACTGTAAAAGACGCCGCCGCTCATCCCCACGTCAAACTCGTGCTCATCACCAACGCCACCATGTTCCAACGGCCCCAGGTCCGAGGGACGCCTTGGCCTTTCTAGATCAGCACCAACGGCGAAATCTGGGCCAAACTCGATGCCGGTACCCCGAATATTACGACCTCGTCGACCGAACCCCCGTCCCCTTCTCCCGCGTCCTCGAAAACCTGTTATGGTGCTGCCAAACCCGCCCCACCGTGATCCAATCCCTATTCATGCGCGTGCACGGAGTACCCCCGGCACTCGATGAAATAACCGCCTATGCCGAACGGCTCGCCCACATCGTGGCCCAGCAAGGCACGATAAAACTCATACAACTATATACAGTCGCGCGAAGCACCACCGAACCCTACGCCACCGCCTTAACACAGCAGGAACTCGAAAATATCCAAAAACACGTACACAACCAATTACCCACCACAACCATCGAAGTCTATCCCTAAAGACAATCGCTCATCACCCCAAATCAACGCCCGCTGCCTCAGCAGCGCGGGCACCGCGCCTCAACACACACTGCCCCACCCGCCGCAAAAACCCCCCTCTCCCTCATCGCGTCCTGCGCTGAATCGACCTCGCCATCGCATAATCCGCCAACCGAGGAAAAATCCCCGGCAGCGCCAATAGAAGATGCGAAAACGCCACCGGCCAAAGCTCAGGACGAGGCCGCTCAATAAGCCCAACAATCTTCCGCGCCACCACCTCCACCCGCTGCGCATGCCCAAGCCCCGTGCTCCGCAGCCGCGATTTACTCGATGCTACCTCAAAAAATTCCGTCGCCGTCGTCAGCGGATGCACCGTGCTGACATAAATATTCTGCGGCTGAAGCTCAACCCGCATCGCCTCCGCAAGCGACAGTTGCGCCGCCTTGGTCATCGCATAAACCCCATACAGCGGAAGCCCCCGCCGCGCCGCGCCCGACGAGATCGCAATAATGTGCCCCCGCCCCGCCCGCCCCCCCCCCTTTCCACCCCCCGCCGGAGCCTGCTTAAGCATCGCCCCCGCCGCCGCCTGCATCGCGTAAAACGTACCCTTCACATTCGTCGCCACGATCTCATCAAATTGCTGATCCGTCGTCTCATGAATCCGCGAGAGAAATCCATACCCCGCATTCGCTATCATCACATCCACCCTCCCGAATTTTTCCACCGCCGTCCCCACCAGCCGCTCCACCTCCTCCCGCTTCGCCACATCGCACCCAACCCCCATCGCTTCCGCGCCCGCATCACGGCACCGCACGGCGATTTGCTCCAGCCGATCCACACGCCGCGCCGCCAACACCAGCTTCGCACCCTCCTTCGCCAGCGCCAACGCCGTCGCCGCACCGATCCCCGAAGACGCCCCCGCGATAATCACCACCCGTCCCTGAATCGGCAGCCGCATAAAAAAATCCTGACCATGCCAAATGCAAAAATGACCGGGGCCCGCGCTCGGGCCCCGGTAAGTAATCCCTGAATCACACCCTCAGTTCCGGCGATTGCCCATGAACCGCAACAGAAAGAGGAACAAGTTGATAAAGTCCAGATACAACGCAAACGCACCATAAAGTGCACTCTTCTGATACACCGCCGAGCCCGCTGCCCCCGTCGCGTACGACTGCTTGATCTTCTGCGTGTCATACGCCGTCAACCCCGTGAAAACAATCACCCCGATAAAAGAAATCAGCCAGCTCATTGCATCGCTATGGAAAAAGAAATTCACCACCGACGCCAGAATAAGCCCCCACAAACCCATGATGCAGAAATGCCCAATCCCATCCAGATTGCGCTTCGTCACGTAACCGAACACGCTCATCCCCCCGAACATCCCCGCCGTGACAAAAAACGTCGCACCGATCGACGACGCCGTGTACACGAAAAGAAGAATCGAGAACGTCGCACCCGTCAGCACCGAGTACAAAATGAACAACCCTCCCGCCACCGCCACAGGCAGGCTCCGCAGCGCCGCGCTGAAAACCACCGCCACCCCAAGCTCCGCGATCACCAACACCCAAAATAATCCCGTGCTGAAAATCGCCTTCACCCATTGCGGATTGCTCGCCACCACCAGCGCCGTAAGCGCCGTCGCCAGCAGCCCAATCGTCATCCACCCATACACCCGCGACATGAACGTCCGCTGCGCCGCAAGCTCCTGCTGAAACTCCGCCGACTGATAAAGAGACTGAGGATCAAAACTGGTCATGCAATTCTCCTGCGAATAAACATTATGTGGACGCATCATTATAGGGCACCCACGCCCCAAGGTGAAATGCTCCCCTCAGCCATCCACCGCCCCATCAACATCGATGCAACCCACCCCACCCATCCCCCCCTCACGGCAGAAAAAGCATCGGCTCACGCCCCGTCGGTTGGCAGCTCGGACAATGCCACGTCAGATGCGTGTCATGACCCGAGCGATCCACAATAATTTCCGTCCCGCACAAGTTGCACGGTAGACCCGCCCGATCAAATACCCGATACGGAAACTCCTCCCCCTTGATCGCAAAATCCGACGCCGTCGCTACCAACGCCACAATACTGCTCGCCAGCTTATCAATCTCCGACGCCACCAGCGGCCCGATCCGCGCCGACGGCGCGAACCGCATCGCAAATAAAATTTCACACTTCAGCATGTTCCCAATCCCCGCCACGATCTCCTGATCCAACAACGCCGCCGCCACCGTCCCAGACGGATTTTGCCGCAGACGATACGGAAAGTCATCATGAAACGTCGGCGACCCAATCGGATCCGGCCCCAATGACGAAATCTCCGGATGAGCCCACACCTTCGCCGTCGGCACAATATAAAAGATCGGCCGCCCCGTCAGCGTCGCCACCAGTACCCCCTTCCCCCCGCCTCCCGCCCGAAGAACCAGCGTAATCAACGGCGACCGACTCTTTTTCTCCCCCGCGCCCGCTGCGCCATCGCCACATCGTACGCCGTCGCATCCCCCGGCGGATGCACGTTCCACCGCGCCCGCATCACCAGTTGACACAGCCACGTTACACCATGCGAAAAATCGAAAAATAGCCACTTCCCATGACTCCGCACCCGCTGAATCACCTGCCCCACGCAGTTCAACAGCAACATGTTCGCCTGCCACCGATTCTCCGGCACGAGAATCTTCTCGACCAGCTTGCCAGTCAGCACATCATTCAATTGGGCGGCAACCGCGCGCGTCTGTGGTCCATCCATAGTGCCATCAAGAGTAACGCTTGCACCCCACCGCGTAAAATTACCCCCTCATTCAATTTCCCCCAACGCCCGCTGACCAGTCAGCGCGAGCCCCGCACCTCAACACCCCAACCTCACCCGCCCCAACGCTTTCCCCCGCATCCCCCACAACAAAAACACCCCCGCACCCAAAACCAAACCCGACGTCGGCTCCGGAGTCCCCGCCGCCGAACCTTGCACCATCGCCTCCGCCATCACCGCCAAACCGCTTGTCCCCAAATTCGTCCCCAGATTGTTCAACACATCATTGAGATCATTCAAATCAATAATCGTCGCACCATCAAAGTTGCCCGCCGATCGCGCACTCGTGATCTGCCCCAGATTATTAAGCACAACGTTCAGATCGTTCAGATCCACTTTCCCATCGCCATTCGCATCGCCCAGAGGCGTATTATCAAAAAGATTCATCGCATTCCCCGCCGTCGCCGTCACCTTCAGACCCGACAAATCCAGATTCGAAACATAATAAATATCCGCCCCGTACTTCCCCGAAAGACTCACATTGCTGAACGAAATCGAATCAATATTCCGCGGCGGATAGGCGGAGTTCGAGGAAACGCTGTCCAGCCCATAAATGATCGCCGCATTTTCCGTCGCCCCCGTCGCGGTAATATTGCTGTAACTGATACTATCGAAAAACGGATACTGTGCCGCCCCGTTATTCCCCTGATCGACCGTCACCACCGTTTCGCCCGGATTGGTGACATTATGAAGACTCGACCCGCTCACCTGCGCCGATCCGTACTGGTCGCCGCTCTGATACCAACTATTAATAATGATCGGATGCGGAACATTGCTCATCGTGATATTGCTGAAACTCACATTCGTCACCACCCCGCCCTGCCCCTTCCCCGCCTTCAACCGAAGCCCATTATCCGTCCCATTGAACGTGATATCGCTCACCGTCATTCCATTGAGGCCCGCGTTCGTCTGCCCGCCCACGGAAATCCCATGCCCCGCGCCGATGGTATCCTTGCTGATCGTGATGTCGCTCGTGGCAACGTTCCCCGGCTTGGCCACGATGTCATCATCTCCCGCATTGATCGTCGAATTCTTGATCAAAAAATGGCTGCCCGAAAAATCGATCGCATCCGTGTTCTGAAGGTATCCGCCCGTCCGCGCCTTGCTGAAATCATCATTGATCGTGATCCCATCCACCGTCACATTGTTATCATTCTCAATCACCAGATGCTCGTGCGAAGAATTCGCGATCGTGACCCCGCTGACCAGCAGCCTGCTGACGCCCTGCAGCGACACCAGATTATTACCCGACGTCGCAATCGCATGACCATCCAGCATCCCGCTCCCCGTGATCGCCACATCGTGACTCCCGCTTGACGCCGTCACAAGCGTCGACGACGGTGCGTTATTCTGGATCGTCGCCCCGCCCGCTAACTGCAAATCAATATTGCTCGAAAGCGTCAACTGATTGCTCAGATACGTCCCCGCCGGCACGGCCACCGTTCCCCCGCCCGCGTTCTTCGCCGATGTGATCGCTGCCTTAAGATTCGCCGTGTCCGTCGTCGCGTTTCCCGTCGCCGCGGCTACCGTGAACGTCCCCGCCGGTATCGTCGGCATCATCGGATCCGCGGCCGCCGCCGCGCACACTGAAAATACCGCCCCCACCATCAGCGCCGCAGGCCCGCCCCGTCCCGAAACGAATCGGCCGTCCCAACGCCTGCCGACTCTTCCTGCCCGCCGCTTCAAACCCAATCCCGCATCCATCGTTTCCTCGCACACCTCCCCCGACCGCCACATCCAACGGTACATAATCACGAAGTCGCAATCAATGATTAATTAGCCACGAACCGTCTTTAGAGTTCCTAACAAAATGGCTCCAAGAACGGTTTGAACCAGCGGTGCGACATCGGAGCGAGGGCGTTTTGTTAGGAACTTTTAGCGTCAACGGATCATTGGCCCTCCCCCATTCGCCTGGAAAAGTCCGCGCCGCGAGGATCACCCCATCGTCAACTTCCGATACTTCACCCGATGAGGCCGATCCGCCTCCGTCCCCATCCGCTTGTGCCGATCCTCTTCATACGCCTGAAAATTCCCCTCAAAAAACACCACCTGCGACTCCCCCTCAAACGCCATGATGTGCGTCGCCAGCCGATCCAGAAAATAACGATCGTGACTGATGATCACCGCGCACCCCGCGAAATTCTGTAACGCCTCCTCCAACGCACGTATCGTATTCACATCCAGATCATTCGTCGGCTCATCCAACAAAATCACATTCGCCCCGCTCTTCAGCATCCGCGCCAAATGCACCCGATTCCGCTCACCTCCCGACAGCACCCCCAGCTTCTTCTGCTGGTCCGTCCCCGCAAACCCGAACTTCGCCACATACGCGCGCGTGTTCACCGTCATCGTCCCCACCTTCGTATTTTCCAACCCATCCGAAATCGCCTCCCACACATTCATCTCCGCATTCAGGCTCTCGCGCGACTGCTCCACATACGCCAGCTTCACCGAATCGCCCACCTCAATCGTCCCCTTGTCCGGCTTCTCCGCGCCCGTGATCATCCTGAACAACGTCGTCTTCCCCGCCCCGTTCGGCCCGATCACCCCCACAATTCCCCCCGGCGGCAGCGAAAACGAAAAGTTGTCAAACAACAGCTTCTCCCCAAAACCCTTCCGAATCTCCTTCGCCTGTATTACCTTCTGCCCCAGCCGCGGCCCCGGCGGAATATAAATCTCAATCTCCGCTGACTTCTTCTCCGCATTCTCGCTCACCATCTGCTCATACGCCGCAATACGCGCCTTGCTCTTCGCACGCCGCGCCGTCGGACTCGCACGAATCCACTCCAACTCCCGCGCCAACGCACGCTGCCGCTGCGACTCCTGCTTCTCCTCCACCTTCAACCGCGCACCCTTCTGCTCCAGCCACGCTGAATAATTCCCCTTCCACGGGATCCCCGCTCCTCTATCCAATTCCAAAATCCACCCCGCTACATTATCCAAAAAATATCGGTCATGCGTCACCGCGATCACCGTCCCCTCATACCGCTTCAAATGCTGCTCCAGCCACTGCACCGACTCCGCGTCCAGATGATTCGTCGGCTCATCCAGAATCAACACGTCCGGCTTCTTCAACAACAACTTGCACAACGCCACCCGCCGCTTCTCACCACCCGACAGCGTCCGCGTCTTCATCTCCGCGGGCGGACACCGCAGCGCATCCATCGCCATATCCAACTGCTGATCCAGCTCCCACGCATTCAACGCATCCAGCTTCTCCTGCAAAACCCCCTGCTTCTCCAGCAGCTTCTCCATCTGCGAATCCGACATCGGCTCCGCGAACTTCGCCGACAACTCCTCAAAATCCTTCAGCAAATCCACCGTTCCCTGAACCCCCTCCTGCACAATCTCACGCACCGTCTTCTCCGGATCCAACTGCGGCTCCTGCTCCAAAAACCCCACCGTGTACCCCGGCTGCAACGAAATCTGCCCCTCAAAATCCTTGTCCACCCCCGCCAATATCTTCAGCAACGTCGACTTCCCCGCCCCGTTGTATCCCAGCACCCCAATCTTCGCGCCATAAAAATACGACAGGTAGATATCCTTAAGGATCACCTTCTTATCAATCTTCTTCCCCACCCCAATCATCGAATAAATAATCTTGTGCGGCTCAACCATCGTCGCCATTGTCACTCACTCCATTTCAAAAAAATCGCCCCGCCCTTATACCCGTCAACCCCCAACTCACCAACCCCCCGCTCACCCCATCCCCCCCCGGAGTTCACGCTTCAGCGTGTCTTCAAAGCGTCTTCAAAACCCCTCCCGCATGCCCTTACAAAATGTGGCACAGCAGTCCCCACCATAATCCTTCCACTGCCCTCACAAAATGTGGCACGGCGGCCCCCCGCCGTGATCTTTCCACTGGCCTCAACGGCCAGTGGAAAGATGCCGCGCCAACCAAAACCAAACCCTTCGCCCACCCACATTTCCCCCTCGCGAATTTCATCTTTACGCATTCCATATTTTTTTCTAAATCCTTACAACAATTACTAGCTAAATTAATTTCCGACGCTATCTTCATAACAGCTTCGATTCCGTCGAGGCTGGCCTTCACGCGCAATTCGTTGCGCACATGTCGTCACGAAGGCCCTGACGTATTTTACTTTGGCGTCCCATCGCCTCGACCCCGGGCTGCACCACCATTTTTGGTTGCACCCGACTCTTTCGTCTCTGTTTATTGCGCGGTCGAAACCGCGCAAGTGCTTCACGTCTCTGTTTATTGCGCGGCTGATACCGCGCAAGTAGTTCACGTCTCTATTTATTGCTCGGCTAATACCGCGCAAGTGCTTTCACGTCTCTGTTTATTGCGCGGCTGATACCGCGCAAAGCGCTTTCACGTCTCTATTTATTGCTCGGCTGATGCCGCGCAAACACTTTCACATCTCTGTTTATTGCGCGGTCGATACCGCGCATGTATTTTTTTCTTTGGAGGAGTACTCATGGTTTCCGTAATCCCTTTCTCCCTTCGTACCCACCGATCCGCCGCCACTAAATCCCGCCGCAGAGACCGCGCCCGCTTGCGTGAAAATCTCATCGAGTCTCTCGAACCACGCACCCTCTTGTCCGTCACCGTCACACCCCACTTCGGCTCCTCAACCTTCAACATCACCTCCTTCGGTGCCTCCACCCGCTCCTCAAACAACGCCTCAGCCATTCAAAAAGCCATCAACGCAGCCTCCGCCGCCAGCGGTGGCGGTACCGTCGTCGTCCCCGCCGGAACCTTCCTCTCCGGCCCCCTCACCCTGCTCAGCAATGTCAATATCCAAATCAACGGCGAACTCCAGATGCTCGCTAAAGGCGCTTGGCCCAGCACATCCGTCAACTTCATCAGCGCCAGCCGTGTCAAAAATATCGAAATCAGTGGCAGCGGTCGCATCGATGGCCAGGGCAAAGCCTGGTGGTCCAGCAGCAGCACACGCCCACGTGAAGTCGTCATCGCCAATTCCACCGACATCGAAATCACCGGCGTCACCTTCACCAACTCCCCCATGGAGCACATCCAAATCCAAAACGCCTCCTCCCAGATCACCATCAACGGTATCAAAATCGCCACCGACGTCGGCGAATCCTCCACCTCCCACAACACCGACGGCATCGACCTCTCCGGCCAACATGCCATCGTCGAAAATTGCCAAATCACCACCGGCGACGACAACCTCGCCATCGGGGCCAACTCCTCCACCTCCGGCGGAACCTCCGACATCGTCGTCACCAACAACATCTTCGGCGGCACCGGTGGCGTCGCAGCCTCCAGCCTCCAGGGTCACGGCCTCTCCATCGGAAGCCACACCGAGAACGGCGTCAGCAATGTCCTCGCCACCAACGACACCTTCAATGGCCTCGACAACGGCATCCGAATCAAATCCACCGCCTCCGAAGGCGGCGTCGTCTCCAACATCTCCTATAACAACATCACCATGAACAACATCCGAAAATACGCCATCATCCTCGACACTATTTATCCCTCCACTCCCGAACCGCCCTCCAATGGCTCCTCCGCCACCAAGCCCCAGTTCACCAACATCCATTTCGGCGGCATCAAGTTGAACCACGTCGCTCAGGCCGGATACTTCCTCGGACTCCCCAACCAGCACATCACCAATGTCACCATCCAAATGTCCGGGACCGCATCCAAGCCCTTTGAACTCGCCAACGCCGGCACTGCCTCCGCCCCCATCGACTTCACCGGCTCCACCTTCACCGTCAACGGCAGCACCAGCGGACGAGTCAAAACCTTCTCCAACGCTTTCGTCCGAGGTGCCTGACCCCCTAAAATAACCTCGACCTAAATCTAATTCCCCACAGCGGCTTAAGGTGCCGGCACTCCCCAAAGAGCGCCCCCACCCTAAGCCGCTTTTCCATAAAATCCCCCAACTCCCCCACACCCCACCCCGGAGTTCACGCTTTAGCGTGTCTTCAAAACCCTCGCATCAAAACCAACCCAAAATGTGGCACGGCGGCCCCCCGCCGTGATCTTTCCACTGCCCTTACAAAATGTGGCACGGCGGCCCTCCGCCGTGATCTTTCCACTGCCCTTACAAAATGTGGCACGGCGGCCCTCCGCCGTGATCTTTCCACTGCCCTTACAAAATGTGGCACGGCGGCCCTCCGCCGTGATCTTTCCACTGGCCTCAATGGCCAGTGGAAAGATACCCACCAACCAAAACCCCACCACCCCTCAAAACCACTGGTCCCCGCACTCCCCACATAGTAAAATTCCCCCGTCGCATTTCACATCTCACCCTTAGCGAGTCAATACATGAAAAAGAATCTCCCGCTCATCTTATCAGTGGTCCTCGCCATCGACGCCGGCCTCCTCTCCCACCAATCTGCCTCCGCACAGGCTACCGCCCCCGCGACCGCCGCCTCAATGCCCGCACAACCCCCCTCCACCATCATCGCCAAAGGAAAAAACCTCACCATCACCCGCGGCGAAATCGACCAGGTCATCGCCAGCTTCAAAGCCAACAACGACATCCCCGACGATGCACTCCCACCCGGCGCAAGAGTCCAAATCCTCAATCAACTCATCGACATCAAGCTCGTCCTCAACCACGCCACCGACGCCGACAAGGCTCAAGGCAAAATCGACGGCGACGCCAACTTCGCCAAAATCATAAAAGACTTCAACACCCCCGGCCTACTTGAGAAACGCTTGAAAGCCGCCTCAATGACCCGCGACGACCTCCGCGCCAAGGTCACCGACGAAGCCACCGCCAAAATCGCCCTCACCCACGCCCTCGGTATCAATGTCACCGACGCCGAAATAAAAGACTTCTTCGAGTCCCGCGGCCCCGGCGCCTACGATCTCCCCGCGATGGCCCGCGCCCTCCAGATCTGCCTCTTGACCACCAAAGAATGGTCCAGCGAACCCCTCCCAGACGAAACCATCAAAGCCAAACGAAAACTCATCGATGAACTCATCAAACGCGTCCACGCCGGCGAAGACTTCGCAACACTCGCCACAAAATACTCCGAAGACCCATTCTCCAAAGACAACGCCGGCGAGCTCCCCCCCTTCCCCGAAACCGGCAATGACATCGGCCACGAAACTTTTGCACTCAAGCCCGGCCAGACCTCCGACGTCATCACCAAAAGCGACGGCTATCACATCATCAAACTCATCGAGATCATCCCGCCAAAGAAAATGGGACTCGCTGACGTCTCCGACCGAATCCGAAACTTCCTCATCGTTCAGAAAAAGAAAGAACTCGCACCCGCCTACTTCGTCCAGCTCCGCAAGGAAGCAGCCGTCGAAATCGTCGACCCCACCCTCAAAGCCGAAACCGAAGCCGTCCAGGCAGAGATAGCCGCCGAAGCCGCCGCTGAGGCCGCCGCCGCTACCGCCCCAGGTGCCACCGAACCCGCCGCCACACAACCCACCAACCCATAACCGCCCCACGCTCCCCCGCACCTTCTCTCTCACTCCCAAAACGAAAAAAGTGGCCGGACACCTCGTCCGGCCACTTTCCTGTTTAAAGACCTTCAGTCTCATTTCGCAGTGCTAAATTTTAGCGACGTCGCAACGCGACGACGTATTTGCTTCACCCGCAATTCATACGTCACCGCCCACTTCATCGCCGCACTGCACCACGCCCTTACCTCGTCCCCACATTCAAGATAATGCCCGTGTTAAACCCGGTATTACCCCAAACATAATTCTCCGATCCTGCTCCAACATCGAATCGGTCGCAGCACCAAATGATGTAGTTTCCAGCACCAGCATTCACCGCCGGCTGAAGTCGCGAACCATCATAATCCGCCGCGCCGGGTTGATCGAAATGCCACGCGTCAATGGCCAGTCCACGATGCAGCCCTTCCTGCACCCACGCATAACCAAGCTGCCCATTTCGGAATTCATCTGAAGCATTGATATAAAGAAGTTGATTGTTGTTCCCGGTCGTGATTTCCGACGCACTGTTCGGACCCTGCGGTGCCGTCCCGATCTTAAACCAGTGCGTCGTCGTGCCGGCCGGATGGCCCGACCACGAATCCGTAATCGTGAAATCCGTGCTCCCCGGAACCGTAATGCTGCAACTCGTCAGCGTATGACCATGCAGCGGAGTGAAATCAAACTCGAAGTACGCCGCCTGATGATGCGGGTGTTGCGTCGAATAGCCGATCTGGTAATTCGAACTCGTCCGAATCCCTTGATCGTTCCAGTTTCCCGACGCCTTGCAAACCAGATGGAACGTCGCCGCTTGCACCATTGCAGCCCCAAAAGCGACAGCAGTAAGGGCGGCCAGGCAAACACTGAGTTTTCTCGGATTACGCATGAATATTTCCTCTACCACAAAAAAAATGAAATGGCCGCGACACAATGCCACGACCCAATCTAACCAGGAGGCATGGGTGGAGAACGAGCCGCTCGCTGCTTCGCCTATGAAATTTGCGTTCCCACCACTGAAATTCAGGAAAAATTCACACGACGGAAAGTGACGATCCATCTAAATTGAAATAATGTATAAAAGTAAAGACCTTTACACAAAAATATATCTTACCTCTTTGAGACATGCTAAAAACCATAATGCATAAGTCGATTAAAGTTGTCAATTCATAAATCATCGCAAAATATAAATAGCGCGATAACATCAAAAAAAGATATAACTCATTGGACATAAATTGGACTCACATGAACCACCCACGTCTTCCCATCTCGCAACCCAACACAAATCGCAAACCCAACACAATGCCCATCATGCCGCCCCACTTTTAGCGCCGTCGCAACGCGACGCCGCATTTTCTTCCCCACAAATTCATGAACATAATCACACACGATCCAACACCATCCCCCCGCATTGCCCCACCACACCCCTACGACCCGCTATAATCACCCTCCAAAACAAGAAGAATTGCCCCCCTTCATCTTGGCTTCACATTTCCTCACTAACGTTCCCAATCATCAACCCTTTGCGGAGAACCCCATGCGTATCCCCACCACTTTCCTTGTCGCCGGTATCTCACTCCTCGCCGCCTCCGCCTTCGCTCAAACCCCCCCCGCCGACGGCCCCTACAAAGTCCTCAAAACCGCCAAAGTCGGCGGCCCCGGCGGATTCGATTACGTCTACGCCGACTCCGATGCCCGCAAACTCTACATCGCACGCTCCGGCGGCCGCGGCAACACCGCCGTCAAGTCCCGCATGACCGTCTTCGACCTCGACACACTCCAACCCGCTGGCGAAATCCCCGACACCAACGGCGTCCACGGTGCCGCCGTCGATCCCAAATCCAACCACGGCTTCACCAGCAGCAACCCCGTCGTCATGTTCGACGCCAAAACCCTCGCTCCCATCAAGACCATCAAGCTCGACGGCAGCCCCGACGGAATCTTCCTCGAGCCCGCTACCCAACGCATCTACGTCCTCAGCCACCGCGACCCAAACGTCTCCGTCATTGATGCCAAAGACGGCTCCATCGTCGGCACCATCGACCTCGGCGGTGCGCCCGAACAAGGACAAAGCGACGCCGACGGCCACGTCTACATAGACGTCGAAGACCAGGACAATATCGCCGTCGTCGACGCCAACTCCTTAAAAGTCACCGCCCACTACGACCTCGGCACCAAAGGTCTCCACCCCGCCGGCCTCGGCCTCGACGCGAAAAACCACATCCTCTTCGCCTGCTGTCGCTCCCCCGCATCCTGCGTCATCCTCAACGCCGACAATGGAAAAATCCTCGCCACACTCCCCATCGGCAGCGGCGTCGACGGCGCAGCCTTCAACCCCAACACCATGGAAGCCTTCAGCTCCCAGGGCGACGGCTCCTTCACCATCATCAAGGAAAACAGCCCCACCAGCTTCGAAGTCGAACAAAACCTCAAAGTCATGCGCAGCGCAAAAACCTGCACCCTCGATTCCAAAACCAACCAAATCTTCCTCATCGCCGCCGAATACGCCCCTCCCTCCACACAACCCGCAACCACCCAACGACGCGGCGGCGGCGGCGGCCGCGGCCAAATCATCCCCGACTCCTTCACCATCATCGCCATCGGCAAATAACCCACCCCCAAAAAACCAAAGGGGCCAAGCACCCAGCAAGGCCCCTCCCTACCCCCTACCGTCTACCGTCTACCGTCTACCCCCCTTCCCCACCTCCACCGCATACACCTCATTCCCCCCAAACATATTCCCCGTAAATACCACCCACTTATTATCCGGCGTGATCGACACATTCGGCTCAATCCCCCCGCGCACCCGTCACATAATTATGCTTCGACATATTCACCAACTTCTCCCGCGTCACCGTCCCATCCCCCTGAACCCTGAACAGATTAATCCACATCCCATCCCGTGAAAACGCCACCTGCGTCGGATCACCCCCATCATCCGCAAACATCGTATTGTCCCGCGAACTATTAAAATGAACCCCCCACCAGTCCCGCTCAATGTGATACCGCGTCTCCTTCCCCGTCTCCACATTCACACCCCCAATCCAAAAATCCTGACTCCGCGGCGTCTGCAAATCGTACCACACCATCTTCCCATCAAAACTCCACCACTCATGACCATTGATCTCCATATCCATCGTCCGCTTATGCATCAGCCTCATCCCGCTTCCATCACTCCGAATCGTCCACGTCCGATCCACCTCATGCCACGTCCCCTCATGCGCATACAACAACAACCCCGGATCCGTCGGCGACCACTGCTGATGATCCAGATTCCCATACTGATACCCACACGTCTTCCGCTCCCCACTCTTCAAATCAATAAACGTATACGCCGCCGGACTCGGCATCAGCGTATTTTTCGCCAGCCGATCCTCCTTCTGCACCGCATACTGCTGATCCACCGTCAACTCCCCCAACTTCTTCCCCGGAAACATCCGCTCCAACTGCGGAACATACGGCCGACTCGTCGGCGCCGGCGTCCGCCCGCTTGGATCGATCGCCCCTCGCGCCACCACAAACCCCATTGTCTCATCACAATTAATCGTCGTGCTCACCGCATTCGGCAAAAATCGCTCCGCCTTCGTATCCACATTCACCGCATATATCATCGCCTTACCCCGCCGCCGACCCGGCCCCGTCGTCGCCCCCACCGTCCCCTCTGTCGTCCCCTCCGCCACCGCCCCTCCCCCCGGCTCGGTCGCCGCCCCCTCCGTCGCCGCCGCGCCATCCTGCCCCCCCGCTGCCCGCGTCGTCCCCCCACTCCCGCCGCGACCTCCCCCACCACGATTCACATACACCTCCCGCGACCGCCGCGCCATCATCGCTCCCCCGCCCTTCGTCAAAATCTCCGCCTTCGGAACCTCCACCCCCAGCCTCCGGATATCCACCACCGCCACCCCCTCCGGCGTGCTAAATATCAACTTATCCCCCTCCGGCGTATACGCATTGTCATGAAAATACAGCGTCCGGCTCCCACTCACCTCCGACAACCGAATCACCCGATGCCCCGTATCCGCATCCACCCACTCCCGCGGCCCCACCTCCGCCCCCAGCGCTCCCCCACCCAACACCATCACCAACAAACCCACAACCCTAATCTTCAACATAAACCATCCTCCATTTCATTACCCCCCCACCCCCGCAACGCAGCCATCCCCCCGCTTCGTAACGCAAGCACCCTGCCAGCACATCCCCCCATCAACAACGCCCACCCCCCCTCACAATTGCACACCCTCCCCTAAAAAAAACGCCCGTCGCCTCAGCGACGCGGGCACCTAGCCCAACCAAAAAAAACCGCCAACCCTACCCCACCCTTTCATACCAAAGTAAAAATAATTACATATCTCAAATATAAAATATCAAATCCCCACCGATCCGCAGTGTTTTCTTGTGCCTGCTGACTGCGAAAAATTCCGAGACGCGCCCGTGAGGAAGCGTTTGACCCTCAGCAAGGAACGACGGACGTTTCCGCACGGGCGCGTCTCGAAATCCCATGTATTTTTCAGCGGGTGAGCCAGCGCCCCGGAAAACACGCAACGCCCCCCCGCCTGAAAATCCCCTCTCTTGCATAACCCAAACAAAACCCGTACAATACCCCAATCACACCCACCAAAGGGGACCTCCCATGCCCACCCTCCCCCCAATCCTTGAACCCGCAACCCCCCCTCTCCCCTCACTCCTCCCCTCCATCCCCCCCGCACACCTCACCCTCCTCCTCGGAGACCCCGGCATAGGCAAGTCCCTCCTCGCCATCGACCTCGCCTCCCGCCTCTCCAACAACGCCGCCCCGCCACCGCACCCACCCACCCCACGCGACCTCCCACACGACCAAATACCCGACGACGCCGACCCCCACAACTACCAACCCGCCACCGCCATCATCCTCTCCACCGAAGACACCCACGACACTCTCAGGTTCCGACTCATCACCGCCGGCGCTCACTTCCCGCACATCTCACTCCCCTACTCCGACCTCTCACTCGTACCCCCACACCCACGCGACTTCCGCATCGCCTTCTCCCGCAGCAACCCCCAGCCCGCCACCCTCATCGAATGGCTCCTCCTCAACATCAAAAAACTCCACAACCCACGGCTCCTCATCCTCGACTCACTCCCCTCCTTCCTCGGCTCATGCGATTGCTCCAACGCCGCCACCATCCGAACACTTCTCCACCCTCTCCTCATCATCGCCGAAGTCCACAACTTCGCCGTCCTCGGCCTCTCGCACCTCACCAAATCCTCCCGCATCTCCCAACCCGCCCTCCACCGCTCCCTCGGCTCCCTCGCCTACCCCGCACTCGCTCGCTCCGTCCTCCTCCTCTCCCCCGACCTCCACCACCCCAACCGCCGCACCCTCACCCAAATCAAAAACAACCTCGGCCCCCTCCAGCCCCCCCTCTCCTTCACCATCGCCACCACCTGCTCCACCCCAAAGCCAAATCCCCCCGCCCACCCCACGCAGACAAACAACCCACCCACCATCTCCTCTCCTTACCTGCTCTGGCATCCTTCCTCATTCCCTGCGGACCCCTCCCCCCTCACCTCCGACCCCTGCACTCAGTCCCAACTCGACCTCGCCCAAAAATTCCTCCTCCAATCCCTCACCCCCGGCCCCCTCCCCTCCGCCCTCCTCCTCAAACAAGCCCGCTCCCTCGGCCTCTCCCAACGAACCCTCGCCCGCGCCCGCTTCCTCCTCCAAACCCACTGCTACCTCGACGCCCCTTCCAACCAATGGCTCATCGCCCTACCCAATCCCCCAACCACACTCCCCCCAGACCCCACAAATCCCCCATTGTAGAGAAAAGCCCCTCGCGCGCGCACCTTGGCACACTCGTTTTCATCCTTGTGTACAACGCCCCCCTTCGCTCAATGTCCACTCACAGTCCGCCCATCAGGCGTCTGGATCGTAATCGTACCCGGCTGCCCTGTCGTGCCCTGCCCTCCACCACCCACCGTAGGCGTCGGCTGAGTCGTCGGTGCCGCCGGAATCGTCGGCCACCCCGGCCCGGATGGCGGATTCGTCGGCTGCACCGGCATCTGCGGCCCTGTCGTCGGTGCCACCGGACCCGTCGGCGGCTGCACCGGTGCCGGTGTCCCCGCAATCGGCGCCCCATTATTAGTAACCGTCGTGCTGGTCACCCCATTCACATCATTGTTCACCGTATTCGTCCGATTCGGAACATTGTTATCCAACGCCGGATTCCGATTCACCCCGCCATTCGGCATATTCTGAATCGCCCCATTCCCCGTTTCCGCAGCCGTGAGCCCCCGATTCCCCCCGCTGTTCGGAGCGCTCCCATTCCCCGAAGGCTTCACCGTCGCACTCCCCCCCGTCGCAGCGCCCGCACTGCTCGTACCCGACCCGCCCGTCCCCCCCACCGCCGTCCCAGTGCTGCCCCCATTCGATACCTCCCCCACCGCCAATGCCGGCACAGCCACACCCAAAACAGCCAACCCAATAACTACAGTCCGAATATCCAATCTCATGACCCATCTCCTCGATATGCCGCCTTTTTCAGAAACATCTCTGAGCAAAGAAGCAATCGAGGAGCCAAAGTCGGCACTCCTCACAAAATGTCCGCACACAAAGATGGGAAGAGCTCACTTCAACGCCTGAACCCGCCCAATGAGCTGATTCGCCGTCCTCTCATCAGCCGCCTCCGCAATCACCCGCGCGATCGGCTCCGTATTCGACTGCCGCACATGAACCCAACCGCCCCCACCCGCCGCGGACCCCGGCCAGTCAATCCGAACCCCATCCTGCACATCAATTGTCTGATCCGCAAATTGAGCCTTCACCTTCTCCACCAGCGCCCCCGCCTGCTCCGGCGTGCATTCAAACTTCGTCTTAATCATGCAATAAGACGGAAATTCCCCCACCAACTGCGACACCGTTTTCCCCGTGCGCCGTCAGCAAGTCCAGAATCATCGCGATCCCAAGAAACGAATCCCGTACCGGCCCGACACGCAGATCAATAATCCCCCCATTCCCCTCCCCGCCAATCACGCCGCCCGGTCCCCCAACCTCCTGCATCTTCCCCGCCACATTCGCCTCCCCCACCGCCGTCCGAATCACGCGCTGCCCAAACTTCCCCGCAATGTCATCCACCATGCGCAACGTCGACAAATTCGCCACCACCGGAACAGGCTTCACCAACATGCGAGCATACGTACACAACGCCAGCGTGTACTCCTCGCCAATATACGTTCCATTTTCATCAACAATCGCCAACCGATCCGCGTCCGGATCCTGCGCAAAACCCACCGCCGCCCTTTTCTCCCGAACCTTCGCCGCCAGTTCCGTCAGGTTTTCCCGCGTCGGCTCCGGCGTATGCGCAAACCGCCCCGTCGCCTCCCCATTCAAATGAATCAGTTCCGTCCCCAGCTTGCTCAACAGCATCGGCGTCCCGATGCAACCCGCCCCATTCACCGAATCCAGCACCACTCGGTACCGCTTTTCCGAAATCCCCTTCACATCAAAAAATTGCAAAACCGTCTGAATATGATGCGCATGCGCTCGCGAGTCCGTGGAAAACAGCCCCAAATGCTCAATGTCCGCCAGACCCCCTCCTCCCTCCTTCTGCCACGCCTTCTCCAGATAAATCTGCTTGATGCGCGCCGCCTGCTCCGGGGGAAAAGCAATACCATCGTGCCGCAGAAATTTAATCCCGTTCCACATAATCGGATTGTGCGACGCCGTAATCACGATCGACGCATCGCTCTTCAAAAATCGCCCCAACAACGCAATCGACGGTGTCGTCGCCACCCCAAGATCAACAACATCCACCCCCAACGACAACATCCCCGCCGCAAGCGCATTAAACACCATCGGCCCCGACGGCCGCGAATCCCGCCCAATCGCAACTTTCCTTTTCTCGCCCCCGTTTCCTTTCAAAAAATGCGCGAACGCCTGACCGAAATCAAGAGCAACCTGCGGTGTCAGCGTCGATCCAATGAGACCCCGTACACCGGAAACCGAAATGATCAACGGAATATTCATCAACGTCCTCAACCGAAACATAATAAGGCTGCGGATGATAGCCGGTGGGCGGCACGGCAGGAACGGACCGCGCAAAAGAATCGGTGCCACCCCTAAAGGAGCAGCACCGATTTCTAACACTATCTCCCGGACCTTTTATTCGTGCGTTTCTCGCTCAATCACGGTCCGCCGTTCAACCGTGGTCGTCGACGCATTCTTCGTATCCAGATAAAACTGATATTTGTCGCCGGAACCCAGCGAAGCCTGCTCGACGACGGGCCGATTGTCGATCAGGACGCTGTTGTGATCCGTATCAACCTGCACCGTCTGATCCGCTTTCACTTCGCCCGAGTAAACAACTTTGTTCCAGGTCTTGTCATAGATGTACAACATGCCCGCGTCGGACGTGCGATACGTGGTCGTGCCATTCGCGGCGGCAACCTGCGTGGCGGTGGCCGGGATCCTGGCGGACATCGGCGTGGACTCGCACGCCGTCAGCGAAAACGCCAACGCCGCCGCCACCACGCTTGAAGATAAAATGTTCGTTACGGTTTTCATGAGAAGACTCCTTTTCCATGGAAAATTTTCACTCGAACGCTAAAGAGATGGCAGCAACTGCTGGGCCACACGAACACCGCTCATCTTTCCAGACCGCCGCGCAACTGCGGGCATTGCACGCATCCGTTGGATATCATCACGCCCATGGAAATTTCCACGGATATTCTTTTGGTCGGCGCGGGCCCGCTCGGGGTCGAAATGGCCGTGGCTCTCAAACGAGCCAGCTTATCGTATGTGCACCTGGAAGCCGGTCAGGTCGGTGCCACCATGCAATGGTGGGCTCCCGGAACACGCTGGTTCAGCAGCAACGACCGCATCAGCATCGCCGGCGTCCCCTTGATAACCCCCATGCAGGAAAAAGCCACCCGCGAAGAATATCTGGCATATCTCCGCTCTGTCGTCAAACAATTTGAACTACAAATTGAAACCTACACCCGCGTCCTGGCCATCCAACGGCACGCCGACGGATTCGTCGTTCATGCACGAAAAAATCTCCGCGGCATATTCATCGGCCAGGAATACACCTACCGCGCAAAACGAGTCATCCTCTCCACCGGCGGAACCGAACGCCCCAACATGCTCGGAATACCCGGTGAAACTTTGCCGCATGTGTCGCACTACTTCGCCGATCCACACACCTATTTTGGCCGAAAGCTGCTGGTCGTCGGAGGCCGCAATTCCGCAGTCGAAGCCGCCCTGCGCTGCTATCGCGCCGGCGCGGAAGTCCATTTCAACTATCGGCGACCCGACGTGGACGTCAAAGACATCAAATACTGGCTCTACCCCGAGTTCTCCTCCCTCCTCAAAAGCGGCACAATTGTCGGCCACCTCGGTTCTATCCCCGTCGAGATCACACCCGAACACGTGTCCCTCCGCCACGCCGACACCGGCCAGGTCAAGCGAGTGCCCGCCGATTTTGTCCTCCTCATGACCGGCTACCTGGCGGACATGTCTCTCGCGAAATCCGTCGGCATCGACCTGACGACCGATCACGAAATACCCCTCTACAACCCCGCAACCATGGAGACCACAATTCCCGGCATCTACGTCATCGGCACCGCCATCGCCGGATCGCAACGTCGCTACAAAGTCTTTCTCGAAAACTGCCACGTCCACGTCCCAAGAGTCATGGCCCATCTCTCAGGAAAATCAGAGCCACTCCCCGAGCGCACCTACGAACGCCCGGAATCCTAAAGTGCCACTTACTAATTACTAATTACCAATTACGAATTACAATACCCCCATGGCAAACACGGACGGAGAGAAAACAGTCAAAGCGCCACCGGCGTCACCGGTACGCCATCCATGGTGCCTCCGGCTCGCCATCGCCCTCATCCTGCTGGGCGCGATCTCCAACACCGTTTACCTCTGGCACCGCTGTCCGCTCGGGCTTTCCGAGGATGAAAGCCATTATTGGGAATGGTCCCGGCATCTCGACTATGGATATTATTCCAAACCCCCAGGCATCGCGTGGGTGATCTGGCTCACGGTGCGAGCGGGGGCAATGCTGGGGATCAACGGCGATGGGAGCGGCACCGCGCTCATGCCGGTGGTGCGAATGCCCGCCGTGCTATTTGGCGTGCTGTCCGGATTCTTGAGTTTACTGCTCGCGCGGCGGGTGTTCCGGGACGACCGAGCGGCACTGGCCGTCACGCTCCTGTCAGCAGCGGTCCCAATGTTCGCCGTCGGAAGCCTGCTGATCACAATTGATTCGCCGATGTATCTCTGTTGGGCGGCAAGCGTGTACTGCTTATCGCGCGCGGTGGAAGCTCATTCGCTCACCAGTAAAAACCGACACGGATGGTTGTACGCCGCGGGTCTCGCATGTGCCGCGGGCATGATGTTCAAGCCCGTCCTGATTGCTTTACCCGCATGTGCTCTCGTCGCCGCCCTCGCGGACACGGGCGTCAGACGCGCGTAAAGACATGGCACTCACTCGGAGCTTTTGCCTTTGTAGTCTTGTCGCTCGTGCCAACGGCAATATGGAATTCACAGCATGACTGGGTGACATTCAAACATATCGCGACGCAGGGCGGCTTCGTAGGCACCGGCGGAGCAAACAAATCGTGGATGCTCGCAACGCTGGAACGCTTCGGCCAATACATCGGCGGTCAGGCGGCGGGCATGGGGGGATTGATGTTTGTCTTTGTGGTGATCGCCGTGTGGACCGCCTGGAAGAGCGTCAGCCGCCATCAACGGCCGCTGCATCCCGATAGCCCCGAACTTTTGCCATTGGATCGAACCGCGAGAGTCTTTCTTCTGAGCTTCACCCTGCCGTTGTGGGGTTTTTATTTGGTCATGAATTTCTGGAAGGGAACCGAAGTCAATTGGCCCGCTGCGAGCTACTTCACCGGCATGATTCTGGTGGCCGGCCTGTTCCTGCGCAAATGTAATTCCACCGTGCCGAAACAACGGCAAGCGTGGCGGCGCTGGGGCATCATCACGGTGGTCTGGGGCGTTGCCTTAACGGCACTGGCGATGAATACGCATCGCTTGTATCCGCTGATAGGAAACAAAATCCCGCCCGCTCGATGGGACATTCCGATGGTGCGACTGCGAGCCATGCAGGATCGCGCGGCGATCGTGGATCAGGTTCGGGACCAACTGCGCGTCCAGACAGGGCAGGAGCCGCTCGTCATCACCGGCCGCTATGACACCAGCAGCTCGCTCGCGTTTTATCTTTCCGGACATCCCTTCGGATTTTGCATCGGCGCGAATCTCGGCGAACGGCAAAGCCAATATGATCTCTGGCCCGGCATCAACGAAAAAAATGCCGCGGGCCATCTCGTCAATGAAGGCCGCCCGGCGGTGTTCGTGGGCGGAATAAATCTCCATCAGTTCACCGACGTATTGCAGCCCGCATTTGACCGAGTGGACTCGCCGCAGTCATTTCCCATGACCTTTTCCGGGGTCAAACTCAAAGACGTGAACGTTTACCGCTGCTACGGCTTCAAAGGATTTCCGGAAACCCACAGCGGCAAATATTGACTGCCGTTTGAGGTGGAGCAGCGGCAAGGGGAACGGTAGAGTATGACCATGAACGCATGCATGACCATCGCCGCGTTTTCAGCGGAAGAGCGGAACAAAATCCTCGTTGCCCTGGCCATCTTGATGGGAATGGTGATTGTGGGCGGGGTGGCGATTCTGCTGTTTCGCCGCCGCTTACATGTTCCTGACGATACGGACACCTCGTCCAATGTGGGTTTTTCCTTGTCCGATTTGCGGACAATGCGCGATCAAGGCGAGATCACCTCGGAGGAGTATGAGGCGACCCGGGCCAAAGTGATCGCGAAGGTGAAGTCCTCGCTGGCACCACGGGGGCTGAAAAATCCTGCCAATCCGGGTTTCGGCGGTGGCGACTCGCCGGGAGAAAAGACCCCGCCCGTTTAGGATTGCCCCGCCGCTCGTTTTTGAGCGGAAAAGGTTCATACCGGTTGGACCTGCCTGCCGACAATCACTATGATACGCTTCTGGCGCGGGGGTATTCCCGCTGAGGCACTGCGCGTAAAAACGTGCGGCGCATGCGGAGAACCGCGGCACTCTTAAGTCACTCTCTCGGGAACACTTCTCATGGCGAATCAGACAGGCGGAAATGGCGGCACCGGCGGTAATGGAGGCACGACGCCTCCCACCGGACCTACCGCAGGCGGCGGCGGAGCGGGCGGAGGCGGGTTCCGAGGCCGTAAGGTCACCAACTGCTCCTTCTGCGGCAAAAGCTCCCGCGAAGTCGGGCCCATGGTCGAGGGACCCAACGACATCTACATCTGCTCCAACTGCACCGAACTCTGCCAGAACATTTTCCGCCAGGAAAAACGCAAAGTCTCCGGCAGCAAGCCGATGTTCGGCCAGATTCCCACCCCGCGGCAACTCAAAGAATTCATGGACCAATACGTCATCGGCCAGGAAGTCGCCAAACGCGCGATGTCCGTCGCCGTGCATAATCACTACAAGCGGCTCTCACATGCCGACGCCAACAGCGGCACAAGCACCGAGGATATCGAACTCGACAAGAGCAACGTTCTTCTGATCGGACCCACCGGCTCGGGAAAGACCCTGCTCGCCAAGACCCTCGCTCGCTGCCTCAACGTGCCGTTCGCGATCGGTGATGCAACGACGCTGACCGAAGCCGGCTACGTCGGCGAGGACGTCGAAAATCTGCTGCTCAAACTGCTCCAAAGCGCGGACTACGATCTCGAATCCGCCCAGCGCGGCATCATCTACATCGATGAAATTGACAAGATCGGCAAGACGAACATGAACGTCTCGATCACCCGCGACGTCTCGGGCGAAGGCGTCCAGCAGGCGTTGCTCAAGATGCTCGAAGGCACCGTCGCGAATGTCCCGCCACAGGGCGGACGCAAGCATCCGGAACAGCAATACATTCAAGTCGACACCTCGCATATTCTCTTCATCTGCGGCGGCACTTTTGTCGGTCTCGACCAGATCATCGGCAAGCGGCTGGGCCGGAAGATGATCGGTTACGGCTCCGAAGCGGATGGCCGCCTCGAGCGCGATGATGACAAGGGCAAGCTGCTCCTGAAGGTCACCCCCGACGATTTGATCGAATACGGGATGATCCCGGAATTCATCGGGCGCCTCCCGGTGTTCGCACCGCTGATGCCCCTGACCGAAGCGGCGATGATCCAGATTTTGACCGAACCCAAAAACGCTCTCGTGCGGCAGTACCAGAAATTCTTCCAGATGGAAGGATGCGAACTCGAATACACGCAAGGCGCACTGAAGACTCGTGGCACAGCGGGCGCTGAAACGCGATACCGGAGCACGCGCTCTCCGAAGCGTGATGGAAGAAATCATGCTCGACCTGATGTACCAACTGCCGGACCTGCAGCAGCGCGGGAAGTATGTCATCACCGAAGGCGTGGTGAATGGCGAGATCGGTCTGTTCGATCACAAGCCGATTCCGTTGAAGGAAAGCGCGTGAGCGAGGCTCGCGCGGATTGTTAAATAACAAAGCCCTGCCGATTGGCGGGGCTTTTTTTTCATGCGTGTCCGGGCAAGATGTTGGTGATGAGGTTGGACTGTGGTCGATGCGAGCGGCGAGCCTGGCGATCGAACGGAGCAGCGGCAGCATCGCGCTGAACGGCGGGGCTCGCAACGAGGCGCTGCGAAAGCGGCACTGACCACACGCGCCATCGCGCTCGGCTGCACGCTCGTGGCGCTCGTCGCGGTCGTGACGCCGTACAACGACGACGTGCTGCGAAACTCCCCCTTCATCGGCAATCACTTTCCCATCGGGATTGTGACGCTGATGGCACTCCTGATCCTCGCCGTGAACCCGATGCTGATGATGTTCGGGAAACGCGCGTTGGGGACCGGGGAGATGGTGCTCATCATGACCATGATGCTGGTGGGCTCCGCGGTGCCTTCCAGCGGGCTGATGCGTTACCTGGAGCCGATGCTGATTTCGCCGTTCTGGCTGGCGCGGGATTACCCGTGGTTGAAGCCGATCGCGAATTTGCTTCCGGCATGGGCCGTTCCGACGAAGGACGCAACTTCGGCCATCGTGAGCAATTACTGGCTGGGGATTGATCCCGTGCGCGGCGAATCGGTGCCGGTGCTCGCCTTTCTTTTACCGCTCGCCGTCTGGGGAATATTAATCGCCGCCATTCTCGGTGCCGCACTTTTTCTGGCGGCGATTTTTCGCAAGCAGTGGGTGTTCCACGAGCGACTCACCTTTCCTCTTGCCACCATTCCCTTGGAACTGCTCGCCGCGCCGGAGCAGGGACGATGGCTCAATCGCCTCTGGCGAAATCCGCTATTAGGTGCTGGAGCCGCCATTCCCGTGCTCGTCTACTTGTTCGCCGGTCTGCACGATCAGTTCCCCGCGGTTCCGTACATTGACCTGCATTACGATTTTCATGAAGCGTTCACGGATCGGCCATGGGATGCCCTGCCGACGTATCTCAGTTCGGCGCGATTGTATCTCTCCGCGGTCGGCATCAGCTTTTTCATCCCCTCGGAGATCGGCTTTACGCTGTGGCTATTTATTGTGGCCAACGGGCTGGTGCGAGTGATGTTCGCGAAGTCGAGCATCGATCCGGGGCAGCACGAGGCAACGCGCGGGATGGGGATTTATCTTGGCTATTTCGCGGGGCTGGTGTGGCTGGCGCGCGGGCATCTGCGGCGGGTCGCTGTTGCCGCATGGCGGAGAACGCCGCGCGAAGAAGGGGAGCCCGCTTCGTACCGCACGATGCTCGTGGGATGGACTCTTTGCATGTTGGTGGCGTGGGGCTGGTTGATAGCGGTGGGGATGACGCCGGCGATTGGCGCGGTGTTGCTTGCGCTGGGTACGGTGCTGGTGCTACTGATGGCGCGGGTGGTTGCGGAAACCGGATTGTTTTTTGTGGGGCCGATGTGGTGGCCGACGGGGTTTGTGAGTTCGCTGCTCGGACCGCAGGTGGTGAGCACGGCAAGCTTTTACTGGACGCAGATTGTGTCGCGGATCTTCTTTGCGGACTTGCGCGAGACATTGATGCCTTTCGCCGTGAATTCGTTGCGCATGGGGCAGGAGGTCGCGGATAGAGAGCGCGGACGATGGTTCCGCTGGCTGTTCGTGGCGCTGGGGATCAGCGTGCTTTTGTCAGGCGCGACGCACCATTATCTGAGCTACACGCACGGACGAACGGCGTTGGAGGATGGATATGCGAGCAGTCAGATGCCGTTCGATGCGATGCAGGAGACGTACACATTTGCCAACACGACGCCGCAGGAGAGTGTGAGCGGGTCGTGGGTGAGTTTTGGGATGGGGGCGGTGATGGTCGGGGTGCTGATGGTGGGGCGTGTGATGTGGGTGTCGTGGCCGTTCCATCCGATTGGGTTGGTGCTGATGAATTCAGGGCCGCTGCAGGCATTCTGGTTTTCAATTTTCATCGGGTGGGGCGTGAAACGATTGCTGCTGCGGTATGGGGGAGCCGGGGCATTTCGGCGTGCGCGGCCTTTTTTTATTGGGTTGATCGTGGGGGAAATTTTATCGGCTGGGGCGTGGTTGATTGTGGGGTTCGCGTCGCATGGCGCGGTGCGATATACGCTTTTCCCTGGGTAAGCAGGGCATCAGATGCGTTCGGGAGTCATCCATTTGGGGGTGACATCGGCTCGCCATTGCTGCATGAGGTGCAGGAGTTCATCGGGTTCGCGGGCGGTGAGGAGGAGGGAACGATGTTTGGGTTTAATGAATTGGCGGTTGACGGCGTTGTCGATGAAGGTGAGGAAATCGTCGTAAAATCCGGCGATATTAAGGAGGCCGAACGGTTTCACATGGAGGCCGAGCTGGCCCCAGGTGAGGATTTCGCAGAATTCCTCGAGAGTTCCGAAACCGCCGGGGAGGGCGATGAAGCCGTCGGAGAGTTCAGCCATGAGGGCTTTGCGTTCGTGCATGGTATTGACGACGCGGAGGTTGGGGAGTTCGATTTTTCCGAGTTCTTTTTCGATGAGGAATTGGGGGATGACGCCGATGACTTCGCCGCCGTGGTTGACGACGGCATCGGCGATGCGGCCCATGAGTCCGACGTTGCCTCCGCCGTAGACGAGTTCAATGCCTTCACGGACGAGCAGTTCGCCAAGAGCGTCGGCAGCCTTGACGTACGCGGAATCGGAACCGAGGCCGGAGCCACAAAAGACGGCGATGCGTTTCATGCTACACCAGTTTATCAATGAGTTTCGCGGCCTTCGCGAGGCTGCCGGGTTGGTTGTCGAGGAGAGTCGAGAAGAGACGATCAAAGGTGGCGAAGAATTCGCGGAGTTCGGTGACTCGTTTTATGTACGTGTCGTGGGCGGGTTTTTCGTCGGGGACCTCGGTATTTTTTCCTGCGTGAGTGAGGCATTCATCGAGGCGCGAGAGG
This sequence comes from uncultured Phycisphaerales bacterium, assembly GCA_963766775.1. Lineage (GTDB taxonomy): Bacteria > Planctomycetota > Phycisphaerae > WQYP01 > WQYP01 > CAVYBP01. Next base: position 619,967 of record CAVYBP010000003.1, read on the forward strand.
AGCGGATCGAGTTCTCGCTTTTTTCGTTCGCGGAGAATGATCTGGAACATGGACCAGACGTCGGCTTCGGTGATGAAAAAGTCGCGGCGGTCGCCGGGGACGCTGGTGCGGCGGACGATGCCCCAGTTGACGAGGTCGCGGAGGTTCATGGAGACGTTGCCGCGGGAGATTTGGAGTTCGTCCATGATCTGTTCGGCGGTGACAGGCTCGGGCGAGACCATGAGGAGCGCGTGGATTTGGGCCATGGTGCGGCTGATTCCCCAATGGTTGGCCATCTGGCCCCAGAGGTCGACGAATTCGCGTCGGGCGGTGGGCAGGTTGGAGGGATCGGTCATGGGAGATTTCCGCGTGCGATGGGGGCATTTTGGAGGGGGGAGGGGGGAAAGGCAAGGAGGGGGAAATCTAAAACTCAAAACTCAAAACTCAAAACGGGTCAAGAGCGGATGCGGGGCTGCAAGTTCTGAGGCTTTGCGGTTATTTGAGGGAGGGGTAGTAGTCTTGGAGCGGTTTTACGGTCCAGCCGCTTTCGTCCGTCCCACTTGCACCCTGTTTTAGCGCGGCCATCGCGTCGGCGGCGGCGTTGGCGGCGGTGATGGTGGTGATGATGGGGATTTTGTTCATGACGGCGGCGGCGCAGGATTTGGCCTTCGTCCGTTTTGGGGCCTTTGGTGGTCGGGGTGTTGATCAGCAGGGCGACGTGTTTGTTTTTAATGGTGTCGATGATGTTGGGGCGGCCTTCCTTGATTTTGTTGACGCGGGTGGCGGGAATGCCGGCGTCGGTGAGCGCTTTGTGGGTGCCTCCGGTGGCGAGGAGTGAGAAGCCGAGGTCGGCAAGTTTTTTGGCGATGGGGAGGATGGCCGGTTTGTCCGCATGTCGGACGGAAAGGTAGATCGTGCCGCTGGTGGGCAGGCGCCGCCCGCAGCCATTTGTGATTTCGCGAAGGCGAGGGGGAAGGTGGTGTCGAGGCCCATGACTTCGCCGGTGGAACGCATTTCAGGGCCGAGGATGACGTCGACGCCCGGGAATTTGTTGAAAGGGAAAACGGATTCCTTGACGGCGACCCAGTGGGTGGGAACGACTTCTTTGGTGATGCCCAGTTCTTTGAGGGTTTTGCCCATCATGACTTTGGCGGCAATTTTGGCCCACGGGACGCCGGTGGCTTTGGAGACGAACGGGACGGTGCGCGAGGCGCGAGGGTTGACTTCAAGGATGTAGACTTGGCCATCTTTGATCGCGAACTGGACGTTCATCAGGCCGACGACTTTGAGTTCTTTGGCCATGACAAGGGCGTTGCGCTTGATCTCGGCGATGATTTTTGGGTCGAGAGAAAAGGGCGGGAGCGAGCAGGCGGAATCGCCGGAGTGAATGCCGGCTTCTTCGATGTGCTCCATGACGCCGCAGATGCGGTAGTCGGTGCCGTCGCCGATGCAATCGACGTCCACTTCGGTGGCGTCGCCGAGGAAGGAGTCGATGAGGACGGGGTGTTGGTCGGCGACTTCGACGGCATTGTCGATGTAGTAATTGAGCTGCTCTTCGTCGGAGACGATTTCCATGCCGCGGCCGCCGAGGACGAAGGAGGGGCGGACGAGGACGGGGTAACCAATTTTTTTGGCGACGATGCGGGCTTCGGCGGCGGAGCGTGCGGTGCCGCCGTTGGGTTGTTTGAGGTTGAGTTTTTTGATCATCTGGTTGAAGAGTTCGCGGTCTTCGGCGGCTTCGATGGATTCGACAGCGGTGCCGATGATGGGGACGCCGGCGTCTTTCAGTCCGCGGGCGAGGTTGAGGGGGGTTTGGCCGCCGAATTGGACGATAACGCCGTGGACGAGGCCGGGGGGAGAGGACTGAGGGTTGAGGACTGAGGACTGAGTGGGTGGAGTGAGGGGTTGGCCGTTGAGGCGTTCGACGATGTTGAGGACATCTTCTTGCGTGAGGGGTTCGAAGAAGAGCAGGTCGGAGGTGTCGTAGTCGGTGGAGACGGTTTCGGGGTTGGAGTTGACCATGACGGATTCAAAGCCGAGTTCTTTGGCGGCGAAGGCGGCCTGGACGCAGCAGTAGTCGAATTCGATGCCTTGGCCGATGCGGTTGGGGCCGCCGCCGAGGATGATGATTTTTTTCTTTTGGGAGATGCGGATTTCATCGGCAGTGCTGATGGGCGCGATGCCATTTTCCGGCTGTTGCGTCCCTTTCGTCTTTCCTTGCTCCTTTGCTGTTTTCAGCAGGGATAGCAGCTTTTCGAGTGTGCTGACGGTTCGCAGAAAGATATTGTCGTCGGGCGGTTGCCCCGGAGAGCTGAATGGTTTTTCGTACGTTGAATAGTAATAGGGAGTGGCCGCTTCGAATTCGGCGGCACAGGTATCTACCAGTTTGTACACGGGCCGGATACCGACGCTTTCTGCGAAAGCTGCGAATTCCCGCGGGTGTTGTTCCGTTGATGGTCGCTAGCTGAACATCGCTATAGCCCCATTCTTTAGCTTTGCGTGTTAGAGCGATGTAATCCATGCTCGGTCTTTCTTCGCGAGCAGCCAAGAGAGCAAGTTCGTCCTCGAAATCGACGAGTTGCTTCATCTGCGTGAGGAACCACGGGTCGATGTTGGTGAGTTTGAAGACGTCGTCGACGGTGCGGCCCATTTTGAAGGCGTAGCGGATGTAGTAGAGGCGGCCCTGGGAGGGGATGGCGAGTTTGCGGTTGAGTTCTTCGTCGGGGATGGGCCATGATGGCGGCGGCTTGTTCTTCGGTGTTTTTGCGGGTCATGTCGGAGCCGCGGTCGCCGAGGGTTTTAGCGGGTTTGTCGGCGAGCATGGGCGCGGATGTGGGTGGAGCGGTTATCCCGGGTAAACCCAGGGCTATATGTTGGGCTTTCCACCAGCGGTCGATTTTGTCGAGGCCGAGGCCGAAGCGTTTGACCTCCATGCTGCGGATGCCTTTTTGGAGGGCTTCCTTGAAGGTGCGGCCGATGGACATGGCTTCGCCGACGGATTTCATCTGCGTGGTCAGCGTTTCGTCGGCGTCGGGGAATTTTTCGAAGGTCCAGCGCGGGATTTTAACGACGACGTAGTCGATGGTGGGCTCGAAGCAGGCGACGGTTTTTTTGGTGATGTCGTTGGGCAATTCATCCAGCGTGTAGCCGACGGCGAGTTTGGCGGCGAGCTTGGCGATGGGGAAGCCGGTGGCTTTGGAGGCGAGGGCGGAGGAGCGGGAGACGCGCGGGTTCATTTCGATGACGACCATGTCGCCGTTTTTGGGGTTGATGCCGAACTGGATGTTGGAGCCGCCGGTTTCGACGCCGACGGCGCGGATGACGGCGATGGAGGCGTCGCGCATGCGCTGGTATTCCTTGTCGGTCAGCGTTTGCGCGGGGGCGACGGTGATGGAGTCGCCGGTGTGGACGCCCATGGGGTCGAAGTTTTCGATGGAGCAGACGATGACGACGTTGTCGGCGACGTCGCGCATGACTTCGAGTTCGTATTCCTTCCAGCCGATGAGGGACTGGTCGATCTGGATTTCGGTGATCATGGAGGCATCGAGGCCGCGGCCGGCGAGGGTTTCGAATTCTTCCATGTTGTAGGCGATGCCGGAGCCGGTGCCGCCGAGGGTGAAGGAGGCGCGGATGATGCAGGGCAGGCCGGTCATTTTGACGATTTCGCGGGCGTCGGCCATGGAGTGGGCGAGGCCGGACTTGGGGCACTGAAGGCCGATCTTGGCCATGAGTTCTTTGAAGACGGAGCGGTCTTCGCCGCGGCGGATGGCTTCGCGGTCGGCACCGATCATTTTGACGTTGTACTTGGCGAGGATGCCGGCGTCGAAGAGGGCGATGGCGGTGTTGAGGCCGGTCTGGCCGCCGAGGGTGGGGAGGAGGGCGTCGGGGCGTTCTTTTTCGATGATTTTGGTGACGGCTTCGACGGTGATGGGCTCGATGTAGGTGCGGTCGGCCATCTCGGGGTCGGTCATGATGGTGGCGGGGTTGGAGTTGACGAGGATGACTTTGTAGCCTTCCTCTTTGAGGGCTTTGCAGGCCTGGGTGCCGGAATAATCGAACTCGCAGCCTTGTCCGATGACGATGGGGCCGGCGCCGATGATGAGGATGGAGTGGATGTCGGTGCGTTTGGGCATGGTTTTTGGGCCTTGGTAGATTTTTTTATAAAGTTGAGCGGTTATATCGGGAATGCGGGGGAGGGACAAGGATTGGAGGGGATTCTTGGGGGGATTCGCCAGGGCGACCGCATTTTACATTTGTAAAACCTTCAACAGATAATTCGTGTCCCATCCGGCTTTGAGACGTTTAATGGCGATGCCTTTCCGGCAGGTCTTTTCCTGCTTCAGGAGATTGAGTGCCGCACGTCTGACCCGCGAGAGGTTCTCGGCTGAGTGGCCGGTCCTCACCCGGCTCTGATCTTCGTTGAATTGCACATCCAGCATCCAATGCAGATTGTTCTCCACCGACCAGTGCCCGCGCACGAATTCGGCCATCCGCTCCGCCGTCACGTCTTGATGCGAGAACAGATAATACCTTCGCTCCTTCGTGCTGCGGTCCCCGAGAATCTCCCGCTCCGATTCCACCATCGCCACTCCGCTTAAGCCCGCAAAGCCTCGCCTTGCCTCTCCCAGGTGCTCCACCTCCGGCGTGATCCAAAGCGTTCGCTTCTCGATCCTCCCGTGGCCGGCATCGGTCTCCTCATGCACTTCGTGGATCAATCCCTTGAAGCCCTGATGGACCGCCTCCTCGAAAAGCGTCTGAACCTTGGCCTCCAGGATTCCCTGATTGCCTTTCAATGCCAGGACGTACTCCCCGCCGCCCTCTTTGATCTTTCCGGCGATGTTCCTCTGGCAGCCCATCGCGTCGATGCTCACCGTTGCGCCGTGCAGGTCGAGAAGTTCCAAAAGTCTGGGAATCGCGGTGATCTCGTTGCTTTTGTCGTCCACCGCAATCTGGGCGAACACCAGCGAATTGGCCTGGACAAAGGCTGAAACCATGTGCACCGCGGAATGCGGATCCCAGGCATTCTGAAAACTTCTGCGGAGAGTCTTGCCGTCGATCGCAATCAACTTGCCGCCCAGCGAGCCAACGAGCCCGCGCATCCAGCCCATGAAGCAGCGTTCAAAGGCCTCGGGATCGAGCCGGGCAAAGACCCGGCGAAAGGTGTCGGCGGTGGGAATGCCGTGGGCCAGATCGAGAAAGCCCGCCAGCCAAGGGCGCTGGAAAGCCCGAACTCCTCCATGCCTTCGAAATCATCATTGCCGCAGATGACCGCCATGATCGCGATGGTGAGAATGACCATGACCATGACGTTTGCCTTTGGCACCACGAGGATCGGGCAACTCCGCGAAGTGTTCCGCAATTGAACTGGCCATCCTGGCCTCCTTTTGAATAAGTGTTGCATCCAGTCAACACCTCTCAAAACGAGCCGCTATGACCCTTCGTGCCTTCGTATTCCTGAAAATGCTTTTGCCCTAGGGGATTCGCATAGCCTTGCGTGGAAACGCAAGGCCTTCGGACGAGAAATGGGGATCGTTCCCCGATTTGCCCGCTCGGCCTTGCGTTTCCACGCAAGGCTAGAGGTGGGAAGGCGTTGCGTTTCCACGCAAGGATCAGGGGGAGTCGGACGATAAGATTGGGGAGGGTTGGCTCGTGAAAATGTCGCGGCAGGCATAGAATGAGTGGGGGATGAACTGACGGAGGCAAGTATGCGCCTGGGTATTCGGCGCAAATTGATTGGCACGCTCATGCTGGTGGGATTACTCCCGCTGGCGATGAGCCTGGTGGTTATTCTCGGGGGCGGGGCGGTCATGCAGCTTTCTCGTATTCGGAGCAACTACGAGGAAAGCGCGAACTCTTGTGCGAAAAATATTTCGATCAAGCTGTTGGATATTGAGTTGGATCGGCTGGCGTTTATTGCGCACGCGCCGCGGACGATTAGTTTTTTGCGGGAGAGTAATCGTATCCCGTCCACCGTTGCGGCGACGATGCCGGGGGGGGCGGGGGCGGGGCGACGGCGGAGGATCGGGAATTGGATCGGCGGTGGCGGGGGTTGAAGGCGACGGATGAGCCGTTGAATCGGATATTGACGAATGAGGTGTCGCAGCGGCTTTGGGATTTGAGTGCGAACAACAATCTTCCGCGACAGTTGCTGCTGACAAATGCGTCCGGGGAACTGGCGGCGGCGGATGTGAAGACGACCACTTATTTTCAGGGTGACGAGAAGTGGTGGCAGGAGGCGTATAACGGCGGGAAGGGACGGCTCTACATCAGCACGGTGGCAAGAAATCCCACGGATGGACAGCAGGTGGTTGAGATTGCATTTCCGATTTATGACATGATGAACGGACGGCGGGTGGTGACGGGGATTATCAAGGACAGGATTCCGGCCGAGTGGTTGCTGGGGTCGATGGCGCTGGAGACGGCGGAATCGCGGGCACAGGCGCAGCTGGTGGATGTGGGGTTAATGAAGACCGTATATCCGGTGGATGCGGCACTCCCGTTGACCAGGGCGGAACGGTTTGCGCTGCAGCATCGGAATGATCCGCATGTGCCGGTGTTGACGCTGCTTTCGAGCAATCTCGTGATTGGGATCACGCCGGTGGCGTTGGAGGGTAAGGCGGTGGATCGGTTTGATGCGGTGGAGATGCCGCACTGGCTGGTGGTGGTGTCGAAGCCTTCGGAAGAGGCAATGACGCCGGTCTACAGGCTGGCGGTGACGGTGGCGGGGATCGGGGTGGCGTTGATTATTGTGCTGTTTATTCTGGGGGTGGCGATTTCAAATCGTGAAATCATCATGCCGATCTTGCGGCTGCGGGAGGCGACGGCGGCGGTGGGGCGCGGGGAGTTGAATGTGCGGGTGCTTTCGACGGATAGTTCGGATCCGACGTTTCGGAAGGATGAGCTGGGCGATCTGGCGCGTGACTTTGATGAGATGACCCGGCAGTTGCAGAAGAATGTGAATCAGTTGGCGCGGTCGAATGAGGCGAAGCGGCGGTTCATGGAATTGGCCGGGCATGAGCTGCGAACGCCGGTGACTTATCTGATCGGGGTTTGCCAGTTGGCGCAGCGGCAGATTCAACAACTGACGGCGGCGGCGGAGGGAGCCCAGGATAGCACCACTTCCGTCGCGCTGGCGCAGAAAAATGCCGCGGCGACGCAGGCGGCGATTGTCAAAATTTCAAACAAGACGCAGCGGCTTTCACGGATCATTGATAATCTGCTGAAGCTGGTGAATAACGATCAGTTCACGACGCGACTCAGCAAGGAAAATGTGGATATGCGGGCGCTGCTGCTGCAGGTGACGTCGGATCATCGGCCATTTATTAATGAGCGGAAGCAGCAGTTGATCCTGGACGTGGCGGAGAATCTGCCTCCGATTGAGGCGGATCGGGACAAGCTGGAAGATGCGCTGTCGAATTTAATTTCGAACGCGATTCGTTTTTCGCCGGATGGTGGAGCGGTGCGGATTGCATCGCATGAGGTGGTGGGGGATATGCTGGAGATTCTGGTGGAGGACTCAGGGCCGGGAATACCGCCGGCAGGATTTGGCGAATTTGTTTGAGCCGTTTTATACGGGGTCGGATATTTTGCACCATCATTCGGGGACGTTTGAGTTTGGGTCGAAGGGGATTGGGCTGGGGCTGGCGATTGTCCGGCGATTTATTGAGCTGCATGGCGGGGTGGTGCGGGCGCACACGCTGACGAGGGAGGGGAAAGTGACGGGGACGCAGTTTCAGATTTTGTTGCCATTGAGTCGGGAGGGGGAGGGCACCGGGGAGTTAAATGGTTAAGTAGTTAAATTGTTAAGTGGGTTGTGGGGGGCCGTGGTGGAGAGTGGGTTTTACTTTGCTATTTAAGCACTTTCGAAACACTTCCACCTCAGGCATAGCGGGAATTCCGAGACGCGCCCGTGAGGAAGCGTTCTTTTGCCGCTCGATAAAAAGAGCCGTTTTGCGCACTGCTACACTTGGGTAAACCGCTCTTACTATTTAACTAATGACGCATTAAAAGTAGATGGCGGAGAATAGCAGGAGCCAGATGGCGTCGAGGAAGTGCCAGTAGATGGTGGAGTAGCGGACGCCGGGGTGGAAGTTGCGGGAGTATTGGCCGCGTTTGGCGTTGCGGATGACAAAGGCGAGGGGGAAGAGGCCGCCGATGACGTGGAGGGCGTGGAGGGCGGTAAGGATGTAGAAGCCTGCGAGGTAGGCACCGGAGATGTTCGTGCCTGCGGGGAGAGCGTGATAGAACTCGAGCCAGTTGATGGTTTGCATGCAAAGGAAGAGGAGACCGAGGGCGAAGGTCGATGCGGAGGAAACGGAGGAGGCATTTTTCGTCGTCGCGGCGGATGGCGTTGATGGCGAACTGGATGGTGACGGAGGAGGCCAGAATCACGAACGTGGAAAGCCAGAGGGAGTTGGGAATGGCGGGGAAACCGGCGGGGGGCCATTGCGGGGTCGTGGCGTCGGGGTTTCGCATCTGTAATTCGTAGCGGATGATGAGGAACGCAGCGATCGATGCGAGAAAAAGCATGGAGAGGGAGACGATCAGAACGGCCATGCCGGTGGTGCCCGCGCCGGGAATGTGGAGGTCGGGTTTGGCGGCGGGGGAGCGGTCGGGGGTGTCAGTCATAAGCGTTCCGAAGCGAGCAAGCGTCGCATAGCCTTGCGTGGAAACGCAAGGCCGAGCGGGGCACGGTGGGGCCGACCAATCCACACACACACCACAAAAAGCCGTGCGTTTCCACGCAAGGCTACGGATCAGATGGCGGACTTTTCGACTTGGAGGGGCGTGTGGGCTTTCATTCCGGGAGCCTGGCCGGAGTCGATGGATGCGTGGTATTGGGTGGTGTCAATGAGGGCGAAGCCGACGAAAATTCCGACGAAGATGAGGCAGCCGATGAAGACGATGGCGTTGAAAGGGCGGTCCCAGATCAAGTGCATGAAAAAGAGGACGACGAGCGACGCTTTTACAACCGCGATGGCAAGGGCGACGACGAGGTTGTATTCGCCAAAGTCGACGTAGGAGGCGCTGACGGTAATGATCGTGAGCATGACGAGAGCGCCGAAGACGCCCACGAGGATTTTCATCGGGACGACGTGGCCAACGTGGTGAGCGTCGGCGGGCTGGGGGATTTGTTCGGGCATTCTGACGGCCATGGTTCGATCCTTAGAAGGCAGTAGGCAGAAGGAAGAGTCTGGTCAGGTGATGAGGTAGAGGAGAGGAAAAAGGAAGATCCAGACGAGGTCAACGATGTGCCAGTAGAGGCCGATGAAATCGACGGGGGAGAAGTAATCGGGCCCGAAGTCGCCTCGGTGGGCGCGAATCATGCACCAGAAGATAAGGGACATGCCGGCAAGGACGTGGATGCCGTGGAGGCCGGTCATGAGAAAATAGATTCCGAAGAAGATTTGTGCGTTGTTGGGTTCGGGCGTGGCGGGTTTGGTGGGGTCTTTGAACGTGGCGTGGGTGAGACGGGATTGTTCGCGGCTCGCCCACTCGTTGTTGAGGCCGGCGGGGCCCACGGCGGCGCGGGCGATGGCGGATTGCTCGATGGCGTAGCCTGTGGGGGATTTGGCGATGGCGGGGGCGTTTTGTTTGAGAGGGTCGAAGGCGGGGGCCATTGCGGCTTCGTGGGCTTTTCCTTCGCCGGCTTTCGACTCTGTGCCTTCCGCTTTGGCTTCACTCGCCGGAAGTTCGGTGGGGTTGTAATGTTCGCCGGGGAGAAGATGCTCTTTCCATTTGTCGTGGTACTCGACGGCCTTAATGCCCATGAAGGCGAAGCCGCAGAGGATGGTAATGGCGAGGAGGTTGACGCAAAGTTTGCGCTGGCCGAGCTGTGCGGCGCGGACGCCCCAGGCCATCGTGAAGGAGGAGAAGATGAGGACGATGGTGTTGATGGCACCGTAGATTTTGTTGAGGTAGAGGTGGGCGTACTCGAAGATTTCCGGGTGGGTGGCGCGGTAGACGGCATAGGCACAGAAGAGGCCGGAGAAGAGCAGGATTTCGGTCGTCAGGAACAGCCATGTGCCGAGCTTGCCCGAGTCGAACTGCTGGATGGGAGTGTCGAAGTGGTGTGCGAGGTGTTTGTGCGCGGCGTGGGCGTCGCTGTGATGCTCGTGGTCGTGGCTGTCATCTGGAGAGCCTTGGGCGGTGATGGTCATTTGTGAGGTCCTGAGTCTTGAGTCTGGAGTTTTCGGGCCTTTAGTGGTGAACGTCGGAGCCGTGTTGGTGAGGGATGTGGGTTTTGGTGGTGTAGGATTCGGCGAGGGAGTTGTCGCGAACGTAGCCGTTGAGTTCGGTGTCCCAGACGAGGTTGGAGTGGTCGTAGGGGTCGCCGACGGTGGGCGTGGTTTTGAAGTTATCGTGCGGCGGGGGCGAGGTGCAGGACCATTCAAGGGTGGCGGCACCCCACGGATTGGCGGGTGCGGTTTTGCCTTTGAAGAGCGAATGAATGAGGTAGATCGCGGTGAGGGCAAAGCCGATGAACTGGATGTACGCGCCGATGGTGGACATCACATGATAGGGCTGGAACTCAGGGAGATAGGTGGCATAACGGCGGGGCATGCCGAGGGAGCCCATGACGAACTGGGGGAGGAAGGTGGTGTTGAAACCGATGAAGACGAGGGCACAGCCGATGCGGCCGAGGGTTTCGTTGTACATTTTTCCGGTCATCTTGGGCCACCAGTAGTGGATGCCCGCCATGAATCCGATGATCGTGCCGCCGAACATGACGTAGTGGAAATGGGCGACGACGAAGTAGGTGTCGTGGACGTGGACATCGACGGAGAGTGCACCAAGGAATACGCCGGTGAGGCCGCCGATGGTGAAGAGGAAGAGGAATGAGAGGGCGTAGCACATGGGAGTTTTGAGGTCGATGGAGCCGCGGTACATGGTGGCAAGCCAGTTCCAAACCTTGATCGCGGAGGGGATCGGCCACGAGCATCGTCAGGAAAGAGAAGATCGTCGCGAGCATGGTCGATTGGCCGTTGGGGAACATGTGGTGGCCCCAGACGAGGAAGCCGATGATCGCGATGGCGATGGAGGAAAGCGCGATGAAGCGATAGCCGAAGATGTGCTTGCGGGAGAAAGTGGAGACGACTTCGGACATGATGCCCATCGCGGGAAGGATCATGATGTACACGGCGGGGTGGGAGTAGAACCAGAAGAAATGCTGGAAGAGAACCGGATCGCCGCCGTAGGCCGGATTAAAGATGCCGGCGTGAAGGACGCGTTCCATGATGAGCAGCAGAAGCGTGATGCCGAGGACGGGGGTGGCCAGCACTTGGATGAGAGCGGTGGCGTACGTGGCCCAGAGGAAGAGCGGCATGCGGAACCAGGTCATGCCGGGCGGGCCGGAGTTTGTGGATGGTGACAATGAAGTTCATGCCGGTGAGGATCGAGGAGAATCCGAGTATGAACACACCGAAGACCATGCATGAGACAGCAGTCTCGGTGTCCACCGAATAGGGTGTGTAGAACGTCCAGCCGGTGTCCACCGCGCCGATCACGATCGACAGAATCGCGAAGACGGCACCAATCACATAAAGATAAAACGAGAAGAGGTTGAGACGCGGAAAGGCGACATCTTTGGCGCCGAGCATGATCGGCAGCACGAAGTTCGCCGAGCGCACCAGGGATGCCGGGGACAAGGACGAGAAAGACCATGATCGCGCCATGAAGCGTGAACATCTGGTTGTAGTGCGTGTAGTCGCCGGACTTGGTGAAGATGACGCCGTTGGGACTGAGAAGTTGAGTGCGGACGATCATCGCGAAGACGCCGCCCATGAAGAAGGCGCTGAGGACGGCGATGAGGTACATGACGCCGATGCGCTTGTGATCGAGGGTGAGAGCCCAGGATTTGAAGCCGCGGGAATGGGTCAGGTAATTATCAGCGGGTGAATCGAACACCGCACCGCGTGCGAGTTCTGGAGTGATCGTGGTCATGGCACAGCCCTCTTACTTAGTCTGGGTCGCGGCGGCCTGTTGAGCGGCGAGCGACTCAGGATGATTCGGATTCTTGTCAGCATCGAAAAGTTCGGGGTTGGATTCGGGGGTGACGGTCGGCTTCCAACCCGTGTTGCCGATGCTCTTGATGTAAGTGACGATCGCGCGAAGTTCTTCGTCTTTGGGCGAACCGGCGGGACCGTCGAATTGAGTGCCGATGGAAACGGGCATCACGTTTTGGAAGCCGCTGACGACTTTGACTTCGGGATGAATAATGGATTCGCGGATGTAGGCTTCCCATTTTTCGTCGGGATCGGTTTTGGACAATGTGAAGGTGGGATCGTTGGAGGCGGAGAAGGCGACGTCGCTCTTCCACAGGTCTTTCCAGGTGGGACCAATACCTTTGGCACCATCTACGCTATGGCACTGGGTGCAGCCGGAGGTGCGATAGAGTTTTTCGCCGAGCTTGACGTAGGGCACGAAATGGGATTTTCCGGCGGCGTCTTTTTCCTTGAAGGGGTTGGCGAGGGCGGCCATCTGTTCGTCATAGTGGGCTTTGTCCAGGATGTGCACATGGGTGTACATCTTGGAGTGACCGTCGCCGCAGTATTGCGTGCAGAAGACCGGGTAGCCTTCGGCGGGCGAGTATTCGGTGGGAATGAACCAGAGGTTGGTCACGCGGCCGGGCACGAGATTTCGCTGGGTGCGGAAGACCGGGATATAGAGGCCATGGAGGACGTCCACGGAGTGGAGGTTAAGGACGAAGGGGAGGTCTTTCTGGACGTAAAGCTGGTCAGAGACGGCACCGTTGGCGTAGGTGAATTTGAAGTTCCATTTTTGGGCCTGGACGTCGATCGGGATGGAGTTGGACAAGGGGGTATCATAGTTGAGGAAGCCCTTGAATCCGATGTAGAAAATGCCCATGAGGATGATGAGGGGGATGGTGGTCCAGACGATTTCCAGAGGCGTGTTGTGCGTGACTTCAGAGGTGGCGTCGTTGGGCGTACGGCGGCGGTATTTGAGGACAAAGATGCACATCGCGCCGACGACGATAAAGAAAAAGATCGTCGTGATGATGAGGATGAAGTTCCATGCCCAGTCGACATCATGCGCGAGGTTGGATGCGGACCTCGGGAGGAGGAAGGTTGCGTCATCTGCGAGTAAGGAAAGGGGGTTCATTGCGTGTGTCCGGTTAGGGAGTCCTGATTCCTGGTTCTTGGGTCTGGGCTCTTAGGGGGTCGGCTGGGAGGTGAGGGGTTGTTTTGGGGTGGTGCGGTAGAGGTAGAGGAGTGCGCCGCCGAGCATGAGGATGGTGAGGAGGCCGGTCGGCGCTGCCGACCCAGAAGTAGGGGTTGGCTTCATAGCGGCCTGTGAGGGGGTTGAAGCGCATCGCGCCGCAGTTGATCGGGAGTGAGGCGAAGGAGGAACCGATTTTTCCATTGGACGCTTCAACGAGGCGGAAGTGGAGTTCGTCGGGTTCGTAGAGAAGGCCGGTGATGGTGTGGGAAAGTTTTCCATCCGGGGTGCAAATGAAGACACCCGGCTGATGGGCGAATTTGTTGTCCGGGGTCCAGTTGCGTTTGAAGCCGAAGCCGAGGGTATCCGCGACCTGGCGGATATTTTTTTCGCTGCCGGTGAGGTAGGTCAGGCCGGGGTCGGTCGGCTTGCGATTCATGAGGCCGAGGTAGTGATCATGTTTTTGTTGGGCGGCGGCGGGGGTGTCGTCGGGGTCGATGGAGATGACGACGATGTCGTAGTCTTTGCCGAGGGAGAGGTCGCGCGGGCCATGGAGGACGGAATCGACGAGCGAGTTTTGATTTTCACCGCAGAGGAAGGGACAGGAGAAGTAGACCATGGAGACGATGACCGGCCGGTCATGATGGAAGAGCGAGGCGAGCGTGACGGGCTTGCCGTCGGAGCTGGTGAAGGAGGTGTCGAGGGGCAACTGCGCACCGGCTTTGTTGATGATTTGGGGCATGGAGAGGTCCTGGCCGGCACCGGGGGGAAGAGCGTCCATGCGGTATTGGGCGTGCGCGGGGGATGTCAGCGCGGAACAGGCCAGTGCTGCGGCGAGGAGCGTGGGTCGGAGGAAGTTGGTGCGCATCCGGCAAAACATTTACGGCTTTCCTTCGTTGCCTTGCACCCGGGCATATTGGCGGGTGATGACGTCGATGGCCTGGTCGATCGGGATTCGCATGGCTTTGCTATCCTTGCCCATGCGGTCGTTGGGGCTCGGCTTTTCAACATACAACTCGGCGCGTTGCTTTGCGAGCATTTCGCCAAGCGGCGTGCCGGGGCTGCCTTGATCCACCATCTTGGCGGCTCGTTCGGCACTATCCGCATTATAGAACCAGGCTTGCAGACCAAAAACCGTCACGAGCATCAGAATTGCGAAAAAGGCGACGGCGACCGACACGAGCGGAATGTTGATGTCATCGGTTTGGGTGTGCGAATCTTCTTCGACGCGGATGGGGTTGACCACGACCTCGGGTGCGACGGCTTCGCCGGGGACAGTTTTCACGTGCTGATGTTCTTGCATGGGCGATTCCATTTTTAGTTCATGCACCCCAGTGCGGTGACGTTAGACATTCTCGAAGGCAAGGGACTCGGCGAGACGCGGATCTTTCAGGGGAACGAGCGGCTGGCCACGGAGGGCGAGCATGGTGGAGAAAATGTACAAGCCGCCGATGCCGATGAAGCAGAGGATGGTCACAAGGACGGGCAGGGCTTGGAGCGGATAAGTGATTTGCTCCATGAAAGAGGCGTGGGCGGGGTTAAGCGTATAAATGTCGCGCGTGCCGCCGACGAGGAGGGGGAGGGCTTCCTGGAGCGGCAGGTGGGGGTCGCCGACTTCATAAGGAATGCGGTTGATCCACTGGTTGGGGATCACGAGCCAATAGATATCGAGGGCGCAGGCGAGGAGTGACCAGACGGACCAGAACGCGAGGACGGCATTCTTGCGTTTGACGTGCCGCGAGAGGAGGCCGGGGAATGGGATGATCAAGTGCACGAAGAGGAGCGTGAGGGTAATGGTCGCCCATACGCCGATCTGGCGAGGCGAATAGAACTGGGTTTCTTCGGGGAGGTTGGCGTACCAGATGAGCATGTACTGGGAGAAAGCGATGTAGCCCCAGAAGAAGGTGAACGCGAACATGAGTTTGCCGAGGTCGTGGTAGTGGTCGTGATTGATCGCGCCGCCGATGAGGCCGCGTTTTTTCAATGATAGGGACAGCAGGACCATCGTGGAGAGGCCGGACAACATGCAGCCAGCGAAGAAATAGACGCCGAAAATGGTGGAAAACCAGTGCGGGTTAAGGGACATGATCCAGTCAAAGGCAAAGCCGGTGAGGGAAAAGCCGAAGAGGACGATGACCGGGGCACCCGTGAGTTCGAGAATGCGGGTGGTGCGGGTGTCGCCGGATTGGTCCTGGCGTGCGGATTTTGATGCGTAAAACCAGGCGACGAAGCACCAGATGGCGAAGTACGCGATGATGCGGATGGTGAAGAAGGTGGGATTGAGGAAGCCGGTGTTCAGGAGTGCTTCCGCTTCGTCGGGGCGGCCGCTTTGGAACATCCAGTGATAGAGCTCTCTCAGGCCGGCGAGGAGCGGAAGGATGAGGATGGCCATGAGGAACATGTTAAGGCCGAGGCGTTCGGCGAGGCGGCGAACGGTAACGGACCAGCCGGCGCGGGCGAGGTGTTGAATGATGACGAAGGCAAGGCTGCCCAAAGTGATCGCAAGGAAGAAGGAGTAGGCGGCAAGGTAGGAGTGGAAAAAGTGGCTGCGCATTTCATCGTGAGTGAGGCCGATCCATGCAGCAAGGCCAAGGGCAAGGATGCCGACGAGCAGGCCGGGGATGCCCAGGCGCGACGCGACGGCTCCGACATGGAGCTTGTCGTGTTCGAGAGAAGGCGTGTGTGCGTGGGCCATGGGGAGTCCTTAGTCCTTTAGTGCTTAACGGGCTGTGGGTTCGGTCAGGTCGCTCGGGCGGGCTTGCTGGGAACGCTGGAGTGCCCGGACGTAGGCGACGATGGCCCAGCGGTCGAGGACGGTGATCTGTTTGTCGTAGGCGGGCATGGTGCGAGCGCCATTGGTGATGGTGTTAAAGAGGTGGCCGTCGGGCCGGGCGAGGATTTTTGCTTCGTGGAGATTTTGGGGGTGGGTCCAGGAGACGTCGCCGCCGGCGGTTTGGATGGCGGTGGCGCGCTGGTCGATCATGCCGTCGCCGTAACCGGACTGGCCGTGGCAGGGAGCGCAGTAAATGGTGAAACGCTCCTGACCGCGGCGGATGAAGTCGGGGGTGACTTTCACCTCGGACGGAATCGTGCGTTCATAAAACGATTTGTCGAGAGCGAGAGCCTTGTCGTCAGCAGGCGGATTGAGGTTGTCGAATTGTTCATCCGTCATGTTGCCGGGGCGGCGACGACCAAGCATCACCGAGGCAAAGGTACCGGGATCGGAGAGAACCATGGCATTGCTGACGCCATCGACGAGGCGCGGGTTGGAAGAGTCATTGAGAATCTCATTCTGCAACATGAGATCTTCCTGGGCAACGGTTCCCGCGACCTGGGGCCGCATGGCTCGCTCGTCGGCAAAGACCGGGCTGGTCGATTGCGGATCGAAGCGCGGCTGATTGTCCATGTCAAAGATCAGGTGGATTTCCTCGTTGCTGCTGCGCGTGGCGCGCGACCGGGCGATGAGCACGAACGGGAGCAGGCTCAGTGCGAGAAACATGCAGACAATGCCAACGGCAAATTTCGACATTCGCGTCAGTCCTTCACTTCTTCAATGGCGGTCGGATGCGTCGATTCGAGCAGGGCCCGCGAGCCGGCGCGATCAAATCGGCCGTCGGCGGCTTCGATCAGAATGAAAAATTTATCGTCCGTCACGCGGCGAAAGCGGGCGACGTTAAATACCGGATGATGGAAGCGAGGCAATTGCAGAGCGCCCACAGCCCGAAAAATGTCGTCAGCGCCGAGAATAAGAACGGTCAATTCAAACATCACCGGAATGTTCGGCGGCAACGACCAGAACGGTTTGCCGGAAATCCGGAGCGGATAGCCGGAGAGAATATACAACCCCGCGAACTGGGTGTGCGGACTGTTGACATACCATTGCATGAAACAGGCGAGGCTCAGGCCGGTCAGACCCATCGTCAGCACGATCCAGGGCAACACGGTTTTTTTGATGCCCATGGCGTTGTCCATGCCGTGGACGGGGAAGGGGGTAAGGCAGTCCCAGCGGGTAAATCCGGCATCGCGCACCTTTCTCGGCGGCATGCAGAACTTCGCCCGGCGTCGCGTATTCGGCGAGGTATCCGTAGAAGCGCGGCTCGCGCGGCTTTATGGAAGGTTTTGCGGTCACGATCACGCTCATACGAATCCTTAGTGTCTTTCAGCCTGCGTCAGCTCGCCGGCGTAGCCGGATGCGCCTGGCAGATCTTTGTTGGGCTCCGCGGTCCATTGATAATGCGGATTGGCCTGCGGGAGAACCGATTTCACTTCCGCCATCGCCACCATCGGCAGATAACGGCAGAAGAGGAGGAACAGCGTCGAGAACAAACCGAAGGAGCCCATCAGGGTGAGCACTTCGACGTAGCTCGGAAAGTACCAGTGCCAGCTCGAGGGGAGGAAGTCGCGGGAGAGGCTGCTGACGATGATGACGAACCGTTCAAACCACATGCCGACGTTGACAAGAGCACAAACGATCATCAGCGCCCACTTGTTCTGCCGGCACCACTTGAACCAGAAAATATGCGGGACGATGGCGTTGCAGGAGAACATGATCCAGCCGGCCCACCACATGTTGCCGAACTCGCGGTTCATGAAGTGGAACCGTTCAAACGGGCTGCCGGAGTAGTAGGCGATGAAGAATTCCATGAGGTACGCGTAACCGACCATGAGGGACGTGACGAGGATGATCTTCGCCATGTTGTCGAGGTGGCGCATGGTGATGAAATCTTTGAGGCCGAACAGTTCGCGGGCCGGGACGGCAAGGGTGATGACCATCGCGAAGCCGGAGAAGATCGCACCGGCGACGAAGTAGGGCGGGAAGATCGTCGTGTGCCAGCCGGGCACCTGCGAGACGGCGAAGTCGAACGAAACGACGCTGTGCACCGAGAGCACCAGCGGCGTGGCCAGACCGGCCAGAATCAGATACGCCTTTTCATACACATGCCAATGGCGATTCGAGCCGCGCCACCCGAGCGAGAGCATCCCATACACGAGGAAGCGGGTCTTGGTGATCGCGCGATCGCGGAACGTAGCAAGGTCGGGCACCATGCCCATGTACCAGAAGAGCACCGAGACGGTGGCGTAAGTGGACACCGCGAACACATCCCACAACAGCGGCGAGAAGAAGTTGGGCCAAAGCGCCATCTGATTCGGAATCGGAAAGAGCCAGTACGCGAACCAGGCACGTCCGACGTGGATACCGGGGAACGTCCCGGCACAGACGACGGCAAAGATCGTCATCGCCTCGGCGAAGCGGTTGATGCCGGTACGCCACTTTTGACGGAACAGAAAAAGGATCGCGGAGATGAGCGTGCCGGCGTGACCGATACCGACCCAGAAAACGAAGTTGGTAATATCGAAGGCCCACATGTTGGGCCGGTTCATGCCCCAGACGCCGACGCCGGTGAAGAGCAGATAGGCGATCATCGCGCCCATGATGTTAAGGAACATGAAGGCCACGCCAAAGCCGATGTACCAGGCACGGGGCGGACGGGGCGCTTCGGCGACGTAGCAGATTCGCTCGGTGATTTCGTGGAAGCTCGCGGCATCGCCGGTCACGAGCGGGGCGCGATGGCGCGGGTCGGCTCCGGTGTTGTCGAGTTCGCGAGCGTCGTAGGGGCTCACGGGGAGATTATCGATCGGTAATGCGGTCATTCGTTTGAGTCCTAAGTGCTTGGTCTTAGTCCTTAGTTGGTTTTCTTATTCTCGCTGCCGGGTGGTGCCGAATGTCGGCGTGTCTTCCGCACCGGGTTTTTCTTCGTACATGGCAACGTCAAGGCCCTCGCTGGGGTTACGGACTTTGGCAAGGTACACGGTGCGCGGCTTGGTATTCAACTCCGGGTCGAGCAGGCCATAAGATTGGGCGAGGAGATGGAGCTTGGCGACGCGGGATTGTTTGTCGTTGAGGTCGCCGAAGACGATGGCTTCGGTCGGACAGGCCTGTTGGCAGGCGGTGACAACTTTGCCATCGGGGATTCGGGCGTTGTTAGCGTTGCCGCGATTTTCCGCGAGGACTTGAATGCGGGCGTTTTCGATGCGCTGGACGCAATAAGTGCACTTTTCCATGACGCCGCGGGAACGGACGGTGACCTGCGGATTCTTCTGCATCTTCTGCAGTTCGTTGATATCGTCGCGGAGCAGATTGGGGCGGTAGAGGTTTTCCTTGGTGCCGGAGTTGTAGTCGAAGAAGTTGAAGCGGCGGACTTTGTAGGGGCAATTGTTGGAGCAGTAGCGCGTGCCGATGCAGCGATTGTAGGTCATCATGTTGAGACCTTCGACGCTGTGCGTGGTCGCCGCGACGGGGCAAACTTCCTCGCAGGGGGCGTTTTCACAATGCATGCAAAGCAGCGGCTGGTGGACTGCCTGGGGATTGTTCGGATCGTGCTTGAAGTAGCGGTCGAGGCGAAGCCAGTGCATTTCGCGGCCGCGATAGACCTGCTCCTTGCCGACGATGGGGATGTTGTTTTCAGCTTGGCAGGCAACGACACAGGCAGAGCAGCCGGTGCAGGTGGTGAGGTCGATAGCCATGCCCCACTTATGGAGGTACGGCTTGCCGGCTTCGTTCTCGTAGGAAAATTCATTCCAAAGCGAGAGGGACAGGACCTTGTGAGCGTCGAGCGCCGGATTTTTGAGGTACTCAGTGAAGGTGCCTTCGACGACCAGTTCAGGCACGAGCTTCGTGAGACGCTGCTGCCCGACTTTATCGATGGTGTGGTGGTCCTGCACGCAGGCGAGGTTGTTGACCTTGCCGGTTTTGGCGAGCGTGACGGGGAGGAATGTGCCGTCCTTGGTGGAGAAGAGCGGGTAAGGATCGATGCCGGTGCCTTCGGCAATCGCGCCCAGACCTTTGCGACCGTAGCCGGCGGCGATGCTGAGGGTGCCATCGGGCTGGCCGGGCAGGACGTAGACGGTCGCTTCGATGGATTTGCCGTTGGCGGTGAGGGTCACAACATCATCGCCATTAAGGAGGAGATTTTCGGCGGTGGCGACGGAAATGATGACGGGATTATCCCACGTGACGCGAGTCATGGGATCCGGCAGTTCCATCAGCCAACCGTTGTTGGCAAACCGGCCATCATGGGCGGCCCCGGTGGAAAGAACGAGTTCAAGATCAGATGAAGCCGCGCCGGCCAGCTTGCCAATGATCCCCGCTGCAGCCGCTGGGTTGCGGGATGTTTCGACAGCAGTGCTGCCGGTGTTTTCGACGATGCCGTTGAAAAGCGACTGCTTCCACGCCCATTCCGTAAAGCGGCCCTTGAGGTAATCAGCCTTCGCGGTGTCGCGGACGATCTCCATGCCCGCCTGCTCCGAACCGGAGAGCAGGGCAAGGATTTCGATCATGCTTTTGCGCCAAAGATCGGTTCGATCAGCGGCTGCGTGATCGAGACGGTGCCATCGAAAGTGCGAACATCGCCCCACGCTTCCAGATAGTGCGCGAGAGGGAGATGCCACGTGCAGCTTTGAGCGGTTTCATCTTCGTGCGTACCGGCGTGGATGGAAAGTTTTGCATTTTTGAGGATACCCGCGATGTCGAGGTCCGCAGGCGCGGTGAGAACGGGGTTGCAGCCGAGGACGAGAACGACATCCGCACCCTTGGCCGCGGCGGCGAAGGCCTGAATTTGCTGGGAATGTGGCGTCCAACCTTGATCGGGCCGGGGGTCCTCGGCATCGGCATAGTAAGCAACGGGAGCGCCGATAGCCGCATTAATCGCTGCCACGGCGGCATGTACTTCCGGAGACTGACGAGCCCCCGCGACGAGCACCACTTTGCCTTCGCCACCCGGCGAAAGTTCTTTGCCCAGGACATCCACCAATTCCGCCAGGTCTTTATTGAGACCGGCACTGGCGTTGCCCAGGCCGAGCTTTGACGCAAGGGCTGCAACGAACGCCGGAATCTGCGACGGTTTCACGCCCCGGCGGTGGTCGGCCATGGAGCCGGTGATGGTAAAGCCGCTCTCGATGACAAAAAGCTTGTTCATCGTCTGGCCCGGCTTCGGCGCTTCCTTCAATTGGCGGCCGGCGGCGAAGTCGCGGTTGTATTTGATGCTCAACGGATCGCCGGCGAAAAGGTCGGCGTCAATGGAAACAATGATGGACGCTTTGCTGAGGTCCGGAACCGCCCGCAGGGGACGGCCAAAGACGGCCTGGGCACCGGTGCGCTGGTTGTCGCAACTGATCGCTTCATACTCAAACCACTGCGCCTGCGGCAATTTTTTACGCATCGCAGCGACGGACGGCGATCGCGAGGCTTCCGTCAGCACCACCACCTTGGCGTTGGACGCGATAGCACCCGTCCATGGTTTTTCTTCACGTTTGCCACCCTCGCGGCAAACCACGCCGCGCGAGCGGTCGGGATCGTATACATTAAGGATGGACGCCTGAAGGTAGGGGTCGGATGCGCCTTTGGACAGCGGGTGCGTTGGATTGCCGTCAACCTTAATCGGCCTTCCATCAACGGAAACCGCAAGGACGCCAACGCCCATGCCGCCCATTTCGTAGGCGGTGGCATAATGGACCGGGACGCCGTCCATGCGACCGACGGGACGGTGAGCATAAGGCGCGAGATTTTCAGCAGGCCAGCGACGGCAACTCGTCAACCCCGCCAGCGCCATCGACGCGCCCATGATTTTCAAAAACGTTCGCCGTGATGCCCCGCCAATTTCTTCCAGCCACTCCGACGCCCGCGCCGGAAATTCCCGCTCCACAAACTCCCTGAACGACGGCTTGTCCGCCAATTCGTTCAAACTCCGCCAATACTTCTGACCCGTGCCCGCACCCCTGACCACCTTCTCATCCAACCGATGCGCAGCCCCCCCGCAAACCGCCTTCGTCGCCATGTCTTCCGACTTTTGGCTTCCTGCGTCCAACTTCTCATTTTCGCCGTTCATCGATGGCATGTAATGCAATCCACGTTGGGGTTGATGTGATATTTATCCTTGAGCTGCGTGCCGATCTCCAGCTTCACCTGGGCGAGGGTTTTGCCTTCGGGGACGACCGGCTTCCAGTCGAGATTGGTGATCTGATCCTTCGGACGGATATGCGATTCGGGGGCACGGTGGCATTGGAGGCACCACGCCATGTTCAACGGCTTGGCCTGATAGACGACGTCCATGTGGTTGACGTTGCCGTGGCATTCAACGCACGAGATGGCGGCGTTGACGTGTGCGGAGTGGTTGAAGTAGACAAAGTCGGGCAAGTCGTGGATTTTTTGCCACTTGATCGGTTTGCCGCTGACATAAGAATCGCGGACCGGTTTAAGCGCCGGCGAATTGGGGCGAATCGCGCGGTGGCAGTTCATACACGTTTCGGTCGGGGGAAGCGCCGCGAAAGCGGCCTTTTCAATAGTATTGTGGCAGTAGCGGCAGTCGATGCCCAATTGACCGGCATGGAGTGCATGGGAATAAGGCACGGGTTGCGTCGGCATGTACCCGACATTCAACGTCACCGGGTCGAAGGCGTACGCGACGAGGACCCCTGCATATAAAGGAAAGACCGCCAAAAACAACAGCAGGCCAAGGACCAGCTTATTTGACCACCGGGGGAAGACAAAAAGGGGCTTGAAATCCATAATCGCTATGATCCGTCACGTTGCGAATTATTTGCCGAACTAAGTGTCAAATCAGCCTGTGAAATCAGAGTGTGAAACTGGGCACGAAGTCGATGGAGCGCGAATCTTAAAGCAACCCGCCGAGACGGTCAAACGCATCACGCAACTTTTTGTTCGGTTCGGCGAAAATTTATTGCGCCACGGCATCCTACATCGGACGTACCGGAACGCCGTGCTCCGCCAGATACCTTTTCACCTGCTCCACGGTGTAGGTCCGAAAATGAAAAATGGAGGCGGCAAGCGCGGCGTCCGCTTTGCCTTCACGCAACACCCGCAGCATGTCGTTCGGAGAACCCGCGCCGCCGGAAGCAACCACAGGAATGGTGACCGCCGACGAGACTGCCGCGGTCATCTCAATGTCATAACCTTCCTTAGTGCCATCCGCGTTCATCACGTTCAGAACAATCTCGCCCGCGCCGAGGGCTTCGCCCTGCTTCGCCCATTGCAGGACATCGACGCCGGTATTGACGCGCCCGCCGTTGATGAACACTTGCCAGTGTTCGATGCCATCTGTGCCGCGTACACGATTGGCATCAATGCCCAGGACCGTCGCACAGCGGCCAAACTTGCGGGAAATTTCCGCGATCAACTCCGGCCTTTTGACTGCCGCGGAGTTCAGTGACACCTTTTCCGCGCCGGCCTGAATGAGACGGGTCGCATCATCCAGAGTACGAATGCCCCCCCCTACCGTGATCGGCATAAAGACATTGTCAGCAACGCGGCGCACCACATCCGCCATGATGCCCCGACCCTCATGGCTCGCGGTAATATCATAAAACACCAATTCGTCCGCCTGCGAGTGGTCATAAAAAATAGCCTGCTCGACCGGGTCCCCCGCATCGACATGTTCAAAAAACTTAACACCCTTGACCACGCGGCCCGCATCAACATCGAGACAGGGAATAATTCGTTTGGCAAGCATTTAATGATCCACCGAAAAACATTCCGCGTCTGTTACCAGCACGCGGCATCCGTTCATGATAAACCCGTATCATAGAACTGACGATCCCGCGCAGCCACCCACACCATTCCAGCCGCACCGCAAACAAATGGACAAAGTGTGGCACGGCTGGACAAAATGTGGCACGGCGGCCCCCCGCCGTGATCTTTCCGCCGGCCTCGGATGGCCGGCGGAAAGATGCTCGCTCAGTAAAGCCGCCCCCCACCCACCCCACCCTCCACACACCCCACCCCTCCACAATCGCCACCGCAAACATTCCTCGTTACGCTACCCACCTGCATCAACCCTCCTTCCCCTGCATGAATGCTGTTTTAGCGAGGTCTTATGCCAAACATTCCAGCACGTCATCTCCAAGTGCTAAAAACGATTTGCAACTTGCCCACCGCACCGTTTTGTGAAGAGCACGTGGCGCGTTGGTTGGAGACGTGGGCGAGCACCATGGGACTGAAAATCTGGCGCGATGCAGCAGGAAATTTGTACGTGGAGTATGTGCAAGGCGACCGGAGCGAATCGCCCTTCATAGTGGAAGCCCACATGGATCATCCGGGGTTCCTGGTCGCGGGAATAGAGCCGGGGGAGGAAAAGGCCTACGTCGTGAAGGCGGAGTTTCGAGGCGGCGTGAAGCCTTCCTACTTCGCCGGTGCGCTTGCGAAATTCTGGGTGGAGCAGGAGCGGCGATGGACTCAAGCAACGGTGTTGGACGTGACCACGCGCGAGGGCGGGCGTAATGGACGTACGCCTCAAGTGCAAAGAGCCCATCGCAATGGGAACCTTGGGAATGTGGGACTTGCCGGATGCAAGCGTCGAACGGCCGGACGGCGGACCAGACCTGTTTCGCGCTCGCGTCTGCGATGACCTCGCCGGTTGCGCCGCAATGGTTTGCTTGATGGAGGAACTTGTAGCCGGAGCCGTGACGGGCCACGTCATTTTACTATTCAGCCGCGCCGAAGAGGTCGGCTTCGCCGGCGTACTTGCGATCTGTCAAAACAGTTGGATACCCAAGGGAAGCCGAGTGATCGGCCTGGAGATGAGCAAGCCGGCAGGCGGGGCGTCGCAGGGACGCGGCCCAATCGTCCGCGTCGGAGACAGGACCGGCTTGTTCAGTCCCGGCCTCACGCATTTTTTGACCCAGGCCGCGGGCTTTGTCTCCGACGACGACCCGTTGTTCACCTTTCAACGGGTGCTCATGGATGGCGGAATGTGCAGCACCACCGCCCTCGTCGCCTGGGGCTACGACGCGGCCGCGATCTGCCTGGCGCTCTCCGGATATCACAACATGGCCGAAGCCGGAAACGAGATCGTGAGCGAATCCATCGACCTCCACGACTTTACCGGCATGGTGCGGATTCTCGTCGAAGCGGTGAAACGGTCGGCAAACTATAAGCCGGCCTTTCGCGAAGTCCGCGAACGACTCGCAAAAATGCATCAGGACGAGCACCTGCCCCTGTTGTACGACACAGCCGCGCGAGGAACGAGCAAAGGTTAAAAGAGCAAAAGCGAATTCCACGAACCCCCACCTGTTGTAAAGAAGTAGAACTGTCACCCTCTTAACGGAAGTAGAATTGTCACCTGTTCATGCTGATCTCACGCGGGCAAGGGCCGCCGCGGCCGGGGCGGGGGGGGTGGGGGAGGAGGCCGCGGCGGCCCTTGCCCGCGACGCTTGGATGGCCCTGGCCTCTCGGTTGAACGGATGGTCCGGGCCGGGCCGATATCTCCGATTGTTGACCTGCATTGGCATGGGTCGAGTTTTCACCGCCGGCGTGGGGCGGCTTGCCAGTTCCCGGCAACTCAAGCGTTGCCCGCCGCGTTCGATCCGCAGCGTTCCATCGCCTAACTGCCGGACCGTCACCTTCCTGCCCGCAAGGCCCACCGCATCCCCTTGTGCTTCGATCTGCAGCCACCGGTTCCTCCACCGGACACACCAGTCCTGACCCACCACTCGCTCCTCTTGCACGCACAGAATCTCCGCGATCCCCTGGGGTGCCTTCCAATGTACATTTGCCTCCCGGACCGCCTTCACGGAAAAACGCCGGTTCAACTCCGGCAACAGCGTCTTGTCCAGAAGCGCGTTGGCCTGCTCCATGTCCGAGATGCCACGCAGCCGGAGTTCCTTGACCAGCCGATCCTGGAACACCCGGTGCTTTCTCTCCACACGCCCCTTGGCCTGCGGACTCCTTGCCTGAATCAATTCCACGTTCAACTCCTTCATCGCCCGACCAAACTGCGTGGGCTTCTCCGGATGCTCCTGATCCCGGTAAATCCCGTGGCGATCCACATACACGCTGCGCGGAACCCCATGCGCCTTTACCCACCGACCCAGGACATCGAAGGCCGCCTCGGTCGTCTCGGCTGAGTAAAACCGGGCGTAAGTCTTGCCCGTCGCATCGTCCACCATCACCATCAGCACACGATACGGGCCGTCTTTATTGCGTCCCTCAAACCAGTCGTGATGCGAGCCGTCCATCTGAATCATCGCCCCGAAGTTCTTCCGGCGTTCCCGCCGCTGGCGATGCCTGGAGCGGCGACGCATCGGCTTCCACAGGTGCCGCTCCTTGAGAATCCCCGTCAGCGTGTCGGGGCTCACCACAAGGCCTTCCTCGGCAAGCTTCTCGCAGGCCAGCGTCGGACCAAAGTCCCGGTAAAGTAACTGGTGCCGACACACGATCTTGTCCCGCAGTGCCTCGGGCAGCCGATGGTTGCTCACCCGCCCACGCAGACGGTGAGTCAGCCCGCCATCGCCGCGAGCCTTAAACCGCTTCCATACCCGCCGCGCCTGACGCAGCGAGACGGCCATCCACTCCGCCGCCTCCACCACCGTCCACTCGCCACGCTTCACCCGGCTCATTGCTTCCAGCCGTACACGTTCCTTTGACGACATAAAAAGTGTATCCATCCCGCCGGTATACCCCGGCGACGGCAGTGACACTTCTACTTCGGCTATGGGGTGACAATTCTACTTCGGTACAACATTCCACGAACCCCCACCCTTTACTCCTTTACTCTTTTTAACTTTTACTCTTCGCATTTTTCCCTCCCACCGTTGCGTTTTTCCCCCAACCCCGCACAATACCGGAATGATGAATCTACCCGCAGTCGGAACCAAAATAGTCGATGACGCCGCCGCTCTCACCGAGCTTTGCGAACACCTGCGCTCCGCTCGCCGCTTCGCCTTCGATACCGAATTCATCGGCGAAAATACCTACCAGCCCGTCCTGTGCCTGATCCAGGTCGCCACCGATGACCGCGTCGAACTGATTGACCCCATATCCATCGACCGCGACCAGATGCAACCCTTTTGGCAACTGCTTGCCGACGACCAGATCGAAAAAATCTGCCACGCCGGCGACCAGGACGTCGAAATCGCATGGCAGCACAGCGGCCTCGTCGTAAAAAATATGTTCGACACCCAAATCGGCGCCGGAATGCTCGGCATCTCCTACCCCACCGCCCTCTGGCGCGTCGTCGAACATTTCGCCGGCGTCACCCTCGAAAAAGCCCACACCTACTCCGCCTGGGACCGCCGCCCCTTAAGCAAATCGCAGTTGTCCTACGCCGTCGACGACGTCCGCTATCTGCCCCTGATCCACACCGCCATGAAAACGCGAATCACCGAACTCGGCCACACCGCCTGGATGGCCTCCGCCTGCAATGAAATGTGCGAAGAATCCGCCCGACCCGGCGACGCGCGAAAAATGTTCATGAAGATCCGCGGTGCCGGCAGCCTCGACTCACAGCAACTCTCCGTCCTGCGAGAAGTCACCGCCATGCGAGAACAGATCGCCTACGAACGCGATCGGCCCTCCCGAGCCGTCCTCAAAGACGACCCCCTCCTCGACATCGCCGCCCGAATGCCCGCAAATCCCGCCGCACTCGCCGCCATCCGCGACGTCCCTCGCGACCTCGTCGAACACTACGGCGACGCATTGATCGAAGCTGTCGAACGCGGAATCGCGCTCCCAGAATCCGAACGCCCCACCCTGTTCCTCCCCGCCGAAGATTCCGCCGACGTCAAACGCCTCAGCGAAACACTCTGGGTCGCCGCACAAGTCATCTGCCTCGGCCAAAGCGTCACCCCCGCATTGGTCACCAGCCAAAACGAAGTGCTCGCCCTCGCGCGCCTCGTCCATAAAAACAAGCCCGTCGAGAAGCATCCCCTCATGACCGGATGGCACCGCGAATGCCTCGGCGAAAAGCTCGTCGCATTCATTCAGGGCCAGTTGGAAATCGCAGTCCGCATGCAAAACGAAGAAATGCGGGCATCCTTCGATCCCCGCAAATGAACCCACCCATTCACCCCACGCCCATCTGATGATAAACCTTATTCAACCAATCCTCATACTCCATCAACTGCTGCCGTTGCCGAAAATGCAGTGATTCCACCTTCCGCTGCGCCGCGCAAAAAGCCGGCACGCCGCCTTCGATTGAATCTCTTCGCCCCACGCCCCACGCACCTTCCGCCGCAGCCGCAGCAGCTTCTTCCGCTTCAACAAATGCTGCAGAATCGGATCCTGCAGGCTCAGCAAAAACACCGCCACCCCCGGATCCCCCTGCCTTCCACACCGCCCCACCAACTGATTATCCACCCGCCGCGACTCGTGCCGTTGCGTCCCGATCACATACAGCCCGCCCAGCGTCGTCACCCCAGGCCCAAGCTTAATGTCCGTCCCGCGCCCCGCCATGTTCGTCGCAATCGTCACCGACCCCAACTGCCCCGCCTGCGCCACAATCTCCGCCTCCCGCGCCGCATTGTCCGGCCGCGCATTTAACACCGCATGCACAATCCCCTTCTCCTTCAACACGCTCGCCAACGCCTCCGAATCCCCAATCGACGATGTCCCCACCAGCACCGGCCTCCCATGCACCGTCGCCCCCTGAATCTCTTTCGCCACCGCGTGCCATTTCTCCCGCGTCGTCCGAAACACCCGATCCGGCAACCGCAGCCGCCGCACCGGCCGATGCGTCATCACCCTCTTCACCGGCAACTTGTACACCTTCCGAAACTCCCACCGTTCCGTCGCCGCCGTCCCCGTCATCCCTGAAAGCTTCCGATAAAGGCTGAAAAAATGCTGGTACGTCGTCCGCGCCAACGTCTTCGCCGGCGCATGAATCGGAATCCGCTCCTTCGCCTGCACCGCCTGATGCAATCCCTCCGACCACGTCCGCCCCGGCATCCGCCGCCCCGTGAACTCATCGACAATCACCACTTCATCCGCGCCCGCCGCATCCGTCGTGATCACATAATGCTGCTCCCGCGCAAACAGATGCCGCGCCCGCAACGCATTCAACACCAGATTCTGCCAGCTCTCCGTATTCACGCTCGGCGTCGTCGTATCCGTCAGCACCTTCTGCAATCGCTCCAAACCTTCCGGCTTCCACTCCAGCTTCCGCTTCTCCGGCTCAAACTCAAAATCATGCCGCGCGCGAAAACGCTGCGCCAACGAATTCGCCCACTCATACGCCCACGCCATCGGACTCGGACCCGACGGCCCCGCGATAATCAACGGCGTCCGCGACTCATCCACCAGAATCGAATCCGCCTCATCCACCAACGCATAATTCAACTGCCGCATCACCGGCTCATTCGAGTCGCGCCGGTTCAACATCATCAGCGTATCAATTTTCTGATGCCGATTCCGTGTGTGCAGCTTGATCTGATCCCGTAGATAATCAAACCCCAATTCCTTGTTCGTCCCATACACGATGTCCGCCCCGTACGCCGCCCGCCGCTCATCATCGCTCAAGCCCGAAACAATCACGCCCACCGTAAACCCCAGCGACGTGTAAATCGGGCTCATGATCTCCGCATCGCGCCGCGCCAGATAATCATTCACCGTCACAATATGCACGCCCCGCCCGCTCACCGCATTCAACGTCGCCGGCAACGTCGCTACCAGCGTCTTGCCCTCCCCCGTCGACATCTCCGCGATGCACCCCCGATGCAGCTCATACGCACCGATAAGCTGCACATTGTAAGGCCGCATCTGAAGCTCGCGCTTCGCCGCCACGCACACCGCCGCAAATACCGCCGGAAGATGCGCGTCCAACTCGTCCCGCCGCAGCAGGTTCCCGCCCCCCTTCTCCCGAACCGCGCCCCGCATCTTATGCACATACTGCCGCAGTTGCTTTTCCGACAACGCCGTCAGCCGAGCCTCCAGATCACGCACCTTCCCCACCATCCCCCGATACCGCCACGGCAGACGCGCAATCGCCTCATCCTGATCGTTCCCGCTCAGCCCCCGCACCGAACTTTCCACCGTCGCAACCGTCATAACCGTGTCCAAAGGGTCCGCGTATTCACAACTCCGCGCCTCACTCAAATCAACGCCCGCTGCCCTCAGGCAGCGTGGGCACCGCGCTTCAACACTTTCAGCCCCTTCTCCAACACGCTCCAAATGCGTCACCAACAAACGCGGTCACCAACCGCTCTCACTCCCCTTACATCGGCCATCAACCCCAAAACCCTATCCTCCATCATACCCTCCCACCCCCGACACCGGCACACATCATGTGGCACGGCGGCCCCCCGCCGTGATCTTTCCGCTGGCCTCGCACGGCCAGCGGAAAGATGCCCGCAAACCCAACCCACCCCTCATCGCCCCTTACCCTCCCAAAAAAACACCCCACTCCACGACAATCTGACTCACTTTGCGATTTGTACGCCAATTGCCTACCATCCTTCACGTCCCGGAACAATTCCCGCCGGACACCTAAATTCCCCCTCCCTTCTGCTCGCTAAAACAAGGATCAGGCCCCATGGAAGGTATCCATCCCGCGCCCACGCCTGGCTCCTCCGTTCTCCACGAAAACACCAATCGTCTCATCGACTCCACCAGCCCCTACCTCCTTCAACACGCCCACAACCCCGTCGATTGGCATCCCTGGAGCACCGAAGCCATCGAAAAAGCTCGCCGCGAAGACAAACCCATCTTCCTCTCCATCGGCTACTCCGCCTGCCACTGGTGCCACGTCATGGAACGCGAAGTCTTCGAAAAACATGACATCGCCAACATCATGAATGCCCACTTCATCAACATCAAAGTCGACCGCGAAGAACGCCCAGACCTCGACGAACTCTACATGCTCGCCACGCAACTTATGTCCGGCTCCGGCGGGTGGCCTATGTCGGTTTGGCTTACCCCTTCCCTCGAGCCCTTCTACGCCGGCACCTACTTCCCCCCCACCGATGGCTACGGACGCCCCGGATTCCCCAAGCTCGAACTCGCCCTCGCCGACGCCTGGAAAAACCGCCGCGACGACCTGCTCGCCCAATCCAAAAAAGTCGTCGACGCCATCCGCATCCATGCCGACGAATCCGCAAACGCCTCCCCTTCCACCGACCTCCCCCCCGATTACCAACCGCCTTTCGCCACCGTCATCGAACAATTCATCGACCGCTTCGATGAAACCCACGGCGGCCTCGGCTCCGCGCCCAAGTTCCCCCCCACCAGGCCCTCCACCTCTGGCTCGCTATGCTCCGCTACCCCAACGCCGCGCAACTCTCTCCACCCCACGCCGCCTCCCTCCGCCACATGACCACCAAAACCCTCGACGCCATGATGCGCGGCGGCATCTACGACCATGTCGCAGGCGGATTCGCACGCTACTCCACCGACGAACTCTGGCTCGTCCCACACTTCGAAAAAATGCTCTACGACAATGCCCAGCTCGCCCCCGCATACGCCCTCGCCTCCGTCCAGTTCGGACGCCCCGACTACGCCCGCATCGCCCGCCAGACCCTCGACTTTTGGCTCCGGGAAATGCGCGATCCCAACGGCTCCCTCTACTCCACCCTCGATGCCGACTCCGAAGGCGCTGAAGGCAAATACTACGTCTGGACCGCCGACGACATCCGCGCCGCCATCCCCGCGCCCGCCGATGCCGATCTCCTCATCGAGCATTTCGGCATCACCCCCCAGGGCAATTGGCACGAATCACCGGTCAAAGGCGGCACCGTCCTCGCCATCGCCAAATCCATCGAACAACTCGCCCACGACCGAAACACCCATGCCGACATACTCCAAAAACGCATCGACGGCCTGCTCACGCAACTCCGTGCCACCCGCGCCACGCGCATCCCTCCCGGCCTTGATGACAAGGTCATCACCAGTTGGAACGGCCTCATGATCTCCGCCCTCGCCATCTGCGGCCGAATCCTCCGCGAGCCCAAATACCTCGAAGCCGCTCACCGTGCCATGGGTTTCCTCCTTACCCACCACGTCGAAGGCCGAACCCTCCTCCGCGTCTCACGCCACGGCAAAGCACACACTCCCGCCTTCCTCGAAGACCACGCCTTCCTCCTCAACGGACTCATGGACCTCATCGATTCCACCACCCCCACCAGCCTCCCCGGCACCATGGCCCGCAAACGCGCGCCTCGAACTCGCCGACACGCTCATCCGCGAATTCGCCGACCCCGACCGCGGCGGTTTCTTCTTCACCCCCACCCGCGGCGAGCAGCTCTTCGCCCGCATGAAAAACGCCGCTGACAACGCCGTCCCCTCCGCCAACGCACTCGCTATCCGCGCACTCCTCCGCCTTTCTCAAAGCTCTGGCAAGGAACAATACCGCGACGTCGCCCTCAAAGCCGTCGCCGCATTCGCCGCCAACATCGAACGCCGCCCCGAGTACTTCCCCACCATCCTCCAGGCACTCCTCGAAGACCGCCAAGCGCGAGGCCAGCACCTCAAGCTCGGCACCTCTCCCGATATCGCCCTCCTCACCGCAACCTTGCCCGACGAAAATTCCACACTCTTTCCCATGCAACCTCTCACCGCCTTACGCGAATCCGCTAACGCCCAAACGCCGTTGCTCTCGCTCGCCTCCGCTCCGTTGGAACCCGTCATCGCGGGCACCGCTTTTGAAGTCACGGTCCAACTTTCAGTCGCCCCCGGCCACCATATTCAATCCCACGCCCCCACCGACCGCGAAGCCTTCTCCACCGTCGCCCGACTCCGCGGCAACGTCCCCATCGCCACCCAGGAATGGACCTATCCCCCCGACAACTCCGACTACGCCGGCACCCTCCGCTTCACCGCCCGATGCTCCCTCCCTAAAACCATCACCCCCGGAACCTACACCCTCCGCGCCACCGTTCTCGCCCAACCCTGCTCCGGAAAAAGCTGCTTCCCCCCAGAAAAAGTAAGCATCGACATCCCCCTCACCGTGCAAGCCAGTCCATAACCCATATAGCCCCGGGTTCACCCGGGATAACCCTCCCCCCACCAAACATCACTCCCCGCCAAATTGACCATCCCCCCCAACCAATGTCGTATTCCAATCGGTCTTGAACCAAAAGGATCGATCATGGCGAAGGTGCCATGCTTCTCCCGCGCAGTTCGCGGGAGAAGCATGCCACCTGTGCGTCCCAAGAAATAAATAACCCATTAAACCTCAATTCAAACCCTGTGCGCACAGCCAATCCCCCAAAACCACCCCTCTCCAAATATTCCTAAACCTCCAACCCCCGTCCCCACAACCCCTAACAGAAAATTCACATCCAGGTGTGCGCACAAACTGGGCGCACCCTCCCTCTATAGAGGAGGCCCTCATGCACTCATCCCCCTTTCACCATTCAGAATTCACACGTCATCATTCCTCCCTCCTCCCTCTCGAATTAAAAAATGATTTGCGCCACCTGCGCACCTCGCCCCTGTGATAATTCCA
The DNA here is from genome assembly GCA_963766775.1 of uncultured Phycisphaerales bacterium. Taxonomy (GTDB): domain Bacteria; phylum Planctomycetota; class Phycisphaerae; order WQYP01; family WQYP01; genus CAVYBP01. Next base: position 653,353 of record CAVYBP010000003.1, read on the forward strand.
ATCCCTCTCCACCCAGCCACTTACAAAAAACACTCGATTTGCGCACCTGCGCAAACTCCCCCCTCCATCCGATACCCCTCCCCCACAAAAATACAAAACCCGCGCAAATTGACCATCCCCGAACGATGCCGTATTCTGGTCGGTCTTGGATTTTTTGATCGGAAAGGATCGATTATGGCGGAAACAGCCTCCACCCCCGCGTCCCCGGCACCCTTGAAAGTCTACTATGAAAACGAAGCAAGCCTCGAGGGTTTGCAAGGCAAAACCGTCGCCGTCCTCGGCTACGGATCGCAGGGCCACGCGCATGCCCAAAACCTGCGCGAGAGCGGCGTCAAAGTCATCGTCGCTAACCGCCGCGATTCCGCCAACGGAAAACTCGCGATCTCGCACGGCTTCGAGCCGATGTCCGTCGCCGACGCCGTCAAGGCCGCCGACCTCATCATCGTGACCCTGCCCGATGAATTGCAGCCGGAAATTTACGAGAAAGAGATCAAGCCGAATCTGACCAAGGGCAAAACCCTCGGCGCGACTCACGGTTTGAGCGTGCATTTCAAACTCATCACGCTGCCCACGGATGTGGACGTCGTCATGATCGCCCCGAAGGGACCGGGCCACCTAGTCCGCAGCGAGTTCGTCAAGGGCGGCGGCGTGCCGTGCCTTGTCGCCGTCCATCAGGACGCCACCGGCAACGCGCTCAAAACCGCTCTCGCATGGGGCAACGGCGTCGGCGGGGCACGAGCCGGTATCATCAAGACCACCTTCAAGGACGAGTGCGAAACCGATCTCTTCGGCGAACAGGCCGTCCTCTGCGGCGGACTCTCCGCACTCATCAAGGCCGGATTCGAGACACTCGTCAACAACGGCTACCCGCCCGAAATGGCCTACTTCGAGTGCGTCCACGAAGTGAAGCTCATCGTCGACCTGATCTATCAGGGCGGCCTGAACTACATGCGGTACTCCATCTCCAACACCGCCGAATACGGCGACCTCACCCGCGGCCCCCGCATCATCACCGACGAGAACCAAGAAAGAGATGCAGAAAATCCTCGACGAAATCACGTCCGGGAAATTCGCCGCCGAATGGATGGCCGAACACAAGGCCGGCAAGCCCAAGTTCAACGCGCTCTACAACGCCGACAAAGACCACCCCGTGGAAGTCACCGGCCGCAAGCTGCGCAAAATGATGAAGTGGATCAACGCCAAAGAGATTTCGTAACGGAAAATAAAGGGGCGATCGAGCACCTCGATCGCCCCTTTTCACGTGAATCAGGCGGGCGGGGCAGGCGGGGAACCAGGCTCCGGCGCAGTGGCCGGAGAACTCGCGGGGGCCGAAGCGGGAGCCGGATGGGCCGCCGCATTGGCGTCCCTCAGTTTAGCGAAAACCGTACGCTGATCATCCAGAATGCCCGTATCGGGCGCAGGATTTGTAATACGTCGGCAAAAGGCTATCTATCTTCGCATCATACGGTGCGGCCGATTCCTGACGCTCGCATCCCGCCATGCCGCAAACGCCCACGAGGAGTCCAATACCAAGGGCGAAAGAATGTGCAGATCGTTTCATTATCAGCCTCCTCGTAAATGCCATGTGCGTAAAGCCTACACCTGTTTGGCGGATGCGCCAAGGTACGCCTCAATAACCGCCGGATTTTTGCGGATGTCGGCAGGCGTCCCGCTCGCAATCGTTTTCCCATAGTCCAGCACGATAAGCCGTTCGCAAACGCCCATCACCAGTTTCATATCATGCTCAATCAGAAGAATCGTCAGATCAAAGCGAGTCCGCAATTGCTGAATCGTTTGCATCAACTCCCGTTTTTCCATTGGGTTCATCCCCGCCGCCGGCTCATCGAGCATCAGAATCCTCGGCCGCGTCGCCAGTGCCCGGGCAATCTCAAGCCGCCGCTGATCGCCATACGAAAGCGAATTCGCCTGTTCGCCGGCGAGATGTTCAAGATTAAAAATTTGCAGATACGCCAGCGCGTTGCGCAGTGCTTTCCGCTTCCTCCCGATAGAACGCCGGCAAGCCGAAGGATAGCCGACGGAATGCCCTGTTGATGATGCGCATGCTGCGCGATTTTGACATTGTCGAGAACGGAAAAATTCTTGAAGAGACGAATGTTTTGGAACGTGCGAGCGATGCCTCGCTTGGAGATCGCATGGGGCCGCAATCCAAGCGAAGATTTTCCCGCGATCTGAACACTCCCTGCGGTCGGACGATAGACGCCGGTGAGGACATTGAACACGGTCGTCTTTCCCGCGCCGTTCGGGCCGATCAGGCCGACGAGTTCGCCGGGAAGAAGCGTGAGGGAGAAGTCGTCGATCGCCCGCAGGCCGCCAAATTGCATCGTGATGTTTTGTGCGGTGAGGAGAGCGGTGCTTGGTTTGGAGAGAATGGATGGCCCATTTTTCAAAATCGAGGGCAGCGCCATGTTTGCGAGAGGTTGCCCGCGCCGCCCGAGGCGGCGGGCGTCAAACGCTTGCGAGCTGTGCGGAAGGCCCAGCGAAAAAGATCCGGCAATTCATACCGGCCAAACAGCCCCTGCGGACGAAACAACATCGCCAAAATAATAAACAGCGAATAGATAACCATCCGCCATTTCTCAATCGTGTTCGCAGACATGAGCTGCGGAGGGATATACGAGCGCAATACCTCTGGCAACAGCGTCAGCGCAATGGCCGCGAGGATGGAACCGGTAATGGAACCCTGCCCACCCAAAATGACCATCGCAACAATTTCAATAGACCGCATGAAGCGAAACGACTCAGGATTGATCAGCGACTTGTGATGCGCCACCAGTCCGCCGGCCATCCCCGCCAGGGCGGCACCAATGACAAACGCCGCCACCTTGTACCGCGTGCTCGGCACGCCCACCGATTCCGACGCGATGGTGTCTTCCCGAATCGCCAGCAGCGCCCGCCCGCTGGTCGCATACTTGATGTTATGAACGATGTAGATCGTCACGCAGCGCCAGCGCGAAGACCGCGAAGGTCCCACAAAATAGGTCGCTGTTGTCCATGTAACTCTGCACCGCCACCACGATGGGCGCATCCGGATTCGGCAGCATCGCCGGCCCACTCGTTCCGCATCGACGAAAGCGAAAGGCCCGTCGATCCCGCCAAAGAGCGGCATTGCCGTTGCACTCGAATTCTGAAAGATGACCGGCAAGAATCTCCCCAAACCCCAGCGTCGCAATCGCCAGATAATCACCGCGCAACCGTAGCGTGGGAAGCCCGACAAAAAGCCCCAGCACGGCCGCGACCAGCATTCCCGACAAGACTCGCCGATGAACATGACACAAGTGAAACCCAACCGCCGTGGAACAAATGCAGCGGCGCCAAGCGTAAAAAAAGTCAGCAGCGGTGGAAAGAATTTTCCCGAGACAATCGCCGCCGTGTACGCCCCCGCCGCGACAAACCCCGCGTGCCCCAGAGAGAATTGCCCCGCGATGCCGAGGATAAGATTGAGCGAGACCGCAAGGGTAATCGCGATCCCGATGTCGAGGAGAAGCTGGTGTCCGTACTCATCCAGCATCGCGCCCGGTTGACCGTGCGGAATGTCGAGGCGTTGAGCAATCAGATAGAACATTGCGAGAAGGGCAATAAAGCCAAGGACGTGGAGGATGGAACGGCCAACGGGTTTCATCGTGCGTCAGACCTTTTCCGGAACGGCTTTGCCAAGGATGCCTTCGGGCTTGACGAGCAGAACGAGAATGAGAATGACAAACGCAATCGCGTCCTTGTACGGGCTAAGCACAGCGGCATTGTGATATTGAATCGACGAAACAAAAGTCTCGATCAGACCCAGAATGAGCCCCCCCACCGCCGCGCCGGGGATATTGCCGATGCCGCCGATGACGGCCGCGACAAATGCTTTGAGTCCGGGGATCAGTCCCATCAACGGCGTGCATTGATTCCGATTAAGACCCCACAAACATCCCCCCACCGCCGCAAGCATGGAGCCCAGGATGAACGTAAAAGAAATCACGCGATCAATGTTGATCCCCATCAGCCGCGCGGCATCGGCGTTCTGGCTCACGGCCCGCATCGCTTTGCCCATGCGCGTGTGCTTCACCAGCACGTAAAGAACAATGAGCGTCACCGTCGTCGTCGCAAGAACGATCAAGTCCTTCGGCACGACGCTGATGCCAAGTGTGGATTGAAAAAAAGAAATGCTTTTGCCCGAGCCAACGATCGGTTGATACCGCTCCGGATCGGGCCCAAAAAAGACGCCCCCCCCCCACCCACCCCACCCCCGACCGACCATTTAATCTGCGCCAGATATTCGATGAGCAACGAAACGCCAATGGCCGTGATGAGAGCGGACAGCTTCGGACTTTTTCGGAGAGGACGATACGCGAGCCGTTCAATCAGATATCCCACAGCGCCACAGACGAGCATCGCGATAAGAATGCCGGCAAAAGCCTGCCCGACGAATTGTTCAGGCGAAGGCACCGCAGCCGTCGGTGGATTGAGCCACCGAGCCGTGTAAGCCCCCACAAACGCGCCAATCATAAACACATCGCCGTGCGCGAAGTTAATCAGACGAAGCACCCCATAAACCATCGTGTAACCCAGCGCGATCAGAGCGTAGGATGCTCCGTCGTTCAGGGCGATGATCAGGTTTTGGAGAAGGTAGGACATAGGGTTTAGGGGTTAGGGTTTAGGGAATGGAAGGAGGTGCGACGTCTCCTTTGGGCATCCGCACTTTGGTCGGGAGAGGGTGGTAAGGGATTTTTAGCAAGGGAATCCATTTGTTGACGAAGCATCTTGCCAATCTCCTGGGCGAGGTCCCACATGGGTTCGAGCGTTGCGTTGTTGAGATACTGCCTGCGAAGAGAGAGGAGAAGGTGTGTTTCAGACTCGGCGAAGAGATCCGCTTGCGATTGAAAGATGGCGCAAATAATCACCCCGATGTCGGCGACCGTAACCTTCCGCAATATTGGCGGGAATGGAGGAAACAGAACGGCGAAGTTGCGATGCAAGACCATAGCGCTCAAATGCGGGAAATGCGACCGTAATCGTGTAACAGCCGTCCGCAAAATCCATCGCCTTCTGCCATACCTGCAAATCCCGATAACTTCGTAGCGCCATCGCAACTCCCAGTTCATCCATCAGCAGGCGCCTTCTTATGTGCCGGCCTCCCACACCCCCTAAACCCTAGACCCTAAACCCTCAAGCATCCCTCAAGGCTCAATGCGTTTGACCATGTGAAACTTGCCGTCCTGAATTTCCAGCACGACTGCCGGCTTGATCGCGTTGCGGTCCTTGCCGATGGTAATGTTACCCGTGACGGCAGGGAAGTTTTTGGTTTCGCCAATCGCGTTGCGAAGCGCGGGTTCGTCCGTTGTTTTTGCCTTCTCGATGGCGGCGAAAAGGATGTTTGCCGCGTCGTAGCCGAGGACGGCCATCGCGTCGGGTTCCTGGCCGTCGTATTTGGCTTTGTATTTTTTGACGAATTCGACGACCTTGGGGTCGGTGTCGCCGGAGTAATAGTGGTCGGTGAGATAGCAGCCGTTGACGGCCTGCGCCGCCCTGCTTGAGGGTCACGTCGGAGTCCCAGCCGTCGCCGCCGATGAAGGGGCAGGTGAGGCCAAGTTCGCGGGCCTGGTTCACGATGAGGGCGGCCTCGGTGTAATAGCCGGGCAGGAAAACGATGTCCGGATTGGCGGCTTTGATGTTGGTGAGCTGGGTTTTGAAGTTGGTGTCGCCGGCCTGATAGGTTTCGTGGGCGACGATTTCGCCGCCCAGTCGGGGGAATTCCGCTTCGAGCACTTTTTGCAGGCCGGTGGAATAATCATTCTTGGTGTCGGTCAGGATCGCGGCTTTTTTGAGCTTGAGATCGTTCGCCGTGAACTTGGCGATGGCGACACCCTGGAAATCGTCCACGAAGCAGGATCGAAAAATATAACTGCCCAGCTTCGTGACTTTCGGATTCGTGGAGGCCGGCGAGAGGAGGGGAATCTTCGCCCGCTGGCACGCCGGAGCGGCGGCGATGGAACGGCTGCTGGCGACTTCCCCAAGAACGGCGACGACCTTGTCCTGCTCGATCAGCTTCAACACGGCAAGAGACGTTTTATCCGGCGAACTCTCGGTGTCGCCCGTGGCCACTTCGACGGGACGCCCAAGCACGCCGCCCGCTTTGTTCTGTTCTTCCGCAGCGAGACGGATGCCCCGGTCGCTCGATTGTCCAAAGGTGGAATTGAGCCCGGTCATGGAATTGAGGCTGCCGACTTTGATGGGATCGCCTTGAGGGTCCGCGCCAAAGGCAAAAGAGGATGTCGCGAGCAGCACCGACGCGGCGACAGCGCCCGCTGCCGCAAAGTGAAGCCAGGAACGCATGCGGAACCCAGTGATGAACACGGCGATATCCATGACGATCTCCTGTGGCAAGAATCATTGCGTGGGGCGCGGCCTTGGGGCGCGAACACAAATCAGGGCTGGGTGGCGGGCACCGCGGTCTGAGTGGCCGGCTCGGTGCTCGGCGCCGTTTCCGGGAAAAGGGATGAGGTTGTCGGGAAATCCACCTCTGACGGGCGGCTGGTGGACGTCGTGTTCGGCGGAACGACGACCTTCAAAGAGCGAGCAAAGAATTCCCGCTGTTCCGCGAGGAGCATATCCAACGCTTTGGCATCGTCGAACGTCGCGTGAAAATTGCCCCGGACGCGCGAACGGCCCAGGGTATCGACGAACTTCGCGGACGCCTCGGTAAGCCGCAGGTCACCATCCATAAGGCGGGCGTACATTTTATGAACGCCGTCCTTCCCCCATAGGCGAACAAACCCGGCCCCTTCGTACATGCCAACGGAATCCGCCGTCATCAGCACGTAACGATAGGTGGCGTTGAGAGCGGTGTGATCCATCGTGGTGCGGCCCCCGACGGGCCGCCAGAAGACGCGGATGCTGGCGAATTGTTCGACAGTTTTACCCGCCACCTTGTCGAATGTGCGGGATCGCATCACAAAATAAAGCGTATGTTCGCGGTCAAAATAATAGTACGACTCCGTAAAGTGCGGAGCGACGATCGCCTCCTTTTTCACCGCAGGCTCGATCTGCAGGGGCCGATACGATGCGCAGCCGCCGGCAAGCGCCGCCGCAAGAAACAAAAACAAAATAAGGACCGAAATTTTCAGGTGTCTCATGGCGGGTAGTGTATCGGCACGACCACCGACAGACCAGCGGACGGGGGCTTGCGATGCAGCTTTCGGATTCATTCACTTTTTGCCGAAAGACCGGCCCCCCCCTATTATGAAGGCATGAAGGACAATCCGACTTATGTCGCCTTGAGGAATGCCGGTCTGCGTCGAACACCGGTGCGGATCGGCGTGCTGGATCAACTTGCCCAGGGGAACAAACCGGTCAGCGTTTCAGAAATTCTCGGCCACATGCCCGACCACACGGATGCCGTCACCGTGTACCGCACGCTCAACACGTTCATCAAAAAGAAGCTGATCCATAGGATCGTGGGCGAGGACCGCGAATGGCGGTACGCCCTCGGGGGAAGGATGCAGAAAAAGCAGCATCAGCATCCGCATTTTGTTTGCGAGGACTGCGGGACCGTGGAATGTTTGATCAGCTCCGCTGTGCCGAAGAATCTTATCGACCGGCTGAAAATCGCAGCCAATTACACGGTCACGTATTCCGAAGTGGTTTTACACGGTTTATGCCCCAAATGCGCACCAGCGGGCCATGGGTGAGGTTTATTTTCAGCTTCCGCAAAGAAAAAACGCGGGGCTGTCGGCCACTTTATTTTTTCTCGAACACTCCCGCCTTTCCGATCAATGTCGCCAGTTCCGTCGTCCACCACATCTTTGCCTTCGCATCGCCTTTTAAAAAAGAGTCCCAAAAAGCCGTGGTGCTTTGACGAATCAGGGATTGGTACGTCTCCGCCTCGGCATCACGTACGACCCGCTCACGCGGCACGAAGGTCATGTGCGTCGCCCCGTCGAGCGTCACAAGGAAGGTCTCGGGAAAGGAGGAGTGATCGAACGGAACGCGCCGGTCGGCGGCGGTCTGAATTCCAATCTTGTCGGCGGTGCCCGTCAGGTAAAACACGGGGATGTGAATGCTGCCGAAGGCTTGGTCCTGATCGCGTTCTCTCGAGCCGCTGCCGCTCATCACGATGGCGGCTTTGATCCGAGGATCGATCATCTTTCCATCCGCGTCGAGCGAATATTTTTCGCCGATGATCGCCTGCGTGGTGAGGGCTCCGAATGAATGTCCCGCCATTCCGATTTTCGTCAGGTCAAGATGCCCGCGAAAGGGCAGATAATCCGCGCCGTCCACCTTACCGGCATTGAGCGACTCCAATTGATCGAGCAGGAAGTGCACATCTTTCACTCGATCGATGAACGGGACGAGATCGTTCTTCCCCATCAGCATCTGCGCCATGCCATGGCCGATGACGCCGCTGTCGGATTCCCAGGTGCTGTGGAAACACCACGACGTATCCGCACGATGCCCACTGACGGCCATAGGCTTGGTACGACTCACGAGTTCCGCCCAGACCGTGTGAAAAGACGATGACGGGGGCCTTCTCGGTGGCGGCGGCATCCGCGCCCAAATCCTTTGGATAGCAGATCAATACCGGTACGTCGCGTTTGCGCGATGCATCTGTCCATGTCACCGCGAGCGTCTGCACGGGTCGGCTACCGCCATGCTCGGCATAACTCTCCGCGGCCGCCACTCGCAGGCAGCCGATCATCAAAACGGCCACCGCACCGATCATCCACATACGTCGGGGCATAGATCACCTCGTTACAATTCTTCGCGATCCCATTTTAACGCTTCATTCGCGGGGCGTCGTCGCGTGGAAGCTTTCCTCGGATTGACGCCGCGTCTCGCCTTCCTTAACTTACCGCCATGGAAACGATCGCCCTCCCCACCCTCCCGGCGCAAAATCAGATTCGCACAAGGGAGATTACGGAAAAGTTTTGGTCATTGCCGGCTCCGAAAATATGATCGGATGCGCCGCACTGGTGGCACTTGCCGCCCTTCGCACCGGCTCGGGTCTTGTCCGCATCGCTGCGCCCAAGGAGATCATCCCGGCCATCCTTACGGTCTGTCCGTACGCGACGGCCTTTCCGTGGTCATCGACGAAGATCAAGGATCTGCTGGCGTTCGCGGACGAGCATGATGTCGTGGCTGTCGGTCCTGGATTGGGAACGACGCCGGCGGTGAAGCGGTTGATTCTGGAGTTGATCGAGCGGCATCCGGGGCCGATGGTGTTTGATGCGGACGCATTGAACACGCTGGCGGGGTTGGAGCCGTCGGAATGGCCGAAGCGGCGCAATTGGGGCAATATCGTGCTGACGCCGCACATGGGGGAATACATGCGGCTAGTGTCGGCGGTGATGAAGCGCGGGGCGAATGTCGCGCTGGTCCCTGGAGGCGCGGCGAATGCGCCGACGGCGGAGGCGGCAAAGTCGTTGCTGGAATCTGAACGGGCGAGGGAATCCACGAGCGTGAAGAAACCGCGCTCGCTGGTGGATGACGATGATGCGCCTTCCACTGCGGATGGCATGGCGTTGGATATGCCCACGACGGCTGAGGATGAGGGTGTGGGTGCATCGGAGACGGTGGCTGCCGCGCCTGCGGGGCCGGTGGAGCCGGATCGCACGCCGCTTGCGGAACTGCTGGCGCGGGGTACGGGGTCGATTGTGGTGCTCAAGGGGCATCGGACGGTGATTACGGATGGAACGCGGTTCGCGATCAACATGACCGGCAATGCGGCGATGGCGACCGCGGGCTCGGGTGATGCGTTGACGGGGATCATTGCGTCGCTGATTGGGCAGAAGATTTCGCCGTTGAATGCGGCGGTGCTGGGCACGCATTTGCATGGGCATGCTGGGGACCTGGCGCGGAACCGGTTTGCTTCGAATGCGGCTGGATTGTTGTCGATGGATATCATCGATCATCTTCCGGTGGCGTTGGCTGCTCGAACGGGCGAATGAGTAACCGACCTTTTTGATTCGATTTTTAAACCGCGCTCATGATGATGGCGGCGATGGCGGCGCAGGCGGTTTCGATTCGCAGAACGGTGGGGGTCAGGCGGACTCGGAGGAGAGTGCCTTGGGAGGCGGCTTGTTCGAGGAAGGCGTGCTCGCGTTCGCTCCATCCGCCTTCGGGACCGACGAGGGCGACGATTTCGGCGGCGGCGCAGGCGTGGAGGGCGTCGGCGATGGTTTGGCTGTCAGGGCCGGTGCGGGGTTCGAGCCATAGTATTTGCGCTGGTCGCCAACGACTGATCCAGGACGGTTTTGACGTTCGCGGGTTCGGTGACTTGCATGACGTGGGTGCGGCCGCACTGTTTCGCGGCTTCGATGGCGAGGCGGCGCCATTTGTCGATCTTCTGCCCCCCCCCACCGCCGCCCCCCCCACCCCCCCCGCCGCCGTCGCGGAGTTTGACGACGCTGCGGTCGCAATCGATCCATTGGATGCGGGTGGTGTTTAATTGACTGGTTTGTTCGATGAGCCATTCGGCGCGTTCGCCTTTAGGGACGGCGGTGGCGATGGTGAGGGTGCGGGCGGGGGGCGGATCGACGTGGATGCCGCCTTCGAGTTCGACGTGGAGTTCGGCGCGGCGGGCTTTGGGGCCTGCGTCGCCGATGAGGGTTCCTTCAGCCCAGGCGCCTTGGCCATCGAAGACGACGACGCGGTCGCCGGGTTGCAAGCGTAAAACGGTGCGGGCGTGGTGGGCCTGGTCTTCGGGGAGGGCGATCTGATCTTGTCCCCCCCCACCCGCGCCCGCCACCCCATCACCTTTGCCTCCCCTTTGCCGGGCAATGAGATCGGGCACGAAAAAGCGGTATTGGTCCATGGGGGCGATTATGGAAAGCATTTGTTGATTTAGCAATTTCATTTCTGGTGCGGAGCCGATAATATTTGATGCATCAGTAACAATAGGACGGCCACGGCGGAGTACGGTGGTCGGTGAAAGTCGAAGGGTGACATTTTCCAGCGGTCACGGATGGCGCTATGACGGTCGCGGATCAACCTGGCTCTCGGACGTATGACTCGGGGGAACCTCGCCCAAGGGCGGCGGGTGGGGAATTGAAGGGGGCAGGGGGGGTGGGGGGAACGAGGGGGAGAAATCAAAAGCCGATGGCAAATGTGGTCGATTTCTTGGCTATGAACACGATTCATGATGCTCCGTCGTCGTTGCCTGCGGTTGGCTCGATTGATGATTTACCGCAGCCGGAGGGGGGAATTGGGGGGGACGGGGGGGATGTTTTGGATGCGTTGGTGCAGGATCATTTGAAGCGGACGACGACTTCCGTGCCCTTTTCGTACCCGGTACCCCCCCCAGTACCCCCCCCATTTGATACCGTCCATGACCCGGTCATGCCCCGGTCGTTACCCTCTCCCGCCGCGGGAAATGGGAGTGAGGATGTGGAGGCGGGGGCGGAGGAGGATGGGCCGGGGATGTTGCAGCGGGAGATTGATGCGCTGCTGGGACGGGTTCCGGGGGGGGAGGCGGAGGCGGTAGAGGGGAGTGAGGGAGTCGGGGATGGCGCGGGGTATGGGGAGATGGAGGAGAGGCCGGCGTTGAGTGCGGAGGAGGTGAATGTGCTGCTGTCGGGGTGCGCGGAGGGGAATGCGGGGGCGGGGGCGGCGGAACTTGCGGGGGAGATGGGTTATGAATCGCGCGGGGGTGGGGCGGGGGTCGAGGCGGGGTCGCTGGAGGATGAGTCGGCGGCGAAGATATTGGAGGCGGAGGGGGTGTTGGAACAGGAGTTGGCGGAGTTGATGGCGCAGGGGTCAGGGGGAGCTTCGAGGGGGGCTTCGGAAGGGGCTTCGGGAGTTGGGGCGGAGATGGGACAAACAGAGGCGGCGGTGGTGGTGGATGAGGGGACGGCGGTGCCGGTGGTTGAGAGTGGGGGTGTGGCGGCGGTTTTGGCGGCGGTGCCGAAGGTGGTTGATGTGGGGGGGGCAGGTGTCGGGGTTGCGGAGACGGAGGCGATGGTTGTGCCGGCTGGGGTGCCGGAGCATCCGATTGTGGAGTTGCTGGATCGGACGCGAGGGGGTGAGGAGGTGGTGGCGGAGAAGGCGCGGGGGCGGGTGATGACGGTGTTTGGGGAAGTGGCGTTGGTGGCGGCGCAGATTGTGGATATTCCGTTCCAGTGGATGGATGTGCTGGATAAGAATTTGCTGGGGGTGGCGGCGTTGGTGCTGCTGCTGTCGGGGATTGCGTTGAAGGTGGCGGCTTGGTGGATGGGGGTGTAGGGGGGGGGGCGGAATTATGAATGATGAATTATGAAAGAAGAGTGGGGGGCGTGGTTGTGTGGAGGGAGGGTTTTTGCGCATGGGATAGTGTGGGATGGGGATGAATGGGTCATGCACGCTCGCTTTTTCGCTTATTATTCGTTGGTTTTTTGGGGTGAACTAGGGGGCTTCCGGTGTGGGGGGAGAGGTAGGTGAGCGATTCTTAGAGGCGGGTACAGCGGGGTACAGAAGTTTGTGTTTTGGGGGGAGGTTTTTGCGGATGCAATGTGTGAGTGGGGGCACATGAGGCATGCTTCTGGCCCCGAGGTTGGGCCAGAAGCACCCGGCTTGCCGCACGTTGGCGTTGTTCACGGTCAAGCATCGACCGTATCGCCCGCCGCGTGGGATTCGCGCGATTGTGCTTGGGCGAAGGGAAAAATGGAATGGTGCGTTATGACCGAAAGGAGGTGGAAGTCTATGAAGCACAACGGCGGGTCCAAGCTCAAAGCTGAACGCCGTCTTGATAAAAATGAGCGTATTCGCTACCCCGGAAATGCAAGTCCGCCGGGGTAGCTTTTTTCATAGTGGTCTAAGGGGATGATGAACTCGGCGGGTTTTGAGGCGAATCGAGATCTTTCGCATCACCCGCACGAACCAGAGCAATTTTATCGTCCATGCCGAGGCGATTTGAGCTCCCTTCCCAAGTTAGTTTATTGACTCGCCGCAATTTGAACAGCTCATCAACGATTTCTTGTTCTGTGTATCGCAGCAATTCGACGAGGTTTTGAAGCGTGGTATGGCGGTTTGTAATTTCACGACGAAAAATTAAGTCAATAATATGCTTGGCAATAGAATCGCTCCGAGGCTGAGAAATATTCTGTTGCGTTTTAGCAATTGCCTCCGCGACCACAAGTGCGATTTGCTTCTTAAGCTCCTCTTTGCTGAGCTGAGATTTTTCCCGGATTAAGGCTGTGATTTCATCGGAAGTCTTCTCCTTAATATCTTTTGTCGAAAGTTGATCAGTTTCTCGTATTGCCTCAGCCATTGGGTCCTTATGCCAGATGTGCTTTCGCATGTCGGAGTACGTGTCTTTCATCATGCTAAATGTATCCGCATAAAGCTTGTCAAACACGGTTTCGAGACGCTCAACACTTGCGCTGATGGCCTTGGCCGCTTCGTTTGATTCTTTGGCGCTAGTGTTCGACATACGGTAAAAGACGACGGAAAGCCATATTGCTATGACCCCCAAAATCATGGACACGAGTGATGCGATTAAGGAGGTGAAAGATGCAAGGTCCATTGATACCAACGAAGGCCCGGGCAGAGGTGAGGGGATTGAGGGCTGCGTGATTTGCGCGAAGGCAGTGACGGGTACCATGAGGCATATTCCCAGAGCCATTGCAAGGAAGGGTGCGACATTCCGTTGCGGCGTGACGCGCGAGAGGCAATTGTTCATTCGAGGAGTCATGCAGGCAACCTCTTGGCTTGACAAAAAAGAGAAGCGAATTCTACCGTTTCGCATAATAGCTCAGGAATTAGCGCGGCATAGTGCTTGCGGCAGATTTCCGGGGAATTCCCTAACAAGGCAGCAATTTTATACAGGCTTTCTCCCTTCATCGCCAACTGCGATCCAAAGCTGTGGCGGTAATCCAAACAGCCCCAGACTAAGCCTGCGTCTTGATTGGCTGCTCGCAAATCCTGGGAAAAATTATCCGCATCCCACCGCATACCGTCCGGACTCGGAAAATACCACCCCTCTACCTATGGCCGCACCGTGTACTTCGCCAGGACCCGCGCAAGGCCGAGCTAATCGGCACTGCACGATTGACCTTCGTTTTGGGCTGCCAACTCTCGCCGCCGATGGTCTTGGCACGGACCCGAATCATGCCGTTCGGTCCAGTCTTGAAATCAACATCCTCGGTCGTGAGCCAAAGCAGTTCCTCTTGCCGCAACCCGGCATAGATCAACATCGCCACCACGGTTTGAAGTTGGTGTTTGAATCTGAGGGCGTCGAGTTGCTCGTCGATCTGGGCCAGCGTCAAGAATCGAATCTCCGGCGCCCGCTCCTTGTAGCGTTGGACTTTGGTGACGGGGTTCTTGTCGCGTGGCATGCGGATGCCGTGTTGTTCCATCGCCCAATTTATTCATGACTTCGTGACTCTTTTATTCGTGGGGTTTTTGGGGTGATCTAGGGGGCTTCCGGGTGGGGGAGGGGTTGGCGGGCCGGCGCTTACGCTGCGGGTTCGGTGGGGTTTTGGGGATGGGGAGAGGGGGATGTGAATAGTGGTGGTGCGGCGTTTGTACGAGTGTGGATGGGGGCGGGGCGGGAGGTGTTGATTGGTGGGGTTGAAGGATGGGGCGTGCTGGTGGGGTGGAGGGGGAGATGAGCGCTTCCTGACGGGCGCGGTACGGGAGGGTGTGTTTTTTGGGGAGGTTTTTGTGGATGCGATGTGTGAGTGGGGGCAGATGAGGCATGCTTCTGGCTCCGAGGTTGGGCCAGACGCACGGGACCCGGCGGTTCTATCCCAAGTGTAGCGTGGAGCGCAACTATCTCTTTTTATGGAGCGGCAAAAAACGCTTCCTTATGGGCGCGTCTCGGAATTCCCGCTATACGTGGGGTGGAAGTGCTCTAATCCGAGCTTAGTCCTGGGTTAGTCTTGGGAGAGGATGATGCAGGTGTAGGGGGCGATGCTGAGGGTGGCGCTGGTGGGCATGGTGTTGAGGGGTGGGGTGTCGGCGTGGGTGTCGGGGGTGTTCCAGTTGTTGAAGTAGGCGTCGTAGGTGGAGGCGTCGCTGTTGAAGCGGACGCGCCAGGTGCCGGGGCGGGGGAGGCCGATGGTGTAGTTGGGGTAGCCCTGGTTGCTGAAGTTGCAGATGACGATGACGTCGTCGCCGGGGCCGCCGAGGTCCCAGCGGTGGAAGATGAGGATGTTGTCGTAGACGGGGAGTACGTGGGTGTTGGCGCCGCGGAGGCCTCGGGTGTTGTTGAACCAGTTTCTGCGGAGGCGGATGAGGTCGCGATAGAGGGTTTTGATGCCGGCGAATTGGGTGGCGAGTCCCCAGTCGATGGGCTCTGGGGTGGCGCCGTAGTTGGGGAAGGGTCGCCATTCGAGGAATTCCTGGCCCTGGAAGATCATGGGGATTCCGGGTGCGGTGAGGGTGACGGCGGCGGCGAGGGTAGAGCGTTTTTTGGAGAGCCAACTGTCGGAGTGTCCGGGGTTGATGCGGTCGGGGACGCGGCCTCCGGTGTTGTTGTTGTGGGTGGGGTCGTCCTGGTCGTGGTTTTCGGAGTAGAGGATGGATTTGAAGGCGCTGGGTCCGGCGAGGCCTGCGATGGCGTCGGCGAGGTCCTGGATGTTTCGTTGGGGGTCGAAGGGTTGGATGGCGGCGTTGCGGAGGGCTCCGCAGAAGCTGTCGTTCCATTGAGCGGTGAAGCCGAGGGCGTCGGGGTCGTCGAGAGGGGCGGTGATTTTGTCCCAGCCCTGGAGGTCTTCGGCGATGGTGATTTTCCAGCTTTGGAAGGTTTGGACGGATTGGTTGATGCGGCGGAGGAGTGCCCTTCCGTCGGGGAGATCGGCCATGATTGAGCCGTTGACCTGGACAGCGCGGATGTTGGCGACGGAGTCGAAGCGGAGGCCGTCGACGAAGCGTTCGTTGAGCCATCGCATGGCGTTATCGAAGATGTATTGTGAGACTTCGGGCCTGCCGAAGTCGAATCGGGTGTGGCCGTAGTCGGTGTGAGCGCGGTAGTCCTGATAGAAGTAGATGCCGCCGTTGGGTTGGTATTGGTCCCAGGGGCAGTTGGTGTCAGGGGAGGCCCAACCGTCGAACTGCCAGAGGTCGGTATCGCCGAGGTGGTTGTAGACGACGTCGATGATGACGGCGATGCCGAGGGCGTGGGCTTGGTTGACGAAGTCGCGGAACTGATCGGGTCCGCCCCAGGTATCTTCGATGGCGAAGATGTATCCGGGGCTATAGCCGGTGGAGGCGATGCCTTTGAATTGACCGAGGGGCATGATTTGGATGACGTTGATGCCGAGGGCGGCGAGATCGGGGAGTTTGGGGAGTGCGGTTTGGAAGGTTCCGTTGCCGACATTGCCCCCACCCCCACCCCCCCCGCCGCCGCCGGCTGTTTGGGTGGAGAAGGTGGGGATGTGGAGTTCGTAGATGATGGCTTCGTTCCAGTGGGGAGTGGTGAAAGAGGAGGGGACGTAGGAAGTGAATTGGGAGGTGATAACGGCGTTCATGGCGTTGGCGGATTGCTGGATGGAGGTGGCGTAGGGGTCGATGCGGTAGAACTGGGATTGGGCTTGTGAGATGTGGAATTTGTAGGTTTGGCCAACAGCGGCGGCGGGGACGTCGGCGGACCAGTAGCCGGTGTCGGCGTCGGGTGCGAGAGGGTTTGCGGTGGTGCTCCAGTTGTTGAAGTCGCCGACGACGGCGACGGATTGGGCGAACTTGGCCCAGACTCGGAAGGTGGTGCCGCCGGGGTAGGGGATGGCGCCCATGCCGGGTTTGGAGGAGGAGACGGGGGCGGCGGTCGGCGGGGTTCCGTTGGCCATGGGCGTGCTCCTTTGGGTGGGATCAAGGCGCGGGGTCCATGCGGGTTGTCTGGAAGGGGGTATTGTGCGCGATTTTGGGATTCGTGCCAGTGTGGGTTGGAGGGATAAGGAGGGCGGGCATTACTTCGAGGAACGATTTGATCAATGCTTTCGGGTGCATCTCGGAATGCTTGCGAATGGGTGCGGTTGAGATGTTGAGCGGGGCGATGGACTGTAACTTGGGATCGTCGCGTTCGTGTAGCGTTGTGATAGGATGAGAAAGCACTTCAGAATTGAGCATCATTGAGGCCGGACTGTCGCAACAAAATGTGAGGGCGAAATAAGTCGGTGGAAGGAGGACGTCTAACAATGAAATCGGATATCGGGACTTCTGTCGACACATTGCCAGAAGATGGGCAACCTCCACAGAATTTCCGGACAGATGGTTCCGCATGGCAATCGGCCTCCAGCGAGGAAAAGCGAGCGACGGGCAAGGAGTGGCGGGGTGAGGCGCATGATCGGGGGCTGGCGCGTGATGAGTTGCTGCATGAGTTATTCGAGCAGAGCGTCGATCGATACGGGGCGTTGCCGGCGTGTGGCGGGATTGGTGCCGCGTCGACGTTGAGCTATGGGGAATTGGAGGATCGGGCGAACCGGCTGGCGGGGATTTTACGGTCTCATGGCGTGGGGCGCGGGGAGTATGTGGGGATGCTTCTGCCGCGCGGGGTGGATGTGTATGTGGCGTTACTGGCGATTTTGAAAAGCGGCGCGGCGTATGTGCCGTTGGATCCGAACTATCCGGCGGAACGGATCGCGTACATTTTGGGGGACTGCGGTGTGAAGGCGCTGGTGACGGATTCGTCGTTGGCGGGTGGGTTGCCGGCGCTTGATTGCGAGGTGCTGCGGTTGGATGAACTGGATCGGGAGATGGCGGGGCAAAGCGGCGTTCGGCTGCAGCGCAGTGAGACGGGAGTTGTTCCGGGGGACACGGCGTATGTGATTTACACGTCGGGCTCGACGGGGCGTCCGAAGGGTGTGCCGATCTGTCATCGGGCGGTATGCAATCTGGTGCGGGCGGAGGGTCGGATATTTGGTGTAGGGCCGGATGATCGTGTGTATCAGGGGTTTTCGATTGCGTTTGATGCGTCGGTCGAGGAGGTGTGGCTGGCGTTTCATGCGGGGGCGACGCTGGTTGCGGGAACAGGGGAAGCAGCACGTGCGGGTCCGGCGTTGGCGGGGATGCTGAGAGAGGCGGGGGTCACGGTGTTGTCGTGTGTGCCGACGCTGCTTTCGATGTTTCAGGAGGATGTTCCGTCGGTGCGGTTGTTGATATTTGGAG
Source organism: uncultured Phycisphaerales bacterium (assembly GCA_963766775.1). Classification (GTDB taxonomy): domain Bacteria; phylum Planctomycetota; class Phycisphaerae; order WQYP01; family WQYP01; genus CAVYBP01. The sequence goes on from CAVYBP010000003.1 coordinate 671,431, forward strand.
GGGAGGTTTGTCCGGACGATTTGGTGAGGAAGTGGTGGCGTGCGGGCCGTCGGGTGGTGAATACTTATGGTCCGACGGAAGCGACGGTGATAGCGACGTACGCGGAATGCTCGCTGGGGGCACCGGTGACGATTGGGCGGCCGGTGCCGAACTACCGGGTTTACATTTTGAACGAGGGTCTGGAGCCGGTGCCGGCGGGTGCGTCGGGGGAACTGTGCATTTCAGGGCCGGGGTTGTCGTCGGGATATTTGAACCGGCCGGAGCTGACGAGTGAAAAGTTTCAGGTGAACCCATTTAGTTCGGAGGAGTTTTACGACCGGATCTATCGCACCGGGGACTTGGCGCGATACGCGGCGAACGGAGAGATCGAATTTTTGGGGCGCATGGATTCGCAGGTGAAATTGCGGGGGTTTCGGATCGAACTTGCGGAAATTGAGGCGGCGATACGCGAGTCGGGTGATGAAAGCGGCCATGAGGTGCGGATGGCAGCGGTCGCGCTGCGTGAAGATGTCCCGGGGTTGCAGGAATTAATTGCGTATGTGGTGATTAAACCTGGGGAAAGTTTCAATGCGGAGGCGATGAAGGTTGTTCTGCGGCGGCGATTGCCGGCGTACATGGTGCCGGCGTGGTTCGAGAGGATGGAGGTTTTGCCCACGTTGCCGAGCGGAAAGATTGATCGCAACCGGCTGCCGTCACCGCGACGGGACGGCGTGCGGGATGCGGCAGTGACGAGCGATCCGCCGCGAACGGAGACGGAGAAGAAAATTGCGGCGGGATGGAGACGGGCCACGGGAATCGAGGAGATTTCTCGAAGCACCCATTTTTTTGATGATCTGGGGGGGCATTCACTTTTGGTGGCGCGGCTGGTGTCGGACTTGCGTCGTGATGAGCAGTTCGGGGATCTATCGGTATTGGATGTGTACAACTTTCCTGTTCTTGAGAAGCTGGCCGCGGCGTGTGAGGGGCGGCAGGCGCAAAGGAATCGCGATTCTCGGCTTGTTGAGGTGGCATTACGATCGGCCTCGGAAAAGGGTGGGGCTACGTCGTCGGGAAATGCTGCTTTTCCAGTCGTGGGCCGCAGGAGGCATTGGTCATTTTGCGCGGCACAATTTGCGTGTCTTTATTTTGTTGCGGGGTTCTATTCGCTGCAATGGCTGACGCCGTATGTGACCTACGTCTGGATGATCGAGCAGGGTCATCGGCGGGTCGTGTCGATTGTTTGGGCGCTGGGAATTCTGCTGGGCGTGTATCCGCTTTTGCTGCTGGCATCGATCGGGGCAAAGTGGCTTTTGGTGGGGCGATTGAGAGCGGGGAACTATCCGCTATGGGGGGTTTTCCATCTGAGGTGGTGGCTGCTGCAGCGAATTCTGGATGCCGTCTCCGTGGAGTATCTGGAAGGCACGCCGTTGATGAACGTGTATTACCGGATGATGGGGGCGAAGATCGGAGCGGGAGTGCATTTGGGTTCGTATAACATCGGAGCCTTTGACCTGGTGACGGTGGGCGAGGATTCCTCGGTGGGGGATGCGACGTCGCTACTGGCGTATACGATTGAAGATGGGCTGCTCAAGCTTGGACCGGTGACGATCGGAAAGCGGTGTTTTGTGGGTGCGGGTTCGGTGTTGAGGCCCCACACAGTGATGGAGGATGACTCGCGGTTATTGCACATGAGCTTGTTGTCGGCGGGAAGGATACGGAGCGGCGAAACGTGGTTTGGGTCTCCGGCGCGAATGTTGGAGAGTTCAAAGGAGGCGAGCGGGCAGAAGGGGCGGCAACCGACGCGGTGGCGGCGGTGGTGGGTGAGCGCGTTGCATGCGTTGGGGGTATTTTTGTTGCCGTTGGTGTATTTGGCGGCGCTGTTTCCGGGGTTTGTTTTTCTGAATGTCCTGGCGTCGCGGTATGGGGAGCTTTGGAGCTTGTTGGCGGCACCGGGAGTGGCGTTGACATTTGTGGTGCTGCTGTGTGTGGAGATTGTGGTTGTGAAATGGGTGCTTCTTGGCCGTGTAAAGCCGGGAGAATATCCGATTTATGGGTGGTTTTATCTGCGGAAATGGTTTGTGGACCAATTGATGGGGATCAGTCTGGACGTGATGGGGCAGCTCTATGCGACGCTGTATTTGAATCCGTGGTATGGGGCTGCTGGGGGCGAAGATGGGGAGGCGCGCGGAGATATCGACCGCGTGTGCGGCCTCGCCGGATTTGCTGGATATTGGAAGTGAGTCGTTTATCGCGGATGCGGTGCTGCTGGGGGTTCCGGAGGTGGACGCGGGGATTCTGACATTGCGGGATACGCGGATCGGCAAACGCGCATTTGTGGGCAATTCAGCGCTGCTGCCGGCGGGGACGGTGGTGGGCGACCATACGCTGATCGGCGTTTTGTCGACGCCGCCGCTGACGGAAGGTGGTGCATCCGCGGAGAATATGACGTGGCTGGGGTCGCCGGCCCTATCGCTTCCGCAGCGACAGGCGAGCAGCCATTTTCCGGAAGAGGCAACATTCAAGCCGGGAAGGAAGCTCGTGGTCGTGAGGCTCGTGATTGAGTTCGTGCGGATTGTTTTGCCGATCACGATGTTTGTGGTGCTGACGAGTTTGTTGATAGAAACAGCGGTGCGGTTGCAGACGCGCCTGTCATTGGTCGGACAGTTGGTGATTTTCCCGGTGCTTTATTTGTCGGCGGGAATTGGTGCCGCATTATTTGTGCTGGCGGCAAAGTGGATTTTGATGGGACGATATAAGGATTCTGAGAAGCCGTTGTGGAGCGCGTTTGTGTGGCGGAGTGAATTGCTGAATGCGTTACATGAAAAACTGGCGGGGGCGTATTTGTTGGACATGCTGATGGGGACGCCGTTCTTATGTTGGTTTTATCGACTCATGGGGATGAAAATTGGAAAACGGGTGTACCTGGATTCCGCGGAGTTCACCGAGTTTGATTTGGTGAGCATTGGCGATGATGCGGTGCTGAATATTGAGTCGACCATCCAGACGCATCTTTTCGAGGATCGGGTTATGAAGATGTCGACGGTTGAGATTGGGAAGAGATGCTCTGTCGGGTCGTGCGCGGTTGTGCTGTACGGTTCGAAGATGGGGGATGGAGCGGTATTGGAGGAGTTGTCGTTGGTGATGAAGGGGGAGTCGCTGCCGGCTGATACGCGGTGGCAGGGGACACCCTCGCAACGAGCTCGTTGATGTGGGGATTGTGAGGGCAGGTGTTGAGGGGGCACCCGCGAGGTCGCAAATAGGCTTTACCATCCGGTCGCAGTGGGAGGGGCGCTTCACTTCTTTGCCATCATCAGCAGGATTGTGATGTATGCTGTAAAGAGGGTGCTGAAGGTCAGCGCGATGATGGAAACAGTTCGGGCCCAGCTTTTTTTTCGGAAGGTTACAAGGAAAGCGGTAAGGGATATTGCGAAGCCGAACCAAGGGATGCACATGAGGCAGAGGCTAAGGATGACGATCATGGCGACGGCGAAGGAGATTTCACGTGGTGGGAACGGCGCACCCGTCGTGGTCAGAAGAGCCCGACTTGCGACCGGAGCGACCGCACGGGCAAGGGTTTGCGGATCGAGTTCTCCTTTCTGAACAATTCCCGTGATCACCTGAAGGATACGTCGGCGACGGACCCACAGGAACGTCGTGCGGACCGCGAGAAGGACGGCAGTGACCCCGAAGACGAAGCCCCATATAGCCCAGCCTGTGCCTACGGGGCCGTTGGGATGTGCAATCTGAAAGCGGATGCCTAAGTAGAGGCGAACGATGCCGATCAGCAACGCGATGATGGCGGCACTGGCGCTTTTAATGATTTGCCGGCCGAGTTCAGATTTGCCCGCATTCAATGCATCGCCGAGGACCTGAAGGGGCTCCTCAGTGGATTCAGCCGTGAGTCGTGGGAGAACCATTGAGCCATCGGGTCGAATTCCCAAGGCGCGTGGGCAACGCACGATGAGATCGTCGAAAAATTGGGCGTTTATTTTGGGTGGTGCCCGGAGCACGTAGCGTTTGCCATCGGCCACGACGACATTACGTTTCCAAACGATGAGTTCTCCGCCGGACAGACTCATGCCTGCCTCAGCGACGATAAGTTGAACATCTGAAACGCGGATGCTTCGATTGGCGAAGGTGATAAGGTCCGGTAGCGGATTTGTCACATTGATCCTGCACGAAACTTGTGGTGATAGATCGGCATGTGGAAAGTAACGAACTGGTGCGCGCGGGGCAAGAACAATCAAGATTACACGCGGAATGGGTTGGGAGCTTTGACCTGCAATGGCTTCGGCGAGGGCACATGAGGCATGCTTCTGGCCCCGAGGTTGGGCCAGAAGCATGGCACCGGTGCAGGCACCGCGCAGGTGCCTGCAGGGGCACCCGCGCGGTGTTTCTTAAAGTTGGGGGGGGGCGGTATGATGTTGCGACTTGTTTTTTCTGCGGGTAATGGTGTGCTGACGTTTTCGTTTGTGATGTTTTTTGTGTGGGCGGCGGCGTTGTTGATGGCCATTTGGGCTCTCAATTTGGCGCAGCGGTTTGGGGTGCGCTTGCAGCGGCGGTCGCGACCGTTGCCGGAGGTGGCGTTGCCGGCGGTGGTGGTGGTGGTGCCGATCAAGGGGGTGGATGATGACACGAGCGTGAATGTGCGGATGTTGCTGGAGCAGGAGTATCCGGACTATCGGGTGATTTTTGCGGTGGAGTCGAACGATGATCCGGTGCTGTCGGTGCTGGAGCGGCTGGCGATAGAGGACAGCCGGGTGGAGATTGTGGTGGCGGGGCTGGCGGATTCGCGGGGGCAGAAGGTGCATAATCAGTTGGCGGCGATAGAGCGGACGACGGAGAAGGATACGGTGGTGGCGTTCATGGATGCGGACGCGAAGCCGGGGCCGGGATGGCTGCAGGCGCTGGTGACGCCGTTGACGTATGGCGAGCATATCGGGGCGACGACAGGGTATCGTTTTTATGTTCCGGTGGCGTCGCACACGGCGAATAAGATTGTGTCGGTGTTGAACGCGCAGGTGGCGTCGCTGCTGGGGCCTTATCGGCGGACGTTCGCGTGGGGTGGTTCGATGGCGATGCGGCGGCGGGATTTTTTCGGGTATGGATTGGCGGAGATGTGGCAGCATGCGTTGTCGGATGATTTTGTGTTGTCGCATTGCGTGAAGAAGGTGGCGCGGCGGAAGATACAGTTTGTGTCGCAATGCCTGGTGGCGTCGGATGCGAATTTTAATTGGGCGTCGCTGTTTGAGTTTGCGGTGCGGCAGTATCGGATCACGAAGGTGTGCTGCGCCTTTGGTGTGGATGACGGCGGTGTGCGGGGGATTGCTGTATGTGGCGGCTTTTGGGTACACGCTTTTTAATGTGGTGTATGGGTTTGTGAATCCGGAGGCATTCGGGGGGAGCCATGAGCATTTGATTCAGATCGCGATGTTCAGCTTGTTGTATGGGCTGTCGATGATGCGCGGGTGGCTGCTGGTGCTGGGGGGCGAGCGGTTGTTTCCGGAACATGCGGGGGCGATTGGGTCGGCGGTGTGGTGGGCGACCGTTGGGATGCCGTGGTGTTTTGTGGTGAATTTATTGGCGTTGTTGGGGTCGGCGTTTGGACGGACGGTGGTGTGGCGCGGGGTGGCGTATCAGATGGTGTCGCGGACGAAGACGGTGGTGCAGCGGCCGCATTTGGGGAGCGGGGTTGGGGGATTGCGTGTGAAGGAGGCGGAGGTGGTGGAGATGGATCGGTGAAGGAGGATGAGGGGCAGAGGGGGGCATACGTCGTCGCGTTGCGACGGCGTTAAAAATTAGGCGGAGGTGTCGAGGAGGGTGCCAAGGCCGGTGGCTTTGGCGACGAGGGGGTCGCCGGGTTGGGGGCCTGAGGGGGCATTGTCGATAAGTTGGACGAGGGAGTTGCCTTCCTGTCGGGCGGCGTTGAGGGTTTTGGCGAGGACGGAATAGGAGATTTGGGAATCGACTTGTGCGGGGAGGGTGGAGGGTGATGGGGTGGGTGTGATCATGGGAGTAGTATCGGTTGGGGGGTGGGGTTTGCTTGAGCGGGGGCGGGGTGGGATTTTATGTTGAACTGCATTGGGGATTTCCGCGGGATGCACGAATGCGGGCAGGACGTCGCGCGTTACGTGTTTGGAGGCATTGGGTTTGCTTATCGGTTTGGGGCGACACCTTTTTAGGAGATGCGGTGATGGGCAGACCGATTGCGACGAAGGTTTATGATTTATATGGGCGGTTTTATGATCGGTTTGAGGTGATCTTTAAAAAGCGGTTGGCGAAGGCGATTGGGGCGGTGCCATTGCGGCCGAATGATCGGGTGTTGGATGTGGGGATAGGGACGGGGCTGTCGCTGGAGTTTTATCCGGATTGCGTGCATGTGACGGGGATTGATCTGTCGGCGGGGATGTTGGCGCAGGCGCAGCGGAAGATTGATGAGGGGCGGGTGCGCGCGGAGTGCGGGAGGGAGGCGACGGTGCTGGTGGAGGGGGATGCGATGAAGTTGCCGTTTGGGGATGGGGAGTTTGACGCGGTGGTGTTGTCGCATGTGGTGTCGACGGTACCGGATGCGGAGCGGTGTTTGCGGGAGGCGATTCGGGTGGCGCGGGAGGGTGCGAGCATTGTGATCGTGAATCATTTCAGGACGCAGTGGCCGGTGGTGAATTGGGTGGAGAGCGCGATCGATCCGATTTGCCGGAAGCTGGGGTGGCGGAGTGACCTGTCGTTGGAGGGGTTGCTGGAGAGTGTGGGGGTGGAACGAGAGGCGGGTGAGCATGGGGAGGGATTTTTGTTTCGGATTGTGTATTTGAGGAAGTATCGGTCGGGGGTGCGGATGGTGGCTGCGCCGGAGATGGTGGAGGGGATGGAGGTCGAGGCGGCGTGAGGGGTATGTGACGCGACGTGGCAAGCCCGTTCGATGGCACATTTGATGATGATGGATAGTGGTAGTGGGGTGGGGTGCTATAATTTGGGGATGATGCAGGGTGAATTTCCAGAGAGGGATGAGGGGTTGGAGGAGGCGGCGATGGCGGAGTACCAGCCGTTGCCGGGGGATCCGTTGTTGGATGAGGAGTCGCAGCCGTTTGATAGTGAGCCGGTGGTGGAGGAGCGGAACGATGAGGTGTCGCTGCCGCGGCCGGTGGAGGCGGATTCGGTGCGGCTGCCGCGGTTGAGGGAGAAGGCGAAGGGGCTGGGGACGGCACCGGGGGTGTACCTGATGAAGGACACGCGGGGGGTGGTGATTTACGTGGGGAAGTCGCGGAGTCTGCGGGATCGGGTGGGTTCTTATTTTGTGCCTTCGACGGATTTGGGGAGTTACGGGAAGCAGTTGTTGTTGGAGTACGTGGCGGATTTTGACACGCTGGCGTGCGAGTCTGAGGTGGAGGCGCTGCTGGTTGAGAATCGGTTGATCAAGGATATTCAGCCGCGGTTTAATGCGCGGCTACTGGATGACAAGACGTTTCCGTATTTGGAAATTACGACGCGGGATGATTATCCGGGGGTGTTTATCACGAGGCAGCCGTCGGGGAGCGGGACGAAGTTGTATGGGCCGTTCACGAGTTCGTCGGCGTTGAAGGATGCGGTGCAGCACTTGCAGCGGGTGTTCAAGTTCCGGACGTGTCATCTGGAGATTTTGGAGGAGGATCCGAAGAAGCGGTTCTTTCGGCCGTGTTTGTTGTATGCGATTCGACAATGCACGGCGCCGTGCGCGGATAAAATTTCGCGAGAGGCGTATCGAGAGGATATTGAGCGGTTCAAGCGGTTTCTGGACTCCAAGGGATCAGAGGTTTTGCGGGAAATGACGGCGGAGATGGAGGTGGCGGCGAAGGGGCTGCAGTTTGAGAAGGCGGCGACGCTGCGGGATCAGATCAAGGCGATGCGGGCGTTGTCAGAGCGGTCGCGGTTTGCGCCGGACAAGGCGATTCAGTCGGAGGTGTTTTTTACAGGATCATCAGGGCGGGGTTGAAGTCGTTGCAGGATGTGCTGGAGATGGCGGAGCCGATACGGTCGATTGAGGGGATTGATATTGCGCATTTTCAAGGGGAGGCGACGGTGGGGTCGCTGGTTTGTTTTATTGACGGACGGCCTTTCAAGAGGGGGTATCGGCGGTTTCGGATCAAGACGGTGACGGGGGTGGATGATTACAAGTCGATTGGGGAGGTGGTGTCGCGGCGGTATCGGGATGCGGGGGCGAACGGGGAGTTGTATCCGGATGTGATTTTGATTGATGGAGGGTTGGGGCAGTTGCATGCGGCGCAGGATGCGTTTAATCAGATGGATGTGCGGCCGCCGATGGTGATTTCTCTGGCGAAGCGGGAGGAGGAGGTGTATGTGCAGGCGAGGAAGGGGCCGATCAAGTTGTCGCGGACGAATGCGGGGTTGAAGTTGTTGCAGCATATACGGGATGAGGCGCATCGGTTTGGTCAGAGTTACCATCATTTGTTGATATCGAAGAAGCGTTTTGAGCAGGAGGTGGGAGCGGGGAAGAGGCCGCCGCGGTCGCGGAAGAGGAAGGTGAATCCTGGGGTTCCGATGTCGGAGCGTGGGGTTTGTGATCCGGATTTTAAGGTGTTGACGGTGGAGGAGATTCGGGAGCTGACGCCGCCGCCTGCGCCGGCGGTGGAAAGAGCGGTGGATCGGGGGCCGCAGCCGCCGGAGGAGGGGGATGGGGTGAGTTCGACGTTGACTTGAGGGGTGTGATTTTTGTTTTTAAGGGGTGAGGGGGATGGGGACTTGTTCGGTGACGGAGAGGCGGAAGCCTTCGAGGCCGAAGAATTTCTTGGGGCGGTTGGTGAGGACGCGGAGTTTGGTGAGTCCGAGGTCGCGGAGGATTTGTGCGCCGATGCCGAAGTCTCGGCGGTCCATGACTCGGCCAGTTCCAGCCGCGGAGACTCCTCCCCCACCGGCGCTGGTGCGCCGCCGGAGTGAGGGACATTTTTTTTGAATTCATGGAGGCGATGGAGGAGTGCGAGGCCGCGGGATTCCTGGCGGAGGTAGACGAGTGCGCCTTTGCCGGTGGCCTGGATCATTTTGAGGGAGGCCTGCAGTTCGCCGTTGGATTCAGTGCCGAGAGCGCCGAAGACATCGCCGAGGAGATGTTCGGAGTGCATTCGGACGAGGACGGGGTCGTGCTGGAGGAATGATTTTTTGGTTGCGGGGTCGATGTCACCGACGCCGCCGCAGCAGAGGGCGACGTGGATGAGGGGATCGCCGACGGTTTCGTAGACGCGGAGGTCGAAGGGGCCGAAGGGGGTTTGGATGGGGAGGCTTTCGAGGCGGCGGATGAGGGCGTCCTGTTGGAGGCGGTATTCGATGAGGTCGGCGATGGTGCACATGAGGAGGTCGTGTTTGGCGCAGAATTTTTCGAGAGCGGGGAGACGGGCCATGGAGCCGTCGTCGGCCATGACTTCGATGATGACGCCTGCGGGAGTGAGGCCAGCGAGTCGGCAGAGATCGACGGAGCCTTCGGTTTGACCGGCGCGTTCGAGGACGCCGCCGGCGCGGGCGCGGAGGGGGAAGATGTGGCCTGGCCGGCAGAGGTCGGCGGGGAGAGTGTCGGGGCCGATGAGGAGTTTGATGGAGATGGCGCGTTCGGTTGCGGAGACGCCGGTGGTGATGCCAAAGCGGGGGTGGCCGTCGATGGAGATGGTGAAGGCGGTGCCGAGGGGTGCGGTGTTGTTGGCGGCCTGGGGGTAGAGTTGGAGGCGGTCGCAGTCGTCGGGGGTCATGGCGACGCAGAGGACGCCGCGTGCTTCGCGGAGCATGAAATTGACGGTTTCGGGGGTGATGAATTCAGCGGCGCAGACGAGGTCGCCTTCGTTTTCGCGGTTTTCGTCGTCGACGAGGACGATCATGCGGCCGGCTTTGAGGGCGGCGATGACGTCGGGGATTTTGGCACAGGGCATGGGGGCTCCTTTGAGAGGGGTATTCTAGCGATTTTTGAGGGGGGTGCATGGAGGTGACGTATTGGCTTTTCAGAACAAGGGCGTACCGGTTGTAAGAAAGGGGGAGGAGCGCTTCCTCACGGGCGCGGTACCAGAGGGCTTGTATCGAAAGGGCTTGTGGAAGGGGGAGATAATTTTTGGGAATTGGAATTAAGAGGAGGGGGATGGACGTTATACTGCGGTGGGTTGAATCGTGGCGGTGACTAAAGAGGAGGTTTTCATGGCTCGTTTTTCTTTGTCGAGGGTGACGATTTTGGCGGGGGTGAGTTTGTTGATGTTGGCTGGGACGGGATATGGGAAGGGAAAGAAAGGGGGAGGTGGGGGACGAGCGGCGGCTCCTCCGCCGGCACCGGTGAATCCGGCGATTGCGGCGGATCAACGGGAGCTTGCGACGGATCAGTTGGCGCTGGCGAAGGCGAATAAGGATTTGAATGAGGCGATGCGCGAAGTTGACGACGGATTTTGAGAAGACGGCTGAGGTGGAAGCGGCAAAGAAGGCCGTGGCGGATGCGACGGCGGAGGTGCAGGCGGCGCGTTAGAAGGCGCTGGCGGGCCTGGGGGATAATGCGGCTTATAAGGCGGCGGTGGCGAAGGAAGCGGCGGCCAAGGCTGAGCTGAATAAGCTACGCGCGGCGGATGACCCGGATAAGGATGCGATCGCGGCGAAATCGAGCGAGGTCTTTCAGGATGGGGGTGTGACCAGCAAGTTGGAACGATCCGCTTTGGAGGCGGACCCGGGGTATCTGGCGGCGGACAGGAAGTTGACGGAGGCGAATGCGGCATTGATGGGGTTGCGGAGTAAGTTTAAGGAATCGTTGAAGACGGAGCCGTCGTTGGCGACGTTGCGGCAGGCACGGGATGATGCGCAGACGAAGGTGACGACGGCTCAGGCGAAGTTTGATGCGGATCGAAGGGGGACGGCGACGGCGTCGGGGGGATGAGTTGGGTCGTCGCGAGGGCCGCTTGTAGAAAGGTTGAGGAGCGCTTCCTGACGGTCGCGGGACCAAAGTTCATGGATTTTGCGGGGTTGTTCCGATAAATTGTGAGTGTATCCATGAGAAACTCGATGCCAGGATTTTTGGCGGCTGCGTGGTCGCCCGGCTGGAATTGCCCATCGATTCTTTTAGGAACTGGAATTCGGAGAATTCGTCAATGATTTCGATCAAACATGTAGTAGCGGCGGTGGTTTTGGGCGCGGCGTTTTTGATGATGCCGACGACGGCTTCGGCGAAGGTGCTGCATCCGACAAAGACTCATGCGCTGAAGAGTCATGCGAAGAAGCTGCATCGGACACACGGGAAGCACACGGCGATGCACGCGGGCCGGGTGAAGGGCAAGGCGCTGTCGCACAAGAAGAGCAAGGCGACGGGCATGAGCAGTTCAGCGGGCTGGAAGCACCACCGCTCGATCTAACGAGATGGATTCAATTTGGAAGCGGAAACGCGGGCTGGTTTTAACCGGTGCCGCGTTTTTTTTTGTGGTAGATTTGTGTGGTTGATTTGCTTTGGGCGGGCGTCAAGGGTGATAGTGGATGCACATGTGGCATGCTTCTCCCGCGAACTCGCGGGAGAAGCATGGCACCCGCGAGGAGTTGGGCATGATTGCGGATCGGTCGCATATTCATACGGAGTTGGTGAATGCGGGGAGTCAGGGGTTGGATGCGCTCGGGGTGGAGGAGGCGGTTGCGCTGATGAATGCGGAGGATGCGAAGGCGGTGGCGGCGGTCGGGCGCAGGGCGCGGCGATCGCGGAGGCGGTGCGGCTGGTAGCGGGGGCTTTTCAGAAGGGCGGGCGGTTGATTTATGTGGGGGCGGGGACGTCGGGGCGGTTGGGGGTGCTGGACGCAGCGGAATGTCCGCCGACGTTTTGTTCGGATTCGTCGATGGTGGTCGGGGTGATCGCGGGGGGAGATGCGGCACTGCGGCGGTCGATTGAGAAGGTGGAGGATGATGCGGGTGCGGGGAAGGTGGCGATGACGGAATTGGAGGTGACGGACAATGATGTGGTGTTTGGGATTGCAGCGGGCGGGACGACGCCGTATGTACATGGGGCGTTGATTGAGGCGAACCGGCGCGGGGCGAAGACGGTATTTTTGGTGTGCACGGACCCGGCGCATGTGGAGTTGCCGGCGGGGGTGCCGGATTTGTTTATACCGGTGGCGACGGGGCCGGAGGTGTTGACGGGTTCGACGCGGTTGAAGGCGGGGACGGCGACGAAACTGGTGCTGAATACGGTGACGACGCTGGCGATGGTGCAGATCGGGAAGACGTATGGGAACCTGATGGTGGATATTGATTCACTGAAGAATGCGAAGTTGATCGATCGGGGCGGGCGAATCATTGGGCGGCTGACGGGGTTGCCTCGGGAGGAGGCGCTGGAGCTGCTGCATGCGGCGGGCGGGAAGGTGAAGCGCGCGATCGTGATGCAGCGGAGAGGGTGCGATGTTTTCACGGCGGATCATTTGCTGGCGGAGGCGGAAGGGAAGTTGCGGTTGGTTCTGGATAACGGTTCCAAGGAGAATGTATGAGCATGTTCGGCGGGTCCAAAGGGGGGCTTGGGAGTTCACTGGCGCAATCGACGGCGAGCGAGGCGGGAGCGACGGGCGCGATGTGCAGGGCGCGTGCGGTCGATGCGGAGAAGCGGGTCGATCAACTGGTGTTGATCTGCAATGCGATGTGGGAGTTGTTGCGGGAGAAGACGGGGATGACGGAGCAGGATTTGATTGAGCGGGTGGCGATTCTGGATGCGAAGGATGGGACGGCGGATGGGAAGCTGACGCGGGGGCCAACGAAGTGTACGAAGTGCAATCGGACGGTGCTGCCGAAGCATCAGAAGTGTTTGTATTGTGGGGAGCCGATTGTGTTGGATACGATTTTTAAGACGATTTAAGGGCAAGCGGGGGCGGCGGGGAGGAGCGTAGCGGAACTGTTTTCAAATTGTGCCCACCCAAATGCAACACGATTGCAAATCAATGCCATGCGTGGTAGTTTTGCAATCAAGTTGCATTTGATATGGAGTGGCACATGAGAATTTCACGTCGCGGTTCAGGGTTCACGTTGATTGAATTGATTGTGGTGGTGTCAATCATCGCGCTGCTCGTGGCGATCCTTTTGCCGGCGTTGGGAGCGGCAAGGCTGCGGGCTCGGAAGTCGAGCGTGCTGGCGCAGCTGCATGGCATCGGCGGGGCGATGGCGGCGTATGAGAATGAGTACAACCGGTTTCATCCGACGGAATTGAGCGATGCAAACCAGGACGGGCGTGCGTTTGGCGGGCTGGCGCTGCTGTGTTCGCTTTATCATTTCTCGCCGAAGTTATTCATTAACCAGAACACGGCGGATATGCCGGCGACGCAGTTCAATGCCGCGGGGTGGCCTATACTGGCGGATATTGATGGAGCAGAGATCAATGCGACGACGCCGGCATCGATCGATTCATCGAACATTAGCCGCGTTCGTTTTCACTGCTCGTTTTCTTACGATCATGAGAAAAAACGGACCGGGGATATCGACCAGATGCGAATTTATTTAGGGGATCGTGCCGACTATCAGAATGGCCGGGCGTTTTCGGGGAACTGGGGGCCGGAGGGTTCCGCAGGCGGCGGCATGTGTGTGCTTTTTACGGATCAACATGCGGAGTTCATCACCTCGCAATCAATTCAGTATCAAAGTGATCCGAACATCTACCATCACAATGAGTTTGGCGGGGAAGGCGCGACGGAGACGCTGAATGGCATCTCGGTCACTCCCAATACACTGGATACTCATTTACGTTTCTTCAGCGAGGATGAGGATAATGCGCTTCTGCCGCGGGAGTAGTGCAGGTTGGTGGGGTTATGCGAGGGTGAGGCGGTAGGTGGGGCGGTCGGGGGTGAGGACGGCGAGGGTGGTGAGGGTGATGACGGCGAGGAGGAAGGCGGCGATGCCAAGGGTGGTGGGATCGAGGGTGGTGGTGGTTGTGGTATCGGCGTAGGTGGCGGCGGAGGTCGTGGTGGTTGGCCAGAACATGTAGCCGGCGGCGAGGGTGAGGGCGACGAGGAGGATTGCGGCGGCGCTGGCGAGGCGGGTCCAGCGGGCGAGTTTGGCGAGTTTGGCGAAATGGGCGTTGGCGGTGTCGGCGCGCGTGAGTGCGACGGCGGCGATGTTGATTGCGGGGAGGTGCTCGGGGCGGGCTTGCATCGCGGTGGCGAGGAATTCGTCGAGTGGGTCGTGGAGGGTCATGATGCTTTCTCCAGGGGTTTGAGGAGGGTTCGGAGGCGTTCGCGGCCGCGGAAGAGAAGTGTTTTGATGGTGCCGGTGGGTTTTTCCATGATGGTGGCGACCTCTTCGACGGTGAGGGATCGGCGGTAGAATAATTCTATGGCGATGGCCTGGTCGGCGTCGAGGCGGGCGACGGCGCGCCAGATGGATTCGTTGGTTTCCTGCGTTTCGGAAGCGTGATGGGGGCTTTGGGCGGCGAGGTCGGGGAGGTTGGTGTCGGGAGCGGGTGATGAGGGATAGCGGCGGCGGACTTTGAGTGCGGTACGGTAGCCGATGCGGTAGAGCCAGGTGGAGAGTTCGGAGTCGCCGCGGAATTGGGGAAGGGCTCGGTAGGCGACGGCGAAGGTTTCGGCGGCGGTGTCGTCGCAGTCGGCTCCGGACAGGCCAAGGGATTGGGCCATGCCGAGGACGAAGCGTTGATAGGCGTGGACGAAACGAGTGAATTCGTCCGCATCCTGGCGGCGCAGGCGTTCGAGATCGAGCTTTTCATTCGTGGCCGGAGTCACTCGAGAGTTTATCCTCACGGGAGGTTAGTGCGGGCGGGGGCGGGGAGGGTTTCAAAATTCTGGGGGGGAAGGCAGAAGACAGAAGGCAGAAGGCAGAATGGGTTGCGAGGAGTTTTTTCTGCCATACTTGTTCTGTCTATTGCCTTCTTTAAAAGGCTGGAGATTTTTGAAACCTGCCAGAGCGGGGCACGCACATAATGTCGGACCAATATGGAGAATACAGATGCCACCATCCATGATATGGGAAATTGGGATTGGGAGTTTTGGGGTTGCGGCGGCGGTGCTGCTGGTGGGGGGATGGGTGGTGCTGCGATTTTATAGGGATCGGCAGCAGTTTGCGCTGATGCAGGCGGCGTTGGAGCGGGGGATTGCGCATATGCCGGGGGCGGTTCCGGGGTGGTTGATATCGTATCGGCAGGGGGTTTTGGCGTTGGTGGTGGGTCTGGGGCTGGTGGTGGCGGGGGCGGTCCTGGCGGCTTCGGCTGCGCATATTGATGAGATTCCGGCGTCGGTGATAGCGCGGGTGCAGCAGTTAAATATACATAATGATGAGGTTTCTCTTCCCCCGATGTACATGCCGCATCGTCCGCCGTCTTCTTCCTCCCCCCCCCCCCCCCACCGGGGCCTCCTGGAGGCTCGATGGAGGGTGAGCGAGAGGGGCCGGGGCATCGGCCGCAGATGGATCCCGGAAATGGAGCGTTGGCATCGGGTGGAGACGCAGCGGTTGATGGGGATTTTGGGGATGTGTGTGGGTGGGATTTTGGGATTGATGGGGGTGGTGCGGGTGGTGTTTGCGCGGGCGGAGCGGCGGTATGCGTTGGATGTGGCGGGTGGGGGTGGAGGGGTGAGGGGTTGATGTTGAGGCGCGGGGCCCGCGCCGCTGAGGCGGCGGGCGTTGGGGGGGGAGGGGGAGGGGGCGAGATTGTCTGTGGGGGGCGTCGTTTTATGCGTGTAGTTCGGGGGGGGCTTCGGGTTGGCTGGGGGCGTAGGGGCCCCATTTCCAGTCGCGGATTTCGGGGAGGTCGTCGCCGTGCTCGTTGATGTATTGGCGGTGTTCGAGGAGTTTGTCGCGGAGTTCCTGTTTGAGATAGGCGGCACCGGCTCCGAGTTGGGGGAGGCGGTCGATGACGTCCATGGCGAGGTGGAAGCGGTCGAGGTCGTTGAGGACGGCCATGTCGAAGGGGGTGGTGATGGTGCCTTCTTCCTTGTAGCCGCGGACGTGGAGGTTGTGGTGGTTGGTGCGGCGATAGGTGAGGCGGTGGATGAGCCTGGGGTAGCCGTGGAAGGCGAAGATGACGGGCTTGTTTTTGGTGAAGAGGACGTCGAAGTCGGTGTCGGAGAGGCCGTGGGGATGTTCGGAGCTGGGTTGGAGTTTCATGAGATCGACGACGTTGACGACGCGGATTTTGAGTTGTGGGAGTCGCGCGTCGGAGGATGGTGACGGCGGCCAAGGTTTCGAGGGTGGGGACGTCGCCGGCGCAGGCCATGACGACATCAGGTTCGCCGCCGCGATCATTGCTGGCCCATTCCCAGATGCCGATGCCCGCGGCGCAATGGGTGGCGGCGGCGTCCATGTCGAGCCATTGCGGGGCGGGATGTTTTCCGGCGACGACGACGTTGACGTAATGGCGGCTGCGGAGGCAGTGGTCCATGACGGAGAGGAGGCAGTTGGCGTCGGGCGGGAGGTAGACGCGGACGATCTCGGCTTTTTTGTTGACGACGTGGTCGATGAATCCGGGGTCCTGGTGGGTGAAGCCGTTGTGGTCCTGCCGCCAGACGTGGGAGGCGAGGAGGTAGTTGAGCGAGGCGATTTTTCGGCGCCAGGGGAGGGCGAGCGGTGACCTTGAGCCATTTGGCGTGCTGGTTGAACATGGAGTCGACGATGTGGATGAAGGCTTCGTAGCTGTTGAAGAGGCCGTGGCGGCCGGTGAGGAGGTAGCCTTCGAGCCAGCCCTGGCATTGGTGTTCGCTGAGGACTTCCATGACGCGGCCAGTCGGTGGCGAGGTACTCGTCGTTGGGTTGATGATCGGCTTCCCATTGGCGGTTGGTGGCTTTGAAGACGTCGCCGAGGCGGTTGGAGAGGGTTTCGTCGGGGCCGAAGATGCGGAAGTTTCGCTGGTGGTCGTTGAGCTTGATGACGTCGCGGAGGAAGGTGCCGAGGACGCGGGTGTCTTCGGCTTCGACGTGCCGCCGGGGATGGAGACGTTGACGGCGTAGTCGCGGAAATCGGGGAGGTGGAGATCGTGGAGGAGGAGGCCGCCGTTGGCGTGGGGGTTGGATCCCATGCGGCGTTGGGCCGACGGGGGCGAGTTGCGGCGAGTTCGGGCTTGAGGCGTTCCGGCTTGATCGAAGAGTTCTTCGGGGCGGTAGCTTTTGAGCCATTGCTTCAAGTTGCTTTAGATGTTCGGGATTTTTGGAGGGGTCGGAGAGCGGGACTTGGTGGGAGCGGAAGGTGCCTTCGACGGGTTGGCCGTCGACGACTTTGGGGCCGGTCCAGCCTTTGGGACTTCGGAGGACGATCATGGGCCAGTTGGGGCGTGGCTGCGGTTTTGCCGGAGGCTCGGGCGTCCTGTTGGATTTTTTTGATTTGGGCGATCGCGAGTGTCGAGCGTGGCGGCCATGTGCTGGTGCATGGCGGCGGGGTCGTCGCCTTCGACGAAATAAGGAGTCCAGCCGTAGCCGATCATGAGGCTTTCGAGTTCTTCGCGGGGGATGCGGGCGAGGATGGTGGGGTTGGCGATCTTGTAGCCGTTGAGATGGAGGATGGGGAGGACGGCGCCATCGGTGACGGGGTTGAGGAATTTGTTGGAGTGCCATGCGGTGGCGAGAGGGCCGGTCTCGGCTTCGCCATCGCCGACGACGCAGGCGACGATGAGGTCGGGATTGTCGAAAGCGGCACCGAAGGCGTGGCTGAGGGAGTATCCGAGTTCGCCGCCTTCGTGGATGGAGCCGGGGGTTTCGGGGCGACGTGGCTGGGGATTCCGCCGGGGAAGGAGAATTGTTTGAAGAGTTTTTTGAGGCCGGCTTCGTCCTGGGTGATGTTGGGGTAGATGTCGGTGTAGGTGCCTTCGAGATAGATGTTGGCGACGAGTGCGGGGCCGCCGTGGCCGGGGCCGGAGATGTAGATCATGTCGAGGTCGTATTGTTTGATGATGCGGTTGAGGTGGGCGTAGATGAAATTTTGGCCGGGGGTGGTGCCCCAGTGTCCGAGGAGGCGGGGCTTGATGTGGTGGAGTTGGAGGGGCTCGCGGAGGAGGGGGTTGTCGAGGAGATAGATTTGTCCGACGGAGAGGTAGTTGGCGGCGCGCCAGTAGGCATCTATTTTTTTAAGGAGGTCCGGGGGGAGAGGAGTGGGCATTGGATGACCTTTCTTTTGCGGAGACTGGACGAAAACACGAAAGGGGTGAAGGGGTGAAGGACGACGAAGGGATTGGGATTATTTTTTGGGTTTTCCTTTGGGGAGGAAGTGGGTGAGGGTTTGGGCGATGATAAGTTCTTCGTTGGTGGGGATGATGCGGAGGGTGATTTGGCTTTGGTCGGTGGAGATGATGGGGGCGTTGGCGGCGTTTTTTTGGGGGTCGAGGTGGAGGTTGAGGAAGGAGAGGTTGGAGCAGATTTGGGCGCGGATGTCGGGGGCGTGTTCGCCGATGCCGCCGGAGAAGATGAGGGTGTCGAGGCCGTTCATGGTGGCGGCGAGCGCGGCGATGAATTTGCGGGCCTGGTAGCAGAAGAGGTCGATGGCGTCGGCGGCGTGCGGGTCGCCGTGTCGCGTCGGGCGGCGAGGTCGCGCATGTCGCTGGTGGTACCTGAGACGCCGATGAGGCCGCATTGGCGGGAGATGAAATCGTCGAGCTGGTTGGGGGTGAATTTTTCGGTGCGGAGGAGGTAGACGAGGAGGCCGGGGTCGAGATCGCCGGGGCGGGTGGCCATGACGAGACCGGCGGTGGGGGTGAAAGCCATGGTGGTGTCGATGGGCTTTCCGTGATGGACGGCAGCCATGCTGGCTCCGGAGCCGAGGTGGGCGAGGATGACGCGTCCGTTGGCGGCGGCGGGGCCTGCGATGCGGTGAAGTTCGGCCATGAGATAGGTGTAGGAGAGGCCGTGGAAGCCGAGTCTGCGGAGGCCGGCGTCGAGATATTTTCGGGGGATGGGGAGGAGTTGCGCGACGTGGGGAAGGTCGTGGTGGAAGGCGGTGTCGAAGCAGGCGATTTGGGGCATGGCGGGGAAGGCGTGCTGGAAAGCTTCGATGAGGGCGATCTCGCGGGGGAGATGGGCGAGGTCGAGGGGCTGGGCGAGTTTGAGTTGGGCGAGGAGGTCGGGGGTGATGGGTTGGTGAGTGAAGAGGTGGAGGCCGCCGTGGACGATGCGGTGGCCGATGGCGGCGATGGGGGCATGGTGGGTTTGGTCGGCGAGCCATGCGATGAGATGTTGTGCGGCGGCGGTGTGATTTTCGGCGGGGACGGGTTGTTCAATTTTTTTGCCGGACGGGAGGGTGGCGGCGGAGTACGGCGTCGGGTTCGCCGATGCGTTCGATGGCACCGGCGAGGAGGCGCTGGGGCGGATCGTCGCAGGTGAAGACGGCGAACTTGATGGAGGAGGAGCCGCCGTTGATGGTGAGGAGTGAGCGGTCAAGCATGGTTGTGCTCACTCGCGAGAGAGGTGGATTGGGCTTGTTGGAATGTGGCGATCCATTCCTGGAATTTGGCGGCGATTTGTTGGACGGCTTGCGGGCGGTCTATTTTATTGGCGCGGAGATCGATGATGGATTGCAGGAAGCTGGAGCGGCCGACAGCGAAGCCGATGAAGCCGGGGACGGTTGCGGCAATGCGGAGCCAGTCGAGGACTTTTTGTTCGTTTTCGCCCCGGCCGAGGACGATGCATGCGGCGTTGTCGCGACCGCCTTCCGTGGCGGCGGTGACGATGGCCTGGCAGTCTTCGCGGCGGTCGAGGCCTTCGATTTTCCAGACGTCGGGATTGACGCCGGCGTGCTGCAAGGCGCGGATGGCGGCAGCCATGAGGGTCGGGCGCAGGGTTTGGTCGTAGGCAGCTTTGTCATTATTGAGGGCGGCGAGTTGTTTTTTTTCGGGAGGGACGAGCAGCTCGAACATGAAGAGGCGTTTGGTTTTGGCGAGATAATCGGAGACGGCGCGGAGGCGTTGGGCCTGGCGGGCGTTCATTGCGGGGTCGCCTTCGGGGTTGTAGCGGACGAGGACCTTGACGAAGGTTGGATCGAAGGCGCTCGATGTGAGCGGGGTAGTCGGTGCCGTATTGGAAGTCGAATTCGTCCTGGCCGGATTTTTCGAGGGGCATGGCGGTGATGTAGCCGCGGCGGCGGGCGTCCTGGAGGATGGCGGCGCCGAAGTCTTCGTCGACGAGGAGGCCGGCGTGTGCGGGGGAGACGCCGGCGTTGAGGGCGGCTTTGAAACCGTCGTAGATGATCGTCTTGCTGTCGGCGACGTCCTGGGTTCGAGCGGGGGTGAGCGGTTCGTGGTAGCCGAAGATTTGGGATTCGTAGGAGTGGCGGTGGTCGAAGGGCAGGATGTAGAGAGGTTGGGTGTAGCCGGAGAGCATGTGGACCTCGGGGTTGGAGTCAGGCGGGGGTATTGTAGCGGTTGGTTGGCTAAAACTTGAGGGGAATTGCATGTTGAGGGGTTTTATGGAAAAGGGTTGCTCCGTTTGGGGGAAAGGGTGAGGAGCGCTCCCTGACGGTCGCGGTACCGAAGGTGTTTGAGGGGGGGCAAATGAGGGGGGCGAAGGCTTTACAGGGGGGCGGGGAGGGGTATTATCTTTTTTCCACACGGATCAGAAGAGGCGAGAATGTTGCCGCGGCGAGTTTTATTGGTGGGGGTGACGTTTTGCCTGTCGGTGTTGTTGTATGTGGATCGCGCGTGCATATCGGCAGCGGAGCAACCGATCTCGATTAGTTTGAAGCTGTCGCATGAGCAGATGGGCTGGGTGCTGTCGTCGTTTGCGCTGGGGTATGCGTTGTTTCAGACGCCGGCGGGATGGCTTGCGGATCGATATGGGCCGCGGATGGTGCTTGCGGGGATCATTGCGAGTTGGTCGGTGTTTACGGGGTTGACGGCGGCGGCGGGGAATTATGTGGCGATGCTGTTGATTCGCTTCTTTTTCGGCGGGGGCGAGGCGGGGGCGTTTCCGAATATGGCGCGGGCGACGTTGTCGTGGATACCGATGAGCGAGCGGGGGATTGTTCAGGGGATCAATTTTTCAGGGTCGCGCTCGGGCGCGGCGGCGGCGATGCCGGTGGCGGCGTGGATGATTGGGAAGGTGGGGTGGCGGCCGAGTTTTGCGATTCTGATGGCGGTGGGTCTGGGGTGGGCGGCGTTCTGGTATTTGTGGTTTCGGGATGATCCGTCGCAGGATCCGAAATATCTCGGAGCAGGAGTTGCAGTTTATTTTGCAACATCGGCAGAAGGTGGACCGGACGGCACGGGTGAAGACGATCAGTGCGCAGGGCGTTGGCGACTTCTACGGGCGTGTGGCTGATGTCGCTGCAATACTTTTGCTCGAACTTTACGTTTTTTTTCTGCCTGACGTGGTTGTTCCCGCATTTGAAGGAACGGTTTAAGTTGTTGCCTATGGAGGCGGCGTTGTATTCGGCGGTGCCGCTGTTGTGCGGGCGCTGGGCAATTGGGTGTCGGGGTGGATGATCGATCGGATTTATCGCAAGGGGTATTGGGTGGCGTCGCGGCGTGTGCCGGCGGTGATGGGATATATTCTGGCTGCGGGGGGCGTGTTGGCGTACATCGGCACGGAGTCGCCTGTGGCTTCGATGGCGGCGTTTAGTGTGGCGGTCTTTGGAGCGGATATGACGCTGGCGCCTTTCGTGGTCGTTTTGTATTGATATCGGGAAGCAACATTCGGGGTTGGTGTCGGGGACGATGAATATGGCGGGAAATCTCGGGTCGTTTGCGACGCCGTTGGCGTTTCCGTATCTGCTGGGGTGGACGGGATCGACGGCGATGTTTTTTTATATCGCGGCGGGATTGAATGTGGGCGCGGCGTGTTTGTGGATGCTTGCGGACCCTCGGCGCGCGGTTGAGGAAGCGGCGATTACGCCTCAAAGGGAGGGTGTGATTTGAGTTCTTTGCGTGGGATATGTATTGGGGCGGGATACTTCAGCCGGTTTCATATAGACGCATGGCGGCGGCTTGAGGGCGTGGAGATTGTGGCGGTCTGCGATCAGGATTTGGATAAGGCGAAGCGGGCGGCGGACGAGTTTGGGATTCGGAATGTTCGGGCGGACGCGGTCGCGGCGATGGACGAATTTCGGCCGGATTTTGTAGACATTATTACTCCGCCGGCGAGTCATCTTTCGTTGGTGGAGGCGGCGGCGGCGCGGAAGATGGCGGTGATTTGCCAGAAGCCGCTGGCGAATGACTTTGCGGCGGCAAGGGCGATTGTTGAAGTCGCTGAGCGGGCGGCGATTCCCTTCATGGTTCATGAGAACTTTCGGTTTCAGCCCTGGCATCGCGAGATCAAACGGCTGCTGGATGGCGGGGCGATTGGGCGGCTGCACTCGCTGAATTTTCGCACGCGGCTGGGGGATGGGTGGAAACCGAGCGCGCGTATCTCGAAAGGCAACCGTATTTTCGCACGATGCCGCGGTTGCTGATTCATGAAACGGGCGTTCATTTTATTGATACGTTTCGCTTTCTCGCGGGGGAGATTGAGGATGTTCATGCGGTCCTGCGGCGAATGAATCCAGTGATCGCGGGGGAGGATGCGGGGATTCTTCTTTTGCGGTTTGCAGACGGGACCGTCGGCGTGTGGGATGCGAATCGCTACAACGAACCGAGTGAGGGTGATCCGCGGTATACATTTGGGACATTTTTAGTGGAGGGGGATGGGGGATCGATTCGGCTTTATGAGGATGGGCGACTGACGGTGCAGACGCTTGGGCAAACGGAGCGGGACCATGCGTACGTGCATGAGAAAAAGGGGTTCGCGGGCGACTGCGTCTATTTTACGCAGCGGCACTTTGTGGAGCGGTTGAGAGCGGGGTCGGCGTTTGAGACGAATGGGCGGGATTATTTGCACACGTTGGAGGCGGTGGAGGGAGCGTATGCGTCGGCGTCGCGCGGAGTGCCGATGCGTGTGACGGGAGGGGCGGGCGATCCGACCGTGCGGTCGCGGCGGCGGATTGTTGATCTTTCGCTAGCGATTGATGAGAAGATGCGAGGCGTCAGCGTCGTTCCGGCGAAGACGATTGAGGTGGACGGGTGGAACGCGACGACACTGTCGTTGTACTCGCATTGTGGAACGCACATGGATGCGCCGCGGCATTTTATTGAGGGCGCGGCGGGAATTGATGCGCAGATGCTGGACGTGTGCAGCGGACCCGCGAAGGTGTTGGATTTGACGCCGGTGGGGCCGCGGGAGTTGATCACGGTGGAGCGGTTGGGGCGATGGGCGAATGGGATCGGCAGAGGGGATCGGTTGCTGTTTCGGACGGACTGGCATCGGCGGTATGGGACGAGTGCGTATCGGGATGAGTTGCCGCGGATTTCAGTGGAGTTGGCGCGATGGCTGGTGGAGAAGGGCGTGGCGTTGATCGGGGTAGAGCCGCCGTCGGTTGCGGATGTGAATAACATTTTGGAATTGACGGAGGTGCATCGGATATTGTTTGAGGGGAATGTGGTGGTGGTGGAGGGGCTGGCGAATCTGGACCAGATCACGCAGGGGGAAGTGGAGTTTACGGCGTTGCCGCTGAAGGTGGTGGGTGGTGATGGAACGCCGGTGCGGGCGATAGCGGTGGAGCATACGGCGGCGAGGGTTGAACCATGACGCCTTTGCTGGGATGCATTGCGGATGATTTCACGGGGGCGACGGATCTGGCGAATATGCTGGTGCGCGGGGGGATGCGCGTGGTGCAATTTTTAGGGGTGCCGAGCGGCGGGGTGAAAGAAATTGCGGGGGATGTGGATGCGGTGGTGATCGCGCTCAAGTCGCGGTCGATTCCGGCTGTGGAGGCAGTGGATGCGTCGCTTGGGGCGCTGGCGGCATTGCGATTGGCGGGGATAGAGCGATTCTTTTTTAAGTACTGTTCGACGTTTGATTCGACGGATGCGGGGAACATTGGGCCGGTGGCGGAGGCTTTGATGGATGCGCTGGGCGTCGATCAGGCGATCTTTTGCCCCGCGTTTCCTGAGAATGGACGGACGGTATATCTGGGGCATTTGTTTGTGCATGGATGCCTGCTGAGTGAATCGGGGATGGCGAACCATCCGATTACGCCGATGAAGGATGCGAATTTGGTTCGGGTGCTGCAACGGCAATCGCGGCGGCGGGTGGACCTGTTGCCGGTGGCGACCATTGAGAAGGGACCGGAGGCGATTGCGCGATCGCTGCGGGAGTGCAAAGGGCACGGCCAAACGCTCATGATTACGGATGCGATCTGCGACCGGCATCTTTGCGATCTTGGGGAGGCGGTCACGGGGATGACGCTGATCACTGGCGGGTCGGGCATTGCGCATGGCTTGGCGGAGGCATATCGCAAGCGTGGCGAACTGGCAGCCAAAGGAGCGCCCGCGGCAGCGCCACGCATCACCGGATTTTCAGCCGTGCTTGCGGGGAGTTGTTCGGAGGCGACACAGCGGCAGGTGGAAGCATTCAAGAGGTGGCGGCCGGCGGTGGGGATCAATCCTATGTTGCTGTTTGAGCGCGATGTGGCGAGCGTGGTGCGGGAGGCGCTTGAAAAAGTTGCCGCGACGTTGTCATCCGGGCCGGTTTTGGTTTATACGACAGCCGCCCGTGAGGAGGTCGCGGCGTGCCAGCAAAGCTTTGGATCGGATGCGGCGGCAAGCGCGGTGGAGGGGGCACTGGCGTTGGCGGCGAAGGGGTTGGTGGAACTGGGCGTTCGGAAGTTGATCGTGGCGGGGGGCGAAACTTCGGGTGCGGTGGTGAAGGCGTTGGGGGTAGAGGCGCTGCGGATTGGGCAGCAGATAGAGCCGGGGGTGCCGTGGACGTATACGCGAGGATCGCCGGAGTTGGCGCTGGCATTGAAGTCGGGGAATTTTGGGACGGATGACTTTTTTCGGAACGCTTTGGAAATGTTGCCATGATTCAGGATATGACGGAGCGGGATATTCGGGAGCAGATTGCTTTGCATGGGCGGTCGCTTTATGAGCGCGGGTACAGCCATGGAAGTTCGGGGAATATCAGCGTCCGGCTCACGAACGGGATTTTGATCTCGCCGACGAATGCGTGCATGGGAAGATTGGACCCGGATCGGATTTCGCTCGTGGGGTTGGATGGGAAACATATCTCCGGGGATAAGCCGTCGAAGGAGGCGTTTCTTCATCTGGCGATGTATCAGCAGCGGGCGGGGGATCATGCGGTGGTGCATTTGCATTCGACGTATTCGGTGGCGGTGTCGTGCCTTGCGGATGTGGATCCGGCGGATGTGCTGCCGCCGGTGACGGCGTATTACGTGATGCGTGTGGGCAAAATGCCGCTGGTGCCCTATTATCCGCCCGGCGATGCGGGACTGGCCGCAGCGGTGGCGCATGTGGCGAGCGGTGCGCGGGCGATGTTGTTGGCGAACCACGGGCCGGTGGTGAGCGGGCGAGATTTGGAAACGGCGGTCTATGCGACGGAGGAGCTGGAGCAGACGGCTCGGCTGTTTCTGCTGTTGAGAAACGAGTCGGTGCGTTATCTCTCGACGGAGCAGTGTGCGGAGCTGGAGCGGCGGTTTCCGAGTTGACGGTCCCGATTTATCGATACCCCCCCACTTGTGAGGAACGTGGCATGATTGCTGTTGTGGTTGATTTTGAAGTGAAGCGCGAGAAGATCGCCGGGTTTCGGAAGGCGGTTCTTGCACAGGCGGCTAATTCCTTGAAAGAGGAAGCGGCGTGCAGGCAGTTTGATGTGTGCGTGGACCCGGCGGACGAAACGCGGGTGTTTTTGTACGAGTTGTACGATGATCGCGCGGCGTTTGACGCGCATATGAAGACGAAGCATTTTCTGAGTTTCAATGCGGAAGTCACGCCTTGGGTGAAGGATAAGCGCGTGCGGGTGCTGGACCTGGCCGGGCTGCCGGAACAGCGGTAATTGGCGGACTTTTTTCTCTACGGAGTGGTCATGAGCGTGTATAAAATCGCGGTGTTGCCGGGCGATGGAATTGGTCCGGAGATCACGGATGCGACGTTGATGGTGTTGGATGCGGTGAAGGCGAAAGTCCCCGCGCTGGACCTTCAATTGAAGCTGTATGAAGCGGGAGCGGAGCTTTACCGGAAGACGGGCGAGACGTTGCCGCAGGGCGTGCTGGATAATTGCCTGGCGGCGGATGCGGTGCTGCTGGCGGCGATTGGTTTGCCGGATGTACGGAAGCCCGATGGCACGGAAGTTCAGCCGGACATGATGGTGGGGCTGCGGCGGGCGCTGGGGGTGTATGCGGGGGTTCGGCCGGTGACGCTTTATCCTGGGGTGAAGTGTCCGCTGACGACGGGTGAAAAGGGGATTGATCTGGTGATTATCCGCGAAAACCTTGAAGGGCTTTTTGCGTCCTTTGGGGGCGGCGCGGTCGTTGATGATCTTGTGGCGACCGATACGATTGTGATTACGCGCGAGGGCACGCGCAAGGTGGCGGAGTACGCATTCGGTTTGGCGGCGCGGCGGAAGGGGCGGCCGCTGGATGGTCGGAAGATGGTGACGTGCGTGGACAAGGCGAATGTCTTTCGGAGTTTTGCGTTCTTTCGGAAGGTATTTTTTGAGGTGGCGGCGGGGCACTCGGAGATCGCCGCCGACGCGGTGTATGTCGATGCGATGAGTTATTATCTGGTGCAATCGCCGTCCGCCTTCGATGTGCTGGTGATGGAGAATCAGTTCGGCGACATTCTTTCGGATTTGGGCGCGGCGATCGTTGGAGGGCTGGGACTCGCGCCGTCGGCGGAGATCGGGGATAACCACGGGCTCTTTCAGCCTTCGCATGGCTCGGCACCGACGCTCGCGGGCAAGAACGTGGCGAACCCGCTGGCGACGATTCTGTCGGCAGGGATGATGTGTGATTGGCTCGGTGAACGGCACAAAGACCCGCTCGCCCTGCAAGCGGCAGTCGCTATTGAATCAGCCGTGCGCCGCGTTGTCGCGGCAGGCAGATCGCTGCCTCGCGATTTGGGCGGCTCCGCAAGCACGATCGAAACCGCCAAGGCGGTGGTTGCGGCACTCGCGGAGTAATGTCTCGACGCATTCATCGACAGCGGATCAAGCCTTTGCCGGAGCGGGTGGATAGATTCCACGGGCAACCAGGTCGTCCATCGTCGCCTTGATTGCTTGCATCAGCGGATGGCCCAGCGATTTCTCCCCAAGGATTTTTAGATAATATTCCCCGAGAAAAAGGGTCCAGATACCGAGCGATGCCAGGCTTGGGGATTGTCGAAGATACGCGGGGTCGAAGTCCGCGGGAGCGGGTCCGTAGATGGAGAGGTTGCCGCCACCGCTCGCCGGCAATGACGGATCCGACGACAAATCGAGACGCGAAAATTGCCCATGAACGGCACTCGCCGCTTCACGTGCACTCGCAGGAATGGACTGGTCCAGCAGTTCTGTGATGAAGTCTTTGAGATCGATATTGCCTGTGGCTCCGAGTGCGGCTGCGTTTTCCATTGCGCACCGCACGCTGGAAAGAGTATCGCCATTCTCGAGATCGAGTTGCTGTATAAGATGTGCCAGCGCTTCGGCAAGCGGAGCCAAGCCGTCGGAAAGCAATGCGATTTGGCGAAGCGGCAGATTGCCGTCCTCGTACTTCTCGCGGTTGGCCTGGATGATGTAACGGGCAAGAATCTTCTGACGTTTGCCCTGGCTTGCTTTGGAGGTCCGCCAGTATTTTGCCATAGGGAAACCCCTCACCGGGCGCGCGGCCTTCAGTGACGACAAAAATTTTAGCCTCCGCGGCCAAGGTGGTGACCACTTCCACATTTCCCATATAGCAGGCGTCGAAGGCGAGAATCTCCATTCGCCCCTGAGAGGGCGTTCCCGCCGCGCCTAGTCGGCTATTGATATGATCCTGGGTGAGCTGGAGGGACTTAAAGATTCGCGCCTGGCATACCGGCCCAGGCGCAGGTGCCTCGAGCCGATTCGGGTTATCCATGTAAGGTTTCGCGAGGTTTTCGCTAAGCATGTGCCTTTCCAGCCTCGGCCATGGCCGCACAAAAATGCAAGGCGTCGCTTGGCGGGAAAGATATTGGCGAGTTTCAATGCCAGCGTGAGTGTTCGGGGGTCGGTGCTGTTGATGCCGGAAAAGCGGAACACGACATCGTCGCTGAGCTTCCCTCCGGGGTTCAGCCGGGCGAAAAAGGTATCGGTAATCAAAGGGCCGGCAAAGAGCACGCAGACATGCATGGCAGCGTTTGAAGCGATGGATTTCAACTCAAGAAGATTGTCGAACATATATTCTGCGAGATTGCAGTTGGCGGCCATATAGGCAACCACCGACCACTCCCGTTCCTGACCGATCGCCTCGTCGTTGGCAACGCTTAGATGGGAGTCAAAATCTTCCCAATCGAGATGCAGCACTTCCGGGAGATGCGGGCGGTAGGGATCGGCTTGATCGAGCAGCATGGAGCATCATCCAAAAAATTGTTTGGCAACGTTGGGTTGCTTCTACATCGGTGCGTGGAACTTTATCGCTAAGCCTCGAAGCTCGGGTGCCACATCCTTCTTGGTTGCGCGCGTCACACGTTGGAGGATTCCAGCGGCATCCTCGCTGGGAAAGACGGAATTGTATTCGTCTCGTATACCGCTGATGACGTCGGCCACATGGGTTCGTAAAAGCTCGGGACAAATGCGAGCCATACGTGTGAACGTGTCGACGGCTTCCTTTGCTTTTGCCTGATCATCGTCTTTGACGGCGGCGGAGAACTCCGCATAGGCGGCTTTGAGTTCGGGAATTCTTGCCCAGTCGGGCCGCGACGCAGCCCCATCGATTGAGAACAGAAGATAAGGGATGCCGGGCATGGATTTTCCGCTGCGCAACAGCTCGAAGTTCCCGGGGGAGACCGTGAGATCTTTGGGGTCTAAGGCCCCGCCGGGCAACCGCACAAGGGCGTACCAACCGGTTACCGGGGGGTTGTACTCCCGAAGCAGACCGATCTCCAACGACGTTGCGGCGGAGGTGCCGGTGAGGAGTTCAACACCCTTTTTGATCGGGCCGACGAAGGGTGCGGCAGCGCCGACGAAGGCCACGCCCGCGGTGGTTGCCATGGTCTCGAGGACATTGAGGAACGGGGCGGCAAGATCCTCATGCTTCACTGCAAAGACACCCATGTTGAGCAGGAGAGGACCGCCGGTGTAGGGCATGGGTCCGAAGATCGTTCGATCAATGTGGAGCACCTGCTGGAGATGGGAGGCGTCCAGATCGCGAAGGAAATCCGGCGAGAGAACAGCTTGAATAAAGGCCGTGTTGCCGTTTCTGAGACCGATCGTCGTTTCGGCGTGGAGGACGGCGTGAAAGAGGTTCCAGCCGGCGCACGAGGCGCTAATGGCCATCGAGCGCATCCGAACCGTGACGTATGCCTTATTCGCCTCAAGGGCTTGGCCCGCGGGAAGGGCATCGGGGACAGACGGCGATTGCGGCGCTGGAATCTGCTCCAGCGTCCAGTTCATCTGCTCGGTCTTCCACCAGCTTTGGAGAGTCTCAAGAATCGACATGGCCATCGCTCCTTTGAATTGGCCCGCATCGTAGACGATGGGATGAGGTTTGTCGCGATGGAGAATTCGGACTATTTTTTGATGCTGAAGGGCTCGCAATGCATTGGCTTCTTGACGTGCCGCCAGCGCATTATTGGAGAGGATACGACGGTAGTTGATGTTGGAGGAATTTAGTGTGCGCCGCGTTGTTTAAGGCGATCGAGCAATACCGCTGCCAGGAGAATGCCGCCGCTGGCGATGTATTGGTAGAACGGTGGGATGTTCAAGAGGTTCATGGCATTATTGACGGTGCCCATGATTAGCACGCCGACGACGACGCCAACCATTGTGCCCACGCCGCCGGTCAGGGATACGCCACCCAGGACGCAGGCGGAGATGACCTGCAATTCGAGCCCCTGTCCGGTGTTGGGCTGGCCGCTGGTCATGCGGCTGGCGAGGATCACGCCGGCGAAGGCGGCGATCAGGCCCTGCAGTGTAAAGATGATGATTTTAAGCCGAGTGACGCGGATGCCGGCGAGGTGGGCGGCCTCGCGGTTGCCGCCCACGGCGAGCGTGTTGCGGCCGAAGATAGTGCGATGCAGCAGTACGCCAAAGACGATGAAGCAGGCGATCATGATCCAGACCGGCGTGGGTACGCCGAAGAAGTTGGTGATGCCGAGCGTGAAAAAACCATCGTTGATGACACCGATGGGGCGGCCGTCGCAGGCGATGAAGGCGAGGCCGCGGACAATCTGCATGGTAGCCAAGGTGGTGATCAGGGCGTTGATCTCCAACCGGGCGATCACGAAGCCATTGACGAGTCCAACGACACCGCCGGCGAGGATGGCGGCGACGATGCCCAGGGGGACTGATCCGGTTTTATTGACGACCGCCGCCGCCAGCACGCCGGCCATCGCCACGACGCTTCCAACGGACAAGTCGAAATCGCCTGCAGCAAGGCAGAAGAGCATGGTGCACGCGATGATGCCTACGGTCGCCACCGACAGCGCGAGACCCTTAAAGTTCACCCAACTGAAGAAGTTGGGCACGAACACGCTCGCGACGATGAGCACGACCAGAAAGACCAGGAGTATGCCGGCGGCATCCCACCAGGCGCGCATCGAGCGTCGGGAGTGAGTCGGATTTACAAGTGTTTCGGATTGTCTGGTTGGTGGATTCATACCGCCTCTCGAAGCGAACCTTGCCCGCCAATAATTTCATCAGCCGGCAACGCAAGGTGGAGCACGCGCTCCTGCGTCGCTTCCGCCCGGGACAGGCACCCGGAGATACCACCCTCTCGCATGACGCAGATGCGATCACAGATGCCGAGGACCTCGGGCAATTCGCTCGACACCACGATGACTGCGACGCCGCTTTCCGCGAGGCGGTAGATGATCGAATAAATTTCGCTCTTGGCGCCGACGTCGATGCCCCGCGTTGGCTCGTCGAAGAGAGCGACTTTCACGCCCTGCGAGAGCCACCGCGCGAGGATCACCTTCTGCTGGTTTCCACCGGAGAGCAATCGAATCTGCTGCCGGAGCGAGGGCGTCTTGACAGCCAGCCGCGCGACTTCCTCGGTGGCACGGCGGAGTTCGATGCCATCACGAATGAACACCTTCATCCATGAAAATCGGCGGTGCGCTGCGAGGTTGAGGTTCTCCATCACGCTGGCGACGGGAAAGATGCCATCCTTCTTGCGGTCTTCGGGGCAGAGGATGATTCCCCGCTGGATCGCGTCGTAGGGGCTGCGGATGTCCACCGCTTCTCCGGCCAGTTTGATGCGGCCGGAAGTTTCTGCGCAGCCCCGTAGATCAACTTGAGCAGTTCCGTCCGGCCAGCACCGACCAGGCCGAAAAAAACGAGGATCTCGCCTCCGTTCACGGAAAATGTCGCCGGCAACTTCACGCCGCGTCCGGTCAACCCCGACACTTCGAGCGCCGGACTTCCGTGATTCCGCGGTGTGTACCGGTACACATCCTCGATCTTGCGACCCACCATCCGCTGCACGAGCACGTCTCGCCCCACGCCCTTGAGGGATTCAAACGTCTCGACATGACTGCCGTCGCGAAGCACGGTTGCCGCATCGCAAGTCGCTTCGATCTCGTCCATCCGGTGCGAGACGTATAGAATCGTGCGGCCCTGTTCCTTCAGTTTGCGAATGACGGCGAACAGCCGGTCCGTCTCGCGGCTGGACAGGCTGCTGGTTGGTTCGTCGAACGCAATGACCGTGGCATCACGCGTCAGAGCCTTGGCGATCTCCACCATTTGCCGCTGACCCAGCGGCAGCGAGCCCAGCCGCACGGTCGGCTCGATCGTCTCGCCCAGCATTTCCATTTGGCGACGTCGCCCGGAGATTCAGCGTCGCACGGTCGATCCAGCCTGCCTTGTTCGGCAAGTGGCCGAGGTACAAGTTCTCCGCCACGGACATTTCCGGAACGAGATGCAGTTCCTGGTAGATCACCGCCACGCCTGCCTGAATGGCCGCAGCAGTCGACGTGAAACGGTGCCTCGTATCCCCGATAAACAGACGGCCGTCATCAGGCGTGTACAGTCCCGAGAGAATTTTCAGCAGGGTGCTCTTGCCCGCGCCATTCTCCCCCATCAACGCATGGACAGATCCGCTCCGCACGCCGAAGCTGACGCCCTTGACGCGCCTTCACGCCGGGAAACGTCTTGGCGATGCCGTCGAATCGCAGGAACGGAGCAGGCATCGTGGAGTCACCCATCCGCGTTTACCTCCACATCCCGTGGTCCTTGAGTTGCTGCTCAAAGTCCTTGCGGGTGATCAGCACGCCACCGGTGAAACGGGTCTTCGCCGGCTCGGTTCCTTCCGCGATCCACTTGTACATGGCGACCGCGGTGTCGTGACCATGCACATTTGCCTCCATGAGTACCGAACCATAGAACGGTGTCTCCTTGGCTTTTTTCAACTCGTCGATGCAATCGGTACCGTTGATGCCAACCGCGACGGCCACATCCGGTCCAAAGCTCCGTCCTTCGAGAGCCCGCACCGCCCCGAGCGTCGCCGAGTCATTCATGCCCGCCGCCAACCAGTACTTCACGTCGCCATGCTGCGTCAGCAGAATATTCGCCGCGTCAAAAGCGCCGGGAATGTCCGTGGTTTTCTGCGGCGCGGTGAAGATGCGGTCCTTAGGGAAGCCGTTCTCGATCAGCTTTTCGATGATGCCCTGCGTGCGCTCTCGTGCGGTGTCCAGTTCGTCGAATGTGACGATGCAGGCGGCGGTCTGCTCAACGGGCCACTTGCGCTGTCTTGAATTGATCTGCCAGCGCCTGGCCCGAAACATGCCCGACATCGCGCGCCGCCACGCCCAGGTGCGGCACATCTGCCATCGCCTTGCCGTCGGGGCCGACGAATTGATCATCCACCGTCATTAATTTCAGATCGTTCGCCTTCGCCTTAGCCACGATTGCGGGTCCGAGGCGTACGTCAGGCGTGCAGATGACGAAGCCCTTGGCACCGTTCGCCGCGAGGTTGTCGATGGCCGAAAGAACCTTCTCACCATCGGGTGTGCCGATTTTCAGCAGTTCAAAGCCATTCTCGGTCGCCGCTTTTTCTGCAGCGCTCCATTCCGCTTGGAACCAAGGTTCGTCCGGTTGTTTGACGAGGAAGCCGATCTTAACCTTTGCGCCGCTGGCACTGGGTGATGGGAAGCGCCGCTTGGACTGCTGCCGCGATCGCACCCCGCAAGCGTGCCCGCGCAGGCGATCAGCACGCCGGTGATCAAGGATAAAAAGATACGCATTTCCAGAAGCCTCCTGCATGACTGCCAGACGTGTGGACGTGATGGTTCGGAAGATTAACGCATGAGTTCGGTAGCGTAACCTGCCCTTCCCTCGACAACAAACTCGAAGTTTTCACTCCGAAGGTAACTCTATTCCCTTTTTCGTGAGAAATGATACCATTCGCGCCGTTTCACATCCTTTTGAGTTCGCTGCATGTACGCACTTCAGCTTCCCGTCGCTCCCCCGTCGCTCATGGGCCCGGTCAAAGCTTGGTCCCAGGCGGTCACCATCCCGACCTACCTGCCCATGGCCCCCGACAAGCACCCAATGTATCTCGATAACCGGGTGTATCAAGGCAGTAGCGGGGCCATCTATCCCTTGCCGCTTATCGATCGCATCTCTGACAAGAAGACCGATCACCTCTGGGAAGCGATCCACATCGAGAATGAATACATCCGCCTGATGATTCTCCCGGAGATCGGCGGACGGATTCACGTCGGCCTCGACAAAACCAACAGTTACGACTTCTTCTACCGTCAGAACGTCATCAAGCCGGCGCTGGTTGGCCTTGCGGGGCCGTGGATTTCCGGCGGCGTGGAATTCAACTGGCCGCAGCACCATCGGCCCAGCACGTTCATGCCGATGGAGTCGCACATCGAGCATCATTCCGACGGCGCCGTTACGGTCTGGTGCTCCGAACACGAGCCGATGAATCGCATGAAAGGCATGCACGGCATCTGCCTCAAACCGGGCAGGGCCCTCGTCGAACTCAAGGCTCGGCTGTACAACCGCACGCCCCTGGTTCAAACGTTCCTGTGGTGGGCGAACGTCGCGACGCGCGTTCACGAGCAGTACCAGTCCTTCTTTCCGCCGGATGTTCACTACGTCGCCGACCACGCCAAGCGCGCCATGAGCCGGTTTCCCCGCTGCGATGGCAACTACTACGGCGTCGATTACCGCCAGCGTGGTCGCACCGGAGTGCCCGCGACGCAGCAGCCCACCAACTTCGTTCCGCCCGGCACTTATCGCCGCAGACGATCTCTCCTGGTACGCGAACATCCCGGTGCCCACCAGTTACATGGCGATGGGCAGCCGACAGGATTTCTTGGGCGGTTACGACCATCGCGCCGCAGGCCGGCCTCATTCACGTCGCCAACCACCACATCGCGCCCGGAAAAAAGCAATGGACATGGGGCAACCACGAGTTTGGCTATGCCTGGGACCGGAACCTCACTGATGACAGACGGGCCGTACATCGAATTCATGGCCGGTGTTTACACCGACAACCAGCCCGATTTCTCCTTCCTCCACCCCGGCGAAACGCGCACGTTGAGCCAGTACTGGTATCCGATTCAGCAGATTGGCCCCGCGCAATATGCGAACGTTGATGCGGCAATCTCCCTTCTTGTTCGCAATGACAAGGCCCGCGTCGGCATTGCCGTGACGGCCAAGCGGCAGGGCGCACAGGTTCAAATCACTGTCAAAGGACAGCCGTTCCAAATTGTGACCGTCGATCTGAGACCCGACGCGCCGTTTGTGCAGGAATTCTCCCTGCCGCCGGGGGCCTGCGAGAAGGACCTCTGCGTTACGCTCCTGCATAATGATCGTCCGATTTTGTCATGGCAGCCCTCCGAAGAAACGCGGGGCGAGATGCCTCCTCCGGCCAAAGAGCCTCCGCTTCCCGGAGATGTTGACACCAATGAGCAGCTTTACCTCATCGGCCTGCACCTTCATCAATACCGTCACGCCACGCGCCAACCCGATGGCTACTGGCGAGAAGCTATCCGCCGCGATCCTCGGGATTCCCGCTGCCAAAATGCCCTCGGCCTCTGGCACCTCCACCGGTACGAACCCGAAAAAGCCGCTAACTATTTTCGCGCCGCCATCGCCGCTCTCACCCAGTACAACCCGAACCCTTACGACGGCGAGCCATATTACAACCTCGGCCTCGCCCTCCGCGCCCTCGGCCAATCCGAAGCCGCCTACGATGCTTTATACAAGGCGACGTGGAACGGTCCCTGGCAGTCGCCTGCATTCTTTAACCTCGCGCAGATCGATGTCGCCCGCGGAGATTTTCTAACGGCCCTCCATCACCTCGACCGCCTTCTCCGCATCAATAGCGAGCACCTGCAGGCGCGAACGCTCAAGACGCTCGTGCTTTGCAAACTCTCGCCGCGATGCCGAGGCGGACGCTTTGCTCCGTGACACTCTCACGCTCGATCCGCTCGACCCCGCCTCCCGTTTCCTCGCCGGGAAAATTCCGACCGATCCGCAGATCGCTTTTGATATCGCATCCGATCTCACAAACGCCGGCCTTTTTTTAGAAGCTCTCACCCTGTTGGAAAAAATCACCGCCTCACCCGACTCCGGCGCGGTCTCAATGCTCCATTACCATCGGGCTTGGCTCCACGATCGATTGAACGACTCACGCGCCGCGATCGCCGCGCGCAGAACGCGAAGGACGCCCCCACAGCCTACTGTTTTCCCTCCCGCGCCGAGGACGTCGTCGTCCTCCGAGCCGCGATCGACGCCGACCCCGCCGACGCACCCGCCCGCTTATATCTCGCCAACCTGCTGTACAGTCGCCGCCGCCACGAGGAAGCGATCCTTCTCTGGGAACAAGCCGTCCACCACGAGCCCACGCTTGCCGCGCTCGTGGCGAAACCTCGGGATCGGTTACTTCAACGTTCGCAACGATCCGGCAGCCGCATTCCGCGCCTACGACACCGCTTTCGAGGCCGACCCTTCTGACGCCCGAATCCTCTATGAACGCGATCAACTCTGGAAGCGCATCGGCAAAAGCCCAAAGGAACAACTCGCCGTGCTGGAACGCCACCTCGCACTCATCGACTGCCGGGACAAGCTCACGATTGAACTCGTCGCCCTCTACAACCAGACTGCGCAGCCGGAAAAAGCCCTGCCCGTCCTTCGCTCCCACACCTTTCAGCCTTGGGAAGGCGGGGAAGGCCTTGCGCTCGGTCAGCATGTCCGCACTTACCTTCTGCTGGCACAGCGAGCTTTCGTGCATAACGATCCCGCCGGCGCTCGCGACCTCCTGCTCACCGCGCTGCAATCCCCTGAAAACCTTGGTGAGACCAGGCACCTCCTCGTGAATCAAAGCGACGTCCACTATTTCCTTGGACGCGCTCATGACGCCATTCACGACATCGCCGCAGCTCGCCACTACTACACCCTGGCCGCAGAATCTCGCGGCGATTTTCAGCAGATGTCGGTCCAATCCTTCTCGGAAATGACCTATTACTCAGCCCTTGCCCTGCAAGCTCTGGGTCGTGCCGAAAAAGCATCCGTTCTTCTCAAGGCACTTCTCGCCTATGCGCAGGAACTCGAACACCAGCCCGCCGTCATCGACTATTTCGCCACCTCCCTCCCGACACTTCTGCTTTTCAATGATGATCTGAAGCGCCGCCAAGTTGCGCGCCCGTCTACTCGCCGCACAGGCTCACCTGGCGGCAGGCGACCGCCCGCAAGCCGAGCGTTTGCTGTTCGCGTTGCTCGCCGAAGACCCCAATCATCCCCTTGCCGCGGATCTTCTCACCATGTCTCCCACTTCTGATCAGACCGACGCCCTCCGGCAGCCCCACATGACTGGGTGACGGCGGTCATTCATGTGGCGTTTTGCCTGTTGTTCCGCCCGGGGAATATTTTCAGCGTCAAGGCGAATCCGACATATAAGGAAGTGCATGACACGATGAAGCGGGAGTGGCCGAATGATAAGGATACGGCAGCGGAGAAGGTGTACCTGCGCTTGCTGGACGCGGAGATTGCACCCTGTCAGCCCTGTCACGCTTTTCAACCTTGCGAAATGCCGGTACAATTTTTTCTTGTGATGTTCATCTGCGGATGAGGCAAGACCGGCACGCGTCCGCGGGCCGTTGAAAATCGCTTGCCCATGATCGAATCATGTTGGATAAGGAGATCTCATGAAATTTCGCGTAATGCTTTTGGCCCCGCTCGCTTGGCCGCTCTAACTTTCAGCACCGGCTGTTCCAACAAGACCGCCGCGGAACGCGATAGTCTGCTGAAGCAGAATCAAGACCTGAACGCTCAGCTCGAAGCCGAGAAGGCCGCCCGAGCCGCCGCTGAAGCTCGCCAAAGCAGCACCCCGGTCGCCGACACCTCCGCAACGCAGCCCTGCGCCCGCCGACAGCACCCCGGACATGAGCGCCACTCCAGCCATGACTTCCGACATGGGCACTGGCATCAAGCGCGGCAAAATGCCAACGGCGAAGACACCATTCAGGTCTCCAGCGACATCCTCTTCGACTCCGGCAAAGCCGCGCTCAAGCCGACCGCCAAGAAGGCCCTTGACAGCGTCGCCAGCGTCCTCAAGAAAGAATACGCAGGCAACGAACTCCGCGTCGAAGGTTACACCGATCCGAACCCGGTCAAGCGTTCCGGCTGGGATGACAACTGGGATCTTGGTGCTGCCCGCGCCCGTGCCGTCATGCTCTACCTGCAACCAAAAGGGCGTCCGTTCGCATGTACATCGCATCCTTCGGCGACACCAAGTTGAAGAGCACCAAGAACTTCGCCGCCGACCGCCGCGTGGAAATCGTCGTCGTCAAGGGCGGCAAATAATCCCCCTTCCTCCCCCCCCAGACCCCAAAGGGCACGCATGACATTGCATTGTGAATAACCCGGGGCGCGTCACCACGAGATTGTCCAAGGCCGGCGACGGATGGATGAAATCACTAGTGACGCGCCCCGCGTGTTTTTTAGCGTGACCTTGCCCCCAATGAAGGATTCAAGAGATCGTGCTCGCGATCGTCGACTATGGAATGGCGAACCTCCGCAGCGTCCAAAAGGCCTTTGAACGCCTCGGGCAGCCGCGCCCAAATCGTTTCCACCCCCGAACAAGTGCGCATCTGCCGACCACCTGGTCGTCCCCGGCGTCGGTGCCTTCTGCGACGCGATCGCCGTCCTCGAAAAGACCGGCCTCGCCAAGGCGATCAAAGAACACGCGCAAGACCGGCAAGCCCATGCTCGGCATTTGCCTGGGCCTGCAACTTCTCATCGACGTCGGATACGAAGATGGCACGCACACGCGGCCTGGGACATCATCCCCGGCGAATGCGTGCGATTCACCGTCGACGCCGCCGCCGCATCAATTTGAAGGTTCCGCACATGGGCTGGAACTCCCTGGCATGGCCCGCCGACGCGCCCGGGCCGTTATTCAAAGGCTTGCCGCAAGGGTCCCTATGTGTACTTTGTGCACTCGTACCACGTGGTGCCCACGGACCACCGCGTCATCGCCGCGACCGCAGAATATGGCGGCCCTTTCGTCGCCGCCATCGCCAGCGGAAACATCATGGCCACCCAATTTCACCCCGAGAAAAGCCAGGAAGTCGGCGCGCATCATCTTGAAGAACTTCGCCGCGTTTCGTCCCTAGATCGCACGCGGCATTTTATTCGCAGGGAAAAGGAAAGCAGTCACCATGGGCGTTGAACTCATCCCAGCCATCGATCTTCGCAACGGACAGGTCGTCCGTCTCCGTCGCGGCGATTACAACCAGCAGACCACCTACGAAGTCGACCCCGTCGACATCGCCAAAAAATTCCAGGACGCTGGCTGCAAGTGGCTCCACATCGTCGACCTCGACGGTGCCAAGGAAGGCCGACCCCATCAATCTCGGCATCGTCGAAAAAATCGTCACGCTCCACCAATCTTCAAATCGAAGTCGGCGGCGGCATTCGCACCGAAGAGTCCATGGAATACGTCCTCGCCATCGGCGCCCAGCGCCTCATCCTCGGCACCCGCGCCCTCGCCGAGATGCAGTGGTTTGAAGCCATGGCTCACGACGCCCGCTTCCGCAACCGGCTCGTCCTCGGCCTCGACGCCCGCGACGGTCTCGTCTCCACCCACGGCTGGACCCAGACTGCCGACAACCTTCCCAAAGCCGTCGATATCGCCCGCAATGTCGACAACTGGCCCCTCGCCGCCATCATCTACACCGACATCGCCCGCGACGGCACCCTCCAGGGCCCGAATCTCCGCGCCACCGCACGCATCACCAAAGTCTGCAAAAACGTCCCCGTCATCCACTCCGGCGGCGTAAAAGAACTCGCACGACATTTCCGCGCTGAAAGGACCTCCCCATCGCCGGTATCATCGTCGGCAAGGCCATCTACGAAGGCACCCTGAACGTAGCGGAAGCGGTCAAAGAATTGGCAGCCCTCGTCGAAATAACGAAGCACGAATGATGAATGATGAATCAAATTCAACATGTTCAATGACGAACACCCACAACTGGCGTTCCAATGATTCGAGCCTTCGTCATTTGGATTTGATTCGTCATTCGAATTTCCAATTTCGTCATTAACCAACAGGCGATCCATGCCCGACAAACTCCCCATCGAACCCCTCGTCGCAGGCCATCGTCGCCAGCTATCAGGCCGAGCCCAAGACGCGCCACATCGACGCCGGCCAGCCTGCCCAACCGCGACGCCATCATCGAACTCATCAAGCTCATCCGCGAACTGCTCTTCCCCGGCTATTTCGGCAAGCAGAACCTCACCTCCGGCATGCTGGAATACCACGTCGGCGAGCTGATCTCCGTCGATCCACGAAAAACTTTACGAGCAGGTGCGCAACGCCATCCGCCACCAGGCCACACGCCGCGGCGCCGAATGCCCCAGCTGCGACACCACCGCCGAAGCGATCGTCCAGGAATTCCTCGGCACGATTCCCCAATCTGCGCACCACCCTCGCCACCGACGTCCAGGCCGCCTTTGACGGCGACCCCGCCGCCTCCGACACCGATGAAATCATCTTCTCCTATCCCGGCCTCTTCGCCATCAGCGTGAACCGCATCGCCCACGAACTCCACAAAGCCCAGGTGCCGCTGATCCCGCGCATCATGACCGAATACGCCCACAACCTCACCGGCATCGACATCCACCCCGGCGCCACCATCGGCGATTATTTCTTCATCGACCACGGCACCGGCGTCGTCATCGGCGAAACCACCATCATCGGACAACGCGTCAAGCTCTATCAGGGCGTCACGCTGGGTGCCCTCTCCACCCGCGGCGGCCAAACCCTCAAGGGCCGTAAACGCCATCCCACCCTCGAAGACGAAGTCACCGTCTATCCCGGTGCCAGCATCCTCGGCGGCGAAACCATCATCGGCAAAGGCGCCACCATCACCGCCAACGTCTTCGTCACCCAATCCGTCCCCCCCACACCCGCGTCAGCGTCAAAAACCCCGAACTCCAATTCAAAGACGGCCCCCGCCGCGAATTCCGCCAGGACGTCGCGCACGACTTGGCAGATCTGACCGCAAAAATCGCCTCACAATCGCCTTACCAATGTGGCACGGTCGCCCTCGACCGTGATCGATGTGATGGCCTCGGATGGCCATCACATCGATGCTCGTTTGGACAAAAAACAATAAAAGAACCACCTAAACCCTAATGCACTCCCCAGCCCATCTGTTAAACTAATCCGCACCCATACGTCGCTCTTGGAACCTTATGCTCAAACAGCATTCACAAGTCATCAACTTCCTCATGGGCGTCTGCGATCTCGCCATCGTCGGCGGCGCTTGGTTTGCCGCCTATGGCATTCGATTCCACTTCTTTCACTCCGAGGAACTGCCTGCCTTTCGCTCCGTCGCCACCAACTGTCTGCTCGTTCAATTAATCGCCCTGATCGTCCTCGCAGGCACCGGCCTTTACAAACCACGCCGCGATAAATCATTCCTCCTCGAACTCGGCCAAATCATCAAAGCCACCGCCATCGTCTGGGTCGTCCTGATCGTCCTGATCTACTACACCGCGCCCGGCCCGTTCGCCCGCGCCATGCTCGCGATTTTTCTCCCCCTGATGATGGCCGGCCTCATCCTTGAACGAGGCATCTACCGTGCCGTGCTCCGATACCTCCGTCGCCGCGGCTGGAATCTTCGCCACGCACTCATCGTCGGCACCGGCCGCCTGGCGCAATCCACCCTCCACCGCCTCCAACACAACTCCTGGACCGGCATTCGCGTCGCTGGCTTCATCGACACGCTCCAAACCCAGCACGGTGTCCTCGAAGGCCGGCCGCTCCGATATCCGCGGCATCTCCGTGGTCGGATACACCGACACTCTGCTCGAAACTGTCGAGCGCATGAACATCGACTGCGTGTTCGTCGCCCTGCCAACCCAACAAGCCGAACTCTTGCGCCGCGTCATCAGCCAACTGGAAGAAACCTCCGTCGACGTGCGCATCATTCCCGACCTGTTCCTGTCGCGCTTCCCGATGAACGTAACGGTCGATGAGCTCGAGGGCTTGCCGATTCTCTCATTGCGGGAGAATCCGCTCGCCGGCTGGCCTTCCGTATACAAGCGGATTTTCGATGTGCTTGGCGCGACGTTTCGGACTCGCATGTTCTTTGGCCTTCCCATGCTGGCGATTGCCGTCGCCATCAAACTCCATGATCGCGGCCCCGTCTTCTATCGGCAGCGCCGCATCAGCTACGGCGGCCGCGCCTTCGACATCATCAAGTTCCGCACCATGAACATGCACTCCGAAGCCGCAGGCCCCGCATTCGCCGACAAGGACGACCCTCGCTGCACCGCCCTCGGACGCTGGCTGCGCTCCACCAGCCTCGACGAACTCCCCCAGCTATTAAACGTCCTCAAAGGCGACATGTCCCTCGTGGGCCCCCGCCCCGAACGCCCCGAAATGCTCGACAAAATCCGCGAGGAAGTCCCCGGCTTCCCCCTCCGCCTCAAGGTCCGCGCCGGCATCACCGGCTGGGCACAAGTCAACGGATTCCGCGGCCGCACCAGCTTCCGCAAACGCCTCCAATACGATCTCTATTATCTCAACAACTGGTCCCCCCTCCTCGATGTCCGCATCGTCATCGCCACCATCATCCGCGGCTTCCGCCACCCCAACGCCTACTAAAACCGCCGCGTCATCGGCAGTCCCATTCGTATCATTTCAATTCCACCGACCAATACGCATGATCCAGAAAGTGCTTCCACGACGCATACTTATCCGACCCAAGCCGCAGATTAATCGCCGGGTTCCGTTTCGGTTTAATCGGAACTTTCAGCAGGTGCATGTGCGCTTGCGACGGCGTGCGCCCACCCTTCTTCGCATTGCAATACACGCACGCACACACCAGATTATCCCACGTCGTCTTCCCCCCAAGCGACCGCGGCACCACGTGATCCAGCGACAATTCCTGGCTCGGAAACTTCTTCCCGCAATACTGGCACAGCGAACTGTCGCGTGCATAAATGTTCCGCCGATTCAGCTTCACATCCTGCCGAGGCAACCGGTCATAACCAAACAGCCGAATGATCCGCGGCACGGCAATCTCAAACCGAACCGTCTTCACAAAATCGTGCGTCTCGCGCTCGTACTGCGCCTTCAACTGCTGACATCTCAATCCACGACGAAATGTCGTAGGAGATGTACCCCGCATCCTCGACGGAAATCACTTCCGCCAGGTTACGCAGCAGCAGAGAAAAGGCGCGACGCGCCGACACCACCCGCACCGCCATATACAGGCGGTTGAGCACAAGCACGTTGCACGAAAGGCCTGAGAGAGGGAGTGGGATTGCTGCTTCCACCGACGCTGCTCCGATCCGGGATCATAAACTGACTCCCCCGGTCGCAGACGGGTCCGTTTGGCCGGAGCCAATCGGGCTCGGTCTGGCGTACCAGGACACGAGAACCCTGCGGTTACGTAGTGCCATAAGCCTAGTGGAGCGATAGGGCTGAGTCAATATGACCGGCAAATTCCCCACTCTCCCAAAACGATCTGACGGAGATATTTCCGAGACGCGCCCATCAGGAAGCGTTTTTTTACCCATTCTCCTCAATGCGCATCGTCCCCTATTGGATCGTGACTGAAATCACAGGTAAGATAATCCCTTCCGCTTTTCCCGGAGGCATCCCGCCCCACAGCGGATTTTCCTCAGCACCGTCAAACTTCCAGTCGTAATGAGGACGCAATCGCGATCCGATGCCTCCATTGACCACTTCATCCGTCGCTCCCTCACAACACCCCCCCGAGTGGCCCCTCGAGCGCATGTTCAAGACCTTCGGACGCCCCCCCGCCGCCGCGGGCCGCGCACTAAGCCGCGCCGCAACGCTGCCCCTGCTCGGCAAGATCGTCCGTCTTTTCTCCTCCGTCGTCCTCGGCATCACCCTGCTCGCCCTCATCGGAGCCTACATCGGCGTCGGCTCCGGACTCCCCGAACTCCGCGCACGAATGGAAATGACCGACCTCCAGTTCTTCGACGCATGGCCCATGCGACTCCTCCTCATCCTCCTTGCGATCAATCTCACCACCGTCACCCTGCGGCGAATTCCGCTGACTCTCTTCAAACTCGGCGTCTGGATGGTCCACATCGGCATCCTCACGCTCATTGGCGGAAGCGTCTGGTACTTCTCGCAAAAACAGGAAGGCTCAGTCCGCATTTTCCTCCATCATTCCGTCGCATCCTGTTTCGATGCGACCGAACGGGCATCTATGCGTTTGCAATGGACAAGAACGGAGCCATCGACGCCTCGTCAAGCACCATGACTCCTTTGCCGACCTTGCCAATTTTTTACGAACATCTGGCCGCGAATCAGCAGCCGCTGAATATCACGCTCCCCCCAGCCACCCTCGCCGCCATCAATCCCGCCCTGAAAGACGCGACCGTAAGAATCACCGGCTATTACCCCGCGGCCGAGATGGAGAATGCCTGGACCGTCGATCCCACTGCGGTCGCCGACACCTCCGGCGACGCGCCCAATCCCGCCATCCGCGTGAGTTTGGCGCTGGAGGGCGTTTCCAGCGGCCAGTGGCTCGTGGGCAAATCGCCCGCCGCTCGCGTGCTCGACGCCCCCGGCGTTCCATTCGGAATCGAGTATCTCTATCACCCGACGCCCGAACGCTACGCCGACGTGACCACGGAGTTCACCGGCCCCGTGGGAATCACGGTACGCGTGCTAAAGCTGGGGGTGAATCGGAATTACACCGTCGAAGCCGGGCAAACGATCCCCGTGGAAGGCACGCCCTACACCCTCACCATCGGCGAGCAGCAGGCGATGCCCCTGATCTCGAAGGGGTACGAGGGGTCAATGAGCAATTCATTGATGGTCGCGGTGGAGCGCAAGGACGCAGAAAAAACAACTGCCTTCAATCGCATGGCGTTGTCGCGCGTATCCGGAACGTTCCCCTGATTTTATCGTCGGCCCAGACGGAAAGCAGAAGCGCGTCCAGGATCGCGTGGACAACGACATTCAACTCACCTTTGCGGATGCAAGCCGCGATCAGTTCTGGATCATCGAGCGATTGGATCGACCGCTGGAATTGGTGCATCGATTGGCCGGCGGGCGCGTCGAACGATTCGCGGTCGAGGTGGGCAAGCCCGTGTCGGTGAAAGTCAGCACAGTGCCGATGGCCGTGACGGTTCTGGAGCGGGCGGCGAGAGTCGTGCCAACGCCGGTGCCCGTGGTCATCCCCGTGGAACGGCGGCAGCGATCGATCTCGGCGATGGAGGCGATGCAGAGTTCCGTTATCGAAATGGAATTTTGCATGGGCGGTTTTGTGCGGGAACATATCTATGTGCCGTTTTCGCAGTTTGCACAGATCGGCGATCCGCCCGGGGGAAAACAGCCGACCGTATTACAGGTGCCGGGGGTGGGACGGGTGGCCTTCATTTTGGCGACGACCCGTCGGGAATTACCCAGCATCGTGACCCTGACCGATTTTAAGGCCGTGAAGTATGCCGCCGCTGAGAACTCTTATAAAAATTATATTTCAACCCTCGCCGTGAAGGACAAGGCA
This sequence comes from uncultured Phycisphaerales bacterium, assembly GCA_963766775.1. Lineage (GTDB taxonomy): Bacteria > Planctomycetota > Phycisphaerae > WQYP01 > WQYP01 > CAVYBP01. The sequence goes on from CAVYBP010000003.1 coordinate 716,304, forward strand.
AACGGTGAGGCGAGAACTCTCGTGGCGGAGCTGAACGCCCCCGCATCAGATCACGGCCTATATTACTTTCAGTCCGCTTGGGACGGTGAAGACCAGGCACCCGCGGAACGGCGCTTCAGCGTCATCGGCGTGGGCAATCGGCCGGGGATTTGGATAATGATCGTCGGAGCAGCGCTGATGATTGCCGGCATTGGCTATTCTTTTTACGTGAAACCAATCTTGCTGAATGTTAAAAAACAATCCGTGGCGCGGTGGGTGCAAGAGAGAAAGTGAAAACAGTGGAAATACAAGGAGCCCAGTTGAAGTTGGATGGCAACAATAAAGCGGCGTCATACTTGCAGTCCGAACATGCGGTGCAGGTAATGACTCCTGCCCTCTTTTTGAATGCCCGAAGAGTGTCACCGCTTGAAAATGTCGGGCTCATGGTCATCCCGATCTGTTTTCTTTTTCTTGCCTCCATCTTCTTGCACGCAAAGGGCCCCTACTGGCTTGGCACCAGTTCAGATCCCGATTATCCCTATCTTTTCAACGCGCTCTTAATCGATCAGGGTCAGCCACCCGAACATATCGACCATCCCGGCACGCCCGTGCAATTGTGGGTGGCCGGTGCACTTAAAATCACTCACTTCGCTGTCGGCCGCGGATCACTTGTGAACGATGTTCTCACAAGGCCGGAGTTTTATCTGAAGGTCGCAAATTGGACCTTTCTCGCAGCGCTTGCCGCGGCGCTGTGGGCGCGGGTCACGCCATCTGGCGCATCACGCGCAGCCACTGGGCCGCCATTCTTGTGCAAGCCACTCCCCTGCTCTGTCCAACGATTTTCTACGAAGTGGAATGCGTCAAGCCGGAACCATTACTTGCAATCTGCATCGTGCTCTTCATTACCACCGCCATGCTCGCACTACGGCCCCAATCATCCAAACGCCTATGGCCGGCGTTGCTGTTCGGAATCCTGTGCGGCATCACCGTGGCCGTAAAAGTCACCGCCCTGCCCATGCTTTTATTCGCTCTCGTGCTGCTGCCCAGTTGGCGCGACCGCCTGCTATGGACCCTCATTTTTCTAGTTACCCTTGCGATTGTCATCTTGCCGATCCTCTCCCATCTTCCCCAACATGCTAAATTCTTATGGCGAATCACAACCCATCAACAAGCCTATGGCCTCGGCGAGGCAGGTATTGACTGGCGATGGAACTTCCGCGAATTCTGGACGATTCTCTGCCGCCAACCCTTTTTACAGGTGACAATGGCCCTGAACCTCGTGGTGCTGGCAGCCGCAGGGATTCGCCGCAGGTCAGTCAATCAATGCTTTCCAAAAATCGCACGTCTCTTATCAGCAATCCTTCTGACCCAGTTCGCGGTCCTCGCGCAGGTCTTCCGTCACCCCTACGCGGAGCGATATCTGTTGCCCGCCCTCATGCTCGCAGGAATCACTGCCGCGCCTGTGTTTTCTCTTCATTGCATCGACGATGCGCCGATGGCCCCTGCTTGTACAAAAGATCGTGTACATCGGAATGGCGACCGCGCTTTTGATTTACGCGGCAGTCTCGCTCACACATCTTTATCAAAATCTGACCGCTCAAAAAAAAGACCAGCTTGGGCTCGTCAAGGCTTTGCAAAATTATCCTGAGCATCTACAAGTCATCACCTGTTATCACAGTTCCTCACTTCTTTATTCGCTATATTTCGGCAACAGTTGGGCACGCTTCTCCTTTTCATCCACGCTGGACAAGCTTTATCCTAATTCTTTATTTGGGAATAATTGGGCAAGGCGATTTGAAAATTTCAACGGAGATACGCAGCCGTTCAACGCGGAGAGGGCATTGCTGCAGGGGATGATGTATACGTCCGACGGGATATTTTCGGTTGGGGTCTACACCACGCCGATCAAGTCGGTGGGATTTGAAAGTATTTATCTTCTGACAAAGTCCAAGTCCGAACAGGCAAAATAGGAAACAACGAGTGTATTGTTAGGTCCGGTGTAAATGGTAATGCGACAGGTGACGTGCGATGATGAGGATTGGCGAGGCATGCTGAACAGCACAGTCCCAATCGCAACTGTTGATGATTTTTACGGGCGGCTGATATGAAATGGTTTTTGCTGGTGTTGGTCACGGTGGCGGGGATGAGCCGGTTGGCATTGGGCATGGATCAAGCCAAGCCCGGTGAATCCCACGGCAACGATCCGCATGCCGGCATGACGCAGATGACCAGAACCGATGTGCCGGCCGCACCCGTCGGCCCGGTCATCGAGGAGGATCGTTCAGGATTTGAACGCGACGTAAAGCTGGATCAATTGCGGCTGCTCGCGGTGGTGCATAGCGATCAGATCAAAATTCTCGATAGCTGGGCCCGGCAGTGTTTATCCAAAATTCGCGGACGACAATCGATCGATGGTCAGGACCCCTTATATACGGCACTCGATATCGCCTTTCGACGCGAGGCGTGGGCGGACAAGAACGTGATCTACGTGCAGGCCGTCCCGATACGGCAGCAGCTCGCGCAGTTCGCGGGAACGCCGGCCGAAAGCGACCGCCTGCTCCACGAGGGGCTTGTCAGTTACAACTTTATCGACCGTGCCGACGTGCAGCAAAAGTTGCAGGAGATCGGTTTGGACATGCGCCAGGTGCAGGCCGTCAACAAGGTCCAGATGGCGCATGCACTCTTTCGCGACCTGGCGTGGACCCTGTTGATGCTGCCCCCCGATCACAATCACAGGGGCGAAACATGGAAGCATCCCATTGAGTCGGAAGGGAATATCCCAGCCGAAAAGCCCGAGTGGGGCGGCATGGAACTGAAAGCATTGCCGCCGGTGGCAGGCATTTCCGAACCGGAAGCACGCACCCTCCGCGGGGCAATGGATAATTTGCTGATCGGATGGGTGAAGGGGGATGCGGTGCAGGCAAATCAGGGCATTGCACTGCTGGTGGCCACGTTGCCTGCAATTGACCCCGACAACTACCCGAGCGGTATAAAGCGCACCACCGAACTCTGGTACAACAGAACCTTCTATGGAACGATTGCGAATGTGTTCTTGTATTTCATTGCAATGACGCTGTTCTTGATGGTCGCGGTCGGCGTCACGGATCGACTCGAGAAACCGGCCCTGATAATTTTTGGTGCGGCCGTCCTGCTCCACGTGGCCGCAATGGGCGTGCGCTGGTGGCTCGCCGGGCGAATACCCATTCAAAATCAATTTGAGTCCGTCCTCGGGTCGGCCATGCTCGGATGCGTGGTCGGCTTTGCGCTAGAATGTTGGAAGCGAAAAGGAATTTTCGGCGTCGCATTTAGTTTTGTCGGATTTTTCGCGATGACCGCCTGCTTCGCCGCACCCTATGTGTTCGGAAACGACCTCGGCGGAGCCGTCGGAAAAGTCGCCGGCATCCTCGGCGACTACTGGCTCTATATCCATGTCAACGTGGTGATCAGCAGCTATGCCCTAATTGCCGCAAGTTTCCTGATCGGGTTGTTGTATCTGTCGATGAAGCTCTGGTTTTGGATCAACCCCATTGAAGCAACTCCCACTTCCGAATTCAAAGCTTATAACGAGGGGATCGAAACGAATAGCAATAGCGGCGGAGTAACTGTTTTGCCGAATGCTGCCGTCTTGCTCGCCTCGGAGACGGCGGCGGCTCGACTAAAGTTCTTGGAGGGACTCGATCAGGCCAATATGGTGATTTTACAAATGGCGTTTTGGTTTCTCGGCACGGGAATTATTTGCGGAGCCGTCTGGGCCGATCACTCATGGGGACGCCCCTGGGGATGGGATCCCAAAGAAACCTTCGCCCTCGTCACATGGATCGTCTACCTCGTGATCGTCCACCTGCGATTTGTCACCAAGGCCCGCAGCGACGTAACCGCATGGCTCTCCGTCGTCGGATTTGCAATCATGATGTTCAACTGGATCGGCGTAAATTTCTGGCTCGTCGGCCTCCACAGCTATGCGTAAGAAAAGACTTTCTAATCACCAAAACCCCAAGAGTTTGTGCGGTGCGAGCTCGCGAATGAATATTAAGTTCAATAAATTTTATCTATTTTTTTCTGACATTTGCAACTGCGACTGACGAACCTGAGCCGGCTCTTGGTGCCTTGGTGGTTAAAAAAAACCACACCTAACTTGAAGGAACATTGCGATGAGTTTAACGGAACACGACGTGATCACAGTCTTGCGCGGAGTGAACGATCCGGACTTGTTCAAAGACCTGGTGACGCTCAATCAGATAAAAAGCGTAAAGGTCGTCGAGGGCAACGTCGCCATCGAAATTTCCACGCCTTCCCCTTTGAAAGAACGCATTCGCCAGGACGTGACCGCAGCCGTCCGAGGATTGCCCGGAGTGGAAGAGGTCCTCGTGAAGTTCTCAACCTCGCTCGGAACCCGCGAGCCGGCGAAGGAAGGCGGCGCCGGTCATGGGTCAGCGGGCGCGGCCCGCCCGGCGAAAAAAGTCCTGGGTAATGTGAAGCACATCATCGCGGTCGGTGCCGGCAAAGGCGGCGTGGGGAAATCAACAATCGCGGTCAGCCTAGCGGTGGGATTGGCCCTCGCGGGGAAAAAAGTCGGCTTGCTCGATGGCGACATTTACGGGCCATCCATTCCGACGTTGACCGGGATCGGCCCGCGGCCGCCACAGGTGCTCGGAGATCGAATACTTCCCTTTGTCGTGAGCAACGGCACTGTGTCCCTAAAAGTCATGTCGATCGGCTTTATGGTGGACAAGGAAAAGGCATTGATCTGGCGCGGGCCCATGGCCCATGGAGCAATCAAGCAGTTTCTGGAGCAGGTCGACTGGGAAGGCGGTCCGGAAAATGGTGAGCTGGATTATCTGATCGTGGACCTCCCGCCGGGCACAGGCGATGTCGCATTGACCCTCGCGCAGACCGTGGCCTTGACCGGCGCGGTGATCGTGGCAACACCGCAGGAAGTGGCCCTCGCCGACGCACGACGAGCAGTCCGGATGTTTCAGCAACTCGGCGTCGAGATCCTCGGCGTCGTGGAAAATATGTCCTATTTCATTTGCGACCACGGATCGGAGTATGACATCTTCGGCCGCGGCGGCGCACAAGTAATGGCCCAGCAAATGGGCTTGCCATTCTTAGGCAGCGTGCCCATTGAAACAGCCTTGCGGGTCAATTCGGACGAGGGCAAGCCATTTGAAAATTTCAGCGAACACTGCAAATCAAGCGGCCCGCTTCGAGCCGTCGCGGACATATTGGATAAGCAGGTAGCAGTACGCCTGGCAACAAGACCCGCAGCAAAGCCTTGAATTTACAGATATCATAAACCGCCTCGAAGCGACTTAAATCGAAGCCACCCAAATCCGAGACGCACCCATAAGGAAGCGTTCTTTTACCGCTCGATAAAGAACCTTTCGCTCCCTGCTACACCTGGGACAAAAACCGCTCTCACCGCCCACCCGCATCAAACGGCGGCGGGCCATTCAACGCCGCATCCAAGTCCGCAGCAGTCACCGCATAGATATTAATCGAGTAACCCGCCCGAGCGAACGGTTCGCGTTTTTGAAGAAACGCGCACAGCCGTACGAAACACAGATTCCGAAAACGTTCGGGCAAGTGTCGGAGGATGGCGCGGTTTTGTGCGGAAAGCGCTGATCTTGAAGGGATTGGTCGCGATGCACAATGTCCCTCCGCATCGCCTGATAGACTTTTTCATACGCCGGAGTATACGGACCCGCGAATTCTAAATTGTACAAATTTTGCAGCATCGTGACGCTGATACAGTAGAAACCGGCGTGGAGGAGAGGCATATCGGGCATCGCTTTTTCCGTCAGCCGGGGAAGAAAGCTGGGAAGAATTAATGCGCGAACACCATAGGCGATTGGGTCCGCGGTGCCGAAGTAAGACAAATAAGCATCTGATTGATCCGGAACATTTTTAGCAAGAAACACCTCAAGCGCGGGCAGATCCTGGCCCCAGTCCACAGCCGAATCCACAAGATGCCGATAGGCATTCCTCGGCCCACCTGCAACCTCGTTGACATACGAAAGATAGTGCGGATAAATCAGCACATTTTCGACCGCCAGCCAGAGACCGAGTGCCGGCACCACATACCGAAGCAATCCCTTCTGATACAAAAGCACAACCGCAGAATCCAAGAAGTATGCAAATCATCGGATAAACGGGCAGAAGATGGCGGGGGCCCGAGCCGCGATAACTCAAGATCGCGCAAATCCAATAAATACAAATAAAGACCGTGAGCGCGGAGGTCCGCAGCAGGACGGCTTTCATCTGAACAACAGTGGACCGACGAAAACGTGCCCCCGCATTGATCGTGGCAAGCAGAATCAGCCCCAGCACCGGTAACGGCGTGGTGACAAGAAAAACGAAGGGATAGAACCACCACCACCCCGTGTGTGTCTCATGGCCATTGGCGAAGGAGATGATGACGCGGCTGGTTTGAACAACGTATGCATAACCATAGAGATACGACTCGGGAAGCAAATGATAATCACGAGCAAAGGCAACCGCATGGAGTAAAACATTGGGATGATCCAGAGCCCATGTCCACTGACCCGGCGGCCAGAGGGTTTGACCCGAATCACGCGGAGAATTTTTGAAGGCGGAGTAAGTGAAGCCATAAGTCGCGTAAATGAGGAACCAGACAATCACGCCGAGGACAACCAGAACGATGAGATTTTTCAGAAGTTCCCGGTAGTATGGTCGGGCGAATACTTCCTCGCCGCCCAAAGCGGCAGGCGTCCTTTGCTGCCGAGGAATCAGCGCCACGATGAAGAGCGCGGGAAGAATCAACGGGGCTGACATTTTCGCGAGGAAAAGAGCTGCCAGGGCAAGTGCCGTGAGACCGACACGAAGGATTGTCACCCGCTCAAGAGTCCACGAAAAGGCTGCAAGTGAAAGCGTGAAAAAGCAGGTCGCGGACATATCCGAGGTGACAAGAAAGCCATGCGAGAGAACGATCGGCGAAAGCGAGAAGATAAGCAGCGATAGTATTCCCGCGGCAGGCGAGAAAAGTTTTCGAGACCAGGCGTAAACGGTGAACGCGGTCATGGCTGTGAGCAAACCAATCGCCGCACGGCCCAACAGCAGCAGTTCAAACGGATCATTGTTCGAGCGATAAAGAAATTCACGGCCAAGACCGAAGGGTTGGCCGTATTGAAAAGCCAGGGACGTCTGATCCGGAAGATTGGGATGGGTGAGCAGAAGCGGCAGCGCGGCAATCGCCTGAGAGAGATACCCGTTCTCCGTATGGATGCGCGGCTGCCCAAGCAATAAATGAATGTAGCCGCCGGCGAGGTGTGCGCCCTTCGTCAAAAGTTTGGGAGTTCCAGCGTGAAGCTATGAGTCCGAGAGCGTACATTAACAGGATGATGATAAATGCGGCGGGATAGCCTGTGAGGATGGCCGGTCGTTCATGGAGGGAAGGGGTGACTGCTGTCATACTAAATGCTCCCGCATCCCGATAACTCTTGGTCGTTACAGCATGCTTGCGGCGACGGTGTGTGGGGGGGGGATGCCCTCCTTCTTAAATTTCCATGATTTCCTTCGTCTTCTGCGCAACGAGCGTCTCGATCGTCGCCTCAAATCTCTTCAACAGATCCTGCACGTCCTCCCGCCCGCTCTTCGCCTGATCTTCCGTCAGCAGCGATTCCTTTTCCTCATTGTCGACTTTTTTATTCGCGTCACGCCGAATGTTGCGAAACGCAATTCGACACTGCTCCGCTGCTTCCTTCACCTTCGTCGCCAACTGCGTCCGACGCTCCTGCGACAACGACGGCAATATCAGCCGAATCTGCTTCCCATCACTCTGCGGATTGATCCCCAGCTTCGCCTCCTCCAACCCCCGCAAAATATCTTTCATCGAACTCGGATCGAACGGCTTGATCAAAATGCTCGACGCATCCGGCGTGGTCAGCGAAGCAAGCCCCCGCAAATCCGTCGGCGCGCCGTAATAATCAATCTTGATGTACTCCACCAGCGCGGTCGTCGCCCGCCCCGTGCGAAGACCCCGCATCTCGTGGCGCAGATGCTCGATCGCCTTCTCCATCGACTCTTCCGCTTCAAACAAAATTTCATCAATCGGCATAAAAATCTCCGTCAGAAAATTTCCCTCGTCCCCGCCCAACTCACATTGTCAGTCAATCGTGATCAACGTTCCAATGCGCTCCCCCCACCGGCATCATGCCCGCCCGCCCCGCGACGACGCGAGCGATATTCCCCGGCTTCCTCAAATTGAACACAATGATCGGAATCTTGCGCTCCATCGCCAGGCTGATCGCAGTCATGTCCATCACGCGCAAATTATCCGTGATCACTTTTTTATACGTCAGGCGATCAAACATGATCGCATTTGGATTTTTCTTCGGATCAGAATCGTACACGCCGTCCACTTTGGTGGCCTTAAGAAGAACATCGACCCCCAGCTCCGTCGCCCGCAGTGCCGCGCACGTGTCCGTCGTGAAAAACGGATTGCCCGTCCCCGCCGCAAGAACCACCACCCGCCCCTTCTCCAGATGCCGAATCACCCGACGCCGAATGAAAGGCTCGCACACCTGACTGACCGTAAGCGCCATGCAACACGCGTCGGCTGCCCCACCGTCTCCAGCATGTCCTGCAACGCCATCGCGTTCATCACCGTCGCCAGCATCCCCATATAATCAGCCGTCGCCCGCTGAATATGACCCGCGGCCGCGAGCGTCTCTCCACGCACAAAATTTCCCCCGCCTACCACCACCGCCACCTGAACACCCGTCTTCGCCACGCTCGCGATCTGTTCCGCGATGCCGGTAAGTTCCCCCGCATCCAACCCGAATCCCCCCTCGCGGCAAAGCCCTTCGCCGGAAATTTTCAGCAGGATACGTTTGTATTTTGGCACCGGCATAAAACCTCGAGCGAAAAGGCTAACGGGATCGCGGGTGATCTAGTGAAGCATGAACATCATAAAGCCGAAGTCGCCCGTTTGGCTACTCACATGCGAACTCGCTCAAGCAACCCCCTCCCATAAAGCCCGCTCCGTCCGCTAAATAACCCGACGCCCGCTGCCTCAGCAGCGTGGGCACCGCGCCTCAACATCCACATCGCGCATCTTTTCAACCATCTCTCAAAACAAACAGAAAGAACAAACAGAACAAAACATCTATTGCAACCCCACCGGCTTACGCCTCACCCACCTTAAACCGCGCGAACTTGATCACCGTCACCGTCGCACCCGCCGCCTTGCCCGCTTCCGCCAGCAAATCCCAATGCGCTTTTGTCATCCTTAATGAACGGCTGATCCACCAGCGACATCCTGAAAATACTTCTCCAGCTTGCCCGCCACGATCTTCTCAACAATCGCGGGAGGCTTCCCCGTGATCCCTTCCGCCGCCGCTGCCTTTTCCTTCGCAACCACCGCCGGGTCCAGTGTCGTCCGATCGACCCCCAGCGCCACCGTCGGAATCCCCGCCGTGATGTGCATCGCAATTTCACCCGCCGTAACCTTCACGGCATCATCCGTCGAACCATCCACCTGAATGAGCGCGCCGACCTTCCCATTATGGTGAACATACTTTTCAACACGGCCATTCGTGGATTGAAACCGCGCAAGCCCCGTGATCCCGATGTTTTCCTTGATCGTGCCGCCGATCAACTCCTTGATAACCCCCTCCACCGTGCGACCCGTCGAGTCCGGATATTTGAGCGCGCCCAGCTCCGCCGGAGTAGTGACGCCATTTTCAAACGCAAGATCGGTGAGATCGCCAAGCAGCTTCAGAAAGCCGTCATTCCGGGCCACGAAATCAGTTTGGCACCCGAGCCGCAGAAGACGCCCAGTTTTCCATCCGTCGAGATGCGACCCGAAACCATCCCCTCTTTCATCTCATTGGTCAGCTTCTTGTCCGCACTCGCCGTGCCCCGTTCGCGAAGCAAGTCAGCCGCTTTTTCCATATCCCCGCCCGCATCGACAGCGCCCGCTTCGTGTCCATCATCGGCGCATTCGTACGCTGCCGCAGTTCATTCACCATTTTTGCCGTGATATCCGCCATGGAATGGTCTCTCAATCTTGCATGAAACAGAGTGCCGGCGAACCGCCCGCGCGGCTCGACCCAAGTCGAGCAAGTGTACGGCCTTCAGCGATGCAGGTAAAGAGTGGAAACAACGAACCTAAAGCGAAAGTGATGCCCAAATCCGACCCGGAGTTCACGCTTCAGCGTGCCTTCTTTTTGCAAGACACACGCCTGAACCGTCAACTCCAAAATAGGACGCAACCCCCAACGCACAAGGCCGGAAAACAGCGGGCGAAGGGGATCGAACCCTCGACAATCTGGATGGAAACCAGAAGCTCTACCACTGAGCTACGCCCGCGAAGTCCAAATGATTGTACCAACCGACGTACCGGCAGCAAGGAATATGTGGAATGATTTAAACCAGCCCCAAACCGGCCCGATCAGAACCTCGCCCCCTCAGATCGCACTCCCCAGTACCAGATGAATCCCGCACTCCTTTTTTATCGGTACCCGCCCAGCGGCCGGACCGCTGATCTTCGCCCTCGCCAATCGCTCGCGTACAGGTCGCGGGGTTGCAGCCAATGGACGTGTAACCTCGATCCCACAGCGGATGGTGCGGCAGACCGTGCTGCTTCATGTAATTGAAAACGTCCCGTGCGGCATCCATCGAAAGATCGGCGAAACCGCCCAGCAATTATTCCGATTGGACCACTGAACCATGCTCATCTTGCTGCGCTCTTCAGATTGATCAGCACGGATGCCGCGCCACCCAGCCCGTCGGGGCAAGCTCCTTCATGGCCCGATCCATCACGGGATTTTTATTGGCGCGCCAGCACGCATCAACATTATTGCATCCGCGGATCAGGTTCACCATTGACGGACAGCCAGACAATCGGGTCGTTATGCGTGTGATACTCGCGGACATTCAGATTAAATCGCTCTCGCATCTCTTCCATAAAACGGAGCGTTTCCGGAAAGAGATACCCCGTATTGACCACAACAATTTTGATATCCGGCTTCACCTGCGTCGCCAGATGAATCGTGCACATCGAGTCCGCCCCAAACGAACTGGTCATCACCAGCCCATCCTGAAACATGTCAGCAGCCCAACGCAGAACTTCCGTAGGATGAGCTTTTTCAAATTGCGCATTCACCCGCGCAAGTTCGTCGGCAGACAACACCGGAGGGACTGAAGGAACGGCGAACACGGCAACCCTATCATCTAAAACGTCAAACCAACCGCCAACATTTCGTCCCCATCACACACACATATCACCCAAACACCAAGGCTCCTGCTGCATGATTGTAGCGTTCACTTCCCCAATCGCCCGCATGAATATCCCCTCTTCTACATTCTGCATTCCGTCCCCTCCCTACACATACTCCAAATGCCTCCGCTGTTTCCATTTCGCCTCCAACCGATCCAACACTTCCACCGGCACCTGCACGTTCTTACGCCCTCGCCCAAGTGCGACGTCCGCCTTATGGTGCCCATGAAAATCCGAACCCCCCGTCGGCAAAAGATTGTATTTTTTGGCAAGATCGAGCATCAACCCCGCAACCTTCTCATCATGATCGGAATGCCACACCTCCAGCCCATCAAGCCCCGCTTCCGCAAGATGATTGATAACCGTCGCCAAATGCGCCGGATTTTCACAACGCAACTGAATCGGATGCGCGAGCGTCGCCAGACCCCCCGCCTCGTGAATGCAATCAATCGCCTGCCGCGGCGTGAGACGTTCCTTTCGGAAAGAACGCCGTCCCCGTCGTGCCCAGGTACACATCAAACGCCTGTTTAATGGTCGCCACGCAGTTCGCACGCACAGGGCCTCCGCAATATGCGGACGGCCAATCACCACCGGTGTCCCCGCGGAAACCTTTTCACGCGCAATCGCCTCCACCTGCTCCATCGTGATCTTGCAGCCCAGTTGATTCAGCCGCGCCACAATTTGTGGATTGCGGGCGTTGCGCGCGTCGAGAAGAATTTTCGACATCGTATGCAGTGCAGGCGACGTCGGATCAATGAAGTGCCCAAGAATGTGCAGCGTGCCCGGTGCCGGATAATCTGCCGAAATTTCAATCCCCGGAACAAACCGGATATTCAACTTCGCCGCCTCCGTCGCCGCCTCCGCAAGGCCGTTCCCCGTGTCATGATCCGTCAACGCAATCCCCGCCAGCCCCGCATGTTTAGCCGCACGCATCAACTCCGTCGGCGAATACGTCCCATCCGATGCCGTGGAGTGTGTGTGAAGATCAACGTACATACTATTCCTCAAAACCTGTCCAACCACACCAAAAACACCCTCACCACCCCAACAAACCCAACCCATGCCCGCTGCCTCAGGCAGCACGGGCACCGCACCTCAACATCAACCCGCGCTCCAATCGTTCAGCCCCTCACCTCTCAAAGCAAACAACCACGCTCCACCAAATAATGCAAAATCTTTTCCACACATTCCTCCACACTCTCCCGATCCGAATGCAGATGCAGATCCGCCTCCAGCGGTGCCTCATACGGCGAATCCAGGCCCGTGAATTGCAGCCCCTTCCCATCCGCAATCGCCGCACTGGCCTTCTTATAAAGGCTCTTCGGATCACGACTCTCGCACACGCTCAGCGGCGCATCAATAAAAATCTCAACAAACTGCCCCGGCGGCAGAAGCTGCCGCACCGCCTCCCGATCCGCCCGGAACGGCGAAATAAAACTCGTGATCGGCAAGACCCCCGCCGCCACAAACAACTTCGCAACCTCCCCGATGCGCCAATATTTTCCGTCCGGTCCCCATCTGAAAACCCCAAATTTTTATTCAGCCCATGCCGGACATTATCCCCATCCAGAACAAACGCCAGATGCCCTTTTCCAATAAGAGCCGCCTCAAGAGCCATCGCAATCGTCGACTTCCCCGACCCCGAAAGCCCCGTAAACCACAGAACCGCCGGCCTCACGCGCATAAGCGCCGTCCGCTGATCGTTCGTAATCACCGACGGATGAAACGTAATATGAGTAGCCTTTTGCATAGCCCCTGATGGTACAGCCGCCGCAAACCGGATTCCACTCCCAACAATCCAACAATCCATTATCACCCCGCCCACCACCCACAAACCCACCGAACCCCAAGCGTAAGCAAGTGCCCACCCCCCTCGCCCAACCACACAGCCATCCCCTCCGCAGGCAACCACCCAACCCCCGCCCAAAAACCCGCGCCATGATCCCAACCCCAAAACCCGCTACGATACCCACCAGCACCCATCTTTTATGAAAGAAGACCCACATGGGATTTGACCAATACCACGAACCCCCCGAAGAACTCTCCCCCGAAGTTCGAACCTTCGCACGAATGATCGCATCGCTGACCGAAGAAGCCGAAGCCATCGGCTGGTACGAACAGCGAATCGCCGTCGAAAAAGACCCCCAGGCCAAAGCCATCATGCAAAATGCCCAAAAAGAAGAGTTCAAACATTTCGGAATGGACCTCGAATTTCTACTCCGAAAAAAGAAAGACTGGCGAACCGAACTCAAGGAAATCCTCTTTACCTCCGGCGACATCGTCGAGCGCGGCGAGGCAGCGGAAAAAAAAGTCGACTGACCCGGAACCTCCTCGCCCACATGGCCCGGTGAACGAGCCTCTTGTAGAATCGTCCCATGGCTAAGCAAAGCAAATTTGTCCACCTTGTGCAGTATTTTAGCGCCCGCACCATGGCGATGCTCCTGGGATTTTTCCCCGTCAATGCCAATCTCCGTACCGCACGGACCTTGGGAAGCCTTCTCTATAAAGTCGACAGGAAACACCGAAAACGCGCACTCGAGAATTTGTGCGCCAGCTTCCCCGAGAAAGCCCCCCAAGAGCTTGAGCGCATTGCCGAACGCTCCATGCAGCATTTCATCGAACTGGTAATGGACGTTCTCTTCACCACGCGAATGATTAATGCGGAGCGCTGGCATAAATATGTCCATTTCACCGGCCTTTCAGATTCGTTGCGCATTTCCTGCGCGGTCGCGGGGCCGTGATGGTGACCGCTCATTATGGCAATTGGGAAATTCTCGGATACACCCTCGCCACCCTCGGCTTTGAAACCTATTCGGTGGCTCGCCCTATCGATAATCCCCACATTGACGCATGGCTCCTCGGGGTTCGAGAAAAAAAGGGCCAGGTAATCCTCAGCAAGCGCGGCGTGACGACCACCGCCTTGGATGTCCTCGAAAAACGCGGAGTCCTCGGTTTCATCGCCGATCAAAATGCCGGCCCCAAGGGAATGTTCGTCCCGTTCTTCGGCCGCCTTGCCAGCACTTATAAATCCATCGGCCTGCTCGCGATTCAAAATGATCTCCCCATCGTCGTCGGCTACGCGCCCGCCGCGGAGACAAGTTTGAATTCGATATCGGAACTCAGGACATCATCTATCCGGAAGATTGGAAAAATTATCCACGCGATCAGTTCAACGATGAGCTTCATTACGTGACCGCACGATACACGCGGAGCATCGAGGATTTCGTCCGCGCCGATCCCACGCAATATCTTTGGATCCATCGCCGCTGGAAGACGCGGCCAAAGGATGAAACGCCGGGTGCCTTCGCCGGCGTGGGGTGACCGATGACGCCAAATGATCCCTTCGAGAATATCCTGCACAAAGAGCGTTACCAACGCGGCTTTCCGCTCCGCCTCTGCATCGGTGCCCTCATCATCACCGCAGCGGCACTTGGTGCCAGCGCCGCAGGAATTCAATGGAACGCCCGCGCCTGCCACGCCCGAGCAACTTCATCTGGCCTGGCAGTACGTCAACGTCGCAACCGTCTGGACATGGCTCCTGCTCTGGCCCGTCGTCGCCCTCTCACGCGAACGGGTTTCACGCCGTCAGTTATGGCTCGATTTTTCCGTGATCGTCGGATCAGTTGCACCCGCAATCATCGCCGCAGCATTCCTGTCAGACGTTTCCACAGATCACATAATCGGCCGAGCCGCATTGCAGTTAGGAATCGGAGTTTTCGCACTCGGGGTCATCTCATGGGCAAGACGGCTGCCCCCAACATTAATTGCCGCGTTCTTAACCTCGTTAGCAGTAGTGTTGCCCATCGTCGGATATATCTGGATCACATTGCTTACAAACACATCGCACACCTGGATCAATTTTACTCCAGTCGGATCAACGGCTGACACCGTCACCAGCGGCAGACCCCCCGAGCTTGGAATTGCCGCCGGATATGCTTTGATGGGAATTTTCTTATTGATCAGCAGTTCATGGAACCTAAAAAAAAGCCAACCCTAGAACATCTCAACCACACGCACAGCCGGTATTCCGAGACGCGCCTGTAAAGAAGCGTTCTTTTACCACTCGACAAAAAGAGACATTTCGCTCCCTACTGCGACTGAAGCAGAACCACGTTTGCAACCGGACCGCCAAAAAAAATACCCCCCAGCACGCAAGCCGGGGGGTATGCACAAAATCTATATCCAAATTTATTTTTTACATCGACGCAATCGGCGACTCCGCCCGTTCCATGCTTACTTCCTCTCGCATCAGCAGCCTCCGACGGCACATCGCGATCAATGGACTTCGCGCGATTCTCGCTCTTGCCAGCCCGCCCTTGCGCCCCGCAATGCGAGCCTCTTCCGTCGTGAACTCGTGCGCTGTGCCGCGTTCATGACCTTTCTTCGCCGCCTGTGACGCCTCTGACGAATTGAACTCGTGAGCAGTCCCCTTCTCGTGGGCCGCACGTCCACCCTTGCTCGCAATCGCCTTCTGCTTTTCTTTGTCCATCGACGCAAAGCCCCGAAGACTCCGCCCCGACGACCGTTCTTGTTGGTTCTCCATCACCAAACTCCTTTTCCATTCAAAAAAAATGTGGTCTGCCTCGGACGGGCGTCCGATGCGAAAGTGACTTGGGTGACATCTCGAACAAAGAACGTGCCTACCTGAACTTAAGCTTGAAAACACCCCTCGATACCCCAAGAACCGGGGTCCGACCCGACGAAACGCACAAACAATTGTAGTGTAATGACGTACAGACGCAGGATTGTCGCGTTGGGCTAGCGTCAAATCGCCGGGGGGAGGGGGGGGTTAGGGGGGGCTGGGGGGGATAAAAAGGGAAAGGGGCGGCTTGGGTGCCGCCCCTCGCTTGGCAGACTAAACATAAACATCAGCGGAACGCCCCCACCACCGGCATTCACTGCGACGAGATCAGCACCAGACGGTCCATGCCATCCACCGACCGTACCTGAAGCCGAACGCCGTCACTTAATTTCGCCTTGGACACCGCAGCCGAAAAATCTTCCGAAGACGTCACGTTCGTCCCATTCACCCGCAGGATCACATCCCCCTGATGCAGTCCCGCCATCTCCGCGATCTTCGTGTCGACGCCCGTGATCACCACACCCTTTCCCGCACTCAAATGGTACTTCCTCGCCTCGGCCGGCTCCAACGCCTGCACATGCACGCCCAGGCCGCTCACATTTGAATCAGGCTGATCGGCACTCTCCGCCGACGCAAGCGCTCGCGTCGCCGGCTGCGTCCCCACCGGAAAAGTCAGGTCAGTAATTTTCCCGTCCCGATACACGGACAGAGTCACCCGCGTGCCGGGAGCCGTCCGGGCAATTTGATTGCGAAGTTCATTCGGACTCGCGATCGGCTTTCCATTCAAAGCCGTGATGACATCTCCCGCCTGCACCCCACCTTTCCCCGCGGGACCATCCGGATCAATACGACCGACCAACGCCCCCTTCCCACTGAAACCCGCTTTATGGATGGAGTCCGCAAGGCCCTTATCGTCATCGCTGGGGGCGTTAACGTCTTCAATCAGCACATCCAGATATCCACGAACCACTTTTCCATTCTTAATCAGCGAGTCCATGATGTAACGCGCTTCATTCGACGGGATCGAAAACCCGATGCCGTTGTAATAGCCCGTGTTGGACGCGATCGCAGCGTTGATGCCAATGACCTCGCCCCTCAAATTCACCAGCGGCCCCCCCGAGTTGCCCGGGTTGATCGCCGCATCCGTCTGAAGGAAATCTTCGTACGTCAGCCCTTCCAGTGCCGGATTGTGCGATTGAATGATGTCAATATGCCGGCCCTTGGCCGAGATGATCCCCTGCGTCATGGTTTGCGAGAAACCCAGTGGCGATCCGAACGCCAGAACCCAATCCCCAACCTCCGTCGCGTCCGAGTCGCCGAACTTGGCGTAGGTCAAATGGTCCGCCTCTATCTTCACGACCGCAAGGTCGGTTTTTGGATCCGTCCCAATAACTTTCGCCTTCAAATTGCGGCCATCGTCCAGCCGCAGTTCAATGTCGGTGGCGTCTTCAACCACATGGTTATTGGTAAGCACATATCCGTCCGGTGAAACGATCACCCCGGACCCCGTGCCGCGGATCACCTCATCAGGAGCAGCCTCGTCCCCATTGGGGGTCGGAAAGCCCGGAGGAAGCTCAAAGCCCGGCGGCAGTTTCATCCGTGGGAACACACGACGAACCGCCGCATCGTTCCCCGGCTTCTTCACAATCTGAATGTTCACGACCGCGTCCTTCAACGCGTTATGAACGCTCCGGAACGCACGCGAAAGATCTTCCGCCGGAGCAACCGTGTCCGAGTGCGGCTCAGCAGTCGGCCGAGCCGTGGCCGCCGGTGAATCCGCCGCGACGACGTTGTGAGTGGCCAGCGACCCAAAATACGACCCCCCCGCGATCGCCATCGACGCAATGCCTGGCCACAAAAGTTTCTTGAGAGACTGCATGGATGGTTCCTCCGTTTTGATGAAAGCCTGCACCGCCACACTGCGGCACCTTTTGAAAAACGTCTGGCAATAAGACGCCACACCACATGAAATCTAACAACACGTGAACCAAAAAAAGTGACAGTAATCAAGCTACATCTTTACGAACCCACACCCCATCGCCCTTCCGAGACGCGCCCATAAGGAAGCGTTCTTTTGCCGCTCGTTAAAAAGAAAGACATTTCGCACAGCTACACCTGCGATAGATCCGCTCAGTAGCCGCGCATAGCGTCAATCTGATTTCATCCGATACTGATGGCGCGCCGCCGGATAAGTCCGGCTCCGAATCGACTCCACATATTGCGCCGCCGCCGCCCCGATCAGCGACGGAACATCCGCCAACGGCTCAACAAATCGCGGCGGCCGTTTCGTATAACCCAGCAGATCATTGATGACCACCACATGCGCATCCGCACTCGGCCCCGCGCCGCATCCAATGACCGGACATTCCACCTTGCTGATCACTTCCGCCGTGACCTCGTCCGGAACCGCTTCCAGCAAGATCAGACTCGCCCCCGCACCCGCCAGCGTTTCCGCCTCTTCCACCAGCCTGCGCGCATCCGCACCCGTGCGGCCCTGCGCCAAAAAACCGCCTTGTTGAAATGCCCGTTGAGGCAGAAGCCCAATGTGAGCGCAAACACTCACCCCCGCTGCGCTCATGGCGGCAACGATCTCCCGGTGCCGCAGGTCCGCCTCCAGCTTCACACAATCCGCACCCGCTTCCCTCATGAATCGCACCGCATTCGCCACCGCCGTCGGAACATCCGGGTAACTCCCGAACGGCATGTCCGCCATCAGAAAAACATCCGGAGCGCCCCGCCGGACCGCCTCCGTGATCGTCAGCAGAAAATCGAACGTCGCCGCCACCGTCGTGTCCGCGCCAAGCACCGTCGTCGCGACCGAATCGCCGACCAGCAGAATATGAACACCCGCCGCCGCAAGTATCTTAGCCGTCGGATGATCGTACGCAGTCAGCATCGCGGCAGGCTCATGCCGAGCTTTCATCTCGCGAAGCACTTGCAGCGTAACGCCGCGGGCTTCGCCGTTTCCGCTGCAATCGGGATGGAATGAGCCGTGGTCATGCGAGCATTCTATCGTCGCGCATCGCGAAGTCGAAATACCCTGTCTCGGACCGCAAAATCCCCCCAACACTACTCTTCCCCAAACCGCCCATTCACAAGTTTTTCCAGCGCATCAAGCGCCTGCGGAGCATCATCACCTTCCGCAACCACCTTCAATGCCGTTCCCGCCGTGGCCGCCAGCATCATCATCTGCATGATCGATTTCCCATCCACCATCTGGTCCCCCTTCCAGACCTTCACCGCGCTTTGAAATGCATTCGCCACATCGACGAATTGCATCGCCGGGCGGGCGTGAAGACCGAGCTTATTTTGAATGATGACCTGACGATCCATAGAACTCAGCAACTCGGAGTGCGTGAAGGGGCGGTACGAAACATCTTAACGGGTGCTGCCGGTCTGATCCGCTTCCTCAATCAGATCAACAATTTTTTCCTTCGAGTCCGCCTGCCGAAGGAAACGCCGAAAGTTGTCCTGCTGCAGGTTGCGAAATATATTTTCCATCGCCTGCAGATGCCCGTCCGGATTATCCGGCGGCGACAACAACAAAAACACCGAATACACCGGAGCCTGATCCAGCGCTGCGAAATCGACCCCAATCGTCGAGCGGCCAATGGCGCCCCACACGTTTTTTAATCGCCGAATGTTTCACGTGAGGAACCGCGACGCCCTTCCCAAAGCCCGTCGATCCGTGCTTCTCCCGGTCAATGATCGCCTTGATGATGGTCTCCGCGTCGCCCGGCGCAATCGCCTTTGCCGTCGCAAGCGCCGTCACCAATTCCCGAATCACGGAATCGCGGTCCGCCGCCTGAAGTTCCGCGACAATGGCGTTGTTTACGATAAAATCCGAAAGCTTCATGCAATCCTCAAAAAACTTCTGTCGCCCCCTGCCTGCCGCCCCCTGCCCGGCTATCGACCGACGATAGCCGCCGCCATCTCGCACCCGTCTGCTACGCTCCAGAGTGCTTGCGATTACGAAATCGTTCCTTGTGAGCCGTCACCTGATGCTGCACCTTATGAAACGCCTGATCGATGCAGCCGTAAAGATCTTCCCCCGAATGATGGCCCACGAAACGGTTGTTGTGCTCCGCGTTCACCACGATTTCAGCTCGTTTTTGTTTGGAATCGGTCCCGTCAAGAATAACTTCGATGGCAAGGATGGAGTCGTAGAATTTTGGAAGCTTTCCCACCTTCTCTTCCGTGTATTCCCGGATCGCCGGTGTGATGTCCAGATGCCGCCCCGAAATCGTAATATCCATGCAAACTCCTCTACAACAACCGCCTCCCCGACTGGAGGCACCGATCAATGACCGCCCGTTAAAGGTAGCCGTCGCAGTGAGAGGCGTCAAGAAGATGCTCGCCGCGCAATGGGCATAAAAAACACGTATTCAGTGCCACCGCACTGTCGCTCCCATCGCGGCGGTGACAACTATGAATCGTGAAACTGCTTGGTCGTGGCGAGCGGAAACCGCAGCGACTCAAGCACTTTGACAACCCGGGCGGCCGCATGCCCGTCGCCATAAAGATTCCGCCGTTTGGCGACCTTACCAAGAAACACCCCGTCGCCCAGGGCTCGCCGCATCGCAGCCTCAATGCCCCGCTCCCCCCCCTTCCACGGCACATCCAGGACATTCAAATTCCGCTCACGCCCCTTTTGCCGCTCGCCGAGATTAATGACCGGAATCCCGAAGCTCGCCGCCTCAATGATCCCCGACGACGAATTGCCGATCAGAAAACTCGAAGTCGCCATGCGAGTCCAGAAAGCCTCCTGCGACATACTCATCTCCACACCAATCTCCGCATCACGGTAAGCCGCCAAAATGCCTTCATGCCCCGGATCATTGTTCGGCCCAACGACATGCTCCAACAACACCTGTTGTTTCCTCAGCGCACCAATCATCAGCGTGGCCCGGCGATATTCCTCCTCCTCGGAGCCGCCTGAGGGATGCAGAAGCACCGTCGCCGCTGCCCCAATCTTCCCCGCCTTGCGGTATCTCCGCATTTTCGACGCGATCGGCCCCACCATCTTCCAATGCCCATCCGCAAGGTCCAAGGCCGCGCCCCACCACATGAATATCGCCCGGCCCCTCGCCCATTCGTTGCAGACGACGTTCCGCCGTCGCAGTGGCACAAAAGTGAACATGCGCGATCTTGCTAACCGCGTGGCGTATCTGTTCGTCCCATTGCCCAGGCGCGGTTTCCCCGCCGTGCAGATGCGCAAGCGGAAGTCGAGACGCGAGAGCCGCATTCGCTGCGGCCAAAATTTCCAGCCGGTCCCCCAGCACCATAACGACATCGCACTTTAATTCTTTGTACGCTTTCGCCAGCCCTGCCGTCGCACGAGCCAGCGACTCCCCCGGACTATCCCCCTTCCTGTACATCGGCACGACCGCCGCAATCGGAATCCCCGATTTTCTGATCCCATCCACAGTGCTGCCGAACTCCCTCTGCAGGTGCATCCCCGTAACCATCAATTGCAGCTCCAGCTTTTTACTGGCCCGCACCGCCTGACAACAGGAACCCATATCCCAAACTCCGCCCGCGTACCCGTGACAATTGCCACCTTTATTTTCCGCATCGCACATCTCTCCCCGCACGTAAAAGCAACCCACCACTCGATGGCTCACCCTCCCCCCTTTTAGCGCCGTCGCAACGCGACGACACATTCGCCTCACCCGCAAATGCCTCCATCATCATCCCCAACCATCACTCCTCCGCCTCAATAACCAAACCGCCCCCCGCCGAACGATCCACCATCCCCGACCAATGCCGGCCCTCTCGTTCCAACAGCGCCGTCGCCTCCCCCGGACCCCACGTGCCCCCGGCATAAAACGAAACCGCCGGTGTCCCCGCGCCCACCCCGCTTCAATCGAATCAATGATCCGCCACGCACCTTCCACCTCATCATCGCGGATAAACAGCGTGAATCCCCCAGGATCGCATCCAGCAGCAGCCGTTCATAGGCTTCCGGCGAATAACTGCCGAACGCAACGTCGTAATTAAAATCCATATGTGCCGGGGCGATCCGCGTCACCGTCCCCGGCGTCTTGGCGTTGATCAACAGCGAAATCCTTCATTCGGCTGCACCCGCAGCACCAGAACATTGTGCTGCAGATTGTGCCGCCCTTCCGCCCCAAAAAGCACCCCCGGTGCCGGCTTGAAGTGGATCGCAGATCTCCGAACCTGCCTTCGGCATGCGCTTGCCGCTCCGCAGATAAAACGGCACACCTTTCCATCGCCAGTTGTCGATCAGCAGCTTCACCGCCGCAAACGTCTCCGTCTGGCTCTTCGGATTCACGCGTTCCTCCTCCCGATACCCCTTCGCCTTGGCCTTCCCGTTGATCTGACGCCGCCACGTATTGCCCGCGCACCGTCCGCCGCGCCACCTGCTCCGGGCGTCAACGGCTGAATGGCCCGCAACACCTTCACCTTTTCATCGCGAATGGCATTCGCATCCAGCGCCACCGGCGGCTCCATCGCCGTCAGCGTCAGCAACTGCATCAGGTGGTTCTGCACCATGTCCCGCAACGCCCCCGACGTTTCGTAATACGGCCCGCGCCCCTCGACCCCAATCGCCTCGGCCACCGTGATCTGCACATGGTCGACATAATTGCGGTTCCAGATCGGCTCAAAAAGCCCGTTGGCAAAGCGGAACACCAGCATGTTCTGCACGGTCTGCTTGCCCAGGTAATGGTCAATGCGGAACACCTGCGACTCATCAAACACGCGGACTGATCTGCGTGTTGAGTTCGCTGCGCGGTCGCCAGATCGCGGCCAAAGGGTTTTTCGACAATCACCCGCCGCCACGCCATCGCGGAGAAACGGGTCGATGTTGCCCAGCCCCGCATCGCCCATGTTCGTGATGATCGGCGCAAATTCGCTCGGGCTCGTGGAGAGGTAATACAGCCGCCGCCCGCCGATGTTGAATTGCTTGTCCAGCTCGCTGAAAGCGCTCGGCCAGCGTCTCGTACCCGGCCGCATCCTCAAACGTGCGACTGATGATAAAACAGTTTCGCTCGCCACCTTCTCCCAGATGCCCGGATCCACCGGCTTCGTGCGCGAAAATTTCTGCACGCCCTCCAGCATCTCCTTCCGAAACTGCTCATCGGTCTTCGGCCGCCGCGCAAAACCCACCACCACCGTGTTCTCATGCAGAAAACCGTCGCGCGTCGAGATTGTAAATCGCCGGGCAGCAGCTTCCGCATCGTCAGATCGCCCGTGGCGCCGAAGATGGTAATGATGCACGGCTCCGCCTTGCGCGCCCGCAGTCGTTCAACGGTCACGCGCAGCTCCTTGATCGTCGCGAGATCACGTCGGCGATCCTCGTCGGCCGATCTCACGGGTCATGACCGCGTACTGACGATACAACCGCAAGACCCTGCGTGTCACGTGCGAATCCCTGGTCGCGCAGGCGTTCCTCCGCTGGCGATCCCAAGATCGTCCCGCTGATCCCACTGTCCGCACCTCCAGAATGCCGCTGGCCGCTCCCGCGCGGCAGCCGCGCCAGCAAGCGCCCCACCGTCCCCACCGCCAGCTCCTGCTCCTCCCACGGTGCGGGCAATGGAATCAGCCGCTGACCCCAACTCACCGCCGCCAACACCGGCCGTCCCTCGACCAGTGCAATCCAACTCCCCGCCATCCGCGGCACCCGCGCCGCCTCCCCTGAATCGCTCATCCACCGCGTCGATACCCGCGCCCACACGTTCGCCGGATCCACCATCGACAACCACGATCACCTCCGCCCCGCCGCCGCCGGCATCCAGATGCACCGCCGGCAACGCAAACTGGCTCCCCGTGATCCCCTCCACAAAATATCCCCGCCGCACCGTCCCCGCCCACTCCATCCGCGTCAGCACGTCGTAACAGTCCCGCCAGGAGCCATCGATCCCGGACATCGCCCAACTCCCGGCAGGCAAATCCCGTTCGCCGCAACAGCCGCTCCACCCGATCGGCCGCCTTTTCTGCCACCGCAATCGCCGCACGCCCCCCTCCCCCCTCCCGCCAGCGCCGGCAATAAAAACCACCGTCCCCCCAGACTGCCCGCCGCTCCCCCGCTCCGCGTACGCCACCAGCCACTGGCAATCTTCGCACTCCGCCCGTCCCGTTCCGATCTCGCCCGCATAACGCGCTGGCGCGCCGCCTGCCGTTCCGCCGCCTCGCGATGCGACCGATCCCGCCGCGCAATCTCCGCCAACCGCTGCACATCGCGCAGCGATTCCAACTGGTCATTGCTCACCCGCCCGCGCAGCGACCAGTTCTTCCAGCGCAATCGCCGTTTCGCGTCATCCAGCGTCAACGCGAATTGAAAATCAACAGAAACGATGCCCCGCTCTTTTGCAGGAACTCCAGCACCCTGCGGCGTCAACGGAGAGGGGGAGGGTAAGCTCCCGCGCCCCTCTCCGTCACCGCCGCCCGACACCTGCTCCAAATGCGCCATTCGTTCCCCCAGCAAATGCCGTGGCCAAAACGTAATCCCTTCCCCCCACCCCCTCCCCCCCCCGCCCCACCCACCCACACCCGATGGCCGCTCCGGCAAATTCCGTCCAGCATCGCCGGCGAAAAATCCGCAACTCGCGTCGCCAGAATCTCACGCTCCCACACCTTCAGCGGAGCAACCACCCCCGTCAACATATCCAGCACATCCTCCAGGGCCTCCATGCCCCGCAGCGCCGGTCGCTTCCGACATGCTGCCATCGCAACAAGGTGCCGCTGGAGCGCCGCCACGTCCATCGTCGCCGCCGCTTTCCGCTGCCGCCGCAGCGCGATGCTCCGCAACTGCTCGACAAATTCCGTCCAGGCCATCCGCGCGTCCCGCCAGACGCCGCACAACCCCTCGCGCATCAAGTTCCTCAACGATCGGCGGCACTTCCCTGCCCCATCCACTGCAACGCTCCCCCTCCACCGCTTGCAACTCCATCGCCGCGGTTCCCGCCTCACCGCCTGCTCCACAACCATCCGCCGCGCCGCTTCTCGCGAAAGCACCGTCTCCAGCAACGCCGGCGGCATCTCGTCACATCCAGTGGCCACCACCTTCCCGCCCTTCATGCACCCCACCATCGGCCGACTGCCCGCGCCGCCACCAATACCCCAGATTCTCCGTCGCCACCCACCGCGGCTTCTCGTTCTGTTCGCTCACCAGCACCACACGCCGACGCGAGCGATAACTCCTCCATCATCCGCCCCACCTCCTCAACACCACCCACGACCCACTCTCCCACCGTGGATCGTCCGCCATTCCAAAATCCACGCCCCCTGCTCCCGCCGCTTCGATCTTTTCCAACAATTCCTCCGCGGTCCGCGCCGGATAATCCGAGCCCGAAATCCGTCGCGACAGCGTCTCTTCATCCGCCGCCTTCCACGCCGCGGCATCCACCCCGCCACCGCCCTCCTCTGCCCCGCGCACACGCCGCTGCAAAATGTCATCCAGAATCGTCTGATCGATCGCCGGCTCCGCCTTCACCTCCAACAGCGGATCATCCTGCTCGTACAGATACGTCGCCTGAAACTGCGAAAACAACGCTCGCGCAAACGGCGAAGGCTCCCGTCCCCCGCACCACCGTCACACCCATCTCCCCCGCTCAAACCCCCCAGCAGGTTCCCCACCCGCTCAATCTCCAGCACATCCTGCAGACATTCCCGATACGTTTCCACGATGATCGGAAAATTACGCTGCTTCTTCACCAGCGCCAGCAGATGCCGCGACCGCAGCCGCTGCTGCCACAGCGGCGTCCTCTGCGTCACATTCATCCGAGGCAACATCAGCGCCCGCGCCGCATTCTGCCGAAACCGCAATCCAAACAACGCCGTCCCCTCCAATTGATCCGATAATCTCCTGCTCCACCGTCGCCGCCCTCAGCCACGCCAGCGGATTCTCCGGTATCTCTCCCACCTCCACCGGCGGCCGAATCAATGATCCCATCATCATGATGCACCACCTGTGCCGGCAACCGCCGCTTCGCAAATTGCTCCTCCAATGCCAGCCGCAACGCATAATTCACCCGGCTCCCCAGCGGACACAAAATCGCAATCACCGGCTCCCCCGTCCGATCCACAAAATGCTCCACCACAATCTTCCCCGACGTCGGCACCCCCGCCGCCGCAATCTGCCGCCGGTAATACCCAATCGCATTCTCCGCCGCTTGGTCATCAAAATGATGGTCGCGGATCAACCATTCGCGCACGCTGTCGTCCATTTCTTGTGATAGCCGCCGCTCCATCTCCCCATGAAACGCCGCCACCGCCTCCCCCAGCAACTCACTCCGCGGCGCCTGCTCCCGCGCCAGAAAGGCATCCGGCTCGACCCCGGCGCCGCCGCTTCCACCAACACCCGATCCGAATCAATCCGCACCACCCGCCACGTCTGGCTCCCCAGAATAATCCGATCCCCCTCCTTCGTCTCATACACAAACTCCTCATCCAACTCCCCCAGCCGAACCCCCGCTCCCGCCTCCTCATGCCGCCGCCGCACGCCCGCCGCCTCGGGCCGCGTGGGCCCCGTCCCCACTTTGCCGCGCCTCGCCCCCGCCAGATACACCGCAAACTGCCCCGTAT
The DNA here is from genome assembly GCA_963766775.1 of uncultured Phycisphaerales bacterium. GTDB lineage: Bacteria > Planctomycetota > Phycisphaerae > WQYP01 > WQYP01 > CAVYBP01. Next base: position 742,655 of record CAVYBP010000003.1, read on the forward strand.
CCGAAATCACCCCGCTGTTCATCATCAGAACCTTCGCCGCCCCCGGCATAATAATCAACTCATCATTCACCCGATCAAAACTCAGCCGCGGACGCAATCCCCTGCGTCGTCACCCGCTCCGCCCGCTTGCTCAACATCCCCACCACCGAATCAAATTGCTTCTCACTCAACCCCCGGTACGGCATCGCCCGCCGAAGCACCCGATACAACGCCCCACGCTTCCACGGCCGCACCACGCACGCCGCCACGATCTGCTGCGCCAGCACATCCAGGCAATTCTCCGGCACTCGCGTCTCCTCCACCCGCCCCTCATACATCAACGGCACCAACGCCCCCAGGCTCGGCAACTCCGACAGCGTCCGCGCCAGCAGCCGCCCCTTCGCCGTCGCTTTCTCCAAATGCCCCGCCCGGCCCACCCGCTGCAATGCCCGCCGCCACATTCCCCGGCGAATCCACCTGGACCACCAAATCCAACGCCCCCACATCAATCCCCAACTCCAGCGAACTCGTCGCCAGCACCGCATCCAACTCCCCCCGCTTCAACGCCTGCTCCGTCTCCAACCGCACCTCTTTCGAAATCGATCCCATGATGCGGCAAAATCACCGGCACCCGCCGCCGCCGCACCCCCTCCTCATCACCCCCGTCGTCCAAATAAGGTTTTGCGTTTTGCGTTTTGAGTTTTGCCTTTTCCCCCTCCCCCTCCAACTCCTCAATAAACCGCCCCGCCATCCGCTCAATCAACCGCCGGCTATTCGCAAAAACCAGCGTGCTCCGATGTTCCCGTATCAACGTCAGCACCGCCCGCGTCACCTCCGGCCAATGCCCGACCCCTTTTTCCTTCCGCTCCTCCGCCGTACAGCACCCGCTCCTCCTCACCCCCAAACGGACAAACCACCCCCAAATCCAACAGCTTCCGCTGCCCCGACCGAACAATCTCCATCGCCCTCGACTTCCCCTTCTCATCACACCCCGCCAACCACCGCCCAATCAACTCCTCCGGCCGCGCCGTCGCACTCAACCCCACCCGCACCAACGGCCCCACCTCTTCCCCCCCCACATAAACCCCCGGCGCAATCTTCACCCCGCCCCTCCCCTTTCGATCATTGCTCATTAATCCATTGAACTTTGATTCGTCATTCGTCCTTCGTCCTTCGTCATTCCCCCCCCCTCCGTCGTTCTTCTTCAAGTCGCTCCAGCACCAAACTCAAAAACACCCCCCTCTTCCCTCCCGCCAACGCATGCACCTCATCCACAATCACATACCGCGACGTCGACAACCCCACCGCCCCCCGCTCGTCAGCATCAAATTCAAACTCTCCGGCGTCGTGATCAGAATATGCGGAGGCCGCCGCGTGATCGCCGCCCGCTCCTTTGCCGTCGTATCTCCCGTCCGTACCCCCACCTCAATCTCCGGCCAATCCACCCCCATCCCCGCCGCCACCTCCGCCAACTCCCGCAACGGCCCCACCAAATTCTTCTGCACATCATTCGCCAAACTCTTCAACGGCGACACATACAAAATCTGCACCCCCCACACACTCTTCCCCTCCGCCTCCGCCGCCATCAACCGCCGCGCCAGCCAATCTATCGCCGCCAAAAACGCCGCCAACGTCTTCCCGCTCCCAGTCGGCGACAAAATCAACGCCGACTTCCCCGCCACCAATCACCGGCCACCCCATCACCTGCGGCGGCGTCGGTATCCCCACCCGCTCCTCAAACCACTTCCCCACCACCAAATGAAATTGTCGCAAACTCTCATGCACACCGGTATCTTAGCCAGGCAATGACGAATGACTAATGGCGAATGACGAGTCAAATTTCAATGTTCAATGCCCAATGACCGAAACCCTCTTCGGAGCCGCACAATGGCAAAAACGCTCAAGTCCAACGGCCAGTCGCGCCCGCAGAAATTCGATCTGGAAGAACGCACTTCCATTTTCGGCGAGTCGGTCATAAAACTCGCCATGAAAATCCCCATCTCCCCCGTCACCGAACCCATCATCAAACAATTCGTAAAGTCCGGCACCAGCGTCGGCGCAAACTACGGCGAAGCTAATGACGCCGAATCCAAAAAAGACTTCAAACACAAAATCGGCATCTGCCGAAAAGAATCCAAAGAATCCAAATACTGGCTCCGCATGCTCGTCGTCGCCACCCCCTCCCTCCGCGACCCCGCCGCCCTCCTATGGCAGGAAGCCAAGGAACTAAACCTAATCTTCAGCGCCATCCGCCGAACCTGCGACAAGAATTCCTAACAAAAGTTTCGTCATTCACACCTTGATCATTAAACTTTGATTCGTCATTAGTCATTTATCATTCGTCATTCAGGATCCCCCATGCCCAACACCCTCTACGCTCCCTGGCGACTAGATTACATCCAATCCGTCGCCGACGGCCCCAAAGAATGCTTCCTCTGCGCCGCCGGCAAAATCGCCGGAAAAAGATGACGCAAATCTTATTCTCGCTCGCTCCACCCACTGCCTCCTCATGCTCAACAAATACCCCTACGTCAACGGCCACCTCCTCGTCGCCCCCTACCGCCACGCCCCCTCCCTCGCCGAATGCAGCCCCCAAGAACGCGCCGAAATCATGGAACTCCTCGTCCTCGGCCAACACGCCCTCGATCGCGCCATGAACCCCCAAGGCTTCAACATCGGCATCAACGTCGGTAAAGTCTCCGGCGCCGGAGTCCCCGGCCATGTCCACGCCCACATCGTCCCCCGCTGGAACGGCGACATCAACTTCATGACCATCTTCGCCAACGTCCGCATCATCCCCCAAGCCACCAACGTCGCCTTCGACCTCCTCAAAAAAGCTCTCGCCCAACTCCCACCGCCCACCCCCTAACGCCAACGCTAACCCCAACAACGCCCGCTGCCTCAGCAGCGCGGGCACACCCCCCAACCGCGCAACCGGAGCCCCCCATGACCACCCCACCACCACCCCCTCTCCCCGGCAGCATCCCCGTCCCCATCTCAAAATTCACCGCCACCTCTCACCATCCCGCCACCGACCACCTCGCCATCGAAGAACCCCTCGAAATCCGCCTCGCCTTCGGCCCACGCCACAATCGAACCATCCAACCCCTCTCCATCACCATGCGAACCCCAGGCCCCACCTCCACCCCCATCACCGAAGACTTCGAACTCGCTCTCGGATTCCTCCTCGCCGAAGCCATCATCCACGCCCCCCCTGACGTCGAACGCTTCTTCTACTGCGGCCCCGAAACTTCCGCCCAACTGCGCCTCCACAACGTCGTCCGCATCGAACTCTCACCCGATACCCCCGTCGATCTCGCCCGCCTCCAACGACATTTCTACACCACCTCCTCCTGCGGCGTCTGCGGCAAAACCTCCATCGACGCCATCCGAACCACCTGCCCCACACCACTCGCCGACAACCTCACCATCTCCGCTGACATCATCCACGCCTTGCCCGAATTCCTCCGCGCCGCACAATCCGTCTTTGACCGCACCGGCGGCCTGCACGCTGCCGCACTCTTCGACCCTCACGGAAAACTGATCGCACTCCGCGAAGACGTCGGCCGCCACAACGCCCTCGACAAACTCATCGGATCACAATTCCTCGCCCACGCACTCCCCGCCCAAAACACCATCCTCCTCGTCTCCGGCCGCGCCAGTTTTGAACTCATTCAAAAATCCCTCATGGCCGGCATTCCCATCCTCGCCGCCGTCGGCGCGCCCTCCAGCCTTGCCGTCCAACTCGCCAAAGAATTCAACATGACCCTCGCCGGCTTCGTCCGAAACAACCAATTCAACATCTACTCCGCCCCACACCGCATCCACTTTCCCTGACCTTTCCCCCCAACTTCCACCATTCGCAAAAATAAAAGTAGGCGAAGGCCTGGGATGGAGCTTCGCCTACCGGAGGGGAGAAAATAGCAAAATTAAAAGAGGTCTCGCGAACCGCCTGCATACCCTTATTTGTACGTCCGCCGCAGTGAAAGAGTTGTTTTTATCACACCGCTCCTATAACTTATCGGTACTTCCGTTCGTTTACAAGAAAATTCGCCCAAATTACCCAAATTATGATAATAAGGGTTCGCAACACCCCGGCGTGAGGAAACAAAATGATTATAACTATTGATGGGCCAGCCGGTTCCGGTAAATCCGCCGCAGCACTTCAACTTGCCGACCGCATGGGCCTTCCCCATTTGGATACCGGCGCGATGTACCGTGCCGTCGCCCTCGACGCCTTCGAACAACAAATCCTCGACGACCCCGACCGAATCGCCCAACGCTGTCGCCTTCTTTCCCTCACTTTCGATTGGAACACCAAGCCCGCCGCCATTCACCTCAATGGCCGCAACGTCGCCGACGCCGTTCGCCAACCCAGCATCACCGAAATCACCTACGTCGCCGCCGATAACCCCTGGGTCCGCGAGGAACTCGTACGCCAGCAGCGCCTCGTTGGCCAAACCGCCGGCTCCCTCGTCACCGAAGGACGCGATCAAGGCACCATCGTCTTCCCCCAGGCCACGTTCAAATTTTTCCTCAACGCCCACCCCGAGGAACGCGCACGCCGCCGCATCGCACAACTCGCAAAAAAAGGCATTTCCGTCGAACAGCACGAAGTCCTTCAACAGATCCTTCAACGCGACATGCGCGACCAGGGACGTGCCGTCGGCCCCCTCCTCCGCGCCAAAAACGCCGTCGAAATCGACACCACCGATCTCACCCTCGACGAAACCGTTGAAGCCATGATCCGCCACATCCATTCCCACGACCACGCTCACACCGGAGCCCACTGATCGTGCCCCCCGCCGCGACTCCCACATCCCCGGTTCCCCCTCCTCCTTCCGCCGCCTACGTCTATCGCGGTGAAGGCAATGGCACCTTCCAAATCCTCGCCTGGAACACAGGCCGACTCATCTCTCGCATCCTCTCCATGATCTTCTTCCGCCTCCACGTCGGCGGCCAGGCACGCATCCCCCCCACCGGCGGCGTCCTCATGGTCACCAATCACCAATCCTTCCTCGACCCCTGGCTTATCGGCATCGCTCCCTCCCGCCAAATGCACTACATGGCGCGCGATACGCTCTTCAAAGGCGGATTCCTCCACTACCTCATGGAACTCTGGAACGCTTTCCCCGTCAAACGCGGCGCCGCAGACCTCACTGCCATCCGCATGGCCGTCGATGTCCTCGACAAAGGCTACCTCTTCAACATCTTTCCCGAAGGCACCCGCAGCGAAGACGGCACCATCGGCCCCGTCGCCCCCGGCATGGTCCTCATCCTCAATCGTTGCAAAAAGCCCGTCCCTATACTCCCCGTCATCATCGACGGTGCCTACGAAACTTGGCCCCGAAACGCCAAAATGCCAAAACTCTTCGGTGGCCGCATCCGCATCCACCACGGCAAACCCATCCCCGCCGCCGAATGGCGCCTCCTTTCCCCCGACGCATTAGCCCTCCGCATCCGCTCCGAACTCATCAAACTCCAACACGAAATCGGCAGCATCCACGCCACCAAATCCGCCCTCCGCCTCGCCCACGACCTCACCCAAGCCGCACAAAACCCCACCAAAAAACGCCGCAACACCTAATGGGCCAAGTTCCCTGACCAGTCCCCCGAAATCCCAAGTCCTACTCCCCCCTTTTAGCGCCGCCGCAACGCGGCGACATATTTACTTCACCCATCCGACACACCCCCCTTCCGAGACGCGCCCATAAGGAAGCGTTCTTTCACCCCTCAACAAAAAAACGTTCCGCGTGGAAATCACAACCGCTTCATCAGTCAGATGAGCCAAGCCCCCTGAAATTCCCAGCCATACCACCCCCTTTTAGCGCCGTCGCAACGCGACGACGTATTTGCTCACCCAAAAAAATTCACACGTCACAACCCACTAATCCTCCACGGTCAGCGGACGGGAAGCATGGACTACACCTACCAAAATGACCACGCGGGCCAGAGAACCATCGAGGAACGCAACAGCTCCAACCAATCGATCAAGATGGGGCACTGCTATTTTAATCACCTACGTTTAGTTCTCGGCAGCGCAGTGAGGCCCAGCGCACGAAATCGGAGACGCCTTCAAAGCCTTTTCGTTTCGCGGCGACGTCGATCCGCATCCGTTCGTCGGCACTCAGGCGGAAGTTGACCTGCTCGTTCCGTATACCGTCGAATGCCGGCGGCGGCGCGATCTTGCCCTGTTCAAGCATGACCGCGACGGTGGTGACGAAGGATTCTCGCACATTTTTGGTGCATTCTTCAGCAGTTTTTCCGTCGTTCATCGTGGTGGGGAGTTCAACGCCCTTCCCATACCATTCGCCATCCTCGAACCAGAGGACGACTTGGTAGTGCTGCGCGATAGCGCGGGCGCGGCGAAGAATGGCGGCGTCAAACGGCCTGTCCGAACGACGCTTAGGGCGCTTCGCCAAAGAACTTTTGGATTTGCTTGTAGTAGACATGTTTGACCTTTCCGTTATGCACCGGCACCGAGAAACTTCCGCCGCCCGGGCCTTTGAAAACGTGATGCGAGCCTCTTATGCGGTTCAACACCCATCCGCGGGCCTTGAACAGACGAAGGATTTCGGCGTAACGCACATCACTTGGCATGAGCTGGAGTATAGCATGAGCTATACCCAAAAGGCAAAACAAACAAACTGAAAAACAGCCATCAAACTCGCAACGGAGCACACGCTGAGTCCAGAAAGGCAACACGACGACATATTTCCCCGAAATCCCAAGTCACACTCCCCCCTTTTCAGCGCCGCCGCAACGCGACGACGTATTTCCTCCACCCGCTCCAACACACCCCCATTCCGACACACCCCCATTCCGAGACGCGCCCATAAGGAAGCGTTCTTTCACCCCTCAACAAAAAAAGCCCATCCCCTCACCGCCACACCTGACCATTCAGTACATCCGCCCAAACAGTTGCAAGTGCCGATGTGCCTGTACCAAGCGGGACTCGCGATCATCGCCGACGTACAACGCGAGATGAAAAAAGAGCGACAGCCGCAGGCGAAGGCGGCTGCGCAAAAAAGCTGAACCCACCCCGACCGCCACGGCCTGGAAACAAGCCGCGGGGCTTATTGCTACCCACAGAGTCATCTTCCCATCGCCCCAGTCCATCCGCTTCGTTCCTCCCTGAGTCTTGGCCACCCACCGCCGCGTTAGAAACCAACGCTTCCACACGCTACCATGTGAGTACCGAAGAGTATTGGCTGCATCCCCGTTTCACTTCTTAGAGTCCGAGTGGCTGACGATTCAATTTGGGTTTTGGTGAACATGCCAGCGGTCCCCACGTTCAACGCAAACGTGACCCATTGAACCTGTTGGGGAATAAAACGAAATTAGGTTTGATATAAATCGCTTATAATAACCTTGGATCATACACGTATCTCGGCTTCCTTGGTGTGTATCATTGTCCGCTAGCTGCTCGCACACTGTTGCTACCTTCGTGGTCTGAAAAATCCCTCCCACGGAAAAATTATCCAGTCGAGGATCGGCCGGATTGATGTCGAAGCCTTCGATTAATTTTGCCCAGATACGGGGCCCGTGCTTACGGAAATACATAAGAACGTCGCCTGCTACAACACCGCCAAGCCGGGCAATTGGGACGAATTCTCTTGGTGCCTCCCCCATGAATCTCGCGGAGCGCGAGGGCTCATTTTTTAGATGTGACAAAATAGACTGAGTGATTTGGTCAAACGAGATAGAATGCTCACCGATGGTAGCCAAATCGTTGCGGCGGTCCCAGTAAATATGTGCCTCGCGTTTCCATCCGTGGGCATAGTTGGTGAAGGAGGAAGTCATTGGCCCTAGAAACTCTTTCATAAGTTGTTGTCTAGGTGCGGATTTCAAGGCCTCTACCGCCTCCAACTCCGCGTGGTCGTTCAAATTTTTGCGGCGGACTACCTCAAGCGTCTTTCTGGTTTCTTCAGCTATCCCTTTTCCGGGAGCGTAGAAGCCATATACACCAGCAGGTTGCTGCAATTTATTCATCGCCGATAGAAACAAACCTCGGGCTTCGCTTAGCCTTTGCACATCCTTGTACTTGTAATCGTTCTCTTGAAGCAGCTTGCCGATGGCTTTACTGGTTCTTGTAAGATGCTCGACGTCACTTGCCGAAAACACTATCGCGCCAACAGCGAAGTCGTCGGCGTCATGGAGAGATGGATGGTTAGTCGTTCCTGTTTCGTCAATTACGACCAGAATTGGCTCATCGGCCATAGAAGCTCCTCAAATTCGAGCAAATTAGATTCGTTCGAGCACCACAAAAAAAGTTATAGCCCATCTGCATTAAATCGGATGTTTTTTGTCCAAGAATTGAGCCAGCAAAGTTGCAAAGGTGGGAAGCGGCGTAGGAATGTCTTTCGTTGCGTTGAGAACGGTTGGTGAAGTCGAACAAGTCCTGGGATAACGGGTCCCGGCCAAAACAGCAATTCTCGCCATGTGGTCCGCCAGCTCGGCGTTCAACTCAGGACAGCACTTTCGGCGAAGCTCTGAAAGGCTAATTTGAATTATCCTAAATGTAGCCTCGCCGAACCGTTCAGCTTCCGCTGCGCGAGGAATTTGTCCTTTGTGGACTACCTTGTTTCGTATCGAAACAAGCGAGTTTTCGTAGGTGGTGGGTGCAGCACCAAATGTGGCGGAATACAGGAATACGAACGCGCCAAATTGCCTTTCAGAGCTACTAGCGACGGATTTCCATATGTTTGCTAACAAATCAGCATGCGTCTGATGTTTCCGACAGATTACTCGAATGGCGAACTCAAAAAATCGTTCGGCGCTTGCGGCGAAGGAGGCAATTGCCTCCCGATAATAACCGTCAACGATAGCATTGAGAGCAATCTCGAAGAGCATTTCATGACGCAGAGTTTGCGTTAAAACTAAGGCCTCGTGCCCTTTTGGACATCGAACGTCATAGAAGCCGTTGTCGCTGATTTTTTCCACGAAGCATTGGGCAATGCCACTGGCCTCTTCAGAGCATTTTCCGCATACAATTTCAATTCGCATTCGATCGCTCGCTGTTACTGGTGAGTTGTTTAGGTTTGCTCAGTTGCTGGCGGGGAAATTCAACGGAAGTTCAACGGGGACGCAGCTAGGTTATTCGATCTCGTGCGACAAACTAGCCGCGTCCCCCGTTGGATTTCTTGCCAGTTAGAGCTTGCTCGGGCTTGAGCGAGTAAAGCGAGATTGGATTGCCCCTGCGTCCCGAGTGCATTTTTCTTCTTATCGGACATATTGCGTAGATTAAATATATATCCTATGCCAGTTTACACCGTTACGCTATTAAAAATACAACGGGGACGCAGCTAGTTGTTCGAGCAACCCATCCGCTCCCAGAGATCAAACATCTTTAATTTCGACTCAAAATCCAAAAAACCCCAATCCAAAATTTCAAACCCCAACCACCCCCTCGCCATCAAATCTCAAATCCAACCTTTACAGGAACTCTTGGTGCCTTGGTGGTTAAATCCGCACCGCTCGCATAACACCGGCAAGCCGCCCCAGAAAAAGGCCCACCCACTCATCCCTTCCTCCCTTCATGTTTACGCCCCCCCTCCCCCAAGCTAGAATCACCACCCTGTCCCAAGTACCCATCCCCTCTACCGCGGAGCCCCCTATGCCCCTTCAATCTGCAACCAAAACCAAAACCACAACCAAAATCCTCCTCCTCCTCGCCACCCTCTCCGCACCCGCCGCCCACTCCCTCCACGCCGCCGCCATCGTCCCCATCAAACCCTACGTCAAACCCGACGAGCCCGTCCTCATCAAATTCGAAACCGAAAAAGGCGACGAAGCCAAAAAAGCACTCGCCGCCGTCGGGCTCGCCGCCACCTCCATCGACGGCCTCTTCACCACCGCCGACGACGCCGTCGACGACCACAGCCTCCCCAAATTCTCACTCTACACCTTCGACGGAACCAAGCTCGACCCCACCCCCGCCAAAGCCGAATCCGACGGCTCCGTCGACCTCGCCGCCTTCTTCCCCCAGGTCAAACAGGGCGGCACCTACCTCCTCGTTTGGAAAGACGCCACCCCACTCGTCATCGAAACACTCTTCAACCCCGGCCGCGGCAAAGAAGCCCTCGCCCGCGTCCAGCCCGAACTCGAAAAAATGCCCGACACCGAAAAGAAACAAGTCCTCAGCCAATTCTCACCCACCGTCATCCACATCGAGCCCCTCGAATACGCCGTCATCGAAACCGACAAAGGCGTCATCAAAGCCAAATTCTCCTACGACATCGCACCCCACACGGTCGACAACTTCATCTGTCTCGCCAAACAGCACTTCTACGACGGCACCGCCTTCCACCGCATCATCTCCGGCTTCATGATCCAGGGCGGAGACTCCACCGGAAACATCGAAGGCCGCGCCGGCACCGGCGGGCCCGGCTACGAGATCATGCAGGAATTCTCCGACATCAAAAAACACGAACGCGGAACACTCAGCATGGCCCGCGCCGAAGACCCCAACTCCGCCGGCTCTCAATTCTTCATCATGCACGCCAAATCCCCCAACCTCGACACCCAATACACCGCCTTCGGCGACGTCACCGACGGCCTCCCCGTCGTCGATGAAATCGCCAAGACCCCCGTCGCCGACGGAAACGGTGCCGTCACCGGCGTCAAACCCAAAATCGTCACACTCAAAATCCTACCCGCGTCACTCGACATCTACGGCATCAAGAAAAATCCCGGCAACTAACCGGGCGTGCCCGTTTTTCCGGGGAGTGCTTTCTTGTGCCTGCTGACTGCGAAAAATTCCGAGACGCAGCCCGTGAGGAAGCGTTTGACCCTCAGCGAGGAATGCCGAACGCTTCCTCACGGGCGCGTCTCTGAATCCCATGTATTTTCAGCGGTTGAGCCAGCGCCCCGGAAAAACGGGCACGCCCAACTAACCCGCCCCTCCTCGAGGATGCCATGGATCACGCGGTCGCCATCACCGGCTTGGGCGCAGTCACCGCGCAAGGAATCGGCGTCCCCGCCACCTGGGCCGGCCTCCTCAGAGACCCGAGCGACCGGGACATGATCAGGTCATGGACCCCCCTCCGCGAGGAGTTCAATGGCGGGGACGGGGCACGACCGGGTCATGACCATCCCCTCTCCAAAATCAAAGTCGCCCAATGCCCCGACCTCCCAAATCCCTCCGACCTCCCCCACCGCCTCTGGCATAAACTATCCCGAACACAACAGTTAGCCTGCCTCGCCGTCGACGAAGCCCTGGCCCAGGCCCACCTCGAACCCAAAAAACACTCCACCACCCCCATCGCCCTCTTCATGGCCACCACCGTCTGCGGAATGGATCGTAACGAACGCTACTACCAGCAGTACCGTCAAAATCCCCACACCGCCGACCCCGACCTCATGCGCCGCATCCAACCCCACGAAGTCGCCGCCCTCCTCCGCCGCCGCCACAACATCGCCCCCGTCGGCCTCAATCAGGTCTGCCTCACCACCTGCGTCGGCAGTGCCATGGCTATCGGTGCCGCATGCGACGCCATCGCCCTCGGCGAATGCGACATCGCCATCGCCGGCGGCAGCGAAGCCCTCTGCCGCGTTGTCCTCAGCGGCTTCCACGCCCTCAAAGTCGTCGCCCCAGACGGCTGCCGCCCCTTCGACAAAGATCGCCCCGGCATCACCGTCGGCGAAGGCGCCGGCGTCCTCATTCTCGAAAGCATCCCACACGCAAAAAAACGCGGCGTCACCCCCCTCGCTTACCTCCGCGGTTTCGGCGTCACCTGCGACGCCCATCACATCACCGCACCCGACCCCGAAGGCCGCCAAGCCGCACGCGCCATGCGCGACGCCATCCAACGCGCCGGACTCACCCCCCACGACATTCACTACATCAATGCCCACGGCACAGGCACCCGCGACAATGACGCCATGGAAACCCGCGCCATCCGCACCGTCTTCGCCAACCTCCAAAACCCCCCACTCGTCAGCTCCACAAAACGCCGCACCGGCCACACCTTCGGCGCCGCCGGCGCCCTCGAAGCAATCATCTGCGTTCAAGCCATCCGCGAACGCATCGTCCCCGCCAACGCCGGCAGTGTGGAACCCGACCCCGCCCTCGACCTGCCCATTGTCCGCGGCGAAAGCCGCCACGCCGAAATCCATGCCGCGATGTCCACCAACTTCGCCTTCGGCGGAAACAACACCGCTCTCGTCTTCTCTCGCCACCCGGGAGAAAACGCATGAATCCAATGACCTTGAACATTTCCGGAATGGGCATCGTCACCGATACGATTCGCCACGTGAACGAACTGATCCCCAGCAGCCAAAAAAATCTCGCACCCGCGGAGCAACTCGACCCCGCCACCGTGTCCAATCAGGACGCCCTTACCCAACTCGCCCTACGAGCGATACACCAGGCATGGACAATGGCCAGCCTGGCAACCATCGACGGCGAACGCATCGCCCTCATCGTCCAATCATCCTGGGGAAACATCGACTCCACCGCCGCCTACCTCGAAAGCATGTTCGCGGCCGACGGCCGCTACGCCTCCCCCCGCCATTTTTCCCGCAGCGTCTACTCCAGCGTGACCAGCGTCGCGGCCATCCATTTTCACATCCAGGGGCCATGCGAGACGCTGGCCTTCGACGAAGCCCCCCTACTCGGTGCCCTCCGCCAAGCGTGGCGGCTCCTATGCACCCACCGAGCCAATCGCGTGGTCATCGTCTGGTGCGAACAGGCCGGCGACCTCGCGGCGGACCTGGCGAAGAAGGCCGCCGAACAATTGCACCGGCGTGATTTCCAGCGCTACGTCGACCAAGGTCTCGGCTTCGGAGCCGTCGCTCTCGTCGTCGGACTCCAACCCGGCCCCATCTCCCTCGACCTGGACCACTGGAATGAAGACACCTTCGCCCCCCGCCCAACCGATGGCAAGCCCTTCGCAATGGATACCGCCGTCACCTTACTGCGCAGCCTGTTCATCAAATAGAAAAGATTCCGAGACGCGCCCGTCAGGAAGCGTTTACCTCGGCATACCGTATTAAACGGGCGAAAACGCAAAAAACGCTTCCTGACGGGCGCGTCTCGGAAATATCTCTACCCGATCGTTTGTGGAGAATGTGGATGCTCTATCCGGCCGACTGAAGGGCGGCGTTTCCACAGGCATCGACGCGCGGGTATGATTCGACCAGTCCTTTCGGTGGGTTTTTAACACGCAAGAGGGGTTGTTGGATGACCGCACTGGGTTCCAAAGTATTTGCTGAGCCCCGCGAGGTCATCGGCACGGTTGAAGAGTTGCAGCGGCTTCTGCCCTCCATCGATGAGGCTCGCGCCTCCGAGATGCGCGAAGTTTCCGCCAAATATCCGTTCCGAATTCCACGCTACTACGTCGAGCACGTCCTTCAGGATGACCCTGCCGATCCCTTGTGGGAACTCGCCCTGCCCGGCAAGGCGGAAATTTATGATGCCGGAACCGAACGGTGGGACGCCTTTCAACTGGTGGGAAAATCCGCCGAGCACACGCGCTGGATTCAAAAGTACCGCTACGAAGTCCTCATCCGCATGACAAACTTTTGCAGCGGCCTGTGCCGTTACTGCTATCTGAAAAACCGCGAGAATATTGAAGGCTTCATTTCCCATGCCGAGATCGACGACATGTTCGATCAGGCGGAGCGCAGTCCGAACAAACGGGAATTGCGGGAAATCGTGCTGTCGGGCGGCGATCCGCTGACGGTGCCGGGCGAATATCTCGAACATCTGGCGGATCGGATCGACCGGCTCAACACCACCCTCTCACGCCGTATCACCGTGACGGTCCACACACGCGAGCCGGTCTGGTATCCCAACCGCGTGACCCGCACCAAGGGCCTGCTCAAAGGGTTGCAGCGTCTGCGCCCCAGCTCGTACATTTTGCACGTCGTGCATCCGCGCGAAGTCACGCAGGGGTTGCTCGATACACTGGTCACGCTGACCGATCTCGCCGAAAAGCGGAAGCCGTTGATGATGTTGCAGCATCCGTTGTTTCGCGGGATCAATAATGATGCGCGGATCATTACGGAAATGTACGATCGGATGGATGCGGGGGACGTGGTGGTGAAGCCGTACTATTTGATTCATCCGTTTCCCGACGGGACGTTGCCGCAGCATCGGCTGACGTTGAAGGAAAGCCAGTTGATCCTACGCAACCTGGCGAGTGCCCCGGGAACGCGGGTGCCGCTGCTGACGGTTCCAACGCCGATGGGAAAGTGCGTGATCGGGCCGTGGCAGGAGTTGGTGGATCGGGGCGGGTACTACATTCTGCACACGAAGGATGGCGTTCCGGTCGAGTACACCACCGGGGAGCTGTACAACCCTGCCGAACGCCGCAGCAATATCCCCATCGCCATGACCATCAACGGCGGTTCGGCGGCCCAGGGCGGCTGAGGAGCTCACCGCTTGAAAATCGCGGTCATCATTCCCGTATTCAATCACGCCGGCACCATCGAGCAGGTCATCGCTGATGTGGCGCGCGGTCCTCACCGACGCGGGGGAAGAGGCCCAACTGATCGTCGTCGATGACGGTTGCACCGATGGTTCGACACAAGTATTGAAACGCATCACGGGCATCACATTGCTGACGCATGCACGAAACATGGGAAAGGGGCACGCCCTCGATACCGGATTTCGCCACGCAAACCAGAACGGATGCACGCATGTCGTGACCGTGGATGCGGACGGCCAGCACTGTCCCGAGGATATTGTTCACCTGCTCGCGGCCGGACGGGAGCATCCGGACGATTTAATCATCGGCCATAGAGACATGGACGCAGCAACGGGAGGCGGAGGCGGGGGGGGCAATGTTCCGCAACGCAGCAAAAAAGGGCGGGATGCCGCGACGTTTTGGCTGCGCGTGCAGACGGGGCAGCACATTCCGGACAGTCAGTGCGGGCTGCGGTGTTATCCGCTGGCGCATACGCTGGCGGTGCGGTGCCGATTCTGGCGGTTCGATTTTGAGACGGAGATTCTGGCACGGCTGGCGTGGGGCGGGGTGCGGATTCGGAGCGTACCGATTGAGTGCATTTATTTTCCCGCAGCGAAACGGGTCAGCCATTTTCGGCCGGTGATCGATACGTTGCGGGGCGTGCGCGTGAATGTGTTTCTCGTGTTTCGGCGGCTGATTCCGATCCCATTCAAGCAATTGGTGACGCGGTGGGAGGGGGACGGGGGGGGGCGGCATTCGGGAAATGGTGGCAGGCAAGGGCGTGGAGGAATGCGATTCATGAGGCGCTTCGGGCGGGGTCGAGCAATGCGGAGTTGGCGACGGCGTTCGCCGTGGGGATATTCCTGGGCCTGACGCCGTTGTATTTTTTACAGACCATTCTGGCAATCTATTTCTCCCGGCGGTTGCATTTGAACGTACTCGCCGCGGTGATCGGAAGTCAGATTTCCATTCCACCGCTGCTGCCCGTCTGGCTGGTCTTGAGCTATGGGATGGGAACTCTCCTGCTGCATGGAAGATGGATTGCTGCGAGTTTTGGAACCCTCTCGCGAGAGATGCTGCCGGCGTTTTTGCTTGGCAATTTCATCGTGGCGCTGGGGGTGGCATTGATCGGCCTGGCGGTGGTGCGCAGCGTGCTGTCCGTGGTGCGTCCTCAACGGGTGGCGGCGTGATCGGGGGCGTATGTGACAGATGACGTGACAGAGCGGGAGACGTCAGCAGACCCGCGGAAGCGATGGGCCACCCCGCGCTGCGGCTACGCGGCCAATGCGATGATGTTGTGGGCGGGGTCGAGGTTCCTGCGGCTGGGATACTTTTTTGTCTGGTTCGGTGCCCTCTATTTTTTCCTGCTGTTTCCCCGCGCGAGGCGAGCGAGCGTTAAATATCTCGACCGCCTGCGGCCCGGGCGGTCGCGAATTCGCCAAGGCTGGGAAACCTATCGGCACATGATGGAGTATGGCTTTCTGCTGCTCGACCGCGCCCTCATGCTGACCAAGGCGAAGCACGGTTTCGCCATTGAATGCGAGGGGCGGCCACACTTGTTGGAGGCTGCGGCGGCGGGAGGAGGAGTGATGATGTTCACGGGGCATTTTGGAAATGCCGAGGTCGCCGCGCCGTATATGCAGCGCATGGGCCTCGCACGCGCAATTCACCTGGTGATGTACCGCGATGAGACCGACGGCACGGAACGCTTTCACGCAACCAATCAACATCAACTTGCAGGCGTTCATGTCATTAACACGACCGATGCCCTCGCGGCCGGAATCAAAATGATCGCGGCCCTGCGGCGGGGGGAACTGGTCGCACTTCGCGCGGATCGGACCATGCGCGGCAAGTCGGTGCGAGTGATGCTGTTGGGCGACGAGGTGGATCTGCCGGCGGGGCCTTTTGTGGCGGCGGCGTTGAGCGGTGCGCCGGTGGTGCATGTGTATACGTGCCGACTTGGGTATCGACGGTATGCGTGCCTCATTAGTGAAGCGCGGAGATATGGGGAGGAGTCGGGCGGCACGAGGGATGAACGTGTCGCTGCCGCGGCGGTCGATTTCGCGAAACATCTTGAGGCGGTGGTGCGGCGATATCCGTATCAGTGGGGAAATTTTTATGATCTGTGGCAGCGAGACGAAAAGAGCTAACCAGCCATCGCATTTCGGTGCCCGCAATGAGAGGATTCCGAGACGCGCCCGTCAGGAAGCGTTTTTTTACGAAACCATCATCGTGAAGCTGCTGTACAACTCGCCGACTGCGCTCAGTACGACCTGATACACGTGTGGCTCGGACGTTGCGGAAAGCACAACATCGACGAGGGTGTCCGGAATAATGGGTCGCGCGAATTTTCCCGCCGAAATTTGCTGAAGGCGATGAGGCAACCCCGCGTCGCGCAGAATGTCGAGGGCGAGTTGAATGTGTATGAAGCCGGGGAGAATCGGATTGCCGGGAAAGTGTCCCTGAAATGCGGCGTGTTCTTTGGGAAATCGGGCCGTGGCGCGGATCGGTGGCTGGGCCGTGATGATCGCGAGATGGTAAGCGAGAGAATGCAGGAGCGGCTCCAGCAATTGATCGCGTTGGATCAGGCGGATACGGGTGGCCGATGGCGGTCGATGAAGGCGGCGAGGGTGGCAATGGTGACGAGGGCGGCGTTTACTTCGGCGTTTTGTTCTTCGAGCATGATGCCGAAATGTTTGTCGAGGAGCACGGCGATTTCCAGAACGTCGACCGAGTCGAGGCCGAGGCCTTCTTTTCCGAAGATCGCGGTTTGCGGAGTGACCGGCTGGGGGCGTTGAAGTTTTAGGCCGCGGGTGAGGATGTCGATCAGTTGAATTTCGGTGGGGGTCATGCGTGGGGACTTCCAAAGGAGGTTCGTGAGCGGCAGATTTTACTCGAATTGGAGATGAAATGTCATGGTGGCGGTGGCGATGGGGCGGGCGTCGATGCGTGTTTCAAGCGCGGCACGGGTCAGGGCACCGAATGTTTTTTCATGCGTGGCCTTCAGGGTGATGAGCGACCCCGCCGGGACGGGACCCAGTATCCGAAAATCGTTGATGGAGACGAGCACACCATCTCGAACTTTGCGGCCTTGCGATTGGGCCTTGAGGCTTGAACCGGCGGCGGCGGCCTGGGCCATGAGTTCGATCAGCGCGGAAGAGAGCAGGCAGCCGTCGTGAACAAAGAGATGGTCGGGCGTGATGTTGCGCGTGGCGGTTGCCGTGAGACCGTCTGCTGAAAGGACAGCGGTGTCGAGCCAGTGCATCGGCGGGCGCGTGTGGAAGTGGGGGACGAGACGGCATGTGGTTCCTATGCGGCGGCGGTCGCGGGGGAGGATTGCTGCGGGGTCGATTGATTGCGGCGAAGGGCGGCGGCAATCATGTCGTGGGCTTGCCTCCGAAGCAGTGCGTGGTTTTTGGGATCGGCGCGATCCGGATACAAAACGCCCAGCGGCTGAATGCGAAGCGACGGAGCGAAAATCCAGGGCTGACCGGCGGGCATTGATTCACGAGAACCGTGCAGGGCGACCGGAACGATGGGGCGGCCTGTGCGGGCGGCGAGGAGGAAGGCGCCTTCACGAAAGCGGGCGACCTTTCCGGTGCGCGTACGCGACGATTCGGGGAACACGAGAAGCGAAATGCCCTCGGCGAGGCACGATTCCGCATCGGGGAGAATGTTAAAATCTTCGACAAAAAGGTGGCCGGAGAGCCGCATCAGCCAACCGAGAAGGGGCACGCGGAACGGCCAGCCTTTGGACCAGACGCGTCCGTCGCCTGTGGGGGCGGGGAGTGCCATGAGAAGAACGGCGTCCATCGCGGAGGCATGGTTGGCGACGACAATACATGGGCCGATGGATTTCCAATCAAACGGGGCGGGTTCAATGGTGAGAGGATCGCGGCGAATCCAACAGTAATGGCGAATGAGGGTGGGGAATATCCAACGGGCGGCGCGGCGGGCCATGGAACGTTTGCGGTCGATGGTATAGCTGGCGGCAAGGAGAAATGGGCCGAGGAAAAGGAGATAGAGGATCACGCCGAGCCATAATGTGGCATAGATGTAGCTGGTGCGGACAACGTCGCGAGCGGTCGGACGACGGTGCGTCGAAGCATTCGCCTGGAGGGTGTGAGCGGAGGGAGCAGTCATGAGGCGATTCCTACTGCGGGTGCGTGGGGTGCGGAATCGGGGTTGAGAAGGGCATCCAGTAATGAAACGACTCGCAGATCTTTTGCGGCGATTCCGGCGATGATTCCGGGGAGAGCCTTAACCGATTGCTCTTGCGAGGCACCGGCGCGGGCGGGCTCGACGCCATCGTGCATGAGGAGAATATCATGGCCGCCGAGACGGTTCACGACGCGGCGGCAGAGTTGGTCGCCGGTGGTCGGGCGCGTGTCGAGGCTTCGCAGGGACCAGCCGATGATGGGCAGGCGTTGCTCTCTCGCGGCGGCGGCGATGTGGCCGGTCTTGAAGCCCATGGGCGGGCGAAAGAGGATGGGGAGCGTGCCGGTGATGTCGGCGACGATGCGCTGCGTTTCGGCGATTTGCCTCTGCCAATAGGGACGGCGTTGATTGATGCCGAAACGGTCGTGGTCGAGGGTATGATTCCCGATCGTGTGCTTTTCAGCGACCATGCGGCGGAGGAGGGCGGGATGTTCTTTTGCAAAGCGGCCGATGACGAAAAAGGTTGCGCGAATGTGGTGGGCGGCGAGGATGTCGAGAATTTGTGGGGTGAATTGAGGATGCGGGCCGTCGTCGAAGGTGAGGGCCACGGCGTCTCGTGGGGGGAGTGAGCGAATGACGGGAGCCCAGAATTGGCACCGGGGCGAGAAGACGGAGTAAGCGAGGAGGGCCGCGCCGGACAAGGTGCCGGCGGCGAGGGCGGTGAGGCCCATTGTGAGTGTGGAAGGAAGTTGGGTTGAGTCCGTCATGAGTTTCCGGTTCAATCGTAAAAGTCTTGGCGTGGAAGTGCAACGGCAAACATGAGGTCCATTATTTCTGTTCCATTGATCGGCATCACGGGAATATCGGCGGTGACGCCGCATTTTAGCGGTGTGGCGGCGCTTTTCGAGGCGTGGTGCCGGGGGGCGTGTACGCCGGAGAATGTGCGGGAATGCCCGGATTTTGCGACGATGAGTCGTGCTGCTGTCGAGGCGGTTTGCCACTCTCATGGCTCAGTGGAGGCGAAGAGGCGAGGTCTGCTTTTGGCGACAACGAAGGGAGATATGGAGGGCCAAGTGCGTTGGATGCGGAGCGTAGATGCGGGGGAGGAATCGCCGGGGGCGGTGCCGACGTTGGGAGGCTCGCTCGCGCTGGTGCGCGATTCGCAGGTATTTGGCAGTCCGTCGTATGGGGTGTCGACAGCGTGTACGTCGGGGCTTGCGGCGATCATTGAATCGGCGATGCTGATTTTGGATGGCGAAGCGGATGCGATGGTGGCGGTTGGGGCGGATGTGGCGGGGGATTTTGTGAGCGATGGGTTTCAGGCGTTGCGGGCGATTTCGCCGACGGCGTGCCGTCCTTTTGATCGGAATCGTGACGGGCTGACGCTGGGCTCCGCGGCGGCGGCGTGTGGGTTGCAGAGGGTTTCGCCAGGGATTGGATGCGTCATTGCGGGGTGGGGAATCAGCAATGATGCGACGCATATGACTGCGCCGGATCGGGAGGCGGGTGGGTTGATTCGCGCGATTCGACAGGCGTTGACGGCGGCTCAACTTCGACCGGCGGATATCGGCGTGGTATTTGCGCACGGCACGGGCACGAAATATAATGATGCGATGGAAGCGGTGGCTATCCAGCGCGTGTTTCTCCAAGATGGTGGTTCGCCGGCGGTGACGGCGGTGAAAGGATTGATCGGGCATACACTCGGGGCGGCGGGACTTATTGAAGCGGTGTTGGCTGTTGAAATGTTGCGAACGCAGATCATTCCGCCGATCGCGGGTCTGGTATCCGCGGAATGGCCGGAGATTGATTTTGTGACAAGTGCCCGGCAGACACCGTTTCGACATGTGTTGAAAATCGCGAGCGGATTTGGCGGCATGAATGCGGCGATTATTCTTTCGCGATCGGATGCGCATCATGCGGATTGAAACGACCGTCATGATTATTCGAGCGGCCACGGCGAATATGGAATCGCGGTGCGTGTTTCAACCTGCACTGGTGCCGGCAACAGAGATTCGCGGCGCGGATCAATTGGCGGATGTGGCGTTGCAAGCTTGCGAGCCATTGGTTTGCGATCTCGATGAGCGTATGAAGTCGCGGACCGGTCTTGTCATCGGCACGGCTTTGGGCTGCCTGGAAACGGATCGAGATTTTGACCGATCCCGGCGCGAGGCGGGCGGGCGCTATGCGAGCCCCGCAGCTTTCAGTCGCACATTGCCGAGCACGGTGGCGGCGGAACTGTCGCTTAAATTGTCGTTGCAGGGTCCGAGTGTTGTGCTTTGCAATGGAGTAAATTCGGCGGCTCTCGCGCTCCGTCGGGCGGTGAGTTGGATGACGCATTTTGATTTGCCGTACTGCATTGCCGGGGGAATGGAGTGGGCGGGGCCCGGAGTGGGGCAGACAGAATCGTGCGCGGCTGCGCTGTTATTGCTGCAAAGGCATTCGGATGAAACGGAGGGGCGCTTTTGCGGATTGATGGAGCGTTAATGCCTTCCATTCAGCTTGAGGAAGACAGCGGCAACGATCTGGACAAGCTCGCGCGATGGATACGCACGCCACAGTCGGTTGCTCTCGCGGGGGGCGTTCACCTCATGCTTCGCCGATCGATAAATCTTTGAATCTTGCGGCTTTTCGTGGACGTCTGCATTTCCCGCAATGCGTCTTCGGTTACGAATTGGATCGGCGGAGTGACCCGCAACACCGCACGCAAGCGGCACTCCACTCTCTCTCGTGTCGCCGGCGTTTCATCCCGCGCGTGAATGAATATGCAAACCCGATCGCTGAGCGGCTCGTGCTGTTCCGCAACCACGACACAATCGAACACTTCGGGCGCGGCTCGCAGCGCTCGATAATTGCGGAAGGAAACACGCTGGTTCCACGCAGTTTGAGCAGTTGTTGACGCCGCCCGAGGATCGGACCGAGGCGGGGCGTTGTTCTTCCGCAGGCACACGGTTCGGTGAACATCGCCGCCATATCACCGGTGCGGAATCGCAGCAGCGGCATTCCCGTCATGCCGAGGGACGTGATGACGACCTCGCCTACTTGCGACGCGGGGACCGGCCTGTCCGCGTCATCGAGTATTTCGAGGGTCGCCAGGGCCGGGTTCAAATGGCCGCCGTTGCATGCCGGGCCTTCCGCGAACGTAGTGCACGTTTCGGTAGCCGCGTACGTGGACGTGATCGGACAATCAAAGCGATCGTGGAGACGTTGTCCGAGCAGGTTGTACGTCAGGCTCTCGGAGCGTATCGGCTCGCCGATGCAGATGATTCCGGCAAGCGGATTTTTGGGCGGAGTGGCGCCGGTGACAAATGATGGAACGGTGATGACGAATATGCGCCGACCGGAACTCGCATCGATCCGTTCAAGCAACTCGGCAAGCATCTCCGGATGCAATCCCATCTGGGGACCGACACGGACGCATGTCACGCCCAGACGCTGCGCACCGAGCCAATACGCCAATCCCGCGACAAACATGCGATCCATCCCCACCGCCATCACAAAGAGATCGTCGCTCGCGCCCTTACGTCCCACTCCCGCGATCCCCAACGCCACGCCCTCATTTTCCGCAAGACGGTCGAGATCGAGTCGCGTCAACGGCACGTGGAGCGGCTTGCCGGAGGTGCCCGACGTGCAAACCCATTCCGCGACTTGATCCGGTGCAACCGCCCACGCATCCGCGCCGGCAATGGCAAGCTGGTCCTTGGTGGTCAGCGGCAACTGCGATAGCAGCAACTCAATGGAACCATGCGCGTGGGCCACCATCGAAGGGAGATCGAGCTTTGCGTAAAGGGGGCTGCTCGCCGCGTGGCGGATGTGATGCACGAGCCGTTCGTACTGAAGGGATCGCCACCGTTCGACAGGCCAGAATAAATGCGCAGCCGGCATCAGCCGCCGAATCCGCACTCATCGCGAGCTTCCCGACGCATCGTGTCGTGCGAAGCTGTCATCCGTGAATGTCAGGCTGATGTTATAGAACCGGGCTTTTCGGATAACGGTCAGTTCCTCCGGCCAGCCGCGCGGGTTGTAGCGAAGGTAGTTGATGTACAGGGTATCGAACAAGCCGAGGTCCACCTGCGTCTGCCGCAGACGGCCGGTGCGAGCGTCAAAAGCCCACGTATATTTATTCGTATCCGCGCCGGTTTGCCTGATGGTCACGACGCCATTTTTCGCGACGGCACCGTCGAACGATTTGGGCAATTGGAACGCGGTGGCAAGATCGCGCACCAGCGTCGCGATGATGCCTTTGTCCACACCGGGAATGGAACGCAGCACCGTCACGCCCGCCCAGTTCATGCGGCCATCGAAAAGGATCACGCCCATTTCGGTCGCAGCCGTGATCCGAAAATCGCGCGGATTGTGATATTGCAGCAAGCCCGATGCGGTAGTGCGGCGGCCCGCGATGTGAATGGTGGCGAAGAAGGATCGCTTGAGCGCGGGTTCGCTGGTTGAAATTTCCGGCCATTGCGCGGCCGCCTCTTCAATGCGCTGCTGCTCCGCGGTCGGCGCGGTGATGGCTATCGTTGCCGGCTGGGTTTGACAACCAGCGACCACCATTCCCGAGGCAAGAATTGCGAATACGATCAATGCGTGTCGCATTTTTTTATCAATCCCTCAATCGCCGCCCGCCGCCCGCTGTAAGGGGGATCGAGCGTCAATGCCATCTTCAGTTCCGCCTTCGCCCGCTCTTTGTCGCCACTCGCAAACAGTGCTCGTCCCAGCAATTCGTGTCCAAGATAAAAGTTTGGGTTGTTTCGCACAACCGTCTCCGCGAACTCGCGTGCCTTCATGCTGGTGCCGTCGCGAAGTGCAGCCTCGGCCTGATCCGCGGCAGCTCGAGCGGCGACGACCCGTTCCCACGAGCCATCGGACATCATCGTAGCCGCTGGAATACCGGGCGGCGAGGCTTGGGCATGAAAAGAGGCGTTTTCTCCCGCGTGCCGCAGCATCGCCATCACATCGACGCCGACAAACGCGCCCTCGGCGTTCGGCCAACCCGCGACCCACATCTCGCCCCGGGTCACATCCATAATGACGGCGTGGCAGGCGATTAATCCGTCGATGGCATTTCGATTGCCGTAGCCCAGGTCTTCGTTGGCAGCACCCCGCTTGTCGCGCAAGAGATCGGCAAGGCCTCCACGGTGACATGGTGGACCATCTCGTCCAGAAGGTGGCGGGCACGGCTGTAGCGCTGCATGGTCGTGCCTTCATCCTGCCTCTCCCTATTCACTGGATCGTCGGCGAAAGTCGGGGTTATCAGGTGATTCGTGACCACCGCGGACAGTTCCACATCGTAACTCGCGGTTCTTGCGGGCGATTTTTCAAAGATGCGAGCCTCACCGGTTTTGCCGTCGGCAACCACGATGATGTCGGACACGAATACCTGCGTCGCGCGGATGATGCGGTCGGCGTCGGCGATGGAATGCGCGTGCTCGAGAACGTCGCGGGCCATGAGAATCGTCGGCGTTCCAATGCGGCGAAAATCTTTAGTCGCGGCGGCATTGATGAAGAGGGCGAGCTTTTCCTGATTCATCCCGGTGACCGCGCCGGCGAGACCGGGCCACGCGACGTGCGCGAAGGGAATGCCCTCCCCGGGCGGCGGAACGATGTACGTGATCGATTTCTGCCGGCCAAAAGATTCGCCGCCCTCGAAATCGAAAACCCGCGCCAGCATCAGATCGCCTGCCGTTCCGGAGGCGGTGTAGGAGGGACGAGAGACGACGCCCGTACACGCGAACGTATTCGGCACGATGAGCGGATTGTCGATCAGCATCTGCGAGATATCGTGCAGGGCGTGATAGGAAAGGATGCGGGGATAGGGCGGCGGCGAGATAGGCGTGCGGATCGGTATACGAAGTCGCCGCCGCGAAAATCTCCCGCTGGTATTCAGGGGCCACGTACCCGGGCAGGTTCACCAGATTTGTCGCGACGCCGCGGAGCACCAGCCATCGCGACCATTCCTGCGGGAGGAAATAATCGAGTTGATCAAGCATCTCGTTTTCAATTCGCACATCAATCGGCGATGCGAGGGCTGCGAGGGCTGTGCCGCGCTCGACGGGGGTTCCTACCGCCGCGATCTCCCATACACCGGCCCGCGGGGACGTTTCGTGCCAACGCATCCACGATTTGCCAAAAGTGTACGTGCGAGCGTCCAGTTGTTTTGCATGAGCGGGTGCCGAAATGGAAGCCATGCCAGCGGGATGCTGAAGTTGAAGCGGAATTTGCACCACGGGCGGGATGGCTAAAAAAAGCGTTATCAGCGCAAGACACAAGCCAATCACAAGCCGTCCTGCAAAGTGTCCGGCTGTTCGCATTCGGCTCTTTGCTCGATTCTCCATTCGTCGTCGGTATCTCCACCGCAGCACGGGCGCGACGATGAAAAGAGAGGTGAGATAGCCGCCGGTCACGCCCGCGACCAGTGTGATGCCGAGCCACCGCAATGCCGGGTGCGTGGCGATCATGAGGGAGCCGGAGCCCAGTATCGTCGTCAGCGCAAAGAAACGTCGTGGAAAGCCGATTGCCTCGCCCGCCGTGCCGCCACGCCGGATCGGAGGCCGCATATACGCCGTAGTCCACCGCAACCCCCAGCGTGAACAGCACGGGCACGAGCGACAATAAGTTGAGCCCCCCCGCAAAATGCTGCGCCGCGCCAAGCACCCACACGAAACCCATCACCAGACACAGCATCGCCAGCCACGCCAGGCCCATCCGACGAAAATAAATCCAGAGCGGCGCCAAAATGGCTAGAAGGCACCACGGCGCGAGTTGCTCCGCCTCGGCACGCGCACGCTCCGTGGCGTCAAAGAGCAACATCTGTCCGGAGAGGATCACGACCTCGGGATACCGCAATCGCAGCTCCTGCGCCCAGCCGGTGGCAAGGCGGAGAGAACGGTCGGTTCGCAGGTCCACGATGATCGCCAGCGTCGTGTGGGCCGAAGCCGATGAAGGAAGACTGATGAAGCCTGGAAGGAGTGTCGCGGGAGATTGTGCAAGGCGTTCGCCAGCAGAGGCCAAAGATATTTGCGCGATGTGATCCGTGTACGTCGAGAAGGCATCGGCCTTAAAACCGTTCGCCTTCGCGGCGGCGATAAGCATCGCTCGCAGATCAGCCTGACGCGGAGGTGTCCAATAGGCGGCCCATTCTTTCGCCCGCGTTTCCGCAGTGGAGTCATCGGGAAGAATCGCGGCAGGGGAAGTCTTGTGAACGATCATTCCATCACGCTGCTGGTCGCTCAGGTATGCGTCAATCGTCGATAGGTTGGCGAGGGCGGCTGCGGGGGAATTTCCATGGACCAGCACAGGGCGCGATTTCGCATTTCACCCCACACGCGGAAAAAGGCTTGCTCGTCCCCCATCAAGGACGAGGACGAACCATCGAGCCTGTGTGGATCGGTGTTGAATTGCACATGCAGCGCGGCCGAAGCGAGCCAGAGAGTCATCGCCAGAAAGGCCTGCGCCGCCGATCCAGAAAAAGACTCTCTTCGTCGAGAAATTCCGGACGGGGTCTGTCACGGGGCTGGTGCGATTCTTCGGCAATATCCAGGGGCCCAGATACGCGGGAAGCACCAAAAACGTGATGCCCCATATACAAATCGTCGCCGCCCCGACAAATAACCCGAGCGCTCGCAACCCGGGCGCGTTCGACAATCCCAGCGCGCAAATCCGGTAACGCTCGTCGCCACCGACATCGAGATCGGCCCAAATAATCGCCGTGCCGCAACTGCTGGAATGTCCGCATCCCACCCCCCCACCCCCCCTACCAAAGCCGCCAGCCGCCTGCATTCCGCGATAATCTGAATCCCGTAATCCGTCGTCGAACCGCACAACAGGCCCGCAAATCCCAGAAGAATCAGCGGCAGCATCACGTGAAACGCGCCCGCCAATCCAAGCGCCACGCCCACGCCGACGCTCGGCGGAATAATGCACAACAAAGCCGTGGAAACGCGCCGAAAATAAATCGCGATCGCCAACCCCACCCACACGGTTCCGAAGATCGAGACCAGCGCGACATCGGACTTGATCCGGCGAGCGTTCTCCACGTAGCCGCGATGCGCCCGACCACCCACACGCCGATGTCATGATGAACAGCCTTCAACTTTGCAATCGCATTATTCACCGCGGCGAGCGTTCTCTCCGCGCTTTGTTGATTGGACGGAAGTGAAATCGGCTCCCCAACGATCATCGCATGGCCTCCCCCCCCCCGCCGGCCTCTCTCGCCAGCAATACCCCATCCTCCATTGTTGCGGTGCCTGACTTTCCGCTGCCGATTGGCGAAAGCGATTGCAGCTTTCCAGCAATGAGACCCGCGATATCCAGTGGATCGTTGCGCAATTGCCGCAGCAGAAACTCTCCGTCCGGGTCGGCAAGCGCGGCGCGCACATTCGCGAACCGTTTCGTCAAAAACTCCGGCGTGGCGCGGCTCTCTATCACCGCGCGCTCTTCATTCGTAAGAACCGCTGGGGCTTGTGCCAGCAGTTTTCCATAGGCATCCGCCATCGTGGCGGTGTCGGGCCCGGTCCAGACCGTTCTGAATTCGCCGGTGGCGCGAAGTTCCGCCGCTAGTTCATGCGTGCAGGCGATGAGGAATTGGTCGCCCCCCGCTGCCGTCGTGCGGCCGCTTGCTTCCCGATGCACATCGAACCGCAAATAATTCGCGAGGCCCACCTGCTCCCCAACCGTTCGCAAGTTCCGCACATCCGCAGAATCGGCCGAGAAGAATTGCAGAATATCCGCCTGCCACGCGATGCGGGACGACATCGCGGAAAATGCCGCCCCCATCACCATCAGAAAGACAGACAGCATCACGCGATGAGCCGCCAGCAGTCGCGTCCATCGAATCATTGCTCGCATCAACCCGTCGGTATGTTCCCCAAACCCCGCCGCCGTACGCAACGCATTGCTGATCTCCTCAGAGTCTGCAGCGCGCCCCTCGGCCATCACTTGCCCTCGCCCGGCACCACCAAGTCCGCCCCCGCCTTAAAAACGTCCGCAGGCAACGCGACGTTCATCTTCACATCCAGGAACCAGTATCGCGTCACATCGTCCTGTTGCGTTGTGATTTCGATGTATGCAAAAAACTGGATTTGCGGTCCAAAGCCAACGCCACGCGCTTTACCGCTTTCGCCATATCCGCGTTCGTCGGCGTCAGCACAAACATATCCGCATCGTCGCGTTCCAAATCCCCGGTTGCTCCGGCGCGGCAGGGACATGATCAGCACTCACTGCCACGGAATACATCTCCGCAATCTTCGTCGCATCGCCCGTGGACCAACCCCCCAATTGTCCCATCACTGCCGTCAGTCCGGGCCGGCTCGACTGGTTGGTCTTCGTCCAGTCAGCTTCGTGCTGCGACCGCGCATAGACCTTTCCGCCCGTGAGAATCAGTTCCGAGACGTAAGGTTTATCCGTCGAGAAGCGAACGCCCTGCGGCGCGTCCGACCGGTCATTCCTGCTCTTGCCGATCCACAGCCGCCCCTCGCTGTGCAGTGGCGTCTCGAGCGCGGCGAGTTGCTTCTCGCAGACAAACCTCGCCTCAAGCGTCTGAACATCTCGCAGCCCCGCCCAATGATCCGTCAGCGCCTTCAGCGCATCTCCGCCCCCGCCCTGGCCCATCAATAGCGCCCCCGCTGCCACCATTCCCCAACGCGCAAGCCGACAGTCCCGCATGAACCACATCCTCTTCGGATACAACATTATTAAAGCGATCCCGATTGTTTGTATGCCGCAATGCCCGCCGCCACATCGGTGAAGCGGGGCTTATACCCGAGCACGCGGGTCGTCTCGGAAATGTCGGCCTCGGTATGGTTTTGAAAAAATGCGTAGGGGTTCTCGAAATATTCCGTCTCGAGTTTCGTCCCCAGCGCCGTTCAGGCCGGCGATGACATCATTGAAACTCTGCGCCTTGCCACACCCCACATTGAAGACCGCGGCTCGCGGAGGATGATCGACGCTCATCGCCAGCAGATTCGCCTGCAAGACATCTTCAATCGACACAAAGTCCCGCTTTTGTTCCCCGCCCTTGAACGCGCGAGGATTCTTTCCCGCCTTCATCTGTTGCGCAAGCTGATAGATCATGCTCGCGAACTTGCCCTTGTGAGCCTCTCCGCCGCCGTACACATTAAAGTACCGCAGGCCGATGATCGGCAATTTGGAATGCTCCTCTCCCCACAAGTGCGCGAGCCGTTCCATCGCGAGCTTTGAATACCCGTACACATTCAACGGGTGCGGCCGATCAGTGAGCCGATTCGGCGCGACGCCATTGCCATACACCGCGGCACTCGAGGCCCACACCACCCGCGCGTTCCACCGCGCCGCCCACGCAAGCACATGCCGAAATGCCTCGACATTGTTCCGCATCATCTGGAATTGATCGGTCACGGTCGTATCCGTGATCGATGCCTCATGAAAAATCACATCACAGTGCGCAAGGCTCGCTCCACTCGCAGTCGCCGGAAAGAACATCGCCCGGAAAATCGACCAGGTTCGTGAAACAACCGGAGGAAAAGTTGTCGAGGACCAACACCTTGTGCCCATCCGCCGCCAGACGCTTCGCGAGCGCTGAGCCTATGAATCCCGCTCCGCCAGTCACCAGAATCCGCATGCAATCTCCAAATCTATGACCGCCGCAGTATACCCTCAGGGTGGGCGCGTCGCCTCAACGATTCAAATCCCGCGACCAATCCTTCTCCGCCCGGCGGCGTTGCGCGTCGCTGCGCTTCAACACCACATTGAGCGCCGAATCATTGCGAATCAGCACGTAGCCCAGCAGCGCCCCGCCAAGGTGCGCCGCCTGCCCGCCCGCATTGGGCCCATGCACAAAAATTGTATAAGCCGCAATCGCCACCATCATCCACGCAAAATACTTCAAGGACATTTCCGCAAAGTAGAGGTTCATCATCCGATTCGGTTCCAGATACGCCGCCGCCAGCATCACGCCAAAAATGCCCGCTGACGCCCCCACCAGCGGCGTCGTGGTCGTCGGAAGAAAATGCGTCTGCGTCAGAAACCCCAACGTCCACAACGCCGTGTACATCACCGGCCCGGCCATCCCGCACAGCAGATAAAAAAACGAGTACCGCCGCCGCCCCATCCGCGTCTCGACCAATCCGCCGAAGATCCACAACCCCAGCATGTTCATGGCCAGATGCCAGAAACCCGCATGAAGGAATTGGCAGGTCAGCACGCGCCACGCCTGACCGTGATTCATCGCCATCTTGATCGAAAAAAAGCCGTTAAATTCCAGCGTCCCCGGCACGATCGGCGGCAACGCGTTCAGCGGCCAATGATACGCCGCCGCGATCCGCGCCTTCAAAAGCCAATCCACCACATACGCCGCGACATTCACAACGATCAGCCACGTCGTCACCGATGAAAGCCACAGCCGCCCGACGCTGCCCCTCCCCCCCCTTCGCCGCCGCTGCCGGGCCGAGGTTCCCTGATATAGTCCCGGTCGTATAAACCCATGATCGTCCGGTCTTCCCGCAAAGCCATCTCGCCGCCACGCGCTGCCGAGTGTAAACTGCCCGCTCTCGTTCTGGAAGTTACTTACCGGAGCAGCCATGCGCGATCCACGACTTGACACCCTCGCCAACGTTCTCGTGAATTATTCCACCGCCGTCCGCAAGGACGACCTCGTTCGCATCAACGGCGAACTCCCCGGCCTTCCTCTAATGGAAGCCGTGTACGAAAAAGTCCTCCTCGCCGGCGGCAATCCGTTCGTCATCATCTCCACCGACGCCCTCGACGGCATCTTCTTCCGCACCGCCTCCGATGAGCAACTTGCCTTCATCAATCCCATGAGTCCCTTCCTCGTTGAAAAAATTGATGTCTCCATCGGCCTCTGGGCGGAAGAAAATACCAAGAGCATGACCAACGTCGATCCTCGGAAGCAGGCACTCTCGTCCCAGGCCCGCAAGCCGTTTCTTAAACGCTTCATGGAACGAGCCGCGCAAAAGCAACTTCGTTGGACCGGCACCCAGTTTCCGACCAACGGTGCCGCCCAGGATGCTGAGATGTCCCTCCGCGATTACGAGGATTTTGTTTTCCGCGCCGGGCTCCTCCACCTCCCAGACCCCATCGCCGCGTGGAAAAAAGTCTCGGAACACAGCAGCGCCTCGTCGATTACCTCAACGGAAAAAAAGAAGTGCGCGTCATCGCGAAAGACACCGACATCCGCTTCGGCGTCGATGGCCGCACCTGGGTCAACTGCGACGGCCACGAGAATTTCCCCGACGGCGAAGTCTTCACCGGCCCCATTGAGGACGCCACCGAAGGCACCATTCGCTACTCCTTCCCTGCCGTCCACCACGGCCGCGAGTGCCACGACATCGTCCTGACTTTCAAAGCGGGCAAGGTCGTCAACGCCCGCGCCAGCAAAGGCGAGGAATTTTTACTCCACATGATCGATCAAGACCCCGGTGCCAAAATCCTCGGCGAGTTCGCCATCGGCACCAACTTTGGCATCCAGCAATACACCAAGAACACCCTCTTCGACGAAAAAATCGGAGGCACCTGCCATGCCGCACTCGGTGCGGCCTATCCCGAAACCGGCGGCAAAAATGAGTCCGGCCTGCACTGGGACATGGTCTGCGACCTCCGCTCGCCCGGCTCCCGCATCGAAGTCGACGGCAAAACAATCCTCGAAGCCGGCCGCTTCACCAATCCCTCATGGCCGAATCCCTGATCCATCGCAACTGGCTACATCCTCTGCCTCCGCCCCTATTTAACAATTTATCCACTGAACCACTTAACCTCCCGCCAAATTCTCCCTACAATCCCCCTCATGTCACACCTCCCGCCATCCTCGCCTTCAACCACCAATTCGTCGCCTCCGAAGCCTACGAATCGTTCCTCACCGACCGCTTCCCCGACAAAAAAATCGTCATCGTCACCTGCATGGACACCCGCCTCACCGAACTTCTCCCCAAGGCCATGGACCTCAAAAACGGCGACGCCAAGATCATCAAAATCGCCGGCGCCATCGTCGCCGCCCCCTTCGGCTCCGTCATGCGTTCCATCCTCGTCGCCATCTACTCCCTGGGCGCGGAAGAAATCTACGTCGTCGGCCACCACGACTGCGGCATGACCGGCATGGGCCACGAGCAAATCCTCCAACAAGCCCGCGCCGCCGGAATCCACGAAGACCACCCTCGCCACCCTCGACCCACGCCGGCATCGACCTCGAATCCTGGCTCACCGGTTTTGCCTCCCCCGCCGCCGGCGTCCAAGCCTCCGTCCACATGATCCGCCACCACCCCCTCCTCCCCAAAACACATCCAGGTCCACGGCCTCCTCATCCACCCCGACACCGGCCAACTCGACCTCGTCACCGACCCCACCGCCCCCTGATCTGACGCCGACAACGCCATCTGAGCCCAGCGTCTCATCACCATCCTCCCACAGCCCCATGCGATCATGTTATAATTTCGCCTGCTGAAAGGAGTCTTCTTATGATCGCAACCGACGTCGAAGTCCGCCTGGCTGCACTCGAACGCGAAGTCGCGGCCCTCCACAAATTGATCGAGCAGAACCAAATCGCCGCTCGTATCCGCCGGGGCCTGGATCAGGCCGATCACGGCCAAACATTTCCCGCCCGCGAAGCTCTCGAATCCCTCCGTCAAAAATACAACATTCAGCCAGAATGATTTACACCGTCCGCATCACGACACAAGCTCTCGAAGAGCTCGATGCCGCATTCGCCTGGCTGATCCAACGAACGGATCAGCACGCCCCTGCCCGCCTTGTCCGCATTTCCTTTCCTTCGTTCATCGTCACCATCCACCCATTCCCCCACCCCCCTCCCTTCCGGTACAATCCCCTCAACCAATAATCCACAAAATCCCCTCAGGAGCCCCCATGATTCAACGCCGCAAAACCCGCCAGGTCAAGGTCGGCAACGTCCTCATCGGCGGCGACGCCCCCGTCTCCGTCCAGTCCATGACCTCCGGCTACACCTACGAAATCGACAAGTGCGTCGCCGAAATCAACAAGCTCGCCAACGGCGGCGCCGACATCGTCCGCGTCGCCGTCCCCGAACGCAAGGACACCGAAGCCCTCAAGGAAATCCTCAAGCAGGTCAAAGTGCCCATCGTCGCCGACGTCCACTTCCACTTCCAGCGCGCCTTGGAAGCCATCGAAGCCGGCGTCCACAAAATCCGCCTCAACCCCGGCAACATCCAGGACCGCGCCCAGGTCGAAAAAGTCATCGACGCCTGCAAGGCACGCAACATCCCCATCCGCATCGGCGTCAACGAAGGCTCCATCATCGAACGCAAAGACAAACAAAAACGCCTCAAGGAACTCGGCGGCGTCTTCTCCGACAACAAGCACGGCCACTTCCTCGCCATCATGATCACCAAGCTCGAGGAATACCTCGACATCTTCTACGAACGCAATTTCCACGACATCACCATCTCCGCCAAATCCATCGACCCCGCTCCTCGTCGTCGACGCCTACACAGAAATCTCCAAGCGCTTCGACCATCCCCTCCACCTCGGCGTCACCCACGCCGGCCCCAAAGAAACCGGCACCATCCGCAGCGTCGTCCCGCTCGGCCACCTCCTCGACCAACGGCATCGGCGACACCATCCGCATCTCCTACGCCAACGACCCGATCTACGAAGTCCAGGACGGCCTGGAACTCCTCTACATCCTCGGCCTGCGCACCCGCAACGGCGCCGAGCTCATCGCCTGCCCCACCTGCGGCCGCATCCAGGTCGATCTCTTCACCCTCATCCAGAACGTCAACAAGGCCCTGCAAGAAGCAAATCACGCTCCCCATCAAGGTCGCCGTCATGGGCTGCATCGTCAACGGCCCCGGCGAAGCCGAAGGCGCCGACGTCGCCATCTTCGCCGGCGACCGCAGGGCATCATCTACGTCCAGGGCCAGAAAGTCGCCAACGTCCCCGAAGACCAAATCCTCGACCGCCTCCTCGAAGAATGCAAGAAACTTCCAGGACCGCGTCCTCGCGGCGAAGCCAAGCTCGGCGAAAAAGTCGTCGAAATCCTCCCCCCGATCCCCTCGGCGAACTCGGCAGCGGCTACGCCAAAATCGAAGCGGAAAAACTCGCCGCCAGCGGACGAATCCCGCTGCCAGTCATGAAGGGCTAGCCCGCAGTTCACGCTTGAGCGTCTCCAGCCCTCGGAGTTCATGATGACTATCGCCAATACACTTCTTACAGCCGAAGAACTCTTCGATAATCCACAGTGCGAAAAACATTGCGAACTTATCAACGGAGAACTATCATGATGGCCCCGGCCGGCGGTGAACACGGCGAACTTGCCATCAACACTGGCGCGATCCTCACAACTTTTATCAGGAAGTACAAACTCGGGAGATGCTTCGCCGCGGAAGCCGGCTTCATCCTTTCCCGTAATCCAGACACTGTTCGAGCCAGACTTCGCCTTCATCCCTAAAGATCGTGTCCCTCCCAAAGGCATCTCTACGAAATTTCTCGCCCTTGTCCCTGCGCTCATCGTTGAAATCCTTTCCCCGAACGACACGGCCATCGAATTCTCCGAAAAAATCGACGACTGGCTTTCCTTCGGGGTCGATCAGGTATGGATTATCAACCCAAAACTTAAGACCCTCTTCATCCACAAGCTCAGTGCTCGACCCCCATGTCCTACGCATCACGGATGTAATCGAATCGGTGCCTTTCCTACCCGGATTCAGCGTCCCAGTCGTTGAATTATTTGAGTAAATCGCCCCTTCACCCCGTCCGCAAAACCTCCGCCCACACCTCCTGATCCACCTTCACACCACGCTCCATACTCTCCTGCCGTGCTCGCATCGCTCCCTCCCCCGGATACCTCACTTCTTCCCCGCGTGCCTTCAAGCCCCAAAACCACCCGCTCCGCCACCGCCCCCGCATCCACCCCCACCTTCCTCACATCGATTGCCACAAACACCTGACTCACCCGCCTCTCCCACGGCTCCCTCCCCACCTCCCCCGTCGTCAACCCCCCGCTCACCCCCGCCGCCACCACATCCAGCATCATGGCCAACCCCGTCCCCTTCCAATACCCGATCGGCATCGCCGACCCGCCATCGATCACCGCCCCCGCATCCCGCGTCATCTCCCCCTTCACATCCAACCCCGCCACAAACTCCGCCACCTCCCCCGCCTTCCGCAGGATCCCCAATTTCCCCATCGAATATTGACTCATCGCCATGTCCAAAGCCATATGCTCCCCATTCTCCCGCGGCACCGCGATCACCAGCGGATTATTCCCCACCACTTTCTCCCGCCCTCCCCACGCCGCCATCAACGGAATCGTATTCGTCCAACAAATCCCCACGCACCCCGCCTCCGCCGCCTGCCACCCATAATTCCCCGCCCGCATCCAGTGATTCGTCCTTCGCCAACCCCACGCACCCAATCCCAAACTCCCCCGCCAACGCCACCGCCCTCCCCATCGACTCCCACGCATTCCAAATCCCCGGCCCATCCTTCCCATCCCACCGCTCCAACCCCCCAAACCCGTCCACCAACTCCCGCTCCACATTCGCCAAAATCCTCCCCGCCCGAATCCCCTCCACAAACCCCACAAACCGATTCACCCCATGCGAACTCACACCATCCCGACTCGCCTCCGCAAACATCCGCCCACACAAGACCGCACGCTCCTCGACCATCTCACACGCCCGCAGAATCGTGGTCAACTTGTTAACCATCTCCGCAAACGGTACCCGCAACTCATCCACCATTCGACACTCGCTCTGATCGCCCGCACCGATTATGCCACCTGCGCCACATGCAACGCCGCTATCTGATTCACCCGAAGAATCAGATACGATCCGACTTTGGCGTATACATTAATCTGATCTCGCCCACCGCCATAAGATTCGGATTGACCACCTCATGCCCTGACGTCATCACGATCCGAAACGAAACAAACGGCTCACGATTCAACAACTCCAACAACTGTTCTTTCATAACGATTCCGGCAGCCTCAGTGCCGCATCATTATAACACAAGTGGATGTAGTGGAATTAAT
This sequence comes from uncultured Phycisphaerales bacterium, assembly GCA_963766775.1. Taxonomy (GTDB): domain Bacteria; phylum Planctomycetota; class Phycisphaerae; order WQYP01; family WQYP01; genus CAVYBP01. The sequence continues at coordinate 778,196 of CAVYBP010000003.1, forward strand.
CGCGGCCATGTACCTGCTCGCATCCTTTACCACCGTCTTAGCCGCCTGCTTCGGGCGGGCACACCATCACTAAACGCTCGCTTTCTTTTCCATCTCCACCACGTTTTCCACCGGAAAACCGCCCGCCCCACGCACACATTTTCCCGTCAGCAACCCGAGAAGATTCTGCATCTCCTCCGCTGGCACCCTTGCCTTGGGAACAATAAAAATCCCCATATTCGTCGTGATTGCCACCGTATTTTCCGTCTCGCACCACTTCACAACATTCGCCCAGACGGTCTGGACTCGCGTTCCATTCCACTCCTCCGCTATCCCCTCATCATCCGCGATCAAAAGAAGTTCGTGGCGAAGCCCCTCGTTTTTCTTCCATAGCCGTCGCGTACGCCTACGTAAATGTACAATGAACCCCAAAAAGAATGCGCCGGGATATAAAAATGCGATCCGTTCTCCTTCCTGCATCTCGCCCGTCGATGGCGCAAAAAACAGGCCCATCAAACCCCCCAACGTCACCGCTCCGGCAACAATGTACAGCGCCCACCAGAAGCCCGCGGCATAACCGGAGCAACAATCTCCACCGCCTCCCGAAATTCCGCGTACTCCAATCGAAACCGCACACGACACACTGCCATAACGCTCCCATCATTCCGCCGTCACCATAATTCCGCCCCACCACCAATCCACTCTCGCTGGGGCTTGCCTTTTCGTGGAATGTCACGCGATTCGTCGCGACTTATGCACTCTTATGTTATGTTGAACTATTACCAGCGAAGAAGCAAAACAGTACCGACAATTCCTAAAAGTACGCCGCCGGCCAAATAACCATCCACGCAATCGTTTAGCCCTGGCCCTCAAACCGGGGTTCCCCATCATCCGCTATCTACCGCTACCGCTCTCGCAGCAGTTGCCTCTTCACGGCACCCCATACAAGCTCCTCCCCTCCCGTTGAGTACGATTTTCTGCGACAATCTCACCGAAATCCAGCTTCTACCCCGGAATAATCCCGTTCCCCGGCGCAACCAATCTTACGATACCGCGCTACACAAACCGATCCACGATGGAAGATTTGCTTATGCCTCCCAGCCAAAAAATTGACTACGCTCTGCCCCTCAAACGTCGCCAACTTCGACCGTTTGTCCTACTCGTCACTCTTTTCATTGCCGTCACCGTCCTCGGCATCCTCAACTCGGGACAACTCGCACGTTCCCATCCCGCCAAACGCGAAGCAGCCCAAGCCGATCTCGGTCATCTCCAAACCGCCCTCGAATCCTTCCACACCGACACCGCCCGCTACCCCACCACCGCCGAAGGCCTCGACGCCCTCACCACCAACCCCGGCTTACCGGCGTGGAAAGGCCCCTACCTCAACAAAATACTCAATGACCCCTGGGGCAACCCCTACCGCTATCTCTCACCCGCCACCCCATCCGACCCCCTCCGCACCTACACCCTCTCCTCCAACGGCCAAGATCGACGTCCGAACACCCCCGATGACATCCAATCCCAATGACGCCCCGCTTTTCAAAGCACACACAGTGCCCATCATTAAAAATCGTATCCGAAAATCCAAAAACTTTCCCTTGCCGATCCGACGCTTTGTACGTATATTGTTAGGTTCCAGGCGTCACTAATTAAAACGGGAGTGAATCTATGCGCGCTCACTTCCAAGCCCATCCAATTTTTGGGCGTTTCATTTCGCCCATATCCCCAACGATAAACTACCATAACACCCCTCTTACGCCTTACCTGTTTTCACTCACGAATTCAAAAATGATTTGCGCATCTCGAAATTCTCCAACACCCGACACATACATCCAAAGCAGAGCCAATACCTTATGAACCAAAACCACAAAAAAATCCATTTGCGCACCTCGCAAATCCCCATGAGCACCTTGCTCCCGACCCACCCCTTTTACTCATTTACTCTTTCCAATCTTGTACGCTTTCCCGCCCTCTTCACTTTTGCACTCCCCCCCACCCTCCCCTACACTACCCGGCTCACTTTTTAGCGGAAAAAGATCATGGGAATCATTGTTCAAAAATTTGGCGGAACCTCGGTTGCGACGCCGGAGCGGATTCACAAAGCCGCTGAGAAAGTTGTTGCGGCCAAGAACGCGGGCAACCAGGTCGTTGTTGTTGTTTCTGCCATGGGGCACACGACCGACGAGCTTGTCACCATTGCGACCAAAGTCTGGGGGGACACGCCGGGGCAGCCGCCGAAACGGGAGATGGATCAGCTTCTTGCGACCGGGGAACAGGTCACCATCGCGCTGATCGCGATGGCTCTTGCGGCACAGGGGCATGAAGCTATTTCGTTTACCGGGGGTCAGATCGGGCTCATCACTGACGAGAATTTTTCGAAGGCACGCGTCAAGGAAATCGACAAGCAGAAAATCCTTGCCGAGTTGGACAAAGGCAAAATTGTTATCGTTGCGGGTTTTCAGGGGGTGACTTCGAGCGGCGACATCACGACGCTGGGCCGGGGCGGCTCAAACGCCACGCTCGTGGCGATCGGGGCGGTGCTTCATGCGGATGTGTGCGAGAATTATACGGATGTCGCGGGCATCTTCACGGCCGATCCGCGCATTGTGAAAGACGCCCGGCTCATCAAGGAAATTTCGTATGACGAGATGATGGAGCTATCGTCCGTCGGCGCTTCGGTCTTGCAGACCCGTGCCGTCGAGTTTGCTAAAAAGTACAATGTCCGCATCCACGTGCGGCACTCACAGACGGACCAACCCGGAACCATGATCGTCGCGGAGACCAAAGCCATGGAACACATCGTCGTCAGCGGCTGCGCCCTGAAGCGCGACCTCACCCGCGTCACGCTCAAAAATATCCCGGACCGCCCCGGCGTGGTCGCGACGATCTTCGCCGCCGTCGGAGAGGCGCATGTGGTGGTCGATGACATCATCCAGAACGTGATGGCCGACGGAACCGCCAACATCTCTTTCACGACCGAGCACGGCGATGTTGCGGACCTCAAGCCGGTTGTCGAAAAACAACTGCAGGAGCTTGGCGGCGGACCCGCGACCTACGACACGCACCTTGCGAAAGTCAGCGTTGTGGGCGTCGGCATGAAACAATCCACCGGGGTTGCTGCTAAAATGTTCGGCGCTCTCGCACGGGAAAAAGTGAATATTCAGAATATTTCCACCAGCGAGATTCGGATCTCGTGCATCGTTTCCAAAGACGATGCGGAGAAGGCGCTTCGGGCGGTTCATGCGGCGTTTGAACTTGAAAAAGGTTCTTGAGTAATCGGAATCAGAATTTAGACCGGTGCTTTGGCGAGTTGTTGCTTCGCTTTGGTTTTATAAAAGGCATAAATCCCTTTACCGCCGATCACGTTAAAATCTATATCGTCCTTAAACTTGTCCATTAAATCGAGCAACGCCTGCCATTGGTGGCAATCGTACGCGTACTGAATGTACTGGGCTCGATCCAAGCGCAGACGCTTTAACGTGACATCCGGTTCAGCACCGGAGAGAAGCTTCTTGTAAACCGCATCAATATCCGACCAGACGCCGGGCTGCGCATAGTAGGCATCCTTGTCGTGGCTATTAGCAGCAAGGCGGTCATGAACATCGACCAGCACTATCGGAATGCGATTGCCAGCGGTGCCAGATTTCAAGCATTCCCGCCCAAACTCCAAGGCATCCGTTTCATTGCCGAACCATTGCGGATAAAGGTAGACGGACTTGGCTTCACAGGCCCGGAGGTTGTCAGGATTCGCGAGCATAGCGCGTGTAAACCAATGCTCCATAGTCGCCCGACCATAGCTTCGCCCCATGCAAATGCTGATCATCCTCGTTGGGCATCGCTCGTCCAAAGGGTCCAGTGGTGCGCCGGCAGTCGCGGCGGCTTCGGCAAGCACAAGCCGCTCGCGAAATTTTTTCCAATTTTCGTCCGAAACTGTGTTTGCGTAATCCTCTCCGCGCCTTCCCACGCCCAGCTTACATAAAAATCCGCGGCAAAATCGTAAGGCAAAGCACTATCTGGGAAAAGCAGGGCGAGGTGGGGATGAATCTGATCAAAATCGGATTTCGACGAGTGTCCGAGTTTCTGGCCGGCAGATCGCAATATTTCCACAGCGTCTTTGAGAAGGATGGGACCGCCATGCTCTTCCGCAAGCGTTGGGAGCATCTTGATCGCTGCAGCCCATTGCTGGGAGGCAATCTCATAATTCGCGGGGGATTTTGCCAGATCATTCAGACAGAGCTGGACAATTTGAGCGCGCAACCAGAATGTCCGGACCGGCGTGTATGCCGATTTTTCAAGTTCGGAGAGAATGGCCAGGTACTCCGTAAGCGCGGCCTCAGGCAGGATGGCTTTCGTAAGCAGGCCGCAGCGAATGTTGTAATATCGCACAAGCGGGTCGGGACATCCGGCATCAACGGCGGCTTTGAATTTTTTGCGCCTCTCTTCCCGCGATGTCGTGCTGTTTGTTGTCAGCGCGTCGATGGCGAGATTGTCCCAGGCTGGATTGTGCAGGCCTGCGGATTTGTAAATGGCGAGTCCGGTGCGACTGTCCCAGTCGGCTTCGGCAGTTTTATCGGCGGCAACGCGAGCCGTGCGAGCGCGACGAACCAGCTCTCCGACTTGCTGCAAAATTTCATCATGGGCATCCTCCCGAAGATCGTTAGGTTCAAATGCCGCGATGAAGGCAGGAACGTGAGGTATGGTGATCTTTTCTAAAATCGCCGATGCCTGCTTTCCGTCGGCTGTTGTCAAAAGTTTGATGATGGGCGATGGATCAAAGTCCGAGTCGGAAGGACGGGATTGAGCGCTGGTTCCCACCGCGATTAATGCTGCCAGAACAAAACACAAAAATGCAATGCGAAGAGGAGAGTTACGTCTAAAAATCACGACCATCCTTTCGATGTGCCTGGAATTTTCTTTAAGTCCGGGGACCGCCAAATTAGGATACCCGTCTGCATAGCCAGGTGTCGAGACATTATTCGCTGGAAAACAGGGGAGAAAATGATGAGCGCGGTGCAATTTTTTGGACGTGGGCTATTGCTGCTGGGCGCGGGCGTTTGCGTCGGTTTTGCCGTGACTTGGTTGCCTGTTTACGGCGAAGACAAAGGCTCCATCACTACATCGCCCGCATCCACGATGGCAGGCACGATGACACGCAGCACAACAACTCACGGCCTGGACCCCTATGCGGGCCTGACATTAACGCAACGACGGAAATTGATGGTAGATCACATGGACCGTGTAAAGGCGGCAGCGGCAACACAATTGGCGGCACACGAGCAGAAAATTCGAGCACAGATCCTTGTCAAACAGTTCCATGGACACACCGACGGTATCCTGAGTGTGCAATTTTCACCGGATGGGAAAATGGTTGCTTCCGGTAGTGCCGACAAGACGGTGAAGTTGTGGGATGTCGCATCTGGAAAAGAGTTGAAGACGCTTGAAGGGCATAGTTCTTATGTGACATCGCTGGCGTTCTCATCGGATGGGAAATATCTCCTTGCCGGCGGATCTGATTCGCGAATTGTGGCTTGGAATGTAGCGAGTGGAGAGGTCGAAGGATTATGGAAGCAAGCATGCCCGGTACATGTATTGGCGTTCGTGGGCAAGTCCATGTTCGTCTCGGGTTGCGGCGAACATATGCGCGTGTGGCAAATGGGCGAAGATGAACAACAACGGGTGATCGAGGTTGGAGAAGATTTTTATTGTCTGGCATCAATGCCAGATGGGCATGTCGTTACCGGTGACATCAAAGGAACGGTCATTGTGTGGGATCCCATCACGGGGATACAGGCACAGAGGAAATCCCGTCCAAAGGGTGACCACACGCCACAAAATCAGATTGCGAGTCTTTGCGTGTTAAAGGGGGGGGATATTCTGGTGACGGATATGGAGAAAACCTGGCTTTGGAATATGCAGTCTGGTGAGTTGAAAGCAGCATTAGAATTACAGGCACGATGTATTGTGCCAACGGAGTCAGAACAGATTCTGATTGGAGCCCAATGGCGCACTTTAACGTTGGCAAGTATTGCGGATAAGTGGACGTGGTCGTACGGGGCATCCGCTCGTGGCGAAGATCTGCAACGCGGGCGGATTCATTCGATCGCTATTTCTCCCTCCGGCGAGTACGTCGCTGTCGGACGAGGCGGTCATTTTAATGCGCAGTGGACCTGGATCAGCGAAGGGGAGCAGGATGTAGAAATTTACGATACCGCAGCGATGCTGAAACTGGCTCGCGACCAAGCGACTCCGATACAAGCGGATGGATGGCGGCAGCAAGGATGGGAAAAATTTTCAAGAATGGCGGCCACCACACCCGGCGTGAAAGCTTCTATCGAGCATGTGGACGATCTTCGTGCGCCAGTAGGATGGCAGTAAGACGAACCTTTTCACGCAGCGTGGCCTTGTAATTACGAGCATCGTATGATGCAGACCATGAGCGTAATAGCGGCTGAAGCACTCAATGGGACGAGGATACTGCAAGAAAGCAGCCCGTCTCCGTGGCGCTTGGCTTGGCGCGCGGTTTGCGCGAAATCGTGCGGCAGTTGCGGGGGGTGCCGCATTGTTGGGATTGTTGCTGGCCTGTTTCGTCTCCATTCCTTGGACAGCGGGGCGATACGCTGATCAGATGGGGTTGCAGCATGTGAAGGAGGCACCGAGCGGGGTGTTTTGGATGGGGACGGATTCGTTGGGGCGGGATTTGATGTCGCGGTTTTTGTTGGGTGGGGCGCTGTCGTTGTCGATTGGGATTGCCAGTGCGTTGATTGCGATTGTGATTGGGACGGGTGTGGGGGTGATTGCGGGGTATGCAGGGGGGCGGACGGATGCGTTGCTGATGCGGTTCGTGGATATTATGTATGGGCTGCCGTACATTTTACTGGTGATTTTGATGCGTGTGGCGTTGGTGCCGTGGTTGAAGATTTTTATTTTGTGGGTTTCCGGGGGGGCGTTTACGGGATCGACGGCGGACCAGAGTGCGAATGTGTTGGTGCTGCTGGTGGGAATTGGGTCGGTGAGCTGGCTGACGATGGCGCGTGTGGTGCGGGGGCAGGTTTTGAGTTTGCGGGATCAGCCTTTTGTGGAGGCGGCGCGGGCGATGGGGTTGTCGCGGCGGCGGATTCTGCTCCGGCATATTCTGCCGAACCTTGTGGGGATCATTGTGGTGTATGGGGCATTGACGGTGCCAAATGCGATTTTGAGCGAGAGTTTTTTGAGCTTTCTTGGCCTGGGCATTCAGCAGCCGCTGCCGAGCTGGGGAAATTTGGCGAGTGAAGGAGTTGATGCGCTGAATCCGATTTATGTGCCGTGGTGGCTGATCGTTTGGCCGTGCGTGGGGTTGAGCGTGGCGTTGTTATGTTTGAACTTTGTGGGCGACGGCGTGCGCGATGCTTTGGATCCGCGTGGGTGATTGACGGTGCGTTTGTTTTAAGAGCTTTCGCTGTGTGATCCTTTATTGGAAGATGTGCGGATGCGTGTTACGAAATGGATTTTCTTTGGTTACCTGGCGCTGACAGCGCTGGTGGTGCTGGGCATCGGGGCGTCATTCATGCTGACGCCGGCCCGCGATCCGAACACTTATTTTCTGTCGTACGGTTCGGACATTAAGTCGCTTGATCCGGCGGAAATCAATGACGTGGAAAGCGATACGATTGCAGCGAATATTTTTGAGTGTTTGTACGTTTATAAGTACGGGGTCACGCCGTACGAATTGCAGCCGTGCCTGGCGGAAGGAATGCCGGAGGTGTCGCCGGATGGCTTGACGATGCGGCTGCACATCAAAAAAGGCGTTCATTATTATGACCCGGAGAAGCGGGTATTTCCTTCGGGCACAGGGCCGGAGGTGACGGCAGCGGATTTTATTTATGCGTGGAAGCGAGTGTCCAACTTCAAATTGGCGAGCACGCAGTACACGGGGGTTTTTGAGGGGAAGGTAGAAGATCTTGACGACTGGTATGCCTACACCGAAAAAACGCCGGCGGAGCAGATTGATTGGGATCGGCCCGTTTCGGGGTTGCAGTCGCCGGACCGCTACACGCTGGTGATCAAGCTGGTGAAACGGGACCCGCAGTTGCGATATAACCTCGCGCACACGCCGACGGCCGCGTTGTGCAGACAGGTTGCGGAGTATTGGGGGGATAAGCTGAAGGATCATCCGGTGGGCACGGGACCGTACATGCTGGAGGAGCAGCTAAAGGAGCAGCGGATCGTGCTCGCGGCGAATCCGGTGTATCGCGGGGGACCGGATGTGGAATCGGACAAGCCGCCCGCACCGGAGGAGCGGCTCCCGCACATTGCGCGGGTGCAATTCGATTATTTTGCGGAAGCGTTGCCGGAGTGGTTGCTGTTCCGACAGGGGATGTTTGATGCGGCTGGGATACCGAAGGACACGTTCAAGCAGGCGATCAATGCGACGGGGAGCCTCACGCCGGAGATGGTGAAGGAAGGGATCGAACTGATTAAGGCACCGGAGGCGGATGTGTGGTATTACGGATTCAACATGTCGGATCCGTTGGTGGGGAAGAATAAAGCGCTGCGGCAGGCGATGTCAATGGCATTTGATCGGGAAAGTTATATCAAGGTGTATCTCAACGGGCGCGGCCAGCCGGCGATTGGTCCGATTCCGCCGGGGTTTCCGACGTACGATGCGAATCAGGTGAATCCGTATACGCGTTTCGATCTTGCGGCGGCCAAGGCGAAGCTGAAGGAGGCAGAGCGGTTTCAAGGAGGTCCGATTCCGCCGATGACGCTGCTGATGCCGGGGACGGATACGTCAGTGCGGCAGATCGCGGAGAATTTCGTGAGCGAGATGGAAGCACTGGGGCTCACGATGAAGATTGAATACAGCAACTGGGCGGCGGTTTCAGGAACGGGTGGATTCCAAGCAGGCACAGATCTATTTACTGGGGTGGGTTGCCGACTATCCGGATGAAGAGACGTTCCTGCAGTTGTTCTTTGGGAAGAATGCAGGGGTGAATGGCATCAATTCGTCCAATTACCAAAATCCCGCGTACGATGCACTGTATGAAACGGCGGAGGTGATGAACCCCGGGCCGGAGCGGGATGCGTTGTATCGGAAGCTGGAGGCAATCGTGATGGAGGACAGCCCGTGGCTGTTGGTAAATTACAGCACGGCATATGCGCTCCACTACCGATGGCTGCATAATGTGAAGCCGATGGATTTTTGTTATGGGAATTTGATGTATCGGTCGCTTGATTTTGCGGACAGGGCGGCATGGTTTCGTCATCATTGAGAGCGGCGGATACGGATTAATCGACAGGCAGTTTGAAATGCTGGCATATATCGCGCGAAGAATTCTGTGGATGATCCCCATTATATTGGGCGTGATGTTGTTGACGTTTGTGTTGTTCTCGGTGGTGGCCAAGGATCCGGCGCGGGCTTTCGCGGGACGGTTTCGCTCGGAGGCGGAACTCCGCTCCATCCGGCAGAAAATGGGACTGGACAAGCCGGCGTGGATCAACGTGGAGAAGGCGAGCCAAACGGGGCACTTTTCGGATGCGTTCGATTCGCAGTTTTTTGACATCATGATGTTTCGGTTCCCGCAATCGATGCATTATGAGGAATCGGTGTGGAGCGTGTTTAAGCGGAAGGCGCCGATCTCGTTCATCGTGCAGTTGCCGATTTATGTGGTGGCGCTGGGGCTTGAACTGATACTGGCGATTTATGCGGCGCGATGGCGGGGGCGAACGCCGGATTGGATCATCACGGTGTTGGCGGTGGCGACGATGAGTGTGCCGGCCCTGAGCATTTACATGATCGCTCAATGGCTGTTTGGGGGCGTCTTGAAATGGTTTCCGGTGGCAGGATGGTCTACGGGGATTTATGCGATTCACTTCATGGCGTTGCCGATCGTGGTGAGCGTGATGGCGGGGTGGGGCGGCGGGGCGCGGTTCTACCGGACGGTGGTGCTCGAGGAGATCGGCCAGGATTACGTGCGGACGGCACGAGCAAAAGGGGTGGGTGAACGGGAGATGCTGCTGACGCACGTAATGCGAAATATCATGATCCCGGTGATTACGAACACGATTACGGCGCTGCCGGGGCTGTTTCTGGGGGCGCTGATTCTGGAGTCGCTGTTTCAGATACCCGGGGTTGGAGCGATGCTGGTGGATTCGATTTTCAATCAGGATCGCGCGGTGGTGATGTTCACGACGTATATCACGGCGATTGCGTACGCGGTGATGCTGCTGATCAACGATATTCTTTACACGCTGGCGGACCCACGAGTGAGCTTGCGCTGATGACGAATGTGATGACAACCTCGGAGGGCGTGGCGGAACCGGTGCTCGCGGCGCAGGCCGCAGTCGAGCTGGCGGGTGGCGTGGCGGCGGCTTTATGGGGAACGCGTGTCGATGCTGTCACTGATCGTGGTGGCGGTTTACATTCTGTTGGCCATTCTCTGCTATACGCCGTTTTTTCAGGACAAGATCACGGCGAAGGCAGGAGCGAGTTATGCGCCGCCGAGCCTGGCGTCGCCGATGACATGGCTGGGGACGGACGTTCAGGGGAGGAGCGTGTTCTGGCGATGTTTGTACGGGGCGCGGATTGGCCTGACGATCGCGGTGATTTCGAGCGTTCTGGAGGCGGTTCTGGGCGTGTTTTTCGGGGTGGTGGCGGGGTATTTCGGGGGGATTACGGACAGCCTCATCATCTGGCTGTTTTCGACCGTAAACACGGTGCCGTGGATTCTGCTGGTGATCGCGATGATTTTTGCGTTTAAGGGACAGACCTTTTTTGGGCATGAGTTCAGCGATTTATCGATTGTGATTCTGGCGCTGGGGTTGACCGGATGGACCGGGCTGTGCCGACTTATCCGCGGCGAGGTGTTGCGGCTGCGCGGGCTCGATTATGTGACGGCGGCGCGGGCGATGGGCATTCGGACGCCCCGCATTCTGCTGCGGCATATTCTTCCGAACACCACGCATATCGTGATCGTTAATGCGAGCATCAGCATGGTGGCGTATGTGCAGGCAGAGGTGGTTTTGAGTTTTATCGGCATCGGAATTTCCCGCGATCCGAGCTGGGGGCGAATGATTGATGATGCCAAGCTGGAGCTGCTGCGGGGCGTATGGTGGCAACTGGCGGCGGCGACGACGGCTATTTTTATTCTTTCCCTCGCTTTGAATTTCCTGGGCGATGCCATGCGCGATGCCCTGGACCCGCGACTGAATGGAGCCCGCTGATGGATGCCCCGTTGCTGGAAGTGTCGCAACTTCAGACGCATTTCGTGACCGAAGGCTCCCCCCACCCCCCCCGTGCGCCGGTGGATGGGGTTTCGTTTTCTCTTTTTAAGAATCAGACGTTGGCGATTGTGGGGGAGTCGGGGTGTGGGAAAAGTGTCACGTCGATGAGCATTATGCGGCTGCTGCAGAGTCCGCCTGCGAAGTTTCCGGGGGGAGCTATTTTTTATAAGGGCAGGGATCTTTTGAAGGCGACTGAGAAGGAGATGCAGAAGATTCGGGGTGGGGAGATTGCGATGATTTTTCAGGAGCCGATGACGAGTCTGAATCCGGTGTTCACGATTGGCGAGCAAATTGTGGAAGCGATTCAGTTGCATCAGAATGCCGGGCGGCAGCGGATGGTTGCGATTGCGGAGGAGGCGTTGCGGCGGGTGGGGATTTCCGAGCCGGGGCGGCGGTTCGGGGAGTATCCGCATCAGATGTCGGGCGGGATGAAGCAGCGGGTGATGATTGCGATGGCGCTGGCGTGCGAGCCGAGCGTGCTGATCGCGGATGAGCCGACGACGGCTTTGGATGTGACGATTCAGGCGCAGATTTTGGAACTGTTGCGGTCGATTCAGACGTCGACGGGGATGGGGATTCTGCTGATTACGCATGACCTGGGAGTGGTGGCGGAGAATGCGGATGTGGTGGCGGTGATGTATGCGGGGAAGATTGTGGAGTATGCGGACGTCTATGAGTTGTTCAGTAATCCGCTGCATCCTTATACGAAGGGGCTGCTGGCGTGTGTGCCGAAGTTGGGGGAGACGGGTGGCAAGCGGGGGGAGCGGCTGTTTACGATTCCGGGGATGGTGCCGAGCCCGACGCGGTATCCGGTGGGTTGCCGATTCGCGGCGCGGTGTACGGAGTGTCAGGGGGAGGTGCGTGAGATGGAGGAGCGGGGGCAGCCAGAGTTGCGTGAGGTGAAGAGCGGGCATTGGGTGGCGACGTGGAATGCGCCGGGGTATGACGGTGCGAAGGCGACGGAGCCGCGGTTGGAGTTTCGGCGCGAGCAAGGCACGGGCGTTGTGACGGCGGTGTGAGTGATGCGGATTTTTACTTTCCGCGAGCAAGAAAGGAGGTAATTGGTAATTGATAGTTAGTCATTGGCCTGATCGAAGGAGTTCGTCATCTCTAGGGGGCCATTTTACTAATTACTCATTATTAATTACAAAACGCCATGACACAGATGATTGAACGATCGGACGCGGGGCCTCGCAAGTTGGGGTTGCCGTTGTTGGATGTGCGGAATTTGCGTACGCATTTTCCGATTCGGAAGGGGTTTTTGCGGAGCGTGGTGGGGCATGTGCGGGCAGTGGAGGATGTGAGTTTTACGGTGGGCGCGGGCGAAACGCTGGGGCTGGTGGGGGAATCGGGGTGCGGGAAGACGACGGTGGGGCGGACGATTTTGCGGTTGATTGAAGGGGGAAATGGCGGGGCGGCGATTTCGGGCAGTGTGAAGTTTGATGGGAAGGATCTGTTTTCGTTGGCGGCGCGGGAGATGCGCGAGCTTCGGCGGGAGATGCAGATTGTGTTTCAGGATCCGGTGGGGAGTTTGAATCCGCGGATGACGGTGGGGAGCATTTTGGCGGAGCCGATGCTGGTGCATGGGCTGGTGGATAAGGCAGGGGCGCGGAAGCGGGTTGGGGAGTTGCTGGAGCGCGTGGGGCTGCCGACGACGGCGGCGAATCGGTATCCGCACGAGTTCTCGGGCGGGCAGAGACAGCGGATCGGGATCGCGCGGGCGCTGGCGCTGGAGCCGAAATTTATCGTGTGTGATGAGCCGGTGAGTGCGCTGGATGTTTCGGTGCAGGCGCAGGTGCTTAATTTGCTGGCGGATTTGCAGCGGGACCTGGGGTTGTCTTATTTGTTTATTGCGCACAATCTGGCGGTGGTGGAGCATTTTTCGGATCGGGTGGCGGTGATGTATCTCGGACGGATCGTGGAGATTGCGGCGGCAGTGGAGTTGTATCGGAATCCGAAGCATCCTTATACGGTCGCGCTGCTGTCGGCGGTGCCCAAGCCGAACCCGGTAAAATCGGCGGGGGACGTGGGGCGTATCGTGCTTGGGGGCGAAGTGCCGAGCCCGAGTAACCCCCCTACCGGGTGCCCGTTTCATCCTCGGTGCCCGCTGTATGCGGATCGCCGGGATCCGCGGTGTGTGAATGAGAATCCGCCGCTGGAGGCGAAGGGCGGAGGGGGGAGCACCGTGCGGCGTGCTGGTTGACGGTGTGATGGAGCGGCAGGTCGGGTGTTGCTGCCACGCTGCTGCTGTTATTGGGGGAGGTCCTTGATTGCCACGACTTTGGGGAGGATGAAGGACGCACTACCTCTGGCGTAATTTGAGAATGAACGATCGACGATGGCGACCCAACGGCGGCGACCGACGCGGATATTTTTTGCAGTGCCGTGGGGATCATCGGTGACTGTGCCATACCAATCGGTACCGTTGTTGTGTCCAGCCGTAGGATTCGCTTTTACTGCTTCCATATATCCGTAAACGGCGAATGTGTCGCTGCGGACCGTGCAGAGGTTGTAGAGACTGGCCCATACCTGGTCGCGAGTGTAGATGGATGTTGGGTTATGACCTGATGAGATTGCAAGGGCATCAACGGCCGTAAGCAACTCGGCAAGTGTATGGATACCTGGGCCATTATCGTTGTAAGGAGCGGCGGAAAAATCGATGGTGTTTGCTTGCCCGTTATACGACCTTGATCCAGTGCCAGCGCGATCACGGTAGGCGAGAATGTTTGCAACCAGTTTATCTGGATATTGCGGGTCGCCATACAGCGTGGCAGTTTGTTGAATGCCCGGCAGAGCCCGTAGAACGTCGCCGGAGGCAGTATTTATATTGATCTGTCCGGCAAGTCGATAGACGCTGACATCCGGTGAGCCAGCAGTATTTGAGGCGTAATAACGATCAATTGGTGCAAGACAATCAAGTAGGACAAAGGCACGAGTATCACACTTCGGATCGCTGGGCAATGGTGTGGAAGTCGTTGGGTAAATAGCGGTATTTGAAAAAATTTGAGGGTTAGTCCAAAAGTCGAAATAAAGGATCGCTTCTTTACCTTCGTTCGGAAAGTCCCCTGGATTGCTTGCGCGCTATCAGGCGCAGTTCCGAGCGTCACCAAACGTTCCGTCAAAAGCCCGACAGGAGAAGTTGTAACAGGAGTGCCAGTGTTGTCCACCACGGTCCCAATCCGCATGATTCGATTGAAATCGGCAATGTTTGCGATGGGGGTTGGGCTGCTTGAGGTGAATGTGGAGCGGTCATATATATTATAGGCAGGACTTCCCGCAGTTGCGCCTAACGTATACCCTGGTGGCGAAGAAGTAGAGGCTGCGAGGGGTGCGCTCATGGTAGCATTAGAGAAGTCCGCACGGCCAGTATACAGAGAGACAAGGCCAGCAGTTCCCGATGGAGCGAAAATAGTGTTTGGCGTATCAACTGCGGTATAGTTTGCACGATCCACGGTCGCCAGTTGACTAGTAAAGGTTCTATCAATGAACAATCGGCGGAGCGAAAGCGTCGATCCTGTTGAAAGAGCGACAGGTAAATTAGTAGCAGAATATTTCGCCACGACAACACTCGGCGGTGAACCTGAGGGTGTTGGGGCGAGAGGAGGCGTTCCTGTTCCGTTGGTAATAATAAGATACCCTCCTGGCGGAACATATAATTTCTGCCCATTATCATCTTGTGTAAGAGGAATATCCTTATTGCTAGCGGAATCAAACAAATGATAATCTCGCATACTTAGCGCGACACTGTAGGGGTTAAACAATTCGATCGCGAAATCATTTAATGTGATAGAACTAGCTCCATTTCCGGCTCCGTCGGAGGTCGACTGGGCAGCAATCTTATTAAAAAATGGCTGCGCTACATATCCGAGATAAATCGTTCCTCCTGCGGAAGCACCTGCGGAAAGATCAGTGCCGTTCCCGCCGAAATTGGCAGCGATTTGTGTGATGGATGCATCTGTTGGAGGTGTAACAAGACCGGCGTTAATCGCAGTGCGAACGCAAATTCCGGAGTCATCCACAAAAGATGGCCCGGTAGGAAAGTAATATGCCCTTTCATTGGTTACGACAACGTCGGGATCTTGCAGAATCCCGCTCCACATAGAGGCAACATAATTTGCCGCAAATCCACATGCCTCGCGGTGGGCGAAGCCCGAAACTCGCTCCATAGCCGTCGCGATATTGGTAGCTGTCGCAGCGAGATGATACATGGCAGTCCAATTTTGCTTGCTGGGGCGTTGAAGAGATTGAGGTGGGGCGACGGACGTATCTACGGCAAGTGGCGGATTGATCGGTATGCGAGGAAGAGCGGTTGGATAAGACTTCGACGAGGTCGAATCCCATGGAGCCGTCGGCCAGATATGCGATGCAGTGCCAACATCGGTGGCTTGCGGAGCACTGACGTTATAGACACCAAAGTCCTTAAGGAAATCCGTGGGTGCCGCGAAGGGAGAACCATCGGCGTAAGTGCCTGCGGCATAAGTGAGAGTAAATGCTCCTCCGGCGGGGTCAGGGTACGGGCGGGAGAGACGCGAGAACGAGTAGGTGGTGTAATTGCGACGGGCAGGGTTACCGGTAACAGCGCTACCAGTCAGATTTCCGAGTGTTTTGGGCCAGACGGCGCTTGCCGAGGGGCGAGCCGTATAGCTGGTGCCGAACTCACCGTAAGAACGAAGTTCAAGTTCATCGGAGGAGTCGAACAGTGCGAAAAGAGGATTGACCGTGCTGGGATTTTCGATCCCCAGTACGAGAGACTCCCAAGTACCTAGAGTAAAAGCGCTGCCGGAAGTGCCCGCGCGACCGAGGCCGCCTGTTGCAATATGTAGATTGGCAGCAGTATCGGTGCTTTTGAAATAATTCGTAAAGCCAGACCCTGGGGCAAGGCGGAGGGAAGCGATATTGGTGCCGAAGGTATCGCCCGTGGCCGCACCATCCTCAGTCGCACCCGTATTTAAGTTGGCCATACGATTGGTATCAACGATCCGAATTCCAAAGCGATAACGAATGCCGCTGGCATCCGAGAATGGCAGAAGATTAAGAATGGAGTCAGACGTTGTTGCATTGATTCCATCAAGATTGCTTACCGCGTCATAAGGGTCTGAACCAGCGGCAGTCTGCTCATTCACGACGTTTGTGGAATAGGACGCAGTAGCGGCGGCATTGATGGGAATATCGTAGAGACCGGTAGCGGGATCGTAGAGATTTTGACCGTTCTTAAAATAGGTGTCGGCGACTGCGCCGTGATTGTGGAAGCCTGCTGCGAGCCAAGGTTCGTCAGGAACCTTGGTATTGTTTGTTGCCTGACCGTACGTTGTTCCCGTTTCGGGGTAGTCGTAATAGCGGGACGCAGGCCCTGAACCGCTGCCATATCCGTACATTTGCCCAGCGGAATCAATGCTGCCGGTGGTGCCAAGAACTTGAACCATCTGACTCATGACGGCGTCGCGGGCGAGTTGGATGTTGTTGGCGGCGGACATGGCGGTGGCGTTGCTGCGGTCGGAGCGGGCGGAGACGATGTAGGCGGTGCCCATGAGGACGAGGAGGGCGAGGACGGCGACGACGAGGATGAGGACGGAGCCGGGGCGGGAGGGATTTGCATTTTGAATTCTGCATGCTGAATTCTGAAGGGAGAGGGGGGATTGGGAATTCTGAGTGGTGAATTCTGCATTTGGGATTTGAGGGTGGTGCGGAACATAGGAACCTCCACGGCGGATGGGCCGATTGGTCAGGGCAGGTCGACGACACAGACGAAGGATCGGCCGCCGTTGAGGCGGTCGTTGGAATCGGTGATTCGGTAGGTGAATCGGAGGGCTTTGGGCCAGAGGGTGCGGTTGGCGGGGGTGAAGAGGGCCTCGTAGATGTCACCATTCGCCGCGCCAACGGATTCGATCGCTGGGTTTGGGCCAGCGTAATTTGAAGGGCTATTGGTTTGAGCGTTGAAGAGCGCGGCAGTGGGACCGTCGCCGTATTGGCCAGCGGTTCCGGTGTTGTATCCGTACCACTTTAAGTTACCGTTTGCATCCAATGCGCCGTCGGTCCAATCGACCGCGAAGCTGGGGACGCCTTGAGCGAGGATGGGGTGCATACGGAGAACACCGTTGGGAAGAAAAGGGTTGCCGGATGCATCAACAATATTTGTGGCCGCGGGCGATGGAAGTGTTTTGAGGCGATAACAGTAGGCCGGTATTGCCGGGGCGGGAGCGGCGGCATTGAGGGGAGCGGTGTTCATGATCTGAGGGACGGTTGTGTAGGCGACGGCAATGCGAGAAGCTGTGATGTTTGGTACGACGGTCGCTTCCTTTGAGTAATTGGAAGCACCGGTGATTCCCGTGTATAGCACAGCCGCATTATCGATGGTGGCATACCCCGCTACTGTGGGGGTGGCGGGCGGATTCAACAATAACATGGCTTGGCGACCGAGGACGAACCCGCTTTCGTAGCCTTGATCCAGCGGCCATACGGCGTAATCCGGATAGGCAGATTCTCGGGCCGACTAAGGAATTCGGAATGATACCTACTCCTGCGGGAGCGGGTCGGGTGGGTCTGGAATTGAGCGGCGGTGCCGTGGTCTCATCGGAACCCGCACGATCTTTTTGGAGTAATACCTGGCCATACCAAATTCGCGAGGCGTTGGATGTGGAATTATCAGAGAAAATCGTAGCACTATTCATTGATCCGGTGCGATTGGGAAATTTCCCTGTGGAGACGAAGGAGATTTGATCGTAGCGGCGAAAGCGATCGCTATTTTGGATAGCTGCCAATGAGGGGTCGGTATCCGAGTCGCTCAGCAATTGCTGCTGGCAGCGAATGATCAGAAATCCGTTTTTGTCGATGCCGTGGACGTCGGCGACGATTTGTTGGTTGATGGCGCGGACTTTGGCGAACATTTCGCCGGTGGCTTGGCCGAGGCCGACGGCGTTTCCGGTGGATTTGAAGACGATTCCGACGGAGAGGATGACGACGACGAGGAGGCTGACGGCGACCATGAGCTCGATGAGGGTGAAGGCGCGGCGAGGGCTGGGGTGGGGTAATTGGTAATTGGTAATTGGTAATTGGGTTTGCATGTTGTGGCTCGGTTTGATGCGGTTAGAGGTTGGGGGTTTTAGAAGGAGAGTTGGGTTTGGTAGATGTAGATGAGCGGGCTGTCGGGCCAGCCGGTCGGAGGAATGACGGTCACAATAGGTTCATAATTGCCACCAGCCCCCCCGACCTTGCTCAATAGGGGACTAGGCGCGGCTTCTCTGAGATAGTTCGCCGAAGTATTATCGCCATTTAATTGCTGCCGAAAGACAGTACCCGAGTTTAGGCCGATGCCTTGTGCGCCAATTTTTGGCCATTCAAATTGTATCGTGGAACCCAAGTTTCCCTGCGAGTAGGGACTGCTCCATACAGCGGGTGAATATAGTTCCGTCCCTCGACAATCGGTCACTTCCGCTGCTGGAGTTCTCACATCGACTGGAGGTCCAGATGGGAAAATGTTATTCCCTGCGGCGGTAAATTGCTGGTCACGAGAACCCCGACGGGAAACGAGTATATAAAGGGTGACAGTGGTTGAACCGTCATCAGGCACTTTCATTAATGCCGTCCAAGAGTATTGAGCATCCTGACATCGAGCAACGGGCACGGGAAAAGGTTGGTCCGTTCCGATGCCATAAGTTCGTTCGCTCACCGACACATGGGGGGTGATATTTGGAACTATCGCATTAAGGCTGGATTTGGCGTAGCGAAATTAGGCAAGGCGAAAACCCGACGTGCAGCACTTGTGACGAGCGTACCGGGACCAAGTCCGTAATACCATTGCCCATTTTTATAGTACGCATCGTTCGCGTCATATGTCCCACCGGTTACGTATATAAAACCGCTCGCCGTGCCAGGGGCTACGCTGCTCGCCGCATATTTTGTTTTGACAATGGATACCGCATTGAGAGCTAAATTCTGAGCGATGGTTTCTTCGGCCTTGGCGGGACCAGGTGGCGCCGACGGGGAAGATGGAGGCGACCATGATGAGGCCGATGCCGAGGATGAGGGTGGCGATGAGGACTTCGAGCAGGGAGAAGGCGCGTGGGGAGTTGTGAATTCTGAATTCTGAATTCTGAAGGAGGGAGGAGGTGGAATGAGTGGGAATCATCGGATCACCGTGCCGGTGTAGGCGTTGACGACGAGGATATTGGCGTGTTGAGTGAGCCATTGGTTTTGATTTGTAATCGAGGTGCCGCTGGGATTCGCAGTTTTAAATTCGTCATCGCTGTAGATAACGAAGGCAGGAGAACTCACGGAATCCACAGCAACCGGGCTATTATTTACGTCGGTTAGCGAGGTATCTTTTAGTATGCTCTGCCAAGCTTTTTGTCCGTTTGAATCCAAGGAGGCGTTGAAATTCGATGTCATCCGACCGGTATTTGTATCGATCGCTATGCCGTTGTTCAAAACCATTTGACCTAAGCTGTCAAATACGATGACACGAGCCTTATTGGTGTTAGGGGGTTGTCCAGTGGGGTCTGCAAAAGGACCGAGTTCCCAGCACCATCTGATGAGAATGCGGCAATCTTTGCTCCCACAGGCAAATGTTGCACCGTGGAATTAGGTAGCGGCCAGAATCGGGTCAAGCCGCTTCCCGCTGTTATACCTGTTGTGTCTCGATCTTCTACTAGGAAAAGTGCCGATGTGCGACTGGCTGGCTGGCCTAGGCTCAACCCTTCCTCGTAAAGGACGAGCGCCGCCATTCGTCCTTGACTGATGGCAAGCGAGCGTGTGGTGCTGATAAGACCGGAAACCATACTTGTGGCTTGGGCGGTGTCATTTCCTTTAGTAAGTGCTTTGATTGCGGGGATTGAGATGGCGATGATCAGCACAATAATGCCCATGACGACCATTAATTCGATGAGGGTAAATGCGTGGCGAATGCGACACGTTTTAAGATTAAACTGCATTGTGGACCTCGCCATTAACGTGCTGCTTCATAAGAAAATATGTCGTCGTTGTTGTGTAAATCATTTTCATTTCCGTTTCCCCAAACGGTAACCCCGTCGGAACCAGAAGAACGAAAGTAATCTTTGGTGATGGGATTCCAATTGTTCACCGCAGGGACAGAATATGGAAAAGAAATTGGAACATTCGTACTACTGCAATTTTGAGGAAGGAAGCTAATGGGATTGCCAAAATAGTCTAGAACTGCCCAGTGTCCATTTGCATCAGCCTTGAGTTTATTACCAGCCATTTTGATCAGCTGTTCTTTTACCGGTGGATAGCGATAAAGAATATCAGCAAATGTCCATTGCGGAGCTGGAGAAGCTAAATTTGGGGGCGAACCAGCATTCGGCGAGACTGCCCCCATGCCATTTGTGTCGTACATCGTGGGAGGTAATGGCTGATTCATTTCACGTTGGAATTGTTCCGCAAGACCCTCGAGGGCTTTAAGTTCAGCGCGAGTCGCAGAAATCTGGCTGTTTTTATGCACACTGGAACCTACAGCCAAGAGAATGGTAGACAGTAAAACGATGATAGTGACCGTCACGAGGATTTCGATCAACGTAAACGCGACAACGCGGCGAGCGGAAAATAATTTTTTACATGAGCGCATATATGAACACCTAAATTCAGTTACCACCAGCAACAACAATGTCATCGGGGGCAAGCCCATTGGTCACGCCCGTAGTGAAGTTGCACCGTAAATACGGTCATTGCCAGCGCTGATAAGTACGAATCCACCGCGCGGAGAGTAAACAGTTGTTACGCCGATGGTGGTGGTTTGAGAAACAAGATCGTCCAAGTAAGTAGATCCTGGAGCGGAGTAGGATGGCGGGGCTGGATTCATGCTGGCAGGCAATCGAGCACCGATCCTTAAATTACCAATATTTGACGCCTGGCATGTTGGGCTAGCACCCGCAGAAAGCATTTTTGCGGCCAGAAAATCATTTGCTCCGAGATAAAACGAGGCCGTACCTCCCGTGCCTCCAGCATTATTATAATTATCTAATACCGTAGTGTTGCCAACACTGGGATCATATTTAACATCCATACGAAAATAGAGAATAGGCAACGGATTCGCGCTATAAGCCGCATCAGCAAACACCGGAACATCATTGGCCGTTGTCAATCCACAAGTAGCCGTCATTAATTCGGTAGTTTTCGGTGTCATGAATGCCGTGTAATTCCGAAATCCCGCGCCGCACTCTCTGAATAGTCTCTTGGAGCAGTAACATCAGCAGCAACCGTCATTGGGCTTGCAGCACCGGAGTTGGGGATAGTAGCTCCAAGGGTGAGGGTTCCAGCGGGAGGAGTTACTGCATTCGGGAAAATCGCCCGCGTCAGGCTCACCACAAGTCCCTGGGACTCTGAAAACGCACCACCTGTAGCCGGTGCGGCATAATCCCGTGACGAGATCGGACTCGGATAAGCTCGGAAGTTCTGATAGTAACTCTCGCAAGCTGTTTGTATACCGCTCATTTGCGACTGTGTCGCGGATCGCCTCGCGGTTGCTCTTACTTTGCTGAACACGGGGAACAGTAACGCCATTAGCACAATGATAATGCCAACCACCACTATGACTTCGATAAGTGTGAAGCCTGCAGCATGTTTTTGTTTTTTCAGTGGCATTGTTCGTTTCCTCTGTGTTGAACTTTTGCGTGGCGCTTCAAGGTTCATGATCCGCCTTCGGGTGCGTCGCCGCCGCCGGAGACGGATTGGATGAGTTTGACGAGAGGGAGGAAGAGTGCGACGACGATGGTGCCGACGATACCGCCGAGGGTGACGACCATGATGGGTTCGAGGAGTGAGACGAGGGAGCCGATGAGGACATCGACTTCTTCGTCGTAGTTGTCGGCGATTTTCATGAGCATTTTGTCGAGGTCGCCGGTTTCTTCGCCGACGTCGATCATGTTGGTGACGATGAGTGTCGCAGACTTTGGCCTGGCGGAGGGGACCGGCGAAGGACTCGCCCTCGCGGATGGCGTCGTGGACTTTTTGGAGTGCGCTTTCGAAGACGACATTGCCGACGGTGTCGCGGGTGATGTTGAGGGCGTCGAGGATAGGGACGCCCGCGGAGAGGAGTGTGCCGAGGGTTCGGGTGAAGCGTGCGATGGAGGTTTTGGAGAGGATTTGACCCATGATGGGGAGTTTGAGCTTGATGATATCCATCAAGCGGCGGCCGCCCTTGCTCTTTCCGATGAGCTTCATGGCGAAGAACATGAAGAAGGGGAAGCCGAGGATCATGGCCCAGCCGTAGTCTTCAGCGATGAAGGTCGGAGGTATCCATGAGCCATTGTGTAAGCGAGGGGAGGGTGGTGTGGAAGTCCTTGAAGATGTCACGGAATTTCGGCACGACGAAGATCATGATGCCGGTGACGATGAGGACGGAAAATGTGATGACGACGCTGGGGTAGATCATGGCACCGATGACGCGGCGCTTGAGTCGTTGCGCTTTTTCCATGAACTCGGCGAGGCGTTGGAGGATGACGTCGAGCACGCCGCCGGTTTCGCCTGCCTGGACCATGTTGACGTAGAGCCGGTCGAAGGCTTTGGGGTGTCGTGCCATGGCTTCGGAGAGAGTGGCCCCGGATTCGACATCGTTGGCGACGCCGTCGAGGACGGTTTTGAGGGTGCCGGGCTTTTGCTGCTGCCAGAGGATTTTGAGTGAGCGGAGGATGGGGAGCCCGGCGTCCTGGAGGGTGGAGAGTTGTCGTGTGAACTGGGTGATAGCCTTGGTGGAGACACCGCCGAAGGAGATGTTGATGCCTCCGCCTTTCTTTTTGGGAGTGCCGGCGGCGGCAGCGGTGGCGGCGGGAGCGCCTTTTTGTTTTTTGGAGGCTTTTTCTTTGACCTTGGTGGGGAAGTAGCCCTGGGAGCGGATCTTGACGATGGCTTCGTCAGCGGTGCCTGCGTCAATTTCGGCTTTGACTTCCTGACCGGCGGCGTTCATGGCTTCGTATTGGAAGGTGGCCATAGGAGTGTCTCCTGACCCGAGTGCTTGTGAAGAACCACTGGGAGATGGACAAGGTCAAAATGTAGTGGAGGTCGAGCTGGGAGGGAATTTCGGGGGCCATCATTGCTCGTCCGCCGGGGATATATACGGGGGGACCGAGTGTCCGGTAAGGGGGGAGGGGAAATGCTGAATGATGAATTATGAATGCGGAAAGGGGGATTGGGGGAGGGTTTGGCGCACGGCTCGCTGTTCTGACAGAGTAGAACTGCCTTGCGGACGTCGTGTGGGGTTTGCGGGGCAGTGGTTGATGATATGAGGCTTGATATGGTTATTTTTCGTGACGTTGTGCTCTACTCTTCGGTGGTAGTGGTGCTGGGGGCTGTCGGGATGTCTGGGTGTACGGTGAGTGGGCGGCAGGAGCCGGTGGGGTATTATCAGAGCGAACCGACGTATCAGCAGCAGCCGGTGCAACAGCCGGTGACGGTGTACGAGCAGCGGCGGCCGGAGGTTGTTTATCAGGAACGGGGAGAGCGGCGGGGGCCGGTGGGTGTTGTTCTTGATCGCCTGCGGCAGGCGGATGCGGCGATTCAGGCGAATGATTTCAATGGGGCGAGGGACAGCCTGCGGAGTGCGCGGGATTTGTTGAGGAATTCGCCCCGGGATCGCGGATGGAGGCGGCGTTGGGGCGGGTAGAGGATGCGTTGGATGCGGCGAATCACAGCCGGCCGCGGATCACGGTGGGGCATATTGAGGAAGCAGTGGCGGTGCTTCAGGAGCAGAGGCGGTATGAGGCGACGGACAGGTGAAGTTGCCGACTAAACTTTTGGAGCGGGTGGCGGTGAGGCGGGTGGAGGGGTGGGGTCGCCGGTCATTTTGATGAGGGATTCGGGGAGTTCGACGCCGCCGATGTCTTTCATGACCTGCATCATGGGGGGGAGGGTGCGGGAGAGGGATTGGAGGAAGTTGCTGGTGGCGGAGGTGCCTTTTTCGTTTGGATGGCCGTTGGCCCCCCCGCCGTTTTCCCAGACGACGATTTTGTCGAATTTGATGTTGGAGATGGCGCGGGATGCGGCTTCGGCGAGCTTGTCGAGGTGTTCGAGCATGAGAAGTTGGAAGGCTTGCTGAGATCCTCCGCAGGCTTCGACGATGGCTTTGAGACCTTCGCCCTTTTTGGCGAGGATTTCGTATTGGCCGCGGGCTTCGGCTTCGAGCTTGGCGAAGATTGCGGAGGCTTCGCCGGTGGCTTCGATGCGGCGTTTTTCGGCGGCGGCTTCGGCTTCAACGATGGTCTTGGCTTTCTCGGCTTTGGCGGGTGCTTCGACGGCGGCGCGGCGTTCGGCTTCGACTTTTTGGGCATCGGCGATGGCGGCTTTGGCCTGGGCGAGGTTTTGGGCTTCCTGCACGGCGGCTTCGGATTCGCGTTTTTTGGTTTCACCGATGCGGTAGGACTCGGCTTGGGCGACTTGCAGGGTGGCTTTGGCTTGAGCGACTTTGGCTTGGGCTGCGGCTTCGCCTGCGATGGCGGTGGCGTCGGCGTTGGCGATGTTCACGCGCATGGCCTGCTCGGCATTTTTGACTTCGGTATCGCGGATGAAGACGGCGGTCTGCTCGGCGATTTTTCGGTCGCGGTCGAGTTCGGCGAGGCGGACGGCCTGATCACGGGCGGCGGTTTGTTCGCCGATTTGCTGTTCTTTGTTGAGGTCGGCGATTTTGACGGCCTGGGCGCGCTGCGCATCGCGCATGCCGATTTCGCGGAGTTGTTGTGCGTTGGCGACTTCGATGGCGCGTTCGCGCTCGGCACCTGCGACGCCGATGGCTCCGAGCTTTTCCTGCTGGGAGACGTCGATGAGGGCTTGCTGAACGGCTTGCGAGGCGGCTTTTTTGCCGATGGCGGCGATGTAGCCGGATTCGTCGGTGATGTCGGTGATGTTGACGTTGATGAGGACCATGCCGATTTTGCGGAGTTCGGGTTCGAGCGAGTGCTGGATGTTGGCGAGGAACTGTTCGCGGTGGCGGTTGATCTGATCGATGGACATGGAGGCGATGACCTGGCGGAGTTGGCCGAAGATCATGTGTTCGGTTTGGGCCTTGAGGTCGTCGGGTGAGAGTCCGAGGAGGCGGATGGCGGCGTTGGTCATGAGTTCGGGTTCGGTGCCGATGGCGACGGTGAAGACGGAGGGGACGTTGACGCGGATATTTTCGATGGAGAGGGCACCTTTGAGATTGCACTCGATTTGGATGGGGTCGAGGGAGAGCCAGGCGTATTCCTGCACGAGGGGGAGGATGAAGGCGGCACCGCCGTGGATGCAGCGGGAGGTGTTGCCACCGCCGACTTTTCCGTAGATGACGAGGATGCGGTTGCTGGGACAGCGTTTGTAGCGGCGGACGAGGAGGACCAGGAAGCTGAGGAAGAGTAGTCCGACGAAGATGATGAGGACGGCCCAGTAGACCATGGCGGGGATCTGGCTGGTGACCTCGGTGACGTCGGCGAGTGTGTGGGCTGGGAGAGGAAGGATTTTCATGGGAGTTGCTCCGAGGATGGGGTTGGGAGGGCGTCGGGGGCGGTTGCGACTTCGACGGTGTCGGTGCC
This sequence comes from uncultured Phycisphaerales bacterium, assembly GCA_963766775.1. GTDB lineage: Bacteria > Planctomycetota > Phycisphaerae > WQYP01 > WQYP01 > CAVYBP01. The sequence continues at coordinate 803,941 of CAVYBP010000003.1, forward strand.
GAGGACGGCGGTGACGACAATTTTTGTGCCGGTGGGGAGTGATTCGCGCGGGGTGAGGGCCTGGAGTTCGACGGTGCGGTTTTGAAGGCTGAGGGTGACTTTTCCGGTGCCTGATTTTTGGCCGGGGATGGTGATATAAACGGTGCCGGTTTTTCCGACGGCGTCGGCAACGCGGAGGGTGCCATCGTCGTCAAGATGTCGCATGGAATGGGTGAGCAGCGCGACCAGGAACATGCTCGCGAATGCGCAGGCGACGGCAAAGGCGAGGGAGGCGGCGGGCTGGGCACCGCTGGCGTGGGTGGCGAGACCACCAAGGCCGAACGCGGTGAGTGCGGCGACGACGGCGCGGAAGCTGATCATTCCGAAGAGCCAGGAGGAGCCGGAGCCGTGGTCATGACCGCCGGCGTGATGCGTGTCGAAGGAATGGCTGCCGGCATCGTGCCCGCCAAAGCCGAGGAGGCTGAGCGCGAACTGAAGGAAGAAAAGTGTGCCGCCGACGACGGCGCAGATCGTGTAGAGAAGTGACATGGCAAGAATGATGAGCGGAGGGAGGCGGGGGGTCAAGAGGATCGTGTTGGTTGGGGACTCAAAACGGGCGCATCTCGGAAATGGTTACATCAGATTGTTGTTGTTGGGCGGCGGGCGCTTGCGAGTGAGGCGATGAGGATGATTGCCGTGCAAATGACGACTGCGAGGATGAGGGCGGACGATACGATGGGGTTTATGGAAGGGCCCTGCTGCATCTGGGCGAGGTACCGTTGGAGCATGACAAAGGCGGCGCTGCCGGTGGTGGTGGCGACGAAGGTCATGGGGAGGAGGGTGATCCAGATGTAACGTGTTTTGCCGTTGCGTATGAGGGCGACGGTGGCGATGCAGAGAGCCATGACGGCGAGCATTTGGTTGGCGATGCCGAACATGGGCCAGATGGCGTCCATGCGAATTTGCGGTGATGAAGTAATACCAGCCGCCGACGACGAGAGCGGTAGCGAGAATCGCGGAGGGCCAGGAGTCGGTGCTGCCGAGCTTTGGATGCACCCATTTGCCCATTGTTTCCTGCAGCAGGAAGCGGCCGACGCGCGTGCCGGCATCGATGGTCGTGAGGATAAAGAGGGCCTCGAACATGATGGCGAAGTGGTACCAGTATTTCATCATGCCTTCGATCCATGCGACGCCGGAGGATGTTGCGCCGAGGAGTTTTCGGGCGGCATCGTCGAATATTTTCGCCATGCCGACGGCAAGGGTGACCCCCCGCCGGTGCGGCCATGGAGATTTTCGCCGACGCTGGATTCGACGGCGGAAGGGGCTCGACCTCGGCACGTCCGGGCGCGGGCATGTCGTGTTGTGCGAGCTGCGCAATGTCGCGCTGGTAGGCGGGAACTTCCGCGGAGGCGGTGTTCATTGCGTAGTATTGGCCGCTGGGGAGGCTGGAGGCGGCGATGAGTGCGACGATGCCGACGAGGCCTTCGAGGAGCATTGCGCCGTAGCCGATGGTGCGGGCGTCGGTTTCCTTGTTGAGCATTTTGGGGGTGGTGCCGGAGGCTGACGAGGGCGTGAAAGCCGGAGATGGCACCGCACATGATGGTGATGAAGACGAAGGGGAAGATGGAGCCTTTGACGATGGGGCCGCCGGCGAGGAAGGTGGTGTTGATGGCGGGGGCCTGCAACTCGGGCCGAGCGAGGATGACGCCGATGACGAGCAGTGCGACGGTGCCGATTTTGAGGAAGCTGGAGAGATAATCGCGCGGCAGGAGCAGGATCGAGACCGGGAGGATGGCTGGCGATGAAGCCGTAGACGGCCATGGCGAAGGGTGATGCCGCGTTCGGAGAGGTCGAAATACTCGCGGAAGGTGTTGACGAAGGAGTCGGGCGAATCGATGGAGCCGCCGAGCCAGACGGCGGCCAGGACGAGGACTGCCGCCGATGATGGACGCTTCGAGCGACACGTCCGGGACGGAAGCGTTTCATGTAGATGCCGATGAAGAGGGCGATGGGGATGGTCATGGCGATGGTGAAGGTGCCCCAGGCGGAGCCACTGACGGCGCGGCGAACTTCTATGCCGGGGAGGACGAGGAGGCTTTCGCCGGGATGATGCCCGAGGTCGCAGCGGGATCGAGGTCATCGTAAGTGTCGAGAGGCACGGCATACTCGCGGCCATCGGTGGGCTGGGCCTCGATTTCGATCTGTTGATCGATGGGCATGTCCACGGAGGTTTTTATTTTATCGGTCGGCGGGGTAGATAACGTGGGAGCCGTTGGGGACACGATAGACGAGCACGTTGGAGTAGCGGTTCTTTTCAAGTATGGAGCCGGCGTGGGCGCGACGAAGTGGGTGCCGACAGGGTAGTAGTCGACGTGATTGCCGAGGGCTTTGACGACGACTTTGCCCAGACCGGCGAGGGCGATGACGAGGACGAACAGGATGCCGACGGTGGCGGCGGTGCCGGCGACGGGGCCGATTTCGAGGTAAGCGATTTGCGCGAGGGACTTTCCGCCGCGCCGCATGGAGAGGCCGAGCACGACAAAATCCTGGACGGCCCCGGCGAGGCAGACGCCGATGAGAATCCAGAGGAGCCCGGGGAGGAAGCCGTACTGTGCGGCGAGAACGGGGCCGATGAGAGGGCCGGCACCGGAGATGGCCGCGAAGTGGTGTCCGAAGAGGACCCATTTGTTGGTGGGATCGTAGTTCTGTCCGTCGCTGCATGGTGTGGGCAGGGGTCGAGCGGGTGGCATCGAGCGCGAGGACCTTGGCGGCGATGAAGGCGCTGTAGTAGCGGTACGCGATGGCGAGGACCAGCAGCACGGCAATGATGAGGATCATGCCGTTGTGCAGGTGTTGCACGAGGAATTCCATCATGGGCGTCTCGATTCAAGGAGCGGAAAGGATTTTCACAGCGTAAACTCTCCGGTGGATTTTGTCATTGGTCTGCACGGGCGGATTTTGCTGTGAATGTGTGGTTCAGCATTTGCATGATGAGTCCGCGTTGCAATGAGGGATTATGTCATATCAGCAGAACGAGTCGCCGCAGGGTGGTCCCATCGCCGGGGGCTGCATGCGCTTTGTCTTCGCAGGCGTCATTTTGGTGGGTGGGTTCATTTCTTATTATTTCGCACGGCAGACGAATCCGATCACCCAGGAGGTCCAGCACATCAGCCTCACGCCGGATCAGGAAGTGCAGTTGGGGCTTCAATCCGCGCCTGAAATGACCGCGCAGATGGGCGGCGAGGAACCTGCCAACGACGCTCGTGAACAGGAAGTGAAACAGCTTGGCACGCAGTTGGCGGCGGCGCTTCCGCAGAATCCGTATTCATTCGATTTTCATGTGTTGCAGGATCCGCAGACGATCAATGCGTTTTCGCTTCCGGGGGGGCAGGTGTTTATCACGGCGGCGCTGTACGACAAGCTCGCTACGGAAGGACAACTCGCCGGTGTGCTGGGGCATGAGATCGGCCATGTCGTCCATCGGCATGCGGCGCAGCATCTTGCGTCGGCGGCGTTTTATCAATCGCTCGTCACGGCCACGGGAGTTGCGACGAATAGCCAACGCTCTACCGCGATCGCCAATTACGTGGCCCAACTTCGTCAGCTAAAGTTCAGCCGTGGCGATGAACTTCAGGCGGATGAATGGGGGCTGAAGCTGATGGCGCAAATTGGCTACGACCCGCGAGAGATGCTTAAAGTGATGGAGATCCTGAGGGGCGTGGATTCGGGGGGAACGGAGATGCTTTCGACGCATCCGCTGCCGCAGTCGCGCATTGATCGTATCAATGAGTATCTGAGCCAAACTTATCCGGGGGGAGTGCCTGCGTCGCTCAAAAGCGGGCGGCCACTGAACGGAACGGCATCTGCGGTGAATCAATAATCACGCGCCAGCATGTGGGTGCCGGGTGGGTGGCCGTTGTCGCGGGTGAGCGAAAAAATTCTCTTTTTATCGGGCGGCAAAAGAACGCTTCCTCACGGGCGCGTCTCGGAATTCCCGCTAGATGTGGGGTAGAAGTGCTTTAAAACGGCAGTTCAACCCAGTTTCGCGCGGGCAAACCGGCGAGCTTCCTCAAGGGCCGCGTCCATCTTTGCGACATCCTTTCCGCCCGCCATCGCCAACTGCGGGCGTCCGCCGCCGGTGCCTCCCACGACGGGCGCGACGGCCTTGATCCAATCGCCCGCTTTCAATTTTTCAATGAGCGTGTCGCCTACGCCCGCGAGCAGATTCACCTTTGGCGGCAGCTTGTTTCCGTCCTTGTCGGTTTCTTCGACGCGACTGGCGAGGAGTGCCGCGACATTTTGCTGCGGATGTTTTTTCTTTAGCCAGTCCCAGGTGTTTCGCAAGGTGTCGGTCGAGGCATCAGGAATGATCGCGACGATGAGCGCGATGCCGTTGACCGATTCCGCGCCGGCGAGAAGGGCGTCGGCGTCGAAAGCGGTGGAGGCCCCACCGGCCGCGCCGGGCGTTACCTGCTGTTTCGTGAACTTCTTGAAGCGGTCCTGCATTTCGGAGATCGCGGCTTGGGCGCGGCGCTTGGAAAGCAGAGGCACATTGGAAGCGGTGAGAGCCTTCTGTAGCGCCGCAGTCAGGCCCGGGAGCGTCGCTTCGCTGGTCGACTTGCCCTGGCTGATGAGGCTTTCGATCACGTGTCCCTGCGTGATGGCGTCGCGTGCGGAGGCACCTGTGAGGGCGACGAGGCGGCGGATGCCTTTGCTGACCGACTCTTCGCCGATCACGACGAATCGCTCGGCGTCGTGGGCGTTGGGCAGGTGGCTGCCGCCGCAGAATTCGACGGAATAGGCCTTCCATTTTTCGTTGGTGGGGTCTTTAAGCAGCGTATCGACGGGGATGCCGACGGAGACGACGCGGCACCATCGGCGGATATTTTTCGCCGAACACGGCGCGCAGGCCGAAAATTTTAAGGGCGTGCTCCTGCGGGGCGATTTCGGCATATACCGGCAGTTTCATGTCGATGCAGGTGTTCACCATCGTTTCCACTTTGGCGACTTCTTCGTCGGTGAGCGATTTTGGATGGACGAAGTCGAACCGCAATTTCTCAGGATCGACGAGGGAGCCTTTCTGCTGCACATGATCGCCGAGCGTCTCTCGCAGGGCCCAGTTGGCGAGGTGGGTGGAGGTGTGATTTTTTTCAGTGCGGTCGCGGCCTCCGAGCACGGTGGCGGTAAGGGGGTCGCCGACCTGCATGCGTCCGCTTTTCACATGCCCAATGTGCAGCACGTAATGGCCCACGGAACGAGTGGTATCAACGATGAAGATGGAACCCGCGTCAGTGCGAAGTTCGCCGGAGTCGCCGATCTGGCCGCCCATCTCGGCATAGAAATTGGTCTTGTCGAGGATAAGGGCGACCTGTTGGCCAGCGCGGGAGTCGGAGGCGTCGGTGGTTTGGTCGAGGTCGCTGCCGTTCCAGATGGCGCGGAGGGTTGCGCGTGCGGGACCGCGTTTGTATTTATGCGAGTCGTCCGTGGAATGGATATTGAGCTTAGTGAGTTCGTTGAGGATGTTGGGCGGGAGGTCATAGACGGCATTGCCGGCCGCCTTATCGACGCCGCGGGAACGCTCCTTCGCCTCTTCCATGAGTTTTTCGTAGCCGACGAGATCGACGGTCATGCCGCGTTCTTCGGCCATGATGCGCGTGAGGTCGATGGGGAAGCCGTAGGTGTCGTAGAGTTTGAAGGCGTCCCTATCAGAAATGACCGCGCGGTTAAACGTCGCTCGTGGATATTTTTCAGCATGTTGCAGCATTTCCTCAGTAATTTCTACATGAAAAGAGGAGCCGTCAGTTGCTCTCGGTTGCTGAATTTTGAACTGTTGGGCAGCCTATTTGCTGCCTCCTCAAAAAGCGCGATTCCACGGTCAAGAGTTTTGCCAAAGGAAAGTTCTTCGTCCTTGATCATGTCGATGACGTGCTGGGGATTTTTGCGGAGTTCGGGGAACATGTCGCCCATGGTTTCGACGATGACGGGCACAAGTTTGTAGAGGAATGCGCGTCGTTCCCCGGCCCAAGGGCCGGGGCTAAACCGAGTTGTTGGCGGCCGAAGCGGACGGCGCGGCGGAGGATTCGTCGGAGGACGTAGCCGCGGCCTTCGTTACTCGGCACCGCGCCATCGGTCAACGCAAACGTCAGGCAGCGGACATGGTCCGCGATCACGCGAAATGCGATGTCGTGGCGGAGTTGTGCATCGGCGGCTTCGGCGATGGGATCGGCGGCGTTGGTTTTTGGGAAGGTGCCGCCGTATTTGAGATTGGAGATTTGAGAAATCTTGTCGAAAACGGGCGTGAAGAGGTCGGTGCCATAGTTGTCATCTTTGTTTTGCAGCACCTGACAGATGCGCTCCAGCCCCATCCCCGTATCCACATGCTGCGCCGGCAGCGGCGTCAGCTTGCCTGCCGCATCGCGGTTGTATTGGATGAACACGAGGTTCCAGATTTCCATCACGCGCGGATCGTTGCCGTTGACCTCGGGACCGCCGGTCTTGTCAGGCGTTCGATCCACGTAGATTTCCGTGCAGGGTCCGCACGGGCCGGTATCGCCCATCTCCCAAAAATTGTCTTTGCCGAAGTAGTGAATATGGTCGTCCGGGAGATTGGCGACCTGCTTCCAGATGTTCGCCGCCTCGGTGTCGCGCGGAATCCCCGTCGCCGCGTTTCCTTCGTAGCAACTCACATGTAGCCGCGTCGGATCGAGCCCCCAGACCTTCGTCAGCAGTTCCCACGCCATCTCAATGGCACCCTGCTTGAAGTAATTGCCGAACGACCAGTTGCCCAGCATCTCAAAAAAAGTGTGATGTCGGCGCGAACGTCCGACATCGTCCAAATCGTTATGCTTGCCGCCCGCGCGAATGCACTTTTGCGTATTCGCCGCCCTGTCCCACGGAGCCTTTGCCGTGCCCAAAAAGTACGGCTTGAATTGATTCATCCCCGCGTTCGTAAACAGCAGCGTCGGATCATCGTGCGGCACCACCGGCGACGAAGGCACAAAGGTGTGCGCGTGCTTCTGGACAAAAAAATCGATGAACTGCTGACGAATGTCCGCGGAAGTGATGGGAGATGCCATGGCCTGCCACGCTCCAAAACTCTAACAAAGATGCTGCGATACACGGTTTCAAGACCGGCCATTGTACCTCATAAACCCCGGCCAACCACCCCCGGCGGCTTCAGAATGCGGACGACTGATTTTTTACCACTAAGGCACCAAGAGGTTCGCTCTTGGTGAACGATTTCGTCTTCAAGCGGCCTAAAATTCATGCTTTGTAAAATTCATGGATTATGGAACACCTTGCCCTCAACGAGGTTCAAGCATGCGAGGACTCTTGGTGCCTTGGTGGTGAATAATCTTCGCGCTCCCCCCCAAAGCTTCCATTGCCCGAAATACCTTATCGGCCTGTTGCAACTTCGGTGGAATGCGGGCGTTGGAGCTTACGGAACTACGTGAATTTGGCCGATGAAAGGGGACGCTTCCCTGGCGACGATCACGCGGGTGGTATGGCCTCGGAGAGGACACGATGGACACGCAAAACCTTCTTCAACCCCTCTGGACTGTTGAGCCTGGACGATGGGATTATCCGATGGCGGCTCATCTCCTGCGGCGGGCGGGCTTTGGGGGAACGATTGAAGAAACCGAAAAAATTGTCGCCATGGGCCCGCAGCAGGCGATCTCTGGCATCGTTGATTTTGCCAATCAGCCCAACGACCTGCCCCCCATCGTCTTTGGCGAACTCACTGGCCCGCTCGATGCGAAGAAAAAGTCCGGTGGATTGGGGCGAGGGGCTCTCCTGCAACAAAATACCTACCTGCGAGACATGTCTCCCGATCAGAAGCGTGCTCTTTTTACACTTCAGCAAGGCGACAGCGAGCCAAAATGGAAGAGCTGAAGCTTTGGTGGCTCGACCGCATGATCCGCACCAAACGCCCGCTTGAAGAAAAGATGACCCTGTTCTGGCATGGCCTGTTCGTCAGTTCGGCCACCACGGTCAAAAATTCCTACCTGCTGTACAAGCAGAATCAACTCTTCCGCCAAAATGCCGTGGGCAACTACAAGGCCCTCGCGCTGGGCGTCAGCCAGGACCCCTGCATGCTCGTCTACCTCAATAACAACCAAAACCAAAAAGAGCATCCCAACGAAAATTACGCCCGCGAACTCATGGAACTGTTTACCCTCGGCATCGGCAATTACACGGAAAAAGATATTAAGGAAAGCGCTCGCTCCTTCACCGGCTGGACCAACATCGGTGAAAATTTCATCTTCAACCGCAACCAGCACGACAATGGAACCAAAACGTTCCTCGGCCAGACCGGAAATTTCACCGGAGAGGACATCGTCGACATCATCTTCCAACAGCCCGCATGCGCGAATTACATCGCCACCCGCATTCTCAAATTCTTCGGTACGGATGACCCGAGCCCCGCGCATCGTCGCGCAACTCGCGACCGTCGTGCGACAGAACAAATACGAGATTCATCCGGTGCTCCGCGTGCTTTTTTCGAGCAACTGGTTCTACTCGCCTGAAGTCATGGAACGGCAAATCAAGAGTCCCGTGCAGCTCGTCGTCGGAAGCCTCCGCGCACTCAATGTGGGTCTCAGTCAGCCGCGACAGGTGGACAGCGCGCTCAAAATCATGGGACAGGAATTGTTCAATGCCGCGACCGTCAAAGGATGGGACGGCGGCCGCGCGTGGATCAATACGAGCACTCTTTTCGCCCGCTACAACTTGCCGGCGTATCTTGGAACTGGAAAATTGCCGACGATGGGGAAAAAACCGGGCGATCCGGATACGCGAAGCCAGTACATGGATTTTGATTCCGGCTGGAATCCGCAGGAAGATCTCGCCGCCGCCGGAATTTCGACGACTGATGCCGTTGTGGACCTCTACACAAAAAAGCTGCTCGGCACGACACTCGATCCAAAAAAACGCGATGAACTTATTCACTATCTCAATGCCACCGGGCGATACCAGCAGCCACATCAACGACCCGATCGCGGCAGACAGCGACGCACGCGTTCGCTCGCTCGTCCACCTGATTATGTCGATGGCGGAATATCAATTGTGCTGACGTGCGAATAACCATGGCGGCATACACTGGACGGCGGTGGGCATTAAGGAGTTTTCAATGGGTACGATGCACACGCGACGAAAATTTCTCACACGCGGGCTCACGGTCCTCTCGGCGGCGACGACCATGCCGCTGTTTCTGCAGCGCACCGTGATCGCGCTGAACAATCCTGCCGATCTTCCGCTCACGCAAACCGCGATGGGCCAGGGCGAGCAGATACTCGTCGTGATTCAAATGTCCGGCGGAAACGATGGCCTCGCGACTGTCGCCCCGCTGGATAACGACGACTATCGCCGCGCGCGCCCGGTGCTCGCGCATGACTCAAAACCTGCTCTCGCTGGGCAAGGATGCCGGCGTCGCGCTTCACCCCGATCTTACTTCGTTCAAGGAGCTTTTCGATCAGGGCCAGATGGCGGTCATTCAGGGCGTCGGATATCCGAACCCCAACCGCTCGCATTTCCGCTCGATGGAAATCTGGCAGACCGCCGATCCGACCCATCCCCCCAAGGATGGCTGGCTCGGGCGATACTTCGATGCGCAATGCAGCGGCGATTGATCCCAAAGGCACGCCCGATCCCAAGGCCGCGGTCAACATCGGCAGCACCGCGCCGCTTGCGCTGCAGGGCGAAAAGTTTGCGGCGGTTTCATTTCAGAATCCGCAATCGTACCAATGGTTCGCCGGGAATCGTGCCGTCGATAAGCGCATGCGCGAGACCTTCAATCGCGTGAACAACCTCAAAACCGCGAAAAGCGATTTGGTCACCACCGGCAACCCGACGCTCGATTTCCTCGAACGCACCGCCCTCGACGCACAGCTTTCCAGCGATGAAATTCTGGCCGTCACGACGCAGATACAAAGGCGGCGTGAGCTATCCGGCCACGCCGCTGGGCCAGCAATTGCAGATGGTCGCACAGATGATCGCCGGCGGACTCAAGACGCGCGTCTACTACGTCTCGCTCGGCGGCTTCGACACCCACACCAACGAAAAATTCCAGCACGATCGCCTCATGCAAACTCTCTCCGCAGGCGTCGGCGCCTTCATGAAAGACCTGAAGGCGCAGGGCAACGACAAAAAAACCGTCGTCATGACCTTCTCCGAATTCGGCCGCCGCGTGCAGGAAAATGCCAGCCACGGCACCGATCATGGAACCGCCGCGCCCATGTTCGTCTTCGGCTCCCCCGTCAAAGGCGGCGTCTATCGGAGATCATCCGTCGCTCCGCCCGCAGGACCTCGATGCCGGCGACCTGAAATTCCATACTGACTTCCGCAGCGTGTACGCGACTATCCTCAACAACTGGCTCAAAGCCGACAGCAACAAAATCCTCGGCGCAAACTTCAAAACCTTGCCGCTCCTGGCCTGACAAAAGCTCGCGACGAGTCTGGCTATCTTAAGAGGGAAATCGACAAAATCCGGAGTTCACGCTTCAGCGTGTCTTCGGTTGTTTCCTCCGCTTTTTTATATTGCAAAACACGCTAAAGCGTGAACTCCGGGCCTGCGAATATGGCGTTCCCTCCGCAGCGACGACGGCATACTATTTCGGGTATTATCCGTGTGCATCCGTGGCACATTCCCGTCCCCCCTCCGTGTCCTCTCAAAGGAACTTGCATGTCCGAAGAACTCCAGCGGCCCAACAAAAATGCTCGATCCTGATTCCAAAGACGTCTGGCGGATTTTCCGCATCATGGCGGAGTTCGTCGAAGGCTTCGAAACCATGTCCCAACGTTCCCGCCGCCGTCAGCGTCTTCGGCTCCGCGCGCACCCACCCTGACGACAAATATTACAAGCTCGCCGTCGACATGGGCGTCGCCCTCGCCAAACGCGGCTTCGCCGTCATCACCGGCGGCGGCCCCGGCATCATGGAAGCCGCCAACAAAGGCGCTCGCGAAGCCGGCGGCGTCTCCGTCGGACTCAACATCGCACTCCCCATGGAACAAAAATCCAACCCCTACCAGACCGTCTCCCTCACCCACCACTACTTCTTCGTCCGCAAAATGATGTTCATCAAATACTCCCACGCCTTCATCTGCTTCCCCGGCGGCTTCGGCACCATGGACGAACTCTTCGAATCCCTCACCCTCATCCAAACCCTCAAAATCGAGCCGTTCCCCGTCGTCCTCATCGGCACCGAATTCTGGTCCGGCCTCCTCGACGTGGCTCCGCGAAGCGATGGCCGAACGCTTCGAAACGATCCGCGAGGCCGACCTCGATCTGCTCTACATGACTGACGACATCGAGCAAGCCGCCGACCATCTCACCCAATGCGAAGCAGGTAAATGCTGGACCAAACCGCGCGGTTTCTATGAAATCCTCCACGACCAAGCTCGCACCGCGGAAGGCACCCTCTACGGCGTGCGGCCCACGGTTACGATTGCCACGCCCGGCTCCGCAAGTCTCTCAACACCCACTTCATCGCCCGAGAGCCAAGCCGCCAAAAACGCCAAAGATTTTCCTCAAACTTAATTTCGATCTGGTTTCTTTGTATACTCATGAAAGTACGTGATCGAGGTTACTGACGACTATGTCTCATGCAAAAACCATGACCATTGGTTTGGCTAAAAGCCAGGTGAATCGACTCGCGCGAGGCAAAGCGTCAGGGCTTGACGCCTCAACACTATGTAAAGCAGCTCATCGATTCTAATCTTGAAATCGCACGTATCGCTCGCTCGCGGACATTCGCACAGATTATGGGTTCATCAGGAAACAACGTCGACGAAGTGGAACTTGACCGACTCGTCGACAACGCGAAGACCCAGTTCCACAAGTTTGGCAAAAATAAAAAATGACTCTTGTGTCGCCTGCCATCCCACGCATAGTCTTGGACACCAACATTATTCTGCGCGGCCTCCTGTCCAGGAAATCCGCGGCAGCTCAGTTGCTGACTCGATGTGAAAAACGCGACGTTATCGTCCTGCTGAGCGACAAGGTTCTTGCGGAATATCGTTTTATAATCACCAGTCCTGAGATTCAGGACCGCTTTCCTTCTCTTGATCACGCGTGCGTAGAGCTCATCCTCGCGCGATTGCGTTACCTTAGCGAGTGGATGCACGTCAATCGGCGATTTGCCTTCCCGCGCATCCCCGGGACGCCAAGCTTCTCGAACTTGCCATCTCAGGACAAGCAACCGATCTGGTGACCTCTGATCGGGATTTGCTTGACCTTTCCACAGGACATGATGAAGCGGCCAAAAGGCTTCGCCAACGTCTACCAGCGTTCCACATACTGGAACCGGCTGGATTTCTGCAAAAATATTTCCCGATCTAATTCCTTTTAATGCTCCACCGGCGTCCCCAACTGCCCCCCCACCTCCTCCATCTTCTTCTTCAACAAATCCGCCGTGTTCGCTTCCATATTCAACCGAAGCAGCGGCTCCGTGTTGCTCTTGCGGACGTTGAACCACCACGTGTCATATTCCAGCGTGATCCCGTCCAGATAATCGATCGCCGCGTCCTTGTACCGCTCCGCCAAACGCTTGATCGCCCCATCTTTGTCGTGCACTTCGTAGTTGATCTCCCCGGACGAATAATACCGCTGCAACGGCTTCAAAATCTGCGACAGCGGCATGTCATAACCGGACAGCACGGAAGAAGTCACCGCAAACACAATGGCCCCGGAATCCGTTTTGAACGAATCCCGGAAATAAAAGTGCCCCGACAGCTCGCCGCCGAAACACTCCGCGTGAATCCGCCAGCGCCTTCTTCATGAACACATGCCCCACGCGCTCGCGCTTCGGAATCCCGCCCGCATTCAAAATCTCCTCCCGCACCACGCGGCTCGACCGCAGATCATACACAATCGCCGACCCCGGATTGTTCTTCAAAAAGTCCTTCGCCAGAAACGCCGTCAGAATATCGCAGCGCACAATTTTCGCTTGCTCATCGACAAAGATGCATCGATCCGCATCGCCATCAAAACAAACGCCAAAATCCGCCGCATGCGACACCACCGCCTCCTGCAGCTCCCGCAAATTCGCATCCACCAGCGGGTTCGGCTCATGCTTGAACGTCCCCGTAATCTCCAGATTGATCGGCACAATCTCCAGATTCGGCTGCCCCCATCCAAAAATGCTTGGCACAAACTTCCCCGCCATCCCATTCGAACAATCCACCACCACCTTCAGCGGCCGCTGCAACTTCAAAAACTGCAGCACATGGGTTTTGTACGGTCGCGAAAGGTCCATCGTCTCGACGCGACCCGTCTGCGCCGACGGCCCCTTGCGAATCTTCGTCGCAAGCCGTTTGATCTCATTCAAGCCCGGTATTCTCCGCCAATCGGCCGCGCCTCGATCCCGCTGATCTTGAATCCGTTGTAGTTCGCCGGATTGTGCGAAGCCGTCACCTGAATCCCACCGCAGCAGCCCAAATGATTGATCGCGAAATAAATTTCCGGCGTATCGATCATCCCGATGTCGATCACGTTCGTGCCGGTGCTGCAGAATCCCGTCAATGAACGCCTTCGCCAGCGATGGCGAACTGGTCCGCATGTCCCGCCCCACGATAATCATGTTCATCCGCGGGTCGGCCTTGGCCAGTCCCGTCAGATTCATCCGCAGAAACTGGGCTGTCGCATTCCCCGTTTTCCAAGCGATTTCCTCATTCAACGGCTCCGGATAAATGCCGCGGATATCGTACGCCTTGTACACTTTATCGATCATCGGACCCTCAATTCATAGTCGAGTTCAAATCCTGTGGCCGCGATTCCCCGCCTGGAGCGGGCGTAAGCGGATTCCATCGGCAGCCGGGGCACTTGGGATAATGGTGCTTCCGACGCATGCTGGCAGACCGCATCGGAAATCTTGTAAATCTCCCCCGGGCACTGCCGCTCGTAGTCGGCCAACAATTGCATGGGGGAAAAGTCATTTGCGCTCCCGGTAGAAAGACCAAGGATATCGCGACCCCCCACCGCCCACAATGCAACTCAGCTCGCGCGAGTTCGCCAACACTCTTGACCCGCACCGCAGATTTAATATGATGGCCCATTCAACGTGCGCACCAGTAGCTCAGTTGGTAGAGCAGCTGACTCTTAATCAGCGGGTCCATGGTTCGAATCCATGCTGGTGCAATAAATTCCCCGATCTATAGCGTCCCCCCCCCCCACCCTACTCGGTTTACCCCACTAATTCGGCTTTCCTTTTTTCCACGTGCGGCCATGCGGGGGCGCGGTTGAGTACGTCTTCCCAGTAGACGCGAACACTTCGGCTACCGACCATGCCTGGGCGGGGCAGCCTCGGGGCGTGAATGGTGCGTCGGCGTCGGCGATTTCGGAGATCGAGCCGAGGCCGGCCTTGAGCAGGTGGCCTTTGAAAGGCTCGATGAATGCCGCCGCCTCGCGCCGTGCCGCGGCGGTCTCGCCGCGGACCTTCACGTATGCGGTCACGAACGGACCGATCAACCAAGGCCAGACCGTCCCCTGGTGATACGCCATGTCCCGCACGCGCTGATCGCCGGTGCATTTTCCGTGATAGTCCGGCGAACCGGGTGCCAACGTCCGCATTCCCATCGGCGTCAACAAATGTTTTTGACAGACGGCCACCACGCCCATTTGCGATTCAGACGTCAAGGGTGAGAACGGCAGTGACACCGCGATCAACTGGTTCGGACGAATCGAAGGATCCTTCGTCCCGTCGTCCGCGATCACGTCGAAAAGGCAATTCGCGCCGGAGTTCCAATACGCTTTTTCAAAGACACCCTGCACGCGTTGGGCAAGCTGGCTAAAAACGTGCGCTCGGCCAATGTCGCCCGCGCGTTCCGCGACGAGTTCCATGATGCGCAGGTTGGAATACCAGAGCGCGTTGATTTCAACGGGCTTGCCGTGGCGGGGTGTAACGACCCAGTCGCCGATTTTCGCATCCATCCATGTGGGCTGGTGGTTTCCGTCGCCGGCGCGAATGAGTCCGTCGGCATCCATGCGAATGCCGAAGTCGGTGCCATCGCGATACGATTCCATGACCTCGCACAACTTGGGATAGAGGTACTTGGTGAGGAAGGCGACGTCGCCGGTGTATCGCCAATAGGCATACGCGGCGTGGACGAACCACATCGACGCATCCACGGTGTTGTAATCCGGCGTGAATGCCTTGTCGGGAAAACGATTTGGCAGCAGCCCGCGCCGCATGTGATCCGCAAACGTCGACAAGATCGACTTTGCCACATCGAAACGCCCCGTCACCAGTGCCAATCCCGGCAGCGATATAAAGGTGTCGCGCCCCCAATCCTCAAACCACGGATAACCGGCAATCACGCTCTTCTTGTCGGAGGTTACGCCGCGCTGTACCACGAACTGATCGGCGGCCAGCGCCAACTTCGAGAGCAGATCGTCCTGGGGATCGGTCTTGATAAATGACTTCGCCAATTTCGTGTATCGGGACTTCGACGCGGTCATCAATTTCTCATGGTCGGCCCACGATACGGACCCCGTGGATGCGATCAGGCCGACCGGAACCCCGGGCGTCAGCGTGTACTCCAGCACTCCGGGCGTCCATAGGTCTTCGCGGTCCGGATATCCTCGTTGCCGCTCCATGCGATAGGTGAAGTTGTACCACCAGCATGCGTTCACATTGAATCGATCCGCATTGTGCGTCAAGAACAGTTTCACCGGACATTCAGGAGCCTCCAACGCGAGCGCTCCGTTGACTTGCGGCGCATTGGCGAGGGCCCATGATGGGCGATTATTCAATTGAATCGTGGCATGAAAGTCACGCCCTGCCAGCATCGGCTGCAATTGCAGTTTGATCGCTCCGCCGAGGATCGAAGATCCCTTCGCGCCCGCATTTGGCAGCAAGACGTACCGCACAATCACCGTGTCCTGCCCGTGGACCAGCGTGATCGATTTTTCAATAATCGCATCGCCGATCTGGAATCGCCAGATCGGCCCATCGGTCAGTTCAAACGAGATCAGATTCTTATAGCCCTGCGGGTGGATGATGTCGGCGAATTCGTTGGTGGAAAGATCCACAACGCCGCCATCTGACGCTCCACTCATACTACCGCCGGGAAGGATCAACCGATCCTCGACGCGCGACAGCACGACATAGTGCTGGACTGGAGGGTAAGCGGCGACGACAAGGAGGCCATGGTATTTGCGGGTGTTCGCACCGGCGATGGTTCCCGACGCATAGCCCCCGAGGCCGTTGGCGGAGAGCCATTCCGTGCCGATGGAGGTTTCGGGATTGCGACAGGCGGCGGTATCGAAAGAAATCGTCACAGGCAAACTCCCATTTGCGAACGCTTCCCCCTTCCCCGCGCTGGACGGTCGCATTATCACGCGCGGATGAGAAAGTCACCACTGCGCAACGCACACAAAGAACATCGGGCCGATCAAGGATCGGCCCGACGATTTATTTGAGTCTATGTGAAGCGGCGACCGGGGTTTGCGTCAGCGACCGCCCACGGTGCGCTGCGATTGAAAGCATTCGCGGCAATAGACCGGCCGCGCACCCGAGGGCTTGAAGGGCACTTCTGTCTGCTTGCCACAGGCTGCACAGGTGGCGGGAAACAGTTGTTTTGGCCCCGCATTGAATGATCTTCCTGCCCCGCCCCCGCCCCCTCCGCTCCCCTGCCCACCCCGACCATATCCACCTCGTGCCCCGGTCGCTCCTCCGGAACCGCCCCCGTAGCCGGTACTGTTTCCGCTGTTGAGGCTGTTACCGCCGGCCCGATTGCCGCTGGTCTGAGATGCCTTCCGAGCGTCCCGGCAGGTCTTGCACCGTTTGGGGTCACTGGTGAAACCACGTTCGGCGAATTGCTTCTGCTCCTCGGCGGTGAACTTGAACTCGGCGTTGCAATCCACGCACACGATGGTCTTGTCCTCGTACGGCATTCCGGTCTCCAGGGAATAAAATGGGAGAAACTACTTTACGGGCCTTGCGGGCGGCACCACTTGCCAACCTCAACTCTCGACGCTACAGCCCCCAGTTAAAATGCATGATACCCGCCCGCTCCCTCGGATGACAACCATAATCACTGTGAATCACTCAGTGTTCAGGGGTGTTGAGATGCCGTTTCATGGAACTGATATGCGGTCATGCGGCAGAGAGTTCAAAGCGACAGCACGGCTGGCGCCCCTTCTCGCACTTTTCCAGAACAGGCCTATCCAACAGCCGTTCGAGCAAGCCCTGAGCGACCGCGCAGACTTCCGGGTGATCGGTGACGAGATTGGCAAGGGGGCAATGGCGACCCTGTATGGTCGTCATCCCATGGTGTTGCGATGCGTCGGCCACGCCGCCGATTTTTCCTAATATTTTGAGTGCAAGTTGGAGGCGTTTTTCGGCGGAAGCCCCCGTGAAGTCGGCGCGATAAGGCTCGGCCATCTGTCCGCCTGTCTGTTTTAGGAAGACGGTGAGCGCGTCCGTGGACATCGTACCTTCAAGACCTGCGAGGATGTAATTCAGGAGCGGGCCTTCGGCGGTGGGGAATTGCAAATGCCCGGCGGGTGTCAGCGAAAAAAGCTGGTGCGGCTTGCGCGATCCGGCACGCTGGCCTGCAAGATTCACAAGGTTTTGGGCTTGTAGCGCCGCGAGGTGCGCTTTCACGCCGTTGTCGGTCATTTTCAATGCATCAGCCAAATCGTTGACCGTTTTCGGGCCGTTGCGCAGGAGGGTCATCACGCGGCCGCGACTTCGAGAATTTCGTGGATTTTCATGCACGGGATTACTCCGGTTTCATTTTGTTTAATCATTATAGAGCGAGGACAGTTAAAGGTCGCAATAAATAAGTCAAATAAATTGTTGACTTATTTGACTAGCTGGATATCGTTAGAGGAAGGCATTCGCCTGGTAAGGTTATGGGTTCTTCGTCATGAAAAGGAATCAAAGATGACAAACGTTGCAGCCACCGCTTCGGGCCATTCGGGTGCGATCGGCGCGGCGATCGTTCCGGATCGTTACTCGCGTCAGGCCTTTTACATTCTGCAAACTGCTTTTGTTGCGGCTCCGGTGATCGCGGGGCTGGACAAGTTCACGCACCTGCTGGTCGATTGGGACAAATATCTTGCCCCCGCAGTGAGCAACCTTGTAGGCGGACATACGCATCAATTCATGCTGGTGGTGGGTGTGATCGAGGTGATCGCGGGCATCGGCGTGGCGCTTATGCCTGCGCATTTTCGCATATGTTGTGATGGCGTGGCTGTGGGGGATTATCCTCAATCTGCTGATTCTGCCGGGCTACTATGACGTCGCGCTGCGGGACTTCGGCCTTTCGCTTGGAGCGCTTGCTCTCGGACGGTTGAGCCAACAGTTTTCGCCGTCAGGAGTTGACTCGCGATAAGAGTCGGCGTTCCCACAGGTGATCGAAATATTGGGCGGGGAAGGGGAAGCGTTTGATACGCATGGAAGTGCGCTGTACCACTTCCGCGGGCTTGGTTGTATCCTGTTCGGCATGAATATCGCGGTGGTGCCCAATCCTGAAAAAGCCGATGCAATGGCGGCAGCGGAGCGACTGGTCGTGCTGTTGAAACAGCGGGCGACGGTCGGCCTGCTTTTGGACCCGCATCATGAACAACTTGCCGCCTTCCGGCCCGACCTCGTCGTGGTCCTGGGCGGCGACGGTTCCATTCTGTCGATTGCACAGGCGATGGTCGGCATCAACGCTCCTGTCGCGGGCATCAACTTCGGGAAGCTGGGTTACCTCGCCGCGTTTTCGCTTGAACAGTTCATGCAGCATCTCGAGATGATCCTTGCGGGGAAAACGCCGTTTACGGAACGGCTGATGCTGCAAGGCGCGATTTACGTGCGCGACCTTTCCGTGCCGGGCGTTGTGAAACTTTCTGACCTGGAGGCGACCCAGCCTGTCGGTTCGGGGTTTGCGCTAAACGACATCGTCATCAACGCGGGCGATCCGTTTCGCATGATCGAGTTGAATGTCCAGATCGACGAACACGAAACCACGACTTTTCGCTCGGACGGGGTAATCCTTTCGACGGCCTCGGGATCCACCGGCTACAACCTTTCGGCGGGGGGCCCGGTGGTCTCGTCGAATGTGGAGGCGATGGTACTGACTCCGATTTGTCCGCACTCGCTGTTGTTCAGGCCGGTGGTGCTCGCATGTTCGAGCGCGGTGTTGATCTGTCCGCAGCGATTGAACCCCGGCAGCAAGGTGAATTTTGACGGCCAGTTGACGTTACAGTTGAACGAGAACGAGTGCCTGTTGATCCGTCCCGCGCCTGGCCGTTTGAGACTTGTGGAGAATCCGATGATCTCGCGATGGCAGATGCTGGGTCAAAAACTGCATTGGGTGCAAAGCCCGCGGCAATAGGAACTCGTGCCTTTGCGTTTCAAAATGAATGTCTAAAAGAATCAATATGGAGAGTGCATGTCGCAGCCCCCCCCCCATTCCCCCCCCCCCCATTTCCCCCCCCGTTTCCCTCCCTCCCTCCCCCCCTTCCGGCCCCAGTTGCTCCCTTGCTGCCGTTGCGGCATGTGACGGTCGCGGGTGTGGATTGGGAGCGGGTGCTGGACTTCACGCAGATTTTTCGCGGGTTTCGGCTGGCGATTAATCCGGCGAAGATTTCGATGGCGCTGCTGGCGATTCTGCTGATTTATGCCGCGGGCCGGGCGTTCGATTTCGCGTGGGGGCCGCAGGTGTATAAGGGGGAGATCGAGTCTTATCAGGTGGAACGGCCGGACCGGTATCGGATGCTGCGCGACGAGCAACTCAGTTCGCGTCCTGCTGAAGTGGAATCGCTTCTTCGAGTCGCGGACGCCGCCGCGGCAAGTGGCGATGCGGGGAATGCCGGGCTGTCACCGGAGCAGGTCGAGACATTAAAACGTAGTCCCCGGAGCGCCTATCGGGCGCTGAAGAAAATGTATGAGGCGCGGTTCCGCGCGGATGTCGCGGAAGCGCATGAGAGCCGCATCAGGGCCGATGAGGACCGCAAGAACAATCCGCCGCTTGCGGATTCACCGTCACCGGCGGCACGGGAGCAGGAAGAGCGATCGCTCGCGGCAAAGACGTTGTACGAACGTGTCCAGCGTGCGAAGGAAACCGTTGGGCAGGGGATTTTCGATACTTTCCTGAGCTATGAGATACGGCAATTTGATGCCCTGGTGGATAACACGCTGACGTTCGTGCGCGTTTCCCCGGTGCATACGACGAACCTCTCGGGAACGGAAATCGAAGGTTCCGCTGTTTCGGGCGGCCTGATTTCAAGGGATCCGACGCGGCTCTGGCAATCGGATACCATCGCGGGCTGCATTGCGAATATGACGATGATGGGACCGAAGTGGCTTTTCTGCGGTGCCGCGCCGATGCAATGGCATTCCGGCGCCGGCTGGGAGCACGAAGACCCGAACACGTGGACAAGCTGGTTCAAAATGCTCGCGTACCGAGGCGCGTATTTGTTGTCGCTGATGCTGCTCGCGGTATTCAGCCTGGTCGTGCTCGCCATGACGGGCGCAGATTATCGCGCGGCTCTCGGCGCTCGAGATCGCCGGCGTCGAGCGAGCGCCGTTAAAGGAAGTAGGCACTTTCGCGGTGCGCCGGCTGTGGGTGTTTGTGAAGGCTCCGATCACTCCATTTCTGGTCCTGCTGGCCATTGGCCTGATGCTGGCGGTTGCGGGGCTCATCGGTGCGATTCCTTTTGCCGGGGAGATTGTCCTGGGGCTGTTTTTTATCGTGTTTCTGGTGGGCGGGTTCGTGCTGATGCTTTTGCTTCTGGGAATCCTTGGCGGGTTCAACCTGCTTTATCCGACGATCGCGGTGGAGGGGTCGGATGCGTTTGACGCCATGAGCCGTTCGTTTGCTTACGTCTATGCGAGGCCGTGGCGATTGCTGTTCTACTCGATCGTGTCGCTGATTTACGGCATCCTCACGTTTCTGTTCGTGTCGTTCGCGATCTATTTGGTGCTTTCGTTGACGCACACATTCGCGGGCTGGGGGACCAATCTGGTGGGCTACAACCATGGATGGTTTTCGGGCAACCTGAAACTGGACACGCTGTGGCCGGCACCGGACTTTGCGCGTCTGATGGGCGCGACGAATTGGTATGCCATGAGTTGGACGGAATTCATCGGGGCGCTTTTCCTGCACTTCTGGGTATATCTGCTTATTTCCGTCGGCGGGGCATACGTGGTGAGCTATTACTTCTCCACGCACACGATTATTTACCTGCTCCTGCGCCGCTCGGTGGATGGACAGGCAATGACTGAAGTGTATTTGGAGGAGAGCCCTCTCGCCGCGGACGCCCCCCCCCCGCAATGACGCCGTCAACCGCAGCATCGGCCGGTGCCATTCCACCCGTGGAAAGCACGTGAGGTTATTTCAGGAACCGACGATTAAAAGGAACGTACATGCGACCACTTATTCTTGCCGCCATCCCACTCTCACTGCTCCTCGCCGCGTGCGGGGGGACTTCGCAATATAAAACCGTCAATGTCACCACCCCCAATGGCACCTACGAAGAGCATGTCGGCATCACCGCCACTCAACCCACCCATAACCCCGATGGAACCCCGTACGTTCCGCCCACCTACGTCCGCCGTCCGGTCACGATTTATAGTCCCAACTCCGCCCCCGCGACGGTTGATCTCCAGCAGGAAAAATAAAAACGCTTCGTCACGGGCGCGTCTCGGAGTCTTCTCGTTTCAAGCATTATTGAGAATGCTATTGCCGTGCCGCTGGCTAAAGCGCACGATTTTTGGCGTCGCACTTTTTCTTTTTCTCCAAAAACCCGTATACTTCCCTGCCTCGCCGGAGTGGCGGAATGGCAGACGCGATGGACTCAAAATCCATTATCCGAAAGGGTGTGTGGGTTCGACTCCCTCCTCCGGCAATCCCCGATAAATGCAGGTTTTGACCTGAGTTTGTCGGGGTTTTCTCGTTTGCGGGGTGGTGGGTTGCTTGTCTCCCGTGGTGTCATTTGGGCCATGGTTTTTCCCCGGATGTTCCCGCGCCGTTCCCCGCGCCGCTGTGCTTGAAGTACGGCCAAGGAATTGGAACTGGTCGGCACGTCGGCGGTACCCGTTTTCTTTACCTCAGCGGCCATGGGCGAGGAGTAGTCGGGCAGCGAGGAGAGAGCTGCGACGCAAGAAGATCAACCGTATCCAAGTGGCCAACGCCTATCTGGACAAGGTGTTCCTGGATCAGCTTAACAAGCGGTTCACCGTGAAAGCGGCCGATCCGACCGATGTGCATCGGCCGGCACCCCGAAATCTCCAACGGATCTTCTGCCGCATCGAAGCGCGGCAGGTGGGCCAGGACTGGTGCGTGCTGTATGACAACCGGGTGTTCCAACTCCTGAAGCGGGAGCAGCGCCTGGCATTGGCCAAACGAACAGTCAACGTGCATGAACAACTCGACGGGCAGATCGCCATTTGCTACCAGGGCCGGCAACTGGCGTGGCGGGAACGCCACCGGACCACCGGGGTACTGCAAGCCGGGAAAATTTTCGCGGCGGCGGCGGGGCCGCTCTCCCCCCAGCGACCCCCGCCCCCGCCGTTCATTCGGCGCTAACGCGGGTGTGATAAAGGGGACATTTCTATTGTGGCGAACATGGGGACATTTCTATTGTGTTGCGACAACCGCAAGAAATTGCTGGCCAATCGGCAATCCCCTTGATAAGCTTTGCCCTTACGATACTAGATGGAAAAATAGAACCGCGTGCGACGTAACCCGCTCGCCCATTTCCATTTCTTTGGAAAGGAAGACCCATGAGGCACAAAGGCCAGAAGTCCACTCCGATGCTCGAATCACTTGAGTCTCGCACCATGATGAGTGTCACCGTCACATCCGCGCAACTCACCGCCGACAATAACGCCATCGTCGCTGCGAAAACCGCCTATGCCAGTACCATCAACTCTCTGGGGTCTCAACTCCTCTCCGGGGGCCAGGCACTGGAAGGTCAGATTCCGCCGGGCAAGGCCGCTCTCGCTCTTGGCAAAAAAGCCCTCGCTGCCGGCACCAAAGCCATCCTCACCATCAAGAAGGAAACCGCCGCTATCGAGAAGGATAGCGTCTCCTTCGCCGCCAAAGCCGTTGCCGCCGGCAACGCGGCTATCACCAAGCCCAGCGCTAAAGCTGACGCCAAGGCCCAGAAAGCCGGGCAAGCATTGCTTAGTAAATTTAACGCGGACGAGGCCAAGATCTCCAACGACCAATCGCTCTTTAAGGCGTATGTCGCTCTCAACGCCATTGTCCTCGCGAATCCCAGCGCCACGACTTTCGCTACTACGCTGCGGAACTTGGAGAACGCTGTACCGGTCACTGCCATACCCGCGGCGGATGCAGACCTCCAACTCAAGATCGACACCCTCGCTCAACACGTGGGTGTCGCCTTCACCTGATCACTGCCCAAGAACAGCAACCACCGACAATGCGGACATTGTCGGTGGTTTTTTTACGTCCGCGATCAGACTTGCTGCGGGCTTACTTCTTGCGGTCGGCGGCGTTTTCGATGCTTTGGCCGGCGGCTTTGGTGTCTTTGCCGACGCGGGGCGATGGGCGCCGGGGGGGGGACGGATTGTGCCGCTTGATGCGGTTGCGGGCGCATGAAACCGCGCGGAACAGATTTTCGTTCTGCGCGGCGACATCATGGAACAGATTGAGAGGAAACGCGCTTACGTTGCCGCGGCGGTGGCGGCTCCGTAGTACGCTTTCAAAAAGCCCGCGACCAAGGGCGAAATGCTTTCACGCAGCGCCTGAAGCCGCGGCGTGGTGTGACGCATCGGCGAGTGGATCGTCGACGACACTGAGCACGAGGGGGAAATTCAGACATTGGGAGAAGTCGGCGTAAGATTCGAGCCGCTTCATGATCCGGCGATCCTCGGCAGGATCAAGACCGCTGAGGGCGTAAATCGTTAGAAAGCGCTCCGGCTCTCCGGATGCGTCGGAACCCTGGGCGTAAAAATCAATCTGGCCTTCGGATGGGCCGGCGGTCCATTCCATGGTGACGCCTTCGCATCCCGGGAGGTCGAGGGCAATGGGATCATCGGGCGTCTCGGGGCGAACTCGCTGAAGGTGGCGAGCAACTTTTTGTAGTTTTTCATTTGGGGGAACGCGCCGTCGCCGCCCTTTGCGTCATCCGGAAAATTGCGAACTTCGGGAACTGCCTGATGGGTGACATTCGAGTCGGCGTTCGTGCGTTTTCGAACGTCGGCAATGAAAAACTGCATGAGGTTCCTTTCGTGACAAATCCCTGCCCCGCAGCGGATTGGCCGTGCCTGCGATGTGCGGGCGATGGTTTTACTTTTACTTAGCAGCCGCGGCGCGGGCCATGACTTTTTCGTAATTTTTCGGGAGCATCCAACTGACGCCGTCGTGGGTCGCCGGCGGGAGGGCGTCGAGGACCGCGTCGGATTGCTCTTCGGCGATATTCGGGGTGACGACGGTGGTCAGCAGGGTCTTGGCCTTCTTTTCCAGATCGTCGCGGAAATAGACATAGAGGCGTTCCTCGGCGATCGCAACGACCTTTCCAGGGCCCCACTGCGGACGGTTCGGATGCTCGATCAACATGCCAACTTTGTACTCGGATTTCGACATGAAATTTCCTTTCCCAAAACGTGGAGGGCGGCTCTCGATAGTTGAGCACCGCCAGCAAGTGCCCTATTGTACCAGAACCGGACTCTAAAAAGGCATGGCCATCCAGAAATTGACGTTTTTGCCAACGGTGCCGTGGGCATTGCGGTGTCTCGCCAAAATTGTTGTTCGCCTCTATTATCTCGTCACGTTTTCCGAATCTGTTCCGCGTTGCATGGGAAATTATTTTATGTCACAGCTACCCACGTACACATTGTCGGATCGCAATGGCGCTAAAACGGTCTCCACAGGCTCGGCATGGGAGCCCAAAATGGGCTACTCGCGGGCCGTGCGAAAGGGGAATTTGATTTTCGTCACCGGGACGGTCGGCATCAATGCCGATAAAACGTATACGGCGGATGTGGGCGTGCAGGCGCAACGTTCCCTCGACATCATTAAAGGCGCGATTGAATCCCTGGGAGGGAAAATCACGGACGTTGTTCGGACTGCGCATGTACGTGACGGATGTTTCGCAGTGGGAGAAAGTCGCGGTTGTTCATGGCGCGGTGTTCGGCGAGATTCGCCCGGCGACGACCATTGTCGAGGTCGCGAAACTGATCGATGACGCGGCGCTCATCGAGATTGAGGCGGATGCCGTCGTGGGCTGAACGCGAACCTCTCTTTGAATCACTTTTTTTTAGTTTTTAGTTTTTCAGTTTTTTAGTCTTGGAGCTTCTTATTATGGATACGGTACCGGCACCGAGCGTGTTAGGGTTGGCGGCGAGTTTTGGATTCGGGGATCGCACCGGTCTCGCGACGCTCGGTCATGTGGCGGCGCTAAAAGCGGCGGGAAAATCGATCCAGCCGATGTTCGCCCAGCAAAGCATCCGCGAGATGACTGCGCACGCAGCGCACGCCGGAACAAGTGATGGGCGATGCGGTCGCGGGCATGAAGAAAGGGGGTTACTTCGGCATTCACGGCGCGGACGCGGACCATCTCAAGGTGCCTGCCGACGTTGATCGCACCGCTGCGGCCGGCTTTACGTTTTTCACGATTGACCCGTCGGATGATGTCGATCCGCAGGCGGATAATTATTCCGCGAGCGAATTGCAGGAAAAATTCCATGCGGTGAAAAGCCAGGTGGACTGGGTCGACAAGTATCGGGGGAAGCGTGTGACGTTGGTCACGGGAACGACGATTGATTTGAATGAGGAAGCGGTCATGCGCGCCGCCGTCAAGTATGGACGCGCGATCAACCGGGCCGTCAAACTCGCCCAGCACAT
Organism: uncultured Phycisphaerales bacterium; assembly: GCA_963766775.1. GTDB lineage: Bacteria > Planctomycetota > Phycisphaerae > WQYP01 > WQYP01 > CAVYBP01. The sequence goes on from CAVYBP010000003.1 coordinate 829,723, forward strand.
CGACCAGGTGCATTCGAGCAAGGATGGGATTTCACGCCGCTATGAGATCGAATTGTCGGTCGATGAGACGCCGCAGCCGACGACGCTGGCGGAACACTGGATCATTGCGGAGCAGGTGCTGGAGCGCGGCATGAAGCTGGTCAGCCTGGCACCGCGATACATCGGCGATTTTGAAAAAGGCGTGGATTACAAGGGCGATGTGCGGGCGTTTGAGAAGAGTTTGGCCGATCACGTCGCCATCATGGAACAGCTTGGACCGTACAAATTGAGTTTGCATTCGGGCTCGGACAAGCTGTCGATTTACACGAGCTTTGCGCGGATCACGAAGGGGCGTTGGCATGTGAAAACCGCGGGCACGAGCTATCTGGAGATGCTGCGCGTCGTCGCCCGGCACGATGAAAAACTTTTCCGCGAACTCATCGACTTTGCCCGCGCTCATTATGATGTGGACAAGGCGACTTATCATGTCAGCGCCACCCTGGGCGGCGTCCCGGCTCCAAGTGCCGTGAAAGATGGCAAGTCTCTCGAACGGTTTTATCTTGAACTCTGGAGCGATGTAAAACCGGGCTGTGGATTCACTCAACCGGGCCGCCAGATCCTGCATTGCACGTTCGGAAGCACGCTGACCAATCCTCGTTTTGCCGCGGCGATTCGTGAGGTGCTGGAATCACACCCGGACACCTTCACTGAAATCTTGACGGAGCACTTCTCCAAGCATCTTGAGGCACTCAATAAAGGCATGTGACGCATGAATGTCATTGCGGATTTGTGCGTGGTGCCTATGGGCGTTGGCGTGAGCGTCAGCACACATGTCGCTGCCTGTGAGCGCGTACTGAGGGATGCGGGCTTGAAGCTGCACCTGCACGCCTACGGCACGAACATCGAAGGCGAGTGGGATGCCGTTTTTGCCGCCATCAAAAGGTGCCACGAGGTTGTCCACGAGATGGGTGCGCCGCGAATCACCACGACTATCAAGGTCGGGACACGAACAGACCGCATTCAAACCATGGAAGAGAAAATTCAGAGCGTGCAAAATAAGCTTTGAAGCTTTCATGGCGATGGATAGTGAATTGAACCACGACGGTCACGACGACACGACGAAAGCTTCCTCCCCTCCCCCCCCCTTCCTACCACCCACCCGCGTCTCTCGTTTCCGCTCGTCGTGCCGTTGTGTTCGTGGTGGGTTCGGCAACACCTTAAATTTAATTTTTTGACCGGGTTCCGCTTTGCCCCGGAGTGGCAAAGGCCTATAGTATCCACACTTGGGTAGCGACAAGGCCGTTCCGAATCGAAGCAGTCCTTCCCTTATCCCGACGTATACTTTGCCCCGTGAAAGTGCGTTATTCGCTCAACGCGGAGCGGCGGTCGTTCCCCGAAATAGGGAGTTTCGCGACTGAGGGTTTAAGTCCTCCCCCGCATGTACCGATAAAAACGTAGGCCAACCTTCCGTCCTCCCCCCCCCCGGACCCCGCAACCGCGCAGGTGAACAATGGCATTAACAGTTTCGCTGCCGAACCCGGATTTGGCGACAATTCTCCAGCAAGCGGTGGCCGCGCTCGCCCAAGTGATCGAGGCGAAACCGGAAAGCGACCGTTTGCTCGCCGAAATGGTCCGTATTGCGGGTCAGGCGATCAAGGCCGCCGGCGCCGGGGTTTGGGTCACCGAAATGCCGGACCGCCCGGAACTGGTTCTCGAACACAATCTGGTGCAATTGCAACTGATGGGCGCGGGCGCGGCGATCGCGGGCGTCACGGTCGCGATTCGGCGCCGTGCGCGCGAATCGAAGCCCCTGATCGTTCCGGCGTTCTTCGTCGATCACGATACGGTCGATTCTCCTGTCAATCCCTCGCCGTATGAACTGCTTTTTGTTCCCATGAAGCTGCATGGAAAAGTCGCGATGGTTCTCGCGATGGCGGTGCCTCCGCCGGCGATGAACGATGCGGGCATGCACCGGACGTTCCTCAATTTTCTGATTCGCATGGTCGGTGCCGTCGAGCAATCGCTCACGGATCGCCATCTCAACCTCATCGAAAAAGATCGCGGCACCAGTAACAAGCTGGTTCGGTTCACGGAGCGCGTCCACAAGCATCTTTTCCTCAGCCCGGTGTCCGTCGACATTGCCAACCTTGCGCGTGACGCGATGGAGGCGGATCGGGTCACCGTCGAACTGTATCCTCGCATGCGCAAAAAGGTGGTTGCCGTCTCCAATGTGGACGAACCCAACAAACGCGCCCACGTCTTTCAGGTCCAGCGGCTCCTCTTCGATTACGTGCGTGACCGCCAGGCCCCGGTCATCCTCGACCGCGAGGCCGCCAAGCAACTCGTGAGCGACCCTCTGCTTCAGGATGCCGCTGCGGCCTATTTCGCGTCGACCGATTTTGACGCCTTTCTGATCGCGCCCATCAAGGCGGAAGATCCCGCCAGCCCCGTGCTCGGCGTCATGCTTGTCGAATACGCCTCGAGCGATAAAGCCCAGGCCAATGCGACGACGCTCAATGAAGTCACGCGCCTCTGCGCCGGCAGCGTCGCCAACGCCATCGAAGTCGAATCGATGCCGCTCGTGAAAACTTACCACGCGGCGCGTGCCCTTCTGCGAAACCCTTCCAGCACCAAACGCAAAATGACTCTCATCATTGGGGGCCTGATCTTCATCGCCATCGCCATCATCGGTGTCATTCCGTTCGACTTCTCCATCAAGGCCGATTGCCAGATTCGCCCGAGTGCCCAGCTCTCGATCGTTGCCCCGATGGAAGAACGCATCATCGATATCCCGGTCCGCGCCGGCGAGCATGTCTATTCCAAAGCCCAGCGCGGCAACGTTCCCGAGGAAGTGAAACCCCTTGCCCGCCTCGACCCCACCGAACTCGTTGCGGAACGGGCGGAAGACGTCGGCAAACTCAATGACCTTCAGGTCCAGCTCAAGGAAGCCGAGAAGAGCGAGAAAAACGGCAACATGGCGAAAATCGGCGAACTCCGCGGGCAGGTCGCCTCCGCCGATCAACAAGTGAAATTCCTCGACCACCAGATCGACGAATGCACGGTTTGGAGCCCCATCGAAGGAACCGTCCTCACCGAAAACGTCGAGCAAAAACGGTGGAGCACGGCCAAAAAAGGCGAGCCTCTTATGGACGTCGCCAGCTTTTCCGACTGGGAACTTGTTGTGGACGTTCCGGAAAGCGAAGTCGCGACCGTGCGCGGCGCGCTGGAGCGTGCATCACGCACCGCTGCGACCGACGGCCACGCGGACCAGGGGATTCTCGTCGATTACATCCTGACCCCCTGGCCCGATCAGCGTTACGAAATTCACGCCACAGGCGTCGCAACGCTCCTCCCCGCCTCGCAACAAAGCAAAAATGCGAACGTGTTCCGGCTCCAAGTGAAACTCGATCCGGCCAGCCTCCCCGCGGGCCTCAGCATGAGCGGCTTCACCGGCCGGGCCAAGATCCACGTGGGCCGCAAGCCCCTCGCCACCCAATGGACCCGAGGCGCGATGCGGCTCCTGAAAATGACGCTGTTCTTTTAATGTCGAACCACGTTGAAGAAGTAACCAAGGACCATCCCCGTGCGTCGAGATGAACCTAAAGACTACCGAGTCGCGGTCGGAGCAGAACCCGCCGACCGCCCCATCTCCGCGCTCCGCGCGGACCTCATCGTCAGCCCCCAGCTCTTCTACGGCCAACTCTGCTTCGTCGTGAAAGACCCCGTCAAACTCCAATACTTCCGGCTGCAGCCCATCGAACATTTCCTCATCACCCAATTTGACGGCAAAAAAACCGCCCGCGATCTCCTGGGCCTCCTTCAACAGCAGTTCCCCGAAACCAGCCTTACCGTTCAGGATGTTCTCCGTTTCGTGGGCATGTTGCACGAATCCCACCTCCTCGTAGGCGAGGGCCTTGCCCACGCCGACTGGCTCACCAAACGCCGCTCCGCCGCCCGAAAGAAACGCATTCAGGAACTTGCTCAAAATTTCCTCTTCTTCAAAGTCCCGATCTTTCACCCCGACCGTCTGCTCAGTTTCCTCGACGACACGGTCGGCAAAATCCTCTTCCGCCCCTCCACCGGCATCGCCGCCGTCCTGCTCATCGCCGTTGCCCTCTGGAACGTGCTGATGAACACCGACCGCCTCGCCAACCTCCCTTACAACCTCCTCGGCTGGCAGAACCTCATCGTGCTGTACTGCGTCTTCATTGTCACCAAAATCTTCCACGAGTTCGGCCACGGGCTTGCCGCCAAACACTTCGGCGGCGAAGTCTCCAACATGGGCGTCATGCTGTTTATCGTGACCCCCAGCTTTTACTGCGATACCAGCGATGCCTGGATGATCCCTTCCCGTGCCGCGCGACTCTGGATCAACGCCGGCGGCATCGTCGTCGAACTCGTCATCGCCGCCCTCTTCACTTTTGTCTGGCTCTACACGCCGCAGGACACTTTCATCAATCAGGTCGCGCTCAACGTGATGATCTCCTGCAGCGTTGCCACCCTTTTCTTCAACGCCAACCCGCTGCTCCGCTACGACGGCTACTACTTCCTTGCCGACCTCCTCGAAATCCCCAACCTCATGACCAAAGGCCGCCAGCTTATCGGTGCCTACCTCCAAAAATATCTCCTCGCTCTCAAACCCCAGATGCCTCCCGATCAGAAACGCGCCCCTTGGCTGATCACGTACGCCGTTCTCAGTTCCGTCTATCGCTGGTTCGTTCTCTTTGGCATCATCGCGCTGCTCTATTTTTTCTTCGATCAGTACGGCCTCGGTCCGATCGGCATTTTTATCGCGGTCATCTATGTCGCGATGACGATCCTGCTCCCGCTCAATCGCACGTTGCAATTTCTCTGGAAGCAACGCTGGGATGTGTCCAAGCGCCTCGCGTACATGGGCGGTGCCGCCCTTGCCGGCGTTGCGCCTGCTTTTCCTCTTCGCCTTCATGCCGTGGAAGCATTCCATCCGCGAACCACTGGTGGTCCTCAGCCAGCAGGACGAGCCGATTTTCGTCCGCACCCCCGGCTATGTCGTCAGCGTCACTCACGACAGCGGCGACACCGTCAAAGCCCATGACGTCATTCTTACCCTGCAAGACCCCACCCTCCAAAATCTCCTCAACCAGGACCAAAGCCGGCGCGATCAACTTGTGCTGAAAGCCCGCAGCGCCGCGTCGTTGAATGAACCCTCCACCCTCAAAGCCGCCAACGAAACCATTGCCGCCTACAATCAGCGAATCGATCTCATCAAACAGCGCATCGAAGATCTCGTCCTCCGCGCCCCGGTGGATGGCGTCATCATTCGCGATACCTCGCTCCGCCGCATGGTGGGCAACTACGTCCCCCCCGGCCTGAAACTCTGCCGCGTGATCCGCACCGATCAACTTGAAGCTCGCATCAGCCTTCCACAGCAACAGGCCGCGATGGTCAAAGCCGGCATGCCCGTCCGCATCAGGCTCTGGTCCAACCCCGATGCGGAGATCACCTCCACCGTGCAGCGCGTCAGTTCCACCGTCACCGATCAACTCCTTCACCCAGCGCTATCCAGCACCATCAAAGGCGACGTTGACGTAAAACCTGATCAACAAGGCGGCATCATCTCCACCACCCGCCGCAGCACCGTCATCATCTCGCTGCCCACCAACGGCCTTGGATTCCTAGCCGACGGCATGACCGGCCGCGGGGAAATCGAAGTCCGCCACACCACCGTCATCGGCCGAGTCTGGCGCGCCATCCTCGACTCCACCACCCCCGACTGGCACCTGTAGCTGAAACACAAAATGAAGAAACACCCTACTTCCTTCGTTTGAGCGCCGCCAAATCCTCCGCGCTCGCCTTCCCCTGCACAAATCGCTGCACCTCTTCATTTGAACTGTGTCGAATCTCCTCCGGCTTGCCTTCAGCGATGACCTTGCCGTTCGACAGCATCACCATCCGGTCCGCCACTTTGAATGCGCTCGCCATATCGTGCGTCACCACGACCGATGTCACACGAAGTTCATCATTCAGCTTCAAGATCAGCTCATTGATCACATCCGCGCGAATCGGATCCAACCCTGTAGTCGGCTCGTCGTACAGCACCACTTCCGGATCGAGAGCAATCGCCCGCGCCAACCCCACCCGCTTCCGCATCCCCCCCGACAGTTCCACTGGCATCTTCATCTGCGTCCCCTCCAGGCCCACCATCGCCAACTTCAACGCCACCTTCTCCTTGATCTCCGACTCCGTAAAGTTGCCATGCTCGCGCAGCGGAAAGGCGACATTCTCGAACACTGTCATTGAATCAAACAGCGCGCTCTGTTGAAAGAGGAATCCAAACCGCTTTCGGATCGGCTCCAGTTGCCGCTCATCCAGTTTGTCGATTCGCTGCTCGTGAAAATAAACCTCGCCGGAGTCCGGCGTCAATAAACCCACGATGTGCTTCAAGAGTACCGATTTGCCCGTACCCGAGGGCCCGAGGATGACGACCGATTCGTACTCTCGGATGCTTAAATTCAACCCATCGAGCACGACCAGCTTGCTGAAACTCTTGCGCACATCCACAAGCCGAATGACCGATGAAGGACTGGCTGCCGCGCCTTGCACAAGTTGAGTCGCACCTTGCGTCATCCGAGCAAACTCCCCGTCCCCGGCCAGACCAACTGATAGAGCGAGTTCATCAGCACCGCGATGAAAAAGTTCATGATCAACAATGTCACGAACGACAAAACGAACGCATCGGTGCAGGCACGGCCGACCCCCTGTGCCCCGGCACCGCAATGAAATCCCTTGTAGCAAGCAATCGACGCGATCGCCCCGCCGAAGAAAAATCCCTTTAGAAAGCCGGTGCCAATGGTGAAAAAATCCATCGATTCATTCGCATTCTGCCAATAAGCCGCCGAGTCGACCCCCAGCACATGCACCGACATGTACCACCCCCCCGCCATGCCGAGCGCATCGGAGAAGACAATCAGGATCGGCATCATCATCAGGCAGGCCAGAAACCGCGGCACCACCAGGGCCCGCACCGGATTCGCCGCCATCACGCGCATCGCATCGATCTGCTCGGTCACCTTCATGGTGCCGAGTTCCGCCGTCAGCGCCCCGCCCACGCGTCCCGCCAGCATGACTCCTGTAAGCACCGGCCCAATTTGCTTCACCACCGAAATGTTGATTACCGACCCAAGGTGCGAAGCGAGTCCTATGGACTGAAACTGCGGATACGCCTCGATGGCCAGCACCGCCCCGATGAATGCCCCGGTGATCATCACCACCGGAATCGACAAGGTCCCGATTTCAAACAACTGCCACATGAGTTGGCGCCGCGCAAACTTTCCCAGTCCGCGTGAAAGCCCTCTGAAAATGCTCGCGGAGAATCGGCCATAGTCCCCTATCGCCTCGACGGAGAACTGCCCCTTTTGCCCTAACTCTTCAACAAAATTCACGCAGGCCCCCATGGGTGGCATAAACGTCTAGCTTGTAGATGCGCCCGCGCTCAGTGTCAAGCGCACGGAACGCTCACGGAACAGCTTATGGAACGTACAGTTCGCGGCTCGTTCGTTCCACTTCACGGCCCCACCGCCGCCACCGGGCGCTTCCGCCGCAACAGACATGCAATTCCGACCACCATTGCCATGCCCACCACCGGCAGCACAATATGTTTCACCCGATCGATACCATGCAGCACGACATTAATTCGATCCGCGAAATAATGACCCAGCAAAATAAACGCTGGCACCGATATCGCCGCCGCGAAACCGTCAATTGCCAAAAACCGCCCATAAGACATACGCGACATTCCGGCGAAGGCGAAAATAATGGACCGAAACCCCGGCAGGAAACGCCCCGCAAACACCGTCAGGTTGCCATGCGTCAAAAAATGCTTCGCCACCCGCTCGCGCCGATGGGAGTGCATTACCTTTCGCAGGTGCCTCGCAACGATATTGTCCGCATCCAGCCCCCGCCTCCCCAGCGAAAACACAATGGAGTCCCCCACCAACACCCCGACCATTCCCGCGAGAATCATCAATGGCAAAACCGGTAATGCGCCGCGGCGGATGGTCCGGTATCCCATCATGGTTCGCATCCTCCACATTCGCCTTTGCAATGGGCGACTCCTTCTTGTTGCACAAATACCCCGCCGTCACCAGCGGAATATCTTCCGGTATCGGAACCCCGATCCCCGCAACCACCAGCAACGCGACCAGTGCAAGGTACGTAAAATGACTTAAAAATTGATTGAGCAAACTCGTCAGGGAGAGCATATTTTCTTGATCGTCCTTAACCGCATCCGCGCCACCACAATGAGTCCCTCATCGTAGTCACCGCCCCCCGCGAAGCACAAGCGCCCGCAAGAGATGTTCCGCCGCTCGCCATACCCGTTTAGCGGTCACCTTCGGGCGACCTTCACTTCGCCCAGGCCTCACGGCCGCGTCGCTGCCGGTGTCTCCATTTCCATGACGATCATGGGCCCAACCTCGCCGACAATCGCGTCCACGATGGTGTCCTTCAACTGACCGGTCATTGTCGCATCCGCGGCGTTTGACTGTACTTTGAGCGATTGCATCACCTCCAGCATCGGTTGCATCGACTTAATTTGTCCTGCCATTGCCTGCAACTGCGCCAGCGAATTGGCGATCCCGGTATTGAGCGTCTCCACCGCCCCCTTCACTTTTTCCGCATCGCTTCCATGCCCGGAAAATGTAAACGAAACCGCGTCCTTTTCCATTTTCGTCGCCAGCATGATCGTCTCAAATCCTCCGAATACAGATTCCTTTCGCATGGAATCATTCAACCGTGCGACGATCCACAGCGGCGACTGCATGTCAACGCGCTTCAACAGGGCCCCCGTCAACTTATCATCACCCAGCGTCCCTTTGCCTGTCTTGATCGCCGCCAGGAGCGCCGTTTTCGCCGCCGCCCGGTCGGGTTCTTTATCCGCAACGACAATCGCGACAAGTTCATTGGACGGCATCAGCAGCGTCTGATCTGCTTCCCGTAACACTTTTACCGTGCCCTCCTCGGTAATGTTCAGGTCCCCTCCGCGCTCCGCCGGCGTCCAGGCCTTGAATGCCTCCATGAGTGCTTCTCGGTCATATTCTCCGCGAAAGATCACGACCGCCGATCCGCTGCGTGGACCCGCGTCCGCCGACACCGCGAATGTGATGCCATCCAAACGCACATTCCCGATCCGTTCCGCAACCTCCAGGATTTTGCCGACGACCCGCTGCACGATCGCATCCTTTCCCGGCAACTTCTGCTGGAACATTCCCCGCTGTGCCGGCTGCTGCGATTGCGCGATCATGACATCCGCCATCGTTTCCACCGTCAGTGACTTTTGCGAGAGGCCCACGCACTGCCCCACCACCGAAGCCTCGCCGGGCAGCAAATTCAAATCGCCCGCCACCGCCTTCCGATGGTCCGGAGACACCGGCGCTTTGCCGTCGATCCGCGCCAAGGCAAGCGCCGCATATTCCGAAACAAACAACTCCCTGGAATCCGACCAATTCGGTCAACTGCTGCACCGCGCCTTTTTCCTTCCGCTCCCCCAAAGTCCGGATCGCCATGAGCCGGCGGACGTCCCGCGCTTTTGCATGTTCTTGCAGTTGTGCGACCAGATCCGCCGCCGCGGTCTTTACTTCCGGATCCTTCGATTCCGCCTCCACCTTGAGCGCCGGCAAAGCTGCCGCGCCCATTTCCAAAATCTTCCTCTTCGCTGTATTCCGGATCTTGAATTCCGCGGACTCGAGATCTTTCATCAGCACATCGAGATGGTCAGGCGTCGCAGGCGGACCTGCATCCGCCTCCAATTGCGCTGCCGTGACGGTTACGTGCTTGCTTTGCCAGTAGGCGTCGGTGGAGATGATGCCCAACAAATCATTTCGGCCGTTGGCTCCCGATCCGAGAAACATCAGGACCGCGAACAGCAGGCTAAAAACCATCGCATCACTCCAGAAAAGCATCACCATTCGTGCGGTGGATCAAACCCCGCCTGGCACACCAGCAGCCGTCCCGAGTTGCCGAATCAAACTTTCCAGCCGATCGAAATTGACCGGCTTCGTCAAATGTGCCGCGAACCCTGCATCAAGACTTTTCTTCACATCCTCCTCCATCCCAAAGCCCGTGAGCGCAATGGCCGGCGTCTGTTTTCGCATGCGGATGCGTTCGAGCAACTCGATCCCGCTGCCGTCGGGCAGGCCTATGTCGCTGAGGATCAAATCAAAATCGGCGGCCAGAGCCAACGCCACGCCGCCGGCGACGGTGGTTGCTGTCTCCACTTTGTGACCCATCGCCCGCACCAGTCGCGACATCGTCCGCAACGTATCGGCATGATCTTCCACCAGCAGAATCCGCAGCGGCCGGACCGAAGGCGACAATGGCGCTGATCCATTTTCGTCCGGCGTTACCACGGGCACATCGACCACCGGAAACTCCAAGGAAAATGTCGCGCCCAGGCCCCTGCCCTCGCTGGATGCCTTCACATCGCCGCCGTGGACGTCCACGAGCGCCTTGGTAATCGCGAGTCCGAGGCCCAGGCCGCCAAACTTCCGCGCGACGCCGGCGTTGCCCTGTTCAAAGGCCTCGAACAGTTTGGCGATCTCGGCCTTGGCGATTCCGATGCCGGTATCCTGCACCTTCACGCACAGGCGGCCGGGCGAACAATCCGTTGTGTGAATGGTGATCGTCCCGCCCTCGGGCGTGAACTTGGACGCGTTCTTTATCAGGTTCCAGAATATCTGCTGGAGCCGGGCGGCATCCGCGCGAATGTGGTGTCTGGTCGCCCCCCACTCGATCCGCATGACCTGTTTCTTCGCCTCAATCTCACTGCCGCAGATTTCAAGCACGCGCCGAAGCGTCAGATGCACATCCACGACTTCGAGATTCAACTGCACTTTATTTTTCGCGACGCGGGTGAGGTCGAGAAGATCATCGATCAGTCGCGCTTCCAGTTCCGCGTTTCGGCGAATCATTTCGAGGTCTTCGTGCACGTGGGCGTCGAGATTCGGGTCCGCCTGCAGCGCCCGCACCGTCGCGAGCACGGGAGTCAACGGCGTGCGCAGCTCGTGGCTCAAGACCGCCAGGAAATCATCCTTCGCATGATTGGCCGCCTCGGCTTCGGCGCGCGGCGCGCTCCCTCGCCAGCAGTTCTTCGCGCGCCGCCTCCAGTTCCCGTCGATCCGTGATATCCACGCACGTACCGATGTATCCGGTAAATGCCCGCGATTCCCCTTCGCCCGCATAAAGAGGAACGCCGTGATCGAGTATCCAGCGATAAATGCCGTCATGCCGCCGGAGACGGTATTCCATCCGGAATGATTCATGCGCGTCGAAGGATCGATTGTAGACCTCCACGCAGCGCTCCAGATCCTCGGGATGAATGCCTTCCCTCCAGCCGAAGCGCTGTCCCTGCTCTAAGGTGCGTCCCACGAAACTGAGCCATAATTTATTGAACCAGATGCAATTCCTGGTCGTGTCCGCGATCCATACAAGAACCGGGGCGCTGTCAGCCATGACCCTAAACCGCGATTCCGCCGCGCGCGTTTCCGCCTGTGCCTTCTTCGCCTCGCTGACATCGCGAAAGACGATGATGACGCCGAGAACCTCGCCGGCGCGACTGCGTATGGGCGCGCCGCTGTCCTCGATCGGCAGTTCCGTCCCGTCCCGTCGTACCAGGAGCGTGTGATTCGCAAGCCCGACGATTTTCCCTTCGCGGAGCACTTTCGCCGCCGGACTGTCCACCGTCTGCCGGGTTTCTTCATTGATAATTTTGAACACCTGCTCCACCGGCTTCCCCGCGGCCTCCTCCGTCGTCCATCCGGTGACGTGCTCGCCCACCTCGTTGAGAAACGTGACGCGACCCTCGGGGTCGGTCGCGATCACCGCATCTCCCACGCTGGTGAGGGTCACGCTCAAAAGTTCGCGCTGGCGCTCCGCTTCTTCCGCGGCCTGCTCGCGCTTCGATCAGGTCTCGCCGAACGAACGCAAACGCCGCAAGCACGCAGGCGATGGCTGCCACTGTGGCGAGGGCAAACGTATAAGTGCGAGTGTTGGAGTTCAAGCGGGCCTCTGCCGCGAGGTTGGAGAGGTGATTGTTCTCCATGTCGATCATCGCGCCGGCTTTCTTCCGGATCGCGTCCATGGTTCTTCTGCCTTCACCCGTGCGAACCAGCGCGATGGCAGCGTCCCGCCCCTGGCGTTGATACAGTTGAATCGTCTGTGCAAGTTCCGAAAGTTTGCGGTCGATCAGTGTCAATAACTGGGCCACATCATCGCGTCGAATGGCGTTCCTGGTGGTCATTGTCTGGAGGTTCTGCACGTGCTCGTGAATGGATGCGACGGCAAATGCGTACGGCTCGAGGTACTCGGGGGCCCCTACTATTAAATATCCCCGCTGCCCCGTTTCCGCATCTTTCATCGTCGAGAGGGTGGACGTCAGTTCCAGCAATACGCGGCGGCTCTCAGCGCTTTCCTGAGAGTTCGCTTCCAGTTCATACGTATTCACGCGCGTGACATAGACGTTGACCAGAAGGACGATCAACATCACCAAAAATGCGAACGGCATGCGTCGCCGAAGTTTGCCCATCGCCTGTTCACCGGTATTCACATAAACGTTGGGGAAGTATAGCCTTCGTCGGGCGGGGGGGAAATTCGCACCGGGTGTGGTTTTCCCGCCGACTCGGCGGTATAACGAAACCGTCTCCTTTGGCGCGGAACGGGTGTGCAATGGCAATCCTGACTATCGGCTTCAATCCGGCGATCGATCGGGTTCTCGAATGTTCCGACTTTCACCTGGGCGGGCATCAACAGGCGCAGCAGATCGCGCGTCTGGCGGCAGGCAAGGCCGCGAATGTCAATCGGGCGCTGGCTCAGCTCGGCACGGATTCCATCGCCACCGGTTTTATTGGGTCGGACGAACTGGAGTTTTTTCACGATCAGTTGATGTCCGCGGGACCGGGGCGGATTTTGTGCCGTTTTGTGGAGGTCGGGGGAAAGACGCGGGAAAATATCACAATTCTGGATCCGAAGCGGCGGCTGGAGACGCATCTGCGAGACAAGGGTTTTTCAGTCACGCCGGAAGAGGCGGGGCTGCTGGAACAGAAGGTAACGCATGAGTTAAAGCCGTCGGATGTGGCGGTTTTTGCGGGATCGCTTTGTGCGGGGTTGGATGCGGAGTTTTTTGGACGGCTGTTGGATAAATGCGTGGCGACCGGGGCGCGGGTGGTGGTGGATTCCAGCGGGGATCCGTTGCGGGCGGCGGGGGAACATAAGGTATGGCTGTTAAAGCCGAATTTGGAAGAGTTTCGGCAACTGGTGGGGGTGGAGGTGCCGAATGCGGCGGCGGCATTGCGGGATGCGGCGATGCCGTTGCTCAAGAATATTCAAAACATATTGGTGACGCGCGGGCCGATGGGCGCGGTGCTGCTGACGGCGCAGGGGGCGTATAGCGCGCAGGCTGACAACGAAGGATAACCCGCGGCGAACGGTGGGATGCGGGGATCACCTGCTGGCGGGGTTTGTGTCGGAGATGACTGCGGGGCGGGATGTCGAGGCGGCGCTGGCGACAGCTGTGGCGTGTGCGACGGCGCGGGCGATGTCGGACAAGCTGGAAGAGTTGGATTTGGGGATTATGCGGGCGGCGATGGGGGCGGTGGAGGTTGAGAAGATTTGAGGGAGGAAAGTGGGGGAAGAGTAAAGGGTTGAAAGAGTAAAAGCGTAAAAGGGGGGAGGGGACCGAGGGGGGGGATTACTCCAAGATGCCCATTTGGACTAAGAGGGCTTCTTGGCGGATCGTGAGGAGGGAGGTTAGCTCTTGAGTGGCTTTTTGGTAGTCGGATTGGGCTTTGGCGCGGGCGGTGTGCAGGGCTCGGAGGTACATGGCGAGGTCGGATTTGGGGACGGAGGGGTCTTTGGTGGCTGCTTTGAGAGCGTCCGCTGCGTTGCGGAGGGGGGAGCCGTTGATGCCGTCACGTTGGGATTGTTGTTTGAGGGATTGAACCTTGACGATGAGCGGCACGAGCGCGTCGCATTCTTCGTCGCTGAGGCCGAGGGCATCTTGAAGCTGGGCGCTCGTGGGTCGGGAGCCTTTGTTTTTGTTGGTAATGTTGGCGGCGATCCCGGCGGGGGTGATATTGACGTTCACTTTATCGCCCGGAACGAGGACGTCGACGAGTTTGGCGTCGGTGCCGCCGAGGAGGTATTGGGTGGTGGGTGCGAGAGCGACGGTAATCTGGGTGCCCTTTTTGTCAACGAGGACGAAGACGCGTTTGTTGGCGGCGATAGAGGCGATGGTGCCTTTGAGGCGCGTGGTGTTGGCGGGGAGTTGGATTTGGGCGTGGGCAAGGGTGGCGAGGAGGAGGAGGACGGTGGTTGAGCGTGTGAGGTGTGTCATGGATGGGCCTCGGGGGAGTTTTTAGTTAAATGGTTAAATTGTTAAGTAGTTAAGTGGGTTGGGGGCGATGGGTGGCTTTACGGCCGGTCCCTGTGTTTAACGGTGGGGACGGGAAGATATTTCGTGGCGACTTCATGTTTGGATAATAGGTGGGGAAGATGAAGGGAACGTGAATTATGGGGGATGGGGCGAACTTTTTTTGTGGTTGGGCGTAGTTTGGGTAGCGAGAGTGCTATTGGCCCGCGGCGTCGCGGACGCCGGGCTTTTTGGGGTAGGCGTGAATGCGTGCCGACGAGGGATTGCTTGGCAGGGTGGGGGAATTTTGGTAGGAATGCGGGTCTGATTTGGTCAATTCTCTGGTTGTTTGAGGTGCGGACGTGAGTGATGGACCTGTGCAGTTTAAGCCGTTGGGAGCGGTGGGTTCGCGTTCCACGACCTTTTCATTGGCACCGGTGGGTGCGGCCGCTCACGACCATGAGCATGGGATTGGGTGCGGGTGTGGGCACGATCATGGAGAAGAGGGGCATTCGCATTCGGGAGTGGGGCTGGATTTTCAGTTGACAATTTTGTTGCCGGTGAGCATTGCGTGTTTGGTGCTGGCGATGGGGTTGGCATGGCTTGGCGGGGAGCAGGGGGTTGCGGATGTGTTGGGCTTGGTAGCGACGGTGATTGCGGGTGGGCCGATCGTGTGGAGCGCGATTAAGGGGTTGTCGAAGGGGCAGACGAATGTGAATGAACTGGTGGCGATGAGCATTATCGGGGCGGTGAGTTTGGGATGGTATGTGGAGGCGGGATTGGTGGCGTTGATACTGCAAATCGGGGCGTTGATTGAGGGGGTCGCGACGGAATCGGCGCGGAAGGCGGTGCTGGCGTTGCAGAAGCTGGCGCCGAAGCAGGCCAGGGTGAAAACTCAACACTCAAAACTCAACACTCAAAACCTTGGTGAGGGCGGGGGTCACGAACTGGGCGGCGGGGATCGGGTGATTGCGGTGGAGGAATTGCGAGTGGGGGATGTATTGGTGGTGCTTCCGGGCGAACGGATCGCGGCGGATGGGCGGGTGGTGAGCGGGGTGACGAGTGTGGATGAGTCATCGGTGACGGGTGAGTCGTTGCCGGTGGAGAAGGGTGCGGGGGGGGCGGGGGGAGATGTGTTGGCGGGGACGATTAATTTGACGGGGTCGGTGGAGGTGTTGGTGGAGCGGGTGGGCGAGCATTCGGCGTTGGGGCAGACGATCGCGCTGGTGAGAAGGGCGCAGCAGTTTCAGCCGCGGATTATTCGGGCGGCGGATAAGTTTTTCGCATTTTATACGCCGATTGTGCTGGTCGCGTCGGTGCTGGTCTGGATCGTGACGAAGGATCCGGTGCGGATGGTGACGATGTGGGTGGTGGGGTGCCCGTGCGCGATGTTGCTGGCGAGTCCGCTGGCGATTGTGGTGGCGGTGCGCGGGCAAGCCGAAGCGGGATGCAGGTGAAGGCGGGGCCTTTTGTCGAGGCGTCGGCGACGTTGCAGACAGTCGTGTTCGATAAGACGGGAACGCTGACGACAGGGAAGTTTGTGGTGAGCGCGGTGAAGGTGGTGGAGAAGGCAGAAGGCGGACGGCAGGAGGCGGAACGAGAGTTGTTGCGTGTCGCTGCGACCATTGAGGCGCGGAGCAGTCATCCGTTGGCGCGGAGTATTGTGGCCCATGCGAAGGGGTTGGGCGTGGCGGCGTCGGAGGGGGTGGATGTCGAGGTGTTGGACGGGTTGGGTGTGCGGGGCGTGATTGATGGCAAGGTGGCGGTGGCGGGGTCGGCAAAGATTGTCGGGGCGGAGGATGCGGCGACGGCGATGAAATTGGATGATGGGGAGGAGACGTTGCCCGTGGTGCCGGTGTATGTGGTGCATGGGGGACGGTTGCTGGGAGCGATTTTGTTGACGGATGAGATTCGGCCGGAGGCGGCGAAGACGATTCGCCGGCTGCGGGATATGGGGATTCGGAAAGTGGCGATGCTGACGGGGGATCGGCGGCGGACGGCGGAACTGGTGGCGCGGGCGGTGGGATGCGATGAGGTTTTTGCGGAGTTGTTGCCGGGGCAAAAGGTCGAGATCGTGCGGAACCTGCAGCGCGGGGGTAAAGGGGTTTGCATGGTCGGCGATGGGATCAATGATGCGCCGTCGCTGGCGGCGGCGACGGTCGGGGTGGCGATGGGAGTGCGCGGGACCGATGTCGCGATTGAGGCGGCGGATGCGGTGCTGCTGAAGGATGATCTGACGCGCGTGGCGCTGCTCATTTATCTGGCCAAGCGGACGCGGACGGCGATTTATCAGAATTTGATTTTCTCGCTGGTGTTCGCGGGGGCGGCGGAATTTCTGGTGGCGGTCGGGGCATTGAATATTTTTGGACGCGGTGCGCCGGCGATGGCGGCGCTTGTGCATCTTGCGGGGATTGTGATGATTGCTTTGAATTCCGTGAGGTTGGCCGGGGGAGGGTATCGGCGTGCCGTGCCCGCGAGTGCGCCCGAGGAAATGAAACACGACGAGACGACGGCACGACGGGAAGAGACGGTGGTGTTGCCTCGGTTTACGCCAATGAGTGTTGGTTAAGTGGTTGAATAGTGAAATAGGGTTGAGGGTGGGGTTTTTGCGAGAGTAGGTTATGAAGAGAGCGGAATTATTGGCTTGGATGGCGGCGGTGGGGTTGGTGATTGTGGGGGCGATTTTGCTTGTGGGTGGGGTGATGTACGGGATGGCCGGTTTTTGGGCGGGGATGATGGTGGTGTTTGGGCAGGCACTTGTGGTGGGGTTGGCGGCGTGGGGGTTGATGTTGGCGCGGCAGCGGGCGGAGATTGCGGATTTGCCGGCGATGGGCGCGGGTGGGGCGAAGACTGAGTTTCGGATGACGTTTGGCGATGCGCCGACCGCGGCCGGGGTGGCAGGCGGAAGTGCGGCGAGCGGGACGGAATTGAAGACGCTGGATACGGGATTTCAGCGGTTGGTGGTGGGGATTTCGGCGGTGGTGTTGATTGGGTTGGCGGGGGCGATTTCGTGGTTTGTGATTGAGGGGAATGTGGCTTGGGCGCGGGCGAATCCGGATAAGGCGTTTCCGATTGCGGGGAGTTTTGATAAGCCGGTGGCTGTGGACGAATTGGCGCTGGTGATCGGGCTTGGGGCGGCGGCGCTGTATGTGATTCTGTTTTTGGTGACACGGGTGAAGCGGGAGACGGTGAGTTTTGGGGAGGCGGTCAATAGTAATTTCGCGATGGGCGTCGGCGGGATGGCGGCACTCGGGGTCGCGTCTTTTTTGGCGTATTTGAAGGTTCCGTATGCGCAGGAGACGGCGGCGGGGATCATGGCGGCGTTGCTGCTGCTGCAGGGGTTGGAGTTGCTTGTCAATGCGATGCGGAGTTATTCAGGGATTGAGGAGTTGGATCAGGATGCGGTGGACCTGCAGGCGTTGCCGTTGATACCGATGTTGAGTTCGGAGTGGCTCAACGGGTTGAAAATGTTGTTTGCGCAGAGCTTTGGACTGTCGGGCGAGGGGGAGCGGGGCGTCATCAGCCGAATGATGCCGCGGGCGATTGGGGCGATGGTCGTGATCGGAATCGCGGTGAGTTGTTTGCGCGTGGTGAAGCCGGGGGAGGTCGCGATATTGGAGCGATTGGGCTATGCGGAGATGAGCGCGGACGGGAAGCAGGTCGCGCTGTTGCAGCCGGGGTTGCATGTCGGGTTGCCTTGGCCGATGGATGAACTGGTGAGGATACCGACGGCCGCGCTGCAGGACACGGAGGTCGGGGCGGAACTGCACGCACCTCCGGGGCAGGAGAAAATTGATTTTCAATTCTGGACGGTGCGTGGGGATGAGACGCCGGAGGCGGATAGCGACTCGCAATTCGTGACCGGAGATACCGGCTCGCCGCAGTTGTTGGAAACGTATGTAAAAATTTTGTGGCGTGTGGCGGACCCGGCGAAGTTTTATAACGGGCTTTCGCACAGCGATTTTTATGAGAAGGGGAATGAGGGGACCAAGGCGTTGCCGGTGTATCAGGCACTGGTGCAGCAGTGTGCGTCTTTTGCGGTGACGCGGACCTTTGGGATTCATTCGCTGGACCAGATCATGATCAGCGACCGGCAGGAAGTGGAGCGGCAATGCAAGCACATTTTGCAGGATAAGCTGGATGCGGCGCGGAGTGGGATTGTGGTGGCGGATTTGACGATTGCCGACCTGCATCCGCCCTATGCGTATAAGGATCAGTCGGATTACACGGCTCCGGATCAGATTCGGCGCGGACCGGCAAGCGCGTATGAGAACGTGGTGTCGATGCGTGAGTTCAAGGAAATGGCGAAGGACCAGGGGTTGGGATACAAGATTTATGCGACAAACATGGCGAAGGGCGATGCGGCCGGGGCCGTGAGCCAGGCGCAGGCGTATCAGTACACGAAGATTTCGACCGCGCAGGGCGAGGCGGCGCGGATGACAACGATAATGGCGGGGCGGGAGAAGTTGACGCGCGACGAACAGGATGTGCTGGAGAGGTTGTCCAAGACGCAGACGTTGTACAACAGTTTGAAGGATGTCTTTGGACCGATCAATAAAATCGTGGTGGACCCCCGAGTGAAAGATGTGCAGTTGTACCAGACGACGGACAAAGGCGCGGCGATGTTGCGACCGCCGGGAACGTGAACGAGTTCAGGATTCAGGGTCAACATCTGAAATTTAAGATTTGAAATTTGAGATTGAGGATAACGATGCGACGTTTGGTTTTAGTGATTTTTTCCGTGGTGGTGGTGGGGGTTTTGTTTCTGGTCCTGTGCACGTTTGTACGGCGGCCTTACGAGAAGGTTTTGCTGGATCGGTTTGGGAACATCATTGAGGAAAAAGATCAGACGCGGATTGCTTATAACTGGTATCTAAAGATGCCGACCGACAGCGTCATTCGTATGGATACGCGGTTGCACATGTATACGAGCGCGCTGCAGGAAGTGGTCACGGGGGGCAGCGAGCCGATCAGCGTGCGGACGTATGCGGCGTGGCGGGTAATCGATCCGGTGAAGTTCTATCGGACGACGGGCGGAAGCGACGAACGAGCAAAACAAATCATGGGGCAAAAGATCAGCGGGTTGGTGCAGTCGAAACTGGCGAGCCATAAGCTGGATGAGGTTTTCAACCTGGATGAAATGAAGGTGCATACAAAGGATATTGAGGCGGAAGTGGCGAGCGAAGTGACGGCAGGCTCGCGCGACCCGGCGTCGGGTGCAATGTCCGCGGGGATTCAGGATCAAGGGTTGGAGATCGTGCAGATTGGTTTTTCACGACTGGCGTTTCCGCCGGCGAATGCGGAGTTTGTCTATCGGCGCATGGCGGCGGAACGCAACGAGCAGGCGACGAAGTATCGCAGCGAGGGAGAGAGCGAAGCGAATGCGTTGAAGCAGCAGGGCGATACGGATGCGACAAAGATTCGCTCGGAAGCGGTGAAGCAGTCGGAGGAGATTCGCGGGCAAGGGGATCGGCAGGCACTCGAGATCCTGGCGGGGGTGCAGCAATCGCCCGCGGCTCGCGATTTTTATCAGTACTGGAAGAGCATGGAATTCATTAAAACATCGCTCGCAAAGAATACGATTTTTGTATTGCCCACCGATACGGATTGGTTGA
This sequence comes from uncultured Phycisphaerales bacterium, assembly GCA_963766775.1. Lineage (GTDB taxonomy): Bacteria > Planctomycetota > Phycisphaerae > WQYP01 > WQYP01 > CAVYBP01. The sequence continues at coordinate 849,697 of CAVYBP010000003.1, forward strand.
AGTCGTTGTTCGTGGCGCCGGCGGGAGCGACGACGAGGCCGCGTTAAGAGAAGACGGTAGACGGTAGACGCTAGATGCAAGGCGGAAGTGAATATGACGGAACGGGATATACAGAATCGGGGGGATGTGGGCTTGCCGGTGGTGGAGAGCACGACCGGGTCGGGCTGGGGGAAGGCACATCATGTGTTGCTGGGATTTTTAGCGCTGGCGGTGCTGGTGTGGGTGGGGTCCGGTTTTTATAAAGTGAACGCGGACGAAGTCGCCATCGTGGAGCGGCCTGGGGCAATATGTTTCAGCAAACGGAGGGAAGGCAACACTGGTGGAGCAGGGCCTGCACTATCGAATGCCCTGGCCAATTGATCGGGTCTTCAAAATCCCGGTCCAGCAGACGCGGACCTTGACGGTGAGCACCTTTTTCGCCCCGCAGGAAGCGTATGCGGAATTCAAACGCGAAGCGATGCGGAAGAATCCGGATTACAACCCGCAATTGTTAAACTCGATTTACGACCCCTATTTGATCACGGCAGATAAAAATGTCGTGCACATGTCGATCGCGGTGACCTACCGAATCAATGATCCGGAAGCATGGATCACAACGGTGTCGCACGAGGCCGAAGAGAAGGCCGGCAGCGACACGGTCGTTGCCGTAACGGGTGGGGCGGAGGATATGCGGGAGGAATTGTTTCAGCAGATCGTGCAACATGCGATGGTGAAGCAGTTGGCGGTGTTGCCGATTGATCGGGTGCTCTTTTCCGATACGGATCAGGGGAATGACCGATGGCGGGTGTCGTTGAACAACGCGGTACAAGCGCGATGGTTCTTGCGGATGAGGGGGGAGAAAAGACCGCAGGCGCGAAGGGGCGGATTGATCTGGGGGTGGAGGTGCAGAAGGTGGATGTGACGGCCACGCATTGGCCGCAGTATCAGATCGTGGATGAAGCGTTTCAGGGCGTGTTGAACTCCAAGTCCGCTGCCGATGTGGCGCGGTTCCAGGCGAAGACCTATGCACAATCGCAGGTGACGCAGGCGCAGTCGCAGAAGGACACGATGATGCGGGAAGCGGAAGCCTATGCAAAACAGATGGTGGACGGTGCCACCGGCGAGGCCAGCCGCTTTACGCTGGTGTACCAACAATTTGAGAATGCCCCGGACGTGACGCGCTGGAACGTCTATGCGGAGGCCGTGAAGAGCGTCTCGGCGGCGGCGACCCGGGTGTTGTTCGTCGAGCCGGGGCAGAAGACGATCTTAACGATTGACCCGCCCCAGTTTGATGCGGGAGCAGCAGCGCAACCAGGGCAGCCCGCGCAGGGAAGATGAGTTCCACGTTGCAGCGTCCATTCGATGGCGGCTTGAAGAGTTAAATGGTTAAATGGTGAAGCGGTTCCATCGCTGGCGCATGGCTGAGGATTTCCTTCCATAGTCACCAATGAACGATTTAGCCACTTAACCATTCCGGAGTGTTTATGAGCGAGATTGCGGCGATTGAGACGCGAGGGTTGACGAAGGTCTATCCGGGATTCTGGTCGAACCAGCGGGTCACCGCTCTATCTCAGTTGAACTTGAAGGTGAATCGCGGGGAGATTTTTGGTTTGCTGGGCCCCAACGGATCAGGCAAGACGACGACCATTAAGTTGTTGCTCGGCTTGATCAATGCCACGTCCGGAACGGCGGAGGTGCTGGGAAAACCGGCGGGAGATCAAATCAGCCGTCGCACGATCGGGTACTTGCCCGAAGAAACTTATTTGTATCGCTTCTTAAACGCACGGCAGACGCTGGATTTTTACGCCCGCCTGTTCAACATGAACCATGCGCAGCGAAACGCTGGCGGTGGATTATTACCTGGATTTTGTCGGGTTGGACCCGGCGGTGCGGGGGCGGCGGATCGGCACGTACTCCAAGGGACAGGCGCGGCGGGTGGGACTGGCCCAGGCATTATTGAATGATCCCGATTTGGTGATTCTCGATGAGCCGACGTCAGGGCTGGATCCGCTCGGAACGCTGGAGATGAAGAATCTGATCAAGGAGTTGAAGAACGCGGGGAAGACGGTGCTGTTGTCGAGCCACCAGTTGGCGGACGTAGAGGATGTGTGCGATCGCGTGTGCATTCTGTATCGCGGAAAGCTGGAGGTGGAGGGAACGGTCAACGAGTTGCTGGAGGTGCGGGACGTGTTCAGGGTGGAGGGCAGAAATGTGCCGGTGGACGTGCAGGAAAAGCTCGTGGCGATGATGAAGGAGGCGGGGGTGACGGATATTCAGCGCGGTTTGCAGCGGACGCGGCTCGAGGATGTGTTCAAGAACCTCGTGCTCGACAAGCGTGCCGGCGGAGCGCGCGGCGGCAGCCACGGTGGCCTCCGCACAGGTCGGGGGAGGGAAGTAAGCGATGGGTTTGAGCGACATTATTTCGTTGAGTTTGATCGGGCTGCTGCTGCTCGGCTTTTTGCTGTTCGCGTGGTACGACCTGATGATACTGGTGCGGCGACCCGCCAAGGGGATGGGAACCGGAATGAGCCGGGTGTGGGCGGTGGCGCGAACGACGATGATCGAATCATGGGCGGGGCGCGTGTGGCTATTGCCCGTGCTCTGGTTCATCGCAGTGGTGATTTTGATCAGCGTGGTGCGGCCTTTCGATGAGTCGGATCGGTTTCCGTTGTACATACGGATATTGCTGACGGGTCAGGAATGGCTGGTGCTCGTCATGTTGTGGGTGCTGGCGTGCGTGAGCATGCCGCGCGATCGGGAACGGAAAATCGTGGTGACGAACGCGAGCAAGCCGCTGTCGCGTTTGGAGATGCTCCTCGGAAAGATGGTGGGCTTTTCGACGATTGCGTTTGTGTTGTTGATGGTGATGGGGATGGCGAGTTGGGGGATATTGAAGGTTGCCGATTACAACATCCGGCGGCTGGCGGGGAAGGCTTATCAATTGGCGGAAGATGACTATCGGCAGCAGGCGGGAACGGGAAAGGTGGTGCCCCCGCCGGCGGATAAATTAAAGCTGTCCCAGGAGGGGTCGCTGTTCGCGTACAACTATGTGACGGTGCCGCCCAAAGGAATGTCGATCGTGGGGCGGATGGATGTGGATGCGAATGGAGTGTCGCGGTGGATGAAGGGCGGAAGCTCAGAAAAGGCGACGTACCATTTTAAGCGAATCGAAGCGCCGGAGGCGGCGATCATGGCCCCGACGGGAGGGAAGCCGCACTTTGAGTTTTCATTCGCGCTAGAGGCCTATGCGCCTAACCCACCAAAGCGCGTGCAGATCAACGTCTCCGCACAACGAGTCGGGGCACCCGGGAGCCATCTGCTGCCCCAGGAAATGCGCGAGCAGCAGCGGACGATCACATTAAACAGCGAAGGGATGGGCTATTGGGAACCGGATCAGCCCGAGGAATTATTTACACCCGCCGCGGCTCCGGGCAAGTCCGTGCCGGCGGAGTTTGATCTCGGGGATGTCGAGGTCACGATCTCCTGTCCGACGCCGGGAGTGTTTGCGCAGATCAAGGAGGGTGCGTCGGGGAAGTATGAAGATTTCAATGTGATTGCGGTGCCCTACAATGCGTCGCCATCGGCGGTCGTGCCGGAACCGCATCCGTCGATGGTTGGTTTTGAAAGGCAGGATCGGCAGGAGGTCAGCGGCCCGGATAAGCGCGAGCAGCAGCGATTTGGTTTCGCACCCGTCGAGATGGCTGTGTTTCGTTTTGCGGGCAAGGATTTGAAGAATGTGCACGCCGATGAAAAGGGAAATATCACCCTGTCATTGGCGCTCGATACGGATAAAACAGACAATTACAACCGCGAGACGGAAGGGATGATTCGTGCGTTCAATGAAGATGCGCGAAGCCAGGTCTACATCGTGGAGTCCCTGCCGGTCGTGGAAAAACGCGTGACGCAGATATCGGTGCCCGCCTATTTGCTGGGCGATCCGAATCCATCGAAGCGCGGCGACCTGGTGGTGATGTTGATGTGCCGAACGCCCGGCCATTCGCTGGCGTTGCTGGAGAATTCAGTCCGGATCGAACAGCCGCCGTCATCGTTTCTGCTGAATCTCTTGAAGAGCGAAGTAATTTTATTTTGTGAGGCTGCGCTGCTGGTCGTGATCTGTGTGACATGCTCCGTGCGGCTGGGGTGGCCGGTGGCGATGCTGGCTGCATTTATGTTTGGCTTATTCGGTTTTTTGGCGACCTTTGTGAATCAGTTGCAGCAGAACGGGGGGCTCGCATCGCTGAATTTCGTGAACTTTGGCGAGAAGTCGGCCGCATACAATTTTACGGACCATCTGCTGGAATGCGTGTGGTACACCTTGGGGTTTCTGCGGTCCCTGGCACCGGATTTCACACGATTTGATTCGCTGGCGTTTATCACGGATTTGCGGAACATGCCGTGGCAAGTCGTGGGGAACGATGTGTTGTGGACGCTTGCGTATGCGATTCCTTTTATTGCGCTCGGGTATATGTTCATTCGGAAGCAGGAGCTTGGTTAATGGCAGCCGTTCCGCATTTAGATGCAGAATCGAAATCTTCGTCCCTCTCCCCCCCCCACCCGAGCAGTTGCGGGTGCTGGCTAAAAGCCGGCGCGGCGGGATCAGGTACTCTCGGTCGCCATCGGCATCGTCCTGTTGGCGGCTGCGATGTTGATGCGCCGGTCCTCACCGCGCGCCGGGCGACGCTCGTCCAGGAACCCGCGGCGTCATTGCGTTCGCTCGCCATTAATTTTCCGCGGCTGACCCTTGGCGGATTCCGCGGCTTGCTCGCGACCGCGCTTTGGTATCAGGCGGAGAGTGATAAGGAACAGCACAAATGGATGGACCTCGAGACCAAGTACGACATCATCGGCGCGATTGAGCCGTATTTCGTGACCATCTACATTTTTCATTCCTGGAACCAGGCGTATAACCTCTCCGCACAGTGGCACGAGCAGGATTCAAAGTACAAGTGGGTGCTGGATGGCCTTGCGTATCTCTACAAGGGCGAACAATACAATCCAGACAATCCCGATTTAATCTTTGAAGAAGGCAATCTTTATTTTTTGAAGCTGGGCGGGAGCTTTGAGCGGATTTTTTTCCGGGCGCATTCGCGCGCAGATTTAGCCCGGCTGCATGAACTGAGCACGATGGACCCAAAGGACACCTCCGATTCGACCGAGGCGTTGAAACTGGTGAAGGCATTTGTTGATCGGCCCACGTTTCACACCCAGGAGATGACCGAACCCAGCGGACGTAATACGCCGGGCTACGGCGTTTCAATTGTTGATCCGACCCTCTTCGATCATCGGGCGGATGGGAAAGCTTCGAAGGAGCCCGTGGAATTTCGGTACGGGTTAAGTCCGTACTATTTTGGATATGCCGAGTTCAAGCGGTGTTTGACTGCGGGCATGCCGACCACGATGGGACCGCAGGTCGTGGATGGGTGGCCGGGCATGTCGTTGCGGCTGTGGTGCCGGGACGATATTTATTATTCACAGCAGACGATGGATGGGCTGTTTGATGCGGAAAGTCCCACACCGATGACCGATGTGTTGACGAATGAAACGAAACTCAATGCGAAGATCGCGGAGATTCGGGACTGCTATCGCAACGTGCAGATGATCGCGCCGAAGGCCATCGCGGAATTTGAAAATGACATGCTCCGCTATCCGACGAATAGAACGATCCACCCAAAACATATCAATGAAACGCTGGGATATGAGGCAATCGCCCAAGCGGAAAGTAAGTTGTTCGAGGCGCTCGTGAAGTGGCAGTCGGAGGGGCGGAAAATGAGCGAGCCGGTGAAGGATTTGTTGAAGGCATCGCTGCCCGACTACGAAACCGCGATCGCGGCGACCTACAAATGGGTGGATGCAATGTACCCAGTGGTGGGAACGTATGTGAATCCGGATCGGTCGGACTTTGAGCGTTATGTGAGCGCATTAAAATTTCGGAAGGCGGGGATTGAAAACCTGTTACGGGCGAATGCGGGCGATAAGTTGGATATGACCTTCTTGCAGGAAGAGGTGGTTGAGCGCTGAGTCAATTCCTTTCCTGAGGAGCCGGGGGGGGGGGGGGGGAGAATATGATTAAAAGGTGCCCTCACCGCGGGCGTTTTTTTTAGAGGGACACATTGGTGGATAGGCCGGTTTGGTCTCTTGCGGGTGAGAAGACGATTCGGGTGCTGCATGTGATTTCAAGCATGGCACCGGAGGCCGGGGGACCGCCCGCGGTTTGCGTGGGGCTCGCGGGGGCGCTGGCCGCGAATGGGCATCGGGTGACCATCGCGACGGTGGAGAACCCGGGCGAGAAGCATCTGTGCATCCCCCCCGCCGTGGAATTGCAGACGTTTCCGCGCGAGGGGAGCAATCGCTACGTGAAATCAGCGGGGCTGGATGCGTGGTTGAAGGAGCATGTGGGCGAATTTGATATTGTTCATCTGCATTCCGTGTGGCAGTTTCCGACGTTTGCGGCCGCGCGGGCGTGCTGGCGAACGGAGACTCCGTACGTGGTGCTGTTGAACGGAATGCTGGACCGGTATGTGGTGAAGCAACGTTCGCGGTGGTTGAAGCGGGCGTATTGGTTTTGGCGCGAGGGGAAAATCGAGGGACGCGCGAAGGGGATTCATTGTTTGAACGAGGCGGAGATCCGGTGCGCGGTGCCTTGGATCGAAGCAATGCCGAAGTTTATCGTGGGGAATGGGATCAGCAGGTCGGAGTTGGAACAGTTGCCGCGCGGGGTGCCTTTCGGTCCAAACATGCGGAGATCGGTGCCCGGCCAATGGCGTTATTTTTGTCGCGTGTGCATCCGAAAAAAGGATTGGATCGGCTAATTCCGGCGTGGCGGTCGCTGGCGGCGCGGCGGCCGGAGATTCGGCTTGTGATCGCGGGGACCGGTGAGCCCGAATACGTCGCGAGCATCGACCGGCTGATCGAGTTGAATGGCTTGCACGAGCAGGTGGTTCGAGTGGGGCAACTGGTCGGACAGAAAAAATGGGAGGCACTCGTCGATGCCGATCTCTTTGTCCTCCCGTCGCATCAGGAAGGTTTTTCGATGGCGATCACGGAAGCGCTCGGAGCCGGATGTCCCGCCGTGGTGACCGCGGAATGCAACTTTGATGAGTTGGAGCAGCGATGCGGAGTCATTGTAAAGGGCGGGAATATGACCGATTTCGTGGCAGCGGTGGAGGCACTCTTGGATGATCCGGAACGCCGGAAGACCCTTGGGACGGCAGGATCAGAAATGGTGCGAGAACGCTATACCTGGGAGAAAATCGCAAGCGACCTCGAAAAGATCTACCGCTGGATATTGGCGGGGAAGGAATTGCCGACGGATGGACAGGAAATTTGGCGCATAGAGGGAACGGCGTCGCCAGCCACAAATGAACACAAAAACACAAATGATTTTTGATCTTTCTCTGTGCCCTCGGTGTCCTCTGTGGTTCATTTTTTAATGCTAAGAAGAGCATTCGGTTTTCGCGTGAGCACGCTCCCGGCAACGCCGAGAATAATTTCCGCAACCAGTTGAAACAAACGTTGAAGAATGGCGACGAGGGTCCCAAGCAGGACCGCGTGGGCATGGTCCATGAGCGTCGCGAATTGAAGAGCAACCGCCGCGCCAAGCACCGCTTCTCGCACGCCCCCCCCGCCGGGGATGAGGCTGGCCATGCCGATGATGACGGAGAGCGAGAACGCACCGATGAACCAGCCGCAATCCGCAATGGGAAGCGGATGAATGCACGAAGCGGATGCCCAGAGCGCAAGACCGCCAAAGACCCAACACGGAGTAAAGGCGACAACCGCAAGGAGCAGCGTCGGCAGCCGAAGTCGCTCGCTCCTTGGCACCAACGGCTTTTTCATTTTGGCCAAAAGCTTGTTGACAAGCGTGTAGAAAATCTCGGGATGACACGCCGACGCCAGCAGAAGAATCGCGAGAAGGGTGGCGGGCCAGATGAACGGTTGAATTTTCGGAGGCAGGTCATGAACAACATGCGCAATCGCCAGCATTCCCACGAGACCGCCCGAAATCATGTATAGCGCGTTTTCCAAAAGCGTCGAGAGCGTGCAGACCGCCCGCGTCATTCCAAAGCGGCCGGCACGATCGATGCGCATCAAAAGCAACGCTATTTTCCCGGGAACGTATTTGCCCATTTGGCTGAAAGTGTAGGCCCCCACCGCGAACGGGTGGAGTCTGGTCGCCCATCTTGGCTGCAAGCCAGCGCCACGTAAGGCCGCTGGTCAGCATGACGCCCGCAAAGCCAAGGACGGCAAATATGCTGTAGCGCCAATCGAACGTCTCCCAGGGAATCCGAATGTGCGAATCGCTGGCGTCTTTGTTGATGTCGTGCCAGGCCTTGTAAACGAAGTTTGCAACGCCCGCGAAAACCCCCACCAGAATAACGAGCTTGACGATAAAAATAAGCCGTTGTTTAGTCATACCCCGTCCGTGTTTTTGCGAATGGTCGTCCGGCTATTGAGCAGGCGATGGACAACGCCGTTCACGACCGTAATCGGGGAATAGGCCGCAAACCACCGATCGAACTCAGCGCGCGCCGTCGTACGCATGGCGGCGAGGCGGCCGGGATCGGCAAGCAGCCGCTCAAGTGTGCATCGCAGATCATCACGGTTGCCGGAGCGAAACAGCTCGCCGCTCACATTCGGTTTGACGAGATCGTAGGCAGCGCCGCAGATGTCGCTCGCGAGGACCGGTGTGCCCGCAGCCAGCGACTCCTGAATAACAATGCCGTGCGGTTCATAAACGGACGGAAGCACAAACAAGTCCGCATGAGCCATCAGGGCAAGATTTTCCGAAGGCTGCTTAAAGCCGACAAAATGAATGTTTTTTCCCAGCAACTCGCCCGCCTTGGATTGAAGGGCGGCTTCAAGAGGTCCGACGCCTGCGATCAGGTAATGCCAGCCGCGCTCCGCGAGGTTGGCATCCCTAAAGGCACCGATCATCAGGTCCAGGCCTTTGGCGGGGACAAGCCGTGCGGCGCTGAAGAGATAACGAACATCCGGCGCAAGATTATTTTTTTGAAGCAGTCCCGTGCGATCCGTTTCTCTAGCGGCGGCGACCCTGGCGTAATCCGCGTAATAAGGGCAAAGAATTATTTTAGAAGCGGGCGCGCCGAAGTACCGCCAGTAAGCAACGCCCAGCCGATTGGCCGGAAGGATAAAGCGAGCGTCACCAATCATCGGCGCAAGCAGCCGGCGCTTGATGCACCGTTTCGCGCGAGCCTTAAAACCGCGGCCGCGCTGGCTGCGAAGGTTCGAGTCGGCGAAGACCGCCACGGGAATACCACGACGCCGGCAGTCGCGGATCAACTCGCGGTGCGTCCGAACGCCATAGCCCGAGACAATGGCCGCATCAAAATTCAGTGGGTAAAGATCGGCACGCCAATCCAGGTGATATCGCTTCGCCGGTGTCGCCTCTTTCTTTTCAAGGCCAGGGCGGGAACGAAGGAAAATTGTTTTTGCGATTTGCGGGATCGGCACTTCGGTGTAAGAACCTTTGCCCGCCGAGGAAAAAGCCGCAATATACTCAACGCTACCTTCGCGCGCGAGGTCGTCCATCATGCAATTGTGATAGTGCTCCGGCTGCGTATGGAGCCAGAGAATGCGGGGACGGTTCAACATACTTTCCTGCGGAGAATGCGGGCGAAATGCCCACGTTATTTTTTCGATGCAATCGCGGCGACCGCGTCTTCAATAGTATTTGCGTAACGTGCCAGGGTGAACGTGCTGCTCTTGCGCGGGCCTTTTCCGACATCGTTTGAAGCAGCGTTCGATCCTGGGCCAAAACGGCAATGGCGTCCGCTAGTTTTTGCGGGTCGCGGATTGGGACGATGTAACCATCTTCGCCCGGTGTTACCACATCGCCGCAGTTGGGCGTCGTAATAACAGGCAGGCCATACGACATAGCTTCAAGTTGCGTGATCGCGAAGCCGTCCGAAATCGTCGGCAGCACAAACACATCCGAAGATCGATACAGTTCGACGGCACGTTCCCTGGTGACTCGGCCGAGCACTTCCACATTGGGCGGCGCGGTTTTTAACCCAAGCTCCGTAATGCCAATGCGGCCCGCAACGGTGAAGCGAACATTCGCATTCTGCAGAAGGCGGGCCGCTTCAAAAAGGTAGGGCAAACCTTTTCGCAGAACGATCTGTCCCAGCCACAAGACCTTGAGCGGCGCGCTTGCGATGCGGGCATCCCGTGCATTTGCCGGCGTTTCATTCTCATACGCAAGAGGAACCACAACCAGTTTTTCCAGCGGCACGCCCTGCTTATGAATCGCCTGTCGCGAAAACTGTGAGTTAACAATGATGATATCCGCGGCCGCCCATTCCTGATGGTGGCGTTCGTAATAAGCTTCCGGAGTCTTTGCATTGCCGCTCACGTCCCAACCCGGCCACCGCAACGATTCCTCGGCAATCATTTCTTCATCGACCCTTCCGGGATCCAGTTGATCGAGGATTGCCGGCACGCCGCGGCTCTTCGCGTACTGAAGGCTTTCAAGAGCGCCGGTGCTGAACGCAAGATGCACATCACGCGCAGGATCAAGATCAAGGCGAGACATATGCTTCGCCACATTGCGTGCAAATCGGGCACCGACTTTAAGAAAATGCGGCGCGTCGCCGGCCGTGCTCTTTGATCGAAAGTATTGCTGCGTTTCAAGGAAAAGCGACTCGGCGTTAAAAGAAACAATTTTCTTTGAAGGCAGTTCAGGCTGGTAGCGGCGAGCGAGACCCCAAATCGGGCTCGGCATACGCGAAAAAATGCCCCGAAAGTGCGAGCACCAGAAATCCGTATAGAAATAACGGAGCGTGCCCAGACGCTCAAAGCTCAGAGGGCATGCGTACAATTCCCGAGAGCCGATGTGGCTGACGAGCCAGCGACGATTGGGCATGTGACTTTGCGGCAAGAGAGAAAGCCCTTCGTTAAAAAGAGAAAAACGCATCTGATTCTAATATCGGCAAAATCATCCTCATGGGCGAGCAGGCAAGACACAACAGCCCCTGCAACGCTTGCCTGCGTCAGATATTTTCGGCTGCGCATTCAATAATAAAAGCATATCCGCAACACGCCTCAAAGCAATCCGCACATGGCACGAACACGGCCATGCAACAAAACAACCACAGCCACGTTCAGAAGGAGCGTTCGTTCATATTCCGTCGTGTCGTGTTGAAAGAGGAACATCCATGCGATTCTGTCTCAAGCCTCTGTTCACGCTTGCGTGTTTGTTTTCTCTCGCCCTGCACGCTCGCAGCGCCCTCGCCGATCCCGTGGAAATGGTCTTTGACGGGCAGGGAGCGGTCTCTCGGAAATGGACGTTGCAGCAGTTGAACCGAGACTTGCCGGCCGATTGGTCGGGATACAACTATTTGGTCCTCGAATTCCGCGCCACTTCCCCGCAGCGAATTGAGTTGGAACTGCACACGCCCACCAAGGTGATTTCAAAACGCCTCCACCCCTTTCAAAATGCGCCTGGTCCGCGCTGCGATTCCCTTAAAGTATTTTTCCGCGCCGGCGAGTGGTGGAAGCGATCTGGCATCATTGACCAATAAGCTCGCCGGATCCTATTTCATGAGCATCGAGAACGGCGGATATGGCCCGCTGAACGAAGTCGACGCGCTCGGAGTGACCATGCGCGATCCGGTGGGCAGCCCGAAGTTTGAGTTGCGCTCCGTAACACTCGCCAAGGACTCGCCGGGCGATGCCGTGCTCGAGCCCAAGTTGCTTGTCGATGAATTCGGCCAATGGATTCCCGCGGATTGGCCTGAAAAGGCACATTCCATCGACGATTTAAAGAAAGCGTGGACCCGCGAGGAACAATCGCTGGGCACGAATCCCGTGCCTGATCGCGATCGCTTTGGCGGGTTTTTGAAGACCGATGCGAAGGCCACGGGATTTTTTCGCGTGGAGCAAATCAACGGGACGTGGTGGTTCGTCGATCCGGACGGACATCTATTTTTCTCAAACGGGGCCAATGGAATTGGAACCGCATCGCAACGCGGGTGACGGGCCGCGACGATATTTTTACCGTGCTTCCGCCGGCGAATCTCGCTCCGCGTATGCCCGTCACTGCGGCCACAACTGAGCCGACGTCGCAGCCGATGGTCAATGCTTCCTTTTATACGTGGAACCTGGTCCGTCGCTATGGCGAGCAAGATTGGAAATCCAAATGGGCCGCGCTTACCACGCGGCGGATGGCCGATTGGGGCGTAAATACCTTTTATGGCGGTGACGAAAATTTGATGGCGGCGACGCCGCGGCAGCCTTTTGTCGTGACCATACGAGAATGGCAGGCGGGTCGGGCATGGCTTGGGATGCCCGACGTTTATGCGGACGATTTTGAGCAGCGAGTCGATGCAATCGCCGCGAAGTCTTGTGAACGATTTAAAAATGACCCCTTTTTGCTGGGCTATTTTATTGGGAATGAACCCTCATGGCCGAATCGGGAAAACGCATTGGCAAACATGATTCTCACGGCACCCGCATCGGGAATTCAGCGTGAGTTGAAGCAGTGGTTTATCGAACATGGCGACACACTGGAATCGCGCCGGAAGTTCGCTCTGCATGCGTTTGAACGTTATTTAACCGTAATCATTGCGGCAGTGAAAAAACATGATCCCAACCATTTGAATCTGGGCATTCGTTTCGGCGGCAGCCCACCCGACGAGGTGATTCGGATGGGACGGCTGTTTGATGTGTACAGTCATAACATCTATCAGCCCTCGCCTGATCCGGCGCGAATCAAAAAATATTATGACCTCACGGGCCGGCCGATTTTAATAGGCGAATTCCACATGGGCGTCCCGGGCCGCGGAATGGCGCCAGGGCTCGTGCAGGCTTCTACACAGGCGGAGAAGGCCTTTTTGTATCGTTGTTACGTGGAAAATGCCGCCGCTAACCCGGCCGTTATCGGCGCACTGGTTTCAATTCATCGATCAACCGTCTACCGGACGCCCCGATGGCGAAGATTACAACATCGGCATGGTGGATGTGACCGATCGGCCCTATTCTGACATGATCGCGGCGATGAAGTTGTCACATCCGCGTGTCCTGGATGTGCGGCTTGGAAAGATTCCCCCGGTAAGCCGGCGCGAAGGAATTAAAGCCCAATAAGTGTTGAAGCACCTCTCACAAATCGCGGCATACGGAGATAGCGATGAAACGACCCGTGCTTTACATTTCGGCTGGCATTTTATTCGCCTTGCTTGCCTCACGATCATTTGCAGCGGCAGCTCCCGTAACCCTCCGGGAAGAACAGGTCGCCATTCCGACTTATTTGATCGGGCCGGCACCCGATCCGCAATTTTACTTCGGCGGGGCTTCGCAGGGGGCGCAGCATCGGATTTATCCTTATCCAGCCTATGACAATCTCACGACGGAGAAGGTGGATAAGACTTACAAGATGGTGTACCTGGAAAATGAATATCTCAAGGTGGGCATTTTGCCGGAGAGCGGGGGGAAGATTTTCGAGGCGATAGACAAGACCAACGGGTACAACTTTTTTTATCGCCAGCATGTGATTAAGCCGGCGTTGATCAGTTTGCTCGGGGCGTGGATTTCGGGGGGCGTGGAGTGGGACATTCCGCACCATCACCGGGCGACTTCAGTTCTTGCCGATGCAATACACGAAAGAGACGTCGGCGGATGGAAGTCAGACGGTGTGGGTGGGGGAATTGGAATTGCGGGATCGGACGCGTTGGGCGGTGGGGATCACGCTGCGTCCGGGGAAGTCGTACATTGAGGCATCGTTTCGCATGGTGAATCAGACGCCGCTGCCGGTGTCGATGCTCTGTTTTTCCAACGTGGCGGTGAGCGTGAACGATGATTACCAGGTGATCTTTCCGCCGAGCACGCAGCATGTGACCTACCACGCGAAGAATCAGTTCACGACCTGGCCGATCGCGACGGGGCGGTTTAACAACGCGGACTTCGCGGCGGGCGTGGATGCGAGTTGGTACAAGAATCACATCGGCTCGATGTCGATGTTCGCGTGGAATTACCAGGATGATTTCCTCGCCGGATACGACCACGGGAAACAGGCGGGGACGATGGCGATTGCGGATCATAATGTGGTGCCGGGGAAAAAATTCTGGACATGGGGAAACAGTCCGCAGGGGCATACGCAGGACACGCTGCTGACGGATTCGGACGGTCCATACATCGAATTGATGGTGGGCGCTTATTCGGACAATCAGCCGGACTATACGTGGCTGCAGCCGTATGAGACCCGGGAGTGGACGCAATATTGGTATCCGTTCCGCGACATTGATGGGGCGAAAAATGCGAACACTGATGCGGCGTGAATCTGGATGTGAAAGGCGGAAAGCGACCGAAGGGTTTTGTTCGACAGCCGCACTCATCCGGTGGCAACAGTAAGTGTTTCGCTCGCGGGGCGGATACTACTGACGAACAGATTTCCATTCATCCAGGAAAGCCTTATCGAAATGAAGTTGCCCTTCCTCCGGGGGCGCGGATGAGCATGATCTGCGTGCGACCTTGTCAGTAGACGGGAAAGAGCTTGTTTCATACGCGCCTATCAAACTGCAACCAAAGCCAATCCCGGCATCGGTAAAACCCACCCTTACCGCCGGATCAGCTTAAGACAACCGAAGAGTTGTATTTAACCTGGGTTTCGGATCGAGCAGTTCCGTGCCCCGGGTGTGCTGCCCGACCCTCAACTGCGCGAGGCCCTGAGGGGCCGCGACCCCTGCGATGTTCGTGTGAACACAGCCTTGGGAATCGACGCGGTCAAGGCCGGACGCTATGCCGACGCGGAACAAACTCCTGCGCAAAACGCTCGAACGTGAGTACCTAGAATACAATATCGCCGAAGAATGGCGAACCGTTTTACTATCTGGGCCTCTGCTTTGAAGGAGAGGAAACACCCGACTGCCTTCGATCAATTTTTTAAAAGGCAACGTGGAGCGCCGCATGGCGGGGCCCAGCCTATTTTGAGCTGGCTCAACTTGCATCCATAAAAGGCGACTACGATGCCGCCCTTGCCTACGTGGACCGATCACTTGAATCCAATGCCCTGAATATTCGCGCCTTGGCGCTCTGCTCCGCGATTCTCCGACAAGTAGGACGAAGCGATGACGCCCTGGCCGCGGCTGCTGCGATCATGAAAATCGACCCCCTCGACGTCCATGCGATGACTGAGCAATGGTTGGGCAGTCGCCAACCGACAAAAGTCCCTCACCGCTTGCAACTGTCCACGCTTTTCCAGCCACAGCCTTGGAAGTGAGCAGCCGATGATATGAATGCAGGTCTGTGGCATGATGGTCTTGCACTGCTCGAAGCGATGGTCAACGCAACACCGGATAAATCGACGCTCTCGCCCCCTATTTATTATGACCTGGGCTACTTCGCGCACAAGATGAATCATGCGGATAAGGCCACTGAATACTATGAATTGGCAGCCGCCGCCCGCACCGATTATGTATTTCCATTCCAGATGGAAATGATCGACGTCCTGGAGGAGGCAATGCGTGCCAATCCAAAGGATTCACACGCACCCTACTATCTGGGAAATTTGCTTTTCGATTGGCAGCCAAAAAAGGCAGTTGCATTATGGAAACAATCCGCTTCCATGGGAGCGGGACTTTCCCATGGTTTACGCAAACCTCGCCATGGCATCAAAGCATAAAAATGCAGCACGAGAAGAGGAACTTGCTTATCTCGAGAAAGCCGTCGAGTGTGGGGGCACCGCAAGAGTCCTCAACGAACTTGATCAATTGTACGAAAGAAAACGAAACTGTGCCTGACACCCGGCTGTGGGGGCTGATGGAAAAACACCAATCGCTCATCAACCGTGACGACGTCATTGCTCGCGAGATCAATCTGATGATATTCGCCGAAAAATATGATGCCGCAATAAACTTGCTGAAATCACGATTCTTTCGTGCATGGGAAGGCGGAGGCCGATTCCAGCCTGGGAGACGCATGGGTGTAGTGGTAGTAGAAGCTCTTCCGCCAATCGGCCGGCGTCTCGCCCTTCAGCACCGGCACCAGGCTGTGGCCCTGCATTTCCGCTCGGGACCGGCACGCCGGCGGCTTCGAGGAACGTCTCGGCGAAATCGAGGTTGCGACACGATGTCCTTGTTGACGCTGCCCGGCTTCGCGACGCCGGGCCAGCGCACCAGCAGCGGCGTCCGCAGCGATTCCTCGAAGATCCAGCGCTTGTCGAACCAGCCGTGCTCGCCCAGGTAGAAGCCCTGGTCGGACGAGTAGACGACGATGGTGTTGTCCGCGAGGCCCTCGTCGTCGAGGTACTTCAGCACCCGGCCGACGCTCTCGTCCACCGACTTGATGCAGCCGAGATAGTCGTGCATGTAGCGGTTGTACTTCCAGCGGACCAGGTCCTTGCCCTTGCGGGTTCGGCCTTGCGGAAGGCCTCGTTGCGCGGGTCGTAGTAGGCGTCCCAGGCCTTGCGCTGCTCCGGCGTAAGCTGCGGCGGCGGCGACGAGCTTCAGGTCCTTCTGGTTCATCGTCTTGGCGATGGTCATGTCCTGCTCGTGCTCGGCCTTGCCGCGGCCGGCGTAGTCGTCGAACAGCGTCTCCGGCTCCGGGATACTTGCGGTCGTCGTCGTGGCCGAGGTCCTTGCAGGTTCGGCTCCCACTCGCGGTGCGGCGCCTTGTGCTGGCACATCAGCAGGAACGGCTTCGACTTGTCGCGCTTCTTCAGCCAGTCGAGCGAGAGGTCGGTGATGATGTCGGTCGACGTAGCCCTCGTGCTTGCATCGCTCGCCGTTGCGGATCATCGGCGGGTTGTAGTAGACGCCCTGGCCGGGCAGGATCTGCCAGTAGTCGAAGCCGGTCGGATCGCTGACGAGGTGCCACTTGCCGACGATGGCGGTCTGGTAGCCGGCCGCCTTGCAGCAGCTTCGGGAAGGTGACTGCGAGCCGTCGAAGCGGCTGTTGGTGTTGTTGTAGAAGCCGTTGGCATGGCTGTACTTGCCGGTGAGGACGGTGGCCCGGCTCGGCCCGCAGATCGAGTTGGGCACGAGGCAGCGGTCGAAACGCATGCCTTCCTTGGCCGAGGCGGTCGATGTTCGGCGTCTCGATGCAGCTTCCGCGGATCGTCGTAGGCGCTGATGGCCTGGTAGGCGTGATCGTCGGAGAAGATGAAGACGATGTTCGGCGCGTTCCGATTGCGGCTCCCTCCGTGGCTGCTGCGAGGATTGCGCCGAGTGCAAGCAGGGCCGACAAGACGGACAGCGGTTTCGTCACGTCCATCGCGTTTTCTCCGGTACAGGGGATCGACCTCTTCCTGGCCCGTTGTATTCTTACCGCAGACGACGGAACAGTTCTCCCTGCTCATCGCGGTTGCCGTCGCCGGCGATTGACGCGGGATCACGCCGCCGACGAACCGGACCGTGTGAAGCAGATGAAGGCCGAAATGAGATGCTTGCACAAGGAGATCAACGAACCAGCGGTGAAGAAGCCGTGAACGCCCGGCCGTCTGCGCGGCTGCTTCGTTGTGTGGGTCGAGACATCTGGACGGGACCGAGAGACCGGATCGGGGAGTACAGCCATGACGGAATCGGAGTGGACGACGCGTAATGATCCGAAACTGATGCTGGAGTTCTTGCGGGACAAGGCCAGTGACCGGAAACTGCGACGGTTCGGCGTGGCGTGCTGTCGCCGCGTTTGGCAGTATCTCAAAGATGAACGGAGTCGCTGTCTCGTCGAAGCCGCAGAATCGTTCTCCGATGACACAACAACTTTGCAGCAACTCCGCGTTGCCTTTGATCAGGCGGCAAATGCTCAGGAGGCGATCCACTATGAAGGCGGTGACGCCGTCGATCAGAGTGCAGCCGAGGCCGTCTTGGGCTACGGGTGCTGCTCCAGATTCATCAGATCTTCGATGGGATCGACGAAGCAGTTGGAGAAGCTAGGGCGGGCGAAGCTTGGGAACGAATTTACAGGACGCCCGGCAAAGACCATAGAACCCAGGACGCCGAACATAACAAAGAGTGCGAAGCGGGAGCCGTAGCAGAACGTGAAGTCCAGGCGGTCTTGCTACGAGACATCTTGGGCAACCCCTCCCGCCCCTCTCCTCCCCGCGCACGCCATCCTCGCCTGGAACGTATGGCACAGTCCGCCGCATCGCTCAGGCCATCTACGACGAGCGAAGAATGCCGGAGGGCACGTTCGACCGAGGTCGTATGGCCATCCTCCACGATGCCCTGCTCGATGCCGGGTGTACGGACGAGGCGATCCTGTCCCACCCCGCTCAAGTCCCGAGGACCATGTTCGCGGGTGCTGGGTTGTGGACCTCTTACTCGGAAGAGAGTAAAAGGAGTCGAACTCAGCGACCGAACACATGCCTTCCGCTTCGGCCGGATGCCGGAGTAGACCGAAACAGAATGGCAAGGCCGTGCCTTCTCGGGGTAGGGGACGGGCGGGGCTAAGCTGGTGTTGACCCCGGCCGCGACGTTGGCCACAATGTCGCGGCCAGGGCTACTCTGGCCGGGTCGGTAGTCGTTGTTCGCGAGGTGACGGAGGGTAGTTCTACCGACGCCGCAATGAAAGCTGCCCTGGCGCTACTTCCTGAGTGGCTTGGCATCTTTCAGAGAGGAAACATGACTGTCCTACAAGAACCGAGCTGGTTAGCGGAAGAGATTGCCGTTTTTTTTGCCGCCTGCCCGACGCCTGAGCAAATTTTGACTTATCGCCCTTCGGCGCGAGGCGCGGGAAACGGCTCGACACGCTCTTGGCCCGACTCAAGCGAGGTCGCCTGACTCCCGAGGAGGAGCGGGAACTCGATGCCTTCGAGCACGCCGAGATGCTGATGCAACTGGTCAAGGTGCGCGTGCGTAGTCGAATTCAGGAGCCGGCATGAGTGAGGTCATCCCGGCGATCGTGCGGAGTGCGATCCGGGCTCGTGCACGAGGGCGTTGCGAGTATTGCTTGCTCCACGAAGATGATTCCTGGTGGCCTCACGAACCCGACCACGTTATCGCAACGAAGCATCGTGGTCAGACCACGCTCGAAATCTGTCCTGGACCTGTTTTCCCTGCAACCGCCACAAAGGGACCGACCTGGCTTCCATCGACGAATTGAACGGGCGGATTGTTCGGCTGTTCAATCCTCGGCGTGATCGTTGGAGCAGATATTTTCGGCTTCACGGTCCGCATCCTGCCGCGGACCGCAAATCGGCGCGTCACCGTTTTTTTGCTTCAATTGAATCTAACAGATTGCGTGAAGGTTCGCTCACTGCTTCTTAGGCAACGGCAATATCCCCGCGATTGAAGATGGTATGTCGATCCGCGTTGCGGCCTCCCTGGGGGAGATGCTATACGCCTCGCCGGGTGCCGGAGAGGGTGCCGAAGCGAACGAACATCTCCCGCAATCGGAGGATCCTCCGTCCCAAATTCTTCCCTTCGTCCCTCACGGTTCGCCGTCGCGTTCCTGGCTGGCGGTCTGTTCGTGTTCATGCGACACCGGCACCTGAACCACCCACCACTGCCCGCGATCACTCTCGCGCGGCCAGCGCAAGAACTTCAGGTCATGTTCGATGTGCGTATCCTCTCCGTGGCGGACGATGGCCTCGAATGCATCGGCGTGGATTTCGAGACCATAACGCCACCGGATGTGGTCTCGGCGGAGAAAGCAGTCCCGCCACCGCTTCCAACCCCATCTTCCTGACCGAGAAACAATGTGCGGAACTGGTGAAATCGCTGGCGGGGGACCGGCGCATGAGCGTCCTGTCCGAGCCCAGACTCATCACCCTCAACGGGCAGACCGCCTCGCTGCTCATCCAGAGCGAGAATCTGCGCCACCCGGGTGAAACCGCGCAGTGCGACGGCAAGGCGATCATGACGCCGAAGACCGTCGAGAATGACCACGGGCCTTCATCTGGAGGTGTGCCTGCGGCGTCGGCGGATCGCCGTTCGATCCGGGTCAACGTGAAGGTGGCCGAGACGGAGCGGGCTGCCGCGGCCTCCCGGCCCGCGTCGCCAAGGGACTGCTGCGAGGGTTGCCCGGCCTGTGTGCCAAGTGTGCAAGCGCCGGCGGTCAACACGCAAAGCGTCGAGAAAACGGTCGTCATTCCGGATGGAGGGACGACGTTGATTCTCGGCCCCAGGAAGACCGTTGAGGTGCGGACGGAGTATTCGGCACCTGTCATTTCCCGGATTCCCTACGTCGATGGCATGTTCCGAAACGTCGGCTACGCTCAGGAGACGCGGCAGATGATTGTGCTGGGCGACACGCAGATCACCGCCTGAACCCGAGGAAGCGAAGCGGTGCGGGAGCGGCCGAACGGTCAGTGCCGAGGCACCGGCGCCCGTTCGCAGCACGGGATCGGTGTGGGTGCCGGTTGCTCCCGTGAGCGAGGTGTGCCTGACGAAGGCCGTGGAACCGCAGTCGCGACTGACGGAAGGCTGTTTCCATCTGGTGACGGCTTATCGTGAGGCGTGCGGCGCGGGCCACACGGAGGAGGCGGAAAAACTGGCCCGCGCCGCCTTGCTGCTCGATCCGACCTGCTTCGCCAGGTAGTAATCGGAAGGATGAGGCGAAGCGGTGTCGCGTCTGCCGAGACGTGTCCTGTGAAGAAACGGTGGAGATGGGCACGCGGCCAAAGGTTGGGTTTCGGCCGCTAGGTGCCCTCTCCACTATCTAAGTGCTTGCTGGCAAACGACTTTCCAAACGGCCAAAAGGAGGCATTCCTTTTGGCCACCTGCCGATTCTGGCACCCCTCCCACGAAGCAGGCCGCTCCTGCATTCATCGCGTTTTGTCCCCGGCTACCTCTCCCAGTTTGAGCGGGCGGCGCAGGAAGCGGCTGAGGACCACCGCGGCCACGCAGCAGGCCGCCGGAGAGGTAGAAGGCGTAGTCCAGGCTGCCGGTCACGTCCTTGATGTAGCCGGCGAGCTGCGGCACGAAGAAGGCGATGCCCCAGCCGATGAACACCAGGCCGTAGTTGAAGCCCAGGTTCTTCGAGCCGAAGTAGTCGGCCGTGAACGCCGGCATCAGCGACAGGCCGCCGCCGTACTGCCAGTAGGCCACGCCGACCGACCAGGAACAGCAGCAGGCACGTTGCCCGACTGCATGATCGCCGGCGTCAGGAACAGGCACGCCGCCGAGACGACGCCGTTGACGAGGTAGGCGTTGGCCCGGCCGATGCGGTCGGAGTAGAGGCCGGTGCCGATGCGGCCCGCGGCGTTGACCAGGCCGCCGAACGACGACAGCAGCCAGGCGTTGGCGGCGAAGAAGGCGACCGCGGCGGCGGTCTGGTTCAGCATCGGCGTGGCGTTGGCGATGACCAGCAGGCCCGACTGGGCCGAGCCGATGAACAGGAACACCAGGGCGTAGAACTGCCAGGTCCTCAGCATCTGCCGGGGCGGACCAGTCGACGCGCGTCATGGCCGGCCTGTCGCGGCCGCCGAGCCGGCGGCGCCGGCGGCACGTAGCCCGGCGGCGGCCAGGCGAGCAGCTGGCCGGCCACGACCACGACCACGGCGAAGAGCACGCCCAGGCCGATGAAGCTGCCGGACAGGCCGTAGTCGGCGATGAGGTACTTCGCCAGCGGCGAGATGTAGATGGCCGCCCCGCCGTAGCCGCCGACGACCAGGCCGACGATCAGGCCGCGCCGGTGCGGCCCGAACCACTTGACCGCCGCCGGCGTGGCCGCGGCGTAGCCCAGCCCCATGCCGATGCCGCCCAGCAGGCCGAAGCCGAGGATCAGGCCGAGTGTAGCTCTTCATCAGCCCGGCCAGGATGCAGCCCGCCGGCCAGGAACAGCCCGCCCAGCGTGGCGCCGAGCTCGCGGGCCGTAGCGGTCCTGAAGCCGGCCGCCGGGGATCATGACACAGGGCGAAGATGAAGCCGCAGATGGCGTAGGCCCAGGTCGCCTGGGCGTCGGTGAGGTACGTCCAGCCCTCGTTCAGCCCGGTCATCGGCGAGCCGGCGGGATGGTCCGGCGTCGGCGATCAGGTTGGCCTTCCAGACGCTCCAGGCGTAGAGGATGCCCAGGCACAGGTTGACCGCCGTGCCCGCGAAGGTCACGACCCAGGCCCGCGGTGACACGGGCGCTGCCCGCTCCATGTGCGGTTCCCTCTGGTGCGAGTGCGAGCTCACGGTATCCATGGCGAGGGAGAACAATGTGCGCACTGGGTGGATGATGCTGAACGGAGCATGATGGGGAGTGGGCTGTCAGGGACTCGAAACAGATTCCTCAAGTATCAAATCGGCCAACGACTTACGGCAAACACCCATCCAAGTGCTGCAAAAAGCGGTGCAGCAGCGGCCGGAATCGGCCCGCACGGAGCGGCAGACGATGCGGACCTGGCGGCCGTCATCGCGGCGTGGCCAACCTTGCCCAGACACGTTCGGGGGAAGATTGCCCAGATTATCGCCGAGGTCGCGGCGGAAAAGTCGCGTTGATTCTTACGACGACCTCGACCATGATTGCCGACCTGCCAAGGGAGGAGGGATCCGCGCCGACCACGGAACCGGCGCGTCAAAACGGGAGACGCCGGGCTTGCAATCCGGCGGTTTGCGGTGTGCGCGTCGCTGGGGTGTACCTCCCCTGGCGCCGCGCGGCCGGCCCGTTCAGCGAGAAGAGGTACAACATGTCTGAAGAATACTTTGAAGCGGATGGCCTCGCCGAGCCGCCCTACGACCTCTGGCGCTCTGCGGCATCATGTGCCGGCAGGTGCAGCTCTATTTCGCGATCGGACACGGCATCGCGACCGACGAGACGGGACTGTTGGCCTGGGAACTCAGTGCGCTGTGGCGTGATGAAGCGCGGCGCCGTCTTGGTACGAGCCCTCGGTTGTGAACTGGACGCGGAGGCCGGCCGGTTCGGTTCGTGGTGTCGAAACACTCAGGCATTCTCCCTGCGGATCCTCGAAGCCCGCGTCGAGTCGCACGCGACTCGGAGAGATGCTCCTGCCCACTTCCGGCCTGCGAGAACTCTACGGCTTCATTGACGAGGAAATTCGGCAAGCGGCCACCCGCCGCGAGGGGGACGTGCGCTGGGGATCGAGGAGCCAGAACCGATCGAGATGGCCGCCTCGCCGACCACTCGGTGCG
The DNA here is from genome assembly GCA_963766775.1 of uncultured Phycisphaerales bacterium. Taxonomy (GTDB): domain Bacteria; phylum Planctomycetota; class Phycisphaerae; order WQYP01; family WQYP01; genus CAVYBP01. The sequence goes on from CAVYBP010000003.1 coordinate 872,703, forward strand.
CTTGTCCTGCCCCGACGCCACGGCTACGACTGGTCGCGAAAAGCGGAGCGTCAAAGGCGATGGTGACCGATGCCGACGGTGCCGTAATGTTGACTCTTCATCAGCGCCGTGAAGAGTGGTTTGCCGATCCTTCATGCGCTCGATGAGGACGTCGGCCCATCGGCAAGCCGGTGAAGTGCCCTCTGTGCGGCAGGGCAAAACAGGGCGCCATCCAGACGCTCAACAAGAGAGCCAGGGGACGCACTTGGAGTTCCAAGCGCAGGGGCCTGATACCGTCGTTTTCCTGAACCGCACGACCCCTACCTGCTCAGTTTCAGAGAGGTACTGAATACCTACTGAGTTGGTAATTAAGGTTGCCTCGCCTCTCCCCAGGGTCGATAATTCTCAAGTAGCCTACTTGGAGGATAGTAACCTTGGGAATCAAAACCACTCTCGCAGCCGAACGCCTGGGCGTCCTGACAACCCGCCTGTCCGATCTCATCCGCCAGAAACGCATCCCCCCTCCCCCGCGCGACTCCTCGGGCCACTACATCTGGTCCGAAGAAGACTTGGAGAGGGCGAAGCAGTGCTTCTGGCGGGCCGCCGCAAGCCGAAGCCGTTCGCCATGCCTGTGCTCGCCGGAGGGCCTTCGAGTGCTGCATAACACACTCCCGATCCGCCCGCCGACGGCACCCATCGCGGCGCCGAAAGCTGTTGACCCAGCGCGAGGCCGCCGGCCTGATGAGCGTCAGCGAAGCCACGGTCTTACACTCTGGCCGAAAGTGATGCGCTGAAGCGGGTGAAGATCGGCCGCACGGTGGCGCGACGACCGACAAGACATCCGCGATGCGATCGAGGTGCTGAAGAAGTGACTGCCGGCAACGTGCTGCCCCGGATCGACCAAATCCGGGGCGGCTGATTCAGACCAACACCAACACGACGGACAACAACATGATAGCCACCGTTCTGATGCGGATACTCCTGCTGCGCTGCGCTTCCTGCATTTTGGTGGAGCCGGCTGCCGCTACCTTCGGATGCCCACGCATCTCCGGCCTGGGCCACAAGACTTTCACCTAGTTGACCTCTTCGACGAAAACGAACTCGCGCCCCGCAGCGAGGGACGCTCGCCGTTGCTCGCCGGACTGTGCCTGCCTCGTCGTGGGTGCCAGGCCGAACCTCGTGCGTCGTCGATGGGAGGGCCCACTCGTCACCCCGACGCAGCAAAAGACACCCAACTCAACAGCGCCGACCGTCGAAGCGTTCGCCGCCCACAAGGGCATTCCAGCGAGTCTGCTTTGCTGAACTCGGCTTGCGCGACCTCCCTGGCAAAAGGGGCGTCGCAATTCCCTACCTCGACTTCGACGGCGCCGAGGTCGCCGTGAAGCGGCGAACCGCATTCAAAGCAACAGACGGGCTCGTTCTGGCCCAGCGGCCAGGAAGTTGCCGCCTACGGCTTGGTGGCGCATTGAGGACGCAAGGAAGGACGTGATTCTCTTCCTCGTCGAGGGAGAAAGCGACTGCTCGGTGCTCTGGCATCGGAAAATCCCCGCCCTCGGCATCCCGGGGCGCCGACAACGCCAAGCTCCTTGCCGAGCACCTGGTAGGAATCCCGGCCGTCTACGTCGTCAATGAAAAGGACAAGGGCGGTGATGCTTCGTCCCCGGAATTGCGGCGCGGCTTCAAGAGTTGAAGTTTGCGGGGTCGCTCTTCGAGGTGCGCATGCCGGACGGTGTAAAGACCCGTCCGACCTTCAGAAGAAATTCGAGGATGATCGATCAGGATTCCTCCGCGAATGGAAACGATGCGTCAATTCGAGCAAGCCGGTGCAGCTGTCCAGGCCGGTGCGCGGTGCGAGCAGTCCCGAATGGGAGCCGCCGATCCCCCTCGGTGTGGCCACCGTTCTCCCGACGTTCCCCGCAGAGTGTTTACCGCAGTGGCTTGCCGATTGGTGTCTCGCCGAGGCCAACGCCACGCAGACGCCCGTGGACCTGGCCGCCTGTCTTTGCCTCGCAACGGCTGGGGCGTGCTGGCGAAAAAATCCGTGTCGTTATCCGCGACGGATGGTCCGAGCCCGTGAACTTGTTCGGCGTCGTAGTGCTGCCGCCGGGCGAGCGAAAATCGATTGTCTTCGAGGACGTCTTGGCACCGGCGACCGAGTTTGAGCGACAAGAAGTAGAGCGGATGGCTCCGATTATCGCGAAGCTGGCTTGCGACCACCGGGTTCTCGAAGAACGGCTCGAGACGCGGAGAAGGCAGTAGCCAAGGAAGACGACCCGGTCACTCGCCAGCAATTGCAGCATCGCGCCCTAGAGCTCGCCGTCGAGCTGGCGGAGCACAAGGTTCCGGACAATCCGCAAGTCTTTAGCGACGATGTAACCCCGGAAAAGCTGGTTCACCTGATCGTGCGAGGACGGTCGAATGCTGCTGGCGGTACCGCAGAGGGGACGGTTTTTGAGGTTGCCAAGGGGCGATACGCCGAGTCCGCGAACTTCGACGTTTTTCTGAAGGGCATTCCGGAGACTCGCTACTGAACCGGTGGCATGAGTCCGGGATTGCGAAAACGTGGAGAACCCGGCCCTGTCCTGTGCGTTGGCCGTTCAGCCGGACGTGATCCGCGGCCTTGCCGATGAGGTCCACCATGCGCGGTGGGGCTTCCTGGCACGATGGTTATATTCCCTCCGGAAAGCATCGTCGGCCGGCGGACCACGGCATCACCGCCCGTGCCTGGCGACGTGGCGGCCCTGTTCGCGTCCGAGTTCCTCAGGCTTCTGGCGACTTCCCGGCGACACAGATATTCAAAACCGCCCGACCGAATGGAAGTCGTTTTCTCCAAGGGTGCCGATGCGACGATGCAGGAGTTCGAGAAATGGTTGGAGCCACAGCTGGGCGAGGCCGGCGAACTGAATTCGCTCGCCGGTTGGGGGAACAAGTTGGCTGGCGCAATCGCCCGCATCGCGGGAATCTTGCACGTCGCCGAAAATCCCGACGGTTGGCAGATGCCCATCCAAGCGGCGACCGTCGAAGCGTCCATCCGAATCAGCAGAGATTACTACCTCCCGCATGCAAAAGCCGCCTTTGGCACGATGGGCGGCAACCCGCACCTGAAGAC
>CAVYBP010000004.1:0-194981 GCA_963766775.1 uncultured Phycisphaerales bacterium
GCCGGCCTCGCGCCGTCCTCCGTCACCCCGCCTTCCAAGCCATCGAATCCTCCTGGCGAGGCGTCGAATTCCTCACCCCCGCCTCAACACCGACGAAGACCTGAAAATCTGCCTCTTCGACATCTCCAAAGATGAGCTCTACGCCGACCTCAACGCCCAGCCCACCCTCCCCCAAACCGGCATCTACCAGATCCTCGTCGAACAAACCAAGTCCCCGGCGTCGAGCCCTTCGCCCTCATCGTCGGCAACTATGTCTTCGACCAGAACCCCGGAGACATCGGCCTCCTCGCCAAGCTCGCCTCCCTCGAGCCACGAAGCCGACATCCCTTCCTCGCCGGCGCCACCCCCAAAATCGCCGGCTTCCCCTCCTTCGAAAAAGATCCCCGACTCCGGCAAATGGCAGCCCCCCGCCGACCTCGCCCTGTGGGAAAAAATCCGCGGCCACAAATCCGCCGCCCACATCGGCCTCGTCGCCCCACGATTCCTCCTCCGCCTCCCCTACGGCCCAAAAACCGACGCCATCGACACCTACCCCTTCAATGAAATGCCCGGAACGCGGCGCCCGTCATGAAGCTTACCTCTGGGCCAACGGCGCCTTCGCCGTAGCTCTCGGCATCGGCGAAGCCTTCCTCGAAGACGGCTGGTCGCTTCGACCCCCACACCGACGTCACCGATCTCCCCTGCCACATGGCCATCGTCGACGGCGACAAAGAAATGACCCCCTGCGCCGAAGGCTGGCTCTCCGACCGCGTCGGCGACATCCTCCACGGCCTCGGCCTCATCCCCCTGCTCTCCGTCCGCAACGCCGCCTCCGTCAAAGTCGCCGGCATCCACTCCATCGCCAAGGGCGGAAAGCCCCTCGCCGCATCATGGAGCGAAGTCCTGATACGCCCCGCTCCGTTCGATACCCCAGCCGCGGCTGCGTAATCATCCGCGACATAAACCGAATCCCAAAGAAACTCAAAATCGCGCACAACAGCAGAAGAGTAATCGCCACCCCCGCCAGATACTGCCCATTCGCCACCAGAATGCTCGCATCATAGACAAACAACCAAAACAACCCCATCAGCACCAGCCGCTCCCCCTTCTGCCGCTGCGAAATCCGCCTGACTCCGAAAAACGCCGATCGACCAAAACCCATAAACCACCGCCGCAATCGCCGGCCCGATCAGCATCTGCAGCGAATCCGCACCGCACCATCTGATGCCCCACCATGTACCACAACGCCAGCCCATTCCCGATCAGCAGCCCGACCACCACGCCACAATATCCTGTCGATGCAACCGTGGCCGCTTGTTCTCCAGCCGATACCCAACCGTCGAAACAATCACCACATGCGTCAACAAAATCATCGACAAAAACAACAACGGCGTTTTCGGGTTCCCAATCAGACAATGCAACGCCCGAATCGCCCCCAGCGTCACCAGCCCAATGCCCCCCAAATACTTCGACGCCGCATCATAAAAAACAATCAACGCCGCCGTCGCAATCGCAAAGAAAAAAGAGTACGGCACAAAGTCCCGCGTGTGCAGAACCGACCGGCCCACCACCGACAACGGCGTCAACAACACCGCCGCCAACAACGCCACCATCAACAATATCAGCGCTACCAACACCGCCGACCGCTTCTGAATCCGACCCGAAGGTATCGGCCGCCGCGGCGCAAAATCTTGATCCCGCCGCGCATCCAACACGTCATTCAACGCCATCCCAAACCCATACAACCCAAATGACACTACCCCCGTCACCATCATCCGCACAATCAAAATCCCCATCCCACTCGCCGCCTCCCCCGGCATCCGCAGCAACAAAACCGTCCATGCATCCGCAATCGCCGTGAACGCCAGCGCGGCTCTGGTCAACTGCAGTAAAACCAACAATCGATACATTCCCAAATTATAACTCCAACCCGCCCACAACGCAGTCCTACAATCCAAGCAGTGGTGCCGACATCACGTCGGCATTGGCATTACCATTGCTCCTCTCTGCCTGAGCATCACATCAAACAAGGAGACCCCATGCCCTCCCACAACAAAAACAACCTCGGGACAGGCACAAATCCGGCGAAGCCGGCCACGAAGGACACGACCGTCAGCCCGCAGGCGACGGCGTTTCCAAATCGGTCGGAGGTACGCCCGACGCAGCCGAGGCTGCGACGCCCAAAGAAGTCGCCGGACGATCCGCCGAGGCAACCCAAACCCAAGGCAACGCCCGGCAAACCGGAGATATCGCCCATCCCGGTCCCGACCGCTTTGAATCCGAAAAAAGCAAAGGCAATGTCCACCACGATCAGCATGAAATCGAAACAGACATGCAGGACAAAGTCGAAAAAATTTGACCTGCTCCAAGCAGGTCAGGCCTGGTAACAAGGAGCGGCAGTGTCGAAAACCGATGCGGACTGGATGCGCTTGGCCATCGAAACGGCGCGTGAAGGCATGGCCGCCGGACAAGCTCCTTTCGGCGCCGTCATCGTGAGCAACAGTGAACTCCTTGTCGCGGCCCATAATGTCGTTTGGGCCACCACCGACATCACCGCTCATGCCGAGGTCCACGCGATTCGCCTCGCTTGCCGGAAGCTCAACGACATCAACCTGAAGGGCTGCACAATCTATTCAAATACCGAGCCATGCCCGATGTGCTTCACCGCCATTCACTGGGCAGGAATCGACAAAATCGTCTATGGCGCGAAGATCGCGGACGCGGTGGCCGCCGGCTTCAACGAATTAACCCTCTCCAACCGTGACATGAAACAATTGGGCGGGAGCCGGGTGGAGATCGTGGGCGGGGTACTGTCCGACGAGGCCAAAGACCTGTTCCGTCAGTTTCTCACCAGTACCAATAAGCCCGTTTATTAAATGTGACGATTCCGTTCCATGCGTTCGGTTTTTGGGCGGTCCCACGGACTTTGCCCTAAACCGGTCATGCCATGGTGTCGATAACTCTTTCGAGTGATGCCCCGAGACTGCTCCAGACGGGCCGTGCCCACGGCAACTCGGTCCTCTATTGCGTCCGCTGGGGCGCTCACACGCATCGTGTTTTCGCATCGCTGCGACATCAGGCACTTAGGCGGATCGATATGGAAATCATTGAAGTAGGTGCAAAGGACATGACGGCAAGCCCGACCGGGCAAACCGATTTGCTTCGCCGCCTCATTGATGCGATACCTGATTATCTATTTGTTAAAGATGAGCAAAGCCGGATCATCATCAACAATATTGCGCACGCCAGGAATTTGGGCACCGTTCCCGACGCATGCGTTGGCAAAACGGACCGCGATTTTTTCCCGCCGCACCTTGCCGAAATGTACATCGCCGCCGAGCACAATGTCGTTAAGCACGGATGCGTCTATCAAAACGAAGAGGAGACCGTCGATCGCAAGGGCCGCAGGCGATGGGTCTTGACCACCAAAATTCCCATCCACGACCACTGCGGAAAAACGATCGGCATGGCGGGGATCAATCACGACATCACCGAAGTTAAAATCGCGCAACGGGCGCTCGAGGAATCAGAAACCCGGCACCGGACTCTTTATCACAATACGCCTGTCATGCTCCACTCCGTCGACGCAAACGGAATCATTCTGCACGTTTCGGATTACTGGCTGAATTGTCTGGGCTACACGCGCAACGAGGTGATAGGCAGACAATCGCTCGAGTTCTATACCGAAGCGTCCCGCGCCTCTTTTTTGGCAACAAGCTTTCCCGAATTCCTTCGTGTCGGCCACATTAACGATGTCCCGCTGGAGATCCTCACCAAGGACGGACGTATCGTTTTCGTGGAAGTGTCTCTCGCGGCGGAATGTGATCCCGAGGGGAATGTCATTGGCGGCCTGGCGGTCTCCATCAATGTCACGCAGCGCCGGAAAGCGGAAGCGGAACGCGAAGAACTCCATCAACGCCTGTTGGAAATGTCGCGCCACGCCGGCATGGCCGAGGTCGCTACCGGCGTTCTCCACAATGTCGGAAACGTCCTCAACAGCGTGAACGTATCCACCGGGATACTGACGGATAAAATCAAAAACTCGCCGGTGAAAAAATTGGCGAGGGCCGTCGATCTGATGACGCAGCACCAGAATGATTTGGGAACTTTTATCACGGCCGACGCGCAGGGAAGCAAACTCCCGGGCTATTTCACCACCGTCACCAAGGTGCTCCAAAGCGAAGAAGCCTCGGTGCTCGAAGAACTTGGCGTGCTCGCGAAAAACATCGACCACATCAAGGAAATCGTCAGGCTCCAGCAGACATTTGCCAAGGCCAAAGGCGTGATGGGACGCCTCGACCTGGCGGCACTCATTGATGATGCCGCCCGAATCAGCGGCACCGGCTTTGAAGGCCGCATGATCCATGTCGAATGCGATTTTCCCCGCCCGCTGTTCATCCACACGGACAAACATGTGGTGTTGCAGATACTCACCAATCTCGTGAAGAACGCACATCAAGCCGTTCGAGAGAACAACATCGGCGAGAAAAAAGTATCCATTCGCGCCCGGCTCGTGGTGGAAAAAGGCGTGGAAATGGCTCGCATCGAAGTGACCGACACCGGAGTCGGCATTCAACCTGACAATCTTACACGCATTTTCAATCATGGATTCACCACTAAAGCCAACGGGCATGGCTTTGGGCTACATTCCGCTGCCAACACCGCCAAACGACTGGGTGGAACGTTGGAAGCGACCAGCGACGGTCCGGGCAAAGGGGCGACATTCATTCTGATGTTGCCAAACTCAACGGAGGTCTCCATCAAATGAGCACTGCCACACTGACTGACAATCGACGAATTCTGATTATTGACGACAGCGATGCGATTCATACCGATTTTCGCAAGACTTTGAAGGGCAACGTCGAAGAATCAAGCCTCACCGCGGCGGATGCTGCGCTGTTTGGCGATACCGATGTGGCCCGCCCTTCGGTGACATTTGAAGTGGACTCCGCCATGCAGGGGCAGGAAGGGTATGAACTGGTCAAAGAAGCACGGCGTTCGGGCAATCCCTATGCACTGGCATTCCTGGATATGCGCATGCCCCCCGGCTGGGACGGCCTCGAAACGCTGGAACATTTATTTGAGGAAGACCCTGAAATTCAGGTGGTTGTTTGCACCGCCTATTCGGACTATTCCTGGGAGCAAATGACCGAACGAATCGGCAAAAGCGACCGCGTGCTTATTTTGAAGAAGCCGTTTGACCGCATTGAGGTTTGCCAATTGGCGACGGCGCTAACCGAAAAATGGCAACTGCGGCGACAATCACAATTGAAGCTCAGCGAGTTGGAACGCATGGTGCATGACCGCACCCGCGAGTTGAAGCGGCAGGCGCTGCATGATCGCCTCACCGGCCTGCCGAATCGCCCACACCTGCTGGAAAAAATCGCCAGCGCTCTCGAACCGCGCCAATGGACCCGAGGCGACTAAATCCGCCCTGATGTTCCTCGATTTTGACCGCTTCAAAATCATCAATGACAGCCTTGGACACGAAGTCGGAGACAAGTTGCTGGTGCAAATCGCCCATCGACTGCAGCGCGTCCTTGCGACGGATCGCGTCCACGGCCGCGAAGGAATTGCCGCGCGGCTTGGGGGCGATGAATTCGTCATTCTGCTCGAAAAAATTAACGGCGAGACCGATGCCCAAGAGGTCGTCGAAAGCGTGCAGAGAGCGCTTGCTGTGCCTTACGCTTTCAAGGGCCATGAGGTGCATTCGACCGCCAGCATCGGCATCACAACGACCGATTTCGCGTACGAACGCCCGGAAGACATGCTGCGCGACGCGGACGCCGCCATGTATCGCGCCAAGGCGGCAGGCAAGGCGCAATATGCATTCTTCGACAAGAGCATGCACGAGGAGGCAATGAGCCGCCTGACGCTGGAGAACGATCTTCGCCGCGCGATTGAACAAAATGACATGCGTCTCATGTATCAACCCATCTTGAGCGTGCAGACTAACAGGATCGTGGGATTCGAATCACTCGTCCGCTGGCAGCACCCCAAGCGTGGACTCATCGGGCCGCTCAGCTTTATCGCGCTCGCCGAGGAAACCGGCTTCATCGTTCCGCTGGGGTTGTGGGTGCTCGAAGAGGCCTGCCGGCAGTTGAAGGAATGGCACGCACTGGGTGGGGCGGCTGCGGAAATCACGATAAACGTCAACGTCTCGCGCCGTCAGCTTGCCGACGTCGGCTTTGTAAAGTCCGTGCGCGATGTGCTGCAACGCCACGACGTTCCCAAAGGAAAGCTCAATCTCGAGATCACGGAAAGCATGATCATGGACAACCCCACGCAGACGCGCAAAGTGCTGCACGAGTTGCGCGATCTCGGACTGGGCCTGCACATGGATGATTTCGGCACCGGCTATTCGTCCCTGCATTGCCTGCACGTGATGCCGCTGAGCTGCCTCAAGATCGACCGATCATTCATCACCACGATGGTGGGCCGCCGAGATTATGCGGCCGTCATAAATGCCATCGTGCAGTTGGCGCACAATCTGGATATGCGAGTGGTGGCTGAAGGAGTGGAAAACCAGGAGCAGGCGGCCATGATTCTTGCGTTGGATTGCGATTACGCCCAAGGCTATCATTTTGCAGCCCCGCTGCGAGCCGAAGATGCGGTGAAGTTTCTCACCGAACCCGATCATCGGCCTCTCACGCCGCCGATCGCGGAGAACAGTTGAGAGCGGGTCAGACACTCAAATGCCTGCTCACCACATCGCCGGTGAGTTCCGCGGTGGCTCCATTCGCGACGACGCGGCCCCGGTTCATAATGTAGAACTGCTGGCCAAATTCCCGCACAAAATCGAGATATTGCTCCACCAGCACCACGGTCATGCCGCGCTCCGTGACGAGCATGCGCAGCACATGTCCGATCTGCTGAATGATGTTGGGCTGAATCCCTTCGGTCGGTTCATCGAGAAGCAATACCTGCGGCGACCCGACCAGCGCCCGTGCGATGGCGAGTTGTTGTTGCTGCCCGCCGGATAAGTCGCCGCCCATACGTTTCGACATGGTTTTCAGAATTGGAAAGAGTTCAAAAAGTTCCTCGGGAATTGTTCGCTTCCCATCGGTGCGGGCTTCGCAACCGACCAGCAGGTTTTCCATCACGGTCAGTTTCGGAAAAATCTGCCGCCCCTGTGGGACGAGCGCAATGCCCGACTTCACCCGCTTATGCGGCGGCAGCGGGGTCACATCCTTCTCGCCGAGCATAATCTTCCCACGACTCGCCCGAAGCGTGCCAACAATGGTTTTCATCAGCGTCGTCTTGCCCACACCGTTCCGCCCCATGACGCAGGTGATCTGGCCGGGCAGCATCTGCATCGTGACGTTCTCGATGGCCCGGACGGCACCATAGGAGAAGGACAGGTTGGTGAGTGCAAGCATGAGCCAACGTCCAAGTGAATGAGGGATCAGGGGTCAGATTTTCATCGACCTAAATAGGCTTCGATAACAGCCGCGTTCTTTTGGACTTCATCCAGCGTTCCATCCGCAAGAACTTTGCCGTTGTCGAGCACCGTCACGCGACTGTTCAGACGCCGCACGAACTCCATGTCGTGCTCGATTACCATGATCGTGTGCTGCCCCTTCAGCTCGAGCAGCAGTTCCGCGGTCAATGCAGTTTCTTCATCGGTAAGGCCGGCGGCCGGCTCATCGACCAACAGCAACTTCGGATTCGCGACGATCAACATGCTGATCTCCAGCCATTGTCGCTGGCCGTGACTGAGAAACCGCGCAGCACGATGAACGGCCTGAACGAGATGCACGCGAGCCAGAATACTCATGATGCGGTCGCGCTCATCGGTGCTCTCGTGACGAAACAGATTTTTTATAATTCCACGCCGACCAGGAAGCGCGAGTTCCATATTCTCATACACCGTGAGGCTATCGAAGACCGTCGGCGTCTGGAACTTTCGCCCGACGCCGAGGCGAGAAATATCGGTGTCTTTAAGCGCGGTGGTTTCCCGCTGATCGAAAAAGAATGCGCCGGACTTCACCTTTGTCTTGCCCGAGATGACATCACAAAGCGTGGTTTTTCCCGCCCCGTTAGGACCGACGACGACGCGGAGTTCGTTGTAAGCGATCTGGAATCTGCTGATGTCGAGCGCGCGGAAGCCGTCGAATTCCACGACCACATTGTCGACGTTGACGATATTCTTTTGCAGTTCGCCCCGCTCGACCTGCGAGAGGTTCGTGCGATCAACAATCTCGCTCATCGGTTCACCTCGGCAGCGAGAGCCTTGCCGCTGACGAGCGAGCCGTCTTCCGCAGCGGCGGCGGCCGAATCTTCACGAAGGCCGGTGAGGCGGTCGGCGCGATGGGCGAGAATTTTTCGCCAAGCCCCGACCATGCCATCTGGGAACAGAAGCGTGACGAGTATAAACAGCCCGCCGAGAACGAAGAGCCAGCCCTCCGCGCCCAGGAGAATTTTCAAGGCCCGATGGATTGCACCCATGAGGCCCACTTGCGCGACGCTCTCGTCGATCTGCAGACTTCTGGGCAGCCAATTGTAAAAGACTCCGCTGGTGAGAAAGCTTTGCAGATAACTCACGACGATCGCGCCCAGGAGCGCCCCGAAAGAGTGCCGCGCCCCCCCACCGCAACGAACGCAATAATCATGATCGATTCGATCGCATCCATCTTGAACGGCGTGATGATGCCGTTCTGCGGCGTGTAGAGCATCCCCCCTATCGCCGCAAGAATCGCGCCCACCACAAAAATAAATACTTTGAACGTGACCGGCTGATATCCCGCAAAACGCAGCCTCGATTCGTTGTCGCGCACCGCCATGAGCAGTCGCCCGAGGCGCGATCGAACAATTCCCTCACACAAAAAGTACACGGCGATCAGCGTGATGGCGCTGAGAACATAGAGCCCGAGTTTGACGCTCGCAGATTGGAGGTTAAATCCCGCGAGCGTGACAAAATTCGTCAGTCCGTTGGTGCCACAGAGTTTCATGGAGTTCATCCGAAACACCAGCGTGGCCGCGAGCGTTGCGGCTTGAGTAATGATCGAAAAATAAACGCCGCGCACGCGGCTGCGAAACGTGAAGTAGCCGAAGATAAACGCGACCAGTCCGGGCAGAAAAAGCCCGAGCAACAATGCGACAGGCAGTGTTTGAAACGGTTCCCAAAACCACGGCAGCTTAAAGCCACTCACTTCAGAGGAAACGACGAAAAGGCAGCGCGGAATGCCGTCGCCGTCGAGTGGCCCGTGGAGCGCCATGTGCATTCCGATGGCATATCCGCCGAAGCAGAAAAACATTGCCTGACACAGTGTGAGGATACCCGTGTAGCCCCAGATCAGATCCGCTCCGAGCGCGACGATTGCGACCGCGAGAAAACGCCCAAGCTGGTTGACGGTCGTGATATCCATCGCGCCGGCCCCATAGAGCGCAGGGACGCCGACTAGCAAAAACAGGCGCCGAGAATCAGCATCACGGAGCCGATGACGCGGCGGGATGCGCCGCTTTCCGGACCCGCAAGTTGCGTGCTCGTATTAGACATCGGCAAGTCTCCCTTTGGCGGGAAACAGGCCGGAAGGACGGCGTTGGAGAAACGCAACGACCAACACAAGCACGATCACTTTGGCCCAGACCGTGCCGGTTTCGGGTTCGAGGAATTTGTTGATGGTGCCGAGGCCGAGGCCGGACCAGATCGCGCCGGCAAGTTTCCCCACACCGCCGGTGACGACCACGAGAAACGAATCAATGATGTAATTTTGTCCCATGTCGGGGCTCACGCCGCCGATCTGTGTAAGCGCGCACCCCGCCATTCCCGCCAGGCCGGAGCCGAGGCCGAACGTGAGGAGATCGATCTTGCGCGTCGAAACCCCAAGGCTCGCGGCCATGGTGCGGTTCTGCGTCGTCGCGCGGAGAAGCAGCCCGAGCTTCGTTTTTTCAATAATAAAATACATCAGCGCAATGCATGCGCCGCAGAACAAAAGAATGAAGAGCCGGTTGTAGGGGAGATTGATGTCCTGCGCGACATGCACGCTGCCTTGCAGCCACGACGGTGCGTTGACTGATCGGTTGTCACCAAAAAGAATCCGCACGAATTGGATCAGCAAAAAACTGACGCCCAATGTCGCCAGCAAAGTGTCCAGCGGGCGGCCATAGAGGAATCGAATGACCGTCGCCTCGATCAGCATTCCGACCAGAGCGGCCGCAAGAAACGACGCCGGAATGGCGACGACGAAGTACCAGTTGAACACCGACGCCGGGAGATAATCGACGAACAGTTGCTGGATGAGAAACGTCGCGTACGCGCCGATCATCATCAGTTCGCCATGGGCCATATTGATGACGCCCATGAGCCCAAAGATGATCGAGAGGCCCAATGCCATGAGGATAAGAATGGAGGATGCGGAGAGCCCCGAGAAGATGTTGCCGCACCATCCGACAACGGTTTGCCAATGTTCAATCCGGACGATTGCATCATCGATCATGACGAGAGAGGCCGGCGTTTTCTCAATTTTTCGCAAGTCCCGCAGCCGCGACATCGCGCGGGCGGATCGCATTTGCCCAAGACGCTGAACAGCGCTGATGCGGGTAGATTCCGCAGCCGCATCGGTCCCCGGAGTCGCAAGTTCAATCAGCGCGATGCTTTCATGAATCGCGGTCTTGACCGCTTTGTTCGATTCGACGGGTTCCAGTTCTTTCAACGTCGCGAGACTGCTTTGCATCGACTGCTCGCCAGCTCGAATGGTGGCGGCAAGGCGGGCTTCAGGATCTGGAGCCGAGAGCCGAAGCGTAATGAGCAGATCGCGGATCAGCATCCGATCGCGCCGGCTGGGCGATACGTCCTTCATTTCTGTGGGTGACACGAGCGCAGGTTTATTGCCCGTCGTGAGGGGTGCTCCGGTGAGCGGGTCGGCGAGCGGGATGAGTTTTTTCCCATCTACGGTTTTCGTATCGCCGGTGAGAACCACCTGATTCTGCCACACCGAGAGCAGCGCCCGAAGAGAATTCCTGAAAAACTTTTTCGAGTGCGGGATTGCCCGTCTTCGCGAGCGATTGCAGCGCGGCGGTGCGCCGGGTCCCTCTGTCGTGGCAGCTTTGAGAAGCAAATCCGGGATAGCCGGTTGCGTGGTGGCCGCGCGGATATTTGCGAGAAGAGAAGGATTAAACACGAAGACACGAAGACGCGAAGCAGTGAGGATGAATGGGGGTGGCGACGAATGGGTGGAGTGTGTTGAGGCCGCCACGGGAGGCACGGGTCTGGGACCGAGATTGTCCCAGACCCGTGGCACCCGGAGTGCGGTTGTTCGTTGGGTATTACACGTCCTCGGGGGTACACCATGATCACCTGGGGTTACTGCCTTGGGTCGACTGATTAAACAGAGGAAAGGAAGAGGGATCATCGGCATCCACTCTTCCTTTGCCTCGTTGTCTACAGTGGGGTTATTTCATCTTCATGGGGCCGCCGGTGGGGGCGGGAATTTTGCTTGGGTCGGGCCAGAGGTAGGTGCTGTACGAGTCGGGGTGGACGGTCGTCGGCGTTTTCCAGACGATCTTGAATTGGCCGTCCTTCTGGATTTCGCCGATGAAGACCGGCTTCCACGTGTGCTGATTCTTCTCGTCCATCATCTTCGCGCCGCCGGGAGCATCAAACTCCATCCCGTAGACCGCATCGCGAACTTTGTCCACATCGAAGCTCCTGGCCTTCTCGGCAGCGGCTTTCCAAACATACACACCGTAGTAGGCTGCTTCGATCGGATCATCCGTCACGCGATCCTCGCCGCCGGGAAGATTCTTGTTCTTTGCAGAATTTCTTGAAATTCGCCACGAACTCCTTGTTCTCCGGCGTGTCGATCGACATGGAAGTAATTCCAGCACGCCAAGATGCCCCACCAGCGGCGGCACATCCATCGCACGCAATTCATCTTCCGCGACCGAGAACGCCATGATCGGGCAATCCGCCGCCGTCAGACCCTGGTTGGCGAATTCCTTATAGAACGGCACGTTGGAGTCGCCGTTGATCGTCGAAAGCACGCACGCCTTCCCGCCGGCGGCGAACTTCTTGATCTTGCCGACGATCGTCTGGTAGTCCTGATGATGGAACGGCGTGTACTCTTCCATGATGTTCTCGTCCGGCACGCCCTTGCTCTTCAAGAATGCCTTAAGCACCTTGTTCGCCGTGCGGGGGAACACGTAATCCGTGCCCAGCAGATAGAACTTTTTGATAGCCCGCCGCCCTCTTCGCTCATCATGTATTCCGCGGCCGGAACCAACTGCTCATTCGGCGAAGCCGCCGTGTAAAAGACGTTCAGCGACTGCTCTTCGCCTTCATACTGCACCGGATAGAACAGCAGCGCATTATTGGCTTCGAACACCGGCAGCACGCGACTTGCGGCTCACCGACGTCCAGCAGCCAAACGTCACCGCCACCTTGTCCTGCGTGATCAGTTGCTTGGCCTTTTCGGCGAACAAATCCCAGTTTGACGCCGGATCGACGACGACCGGCTCGATTTTTTTCCCCAGCACGCCGCCCTTGGCGTTGATCTCATCGACCGCCATCAGCACGACATCGCTCAGCGACGTTTCAGAGATCGCCATCGTGCCGCTGAGCGAGTGGAGGATACCGATCTTCACCGTGTCGTCGGCAGCGTATGCCGCTGCGAGGGGCACAATTGCCACCGCGAGCGCTGCTGCGCAGAGAGTTTTCATCAGCCGTTTAACCACCATGTGTCCGCGACTCCTTCCTGAAGGTCGAACGCCTGCCGCGCAGCCCGGGCTCGTTGCCCGATCATTCGCTGCGGTCAGCGCTGCCTTAAGTAATTGCGTGTTGAATGCCGTGACAAGGCCAATACAAACGTCATGCCGAAACCACCACGGACATCAAACCAGCGAAAAGCCGCGGCAATCCCGCCTCTTCAGAAAGTTCTCCTTGCCAGCGACCCCAGTCAGAGCACCCCAGAATGTTCTACCCGCAACACTTAAAGCGCCCGCCCCCTTCAATCCCTGTCCCTTCCTCCTCAGTTCACGTCGCCTCTTTATCAAACACAATGACACAGCTCGCCCCCTTTCCATGCACGAGCCATCGTCAAAAGCACAATCTCGAGGCAAAACGGTGCTTAAGATGAATGCAAGAGGGTCCCGTCCGATACAAGTGCCGCTAACCAATAAAATATCCGCGATAAAATGGCTTTTTCCCACGACTCCGCTCCCGCCGTGGATATAGTTTCCCATTGTTCAGACTTCTCTTGGAAAGGAAACAGTCATGAAAGCCTCCCTTTTGACGATCGCAGTCATCGCAGCGACAGCGATCCCTCTCGCAGCGTGCGAAAGCACGAACGCCGGCCAGAGTGCGAATCGCTCCGCCCCCCGTGAAATCTACGTCTCCGGCCAAAGCTCCGGCGACCGCGTCGTCGCCGTTCCACAGGATCGTTCATCTGCGGATTCCCAGGCCCCCTACGCGCTCCGTGGCGACGACCAGAGGCCCACCCGTAACGACGTCTCCAATTCCGCCCGCTCCGGCACCAATGGCGGCTACTAAATTAATGCAGGTCTCTCTCAACGCTCACGGAAGAAGGTCATCGCTTTCTTCCGTGATGCGTTTTTGCCTCCTCCGGGGACGCTGCTTTCCTCAACATGCGGAACGTGCTCCGGGCCTGTTTGCATAAATGCTGCGCACCGGGGTCCTCAGCAAACCACAAAAAAACGTGTTTCTTAGCGGCACTCAGCTTGCTCTATTGCCATTGTGCTCAAACTCTTTTTGATTGCAACGTTTCTTCTTGCTGCAGGAGGCTGCTCCTCCATGCCCGGCAATTCCGCCAGCCTTCCCCCTGCCGCGCCCCACGCGCGATGGGAGGCGACCCAGGGCGGCCTCATCGAAGGCACCGCCGACTGCGTCCGCGTCTCCGCCGCTTTTGAACGAATCACCACCGGCCTGCCCCGCACCCACCTCTTCATCCATGTTCTGAACAGTCCCAGCCCCGCGGCCTTCTCGTTTCCCGATGGCTCCATCTATGTCGCACGCGGGCTCGCAGAGCGGCTCACCAATGACGAACTCGCCGCCGCCATCGCCCATGAACTCGGCCATCTCCTCCACGATGGCGTCATCGCCGCGCCCGCCGCGCTCCCGTGGTGGTTACGATGGCGATATCGAACGCATCGCCGATCGCCTGGGCCGCGAGTTGCTGATCGCTCACCACATCCCCCCCGCCGCATTACCCTCAGCCCTCCAGAAAGTCGCGGACGCCTCACGCAACACTTGCTACTTCCCCCCCATTAAAGACCGCGTCGCCTACCTGCACACCTTGGACGCCGCCCGATAGTCATCGCATCACCGGCCTTCGCTGCAAGTAATGCACCCAACCCCCAAACTCCGAAATATCCGTCGCGTTCTCCAACGCATGATGCTCACACAAAAACCCTTTCACCCGTTCCCCGTTATCCAACGCAATCGTCCCAATGCACAAGGGCGACACCACCCGCGCCATAAACGCCCCCACCGCATCCGTTGGAATGCTCCACACCTCCACCTCAATCGCCACCCCGTCCCCTGACGATTCCACATGCACCAGCCCCGGCTTCGGCGGCGTCGTCCCCGGCAACGCGTACAACCGATAATTCGCCGCCGTCTTGCAGCGGCGAACCAGCATCCCCTCCAGCTCCGTCAATTGATAATTCAGCGGCTGACCCGCAAGGTGCGCCACCCACCACACAAATCTGCGTCCGCGCATGTTCCGCAAATCCGGTTGCGTCCGATTCCTCCGCGGCATGTGAAGGCAACTCCGCCTCGATCGTTGCCGCCAACAGTCCCCCGTACCGATTACGTGCAAACCGCTGCGCAATCGCAATGACATTCGGCTCATTGAACGCAGGCGCGATCAGACTCATCCCCAGCGGCAACCCATCGGGACGGAACCCCAGCGGAAGCGCGATCGCAGAAAGATCCAGCAGATTTACAAAGTTCGTGTACAGCCCCAGCTTCGCCGACACCCCCCCGGGGTCCGCCTGCGCATCTTCCAACTTGAAAATCGTGCCCGTCGTCGGTAACGCGAAGATATCCATCTGTGCCCATTGGCTTTCAGATTCCCGCCGTAATTCCTGCAAACGGTACAACGCTTTGAACACCGCCACGCTCGAATATTGATTCGCCCGCGCCATAATTTTATAGACCAGTGGGTCTATCGCCTCGGCATGTTGTGCGTGGAACTGTTCAATAGCCGCCAAACGTTCCGTCACCCACGGTCCCTCATACAGCAACTTTCCAACCTCAAGGAACGAACTCGCATCCACCTCCACGCATTTGCCGCCGATGGACTCCATTCGCTCCAACCCGCGGCGATAAAGATTTTCCGCCGCCACATCTCCGTAAAACTGCAACTGCTCCGCGCACGGCACGCCGAAACGAAAGCGGCTCACCGGCAGCTTCAAGACCGAAAGATCGAGGCCGTTCGCTTCGCGCCGTGAGAACGGATCCGCACTGTCGAAGCCCTTCGTGACGTTCAGAATCTCCGCCGCGTCATCGATGTTATTCGTAAAAATCGCCACGCAATCCAACGACCGACACGCAGGCACGACCCCCCGATTGGAAATCAAACCTCGTGTCGGCTTCAGCCCCACCAAATTATTGAAAGCCGCCGGCACTCGCCCGGAGCCCGCGGTATCCGTCCCCACGCCAAACGCAACCAAGCCGGATGCGACGGCGACGGCACTTCCTGAGGACGAACCCCCCGAGATGTATTTAGAATCAAAAACGTTCCGCGTCGCGCCGTACGAAGAAACAACGCCCGTAAGCCCGGTCGCAAACTGATCCAAATTGGTCTTGCCGATAAATACCGCGCCCGCAGCTTCCAGCCGCTCCACCACTGCCGCCGATTTTTCCGGCGTGTATGCAAATCCGCGACACGCGGCCGTCGTCGGAACACCCGCCACATCAATGTTGTCCTTCACAACAAATGGAATCCCAAGCAACGGCAACGCCGCCGAGCCCTGATCCCGAGCCAACTGCTGGACCGCTTTCAGTTTCGTCTGAACCGCCGCCTCGTCCTGCAATGTAATAAATACATTCGGATGCGCTGTCGCACGAATTCGCGCAAACACGAAGGCGATCAAATCGTGCGGACTATAGCGGCGGCTGCGGTAAAGTTGCCGAATTGTGGTGAAATCAAGCGAGCCATGTTCCGGAGACCATTGCGACATAAAATCCCTGTGATGAATGAACATTTACTAAACAGTATCCACCGGTGCGAGCGATGATTTGTCTTCCTGAAATTTGCGATAAATGCGCGTGCGGTTAATCCCCAGCAGGCGCACGGCCTTCGCGATATTTCCATCGCTTTCAGCCAGCGCTCGCTGAATTAAAATCGCTTCCGCCTTTTCGAGATTCAACGGCAAATCGCTTGGTGCCGCGCCGGGCTCGCCCGTACGAGCCTCTTCGCTCCGCGCCGGCATCCGCCCGATACACCTGCGTAGTTCGAGCAAACGCCCAAATCCGAAAGATGCAAATGCGACGGTAACACCTCAGCGCCCCCGGATTCGATCAGCGACCGTTCCATAATGTTTTTCAATTCCCGAATATTCCCGGGAAACTCGTACCCCGTCAGAACAGCCACCGCGCGTGCCGACAACCGCGGCGGCTTGATCCCCATCTCCTTCGCGAACACCTTCATAAAATGCTCCGCCAGCAGCGGAATATCCTCTCGCCGCTCGCGCAGCGGAGGCACCTGCACCGTGAATTGCGCCAGCCGGAAAAACAGATCACGCCTGAACGCCCCCGTCGGTATCTGCCCCGACAGATGCGAATTCGTCGCCGCCACCACGCGCACATCCACCTTTCGCGAAACGCTCGCCCCGATCGGCGTCACCTCCCCATCCTCCAGAACACGAAGCAGCTTCGCCTGCATCGACGCCGGCATATCTCCGATCTCATCCAGAAACAGCGTCCCTCCATGCGCAAGTTCAAAATACCCTTTGCGATCCATCGTCGCGCCCGTGAACAACCCCTTCAAATGTCCAAACAACATCGACTCCGCAAGTTCATCCGGAATCGCGACGCAGTTCACCGGAATAAATGGCGCCGTCCGCCGCGCCGATCCATAATGAATCGCCCGCGCAACCAACTCCTTCCCCGTGCCCGATTCCCCGGTAATCAGCACATTGACCGTCGCGAAATTCTGCACCCGCCGGATCGAATCCAGGATCGCCGTAATCATCTGCGAGCGGCCGACGAACTGTTCAATCCCCCACCGCTGAACTTCCGTGTCCGCAAGGTACGTGAGCTTTGAATCCGCCGACGACAGTGCATCCTCCGTCTCCTTGCGCCGCGCGATTTCCCGCTGCAACGCCTCATTGGCCGCCAGCATCTCGACGTTCTTATCCTTCAACTGCCGCGTCAGTGCCGCAAGCCGAAGATGAGACTGCACCCGCGCAAGCACCTCCTCGGGACGAAACGGCTTCACGATGTAATCCGCTGCCCCCACCTGAAACCCTTCAATTATCGATGCCGCGTCATCGCGCGCCGAAATGAATAGAACCGGTATCTCCGCCGTCGCCGGATTCGCCTTCAAACGCCGGCACGTCTCCAATCCATCCAACTCCGGCATCATCACATCCAGCAAAATTAGATCGGGCGCCAGAAGCGTGACGACATTCAACGCAATCAACCCATCGGGTGCCGCTGAAACCGTGTACCCGTGAGGCTCCAACAGATCGAGAAGTATCGAAAGGTTTGCCGGCGTATCGTCCACAATGAGAATTTTTTCGGGCATTGAAGCCTTTCCGTACAAAATCCCGCGTTCTACGACTGCCCCGCGAATTGAGACGCATTGAGCGACCCCAGCAGCATCTGAATACCCGGATAGTTAAACGTGACAATCGC
Source organism: uncultured Phycisphaerales bacterium (assembly GCA_963766775.1). GTDB lineage: Bacteria > Planctomycetota > Phycisphaerae > WQYP01 > WQYP01 > CAVYBP01. The sequence continues at coordinate 17,801 of CAVYBP010000004.1, forward strand.
CTGCTGAAGATCGCGCACCAGCCGTCGCGCCGCGGGCGTCGTCGCCGGAATCAGCGTGATGAGCCGCTTCAGGTCCGTCGTGCAACACGTCGCCGCCGCTGATTTCAAATTCGCGCACAGTTCTTCCGATATCGATAACGGCTCACAAATTTCTGCCTCCGCCGCCTCACGCACCGCCACGTTGCAGCGCCCCTCCAGACAATCCGCTAGTTCCTGGATGTGCACCGGCTTGCTGAGCAGCTCCCCGAAACCAGCCGCCATAATCGAGTCGCGATCATGATGAAGAGCCGATGCCGTCACCGCGAACAGCGGCATCGTCGTATCTGTCTCTCGAATCCGCCTCGCCAGTCCGATCCCGTCCATGCCCGGCATGAGAATGTCGATAAACGCGACATCCATAATGTGCGAGTCCAAATACGCAATCGCATCACGTCCTGAATCACACGCATGAACCGTGCATCCGAGCGTCTCCAGCATCGCCGCAAGCACATCACGATTTTCAGCAATGTCATCCACCACCAGGGCGCGAAGCGAGCGATTGAACATTTCCGTGCCCGCCTCCCCCGCCGCCGTACGCGGATGCTCGCGCATCAGGTCCAACGTGAAACTGAACGTCGCACCATCCCCGGGGGTGGACTCCACGGCAATGTCCGACTTCATCAATCGAATGTAATCCCGCGATCGCAAGCCCCAGCCCTGTCCCCCCATTAAACAGCCCCGCCTCCGCCTGGCAGAAGGGCTCAAAAATCAACTGCTGTTCCTCGGCATTGATGCCCGGCCCCGTGTCGCGCACGGCAAAGTGAAAGCGATTCTCCTCCGCGTCGATCACCACCGACACGCTGCCCGTCGCCGTGAATTTCAATGCGTTGCCCACCAGATTGATAAGAACCTGCCGCAGCTTGCCCTCATCCGCTCGCACATTCATCGGCGAAGCGGGAAGGTCCGCGATCAGGTGAATATTCTTCTGGCGAGCCTTGTGCTCAAACATCCCCAGCACCCCGTGAACTAACGCGCGAAGATCGACCGGCACTTCGATCAGTTCCAGCCGGCCCGATTCAATCTTCGACAAGTCAAGAATGTCATTGATGACCCCCATCAGATGCGTACCCGACGCGAGAATCGTTTCAATCGCCTGCCGTTGAGAATAGGTAAGCCCCTGATCCCGGGACATGAGCTGGGAATACCCAAGAATCGCGTTCATCGGCGTTCGAATTTCATGCGACATGTTCGCGAGGAAAGTGCTCTTCGCACGATTCGCGCTCTCCGCGGCCTCCTCCGCGCACTTGCGCACGACGATCTCCGCCTGCAATGCCTCGTTCGCCGCCGCAAGCTCGGCCGTCCGCTGCGACACGCGAAGTTCCAATTCCTCATGCGCCCTTCGCAGCGAATCCTCCGCCCCCCTGCGGGCCGTGATATCCACGACCATCCCCTCAAAATACGCCACATTGCCCGCGCCATCCCGCACCGTCCGCGCGTTTTCCGAAATCCAAATCACCGACCGATCCCGCCGATAGACCTGCGATTCAAAATCCCACACCGCCCCGTGCGTTTCGATCTCTCGCACGAAATCCGCGCGACGTTCCGGATCCACATACAGTTCATGAGCGATATTGCTCAGCGCTGCGATCAGTTCCTGCGGATTGCCGTAACCGTACATCGCGGCAAGAGCATTGTTGGCCGCGATGTAATGGCCGTCGATGGTTGTCTGAAAGATCCCTTCGACCGAGTTTTCAAAAATCGATCTGAATTTCCGCTCCGCAAGTTTGGCCGCAAGCTCCGCGCACTGCGCTCCTGAATCTCCTCCGACAACTGCGACGTCCGCCGGGCAACGCGCGACTCAATAAACGCCGTGTGCCGCGCGATTGTCAGCAGATACCCCCCAAGACCCGACGTCAGCAGGAGGCACAAAAACGGCGCACTCCACGATTGCCAACTGTATCGGGTCGCCGCGAACGCCGGCGTCGTCCGAAGCAACAGCCGCCAATGACGGCCCGCGATGTCGATCGGAAACGTCTCCGCAATGCCGCCCACCGGCGGATGCAGCGGCCCCGCGAATGACGACGGAGACTCGCGAATGTCCGCCGCCAGCACGTAAATCGAATTTCCCGACTCCACGTCTCGCAGTTCCACGTTCACTCCAGCCGCCGCGAGCAGGGACAAACTTGGATCCACAAGATCGCGAACCTTGAATACCGCAAGCGCGAATCCTTCCAACGCCTCTCGCCGACCCGCAATGGTCGTGGGCGGTGGCGCGTCCCCAGACATATAAATGGGCAGCCCCACCAAAAAACCCGCCGCCGACGACCCGACCTCCTGCGCTAAAAGAACCGGTGCCGTCGCCGTAAGATCTCCCGTGTCACGAGCCCGTTCAAAAGCAGTGCGGCGCGATTCGCTGCTCAGCATGTCATATCCCGCCGCACGAAGATTACGATCAGAGGGCTCCAGGTAATACACCGGAAGATATTCCGCCCGCTCCGAATCCCGCGTCAAACGATTGCCTTCATCCTTCTGCGTAAACTGAAAGTTAAGAAAGCCCTCCACCCGCGCCGCCTTCTCCAGACGGTCCCGGTCATCATGCAAAACACGCGGTACCCACTCCAGCCCCAGCACCTCCGGCTGGCGATCCAGCGCCGCGGAAACAAACGCATGGAACTCCGAACGGCTCGGCGGCGAGGAGGCCGGCCTCGTCGCGAAAAAAGATCGCAACGAGAACAGCACCTCCGCCGAGCGAAGGATCTTCGCCTTCACCACTTCCGCGCGCCTCCGTGCCCCTGACTTTTAACTCGTCCCGCATCGATTGCCGTTCCCACATCCGCACCAGCGCAAACACGCCCAGCGATGCCGCCACCCCCACAATCAATATGCACGCCATCGAAATCAGCCGCGCACGAGCCAGCTTCGGCGAGGCAGCGCGAACATGTGCAGTTGTGTGACGACCCATCGGAACATCGCCCGCGGATGAAAGGGAACGCCCATGAACTGGGCATAAAGTAGGTGCTCAATCCATCTATGCAAACGCTGCGCCCCAATGCCGCACACAACGCCCCCGTCCCCAAAAGCCCCCCACAAATCCCAAAAACCCAACCCATTCAAACAAACCACTGCCCGCGAAATCGCCGCCTGCCACTTAAAGCAGCATCCCCCCCCCCCACTCCCTCTGCCCTCTCATCCCCCCGAACTCGCCCTAACCCCCCGCACGGGCTTGCCACGTCGCGCCCCCCTCCCCCCCACCATCATTCCGAAACCAAAACCACCGGCTTCTCCCAAATAATCAACACAATACACCCCCTCGGACTGCTCACCCGATGCGTGCTCCCCGGAGGATTGATTATCACCGTCCCCGCGCCGTTCTCCCCCGAACGATCCACCTGCGACCCCTTCAAAATAAAAATATGCTCGTACCCCGCATGCATATGCAATGCGACGTGGGCACCCGCCTCATATTTGAGAAAAGCTGCCGTCGCGCCGCCCTCCGCCGAACTATAAATCAGCGAGATCAGGATTCCGGGGCGAAAAGGTTGCCAATCAAGGGTCGGTTCCAGCGCATCAATATCCGTGAGCGCATCTTTCAAGATCAGTGGGTCCATCGTGTCCTCTGGGGTCCGCAACCAACAACCACATAGTGCCCCGGGTTTACCCGGGATCACCCTTCACATGCTTAACGCATGACCGCTCATTTGCAACGTATAACGACCAAACATTTAACCCGACATGCCCGCGCCGATCAATGATGAACCCACGGCTCCACCGGCGTCACGCTCCCCGGCGGCGGTGCCGGCGGCTCGCTGTCCCCATGCCCCGCCATGTGACGCCCAATAATCCCGATCTGCGCATCCGCGATCGCACACTCATACACAAATTTTCCGTCGAACATCACCACGATGCGATCCGAAAGCTCAAACGCCTCATCCAGATCCTCCGTCACCAGCAGCACCGCCGCCCCACGATTGCGCGCGTCCATGATCTGCGACCGAATATCCGCCACCGCCGCAAAATCCAGTCCGAAACACGGGTTCTGCGCAATCAACACATTCACCGAACCATTCAGTTCCCGTGCCAGAACCGCCCGCTGCACATTCCCGCCCGACAGATTCCGAATCGGCGTCTCATGCGAGGGCGTCTTCACCCGATACCGCTGAATCAACTCCTGCGCGAATTTCTTCACCTGCCGCCCGTTCACAAACATCTTTCCCAACGTGAACGGCGAACGATCAAACTCCCGAAACGCCATATTCGCCCCCACGCTCATCGGTCCCACGCACGCATTCCGCAACGGCTCCTCCGGCAAACAATACACCTGATGCTCCGCAATCTCCTTCCGCGTCGCTCGGTACGGCTTGCCCTTGATTCGAATCCCCCCACTCGTCGGCGTCCGCTGCCCCGCGAGGCTCTGAACAAGCTCCGACTGCCCGTTCCCCGACACCCCCACAATTCCCACTACCTCTCCCGCATGAACATCCAACGTCAAATCCTCAAACGCCTCCACCCCCGTGTCATCATCCGCACAAAGCTTGTGCAGCGACAGTTGCGCCGTGTGCGCATGCCCATTGCTCCGCGCCGCGATCACTGCCGTCGTCTGATTCCCAATCATCATCTCCGCCATCTGCTTCGGCGTGTAATCCTTCACCGCGCCCTGCCCCACCAGTTTCCCCGTCCGCAAAATCGTGAAATCATCCGCAAATTTCATCACCTGGCTGAACTTGTGCGTAATAATCAGAACCGACAACTCCTTCTTCAGCGTCAACTGCTTCAACATCGTCAGCACTTCATCCGCTTCCTGCGGCGTCAACACGCTCGTCGGCTCATCCAAAAACAAAATCTTGTTCTTCAGATACAACTGCTTCACGATCTCCAGCTTCTGCTTCTGCCCCGCCGCCAACGCATTCACCGGCGAATCCAGCGGTATGAAAAACGGCGTCGTCTGCAAAAACTTCCGCAGTTCCGCCCGTTCCTTCTGCCAATCAATCGTGAATGGAATCGTCCCCCGCGAAAGCACCAGATTCTCCGCCACCGTCATATTCCCCACCAGCGTAAAATGCTGATACACCATCCCGATCCCCAGCGCCAGCGCCTCCTTCGGATTCTTAATCTTCTGTTCCTGATGCCCCACAATAATGTTACCGCTGTCCGGCTGATAAAAACCCATGATGCACTTCACCAGCGTCGACTTCCCCGCCCCGTTCCCCCCAAGCAGCGCATGAAACGTCCCCGGCTCAAGCTTCATCGCCACATTATCCAACGCCACCAGCGACCCGAACCGCTTATTCATGGCAATGACTTCCAGACCCGGAAGGTCGAAGTCGGGCGAATTCGTAATCGGCGGTTCCATGATTTACTCCGTTCAGGCCAATCCATCGAGCAATTGCGCAGGAAGTAGCCGTCGCGCCAAACACCCCGTTCTGCATCTTCACCATATTGATCGCCGCCGCATGATTCCCTTTGTCCGTCGCCGCACAACAATCTTCCACCAGCAAACACTCAAACCCCCGGTCATTCGCCTCCCGCATCGTCGTATGCACGCACACATCCGTCGTAATGCCCGTCAACACAATATTCTCAATCCCGCGCGTCCGCAGCATCAACTCCAAATCCGTCGCACAAAAAGACCCCTTCCCCGGCTTGTCAATAATCGCCTCGCCCGCTAGCGGATAAAGCTCCGGAATAATGTCCCACCCCGGCTCCCCGCGCACCAGCACCCGCCCGCAAGGCCCCGCGTCCCCGATCCCCGCCTTTGAAAACTGCCGTGAACGCCACCGCTTATTCGCCGGCAAATCCGACAAATCCGGCCTATGCCCCTCGCGCGTATGTAAAATCGTATACCCCCCCGCCCGCATTGCCGTCAGCACCTTCTGAATCGCCGGCACCACCGCCCGCGTCTGCGAAATGTCATACCCCAGCAAATCAATGTACCCCCCCTTCCCACAAAAATCCGTCTGCATATCAATCACCATCAAACACGTATTCTCGGCCCGCAGATCCCCATTCCAAGGCCACCGGTAAGGACTCGCGCTGATATACTTATCACCCATTCCAAAAACCCTCAAAACTTCAACACAAACCTCAAATCACATTAAACGCCCCCATAACTACCAAACCCCCTTCGTGTTCTTCGTGTTTTTAGTGGCCCATTCCCGTCGTCATCTCTGCCCTCTGTGGTTAAAAAACAACTACCCAATCCCACTCGAACCCAACTCCGCCGGAGCCCCCACAAAAGTCCGCTTCGGCGAACAAGTCGCAATCATAATCGCCAGCGTCAACACATACGGAGCCGCAGCAATCAAGTAATATCCCTTCGTCACCCCTTCCGCCTGCAACGACGGCCCAATCGCCCCCGCCCCGCCAAACAACAGCGCCGCATACAAGCAACTCATCGGATTCCATCGCGCAAAATCACCAGCGCCACCGCAATCAACCCCTGCCCGCTCGACAATTTCTCATTCCACGACCCCGGATAATAAAGCGACAGAAACGACCCGCCCACCCCCGCCAAAAATCCCCCCGCCATCGTCGCGATCATCCGCACCCCATTCACCGAATACCCCATCGCCCGCGCCGACTCCGCCGCTCTCCCCCACCGTCCGCACAATCATCCCCCATCGCGTACTCTTAAATCCCCACGTCAGCAGCGGTGCCAGCAAACACCCAATAATAAATAACAAGTTCACATCCAGCGCCGACTTGATAATCGGATTGCTCGCCCAGAATCCAAACGACAGCGCCTGCAGATGCGGTGCGGTCGGTCGAATGATCGGCTTCCCCAGATACGTCGCCAATCCCACCCCAAACAGCATCAACGCGATCCCCACCGCGATATCATTCACCCGCGGTCTCTGACACAAAAACGCATGCAGCCACCCCAACCCCACCCCCACAAACCCCGCGGCAAAAACCCCCAACCACGGCGCCAGCGCGCTCCCCACCGCCCCCGCAGTCAGATACGAAATCCCATACCCCGTCATCGCCCCCATCACCAGCGTCCCCTCCAGCCCCAGATTAATCCGCCCCGATTTCTCCGTGATGCACTCACCCAGGCTCACAAAAAGAAACGGCGTGCTCACCCGAATCGCCCCCGAAAAAATCGCCAGCGGTATGCCCCATAAACCCATGGAGGTGTCAGACATTGCCTACCTCCTTCTTCTGAAAAAACTTGATGCGGCCGTAATAAGTTTCGCTCGCCAGCACCATCAAAAATATGGTCCCCTGCAATACATCCACCGTTGCATTCGGCAACCCCAGCCGCCGCTGCAAAAGACCCCCGCTCGCCCCGATCCCCCCAATCAATATCGACACCGGAATAATCGTGATCGGATTCTGCCGCGCCAAAAACGCCACCAGAATCCCGGCATACCCATATCCCGCCATCACCGTCGCATTGCAAGAACCCTGCACCGCCGCAACCTCAATCGCCCCCGCAAGCCCCGCCGCCCCGCCTCCCAACATGCACGTAATCAGCAGTATCTTCCCCAGCGGAAGGCCCGCCACCTTCGCCGCGCAAACGTTCCCACCCACCACGCCGCACCGCAAATCCAAATGTCGTATGATTCATAATCACCCAGCAGATCGCACAAGCCACCACCCCAATCACCAAGCCCCAATGCACATCCATCCCCGGTATCGATCCCATTAACATGTCATCGCCACCCCACACCGGCCAACTCGACGGCTTATTCAAACTCGTCGGATCCCTCCACGGCCCCTCCACCAAATGACTCATCAACGCCGCCGCAATATAAATCAACAACAACGAACTAATCGTCTCATTCACCCCGCGATACCGCTTCAGAATCCCCGCCAGCGAAATCCACATTCCACCCGTCGCAAACCCACCACCAGCATCACCGTTAAAATCACCCACCCCGGCGCCCCTGCACCAGATGCGCCGCCCCCGCCGCAAACAACGCTCCAATGATCAACGCCCCTTCCCCGCCAATAATCACCAGCCCCACCCGCATCGGCAACGCCGTGCACAAGCCCGTCAACATCAACGGTGCCGCCCGCGTCAACGTATTCTGAAACGAAAACGATCCCCCAAACGACCCCTCATACATCAACCCCAACACCTTCACCGGATTCACCCCGGCAAAGCTGATGAAAATCCCAAATGGAACAAACGATAACAGCACCGCCCCCACCGGCAACATCACCGCCTCCGCCGTCTTCTCAAACGACATCGCCAGCCCCAGCGCCACCGCCATCACCCCGACCCCAATCAGACTCGCCGCACCCGTCCGGTACGCCGACATCAGCACATACAGGCCAAACAAAAGGAGGGCGCCCCCCGCTCCCACACGAAGGGCGCTCCACGAAATTGTCTTCGACGGCGTTTCCGCCAGCACGGTCATTACTTGCCTCCGGCTGAGCCTACTACACCTTCCACAAGATAATTCATCCCTTCAAGCGTCGGATCTGTCTGCACCATCGACATCCCGTCCGCGATCACGACCTTCCCGCCATTGTCCTTCAACGGCCCCTTGAAGATCACAAGCTCGCCCTTCATCGCGGAATCCTTCGCCGCGTCGGCGATCTTCTTGGTCTCATCCGTCACCGCCGGTCCATACGGCGACACCTTCACAATCCCGTCCTTCAATCCGCCGCGCACCAAGTGCGGCCATTCCTTCCCGTTCCGAATGTCATTCACATAATCAATGAATACCTTGCTCCAGTTCCATTCCGAACCGGTCAGATATCCCTTGGGTGCCAGCTTGTATCCGTTCGCGTGATACCCGCAGCAATAAATGCCGCGCTTCTCCGCCTGCTCCAAAATCACCTTCGGCGAATCGACGTGGCACGTGAGCACATCAATCCCCTGGTCCACCAGGCTATTCGCCGCCTCGGCTTCCTTCACCGGCATAAACCAGTCGCCCGTGAAAATCACCGTCGTCGTCGCCGCCGGATTCACGCTCTTCGCCCCAGCTCAAACGCATTGATGTTGCGCAGCACCTGCGGTATCGGCTTGGCCGCGATAAAGCCCAGCTTCCCCGACTTGCTCGTTTTCCCCGCACAAATGCCGGAGATGTACTCGCATTCATCAATGTATCCAAAATAGCTGCCGACATTTTTCGGATGCTTCGCCGGGTTATACATTCCGCCGCAATGCAAAATGTCACATCCGGATACTTCGCCGCCATCTTCAACATGTGCGGATCAAAGTACCCATAAGACGTCGGAAAAATCACCGACGCCCCATCCAGCTTAATCATCGACTCCATCGTCTTCTGAACCGCCACCGTCTCAGGCACGTTCTCTTCTTCCAGAATCTTCACGCCCGGTAAGTTTCGCAACTTCCGCCGCGCCCTCCGCCTGCGCCTGGTTGTATCCATAGTCCGACTTGCTGCCGACGTAAATAAACCCGAGCGTGATCGGCGTCGAATCATCCGCCCGCGCCGTCAGAGCCGGTACGACCGCACTCCCCACGAACCGCCCGCCGCCACTACCGCAGCCGTGATTCGAGTCCACCACTGTGTGCGTATCTTATTCATAAATCCTTATCTCCAAAATCGAACTTTTGTAAACAGCAGACAAAACAAGAAAGCGGCAATCCAATACTAAATCAGCAAGTCACATCGCCGAATCTGCTTCGCCGCACTCCAGGTGTGTCTGCTCTTCGCAATCACTTCCAAAAAAGACCCAAAAATTTAAATAACCACAGAGGACACAGAAATCACAGAGAACTCACACGAATACGCAAAACCTATTTCTTCTTCTCTGTGCTCTCTCTGCCCTCTGTGGTTTTAAAACAATTACTTTCACATCGCGCGAGAATCCAAACCCAACACCCGCATAACCCAATACCAGGCTATGGCTGTCCGCATTTCCAAGCACTTGCTCATTCACAAATGTCAGCCCTGGATTCATCGTGTAGTAATACGTCACGCCCACATACGCGCGCTCCAGTTTCCATAATCCGTCGGAATGAACGCCAGCGGCACCGATGCCTTCAGGCCCGTCGAGAAGACGCCCAGATTGCTTCGATCGTGGCTGTTGGGGTTCTGTCCCCAGAATGACGAGTCGCCCACGCTGATATACGTCGGCATCGTAAATGTGATCGGATAATCGTTGATCGCCTTCAGCGTATAGCTCGGCCCAATCCCCAACTCCACGTAAAACGTCTTGTCGTTCTGCCCCGTCGTCGCCTGCGAAACCACCGGCGAGCTCTGCCCCGCGAAGTTCCAGAACAAATCTGCGTACGGATGAAGCGCGAAATCCTTCATGAACTCCGAATCGTTATAACTCAATTGAAATCCGCGTTGTATTCCGTGTGCGGATTGCTCTCCGCAGAGCTTCCCACCTGCGGGAATGTCCACGCCATGAGCGTCGAGGCGAGGTCGAAGTTTTTCAGAAACTTGATGTCCATGCTTGCAAAGAAATCGCATTCATTCCAGATATCAGCGTTCCGGTGCGAGCTTCCAAAATCGCTCCATGCCCCGCCGATCAACGAAATGTCATTGATCACCCCATCCCCTGGTACACGTCAAACACCATGCCCGCCCAAAGGTTGGAACTGCGAGTGCCCGGTGTTGGTCACCGTCAAGCCGCGAGGCGTGATGTACGCCGTGTTGATGCGAAAGTCCATGAACCCGTGAATCCTCGAGGCCAAGCCGCCCGCCGCCAGGGTAAGCACCGGCCGCTCCACGGCACATATTCTGCATCCGCCCCGGTCGTGGCCGAACTGCGAATCCTGCGTCCCGCTGCCAAAAACTCTGGATCGATCGCCAGAGTCGGTGCCTCCCAACTGGCGATCACGGATCATTTCCTCTCCCATCGACAGCACCTCGTTGCCACGGATTATCCGCAGCCCGGGAGGCGCACAAGGTGTCAAAACCGCGCCCGCAAGAATCACTCCGACCGACAAGCGTCTCTTCATCTTGTCGTTCTTCCACATAAAAATTCCGCGGGATGCACCTTGCTCTTGGAAGCGACCCAGCCTCCGTGCCCGCGTGCTGTTAAATTGCCACGCTCTTGCGATGCAATGAATTCAGGTATGACGGGCACCATTCACAAAGGATGTGCCAAGCAAGCGGGCGGAACGATAAAGACCGATATCCGCCGAGCTTAGATGTTTTCACGCTCCCCCTGACACCCCACCCCGAACTGTTGCACCTGTTCCACTTGCAACAATTCCCCAGCACCGCGCGCCACAAAGCGCACCCGCACCCCACCCACCATCCATCACCTCTCTAAAAAAATCCGTCACAACCCACCACCCCTCAAGCCCCTACATCCACCCCCCGCTCTCATTCAACAATTACCTTTTTTTGGCACACCCCACGCTCTACACCTCCACGACGCTCCATCAATTAACCCGCCCAAGCTCCCCGCATGTGCCACCGAGCGGGCTTGCCACGTCGCGTCCTCACTAAACTCTTAAGGAAAAAACATGCCCCCCGCCCCCCGCCACCACCCCCAACCCATCCCCATCAACGCCCAACCCTACCCCTTCGACTTCCATCCGCACCAATGCGCACTGCTCATCATCGACATGCAACGCGATTTCCTCGAGCCCGGCGGCTTCGGCGAAATGCTCGGCAACGACGTCTCACAACTCCGCCGCGCCATCGAACCCAACAGCGACCTCCTCGCCGCATGGCGCGCGCGGGCCTCCAGGTCATCCACACCCGCGAAGGACACCGCCCCGACCTCGCCGACCTCCCCCCGCCAAAAAAATCCGCGGCCGCAGCAAAACCTGCATCGGCGACCCCGGCCCCATGGGCCGTATCCTCGTCCGCGGCCAGCCCGGCCACGACATCATCCCCGAACTCTACCCCCTCCCCTCCGAACCCGTCATCGACAAGCCCGGCAAGGGGGCCTTCTTCGCCACCGACCTCCACGCCATCCTCCAAAACAACGCCATCACCCAACTCGTCGTCACCGGTGTCACCACCGAAGTCTGCGTCAACACCACCGTCCGCGAAGCCAACGACCGCGGCTACGACTGCCTCGTCCCCGAAGACTGCGTCGCCTCCTACTTCCCCGAATTCCACGCCATGGGCCTCCAAATGATCAAAGCCCAGGGCGGAATCTTCGGCTGGGTCTCCCACTCCTCCCACCTCCTCACCGCCCTCAAAAACTCCCGCCTCTAACATATCTCCCCGCGCACATAACATCGCTTACAACACACTCTCTCCACCCCTTTTCCCATAAATCACGCCCAATCCACACCCTGGAACTCCAAAAAAACAATCACAAAAACGTAATCGAGAGTGCCATTCCCGCGCGCACACCTTGGCATTCTCCCCCCCCCCCCCACAAAAAATTCGTGTTCATTAGTGTTCATTTGTGGCCAATTTACCTCTTCGGTTATAAACACCCCACCGCGCCAAACCCCGGAGCCCCCATGCGATCCCCCCTCGCCCTCCTCGTCCTATTCAGCCTCACCGCATTCGCTCGCGCCGCCGACACCCTCCCCGCCCCCCGCCAAAAACTCCTCCTCGACGCCGACTGGCATTTCAAACTCGAAGACCCCGCCGGCACCGGCACGCAATTCGACTACCCCGAATTCGACCGCCTCGACAAGCACCGTCCCAACGACGAAAAACTCGCCGCCGAACTCGCCCCCAAACAAATCGACGCCGCCGCCGCCCACCTCGGCGAATCCCTCCCCATCGTCTCCCCCGCCTTCGACGACTCCTCCTGGCGATCCCTCAACCTCCCCCACGACTGGGCCATCGAACTCCCCTTCGACAAAAAAGGCGACAAAGACCACGGCTACAAAGCCCTCGGACCCGAATGGAAATCCAACATCGGCTGGTACCGCCGCTCCCTCGACCTCCCCGCCTCCAACGCCGGAAAATCCCTCACCCTCACCTTCGACGGCGTCTTCCGCAACGCCCTCGTCTGGCTCAACGGCCATTGCCTCGGCCGCAACGCCAGCGGCTACTCCAGCTTCTACTTCGACATCACCAAATACGCCCTCCCCGGCCAAAAAAATGAACTCGTCGTCCGCGTCGACGCCACCCGCAAGGAAGGCTGGTTCTACGAAGGTGCCGGCATCTACCGCCACGTCTGGCTCACCGTCACCAACCCCGTCCATATCGCCACCTGGGGCACCTTTGTCACCTCCGAAGTCAACGGCCCTGACGCCACCATCACCGCCCGCACCGACATCCAAAACGACTCTTCCCAGGCCGCCGACATCACCCTCACTTCCATCGCCACCGACCCCGACGGAAAACCAACCCCCGAAAAAAATAACGCACTCCAAATCCCCGCACAGCAGACCGTCACCGTGACGCAAACAATCTCCATCCCGACCGCACGTCTTTGGTCCCTCGACACCCCGTCTCTCTACAAACTCATCTCCACGATCCGCCCCAACCAAAACGGCGGCCCCTCCATCCTCGACACCTACGAAACCCCCTTCGGCATCCGCACCCTCAAATTCGACCCCAACGCCGGCTTCTTCCTCAACGGTAAACACGTCCCCATCCAGGGCACCGCCAACCACCAGGACTTCGCCGGCGTCGGCATCGCGCTCCCCGACAGCCTCCAGGACTACCGCATCCTCAAACTCAAGGAGGGCGGCTGCAATGCCTGGCGCATGGCCCACGGCGATCCCACCCCGGAACTCCTCGACGCCTGCGACCGACTCGGAATGCTCGTCCTGGATGAACACCGCCGCATCGGCAACACCCCCGAAATCTTCTCCCAACTCGACCGCCTCGTCCGCCGCGACCGCAACCACCCCACCATCATCCTCTGGTGCATCGGCAACGAAGAACTCTCCGCCCAGGGCAGCGACGCATTCGCCGCCTCCGTCGCCACCCCCATGCAGAACCTCGTCCACAAGCTCGACCCCACCCGCCTCTGCACCTTCGCTATGAACTGGGACTGGGGCAACGGGCTTCTCCAAAGTCATCGACGTTCAGGGATTCAACTATCTACGCTATCCAGGGCACCCACGCCGAAGGACAAGTGGCAAGTTCCTCGACATGGACCAATTCCACGCCGCCTTCCCCGACAAACCCACCATCGGCACGGAAGAATCCTCCGCCGAAGGAACCCGCGGCATCTACGAAAACGTCAAAGGCACCGGATATCTCTCCGCCTACGCCCAAAATCTGCCCCGCAATGGCGACAAGAAACGCGAATGGGGCTCCACCGCCGAAACCTGGACAAAATATTACGCCGCCCGCCCCTGGCTCGCCGGCGCTTTCGTCTGGACCGGCTTCGATTACCGTGGAGAACCCACCCCCTTTGGCTGGCCTGTCATCTCCGGTCACTGGGGAATGCTCGACACCTGCGGCTTTCCCAAGGACAGCTTCTACTTCTACCAATCCTGCTGGACCGACAAACCCGTCGTCCACCTCCTCCCGCATTGGAACTGGCCCGGCAAGGAAGGCAAGCCCATCGACGTCTGGGTCTACTCCAACGCCGACGAAGTTGAGTTGCTTCTGAACGGCACCAGCCTTGGCAAAAAGCCCGTCGAAAAATTCTCCCACGCCGCATGGCCAGTCCCCTACGCACCCGGCACTTTGATCGCCCGCGCCTTCAAGGCCGGCAGCCCCGTCGGCGAAGACAAAGTCGAAACCACCGGCCCCGCCGCGCAACTCGCCCTCATCCCCGACCGCACCGAACTCCGCGCGGATGGCGAAGATGTCGCCGTCATCAAAGTCGCCGTGCTCGACGCGCAAGGCCGCGTCGTGCCCACCGCCTCCGACCTCATCTCCTTCGACATCACCGGCGGAAAAATCCTCGGCGTCGGCAACGGGAACCCGACCTCCCACAAACCTGACAACGCCACCGAACGCAACGCCTTCAACGGACTCGCCATGGTCCTCGTGCAATCCACCGAGCACGCATCACCGATCCAACTCACCGCCCACAGCAAAACGCTGAAACAAGTAGCCATCACCATCCAGACAAAAGATGCCCCCTCACGATTGGTCCCCTGATGTCCGGCTCCGATGAACAAAGTACCGCCATGACTGAACTCACCGTCGACCAGGCCATCACCCTCGGGATGCAGCTCCTTGCGCCGGCCAGCCAAGCGATGCCGAAGATATCTACCGTCAGATTCTGCAAGCGTTTCCCGATCAGAAGGACGCGCTCCATCTACTCGGAGCAGTGCTGTACGAACAAGGCCGCTTCGATGATGCCATCGGATACCTTCGACAAGCCGTCGCCGTCGCGCCGAATGAACCCGCATTCACATGGACCCTTGGATTGACATATCAGGCGCGGCGACGTTTCCCCGAAGCCATTGAGGCCTACCAGCAATTGATCGCCGCCCGCCCGGACTTCGCCGAAGCCTACGATCATCTCGGCGTGGCCCTAAGCCTCGAGGGATCGCACGAAAAAGCGGCCGACGCCTTCAAACAATCCCTGGCGCTCGCACCGGAAAATCCATCCACCCAAGGCAATCTCGGCATCGCACTTTGCCACTTGAAGCAATTTGAACCAGCCGCCGCCATGCTGCGCGCCGCACTGATCCATCTGCCCCAGAATCCCAATTTCCACGCCGCACTGGGCACCGTCCTTTTCTTTACCCGCGAGTACGAAGCGTCCGCCGACGCCTGCCGCCAAGCCACCGCCCTCGCCCCCGCCCGCGGCGACGCCCACCTCACCCTCAGCGCCGCATTGAACGCCCTCCAGCGTCACCTCGAAGCCCTGCCGCCTGCCCAACGCGCTGTGGAACTCCTTCCACACGTAATCGACGTCCATATCAATCTCGCCGAAACCTACCGCAACCTCGGCAAGCCCGACGACACCATCACCATCCTCCGCAATGCCCTGCAACTTCATCCCCAATCACCCCAGATATTCAACAGCCTCGGCAACATCCTCAAAGACGTCGGCGAACTCGACGAAGCAGTGCACATGTACCGGCAATCCCTCACCCTCCGCCCCGATCCCTCCACCCACAGTAATCTCCTCTACACCTTGCAGTACCACCCGACCATCGACCTCTCCACCGTGTATCAGCATCACCGCGAATTCAATCGCCTCTACGCCGAACCACTCGCCGCCCATGCACTCCCGCATTCCAACGACCCTGCCCCCACCCGCCGCCTTCGCGTCGGCTACGTCTCCACCGAATTCCGCTCCCACGCGCTCGGCCACTACATCACCCCGCTTCTCGCAAACCACGACAAATCCGCCTTTGAAATCTTCAGCTACGTCGATCTGCGAATCGAAGATGCCACCACCGCCCTCCTGAAACAGCATAGCGACCACTGGAAAAGCATCCGCCACCTCACCGATGAGGAGGTCGCCAAACTCATCCGCGCCGACGGAATCGACCTGCTGATCGACCTCCATCAACACATGGGCGGAAATCGCATCCTCGTCTACGCGCGCAAGTCCGCTCCCGTCCAGATCGCCTTCGCCGGTTATCCGGGAACGACCGGCCTCTCGATGATCGACTACCGCCTCACTGACCGAAACCTCGAACCGCCCGACGGATTCCCGGTGCCCTCATCGGAAAATCCCATCCTTCTGCCCGACACATTCTGGTGTTACCTCCCGCGCGCGTCGATGGTCCCCGTCACCCCCCTGCCGGCCGAGCAACGAAAAAAAATCTCCTTCGGCAACTTCAACAACTTCTGCAAAGTCAACGAGCCGACCCTCGCGCTCTGGGCGAAAGTGCTCCTCGCCGTCCCCCACTCCACGCTGACGTTGCTAGCCCCTGAAGGCGCTCATCGCGCTCGCACAACCGCGTTCCTTCAAACCCAGGGCATCGACCCCGCACGCATCACCTTCGTTCCCCACCAGATCGGTGCCGCGTATTTTGAACTCTATCACCATATCGACATCGGCCTCGACACTTTCCCCTACAATGGCCACACCACGAGCCTCGATTCCTTCTTCATGGGCGTCCCCGTCATCACACTCGTGGGACCGGAGGGAAACAGCCCCGTCTCCCGCGCCGGCTGGAGCCAATTGGTCAACCTCAACCTCCCCGAACTGGCCGCCCTTTCTCGCGAAGAATTTGTCACCATCGCCGCCACTCTCGCCAACGATCTCCCCCGTCTCGCCGCTCTCCGCGCCTCACTCCGCAGCCGCATGATCGCCTCCCCGCTCACCGACGGCCCCCGCTTCGCACGCAACGTCGAAGCCGCCTACCGCCTTGCCTGGGAACGCTGGTGCCGCAAGCAAGGCAAATAACACAAAACCCCGGAGTTAACGCTTCAGCGTGTCTTCGTTTCTTGCTGTGACTTTGCTTGGTAAAAGACACGCTGAAGCGTGAACTCCGCTATTGTCGGCACTACAAGAGAAGCGTTTTGAGTTCCGCGAGCAGTCGATTGTTCTGCTCCGGCGTGCCGATCGTGATCCGAATCTTGTCAGCGATCCGCGGCAAATTCCACCAACGCACAAGGATATGACGAGCCTTCAACGATTCGTAAATATCTTTGGCAGTCAACCCCCGCGCTCCTGCGGCACCGTCGCCAGCAGAAAATTAGAGTGACTTTCCGGCATCGTGAACCCAAGCCTACGCAATTCACCGCCAAGACGATTGCGTTCCGCAATCACCTTTTCCCACGTCCCTCGCGCGTAATCCTGATCCAAAATAGCCGCAGTGGCCGCAGCGATGGAAATCGCGTCCACCGGATAAGAATCACGAACCTTTTCGAGTTCCTTCAGCAGCGATGGTTGCGCAATCGCATAACCGAACCGCAACCCCGCGAGCGAATACCCCTTGGAAAGCGTCCGCAGGATCAGCACATTGACAAAACGATTCACCAGCGAAATCGCATTCACCGGCGCAAAATCAACATACGCTTCATCAATGACCAGCAGCCCCTGGAAATGTTGCGCAATGTCGCGCGAGCCGTTCCAGCGAATCGAGGTGCCCCGACGGAGCGTTCGGGTTCACCACCAAAAGTATCTTCGCGGATGTCCGCTCGATATTTTCCGGGAGGGACCAGGAGGACTGAGTTCCTTCCCGGACTTGGTAGGAGAGGACGAGCGGTGCGGAGCCGTTCATTTCCGTGAGAACGGGATACAGGGAATACGACGGCTCCAGAAACGCGACCGAGTCCGACTCCGAAGCGGCAGCGCGAATCGCAACCGACAGCAATTCATCACCGCCATTGAACGGCAAAATATGCTCCGGCGACACGCCATGCACTTTCGCCGCCGCCTCACGAAAAATCTGCCCGCTCGGCGAAGGATATTTGCGAAGCTGTTCCGCGCCCACCGCCCGAATAGCCTCCATCACCTTCAGGCTCGGCGGATACGGATTTTCATTGGTGTTGAGCTTGATAACCGCGGGATCGGTCGGTTGTTCACCGGGCACATAGCCGCGAGACTGGAGCACATTAGCGCGGAGAAATGATGACATGATTCAGCCGATATGAGATGCAATAGAATTTAGAAGACGCGAGATTTTAACCACAAACGAGACATTCATACACTCTGACCGGCTATTGCGAAAGACGTGCGTACGCATCCGCATCGTCCACATCCACTGCCGCCTCAGGCATCGGCATTGCCGCGACGTCATCCGCAAACTTCTTGAATAGCCACTTGGCCCCCCCATCGTCCGCGATACCCTCAAGCTCCGCAAAATATTTGCCACCGATCAGCGCGGGCACACCCAATGTGCCGTCATAACTCGCCGCAACCATTTCCTTCCCGCTCTTCAAATGAATATCCACAAGTTGCGCAATATGCCGCGACTCCACCAGCGGCTGATCGCACACCATCAGCACCACCGCATCCGCCACCGCCGCCCCATTCATCACGCGCGCCATCCCCGCACGAAGCGACGTTCCCATCCCCTTTTCCCAATTCCCGTTCTCAATAATCTCCACCGGCAATTCCGCCAACGACGGCCTTATCCGATCCGCAACCGCCCCCAGCACCACAATCACCGGCAACAACTCGGCCCCAAGTCGCCGTCCTCGCCTGCGCCGCAACAAAGATTCGCCCTGATACTCCAGCAACTGCTTCGGTCGCCCCATCCGGGACGATGCGCCCGCAGCCAGAATGATCGCGGCAACACGAAACGTCATGGCAGAATCGACGCGGTGGAAGATGCCACCCCGTGCATCGCCCCCGTCCGCTCGCACAGCGGATGTGCGTCCCGCCCCGCCAAGGCGGCCTGTATTTCGGCGACGATTGACAACGCAATTGTTTCCGGAGAGTTCGCGCCACATCAAGCCCCACCGGACTGTGCACCGATTTCAACTGCCGTGCCGTCGGCGCGACATTCCGAAGTGCAAGCTCGGCCAAAAGATGCTCTGTGCGGCGGCGAGGCCCCAAAATACCAATGTAAGGCAGAGCCGCCTCGCCTTGGAACAACTGTGCGAGAATATCAAGGTCATCCACGAATCGGTGAGTCATCAACACAACGGCACTGTGTGAATGGAGCCCCGAGAACAGGTCATGGGTTGTTCCCACATGAACATTTCTAACCGTGGGGAACCGATCGCGCGTGGCGAGCCGCGCCCGCGTATCGACCAAGTCCACGGTCCACGCCAGCTCCGAAGCGATGCTCGCCACGGGCTGCGCATCGTCTCCCGCACCGCATATCAATAAATGCACCGGTGGCGGAAAGTATTCCAAAAAAGCCGCGGCACCATCAGCCTCCACCCATCGCGACGCCTTATTTGCAAAGGCAACCGCCGCCTCGCGCGGCCAGCGTTCCTGAAGCCCGGCATCCTCAACGACCCGCGTTTGATCGGCGCACAGTTCGCCGTCCGACCCGCGACAAAACGTGTGCGTCCGCACCGCTGGATGGTGGCTCTCTCGCACCAATGCCAGTTGCTCCAACGCCGGATGCCGATTCCTCGAGTCGATCCGCTCCGCAAGCAGAAAAAGACGGCCATGACACCCCGAGGCCGGTCCCCACGAGTCATCTTCGGGTGTCGATTCAAAAACAAAACCCGCGCGGGCAACTCGCGTGTCAGCGCCCACGCCTCCCGGGCAACCGCTGCCTCCAGACATCCGCCGCTGATCGTCCCCACCGTGCGGCATCCTGCAACCACCAGCATGCGCGCCCGGCCGACGATAAGTCGATCCCTCGGTATGCACCAGCGTCACGAGCACCCCCTCATCGCCCGACGCAAAGAGAGCATCGGCAGCTTTCAGAAGCGTCACGATGTCTTTCATGGTTCGGCCGTTTCGGAGGGCATTTGTGCCTCATTTCAAAATTACTGAAAATGCAGAAAGAGCCGTGCCTGACATGCGGCCCCTCGCTGCCGAATCATAGCCATCGGGTGTTGACGGGAGCAAACCACCACTCTGGCCGTTTATCGTAAAAAATGCTGATCTGGAGCCGTTTCGCCCGATTGCGAACCTGCCATTTCCAAAACCCACCGCACTTGCGGCCTCCACGTCTCAGAAAAACCTTCATGCCAACCTTAAACGCTTGACTTTACAGGCTCACCTGAGACATTATCCACTAAGCGTGGAGGATGCTCGAGCGGTTGCGCGGTGGGTTTCCCTCTGTCATTTCGTTTTCTTGAGCTAAATGACGTCTGAATCCGACATTCTGGATCAGGCTGTCTTAGCAGGAGGCTGTACGTGAGCATTCTGTCGCGGCTTTGCCGGTACGTTCACACCCACGGTTATTCGGCCTCTGTCACGGAGTCGGCGGTCCCCACGCCCCGCGCGCTGGGCGGACCCACGCCGTCAACGCTACGCTCGGCCTGCCTCGAGCAGATGGAGCCGCGAGTTCTCCTCACAACTCTCACAAACAACTCCACCGTCGCACAAACCACCAGCTTTTTTGACTTCAGTAAAAAGAATTTCACGGTCACCCTCGTCGGAAATATCACCGTCGAACTTTACGGCTCTGATGGTGCCAGTCTGGTCAATCTTGTCCCAGCGCTCTGACCGCGCCACCGGCCGGAGTGAACATCTTCGCAATTTACATCACCTCTTCCGACATCAATGCGTCCCTTACGATAACGGGCGGCGATATTCAGACCGGCGGCCCTGGATATCTTTATGCAGGAACCCAGAATGTACAGGGACGTCCCGTCACGGTGCCGAGCGCGGCGGGTCAAATATGGATCGGACAACTCGCCAACCAAACCCCCATCACTAATGTGCCCATCATCACCGTCCCCAGCGGGGGACCCATCAGCCCGACTGCTTTGGCGCTTGCGACGAACACGACCGGTTTTGACGGCACCAACTTTATCTCCGGCATCTATTCCGCCAACAGCATTGGGAAAATCCTCGTCGACGGCACCGTCACTGGCAATGTCGCTATTGAGGGCTCCGTCGGCACATTCTATGCGGGGTGGTTGCTCACCGGCGATGCAACGGGGGCCGGCGGCGGCGTTGCCGATAATTTCAACGTCACCGGTGATATCGCCAATCTCCTCGTCCACACCTCAGTCGGCACTGAAGTCACGACTGTTCCCAACGCCGGACTCACCTATGACACATTTACACAGATTCATGCCGGTGGAAAGATCGGCACGTTGTCTGTCGGTGACTGCGCTCGTCGCCAGTGTGACCGCTGACAACAACGTAACCAGCAATAGCCTGGTGAACCTCGGATATGTCTGGCAGGAACCTACGACCTTTGTTCTCCCGAACAACAAGGGCAACCGAGTCTTTACATTCTCAAATCTTGGCCTTATTCCAGTTACCGCCGGCGATGCATTTTTCAATGGCTCCTTCGCCACTGCCGACTATGTCGGGGTGCTCGACGTGACCAACGGCCAGCAAAGCATCACCCTGCAGGGCACCCTTCAGGGATTCATCAATGGCGAATCTCCCAACCCTGTCGACTACTATGCGTTTGGCCTTTTGGCTGGACAGACCGTCACCGTGTCGGAGGCCACAAATCCGAGCACACCGCTCGGTTCCGAGGAACTTGGCGTTTTCGACCCCGATGGACGATTGATTTTCACCGGGGCCGCCAATGCTTCCGGCTTCGTTACCGCGACCTTCACGGCGGATCGTCCCGGTGCGTATCGCATTGCCGCGGGTCTGCCCGGTGATCTTGCTCTTTCCGGCAATCCTTCCCTTTTGACGGACGTCAACTACACCCTCAGCGTCACGGGCGTCGGTAATCTCGCCATCGGAGGCATCAAGTCCAGAGGCGATATGCTTACCGAAGATCCGGGCATCACCGCCACCGCGGGGGACATCGGAGCGATCGTCACCAACGCCAATTTCATTAGCAGCACCCTCTCCTCGGTCAATGTGGACTCAGGTAACCTTCGTACCTTAGAGGCCGCCTCCCTCGGCCGTATCGTCACCGGTTTCCCCAACTCTGTTCCCAACATCAGCGTTGTGGGTCAAGTCGGTCTTATTCATGGCCGCGCTCGGATGCTCGCCAATGTCTCCGCCGGTGGAAACATTCAACTCCTCGATTCCGAAGGGGACATGGAAGGCACCTATACCAGCAATGCGAGCATCGGCGTTGTTCGTGCCGCAACCTTGTCCAACAACTTCAGCAGCACCCTTGGCCTCACCGTATTTTCCGCCGACGCGAACGGCATCGGTAATGACGGTATTATCGATTTGATCGACGTCTCCGGTGATCTTGGCACCCTGGCTCACGGCGGCCCCCGCATCGAAACGGGTATCGGCGGCAACGTCAGATTCATCCACGTCGGCGGCTCGATTTTCCAGGATCCGAACTTCGGCGGCGGCGGCACCAGCACCGGAGGCACCCAGTTCGGCGATGGCGGAATTGTTCACGCCGTCGGAGAAGCTGTCCCTGTTACAGACGATTCCGGCTCCCAAATCATGCTGACCCCCTCTCCCGCTCAAACCGTCACCAACCCCACCACCGGCGTTGTCACAACCGTCCCTGCGGGACAAATCACGACCTATAGCTACGGCATCTTCGGCACCGGCGGCGTCGTGCTCGTCAAAGTTATTTCCACCAGCAGCCTTACCATCAACAGTTCCAGCGGCAACTTCGGCGGCGGCCAAAGCGCCGAGATCGGCGAAATCGACATGACCGGTGCCGGTGCCGCCCTCACGACCACCGCTGTCGGCGGTACCCCCCTCCTCAACGCCAACGGAACACCCGTTCTCAACGCCAATGGCACACCTGTCCTCGTAGGCGGAGTTCTTCTTCCGGCCAATGACGCCACCGCCGTCGCAAGCTCACTCAATACGCTCTCCATCGTCGGGGCTATTGCGACCAGCGTCTTTTCAATCACTGATCCTTTCACCATTAATCGCATCACTGACAACACCGGCGGTGACATCGTCAACATGACCACTGGTAACGTCGGCACCCTCACCGTTGCCGGAAACCTCGGTTCCACCCACAGCACTACCGGTGCCGTGCTTAATCAGTCCGCCGTCATCGCCGGTGGAAATACCTACCCCTTTGAGCAGCAACACACCGGAATCGTGGTTGGGAACGTCGTCTCCATCTCTACCAACAATGCCCTCGGAAATATCATCGCCAACGGCGGTGTCGGCTCCATTACCGCCGATGCCGGAGGCACCGCCATCAAGGGTGCCCTGGAGGGCATTACAGGGCCCATCGTTGTTAATGGGAACCTTGGAACGATCAGGATCGGCAATGGCGTTGCATCCAGCGGACTTGCTCCATTCTCCGCTACCAATGACCTTCGGCGCGGCGAGTTCACGCGCAGGTATTTATGTCGGCGGCACTCTTATCAACCTCATCGGAAACAACGCGGATATCCGCGGACAGATCATCGCCTTCGGAAACGCCCCGACCATCGACAACATCTCGCTCTCTAACGGATCGCTCATCGGCGCCGAGGTTGATGCCTTGAGCACCCTCCAACAGGCAAGTTTCTTAAATGCCGGCGGTCGCACTCTTCCCGAACTCGGCACGTCCATCACCAACCCTGTCTTTAATATCAAAAATATTTCTATTTCTGGCAATGGCGGCATCATCGGCACCTTCTTTGAAGCCGCTGACATCGGCACCGTCACCATCGCTTCCACCGGTTTTGGCGTCCTCAACTCCGATTTTGTCACCCTTGGCGATGGCGTTCTTAAAAACCTCACTGCCGGTGGCTACGGCATCCGCCAGGTATTTTTCAACGGCAACAGGATCAATGCCCTCAACGCCACCGGAAATGGTGCCATCGCTTCCGTCACTCAATTCTCCAATCGCGTCCGCAGCAGCGAAGGCGGGACCATTGATCCCTACACAGGCGTGGCCGTCTCATCCGATACCGACCTTGATCTCTTCATGAAGCAAGTCGGCCTTGGTGATTCTGACTTCCGCACCGGCGTCATCGGGAATTCCAACTTTGTCGGCCAGAATCTCGGCAATATCACCGCATTCACCATGGAAGGTGCCGCATCCCTCGTCCCAGGCACCACCGCCCCTGACACGCTCGACTTCTCCAACTCCATCGGCTCCATCAAACTCACCGGCGGCATCTCGAACATCCGTATTCTCACCGGAAGCCTCGGCACCTTCGTCATTGGCGGCAATGCCACCGGGCTCGACCTCGAATTCGCCGGTACCCTCGGCACTATGGTCATCGCAGGCAATTATGTCAGCGGCCTGATCTTCGCTAAAGGGCCCAGCAGCAGCATTAAATCGCTCACCGTCGGCGGCAACTTTGCCGGAACGCTCGTGTCGCAGGGCTTCGTCAATACCCTCGTCATCGGTACCACCAGCAAAAAGAAGGGGGTCATCGGCGGCGGTAACTTTACCGGGTCCATCAAACTCCTCGGCGGAAGTTCCGCCAAGAAGCTCGTCTTCGCTTCCGGATTCTCCGGCGATTTTGAAATCAGCGGCAACGTCGGTGCGATCAGCTTCCTTCAGGGACTCGCTTCTAATTCCACCCTGGTCGTCCACGGCAATCTCGGAAAACTCACCATTGGCGGCGATAAGAACACCGATATCGGCCTCCGCGGTAATGTCACCATCCAAGGCACCCTTGGCCAACTCCTCGGCGGCGGTGCCTTCACCGGGACCATCACCACCACCGGCAACCTCAGCAAAGTCCTCTACACCGGCAGCATTGCCGGTACCATCATCGCCAACGGCTCCATCGGCCCGATCAAACTCACCGGCGATATCACTTCCACCGGTTCCTTCACTGCCGGTGGAAACATCGCCAGCCTCATGATCAAAGGCGGTGCCCTGAACGGCCGCCTCACCGCGGGGAGCATTGGAACCATCGTCGTCCCCGCGATCGGCGCGAATGCCAAAATCTCCACCAATGGCTTGAATGTCCTCACCGTGCAGGGCAATACCACCGGCGGCACCATCAACGTCAAAGGTGCCATCAACACGCTCACCGTCGCCGGTAGTTTGACCGGTGCCCACATCAGCGCCGCGAGCATCAACAAGATGTCCGCCTCCGCTCTCACCAACGCGGTCGTCACCGCGGGGCAAGCCATCAATTCCCTCAAGGTCAAAGGCGCTGTCACCAGCTCTGTTGTTCAATCCGGAATCACGCCGGGCAATGACGGTATCTTCGGCACTCACGACGGCAACGAAGCCGTCTCTCTCGGAACTTTGGGCATTGTCACCATCGGCTCGATGAGCAATTCCGTCATCGACGCCGGCGGTTCCATCGGAACCTTCGTCTCGGGCGGTCTCGTCGATAGTTCCGTCTCCAGCGGCCTCGTCGTCGATGGGGCGGCTCTCCAAAACGTCGTCGCAGGCACCAACCCCCTTGCGACCCCCGCCAACGTCCAGACCCTCCGATCCAACCCCACCCTCTTCTTCGGCAACATCGGCTCCATCAACATCGGCAACGGCGCTGAAGGGGCTCTGGATGCCAACAGCGCGATCAGTGCCGGCGTCTCCCCAGGACCCAACGGCATCTTCGGCGATCCGTCCGACAGTGCCATCGCACCGTCCGCCGTCGGCACGAGCACCATCTTCAAGCTGGTCCTCGCCGCGGACGCCCTGCCCCGTGTCTTTGTCCACAACCCCGCTTGAGCCGCAGCCATTCGCTTATCAAGGTCAACACTCGCCATCGCTCTCACGACGGCTTTTTTCTGCGCAAAAAAACGCCGCGAGTGCACGGCGTTTTAATGCTCATTACAATCAATCGAAAAAGCTACTGACCATCAAACGCCGACGCCGCGGGTGAGGAATCCTCCGTCAACGATAATGGTATGCCCATTCGTATAGCTCGCCGCCGCGCTCATGAGATAAATCGCCGCCCCGACAAGTTCTTCGGCTTTCCCAAAACGTCCCTGCGGCGTATGCGCTTTAAGAAACTCACCCCGAGGCGTGCCTTCGATCAACTTCCGATTAAGGTCAGTGGGAAATACGCCCGGCGCAATCCCATTGACCCGGATTCCATATTGCGCCCACTCATTCGCAAGCCCTCGGATAATTCCCAGCACCCCCGACTTGCTGCTCGCATACGCAAGAACTTCGGTCAGGCTGATGTAACTATTCAGACTGGCGATGTTGACGATGGAGCCGCGCTCGCCGAGCGAGTTCGGTTCCTGCGCCCGCATCACCCGGCCGGCCGCCTGATTCACAATGAAAGTCCCGGTCAGGTTGATATCAATGATGCGCCGAAACTCTTCCACCGGCATGTCAATCGACGGTTGCCGCTTGATGACGCCCGCCGAATTCACCACCGCATCGACACGCCCGTGTTTCTGGACCGCAAAATCAAACGCCGCCTTGACGCTTGCTTCATCCGCCACATTCATCGGCGTGGCGTCGTGCCCCCCCACCGCCCCGCCGCTCACACCCTCAAGTTCTTTTTTCATCGCGGCAACTTTGTCGGGATTGGTCGAGCCCGCAATCACTTTCGCGCCCGCGCGAGCGCACCCAAGAGCAATCTCACGTCCAATCCCGGACGTCCCACCCGAAACAAGAATGACTTTCCCGGAGATATCGAAGCCGTTGTAGGGCATTTGCGTTTCCTTGAATAAGGGTGGAATGTGCACCGAGAGACAATCGTGCTGACCGGGCATGCGACCCGCCCAGCATGATATCTTTTTTAATTACACTTCGGTGGTTTTCAGTGATGAACTGTCAAACTGAAATCCGGCCTCCTTCGCAATCTCCGCCAATGCCTCGACTTCGGCTTTGGTGAAAAGCAGTCCCCCATGCTTCGTCGAAAGCGCCGCCGCGTTCGCCTCAAGCTGGCCCGGAAGCATCGCCCCACTGTTGCCATGCCCCAGAATGTCATCAATGACCGCTTTCACGTTTTGCTTCTGCGACCTTCCCGCGGCAAAGTCCACGCTGATGGCGTCGGGCCGAATGCACTGGAAGAAGAAACAGCATGTGCCTTTCTCTCCGCTGGGAACTTTGTCCCACCGATTTCGAATCGTCGGAATGCTGCCGCCGATATAAGCCGCATAAAGTTCATCAATCAGCGAAAGCCCGTAACCCTTATGCTGACCGAAAGGAAATAGTGCTTTGATCTTGTTCGGATCGGTGGTTTCATTGCCATGCTCGTCCACGCCCGAGCCTGGCGGCGAGTTGCTTGCCTTCCCGAACGAACTGTTGAACGCGACCCATCGCAACAATGCTCGTCGCCCAATCAATGCAGATCGAGAAACCCAAGTTCATCCTTCGTGGGAAATCCCCAGGAATGCGGATTCGTCCCCAGCGTGGGGAATTTGCCGCCAAAAGGCACCACTTCCGCCAACGCCGCGGTGCATGCGGTGTACGCGATATAGCCTTTATTCGCGGCATCGATCACATACCCACCGCCCCACAAATAATGAAACGCATTATCAACCGCGACCACGCCCACCCCATATTCATCCGCCAATTGCATCGCCCGATCCATCGCCTCAAACGCCGTCGCCTGCCCAAGCTTGCGATTGCGCGTTCCACCGTTCAACAGCCTTGAACTTGCTCGGAATCTTTTCAATCGTCGCGCCAGGTTTGCAGCCGCCGGCTTTGGAACCAAACAATTCATCCAAATGCAGCGCCTTAATCGCATTGTGCGTCTTGATGCCATGCCACGCTGTAAGTTCGGAGAATTTCGCGCCCGCGTTCGCTTCATCCTTTGTATAGCCACGGTGCTCGTAAGCGGCAGCAACGAGGGCGTTGTGAAGAGCGGTAGGGACGATAAAGTTGATGGGCATTAGTATATCCTGAGTTTGTATCTTAAGTGTCTATGCAAGAGTCAAAAAGTTAGTGCCCGCCGCCGGACCCGGCAACAATATCCATCTGCGGCCGATTCTTCTCCGGCCAATCCAGATGAAAGAACTTCCCGCGCGGCGCATCCGTCCGCTCGTATGTATGCGCGCCGAAATAATCCCGCTGCGCCTGCAGCAGATTCGCCGGCAATCGCGCCGACCGGTAGCCGTCGTAATACGCAAGCGCCGACATGAACGCCGGTGCCGCCACGCCGTTCGTCGCTGCGAGCGCCACCACTTTCCGCCAGTTCGTCTGCCCCTTTTGAATCTGCTCGTTGAAGTACGGATCGAGTAGCAGATTCACCAGCTCCTTGTTCCGCGTGTAAGCATCGGTGATCTTCTGCAGGAAGCGAGCGCGGATAATGCACCCACCGCGAAAGATCGAAGCGATCGACGCGAAATCAAGCGTCCACTTGTACTCATTCTGCGCCTCCCGCATCAGTTGAAAACCCTGGGCATACGCACAGATCTTGGAACAGTACAACGCATCCCGCACCGCATTGATCAACTCATCACGATTGATTCCATGAGCGATGGTCGAAGGCCCTTTCAAATGATGGCTCGCCTCCATGCGCTCTTCCTTCAATGCCGAAAGACACCGCGCGAACACCGCTTCCGCAATCGCATTCGCCGGAATCCCCATGTCCAGCGCATTTGTGCTCGTCCACTTCCCCGTTCCCTTTTGGCCCGCGGTATCGAGCACATAATCCACCAGATAACTTCCCTTATGCACCGGGTCCGGCTGCTGAAGAATGTCCGTCGTGATCTGAATCAAATAGCTATCCAGATCGCCCTGATTCCATTCCCCAAACACTTTTGAAAGCTCCGGTGCCTTCAACCCCAGCAAATGCGTAAGCAGCGTATACGCCTCACAGATCAACTGCATGTCGATGTACTCGATCCCATTGTGAATCATCTTCACGTAGTGACCCGCACCGTTTGGGCCCAGGTACGCCGTGCACGGAACGCCGCCAACCACAGGCTTTCCTGGGGCATAATCCTCCAGCGGCTTGCCCGTTTTCGCGTCCACCTTCGCCGCGACCGCTTCCCAGATCGGCTTGAGATGCTGCCAGGAATCCGGATCACCGCCCGGCATCATCGAAGGCCCAAACCGCGCGCGCCAACCTCTCCCCCCGACACTCCCGACCCAAAGAATTTGCACTTGGTCGCATACTCCTTCTCGCGCCGGATCGTGTCGGTCCACAGCGAATTACCGCAATCCACCACAATATCATCCGCCTCAACACCCGCATCAAAAAGCTGCTTCATCACGGCATCCACGGCCGGGCCCGCTTTGACGAGAATGATGATCTTGCGAGGCTTCTTAATCGCCGCGACGAACTCCTTGAGCGTCTCCGCCCCCACAAGACCGCCCGGCGGATTTTCGCGCGCAATGAATTTTTTCATCACCTCCGTCGTGCGGTTGTAGACGGCGACTTTATATCCGTGATCCGCAATATTAAGGGCAAGATTTTCGCCCATGACTGCAAGGCCGATCAGGCCCACATCCGCGGTGGCTTGTTGTGACATAAGAGGCTCCGAATGGACCGTATGGCTAAGACGTCGCAAGAGCGCCGGGTTTGAGCCCGGAACTACGATGAATAACTAGAATTGGTTCGCCTGAATATAATCCTTCCCGCCCTTCAAAAACTCCACAATATTCTGTACCGCCCGCAGCGCCTGGCGCTCCACCGACTCAAACGTCCGGCTCCCCACATGCGGAGTAATCACCACGTTGTCGATGGTCGCAAACGGATGGCCCGCTTTCTGCGGCTCTTCCTCCAGCACATCCGCCCCATATCCTCCGAGTTGACCGCTCCTGCATGCCTCCGCGACATCGGCTTCATTGACCAATCCGCCACGCGCCGTATTGATGATGACAGCGCCTTTTTTCAACTTGCTGATGAACGCTTTGTTGATGAAGCCGCGGTTGTCGTCGGAAAGGTTCATGTGAACGCTGATAAAATCCGCGTCTTTCACCGCTTCATCAATCGTCATGCCGCGCCTGACGTTGTACTGCTTTGCGAACGCGTCGTCCCAATAGAGATCGTACCCGGTCGACTTCATATCAAACGCAGCGGCCCGCTTGATGACTTCCTTGCCGATGCGGCCCACGCCCAGCACTGCGACGGTTTTTCCCGCGAGTTCCGAACCGGTGATTCGTTTCCAGCCGCCGGATTTCACGCTGTGAAGATGCGGGCCGAAGTGTTTGGCGACCGCGATCATCAGGCCAAACGTGTGCTCCGCGACCGTGGTATGGTTCACACCGGGCGTGAAAAGCACGGGAATCTTTTTGCTCGTCGCGTATTTGACGTCGATCAAGTCGAGGCCAATGCCGTACTTCGCGATGACCTTCAGCCGTGGAAGCGCGGCATCAATGACCTTCGCTGTGATGATGTCGTCGCCGTTGAGAAAGCCGTCAAAACCATCGCCGGATTTCACAAGTTCGAGCACCTGGGTTTCCGTCAGCGGGCCGCGAGCGCGAACGACTTCAAACCCGCTCGACGCAAGCAACTCGTGATGCTTCCCCGGTGTATCTTGAAAACTCGTGGTGGTAAGCAGAATTCGCATGAAACCCTCGTGATGGATGCGCTGGAACAATTGTCTCCCCCCGGTGATTCAACCGGCGGGCTCAGTAATCTAGCAGCACTTCCCCGCGCCATCAATAACCGCTCAAACCGCTCATCGCTTCAGGAAATTGACGAAGTTCTGCTTCAACATCCCTTCCACATCTTTTTTCACATCATCATCCGTGAGCTTCCACCCCGTCGCAGCGATGTCGGCATATTTATCCGTCAGCACTTTGCACAGGATCTGCCGCGTGTGATTCCACTTGTACAGCAACTGATCGAGCACCCGGCTGTCGGAATGCTGCGGGATCATCGTCGATCCGAGCAGCTCAATGCGCATGCGGGTAATCTCTTCGATCAGACTGGGATTGTTGAGGAACCACCAGCAGCCGAAAATCATCAGGTTGCTGAACTTGCGGGCCGCGACGCATAATTCATGCTGATTCTCGCGGGCAAGCATCGTGACAAAGAACTTATTCTGTGGAAATTCCGCGCACAGGCGGACAACGGATTGCACGTCCGACGGTCCAACCATATCGCCCGCATCTTTCAGCGAAGGATTTACCCGAAAACGGCTGCCAATCATCATCGCGAACGGCAGGTTTCTTTCGGCGGCGACGGGAAGCAGGATTTTTTCCAGCACCATCTGCCCTGCTTGTGCGACTGGATCATCGCCAGCGGAAGCGGCTGGGTAGCGATACTCAGGCGGCAGCGAGAGCGCCATATAAATGGCGTTTTGGCGGTCCAGCCATTCTCGCAAGAACCGGCGGCCCTCCTCAATATTTTTGCCGCTCAGCTTTTTCCCATCCCCAACGTCAAAGCCCCACTCCGATAGTTTCTTGGCCGCACCGGGCCAATCGCGCAACAGCGGGTCCATGCGCAGAACCGATTTGAACCGAGAATCGCCCCGCAATTTTTCCGGAGCGGCAAGCCACCTGGCCCGCTCATTGTCATCAAACACGGGATTGGTCATCGTGATGCTTTCGATGTTTGAAAGCTCCATGACACGATCAATATATTTGTCAGGGTCTTGTGCGGCGAACCATTTGCGAGCCTTGCTCAAATCTTTCTTCGCCCCACATCAATGCCGAGCATCTGCAAGCATGTAAGCACACCGCGACACGCTTCGCTGAGCGGAGCGCGTTCCACGAACAAATGCTTCCAGATATGGTCCGCCTGCTCCGTCTTCGACATCCTCCAAAATGTTTCATAGGGAAGTTCGGTCGCGGGGACGACGCGGTAGACCTCCGCGATCAGATAGTGATAGGTAATCAGTTCGTCCAGACCCCAGAGCATGAGGCCTTGGCTGTCCATCTTGCCGGATTTATTCGCCACCGGGGTGCCAAAGGTTGGCGGGTAAAGATGCGTGTGCATATCGACAATAGGCTGCTTGTGAAGCGCGGCAGTGACCGCTTTTTCGATTGCAGGGCGTGCCGTGAGTTGTTTTCCCATACATCCTCCTGAATTAAGCGAGTGACGAAGAATACACGGACGCGGCAGGAGTCGCCACATAACGCGGCCGGCGGAGGGCACGAGCATTGCTCCTCCATAGTCGGGAACTATTTGGTTCTACTGATCCGAACACCGGCTGGAGGCACTTATGAAAACCGTTATTGGGCTTTTTGACTATGCGGCTGATGCTTACGCGGCACAGGGCGACTTGCTTGGCAGTGGAGTGGATCGTGGGCGGGTCAGCGTGCTTACCAGTACCTCCAACCGTGATTACCGCACCGAAAAGAACGAAGCGGAGCGGACGGAAGCAGGAGAGGGTGCGAGCATTGGGGCCACGGCGGGGGCGATTGCGGGCGGAGCTGCGGCCCTTCTGGCGACTTTGGGACTATTAGCCATTCCCGGGATCGGCCCGGTGCTCGCGGCCGGACCAATCGTCGCGGTACTCGCCGGGGCGGGGATCGGGGCGGCGGCAGGTGGGTTGGTTGGAGGGCTCATCGGGCTGGGGATTCCCGAGCATGAGGCCGAAGTCTATTCAGAAGGTGTGAATCGGGGTGGGACCCTTTTGACGGTGGATGCGTCCGACGAGGATGCCGATCGGATCGCGGCGGTGCTGTCGCAACATAATGCTGTTGACATTGATAAGCGGGCGAGTGAATGGGAGACGGCCGGGTGGGCGCGAAAGTATACCGGATTGCGCGGGGCATCGAGTGTCGATGCGCGGCGGCGGACTTGAGCGAGCAAGTGACACGACAGAACAAGGGGCGATTCCCCGGCGGACGTCAGCGCGGATTTATAATCCCAAATGACCGCCCTCTCGGACGCCCCTCGTGGGCCAAGGTCACTTGAAATTGCGGGTCATGTGGCGCCATTTCAGCGCACCGTCGCAACACGACGACGTATCTGCTTCACCCGCAATTCATGTGTCACAGCCCACTCGTACTTTTGCAGTTATTTTCCCGCTCTGGCGGGAACCTTGGCTTCGGCCTTCTCCGATTTCTCCGACTTCTCGGATTTCCCCTCAGGCTTCGTTCCTTTGGGCTCCGAGCCAGGCTCCACGGGCGTCTTTTTCAAAAGAACTTTCTCGCGAACTTCTTTCGCGACCTCGGCATTGTCTTTGAGGAACTGCCGCGCTTGTTCCCGGCCTTGGCCCAGGCGCACATTGCCGTAGTTGAACCACGCCCCGGATTTGTCGATGACCATTTCATTAACGCCCATGTCCAGAAGGTCGCCTTCATAAGAGATGCCGGAGTCGAAGAGAATGTCGAACTCCGCCTCCCGGAATGGAGGCGCGATCTTATTTTTAACGACCTTGGCGCGGACGCGATTGCCGATTGCGACATCGCCTTCCTTGATCGCGTTGATGCGTCGAATATCCACGCGGATGGAGCAATAAAATTTCAACGCATTGCCGCCGGTGGTGGTTTCCGGGTTGCCGAACATGACGCCGATCTTCATCCGAATCTGGTTGATGAAAATGACCAGCGATTTGGATTTGCTGACGGCGGCGGTGAGCTTTCGCATCGCCTGCGACATCAGACGCGCTTGTGCGCCCATGGTCGCATCGCCCATCTCGCCTTCGATTTCCGATTTGGGAATCAGGGCGGCAACGGAATCGATCACGATGACATCGACGGCATTGGAGCGGACCAGCGTTTCCACGATCTCAAGAGCCTGTTCCCCGTTGTCCGGTTGAGAAACAAGAAGCTCGCGAAGCGATACGCCCAGACGTTTCGCCCACGACGGGTCGAGGGCGTGTTCCGCATCAACAAACGCGGCAACGCCCCCCTTCTTTTGGGCCTCCGCGATGATGTGAAGGCACAGCGTCGTTTTGCCCGAGGATTCAGGACCGAAGACTTCCACAATACGGCCCCGGGGCATTCCCTTGCCGCCAAGGGCGATGTCAAGCGAGAGGGCACCGGTGGGGATGCCGTCGATGTTAAGTGACGTATTCCCATCCATATTCATGATGGCGCCCTTGCCGTACGTTTTTTCGATTTGAGCAAGGGCTCGGTCGAGGGCCTGATCGCGCGAGCTGGGTTCACGGGGAGCGGTTTCTTTAGACATGCTGTCTCCAGTAATAGCAAGAGAGAGTAGTAATATCACAAAACAATGGAGAGTGTTAGAGGCTGGAGTAGTATACCGAACGAAATGCGAACGTCAAGAGGAATAAGGAGGGAAATAAAGAGTAAAGGAAGGAAGGAGTAAATGAGTAAAAGTTTTTGAGGCAGGGAGTGATTGTTGCCTTAAACGCGGCCGCTCGCAAGAAGCGTACGTTGCGCGGTCATGGCACTGCGAATGGCGGGGGCGAGGGCCGCCAGCCACGCTAGAGCGGTGGTAAGGACGATGGCCGTGAGAATGTAGATGCCGATGTATTCGAGGACGTGGGAAAGGTCGACCGCGAGGAAGTTGGTGGGGAATCCCACGAGCAGGCGATCAACCAGCGTGGCCATGAACGCGAATTGCAGCCCCGCGCCGCGCCCAGAACACCCGCGACGAGGCCAATGAGCGTGACTTCAGCGAGGACCAGCCGAATCAGTTGCCCGCGGGCAGCACCGATGGCTCGCAGCACGCCGAATTCAAAACGGCGGGCGTGCACCGAAGCGATGACCATGTTGGCCACACCGAGCGAGGCGATGAGCAAGGCTCCGAACGCGATGACGGAAAGCGAATCGACGACCCGCGTAATCAGCGATTTTAGCCCCGCCTTGAGTTCAACGGACGATGCGGATTGGAAGCCCTCGCGGGCCAGCGACTGGCGAAGCTGGCCCATGGTGTCGGGGTTCGCGTGGGAGGCGGCGATGTTCAGAAGCATCAGATTCACGTCGCGCAGCCGGAAAGTTTTTGCGCGTCGTCGATGGAACCGAGGACCGAAGAAATGGCCGCGTCCTGAAAGAGCGAGCGCATATCAAAATAGTTTTTAACAAGGTCCATGCCCGTCGACGAGACCACGGCCGAGATGGTGAACTCCGCCGGTTTTCCGTCGGCGCCGATGAAGGTGAGCTTGTCGCCCAGACCCAGGTTGTGAAGATTGTAAAATTCCTTGGTCACAAAGAGATGGTGGCCATCGGCAAGTTCGTCGATGGCCTGCCGGGGATTGCCCTGAAAGTAGTCCATCTCGACGAGGCGAGCGAAGGAGCGAGGCTCAACGGCGATAAAGGTGGTGGACATGTTGCTCAGCACTTCGCCGTTTTTAAGCGTCGTCGGCTTGAGCTTCACGGGGAAGGGGCTGAGGGTGGTAAGGTCGGAGAATTCCGGGTGCTCGCGTTTGAGCAGGTCCAGCCGGGCATCGTTGATCGGGGCAATGGAGTACAGAAACAAATCAGGAAAACGTGCCGGCGAGGTCCAGGAGGCTAGAAGCGAGCGGCCTCTGGCCGAGACGGCAATGAAGAGGGTCACGCCGATCATGAGCGCGGCGATCATCGCGCCGGTTCGCCACGGCGTTCGCGACCATGCACCCCGCAACAGCACGGATTTGAGGAAAAACAGCGGAGCGATAATGCGCGAGGCGACTCGTTCCATCAGAACAAGAAGCGGCGGACCCAGGAGCGCCCAGCCAATGAAAATCAGCGGAATTCCCGCGGTGGTATAGGTGTAAAAGCGGAATTCCCGCGTAGGGGCGAAAGTCCAAAGGCAACCTTGAATAGCGAGGCAAAAGAGGCCCGCGAGGCCCGCGAGCCAGACCGTGGCGGGGCGGGATTTTTTGGAGACGGAGGTGACCGCTGCCATCGGCGAAACGCGCGTCACTTGCCACAGAGGAATAGCCGCGCCAAGCAGCGTCGCGACGCATCCGTTGATCATGGCGATCGTGATGGATGAAAGCGACAGTTTGTAGGCGAGAAAAAATTGGGGGAAATACCAGACGAGCACCGCGGAACACGCGAAACCGAGAAGAATGCCCAGGGTCTCACCAAAAACCAGCATGACAAAAGCGTCGGCCAGAAGGAATGAAACAAGCTGCGCCGCGGGAGGCACCGATGCAGCGGAGTTGCCCGAATTGTCGAATGCGTTCCTGCACGCCGACCGACAAGGTGGTCCCAATAATGAGAGCGGCGCATATACCGGAAATGGTGGAGAGAAGGGAGAGTAGAAGTTGAATGGAACGGGTTTCGTCCGCCAATTTAGCTTTGGAATTCGTACCGGGAGAGATGCGGACCGTCGTGCCGAGCTCCTTATTCAATGATTTGGCGTAAACATCAAAATCGACGTTTTCCGACTCGCGAAGTTTCATATCGATGACGTCGTACTCGGGGGTCATGTGCAAGTCGGCGGCGAGTTCGTTCAATTCCAGATAAATGGTAGGTTTGGCGATGAGTTCAATGGACGGTCGTTTGGTAATGCCGACGACGGTGACGACGTGGGTCGTGGTTCCGTCGGGGGAATAAGTCACGTCGTCGCCGGCTTTGAGATTCATGAGATCCGCGACACCCGCGTCAATAACAATTTGGCGGGGCTTGCCGGAAAGGGCATGGCCGGTGACGTAGACTTTAGGGCGCAGCAGTTCATCGAGGCGAGGTTCGATGCCGACCGCATCGAACCAGCGGTGATTGTCCCCTTTGGTCAGAGAAGCATGGGATTGGAGCCGTCCGTCGGCGAATTCCACTTCTTTTCGGGCCCGGAGGTTCTGGAGCGTCGCGTCCGGGATGCGGGCGTCGGTGCCTCTCTGCGCGGGGCGCACATGCACTTCCGCGACGCCGAGCATTTGGCCAATAGCCGCGTCCAACGAATACCGAATGGAGTCGAACGCGGCGCCGACGCAGACAATTAAGGCCACGGCGGCGGCGATGGCCAACGAGCACAGAATAGGCCGCAGCGGCCGGGCGTGCCATTGGCGGGTGGCGAGGCGTAACGAGATGGGGAGCGGCATGAGTAATTCCGAGGCGTATTTGGGTGAGAGGGACAAAAGAGGGATAATGGGGCGACAGAAAGCAGAATCGTGCACGGTTCCACAGTGCGAGCTGATTTTTTATTTCACCTTGTCATCCTGTCACCTTGTCAACATCTGATAATGAGCAGCAATCGCCGCCGGCGCGTCAAAGTCACGCGGAAGAAACTCCCCCGCAAGAAACCCATCGCGAAGAACCACGACACGATCCGCGTGGCGGGCGGCGGCCGGTTCGTGAGTGACCATGACGATGGTCGTGTCCGAGGTTCGTGCCGCTTCATCGAGCAGCGTCCAAAACTGGTTTGCGGAATTCGAGTCGAGGTTGCCCGTGGGCTCGTCGGCGAAAAGGACGGGCGGGGCCATGATCAGGCGCGGGCGATCGCGACCCGCTGTTGCTCCCCGCCGGAGAGGGCGTCCGGACGGTGATCCGCGCGGTGGTCTATTTTCAAAATCGTCAGCAGTTCCTCAATGCGGCTCTTGTGGCTCGCACTCCATGAGCCGTCAAGCTGCCGCGGAAGGGCGATGTTTTCAAACGCTGACAGCGTAGGAATCAAATTGAACTGCTGGAAGATCACGCCGATGCGGCGGCGACGGAAAAGCGTGAGCTGCGACTCCGACAGGCTCTCAAGCCGCTCGCCCGCCACTTCAATCGAGCCCGCTTCAAAGCGGTCGAGCGCCGCACACAAGTGCAGAAGCGTCGATTTTCCCGATCCTGATGCTCCCATGATCGCGACGAATTCCCCCTGCTCAATCGCAAGGTCCACGCCCCGAAGCGCGTACACTTCGCGGTCGCCCTGGCGGTAGGTTTTTTTGAGACCGGTGACTTTGACGGCATGAGGCATGGGGAATCCTGCGAGGGAAAACGAACGCAGCATGATAGGCGCGAGGATGCGTATGCGAAAGCGCACGCCGCGAATGGCACCGCGTTCCTGAATACACGTGCTCGTGCCGCTTATTTCGTGCTGAGTACGCGAACCCCGGTAAGGTAGATGTCCGAACCGGTGCGAAGGCCCCGAAACGCGATCGTATCGCCCGGTTTTGCCGGAAAATCCTGATGGTGAACAATAGGCTCATTGGCAACGCCGACGGCACTGCCCCAGGGTCCGCTTCGGGTAATGGTACTCGTTTGAGCGGTGGAAGGGTCCGCTTCCCAGTAGCCGTAGACCTGCTTGCCGTTGATATCCAATAAGGCAAACGCCAATTCGTTGTGGAGTTCCAAGACCGTCGCTTTGCCCTCAACGAATGAGTCCCCGCCCCCATTCACGTGGGAATTATTCCCCGCTCCATTGCCGGATGACTGCCCCCCCGCCCCCCCTGGCACGCGGGAATAAAACACGCCAGGACGCAAACCATAAGAATTGAATATCGCACGCAAACCTCCGTCCGAATGACGGAGAGTATACCCCCTGCCCGTCATTTCAGCTTTCGGTCGATGGTAAGAGTCGCTTTGGGTCCATTGATCGACTCCACCCGCTGAAGAACAACCTTGTTGCTCGTGATGTCGAGGATGCGTGCGGTGTCGATAGCCATGCCCACGGTGTAGATGTCGCCGTTGATGATGGCGTAAAGTTTTTGATCCTGGCGGAAAATGCCCGTGAGTTTGAGGTTCGTGGTATCCACGACTTTCGGGGCGGAAGTAGGCGTGGCGATTTCCACGTGCGGGGTTTCCCCCGGCTGCACTTCTTCAACATGCTTAACCAGCATGTTTTCCCACTCGGCATCAATGCGGAACGGATTCGCGGGACCGTGTCGAGCATGGGATCGAGACCGCCGGAACCCCGCAGAAGTTTGGCAGTCGGGTCATTCTCAAGCGCGGCGCGGGCCTGCGCCGCGGTCTGATCAACAGACTCCGTAAACGCCGTCGGATCCCCGCCGCTCGGGACGGCCGCCGAGGCGCTCGACGGTGCCGGTTTCATGAAATGAACCGCGCCGATGCCCAGCAGCACGGCCCCCAGTGCGCAGACCACCACAAGCTTTTTCTTTTCAGCCGACCCACTCGAACTCTGTTGTTGTTTATCGAAATCACCCATAGTTCACCGCGCCATGAAAGTAGAAATGGTAATCGACATGCGACAAACCGGCTTTTCAAGCAAGGAAGCCGGATTGGCATCGGAAGTGGTGTGCGTCTTATCAAGTTCCAACTGAACAAAATCAAGACGAGTGAGGCGATTCATTTTCCGAAGCCCCGTGAGAAACTTGTAACAGGTGTCCCAATCGCCAATGCCCGAGATCGAAACCGGCTTTGCCTGATAGCCGCCCGCATCCTGTACTTCCTTGCCCGGAACGGTGGAGTCCACTTGCAGGCCCGCATCCTCCGCAACCTTCGCCAGTTCGTGCAGAAACTGGTCCATCGCGTTGGAGTTTGGAAGGCGGCTCTCCGCCTCAATGAGGCGCGATTCGGTTTGCTTCTTTTCACTTTCGACCTGGTCGAACGTTTTGCTCAGGCCTTCCAGTTCCGAGAGCTGCCCCTGCCAATAAGCGGCCTTCTTGATGTCGCGGCAGCCATCCCTGTGAAACGCGCTGACGCCTAAAGCTGTGGGTGCTGCCACGCCGCACACGATGACGGCGATGCCGATCATGTTGACTTTTCGCAGACGTTGATTGATTGGATCCGACATATCATTTTCCCTGTCACAGTTACATGGGAGTTCACGTGCCTCGAGGATCGGCCTTCTCGCAGATGATCTGGAAACGCATCACCTGGCCGTCCAATAGCGCCTCGCGGCGCGAAGATTCCAGCACGACGTTAATCGGCGGATTCGTTCGTTGACCGAGACGCGTCATCAGTTCCGCAAGTGTGCCTGAGTTTTCGTGATCCCCGTGATGTGGACGACATAGCGGGGATCCGTGGTCGGCTTATCAGGAGTGGACGGCTGCTGCGATTTTGCGTCGATGTTGATGTATTCAAGTACGCAATCCTTGCCGGAAAACCCTTCGGAGATGTTTTTCAGCAAAGAGAGGAGCACCTTGTCGTCCATCAGTTCCTGAATTTTTTCCATGCGGTTCGCAAGCTCCTGCCGCTTGGCCTGGAGTTCCTGTGAACGCATGATCAATGCCGATTTGGCCTTGTATTCCACGCCCAGTTGCGCACTTTTCGTGGACTGCTGACGTAACCAGATAAGCGTGTAACTCAGTACCGTGACCGCGATCAGCGCGGAAATAACCCCGGCACTGAACCATCGTGACATCTGGTAACGCTGCGCACGCGAAGCCGATATTCAATGGGAATTAGCTCAGCCATTGTTCTTCACTCCAATCGGTTGCATCGCGAGTCCCACGGCCACCGCGAAATAGGTGCGCTCTTGTCCTGCGCGCGCTCCGCAGTTCCGGCGAAAGCACGTCCGCGGAAAGCGCGTCAAAGGGAGAGGGAGAGCG
This sequence comes from uncultured Phycisphaerales bacterium, assembly GCA_963766775.1. Taxonomy (GTDB): domain Bacteria; phylum Planctomycetota; class Phycisphaerae; order WQYP01; family WQYP01; genus CAVYBP01. The sequence continues at coordinate 58,061 of CAVYBP010000004.1, forward strand.
CACCGGAAGATGAAAACGATTCTTCAGATAGTCGGTGAAGACGGCATCGTCGGAGCCGTGTCCGTAGATAAGAAGTTCGCTGAGATTATCCAGGTGCATGGAGCCGACCATGTGCGAGACGCATTTGGAAATTTCATCGCCCACGCGGTCAAGGCCCGCCTGGACCGAAGATATCACTTTCTGAGCTGCTGCCGGAACATCAAAGGGCCGCCAGAAGAGCACTTTTTCTCGTTCGACAATGGCAAAGTATCCCGTGGTTTCCCCAATGACGACGGTGCCAGCCATCGCTTCCGTATTTCCCGCGGCACGTGCGATCAAGGTCGCCATCGCACACGGGGCCACGTCGAGATGGCCGCAGGTCAGGCCCAGCTTTTCCAAACCGGTCAGGTAATGCTGAACCACGGTGGCCTGCGTCGCCACGACCAGCGTTTCTCGCGTGCGGGTGCCTGCACGCGGATCGGCCACCGGCCAGAAATCAAAGATCAAATCCGTTCGCATCGAACGGCAGACAGTTCTGCAGCGCCGCCTTGATTTGTTCGTCTCGGCGATCCTGGGGCTTGGACGTATCGATGGCGACCGATGCGCGTCACCACCAGGGCCGGTCGGCATCGCCGCGACGCAGTGCGTGGTTTTCATCCGCATGCTCGCGCAATACGCCTCCAACGCCGTCAGATGCCGTTCCGGCAAGTGTCTCGCTCCGTCCCGCTGCTATCGCCTGGCTTGCGCACACCGCCATCACGCTGCGTCTGCAGCCGCGACTTATCGTCACATCCAGAACCCGAACCGCTTCGAGCGACAGATCAATCGCCAGCGTGCCGTTTATCTTTCTTCTTGAACATCGCTGAGCACCCGCTGAAGCGGGCCCCCTTGTGTTAATGAACCGTCGAACTCAACTTGAACATCGGCAGAATGACCGAAATCGCGATGAACCCGACAAATCCGCCAAGCATCACAATGATCAAGGGTTCCAATGCCGTCGTCAGAACCTTGATACGCTCCTGCAATTCTTCTTCGTGGAACGATGCGATCTCCAGACACACCTGCGACAGCGTTCCCGTCTGCTCGCCCACCGACATCATCTGCGTCACCATCGGCGGGAACAGCGTCGTCGATTCAAAATCACCCGACAACTGCTTGCCTTCGCCGATGTGAGCGCGCAAGACGATCGAAAAAACCGCCAGTAGTAAATGTTGGGCATCATGTCCCGCGTCAGAACCAACGCATCCGCCAGAGGCAATCCCGCTTTGATCAGCATCCCCAGCGTCTGAATCGATCGGCAGACATACGCCAGCTTCAGCGTCTGCCCCAGCAGCGGCACCTTCAAAAGCACATCTTGTGACCGTGATCTCGTACTGTCGGATGGTGGAACAACCAGATGCCCCCCACAAACAACCCAACGATCCCCAGGCGCGATCAACACAAAATGCTTGCCGAGGAATTCGCTCGATCCCATGCACAAACAGCGTCGTCGGCGGCAGCGGCACGTTCGAGGCGCGAAACACCGCCGCGAAACGCGGAAGCACGAACGTCGTCATCACGATGATCGCCGCCGATCGCCACGCACGTCAGGATCACCGGATACATCAACGCGCCGCGAATCGAACTCACAATGCGAATGTTGTTCCGGATCATGATCTGCAGCGCCGCCAGCATATGCTTCAACAAGACCGGCCGATTCGCCCGCCCGCACCATCGTCACATACAAATCGGAAAACGTATCGGGATGACGCGCGAGAGCCTGTGAAAAGGACTGCCCCTGCTTCACGCGCTCATGCAGGTCCGCCAGAATTTTCTTCAGCGCGGGATGGGCCTGCTGCTTCGCAAGGGCGTCCAGACCCGCGCACAGATCGCAGCCCGAAGCCAGCATCACCGCCAACTGGCTCGTCACGACGAGCAGGAGCTTGGACGAAACCGACTCGCCGCTGAGCTGCGCTTCATGGACTGTGCCCAGGCGAAGCCGCTTTTGCCGCGCGGGCCCGACTCCACTTCCAGCGCCGGATCTGACCGCCCTACCTGTTGCCGCGAAGAATCCGAACATGTCGTTCGATGCAGAAGTTGAAATAGATCTGTGTCATCGGTATTCCTTATCGGCGCCGTTGCGATCGTGACCCTTTATCAGTCACAGCAAAGATCGGACGAATGCAAATCCTTTAAGCGGCTTACTGCGTGAATCCGACAATCAGGCCTCGGCCGATCAAATCACGCTGGCATTTGCTGAAACTGATCATCCCGTGATCCCGACCGGCATTAATCGCATTGGGTATTTGCTCAATTTCGTTCGACCGGATCATGTTCGAGATTGCCGGCGTTCCCATCAGAATTTCATACATCAGAATACGCGTCTCGGGAATCCTCCCGGCACAAGCCGCTGTGCAAAGACCATCCGCAGGGACTGCGAAAGCTGCAATCGCACCTGCCCCGCCTGTGTCGACGGGAAATACATCAACGATGCGGGAGAGTGCGCCCGCCGCCGTCGAGGAGTGCACCGACGCCATCACCAGATGCCCCGTCTCCGCCGCCGCCAAGCGCGATCGCAATCGATTCCAGGTCCCGCAGTTCACCCAGGCACAATCACATCCGGGGCCTGCCGCAGCACCGTCCTCAGCGCCGAATGCCACGATCGCCGTGTCCGAGCCGATTTCTCGCTGCTCAATAATCGATCGCTTGTTGGTATAGATGAACTCGATCGGATCCTCGATCGTGATCACATGCGCCGGCCGTTCTGATTGTTGATATGTTCCACAATCGCCGCCAGCGTCGTCGATTTGCCCGAACCCGTCGGACCCGAAACCAGTATCAGCCCATGCGGCGTCTCCCCCATCTGAATCACATGCTGCGGAATCCCCAGCTGCTGCGGATCCGGCAGATCGCCGGCCACACCAGCCGCAACACCAGCGCCAGGTGATCCCGCTGAAAATGCGCATTGCATCGCACCCGCCCCGTCGCGCGTGAAAGGAAATGAAAAATCCATCTCCCGTTTCCGCTGCAATTCATCCCACGCGTCCGGCTGCAATATCGCGCGCGTCATTTGCTCAAGCTGCGCATCATCGGCACCGCGGCACTTCAAATCGCACCCATTTCCCCGCCACTCCGCATCGCGGGAGCATCCCCCACCATGACCAGCAAATCCGATGCGCCGCGCGATTTCGCCGTCACTAAAGGTCCTTCCAGTGGTTCCATCATTTTTCCTCTGAAGGTGCCCACGCCACGCGCAAAACTTCTTCCAGACTTGTCAGGCCCGCACGCGCAGCCAGCATCCCCTCCTCAAAAGCGTCGTTTCCCCCGCCCGCTTGCCGCAGTTCCCGCAACTCGCCCGCCGGCACATTCTTCTCCATCAATCGCCGTGCTTCCGGCGCAATCTCAAACACTTCATACATCCCCAGCCGCCCGCGATGCCCGCTGTTGAAACATTGCGAGCAGCCCTTCCCTTTGTAATACATCGTCCCATCGTCCGGCAGGTTCAGCCGCGCCGCACCTCCGGCGGGCGGCACGATATTTCTGGCTTGGCAGTTCGGGCAAATTTTCCGCGCCAGCCGCTGCGCCAGCACCCCAATCACCGAGTTGGCCACCAAGGAACGGCTCCACGCCGATATTAATCAACCGCGTGATCGCCCCAATCGAATCATTCGTATGCAGCGTCGAAAGCACCAGGTGACCCGTCAGCGACGCTTCCACCGCGACCTTGCGCCGTCTCCGCGTCGCGGATTTCACCCAACATGATCACGTTCGGATCCTGCCGCAGCACCGACCGCAGCACCGTCGCGAATGTCAGATCAATCGCCGCATGCACCTGCACCTGATTGACCATCCCCAACTGGTATTCCACCGGGATCTTCAATCGTGACAATATTCTTCTCCGGGCTCTTCAGCATCTGCAGCGCCGAATACAGCGTCGTCGTCTTTCCCGAACCCGTCGGACCCGTCACCAGCAGCAACCCGTGCGGCCGATCCAGCATCCGCTTGAATTTTTCAATCAACAGGCTTGCGGAAACCCAGTTGCTCCAGATCGAACACCAGGTTCGCCGAATCCAGAATACGCATCACGACTTTTTCGCCGCCCGTCGTCGGCAGCGTCGACACGCGAATATCAATCTCCCGCCCGTTAATCGACACCGGAATGCGCCCGTCCTGCGGACGCCGCCGCTCCGCGATGTCCAGCTTCCCCATCACCTTGATGCGCGACACCATCGCCGGATGCAGCGAAATCTTCTGCGTCATCATCTCCCGCAGCACGCCGTCGATGCGATACCGCACACGCACGATCTTGCCGTCCGGCTCAATGTGAATGTCGGACGCCTTGTGGCTGATCGCCGTCGTCAGAATGTAATTGACCAGGCTCGCGATCGGCGAATTTTCCGAGATCTCCCCGATCTGCTCGGTCCGCTCGCTCTCATCCACCACTTCCACTTTGCTCGTTATCGAGCGAGGAAAGCAGCCCGTCGATGTTCACGTCCGAACCGTAATACTTTTCAATCGCCTGCGCAACCGCCTCCGGCGCCGCAAAGCACAAGTTGAATCGAGCAATCGCTGATACGCTCCAGATCATCAAAATCAAAGATCGACAGCGGATGCGAAATGCCAATGCGTCAGCCGATCCTCCACATGAAACATCGGAACCACGCCGTAATACGCGGCCTTTTCCTTGGGAATAAAGCGGGTCGTCTCCGGATCAATCAGCCCCGGCCGCATTTCGACCGCGGGCAATCCAATCTGCTGCCCAACGACTTTTCAGAATATCCAGCGAGTGAATGCACCCCCATCTCCACAAGCGTCTCGCCCAGCACGCTTGCCCGTTTCTTTGGACCGCAACAAGTCCCGCTTCCAATTGCTCTTCGGTGATGCGCCCGTCGGTCAACAGCAACTCGCCCAAGTTTGAATTTGCGTTTCACTTCAGGCATTGGATTGCCTTTCTCCGCTACGGCTGCATGTTCAATCGTGTATTCAGCCGCGTCGCAATCAAAATGTCTTCAATCAATGGCCGCACTTGCGTCAGCCGAAGCGTGATATTCGAATTCGTCAGCCGACCCTGTGCCGCAAGTCAGCCAGTTCAACCCGAACGGAATCAATGCCATCGACCGCCAGCATGTTGATCTCCACCGACGCTGCGTTGTTGCCGAAATCGCATCATCAATCTGCCGGTCGAGAAGCCCCGAAGTCCGCTGCACCAACTGCGACGGCGCATGCAATTTGCACGACATGTTCGATCAGGGTCGACATTGCGAACCATGGATTGCCTCCCGGGGCAACATCCCGACGATCCCCCAGGCAAACCGGGATCAAATCAAAAGGTACCCACAGGTGCTATCGGACGACCGGACACGCGACTGAAGTGCCCGTCGCCCTTTTCGAGGCATTCCCGATTGTGATTTCCGGTCCCCCCGCCCCTCCCACCCTCACGGATAATCCTGTTTCGTAGGACGGATTATAAGATCATTGATATGAACATGCGCAGGCAGACTCACGACGAATCCGATCACCCGCGCCACATCCACCGGGTCCAGCACTTTCCCAAACCGCTCCATATTCCGATAAAAATTCTCGTGGTTATATCCCGCAACCCCCTGAAACTCACTCAACACAATCCCTGGCTTAATCGTCGTCACGCGAACATTTTTCCCGCACACCTCCCTCCGAAACGCCTCTGCCATCCCCGCGATGGCGAATTTGCTCGACCCATAAAACCCCGAGAAAGGTGAAATGTTATCCCCCGCCACACTCCCCAGCACCACAATATCCCCCGACTCCTGCCCCACCATGATCGCCCCCGCACGCCGCATCAGATGCGCCGCTCCCAGCACATTAATGTCATACATCGCTTCCCACTGCCCCGCATCACTGTTCAAAAGCCCCCCCGCCAGCCCCCGACCCGCACTCACGATCACAATATCCAACCGCCCCGCGCCACCACTATCACTACTGAAACCCAACGCCGCCTCCACCAATCGCTCAATATCCCCCTCCTTGGAAGCATCCCCCGCAACCGCCAGCGCCTTCCCCCCTTACTCATGATCGCCGCCACCAATTCATCCAATTTTTCCCCGCGTCGAGCCTGCACAACCACCCCAGCCCCCATCCCCGCCAGCTCCTCCGCCGTAGCCCACCCAATACCCGCGCTCGCCCCCGTAACAATTGCGACCTTGCCCTTCAACGGTTGCGACATAAATAATTCTCCACCCTGTAATGCACCGAAACCCACACCTCGGAAAAGTATACGCCTCGCCCGCGCGAAGCAATCGCATTTGCCCCCCAAACTCGCTATTCTCCTGATACCACTTTTATCAAGCGAACGTTATTCCCCCTTGGAGTCCCTGAGTGCATCCAATCGGATCCATCATAAGAGTGCCTCTCGCCATCATTGGCATCGCCCTCACCCTCGCCTTCATCTCCGCCTGCCAATCCCAGCCCGGTTACACCGGCGACGCCCAGGCCCTCGCACAACTCTCCCAACAACCCCTCCCCTCCACCTCCTGGCAGTTCGGCCAACACAGCGGCCTCCAAATCACCACCGCCCACTACCACATCTTCACCACCATCGACGACGGCCTCTACGACCGCCTCCTCGTCCGAGTCCTCGAAGCCGCATACGCTCGCGGTGCCGCCGCCGTTCCCCAGGCCGCCGTCAACCGGCCACTCGACTGCTACGTCTTCGGCTCTCGCAGCCAATGGGAGGCCTACACCAAAGTCCGCGCCGGCTCCAACGCTCCCATCTACCTCCAAATTTCCGCCGGCGGATACTGTCAGGAAGGCGTCTTCGCCGGCTACGACATCGGCCGCGACCAAACCCTCTCCGTCATCGCCCACGAAGCCTGGCATCAATTCTCCTGGTTCGCATTCAAAGACCGCCTCCCCAGTTGGCTCGAAGAAGGTCTCGCCACCCAAAACGAAGGCATCGAATGGGAAGGCACCACCCCCCGCTTCCGCTCTGAACTCAACTATCGCCGCTTCCTCGCCCTCAAAGACGCCATCCGCGAAAACCGCTTATGGAAAATCAGCGACCTCGTCGCCACACACGCCGGCAAGGTCATCAAGATGCCCCAGAAGCACATCGACTCCTATTACGCACAACTCTGGAGCCTCGTGCTCTTCCTCAAAAGTTCCCCCACCTACGCCCCACGACTCCAAACCATGCTCAACGACGCCGGCACCGGAAAACTCACCCGCCGCCCTCGCCGGCACCGACATCACCACACGCGAAATCGACAACTTCACCGAACGCTGGAACACCGTCGCCGGCCCCATCTACCTCAAAAAATACATCACCCCCGACCCCACCACCCTCCAACACGAATACGAAACCTGGGCCCGCGAATTCACCTCCACCTGGCCTCCCAAACACATCACCCTCATCACAGAGCACACCCAACCTTAAAAGTAGCTCCCAGCTAAAAAAATAGCTCCCGGCGGAAGCCCGGGGGCTATCCCCGGCAAGTTGTGCATCGTATCCATACGTCACTGAACTTCGCTCACATCCAGACGATGGTTGTTGTTGGCATCCACCCCTTCTCCCAGCGTTTGGCTGTAGCCCATCGCGTTGGCCACCTGTCAGCGACACACCCTCAATGCGTTTGAATATCTGCGCAACGTGCTGACCCGCATCGCGGCCCATCCCATGAACCGCCTGGTGGAACTCCTTCCCCACCATTGACAACCCACCCCACCTAAAAATCTTCTCCCTCGCTCCAAGCCGACGCTGCACCACCCCATCAAAACATCAAGATGAGGGACGCCGGACGCTTACACAATAATGGAACGTCGTGACACGCCGCAGCGTATCAGTCTGCATCAGTTCATTACCAAACGTGTCATACCCATACTGTGTGTGCGGACGCGTCTGCACATTGCCGTTCTGCGGATCAACGACCGCCGCCAGATACACATCCGTCAGCCGACCCGCGTAATCGTAGGCATAATTCGTCCAGCGCGGATCTTCGCCATCCTTGTGCTGCACGGAGACCGCGCTCTTGTTGTTGTAAATGTCGTAGTGCGTATCGATATAAGAACCATCCGCATACGTCGTTCGAGTCAGGTGGCCGAGGTTGTCATAACCATACGTGGTCGTATTTTTCAACGCATCGGTCATCGTCGCCTTGCGGCCAAGCGCATCGTACGTGTAACTCGTCCGATCTCCCAGAGCATCCACCACCGCCGTCTGCCGGCCCAGGGCATCATATTCATAAGACGTCTTTTGGTTCGCTGCATCGATCGCATAATCCACACGCCCAAAGCCGTCATAATGCGTCGAGGTCGAGGAAACCAGCGTCCCTCCCGCCGCCAACACCGACGCCGCAACCAAATTCCCCGCCAACAGCGTGCCGGTCGTCGTCACCGTCACCACGGTCCCGGAATAACGCTCCGTCCCGATCACACGACCCGCCAAATCATAAACCGTATGCGTCGCCATCGCGGCCTGACCCACGACATGACGATCCACCTCCCACGCCACACGACCTTCGCTGTCATACACGCTCTGCTGCACCGTGCCATCCGGATTCATCAAGCTTCGCCCACGGTTTGACTCGACACCACCGGATAGGGGCGGCTATTACAAATCACAAGTGTTAAAATCCGGGAAGCCGCCTTTTTAACAGTTCTTTTCGTAAGACCGCTAACCTCATATGTGTGTCCTCTCCTTTCTCGAGACGAAAACAAGCGACAATTGTCGGCCAATTGCGTTCGACAACCGCGATTTGCTCGCTCAACGACAAAACGTCCTCCCCGCGACCAAGCAGAAGATCCCTCGAATAGCGCCGCAGCATACCACTCATCGGGTCGAGACTTGACATCGGCAACATCGACGAACCAGATGCTTCGATCCAATACGATTTGAACGCCAATCTTACCGTCCCCGTACCGGAGTATTCTGTTGCCAAAAAACTTCTTGTCCGGCCCTTCACGACGGAGACAGGCCAAGCCTCTGTTTGCGAGGAAGGCCTCAAAACCAACGATTTCTTGAGGTAATTCTAAATTCATTGGGTTATCTCCGAGTAGGCGGATTGAGCTGAGATCCGTCGCTGCTGCGTGCATAGCCCTTGCTCGTTAAGTACTCTATCTCTTTCTCAGTGTAACTTCCTGCGCGAAAAGGACCCGAAATAAGGAACGTATCACCACGATCTATCGCGTCGTCAAGAAAAACTCTGTTCTCGAACCATCGTTGCTCCGGCGTCATCACATCCCACGCTTTTGGAGGTATCTGGAAATAGTTACCGTCGATGTTGTTCGAGAGTTCAACGTAGCTAGGGAAAGGCCCGATTACGCTCGTGCGGGGAGCGTTGATTGTATAAACACCGTAGCGGCTTTCGGCCAGTCCTGTTCCAGAGGCCACCAGCCCAATTAGTGCAATGCGTTGTTCAACCTCGTCACCGCTCTTTAGCGCTTCCTGATAATCTGCCATACTTAAGATAAATCCCACAGCGGAGGCGTGGAACCCCACAAACGTCTTGGCAAGGATGTTTGCTGTAGCAATATTTCCGCCTGATGCGAAGAATACCTTGGACAGCGCCCATGCCCCCAAATAGGTTCCCGCTCCGATCGCTGCGCCCCACTCAGCTCCAGTAATGGCCCCGTCTTCAAACTCTTGCCAAGCAACGGCCCAAGATGCGCCAGTGGCATAGGCCCGGGCACCCCGAATGCCTCCCACAGTTATGGCCCCAAGTCCCGCACCGATTGCAGTCGAAGTGATTAATCCGGTGATGGAGAATTCGGCGTGACCTGTTGGATCAATCCCATTAATTGGACTTCCATTCGCATACAAATACTTATGCAAACTCAAAGGATCAGCATTGTTCCCGCGATAACTGTCCGCCGACGAGAAAGTCCCATCCTTCGAGACATACCACCGTGCCCGCTGGTTGTACCAGCCGCTGGCGGCGTCGAACTGCTCAGCGGTAAAGAGGTGCGACGTGAGCGCTGATGCCGGATCGAAGCCGATGGCGTTGCCGTATGCGTCGTAGGTGTACGCGCCAGCGTCAGTCCCGTCGCGTCGGTCACGAGCCGCGTGTTGCCGTGGCCGTCGGTCAGCAGATTGATCTTCTGGCCGCCCGAGACTTGTGCAATGAGCTGGTTGCCGAACTCGAAGGCTGCCGTAGGCGTGCCGCCCTGGGTGGCGGATTCTTCCAGTTCCTGCGAATAGCCGGTTGGATTGTTGGCATCGACCAGCGTGTACACATTATGGCCGGTGGCAAGTTCCGCCACCTTGTTGCCTGCATCATCGTAAAGGTAGGTCGTGTCCACGATGCCGTCGCCGTTGGCGTCCAACGTGTGGAGGCGATTCTTGAGGGCGTAGCCGTAGATCACATGGACGCCGGTGCCGGTCTTGCTGGTCGTGGAGCCGTTGGCGTCATAGGTATACGTGGTCGTGCCGGTGAGACTGGAGGCTTCGCTGGTGAGTTGGTCGCGAGCATTGTAGATCGAGCTGATCGTCTCATTCTTGCTCGTGTTCGCATCGACGTGGACTTTCTTTAGGCGGTTGCCCACCAAATCCAGCGTGTAGGCGTCGCTGTACTCCGTGCCGGTGAGGGTGGGCGTTGGGTTGTTGACCGTGGCAGGATCGACGCTGCTGCGTGTCTCACTGGTGAGGCGATCAAGAGCATCATAATTCCATTGAATCAAATCAGCAGAGGAAACCGTGCCCGTGTTGTCGTAGGTCACTTCGAGCGACGAAGTGCGGTTGCCATCACTCTGCAGCGTGTAATTATAACTCTGCATCAGCGTGGTCATCGCGCCCGCGATCTTCTCAATCGTCTCCTGCACGAGGCGGTTGAGGCTGTCGTAGCGGTAATCCATCTCGATGCCGCTGGGCAGTTTCACCGACGCCAAAGCCCCATCGGCAGTGTATGTGTAGGTGGTCGTTTGCGGGCTGCTGCTAAAGTCCATCCCGCCAAGCTTATAGGCGGCCACCGTCTTCAACCTGCCAAGTTCATCGTAACTGTAGCGAAGGTCGGTACTGCTGGAATAGGTTTCCGTGTGCCGCCCCGTCGCCGGATCGTACACATAATGGATCACACCTTCCGGATTGGTCACGCTTGCGATCTGCTGGGTGATCGGATCGTAGGTAGTCGTGGTCGTGCCGGTGGAATCGACGAAGCTGGTCTGCCGTCCCAATGCGTCATACGTGTAATGAACCGAATCGCCCAGCTTGCTCGCATTGCCCGCGACGTAAGCCGCCATATCCGCAGCCGACGCGAAGTACCGCTTATAAACCAACTGCCCCAACGTGTTGTACTGCGAATCCGAAACCAGCAACTGATCCGAATACACATACTGCGTCATCTGCCCCTTAAAATCCGTCTGCGTCGCGGTGCGTCCGAACTTGTCATAGCTCGTATACTCCGTAGCCGTCGGCTGGCCACTTACCGCCGGAAGCGTCCGCTGATCCTGCCTCCCATAACCATCATAATGAAACGAAGTCACACGCTGCAGCGCATCGCTCTGCGTCAATTCATTGCCAAACGTGTCATACCCATACTGCGTGTGCGGACGCGTCTGCACATTGCCGTTCTGCGGATCAACGACCGCCGCCAGATACACATCCGTCAGCCGACCCGCGTAATCGTAGGCATAATTCGTCCAGCGCGGATCTTCGCCATCCTTGTGCTGCACGGAGACCGCGCTCTTATTGTTATAAATGTCGTATTGCGTATCGATATAAGAACCATCCGCATACGTCGTTCGAGTCAGGTGGCCGAGGTTGTCGTAACCATACGTCGTCGTATTTTTCAACGCATCGGTCATCGTCGCCTTGCGGCCAAGAGCATCGTACGTGTAACTCGTCCGATCTCCCAGAGCATCCACCACCGCCGTCTGCCGACCCAGGGCATCATATTCATAAGACGTCTTTTGGTTCGCTGCATCGATCGCATAATCCACACGCCCAAAGCCGTCATAATGCGTCGAGGTCGAGGAAACCAACGTTCCCCCAGCCGCCAACACCGACGCTGCAACCAGATTCCCCGCCAACAGCGTGCCGGTCGTCGTCACCGTCACCACGGTCCCGGAATAACGCTCCGTCCCGATCACACGACCCGCCACATCATAAACCGTATGCGTCGCCATCGCGGCCTGACCCACGACATGACGATCCACCTCCCACGCCACACGACCTTCGCTGTCATACACACTCTGCTGCACCGTGCCATCCGGGTTGAGGGTCTCGACAGTGCGGCCCAGCGTATCGAAATAAGTGGTGGTGGTTCCACCGAGGCTATCGGTGCTCGTGACGCGATTACCGTTCTTATCATACGTGTACGATTCAGAGGTTTGATCCGAGGTGCCGTAGTTGGTGTAAAGAGTGGTCAGTTGGTCTTGGGGGTTGTAACTATTCTTCGTGACATGCCCGCGTGCGTCGGTGCTGGTATCCACTTGTCCGTTGGCAGTGTAGGTGGTGGAAGTGGAGGAGATCGACGGATACTTGTCGAGATCGGATGCCGTATTGAAGGTCAGGCTGCCTGAGATTACATAGTCGCTCGTGCTGAAGACGCGATTGTTCGGATCGTAATCAGTGCGGCTAGCGATGGTCTTGACGTTCGATGGGTTGTTGGGGTCGATCCACTGGTGATAAGAAACCGTCAGATTTCCATTGGCGTCGTAGAGTGAATAGAACGTAACGCCATTGGCATCGGTCGTGCTGGTGACGCGACCGTTCGCATAAGTCATGGAGGCGAGCGTAAGAGGCGTACCGTCGGGCAATATCTGTACGGTGCTGACAAGATTGCCGTTGGAATAAACGTACTGCATCACGTTGCCGGCCGCATCTTTGGTCTGGCCGAGATTGCCGTAGAAATCGTAGGAGTTGGTCGTCGTATTGCCGAGGGCATCCGTGACGCTGCCCGCGTTGCCGAATTTGTCGTAGCCGCCGTAGGTGGTCGTATTCCCGCGGAATCCGTCGATGACAGCAGGTTTCCGCTGAGGTCGAAGGTCGAGACGTTGACCCATTTGGAGAAGTCCGCAGGGTCGGGGTTCGTGGTGTAACGGGCGTTGCCGATGGCGGTGAAGGGACGGCTCTGGCTCGTTTGCTGATTGAACGCATTAAACGTGTAAACCGTCACCAGCCAGGGGTCGTCGGCTGGATTCGGCGTGCCCGCATCGGAGATGCGCTTCATGCTCCGAACAACATTGCCACGATCATCATGCACGACCTCGGCAAGGTTCCCGAGAGCATCGCCGGTGTGTTCAGTAGTGTAGCCAGACGGAAGCCCAACGGGAGCGACATCAGTGGTGTAACTCAGCCCCGCACCATTGCCGGAGGAATCCGTGATTTGGCTAACGCGGCCATCCGATTCATAACCAACGCTCAGCACTTTCACCCCCGCCGGATTCATGATGCTGGTCAGAATATGCGGCACATTGACAGGAAGATTCTCACCATAGCCGTAACTCGTGGTGGCCTGAACGCGGTCCGTCATGCTGATGAGATCGCCAGTCGCGTTGTTGTAGTGATAGAAAATCGAATTATTCGCAGGGTCGATGATTTGCGTAATACGGTTGCTGTCGCTCGGATCGCGGATAATTTGCAGTTTGGCAACAACCTGTCCGGTGGGAGAGATGGCCGCGACGCCGGTGGAATCGATGACGATTTGATTCTGGTTAACGTCCGTAATAGTTCTAATCTTGCCATCGCCGGTGATGTCGTATTTAATGCCATCCTTCGTAGTGAGGATAAGGTCGCGCTGGTAATCGAAGGGGTTGTACGGAATACCGGCACTGTCGACGAATTGGCCGTAACTATCAAGCACGAGGCCGCGGTCGGCACCGGTAACGGAGAGCGTGACGCCCGGAGTGTCGGACTGGAACGCAATGGAGCGGAACCCGCCAAATTCACTCAGGAAATCCTGCGCAAACTTGTCGCCGATGCTCCCGGTATTGAGCTTGGTAATTTCGTCGGCGAAGATCGTGAAACCTGCTTTGCTGCCATCCGGCAGCGTAATGGTCACCCGACCGCCCTCACGGAAAGCGGGGCGTGTGCCCATGGTGTCTTCAAAGCCCATGCTGGGAACGGCACCGCGACCCGCGTCGACATCCACATTGAGTTTGAGCGTATAGAGGTCGAGCTTCCACCCATAGCCAAAGTCGCCGTCAGTTTGCGCGTTTAGCGTATCGTAGACGCGCCGTACCGTGATCGGGACACCGGCGACCGGGACGGTGAGATCGGTGAAGCCAATATTAAAGTTGCCGAGTTTGGAATCAGTTTCGACGCTGAAAGTTTGCGAAAGGCTTGAGTTAAGGCCCACGGTTTTCGTCGCGGTGAGCGTAAGTGTGTACGCGCCATTAACGAGGAGAGAGGCGTCAATGATCCCGATCTGCCCCGGTTGTCCACCGCTCGTGCCGATGGACCCGCTGCCCGCCGCGATTTGAATGGCCGGCCCGCCTCCCAACGGAGTCACGGTCACGGTCCACGACGCGAGAGTACCGCCAGGAGCACTGATCCAACCCATGAGCGGGGTGGGTGCCGTAAGCATTGTGCCGTTGAACGGCGCGGCGATCTCAACAATCGGCACTGCCCATTGGGAACCGCGACCGTAAGTGTCGCACTTGTGGGCATGCCCGGCTGGCCGTTGGCATCAGTGGCTACCGCCGTGAACGTAAAGGACTGCCCTGCCGCATTGGCGGGAATTTGGAAAGTTGCGCTCCCATCCGCCGCCACCGGCAGATTTCTGCCGTTTGCAGGAAGGCCAAAGCCCGTCACATTGATCGAAATCGTCGAGGCAACGCCGTCACCGCTCGCTTGCGCCGCAAGCCGTCACCACCGCTCCTGCCGCCGCGCGGTATCGCTTAGAACCAGCCCAACCGTCGGCGCTGCATGACTGACAACCGTTATACTAAAGATTTGGCTGGCTGTGTTCCCAGCGTCGTCAGTGACTTGTACTTCAAAATTCGTTATCCCAAGTACCGACGGTGCCTGCCATACGATCCGGCCCGAGTTATCAATGGTCATGCCAACAGGCACAGTGATGCTATTGGCGGTGTCAGCTACAAGTTGATAGGTAAGCGGACGCCCTTCAGGGTCGTGCGCAACAATCGTCGTGCGGAACTGGGTGCTTTCCGCGACGATAAAGCCCGCAGCGGGATCAATCGTGGGCGGAAGATTGCTCGCGGGGTTCGAGACCTGCAGATCAAAAGACTGAAGAGCGGAAACCCCATTCTGCTTGGCAATGACCGTCAGGTGCAAAGTTTTCCCAGCGTACCTGCTCGGCGCAACCCAATTGATTTCGCCCGTGGTCGAGTTAATAGCGTTCTGCAGGCTGGTATCTGGGACACCACTGGGGTCAAGCGCAATCAGGCTGTAGGCCGGACTGCCATTGGGATCAAAGGCCTGTGCCGCGTAGTGATAGGTGTGATTGCCATCGCCGACGACCGCAGTGACGGGGGTGCTTATGAAGACCGGAGGCGTATCAACAACCGCGTTGTTAACATTGAGGGTAAATGATTGGATATATTTCCCGCCCTTGCCGTCATCCGCGGTGATGACAACGTTGTAGGCTCCATTAGCAGGCGCAGGCCACGTGAGCATGGCGCTCGTGCCATCAATTTGATGGAATGTATAGGCGCTGACGGTACCGCCCGTGATTACCGCCGTCAGAGTGACGTAATCGCCGTCAGGATCCGTCGCCTTCACCAGGTACGTGTATCCCCCGGTGGAGCTCCCATTCGTCGGCGGAGTGGAAACGATCAACGGCGGACTGTTGGTCCCGTGCACCGGCAGGTCAAACGTTTGCTCATCGTACGCACCGTGAGGATCGTAGACGCGAAGCACAATGTGTGCGGGAACGGTCGAAACATTGGCTTGGGTCGGCGTCCAGGAGAATCGCCCGCTCACCGGATCCAAAGTGGCACTGGCGGGGGCGTTTATCAACAGCCATGTAAGAGGATCGCCATTCGGATCGACGGCCGTCGCATTGTAGACGTAGTTGATGTTGGCGATCGCGCCTCCGTTGGGTGCCGAGGTGATCGTCGGCGGCTGATTTGTCACTTGGGACACAACCGTGACGAATTGCCATGTCGATAATTCTACCGGCGGGTGATTGCCATCTGACGCGGTCACATTAAAGGCGTATGGCACCGTGCTGACCTGCGAGTCATTCGGAACCCAGGTGACATCCCCGGTTTTCGGATCAATCGACATCCCCGCGGGAACCTGACCAATCGCGCTGTTGAACTCCAGGGCATAGGTGAGTGCATCGCCCACGGGGTCCGAGGCATTAAAGACCTGACCCGAAAAGATATGCCCCAAGCCCACGATGGTCGGCGCGGAAACTGAAGGTGGGCGGCTGGTTTGCAGCAATAGCCAACCAAAAATCCTGCGTGCCAACGCCGCCATGACCATCATTGACCGAAATGGCAACGTGGACGCTTGTGCCCAGCAGGTTTGGAGTGGTCGGGGGAGTCCACACAAGCAGGCCTGCGGCGGTAATGGGAACGGTGACGACCTGACTGCCATTCAGATAGCTTAAGCCGCCCGAGAAGGTGAGAGGATCGCCATTGGGATCCGTCGCGGTCGCCTGATAGGTCCAAGCGATCCCGGGAGCCGCGGGACCAGTGGGCGTGGAGGTAATCGTCGGCGAGGCATTTGCGCCAACAACACGAATCGTGAACGTCTGTAAGGTGACATTTCCCTGATCGTCGAAAACCTGCAAAGCCACTACCTGATTACCGATCTGATTAGCCGATGGAGTCCACCGTAAATAGCCGTAAAATTCTTGAATACTCATTCCGCTAGGATGCGTCGATAACGTATATCCCAGGATGTCCCCTTCCGGATCGTGCGCCGCCACATCATAGAGATACTGCTGTCCCACAATAGCCATGGTCACGGGTGTGGAGTCAATAATTGGAGGCAAGTTAGTCGGGCTCTGCGCGATATGAATAATAAAGGATTGCGTGGCTTGGCCCCCACGTCCATCGGAGACAACCACAACAACGGGAACATCGCCAGTGTTGGCAGGCTTCCAACTAATTTCACCGGTAGCGGGATTGATTATCATGCCTTGAGGATAAGTGGTTAACTGGAAGAGTAATGGGTCTAAGTTATTATCTTCAGCGGCTACGTGATAACTATATCCTTGATTGCTAGCCGCCTGGATTCGAGGTTGCGAGGTAATCACAGGCGCAACGTTTTGGTCGCCGTCAACCACATGAACACTGAATGATTGCTGGTCGAATCCACCTCGCCCATCGTCAACGCTTACCGTAAAGTCGTAAGTACCGGGCGTGAGGCTAAACCAGTCGAGCCTGCCAGTTTGAGGATCGATGATTGCACCGGTGGGTGCGGTAACGAGACTATACGTGAGGGGATCACCGTCGGGGTCAATTGCTTTAACGGGATAGAAGTACGTGTGGTACTCGCCGAAATCGGTATTGTCGCTGCGGCTACCTGCGGTGACTGTTACTGGAATGCCTGCGGACGAACCAGGATCGCTCTGTACCCAACCGTCGCGCGTAGCAACACGGACGACATAATTGCCCGGGCTGACGTTATCGAATTGATACAGACCAGATTCTGAATAGGGGTTGATGTTGCCGTTACCATCCATGTCGCGAGAAGTGGTCGGCTGAGATGCAATAATGCGATTCGTGACGGGATCAACAAGTTCGACAACGAAGCCGTCGGCACCGGGTTCCGTAAATGGCTGCGGATTGCCGCTTGCGTCGATACGGAAGGCGATCGTCTTGTTAATAAAATTTGCTAAATTTGTACCGTCATTCGGAATTACGTTGTTGGTATCCAAATGGTCGGGGCGCCCCATACTTAGATAGTTTGTCCCATCTCCAGCGTCAAAGCCAATCTGGGCACCAACGCCCCCAAATCCATTCGATCCATTGGAAGCATCGCCTGTCGTCCATTGCATGTCGCGGTAGACGAACGCAACGATTGCGCCGTTTGGATCATTTTCAATATAGAGCGTAAAGTCATTAAGTTTATCACCATGTGAATTAAAATATCCTACTTTATCCCAAGTGATTTGAACAAAAGGATTACCGCGTGCGCTGGTACCACTGTTTAGATAAACCAAGCCACTTTGAGGAGCATTTGTATCAACGTCGGCCCAGAAGGGGGCTATCATTGGCACTTTACTGTCACCTTGAAGAGGGAAAGGATCAGGCGTGAATTCTGAGAGGGCACCGTTGAATGTTATCTCACCGTTGTTGTTGATGTAAAATTGCGTGTACGTTTGGCCAAAAAAGTTGAACCCAAAGCCGAAATCGATAGGAGTTAAATCACTGTCATCGTCATTGCGTGGCATGACAGGGGTGCCCTTGTCCGTCAATTGAATCAGCGACGAAAGATCGGGAATACGATCGCGGATGCTGTTCCCATTCACATCCAACCAGACCTGTCCAGAGATTGCACCCAAGTTCGGGTTCGATGTGCCCGTGGGAGCCGCCCCGGGGAGTTGCGAATCGACTTGGTGGAGCACGGAGAGATTCGTTGGAGGGGTACTGACAATTACGGGAGGATGGTTATCCATTGCTGCGTGAATATAAATTTGATACCGCTGATCCGCAGTACCGCCACGGCCATCGCTAACTTGGAGTTGGACACTTACGGTTTTATTGACGAGGCTGAGTGTGGGGGTCCAGTTGACCCGGCCGTTGGTATTAACAACAAATTGAGTCGGTGCCAGCACAACGGTTTGCGCTAGGTCATTAATGTAGCTTGCCGAACCCGTGAAGGTTAGAGGCGTATCGCCATCTGGATCCTTCGCGGTTGCAGAATAAATATACGAGGTGCTAACGTATCCATCCACAACCGGGCTCGACGTGAACTGCGGCGGCAGATTGCTGCCCGGATCCACGACATTGACCGTAACCAATTGATCATTGTTGGGGTCGTAAAGATTCTTGTCGTCGGTAACACGCAGGCGCACCTGATAAGAGCCAATGGCAACTGCGGACGTGCCCGTGTTGGCAACCGTCCATGTCAATGTCGGAACGTGATTGATAATTTGAACCGCGGCACCCGCGGGACCACTCACGAGGCTAAAGGAGATCGCATCCCCATCCGGATCGATGCCCGCCAAAGGATAACTAAGAACCGCCCCGCTGGCCGTTCGCGCAATCTGCAGGTATTGCTTCGCGGCGAGCGGAACGCCGGCAGCCGTGTTCTGCACAACGTACGCATCGCCTTCCGCAGGCCCGGTGTACGGATACGACGTGAAATGCGGCGGCTGATTTGCAGGCCCGCTCACCGAGACCGTCTTGGGCGACGAATCCGCAGCGAGATAATTGGCGCTGCCCGCGTAATGCGCGACGACCGTATAATTTCCATGCTGTGAAGGCGCAATCCCGCCGAAACTTGGGCCGCCGGTACCGCTGCCTACATAATACGTATACGTCGCCGCCGGCGAACTCAAAGTGACATTGCCAACACCCGCGACTGAACCGATCGCCGGATGCACATTGCCATCAAAAGACCAGCCATCCCAGAAGACGGTGACGGCAGGGATCGCCTTTGCCACCGTTATCGTGACGGCCGCCGATTCAGCAATCGCGTAATTTCCGCTGCCCGCAAAGTGCGCCACCACCGTGTAAGTTCCGGCATTCGTCGGCGCAACGCCGCCAAGAATCGTCCCAGTAGTGTCGGCACCCAAGTAATAAGTAAAGCTCGCCGGAACACCCAAGCTCGTCCCGCCCACGCCAGTGACCGAACCCGTAGCGCCATGCGCCGTCGCATCATAAGTCCAACCACTCCACGAGGCCGTCACTATTGGCGTTGCTCGGGCGATCGTGATCGTCGCTGGCACGGAATCGGCAGCGTTGTAGTTGGTGCTGCCCGCATAGTGGGCGACGACGGTGTAGGTTCCCGCGTTGCTGGGTGGATTACCGCCAAGATTCATGCCGCCGGTGCCAGTCCCCGAGTAATAAGTAAAGCTGGACGGTACGCCAAGGTTCACCCCGCCAACACCACCCACCGAACCTGTCGCCGCATGAGCCGTCCCATCATAAGTCCAACCGCTCCACGAGGCTGTCACCAATGGCGTTGCCAGAGTAATCGTGATCGTGCTATAAGCATAAGCATAAGAGTAGTTGCCGTTGGCATTGTATACGGCGGAGACAGAGTAACTTCCGGCAGTGATGGGTGCGCTCGTTCCCAAATAATTCCCACTAGTGCCGTCGAAATACCTGAAACTAGGAGTCCCCAAATTAACGCCGCCGACGCCGATCACCGAACCGGTGGCAGGATGCGCGGTCCCATCATAGACCCCACCGGTCCAAGATAAGGTCACCCTCGGAGACGCTGGTGCCACACCAACGGCTGGGGGAGAAGCGCTTACCAATCCGTTCAGGGCGACAACCCCTGCGTACCCTACGATGCCTCCCAGCAGTTCATTTCCATGAAAGCCATCGTTGCCGACAGCGAACAGGCTGCTATTGCTGGATGCTAGGTTCGTAAGGGCCGATCCGGAAACCGTGCGGATATTCTGCACAGCCTGCGTC
Source organism: uncultured Phycisphaerales bacterium (assembly GCA_963766775.1). GTDB lineage: Bacteria > Planctomycetota > Phycisphaerae > WQYP01 > WQYP01 > CAVYBP01. The sequence continues at coordinate 78,491 of CAVYBP010000004.1, forward strand.
CCATCAATGGTGCCGTCAGACCGCCACAACTGTGCTTGATTGTAAACATTCAAAACGGAAAAATAGAGATAATAGCCGACCGTGACGAGATTGGTACCGGTACCATCAAAGACCGCGTCGGAAGTTTGTGTACTAGCGAAAGAATTGAATATATCAGAGGTTAATGATTGCGTGTTATCGGCGGTTCCGTCGGTTGTCCAAAGTTCAGGACCATTGATATCATCAGTGGCCACAAAGGCCACGTTACCATTAGACAATGCTGTGAAATCGCCAAATTGATAGCCCCAGAATGTCGCACTAACTATGTCAGCAAATTCGACCGCTTGATGGGTAGTGGTCGATCCATTTGTTGTGACGTTCACAGTCCATCCTTGGCCACCATACTGTTCAAATTGATTACCGTTGCCAAAATCGTATACGGCGTCATAGATCACGGAAAAGTACAGTTTGCCATTGATATTCTTCAGTTCTCTAATTGTTTCGCGAGCGATATCCCCATTGGGCGGAAAACTCACGACAAGAGACGTATTGGTCCCATCAGTCACCCAGAGTTGCGTCGGAACCCCATTGGCCGTGTCGTTCCAACCCAAGCTGTTCGTGTAATAAAGCTCATTGCCCACGACGGTAAACTGCGTCGCGCCGGCCGGAGGAAGCGCAGTGCTGAAAATGCTCGGGCTGGTGCCGTCGTACTTGTACCACGCGCTTTTCCTAAGTTGGGGGTTGTATGCATAGAAATCCAGGTTGCCGTTCAATATGAAGAACGAAGACGGATTGGAAATCCCGCCCAGATTAACGAGTGCCGTCGTTGTGCCATCACTCTGCCAGAGGTTGTTGCCGCTTGCGTCGGTTGCCGCAAAGTAAAGCTTTCCGTTGTACGCGACACTGCTGGAACCGTTGGTGTAACCTGCATTGCTGTAACCGTTTTGATAATTAGCACTGATGGCAGAAAATGTTTTTAGCAACTGCGTTCCCTGGGCCGTGCCATCGCTCGTCCAGAGTGCCGTACCATTCACTGTAAAAAAGAGCTTGTTGGAAAGAATTCCCAGGATGTTGATGGACGTTCCCACCGCTCCCATATCTTTGATTACTGCTGTTCCCGCAGCCGAGCCATCGCTCTTCCAAAGTGCCATCTGTGGACCGTCGGGGCTGGTAAAAAAGAGCGTTCCACCCATGGTGACCAAATTTGTCGGCAACGTACTCGTTGCACCCGAAACAGAATCCGCAGCCTTGTAATTCCCACCGCCCGAATAATGCGCCACCACCGTGTATGTTCCGACGTTCACCGGCGCAACGCCGCCGAGACTCGTGCCGTTGATAGTACTGCCTGAGTAATACGTAAAGGTCGTCGGACTGCCCAGGTTCGCCCCGCCTACGCCCGTCACCGAACCCGTCGCTGGATGGCCCGTCCCATCAAAAGTCCAGCCACTCCACGACGCCGTCACCGTCGGCGTCGCTTGGGCAATCGTGATCGTGGTGGCCGCAGAATCGGCAATTGTGTAATTGGCGCTGCCTGAATAGTGCGCCACCACCGTATACGTTCCCGCATTAGTAGGCGCAGTGCCGCCCAGATTTGTACCGCTGGTGCCGGTACCAAAATAATAAGTGAAGCCTGACGGAATTCCGAGATTGTCTCCCACGACTCCTGCCACCGAACCCGTGGCCGCATGTGCGTTTCCGTCAAAGGTCCAATTACTCCACGATGCCGTCACTATCGGTACCGCTTGGGCAACTGTGACGATAGTGGGCATGAGAACGCCCTTATAGTTGCTATTGCCACTATAGGAGGCATAAACATAGTAACCCCCTGCATTAACTGGCACGGTAGTGCCCATGTAATCCCGATTGACAGTGTAATAGGAGAAGGTAGGTGCCCCAAGATTAATGCCACCAACGCCAGCCACCGAACCCGTGGCAGGATGCCCAGTTCCGTCGTAGGTCCAATCGTTCCAAGATATCGTCATTACTGGCGTCGCTGCGATAACGGTGATCGTCGCTGCCGCAGAATCACCACTCGTGTAATTCCCACCACCCGCATAATGCGCCACCACCGTATACGTCCCAACGTTCACTGGCGCAATGCCGCCAAGACTCGTACCGCCTGAGTAATACGTAAACGTCGCCGCACTGCCCAGGTTTGCCCCGCCTACGCCAGTCACCGAACCCGTCGCCGCATGAGCCGTCCCATCAAAAGTCCAGCCACTCCACGACGCCGTCACCGTCGGCGTTGCTTGCGCAATCGTGATCGTCGCTGCCGAAGAATCAGCAATCGTGTAATTGCCACTCCCCGCATAATGCGCCACCACCGTGTACGTTCCTGCGTTGATCGGTGCAGCGCTGCCCAGATTCGTGCCGCTGGTATTGTTGCCCGAGTAATACGTGAAGGTTGTCGGACCGCCAAGATTTACCCCGCCAACGCCCGTCACCGAACCCGTCGCTGCATGGCCCGTCCCATCAAAGGTCCACCCACTCCATGACGCCGTCACCGTCGGCGTTGCCTGCGCAATCGTGACCATCGCTGCCGCAGAATCACCACTCGTGTAATTCCCACCACCCGCATAATGCGCCACCACCGTATACGTCCCAACGTTCACTGGCGCAATGCCGCCAAGACTCGTACCGCCTGAGTAATACGTAAACGTCGCCGCACTGCCCAGGTTTGCCCCGCCTACGCCAGTCACCGAACCCGTCGCCGCATGAGCCGTCCCATCAAAAGTCCAGCCACTCCACGACGCCGTCACCGTCGGCGTTGCTTGCGCAATCGTGATCGTCGCTGCCGAAGAATCAGCAATCGTGTAATTGCCACTCCCCGCATAATGCGCCACCACCGTGTACGTTCCTGCGTTGATCGGTGCAGCGCTGCCCAGATTCGTGCCGCTGGTATTGTTGCCCGAGTAATACGTGAAGGTTGTCGGACCGCCAAGATTTACCCCGCCAACGCCCGTCACCGAACCCGTCGCTGCATGGCCCGTCCCATCAAAGGTCCACCCACTCCATGACGCCGTCACCGTCGGCGTTGCCTGACCGACCACTTGAACCGCCGTGCCATTGCTGGCGTCATACGTTCCGTCGCCGCTGTATTGAGCTGAAATCACATGATTAGCCGCAGCCAAAGTGGAAATCGAACCACTCGTAACGTTAATACTCAATCCCGAGCCGCTCAACGTTATCGGTGATCCGAAGGGGGTACCATCCACAGAAAACTGAACGGTACCCGTGGGAGCCACACCGCCGGATATGGCGTTCACGGTGCCTGTGAACTGCACGGATTGACCATACGTCGACGGACTATGCACGAGCGTAACAGTGGTTACCGCAACTTCATCTTCGATAATGCTGATGTTTGCAATACCATTGATTATTCCGCTTGTGGCTTTAATAACCCCGGCGCCATCACCATTTGACGCTGTGTAAAGGCCGGAATTGCTCAGGGTTCCATTTCCGCTGAAGGACCACGTAAACGTGGGCTGGCTCGCCATAGCGATTCCGAACTGATCGAACGCGGTGGCCGAAAACTGCTGCGTTGCATTTTCATTAATCGCGGAAGTCAAAGGTGAGACGCCAATGGTCGTCAGCGTTTGATTCACGGGAACCGTGACCGTGCTGGTTGCAGTGTTTGTGCCGTTACTGATTGTGACCAGGAAGGTGTAGCTTCCGGCCTTGTTAAACGTCACCGTCGTGTTCTTGGCAACATTCGTACCGTTGACGCTAAAGGTCGGGTTGCTTGAAGCCGGTTGGCTTGTCAGGGACCAAGTATAGCTAAGCGTCGATTCGCCGTTGGAAGAAGCGCCAAGAACGCTGAGCGCTACCGTAGTGCCTGTGACTGTCGTCGGCGTGGCGTGAGCGGCAGTCGCAACCGTCGGAGCTGCATCCGTGAGAACCACATCATTCCCAGTGCCGCCATGGTAGCTAATCGTGTAGCTCACGCCATTGCAAACAACCGTTGCTCCTTCCGCCAGGCCGCTGAAGGTGCCAATGATGGCGTCACTCGCATCGTTATTGATCAATGTGAGGGTATCGCCGCCATGAACAGTTCTTGTGCTGGCCAGAACCAGCGTGCTGCCCGTGAGGTTGACGGTGCCAGTGATGTTAAGCTGGTCGTAACCAGTACCTGCGGTGCTGGAGTTGAGATCGACTTTGAATACGCCGCCCGCATTGATCACCAGCGAGCCCGAACCAAAGGCAGAAGGACCGCTGATGCCTGGAGAAAGCGTGCCCCCGGAGTTCACCGTGAGACCCCCGCTGATAGCGCCCGTGCCGCCGAAAGTTCCGCCATTGATTGTGACGCTTCCCGTACCCGTGGCGGATCCGCTGATGTTGTTCGCGAACAAGACCCCTGCACTCAATGTAGTGCCGCCCGTGTAAGTATTGGCACCGCTGAGACTCAACGACCCCGCGCAGCTTTGGTGAGACTGAATCCCGTCCCCGAAATCACGCCGCCAATGGATAGATTATGACTCGTCACCGTCACCGTGCGACTCGCGCTCAGAGTCACCGCACCCGTCCCCATATTCAAATCATTGCTGCCCGCGAAGGTAAAATTACCGCTCCAGCTCTCCACATTATTATTGCCAAGAGTGATGGCACTTCCGCTGGTATTGTCGATCGTTCCACCGCTCACCGTAAACGTCCCGGTTCCAATCGCCTTGGCGTTATTAATATTCAATTGCCCTGCCGAGAGCGTCGTTCCCCCGGTATAAAGATTCGTGCCAGCAAGCGTCAATGTGCCCGCCCCGGCTTTCGTCAGGCTAAACGCGCTGCCCGAGATGACCCCGCCTATCGTCAGCGTGGACGCACTGATCGTCACCGCACGGCTCGCGCTCATCGCCACCGCACCCGTCCCAAGATTTAAACTTCCAGTCCCCACGTACGTAAAATTCCCTCCCCACGTCTGAACGTTATTGGTGCTCAGCGTGATCGGAGCGCCGCTGGTATTATCGATAGCGCCGCCATTGATAATCAGGGCGCCGCTACTAATCGCATGAGCATTGTTGATATTGAGTTGGCCCGCCGAAAGCGTGGTATTCCCGGTAAACGTGTTAACGCCCGCAAGCGTAAGCGTGCCCGTCCCCGCTTTTGCAAGTCCCACTGTCCCTGTAATGACACTGTTTATCGTGGCGGTGCCCGTCGCGACGGTAACGGAAGACGTTTGCAATGACAGTGGCATCGTGCCACTGAGGACATAGCCCGAGGTATTGAAAGTCACCCCGCTGGCGGAAATGGCACTCGCAAGCGTCACCGTCCCCGAGGCGTTCCCAAACGTCGGTGTCGAACCCTGAACCCACGCCTCGCGCGTCCCCCCGCCATTGGCGGCGGTAGTCCAGTTTTGACTGCTTAAATCCCACTGCCCGGAACCCCCCGTGGTACCACCCGGACTCCAAAACAACGTCGAGAGCAGCAGCCTCGGTTCTAGCGGCTGAAAAGCATGGCGAAGCGCCGCCAAATAAGGGTTGAGGTCCAGTTTGCTCCGCTTCTTACGGCCCATAGAACCCACTGCCCCCATTCCCCCCCCCATGCCCCCATGCTTTCGGCCAGCCACAAACTCCACGGTATCACTACGAAGAATGCTCGAAAGCAGCCGTGCAAGCGAAAAACGATGAAAATGCGAATGGCCTCTCGCCCCTGCCCTCGATCTGCCCCTCACCCGCGCCAAAGTACCTGCCACCATGGACCCGAACCGATTGCAACGCGTGCAGACCCACTAGGCACCTCCGAGGAGCGAAAAATAGACAAGAAAATAAACTGTCAGGTAAAAATGCCCCCGCCCGCTACTTCTCGGAGTACATAGTTCCTATGGGAGAGTTGAAAATATCAACCTCAGCTCGGCATGTCAATTTAATTATAATTTCATTTATACAATATATTGTCCCTACCCAAGTTACCACGCGAGAAATGGCCTAGGCCCACCTTTGCAGATCCTCTTCGCCGCTTCGCCTGGAGATTTTTCTCCCACAAACATCCTCGGTAAATGTCTCTTCCTCGTAAGGGAGAGGTTAAAGACAAAGTCAAACGAGTTGTTCAGCCTCCAGAGTTCTGGCACCAATGCGGACAACCGTTGGACGACCCGCTCATTGCGACTCCGTTTGCTCACCCTTTGCTACTATGATTGAAGCGTGGCAGCGCTAAACTTTTTTTACCGTTTCTAGGAAAGATTTACAGATGAAGCGTGCGAAGCAGCGGGAAAACCCCGGGCTTCTTTTTCCATTCACACAATACACCCCCAATTTGGGCACCACCCCCCTCACTGCTATACTCCAAACCTCAACCCCACCCAAACAACGGATTGACCCATCAGCGACGGAGCGCACGCGTGCGGTTTAACCCTCTCACTTCTTCCACAAGCCCCGACACCCTCCTCGCCCAATTCTGCCCCCCCGTCCGCGACTGGTGGCACTCCCGATTCACCGAACTATCCGCACCACAAAAACTCGCCGTCCCCGCCATCCACGCCGGCCAAAACACCCTCGTCTGCGCCCCCACCGGCAGCGGCAAAACACTCTGCGCCTTCATCAGCATCCTCAGCGACCTCTTCTCCCGCCACGCCAGCCGCACACTCCCCGACAGCATCGACACCGTCTACATCAGCCCCCTCCGCGCCCTCGGCACAGACGTCACCAAAAACCTCACTACCCCCCTCTCCGAAATCGCACTCGCCCTGGGCATCGCCCCTCCCGTCCGCGTCGCACAACGCACCGGCGACACCTCACCAAAAGACCGCACCCGCATGGCCCGCCGCCCCCCGCACATCCTCGTCACCACGCCCGAAAGCCTCGCCCTCTGCCTCGCTCAAGCCGCCATGCGCGACCATCTCCGCGGCGTCCGACGCATCATCGTCGATGAACTCCACAGCCTCGCACCCAACAAACGCGGCGTCGATCTCATGCTCTCAATCGAACGCCTCAGCGATCTCGTCATGACCGCCGGCGGAGCCGACCCCCAACGCATCGGCCTCTCCGCTACCATCGCCCCGCTCCACCTCATGGCAGAATATCTCGTCGGATCAGAAACCATGGCCCGCGAATGCGCCATCGCCGACGCCTCCTTCGATCGCCCCCTCGATCTCGAAATCGCCTCCGTCTTCGGAAAAACCCCCTTCTCCACCACCGCCGCCATCAACAAACACGTCTACGACACCCTCGAAAAAAATATCCGCGCCCACCGAACCACCCTCATCTTCACCAACCTCCGTGCCGCCACCGAGCGCGTCACCTTCGCCCTCCGAAAACGCTTCGCCGCCGCCCTCCACAACGGCGATCACCACGACATCATTACCCCCCAACACATCCAAGCCCACCACTCCTCCCTCGACCGCGACGTCCGTCTCGACATCGAACGCCGACTCAAAGCCGGACAACTCCGTTGCGTCGTCTGCTCCACCAGCCTCGAACTCGGCATCGACATCGGCTCCATCGACCGCGTCATACTCCTCAACAGCCCCAAAGGTGTCGCTCGCGGTTTACAACGCGTCGGGCGCTCCGGCCACCAACTCGCCGCCACCGCACGCGGAACCTTCATCCCCACCGTCCCCGCTGACCTCATCGAATCCATGGTCACCGCGGACGCCATGCGTAAACGACTCGTCGATTCCATCACCATCCCACGCAACTGCCTCGACCTTCTCGCTCAACACCTCATCGGCATGGCCCTTCAAGCCCAACCCCACGGCATCCACACCGACCACGCCTTCCACATCCTGCGACGCACTTTCCACTACGCCCAACTCACCCGCGAACAGTTCGACCAGACACTCCGCTTCGTCGCCACCCACGACCTCCTCGACACCGCCCACGTCGGCGCAAAACTATGGCTCGAACCCACCCAGCCACCCATCAATGACTCCCCCATCGCGGGCCTCCTCCACCCCCTCCGCCCCTCCTGCGGCGGCCTCTACGCTCAAAACATCGGAACCATCACTCAGGAAGGACAGGTCAAAGTCAAACTCCGCGACGCCGCCTTCATCGGCACCATCGAGGAAGCATTCGCTCAGATCCTCAAAGTCGGCGACCGATTCCTCCTCGGCGGTCGCTGCGTCCAATTCCTCGGCACCAAGGGCATGACCGCCGAAGTCATCGAAAGCACAGGCCAAACCCCCACCGTCCCACGCTGGTACTCCGGAACCATGTCCATGGAACGCGGACTCACCGCCCGCATGCGCGAATTCCGCACTAGGGTCCGCGCCATCGCCCCCGCTGGCGAAACCGCCATCGCTCGTATGCTCGCACGCCAATACGCCGTCGGCGACGATGTCGCCCGCATCGCCGCCGCATTCCTCAACGCTCAATTCCGCTACGCCGACATCCCCACCGACGGCCAACTCCTCGTCGAGCGTGTCCCCGATGAAGACGCCACCGTCCTCGTCTTCCACACCATGATCGGCCGCGCCGCAAACGACGCACTCGCCCGCGTCATGGCCTATCAAATGCACAAACGCTTCGGCGGAAACGCCACCGTCGTCGTCGACGACTACGCCTTCGGAATCTGGGTCCAGTCCGCCGCCGCCAGACGCGCCGACCGAACTCTCATCCGATCCCTCTTCAACGTCGCCTCCTTCGACGCCGACCTCGCCGCCGCCGTCGAGTCCAGCGAACTCTTCCGCTCCCAGTTCCGCTTCACCGCCCTCCGCGCCCACGCCCTCCTCCAAAACAATTTCGGCCGCCGCCGTTTCGTCGGCCAGATGCAAAGCTACGCCGCCCGCCTCTATCATGCCCTCCGCGACTTCCACCCCGACCATCTCCTCATCACCGAAACCCGCCGCACCGTCACCGAAGACATCCTCGCCGGCAACGACGCCAAACAATTCCTCACCACCCTCCAGCACCAAAACCTCCAACTCCTCGACCTCCCCTCCCCCTCCCCCTTCGCCTTCGGCCTCTTCGCCGCCGGCCGCCGCGACACCCTCCAACTCGCCGACACCGCCGACTTCCTCCTCGCCATGTACGAACAAGTCCAACAACGCCTCACCAAAACCACTCCCCCCACCAATACCCCCAACCAATCCGAACTCTTCGCCTCCCTATAACCCATCATCAAACAAGCCACCCCCACCGTAGACTCTCCGCCCTCCTCGGCTGGAGAGAAAGGTCAATGTTGAATCGATATTTTACCCCTTCCCCCTTTCCTTCGTCGCGAACCTTGTTACGACAAACCACGGCAAGAGGCATAAGGAAACGGGCATTGTTTGATTTTCCTGACCCCTTATTCACCCGATCTCAGGGAATGGATTTGGTGATGTAGATTTCGAAGAGTATCCATGCGATTGGGGGGACGGCTGAGACGAACGAGAAGGCGAGCCACGTCCACCAGGGAGGTTTGTCGGTGGAGGGAGGTGGGATGGTGATGCGTTGGCCGAAGAGGGTGCCGAAGAACCACTGGGCGAGGCGTGGGAGGAGTTTGCGATTGAAGAGTGCGGCGTAGATGAAGAGGAGGTCGACTGCAGTGGCGAAGGCGAAGAAGCTACGGACGAGGAAATTGCGGTAGGCGTCCATGAATTGGAAGTAGTCGGCCATGACGAAATTATATCCGTTCGGGGTGGTTGGCATCGTCTTAGCAGGAGAATTCTTCGGTCGTTTTTGGCTTGGGCATCCATCGGAGAAGAAAAGGTCAAGCATGTTTGACTCCTTTCTTTCCCCGCATCAGTTTTCCAGCATGGACAGAATCGCTGGAGAGAGTCCTTCTTTGTATTCCGCCCGCCATCGCACACGTCGGAATTTAAAGACTTCAAATTCGATCAATGCCCAGAGCTCAGGGACAGCGCCTTCGCTATCTCGAAAGTGCACGATTTTGTATTCGAGATATTCCCCCTGGACGCCCGCGATTGAACTAATTGGGCGGCCCACTTCTGCTTCAAATTTGGGAAAAGGGCCGGTATTGAACAGCCCCTTCGGGGAGACCGCGGAAATGAACTCTGCGCTGCGTTCGCGCAGTGGCGGCGCAAGGTACTCTCGTACATCTCGCCTCTGCCGTCGGCGTGAAACAATTACCTGAGCAAATAAAGCGATCGCGACGCAAGTGATGACTGCGGTGGCGAAGGTACCATTCATGTAAACGTCTCACAATGCAACCCCTGGTAAATGGCTCGATCTAACAAGGCGCTGCAGCTAGGCAGTCTTGTTTTCAAGAACCTCAATTAATCACCCCATTTCGGTGCCACAAGTATCCTAACCCGCAGGCGCGAGCTGAAGCGAGGGAAGAGGAGCCAGGTGTCATGCTTCTGACCCAATCTCGGGGCCAGAAGCATGTTCCGTGGAGTCAATCATCCCGAAACGGTCAACAGCATGATGAAACGCAACCTCGGCGATTCACTGCGGGCGAGGACACCCGAAGCGCGGCGCAACTAACAACTCCTGCGAGTCATCACTCACAACGCGATGATCGCTTTATGAGCTAAGTGGAGGGTTGAGACAGAGCCGCTGCGCCCCCGTTGCATTTTCCGGAGTGTCACTGTTGAAAAAAATGGTAAGCGGCAAGAGGTCCGCGGAAAGATCAGAGTCGATCCGAACCTCGATAAACGCATCTCCATCGTGAGTTTCTTCTCATTATCTTCTGGGCTGTTCATTTATTCGGTTTGCGGCGTCGCAACAGGAGAAGGGCAGTTGCGGTAACGATGGAAAGAGAAGCGGGTTCAGGAGTGGCGACATAGACGTCGAATCCGGGGCGGTCGAAGGTATTCCCGTAGTCGAGGAGGAAGTGAGTATCGTCGAACGCGCCCGGTGCGTCGAAAGGAGAGTTAAGACTTCCGCGAGAGCCCGTGATGGTTTTGACAAGCGTCAATGCATCTAGGCTGTAGACATATGTAAAACCATTTCCGTAGGCGAACAAGTACCCGTTCACAATTGCAGGAGCAACAGCGTTAGAGAAGTCCTGACCCGAAATGGACCGGAGAACGTTGCCAGTGGCTGGGTCAAGTTCAACGAGCGTGGAGTTGTCGACGGAATAGATGTCGCCAGTGGGGCCGATCGCGACTTCGCCGCCAACGACGACACCGGGGCCGTTCTTTTGCCAGAGTTGGGTGATCGAATTGTTGCCCGCATATTTGTAAGCGGTAATTCCATTGAATGTGCCGCTGTAATCATCAAGGACGTAAAATTGGTTTCTCGCCTGGTCAAAAGCGACGGTGTCACCTCCTCCGCCGCTTCCCGGCCCCTTGTAGAAGTGGTTAACGACGCCGCTGGTTCGATCGATAGCTTCATATTGCTGCGGGCCTGCGACGATGAGGGAATTTCCTACGATGGTGGGAATTGAGAATGCGCCTGAAACGGCAGTTATCGTCCACAGGAGAGTTGCAGAGGACTGTCCGAGGGCAAAGGCGGAGACGCCATTGCCGTTATTGTTTACATATGCAACAGGGAGCCCGGAGGTGGGATCGGGGGCGATGGTCAGGGTCTCAGAGCTTGAAGCAGGCACAGAATATTGAAGTGTTCCGGTAGACGCATTCAACACATACAGACTGACTTTTTGAGTGGCTGCGGATTGGCCGGTGAAGGCGACCATGCCGTTGCCGTATGCTATCTGCGAAGGGAAAACGAGGTTGTCGGAATAAGACCAATTCACCGTACCGTTGCCGAGCTGGAAGGAGGAGATAATGGTCGGCGTGCCTGTCCCTGCGCCATTGTGCATGGAGATAACGTTCGGGCCTATAATCAGTGGCAAATCAAAGCCAAGCGGTGCCGTCCAACTCTTGGTGAGAGTCAGTGGATTAAAGGAGGCGGAGGAATCGTCGGTATGCGCATTGTCATGCTCATAGACGGGCCAATCGTCGGCGTGTGCGACTCTTGCGAAAAGAGAAATTGCGACAGCGCAACAGACGGAAAGAACCTTTCCGATGTTTTTCCGGGGACGTGGATTCGTGAAGGATATAAAAATATGTGAGGGAAAATATGCGCGGCAGAGGGAGGTGAGGCTGGCGTGCTGGGGCATCATTGACTACTCCTGGAAGAATGGCGCGACACAGAAACATATATCGGGATTGGGCAAATGCAAGGCACAAAGGAATGTTTGGCGGCGTACTGGAGGGGGCACCTTCTACCCACGGCGGCGCTTGCTGCGTAAGCTTGCCGTGGGCTAAAAGCCGGTGTCATGCTTCTGACCCAATCTCGGGGCCAGAAGCATGTTCTGTGGAGTCAATCATCCCGAGACGCATCGGCAGACTCCCGCTGCTCGCTCCTTCCTCGGTTGGTTGGCAAGAAGCACGGCAACTTGCCCTCGGCACGCGCGGTGCCTCACCTAACTCCGGGATGCGGGAATGTACCTCTCGCAAACAATTCCAGACGCCGCCCCAACAGCCAACCCCCTCCCCTCCATCCTGTGCGCACAAGCCCACCCCCAAAAATCCCCCCTCCAAATATTTTCCCCCACCACAACCCTCCACCCCCCAACCACTAACAAAAAATTCACCTTTAGGTGTGCGCCACAAACTGGGCGCACCACCCCTCTATAGGAGGCCCCCCATGCGCCCATTCCACTTTCATCATTCCGACTTCATCGAATTAAAAAATAAAATGAGCATCTTGCGCACCTCGAACCAACCCCCACATCCCCAACCACTTACACCCAATTCCCATTTGCGCACCTCCGCAAATCAAATGAGCACCTTCCCCCCTCACCCGGTCACCTTGTCACCTTGTCAAACTCCCCCCCTCGCCCACGTCACCACCCAACGTAAAGAGAACTGATACAATAAACAGATAAAGAACAAGACGGCAACCCCCACCAAGGAACCCACGATGCCCGTCACCACCACCTCAACAAACCCGTCCAACTCTTCCGAACACCGGATCATCTTCTCCTGCTTAAACCGCATCCGCCGCCGATTGTGGCTGATGCGACTAACCGAACGGACAACCTTCGCAATCGCATGGGGAGCCGCCGTCGCCCTACCTCTCATCGCGGCCAGACTCTTCTGGGATCGCTACCTGTGGCTCGCACTCATCGCCGCACTTATCCCGATCGCCGCAGCGATCGGGCTGGAACTTCCAAAGCATCGCGCCGCAACCTTCAACCGCATCATCGCCCCGCCCCTCTTCGTGCGACTGCTCACCATCCTCACCGTCCTCGTCACCCTCGCAGTCGTGACGGTGTGCGCATCATCATGGTCGCCTCGGCTCCCCCTATGGACAATCCCCGCCGCCACCCTCGCAACATTCATCCTCGCAACCCTCGCCACCACACGCCCCGTCGATCCCCGAACCGCCGCCATCTTCGTTGATCGGCAAATCGGCTTGCAGGAGCGCGTCGCAACCGCTCTGGAATTCATCCAGTCGCCCTCCCAATCCGTCGCCGAATCAGCCTTTCGCCAACCCGTGATCGACGCCGCGCTCGACGCCTGCCGCTCAATGCGCACCGCCAAGGTCGGCTATGGCCGCGCAGGAACCTCCCTTTACGCGACCGCCCTCGCCATCATGATCGCCGCCGCCGCCCTCTCCATTCTCACCCCCCTACCCGCCGCCGGACGCACCATTCGCCGTCCTTATGTAGCCGTCATCGAGAAAAGCAAAAAACTCGAAAACATCCTCAACGAACTCGAACAAAAAAAGACCCCCGAAACCGAGATCACCCAGAAAAAACTCCAGCCCCTGAAAGACACCCTCGCCGATCTCCGCAAAGGCAACATGAGCCCCTTTGAAGCCGACGCCCGCCTCTCCCAGGAAAAAGGCGACCTCCAAAAAGAACAGGACCGCATGGACGCCGCCGACAAAGTCGAGCGCGCCCTCGACAACATCAAAGCCCTCGACGAAGTCGCCAAGGCCGGCAATCAGGTCAAAGACGCCGCCATCAAGAATGCCGCCGGCGAAGCCTCCGGCCAGCCAGGCAAACAAGCAGCCAATCAAGCAATGAAGGACGCCGCCAAAACCGTCGGCGACAAAATGAAAAACGGAGGCATGTCCCCCGACGAAAAAAACAAACTTGCCGACGACCTGAAAAAAGCTGCCGACCAAGCCAAAGGCGACACCCAACTCCAACAAAACCTCGAAAAAGCCGCCGAAGCCGCCAAAAAAGGTGATGGTGAACAACTCGCCCAGAACCTTGGTGCCGCCGGACAACGCATCGGCGAACAGCGAGCCGAACAACAACTCTCCGGCGATGCCGTCCGTCAGGCCATGGAAGCCATCGACCGCGCCAATCGCGACGGCGGCCAAACCAATCAACAAAACGCCCAGGCCAACGCCGGTGAACAAAGCGGACAACAACAAAACAACTCCGGCTCCCAACAAGCAAACTCCGGCTCCAGCGGCAGCCAGCAAAGCGGCGGACAACAACAATCCAACGGGGGCCAAAAAGACGGACAAGGCCAGGGCCGCGGCGGTGGACAACAGCCCGGCGGCAGTCAGGGAAAAGATGCCCAGGCTGGCAATACGCCCTCCCAAGGCGGCGGACACGAAACCAACGGCGGCGGTTCCACCAACCTCCACGCCCCCTCCGGACCCGGCGATCACCAGCAAGGCCACCCCCTCGGAGGCACCACCGACTACGTCAAAGTCTACGACGAAAAAGCCATCAACTCCCAGGGCCGCCTCGAACACGTCTCCGGAAAAATCAATCCCCTCGGCGCCGCCTCCGGAACCCAGGAAACCCTCGGCCAGGCCGACAAGAGCGAATCCACCATCCAAACCTACGAATCCCAACTCCCCGCCGCCCGGAAACGCGCCCTCGACGACCTCCAAACCCAACAAATCCCACCCCAATACCGCGACCTCATACGCAATTACTACGGCCAATGATCGCACTCACCACGCGCCCTTGCGATCAGCACAGCGAAGTCTACAATAATGGGCTCTTCCGCGCGCGACCTGACGCGCCGCCGAAGGTCGACAGCGTAGCTCAGTAGGTAGAGCAACAGACTTTTAATCTGTGGGTCCTGGGTTCGATCCCCAGCGCTGTCAGTTTATCCAGTGGAGGGTGTGGTGCGGAGGGCGACCATGGTGATGTCGTCAAGGAGGGGGCGATTGTGGCAGAAATGTTTCACATCTTCGAGCACGGCATCGATTTTAGATTGCGGGGTGGAAGCCGCGGCGTGGGTTGTCGCAAGCGAGTCAATCAGCCGTTTAATGCCGAACTGTTCGCCGCTTTCCGACACCGCCTCAATGACGCCATCGGTGTAGAAAAGCACGGATGCACCAGGCTCAAGAATGAAGCCTTCGGACTGGTAATGCTCGGACGGATCGACGCCCAGGACAAGCTGGGGAGCCATGGCAAGTGATTCAAATTTTCCGTTGCGTTCGACCAGCGGCGACGGATGCCCCGCGGTCGCGATCTCGATGCTGCTGGATGCGGAATCAAAAACCATCACCAGCATGGTGACAAATTGCCCCTGAAATCCCTGCGTGCAGAGCTGATGATTCACCTTTTGCAAGCAAACGCCGGGGTCCTGATAACGCGAGAGCGTGGTGCGAACCAGGAGTTGCGTGGTAGCCATCAAAAAGGCGGCCGCCATCCCGTGACCGGTGACGTCGCCGATGACGATGGCGACTTTGGAGGATCGGTCGGGGCCGGG
The DNA here is from genome assembly GCA_963766775.1 of uncultured Phycisphaerales bacterium. Lineage (GTDB taxonomy): Bacteria > Planctomycetota > Phycisphaerae > WQYP01 > WQYP01 > CAVYBP01. The sequence continues at coordinate 93,978 of CAVYBP010000004.1, forward strand.
GACGGCGGCGTCATGGGGGCCGGAAGCCGGCTTGGGCATGGTTGGCGCGGGCAGGTGGAACCAGTTGTAAAAGTCGCCGGAGATGTGGCTCGCGGGGAGATTGGTGGCCGAAATTTCCAACCCGGCGAGGACATTCTTCAGGTCGGGCAGCCACGCAAGTTGGATTTGCCGAGCCTGCTGGAGTTCCCGTGTGAGCACCTCGTGGCGGGCGCGTTCAAATTTCATGCGGCTGCGGATCATGAAAACGGAGGTGGAGATCATGAGGCCGGTGATGGAGAGCGTGACGAAGATCGCCCAGAAAAGCGCATCGCGGAAAACATTGTTGACCAGGACTTCGGCATCCGACAGGGGCGACGAGGCGAGGACGGTCCAACGGCGAGCAGGCAGGCCTTCGATCTGCTCGAAGGCCATGATCCGCGGCGGGAATTCTTCGGCACCAATGCGGTAAGCACGATCTATCACCAGCGGGCCGCTCTCCTTGCCGGTGACATAGGGATCGACTTGTTCGCGCAGCGGAGGCTCCATGCCGGCGAGGATGTTGGTTCCATTCAAGCGCGGATCAATCGAGACAAGCGCCGTGCCGAACTCGTCAAGGAGCGCGGCATTCACGACGCCCTGTGCATTGAGCGGATCGAAAAATTCCTCCTTGACGGTTTGAATCGGAACAATCGCGACGACGGTGCGCGTTCCCGGCGAAGCTTCGGCTGAAGTGCCCGGACCGGGGACGGGGGATCGGCCCGGACCGCCCCGCAGGGGGAAAGCTCCCACGGCAGGAATTGCAATCAGATGATATTTGCCGACCTTCGCGGCAGGAGAGGGTGATTGCAGGTGGCTCATGGAAGGGGCTTTCAGACTCTTGAACCAGTCGAGATGCGATTGGGTGATCTCTCGAGCGAACCTGTCGGAATCGCTGGGAAATGCAGCGAGGACGGTGCCGTTTTCGTTATCGACCAGGAAGAGATTGGCGACGCGGCCGCGCAGTTGCCGCCACATGATGCCGGTGAGTTGCGCACTGGCGGGGACGGTGCGGCCCTCGCCGATCTGGCGGAAGTTCAGACGCGAGCTGCCCGGTCGGCCGGAGTTGGGCGGGGATGCTCGCGTGGCGGCGGGTTGAGTGGCGGCGGCGTCGTCGCGCAGGATCGCGTCGAGGTCGGCCATCACGGAGAGATAATAATTGGCGATCCCGCGCGGTTTGTTGCCCGAGGATTTCCAGTCGCTCGCTGCTTTGCCGTACGGCTTGCCGCCGGGCGGAAATATAGACCGAGCGCGCCGCGAAAATGACCACACCGACCACCAACGCGAAGAGGAGGAAGTGAAGCAGCAGAACTTTGGTGGCGAATCTTTTGACCGCGTCGAGCATGAGGCTCCTTGTTCGGCTTGAGTGGCTATCCTCGGAGTGTAAGGGAACCCGATACCCGTATCGAATCGCGCGGCGCATCACCCGCCAACAAAAAAACCCGGAAACACGTTTGCACGCGTTTCCGGGCTTTCGAAGGGGAGATGAATCCGGTTCAATCGCCGCGTCATCATCCATGGGCCGGGTTAGGAGGCTCGGCCTGTCGCGGCAAACCCCTCTGGGGGGGGTGTGGGGGTCGTTTAGCGGAACGAGCTCAGGAGCAACCCAAGCTGGCTCCGCAGTTCAAACATTTGTAACAGGACCCATTGCGAATCGTGATGGCACCGCAGGTGCAGGTCGGGGCATCGCCCATCATTCGTGCGGTCTGCTGCGAGAGCGGATCCATTTTCTTCGCGGGCTCAAGCATCATTTCCTTGCGTGAGCCGGAGACAACGCTGGTACCGGTATGAGTGCCGCCGTTGGACCCGCCTTTGGTGTGACCATTTCCGTGGCCATGGTCGCCACTTGAAACGTCGGGACTGCTCGTGGGGAGAACGTCGCCGCGATCCAGCAGGGGTTCATCGAGCAGCGTGGGTGCGACGACTTCGGGCGCCATTTGGCTTTCGCGTTTGGGTGCATTGGCCGCGCGATAACCGGGCATGAACTGCATGCCCATCCATCGCACGACGTAGTCGATAAAGCTCTTGGCGAACGGAATATCCGGATTCGCCGTCATGCCGGCGGGCTCGAACCGCATGTGCTCGAACTTCCGCACGATCGCGTCAATCGGCACGCCATATTGCAGATTCAAGGAGATCAACGTCGCAACGGTATCCATCAAGCCGCCGATGGTCGATCCCTGTTTGGCCATGATGATGAACACTTCGCCCGGCGTGTTGTCCTCGAACAGCCCGACGGTGATGTAGCCCTCATGGCCGGCGATATCGAACTTGTGCGTGACGCTGGCCCGCGTGTCCGGCAAGCGCCGCCGCAGGGGTCGCTCGACAATCTTCACGACAATTCTCTCGATCGGATCCGCCGCTCGCACAGGTTCCGGCGTTACAACGTGCGCCACAGGGGCCGGTGCCGCAGAACCGCCCGTTGCCATCGTGGTTTCCGCCTTCAGATCATCAATATCCGGATCATCGGAAGTGTCATCGTCGGAAGAGGTATTCAACGGCTGGCTCAACTTCGACCCATCGCGGTACAAAGCGACCGCCTTGAGCGACATTTTCCAGGAATCGAGATAGGCCTCTTCGATCTCTCCGACGGAAACTTCGTTGGGCATGTTGATGGTCTTGGAGATCGCGCCGCTGATGAACGGCTGCGCGGCAGCCATCATACGGATGTGGCCGCTGTGATGGATGAACCGCCTGCCCTTGCGGCCGCAGCGATTTGCGCAATCGAAGGGAGCGTATTCCGACTCCTTCAGGTGCGTGCGCCCTTCGATCGTCTGCGTTCCGCAGATGACTTCGTTGGCTTCCTGAATCTGCCGCTTTGAAAAACCAAGCGCCCGCAGCAGGTTGAAGGTCGGCTTCTGCCATTGTTCCTTGGGAAAACCGAGCCGCAGCATGGCTTCCTCACCGAGCGACCAGGGGAAAAGGCGAAGGCCAGCTCGAAAACTGAAGGCAGGCAAGCCTCAGCCTTAGCCAGTTCTTCATCCGTGAAGCCCTTCGCCTTTAGAGCCTCCTGGTTGATATGCGGGGCGCCATGGAGTGTCAGCGTCCCCTTCACGTATGTGAGGATGTCGGTGATTTGTGATTCGGAATAGCCGAGATTCCGGAGTGCAGGCTCGACGGATTGATTGGCGATTTTGAAGTAACCGCCGCCGGCGAGCTTTTTGAATTTGACCAGCGCGAAATCGGGCTCGACGCCGGTGGTATCGCAATCCATCAGGAGCCCGATGGTGCCCGTGGGTGCGATGACGGTGGTTTGGGCGTTGCGATAGCCGTATTTTTCGCCAAGGGCGAGTGCGCGATCCCAGGTTTCGCGAGCGGCCTGGAGAAGGCCGACGGTGTTGGGATGCTTGCCGTTGAATTTTCCGGAATCGATGGCGACGGGCTTCACGGTGAGGCCTTCGTAATCGCCTTCGTTGTTGTAAGCGGCCGCGCGGTGATTGCGGATGACCCGCAGCATATCCTCGCGGTTATTTTCAAAGCCCGGGAATGGGCCATGTTCTTTCGCCATCTCCGCAGAGGCGGCATAGGACTCGCCGGTCATCATGGCGGTTATCGCGCCGCAGACGGCTCGGCCAACGTCGGAATCGTAGGCAATCCCGGAGACCATAAGCATCGTGCCGATGTTGGCATACCCCAGCCCCAGCGTGCGATAGCGATAGGACAGTTCGGCAATTTCCTTGCTCGGATAGGCCGCCATCAGGACGCTGATTTCCAGCACAACCGTCCAAAGACGGCACGCATGCTTGAACCCTTCAATATCAAACTGCCGGGTCTTCTCGTTGAACAACTTCATCAGGTTGACGGACGCGAGATTACAGGCGGTGTTGTCGAGGAACATGTACTCGGAGCAGTTATGAACCACGATGCCATTGGCGACGAAGTGGTGGCTCACCGGCTCGGTGAGGTCGTAGACATCTTCAACTCCAACATGATGCAACGACTGGACTCGATCAGTCATCTGATCGTCGTAGGCATCCACATTCCGATTCATTTCAGCAAGTTTCACCGCTTTGGCGGTGCCGGCAATAAATCCAATTTCGTTTTCAAATACGATGCGTGAGCCACGAGAAATGCGAAGGGAGTGCATTTGGCGCACGGGATAAATTTTGGAGCCGCCCTTTCCATCAGGAAGAAGAGCCGACGAACAACCAATGGCACGGCGATTCTCATAAATTTTCGCCTTGATCCCGAAGCCCAACAGCAGCATTTGGACCTGACGAAGCATCTCAAGGCTCGTGGAATCGAGCGAAATGTACTGACTCTTCTCGCCATAATTGGCGACTGTCCCATCTGTCGTGAACAGCCCACGCATGATGGCTGCCATACTCCGACGATCCAGTCCATAGGCGGCATCCGTCAATACCTTCCGTTCAGAGCCGCCATTCACCACCGCATACTGGTGGATTTTTTCAATCACGGCGTTGACGGAAGTGCCGACACGCAAACCCGTTGCTGTCGTGACAACGTCGGTGGAGCGCACACCGCGGCCGTCCTCGGTCTTCAACCATTGCTTGGCTTCGCTCAGATTTTCCTGGAGTTGATTTGCGAGCGTCGATTCATTCGCTCCGAGAGTGATGAAGAGAAATTCCTGGCCGTTGGTGCCCGTGGTCACGCATCCGTCACCCAGCACGGCACCAATGATTTCGCCAAATGCTTCCGGCACAAAGTCGTCGCCGAAGCCCTGATGCTCAAGCATCACCTGATCGTCCACGGTAAGTTCGCACGCAGGAACGTCTCCGCGGTTGGCGGTCTTCACTTTGTGATCGCCGGTTAGACGAAGACCATAGCCGCCACGGGTGCGAAGCTCATAGACATCTTTTGTTCCGGTCTTAAAAATTTTATCGACGAAGACTGCGTCTCCGTTGCCATTGATGATTTCGGCGGATTTCCCGACCAGATCAACAATGCGACGAAATCCGGTCGATGTCGCGACGAGGGTGTCGCCGGTCACGCATGGGTTACTGGCGTTGATGCGGCCTGACTTTGGGCAGGTGTGCCATTCGTTGATGGTGTCATCGTACTGGACGCCGGGGTCGGCACAGCGCCATGCGGCGTAGCCGACCTGCTTCCAGAGGTCGCGGGCCTTCATGCGTTTGTGGACTTTGCCGTTGGTGCGTTTGATGGTTTCCCAATCGCCATCTTCGCCGACGGCTTTGAGGAATTTGTTGGAGACGCGGACGGAGTTATTGGAATTTTGGCCGCTGACGGTTGCGTAGGCTTCGCCGTTGAAGTCGTAATCGAGTTTGAGCTTCATTTTTTTGGCGAGTTCCTGCTGCTCCTTGGGGAGGTGCTTGATGCCTTCGACGAGGCATGCGACCTTGATTTCTTCGCGGACCTTCCAGTTGATGAACTCTTCGATATCCGGATGATCGAGTTCGAGGCAGACCATTTTGGCGGCGCGGCGGGTGGTGCCGCCGGATTTGATGGCACCGGCGGCGCGGTCGCCGATCTTGAGGAAGCTCATCAGGCCGCTGGACTTGCCGCCGCCGGAGAGGGACTCATTTTCGCCACGGACGCGGCTGAAATTCGTGCCGGTGCCGGAGCCATATTTGAAGAGGCGAGCCTCGCGGGTCCAGAGGTCCATGATCCCGCCTTCGTTGACGAGGTCATCGGAGACGCCCTGGATAAAGCAGGCGTGGGGCTGGGGATGGGTGTAGGCATCCTTGGTTTGTTCGAGGGTTTTGGTGGCGGGATTGACATGCCAGTGGCCCTGGGAGGGGCCGGTAAGGCCGTAGGCGAAGTGGAGACCGGTGTTGAACCACTGCGGGGAGTTGGGCGCGGCCATCTGGGTGAGGAGCATGTGGGCGATTTCGTCGTAGAAGGCCTGGGCGTCTTCGTCGGTGTCGAAGTAGCCGTATTTTTTGCCCCAGTCAGCCCAGCATCCGGCGAGGCGGTGGACGACCTGCTTGACGGACTTTTCGGGTCCGCGTTTTTGTTTGCCGTTCTCGTCGAGGATGGGGGCACCGGCGGCGTCCACTTGGGGGATTCCGGCTTTTCTAAAGTATTTGCTGACAACGATATCCGTTGCGAGCTGGCTCCAATCGGCGGGGATTTCGGCGTCGGTCATTTCAAAGACGACCGAGCCGTCGGTGTGGGAGATGCGGCTGGTGCGTTGTTCCCACTTGATGGTGGAGAACACGTTGACGCCTGCCTTGGTAAACCGTCGTGAGATTTTCATATGCCTGCTCCTAACCGTCCGTGCTAAAACGTTTTGCATTGCCGACGGCAATGCATTCTCCCATCCGGTACCGCGGCCGATTTGGGGCCGCAAATCCAGACACCTCTTTGGCGATCCTGATCCGTCAGGCCCGCCACGTTCCTCATTCCGCTCGTTCCGACTGTCGCCAGAAATGCTCCGCCCCAGCGACGATGGGGATTACTATCTTAGTCCACCTTGGGTAATGTAAGTCCTGGTTGGTCCTGATACTTGCCGCGCTTGTCGGCATAACTTCGTTCACAGACTTCCTCGCCGCGGAGGAAGAGTATTTGGGCGATGCCTTCGTTGGCGTAAATTTTAGCGGGGAGTGGGGTGGTGTTGCTGATTTCGATGGTGATTTTGCCCTTCCATTCGGGTTCGAGCGGGGTGACATTGACGATGATTCCGCAGCGGGCGTAGGTGCTTTTTCCGACGCAGATGGCGAGGATATCGCGCGGGATTTCAAAATATTCGACGGTTTCGCAGAGGGCGAAGCTGTTGGGGGGAATAAGGATATAGCCGTTGTCTTCGGCGTGGATGTCGACGAAGCTCTTGGGGTCGAACTGTTTGGGATCGACGATGGAGGAGTTGACGTTGGTGAAGATCTTGAAGTGGGTGCCGACGCGGACGTCGTAGCCGTAGCTGGTGACGCCGTAACTGATGGCCCCGACGCGTTTTGCCATTTTTTCAAACGGGACGATCTTGACGAGCCGTTCGATTTGGTTGTCGCTGAGGATGCCCATTTTTGCCACGCACCGCTATATGAATCAGGCGGCGATTGGAGTCGCCGTCGTGGAGCTTGATCGAAACGCAACATCTTGAGAGACCTTAGGTAAGGGCCATCAAGAACATGAAACGCGTTAGAATCGTGGGAAGCTTCCAGCGTCCGCGTGATTCGATATAGCCCGTGCTTTTGGCCGGACTGGGAGGCTCATTTCCTTGAGCCGGATGGGGGGATTGAGGGAGTAGACGATACCACTATATCTGGGGGCGTCAACTCCGAAATTACTAAATAATCCTCATCATTTTATCCACAGGTTTTGCACGGCGTTTTCTGGCAGTAGCGGGACCTGTTTAGAATTCCACAACCTGTAGTATAGGTACAATCGTCGGATCGATGATTTGAGAATAACATTTTTTTATAAAAACACCATCGAAATTTTGTGGGTTGTTCTAAGGACTGGGATTTATGAGGCTTACGGTGGATAAATTTTTCTGGTAGGATGTTTTGGATATGACTGCCGCGTTAACGAATCGTAAATATGGCATGTTGAAGCCGCCGGGGGAGCTGCACCACTACCTGTTGAGGTGGTTTGAGCGGGAAAAGCGGGCGATGCCGTGGCGGGAGACGCGGGATCCGTATGCGATCTGGCTGAGCGAGACGATGCTGCAGCAGACGCAGGTGGAGACGGTTAAGCCTTACTACCATAGGTTCTTAGAGGCGTTTCCGACGGTGGTGGATTTGGCGAAGGCGGAGTTGCAGGAGGTGCTGCGGCAATGGGCGGGGTTGGGGTACTATCGGCGGGCGAGGCATATGCATTTGGCGGCGCGGCGGATGGTGGAGGTGCATGGGGGGCGGGTGCCGGGGACGATGGAGGCGTTGCTAAGTCTTCCGGGGATAGGGCGTTATACGGCTGGGGCGGTGGGGAGTATTGCGTTTGGGCTGGCGGTGCCGGTGGTGGATGGGAATGTGATGCGGGTGATTTCGCGGCTGACGGGGTTTGATGGGGATATTGCGGAGGCGCGGAACGCGGCGTTCTTCTGGAAGGTGGCGGAAGAGGTGGTTTTGGGGGCTGGTCGTGCCCCAAACCCACCTTTGGATAACCCGATCCCGCCTTTGGATGACCTGATTCCGCCTGTTGATGACCCGATCATGCCTGTAAGCTCCTCGAAAAGAGGGAGTGCGGGGCGGGTCGTGTCGTTGGGGGTGCGCGGTACGGGGATGTGAATGAGGCGATGATGGAGTTGGGGGCGACGGTGTGTGTGCCTCCGCCGGGGGTGCCGGCGTGTGGGATTTGTCCGGTTCGTGAATTTTGCGTGGCGTTTGCGGAGGGGCGGCAGGGGGAGTTGCCGGTGAAGAGGAGGAGGGGGGAGGTGGGGGTGGTGAGGGGAATGGCGCTCGTTGTGACGAGAAATTCGAATGACGAAAGTCGAATGACGAAAAGGGGGAAGAGCGGGGTGGTGCGGGAGGTGTTGGTGATGCAGAGGCCGCGGGGGGTGGTTTGGGAGGAGATGTGGGAGTTTCCGGTGGTGGAAGGGGGTGGACGGAATACAGGCGACGGGAGGAGCGGTGGGACGTTGGCGGGGTGGGTACGGGGTGTACTCGGGGTGCGGGTGGAGGGGGTGGTGAGGTGTGGGGAGGTGGTGCATGGGTTGACGCATCGGCGGATGGAGTTTGAGGTGGTGAGAGGGGAGGTGGGAAATGCGAAACTCAAAACGCGAAACACAAAACGGGGGGACACTGAAAACTCAAAACTCAAAACGCAAAACGCAAAACTGGGGGAACTTGACACTCAAAACGATGGGGAGGTGATTTTGCCGATGGGGGTGGGGATGGGGGGGAAGCGGTATGTGGGGTGGCGGTGGGTGGAGTGGCCGTTGGAGGGGAGGGGGGAGTTGGCGATGGGGCGGGTGGTGTTTAAGGTGGCGGAGCGGGCGATGGGTGCGAGTGAGCGGTAACCGGAGTGCGGGGTGGGAGTGGAGGTTGAATCATTGACTCCGGACCCCTACATTCCTTTTATTCCCCATGGAATTACACCACACCGTGCCATAACGATGGGGAGGACTATTTGACGTAACTCCAATGACACTGTCACAGCACGCGGCAGCAGATACGCAACGAAAAATAGGAAATTAATCATATGGGTAGTTTTCAACAATTTTTCGAGAAATCATCGCAGGCTCCCGCACTCTACCGCGGTAGAATGATCATGATTGGGGATACGCTTGAAGTAGCTCAAGAAGGAGAATCATTCTGTATCACGGTTGAATATTTTTTTGGCGAGGCACAACAAGGAATTATCTTAGATACTGAGGGCCTATTTTATATAGATAACCAAGAAATTTCAAAACGAGTGATTCTTTGGCAAGATAGTTATCCACGGGGAAAAAATTTTTTCGTAAAAAGTAAATCCGGTAAGCTCATGATATGGAACGCATGGAATTTTCGAAAATCAACCGAATCTTTTCTTCCACTCGTTCATTATGGCCATAACGGCGCAGCAATGATCGTCCAAGAACTACCCAACGGACGTCGCTACTATTGCAATGACTGGGAACCGGATGATGATTTTAATGATTTAATTTTTAGAAGAGAGCGCATCACTCATGCAACACCTTTAGTACCTCCGCCCCCATCTCTTCACGAGAACTTGTTTCCAGAACCTCCAATGGATGAATTTGTCGATCCTCTGCTTCGGTTATCTGTAGATGATCCACGACGACTTGTGGGAATACTGGATCGTTTGCGCAAGATCAAATCGGTACTCTAGATTTTCGTGATCTGCTTCTAAAGTATGGCGAACATTTTCAGCGTTTGTTACAAGGACAGAAACATGAGCAGGCTGACCTGTATCAGTGGCTGACATCAAAAAATTATCAAGAATTAAATATTGTCATGGTCCGGCCAATAAAGAAGACGGTCAAGGAATTTGTAAAACGATGGAGGATGGAGCATCCTAATAATCTTTGACTCCTGCACGATGTGGCCGTAGTGGCCAACGAACCCCTCGAAAAACACTCCCACGAGAGAAATAATTCTGTCTTTTTTTACTGTTAGGGAGTAGAAGAGCCAAATGAATGCAAGAAGTATTGGCAGATATATTAGTAGAAACGTCAACCTCGCATCCCAATTTATCCATTTAAGAGCGGTTCTATCCCCGGTGTAGCAGTTAGCGAAACGTTGGTTTTTATTGAGGGGTAAAAGAACGCTTCCTTATGGGCGCGTTGGAAGTTTTGCTCCATCATCTGGCATTTGGGGTAGGAGTGTTTTAGCGATGTTTGAGAAGATGCAAGGTGGGGATGTTGAGGTGCGGTGCCCGCGCTGCCTGAGGCAGCGGGCGTTGATTCTGTGGGGGGAATCGTTGGTTTTGTTTTTCTTAAACGGGCTTTTAGGGGTTGCCAATCAGTGGGGGCGACGGCGTCTGCTGAGGATTGCGGCGGTGCCGATGGAGAGCAAAGTGAGGGATGCGGGTTCGGGAACTGTTCCGATGACATCGAATTCGCCGGGAGAGGCTGTATTGGAGAAACCGCTGTCGCTCCAGGTTGAGCCGGCATCGAATGTGAAGCCGACGACCTGGCCGAGGTTTGGATTTTGATCCCAGAAATGCGGGTATCGGGTGCGCCTGGAAGCACGGCGACCCAGTAGGTTTGGCCACCGGTGAGAGCGACGGAAGTTGTGAGGGTGACGGATTCTGGATCGGTCGGGGTGGCGGGAATGGCGACGGGATCGAGGCTGCTGATAAGCGTGCCGGGGAGGCCGCCGGCGTCGTTATAGATTCCGACATCGACCATGGGGGTTCCATCGTTGTGCGCGACGACGACATCGACCTGAGTCGCCACGGAGTCGGCGGCGGGTGTGAATGAGGAGGCGTAGCCGTTGTACAAAGGATCGGGTCCGCCGTGGCACCCGCGAGGCCCCACGCATGACCGGTGGAAAAGGGGTTGGCGACGATATTGGTATAGATGACGTCTGCTGCCGAAAGGGATGGGGGAGGCGGCAATGACAACGGCGGCGAGAACAACTACATGCATTGGAGATTTAAAGTTCATCACGAAAGGTCCTTGCGATAAAAAGGCGGTAAAAAGGGGTAGACATTCATTCAACGTATCAGGGGATTCGCGACACCGGGGTAGGAGGTCGCGTGGGCGTGCCCGTTTTTCCGGGGCGCCGGCTCAACCGCTGAAAATACATGGGATTCCGAGACGCGCCCGTGAGGAAGCGTTTGGCGTTCTTTGCTGAGGGGCAAACGCTTCCTCACGGGCGCGTCTCGGAATTTTTCGCAGTCAGCAGGCACACGAAAGCACTCCCTGGAAAAATGGGTGCGCCTGGTCGCGTTGTTGATTTGAGGGGTGAGGTGGGTGCGCAATGAGTGAATGGCGGCTGGGGCAGCAGAATTTGAGAGGAGATTAATTGTTATTGGGAGGAGTAAATGCGCACTTGGCATGATGAAGCCTCAAGAGTAGTGTCCGCGCGAATACAGCACGCATGACCTCTCTCTCTGACTCCTGTTAAGGATCGTAAACGATAATGAGGCGGATCGCAAGTTTGAACAGCCGTGCGTTGAACACTTGGGCGTGCCCGTTTTTTCGGGGGGCTGGATTAACCGCTGAAATACATGGGGTTCAGAGACGCGTGTGAGGAAGTGTTTGGCGTTCCTCGCTGGGGGGCAAACGCTTCCTCACGGGCGCGTCTGGGAATTTTTCACAGTCAGCAGGTAGAGGTCGGGATAAATTTGGTTCAACGACCTAAGCGAGTCTTTTAGGGGTTGGTGCTTTCGTTGAGTTCGAGGCGTAAATAGTCCCACACGACGCCGTTTTGCAGATCGCCGCCAGGGACGGTCAGGGTCATGCTATTTTCGCCTCGCTTCAGCAGGAGGGCGTCGAATTTTAATGTGCGTTCCTGCGAGAGGCCTTTATCGGAGTTGTAGTGAATTGTATTGGTGCTGATTAATCGCGGGTTCTCGGGGTCGCGACCGTCGCCAATGCCTCCGATGCTGTGGCCATTCACCGCGACCGCGAGTTGGCGGAGTTGGTTCACCCCGGCCAGCGCGACGCGGAAGAACGCGGTGCCTTGTGGCGATTTTTCCAGGTTGAATTTGATTGTCCAGACGGTTGGCCGGCCTTCGCCGTAGACGGCCCAGGGGCCGTGCGTGTTTGTTTGCGGGTATTGGTCGAGAGACTCGCCTTTTACCCAGCCGAATCGTTGATTAGCGGGGTCCTTCGCGTCTGGATTGATGAAGGAGAAGTTGGTTGCGTGAGGGACCTGCTCGAAAAACCAATCTTTGCGGTAATCGCTTGTGCCGATGGTGTAGGTGATGTCATTGGGGAACAATAAGGCGTAGCGGAGGTTCCAGCCCCAGAGCCAGTAGTTGTCGCCATCGCCCTTAAAAAATTTGTCACCGGTGCGGTCAGGGTAGCCGATGTCCCAAAGTTGCCTGCCGTAGCGAACAGGCGTCCAATCGAGCTTGCCTAGATCGAATCGTTTTGCCGGCCTCGACGGTGATATTGGCCTGCATAAAGTCGCCCAGGACGCCATCGGCAAAGGCGTGGAGTGTATAGTTGCCGGGACGAATTTTGGTGAGAGGAATTTGCCGTCTTCCGAGCCGTCGTTCCAGAATTGGTAATACTTGGCGTTGTGGATCCAGATGATACGCCGGTGTCGGGATGCGGTGAGGCCGACGGTCAGATGGGTAGCTTGGTTGGAGCGCCGGCGGGTGCGAGCGGATCGTTGAGCATGATCTGCCCGGTCACCGTTCCGCGCTTCTTCGGGTGCGGGTAGTCGACGCCGTTGACCCAGTGGTATGGCCATTTTGCGGTTTCTTCTTTGGCTTGGGCAAGGGCATCCTGCCACAAAGCGTTGGCGTTATCGTCCAGCTGGCGGGCACGGTCGGATTGCCCATAGTCGCGGCGAGGGTGTCGAACTCGGCTGTGGTGGTGGGGTGGCTTTATCGAGCGAGTTGACGAAGACAAAAATGGGGCCTACGACTTTGCTCCATTCTTCGCCAGCGGCGATTTGGCAGCGGGCGCCGGTGTCGTAATGGCCGCCTTCCCAGTAATCGAGAATGATCGGGTCGGGATTGCCGTTGTCGCCAAGGTGGCAGTCTAATTCCAGCTTGGTTGGGCCACCGCTGAGGTATTCGATTGTGGGGTTGATGAACCAGATGCCGATGTGGTCCTTGGTGCTCGACCAGCCGTAGGCGGGAGTTTTGTACTGCACGCCGGAGTAACTGTATTTATGCTCGACGGAATTTTTATAAACGCCCTTGGTGATGATGCGTTGTTCTTTTGCGTGGACGACGACGCCCGTGCCCCAGTCGGTGGGCGCGCACTCCAGCATGTTGCGGTCGGCGTCGACGGTGATCCAGTCAAAGATTTGATTGAGCCTGGTGATGTAGCGGCTTTCGGACCCGACGCCGCAGGCGCGGTAGGAGCTGGGATGGCTGTAAATGGCGTAGACGTAAACGCCGCTGTCGCCGCGGCCAAGGCTGTAACGGAGTTCGATGTCGCAGTACGTGCCGCCGCCGGGGGCTGTGGGACTGAGTTGAATTTTGCCGCCGGTGACGCCTTTGACGGACACTTCGGCACGCTCACCACCGTTTTTGGTGGAGTCGATGGTGATGGAGTCGGTTAGCCCGTGGATGTCGCTGGCAGCGGAAGGGTCGTGTTCCCAGGTACCTGCGGCTCCCTGATCGTGGCCCATCATGTCGAGGCCCTTGTAGATCAGGGATTCCATTTCTCCGCTGCGCTTGTTCACGGCCACTTTCACGATGCCGTTGTCGAGCGTCCAATGCCCGTTGTCTTGCATAAGAGTCACGGGAGTGCGGCCATCACGTTTGGCAATAGTTGGTGGGGTATCGGCGGCGATTAAAGACGATGCGAATGTGCCGACGAAAATTGCCGTGGCGGCCAGCGGGAGTGGGAATGACGGCATGTAAGGACCTCGAAAGGGGGGATGGTGTTTATGGTTAACGATCTGGGGGCGAGTTCTTACTCAGGCCGAACTGGAAAATTGGGTGGAGGGATAGGAGGTGGTTGGGTGGGGATTTGGGAATTGTGTCGCGGCCCGCCGGTTTAGAGGTATCTCGACGTCATTTTTTTTTATGGATAAGTACGTGCCAATTATTGGAGGGGGTGAGGAGCGCTTCCTGATGGGCGCGGTACCAGAGGTTTGTGTGTAGGTGTTGGTTTTTGGGAAGTCGAGGGGTGGTGGGGTTATTTGCCGATGCAGAAGGTGGAGAAGATTTGGCGAGGATTTCGTCGGGGGAGATGGTGCCGGTGATTTGGCCGAGGAGGTCGAGGGCGCGGCGGAGTTCGGCGGCGAGGAGTTCGGGGTGGCGTTGGAAGGTGGTGGGGTTTTGGGTCCATTGGGAGGCGGCGTGGAGGGTGGGATTGAACTTCGGTGAGGAGGGAGCGGTGGCGGTGGTTGAGGGTGATTTCGGAGGTGGCGATGGAAGGGGATTGGAGGAGGAGGGATTGGAGGAGGGTGCGGAGTTGGGGGAGGTTTTGGCCGGTTTTGGCGGAGACTAGGAGGGTGGCCCCGCCATCGCGGATGGCGGGCTTTGGGGTTGGGGTTGGGGTTGGGGTGAGGTCGGATTTGTTTTGGATGATGTGGTGTGGGGGGGGGGGGGGGGCAATGAGGGGGCGGGGGCAGATGAGGCGAGTATGGGGGTGTCAATGATTTGGATGATGAGGTCGGCTTGGGTGATGGCGAGGTGGCGGGCTTGCATCATTTTTTGTTGCATTTCGGTGGTGGTGGGTTCTTCGCCGGGGACGTCGAGGATGCGGATGTCGCCGAGGGGGGTGTGGAGGGTGGCGGCGAGGATGTCGCGTGTGGTGCCGGGGATGGGGGAGATGATGGCGCGGTCGTGTCCGGTGAGGGCGTTGATGAGGGAGCTTTTGCCGACGTTGGGTTTGCCGATGAAGACGACGGTGGGGAGCGTGTCGAGGCGGTCGAGGCGGACGGCGTTGGTGAGGAGGTGGTGGAGCTGGCGGAGGATGGCGGCGATTTTGTTGGCGGCGCGTTCGATGGAGAGGAAGGAGATGTCGGCTTCGTCGGAGAAGTCGATGCCGGCTTCGAGGTCGGCGAGGAGATGTGGCGACTTCGTCGGAGAGGGTGGCGGTCCAGTTGTGAAGAGAGAGCCGTCGCGGAGGGAGGCGGCGGCGCGGAGTTGGAGGTTCGTTGGAGGCGTTGATGGTGGCGGCGATGCCTTCGGCTTGGGTGAGGTCGATTTTGTCGTTGAAGAAGGCGCGGGCGGAGAATTCGCCGGGGTTGGCGGGGCGGAGTGTTGTGGGGGCGAGGTGGAGGAGGTGGTCGGTGACGGCGCGGAGGAGAGCGGGGGAGTTGGGGAGGTGGAGTTCGGCGATGTTTTGGCCGGTGAAGCTGTGGGGGGATTGGAAGAGGAGTGCGTGGGCGAGTGGGGCGGTGGGGTGGAGGAGGGGAAGGCGTAAGGAGGGGTGGCAGCCGGGGGTGGGGTTGGGTGGAAGGGAGACGACGTTTGCGGCGAGAGGGAAGGCGTCGGGGCCGGCTGAGGCGGAGGATGGCGCGGCGGGGAGGTTCCGGGGGGTGGAGAGCTGAGGGCGAGGATGGTGTCGGTGAGGAGCATGGGGTTCGTGGGTGGGCGATGTGCCACATGTTCCGCGGTCCGACGAGCGGGCCGGCTGAACGGGGGTTAGTGATCTCCTGTTCGTGGGTGGGGAGGTGATTCGGCGTTGGCGGGGAGGATGCCGCGTTTTTTGAGGGTTTTGCGGACGATGTAGGTGTCGACGAGGCCGGCCATGGTGGAGGCGAAGTAGTAGAGGTTGAGGCCGGAGGGGGCGGAGTAGAGGAAGAGGGGGACGATGAAGAACATGTACTTGGAGATATTTTGCATTTGGGCCTGCTGCTCGTCGGCGGGCTTGGGCTGGGAGGCCATCTGGACTTTCATCTGGAAGAAGAAGACGACGGCGAGGAGGATGGGGAGGAGGTTGAAGGAGCTGATGGGGCCCATGACCATGGAGAGGAGGGGGATGTTGACGGGGGCGAAGGAGGCGAGGGCGTCGGGGCTGGAGAGGTCGTTGATCCAGCCGGGGATGAAGGCGGCGTGGCGGAGATCGAGGTCGGCGAAGAGACCGGAGTACATGGCGATCCAGATGGGCATCTGGATGAGCATGGGGAGGCAGCCCATGATTCCGCCGGCGGGGTTGACGTTATTTTCGCGGTAGATCCGCATCTGCTCTTCCTGCTGTTTTTTCTTGTCGTCGGGGAAGCGTTTTTTGCTGGCTTCGAGGAGAGGCTTGATGGTGTTCATTTTTTTGCCCATCGTGGCCATGTTGATCTGGCTGGCGCGGGTGAGCGGGTGGAGGATGGTGCGGATGAGGACGACGAGGATGATGATGGCGATGCCGTAGTTGTGGAAGGCGACGGTTTTGCGAGGAGGTCGAGGAGCCAGAGGATGGTGATGGCGAGCCAGTCGAAGGTGCAGAAGCTGTAGCAGCCGCCGCGGCTGAATTGGATGACTTTGGCATATTGGAAGATGTCGTAGTCGTAGGGGGAGGTTCCGGGGCGGCGCCTGCGCGGCCCTGGAGGAGGTCGCGTTTTTTGGGTCCAAAGAAGATGGAGAGAGGGAGGTTGGTGGAGGAGGTTGCGCCGACGATGACGGGGTTGCCGGTGAGGCGGAGGGCGTAGAGGGAGTCGAGGGGGGTGTCGGCGTGATGGAGGACGTCGATGCTGGCTTCGGCGACGTGCTGGGGCATGGGGATGATGCGGTCGTCGGCGAGTTTATAGGTGGCGGTGGGGGATTGGGGGAGCGGGCGGGTGATGGCGACGAAGAAGCGGTTGGAGGCGGCGACCCAGAGGTAGGGGTCTTTGCCGGCGCTGAAGTCGTCGAGTTGGCCGATGTCTTTGGTGGTGTCTTTTATTTTTTGGAGGTCGGCGTGGGTGGAGTTGAATTGGTTGGGGTCGATGACGTTTTTGGCGGAGGAGAGGGCGGCGGCGTGGAAGAAGCGGTCGTCCTGGAGGCCCTGTTGACGGGGGAGATCCGTGGCGGCCATCTGGTCGATGGCGACGCGGATGGGGAGGCTGGAGAGGTTTTTGATTTGGTGGGAGATGATGACGTTGTAGGTGGCGGGGTCGATTTGGAAGGTCTTGGTGATTTCGACGACGGGTTTGGAGGCGGCGTCGTCAATGGTGAGGAGGAGGGTGGTTTGGGTGGGGGTGCGGTTGGCGAGCTTCCACGCGTATTGGAGGTCGTAGAGGGCGGTGTTGTTGGCGGCGTGGATTTTGGCGGCGCGTGGGGCGTTTTTGGAGGGGTCTGGGTCGTAGGTTCCGAAGTCGCCGAGGCCGAGGGAGAGTTCTTCGGAGGCGTTACCGAGGGTGATGTGGACGCCGAGGGTGGCGTAGGGTTTGGGGAGGCCGGGGGTGGCTTCGAGGAGGCGGAGGGGTTCGGTTTTTTTGATGGTTTGGGCGTAGTCTTTGACGTTGAGTTGGACGAGGTCGATGCCAGCGGTGATGGGGTTGATGGTGATGGCGAGTTTGTCGGAGCCGTTGGAGGAGGGGTCGCCGAGGAGGATGGGGGTGAAGGTGGCGCCGTCTTCCATGGCGCGAGGGTGGTCGGGTGCGGTGGCGTAGGAGGCGGGCTGGGTGGCGGCGGCGGCGTCAGGCTTTTTGCCGGCCCAGAGGCTGGTGAGGTAGTTCACGCCGAAGAAGATCACGGTGAAGATGGTGATGGTGGTCAGGGCGCGGCGGATATCCATGGAGCCTCTCTTGGGGAGATCGATTGGGATGGCAAAAACGAGAGGGGTATCGTAGGGGAAATGAGGGGGGAACTCAAAGGAGTCTTGAGTCTTGAGTCTTGAGTCTTGAGTCTTGAGTCTTGAGTCTTGAGTCTTGAGTCTTGAGTCTTGAGTCTTGAGTCTTGAGTCTTGAGGGTTGAGGGTTGAGGGTTGAGGGTTGAGGGTTGAGGGTTGAGGGTTGAGGGTTGGGGTTGAGGGTTGGGGGTTGGGGTTGAGGGTTGGGGGTTGGGGTTATCTTCCGTCGAGGAGGCGGGCGCCGAGGAAGTTGTCGAGGGCGTCGATGGCGCGGACTTTGTCGACGGTGGTTTGGACGTCGTAGGGGACGCGGACGAATTCGACGGAGTCGTCGTGGAGGATGGCGTAGGAGGCTTGGGGGTTTCGGTCGCGGGGTTGTCCGACGGAGCCGACGTTGATCATGGCGCGTTCGGAGGCGATGGCGTAGCGGTTGTTGAGTTCTTCGGGGGAGTAGAAGTCGGGGTCGGGGATGAAGACGCCCGGGACGTGGGTGTGCCCGACGAAGCAGAGTTTTTCAAAGCGATCGAAGATGGCGGCCATTTTTTGAGGGGCGGTGTAGATGTCGTCGGGGAAGACGTATTCGTTGATGGGTTTTCGGGGTGAGCCGTGGAAGCAGACGAAGCGGTCGTTGCTCATTCGCGTGGGCATGGAGCCGACGTATTTCCAGCGGCGGTTGCGACGTTCGATGTCTTTGTCGGATTCGAATTGGGAGCGGGTCCAGAATGCGGCGTTTTCGGCGGCGGTGTTGAAATTGGAGGGCTCGAAGAAGATGGCGAAGTCGTGGTTGCCCATGAGGGAGAATTCGCAGCGCTGGATGACGGTGTCGATGCATTCGAGCGGGTTGGGGCCATAGCCGATGACGTCGCCGAGGCAGATGATGCGAGTGATGGCGCGGGCGTCGATGTCGGCGAGGACGGAGGTGAGGGCTTCGAGGTTGCCGTGGATGTCGGAGATGATGGCGAGTGGACCGGGGCCGATGGGGGTTTGAGATTTGGTGGGGAGGAGGTGGTGTCCGAGGTGCTCTTCGCCGCGGAAGACGTGGGGTTGGATGTCTTCGAGTCCGGATTCGAGTTGTGAGAGGTCGTTTGCCATGTGGGAGGATGGTAGAGCGTGAGAGGGCGTGGCGTCAATGTGGGGTGGGTTGGGGTTAGGGGGTGTTGGGAAAGATGCGAGGGTTGTGGCGTTGAGGCGCGGTGCCCGCGCTGCCGGAGGCAGCGGGCGTCGATTTGAGTACAACTGACGCAGCGATGAAGAAGGGTATTTTATTAGAGGCCGGGGAAGGTTTTTCGGGGGACTGCGGCGTCGGTGAGGGCGAGGGTGAGGTCTTGTCCGCCGTCGGAGATGATGCGAGCGCCGTTGGCGTCTTTGTTGGCGGTGGTGATGGAGACGGAGGCTCGTCGGAGGATGACGGCGGAGGGAGTTTTGGTGAGAGGGTTTGCGGGGATGAAAACGGGAAGCATGTAGACTTGGAAGGTTTGGACGAACCTGCAGACGACGACGGGTGTGGGCGCGATTGCGCCGTACTTGCGGGTCATCATGATTTGGCTGTTGGCGGAGTCAAACCAGTAGGTGATGAGGACTGGGTTGGCGACGCTGGCGAGAGGGTCCCAGGTGTCGGCGTGAGTCTTGAGGAGTTGGATGCCGAGGACGCCGGTACCGCCGGCACTGCTGAGGCCGGCGGTGGGAGTGCCCGGGACGACCTGGCTGTTGAATTGAGCATTTTCGGAGGCGCTGATGGTGGAGGAAAGATCGTAGGGGGCGGCGGAATCGGACATGCGGATGTCGGAGGTGATGCGGACCATGAAGCCGCGGGCGGAATTGAGCATTTGGCCGCGTTGCTGGCTGTCTTTATAGCTGTTGAAGCTGGCGCGAAAGGCCACGGCGACGGAGGTGAGGAGCATGGAGGCAATGCTGACGCAGATGAGGACTTCGACGAGGCTGAGGGCGCGGCGGTTGCGCCTGACGATTGTCGGGAATCCCTTGTGGGCAGATTGAGAGGATTGCATTGAGTGCTCCGGGTTATTGGATCTGGTAGGTCGAATATTGGGGCTTGCAGATGACGGGGATGGCGATTCCGTTGGGCATTCCGCGAGCGGGATTCATTTGGAAGAAGAGGTGGCCGTAGGCACTGTTCGCGGATGATGGGAGTTGGGAAAGAGAAGGCACTGCATGGCCCTGGTCGGTGGATCCGAAGTATCCGAGGGTGGTGTTGGTGGCACCGTTTCCGGTGACGATGAGACTGCCATCGACGCTGGCGGTTCCGCGGATGTCGACGTTGCCGGCGACGACGACACCAACGAGGGTGGAGGGATTTGCGCCGGGATTTTGGAAGCTGCCCATTTCGATGTTGGTATTGGGTGCCATGATGGTGACGGTGGGATCGACGGTGTTGTTGAAGTTGGTGATGCCGTCGAATTCCATGGAGTCGGCGAAGTGGGTGTAGGCGGTGGGGACATCGGCGGTGACGACGCCGTTGAAGTTGCAGCCGGAGAAGTGGAGATTGTTACCCTGTTTGAAAGCGGTGGAGTTGGAGGAGTTGAGGGGGGTGACGACGGTGGTGCCATTGACGGTGGTTTTTACACCGTCGGAGGTGTAGGTTCCGCTGGTGACTTGTTTGGCCCAGTTCATGCCATCGTTGGGATCGGAGGTGGTGGTGGAGGTGCCGGCCTGGACGATGTTGGTGTTGAGTTTAACGGAGGTGTAGCCGTTGAAGGTGCAATTGATGAATTTGGCGTTAAGGCCCTGTGGGATGCGGACGTTGCTAAAAGTCATGTTTTGAAAGACGGGTCGAGCGTAGGTGGCCTGCCAGCCCGAGGTAGCGTCGGCGGGAGAATGTTCAGCGACGGTGCCGCCATTGGCCATGGCGGCAGTGAGAGTTCCATTGGAGATGGAGCTACCGGAAACGGCAGCGGTGGTGGTGGGAATTTTGGAAGCACTGTCGTAGGAGGATGTGTCGAAGTCTTGTGGGGAGAGAGTCTGGTCGCTGCCGAAATCGACACCGAATTGGACGGCGGGAGTGGTGGAGTCGCTGCCGACGATGGGGCCTTCAAACTGGTCGCGGAAGTTCGTTCCGGCGCTTCCGCCGCTCATATCGCCCCATTGCTGCCAGCCGGAAGCGGCGGCCTGCCATTGGGCGTTGGTGAGGGCCATTTTGACGCTGCCGTTGATCTTGGCATAGCTGTCGAGATTGTTAATGACGTTGTCGTCGTAGCCATTCCACGGGGGATTGGTGCCGTTGGGAAGGAGACCTGTGGAGGCGTTGACGTGACCCATGGGGTCGTCGATGAGTGACCAGAGATCGGGATCATAGGGTTTTCCGGTGGTGGGGTTGACGTAATCATTAGGGACAATATGACTGGCAGTGGGGTTGGAACTGGTTGCATCGGAATCGAGGTGTTGGAGCGCGATGTCGTAGTCGTCGATGTAACCGTCGCCGTTAAGATCGGCGAATCCGGCATTTTTGGCGGCGACGGCGGCGGGGCTTGAGGGATTACTGACGTTGAGGCGGTTGGTGAAGAGGGGGTCGTAGGTTGCGAGGAGGCCGCGCAGGGAGGCGAGATCGGTGTCCATGCTTGTTAAGTTTGGTAGATAGTGAAAATCGGAGAACATCTGGACTGGCGGGCCTTTGTTGGTGCCGGTGTAGGTGCTGGCGATATCGCCGACGACGCGGACGTTTTTTCCGAGCTGGATGGCGACGTTGCTGTAGACGGCGTATTTGAGGGTTTTCTGGACCCAGATATCCATGGTGACGGCGCGGGATACGGTGTTGGAGGCACCGACGCTTTTGCAGTGGAGAACGGCGTAGGAGGTGGGGCCGGAGACGACGGGGTTGGAGGCATCCCAGGAGACGGTGAGGGTGAAGGTGGCGGGGGCGGCGTTTGCGGGGTCGATGGAGATGGCGGGGATGTTGAGGGGATTGGTGCCGGTGGGGGCGATGACGGTTGTGGAGAGTGCGCCGCTGGAGTTGAAAGCACTGGCGAGGTTGACGGCGATTCCGTTATTGCCGGCGGTACCTTCGACATTCGTTCCGGACCAAATTTGGGAAGGTGTGGTCATATTGGCGATACTGCCTTCGGAAATGATGGGTTGTCCGGCGAGTCGGACTTGAAGGAGGAGGTAGGACATGCCGCTTTCGGCGGCGGACATGGCTCGGTTGACGTCGAGTTCGGCTTGTTCGACCGCCATATTGCCTTGTGAAAACGCGACCATGGAGGAAGCGAGGGCGCCGAACATGAGGACGTAGATGAGGGTGAGCAGCAAGGTGGCGCCGCGGAGGGTTCGCCGGGAAGGGCGGACGATTTTTGTATTTTTGATTGTGTCTTTCATGCGTGCTCCTTGGCCCCCGGTGGGAGAATGTTATATCTTTGCTTTGAGCCATTCGGTGGTGACGATCGGCAGCCAGGTGGCGCTGCCGGTGGGTTGATAGGAGATGGTGACCTGCACGCGATCAAGCACACAGGCCGAATCAGTGGGCAGGGGATCGGTCAGGGTAAAATTGGTGGGGCTGACGTGGGTGACGGTGATGGATTGCTGCCAATTGCCCATGTTTGAGAGAGGTTGTCGATGTGCGTCGATGGGAGGGTTGGCGACGTAGCCGTTGAAACTTTCGACATCATTGTATTGGGAGACGTTGTTTTGGCCCGGAAGAGGGCCGAGATGCGTGCCGGCGGCGGGGTCGTTGTAGGGGAGGCCGTCCATGAGTTCTCGGATGCTGCTGGCGAGCATGAGTGCGGTGGTGGTTTTTTGTGCGTAGAAGCTTTGCTGTGTGACGGCGGTAATGAGGCGGACGATGGCGAGGACGGAAAGACCGACGATGATGGTGGCGAGAGCGGTTTCCATCATGGTGAGGGCGCGGGGATGCGGGCGGCGGCGAGGGCCTCGTGGGGGATTGGGGAGAACGATTGTGGGAAGAAGCAGCATTGGATCGATTCCTCAAAGGGTCGCGAAATGCGCCCAGTGAAGAATTACGATATAAGGGCAAGGTGGGCAATTTATTAATGGGAATGTGAGGGGAGGGAGGTGGGGCTTGGGATTGTTTGCCGATAATGGGTGCAAAAAACACGGAGTCGCGGAAAAGGGGGTTGCCTTTTTCCGCGATCGGGAAGGTTTTATGGATGTGGAGCCGGCGGGACGCGCGGGTTATTTGACGAGTTGGCTCATCTTGAAGATCGGGAGGATGATGGACATGGCGATGAAGCCGACGATGCCGCCCATGCAGATGATCATGATGGGTTCGATCATGCTGGTGACGGCTTTGATGGTGGCTTTGAGTTCCTTGTTGTAGAACTTGGAGACACTGTCGAGGGTTTCGCCGAGCTTACCGGATTCTTCGCCTGCGGCGATCATTTGCACGACGGAGCGGGGGAGGAGCGTGCTCTTTTGCACGGGCTGACTGATTTTTTTGCCTTGTTTCACGCTGGCGTAAACGGCGCGCCACATGCGGCGGTAGAGTTGGTTGCCGCTGATGTCGGCGGTGATGGCGAGGGTATCGAGCATGGGTACGCCGGCGTTGACGAGTTCGCCCATGGTGTGGAGGGAGCGCGTGATGTACAAGGGCGCGGAACATTTTTCGGAATAGGGGGACGGTGAGCTTGGTTTTGTCCCACCAGAGTTTGCCCCATTGGGTTTGGATCATGGTCCAGAAACTCCAAGCGCTCGCACCGATAGCCGGTGAGCACGATGTACCAATAGGCGCGCATGAAGTGGGAGAGCACGAGAAGGATTTTGGTGGGAAGGGGGAGGATGCTTTCGTGGCCTTTGAAGATCGCGACAAATTGAGGAACGACGAAAAGCAGGAGGAAGATGGTGGTGCCGACGGCCATCATGCCAATGATGCAAGGATATACCATGGCGCCGATGACCATTTGCTTTGTTTCAAGTTGGGAATTGAGATATTCGACGATGCGTTCGAGCATGTGGCCGAAGGAACCGGAGAGTTCGGAGGCCTTGACCATGTTGATGTAGAGGGGGCTGAAAACTTTGGGGTATTTGGCGAGGGCATCGGAGAAGGATTTGCCGGACTCGACGTCCTTCTTGATCTGCACGAGGATTTCCTTGAACTTTGGGTTCTCGGTCTGGTCGGCGATGCCCTCGAGGGCGGCGCGGATACTGATGCCGGCCTTGATCATGACGGCGAGCTGGTTGGTGAAATTGGAGACGTCCTTAAGTCCGGGTCCGCTGCTGACGGAGAAGTTCAGGAGATTTCGCGAAGGAGCTTTTAGCACGGCTGGCGTCGATGGGGGCGAGGGCGAGAATGTAGCTTTGCTGGGCGCGGAGCGGTCTCCGAAGCGGCGCTCATGGAAGCGGCGCTCATGACGCCGGCCTGCACCTGTCCGGCGAGCGTTTTTATTTCGTAACGATAACTAGGCATAGACGTTCACTTCGACGTTTGGGCGATTCGTAGGTCATCGTCGATGCTCAGGCGACGAGTTGGCGTTCGAGCTTGTCGGGATGATGAGCCATGGACAAGGCGTCTTCCTTGCTGATTTTTCCGTTGAAATAGAGCTGCTTGATGGAGGTATCCATCGTCTGCATTCCGAGGGCGCGGCTGGTTTCGATGACGTTTTGGATTTCGTAGATACGGTTTTCGCGGATGAGGTTACGCACGGCGGGGGTGCAGATAAGGATTTCGACGCCGGGGACCATTCCGGGTTGATCGATGCGTTTGAAGAGGACCTGGCAGACGACGGCCTGGAGGGTGTTGGCGAGCATGGAGCGGATCTGGTTTTGCTGTTCGCCGGGGTAGATGTCGATGATGCGTTCGATGGTTTGGGCGGCGTTGTTGGTGTGGAGGGTGGAGAGGACGAAGTGGCCGGTTTCAGCGGCGGTGATGGCGGCGGAGGTGGTTTCGAGGTCGCGCATTTCACCGACGAGGATGATGTCGGGGTCCTGGCGGAGGACGTGCTTGAGGCCGCTGCTGAAGCTGGGGACAGTCGGCGCCAATTTCGCGTTGCTCGATGGCGCATTTGTTGGAGTGCAGGATGTATTCGATCGGGTCTTCAAGGGTAATGATGTGCTTGTGGTAGCGTTTGTTCATGGCGTCGATCATGGCGGCGAGGGTGGTGGATTTTCCGGAGCCGGTGTCGCCGGTGACGAGGACGAGGCCGCGTGGGAGGTAGGTAAGGCGGGTGATGACTTCGGGCATGTTGAGGGCTTCGAGGGCGCGGACCTTATCGGTGATCGACACGGAAGGCCATGGCAACGGTATTGCGTTGGAAGTGGGCATTGACACGGAAACGGGAAAGGCCGGGGATTTCATAGGAGAAATCGGCGTCGCGTTTCAATTCCATGAATGCTTGCGATGCGGCTTTCGCTGAGCATTTCCTTGAGCATAGTCATGGCACCTTCGGCGGTGACAATGGGGAAATCGGTCGGCGGTCATCTGAGTATGCAGGCGAATGCAGGGGCGGCTGGCCGACGAGGATGATGCACATCCGATGCTTTGTTATCGATCGCCGTTTTGAGAATTTCATTCAGATTCGACATTGTGTTAACTCCGATGGCATGCGCAGTCCGCAGTGGTGTAACGAATCATCATCGGCCATTTATTGGGCCTTCATCAGGGAGATTGGGTGCTACATGGTGTTCTCGGTTGCGGCCATGACTTCTTCGACGGTGGTCATACCGGACGCGACCTTGTAGCAGGCCGTCCTGACGGAGGCTGACCATGCCGCGTTCCATGCAGATTCGTCGGAGTTCGGTGACGTTGGGGCTTCGCACGACGAGGTCGCGGGCGACATCATCGAGGACGAGGAGTTCGTAAATTCCGACGCGGCCTTTGTAGCCGGTGTTGCGGCAGCGGTCGCAGCCGCGGCCTTTATATATTTTCTCGGGGTCGAAACCATGGGTGCTGAGAAAGTCGATCATGTCGGAATCTTCGGTTTTGAATAGTTCCTTGCATTCGCCGCAGATGCGGCGGACGAGGCGCTGAGCGAGAACGGTGTTGACGGCGGCGCTGATGAGGTAGGGTTCGACGCCGATGTTGATCAGGCGGGTGACGGAGCTTGGGGCGTCGTTGGTGTGCAGGGTGGAGAGTACGAGGTGGCCGGTGAGGGCGGCCTGGACGGCGATATGGGCGGTTTCCTGGTCGCGGATTTCACCGAGCATGATGACGTCGGGATCCTGGCGGAGGAGTGCGCGAAGGGCGGCGGCGAAGGTCATGCCGATGCGTTCCTGCACCTGGATTTGATTGGCGAAACCGAGGTGATATTCGACGGGGTCTTCGACGGTGCTGATGTTCATCTTCGCGCCGTCCATGCAGCGGAGGCAGGAATAGAGCGTGGTGGTTTTTCCGGAGCCGGTGGGGCCGGTGACGAGAAGGACGCCATTGGGGCGGTCGATTTGTTTGTGGAGGATGGTGAGCATGTCCTCGGAGAAGCCGAGTTGTTCGAGGCCAAGATGATGGAGCGGTTGTCGAGGATACGGATGACGGTTTTTTCGCCGTACTGGGTGGGTACGGTGCTGACGCGGAGATCGACGTGGCGGCCATGGACCATGGTGCGGATGCGGCCGTCCTGGGGGAGGCGGCGTTCGGAGATATCCATGTTGGCCATGATTTTGAGTCGGGAGACGCAGGCGGCCTGCATCTGGTGAGGAGGGTTCATGGCTTCAAAGAGGACGCCGTCGATGCGGTAGCGGATGACAAGGCGTTTTTCGTGGGGTTCTATATGGATGTCGCTGGCGCCTTGTTTGATGCCGTCGAAGATTAGAAAGTTCACGAGGCGGATAACGGGGCTTTCTCCGGAGGCTCGTGCGAGATCGGTGACATCATCTTTTTCCTCGGCGACGATTTCGAGTTCTTCCTCGCCCATGTCCTTGATGATTTCGTCGAATTTTTCGCCTTCGCTATTTTGCGGCATTGCCGGCTTCGATTGCGGCGGCAATATGGGTTTGGGAGACGACGACGATGCGGGTGACTTTGGCGCTGACACGGCGTTTGACTTCGTCGAGGAGGAAGACGTCGGCGGGATCGACCATTCCGAGGGTGAGATTGCCTTCGTCAAATCGAACGCCGCAGCAGCCACGGGATTTCATAAAATCGCCAGGGAGATATTCAAATGCGCGGCGGTCGAGCTTTTTCGGATCGATGGGGAAAAATTCCAGATTGAGGACCTCGGCGAGAGCGTGCTGGACGTCTTCCTCGCTGACAGCACCCATCTCCATGAGGATGTGGCTGAGCTTTTTGGAGCGGCTGGTGGATTGAACGCCTTTGGCCTGGAGGAGTTTTTCGGCGTCGAGTTTTCCGGCGGCGATGAGGAGATCTTCGACGGTCTTTCTGGGGGCGGCGGTGGAGGTTTTGGGTGTCCAAAGTGCGGCGAGGGCGTCTCCGTTTGCGGAGGGGGCGAGGGGCGCTCCCATGCCTGCGATACCGACATCACCGCCCAGGGATACGAGTCCGGTGGAACCGGCGACTGCGGCGGAGGTGGAGACGGCGGGCGAGCCGGGGGTTTCCATTGAGTCCAACCATTGATCGACCTTGGTTTTCATGCTGTGGGTCTCGCGGTTTGTGGTGTTGTTAAAGGTTGGCTGGAAGTTGTCATTGCGGGTCAGTGTCGGGGCGCGTGAGTTTCAGTTCGAACTTATTTTGTCCATAGTTCATGAGGACGCGGTTTGGCTCGATGCCGGTGACGGTAAGTTCGCCAATTTTAGCGCCGACGGTAAGCATGCGGTTGTTGATCATGGCGACGGAGGTACGTCCGACCATGACGCTTTGGAGTTTCAAGCTGCCGAAGGTTTCGGCGACTTTACGCAGTTTTTCGGCGTCGACAGTGTTGGTGGGGATAATGACGGAGTCGTCGGCGGCGACGACGACGGCTTTGGTGTCCTCGTTGGCGAATGGGTCGTGGGGAAGCTCGGGGGTGGGTTCCTTTTGGCCATCGAGATAGGAGTAGCACATTTTGACGAATTTATCGGTGTTCTCGAAGAGGCCTTTGAGTTCGCTGGCTTTTCCGTTTTTGGTGAGTAATTCCTGAATGGCGGACTGGACTTCCTGATCGTGAGCGACTTGCTGCGCGGAAGCGGCGCGGGGTTTATTTTGCATGCCGAGCAGGTAGATAACAACGAGGGCGAGGGCGAATGATCCGAAAAGGATGAGGGTTGGGCCGTTCATTTTGGGCTTTGCGGGGCCCTCTGGAGTGAACTCTGTTTCCGCGTTCATTCCGACGCCGAGGGGCATTTGCACGTCATCTTCCTGGCTGCTGTTCCATTGTTGACTCATTGTGCCACCGCGACTTTCTCGCCGGCTTCAAAATAGATGGTGAGGACCATATCGACGGTGACCTGGCCGGGTATTTTATCGTCGGCGTCGATTTTCATTTCCTTGACCTTGGTTAAACGCGGGAGGCGTTCAACGTCGGATAGGAATTTGTAAAAGCCATTTTTCATGGGACCTTGAATGACGATGCGGATCGGGAGTTCGTTATAGTTTCCGCCCTGGATGACCTTGAGCATGTGAACGCTCTTGGTGTTCAGGCCGGATTTTTGCTGCAACTGCCAGACTTCCTTGAGGACCTTGTCCATTTCTTTTTCGACGGGAAGCTTTCCCTCGAGATAGGCAATGGCGCTTTTGAGTTTGACAATGTCGTCGGCGATATTGGGGCTTTCCGCGGTCATGTTTCGCAGGTCGGCGAGCTTTTGCCTTTGTTCCGCGGTGTGTGCCTGCACGTCACGTTTGTGCTGCTCGAGGGGTTTGAACATGTACCACCATGCGGCCACCGGCATGACCAGGAGGAGCATGAAGAAGAGCATGGTTCGTGGTCCGAATTGCATATCTCACCTTTCCGGATAACCGTCCGGTTCATTGGTTACGGGTTCAGCGTATGGGCATTGCGTCAGTCAGGCTGTCGCCTCCGTGACGCAAATCGGCATTGGGATTGATTTTCATTTCGACATGGAATTTTCGGACGGTTTCCTGGGCATCGCCCTGGCCGCGTTTGAATTCGTCGGAGAACTGGAGGTTGACGTCGGTGAGGAGGGGACTCTTTCCGAGTGCGGAGATGTAGGCGGCGACTTGGCCGTCGGTGGGCGCGGTGGCGATGAGGTCGAGGGTGACTTCAAATTCGGGGGGCTTTTCGGGTTCGACGGGGAGTCCATCCTGTTGGCGTTTGGCTTTTTCGATATCGGTAAGTTGTGGACGCGGGAGTTCGCGGCTCTTGAGATCAAGTTCGCAGAGGTTGACGCCTTTGGGCTGAAGTTTGGTGAGTTCCTCAAGGAGTGCGCGTGCGGCGGACGCGTTCCATGAGGGTGGTGGTGAGTTCGGCCTTGGAGTGCATTTTGTCTTTTTCGGCCTTGATTTCTTCAAATTCGCTGACTTTTTTGCTCATATCCTCGAGTTCGGCATCGACGCCGCGGATTCGTCAAAGATGGGCTTGGCGTGCCATTGCGCGAACATCCATGTGCCCATGATGCCGCTGACGACAACGACGAGGAGGCCGATGCAGATGACCGCGCTACGCGCGGCTTGGCGCTTTTCGACGTAGTCTTCGGGGAGGAAATTCATTGAACCGGTGGATTGGGTCATATAAACCTCAAGCTACTTTCTCTGCGGATTTTTCCTGGGATTGGGGAACAAGGCCAATGGCGAGACCGACGGCGATGGCCCAGCCTGGCTGGGGTTGTCGGAGATCGACGGCGGTTTTAGCGACGCCGTCTTTGCTGAGACGGGCGAGTGGATCACCGAGTGTGGCGGGGAGGGCGAGGCGTTGTGCGATGGCCTGACAGAGGGAGACGTGGCGGCTCTCTCCGCCGACGAAGATGGCGCGATCGACGGTGCGGCCGGGGAAGATGCTTTCGTAATAGCGGAGGCAGAGTTCGAGTTCGGTGACGAGGGTGTTCAAAGGTTCGGCGAGGGCGTGGGTGACTTTGTCGATGGAGTCGGCGGAGGCTTCGGTGTCGGGTGATCCGTTTTGCTTTCCGAGGGGATGTGCGTTGTCGGCGGTTTGGCCGATGGCGACGACGCCGGCGGGGAGTCGTCCGACCTGTGCCTGTTGATGGGTGACTTTGATGCGGAGATCGCGGGCTTTGACGAGGTCCAGTTTGAGGAGGTCGGCGATGCGTTTATTGAAGTGGTCTCCGCCGACGGTGATGTGTTTGGCAAAGACCATGTTTTTGCCGTGGGCGATGACGACGTGGGTGGAGCCTGCGCCCATGTCAATGAACATGGTGCTGATATTTTCGTCGCCCTTGCGTTTGAAGATGTGGCTGAAGCATTCGATGAGTGCGGTGGGTTCGACGTGGATGCCGACGACTTCGAGTTTGGCTTTGGAGAGGAGATTGAGGTGGCGATCGACGGCTTCTCGGGGAGCGGCCATGAGGATGACTTCCTGCTTGGCTTCGTTGTTTTGATAGACTTCGCCGGCGATGGTGTGTCGAAGGACGGCGCGGCCGGCGTCGAAGGGGAGTTTTCCGGAGGCTTCGAAGGGGAGTGCCTTGATGAGATCTTCGGCGCTCATTTTGGCCATGCGAAGATGTTGGACGGACATGTGGCTGGAGGGGAGGCAGGTGACGACTTGTTTTCCGCGGAAGCCTTCGTTGAGCATTCGTTTGATGGCATCGCCGACGAAGTTATCGCGTTCGGCGGCTTTTGCGGGAGTATTTCCCGCGGTGCGGACTTCGGCTGGGATGACTTCGCAGGCGGCGGCGATGAGGCGGTGTTGGCCGTCTTTGGCGGGTTCGGTTTGGAGGAGTTTAATTGTATCGGTGCCGATATCGATCGAAATAGGGGTCACACGATTTGCGAACCAGGAAAGCACCATATGCCTCACCACATCAAGGCCAGTCGAGGGCGGTGTGGGAATCGGTGCGACATGCGACGAAACCGTGCACTGCAGGGAATGCGGGCGAAGCCCCATTCGCTGGATGATCTATCGACGGGGGGGGATAGGGGGTTTAGCCGAGGGTGGGCTATTCGCATGTGGGGAGTTGAGTGTGGCCGATAAGAGTGGAGGCGGGAGTGTTATTGGTCGCGGGGGTTGCGGACAAAAGGCGGCGGGACACCGATGTCGGGGTGGCGATGCGTGGGAAGCTGTTCTAATATGCGAAGGATGAGTGGTCGTTGGCTTAAAGTTGTTGTTTGGTTGTGGTGGCTGACGTGGGTGTTCGTCATCCTGCCGTGCCATACGCGGGGAGCGATCTCCATTGGGGGTTGCGGAGTGCAATGGCGGAGATGCGACGCCGCTCTTTTTCGGCAGCGTCGAGCGTAGTTGTTGTGCGAATAAGAGTTCATCCTCGCCACAAAAGCTTCCGCAAAAATCGTCCGGTAACTGTGCGATCTGTCAGGTTGCTCTCACTACGCCGTGCGCGGCTGCGGTTGCGCAGCTATTGATTGTTTTGCAATTCAGAGAAACCCGCTCTCTTCCAATGCGGGAACAACTCGCGTTCCGGGAAATGATCGGCACATGTCGGAGCCGCGCCCCGCCCTCTCCCCTCCCCCCCCCTCCCGCGGGATTCGCGGTCTGGGCCTAGAGCGGTTTATTTCGTGCGTAGTAGATAAGCATATCGATTAGCCACTCTGTCCAACGCTCCCTCACGGTCGCGTCTCGGAAGGCCCGCTTTGCGTGCGGTTGAAATGTTTTAGCGTTCACGATTATTTCGGCGGGGTGACCTTTTCTATAGGTTTATTGCGCCGGTCTCTCATTTGGAAAAGTACGATGAATCGATTTATTCGTGTCACGGCGCTGTGCGCTGCGATCTCATTTTGCGCTGCGTCACATGTTGTTTTCGGTCACGGTTTTGCGGGTGACCGGTTCTTTCCGCCGACGGTCACGACGGACGATCCGTTTGCGGCGGATGAATTGGCGCTTCCGACGGTTTCATACGTCAGAAACGGTGGCTCGCCCGGGAACCGTGAAGTGGATGCCGGTTTTGAATTCGACAAGTTGATTATTCCGCACTTATCACTGGGGGTGTCGGATACGTATTCGTGGTTCCATCCTCTGCCCTCGTTGGCTGCGCCTTCCACTCGCGGCGTTCAGAACCTTGAATTGAACATCAAGTATGAACTTGTCGTTAATCCGGCGCATGAATTTATTCTTTCCGCGGGCCTCAAGTCTGATATCGGCGGCACGGGCTCGAAAGAAATCGGCAGGGATTCATTCACCACGTTTGTGCCTACGCTCTATTTTGGCAAGGGTTTCGGCGACCTGCCTGACTTCGTCCGTTTCCTCAAACCACTTGCTCTGACCGGTAGCATTGGGGAAGAACTTCCCACGCGTGCCAAGGCACCCAACTCTCTCGATTGGGGTCTATCGCTGCAGTATCAGCTTCCGTATCTTCAGCAGCATGTCACGGACGTGGGAATTCCGGTGCCGTTCAAGAATATGATTCCGCTGGTGGAAGTCTCGGCGAATACCACGGAAAACCGGGGCTCACCGCTCACGACCGGGACGATCAACCCCGGCGTGCTGTATGAAACGAAATATTTTCAATTCGGCGTTGAGGCTCTGATCCCGATGAATCACGACTCCGGTGACCATATTGGGGCGGTCTTCCAAATTTGGGTTTTCCTTGATGACGTGGCTCCGAAATATTTTGGCAAGCCGCTCTTTTTTGGAGAATGAAGATGAAACGATTTTTGGCCCAGGTTCTCGTGATGACCATGAGCGCCGCTTGCTTTACGCAAGCGGCGTTCGCGCACGCATTTCCCGACCATGCAGAACCGAAGGTAGGCTCGACGGTGGGGTCTTCACCCGTGGAGGTAAAGGTTTGGTTTAACGACGACATTCAGGCGGACAACAGTGATATTGAGGTGTTCGATGCGAGCGGGAAGGAGGTGGATAAAAAGGATTCGCGTGGGGATCCAAAGGATAAGACGCTTTTGCGGGTATCCGTGGGGGGATTGAAGGAAGGGACGTATAAGGTAGTCTGGCATGCGGTCTGTTTGGACTTGCATCATACGAGCGGGGCGTTTGAGTTCTCGATCAAGGCGGGCGGGTGAGGGGGGGGGAGGGGAGGGAGGGGCGTTGAGGTGGTGCCGCGAAAAGGCAAGCTGGATCGGGGGGGCATGTGGCGAGGGGGCGTTTTTTTGGGGCGTGGGGTGGGTTTTATATTTTTGGCTTGTAAATGTCACTTTATAAGGGTAATTAAGAGAATTGTAAGAGTTTGTCTGCGGGGTGGTGCCCCGAAAGTGAGAAAATAGAGGGAGAGGAAGACTGCGCCGGTTGCGGTTTTCGGAAAAAGAAGTTGATCGACCTGGGATTTACACTATGTTTTTTCAATTTTCCAATTTTCGCGTTAAGGAATACGGGGATATTCGGGAGTTTTATTCGCGCGTGGGGCGGTGGTTGGCGGCTCGCGAGGGGGAGAATAGCTATCTGCTGTCGGAACTGGCGACTTTGCTGGCGAATCCGTCAAAGGGGAAGGCGTGGGGCTTTATCGTTGAAGATAACGACTCGTGTGCCGGCGCGGGGGTTCTGTTTGGGTCGGGATGCCTGCTGATGACGTGGGTGGCTCCGGATGCGATGCAGGCCATTGTGGATCAGCTTGCGAGATCGGGGTGGCCGATCAAGGCGGTATTTGCGCCCGGGCACATTTCGTGGGGGTTTGCGGAGGCATGGGCGGAGCGGACAAATCAGCGATTTGAATTTGATCGGTCGGAGCGGATTTACCAGTTGGCGCGGGCGACCTATCCGTTGCCGAGCGAGGGGCGTCTGGAAATGGCCGTGCCGTCGGATGCCTCGTATCTGGTGGAGTGGATGGAGAGGTTTGTGAGTGAAGCTCGATTTGAGATGGCGGGTCGGACGCCGGGGACGTTGTTGAAATTGCTGATCGAGTCGCGATCGTTGTTTGTGTGGAAGATGGATGTGCCGGTGTCGATGGCGGCGATGGTTGCGCGACGCCGCGCGGGGCGTCGATCAATTTTGTGTATACGCCGCCCAAATATCGTGGCCGTGGATATGCGAAGGCGGTGGTGGCGGCACTAGGGGCGAAGATGCTGGCGGGGGACCGCAAGTATTGCTTCATTTTTACGGACACGCAGGACCATCAGAAGCATAAGTTGTTTCAGGAGGTGGGAGCGCGGACGGTGTGCGAGTTTCTTCGGTGCACGCTGCATGCGAAGGTGGGACATGCGGGGCGGGGTTTGACGGGCGCAGGGTCCGGGGTTTCGCGGGCGGAAGGTTTGATGCAAGCTAAAGCGTGAATGAAGAATTTGACGCGACGTGGCAAGCCCGTTGGATGGCACATGAAGACATTTGCGCGGAGGGAAGGTCGCGGGGTTGCGCGCTGTTCCTGTGTTTGTGCTTTCTTCTCGTTACAATCTCGCGGATTGTAAAAGGGAGAAGGCGTTATGGATGCGGTGGTTCTTTCCATTGGCGATGAGTTGGTGTCGGGGCAGACGGTGAATACGAATGCGACGTGGTTGTCGCAGCAATTGGGGGCAATCGGGGTGCGGACCCGCGAGCATGTGACGGTGGGGGATCAATTGGGGGCGATTGTGGAGGCGGTGCGGGAGGCGATTGGGAGTGGGGTGGAACTGTTGTTGATCAGCGGGGGGCTTGGGCCGACGGAGGATGATTTGACGCGGCAGGGGGTGGCAGGCGCGTTGGGGGAAAGGTTGGTGGAGGATGCGGGGGCGTTGGTGCAGATTGAGGAATGGTTCAGGTCGAAGAATCGGCCGATGTCGCCGTCGAATCGTCTGCAGGCGCTGCGGCCGGAGTCGGGAGGGGTTATTGAGAATTTATGGGGGACGGCACCGGGGCTGCGGGCGCGGAAGGAGAAGACGGAGATTTTTGTGATGCCGGGGGTGCCTCGGGAGATGCAGGGGATGTTTGCGCGGTCCGTGTTGCCGGCGATTAAGGAGTTGCGCGGAGAGGCGGCGGAGACGGTGACGCTGATTACGAAGATCAATACGTTTGGGCGCGGTGAGTCGGTGGTGGGGGAAGCGATTCAGGACTTGATGGTTCGGGGGGCGGGAGGTGTGAACCTGGAGGTGGGGACGACGGTGCATGATGGGATTGTGTCGGTTCGGATTTATGCGACGGGGACGCGGGAGGAGGTGAAAGGGATGACGGAGAGCGTGAGGGTGAAGGTGCGGGAGCGATTGGGGGCGATTGTATTTGGCGAGGATTCGGAGACGCTGGAGACGGCGGTGGGGCAGTTGTTGAAGGATGAACGGTATACGGTGGCGACGGCGGAGTCGTGCACGGGGGGGATGCTGGCGATGCTGCTGACGGAGGTGGCGGGCTCGTCGGCGTATTTCTTGCGCGGGTGGGTGACGTATGCGAATTCGGCGAAGCATGAGGAGTTGTCGATTGCGGAGTCGGTGATTGCGGAGCATGGAGCGGTGTCGGAGGCGGTGGCGCGGGCGATGGCGGAGGCGGCGCGGAAATTCGCGCAATCGGATTTGCGCTGGCGACGACGGGGGTTGCGGGGCCCGGTGGCGGGAGTGCGGAGAAGCCGGTGGGGACGGTGTGGATCGCGCTGGCGTCAAGCGAGGGGGTGGAGGCGCGGCGGTTTATTTTTCCGGGGGATCGGAGGGCGGTACGGATGCGGGCGTCGCAGATGGGGTTGGCGATTTTGCGGTGGCGGTTGATGGGGGTGAAGGTGCCGGTGTGATTGAGGGGGGGGACGTTTAAGACGCGAGGGAGACACGGAGGGGGGGAACCGCCGATGGACGTGGATGAATGCCGATATAACAAAATAAATCGGCGTTTATCCGCGTTTATCGGCGGTTCTCGTTCTCGGCAGGAGCATGTTACTTTGAGGGCGTGGAGGTAAATTTGAGGGAGATGGAGTTGATGCAGTAGCGTTGGCCGGTGGGGGTTTGGGGGGCGTCGTCGAAGACGTGGCCGAGGTGGGAGCCGCAGCGGGAGCAGAGGACTTCGGTGCGGTCCATGCCGTATTTGTTGTCGTGGATGAGTTTGACGCGGTCGCCGGCTTTGGCGGCGTAGAAGGCGGGCCAGCCGCAGCCGGAGTTGAATTTGGTGTCGGAGGAGAAGAGTTCCTGGCCGCAGGCGGCGCAGGAGTAGGTGCCGGGGTTGAAGGTGCGGTCGTACTCGCCGCTGAAGGGGGCTTCGGTGCCTTTTTCGCGGAGGACGTTGTATTGCTCGGGGGTGAGGATTTTTTTCCATTCGGCGTCGGTGTGGGTGATCGCATTGGGCATGGGAGACTCCGTTGAAGCGGTCGATGCTGGTGTGGAGGATACCACGGGCCTGGACTCGCAGGCAGTGAAAGCGGCGAGGAGCAGCGTGGCGATGAGAGCGAGGAAAAGGTCATTCATGAGGTTACTATACGCATCGTTTGGGCAGATTGGATGTGGGCGGCGAGTTTCGTGACAATTCCGGGGTTTCATGGCAAGATGCGGCCACTGGGAGCGGCGAATGGATTCACCGGGATTCCCTGTTATTTCAGGCATTCGAGAGTAATCGCGTTATGGCAACCGTGGCCGCACATCCTTCCACCCCCCCCACCCCCCTACCGCCTTCGCCGGGCGCTTCTCCGATGATGGCCAGGCGTGGTTTGCCGCGGATGCAGGAATTGGGGCTGGTGGTGGTCATTGTGCTGTTGTATGGGGCGCTGACGGTGATGGGGTTCAAGTATCCGACGCATGCGCATCCGAATGCGTTCTTGAACTTTGACAATCAGTTCAACGGCATTGCCACGTCGATGAGCGAGTACGCGATCATGGCGATCGGGATGACGTGCGTGATTATCACGGGGGGCATTGATATTTCGGTGGGGTCGATCATGGGGTTGGCGGCGATTTCGGGGGCGTGGGTGTTGCAGTTTATGTCGCCGGACGCGCCGTGGTACACGGTGCTGCCGGTGGCGCTGCTGGTGCCGGCGGGGGTGGGCGTGTTGTGCGGGCTGGTGAATGGCCTGCTGGTGGTGGGGTTGAGGATGCACCCGTTTATTGTGTCGCTGGGGACGATGTCGATTATTCGAGGGTTGTGCGTGTTGTTGTTTCCGGCGACGGTGCCATCGGCGGGGCGGGAGGTACCGCAGGCGTTTGTGGCGTTCATGGGGCATGAGTTCAGCGTGGGGTCGCACATTCAGCATTTGCGGCTGGTGCCGATCTTTGTGATGGCGGTGGTGATTATTCTGGGAGGCATTTTTCTGCACGCACTGGTCGCGGGGCGGGAGACGTATGCGATTGGGGGCAATGCGGAGGCGGCGCGATTCTCGGGCATTCGTGTGTGGTGGGCGACGTTGCGGGTTTACATCATCATGGGGTTGTGCTGCGGGGTGTCGGCGTTCGTGGCGCTGGGGCGGTTTTATTCGATCTCGACGAATGAGGGGAATGGCTACGAGTTGACGGTGATCGCGTCGGCGGTGGTCGGCGGGGCGTCTTTGGTGGGCGGCAAGGGGACGGCGCTGGGGCGCTGCTGGGGACGCTGATTATTTATCTGATCAGCAACGGCATTGACATCATGCACTGGAATACGAGTTATACGAAGATCATTCTGGGGGCTTCGATCATCATTGCGGTGGGGATTGAACGATTGAGCGGCTTTTTGTCTCGCCGGCGCAAGGTTGCCGGTTGATGAAGGTTTTTTGAACCCGGTTTTATGCGAAGGAACGAGTCATGACGAATGTTTGGCGATTGTTGAGTGCGGCACTGTGCGCGGGGGCGTTTGCCTTCGCGGGATGCGGCGACAATGGGAGCACGAGCGTGCCATCGGGAAGTCCGAGCACTGCACCGGGCGCGGCGGCGGGCGGGCATAAGAAAATCATGATCGGGGTGGTGGCGAAGAGCGTTTCCAACCCGGTGTTCCAGGCGGCCCATGCGGGCGCACGGGATGCGGCGAAGGAACTGGCGTCGAAGTACAACGCGGATGTGGATGTAAACATCCAGACGCCGCCGGATGAGGATGCGGCGAAGCAGGCGGAGGCGATTGACAGCCTGGTGCGGCTGGGAGCGGGCGGCATCGCGGTGTCGTGCAGTGAAGCGAATACGCTGACGCCGGCGATTGATCGCGCGGTCGCCGCCGGGGTGCCGGTGGTGTGCTTTGATTCGGATGCGCCTAAGAGCAAGCGGTTCGCGTTTTATGGCACGGATGACACGGCATGCGGGCATCGCGTGATGGAATTGCTGGCGAAGGAGATGGGGGAAAAGGGCGTGGTCGCGATTCTGGCGGGGAATCAGGCGGCACCGAACCTGCGGGCGCGAGTCGATGCGGCGCGGGAGCAGATGAAGAAGTATCCGAACATGACGGAAGTCAGCATCGGGGCGGTGTATCACGAAGAGACGCCATCAAAGGCGGCGGAGCGTTTGCAGGAAGTGCAGCGGGCGAATCCGAACATCAACGGGTGGGCGATGATCGGCGGCTGGCCGTTGTTCACAAGGGATGCGTTGCCGTGGAGCCGGGGGATGTGAAGGTGGTTTCGGTCGATGCGTTGCCGGCCGAGATCAAGTACCTGGACAGCGGGCATGTGCAGGTGCTGCTGGCGCAGGATTGTTACGGCTGGGGGTATCGGAGCGTGGAGATGTTGTTGGATAAGATCGTGAACAATCAGGATCCGTCGGAGGTGAAGGTGATCGATCCGCTGATGGAGGTGAACAAGACGAATGCGGCGGAAGTGTCCAAGAAGTGGGACAAGTGGCTGGCGAAATGATGTGATTGCGGCCCGCGAGTGTGAAAGCTCGCGGGCTTTTTTTTATTGGTATGCGGGATGGTCATGGGTGTGCCGTTCATTGAATTTTCCGGGATCGTGAAGACGTTTGGGGGGGTGATTGCGCTGAACAATGTTTCGCTGCAGATAGAGAAGGGGGATTGCCATGCGTTGATGGGGGAGAATGGGGCGGGGAAATCGACGTTGGGGAAATCGCTGGCGGGGATTCATCGGCCGGACTCGGGGATTATCCGAATTGATGGGGCGACGGTGGAGGTGAAGAATCCGGTGGATGCGGCGCGGCTGGGGATCGGGATGGTGCATCAGGAGTTGGCGTTCTGCCCGGATTTGTCGATCGCGGAGAATCTGGCGCTGGGGCATTATCCGGCGAAGGCGGGATTTCTGCGGAAAGGGAGCGATGATCCAGCGGGCGCATGAGCTGCTGGGAAAAATCGGCGTGCGGATGGATGTGCTTCAGACGATGCGCGAACTGACGACGGCGCAGGAGCAAGTGGTGCAGATCGCGGCGGCGATCGGGACGGGGGCGAACATTCTGGTTTTTGATGAGCCGACGGCGTCGCTGTCGGAGCGCGAGGCGCGGCAGTTATTCGCGCTGATTGAGGATTTGAAGAGGCGCGGCGTGACGATGATTTATGTATCGCATCGGATGCCGGAGGTGTTTCGCGCTGTGCAATGCGATCAGCGTTTTGCGCGATGGGCAGTATGTGGGGACGTTGCGGCAGGAGGCGGGACAAAGCGCGTGGCCGGAGGGGACACAGAATAAAGTGGTGCAGATGATGATCGGGCGGCCGGTGTCGGAATATATGCCGCAGAATGAGTCGCAGGAGTTGGGGAAGGTGATGGTGGAGGTGAAGGGGTTGTCGAGTCCGGGGAAATTTTCGGAGGTGTCGTTTTCGGTGCGGGCGGGGGAGATCGTGGGGTTTGCGGGGTTGGTGGGCGCGGGACGGTCCCAGGTGGCGGAGGCGATATTTGGGCTTGATGCGCGGGCGACGGGGGTGGTGCGGATTGATGGGACGGCGTTGCGATTGGGGTCGATACGGGCGGCGATGCGGAGCGGGGTGGGGCTGGTGCCGGAGGATCGGAAGCGGCAGGGGCTGGTGCTGATGATGGGCGGGCGGCAGAATTTTTCGCTGCCGCTTTTGCGGAGGCTGAATCGGTTGGGGTTTTTGAATCATGGGGAGGAGCAGCGGCTGGCGGGTGATTTTTTCTCGCGGCTGCGGGTGAAGACGTCGAGTTTGAGCGCGCCGGTGTCGAGCATGAGCGGAGGGAATCAGCAGAAGGTGGTGATTGCGAAATGGCTGTGCGCGGGGGGCGGGTGTTGATTGTGGATGAGCCGACGCGGGGGGTGGATATTGGGGCCAAGACGGCGATACATCATTTGCTGGAGGAGTTGGCGAACACGGGGGTGGCGGTGATTGTGATTTCTTCGGAGTTGCCGGAGGTGTTGGCGATTTCCAACCGGGTGCTGGTGATGCGCGAGGGGAGGATTGTGGGGGAGTTGGCTCGGGCGGAGGCGACGCAGGAGCGGGCGATGCGGTTGATGGCGGGGGTGGGGGAGGGGGCGGCGGCTTGAATTGGCGTAGCGGGGCGGGGTGTGTTTTCATCAGGGAGGCATGAGGGAGGGAAGAGATGGTGGGTTTTCGGTAGGATTGGGTTATTGAGAATTGGAGAAAAGGTGATTGAGGCATGATGGGTATTATGAAATTGAGTGGTGCCCGCGCCGTCTGTGGACGGCGGGCGTTGGATGGGTGGTTGTGTTGATGAGTGCTTTGGATCATTTGGGCGTGGGGCCGTTGGGGTTGATTGCGGGGCAGGGGACGTTGCCGTTGGAGACGGCGCGGGATTCGGGGGGCGGGGAGGCGGGTGGTGTGTGTGGCGCTGGCGGGACAGGCGCGGGTGGAGGAATTGAGGCCGTTGTGTGATGTATTTTCGGTGGTGGGGTTGCTGCGGATCAATCAGTGGATTCGGCGGTTGAAACGGGAGGGATGCACGGAGGCGGTGATGGTGGGGCGCGTGGGGAAGGGGGAAATGTATGAGCGGTTTCATCTGTTCCGGTATATGCCGGATTGGCGGGCGGCGCGGATTTGGCTGCGGCGGGTGAAGCATGACAAGCGGACGGCGACGCTGCTGCGGGCGCTCGCGGATGAGTTGGCGGCGGGCGGGATCACTCTTATTGACGGGAGGCCTTACGTGCCGGAATCAT
This sequence comes from uncultured Phycisphaerales bacterium, assembly GCA_963766775.1. Taxonomy (GTDB): domain Bacteria; phylum Planctomycetota; class Phycisphaerae; order WQYP01; family WQYP01; genus CAVYBP01. The sequence continues at coordinate 134,465 of CAVYBP010000004.1, forward strand.
TGGCGACTGAAGGGATTTTGACAGGGGGGAAGGTGACGACCGGGATCGAGCGTGACGTGGAGTTTGCTTGGCCGTTGCTGAAGCGGTTGAATGAGTTGTTGATCGGGCAGGCGTTGACGTGCATGGACCGGGAGATCATCGCGGTGGAGGCGGTGGAGGGGACGGATCAGTTAATTGAACGGACGGGGGCATTCTGCAAGCGGAAGGGGTGGGTGCTGTGCAAGGCGTCGAATCCGAATCAGGATATGCGTTTTGATGTGCCAACGGTGGGGGTGGCGACGGTGGAGAATCTGCATCGGCATGGCGGCGCGGCGCTGGTGGTGGAGGCGGGTCGGACGATCATGCTGGAACGGGAGAAGTTGCTGGCGCGGGCGGAGGCGTTCGGGATAGTGGTGATTGGGAAGCGGTGAGCGCGGCCGAATCGCGGGGTGCGGGATTTAGTTTTCTGCGAAGAGGCGATGGGCGGGGCCCTGGTCGAGGGCGTCGAGGATTTGTTTGGCTTCGTTGGGGGGGAGGTTTTCGTGGCAGGCGGCTCGGAATTTTTCGGCGCTGGTTCGCATTTTTTGGATGGCGGCCTGAAGGTCCTCGGGGGAGGCGGGTTTATCGGTGTCGGGTACCGCGCCGCCCTTCCCGGCGCGCGCGAGGCGGGTCTCGCGGAAGTTGCGGACGTCGGCGAGGAGTTGGCTGAGGGGCGGGAAGATGGCGGCCTTCTCTTGGTCGGAGAGAGTCATGCCGTCGATCACGGTGGCGAGTTTGGCACCGGGGCCGTAGCCGGTCATCTCCATGGAGAGGGAGCCGTAGTCATTGCCCACGGGGGTGGAGGGGTGAATGGGGCCGCGGAGATTGTCGGGGACGGGCTTTCCGGCGAGAAGAGCGTCGAGTACGGCCTGCACTTTTTTCGGGTCCATCCAGGGATAGCCGGCCTGAAGTTTTCCGGCGGCGTCGATGACGAAGGTCATGTTGGGGTAATTGCCGTAGCGAAGCGCGCTGGTGTTGCTCCATGCGTCGATGGCGAGTTGCTGATTTTTAATGTCGAGGCGGGCGACGGTTTGGCGCGCGAGTTTGATGCGCTCGGACATGGAGGTCGGGGCGGCGATGTCGAAGGCGTCCTGGGCATTGGCTTCAATCGCGTTGGCGGTGTCAGCGGCGTGCGCTTCGCGTTCGTACAGGATGAGGAATGTGACTTTGTCGGCGAATTTGGCGGCGAGCTTTTCGACGGCGGGGGTACGGAGGCGGAAGAGGGGTTCGGTGATGCTGCCGAACTGGAGGACGATCGGTTTGCCGTGGAGGGCGGCCAGGGCGACCGGGGTGCCGTCGGGGGTGGTGGCGAGGATTTCGGGCGCGGGTTCGCCGATGGGGAGGCGGACATGCGAGGCGGGGCCGGCGGCAAAGAGGGAATGGGCCGTGAGCAGCGGAAGCACGGCGGTCAGCAGGACGGTAAAGAGGGGACGGCGAATTTGCATCGTTTCACTCCTAAGGGCGAACACGCACATAATGACAAAAAGTTGCACCTTGAGGTGGGTTGGACAATGGCCGAGTTTGGAGTTCACGCTTCAGCGTGTCTTATTTTGCGTTGGCATTTTTTAAGACACGCTGAAGCGTGAACTCCGGGATTGGTGCGCCGATAGTCGTACTATTACACCTCAGGGAAGGAACGGCTTGCGTGTGGAAGGCCGTGCCCTCTGGTACACTCTATCGGCTCGAGGCATGGAGGAGCATGGCAGATGCCTTCACCGGTACATCCTTATAGTGATTATGGCGTGGCGTTGCGGACGTTACGGTCGGCCCGCGGCTGGCTGGGATTTTTGCTGCTGGCGTGCGTGGTCTGGCAGTTTATCGGGTTTGCGCTGATGTATTGGACGGAGCAGCCCTATAAAAATCTGCACGCCCGGCAGGCGACTGTGGCGGGGCCCCCGGCTGCGACGATTGGGGCGGCGGCGAAGTATTTGGAATTCACGGGGACTGAGCAGAGCCGACGGCTGGAGATTCGCAATCAGTGGGATGCGACGTACACGATGCTGGTGCCGGTGACGCAGTTGGCGTCGATGATCGCGGTGTCGAGCCAATCGATTGTGCTGTTTATCACATTGCTGGTGGTGTTGATGGGGCAGGCGCGGGGGTGGCACAACTGACGCGGAGTTTGATCTGGTCGATTTTGCTGGTGTTCATGTTTTTGCCGTGGCAGTATTTTGCGCGGGACTTTCCGATACCGGGGGTGATTTATAGTTACAACGAATTGCTGCGGTTGATTGAGCCGCATGTGATGGGGGAGGTGGTGCCGCGGTTTCAGGTATTTTTGTTGTATGGGCGGTTCATTGTGTGGCCGCTGATTGGTTTGTTTGCGTTGTTGATCACGGCGGAGCGGTTTCGGGCGGGGATCATGATTGCGATTGGGCATCCGTTGCAGAGCATCTTGCAGCCGCGCGGAGGTGGAGCGGCGGGGACGGGTGTGAAGTCCGGGGCGTTGCCGATGGGGATTCCGAGCGTTGAGAAAAAATAAAAGTGTGGGCGGGCAGGATGTGGCGTGTGGGCATTCCGTTTTTCTTGCAAGAAGGTGTTGTGTGATGAGGCGGATTGCAATTGCGTGGATGGTGGGGGTGATGGTTTTGATGTGCGGGATGGAGACGGGGTGCGCGGAGGAGTTGGCGGCGGGAATTCGCGTGCAACGGAATATCGTGTATGCGACGGGCGCGGCGGGGGCGTTGATGTTGGATGTGTATCTACCTGCGGGTGCGAAGGCGCCGATGCCGGTGATTGTGCGGATCGCTCCGAAACGGGAGCAGGCCTCGCGGCCGGCGAATGAGTTGCTGGCGAAGGGTTATGCGCTGATTTATGCGGGGTATCTGCCGGACGCGGCGCCGCGGATCGCGGCGTTCAATCCGTTTCCCGCGGATGTGCAGGCGGCGAAGGCGGTTATCCGCTGGATGCGCGGCCATGCGGCGGAGCGCGGTTTTGATGGGGATCGGATCGGCGTGTGGGGATCGGATCATGGGGCGACCGTTGCGGCACTGCTTGCGGTGACGCCGGATCAGGCAATGTTGAATGGACTGGGAGGGGAATTTGCGAAGGATCTTGCGCGGTGCGGGCGGTTTGTCTTTTCGGGGGCACCACGGACTGGCGGAATGCGGAGTTGTATGGGGACGAGACCGTGAATCTTCCCGGGTCGCCTGCGTATCAGTTGTTCAAAGGCAATCCGAAGGAGCACACGGAGGAAGCGCGGCAGGCGTCAGCGGTGAATTATATTCGGCCGACATCGCCGGCGACGCTGATGGTGACGCTCGCGTCGGACTCCAATCGGGCGATGCATTTGATTTATGCGGAGACGCTGCGGCGGGCGGGGGTGGCGTCGGCGTTGTATGAGGAGCCCGCCGGATCGGGGGCGGGGCTGGGCGGGCGAGCGGTCGATGAGGCGAAGTTGGATCGGACGATTGTGGCGTTTTTTGATGATGCGCTTGGGGAGGGGAAGGGGCCGGCGACGATGTCGGTGGAGGCGGAGATTGAGCAGTTGGTGAATGGCGGGTTGTATAAGCAGGCGCGGCGATTGATTGAGGAGCAGGTGTCGATTTCAACGGGGAACGGGCGGGAGCATTGGCTGGCGATGGCGCGGAAGATCGGCGACAAACAGAGGGAGCCGGCGCTGCGGGAATTGACGGCAGCAATGCGGCAGCGCGGGGCGGGCGGGCGCGGAAAAGGGCAGACGCTGTGGACGATTCGCGAGGTGCTCACCGACCCGGAACGCATCGGCGAGTATCAGGTGGAAGCGACGGCTTCGCAGCACGTGTTTGATGCGCGGGCGAATGCACTGCGGCAAGTGGAGGCGCTCAATAGCACGGTGCTGCAGAAAGATTGGCCGACGGGTGATAAGCAGGCAGGGCTGATGCGGGCACTGGCGGCGAATGGGCAGGCGGATGCGGGGATCGTGAAGGAGTTTTTGACGCGGTATTTTGAGGTGAAGGGGCACCAGGAAGAAGTGTGGCCTGAGGGCGTGCAGCCGGTGGGTTTTGCCACGGCGTTTGGGCAGGATTTGTATGGGTTTTGGTTTGATTTGCGTGCGGGTGGAGCGGTGCAGCGGTTTCGGTATGTGGGGCCGGGGAAATTTGTGAGAGGCTCGAGCGCGGAGGAGTGGGGCCGGTTGCCGGGAGAGCCGGTGCTGGTGCAAAGTGAAGTGTCGCGGGGATTTTGGTTGTCGGATTCGACGGTGACGCAGGAGATGTGGGATGGGGTGATGGGGAAAGCGGAGGATCATTCGCGGTTTCGCGGGGCGAAGCTGCCGGTGGATAGTGTGAGTTACGCGCATGCGGTGAATTTTTTGGCGAAGCTGGGGGTCGATGCGCGGTTGCCGACGGAGGTGGAGTGGGAGTATGCGTGCCGGGCAGGTTCGCGAGGGCCTTATGCGGGGACGGGGCGGTTGTCGGATCATGCGTGGTTCTGGGATGAGGCGCAGAGCGCGGTGGCGACGGAAGGGTTTCGGATATTGAACGAGTTGGAAACGGATCAGACGAGCGTGAATCGTTCGACGCACGAGGTGAAGCGGAAGTTGCCGAATGGGTGGGGGCTTTATGACATGCAGGGGGATGTGTGGGCGTGGTGCAGCGGGACGTCGGCGGAGAAGGCGCGGGATTATCATGTGGTGCGCGGGGGGTCGTGGATCTCAATTCCGCAGGATTGCCGTGCGGCGCGGGAGGCGTGGTTTCCGATTGAGGAGGAGGCGTGGAATGTGGGGTTGCGGGTGGTGATAGCGGCGCAGTGATGTGAGGGGGGAGGCTTGGGGGCTTGTGCCCTGCGGGCGGGCTTGGAGGCTTGAGAGAATGCGAGGGCACCATTCAAGCCTCCAAGCCTGCCCGCAGGGCACAAGCCATCAAGCCACGGTTGAAGTGCGAGCGTCCGAAAGTTGCAGGAAAAACTGCACCTGGCCGCGGGTTTCGCCGCAGGAACGGCACCAGTATCTCGCGCCTTTTTTGGGGCGATGGTGGCGCCAGTATTCTTTTGCGCAGGATGGGCAAGCGCCGCGCCATCGACCGGTGGGCATGATGGCTTCGCCTTTGTCGCATCGTTCGGGTTTGCAGCCGAGGGTCCTGCAGAGGGCTTTCCACTTTGGACCGTGGCCGGCTTTTTCGCCGGCGAGAGCGTGGGCGATTTCGTGAAGGATGGTGTCGCGGATCGACGGCTCGCCGTTTTCACGCACGAAATGGATGGAGAGTTCGATGCGGCGCTGGGTGTAGCGGCAAAGGCCCAGGGCTCGCTTGCGGCGATTCCAGGCGAACGTCCAGTGCTCGACGCCGTGCATCTGCATGAGTTCGAGGGCGAGTTTTTCTGCTTGCTGTAATTCCATGTATTTAGTATGTACCGTGACTGAGGTTGCACAACGATTAAACGGGGAGGGTTTGACGCAGGCGGTGGATGATTCGAGGGAGCGCGTTCAGGGTCTGGTCGATTTCTTCCCGGGTGGTGCGGCGGCTGAGGCTGAAGCGGACGGCCCCGTGGGCGATGCGGTCGGGGAGGTTCATGGCGCGAAGGACGTGGCTGGGTTCGAGGCTGCCGCTGGAGCAGGCCGCACCGGCGCTGGCGCAGATATCTTGTTCGCTGAGCAGGAGCAGAATGGCCTCGGCTTCGAGGCCGGCGAAACCGATGTTGCTGGTGTTGGGCAGGCGATTTTCGAGATCGCCGTTGATCTGGCTGTCGGGGATGCGGGAGAGGACTTCGCGCTCGAAATGATCGCGAAGTGCGGCGACTTCGCTCCAGGCCGTGTTGCTGTCCAGCGCGTGGCGGGCGAGTTCGGATGCCGCGCCCATGCCGACGATTCCTGCGACGTTTTCGGTGCCGCCGCGGCGATCGCGTTCCTGTGGTCCGCCGCGAATCCAGGTGTGCCATCGGCTGCCGCGGCGAACGTAGAGGGCACCGGTTCCTTTGGGGCCGTGGAATTTATGGGCACTGATGCTCATCAAATCGATGGGGAGATCGCGCAGGGTCATCGCGATTTTTCCCACGGCTTGGACGCCGTCCACGTGGAGCGGGACGTTGTGCTTGCGGCAAAGTTCGCCGATGGCTTTGATGGGGAAGATGACGCCGGTTTCGTTGTTGGCCCACATGATGGTGGCGAAGGCGATGCCGGCGTCGGGGGCGGAGGGTTCGGCGGAAAGAGCGTTGTCGAGGAGTTGCAGATCGAGGCGGCCGAGGGGATCGACGGGGAGCTCGATCAGCTTGTAGCCGGATTTAGCCAATGCGCGGAGGGGTTCTCGCACGGCGCCGTGTTCGACCGCGGTGGTGAGGATGGTTTTTCGCGGGGAGCGCGCGGCGAGGAGGCCGTGGATGGCGGCGTTGTCGGATTCGGTTCCGCCGCTGGTGAAGATCAGTTCACGGATATCGCATCCGAGGAGGTCGGCGAGTTGGTGGCGGGCGTGTTCAATGGCTTGGCGCGATTCCTGGCCGAAGCGGTGGGTGCTGGAGGGGTTGCCATAGCGTTCGGCGAGGCAGGGAAGCATGGCGTCGCGAACGAGCGGATCGACGGCGGTGGTGGCGTTGTTGTCGAGGTAGATCATGGCGGATTCTATACTTGTTGGGGCGGTTCGTCGCAGAGGTTTTGTGTATCGATGCGGGGGATGTCTTGATCGAGGGCCTTGCGTTTCCACGCAAGGCTATTGCGAGTTTGCGTTTCCATGCAAGAGTATGTGGGCTTATTCTTTTTTGTTGAGGCCGGCGAAGAGGTTGGTGTCGCTGGTGATCCAGGTGTCCTTGTCGCGGATGATTGCCTGTGGGGGGAGCATTGCGGATTCGGGTGCGAGATTGGGGAGTTTTTTCACGGCGGTTCCGATGGCCATGAATTCCAGCAGATTGCCCATGTCGTTGATGTGGGTCTTGATTCCGACGACGTCATCAGCGCCGATGGCGGCGGCTTCCTGTCGGATGAGGCCGATGGCATGCTCGCGGGCATCGTAGATGAGGCTGGTGAGTTCGTTCACTTCGCCGCGCGAAAAGCTTTTCATCGCGGCGAGGAATCCGCCGACGATGCCGAGCGAATAGACCGCGGTGCCCAGCACCAGCTTCAGCGGCGCGTATCCCATGGCCCCCATGTTCCAGCTTTCCTCGGCGGTAAGATCCGACGTCGCCGGCGTCGCGTTTGGCCCTGCGGGAGGCAGACTCGGATGATGGCAGGCCGTGCCGGTCATCATCATTTCATGGACGCCCTGGAAGGGGAGGACGGTGGTCTCGATGCCGATGATGGCGTTCGCCCCGTATTGATTCGCGTCGGCAACGATCCGCTGCAACGCAAGATGCCGCGTGTGATTGAAGATATCGGAAAATTCCTTCACCTCGCCTCGGCCCATGGATTTGAGTGAGCCGAGGATGCCGCCGGCGATGCCGACGGAGTAAGCGACATTGCCGAAAACGAAATGGCGGGGGACGTATCCGGAGTCAAGAATGCAGTAAAGCTCCTGGGCGTCGTGAGCGGTGGAGAAGTCGAGTTTTTCAGTCGCCCCGCTCCCTGCCGGCCGATTCTCGGCGTGAACGGTAGAGCCGACGGAGAGGAATTCGATATTTCCGTGAAAGTGCCGGAGTTCCGAGGTGACGCCGCTGATGCCGATGCCGCCGTGATTTTGGGCTTCGGTCTGCATGCGTTGAAACGATTGTGCGCGGCCTTCGTGGATGATTTGGGTCACCTGCGTGACTTCGCCGCCCATCATGTTGCGCAGCCCCGCGCCAATGTTGCCGAGCATGCCCATCGAGTAGACCGAGTTGCCGATGACAAGCTCGCCCGGGGTCATATTCTTGAGGTGGAGGCAGTATATCTCGTTGCCGGACAGACCTGTCATGACGGGCATGGAGAACTCCTAAAAAAATAGCTGAGGCGATTGTAACACGAGCGTATGGGCACTGCTGAGTCTGCGAGGCATAGGCAATAGAGGGAGAGACAGCCGGCGATGCGACGAAAAGTGCGGCTGAAATTGTGTCATCTGTCAGCGTGACCATCTTGAATAGGCGAGGAACGGAGTTGAAGCTCGAAACACATACTCAACCGTGGCGGAAAAAAGTGAGGGTCGATGAGCTTGCACTGGCCAATTTTTTTGTGAATGATCGAGGCTGGCGGAAAAGTCGGCATGTTTCTTGCGATTGCCTTTGCATCAGGCGGAGGTTGAAACGAAGAGTCGGGATGTTCTCGATGAGCCGGCCTCCCAATGTTTTCAGAGCAGGAGTTGTTCCATGTCGGAAAAACAATCAGAACGCGGATTCGCCGCAATGAGTGAAGAGCAGCAGCGCGAGATCGCCAGCAAGGGCGGCAAGGCGGCACATGAATCGGGAAATGCGCACGAGTTCAATTCCCGCGAAGCGGCGGAAGCCGGGCGCAAGGGCGGCGAAGCGTCGCGTGGCGGCGGCAATCAGGGCGGCTCGGGCGGCGGCAGTCAGCGCGGCGGCTCCTCCGAGCAGCACTCAAAAGCCGGAAAGGAGAGCCACAAAAATTCGTGATGGGCCCAAAACATTCTCTTCTACCGAAGGGCACCCCAACGAAACGGGGTGTCTCTTCGTTTTGCTGGTATGTTGGTAGGACGTTTGAAGGGGATGTGACGTTTGCGTAAAGTGGATACAGTATAGACATTCATCTATACCTCGAAGGAGAGCAGGTATGTCGGAAGCAATGGCGAAATCGCGGCGGCTGGGCAAGTCGGATGTCTTTGTGTCGCCGATCATTTTCGGAGCGTGGGCGATCGGCGGCTGGATGTGGGGCGGGACGGATGAGCGAGAATCCATCGAGGCGATTCATGCGTCCATTGATGCGGGGATCACCACCATCGACACTGCCGCGATCTATGGAATGGGGGCTTCCGAGGAAATCGTCGCCAAGGCTATCGCGGGCAAGCGTGACAAGGTCGTGATCGCCACCAAGTGCGGAATGCGGTGGAACTCCACCGAAGGTTCGGATCCCTGGCCGAACAAAATGCCGTCCGGGGAGGAGGTCGTCGTGATGAAAAACGCGAAGGCCGACTCCATTGCGTATGAGTGTGAACAATCACTGAAGCGGCTGAAGACGGATGTCATCGACCTGTATCAGATTCATTGGCCGGATGTGTCGACGCCGGTGGAGGAGACGATCGCCGCGCTGGAAAAATTGCGTAAAGAAGGAAAAGTTCGCGCCATCGGCGTCAGCAACTACGACGCGGAATGGCTGGAGAAGGCGAGCAAAGTCGCGCCCATTGCCAGCGATCAGCCGCCGTATTCGCTCATCACGCGAAAGATTGAAAAAACGATCCTGCCATGGTGTCGGGAGCATGAGGTTGGAGTCATTGTCTATTCGCCACTGGAACGCGGCCTGCTGACGGGCAAAGTCTCGCCGGGGCGGACATTTCCGGAAGGGGATCATCGCGCGAGGCACAAATATTTCACCGTGGAGAATCGAAAGCGGATTTTGGCGGCCCTTGAGGAGATTCGCCCGATTGCGGACAAGCACAAGGCCAGCTTTGCGCAGATCGTCATCCACTGGACGATCCAGGAGCCGGGCATCACCGCGGCGCTCGTCGGAGCCCGCAACGCCGAACAGGCCACGCACAACGCCGGAGCACTGGGATTCACGCTCAGTCCGGAAGAGCGCGCCACTATTCGCCGCATATTCGATCCGGTCTCCGCCGCCCTCACGACGACAACGTAACACCGCGTCCCGCCATTCCTCTTATTATGTGGCACGCCATAAATCATCCCACATCAAAATCATCCCACATCGTCTTGAATGAGTTGCCCGGTGAATCTACACTACCGTGCTTTGGCTTTCCGAGCCTCGCCCGGTCTCCAACTGGAGTGCGCTATGCGCCTATCTGACATCCTCAAGATCCAGCACATCAAAGTCCCGCTCACCGCGAAAAATAAAAAGGACGCCATCACCGAACTCGTTCAGGTGCTCGCGGACGCCCATGAGGTGAAGGATTCGCAAATCCTCCTCAACAGCGTTCTGGAGCGCGAGGCGACCCGTACCACCGGCATTGGCAATGGCCTTGCCATTCCCCACGGCAAGTGCGCGGGGGTTGATCACCTCGTTGTGGCCGTCGGAAAGCCGGCCGAGCCGATCGAATTTGAATCGATCGATAACCGCCCGGTCAACCTCATCGTCCTTCTGGCGTCGCCGCCTGACCAGACCGGCCCGCATATCCAGGCGCTCGCCCGCATCAGCCGCCTCATGAACGTCGACGCGTTCCGTCAGGCGATGCGCACGGCCACCAGCGCCCAGCAAATCTTCGATGCCGTCGTCACGCAGGAAAATGCGATGGGCGGCGCATAATATGATTTCTCCGGTTCCGTCCCCCCGTCACCGCTCCGAATGATTCGCAACACGCTGCCCAAAAGAGACCCATGACTGACGTACCCGAAACTCATTCTTCTGAGATGGCACCCGCACCTCCGGCGCGTCCGCGCTTTGCGGAGATCCTCTCGCAGGATGTCACCCCGCAGGTCGACGCCCACGCGAAGCAAATGATTGCGGGGGGCGACGCGATGCTGGTTAAAAATTCGCGCAATGCCGTCCACGGATTTGTTCTCGATGGCGATCATTTTGACACTCGCCTGGAATGGACCGCCACGGAACTTAACGCCATCTGCGCCTGCGAAACCCGGGCCGCCGGTTTTGTTTGCCCGCACATCTGGGCGACGGTGTTGCTGGCGGAGCGCTCCGGTGCTTTCCGCTCATTGGAAGAAACGCACACCCATCCTTTGTTTAATCGAGGCGGAGATATACCGGCTCTCGATCGCCCCAACGGCCGCCGCTCTCCCAATGCGTGGCCCGCTCGTCCAGGGTGGAAGATTCACTTGGCGTCCGTCGCGCAGGCTTCCAATATTCGTGCGAATCAGGCCACGACGGCCGCGGTGGGCCTCCCGTGCCAGGTTCTCTACATCGTAGACGTTGGCCAAACCAAGGAAGCGGGCAGCAGCGCGATCATCGTTGAACTCCAATCGCGCCATCAGAAAAAAAACCGCCTCCGCGGCGGCAATGGTGGGAACGGCAGCGGCGGCTGGACGAAAGGTGCTCCCTTCCGCCTTGATCCCAACGAGATCGACACCTTCACCGAATCCATTGACCGCGATATTCTCTCCCGCGTCACCGGAGCGCGACCCGACGAATTCCCCGCATCCTCCGACAACAACAACAACAACAACAACGGGCCAATCAAAAATTGTGCCCTTCGCGGTACGTTGGGCATCGACCTCCTTCGCCGCATGTGCGAGACCGGCCGCTGCCGCCTACGCCTCTCCAACATTCCGGCCGGCATGCCTGAAACGCTGCAACTGCTGTGGGATGACGGCCCCGCCTACGAATTTATCGTCCGCATCGCCCCTCATGATGATGGCAAGCATTACACTCTCACGGGCCACATCCGGCGCGAGGGCAATACGCTTCCCGTCTCGGCTGCGCATCTCCTCGCGGAGCCCGCCACAGGCACGGGGCTGCCGGGATTGCTCTTCATCAACAACCGCGTCGCGCGCATAGAACTCTCCGGCGGACTCCAGTGGATGGACCTGTTCGCCGCCCGAGGCCCGCTTCACGTCCCCAAAAACGACGCCCACGAATTTCTCCGCCAAGTGGCGACGCTTCCGACCATTCCGCGCTTCGACCTTCCGGAAGAACTTCACTTCGAGCAGGTCGTCGGCACGCCGCGTCCGCGCCTCGTCCTGCGTAAACCCGCCCGCGCCAGCTATACCTCCAAAATTGACGAACGCATCATCGGCACCGTCCTCTTCGATTACGACTCCGGCCCGGTTGAAGCACTTGCTGCCGCCGCCGCGACGTATGACCCTTCCATCAACAAGATGATCCTTCGCGACAAGGCGGCCGAAGCGCGGGCGATGTCGATCCTGAAATCCGTGGGCTTCCGCAAAGTCGCGGACATGGACACCGCCGACGTTCATCACGAACTCCCGCCGCGCCTACTCCCAACGGTCGTTCCCACGCTGATTCGCGAAGGTTGGATCGTGGAGGCGGAAGGCAAACTTTATCGCGCGGCCACGGATTTCCGCGTCTCCGTCGCCTCCGGCATCGATTGGTTCGACCTCTCCGGCTCCGTGCAGTTCGGCGATCAGGTGGTTCCCCTTCCGCGCCTGCTCTCCGCCGCGAGAAAAGGCGAACACCTCATCAAGTTGGCCGACGGGACCTTCGGTGTTCTGCCTGAAGAATGGCTCGCCAAATACGGCGTCATCGTTCAGTCCGGAACCACCGTTCAGGACGAACAGGGCAACGATGCCATCCGTTTCTCGCGTGCCCAGGCAGGCATGCTGGATGTCCTGCTCGAATCCCAACCGCAGGCCTCGGTGGACGCGACGTTCCAAAATCTCCGCACACAGCTCCGCGACTTCACCGGCATCGCGGCCATCGAACCCCCCGCCGCCTTCGTCGGAGAACTGCGCCCGTATCAGAAAGAAGGCCTCGGCTGGTTTGAATTCCTCCGGCAGTTCTCGTTTGGGGGATGCCTCGCGGACGACATGGGTCTTGGAAAAACGATCCAGGTTCTCGCGCTCCTGGCGAGCCGGAAGGAAAGTCTTGAGTCTCGAGTCGTGAGTCCTGAGGCAGACCCAAGACCCAAGACTCAAGACTCAGGGCTCTCTCGTCCCTCCCTCGTCGTCGCGCCGCGCTCGCTCGTGTTCAACTGGCGCGAAGAAGCGGCCAAGTTCTCCCCCGTGCTCCGCATCCTCGATCACACGGGCCCCTCGCGCCAACGGTCGCCGGAAAAATTTGCGGACTACGACGTCATCCTCACCACGTACGGCACCCTGCGTTCCGACATCGTGTTCCTCAAAGATTACAAATTCGACTACGCGATCCTTGACGAAGCCCAGGCCATCAAAAACGCCCAGACGGAATCCGCCAAAGCCGTGCGTCTTCTCAGCGCCAATTTCCGCCTCGCCCTCTCCGGCACGCCCGTCCAGAACCACCTTGGCGAACTCTGGAGCCTCTTTGAATTCCTCAACCCCGGCATGCTCGGCGCTTCCGCCATCTTCGACGCGCGCTTCGTCCCGGCGAAAAAAGCCGCGGACCCCGTCTCGCCTCTCGCTGTCCCGATCGCCGAACAAGAAGCCGCAGCAGAAACCGAAGTCCCCGAAGAAGTCCCAGCCGACGACGCCTCAGTCCTCGGCACTCAATCCTCCGCACTGGAGGAAGAAGAACCCGAAGAAACTCCGCGCCAAGTTCTTTCCCGCGCCCTTCGCCCGTTCATCCTCCGCCGCACGAAAGAGCAAGTCGCACAAGACCTCCCGCCCTGCACTGAGCAAACGATCTACTGCGAACTCGACGAGTCGCAGCGCGCCGTTTATGACGAGCTCCGCGACCATTATCGCCAATCCCTGCTGGGTGCCGCCCCCGGTTCCACAGGCACCGGCGGCAAGCCGGTCACCACCAATCGCATGCAGGTGCTCGAAGCGCTTCTTCGCCTCCGCCAGGCTGCCTGCCACCCCGGCCTGATCGACAAGACCCGCGTCAACGAGCCCTCGGCCAAAATGGACATGCTCTTTGAACGCCTCGACGAAATCCTCGACGAAGGCCACAAGGCGCTCGTGTTCTCGCAATTCACCAGCCTGCTCTCCATCGTCCGCCGCCGGCTCGACGCCCCCCCCGCCGGCACCAAGCCCGTCCGTTACGCCTATCTCGACGGCAAAACTCGCGACCGCAAATCGCCCGTCGAGCAATTCCAAAACGACCCCGACACCCGCCTCTTCCTCATCTCGCTCAAAGCCGGCGGCCTCGGCCTCAACCTCACCGGCGCCGACTACGTCTTCCTCCTCGACCCCTGGTGGAATCCGGCCGTCGAAGCACAGGCCATCGACCGCGCCCACCGCATCGGCCAGGTGCGCCACGTCTTCGCCTACCGCCTCATCGCCAAAGGCACCGTCGAGGAGAAGGTGTTGCAGCTCCAGCAAACCAAACGCGACCTCGCCGACGCCATCATCTCCGAGGATAACGCGGTGCTCTCCAACCTCACCAGCGATGATCTGCAAATATTGCTGTCCTAGCGAAGTTGGACTGTCGCCTTCCCGAAAACCACGCCTTCGGCGGATTGTTGATGCCGCATCCACTCGATTATCACGCGCCCCAGAAAACTGCTTTTCCATGGCGGACCATGTTTCGTATTGCTGCGCTCGGGCCCATGTCGGGGGCTCTTATTGGCGGCACTCAGGCAACGGCGCCCTTTCTTTGTTGGCTTCATGCAGGTCAACCCGATTTCTATTTTCGTGGCTGGGATGGGGTGGATCTTCACTACTTCATTCTTATTTTGGGAGGCGGAGTCGTAGGCTTACCATACGGGCTCTTCCTCTGGGGATATGAACGATATTCGCGGCGGCAGATACGGATAATGATCGTCGTGCCAACATTGCTTTCGCTTTCGTTTTTAGTGTCGCTCTTTTTCGCAGCCCTAGAATTCCGTCAAATGAAGCTAGGCTTCGTCCATGCCCCGGAAGGTATTGTCGTGATGGTTGGTCTACTTTTGTCCATAACAACTTCCAGGACGCCCCGTTCAAATCGTCCTGTAAGCATCACGTAACTAATTGCTTCAGTGAAATTTAGATGTCCTCCTTATTTTTTTCACAAGAAATGAACTCTCGCCTTGACATATTCCATCATAGGAATATACTATTCCCATGCCTCGAGTCGCCACAACCTCCGACCCCTTCACCGCCCTCGCCGAACCGCCGCCGCCAGATCGTTGAAATTCTCGCCAAGTCCAAAAACCACTCCGTCAACGACCTTGTCGAGCTTCTTGGCCTACCCCAACCCGCTGTTTCCAAGCACCTGGGCATTCTTCGGAAAGTGGGGTTAGTTACCGTGGAAAAAAATGGCCAACATCGCTTCTACGCCCTCAACCCGCTCCAATTGAAACCCATCCACGATTGGCTCTCCGCGTTTGAACACTTCTGGACCGACCACCTCGACGCCATCAAGAAAGCCGCCGAAAGAAAAGCCCGCGAGCGTACCCACCCACCCCTCGACTCCAACTAACCGCAGAAAGCCGACAATGGCATCACCGCAATGTGCCTTCACCGCCAAACCAAAACGCCCAAATAACACCGACTCCCACAACCCATTTAACAATTTAACCACTTAACCACTTAATTAAGGAGCCCACATGACCACCACCATCTCGGAGCCTACCCGTTCGATCCAAACCCTCTACATTCAAAAAGAATCCCTCATCGCCGCCCCGCCCGAAATCATCTGGGATACGCTGTTCCAACCCGTCGGGCCGCTGGGCAACATGAACCTCAAAATGGAACCCTTTCCCGGAGGGCGCTGGTACCGCGACCTTGGCAACAGCGCCGGCCACCTCTGGGGGCACGTTCAGGTCATCAAGCCGCCGCTACTCCTCGAACTCGTCGGCCCCATGATGATGTCCTACCCCGTCGCCTCCCACGTTCAATACCGCCTGATTCCGCAAGGCGAAAAAACACTCCTCACCCTCACCCACCGCGCCATGGGCCTCATCCTCCCCGATCACGAGGCAGGCATGAACGACGGTTGGCAGAAAACCGTCGACGCCATCCGAGAAGCCTCCGAACAAAAGAAATCTTAACCATCACCACCGTGCATCCGTTCGCATCTGTTGCTAGATTACCTCGTCCACTTTTCTCTTACGGAGACCCACATGACCACCGCTGAAGTCGCCAAACAACTCGTCACCCTCTGCCAAAAAGGCGAGTTCACCCAAGCCATGGAAACCCTCTATGGAGACAACATCGTCAGCCTCGAAGCGTGCGACATGCCCCACGCCCCGCGAGAAACCCGCGGCCTCGAGAACGTCCGCAAGAAAGCCGAATGGTGGAACAACAACCACACCATCCACTCCGCCACCACCACGGGCCCGTACGTCGCGACCGACAAATTCGCCGTCGTCTTCTCCATCGACGTCACCTTCAAGCCCACGGGCAAACGCAACCAAATGACGGAGGTCGCCGTCTACACCGTCCAAAACGGAAAAATCGTGCACGAAGAATTCTTGTATCAAACGCCGTAATGCACATCGCATTCAACGATGCCGCCGCATACGATCCACTTTTAGCGCCGTCGCAACGCGACGCCGCGTTGCGGCGGCACTAAAATGTTTACGTTGTCGTCGTCGCCGCGACGTCCGCCTTCACCGCCATCGTCGCATGAAACACCCGCCCCTCCGCAATATACTTCCTCTCAAAATTCGTCCGCAATTGCTTCCCGCCTGAGCCAGCTTACTGCGCCGGAAATTCCCGCTTCAAAAACTCCGTCAGTGCCCGACCTGCCTCCTTCCGCGCTTCCACATTTCCTTCTTCAGTCCCGCCCAAATCCGTCACCCCGGCTCCGAACTTATGGCCCGCCTTCGAAAACGTCACGTTCCTCACCGCAATCCTGCTTCCCGCCGCTTTCAACCGCGACTCAATCGCATTCGCGCTCGTCATCGACGGCCAGATCAAATCCCTTCCCCCGGAAAACATCAGCAGCGGCGCTTTCATCCGCTCCACCGGAATCGTCGCACGCTCCACCGCGTCCTTCCCTGCCACCGCCAAGCTCGCCACGTGCAGGTCCCGCAAACAATCCCAGCCGTAATTGTCCACAGCTGGAGACGTCGACTTCCGAAGATACCGAAGAAACGGCAACTCCGCCCCCTTCAACGTCCATGACGACGCCACCGCCCCATGCTCATCATCAATGCACTCCCATACCACATGCGTCGGCGAATACAGCACCACCGCGCCCACATCGTCCCGCGTGGTTCCGATCAATAACGCCGCCTCCGCTCCCTTCGATCCCCCAATCACACCCACCCGTCCGTCGCGCACAAACGCCTGTCCCTTCAGCCAGGCGATAGCCGCGGAAAAATCCTCCATCGGGACCTTCACCAGCGACTTCCTCGCCGCGGGCTTTCCAAAATAAGCGAACGTCAATGCGTTATATCCTTGCGCTGCCACATCCATCGCCAGTCCCCGCGCCCCTCCACGCCACCCTCTGATCCGCCCAATGCCAGAAATGCTGCGCGCGGCCCGCCCTCATGCACAAACAACATCCCGCGCACCGCCCCCTCATCCACCTCCCTTTCCGTCCACGGCGCGGCCCCGCGCCATCCCCACCATAACCACCAATCCACAAACACACGCTACAGTCCGCAAGCATCGTAAGACGCCCATACTGAAATCCATCCTCTGTACTCTGGCGATTACACTGTCACGGGCGGGGCTTCACCGCCATCGTCGCATGAAACATCCGCCCCTCCGCAATATACTTCCTCTCAAAATTCGTCCCCACTATCGACCCCTCCGGCGCACCCCTCCTTCAACGCCACCGGCGCCTCAAACGCCACCACCTTCAAATCACTCCTGCCCCGCCAGCATCGCCTGCATATGCGCAAAATAATCCGCATGATCCGTCACCAGCCGCAGCTTCCCTCCCGGCACCAGCATCCGATGCACCTCCTTCAAAAACGGCAACTGCACGATCCGCCGCTTATTGTGCCGCGCCTTCGGCCACGGATCCGGAAAATAAATATGCACCGCCGCCAGCGACTCATCCGGCACATGACACCGCACCCACCACGCTCGCCTCCCCATGCACCATCCGCGCATTGGCCAACTCATGCCGCCGCAACCGATCCGCCGCAAAATCCGCATACGCCTTCGCCCACTCAATCCCAATAAAATTATGCTCCCGCTTCGCCTCCGCAATCGCCACCAGAAAACGTCCCCTTCCCCGCCCCGATCTCCAACTCCACCGGATGCTCATTCCCAAAAATCTCCCCCCACGACAGCCGCCCCGCCTCGTCCGGCAGCATCCAACAACATCGGCCCAGGATTCAAATTCGGTCGCAACGCCATGCAATCCACCAGAAAAACAACGCAAACAAAGCCCGCCATCCGCGATGGCGCGGGCCCAAGAATACGCCCCCCACCTCCCCCTGCCAAGAACCCGCGCTCACTACCGCGTTTCCCGCATGAATATCACCGCCCGCACCACCCCAATCCCCACCCCAAGAAAAATCTGCCCCCCGATAATCCCCGGCCACCCCCACCCGAAAACCCACCACGCAATCAAATACACAACCGCAGACAAACCTCGCCCACAAAATCGACGGCCCACGCCGCGCCGGATACTCCATCTCCCCCGCCTTCCAAAACACCGTCACACAAACCCCAAACATAATCAGATGAAACACCAACCCTAAATAATCGATCGTCATCGCAGCAAACTCCTTTTCCACCCTCATAAAGACGTAACCACGCGCACATCTTCCGTTTTTTCGTCGTGCCGTCCGGTTTTTCTTCGTGGCCTTTCGTGCCCTTCATCCCTTCGTGTTTCCGTCGTCACCGCAAAAATAAAATGCCGCCACGGGCTGCCGAGTGGGGCGCGGCAGCTTGCGTATGGGCAAAGTGGGAGCCCATACGGTGGCGGCGTGATTCAAACGAAGACGTTCTCGCGCCTTCATCCGTCTGATCTTCGTTGCAAACAATCTACCGACGTGTCAATCTGATCCGAAAATTATGGACAGGTCCGCCCGCACCGTCAAGATCACGCGCGATCTATTTTCATCCCGGCATACACGACAGGCAAAATTCCAACTGTGCCAGAAGGTGGCATAAAATGTGGCACGGCGGCCCCCCGCCGTGATCGATCCACAGCCCTCGATGGGCTGTGGATCGATGCAATGTGCCCACCCAACCACAAACCCCCTCCTTCTCAAGATTCCCCCCCCTCATCCCCGCAACATTACTTCCTCCCGCCCACTCCTTATAATGATCCCTTTCCTCACCCCGACCCAAAGGCCCTTCATGCGTTCCGTCCCCCTCAACGTCGTCACGACTACCGCATCATCCCCCGATCGCACCTCCCCCCCTCCCCCCCGACTACACCCAGCCCGGCCGCAAACCACCCTGGCTCCGCGTCAAACTCCCCGCCGGCCCCGCCTATTCCGAACTCCGCGAAACCATCGACGAGCACAAACTCCACACCGTCTGCGAATCCGCCAAGTGCCCCAACATGGGCGAATGCTGGTCCCGCGGCACCGCCACCGTCATGATCCTCGGCAACGTCTGCACCCGCTCCTGCGGCTTCTGCAACATCGCCACCGGCCGCCCGCCCGTCCTCGACCTCGACGAACCCCGCCGCGTCGCCGAAGCCGTCGCCCTCATGAAACTCAAGCACTGCGTCATCACCTCCGTCAACCGCGACGAACTCCCCGACGGCGGCGCCTCCATCTGGGCCGACACCATCCGCGCAAATCCGCGCCAGCCTCCCCCGGCACCACCATCGAAGTCCTCATCCCCGACTTCTGCGGCAACTGGGACGCCCTCCAAACCGTCCTCGACGCCCGCCCCGACATCCTCAACCACAACACCGAAACCGTCCCCTCCCAATACAAAAGCGTCCGCCCCCAGGCCAAATACGCCCGCACGCTCGAACTCCTCAACTGCGCCAAAGCCCAAGACTTCATCACCAAAACCGGCCTCATGGTCGGCATCGGCGAAACCGACGACGAACTGCTGCCAAACCTTCCGCGACCTCCGCGACCACGACGTCGACATCCTCACCCTCGGCCAATACCTCCAGCCCACCCGCGAACACCTCCCCATCGACCGCTGGGTCACCCCCGAGCAATTCGCCGAATACAAACGCCACTGCCTCGAAGACCTCAAATTCGCCGTCGTCGAATCCGGCCCCCTCGTCCGCTCCAGCTACCACGCCGAAGAACAAGCCGAACTAAAGTACTTGCAGTCGCGCGGCATTATCGGCGCGGCTCCGGTCTAAACTATGCCCAAAAAGACTTCCTTTGATTTTTCCTTTGATCGTTTCATGCTCGCGAACTCCCGATTGATCGCGAAGGGCCGTGCGATTCGTGATGTGGAACGACTCATAGACGACTATGGCGGCCACGCGAAATCATGGATGAAAAAGAGTTCCGCGCCGCTTATAATGAATGGGCGTCCTCTGGAAGTGCATTGGTATGAATGTCAGGGGATAGGACGAGTCGAAGTCAAGATCAAGTGGATATAAGCAATGAAAGTTCGACTAAAAGCCGCATCTTCAAAATACAAAGACCTCACACCGGACAATGTCTACCGTGTCATCGGGATTGAGGCCGATGATTTCCGCATCATGAACAACATCGGCCAGCCGTTTCTCTATCCGCCGCGCATTTTTCAAGTGGTTGACGAAACACCGGGACGCGACTGGGTTTTTTCCACCGGCGTCGACGGCGAACATTATGCTTATCCGCCCCAGCTAAGCCTCGCCGGTTTTTTTGAAGATTACTTTGACGGAAAGCGCCGGGCCCACGCAACGCTTCAAAGTTATCTGATGAAATCGGACCGTAAGACAATTTCTCGCCCGGCGTCATCCCGGTCTCGCCGCCAGCCCGTGGCGTAGAAATCAGTGCCATCGGCGTCTCGCTGATGTTTTTCCTGAAAAACCCGCCTTCACGCATTGCCCTGCCTTGAATAGTTTCAACTCCCGATCCGCCATTCTCGCCCATCTTTTTTCCTTCATCAGTCCGCCCTGCTACCATCACTCCATGAGCGCCGCCCTCCTCCGCCGCAAACTCATCGGGGAACTTATGGATTCCCCCACCCTCGACCCCACTGAGCACCTCCACGCGCTCGAAGGACTCCGCCGCATCAACCAAGCCTCCGGCACCGCCAACGCCATCTCCAAAACCCTCCTCGCATTCGCCCATCGCAAAGCCCTCACCCACCTCACCATGCTCGACGTCGCCTGCGGCGGCGGCGACGTCCCTGTTGCCGTCGCATCCACCGCAAAACAAAACGGCATCACCCTCCACCTGACCCTCATGGACCGCAGCGACCTCGCCATCCGCCGCGCCGCCGACGCCGCCCGCGCCGTAAACCTCCCCAATCGCACCCTCCACGGCGACGCCGTCGCCACCCTCCCCGTCCAGCAGTTCGACATCGTCACCAACAGCCTTTTCCTTCACCACCTCACGGAATCCGAAGTAATCGCCGTCCTCACCCACATGAAAAACGCCGCCCGCCGCGCCGTCATCATCAGCGACCTCCGCCGCTCCGCCATCGGCTATCTCATCGCATGGTTCGGTTGCCGCATCCTGAGCCGCAGCCCCGTCGTCCACTACGACGGCCCCGTCAGCGTCCGCGCCGCATGGACGATCCAAGAACTCCGCACAATGGCGACACAGGCCGGCATGACCAACGCGAACATCCACCGATCGTGGCCCTGGCGAATGCTCCTCACCTGGGAACGCACGCAACCCCCCACGAGCCAGGAGGGCACCGCCGATGGTCAATGAACGATGGGATGCCGTCATCGTCGGCGCGGGACCCGCAGGCGCAGTCGCCGCGGCACTTTTAGCCCATCGCGGCTGGCAAGTCCTTTTGCTCGAACGCTCCCGCTGGCCGCGCGACAAAGTCTGCGGCGGCTGCCTCAACGCTGCCGCCCTTGCACTGCTCCGCGACGCTGGTTTCGCAACCGCCCTCCGCATGGCCAAACCGAACCGACTCCACCGCCTTTCGCTAAACATTCGCCGCCAAAAATTATCCCTCGCATTACCCGAAGGCCTCGCAATTCCCCGCACCTGCTCGATGCCCAACTCGTTGACGAAGCCATCCAACGCGGCACCCTCTTTCTCCCCGACGCGACCGCAACGCTTCTGCCCACTCACCCTTCCGAACCATTCCGAAAAATCAACGTCTCCCTCAACGGCACCACGCAGACACTGCAAGCAAAAGTCGTTCTCGCATGCGATGGAATCGCCGGCACACTCCTTGAACAGGAACCCTGGGCCACCTGGCGAGTGGCGAAAAATGCATGGTTCGGCGTCGCAACCACCCTCGACCACGCCCGCGACGGCGGAAACTCGCAAGCCGACGCCATCACCATGAACGTCGGCACAGGCGGATACGTCGGCCTCGCCCGCTACGGCGATGGCCGCACTCACCTCGCCGCCGCAATCGACCCCGCGCAATGTCGCGCCGCCGGCGGCCCCGCACCACTCATCCAAAAAATCCTCCACGAATGCCGCGTCCCTATCCCCCCACAACTCCACGAATCCAAATTCCACGGCACCGGCCTCCTCACACGACAACGCGCCGCGATCGGAGGACACCGTGTACTCGCCGTCGGCGATGCCTGCGGTTACGTCGAACCATTCACCGGCGAGGGCATCGCCTGGGCGATTCGCGGCGCACGCGAAGTCGTCGACCTCCTGCCCAAATCCATGAATCATTGGCCAACCCATTTGCCCGAAGCATCGGCGCAACGCCATCGCGCCACCATCGGCACACAGCAGCGATGGTGCCGCCTCCTCCGACGCACCCTCCGTTATCCCTCACTCGCAAGCTGCACCATTGCCCTCGCCGCAGTCCTCCCCGGCCTCGGCCGCGCACTCGCCCAGCACATCAGCCGACCATCACTCTCCACCACCCATACCCCACAAGGAGTCGGCGAATGACCACCATCCAAACCCTTCCCCTCCCCAAACGCCCACGCAACATCAACGTCTCTCTCCTCGGCATCGGCACCGCTGTCCCCCCTTCCATGCGCAGGACCAGGTCACCGCCATCGCCGAAGAATTCTCATGCGACTCCGATCAACAACGAGCCTGGCTCCGCCGCGTCTTTCTCCGCAGCGGCGTCGAATCCCGCGGCAGCGTCCTCATCCAAACCGAACCAACCAACACCGCCGACATGAAAAGCTTCTACCTCCCACGCAACACTCCGGACGACCGCGGCCCCACCACCGCCGCGCGAATGCAACGCTACGCCGTCGAAGCACCCCTCCTCGCCCTCACCGCCGCTCGCCGCGCCCTCGCCGCCGCCAATACTTCGCCCGACGCCATCACCCACCTCATCACCGTCTCCTGCACCGGTTTCAGTGCCCCCGGCCTCGACGCCGACCTCATCAACCGCCTCTCGCTCTCCCCACAAGTCAGCCGTCAGCACATCGGCTTCATGGGCTGCCACGCCGCCTTCAACGCACTCGCCGCCGCCCGCGCCGCCGTCCTCGCCGACCCTGACGCCCTTGTCCTCGTCTGCTGCGTCGAACTCTGCAGCCTCCATTTCGCCTACGGATGGGCACCCGAAAAACTCGTCGCCAACGCCCTCTTCGGCGACGGCGCCGCCGCCGCTATTCTTGGACAACCCTCACCCGACGCCGCTCCCTCCGAAGACACCGCAGCATGGCAACTCCGCGCCACCGCCAGCATGCTCCTCCCCGACAGCCTCAACGCCATGACTTGGCACATCGGCAACCACGGCTTCGAAATGACCCTCTCCCCAGACCTCCCCGCCATCGTCGAAGCCCGACTCCGCCCCTGGTGCGAACAATGGCTCGCGACTCAAGGCCTCGCCATCAACGACATCAAACACTGGGCAATTCACCCCGGCGGCCCAAAAATCCTCTCCTCCGCCGCCGCCGCTCTCCGCATCCCCGATTCCGAACTCCGCCACTCCCGCGCCATCCTCGCCTCCCACGGCAACATGTCCTCCACCACCATCATCTTCGTCCTCCAGCAAATCGCCCAACACCCCCCCCAAGGCCCCACCCTCGCCCTCGGCTTCGGCCCCGGCCTCATGATGGAAGCCATGCTCCTGGACCGCTAGAACAGTCTCAATCCAAGCGTAGCAAGCCAATCAGAGCCGCCCCTTCAGAGCCGCGCCACAAGGAAGCGGTGTGTGCCGCCCGACAACGATTACAATCCGCTACACTTGAAGCGGTGGTGCTCTAATGAAACCACTCATTAAAGCCGTTCAGTTCTACCCCGCATGCAGCAAAAATTCCAACGCGCCCGTCAGAAGGCGTTCTTTTATCGTTCCATAAAAAGAAATGCTTCACTCGCTGCTACGACAACCCTCGGTTGACCCACTCTAATATTCAACTTATTCCTCTCCCGTGTTGAGCAATGCGCGGTTCCAACATCCTTTTAACTTTGTGAGATACAACTTCCGCCATTGGAGTCGCAGGCAAGCGATCCTGCTGCGGGCGGCTGAAATTCATCGCCCACCTGTGGCTCGGCTTTTCGATAATTCGATAGAAAATTTCCGCAGTCATAATCGGCACCGCCAGCATAAAAATATAAGCGGGTATCGAGTAAAGCGTGGAAGCGATACGCACACGCAAAAAGATACTTGTCACTATTTGCAGCACGAGAGCATGCGTCAAATACAGACTATACGAGATGCGACCCAGATATTGGATCGGTCGATTTGAAAGCCATATGCAGAGGCCATGCAGTTTAATTGCCGCAAGGAGTGCGATTGCAGTCAGCGATCCGGTCACTGGCTCCATATGATGCGTGTAAACGGCGACCGCGAATAAAAGAGTTGCAGCCACAGTGGCACAATAAGACATGTGACCCCAAAAAACGACTTTGACTAATTAAGATGTTCAACATCATTTGGTAAGAGTTCCGCAACAGCTAATTGACTCAAATGTACAAAACCACTTTTCCAGCCTCGCATTCGTATGGCCATATATTCACCCTGTAATAAACTATCGTCAAACAACCGCTGCGCAACCAGCGTATTTTCGACGTATACGCGACTAAGAAATGTTCCGTCCTCCTGCTGACAAAAAATCATTCTAAATTTTCTTATAGAGCCATCGATTTGTATAAACGGCTCAGAAATGACAGGCTGCGGCACTTTCAACTCGGGATTTTCCCACACACCTTTAATACTACAACGCTTTAAGCTTCCGTCGGGTAATATTACGGCTAGGCGCTCGCCAAGACTGCTATCTTTTTTTGGAAACAATAAGCATATTTCAAACCCCGGAATCTCGATTCTATTGACTCGCTGTTTGTAAGATAAGAGCGAAAAACTCCCGGAAATCTGAAAATTCCGTGTTTTAAATACGAATGATCGAACTAAATCTCCTGAAACATAAGTGTTAGCAGAACTTGTATTGCGTATGGTAAGCCCCTGATTGCCTTCAATGAAAAAACCATCATTATGGTCTGCAATGACTACATTGTCAGTATTATGAAATGTTTCGTAATAGGGGTAATTATATATAACTGAGGACTGTGCGCGCACGTCAGAGTCTATTACGCGGAAAAACGCCTTATATAGTCCGTTAGGATAGTGTTTTCCATTCAAGGCCACTTTGGTATCAGCATAAGTTCGTCCGTCTAGGACACTCATTATATCACCGTCCTGTGTCAATTGATTGGTAAAATAACACAGGGGAACGAGCTCAAGTGCTGCATCAGGTTCGCGGCTGAATTTGCCAGCGAAGACTTGTAAGTGTGTTTGGTCGACCAGATTTGGTTTGTCAACCTTGATGACAGCCCGCACAAAGGGATCCGAAGATATGTCGGCTCCATCCGGAGTCATATGCCATACCGGGTGCACTGGAAGGTTTGTCTGAGGATTCGAGGAAGGTTGAATCACAGGATCCTGTGGGACTGGCACAGGAATTTGGTATGGTTTTAAATAAATATACCAGCATATTAATATGACAATAACAAAAACGGAAATTCCACCTGTGACTGCAAAAACAACGGGACTGTTTTTAAAAAAAGGAATTCGCCCCTCGGCGGCGGCCGTACCGCCAAAAAATGAAAAACTGAGAGCAACACCGAGCGCGATTATTGCGACAATAATAAACCGACCATCAGAGTTAAGGGAACGCTCACAAAAGATAAGAGCCATAAGAAACAACAAAGTTACAATCGCAACTCCAGCGCCTACCTTAGGAGCCCACTCCGGCTGAGAAGTCTGTTGGGTATCTCCAGCTTTTTTTCATGGTTCGTCATCGCTGCCTGCCTGATAGTGACAAAAATCATGGGATCACATAGGCTAAACTGCGCAGAGGAATCGAGCAACAGAAATATCTGCAAATGTGTTGTACCGAAGTAGAATTGTCACCCCATAGCCGAAGTAGAAGTGTCACTGCCGTCGCCGGGGTATACCGGCGGGATGGATACACTTTTTATGTCGTCAAAGGAACGTGTACGGCTGGAAGCAATGAGCCGGGTGAAGCGTGGCGAGTGGACGGTGGTGGAGGCGGCGGAGTGGATGGCCGTCTCGCTGCGTCAGGCGCGGCGGGTATGGAAGCGGTTTAAGGCTCGCGGCGATGGCGGGCTGACTCACCGTCTGCGTGGGCGGGTGAGCAACCATCGGCTGCCCGAGGCACTGCGGGACAAGATCGTGTGTCGGCACCAGTTACTTTACCGGGACTTTGGTCCGACGCTGGCCTGCGAGAAGCTTGCCGAGGAAGGCCTTGTGGTGAGCCCCGACACGCTGACGGGGATTCTCAAGGAGCGGCACCTGTGGAAGCCGATGCGTCGCCGCTCCAGGCATCGCCAGCGGCGGGAACGCCGGAAGAACTTCGGGGCGATGATTCAGATGGACGGCTCGCATCACGACTGGTTTGAGGGACGCAATAAAGACGGCCCGTATAGCGTGCTGATGGTGATGGTGGACGATGCGACGGGCAAGACTTACGCCCGGTTTTACTCAGCCGAGACGACCGAGGCGGCCTTCGATGTCTTTGGGTCGGTGGGTAAAGGCGCATGGGGTTGCGCGCAGCGTGTATGTGGATCGCCACGGGATTTACCGGGATCAGGAGCATCCGGAGAAGCCCACGCAGTTTGGTCGGGCGATGAAGGAGTTGAACGTGGAATTGATTCAGGCAAGGAGTCCGCAGGCCAAGGGGCGTGTGGAGAGAAAGCACCGGGTGTTCCAGGATCGGCTGGTCAAGGAACTCCGGCTGCGTGGCATCTCGGACATGGAGCAGGCCAACGCGCTTCTTGGACAAGACGCTGTTGCCGGAGTTGAACCGGCGTTTTTCCGTGAAGGCGGTCCGGGAGGCAAATGTGCATCGGAAGGCACCCCAGGGGATCGCGGAGATTCTGTGCATGCAAGAGGAGCGAGTGGTGGGTCAGGACTGGTGTGTCCGGTGGAGGAACCGGTGGCTGCAGATCGAAGCACAAGGGGATGCGGTGGGCCTTGCGGGCAGGAAGGTGACGGTCAGGCAGTTAGGCGATGGAACGCTGCGGATCGAACGCGGCGGGCAACGCTTGCGTTGCAGGGAACTGGCGGCCGCCCCACGCCGGCGGTGAAAACTCGACCCATGCCAATGCAGGTCAACAATCGGAGATATCGGCCCGGCCCGGACCATCCGTTCAACCGAGAGGCCAGGGCCATCCAAGCGTCGCGGGCAAGGGCCGCCGCGGCCTCCTCCCCACCCCCCCGCCCCGGCCGCGGCGGCCCTTGCCCGCGTGAGATCAGCATGAACAGGGTGACAATTCTACTTCCGTTAAGAGGGTGACAGTTCTACTTCTTTACAACAAGAAATATCTGCAAATGCAACGAGGACGCAGCTACTCATTGAATTTAAGGTTCGGACCACATCGCAAAAAGGCAGCGATGGAAACACGCGAATAATGATGCAATCCCCACTCACATCCCCCCTTGCTTTTCTTACACCCCCGCCATTGCCTCCGCTGACAATCCCCCCTTCACCTCACAAACAACAACCTCTGATCCCCCCTCAAACTCCCATCCGTCACCACGCACTGATACCACCCCGTCGGCTCCGTCGTCAACGCCGAAAACACCGCCACCCCTTCACCGCCGACGCCGTCCCCAACTTCGTCTCCGTACTCAACGTCGTGTTCAACACCAGCGTCACCGTCGACGTATCCATCGTCACTCCATTTCCTAACGCCCTCCTTGGCGTTGCACGCCCTCAAAACATGCCCCGCTCCCGCTCCCATCACACAATGATATAAACATTTATTTTGAATACGCTTATGCAATCTCAACAACCCCCCACCCCACCTGCACCGTTTGACTTCACCGCCCCAATTGTTAACGTGATGCCCTGTATTCGCTGAGTGCCGAGTGCCGGAAGCAACTTCCGGCAGCGGGGAACCCAAGTGACGACGAGTGGTCGTCACCAACGCGCGGCAGACGAAAGTCCGCCAAGCAGGGGCTAATTTGCGGTGAGAGCCGCGGACGGAAAACAGCGCATCCGAGCCCGTCAGCTAACCTCGTAGGCGAACGCTGGTATAAGGAAAGCTCGAAACCCAAAACGCAAAACACAAAACACAAACCGGAGTTCGCGTGCGGGCCGAATGAATCAGCCTCGCGCGCTGCCAAGGTTTTGCGTTTTGCGTTTTGAGTTTTGAGTTTTGGGTTTCAGCACGCATGCTCACCACCCACACTGAACGCCCCCGCGAACTCAAATGGTACCACGCGGGGCCCATGCTCTACGGAGACTGGGGTACCTCCCGCTTTTACGTCCTCGGCCTTGCCCTCTACTACGCACGCTACTCCAGTTTCTGGTTTGTGGCGGGTGTTTGCGCTCGTGGCGGCGGTCGGGTGGGCTTACACCATTATCTGCCGTTGCTATCCTGATGGCGGCGGAGTCTATTCCGCCGCGCGCCATACGAGCCGCGTCCTTGCCGTCGTCGGGGCGCTGCTGCTCTTTGCGGATTACATCGTGACCGCGTCCCTCTCCGCGATGGACGGGATGCACTATCTGCAGGTGCGCGAGTTTGTCATGTGGATGGGGCTGACGTCCAACGCGGATACCGCGGAGGCTTTTGTCCGCGGCTTTGCCATCCTCGGAATCTTTCTCATCGGGTTCATCAATTTTGTAGGCCCCAAAAAAGCCGGGACGTTTGCCCTCGTGGTCGCCGTCGCCACGCTCGTCCTCACGGCGATCCTCGTGGGCGGAACCCTCATCCCCCACGACGCGGTAACGACCGTCGCAAAAGGGTGGGCCTCCATTCATCGGCCCGAAGGCTCCGTCGGCCACATGTGGCACAACCTCGTCAACGTGGTGCTCGCACTCTCCGGCGTCGAAGCCATCGCCAACATGACCGGCATCATGGTCCCGCCTGTGTCGAAGACCAGCAAGAAGGCGATCTGGCCCGTGCTTCTCGAAGTGGTGATATTCAATCTCGTCCTCGCCGCGGCGATGAACGCGCTCCCCGCAAAATACATCGGCGGCCGCGTCGATTCCGCTGGCCACGTCATGACCATGGCTGAACAGGAGGATAATGTTCGCGCGTGGGAGAAGACGCATCCGAAGTGGGCGGAGAGCCCGGTCCTGTCCGCGGAGCATGAAACGCTCGACCTCACCTCTGATCAAAAAGACGCCGAGAACCGCGTCCTGTGGGTGATGGCCAAGGAGTACGTCGGGCCGACATTCGCCGGGATATGCGGAATCGTGTTCGGCTTGTTGCTCATGAGCGCGGTCAACACTGCCGTCGCCGACATGGTGAGCATTCAATACGTGATGGCGCGCGATACCGAACTGCCCAAGGGGCTGATGAAGCTCAACATCTTCGGAGTCCCGTGGAAGACCCTGGTCGCGGCGGTCGTCCTCCCGTCCATGATCCTGCTGGTGACCGGCGATCTGGACATGCTCGCCGGCCTGTACGCGATCGGCGTGGTCGGCGCCATCGCGATCAATCTCGGCAGTTGCTGCTGGAACCGCGAGATGCCCCTGCGCGTCGCCGAGCGTATCGGCATGGGCCTCCTCGCCGCCATCATGGTCGCAATTGAAATGACCCTCTCCGTCGAGAAGCCCTCCGCATTGCTCTTCGCAGGCAGCGTCCTCGGCATCGGACTGAGCATGCGCTTCGTCACCAAAACCATCATGCCCGCGCGGGCTCGCAAAGCCGCACTGACCAAAGAACGCGAAACCCTCGGCCTCACCCAGACCTCCGCCCCCGAGGTCACCGAATACGGCACGCCCGCCAGTCAACTCGATATGAGCAAACCCAAAATCCTCATGGCCACCCGCGGCGGCATGGCGCTCATCAACTTTGGCGTAAAGTACACCAAACGCCTTGATGGCATCTTAATGGTCATGTTCGTCCGCCAAATCAACGTCATCGGCATGGGCACGACGCCCGAGCTGGTGATTGAGGACGACCACGAAGCCTTAGCCGTCTTCAAGAAAGCCGCCGAGGCCTGCAAAAAGGCCGGCGTCGCGATGATCCCGCTCTACGTGGTAAGCCCCGAGGTCGCCTATGCGATCTTGGATCACGCCGCGACCTACAACGTCGAGGCCGTCTTAATGGGCATCACCCGCGAGACCGGCCTTCTCCGCGCTGCGGGGCGATGTTCTCAGCGCCGTCGCCGGTAACCTTCCCGAAGACATCTCATTGCTCATTCACGCATGATTCTCACGGCAGCCGAAACGCGAATTTCCTGACGCATTGACCGCGGACGCCTTCTGACTATCATTCGCCCTCATGCTTGTCTCCCATCAAGAACGTCCACGCGAACTCAAGTGGTATCACGCCGGTCCGATGCTCTACGGCGACTGGGGCACCAGCCGCTTTTACGTCCTCGGACTCGCGTTCTACTATGCCCTCTTTTCCAGCTTCTGGTACGTCCTGGGCGTCGGCGCGCTCGTCGCCGCCGTCGGATGGGCGTACACCGTCGTCTGCCGCGCGTATCCCGACGGCGGCGGCGTGTACTCCGCCGCGCGCCAGCTCTCCAAAGTCCTCTCCGTCATCGGCGCCCTCCTCCTCTTCGCAGACTACGCCGTCACTGCCTCCCTCAGCGCCCTCGACGGCATCTACTACATGGGCGTCGACAGCGCGTGGCTCGCCAAAATCCTCGCCATCGTCGCCATTCTCCTCCTCGGCGTCATCAACTATATCGGCCCTAAATGGGCTGGCACCTTCGCACTCCTCGTCGCCATGGCCACCCTCGTCCTCACCCTCATCCTCGTTGCCTTTTCCATCCCTCATCTCTCCATCGGCTGGCATGCCATTCAACCCATGGAAGGCACCCTCGATCATAAATGGTCCACACTCGTCGCCGTCGTCCTCGCGCTCTCCGGCGTCGAAGCCATCGCCAACATGACCGGCGTCATGGTCCAACCCGTCGCCCGCACTGCCAAAAAATCGATCTGGCCCGTCCTCATTGAAGTCGTCGCCTTCAACGTCGTTCTCGCCGTCGCCATGCTCGGCCTTCCCTCCATGCTCCAACAGAAAGGCCTCGCCGCCCCCCACGAATTCCAGCAACCCGCCGTCAATTATGCCGACAACGACAACCTCATCGACGCCTACAAAGCCAACCATCCTAACTTTCAGGCCGATCCGGCGTATCACACTCTCCTGGACGAACATCGGGAACACTCAGGCCACTTTGAGGACCTGATCAAAATCCGCGTCATGCGCGTCATGGCTGAACAATATGTCCATCCCTATTTCGGAGCCGTCTGCGGTGCCGTCTTCGGGCTCCTGCTCCTCTCCGCCGTCAACACCGTCATCGGCGGCATGATCTCCGTCTGCTACGTCATGTCCCGCGACCTCGAACTCCCCCACTTTTTCGCCAAGCTCAATATGTTTGGTGTCCCGTGGGCCGCGCTCGTCCCAGCCCTCGGCGTCCCCTGCATTCTCCTCCTCATCTTCCCCAACGTCGAAGACCTCGCCGACCTCTATGCCATGGGCGTCGTCGGTGCCATCGGCATTAACCTCACCTGCTGCACCATCAACAAAAAGCTCGCCGTCCGCTTGTGGGAACGCTTCTCCATCGGCGTCATCGCCGTCGCCATGATCGCCATCGAATCCACCCTCGTCATCCAAAAACCCCACGCCGTCATCTTCGTCGGAGCAATCCTCGTCATCGGCCTCGGCATGCGCTTCGTCACCAAGACCATCCTTCCGGCGCAACGCCGCCAAGGCCCGCCTCGAGGAATCGCTTGCATCGCCCTCCACACAGCCCGAAGCAGTCATCAGCGCCCTGGGTACACCCGCCGATCAACTCGACATGTCCCGCCCGCACATCATGGTCGCCGCCCGCGGCGGACAGAGGCTTCTCGATTTCGCCGCCGGATACGCCGAACAACTCCACGGCATCCTCTTCGTCCTCTTCGTCCGCCAGATCAACGTCCAATTCGGCATGGACACCCAGGGCCCGTCCCTCGAAGAAGATCACGAAGCCCGATCCGTATTCCTCGCCGCCTCCAAAGAATGCAAAAACACCATGTCCCGATGGTGCCGATCTACGTCGTCAGCCGCGACGTCGCCTACTCCATCCTCGATTTCGCCGCGACCTACGATGTCCGAGCCCTTCTGATGGGCGTAAGTCGCGAAGGCACAGTCCTCCGCGCCCTGCGCGGCGACGTCCTCACCGCCGTAGCCGACCAGCTACCGCAGGATATCCCACTCCTGATTCATGCATAGTTTTATGCACTTATTCCATGAACGTGCTGATATAATGCCTCCGAGGTTTGAAATGGTGCTGAATCTTCATATTTCGGATGAGCTGCTGGCACAGTCCGGCTTGAATGAACGGGCGTTGTGCGTCGAGTTGGCGTGTACGCTCTTTGCACAACAAAAAATCGACCTCTGGCCCGCAGCGCAACTTGCCGGTCTCACTCGCGCCGAAATGGAAGATGAACTGGCCACACGCCACATTCCAATTTATTACATTGATGAAGAATACTGGAATCAGGAAAAGACCGGACTCAAAGCCATGGAGAAGCAGTGGCCATCGTCGTCAGCGACACCTCCCCAATAAGAGCTTTGTATCATCTCAATCTACTGAGCTTGGTCGGACGGTTATATGGAGATCTGATCCTGCCTGTGGCCGTCGATACCGAGCTACGGACTCCCTTAAAACACTTTCCATCGATCGATTTGGCATCCTCCGGTGAAGCCGCCATACGATCTGCCTCGCCGGCATCTATCGCTCGGATATCAAAGCATCGTCTTGATCCCGGAGAAACGGAGGCAATTGCTTTGGCTATTGAGATCAATGCGGATTATCTGTTGATGGATGAACGTGCGGGACGGCGGGCGGCTGACAATTTGCGAATTAAATATGTCGGCGTTTTCGGCGTGCTCATTGAAGCGAAACGACAGGGACTACTCACCCATATCGCGCCGCTCACCGCAAGGTTAAGAAAAGAACTCCGGTTCCATATTCAACCGGAATTTGAACGAACAATACTCGCTACGATAAACGAAACCCCAGAAGCATAAGGTGCTATTTTCAAAAAGCCGGCGATGGCATCGCAGGCATGTGCTCTCGCCAAAAAAGAATGGGGGCACTAAACCTTCGTCCGCCCATTCATCGCATCCGCCAGAATCGCCTTATTTGAATACTCAATCTGCGCCCCGCCGGCAACCCACGCGCCAGCCGCGTGATCGCAACATGCGGTGCGACATACCCCAATTCCTGTTGCAGATAGAGCGCCGTCCCATCCCCCTCCATCGTCGGGTTCGTCGCAAGAATAATTTCCCGCACCGGCACCGTGCCAACCGACGACGCGCTCTCGCTCACCCCTGACGCCTCACCCCTTACCCCACCACCCACCACCCGCTCCAGCAACTGCGGAATCGTCAACTCGCTCGGCGTTACATTCTCCAGCGGCGCGATCCGACCCAGCAGCACGTGATACACCCCCTTGTAAATATTCGTTGATTCCAACTGCAGCAAATCCTTCGGCTGCTCCACCACGCAAATCACCCCATGATCGCGCCCCGCATCCCCGCAAATCGAGCACGGATCACCCTCCGTCAAATTAAAACAAATCGAACAGTGCCGCACCTGATCCTTCACCGCCCGCAACGCATCCGACAATGCGATCGCCTCCTCCCGCGAATTCTTCAAAATGTGAAACGCAATCCGCTCCGCCGAACGCGAGCCCACCCCCGGCAACTTCCCAAAAAGGTCCATCAACCTGCGAAGCGATTCAGTGTAATGCGGATTCGCCATTTAAGTCCCTGCTGAACAGCGCCCTGACGAGATTCTCACTCACATTTCGTCATTCGGCCCTTCGTCATTCAAATTTGATTCGTCATTCGGCCTTCGTCATTGAAACAGCTCACCCCCCCATCAACCCTTTCAACGCCCCCATATCCATGCCGCCCATCGCCGGCTCCATCTCCTTCTGCACCATCGCCTGCACATTTTTAATGGCCTGATTCACCGCCGCGCGCGTCAAGTCGGCCAGTAATTCCGTATCCGTCAGCGGTGCCGTCGTCGCATACGTGATGCTCACGATCTCCATCACCCCATTCGCCGTCGCAGTCACCAGCGATCCGCCCGCCGTCCCGCTCGCGCGAATCTGCGGAAGCCGCGCCTGCACCTCCTGCATTTTCTCCTGCATCTCCTTCGCCTTGGCCATCATCGGACCCAGTTGCGAAAGCGCCTTCAAATTATCAAACATCATTCATCCTTTATCCTACGCGTCTCTCTCAACATCCGAACCACTCGCCCCCGCATTGTAGACCCGCCGCCGCCGCATTTCACGCCCCCCACCCCCCCCGCCGCCTACTCATCCGTATTCAGCATCTCCACGTGAACCACGCTCGCATCCAGCCGTTTCATCAACTCCTGCACCAGCGGCTGCTGTTTGATCGCATCAAGCACCTCCGGCGGAATCCGCCGCGCCGTCGCCGACGGTGCCGCCGTCATCGCCTCCCCTCCACGCGATCCCTCGCCATTTTCCCCAGGACCCGAACCCGATTCCTCCGTGAATTGCAACGCCAGCCGAATCCCCACACCCGTCACCGCGCAGGCATTCCTCAATCTTCGCCCGAGCCTTCTCATTCGTGAACCCCTTCTGATTCCCCGGCACAACCAGCACCGTTTCCCCCGTCTCCCGATTTAACCCCCCCACCCGGCAGCAATGCCCCAGCACACTTTCCAGGTAACGTGCCGTAGTGTTCAGATGCCGCCGCGTCGCTCCCCACACCGCGGCCAGATCCGTCACATCGCTCACTCGTTCAATCACGGCCTCTTCCGCCGGTTTAACCGCCACCGGCCCCGGCCGCCCATACTGTGCCGGCCCGCGCTGCTGCTTCATCGCCGCATTCTTCGCGTCCTGCTCCTCCTTCTGCCGGCGCATCGTCGCCTTCATCTGCTCGTAAATCGATTCCTCCGGCACCTCTTCCACCGGCTGCGCGGAGTCCGATGCGGACATCAACGAAGATACCGGCAAAGCCGTCTCCATCACCGCTGCCGCCGCCACGGGATCTACCCGATCGATGCTACTTTTTTTTTGACCCGCGATTGGCGGGTTGGAAGGAAGCTCGGAACCATCTGCATTCGCCAGAAGTTGGCGAATCGAGCTAAACTGCTCGCTCAACGCCAGCCGCACAATCAACGCATCAAACAGCGGCCTGTGCATCGTTGACGATTTCAACGACCGCAGCGTCTGCTCCCCCAACGCCATCAGATGCACCACCGTCGGCGCATCAAACTTCCTCGCCAGCGTGATAAATATCCCCCGCGACTCCGCCGGCACATCCAACAGGTCCGTCTTGTCCCCGCATGCCACCACCATCATCACATTCCGCAAAAACTCAATCACCTCCGACAGCACCTGCTCCACCCCCATCCCGTCTTTGAGCAGCCTGTCCGAAAGCGTAATCGCCCCCGCCGCGTCGCCGTTCGCGATCGCATCCACCAACTGCCCAATCGCCGCCGTCGGCGGCTTCCCCAGCAGCTCTTCCAAAATCTTGTCCGTGATCTGTTTTTCCCCCATCGACAACACGCGATCCAGAATCGACAGCGCATCCCGCATCGACCCATTCCCCAACCTCGCGATCCGAAACAGCGCGTCGCCATCCGCCTCGACCCCCTCATCCTTCACCACATGCGTCAGATGCTCCGCGATCCGCTGCGTCGGAATGTTCTTGAAATCAAAGCGCTGGCAGCGCGAAATAATCGTCGCCGGGACCTTGTGCACGTCCGTCGTCGCGAAAATAAACTTCACATGCTCCGGCGGCTCTTCCAGCGTCTTCAATAACGCATTGAACGCCCCCGTCGACAGCATGTGCACTTCATCAATAATATAAATCTTGTACGGCGATCGCGCCGGACGAATCCCCGCCGACTGACGCAGGTCTCGAATCTGATCCACTGAATTATTCGACGCCCCGTCAATCTCTATGACGTCCATATCCTCGCCCCGCGCGATCGCCTTGCACGTCTCGCACGCCCCGCACGGATTCCCATCCGCCCCCCGGTTCGGACAATTGATCGCCTTCGCCAGAATCCGCGCCGCCGACGTC
This sequence comes from uncultured Phycisphaerales bacterium, assembly GCA_963766775.1. Classification (GTDB taxonomy): domain Bacteria; phylum Planctomycetota; class Phycisphaerae; order WQYP01; family WQYP01; genus CAVYBP01. The sequence continues at coordinate 170,416 of CAVYBP010000004.1, forward strand.
TTTCCCACCCCGCGCGTCCCCGTAAACAAAAACGCATGCGCCACCCGATCCGACTTGATCGCATTCTTCAGCGTCTGCGCAATCGCCTCCTGCCCCACGAGTTCATCGAAGGTCTGCGAGCGATAACGCCTGGCCAAAACTGTGTACGCATTTGCCATGAGACGCCGAATTATAGCGAAACCCTTTCTCCCCGACAGCATTCCTCAAAAATCGCCAAAGCGACACCCGAAGTCACTGCCTCAACCGTCTTCAATAACCTCCCACGCCCATTTTTCACAATCAAATATCCCGTCCACGCACCTTCTCAATCCGCTTCTGAACCTCCCGCCGCGCCATCTCATTCCCGCTCGCCTCATACAACCCATCCAGATAATCCAACGCCGACGCGACGAACCGATGCGTCGCCCCATACGTTTTCTCCGTCAACGCCACCGCTTCCTTGAAATTCCCCTCCGCCTCCTGATACTTCTCCTGCGACTGCTCTATCTGCCCCAATACCTGCAATTCGTACGCGCGGTCCGGACTCTCCTTCCCCAGAAATTTTTCCGACATCGACAACGCCAGCCGAATCTCCCGCTCCGCCATCTCGTCCTGCTGCGTCAGGTGGTACGCCGTCGCCAGATTGGTGTGCGATACCGCCGTCTCGGGATTGTCCGTCCCGTACACCTTTTCACTGATAGCCAGCGCATTCTTCAAAGTCGTCAGCGCCGTTCCCATATCCGCATCGCCATCCGAGTGGAACAGCAGATACATCCCAAGGTTATTCAGCGATTCCCCGCTTTCCGCCGACTCGTTTCCCGTCAGCTTTCTCCGCAGCTCCCACCCTTTCAACAGCAGCCGTTTCGCCTCCTTGATTTTCCCCGCATCCTCCTCCTCATTGTCTTCATACGCGAGGCCGATGTTATTAATCAGTTCCGCAAGATCAACGCTGGGCGTCGTCTGATTTTTCTCCAGCAACGCTCGCCCTTCCGAAAAAATCTTCTCCGCCGCCGCCGCGTCCCCCAGAGAATACCGAAGCCACCCCTTATTGATGCACAATCGCGCGTACGCCGCCTCGCCCTCCGCCTTGCTCTTATCCAGCACCGACTCCGCCCGCTCCAGCGGTGCCTTCGCATCCCCGTATCGCCCCACCCGCAAAAAAATGCCCGCAAGATCATCCAACGGCCCCGCCAACGCAGCCGAATTCTTCCCCTCGCTTCGTTCAATCTCCCCAATCGCCGCGATACAAAACGCCTCCTCCTCCTTATACCTCCCCTGCCGAAACAGCCTCGTCGCCGCCTCATGAGAATACGCAACATTCCCCCGCGCCGGCGCCGCCGGCGCACTCTCGCTCGCCCGACAACTCGGAAATCCCAATCCCACCGCCACCGTCAGCACCATACCCACCGCACGCCGCATAAAAACCTCATCTAAAACGCCACCCCATTTTACCCCGCATCCTCACGCCCCCCCATCTTCCATCACCAAATCATCCCGATGAATCACTTCATCATAATACGTGTCCGTCTTCAGCAGCGCCGCAAACTCCGCCGATCGCCGCCCCCGTATCGTTTCAACATCCTCGCGCGAGTAATTCGTCAGACCCCGCGCAACTGCCTTCCCGTCCGTCCCCGTAATCAGCACCGCATCCCCGCACTCAAAGGACCCCGCGCTCGACACGATCCCCGACGCCAGCAAACTCTTATTCGCCCGCAACGCCTTCGCCGCCCCGTCATCCACCACCAGCGTTCCCTTCGGCCGCGCCGTCAATCCGATCCACCTCGAACGGCTCGAGAGCTTCTTGCTCGCCGGTATGATCAGCGTTCCCGTCTCAACCCCCGCCAGCAAATCCGTAATGACATTCGCCCGCTTTCCATTCGCGATCATCACCGGTTCCCCCGCCCTCTTTACCGTCCCCGCCGCAAACAGCTTCGAGCCCATCCCGCCCGTCCCCCGCGATGATTTTTCGTTCTCATCCACATTCCCCGCCGCATCATCCATATCCTGCACCACCGGAATCGTCTTCCCCGCCCCGTCCAGCAGCCCATCGACCACCGACAAAAGCACCAACAGATCCGCCCGCAGCAGATTCGTCACGTCCGCCGCAATCAAATCGTTATCGCCATAACGAATCTCCGCCACCGCTACCGAATCATTCTCATTCACAATCGGCACGCATCCGTTTTTGTGAAGCGCATGAATACAGTTCCGCAAATTCAAGTACCGCGCGCGATCCTCAAAATCACCTCGCGTGATCAAAATCTGCCCCACATGAATCGAATGCCGCCGAAACGCCGCGCCAAACAAATTCATCAAAATCGACTGCCCCACCGATGCCGTCGCCTGCAACATCGGCAAATCCTTCGGCCGGCCCCCCAGCCCCAACTCCGTGATCCCCGCCCCAATCGCCCCCGACGAAACCATCGTCACCCGAATATTCCTCGCCACCAGCCCCGCCACCTGCCCCGCAAACTCCCCGATCAATCCCGTATCCAGCCGCCCCGACGCATCCGATAACGCGTTCGTCCCGATCTTGATCACCACCGACCGCACCCCCGCCAGGAGCGCCTTGCGATCCACCAGACCCGTGCTGGCCGTTGAACCCACCGGTACCTTCACATCGTTTTCCATAGTCTCGCTATTTGAAACCGAAGCCCCGCGAAAGACAACCTTCCAATCTTGTTGCATGTTTTCGCAAACATTTCCCACGCCAACTCTTCTCTGGCACCGGTATTGTTGAGGTATTCACCGTCAGAGCACTGCTTCACTTTGTCGTACTCCGCGAGCGCACATTAAAAACATAAAAAAATAAAAAATGCGATCTCATCTTATGACCAGCGGCTCGCCGGTCGATTGAACTAAAAGCTAAAGCACGTCACACAAGCAGGTGTACACATGGGTAAGGCCGCCATCGCCACAATCATCGGATACGTCAGCCTCTCCGCTGCGGCCATTGGGTGGATTCTTCACTAAATCCCCCCTCCCTTCCCGCGTAGCAACTCCGCCAACTTCACCACATATCGTTCCGTCGACCCCCTCTGCAACTCAATCACTTCTCGCGCCCGCCGCCCCATCGCGCCCGCCGCGTCCGGATCCTTCAGCCACCCCCCAATCGTCTCCGTCAACGCATTCCCATCCGCCACCTCCACCGCGCATCTCTCCCCCACCAGAAGTACCACAACCTCCGAAAAATTCGCCGTATGAGGCCCAAAACAACACGGCTTCGCCAGCGCTGCAACCTCGATCATGTCACTCCCCCCCAATTTCACCAAACTACGCCCCACAAACACCCCAAACGCCAAAGCATACAGCTTCTTAAGCTCCCCAAGTGTATCCAAAACAAATACTTGCGATAACCCCAGCGGTGACGAAGCCGCCGCCCCATCACCCCGCTCCGTCCGCAAAATCGCACTCAAACCCCGACCTCGGATCGCCTCCAAAAGCCCCGGAATCGACTCCGGTTTTCGCGGCGCGATCGCCAACCGAAGCCCCGGATTTTTCTCCCGCAGCGCCAGATAGCTTTCCAACAACGGAATCTCCTCCCCCGGCCCCGTTGACCCCCCCACGAACAGCAAATGCTTCGCCGGCCCATCCACCGCCAGTCCCATCGACCGTGCCAGTTCTTCCTGCCCCGGAACCGAATCCGCAAAGTGCGCGTTGTCATATTTCAAAGTCGGAATCACTTCCATACGCCCCGGCTCCGCCCCCAACGCCGCAAACCGCTTTTGAATCGCTCCCGTCTGCGCCCCAATAAAGCACAGCCGCCCAAGCATCCCCCCCATGATCGGCCGAATCAGCCGATAACGCGGAAACGACCGTTCCGAAATCCGCCCATTAATCAGCACCACCGGTATCCGTCTGCTCTCCGCAATAGCCAGAAAGTTTGGCCAGGTCTCCAATTCCACCAGTGCCACAACGTCAGGCCGAACCCGATCGAACACCGCCTCCACCGCAAACGAAAAATCGAGCGGAAACCGCAACGCTCGCACCCGCCCATGCGTCGCCGGATACAACGCCTGCGCGCACCGTCCCCGTATCCGTCGTCGTCGTGATCGCAATCAGAAGGTCCGCATCCGCCGCCAGCAGCCTTTGCACCAGCGTCTGCACCGACAACAACTCACCCACGCTCACACAGTGCACCAACAACACCTTCGCCCGCCCCGTCCGCTCCGGAAACAACTCCCCCCCCAACCCAAACCTCCCCGCCCACCCCGACCGATACTTCCCCGTCCGAACGCTCTTGATCGCAACAAACGGAGCCACCAGCGGAATCGCAAGCGCATAAACAATGTCAAAAAACAACACCATCCCCCAATGATAAACCCCCCCACCCAAATGCAAAACGCCCAACCAACCACTCCCCCACCCCAAAACCCCACAGAGCCCGCAGCGTAAGCGCCGGCCCGCCAACCCCTCCCCCACCCGGAAGCCCCCTAGATCACCACAAAAAACTCGCCCCCCAGCCAGTCCCCCCTACACCCTCCCAAAACCCCGCGGCCAGCCCTCCAACCTCTCTCCCCACCCAGAAGGCTCCTAGAGCACCTCATACCCCACGTGTAGCGGAAATTCCGAGACGCGCCCGTGAGGAAGCGTTCTTTTGCCACTCGATAAAACGAAACGTTTCGATCAGTGCTACATCTTGGGTAGAACCGCTCTAATACACCTTGAACCCTCCAGTCCCGGCAAACAACCATGCGGAAGGACGCTCGGACAGAATTTTTCTCCGCCGATCTTGATAATCATGGAGCGATTTGTAGAGACTTCCGATTGTTGCCAGATGAATTCCGGGCACGACTTTGCGGCAAAAGCTAAACTGTTTTAGGCGCCTTCCTTGGGCGGAAGCCGCTGTAATTCCAACAAACGATCCTTACACTTTTGCAACAATTCGGCCACCAGTGCGTATTTCACTCGCCAAGGTTTGCCATCCCGGCGAAGGAGGAACTCGATATCCAAAGAGTCGAATCCGTTTTCCTGACTTACAATCATCAGGCACTCTTCATCAATGTACCCTTCAGCCACCATATCTTCATAGTCAGGCGGAATTAAGGCATCAACTCGTAATTTAGGTGTCATTTGTTTGGTTCCAACAATGAGTAAAATGAACCATCTTGGTTGTATCGTACTCCACGTCCGTCAGGTGCTCTTACACTCAAATCTGAAGTGGCAATTCGTTTTGGTTCAACTTCTTCCTTTTGCGGCAAAGCTAACTGTTTTAGGCTCCTTCCTTGGGCGGCACCCGCCGCAATTCCCAAAGACGGTCCTTGCATTTTTGGAGTAACTCCAGCAGCAAATCAAGTTTTACTCGCCAAGGTTTTCCATCTTTACGAGCGAGGAACTCAATATCCAAAGAGTCAAAGCCGTTTTCCTGACTTACAATCATCAGGCATTCTTCATCAATGTAGCCTTCCGCAACAAGATCTTCGTAATCCTGATCGCTAAGCACCAGAACTTTAATTTGAGGATTCATTTATTCGGCTCCAAAAATCCGCGTAATGACCCATCTTGGTCGTATCGGGTACCCCTTCCGTCGGGGCGCAATGACATCCCATCCCCCTAATCGATTTGGCTGAACTTGAGAGTTGGGATTTGTCAGAATGTCATCAACTGCATTCTGTCCAGCAGGAGTTAACGCTTTCGGTGAATTACCGGCCGGACGATCAAACGCGGCCCCTGATCTGTCCCCATGCTCTTTGAAGGCTCGTCCAGCCGCATCCACCGTGTACGTCGTGATCACCCCGCCCGCGTTCGACTTCTTTAAACGGTTCGCTTCGTCGTATGTGTACGTCGTTAGCATTGGGGCGTCTCTACGAATGCGACTTTAAGTCAAAATAATTTCTGTTTCCCAGCCTTTTACGCAATACTTTTTTAATAACCTCTGAAGGTGTTGAAAACATGGTAACGATTTAAATTTTTCTAAGTAAGCAAGAAGATCAGAGGGGTTTCCGTCTCCACCCATGGATAAATCATACGTTAATTCCCTTGAGATTGGGATGCGTTCGCCAGGCGGAAGAACAATGCGGCCAATCGACATTGCTAAGTCCCAGGGTATAAAACCATCGGCAAGATCGTTCGGTATAAGATCAATTGATTCTAACTTTACGACTTTGGCCCAGCCCAAGCAATCTAGGAGTAGAAATTGTGTCATATCAGCGAACTTTGACAATTTGCTAAGTGCCTGCGATGGAGATAATGTTGGAAACGTCTTCACGGGAGTTGTGTCTCCGTACAACTCTAACGGCGATGGATAAATTGACATTGTAATGGAGTCGACTTTTAGCCAGCTAAAAATTTCGCCAAGTTGAGTGAGGTCTCCTACGCAGAGATTATCACTGGATATGTGAATTGTAGTATACATATTACTATTCTCCGTGTATTACCCCGCGCGGTTCCCAGCCGCATCCACCGTGCATGTCGTGATCACCCCGTCCGCGTTCGACTGCCTTAAACGGTTCGCTTGGTCGTATGTGTACATCGTTAGCATGCGGCATGTCCTTCTCAAAAATTCCAAGGAACGTGGTGCTCTAGGCTGGTCAATTGCATCTCACTTTCCATCTCTGTCGGTTGTGCTCACTTGATTACCCTGCTAACTAGAGAAGTATGCTGACAATCTTCAAAATGTCTATTGAATTGCCAAATTTGTGATGGAGGCGACTCGCCTGCGCGTTAAGACATTCGGTTTTGTTACGACGTAAATTTCCACGGATTTCGGCGTTATAAAATATGGAATGTTTTTGTACACACGAGATTCGTCTATCAATATATCCATCGCCACCGAAATATCATCTCCTGTCGATATTACAATATATTTCCCAACTGTGGGTAGAGTAGCAGTGGAACGTAGTCTTTTGGGAGATAAAACATGCGGATTCTTTAACTTTAGAGCCGTATGTCCAAACCATGACTTACTCACTGGATCGTTTGGGACCACTTCAATGTCATCTGCAACCGTGATACTATATTCGTCCGAAATAATAAATTTATCAAGATAATTACCACTATTAGTATGTAATATAAACCATATTGGCGATATGACTATAAGGCATATTAGTGCAATATATTTAGTTCGTTTTAACACGAAAATCCTTGCAGAGAAGGAATGTTGTAGAGCCATCAAAGTCGGGGTGTCCCTTTGCAGCCGAAGGTTCTTTTTGTAGGACGCCAGATGTTATGTGATCCCAATTAGGAGCAATAGACTCGCGCCAACAAGTTGATGCATCTGCTCCTTCGAGAGTTTCGATCGGGGCTAAACACCCTTCTGGTACCAGCCTAACTTGAAAATGCCATATCGCCATTTAATCGCCTCCTGAAAGCCGAACAAGCGCTCCCATTTTCATACCTTGTACCACCCCCCATACGGTTCTTCCAACCAATCCCCCACCCATCCTGTGCGCACAGCCAAACCCCTCCACTCCGCCCCTAAAAAAAATCCAAAAACCCCAACCACTTTCCCCCAACCCCTTACATCCCCACCCCCTCGATTCTGTGCGCACAAACTCGGCGCACCGCCCCCTTATAGGAGACCACCATGCACACCTCAAGACTCAAGACCCAAGACTCAAGACATGGCCCCGAATTAAAAAATGAAATGAGCATCTTGCGCACCTCGAACCAACCCCCGCATCCCCAACCACTTACACCCCATTCCCATTCTGCAGGCCTCCGCAAACCAAATGAGCACCTCGCCCCCCCCCAACCCCCAATTACCAATCACCCCTCCGCCCCCACCCCCGGCCCCAACGTCGTCAACGTCATCGGCCCAAACCTATTCTTCCCCGCCACATCCACCAGCGACTGCTTCGTTATCGACTCCAGCAACGCCAAATCCTCTTCCAGCGACCGATACTCCCGATTGTACGTCCACCGCGACGCCAGCCCCCGCATCCGACCCAGCGTCGATTCGCCCTGCAGCACCGTCCCCGATTCAATCTTCGTCTTGCTCCGCTGCACCTCCTCCTCCGTCAGCCCCTCCTTCAACACCTTATTCAACTCATTCAACAATATCCCTTCCACCTGTGCCGCACGCTCCGGATCGCACGACGCATACACCAAAAAGGACCCGATATGGTCATGCGGATAAAACGAAAAATCCGCCTCGTCCGCCAGTCCCGGCTCAACCAGCGCCCAAAAAAGCCGCGACCCCTCATGATCCCCCAGAACATCCGACAGCACCATCGCCGGATACCGCGCATCATCCTGCGCGCTCGGACCCGGACACAGCCCCGCGATGTAGTGCCGCTTCAACTTCGGATCATGAATATGCTTCCGCTTCGCCGTCAGCACCGGATGCGTGTACGCCCGCTGCACATTTACCCGGTCCCAATGCCCGCAATATTTCTCCGCCAGTTTCACGAACTCATCAAAATCAATATTCCCCGCGGCCGCCAGGACCATATTCCCCGGCCCATAGCGCGAATCAAAATACTGCTTCATCTGCTCCCGCGTCAACGCCGTAATCGATTCCTTCGTCCCCAGCACCGACGCCGCCATCGGATGGTTCTGAAAATGATCCGCCATCACCGCCTCAAAAAGCACATGCGCCGGCCGATCGAGGTACAGCGAAATCTCCTCCACAATGACCTTCTTCTCCATATCAAAATCATCCTGCCGCAACGCGGGCCGCATCATGTCCGCCAGCAGATTCAACGCCCGCTCCGTAAACTCCGGAAGCACCTGCGCCCAATAGCACGTCACCTCATTGCTCGTGAACGCATTATTCTTCGCCCCCATCGCATCAAATTCCTCATTGACCTGCTGGCTGTTGCGCGTGGCCGTCCCCTTGAACATCATGTGCTCAAGAAAATGCGACACGCCCGCAACTTCCGCCGCCTCGTCCCGCGAACCCGTCTTGACCATAAACCCCAACGCCGCCGAATGCGACGCCGGATTAATCTCCGCAACGATATCGAGGCCGTTTTTCAGTTGCGCATGTTTGAACGTGAGAGTCATCGTTTGCTTCCCGGGGGTTTGAGAGGCGGAAATTACTACACACCAGCATCACACATTGACATTCAATTCCTGCGGCCCAATCGTCACGACCGTCAGGTTCTTCACCGGATTCGCCGCAAGAAAACCGTTGACCTTCTCCAACGTGATCGACTCAATCACCGCCCGCAATTCATCCAGCGTCCGCGTCCTCCCCCGATGATAAAAGTCATACGCCAGCGACCCCGCCCGCGCACCGCTCGAATCCCCCTGCATGATCACCCGCGACTTCATCCCAATCATCGCCCGATCCAGCTCTTCCTTCGTCACCCCCGCCGTCATCCGTTTCAACTCCACGATAAAAGAATCCAGCGTGCGCTGCGCCCGATCCGGAGCTGTGCCCGAATAACCAAAAACCGCGCCAACCTGTTTGAGCGACGTGTAACCCGCCTGAACCGAATAGCAAAGCCCCTGCTTCTCTCGAATCTCAGTAAACAGCCGCGCCCCCATCCCGCCCGACAGAACATTCATCGCCGCCTGCTGCAGGATCGAGTCTGGATGATTATCCGGAATCGTGTCCCACGCGAGTCCAATCTGCGACTGATTCGTATCCTGCGTCACATGAAAAACGCCCCGCGCCGCCGGTTGCGCCGGCAGTTGCACCGGTGCCGCTGCATTCCATTGGCCGAACGACTCCTCCACCGTTTTCACCAGATCATGCCAGTGAAACATCCCCGCGATCGCCAGGATCGCCCCCTGTGGCGTCACCCTCGTTCGGCAATCAGAACGCAGCTTCTCCGCCGTCAGCGCCTCAAGGTCTTCGCGCTTCCCACTGCTCGGACGATTGAACGGAAACGGAAAATGCCGCTCACGCAGCAGCAGCGAAAGTTTGTGCGATGGCTCATCCTCAATCGCATCAAGCTGTTGAAGCGCCAAATCCCGCGACGGATCAAAACCCTCCTCCGGCAAGTGCGGCAACCGCACGATATCCCCATACGCCGGCAGCATCGCGAGAAGGTTCTTCCCCAACAACGACGCCGAGAACCGAAGAAACACATTGTCCGCCGACGCCGACCGTTGAACGCCCAGATTGTCCAGAAAATCGGTCAGTTGCCGCGAATCCCGCCCACCCGCCCCGCGAAGAATCCACTCCGCCAACACCGTGGCCGCCCCCGCGGCATCCACCGGATCCGACGCCGCCCCTGCGGGAACCAGAAACGTCATCGCCGCCGAACGCACCCCTGGAATCCGCTCCGCCACCAGCGTAAGCCCATTCGCAAGCGTGTGAATAAACTGCTCGGATTTGTCGGATGACTCCACGGCTGGGCTACTAGGCTTTGAGGCGGGGGCAATCGTCACAAGACTCTCCTTCGGGTTGGTAGAGAGGAGATTGTAGCGCCGCAGCGGCCCGCCGGAAAGGGCCATGCGGCATATCTCAACGATCAGAAGAGGCATGAAGTTAAAAGGATGCCTTTTTGGTCTACCCATCGCGTGCGCAAAAGTGCCTGTCATTTGCGCAATTATGACAAGGATGGACGTTGACTCCGGTGAGGCGGCGGGCTAATTTAATGAGTGCATATCTCATTTCGAGTCCATGAAGAGCGTTATACGTACATACGAATCTCATCTCTGCCATTCTAAAAATCTGTTTGCAGTAGTTGTCATCAGTGGCTGTGCCGGTCGTTTTTTGAGGTTCTTCCATGAAGATCAAGTCTCGCGCAGTTCACGCTTATTGAACTACTCGTGGTGGTGGCAATTATTGCCCTGCTGATCGGGATTCTCCTACCGTCGCTGGGCAAAGCAAGGGATCGTGCAAAGATTGCCATTTCGCGCATCCAATCTTCGGCAATTTAACACCGCCTTCAGCGTGTATGAGCAGCAGTATGACGGCTATATGTTGCCTTATCGCACCCAAACAGGCAGCACCACTCGCTGGACTTGGGCAGGGTCCGACGTGTTAGGGCCCACGCTCGGCTTGAATACCGACGGCACTAACACCGGTAACATCTATGTCATGGAAAAAATCAAAAAGATGCTGAGCTGCCCCTCGGTCATTCATCCTTACATTGATCCCACTGTTCCCAGCGCCTTGTGGGATGGCTCTTACACCTACAATCAAAGTATGGGCAATTGCAACAACGCTCCTTCAAATGTTCCTCCGGTGGTCGCGCCGACGTATCAAATCGATACCGCCAACCCTGCCGCCGGGATGGTGTTCCGCAGAAAAGCCACCTTGCCCATGCATCAATTGGTGATGATGGACGTGCGGAATAATACCAGCAAGAACGATTTGGGATTTGCGAACGTCAATAATCTCGTCAACACGACCGTCACCCCGAACTTTGTGGATAATCCGGACAACACATCCGGTGCAGGCATCGCCGGTGACCCGCACTCGGGAAAGAAGGCCAATATGCTGTTTACAAATGGCGAGGTAATTTTGGGGGACCCGCTGCTGCTCGCGAATCATAATTGGATCGTTGAGCCGGACGCGACGATTACCTCCGGAAACGGCGCATTTCCTTTTAATTGATCCGATGGGTCGAACCAAATGGGTCTTACGCGGGGCTGTCATTATCCGACAGCCCCGTTTTTGTTTAGCGGTCGTTATGGTGGGTACGGTTCGCTGGCGGTTGACGTGCGAAGCTGCTTCTGCGTCAATGTTTCAATCTATGCGAATGTTTCCCTACTTTTTTTAGGATGTGGATGATGCAAATGAAAATGATCGCGGTGTGCGGTGCGTTGGCGATGGCGGTCAGCCTAGTGGGTTGCGGCGACAACGGAACAACCACCCCGCCCGCTCCTGCTACTCCCACAACGCCCGCTGCTCCGGCGATGCCTGCTACCCCCGCAACGATGGCGGCGCCCGCGATGCCTGAAGCGCCGGCGACGATGGCCGCACCGGTCGTGCCCGAGCCGACGATGACGCCCACGACGATGCCGACTGCTGCTTCCGACAACGTCAGCATGGCCAATAAGCTCCTTGCCGAAGGCGTGGATTATGTGAAGGCAAACAAAATGGACTTGGCCCAGGAAGCGCTGACGAAGTTGCAGGGAATGAAATCGAGTTTGCCCGCGGAATATGGGCCGCGTATCGATCAGTTGAAAACAATGATCGATGCAGCGCAAATGGGGAACGGAAAAATGCCAGGCGGGATCAAGATGCCGGGCATGTGATTGGATTTGTCGTTTCTGGATTCATGGAGGCCGCGCCTTTTGGCGCGGCCTTTTTTTATTGCAGCCATTCGGCGAGTTGGGCCGCGTAATAGGTGACGATGAAACTTGCCCCAGCCCGTTTGAAGGCGTGCATGGATTCGACGACGGCCGCTTTTTCGTCGATCGCTCCGCTCGCGGCGGCGGCTTTGAGCATCGCGTATTCGCCCGAAACATGGTACGCCGCCGTCGGAATCGCCACGGCATCCGTGACCGCGCGGAGGATGTCCAGGTACGGCAGGCCGGGCTTAACCATCAGAATGTCCGCACCTTGCTCGACGTCGAGGGTCGCTTCGTGAATGGCTTCAGCAACGCTGCGGCGGTAGTCCATTTGATAAGATTTGCGGTCGCCGCCCCCCCCATTTCTAAATTGCGCGGGAGATTCGGCGGCATCGCGGAAGGGACCATAGAAGGCCGAGGCGTATTTGACCGCATAGGAAAGGATCGGAGTGTCGTGAAACTCGGCCCCATCAAGAGCCATGCGGATCGCGCGAACCATATTGTCCGCCATGGCCGACGGGGCGATGAGGTCCGCACCACAACGCGCGTGCAGGACCGCCTGGTCGGCAAGGGCGAGAACGGTGGGATCGTTGCTGGGAGAGAACGAGTGCTGAGGACGGAGGACTGAGGACTGAGACCCACCCTCCCCGCTCTCAGTCCTCAGTCCTCCGTCCTCAGCACTCGGCACACCACAATGCCCGTGAGAGGTGTATTCGCAGAGGCAGAGGTCCGTGATGGCAAGCATGGGGAGTGCGGAGTCTTTGAGAAGTTTGAGGGTGCTGCAGACTTCGTTGTCGGGGTTAAGCGCGTGGGATCCCGTGGGGTCTTTTTGGGCAGCATCAGTGATGCCGAAGAGGAGGGCGGACGTGAGGCCGAGAGAGGAGAGACGGCGAAGTTCCGTGAGAGCGGTGTCCGGCGAGAACTGGAACATCCCCGGCATGGAGTGGATGGGATTGCGGACATTTTTCCCGGAGCGGATGAAGAGCGGCGCGACGAAGTCTGACGGCGCGAGGCGGGTGGACGCGAGAAGATCGCGAAGAAGCGGATTCGAGCGGAGCCGGCGAGGCCGGTTGGCGGTGAGAGAGGTCATGGTGGAGTTCCAATTTGGGGAGCGTTGTTTTGGATAGTGTAGCGGGGAATGGGTAAATGGTAATCGGTAATTTGTAATTGAGGGTTGGAGAGGCACCCGCTCATCCCCATGAGCACCTTGCCCCCCTCTCTCTTCAGAATTCATCATTCCGCATTCCCCCCCTTCCCCCACACCCCAGCGCTCATTACTATTTAACTATTTAACGACTTTAACCATTTAACCACCCAACCTCGGGAGCCTCCATGCACCCCATCCCCCTCGGCCCGCTCAACGCCGTCCACCAACCCCTCCTGTCGTACAACCCCACCGACCCCGGCCCCGAAGGATTCCTCCTCATCGCCGGCCCCTGCGTCATCGAGTCCCTCGACCTTTGCCTCACCATCGCAGGAACCGTTAAAGAATTGTGCGACAAACTCCGCGTCCCCTACATCTTCAAAGCCTCCTTCGACAAAGCCAACCGCTCCTCCGCCTCCTCCAAGCGCGGCCTCGGAATGGACAAGGGACTTCACATCCTTGCCACCATCCGCGACACTCTCCACATCCCCGTCACCACAGACATCCACGAATCCGACCAGGCCCTCCCAGTCTCCCACCACGTCGACATGCTCCAAATCCCTGCCTTCCTCTGCCGCCAAACCGACCTCCTCCTCGCCGCCGGCCAAACCGGCAAACCCGTCAACATCAAAAAAGGCCAATTCATGTCCCCCCAAGAAATGCAAAACGCACTCGACAAAGTCCACTCCACCGGAAACCCGCACACCCTCCTCACCGAACGCGGAACCTTCTTCGGCTACAACCGCCTCGTCAACGACCTCACCGCCATCCCCCAAATGCAAGCCCTCACCAACCCCCATTCCCCAACCCTCAAGACCCAAGACTCAAAACTCAAGACCCAACCCCTCCCTCAGTCCTCAGTCCTCAACCCTCAGTCCTCGGGAACGGGAACCCCCGTCCTCATGGACGCCACCCACTCCACCCAACTCCCCGGCGGCCTCGGAACCTCCACCGCCGGCCAACGCCAATTCGTCCCCCTCCTCGCCAAAGCCGCCACCGCCGCCGGAGCCAACGGCCTCTTCATCGAAGTCCACCCCAACCCCAACTCCTCCCCCTCGGATTCCGCCACCATCCTCCACCTCTCCGACCTCGAAAAACTCCTCACCCAATGCCTCGCCATCCGCAGCGCAATCGCACAAAACCCATAACGCCCCCGTCCTCCTCGTCTCCCTAAACCTGTACCCCCGCGACTGAACAATCTCACCCCAAAGGCAATTGAAATGCTTATATAGCATTCGTGGATTACCCATAGTGACATTTACTAATTTCTCCCCACTCTATATATCCAATGCGTTGTAAACGGCTCTTATCAAAGAATCTCATAACGTATGCTTACGTATTCAGAAGTAAAAAAAATGGCATTTATTGACATTGTATAGCGTTTTTACATTTTTCCGCGTTTTATCTTGACAATTTTTGGACGTATGGCATCATAATAAGTGAAACAAGTCGGACTCGCTAAGGAATGCATAACTTATAATTTATACGTAATTTACTTTGATGCTAATGGTTGTCATTCAATAAGCAGACAACCAGCTCCCAAAGTGCCTATTGAACGCAATGTCGAGATTTATTCATAATTCTGAATTATGTAGTGTAATTTAGATACATCATTTGGAGCATGTCTATCTTTGTAGAGCCCCATATAGTATTCGCCTAGCAAAGCTTTTCGGTTCAAAGCAAAATTCGTTCGTCAGATCGTGTTGTGGCGTTGTGCTGCGCCGATTTCATTTCTTTTTCCGGTAGAGGAACATTTTATGCAGAAGTCACGAAAAGTCAGTCTCTGGATGGCCGCTCTTGCCATGATCGGCATCGGGGCCGCGAGCGTTCAAGCCGCCACCCACAGCGTTACCGCGCATCTGGCTGGCACTTGGGACACCACTGGCCATCACACCACCGGTCGCTACTTCGTCGGCCACTCCACTCAGATCCCCGCCGACACCATTTCCTACTTCGTTTTCAATCTCGCCTCCGTCAAGGGCAAGCATGTCAATGATGCCGTCATCACCGTCCCCGGCACCAATGACTGGGCCTTCACCGCGAACTGGACGGCGGCCCCCGCTGGTCAAACCAAATTCCAAATGAAGACCAAGGAAACCGGCCTCGCCGGGCGCTTCAGCGAACGCGATATCCTCAACGGAATGCCCAACGCCAAAGACAACTGGACAATCTATCACTACGAAATGTCCGAGGAAAACCTCTCCTACGCTTGGTTCCCCGACGGCCATACCCATAGCTTTGAAATCACTCCCTTCCACGGCACCCGCTTCCCCGCCACCCTCGCCAAAGTCCAAGCTGCCGTCAATGGCGGCGGAGACTTCCTCATCTTCCTCTGCAGCGGTTTCGGACAGACGCTCCGTACCGAAGAATATGAATACAACGGCACCGGCGTCGCCTTTAACCGCCCCGTCGTCCTGACCTTCTTCACCACGAACTGAGTTACCAGCATCGGCTTGCCTTCATCAAGCAAGCGTAGTGTGCGACCCAAATGGGCGGAGAGACTCTTTAATGAGTCTCTCCGCCTCTATTCATTTCGCAGTCCACCAGACAAGTCCCAAAATTGTGCCGCGCTGCGAATGTCATCCCGCCGACGACCATGTCATTCACACCTGTCATGCATTAAATGCTGAAGATCCAAATCAAAGCGATTAAACATGTCGTTTATTGACATGACATAACATTTTTTATTTTGCACGTTTTGTAATTGACAATTTCTCGTAGCACATGCATGATGCTCATTGAAAGACGGGGATCGAAGTTTTGCCCGTTCGTACGTCACCACATCGTGAGTAAACAACTTCGTTGCCGCCGACTGCCCAATTCTACGTAGTTAATTTTGAACTGTTATACGTCTTGCGTCATGTCACTGAATGCAGCTATCAAACATTAGTGGTTTAGAATTGTTTGTCTTGTTTTCAGGTCTTATTTACGCTCTTTTACTTAAACCAAGCTGTACACATCTATAACAGATCACGTCGTGGCATTGTGCCACGCTGATTTCATTTCTTTTCTGGTAGAGGAACATTTTATGCAGAAGTCACGCAAAGTCAGTCTCTGGATGGCCGCTCTTGCCATGATCGGCGTCGGCGTGGGCAGCGCTCAGGCCTCCCTCCACCCCGTCACCGCCCGCCTCGCTGGCACGTGGGACACCACTGGCCATCACACCACCGGTCGGTACTTCGTCGGCCACTCCACCCAATCCCCGCCGACACCATCTCCTACTTCGTCTTCAATCTTAATCCCGTCAAAGGCATCCATATCCAGGACGCCGTCATCAATGTCCCCGGCACCAATGACTGGGCCTTCACCGCCAACTGGACCGCGCATCCCGCCGGCCAAACCGCTTTCCAGATGAAGACCAAGGAAACCGGCCTCTCCAGCCGCTTCACCGAAAACGATATTCTCAACGGAATGCCCAATGCCAAAGACAACTGGATGATCTATCACTACGAAATGTCCGAGGAAAACCTCTCCTACGCTTGGTTCCCCGATGGCAAGACCCATGACTTCGAAATCACCCCCTTCCACGGCCACCGCTTCCCCGCCACCCTCGCCAAAGTCCAGTCTGCCGTCAATCACGGCGGAGACTTCCTTGTCTTCCTCTGCAGCGGTTTCGGACAGACACTCCGTACCGAAGAATATGAATACAACGGCACCGGCGTCGCCTTTAACCGCCCCGTCGTACTCACTTTCAACACGAACTGATTTGAATTCAGCCAGCCTTCCTCAATAGAAGGCAATCCGTTCGCTCAACAAGGGGCGGAGAGGACATCACGACCCTCTCCGCCCCTCTTTGCACGCCCCCATACGCCCCCCCCCAGAGAGCCCGCAGCGTCAGCGCCGGCACAAACACCCCCCACCCCACCCAGCCCCCCCTTCGATCACCAAACCTCCCACAAAAAAATTGTTTTGAGTTTTGCGTTTTGAGTTTCGCGTTTCGCGTTTCAATTCCCCCTCACCCAGGAAACCGAAACGGCCCCTCCACATCCCCATCCTCCCCACCACCCACTCCCCGCCCCTCAAACTCCGCAACCTCCTCCCCCGACGCCTCCCCCACCACCTCCGCCACCCCATTGCCCACCTCGCACCGCACATACCCCATCAACCGCTTCCCCACGATCCCCGCCAACTGCGGATTCCCCAACCCATTCCCATCCACAAACCCCGTCCCATCCCGCCCCTCAAACCGCAACCCCATCCCCCCCTCCCGCGTCACCTTATAAATCACAATCGCCATCAAACACTCCTAACCAAAAAATCACGCCGCTATTATAATGCAATGCGCCCACCAAGCTCCCATTTACAGAACCCGCAGCGTAAGCGCCGGCATGACAACTTCCCGCCCACTTGGAAGCCCCCTAGATCACGCCCTAACCGTCCATCCGATTTCCGGTCCCAACTTCCCTCGCCATCCGACGTACAATCGGGTAATAATCCCCTAACGCAACACAACAGGAATTCCATGAGCACCGACCGCGCCCAACGCCTCCAAACCTTCGTCGACTGGACCACCGCCCACATCACCGGCGACGAAAAAGGCCAAGCCCAAATCTTCCTCGACCACCTCTTTCACGCCTTCGGCCAACCCGGCGCTCTCGATGTCGGCGGTACCCTCGAACACCGCATCAAAAACGACGATGGCGGAACCTCCTTCGCCGATTACGTCTGGAAGCCCGTAGTTTTAATCGAAATGAAAAAACGCGGCGTCGATCTTGCCCGCACGCGCCAACAAGCCTTTAACTACTGGATCAAACTCGTCCCCAACCGTCCCCAATACACCGTCCTCTGCAACTTCGACCAATTCTGGATCTACGATTTCAACATCGACCTCGAAGAACCTCTCGACACGGTTTCGCTCAAAGAGCTCCCCAATCGCTATGACCCCCTTGCCTTCCTCTTCCCCACCGCCGAGCGCCCCGTCTTCCAAAACAACCGTGTCGAAGTCACCCGCGCCGCCGCCGACCGCCTCGCCGCCGTCTTCCGCCACATGGTCAAAGTTCGCAAGGTCGATCGCGCACATGCCCAGCGCTTCATCCTCCAACTCCTCGTCGCTCTCTTCGCCGAAGACATCGACCTCCTCCCCCGCAACTTCCTCACCAACCTCCTCACCGAAATCAAATCCCCCGAAGATTCCTACGACCTCCTCGGCGGTCTCTTTGAAGCCATGAACCGCATCGACGGAACCCCCGCCGGTCGCTTCAAAGGCATCCGCTACTTCAACGGCGGACTCTTCAAAGAACCTGCCAAACTCACCCTCGACAACGACGGCATCGAACTCGCCCACCTCCGCGAAGCCGCCCGAGAAAACTGGTCCAAAGTCTCCCCCGACATCTTCGGCACCATCTTCCAGGACTCCATGGAAGCCGAGGAACGCCACGCTTTCGGCGCTCACTACACTGCCCCCATCGACATCATGAAAATCGTCAAACCCACCATCGTCGACCCTTGGACCACCCTCATCGAAAACGCCAACAAACCCAAACAACTCGCGGACCTGCTCGAACGCCTTTCCCTCTACAAAGTACTCGACCCTGCCTGCGGCTCCGGCAACTTCCTCTACATCGCCTATCGCGAACTCAAACGCCTCGAATCCAAAATCCGCGACCGTCTCCGCCTCGAATTTCCCGACTTCCAGGCCACCCTCTATCATGTCAAAGCCAGCCAGTTCTACGGCATGGACATCCTCCCCTTCGCCATCGAACTCGCCAAAGTCACCATGATGCTCGCCAGAAAACTCGCCATCGACGAACTCCACATCGCCGACGAGCCCCCCCTCCCCCTCGACAACTTAGACGAAAACTTTAAATGCTGGGACGCTCTTACCACCACAACTTCCGAGACGCGACCGTCAGGGAGCGTTCCTCCCGCTCCGTTCATCACCCCTTGGCCCCCCGCCGACGTCATCATCGGCAACCCCCCCTTCCTCGGCGCAAAACGCCTCAAGCCCGAACGCGGCCCCGATTACGTCAACGCCCTCCGAAAACTCTACCCCGAAGTCCCCGGCATGGCCGACTACTGCGTCTACTGGTTCAAACCGCGCCCACGACCATCTTCCACTCTGCACCCCCGACCGTCCCGAAGCCGGCCGCGCCGGTCTCGTCGGCACCCAAAACATCCGCAACAACCAATCCCGCGTCGGCGGCCTCGACCACATCACCAAAACCGGCACCCTCATCGAAGCCGTCGAAAACCAACCCTGGTCCGGCGAAGCCAACGTCCACGTCTCCATCGCCAACTGGGTCAAAACCGCCGCCGGCACCCCAACCCCAAAGCCCGCCATCCGCGACGGCGCGGGCCGCTCCCCCTCCGAAATTTCAAATCTCAAATCCCCTCCCACTCCCGACCTCGCCAAACTTCTCATCCCCTCCAAGAAAAAGCTTTGGTTCAAAATCGACCCCAAACTCGCCCTCTTCTCCCAAGACAAAAAATCCCACGGCCTCGCCGTCACCACCACCGGCAAACGAGGAAAAATTCGCCAAGACAAATCCTACGAACTCGATTTCCGTGAAACATCATTTATTAACAGCACCCTCTCTGACGCCCTTGATGTTGCAAAGGCTCATGTTCTCTCCTGCAACCATGAGCCCCCCGTTGTTTACAATGGCCAATTCGCCCGCCATGCCGGTTTCATTCTTGACATCGCCGACGCTGAGCGCCTGATCAAAATAGACCGCGCCAATCGCAAGGTCGTACATCCCTTCCTCATCGGTCGTACAATGCTTACAGAAAACGCACCTGATCGCTGGATCATCGACTTTCAAAAAATGGACATGCTCCACGCATCATCATTCAAGGCTCCTTTTGAGCGCGTGAAGAAATGGGTCCTTCCCCACATTGCTCAGTACGCACAAAAGGAACGCGCCACTACATCAAAATCCACAGGCCAGGATCAGACATGGCTGAACTGGTGGTGGCAGCTATTTCGCTCAAGAAAAGAGTTGGTTGACCGTATCTCCAAGCTCAATCGTTATCTTGCGTGCGCCGAAGTCACTAAGCGCCCAATCTTCTGTTTTGTTGATTCTAACATTCGCCCCGACCATACGCTCGAAGCCTTTGCTCTAAACGATGACTATTCCTTTGGTATTCTCCAATCAAATGTCCACTGGCTCTGGTTCATGACGAAATGCTCCAAGTTAAAGTCCGATTTTCGCTATACCCCCGAGTCGGTTTTTGATACCTTCCCTTGGCCACAATCGCCTAGCAAAAAACAAATCGACGCTGTTGCCATGGCAGGCCGAAAAATCCGCCGTATCCGTGCCGCAGCCCTTGAAGAAAAGAGCGGCGGACTCCGCGCCCTTTATCGAAACCTCGAATCACCCGGCATAAACCCTCTCAAATCCGCCCATGCCCAACTCGACACCGCCGTCCTCAAAGCCTACGGCTTCTCGCCAACAGACGATCTCCTCGCCCAGATCCTCGCCCTCAACCTCGACGTCGCCGCCAACATTAAAGCAGGAAAAGCAGTCAACTCTCCCGGGGTTCCCACCGCGTATGGATCCGTGCAATCCCTTATCAGCGAAGACTGTATACAACCATGATAAGCAACGCGATCAAACTTCCTTATGGCTTGAAAGATGGGAAGCTCCTGCACATTGCAGCCGCGGAAAAAGGGTTGGCATGTGGTTGTATCTGCCCCGGGTGCAAGTTGCCCCTCGTGGCACGCAAAGGAAATATTAATGCGCCTCATTTCGCACATCACTCTACGAAATCTTGCGCCCACGCGGTCGAAACGGCGATGCATCTTGCTTGCAAAGCCATTCTAATAGAACGGCGGGAAATTGTTTTACCCAAGGTGGAAATCGATTTCTCTACCTACCGCAATCCCCTGCTGATCGCACCGGAACAGCGATACAAGCTTAGCGAGATTCGGGAAGAGTCTCCCATAGAAGACCTCGTTCCAGATCTAATGGTGTGCGTGGAAGGGCACCCTCTCCTAATCGAGATTTTTGTCACTCACCGCGTGGATGAATTGAAACAAATAAAAATCGAGCGAATGGGGATCGCAACCATCGAAGTAGATTTCTCGTCAATTCCTCGTGACTTTTCGCACGATGCACTGGCCGATCTGCTTGTGAACCAAGGGGCAAATAAGAAATGGCTATTCAACCCGCTGGTATCTAGGCTTAAAAAACAGTTACTCAATTCAGGCGACAGGAAAACTATTATTCCCCGTGGACTCGCCCTTCACGTCGATGATTGCCCGATTCAAATGCGAGTGTGGCACGGGAAGCCATACGCAAATTTAATCGATGATTGCCTCTACTGCCCCCACGCGCTAGACCTTGATAAAAACCACACATGTCTAACTTGTGGAGGGCGATTGCGTATTGAAAACGTCTCACAGTTGAAAGCCTACTTGTCGGCGGCGACGAAAGGTTGAGCGCGTGGCATACCCCAAAAATGTCCTGATCATCGTCGATCTATCCAATACAGTACGGATGGAAAAGTAGCGTCGATGGCCTACTCGTCTTTTGCAAGAATCACAAAAATTATGTTGCCTCCTACATAAAGTTAGGTTAAAATTAGGGTTAAATTTCAGGGACGATTCCCATGTCATCACCATCCACCAACACTCAATTAAAAAAAATGCAAAAGTTTGCGCATCTCGGACTAGTTCGTTTATTTTCAAGCACTTACAGAAAAATAACATTTGCGCACCTGCGCAAACGCCCCACCCCCCCAGCGAACCCCTCCCCTTTCCTCATTTCCTCCATTCGTCATTCACATTTGATTCGCCATTCGCGCCTTTCGTCATTCTGCCCCTCCCGCTCACGGATTTCCCCCGGCCCGACCCCCGCCGCCACCCGCCGGCCCCTTCCAAGGCCCACTCGGTCGCCGCCCGCCGCCACCGCCGCCCGCGCCGCCGCCACCGCCCGGCCCGCGCCCAAACGGCTTCTTCCCAAACGGTCGCCCACCGCCGCCCCCGCCTCGCGGCCCACCGCCGAAGCCCGCCGATCCTCCGCCACTCTGCGGCCCACCCGCTCCGCCCGGACCACCCGCCCCGCCTGCTCCACCCAGTCCGCCGCCGCCCCCCCCGCCGCCGCCACCACCGCGCGGTGCACCATACCCACGACTCTGCCCGCCGCGGCCCCGCTGCTGCGCCTTCTGCGCACGAATCGCCGCGATCCGTTCCGCGATCGGTATCTCCAACTTCTCCGTCGGCTTCGCGTTGTAATCAAACTCCGGCAACGTCACCCGGGGCAACCGCTTCCCAATCGCCCGCTCAATCTGCCGCAGGTCGCCCTCCTCCTCCTGCGACACAAACGTAAACGCGTCACCCGTCATCGACGCCCGGCCCGTCCGCCCCACCCGGTGAATGTAATCCTCCGCAATGTGCGGACAATCAAAGTTGATCACATGACTCACCGCCTGCACATCAATCCCCCGCGCCGCGATATCCGTCGCCACCAGCACCCGGTACGTCCCATCCTTGAACCCCGCGAGCGCCGCATTGCGCTGCGATTGCGTCCGATTCCCGTGAATCGGCGCCGCACTTGATATTCGTCCGCTTCAGATATTCCGCCAGCCGATTCGCGCGATGCTTCGTCCGCGTAAAACAAATCACCGACTGCAATTCCTCATTCTTCAACAACTCCGCCAGCAGCGCCGACTTCAGATGCATCGGCACCGGATAAATCGCCTGCGTGATCCCCACCGCCGGCCCCGCCTGCCGTTCCACCGAAATCGTCACCGGATCCTTCAACAACTCCCGCGTCAGCATCCGAATCTCGTTCGGCATCGTCGCCGAGAAAAACAACGTCTGCCGCTTCTCCGGCAACACCTTCAAAATCCGCTTGATGTCCGGCAAAAATCCCATGTCCAACATGCGATCCGCCTCATCCAGAATCAGCACCTCCAGGAACCCCAGCTTCGCATACGGCCGCCGAAGATGATCCAGCAGCCGCCCCGGCGTCGCGATCAAAATGTCCACGCCGCTCCGAAACGCATGCTCCTGCGGCCCCATCCCGACGCCTCCATAAATCGCCGCCCCCGAGATCGGCGTATGCGTCGCCAACTCCACCAAATTTTGATGGATTTGTGCCGCCAACTCGCGCGTCGGGGTCAGCACCAGCGCGCGGGTCGCCCGCTGCTGCGGCGGATTTGTCATGAAGCGATGAATCACCGGCAACATAAACGCCGCCGTCTTCCCCGACCCCGTCATCGCGCACGCCAACACATCCCGTCCCGCCATCGCAGGTGGAATCGACTCTGTCTGAATCGGCGTCGGCCGCGTGAACGCCAGATCCTTGATCCCGCGCAAAATATCCGCATGAAGTCCAAAAGACGAAAAAGGCATCGCAACTCCAGAAAAATAATCCGCTGGCCCCGGAAAGACGCACAAGCGAGCAAGCCGAAGGGGATTGGGGGGGACCAGCGTAAGCAACTCACATGAGGGGGTCAGCGCCGGGTAGGATTTACCCCCATACGATACTCTTCCCCTCTATCTCTAGCAAACACTGAATCCTCCCGGCACGGCTCTTGCGTAGCGTTAAACATGACCATCGCCACCCCCATCCTCGCGCAACAAGCACCCGCCCTCAACATGAACAACTTGTTCTGGGCGACGGTGTTCCTCATCTTCATCATCACCATTTTCTCCGCCGTTCTGCGTCGTTTGGCGAAAGACAAAGCGCTCAAGCTGTTCCACAAATACCGCGTCACTTTTCTCGCGGAGAATCGGCCCACGACCTGGGGTGATTTGTGGGTCTATTCGCAGGGCGTCGAATTTCTTTTCGACCAGCCCTATAAAACTCGCCGGGGGTTAATGAAATCCTCGTCGCTGGTCTACGAGGACGAGTTCGCCGCGATGATCTGCATGACGCACTCCGTTCACGGCCTTTCAAAAAAAGAAGTGGAACACCGCAAAGCACAGATTCACCGAACGTTCAATCCCAGCCTCGTTCACCGTTCCGCCCGCTGGTTTCGCAATCTGCTCAATACGTTGCGCGACGCGATCTCCAAGACGATGAGTCTCGTGATTGGCCGCATGACCGGCGGCGTCGGCGCGGGAGCGGTCATCTCCACGCAAGCCAACGACATCAACACGCTCACGGGCTCTGTCATCAACCTCGCGGCGAATGCCTATGAGCCGATTCTTGAACGATACATCGGCAAGCCGATCGTGGTGGAGATTATTGTTCCGCAATTGCCTGGTTCATCCCCCCCACCGCCGGGCATGACGAATACGGTCGAATTCCCCGGCTATCTCGTGGATTACACGCAGCGTTTTCTCGCGGTCTTCAATGTGGATCACACGCCGGTCGAAACCTACGACGTGATCCTCGAGAATGGCAAACCGTCGGCTCCG